>JAJRPJ010000002.1 GCA_024280835.1 Candidatus Zixiibacteriota bacterium | reverse complement strand
CATCGCCATCAGAATCAATAGAATCATTAAACCCGTTGCATATATCACAACCGTCTGGCACACCATCACCGTCTGAGTCAACTAAATCGTCAAAGCCAGGACAAACATCGCAACCATCAGGTACACCATCGCCATCCGAATCAATAGAATCACTAAAGCCATTACACATATCACAACCGTCGGGAACGCCGTCTCCATCGGAATCAGCAAAATCATCAAACCCCGGACAAATATCGCAAGCGTCACCATTGCCATCGCCGTCACTGTCTACCTGTGAAGGATTCGCTATGTTCGGGCAATTGTCTATGCCATCAGGGATCCCATCCCCATCAATGTCACTACCAGCTGGAGCAGGCCAACCAATATCTGCCATCAGCGACAATGCCAACCCTGGAGTGTGGTCTGGACCCGTGAAAAACGGTTCCATCAATTCATTAGGAAACACTGCTGTACTAAAATGTGAAACCGAAGAACCAGGCGACAAAGGATTAGGCCCATGCATCCGCACATGCCCACTTCCATGAACCCCATTCGTCACCGGAATCGAAGCCGCTTCGGCCGTTACATCAAGCCCCAACCAATGTAAGTCAGGGTCTCCGATTGCCGAGGCCATCCTCTGCGCGTCGTTCATCGAAGGCCAATCGGTAGGAGTAGCGCCGTGGTCTTCCAGTAAAAACATGTATGTGTCATTACGACTCAAAAACAATTGCCCACTAGCGCCATCTACAAAAGTCGCAAACCCTAACCCATGCCCAATTTCATGTAACACGACAGTAACAAAATCAATTTTACCTGAAGGCGGTGAAGCGTCAAGTCCATAGTACCAAGTAGTGCTTCCCAAACATGACGGCAAATCAAGATCACTGTTGAATGTCGCGCCAATATCAGCGGTGGATGGAGATTGATCAACACCAGCCAACGCATTGGCCAGCGCCTCGGGATAAAGTGTATTCGCCAAAGGAGCATTCGGGAAATCCCAGTGTACAGTATTAGGTCCCGCGCCTCCTAGAACAGCAGAACTAGCGCTGCAAAACATTGGATCAAAGTTAGCATCGATCTTGATCTCTACCGTACTATTGAGCAAGCCCCCCCAAATATCAGCCGCGAATTGAAAAGCATTCAGTCGCGCTTGACCAATAATCGTCGCAGTGTTTCCACCAACTGGCGTAAAAGCCGCAGGATCATTAAAACCCTCATTAGGCCCATCACCATTAACCACTGTTATTGTCGCTGAAGCTGAACATGTCGAGTAATCACACATCAGCAAACCACAAACCAATGCAAAGCCGAACAACGCCCGAAGCGGAAACACCAAAGCCTGCGCTTTCATCATTTGGCCTCCGCGTTCTTGCCGATCGCAGACGTGACTCCATCTAAACATTGGACAGTCACTGATGAATCACCTTCGGGTGTCTTTCCTTTGGGTGTCACTGCACTCAAATGCCGAAACCGTCCCTGCAACCGAACCATCTGACCACCACCAGCGCCATCCTCAACTACCAAACCAACAGTCGAAGTACTAAGTGAACTCGTCAGTTTAGGTGACAGGTTCATAGCAGAAACCTCCACTGGGGCCGAACTAAACTCACCTGTCTTTGAATCGATCTGTATCCTACTCGCGGATTGCTCTGGTTGCAAAGTCGTGATTACTCTTTTTTCATCACCCCTCTCACTTTCCAAAGTAAGACCCGACACGACAGCAATCATGAAGACAATCAACAGCATTGCCAACTTAGTCAAAGAAAACCTCGCGTAACTGCTACTCATGAACATATCTCCGATATATAACCAAACGTATGAACATCCCCAACTATACTAATCACTTTTGAAAAACTAGTCGGAATTACTCTGATGTATTTTTTGTAGGACAAGTATGTAAAAACTGGACAAGAATAATCCGCTGACGGCAACATCAGATAACATAATGAATCTTCGTATCTAAGCAACGGAATAATTGACTATCCAAGACGATGGCTATGCAAAATAATGCAAAACGCCACTACAGAAGCTAACATAACAGGGTGCGATGTGGTTCCCATTGGGATCGGGTAACCCAATTGGCATTATGGGGCTGAACAATAGGTTGTTAAGAGGGTAAATCAATCCGAAGATATATAGCGCTCCAAAAACTGTCTGCGAAACTCCACAAAACAGCCATCTTCAATCGAACGCCGAATCTGGAGCATCAGATTCTGGTAAAAGTAGGTAGAATGATAAGTAGCCAAAATATAGGCCGTGATTTCTTTTTGGTTATAGAGATGACGAATATAAGCACGGCTATAGCGCTGGCAAACCTGACAATCGCAATTCGGATCCAGCGGCTTTTCATCAGCGGCATATTGTGCATTCCGATAGACAAGTGGCCCCTCGGAAGTAAACACCCATCCAGTCCGCGCATTACGTGTTGGCAGCACACAATCAAACATATCCACTCCAGCGGCAACCGCCATCAGTAAATCCTCTGGATACCCCACACCCATCAAATACCGCGGTTTATTGACAGGCAACAAGTCAGCGCTAAAAGCAGTCATTTCATTTAACAACTCTTTGGACTCACCAACCGCCAAACCTCCAATAGCATACCCAGGAAATCCAATATCGATAATCTGACTCGCCGAACGCTTGCGCAATTCCAAATCCGTCCAACCTTGAACAATTCCAAAGAGCGCCTGCTGCGTGTTATGCCTCGCATTCGCTTCATCAAAATATCGCCGACCACGCTCCGCCCAACGAGCGGTTCTCTCAACTGCCTCTTCTGCAAACTCACGAGTACAATCGGCTGGCGGACATTGATCAAATGACATAATAATATCCGCGCCCAATGCGCGCTGAATTTCAATAGCCCTCTCAGGTGTAAAATTATGCGAGGAACCATCAATAATCGAAGCAAACTCAACCCCATCGTCACTAATCTTCACCTTCGATGAAAGTGACATCACCTGAAAACCACCCGAATCTGTCAATGTCGGTTTGTTCCAGCCATTGAACTTCGCTAAGCCCCCCAAACGCTCTATCAATTCATGCCCAGGACGCAAATACAGATGATACGTATTGCCCAATATAATCTCAGCGCCACAACTATCCAGATCAGCGCAAGTCAGAGCCTTCACCGCTCCAGCAGTTCCCACTGGCATAAAAACTGGAGTCTGAATCCTTCCATGCGCCGTCGTTATCTCACCCCGACGAGCTTTACCATTACCGGCGCCTGAGTCACAATCGTTGGAGTCAATACTGCCTGACTGAGCGCTTGTATCTTTTAGAGTAAATCTCATGACGGCGCACAGTAGTGTAAATTCCTTCTCAAGTCAATTTGCAAAACTCATAATAACCCCAAATAGCTTATCTCATTAATTACGACACCAAAGACCATAAATAACAAATATCGCACAGTGAATTGAAATAGCTAATAACCCACCAGAGAATTTCAACATTATGCGAGCCAAAAGCATTTCATTAACTTTTAGGCATAACACCCTATCTTGCTTGGTGTTGTAATTCAGCCCAAGAGACCAATTCGCAAGACACCATCCAATCTATCTAAGTGTTGACATTGGACTCAACAACTCTTATATAGCAGACAATAAGGTCGGGAATTATCACGTCTTGAGTATTGAGTAATGCTCGACTCCCTTGACCAGCGCAGAAAAGATAGAGTAAGAAAGGATTTACAGATTGATCTATTCGCAGTCTACAGTCTATGCCGTCGAGGCCTTAGGATACATGACCAGCCTACCAGCAGGTCAATCCGTTAAAGCCAAAGACATAGCTTCACGCCTCAATATTCCAGAACACTTCCTCGGCAAAGTCCTCAGCCAATTAGTCAAAAAGAAATTCATCAGCTCCACCAAAGGCCCCACAGGCGGCTTCTCACTCCTAGTCAACCCCGACTCAATCACCCTCTACCGTATCCTCGCCTCACTCGACGCACTCTCCAACCTCGAAGACGAATGTGTCATGGGCCTCAAAGAATGCAGCAACGTCCACCCCTGCGCCTTCCATGACCGTTGGGTAGTCTTCCGCGAAGAAGCCATAACCCGCGCCCAAAAACTAACCCTCACAGAACTATCCGAAATAGTAATGGCCAAACTCTAAACATTCACAATGAAAGCAGGGTCGCCCACAGCTTGCTGTGGGTTCTCTCACTTTGTAATACTATTTCAAAATCACCAACTTCTTGCTGGCGCTAAAATCTCCTGCGGTCATTTTTGCGAAATACATTCCGCTGGCTACAATACTACCTGATTCATCCTGACTGCTCCAACTCACTGTGTGAGCGCCTGCGTCAAAACGTTTGTCAGTTAGCGTGATAACACGTTGACCGAGGATATTGTAAATCTCGATTTTGACATTTGATGAAATCGGTAACGAGAACGCGATTTGTGTTTCAGGATTGAAAGGATTCGGGAATGCGCCATCAAACGAAAACTCGCCGATAGTCGGATCACTACTTGAAGTAAACTTACCTGCGACATATTGCGGACGAAGGTATTCTGTCGTACCGTCTGCGTGAATATCAGTGGCTTCAACTGAAACAATCTCGAAATCACCAGCGATTTCAACCAAATCACTATCCGAAGGCATAAAGAAATCTTGGCCTTGTGGGTCAATCAAACCAATAATAACATCCGCGCCTGTTTGCGACCAATACAATTCTGATTTGGCGCTCGTCTTAGTCACTTCAATTTGCGAACCATTCAAAGCCTTCAAACGAATCACCAGCGCATTAACTTTGCGCGTAGCATTATACTTCAACATCCGCCTATTATCCCGCTTAGCGCCAACATCCAACGCCACATCAGCCGCAAAAACAAAACTCTCCCCGCCTGCCGCAGGCTTCAAACTCCCAGGCACACAATCCGCATCTAGCGGCAACGAACCACTATTGAAGATGTTGGCGATCATATAGGTTACGTCTGCAATATTAAGTACGCAGTCACCGTTTGCATCTGCGTCATTGCGAATTGGCGGCCCTGAGCCACCAGTAAATATCCAAGCCAGCATATAGTTCACATCAGCAACATTGAAAGAAGTATTGTTATCAGCATCACCTGGGGTGGTAGCCACCAAAACTGATATCGCCAAATCAATGTCAGGCGCAGAAACACATGGAGGATTCTTGCATGGCCACCAGCCAACCATATTGCTACGGTTCGTCCCATTATCGGGGATATAGTAAACCCCAGTGTAAACCGTTACGCTACTTCTATCCAGCGAGGTTGTGTCGAATGCCGCCCAAGCTATCTCGCGCGTGGAGTCCACATGGTCATTTAGCGGCCAACCAATAGTACATCTACGTCGAATGATTGCTGTCAAACTATCATGTCCAAAGCCGTAGTTGAAAGTATGGCTGGCTCGATACCTCTCAACGTCAGTATATTGACCGTTAAAAAGGCCACCTGTATAACCTAAATTGTGCCAAAAGCGCCGTGTGTGCGCCGCCTGCTCCAAGGTCAACGTAGCACTAGTAGAATTGTCGCGATATGCCCTCTTTGTCGCCGCCATCTGAACCGCACGTCCCACATGCACCGAACCATGGCCAGTTTCTACGTCATAGCCTACTACTGGACCTGCGGTGTCGTTTGCAGTCTGATACAGTATACCTTCGATCTCATCGGCATACAAAGACGAGTTTGCAGAACTAACTAACGATAATGCCCCGGTAACAACTGGAGCCGCCCATGAAGTCGCCGCAAATGTCACTATATATGAACCATTGTTGAGCAGGGGTACAAGGACCGCTGGCGCTCCGAGCCGAATGTCATTGTCTGTGTTGGACGCAGGAATGCGCTGTCTGTTTTTCAATAGCCCCCCGACACCAATGACAGTACTAAGGTCGCTCGGGCAATGAAAATCTGAAGTATTGTCATTGCCCTTAGATCCAACTAATAGCCCATCTTTAATCCATGAAATGTAAGCAGTCGTTGCATCACAACCTCCACTTCCATCAGCAGCGGGATTGATCCCAGCTCCGCTGAATCCGAAACTCATATTAACATATTTGATTCCTAGCGTATCTAAATGTAGTAAGGCCTTACCCATGAAATTCAACGATGGACTCGTAACTGTGTAAATCTTGGCTTTCCAATTAATACCCGCCACGCCAAGAGTGTTGTTAGAGTTTGCAGCCATCATTCCAACGACTCTGGTCCCATGCTGACTGGAAGGAGTTTGCCAAGGTTGAGAAGGATCATCGATTTGGATACCCCCAATTACTCTGCCAAGAAGATCTTCGTGGTTGAGATCGACTCCAACATCAATCAATGCCAACGTCTGTGAACTGTCACCTGTAGTAAAATCCCAAGCTTGCTTAGCCCCAATACTGGCTCCCGTATCATCAAACATGTGCCACTGTGTGCTAAACAAAGAGTCGTTTGGAATCGCATCCGAAACTGGAACTCCAACAGGGCTCACAAGGGCTCCTGCATCCACTTCGCTCCAGACAGTTTCAAAATCCGACCAAGACACTGGTGAGCCGAACGTCACAGTGAAACATCTAGTCAAATCAGGTAACTTAACAACACAACCATCAGGTCGGGTAAAAAGTGTATCTGAGGCGTCTGCGCCTGGGAATGATCTGGTCAAAGACACAGCCCCAAGACTGTCCAAAGTCCGCCATCCTTCAACACAAATATGAAAAGTGTCAATCGGGATAAATGTGAAAGTATCCTGAACAATACAAAGTCCATTGTCATAAAACTGAGCTTGGTCCTGAACTACTGAACTGAAAGAGAGGCGCGGAGAGAGAGAAAAACAAAAGAGAAGAAACACTAGAATTGGGTACTTATTGTTTGATACAGCTGTATTCATCGTCATGGCGACTTTCTCCATTCTCGAATGTTAGTTTGGGTTCCATACTTCTCCTTAATAAAGTACACTTTTTCCTGTCGAACTCCCACCTTCCTAACTACTCCGTTATCTGTCTCTTCAATCCTGTAACCAAGTCATAAGACCAAATGTGAAAATACCTGTAATTCGATACATCTATGTAAATGAGCTCACGGCCATCAGGCGAAATACTTGGGCCCCTCACACCAGTTGTCAAGAGCGATTCGTTCCCAAGTGTGTCTGCGCGCATGATCTTGTCGGGTGACAGATCATAGAAGAACTCAGAGCCATCCAGAGCCCAATCTCCTGCTAGGCCAGCCCTAATTCCAAACGTTACAACGGAGGAATCCTTACGGTAGAATATATTCATCCCGGCTTGTGTGCCATAGGCGACTTTCGATCGGTCAGGTGAAATTGAGGGGATGCTTCCTTGGACAATTCTCTCACTTTGGCCAGTCTCTAGGTCATATTCATTAATCCATACTGAATCATCGACGAAGTAAACGTACCTACCGCCTACTGATAGATCGAAACTCGGCATTGAGGTCAATACGCCGAGTTTTTCAATTTCAAAGGATTGAAGATCAAAGATTGCCAATTCGCCGCCGCTGAAATTTCCGAGATTCACCAGAAGCTGAGTGTCTCCAGGCAACCACCTGTAAACGCTGAATACGTCAGGAATCGGATACCTACCTGAACCATCTTTGTTAATTATGTACAGGCCATTGGAAAAGTCATTACAGCTGTCAAAGTCACTTCTGAAGAGTATTCTTGAACCGTCAGTTGACCAAATAGGATCATCTGCCGCCACTCCGAGACTAAACTCAGGCGGCTCCAACGGTTTCCAACAAGATGGCCGCTGCCGCGGTTTCGGACGCACAGGGTTATCCTCGCAACTGCTGGTACCGATTGCAATTACAAGCAATAAAACCAAACCAAATATATGAGTCAAACTCTTAGACATAGCTCTCCAGATAGGTAATATAATGGTGGCGGTTAGAGACGGCATATACATTATACACAAACAACATCAATTTGTCAAGCGACAATTTCACCAGCTACTAGTGCGATAAGTCCGCGTGGTTAAACGCAACTGAGAGGCAACTAGTCTACTATTCTATTTCATTTTCATAGAGCGTAGAACAGCAGCGCTGTGCAAATCTGAAACAGTATTGTAGAAAGATTTCATTTTCGCTCAAAATTGCCTAATGCGTTCACGAAACGAGTCGAGACTAAGCATTATGCTGTAATTGAAATCTAAACCCTACTGTTCAAGGAGAGTAGTATGCGCAAACTGACATACATTTCGGCCCTATTGGTCTTAATATCGTTTTCTGGCAATTTAAGGGCCGAAGACGAGGATTACAGTTCTCTTTCGCTGGAAGAGATACTAAGTCTGAATCTCACAAAGACCGGACTTTTGGATGTGCCCCATGTTCACCCCAAAGGAGATTGGATGGTAACCTACAAATTCCACCGGATGGATATGCACGGAATCAGTAGCGGGAACCTGAGCTTGAGTACCTCTGAGGTATTGAACTCCTATGCGGTCTCGCCAATTGAAATGACCATGAATATGCACATGCTCGGGGCTATGTACGGAGTCTCCGATAAGCTGAATTTCATGGGGATGCTCAACTACACATCTGCGTCAATGGACCTTATCACACGAACAAGCACAGCTTTTAGCACAGCGGCAAGTAAAATTGGTGATGTCAAGGCCACAGTTTTGTATAAATTTACCAGTACTTACAACTCTCAGTTCTTTACGACAGTGGGGCTAAGCTTACCTACGGGAGATATTAACGTTCGAAGAGACACTCCCATGGGCAACGCCCAAAAACTTCCTTACCCGATGCAGTTCAGTTCTGGAACAGTTGACCCTGAGCTTTCCTTGACATACATCAAGACAAGAAACAAAGCTACGTACGGTGCGAATGCCAAGACAGTCGTGCGGCTCTACGATAATTCCAATGGCTACCATTTAGGCAACCAATATGCCCTGACCTCCTGGTATTCATATTCCCTCAGTGACGTGATTACGGTCTACGGACGCTCTGATGGAAACATTTGGGGTAATGTTCGCGGGGCAGATCCAGATCTGAACCCCATGATGTCGCCGACTGCAGACCCTGATCTTCGAGGTGGTAAATCCTTACAAATGGGGTTTGGCGCTAATGTTGCCATAGGCGCCGGTTCGCTACGCGGCACAACACTGTCATTTCAATACAAGAAGCCCGTCTATCAGGATCTAAATGGTCCCCAGTTGGGCATGAAAGGCCAATTTAGTTTCGGAGTATTCGTCAATAGATAAATCTGTGAGAGGGCGCCTTGATAACTCGGCTGACGATGACACTATCGTTAAATATTTGATTGGCCCCTCTCATAATCCGATCAGTCAAAAGGAGAATAACATATGAAATGTTCAACATGGGTAAAATCATTGCTTCTTGCATGCGCGATTCTGACAGTTGTCGGCAATGTCGCCAGAGCCGCTGAAGCTCCGCCAAAGGTTGCGGCGGCCCTCATTACCAAACTAATTGCTTTTGAGAAAAGTCTAATGGCCAAAGACGGAGACATGACAATCCACGTTATCGGTTCCGCCAAATTGGTTGACGCATTGAAGAAGGCCATCGGGAAAAAACTCGGAAAACGGACATTGGGAAAAGTTACCACTGGTGACACTCTGCCATCTGGGAAGTTAGATGTGCTGATCTTAGCTGACGCGAATATGCTTACAAAAGTGATTGCCTATACGCGCAAAAACAAGGTGTTGAGTATAACGAACGACCCCGAGATGGTCGTGGGCGGGATTTCCCTAGGGGTGGGCGTTGGTTCCGACGGCAAACCTACAGTGGCCGTCAACTTAGCGTCGTCTAAGGAAGAAGGGCTTGACTGGAACCCAGCCATACTGAAGATTGCCAAAACTGTCAAGTAGTTTCCTGACGCTCACAAGAGAAGAAACAATACCAAAAAGAAAATGGGTTGATAGGTAGGAATATGATGAAGGTAAATACAGCGTCAATAAAATTCAAGATAGTGGGGCTAATTGTTGGGATTGGCACTGTTTTGAGTCTGCTACTGGCCGTAATGGCCCCAAATCAGGCGGAATCTCTGGGAACTCGAATTCTTGAAAAGGACATCGAATTCATCGCAACCCAACTAGCTTCAAACTTGGCTATGGGTGTTCAAACCATGATTCTTGATGACGGCGCTACTTTGGAGCAGACCCTTGACGCTATCCGCAATGACGGAACAGGAGAGGCCGTTGTAGCCAACGTCTGGATCTATGATACAGATATTAATCTTGTCAAGAGTCTGAACAATAGCGGCGGCGCAATCCAATTTGTGCCCTCATCCAAATTAGTGGTAGCCGAAATGGATAACATGATTCGTGCGGGCTTACCAATGAAGGATTCCGAGGGAACTACCGTGGGTCATGTTTTGATTGATTTCTCTAAGGAGTACCTTCAGCAGCAAGCGTCCAGCAATGCCATGTTCTCTCTGATGATTTCGCTCGTGGTTATCACTTGCACACTAGTCCTCGGTATGCTGCTCGGCAACCATATCGGTAAACCAGTCACTCGCCTCGCTGAGATCGCGGGACAGATGAATACAGAATTCGAACAGTTTTCAGGTGTAGTGGACTCGATTGCGAACAATGATCTCACACAAGAAATAGCCGAAACCAAGATTGACGAAGTAAACATCAACGCTCATGGTGAAATAGGTGATCTAGTCGCCGCGATCAAAGGCACCCTGTCTGCGAAAGTGAAGATAGGTGTTTCCCTGTCCAAGATGACCACCAACCTATCCGCAATGGTCGAGCAGTTGCGAAACAATTCAAATGCTCTCTCAACGTCCTCAACGGAACTAAGCTCCGGCGCCGAGAAGATGGCTACTGGCGCACAGCAGCAGACCGATAGGACGCAACAGGTATCAACTGCCGTCGAGGAGATGGCAGCCACTATTGTTCAGACTTCCAAGAACGCCAGTGAGGCCTCCGAAGTCGCCACCAAGGCATCTGAATCCGCTAACACCGGTACGGAGGTCGTCTCGCAGACTATCAGTGGAATGCAGCGCATCGCCGAAGTGGTCCAGTCCTCCGCAGGAACTATCGGAGACCTGGCCAAATCCGCTGACCAGATTGGAGATATCATTAGTGTAATTGATGATATAGCTGACCAGACCAACTTGCTTGCGTTAAACGCCGCCATCGAAGCCGCGCGCGCTGGCGAGCAGGGTCGCGGATTCGCCGTAGTGGCAGACGAAGTCAGAAAACTGGCTGAGCGCACTACCAAAGCAACCGCCGAGATCACACAGATGATCAAAGGTATTCAGAAGGATACTTCCAGCGCCGTCCTCTCAATGGAAGAGGGTACAGAAGAAGTCAACAAGGGCCGTGAACTGGCTGACAAAGCCGGCGACTCATTGACAGAAATTTTGAGTATGAATCAGCGTGTGATGAGTATGATTCAACAGATTGCCACCGCAGCCGAGCAACAGTCTACAACGGCCGAGGAGATATCACGCAATGTGGATCAGATATCTAGTGTCACTCAGGAGACCGCCGAGGGCGCAACAGAGTCTCTACATGAGTCTGAGCGCCTTAACAAACAGTCCGAAAGTCTCAAGACTCTCGTCGCGGAGTTCAAAGTCTAGTAGTAATTGTCAAAGAGTAGTAACAGTTCAAAAACCTGAAAAGGTGTCTTATTGTTGTCGAGTCCCGAAGATCGAAACCCTCGTATTATTGACATTTTTGAATTGCAATGCAAAGAGGATGTGTTAGAAACGGTATTGGCGCAATGGTCCGACAAAGTCACGTCGTCAAACGCCTATTTCACTACCATAAGACACCTAGTCCCAGCTAAACCGCGATAGTAGATGAAACGAAACCAAAAACAGGGACTCAGCCAAAGGCTATGTCCCTGTTTCAAGAAGTCTTATGTCAAATGCGAAACTGTTTCTACAACAATCACTAAATCCTAAAACGGAGCAAAATCACCAGCATCGGGAGGCATTTCCGCGGGTGGAGCCTCATCTGGGAGACGATAAGACGGAGCGGCATTTTCAAAGCGCACATAGTCCTTGACAAAACTTAGCTTACAGGTTCCTGTCGGACCATTACGTTGCTTGGCAATAATGATTTCGGCCTGCCCCTCAACTTCAGGGAAACGCGGATCGTCATGACGCACATAATACTCTTCACGATAAACAAACATAACCAAATCAGCATCCTGCTCAATAGCTCCAGACTCACGTAAATCAGATAACTGTGGACGCTTATCCCCACCACTACGTTGCTCAACCATACGTGACAACTGACTACAAGCAATCACTGGAATTTTCAGCTCCTTAGCGAGCCCCTTCATCGAACGTGAAATCTGCGACATTTCTTGCTGACGATTCTCAGAACGTGTCGGTCCTGACATCATTTGCATATAATCAATAACAATCATTCCAATGTCATGCTGCGACTTCAAACGCCGCGCCTTAGCGCGCATTTCCAAAGCCGACAATGTACCTGAATCATCTATATAAATCCCAACATCATGCAAAGCGCCACCAGCAGTGCCTAGTCTCGCCCATTCTGACTCGCGCAATTTGTCTGAACGTAACCGATGCTGCGAAATCCGAGCGCGTCCACAAATCATTCTTAGCGCCAAAGCCTCTTTTGACATTTCCAAAGAAAACACGCCAACACCCACACCATTCATCGCGATGTTCTCAGCAATGTTCATAGCAATAGCAGATTTTCCCATAGAAGGACGACCCGCAATAACAATAAACTCACCAGCATGGAAACCACCTGTCTTTTCATCAATTGTGTCGAAACCACTCTTCAATCCAGAAACTCCACCATCGGCTTCCTGAAAATCCTCAATTTCCTTAAAAGTATGAGGCACCAAATCGGCCATCGAGGAAAAACCTTTTTTCAACCGAGATTCTGAAATTGCAAAAACTCTATTCTCGGCAAAGTCTAGCAACTCCTCAACCGCCATATCTTGCATATGACAGCGACGAACAATTTCGGTGGAAACATCAATCAACAAACGCGAAGCGGCCTTCTTAGCGACAATATCAGCGTAGTATGTGGCATTCGCCGTAGTCGCAATCCCCTCGACCAACTCAATTAGGTAGACACTACCACCGATGTTCTTCAAACTTCCAAGGCGCTCAAGTTCATCAGCGACAGTCGTCACATCCATTGGCTCAGACTTCTCAAACAGATTCAAGAACGCCTGATAAATACTTTGATGTTTTGTAGAATAGAAACTCTCAGCGGTAGAAATTAATTCTAACGCCTCAGGAAGAACTCGATGATCACGGAGAACCGCTCCAAGTATCGCTTGCTCGGCCTCAATTGAATGAGGCATAACTCTTAGCTTTTCACTAGGAGTTTCACTGCCACCAAAACCTTTGAGGCGTGACTTATATTGCTGAGTATCATCCATAGAAATAGTATAACTCTCGAAGCGCCTGACAAGAAGTC
This sequence comes from Candidatus Zixiibacteriota bacterium, assembly GCA_024280835.1. Lineage (GTDB taxonomy): Bacteria > Zixibacteria > MSB-5A5 > GN15 > JACZUZ01 > JAJRPJ01. The sequence continues at coordinate 107,822 of JAJRPJ010000002.1, read as the reverse complement.
AATTCCGAAAGCTTTTCACCTTACCAACAGCTATTTGCAATTATTAACAAGTACTCCACCGTTTGGGATAATGGAGAATATTAAAATACAGCCTTAACTTGAAAGACGTTTGTATTCCGCCTGAATAATCTGCATATCTTCCCAGCAACCGCGCTTAAAATTCGGATTACGTAACAATGCCGCAGGATGATAAGTCACACGAAGCGGAATTCCCTGATAAGAATGCCATTGATCACGCATTTTGCCGAGCGCCAGCTTGTTCTGAAGTAAAGATTGATCGGAAATCCTACCCAAAGAAACAATAATCTTTGGCTTTACAATCGCTATCTGCTCTTTTAGATATGGAAAACAATGCTCCATCTCATCAGACTGAGGGTCACGATTATCAGGTGGTCGGCATTTAAGTATATTAGCAATATAGATTTCAGAACGAGTCAAATCGATAGCCGCTAAAATCTTATCGAGCAACTTCCCCGCTCGACCGACAAATGGCTCACCCTGCTCATCTTCATTCTTTCCAGGGGCCTCACCAACAAACATCAAGTCCGCTGTCGGAGAACCAACACCATAAACAAATTTTGTGCGCGTAGCGCCCAGTGGACACTTTTGACACTCACAGATATTCTCAAAGTGAGAGTCAAGTGATTTGAATTCAGCTTTTTGTCCAGCTCCAATTTGAATACCAGTAATCTCTGTGCTGGAACTTGGTAGAGCTGGTGTTGCAGTAGCTGATTTAGTCACATTCATCTCCGTAGTATTTTTTTCGGATTGTTCGCTTTTCGCCTCTGATGACATCACAACACTTCTCGCCGCCACAATCTCTGCCGCCAACATATCAACTCGCTTGCTATCAATAATTATTCCGCTCGAAGTTCCGATTCCTGTGCGAGATACCTTTCGGAAGACTTCGGCAATATCGACATCCTGTCTATCAGCGCACATTTATTTTCTGGCCGCTTTGTCTACAGCATTGTCTACAGTGTCTTTCGCCTTGCACTTCATTGCAACAACTCGCCTCAAAATCAAATCCGCCAATTCCGTTTTGCTCATCAAAGATGTCTCTTCTATTGTTTCATCTCTAAAGATGAGAGTAGCGCGATTAGTCTCACTATTCGGGCCTGCGTCACTAAGTCCAGCGGGGTTAGCGACAATCATATCCAAATCTTTGGCAACTAGCTTCTTCCGCGCATTCTCAACCAAACTATCCGTCTCCAAAGCAAAACCAATCACCATCAAAGTTGGCCCCTTTTCCTTAGCGACAGAGCGAAGAATATCTGGAGTAGCGCGAAGCGTCAAATCCAAATTGTCAGCTGACTTTTTAATTTTGCTTTTTGCCGCCGCTATTGGAGCATAATCAACTGGCGCGGCAGCCATCAACAGCACATCTGCATCCTTAACAGCCGCAAGTGTCGCCGCCTGCATTTGTTCGGTAGTCTCAACCGTCACAAAAGCCACATTCTCTGGCGGAGTCAAACTTGTCGGTCCACTAATCAAAGTCACTTCCGCTCCAAACTCACAAGCAACTTTCGCCAAAGCATAGCCCATTTTCCCTGAACTATAATTCGAAATATAGCGCACAGGATCAATCGGCTCACGGCAAGGCCCAGCAGTCACTACCACACGCTGGCCAATTAACGAATCATTCGACTTAGAGCCCTTACTCTCGAAAAACTCACGAACCGAGGCAACTATTCGCTCAGGTTCTGCCATCCGACCAACACCAAATGTATGACAGGCCATCTCGCCAACATCTGGATCAATAACCAGCATACCAATCGAACGCAAAAAACTCAGATTCTTCTTGGTAACTGGATTCTCAAACATATTTGTGTTCATCGAAGGAGCCAACATCACTGGCCCGTTAAAAGCGCACAATGTCGAAGTCAAAACATCATCAGATATCCCCGAGGCAATCTTACCAATCAAATTGGCAGTCATCGGAGCCAGCAAAAACAAATCCGCCCACCCAGCGGTATCTATGTGCTGCGTTCCCAACGTTTTGTCGCTTGGAAACAATTCTGATTCAAGCGCATTTTCAGATAGAGTCTCTAAAGTAGCCCGTGTTGTAAACTCCAATGCGTTAGACGTTGCCAACACCCGAACCTCAGCGCCCGCCTTGATTAACAGTCGAATAATCAAAGGAGCCTTGTAGGCCGCAATCCCGCCCGAAATACCAAGCGCAATCTTAGCGCCTTGCAGTGGGCTGGTCGATTTAGAAGTTGAACTCATAATATAGTTTGAATAATGTGGTTTGATCAGACGTGAAATACGTCAAAATGATTAGGTTACAAATCTAATTCGCAAATGAAGATTCATCGCCATGAAAATTAGCGCCAGGACCAAACTTTGTCGTCCGTGGCTCGCTAAATAATGCGCCAGAGATAATTGACTTCATCTCTTCAATACTCATCGCGTGTCGACCAGACTGAGCGCAGGCCTCGACAACTTCCTCAAAATCAGTCGGCCTCAAGATACCCAATTTAACTAGCCGTATAAGATAACCAACCGCACGCGATGAAAGCGCCGTTTGCTCGCGCGGAGAAAGCACACGTACCGAAGAGTTCCAGCCTTTGGATGCCCGACTAAGAGTTTCTACTTCTGAACCATAACGATCAAACATCCAGCTACAAGCCAGATTAATTTCATGTTCGGTAAAACCACGCGACTGCAAATCAATCGCTAGCTCATTATAATAAGCAGTCTCAGCAACAGAACCACGCAGGCGTGTCACCATAAAAACAACTATTTCTAGCACTCGTTCGTTCATAAGTTACTTGTCAGTAGCGACTTTAGAGAATCCCATTTTCTATCAAAAGCGAAAGTAAATAAATATGTTATTTGAAATCACTTCAGGTCACAATTGACCTGTCAATTGCAAGGTACAACATCAGAGAAGCCTGAGCAAGACCTCTCTAACAAGAGGCAAAAGCAGAAAGAGCAAAACTAAAACAGAAGTATTCAAAGTTTTCAAACAGCAATCACAAAGCGTAAGACTTACAAAGTCTAATGCCAAAAACAACGCGTGCCAGTAAAGACCATCGCAACTTTTGCTGCATCGGCCGCGGCAATCACATCAGGATCTTTCTTAGAACCGCCAGGTTGTATGAAAGCTTTAACACCAGCTTCGGCAGGCATCTCAAGTCCGTCTGGCATCGGAAAAAACGCATCAGAAGCCAAAACAGCCCCGTCAGTTCGAGCGCCTGCGCGCTTAACAGCCATAAACGATGAATCAACCCGTGAAGTCTGCCCCATACCAATCCCAACTGTTGCAGTTTTCTTGGCAATCACTATCGCATTTGATTTTGTATGCTTAACAACTTTCCAAGCAAAGAGCATCGCTTTGATTTGTTCGTCAGTCGGCGAAACTTTTGTCACAACTTTCAAATCTCCAGCGGAGATAATCTTATCGTCAGCGCTCTGCCAAAGCAAACCACCGCGCAAGAACTTCCCATAGAGCTCACCATCAGGTCTTCCTTGCTCAATAGCAGGCAACGCCAGTATGCGACGATTCTTCTTCTTGAGTAGTAAAGCCAAAGCATCATCATCATAACTAGGCGCCAGAATACATTCAACAAATTGCGTTTCGCGAAGCAGCTCAGCCGTCGCTAAATCAACACGCCTATTCAATCCAATAATCGAACCGAAAGCCGAAAGCGGATCACACTCCAAGGCTTTCTCATAAGCTCCGGCAAGTGTCGCCCCTTCAGCTGCGCCGCAGGGATTAGCATGCTTAAGCACACAAGCAAATGGCTCCGAAAAATCCAAGAGCATTTCTAAACATGAATCTAAATCAGCATAATTATTAAACGACAATTCTTTGCCGCCCAAAATCTCGGCATCCAGAAGTGTTGGCCCAGAACTATTTTGGCCGCTATAAACCGAGGCGACTTGATGTGGGTTCTCACCATAACGCAAAACAGATTTCTTTTGAAAACGTAAAACCAACTCGGGGCTATCACCCTCTTGCTCACCAGCGGTAGCCTGACTCCCACTAGCCATTTGTTTCGAGAAGTAATCGTTGATAGCAGTGTCATACGCGCCAGTCAAAGCAAATGCCGCCGAAGCCAAGTTCTTGCGGGTCGCCAAAGACAAAGCGCCATCTTGCGCCTTCAACTCCTTAAGAGTCTCCTCATACTGACCAGCCGCAGTAACCACTGCCACGCCATCAAAATTCTTCGACCCCGCCCGAATCATCGACGGCCCACCAATGTCAATATTCTCGACAATATCAGCTTCGGTAGAATCAGGATTAGCTACAGTTTGCTCAAACGGATACAGATTAACCACCACCATATCAATCGGCTTGAACTCATGTGAAGCCATCTCGTCGCAATGCTCCTGCATATCCCGACGAAACAATATCCCTGCATGAATTCGTGGATGCAAAGTCTTAACCCGACCATCAAGTATCTCAGGAGAACCAGTGAAACTTGAAACTGGCACAACTTGCACTCCAGCCTTCTTCAAAGCCGCCATCGTGCCACCAGTTGAAATAATCTCAACCCCACACTCAACCAACCCTCTGGCAAATGCCACCAGCCCAGCCTTATCGGAAACTGAAATTATCGCCCGACGAATCGGCCGCAAACCTTCAAATTTATCTGCGGCAGTCTTACTATCTGACTGATTGCCTATCTGACTAACTGTGCTTGAATCCAAAATATCGCTTTCTCTGTATTTGTAATTACAATTTCAACTATAGCGTTCAAAACCATCAATTGAGACTATGAACTAAGCTTCTCAATTATCTCGCGATATTTCTTGGCCGTGTTTTCAATAATCTCCTGCGGTAAACTCGGCCCTGGAGCCGTCTTGTCCCAATCGAGAGTCAACAAGTAGTCACGTACAAATTGCTTATCATATGACGGCTGTCCTTTGCCAATCTCATATTTGTCCGCTGGCCAAAAACGCGATGAATCAGGTGTCAACACTTCATCAATCAATGCCAATTCGCCGTCAATAAAGCCAAACTCAAACTTGGTGTCCGCCAAAATAATTCCACGCTCACGAGCATAGTCGGAGGCCTTGGTATAAATCTCCATCGACTTGTCACGACACAACTCAGCATTCTCTTTACCAACTGCATCAATCATTGTCGCAAAGGAAATATTTTCATCATGACCAATATCATTCTTAGTCGCTGGCGTAAAAATCGGCTCTGGGAATTTCTCAGACTCCTGCAATGAAGCTGGAAAATCAAAACCCAGCAAACTATTACTTCCCTTGACGCGCGCCTCTTTGAGCTCTTTCCAAAGTGAGCCAGAAATATATCCGCGCACAACACACTCAACATCAACTCTCTCAGCCTTGCGAACAATCATCGAACGCCCCTCAAGCTGATCGGCATACTGTTGTAACTCCTCTGGGAATTCACTAACATCTGCGGTAATAAAGTGTGTCGGCATAACATCCTTCAAGAAGTCAAACCAAAACACCGAAATCTGCGTCAGCAATTTACCCTTATCAGGAATCCCATTCGGCAATACCACGTCAAATGCCGAAACCCGATCACTAGCCACAAACAACAGCTTATCGTCTAAATCATAAATATCTCGAACCTTGCCTCTGGCAAGCAACGGGACAGAATCTATTTTTGTCTCAAGTAAGGCCTTCGATGCCGTTGATGCAGTCACTATTTCTCTCCATTGTTTTCTAGAGCTATTAGTTTCTAGAAATATTGTTTTTTAGAAATATTACTTTCTAAAACTATTACTATTGTTCAACAAACTCTAAAGCGACCTCAATGCAATCGCTATTGACCTCGGATACAATTCATGTTCAATCTGTAAAACTTTTACCGCCAGTGAATCGACAGTTTCATCAGCGTCGATTGAGACAGTCTCTTGGTCAAGAATCTTTCCTGCGTCATAAACTTCGCTAACATAATGAACAGTCGCGCCGCTTACCTTCTCACCAGATTCAATCACCGCCTGATGCACTTTCTTTCCATACATACCTTTGCCACCAAACTTCGGCAAAAGCGCTGGATGAATGTTGAGAATATTTCCCGAAAAGTTTTGAAGTATTTCATCTTCAATTTTCTTCACATACCCAGCCAAAACGATAAAGCTAACATCTCTGTCAGCCAGCGCGGCCAGAAGATTCTCAAGTGGAATATCTTTGGAATAAATGAATCTGTCAATGCCTGAGGATTCGGCAATTTCAAGAGCCGCTGCGCTACTTTTGCTGGCAACTACAAGCGCCACTCGCGCAAGAGGTTCAAGTTCCCCATCAGCGCAAGAGCTAATAATAGAATCCAAGTTGCTCCCACGACCAGAAACAAAAACCGCGAGATTAGCTTTTTTTGCCCTACCAGCATTCACTACAATCCCTCTAACTCAAATATCAAATCACAAAATATATGATCACGATAAACTAATCTTCAAGTACGGCGACTCTCGAGTTTCTCTCGGAGAATCTTATTCACCAATGCAGGGTCGGCCTTGCCTTTGGTTTCTTTCATAATCAAACCCACAAAGAAACCAATCAATTTCACATTCCCCGCCAAATAACGCTCCAGAGGTTCGGCATTTGCCGAGATAACATTTTTAATAATTGACTCAATCTCACCTGTATCAGACATCATCTGATTACCAGCAAAATCAATTTCGCTCAAAGCTTTTTTCTCAGCAACCAATTCTTTCAGAGCCTGTTTACCAAACGACGCAGAAATCCTCTGCGCTTTGACTTCACCAATGACATGAGCAATATCATCGGCTGTCACATGCGGCGCAGCAAAATCAAATTCGCCCCCGTTAGCATAGCGTGACAATTCGCCCATAATCCAATTCGAGGCCAACTTACCATCAGCGCTCTTCTTAGCCACCGCCTCAAAATATTCAGCTAGATGACGCGTATCAGTCAACACACCGGCATCATATTCTGGTATTCCATATTCAGTGACAAATCGCGAAGCCCTCGCGTTCGGCAATTCAGGCAATGACTCACGAACTTCCTCAAGCCAAGAATCCGAAACCAACAATGGAGTCAAATCAGGTTCAGGGAAATAACGATAGTCATTAGCCTCTTCCTTTGAGCGCATCGCCACTGCCACTTGTTTTTTCTCATCCCACAGTAAAGTCTGCTGCGAAATACTACCGCCCTCTTTCAAAGTCTTGATCTGGCGACTGATTTCAAAATTCAACGCCCTCTCAACACCCTTGAATGAGTTCATATTCTTCAACTCAGTCTTGGTGCCAAACTTTTCCTGACCTACAGGACGCACCGAGATATTCGCATCACAACGCAAATGCCCCTTCTCCATATCTCCAGTACAAACACCAACATATTGCAATATTTGCTTAACCTTGCTCAAATAAGCATAGGCCTCTTGCGGAGACCGCATATCAGGCTCAGAGACAATCTCAATCAAGGGCGCTCCACAACGATTCAAATCAATCCGAGAATACTTATCACCAGAGCCCTCAGGATGTAATGACTTGCCAGCGTCATCCTCAAGATGCAACCGCGTCACACCCAAATCCTTAGTGACGCCATCAACATCGATAGCAATCACACCACCCTCACCAATTGGTAAATCAAATTGCGAAATCTGATACCCTTTCGGCAAATCAGGATAGAAATAATTCTTACGCGAAAATATCGAACGCTGACGAACCTCGCCCCCCAAAGCCAGTATCATCTTAATACCATATTCAACTGCCTGCATATTCAGAGTTGGCAAAGCCCCTGGCAAACCCAAACAAACTGGACAAGTCAATGTATTCGGCTCAGCGCCATACTTGTTCTCGCAACCGCAAAAAATCTTAGTGCGAGTCACAAGCTGCGCATGCACTTCAAGACCAATTACTGGCTCATAGCCATCGATGACATTCTTATTTTCTGTATTACTCATATAACAATTCTGTCTCTGAATTTATACTCCATCCTCAAACCAAACTTTGAGACGTTCATTAAACTGCTCTGGGATTTCGAGATTGATAATATGCCCAACCTCAGGAATAACTTCCAATTTCGAACCTGCAATGGCCTCAAGTAAGCGCTCACCCATCGGAATGAAATTCCGATCATGCTCGCCAACCAAAATCAACGTCCGCACAGACATGTCCTTAAGCAATTCCAAATCATTACGATGATTGTAATTCCCGCGATTCGGATCTTGCCAAGGCGCCGCCGAATGTTCCTTCATCATCGTCTCCAACAATTCTCTCGCTGTCCCCGGCTTGTCCAAATAGTAACGCAACGTCGAAGTAATCCAACGCTCACGCGCCGCCTCGACTCCCTGCTCACGAGCCATCTTAGTCAACTTATCCTGATGGCGTGTCGGATTGTAAGCCGTCACCCCCGAGGAAACCAAAGTCAATGACTCTAGCCGCTCTGGATAATCAAGCGCAAAACCAATCGCTGTGGCCCCGCCCATCGAAAGCCCAACCAAATGAAACTTCTCCAACTTCAACTCATCAACGAGAGCTTTCAAATCAGTCTCACGATGATCTCGTGAATAACCTGTTTCGGGTGCATCTGAAAGTCCATGTCCCCGTGAATCAAAAGCCACCGAATAATAATCCGACTTGAAATACTCCAATTGCCCTTGCCAAAGTCGTCTATCTAGTGTAAATCCATGTGCAAAAACCAACACCCCTTTGTCACTCTGAGCGTCACCCGACACCTCACCTGATGTGTCACCCGATGTGTCATAGTGTATGCGTAACTCACCATCAAGAGGCTCTCCACTATTGTCAAGATTATGGCGATTGATTATTTCAGGCATTGGTCAATTCACTATAGAACAGTGTCATAGAATAGTCTTATAGAATAGTCTTAGCGTAAGAGTTTCTCAGCTTGATGTGCAATTTGCAATACCCGAGCGTCATCAAAACGCTTCCCAAGAAACTGCGCCCCAATAGGCAAACCAGACTCAACCTTTCCAGCTGGAATCGAAATCCCAGGTGTCCCTGCCAAATTCGCAATCACGGTAAAAACATCAGAAAGATACATAGCCAATGGATCACCTGTCTTGTCACCTATACAAAAAGCAGGAGTCGGCGTAGTCGGCGTCAAAAGCACATCAACTTTGTTGAAAACTTCGTTAAGTTCTTCGGTAATCACTCGCCTGACCTTCATACTCTTCAAATAGTAAGCATCATAGTAACCTGCTGAGAGAACATACGTTCCAAGCATTATCCGACGTTTAACTTCAGCTCCAAATCCTTTACCACGCGTCTGACGATACATCGCCAATAAATCGCTATCATCACCCTCGCGCAGGCCATATTTAACACCATCAAAGCGAGCCAAATTCGACGAAGCCTCCGCAGTCGCCACCACATAATAACAAGCAATCCCCGCATGAAGATTCTTCAGTGAAATATCAACAAACGTATGTCCCGCCTCTTCTAGCTGCTTCTTCAATTCTTCCAGAGCCCCTAGAACTTCTGCATCAACTCCCTCGCCAAAACACTCAGTCGGCCAACCGATTCGCATCGGATCTGGCGACTCGGAGATAGAAGCGACATAGTCAGGATGATCAAAATCAATCGAAGTCGAATCGAATTCATCTTGCCCAGTGATAACAGACAACAACGCAGATAGATCTGCACTATTTCTCGCAAAAGGCCCAATCTGATCCAGCGACGAAGCAAACGCAATCAACCCATAACGCGAAACCGCGCCATAAGTAGGCTTCATCCCCTGCACACCACAAAACGCCGCAGGCTTACGCACCGAACCACCAGTATCTGATCCCAGAGACAAAGTCACAATGCCAGCGGCAACCGCCGCCGCAGAACCACCCGAAGAGCCACCAGTAGCGCACGTATGATTGACAGGATTAATAGCTGGCCCATAGTACGAGTTCTCGTTGGAAGAGCCCATAGCAAACTCATCCATATTAGTCTTACCAATAATCACCGCATCAGCGGCAATCAATCTATCGACAACAGTAGCATTGTACGGCGGCACATACCCCTCAAGAATATGCGAAGCGCAAGTAGTCGGATAATCCATATAGGACATATTATCCTTAAGAGCCACAGGAACACCAGCCAACCGACCAAGCTCCCGCCCTAAAACAATCTTTTCGTCCACCGCCGCCGCCTGCTTCAACGCCTTCTCCGAGCAAAGTGTAATAAAGCAATTAAGCTCCTGACCCTCAGACTCAGCCAAAGACAAAGCCGCCTCAGCCAATTCCACAGCCGTAAACTCCTTCGCCAACAACCCTTCCCGAATCTGCGAAACAGTCAGGGCTTTATAAATCGTAGTATCCATCATCAATATTTCTCTAAATTACTATTGAATTCTCAACCAAAAGTCAACGGACTCCCTCAACAAGGAGTCCGTCGAAAGTACAACATTTTTGGGTAGAGGTCTACTATTAGAAATAATCCAACCAAGCAGTCATTGCGAGGAGCAAAGCGACGCGGCAATCTCAACGACCCAAGAAAACCACTCCCAAATGCAGTAGGTCGAACACCCTTGTGGTTTCGACAAATTCACTCAATAAATAAAAGTCAAAACCACAAGGGTGTTCGACCTACGAACTGTGGCATAATTTCCCATCTGTTATCACTTGCCAAATTGATTCTCTGTTAAGTTCAACCAAACATGTAGCCGAAAACGGTGGGGTCATGTAAATCGCTCTTCTAAACAGTGTTCATTCTTTGCGCCAAATCTGGATATAACCTTCTGATTCAATACCCACAATAGCCGCAAACTCATTCGGATCACTTGGAGACCACATTGCTGCGATTACACTACCTCCAAGCTCCAAGGATGTGCAAGTCTGAGGGTCCTCTAAGGAGGTTATTTCAACGCTATTGTTATTACGCTTGATAGTCTGAGAAAAGTCAGCACTATGCTTGCTCTCGACTTTGAAGAAACTTTGAGGAACGATTCCCGAATGAGTAGTGCGTGAACCGAACTCGAATCTTTGAAGCCATCGAGAGGTAACCTCTGACTCACTCGGTTCGCGAACCTCATCCGATACAGCATCCCATACGAATGTCTTCATCTCATCTCTCGTAGCCGCCTCGTGGTCAATACAATAGAGCAGTCGTCCTCTTGGACTCCACCCGAAGTGCTCTAATGATTTGTTGGAAATCGCTGACACCAACTCACCGGAGTCAGCGTGTACTATGTAGGTGGAATATTTCGCTGCAACTCCATAGTTAGAACTGTCATCAGAAATCATATGACTAGTTGTAATTGCGACATACGATCCACTAGGATCCCACGAGAACCTTAGCAAGAGACCGTGAGGGGCTCCCAAAAATTGCAGGTCGAATAGCTTCTTTTTTGACAAAAATTCCAGACTTGATACAGACTCAGATTGCTTGCCATACTCAAAGACCCAGAACTCGCATGGCCTACCAGTTGACTGTGTGGCATACAACACTTCGCTCGAACCAGGCCTGAACGGAGAAAAAGCTGTGGACTTGTTGCCGCTCCACGCTTCTTCGTTCAAACCAAAAGAAGCGCCTGAGATATCTGTGAATATTTGCTTCAATCCACTACCCAGCAACATCCAAAATGCAGGACGTGTTGGTGATGCGGGTACTCGATTAAGCAAATGAGTTGACAGATCATTCCAGTAGACTTCGCCCATTCTCGGGTAACCAGAATATCTAGACTCAGCGACTAATTGTCCACCAATATCCCAAAAATTAACACTACTGTTGCCACCCATAAAGTGCACTTCTCTATGCGATCGAAAATCTGCGACACTTATCAGGTGACTTCCGTCTGGGCTCCAAGCAATCTCATTAGGTACAAATTGTATTTCTCGAAACATTTTCTTGTAGCCCGCATGCCGTGTTTCCCAAGAGCGAATTTTCTTCCAAGATGAGCCTCGGTCATCTGTTTTGGGTTTCATTATATGTTCCCCTACACTCTTGCTACCAAGCACATCTCTATGACTTCTCGTTTCCATCGAAACCTTGCACTCCTCAATCTTGTTTCTTGTCGAACTCCGACAAACTCGCCCTGATATCCTGACAGTTAAGTAGGGCTTCTCGAACTAACTTCTTACAAGTTGTTTATTATGAGAGTTCACAGCAACAATTCCCCAAATTACACAGATGGGCCATGTAAAGATCAGGCCGACTCCCAAAGTGACGAATCCTACTACCAATGAAACGAAGAACATAATGATGCCACCCACTATAGTGGAATATAGCATCCCAAGTGGACCAAATAGAAACGTCAGAAGAAACGAAATACCTGCGCTTTTTCCCTGAACAATAACAATTTTTTGATCGGCATGATTAGACATACGGATTCTCCAAGCATTGATGTTTATGACAAAGACCTAGGCAACTCACCGCCCAGAACGGAACAACTAAATCGTGCTAAAAGAAGCTTAACACTTCGGCCCCAAAATGTCAATCAAACCAATCAGGTAAGCGACACTGTCACTACAACTGACACAAACTAAAGACAAAGCGCCAGGTCTGAGGACCTGACGGAACTGGAACCATTTTGAAATAGCAGGAGCACAGGGCTCCTGCCCTACTCAACTTCACCTTAATAATAAGATTTTCTTCGTGTAAAGTGTCTCCTTGCCCGATGTTATTCTGTAGAAGTACATCCCATCAGGAAGTGGTTGGCCATGGTCATCATTGCTGTCGAAGGGTATTTCATGGGCTCCAGCTTGCAAAGCCATTTCAGGGAATTCCCTTACAGAATTACCTTGTACGTTAAAGACCTCAATTTCAACAACCATGGAAACTTGTAGCGCAAAAGTGAAGTTAGTCGCCGAAGAGCTGAACGGGTTCGGATATGATGACAATGGATGAGTTTGTCCATTAAGCCAGAGAGAATTCAGAGAAGTAGAGCCCTTACCTTCCTGGTAAATCTGGCGGTAAAAATAATACCCTTTCTTGAGAGCGTGACCATCATCATCTAAAGAGAGAACACCAATGACATGGAATCCCACTGAAAAAGTGTCTGGCGAAATAGTTCGCACTTTTTCGCCATCTAGCTCGAATATCTCAAAACCTACGACAGTCGAAGAATCAAGTGTGCACGCAATTCTAGAGGGAGGCATTGGTAGCGCAGTCGAACCGTCGTAACGTACACAACCAGACACAAAAGCAACTATGAGCAAAAGCGACAAGGTGTCGCGTTTCTTGTGATTTCGAGCGGAAATCGCTCCCCCCCAACTTTACAACATCTTCAAATACTTATCATTCTCAAACTGAGAAACGTGTGTGCGATATTCGTCCCACTCTAGGCGCTTGTTGTCAATCAGCTTATTGAAAATGTGGTCGCCTAAGACTCGTTTGCAGAAATCAGAGTTCTCAAATGCCACAATCGCTGAATCCAAAGAACCTGGGATAGCGTGGATGCCACGCTTGCGGCGCTCATCAGCGCTCATGCCATAAATATTATCTTCAATCGCATCAGCCAACTCAAGCTTATTCTCAATTCCATCCAACCCGGCCTCAAGCATCATTGCAAATGCCAAATACGGATTGCATGACGGATCTGGTGAGCGAAGCTCAACTCTGGTGGCTTTCTCTTTGCCAACTCGATACATCGGCACACGCACCATCGACGAACGATTGCGTCTCCCCCAACTAACATAAACAGGAGCCTCATACCCAGGCACCAAGCGCTTATACGAATTAACCCACTGATTAGTCACCAAAGTCATCGCCGAAACATGCTTCAAAATACCAGCAATAAACTGACGAGCCATCTCCGAAAGATGATACTCAGCGTCCTTATCAAAGAACAAATTGCGCTCGCCCTCAAATAACGACATATGTACATGCATCCCACTACCGTTCTGTCCAAAGATCGGCTTAGGCATAAACGTCGCATACAACCCCTGCTGACGGCTAATCTCCTTAACCACATATTTATAAATCTGAGCAAAATCCGCCATCACAAACGCTTCTTGATATTTCAAATCAATCTCATGCTGTGATGCCGCAACTTCATGATGCGAACACTCAACAGGAATCCCCATCAACTCCAGAGCGTTAACCGTCCGCTTACGAGCCTCAGTGCCAATATCATCATGACCAAAATCAAAGTAACCATCATGATCAACCGCCTCAGGCTTCTCATCCGAGCCAAAACAAAAATACTCAATCTCAGGCCCAAGATACCCAGTCCAACCCTTGTCTTCGAGACGCTTCAATGCCCGACGCAAAACATAACGCGGATCACCACCATACGGAGTCCCGTCAGGCATCTGAATATCAGCAATCATCATCGCGACTTTTTCGCCGCCAATATCCCACGGCAGAATCCGAAAAGTCCGAAGGTCAGGAATCGCCATCAAATCAGATTCCTCAATCCGTACAAATCCTTCAATCGAAGAGCCATCAAAACCTTGACCTTGCTCTAACACATCCTCGATTTCCGAGCGCGTGATACTCATACCTTTAAGACGGCCAAGAATATCCGTGAAGAAAATCCGTACGAAATGCACACCAGCTTCATCAATCATTGCCATAATGTCTGCTTTAGTGCGCTTGGCGTTACGCTGAGACTCTGAGATGACTCCACCAGTTCTGGTGGCGGCGTTATTTACTGCTGAATTCATTCTACTACTCCTGCACTGAGATATATGAAACCGTTTCGACCCTCGGATCTAATACATCCTCGCGGTCAATATTCGACTTTTTCAAATTACATTAATCTGTAATTGGCCTTCACCAATAGGAAATCTGGCAATAACAAATGCAATAAAGAAAATAAAGAAATAGGGGGTGGACCTTCCACCATCGCAGGCGGACGCTCCGCCCTTGTAAGAAGGCCAGAATCTACACACGAGCGCAATAAAAACCAATGAAAAACAAACGAATAATCGATGAAATCCAAGAGAATTCTCTCTTTTGGGTATTTTTCGATAAAACTACCAGCGTCTCCTGTTGAACAATTGCACAACACCCAGCTTTACGACTCCAGCGCCCCAAGGTTTTGGCCGTTAAGACTACTATGAACGCGATTTCAATAAATCGGGTCCTAAATGCTGGGTCTTTCCGTATTCCTAGTATTCCTCGCTTAGACTCACCAACTAAAGAGCCACGACTTCCGAATGTCGAAGACACACAGTCTGTCGAATCAAACCCACGATCCACCAAGGACACTGTCAAGGACACGGTCGAAATCTCGGCTGTTGGACGAGCTAAGGCCAGCGCCACAGGCAAACGCGATCTTGCTTCCAAAAACAATGACGATTCTGGCAAGGCCACTAACTTATCGGACGAAGAAAAAACTCAAGTCCAAGAACTTCAAAAAGTAGACCGCCAGACTCGCGCACATGAGCAAGCTCATCTCAGCGCCTCAGGTGGTCTTGCTCGCGGTGGCGCCAGCTTTAACTTCACCAAAGGTCCAGATGGGCGTCTCTATGCCGTCGGCGGCGAAGTCTCAATCGACACCGCTCCAGTCTCTGGCGATCCAGATGCAACCATTCGCAAAGCCGACACAATTCGACGCGCCGCCCTAGCGCCGTCGGAACCCTCATCTCAGGACAAAGCCGTAGCCGCTCAAGCCGCGAAAATGGCCAACGAATCCCGCGCCGAAAAGCTAAGAGAGAAACAATCCGACTCTCTTGATGAAAACACAGATGTAAATGAAGCCCCCAAGTCACCGATTGAAAAGAATGTTAACCTAGAAAAAACATTCAATCCAGAAAAAGCGATTGGTGATTTGTTGGATTTAGTAGCGTAGTGTTTGTGGAATCAATGGCTAAGTTGAGACAATCTTAAACTAATCGCGCAAGCAGGGCGCCGCGCTCTGTAGACTCAAGACAAGCATGTATTGTGTTAATTTCCTCACGGAGATTATCAAGCGAGTCTTCAAAACTCTTCTTTTGCTCTTCATTGAATCGCTCAGCAAGTTCACGGTAATGCTCAATTCCAGAGATCAAATTGTTCTTGAAAACCATAAACCGCTTGGCAGTTCTTTCGGTAAACTCATCAGTGGCTAATTGAAATTCATTGCGAAAATAATCCACATACAACGACAACTCCTTGATAAACACATGTGGTCTCTCAGGATTAGTCATCAAAGAAATCCGGCCATAGATGTGGTCTATCATCTCTTCAAGAGTGGCGACCTTCGAAAAATTCACAATATTCGGCCCACAACAAACAGCAGGCCTCGCTTCAGACTTGATATTATATTTCATAGTTGCCCCACCTGTCAGATCCAAACAAAGACACGACTTACGCAGAGCCTTACCGCGCATGAAAGCAACTTTCTCACAACCAGTTTTGTCTTCATCAAATTGACGAATTTTCCGGCGCTGAAAATTCCTTGATGCCGAACAAATCGGCTCCTCGGTGAACTCAGTATTAGAAACCAAGAACCCTTTTGGGCAGGGACTTCCAGGGCGGCCACGCTCGATGCGCGCCAAACGATGCTCTTCGCTCGCTGAGTTTTCCAAGCTCCAAAACGGAACTCCCAATGGTGAATGATCACTTAACTGAACATCGTCGTCAGTCGCCGCAATCAGCTTGGCAAGATGAGCCTCATCAACATTGGTAACTTCTGGAACCAAGAGAAATGGTGTCGCCCAACCAACAGCATCAATCGCATAACGATCAAACATCAATTCCTGCTCTTCATTGACACCAATTCCGCCTTGAACAGTAACCAATAATTCAAGTGGCTCACTAATCTGAGCGCGGCCGTTAGATTCAAGAGCCCTATTGTAGGTCTTATGAATCTCTTCAATCATCTCAGCTTTTTTGTGGACAAACTCTTCCATAATCGGCCCCAGCAAGTGTCCATCTGTTGCAAAAGCATGGCCACCACAATTAAGACCCGATTCTATCCGGTACTCTGAAACCCAAATACCACGCTTCGCCAAATACTTACCTTGAATAATAGCCGAACGGTAATCGCTGACTTTCAAAGTAACCTTCTTACGCAATTCACTATTTTCATCAGGGAAGAAATCTTCAAAAGTCGTCAAATAGGCATATAGACGCCTGTTCAACCCCGCTGAAAAAATCAACGAGGAACTTAGCGTGCTAGTCGCAAACCCTCGTAAGGCCGCCATAGCATCCGCAAACTCAGGAGCCATCTTGTTCTTTTGCTTATCATAGCAATCGCTATCCAACTTGGTCATGATATTAACATCAATACCACCTGGAGTTGCCAATTTGCGTAATTGAGCCTGCATTTCCAGCTTTTCATCCGAATCAGCAAGACCAAGCATTTTCGTATAGAGGGACTTACGCTCCGAATCGGGTAACATCTCGAAATATCTAGTTATCTCACTACCAGCTTCAAATGCTGAGTTTTGCAACTCAATCACCTGCTTGGCGACCAAATCATCCAACAAATTCAAATAAGCCGTGATACGTCGAGCGCGACGGTCTTCATCGTGCTCAAGAATGGCCTCATACGCCAAATCATGCTTTCGGCAGTAAACTTCACGCATTTGTTCGGCGAGTTCATCATCCATGATAGAAACCACTGAAGATATGCCATACTTGGCCACTTTTAGCGGGGTATCGATACTGAATCCAGTGCCCATTACTGGAATGTGAAAGACATGGGGATTTTTCAGAGAGGTCGCCTTCATCGCGCCACATAATGGCCTAATACTCTCCCCGTGTCAACCAAATACCGAAGACTCCTATTTTTGGTTATTTCTCAGGACTAATCCAAGCTCCCTCAACAATTCGGTTCTAACAAACCAGAAAACGCAACGCCCCCGAAAAACTACCGTTGATTAGACAAAGAAACTATCAGGACGAGCATTCTCTTATTGACAAACTGGAGTAATTTGGTATAATTCTTCGGCACATTTCTTCAAAACTTTGTTCGAAATCCACTTCTATAGCTCTCTGCCTAATGCAACTTTGCTATTTGTCTTGGACTCAAAAGCAAAACTAGCAAATGGCCATTAGCGACAATAGTAGTAACAACTTAGAAAATTCGCATGGAGAAAACATGGCACTGCAATCCTCACAATCAAATCTATCATCATCCAAAAAGAATATCACACCACTCCGACTCACCGTCTCATTACTAACTGTCTTGTCCCTGACACTAGCTCTCTCCTTGAGTTGCTCAAAGAACAACCCATTGGATGGTGAAGTAGGCGGAATAGTATTGGTCACAGTCGCGCCAGTCTCAGGGCCTCCTTTGACATCGGTCACTGTAGTCGGCTTGGACACAACAAACGTCGACCTTTCCAAGAATTACGCCTATTTCAATGGCTCACTAGCCCCGCTCTTCGTCTCAGACAGCGGCCTGATAAAAGTAACCATCCCGGCCATCGTTGACAGTGTCACAAAGTGGATAGACACAACTATAACCTCAATGTCACTGGTAATCGTCAACGCCGAAACAGGAGATACTATCGCAGCTGGTGATGATATTTTCACACTCGAAGCCCTACTCCCAGCTCCAGGTTCAGTAACTCAGATGCTCACAGACTGGGGAACCATTACTACATCACTGCAAACAATCTCGCAAATGTTCGGTGGAGTCCCCGGAGCTCAAGAGCAAATCAGCTCGGCTCTGTTGTCAGCGCTGGACTCCTTAGTAAACAGTTCAGATTCCTTGTCACTAAAATCAATAACCGCGAGACTAACAGCTGGTAATCCTCAAGAGCTAGCCCTGTTGGATGCGCTATTCGGCTCAAGTGGAATAGTCGAGCAATCTCAGAAGTACGCTGTTATGTTCCAGGCGATGGCTGATTCCGCGGCAATACTGACCGGAGCCACACAAAATAGAAGAGCTGTGTCACCCATGGTTCTCACTGATCAGTATTTGGCCTTCAGCATGCAGTTCTATGTAATTGTGCGCGAATTCGGACGTACAGTAATCACGCCCACCGCGCAGAGATACGCAGTTGTAACTGGAGCGCTTGGTGTTATTGGTAACATCCCGCTGGCCACTATCATCACCACCTCGCTTACAATCATAGATTTCGTGGTTAACAAGTTTGTTATTTCCCTAATTCCAGCAAAAATAGACTCTTTGAGAATAGAGCTTGCAGAGGATACTATTTTTGTAGGTGAGCAGACGAATTCAGTTGTGATGATTTATGCGGCGAATGATCCGCAGGCAATCACATTCAATGATCTCGTTGGTCAAATCCTAAATGGACTGGGTTATGGTTCATCAATCACTTCGCCTCGCGAACTCAATAGGCTTGTTGACCTATTTGAAAACGTAGCGAATTACATGGCTGGTCTCCTACAAGCGGGATTCAGCAGTTACGCCAGCGCGCATCCGACTCTTAATCTAGACTTTACTATTGCGACTATGCCGCAGTTAAGATGGAAAGCGCAAATCACCGACACCAAATTCCTAAATGTCAAATCCCATACTCCAACTATCATCAAACCAGTTGCAGGCGTTGTTCAATGGCAAGCCGATTCATCTAACACTGGTGAAGGACGCATATACGCCACCACCACAGCCAGCGGAGCAACAGTTATCCCCCAACCAACTGGCTTCGCCTACTCAGCCGGAGCTTTCGGTGAGAATGTCGCAGGAGCCCCAGCAGTCTCCGTTTGGTCACTAAAAAAACTGGCCATGGTAGTGGACATGGCCCCTGACATCTCGCGCGGAGGAGTCAATATCCTCGGTGTCAAAGTCGGAACTCTCAATGCCGCTGGAGACACAACATTCGAAGCAGGCTTCAAAGTCGACCTAACAACTTTCGGCGGAACAGCAACCCCATCCACTGGCTTCACCGATGCAACTGGTCAATTCAGCAGCGACATCAGACTAGACGCACAAAGTGACACCGTCATCATTCACATAACCGCCCTCAACACCACAGCAGGATCAACCGCCAAAGACACCGCCACTGCGGCGGTGCCACTAGCCACTAACAGTCGAATCGCCCATGTCTCATGGCGAGACGGAGCGCCGGGAATCTGGTCTGTTAATCCCAATGATACCAGCGACATCATAAAGCTCTGTACTGTAGTCCCACCTGAGTATTCACCATTCCCCGTGCGTTGGATCTATTGGTCAACTGATGCTCAATCACTAATCTACAGTATTGGCGGCTTCTTCGGCACAGGTGTCTATTCAACCAGTGGAACTGGCGCAAGCTTTCAAAGAACTGTCTTCGCAGCGAATAGGTACAGAGTCAAGGAGCCCAATACGCAATCATGGTTTACAAACTCTCCCGCCGATTTCCTAATCGGCGCCGAACACAGGACCATCAACATTCTCAGAGGCCAATACATTTGCAATGCAAATGGCTCCAGAAACTTAGTGACAGGGAGCAGCCCCAGGTACGCCATGTACGTTTCACCTGATGACCAAAGGGTTGCCTTCGTGAATTCCTGCGCAGCAGGAATGCATTGCGTGGCTACCATGAACGCCAATAATCTAGCGTCTGGTACAATCAAAAACTTAGCTGGCCCTTTTGACTATAATACTTCGGGACCAATCCAATTAGTCGGCTGGACTCGTGATGGCGCCTCAATCATTTATTACCAGAACGTGGCCACAAGCACGACAAGGACATTCAAACTCAAAATTGTAAACGCAAACGGCTCTAACGACCGAATCCTCACATCGGGTTCAGGAAACCTGAACTTCGCTGTCGAACTTCCAACCAAAGACGCTCTCGCAATAGTCATATCTCATCCAACTGGTAGCAATTCAACTCGTGATAACCGTCTCAAAATCGTCAGCTTCTCTGGAGCCGTCAATGAGATTATCACACCCCATACTGACATCGCCCTCATTTCACCATCACCAAACGGCGAATTCCTCGCCTTCGAAGTCGGACTTCGGCCTTACGTAATCAGAAAAATAAACCTCACCACACGCGCAGAAACAGTCCTAGTATCAGATAGCCTATCACTAGCCCCCGCCTGGTCTAGATCTATTCAACCGTAGAATGGTTCTCACGTTTCGCAACCAATAAAAATGTCAAGCCACGTAAGCTATGTTTGACAATTACACACCTTTCCACATAATTGAACCCGCAGGCGAAAACGCCATCCATCCGTACCACTCATCACTGGTACCTCCAAGAGTAGCACAGACGACTTAGCGGAAAGGTTCAACTACATGTCAATTCGCAACTATTCAATCAAATCTCTGATCTTTACTTTGGCTTTGTCGCTTCTCCCCTCATTCTCACATGCCGCCCTAACCGACAACCCAGACGCTGACTCACTGTGGGCCGCTATAGAAATCCAAGCCCGAGAGATGATGGAAAACGGACGCTACAGTGAAGCCAGAAAATTCTATGACAACGCGATAGAACGCGCCAAAACCTTCGAACAAAACAATCGCTGGCTTGCCGAAAGTATCAACAATCTCGGAAACAGCTACCTCAACCTCGGTGACTTCCTCAAAGCAGAATCTCTGTATACCGAAGCTCTAAACATGCGCGTTCTCCGCTTCGGCTCGATTCACCAAGATGTCGCCGAAAGCTACAACAACATGGGCGCCCTCTACCTAACTCTCGGACTCGACGACAAAGCCCTAATAATGATGGAGAAATCGCTACATATCATCAAGAAGTCTCCTGAAATAGATTCACTTGCCTATGCAACCCTCATCGCCAACTTAGGAGTATCTTTCCAAGCTGTCGGCAGAACATCTGAAGCAAAGGAAATGTTATTTGAAGGACTCGAAGTGAGATCACACTTTCCTGAGAGGCCCTATTCAAATGACGTGTCCTTGTATCTCTCAGTTACAAGTCTTTACATTTCCGAAGACGAATTGGACTCCGCAGAGTTTTATGCAGAGCTTGCTGATTCGGTGATGAGTCTAGACGGAAGTGAATCAAACCGACACCGCGCAGCCCTTTACGGAACAAAGGCCCAAATCCAACTCGCCCGCAAAGACACAGACAAAGCCAGAGAGCTATACCAAACTGGTGGAGAGATGATCGCCAAATCGCTAGGCAAGTCACACCCAGACTACGGTCAAATAGTGTTCATGCTCGGCACACTAGATCTCTTCGTCCAAAATGACCCCATAAAAGCCGTCAAGAGTTTCGAAACCGCCTACGAAATCTTTAACAATTCCTATGAACCATCAAACATTCTAATTGCCCAAACAGCCAGCTACTTACTCCTAAACTATGTCATGCTCGAAAGAGTTGCAGATGGCCAGAAAATCTATGTCGACCTCTTCGCCAAAGTTGACAGCGCCTATGGCCCCCAATCTCCAGAGAAAGCTCAACTCTTCAAAAATCTCATGGAAGCCCATTTAAGCTTCGGTGATTATCAAACCGCGGCTGCGTATTCAACGAACCTCAAAGAACTCTCTGAAGCCCATGTCGAGACTGATGAAGGCTTGATGGCCGCCGCTATGAAAACGCAGGTGCAAATCTATCTTATGTATGAAATGTTTGATGAAGCGCTAAAGTCATCAACCCGCTTGATTCAAGCGCTAGAACGAACCCGAGGCAAAACCAGCCCAACACTACTCGGGCCACTCGCTGAACTGGCCGGACTTCACCGGCTTGTCGGAACGCAAGAGGACGCTGGCAAAACTTTCCGCCGCCTAATGTACATCGCCAAACGCGAATACGGCGAAACCGACTCAGCCATCGCACCCTATTACCGAATCTATTCCGCCTATTTACAAAACGTAGGTGACACTACCCTAGCAGATTCATTACTAAACCTAGCTGATAAAATCGCCCCACTACCAGTAGACACAACTGAAAGCGCTCCTGAAGAAAACACAGAAGACAGTCCAGATGACAATGTAGATGAAGATGAAGATGAAGATGAAAAATAATTGAGCAGTGTATTATTCTAATACTATGCAGGAGATTTCTGAGAAGCAAAAACCAAGGCAATCAACTTATCAGAAGTCTTAACTTGCGGAGACTCTACCAAAGCCAAACGAATCATCTCGGTGGCCTCAGCGCGGTTATATTGCAGTTGCAAAAGTACATCCAGAGCTTCATCAGAAATTGTTCCTCGACCTGCCCTGCCTTCCAGAGCCAGCGGCTTACCACCCTGTGCCAAAGCATACTTAGCAGTCTTCCCAGCTAGAGAAGCAACAATTTTCTCTGCCAAACGTGGCCCAACCCCTGGCAAACGGGACAATCCCGCTGGATTTTTCTCTTCTATATCGCGAGCAATCTCACTAATCGGCAAAATCAATGACTTCAGAGCTTTCTTAACTCCAAGCCCTGGCACAGAAATCAGCAATTGAAAAAACTCCATATCCACTGGATCAGTAAACCCAATCAAACGTGGATAATGCGCCGATTTCATATCACCCGCTTCAATATAATATATCGTATGTAAAGTAATCGAAGTCTCAGACTTGAGATACGACTTGAGAGACTCTATCATCCCTGACGGAACAAATAGATTGTAGCAAATACCACCAACCTGCAAAGTCGCAGTGTCTTCAAGCAACTCAATTAGTTTTCCAGAAATTCGAGAGATCATAGTAAAGTCAATTTCATGTTTTCAGCGCTACACATAACCAAAACAAAACTTCTAAAACATCGCCGTTTTTTGTAGTTGGAAATGTGTATGCCAATGACAAAGCGCAACAGCTAAAGCATCAGCGGCATCCGCAGGTTTTGGAACTCTATCCAGTTTCAAACGAGTCTTAACCATCAACTGCATCTGCTCCTTGCTAGCCCGACCGTTGCCAGTCAATGCCGACTTAACTTTAGTTGCAGCATAAGTCTCAATCGGAACTCCACATTGCGCAGATTGCAAAAACACCATCGCCCTCGCATGACCCATAATTATCGCAGTCTTGGGATGCCCAAAATGCGAATACAAATCCTCGACAGCCATCAATTCAGGATTGAACTCGCGAATGACAGAACCCAGTCCGCAATAGATTTCGTTAAGCCGAGAAGCCATCTCATCGCGAGGATTAGTCTTCACTACTCCAGCCTCAACCAAAGTAACTTCGTCACCACATACCGAGATCACACCATAACCAGTGTTGTTCAAACCAGGATCAATACCCAATATGATTAGATTTTCGCTTTGTATGTCAACTACGTCACTCACAGCCATGAATCTGCACAGAAACATGATCTGACACAAGCAAAAATCAACACACCAGTATCACATTCTTCGGCTTCCGAATACATCGGAGAAATTTGATAAAAACTATTCGTCGGAAAGCTTCGCCATCACATCGTCTGGGATATCAAAATTACCCCAAACTTTCTGAACATCTTCGCAATCATCCAGAGCGTCATAGAGCTTAAGAAACTTAATCGCAGTATCTTCATCTAGTGTAACCATCATCGAAGGTGTCTGAATTGTCTCGGAAGATTCAATTTTGAAACCAGCGGCCTCAAGATCATCGCGCATGGCCAACATATCCGAGGCGCCAGTAGTAATCGAAAACATATCGCCTTCATTCTCGAAGTTCTCGGCGCCCTTTTCAAGAGCAAGCTCCATCAAGGCCTCTTCATCAACGCCTTCGGTCGGAATCTGGATTTGGCCTTGGCGTTGAAAGAGGTAGCCAACACAACCATTCTCGCCAAGATTACCACCATATTTTGAGAGCAAATGCCGAATGTCAGCTACTGTGCGCTGCTTATTGTCGGTCATACATTCCAAATACAAAGCCACGCCACCAGGGCCATAGCCCTCATAGGTCGTCTCTTCATAGACGACACCTGGAATCTCACCAGTGCCTTTTAGAATACCACGCTTTATATTATCAGCAGGCATATTTTGAGCTTTGGCGCTCAAAACCGCTGTCCGCAATCGAGGATTAGCAGCCTCGTCGCCGCCGCCAGCACGAGCGGCAACTGTTATTTCTTTGATTAGTTTTGTGAAGATTTTGCCACGGGCGGCATCCAACTTGCCCTTTTTGCGCTTAATCGTCGACCATTTACTGTGACCGGACACTATGCCCTCCTACTATGCTATCGCTCAAGAGACAGTCACGCCAACGGCGTCCACGCTCAAAAACAGTTATTGCCAACAGCCATTCACAACTTCCATCGGAACAGCAAGAACCTGAACCGAGCCAAGAAGATAAGGTGAATGGGCCGTATTGGCAATATTGATCGCCTTACATTAGATGAGTGGCAATCATCTCTGAAAAAAACAACGCCCAGACACAATTGCCAGGGCGCTAAAAATCAAGCAACTACTATGAATTGACAGCTAAGAGGTCATTCCTCTTTTCTTACCGATGGCTTTTTGTAATGCTTGATGCAAATCCGCTATGCGGTAGGGTTTACCGATGGCCTCAACAAATCCATACTTCTCAGGGTCAGACATCATCGGATTATTACAATACCCACTTGAAACGAAAGCCGTTACCTTCGGGTCAAGTTTTCGCAACAATACGATTGTTTCAGCTCCCCCCATACCACCTGCAACTGTTATATCTAGAATAACCACATCTATCGATTCATCGGTCTGCATCTGCCGCTCGTATATCGCCAGCGCTTCTTCGCCATTGGTCGCTAAATACATACGATAACCGTATCGACTCATTGAACGTTCTGAAACTGTTCGAATACACTCTTCGTCATCCATCAATAGAACAACTCCAGACATTCCTTGCCTTGTTTCGTCCATGGCCCCCATAGACACTTCCCCCTCTTTGAAAGATCATGATTGTGATTGTGCGATGAAAAACGCTATCACTTTTCTCGTATCCAATCGCACATCCATGTACAATCTGACACTCCTGACGGTCCAATTTGTAACCCATACTGCACAAGGGCTGTAAGAATAATAACACATCTTGAAGCTCTCGTCCACTTTTATTGCGACATTTTATGAAGACTGTTTCTTATTTGTCATATTTTGCCGCCCAAAGAATGGTATCAAACAAAAAGTGGAATAATTTTCCTGGCGCCTTAAAAAGCGCCTGACCCTGAATCTGACCATCAGGCCTAACAAATGAGAACACCTGACACGATTCAGAGGCAATCACCGATTCAACGGCAGTATCCAAGACGCTATCCGCTGTTTCTTTATAGTCGGTAATTGCCGCCCATCCGCTTAGTGTCTAATTTGTCCCGATTTGGAACTATCACAACCATTGTCTATGTTACATAATCAATGGGATGTGGCTATTTCCTGTTCCCTCTCCCCTCCCATGCCTATAGACCAACATCAAGACATGACTTACAATGGAGTTATCGAGCTAGTGTTAACAATAGAGTCAGCGCCAATAGCTACCCGTAAATTTAGCATTCTCTCTAGAGTAAACTATTTCGTTATGGCTTCTGCGCTAGCCCTGCTACTCAGCGCCACTCTTTGTTCGGTATCTCAAGCCGAAGAAGAAGAGCTATTCTCTGTCCCCGACTACAACCTGAACCTGCTCTCGAATCGTCCCGTCAGTAGCGGCGCCGCCGAGGACATTTGGGGCTGGACAAATCCCCTTGACAGTAATGAATATGTACTGCTTTGCGTCGGAACCGGACTCGAGATCTACGACATAGCCACTCCCACAAATCCAATCTTAGTCGCCACAGTTGACGCTCTCGGGGGCGACCTCAAAGATGTGAAGACTTATCAACGCTATGCCTACGCCGCAGAACAAAGCGGACCAATCCAAATCATCGATTTAGGATTCCTACCGGATAGCGCAATAACTGTCGGCGCCTTCAACGCTCCAGATATACCTGGCTCACACAATATCTACATTGACACCACTATTGGCTTTGCCTACTTGGGCATGAACGGAGTCGGCAAAGCTGACATCCGAATTCTCGACCTATCAAATCCAATAAGTCCAGTTGCTGTCGGCTCTCTAAGCCAAACTGACGCTTTCTGCTCAGTTGGCACAGCCGACACCCATGACATGTGGTGCGAAGGTGACACTTGTTATTACGCTTCTTTCAACAACGGCATACTAATCGTCGATGTCACCGACAAAACCGCTCCCGAATTCATCCAAATACACCGCTACACCAAAAACTTCACCCACAGCATCTGGCCCAGCGCCGACAGGAAGTTCGTCTTCACCACCGATGAAATCCCCGGCGGGCACTTACGCATCTTCGACGTCCAAAACAAAAACCAAATCCGACAAGTCGGCAGTTATCAAGCCACCGAGTCCTCAATCATTCACAATGCCCACGTCCGCGACACCCTTATTTTTATCTCTTACTACACCGAAGGTGTAAAAGTCCTTAATATCTCCGACCCAATTCACCCAGTCGAAGTCGCGTCCTATGACACATACCCCCAAGGAGCCAGCGCCAGTTCCAATGGCTGTTGGGGGGTCTACCCCTATTTCGCCTCAGGCATAATCGCCGCCTCCGACAGAACCAATGGACTCTTTCTGCTATCCCTAACAGAAGTCAACCACGGCTGGCTGACAGGAACCATCCGCGACCAAAACGGCGCCACAGTCCCAGGCGCCAGAATATCCATCGACAATACCAACTATATGACATATAGCTTAGCTGACGGCTCATATCGTCTGCCAGCGCCAAACCAAACCGACTTCGTTACTGTCTTCCGCTCGGGCTATGACATTTTCTTTGCGCCTGTCGTCATGTCACAAGCAACTACCACACCCTTCAACCCAACCATAACCGCCCAAGCAGGCGCAACTATTTCAGGCTCCGTAACAGTGCGCGACAATAACGGCGCCTCATCAATAGACACAACCGTGCGTTTCGGTGTTAGCGCCCATTTCCTCGGCCCAATCGCCCCAGCCAACGATGGTTCTTTCTCCTTAGGTAATCTCCGCCGAGGCACAGAGCAAATCACCGCTTATCGCTGGGGCTATATCTCAGCGGACACAATTATCGAAGCGCTGAATCAACCTGTTGAAATCGCTCTTGAACTACAAACTGGCTATAGTGACGACTTCGAATGGGATCTCGGCTGGCGCGTGGGTGAACAATCCGTTTCCCGTGGGGCATGGGAGCGCTCCATTCCCTTCGCTACATTCTACCTCAATGATATAGTTCAACCAGACTCAGATCACGGCTCAGGCGCCGACCGCTACTGCTGGATAACTGGCGCTTCAAATCCTGGCGCCTCGTTTTCTCAAAATGATGTCAGCTCTGGCTCAACCACACTCTTCTCACCACTAATCGACCTAAGAGCCTACGGCAACCCACACGTCAACTATTGGAGATGGTTCAGCAACAACCACGGATTCAATTCCGGCGCTGACCCGTGGGTCACCGCAGTCTCAAACGATGGCGGAACGACTTGGGTCACACTCGAAGACACAACTCTAGCGGCCGCACAATGGACACAAATGGATTTTCGCATTCGCGACTATATTCAACTATCTAATCAAGTTATGTTCAAATTCGTTGCCACTGAGGGATGCAACAATTCAGTTGTCGAAGCGGCGCTTGATGATTTTTCAATTTACGACGATGGATCAACTTGTTGTCGTTTGGCAGGTGACGCCAATGATGACGGAACTTTCAATATCGGAGATGTCGTCTTCCTCATCAATCGCATCTTCACAGGCGGCCCCAACGGCCCTTGTCCCGATCAAATGAATGCCAATGGTGATGGGAAATTTGACCTAACGGACATAACCTTCTTGATTCAAACAATTTTCCGTGGTGGCCCACTGCCAACCTGTCCATAAAACGAGTATTTCGCAAGACGGGATTATATCATGAACACTGAATGTATTTTTTGCAAAATCATCGCTGGTGAGATTCCCAGCCAAGTAGTCCACCGCGATGATAATTACATCGCCTTCTTCGACATAGAACCCAAAGCCGCACTACACCTACTAATCTGCCCTATCGCACACACCAACGACTTTCAACAAACACCACCAGAAATCATCGCAGGAGCAACTTCAGTAATTCAAAACCTAGCCAAGAAACTAAACATCGAAAACAATTACACCCTCCAAATCAACAACGGCGCCGACTCCGGCCAAATAGTCTTCCACCTACACATCCACCTACTAAGCTCAGACAAGAATGGAAACAAAAAAGCCAAGGCCTTGACAATTTGAAGTTGAGATTATGATGAATTACAAATCACTACTGGTAATAATAGTTGTATTAGCTTTGGGAGCAAAGACCTCCACTAAAGAAGTATGGTACTTGTCTTGGGATGTCATACAGAATGCTAGAGTTTCTATTGCTTTGCAGTATTATGAGGTACGCCTAGAACATGAAAAGGAGCTAAAGCGCAAGGGAATTAGTGACAACATATCGAACATAGATTTCGATGACATCCTAGATCGCATGATCCATTTTGGCTGCATGATAGAGAGTCCTCTTAGCAGATCGTACTTCCACGTATATGCAGTTGATGATCAATACATAGTGGACAACGACTTTGTCGTATACGCAGTTACTCCTGATTCTGGCTGGTTGCTTGGAGCCCCAATAATCAGAAGCGCTATTGATGATTATGCTAGAGAATTAGATTACTTGTTAAAGATAGAAGGGCGCCAAGAATTGAGCTCTCAATATGCACTGAAACTAACCTTATTTGCATTTGAACTGGCAAACATTAGTGCAAAGACACCACCCCATGTGCTCTATTCTTGGCAGGATATTTTCAAAGGCATAGGAAGTGGCATACCAGATACTATTGATGCGGACAATGACCCCATTTATAGAATAATAGCGGCGCCTAAAGTTACAAGTGATTCGTCAGGGCATCACGTTACAGTCTATTGGTGGACAACTGACAAAAAGGTCCATCGCACACTGTTTACCGTAACACACAATGCTTTTACAATAACCAAAGATGAGGTCCTTGGCCTTCGGGGAAAATCAGGCGGCCGGATATGAGGAACTACAATAGTTTATCCTGCCCCTACTTCATCAAAACCATCTTCCGAGAAGCAGAAAACTCACCTGCGCTAACCTTATAAAAATACACACCACTAGCCACAGACTTACCACGCTCATCAGTCGCATCCCATGTGACACTATACGCACCAGCGGACTGCTCACCCTGCTCAAAGAACTTCACTCTCTGACCCAGCACATTATAAATCGCAATTGTCACTTCAGCCTTAATAGGCAAACTATATGAAATCTCAGTAGTCGGATTAAATGGATTCGGATGATTCTGATTAACTACAAACTGCTTCGGAAGCGTCACACCAGCTTCACCATGCTCACCATCACCAACATCAGTCTGAATATCAGTTGTAAATAGCGCATAAGTTCCAAGCTCGGCTATCTTCACCGAAACTTCATTGTTGGCCGTATCAACTGTACCACCGACAAGTGTCCACTGAGCCCCAGCGTCATCCCAATGATGAACTCGCAATGTCATCTCAAGAGATGAATCAATTCCATTACTCTCCGCGCTACCCTCAGCATAACGAATTTGCAATGTATTGACTCCCACCAATCCAGCCGAAGCAGGGAATGTTTGCACAACACCAACTTTACCCGCCTGAATCTGATTAGGCGACAGCCCGCTACGAATCGGCGGATAGCTTGTCGCCAGAACTATTTTCTTCTCAGCCACACTCGAAGCATCCAAGATCAATGAAAAGTCCGCCGACTGTCCAACTGAGTTCCCAATGGCGCCAGAGCTACCCAAACTGCTAACTGAAACACGCGAACTAAAGAAGTACATCTCCGATGCCATATCAGGCGCATAAACAGTAAATCTGAACTCAGACGCAGATGTATCAGCTATCGTCACCTGATACTCACCGCCGCTTAGCGCAAACTCAGCCGAATCAATCCGCTGTTCGCCAATATCACTAACTACCGATGGAACCGAAACAAATTGATTCAACGGCCTCAAACTATACTGTATGCCACTGGCAGAGAGTGAAACACTAGGAATCAATGGCAACTCACCCTGAACTTGCGCAAGCATTATAGCGCCAGTGTCAGGCAACGCCCCTTGCCCATAGGACCACGAAAAATCCCCAAAACCAGACGAGCGCGAACCGCTGGCGGCCCGGCGATCGGCGAAACCCTCCGCCCAATAACCGTAAGCCGACGAAGCCCCCATGAAATAAATGTGTCCATCATCCGATGTGAACCCTTGGTTCACTCCCCGTCCAGAAGAATTAATAATCTGCTGCACCTCAATATTACCCATCGGAGTAACACCACCTTCGTTAAAGAAGCGGAACCGCCTCGGAGGAATAGCTGGCGCGCTAGGCGCAATCGGGAAAACCATCTTAGCGCCAACATTGACATCCAAAGAACTCAAATCATCATTGGGACCAAGCAAGAACTCCCGCCCCCCAGGCAATTCACGCTCAGTCGGCATAACTATCGGCGCTAATATTCCATCGTAAACCTTCTCAATTTTCCCCTGAAATGTCTCCCAACATGAATTGCCATTCTCAACAAACTGCGCGGTGTTGTCACAATCTGGCCATCCGTAAGTATCCTCATGTGACATCTCTGACCTAAACTTAGTTCCTGCATATTGGAGCGCCATAAAACCATACTCTTCAACAAAACCGCATTTGCCAGCGGAATCTGGGAACACATACTCGTCATAGAACCCAAAAGCATAATGCCCAAGTTCATGAATGAATGTTCTGTAACTACTCGGCGTAGCTGTATTGAGGGGATTTTCATTGGCAGACAAATTCCTGTTGGCAGTCTTATTACCATAGAACTTGCGAGGCATATAGAACTTGCCCCGCCCACCCGCCAACAATAGACCATTAGCTGTAGCTCGCGGCCATTCCATGTTACTCGCAAAAACCCAAATATCTGCGATGTTCCAACCAAGTGCGTCATCGGTAATCACAATAGTGTCAAGACGCGCCTGTCCATCGGTCACATCATAAAGATAATCACTCGCCAAACGAAATGCGTTCTGCAAACTATTAACATAAGCAACTGTCGCATCAAACTGGATAGAAACGTAAAGATTGTACGCCACGGTCGTATGCGTCATCTTCACCTTGTCTTTCTCTCGGAACATGCCGTTCGACGCCACCGAATAAGACATCACCGACGAAGCCGAATCAAACTGCGCATTATCAAGCATTGTAGAATAAGCTACCTTCGGGGACGTGGCGCGTTTAGGAGAATCACGCGAATCCAATCTCCGTGAAAACCGCAGCGAATCACCATCAGGAATTTTGTACTTAGTAAGGTCTGCAACTCCAAACTTGTCAGTAGTCACCGAATCAACAAATGTCTCAGTAAAAGTAGGCCGATCATTCTTAACTTTGAACACCGCAAACTTCTTCTCCACAATTGGCTTGTCATTAACATCAACAAGAAGATGAAAGCTAGCGCTAATACACCGAGAGAACTCCGAAGTGTTTCCGCCAGCGTCAGTAGCTGTAGCGCTGAGATACTGTCCCCGCTCAGGAGCAGTCGAAGTCCCAATAGCAAAGGGAGTTGAACCCGTGACAGTCGCCGAAACCTGAACGCTCTCAATCAACTTCTTGCCTTCACCGAAGCCAGTCGTATCACAACTATCACTTAGATAAACATCAATCTGATAGGACTCTCCAATCCGCCCATCAATCCTGCCCCAGATAGTAGTGACTATGTCTACATCAACTGAATCAAGCACAGGATAATTCTGCAAACCATTCGGCCCGCCGTCACTATCACCTGAGTCATTCGGATTCACACCCACTGGCGCCAAATCAATCCCTAACTCTCCGTTGGAAAATATTCTATTCTGCGTAAATTGATTCTCATCACCACTCTCAACAAAAATACCACTTCGCTTGTTGAATGCGATCGTATTCAATTTCTCAGGATCAGGTCCACCAATCAAAGCGCCAACTGAGCCACTAATGAAAATACCATGCCCTACATTACCCAAATTCGGATCGTCATCCTTGTTAGTCCCTATAATACACTTTTGAATCGCATGCCCACTACCACCCTGTAGCGTCACACCATTACCCGAAAACCCATTGATTATCAATCCACTAAGAGTTGCTCCATCGGTTGCAATCGTCAGCCCGTCAACACCAACTCGCGCCGTCCCAGAGGTGACTACAGATGTGGCTCCATTTAATTCAACGAGCCCATCAATTTGTGTGGTTCCGTCAATCACCACTGGATCGGTAATCGTCGGTAAGACCGAGGTCGGCTTAATCACAGGTATTCCCGCGCCGAGAATACTAAAGCGAATCGTATCCAATCCAAGATCAGAATTAGCCTCCATCAAAGCCGCTCGCAACGAACACTCAGTACGGCCATCAGGCAACTTGTTACCTGTATCACAAATACCATCAGTTGTATCAGCGTCAGGAGCGTCTGTGGTAGTATTAACAATCAATCCCCCTGGCCGCGCTATCAACAAACCACTAGCGCCACTACTAAATCCTTCATTAAAGGAGATTGAAAGCAATATCTCACCATTGTTATTGAGGCCCGAGTGAAATCCATCGGCGCCAGTTCGTGGTATAGATGCGTTAATAATAAATGCGGATTCAATAGTCAAGAAACTATCCGCCAAGACTTCAACTCGCTCGTCCGATTCGATTACCAACTGCAATGGCTCATCGATAGAACCTAACCAAACTCCAACATAGGCGGAGTCTATGACGGACTCGACAACCAAATCGCTAAAAGCAACCTGCCCCCTACGGTTCAACTCCATATTGTTGACTCGCCAAAACCTATAATCACCTGGTCGATTCGGATTCAGCGGCACAGCATCACCAACACGAGCTATCTTGCGCAGTCCAAAACTATCAGTCCCCCAAATCCCAAGTTTCCCATCAGAAGTAGCCGCTTGAAATACAATTTCGTCATTGTCAAATATGGCAAATCGATTGAAATTACTAAACGTCGCCCCATCAGAGCCGTCAGCCAAATCACCTTCTGTAACTATAAGATTATAATCGCTGTCAAAAAGACCATAGTCAATTCCAAAGACCTGCCAACTCTTATTAACATTATTGCCTGTCGTGTTCAAACTGTAAGATCCAAAGACAACAAATGTGCTATCGATACCACTAACCCTCAACGGAATATGTCCCTCAATAGGATCCCATGAGTACACCACACCAATCCTATCATTAGAACTAATACTTCCAGCTTGAATTGAAAAAACAGTCTTCCCCGCAGAAGTGAGAATCGGCTTGGAAGATGTCCTAGAGACAATCCAATCACCAGGCACACCAGGCAAAGCATGCTCCGATTGAATCAAAACACTAATTCCATTCGGCCCAAATTCAGCAATGATATTGTCATTGCTTCCCAAAACAGTAGGCCCTCGTATACCACCCGTAAACAAAGCTCGACCTTCATTGAAAGCCTGTACAGTAAAAGCAAATAACGTATCACCAGAGGGAATTATCATACCTTCAAACATCTTCAAAGCCCAAGCGCCATTTTCAAAAGCAAAGAGTCCATTGGTAGAGCCATCGAATGCGCCATCAGGCGAGTAAGTCGCATACATTCCCAACTGACCGTTGGGACTCATAAACACTGCAGGTATACGCCCTCTAACAATAATCCCCTGAGGATAACCAACTATCGGTCCACCTTCACGAACCAACAGTCGTAGGCTGTCTCCCTCAAATATCCAATATCCCTCGTCATTGTCAGCAGTAATTCCATTGGCTCCAGTCACAAGCCCCCCCAAAATCAACGCCTTGCCCCCATCACTGAAAGCAATTCCCTGAGGCCCAGGAAAAGTGCCGAACACACCTCCAGCTACATCGGGAGCATCCTGCCCCGTGATAACAATTACATTCTTAGTATACTGCGCCTCAGTGGTTGATATAAACAATGACATTACAAACACTGAAGTAAGCGCTAGTAAGACGGCAAGAATCTTTACTTGATAGGTCAAATTCATGGATTTCATGACAGCCTCTTAGATATTTTCATTACGAAGGAGAGCGCCCAGCTAATTGCCCGATGAACGTTTTATGCAATATAGCGCCAAATCGAAAATTGCCAAGAACTGAATCGAAGACAAACAACTAGGAGGAATTGCCAAATTATCGCCAGATATCATCACAACTCCAGCGCCAAATCGCAATCAAAACAGCAGCGAAAAACTATATTCCAGCATTACCACATACTGGAGCCAACCCACTCGCAAATATTCTAGCAATACCATATGTCACATCAGCAATATTGTAAGAATTATCGCCATTAGCGTCAGCCTCATCCTGACAAAACGGAGCAGGTCCACCAGCGAATATTCGGGCAATACCAAAAGTCACATCAGCAATATTATAGGAGCCATTGTTATCAGCGTCACCTGCAGTATTACAGCAACCTTGATTCTTCAAAACCTGCCCTCGCAACTCGCCAACTCCAGCAAACAAAAGCGGAGTATGTAAATTGACATACAATTCGCCACGCATCAAATCAATTATGTCTTGATCTGTAACATACCAAATTTCCTTTATCGGGTCCGTCATCTGTGTAAAAGCAAAAGCCACTGGTCCCTCAGTACATTCAGGCCCCGTATGTATATGCCCCGCCAAAGCGCTATCGTCTGGAATGTCATGCGCGATAGCAATATTCAACTGACGGCCACCCTTCTTGAGCTCAATAAACCCACTGGCAGTATTAGAACTACCCGAACCAGTGCAAAGATTAGCTTGGTCAGCGTCAATAACCACATCACAAGAGGGATACTCGCCTGCTTGTGAAGTGTCTGTCACTCCTGGCGCCTGTCCACGAATCTCTCCCGTTGGATTCGCCAAAGTCTCAATCTCAACATAGATTTGCCCAGCAACAAGTTGCTCAAACTCAGCATCCGTAATCGACCAAGTTTCAACAATCGGACTATCAGAACCTGCAAACGAATGTAGCGCCGGTCCAACATTGCCAGATGTTCCAAAATTAATATGCCCATCGGTAGCCACACCAGCCGCCAAATCATGCTCAACATAAACCGCCACCGACTTCCCATCTCCACTCAGAGTCAGTATCGCGAATCCTTTACTATCACTCCCAGAGCCAGCGCCAGCTTTGGCCTGCCCACCATCTATCCCAAAAACAAAGCGCAATTCCTCTTGAACTATCTGCCCACGAACTTCGCCGTCAACATGCACATCAGAATGAAGATTCAGATACAACCCTTCAGTGAATAATAATATCAAATCCGACTTCTGGGGAGCCCAAGTTATATCCACAGGGCTAAATGGAGCAAGCTCAAAAAACAAAACATCACCCGTCTCCCCAACCGCCCCGCTATGCACATGCAACCCTGTAAAAAACGGCGGCTCAACATCATGACACAAACGAATACGAAACGCATCAGCGCTAGCGTTCAACTCACAAAGCGCCACACCATTGCTATGCGAAAACGTCCTAGGGAAATTGGTAGTATTAAGTTGAGATTCATCAAGCGTAAAAGAGAACTTGATTGGCCTTTGAACAACCTGCCCACGAATCTCCTCCGTAGCATTTGCCAATGTATGGAAATTGATATACAGCTCACCATCAATCAGTCGCTGCAAATTTGTAGCATCAATCGCCCAATTTATGTCAATCGGACTATCCAGCGCTCCCAGTGGAAAAACAACCGACCCAGATACGCACTCAGGCGCAAAATGCACATGGCCCCCAATCAAATCAGCTATATCAATATCATGCTCTATATGAATAGATAATTGCGAAGAATCAGAGTTGAGCACACAAACAGCGAAACCGCTTCGATCGCTCCCATTACCCGCACAAGAATTCGTCTGAGAACCATCAAGTGTAAATGCGAAAATCGTCGAATCGGTTACCCCAGCCACACTTCGAACAGCAAATGTGATAATTGATGAAAACAATACAGCAGCCACAAAGAGGAATACGCGGAAATTATTGATCACAGAATTTGACAAAATAGCAACTTGAGAAACTTTCATCGCCCATCTCCATTCGGTACTACAGATAAGGTTAGAGGAGTAGCTATCTCAAAAAGAGGTCCGCGAGAGGGATAATAACAAATGAGCGGAGCGAGAGAGTTTACTCCAAAAAAGATTTCAACCCCACCATATTCAAGCAAGAGGCACAAAACCCAGCAGGACAATTAGCGAAGTAAAAAGAGACCATATACGTCTCGATTACTAAACAATACTACCCAACCCAACTTTTGCCAAGAGAAATATATTGTCACCCACAATGAACAAAATCGCACAGGCGAACTACCCCATGGGGCTTGTTGATAAAGCTCCATACCGTGGGCTAACTCAATTAGGCTCCCACAATTCAATCTTATTTCCTTCATTGTCCATAATATGGATGAACTTACCATAGTCATAAGTCGCAATACTGTCAAGAATAGTCACACCATCTTCTTCGAGCTTTGCAACGAGTCCTTCAATATTCTGAACCTGATAGTTAATCATAAACTCCTTCTTGGAAGGCGAAAAGTATTCATCACCCTTCTTAAAGGCTTTCCACTGGAGAGAGTTTATCTCGTCAGGCTTGTCAATGTTTCTGTATTCAAAACTCGAAGAACCCCAGTCGTTGATTTCAACCCCTAAGTTCTTGCTGTACCATTCGTTCGTTTCCTTCGGATTGTCCGAATAAAAGAAAATCCCACCAACTCCCGTAACCTTTGGAATTGAATCGTCACTTAAGGATTCCTCGTTACTAGCTTTGGTTTCTTTTCCCATTGTTTTGTCTTTCTCAGCTGTCGTTGAGCAACTTGCCACAACTAGAATAGTAAAGGTGACTAGTAATTTGTTCATCTTATTCCTTTACTATTATTACGCTGGCGCCCCACCGCTTCGGGCTTGCTGATTAAGCTCGAAATCGTTGCGTTGGGTCTTGCGACGGCGCTTTTTGCCGTTGTGTGACCCGACGCTTTCTCTATGAAAAAGTGTAAGGTCACAATTTTCGCCTGTTTTGATATTGAAACAGTGAAAATTGTGACCTGACACCTTTTCAGGGCTTATCAACAAGCCCCCTTCCAGTGGATATAGATAGAATCTCACGCCAACGTCCCCTTGGCAGGAGTCGCCTACAGCTTACCAATGAAACATCGCTACTAAGGCTTCTTCTGTTGCTTTTCTTGTTTCTTTTTTTGCTTTTGAGTGTCTTTGCTTTTCTTCTGCTTATCGCTTTTACTCTTGTCCTTTTTACCGCCTTTGTCACCCATGGAAGATATCCTAACCGCTAAAGGTTCTACGTCGTTTAACCACACTCAATTAAATGAACCGCACAGCCCCCACGAAGTCAAGAAAATTTATTCCAACCCCTAGCCCTCTGAAAGAGCAGAATATGCTTCCCTCAACTACCAGTAGTACCGCAAACAGGAGCCGCCCCACCGCTGAATATTCTTGCGATTCCAGCAGTTACATCGGCTATGTTAAATGAGCCATCACTATTGAAGTCGGCTTCATCTTGACAGATTGGTGGAACGCCGCCGCTGAATATCCTGGCGATTCCAGCTGTGACATCGGCGATGTTGAATGACCCATCACCATTATAATCACCCGGAGCTACACAACAAACATCACAGGCGTTTCCTATGTTGTTGCCGTTTGCGTCTTCTTGTCCCGGGTTTGGCACATCGGGGCAATTGTCGCAGGCGTTCGGGATTCCGTCACCGTCAGTATCGAATTTGTCATTGAAACCCGGGCAAACATCACACCCATCGGGAACTGTATCGCCGTCTGTGTCTATAGTGTCATCGAATCCAGGGCAAGCGTCACAGTCATCAGGCACACCATCACCATCAGAGTCAGCCCCACCGAAACCACCATTGCAGTTGTCACAACCGTCAGGTATTCCATCTTGATCGGTATCTATGTCATCTTTGAATCCAGGGCATATATCACAACCGTCTGGTACACCGTCAAAGTCAGAATCCATTGTATCATCATAGCCCGCGCATACATCACAGGCGTCACCGACTCCATCGCCATCGCTATCTAATTGGGCGGGGTTCGGGACACTAAGGCAGTTGTCGCAACCATCGGGGACTCCGTCTCCGTCAAAGTCTATTGAATCGTCAGAGCCAGCGCAAATGTCACAGCCATCTGGAACTGTGTCACCATCGGTGTCGATTGTATCATCAAAACCAGCGCAAACATCACAAGCGTCACCAACACCATCACCATCACCATCTACCTGAGCTGGATTTGCAACATCAGGACAATTATCAAGTTCATCAACAACCCCATCACCATCATTGTCCCCAGTATCACAACCATCAGGCACACCATCACCGTCAGTGTCAATAGTGTCATCAAACCCAGGACACACATCACAAGAGTCACCAACACCATCACCGTCAGTGTCTAATTGGTCTCGGTTGGGGGTATTGGGGCAGTTGTCTGCCGCGTCAGCTATACCATCGCCATCGGCGTCACCTTCGTTGCTGAATCTGGTGACGAAAGCATCTAAACACCCTCCCTGATATGTTGCTTGAAAGGGATTTAGAACCGGGAAATCAGTGGACTGAGTAACGCCTGTCAAATATACAGCAGTAGAGCCATCGATGGCAATACTTTGCACTTCATCACTACCGCTCCCCCCCAAGAATGTACTATATCGCAAGACATCTCCAGAACTGCCAAGTATTGTCATGAAAACATCAGTCCCACCTTGCAATCCTTGGAATTGATTGAAAACTGGGAAATTGGGTGAACTTGTTCTTCCAGTTATGTACACTTTCCCAGTAGAATCTACTGCGATATCGCCCCCTTCATCGCCACTCCCTCCTCCCAAGTAGGTACTGTATGCCAAGCTATCACCAGACACGTTAAGTTTCGTGACGAAAGCATCAGTACTACCGAATTGAAAAGTCCCTTGAAACGGATTTAGTGTCGGGTAATTCGTGGAATTCGTGACTCCTGTTATGTACGCAGCGCCAAACTGGTCAATAGCTATATCCCTCGCTCGATCACTCGTGCTACCTCCTATGTACGTACTATATACTAAACTGGAGCCAGAGGAACTAAGTTTGGAGACGAAAGCATCCAATGAACCCTTCAATGTTGCTTGAAAAGGGCCAATAGTTGGGAAATCAGTAGAAGCAGTCTCTCCCGTAACAAATACTGAACTCGCAGTATCGACGGAAATGCCCGTCCCCCTTTCGTTCCCAGAACCGCCTAGGTAAGTGCTATAAATCAAGTTGGCACCACTGCAACTCAACTTGCTGACGAAAGCATCTTCGGAACCTTTAAGAGTATTTTGAAATGCATTGACCGTTGGAAAATCGGAGGATGTTGTATGGCCTGTCACGTATGCGGCGCCAGAAGCATCTACTGCGATATTACCAGTCAATGCATTAGTTTCTTGGCCACTACCACCTAAGTAGGTACTGTAAACTAAGGCGTTGCCAGAGCTATTCAACTTAGTGACAAAAGCATCGGTTGTACCTCGCAACGAATCACTAAGAGCATTGATTGTTGGAAAATCTGATGACCATGTTCCACCAGTCAGATACACACTACCCGAAACAGCAACCGCCACTCCTACCGCATTTTCATCGGAACTTCCGCCTAAATAAGTGCTATAAACTAGACTATTGCCTTGTGCGTTTACTTTTGTAACAAAGACATCACTCGCTCCTTGACTCATCTGTTGTAACGGATTCAGTGTCGGAAAATTAGTTGAAGAGGTGCTCCCTACTACATAAGCTGCCCCAGTGGCATCTACCGCAATATCAAGCGCTTGGTCTTGACCACTCCCTCCCAAATAAGTACTATAAGACAAAACCGGATCAATCACCAAAGGCAGTTCCGAATCATACCCACTCAACTCAAACCCAAACGAATCATCACCTTGTAACTTGTAAACGCCTTCAATTGGGATGCGCCTGTCGTTCTTCATTTGATAGACCACAGGTCGTTGCTCTACCACATCGCCCCATTTTGTAGTGACTACCAATTCGCCTTTGTCATTGATAAAAACTGATTCGGCGCCTTCGTATTGGATTTTGATTTGCGAGAAATCTGCGCCCGGCGAGACAATGAAATCATATTCCATCTGTTTGCCATTGCCATAATATTTCAGGTCAATGCCTGAGTATATTTCCTGATAGCGGACCGCAGTGTAGTTGGGGACATCGGTGTGCCAATTGGATTCGTCATTGCCAATAAAATAATTGCACTTGTAATCCGTCAAATCCTCGCCCACCATTTGCGGATTAGACTTGGCCCCCACAAAGTTGGCCTTAATCATCAAAATCTCAACCGAATCCGGCTGTCTATCTAACAAAGAAATCGACATATCCAATGGTGAAGCCGAGGCGCTGGCGGCGGATTTAACTGTTTTGGTGAATTGATAAAACGCCCCGTCAGCGCCAAACCACATAGTCGCCCGACCAGCATTAGCGCGGAACTTGACCTTATCATCCCACTGCCCCTGATTCTCAGTGAAATACAGCGGCATACGACCGTATTGCTTTTTGATATCATCGTTCGAAGGAGCGGCCACCAAAGGCATATTCCCAAAGGGACACTCATCACAACCATCGGGCACACCGTCACCGTCAGAGTCAATAGTGTCATCAAACCCGGGGCAAACATCACAAACATCACCCACACCATCCAAATCAGTGTCAAGCTGGTCAGCATTAGCAGTGTTCGGGCAGTTGTCGCACGCATCTGCGAACCCATCGCTATCCGAATCAGATTGAGAAGGGTTGGCGATCGCAGGGCAATTGTCGCACCCATCAGGAATACCATCTAAATCTCCATCAGCTAGGTCATCGAAACCTGGGCAAGCATCGCAAACGTCTCCAAATCCATCATTATCAGAATCGATCTGATTGGGATTGGAATTGTTTGGACAATTGTCGTTCATGTCTGCTATTCCATCTAAGTCTGCATCTTCAATACGAACGTCAAGCGTAGCTTGATATTCCCACGGACCATTCACACAAGAATCACCCACAAAAAATTTGGTGGACACAAACAATGCATAATCTCCCCCACCGCCTGGTGGAACAGTGAAATTAAGAGCGAGTGTTTCACACCTGGCTCTAGACCCATACGCAACACTGAAACGTGTGCACCCTGACGTCAAATCCACTATGTTAAGCTGGAAATTAAAACTCGCAGAACCAGTCCAAGTAACGATGTCGCCTGCGTTCAAAGCTATTTTGTACCAATCAGTATCACGTCGCCCCCCTTCAGACCAACAAGTTCCGCAGACGGTTTCGCCGGCTACTATAGAACTGTAAACTTCTGGAGAAGAATTGCATCCACCATTGACAGTGTCATTAGACAATTCATTAGAAGCGCAAGGTTCGTTCTCAAGTGTAGCAGTAGGATCACATCCAGGCCAACAAGCCGGAGGCGCCGCTGGAGTAGAGCTACCCCTTAGAAGTGATGGGTCGCCATTCCACTTGTTGGAAAGTAGAGCTTCGATGTCCTGTCCTTTGAGACTACTTAGATCTAACTCATTACTTGAGACCGATTTCGTAGAGGCGGATTTCTTACCTGACTTCGTATTTCCTGCTATCAATTGTCCATTGGAAAAAAGGATGATGATTGCTAGAAGCGCCAAAAAAGGCAAGGAGCTAGTTTTGCGGGCCGTGATGTTCATCGAGCAGATTCCTCTATTGTGAGTTTTGGCGTAACCACACGCTAACCAAAGTTTGTTGCAAAACTGTGAGGCAGTTCTGCGTAACGCTCAGTCTTGAGCATCGGTGTTGTTGCGAGTTTGTAAAACTAAACGTCTGTAATCCCTAGCGCACACCTAGTGGATGTATGAGAGTATGCTATATCCTCAAGGACGTAATATATCCACAAACAATTCAATGTCAAGCGCGAAACAGGTACCCCATCCGCTTGGGGCTTGTTGATAAACCCTAAAAAGGTTGCGTTGGGTCTTGCGACGGCGCTTTTTGCCGTTGTGTCACTGACACCCAGTGGGTGTGACCCGACGCTTCCCCTCTGAGCAAGTGTCAGGTCACAATTTTCAAAAAGCGAAAATCAAGACCTGACACAACAGGTGGGAGCTTAATCAACAAGCCCGCTTGCGGTGGGATTAGTTTCTCGCTTAACGTACTCCAAAAACCATACAAATCTACGCCTAAATCCAACAACGCTCCTTTAGTGATGAAG
The DNA here is from genome assembly GCA_024280835.1 of Candidatus Zixiibacteriota bacterium. Classification (GTDB taxonomy): domain Bacteria; phylum Zixibacteria; class MSB-5A5; order GN15; family JACZUZ01; genus JAJRPJ01. Next base: position 65,060 of record JAJRPJ010000002.1, on the reverse strand, counting down.
CGACTCTCCATAAAGTAATAACAGGGCCGCAAGCCGACAAAATGACAAAGACACTCCCGCACCAACACCCCATATATACAAAACGAACCCAATCCACATACCCAGCCCTCAACACCCCATATATGCGAAACGAACCCATTTGGGCGGTCTCGCCACAGTTATGTCGGGTCCTCAGACCCGACATTCACAAAACACGAACAATCGAGATATTTCTATTGACTTGACCAGCATTTCCGATATAATGGGTAAGGTTGGTGGAGAATTACTCTCCCCGCGGTTTTTAACTAATCTGAAATTCAGACTGTCCGTCGCTTGAAAGAGGTGATTTTTTTTGACTGGAGTAAGAGTTCGTGACGATGAATCCTTTGAGAAGGCGTTACGTAGATTCAACAAGTTTTGCGAAAAGACCGGTTTGCTTTCTGATATGAAGAAACATTCTCGTTTCGAGAAGCCGTCTGACCGCCGCAAACGCAAATTAAACGCGGCCAAACGTCGTAACCGACGCGTCGTAAGAGTCCGCCTGTACTAGCCCAACCTATGCCGCAAGGCATTACAGGGCAACACACTAGCAGACCTATTGCAAATATGAAAGCTCGTCTTCTCCAAAAGAAGACGAGCTTTTTGCTTAAGCCACAACCAGCAAGGAACCCAATATGAGCCTAATGAAGAAACTAGACGCCGACCTAATCGTCGCCATGAAAGCCAGAGACAGCTTCACCCTCACAGTCCTGCGCGGCCTAAAAGCCGAAATGAAGAACCTCCAAATCGCAGGCGGAACCAGAGACAAAGAACTAACCGACGAGCAAGTCATCACAACCCTAAGCTCCGCCGCCAAACGCCGCCGCGACTCAATCGAACAGTTCACCGCAGGCAACCGCAAAGACCTAGCCGACAAAGAGTCCGCCGAACTGGAAATCATCCAGCGCTATCTCCCAGAGCAAATGTCCGAGGAAAAGGTCCGCGAAATAGTCGCCGCCACAATCACCGAACTAGAGATCGGCTCGATGAAAGAAGTCGGAAAACTAATGCAGTCTCTAATGCCCAAACTAAAAGGCAAAGCCGACGGTAAACTAATCAGCGCCATCGCCAAGGAAATCCTAACCAGTCAGAACTCAAGCTCCTAGGTCAAGTTAGACCTTTTTGCTCAAGGAGTCGCTTAAACACTGTCAATCACATTTTTTTCTTGTTTTATGCCACGCTCAACTGTAGGAATATAGACAGTAGGCCGTTGACTACGGCATACAAGAAGAGCGCAGAACTGGATTTCGGCAGATAGGCAGAAATAGGATACGGGACATATGGACTTGAACTGGGTTGACATGGGATTGCTGGCATTATTGGTCAGCATGATTGTTGTGGGTTCACGCAAGGGACTAGTGCGCGAACTGATGGCCTTCTTCATCTTTGCCGCCGCCTTGATTGTCTCAATTCGATATATCGATCAAGTGGCTGTCAAAGTCCAAGAAGAAATAGGCATGACTGGCCTGAGCTCAGCTTTGCTTTCATTCTTAATAGTCATGGGAGCTTCCTACGCCGTCTTCAAACTCCTCGGAGTCGTCTTCTACCGTGTAGCACACCTACAAGAACTAGGCCCAAAGGATCGTTTCGGCGGCGCTCTAGTTGGCGCCCTGCGCGGATGGCTGGCTCTAAGTCTCCTGATTTTTCTGACATTCTTAGCGCCTCTGCCAGACGGCTACTACCGCGAATTCAAATCATCAGGACTCGGCCAAACAATCGCAAGGACTCTACCCTTATTGTACAATACCACCTCACCAATCCACTCCTCATCCGATGACTTCTCGGATAAAGTCGAAAATATGTTGCTGATGCGTGTCGACAAGAGCAAATTATCAGAAGATGCGCTAGCCGAATTGCGCAAAAGCCGCCGTGAAGTCTATCGCAAAATTTACAAGATGGATTCAGTCTACCTAAGTAGGTAAGCACCTACAGATAAATTCATCCTTGGACTAAGGCCAACCCTTCTGCCTTTGCCATAAGTGTTTGGTTCAGTGTTACTCTTGGTCGACTTGGCATTTCCCCCTATATTCATTTTGTATGGGTTAACCATCCCTAAGGCTTTGACCATTTGTCAGAACCTCAGGTAATTGCAATTCGCTAATTCTATTATTCTGTAATGCTCGAACAAGCCAAGTAGATTCATGAATATCAAGACACTAGAAGCTCTAGAATATCCGAAAATTATCAAAGCCATTTCTGGGCGTTCCTTGACCCCATATGGACTTGAGCATACCGGCCGCATCGAGCCACTACACGATATCGAAACTATTCGACATCGCTTAGCCGAGGCGCAGCAAATGCGTGACATCATTCTTTTCGGAGCGGTCTTCCCACTCGAAAACCTCGATGACATCCGTGAGGCGCTAAGTCGCGCTGGAGTCGAGGGCGGAAGAATCGATGTTGAAGATTTCCGCAGGATCCAACTAACACTGGGTGTCATCGCCAAACTCAGAGCTTTCAACAAAGACGAGCGCGACAATATGCCCGACTTAGCTGTACATCTCGAGGCGCTAGGAGTTTTCAGCGAATTGAAAGATGCAATTGAGCGGACTTTCGATAAGTATGGCGATATTCGTGACAATGCCTCCGGCGCTTTGCGCAAGATTCGAATCGCTATAGCCGACACTAGACGGCGCATCATCGACAAACTCGAACGCACAATTCGCTCACGACCGAAAACCGATGGCTGGCAAGACGATGTGGTGACACAACGCAACGGCCGCTATGTCATCCCCGTTCCAGCCAATCTCTATCGCGCCTCCGATGGTATCCTCGTTGACCATTCTCAATCAGGCGCCACTGTTTTTATCGAACCGCCATTTGCGGTAGAGTTGAATAATCATCTAACACTAGAATTGAAAAATGAGTTACTCGAAATTGATAGAATTTTGATAGAGCTAACTACATTGGTAAGGAATGTCAGTGGAGCGCTTGCCGATAGTTTGAAAACAATCGGAGTTCTCGATTCCCTGCACGCGCAGGGTACCTTCGCAGTCAAGACTGATTCGGTTGCTCCGCATGTCGTCGACAAAGCCGAAGTTAACTTTGTCGCCGCAAAACATCCATTGCTCCTCTACTACGCTGAAAACAAAGCTGAAATAGTTCCACTAGAGCTGTCACTAAATCAAGCGCGGCAGGGAATTCTAATAACAGGTCCGAATACTGGCGGCAAAACAGTTGCGTTAAAAACTGTAGGTCTTCTGACCGCGATGGCCCAAAGCGGATTGCTGATTTCAGTTGATGGCCGTTCGACTGTCGGAGTTTTCGACAACATCTTTGCAGACATTGGTGACGAACAATCACTAGAGCTCTCGCTATCGACGTTTAGCTCTCATATAACACGCGTAATTGAAGCCATCAATTCCGCCAATCAGCGCTGTCTATTGCTCTTCGATGAAATCGGCGCAGGCACAGACCCAGCTGAAGGCGCAGCCCTCGCTGAGGCAATCATCCTCGAGGCTCTCAAAGCCGGCGCCTTGATGATTGCCACAACACACTATTCACAGTTGAAGACCCTGCCTCTAGAACATGCCGAACTTGAGAACTGCTCTCTGGAGTTCGACCGTGAATCTCTAAAGCCAACCTATCGGCTACAAATGGGTCTCCCTGGATCATCCTATGCTATCGAAATCGCCGAGCGGCTGGGAATGCCCAAAACTGTAATTGAAAAAGCTTCGGCAGGACTTGATAGCAACGAGCGCTCACTGGCTGAGTTAATTGCCACTATGGAAACTCAACTCAAACAAATGCGCGCTGATAATGCCACGCTGTCTACAAAACTCGACAAGGCCGACTCTATGGAACGTCAACTTCAAGAGCGCTTGGATAGCCTCGATGAAGAACTAGAAACCAAACGAGAACAAGCCTTATCAGAGACCGAAGAGTTGTTGCATGACACTCGTCAAGACGTCGAGCGTTTGGTCAAAGACATTCGCGAAACAAACGCCGATAAGAACAAAGTCAAGGAAGCGCATCATCTCCTCCAAAAACAATCAGCTCGATTAGAACAATCTCGCGCCAAGTCATCCAAAACTCCCAAACGACTCAAACGAACCGCAGCGCTACAACCTGGCGATCAAGTTTGGATAAATACGCTACGCATCTCTGGTGAAATTGCAGAACTAGTCGGCGACAACCGCGTTCGTGTACGAGTAGGAAATATCATGAACCTAGTGAGTCGTGATGACATCATTCGCGCCGATGTTCCCACACCTGGAGCAAAACCCAGACGCGACCCAATCGGCCTACGCGCAGAAACCGCCGCGGCCCCAGAGATTCATCTACGCGGCCTGACAGTCGATGAGGCCAAGGAGAAACTTGACAAGTTCCTCGACAGAGCAATTCTTACTGAAATGAAGCAGGTCTATGTAATTCATGGCAATGGAACTGGCGCTCTGCGTAAATCACTAACCGCGCTACTCAAAGCCCATCCCGCAGTCAAGTCAATGCGACTAGGCGATTGGAATCAGGGCGGCTCTGGTGTAACAGTTGTGCAAATGAAACAATAGCCATGAGCGGATTCATAGCAGAGGACATAATCGAGCAAGTGCGTCTGGCAACTGATATCGTTGCGACAGTGGACAACTATGTCAAACTCAAACGCCGAGGCGTGAATTTTATTGGCCTCTGTCCTTTTCATGACGAGAAAACACCTTCATTCACTGTCTCACAGGAAAAACAAATCTTCCATTGCTTCGGCTGCGGTCAAGGTGGCAATGTCTTTCGCTTTTTGATGGAGCATGAGCGCATGACCTTCCCTGAAGCAGTGCGCTTCTTAGCCTCACGTTCAAATATCACAATCCCAGAATCCAGTGACAATCGTCAAAACCGTGATGAAGTCGAGGCTCTCTATTACGCGCACACATTAGCTTTGGAACTTTTCCAAAACAACTTAAAGCTACCCCGTTACACCAATGTCTATTCGGATTATTTGCAAAAGTCGCGCGGTCTGACACCTGCTACTATTGATCGCTTTATGCTCGGTGTTGCTGGTACAAGTTTGGATGATCTCATCAAGCTCACACAAACCAAAGGCCTCTCCCCTGCAATTCTCGCCAAAGCGGGATTGGCTGTTTTCTCGTCGAAACGCAATACACATTACGACCGTTTTCATCATCGCTTGATGATTCCTATTCACAATATCAGTGATAAGGTCATCGCTTTCGGCGGTCGCGCTCTGAAGAAGGACGAGGCCGCGAAATATATCAATTCACCCGAGACACCACTCTACTCAAAAAGCGCAACTCTCTATGGTTTGAATTTGAACCGTGAAGCGATCCGCAAAGAAAAATGCGCAATCATCGTTGAAGGCTATTTTGATTTGATTTCCCTAGCGCAAGTTGGTATAGAAAACGTTGTCGCCAGTTCTGGAACAGCATTTACACAACAACAAGGCAAACTACTCGCACGCTATGCCAACACCGCTTACCTATTTTTCGACGCCGACTCTGCTGGTATCAAGGCGGCAATTCGCTCAGTTGATTCTCTCTACAACGCTGGTGTTGAAGTCAAAGTTATCAGCGCCCCAGCTGGCGAAGACCCTGATTCATTGGCCCGACAAGGTGTTGAGACAGTTAACAAACTAATAGCCAAGGCCGAACGCTACTTGCAGTTTCGTTTCAAGTCATTTGATCGCGTCAACACTGGACTAGTTGCGCGCAATGAACTCATCAGCGAGTTAACACAAATATCTGCGCGAATTGGTGACACGTCACTAAAGGAACTCTTCATAACCGAAGCCGCTGAGGTCATGCAAGTCGACAAGGGACTATTCCGAGGCACAAGACAATCTGACACAACGCCAAGACGTTCTAACGCTCCCAGTAGGACTGAGGATGACTGGGGACAGCGGAATCAAGCCACTATTGAAGCCGAGTTTGTTTCACTACTGCTAGCTCACACACATTTGATTGCCAATGCAGCAGAGCAAATTAAACCAGAAGCGCTGGCAAGTATCAAATTGCAAAACCTCTATAAGGCGCTACTAACGGCCACTGGCACAACCAGCGCCCTCGACGCAGCCTCATTTATTGGCTCGCTAACAGATGACACACTCCGCAAGACCGCGACATTCCTCATCACCAGCTCCAATCGCTGGAACGATGAATCAGCATCAATGGCCCTTGAAGATTTCGTCGCAACACTGGCTACAAAACGAGCGCGTCAAAGTTCAATAGCAGAACTAACAGCGCGGCTAAAAACCGCTGAGGATAGTGGCGACAAAGAAACCGCTCAAGCGATTCTCCGTGAGTTTGAAGAGGCCAGAAGGCGCTAGCCAACTATGCTCAAGGCTCTACAAATACAAAATCTGGCGGTCATTGAACGTGTCGCAATTGACTTCAATGACGGCCTGACAGTCATCACTGGCGAAAGTGGCGCAGGCAAATCGCTGTTGATTCGAGCTTTGGCTCTTGCCCTTGGTGCTCGCGCCGACAGAGATGACTGCGGCTCATTTGCCACCACAACTTCCATTGAAGCCGACTTCTCGGCCTCACCCTCTATCCTGCCAGCTCTTGAGACACTTGAAATCACTGTTGAAACTTCCAGCTCTTCTAACGTAACTGTCACACTCCGACGTGAACTAACAGCCACAGGCCGCTCACGTTGTTTTATCAATGACCAATTAGTGCGTCTTAGTGACCTATCTGACATCGCCACAAGCCTCTGCGAGATTTCAGGACAATCTTCAAGCGTTGCGCTCCGCGACCCCATCCGTCAATTGGCAATGCTTGATCAATTTGCTGGTTTGAGCAAAACCGTGATAGAACTAGGAGAATTGTTCGACATCTGGATGAGCGCTCGCGCAGCTTTGCGCAAACTCGAAAAGAGCCGCGACGAAATTAGCCGTGAACGGGAGTTGCTTAGATTTCAACTAGATGAATTACAAAAAGCTGACCTGTCAATCAGCGAAGAGAGCGAGCTAATCTCTGAGAAGAAACGCCTCGATGACTTTGAGCGTTTGAGTCAAACTTGTAATTTGATTCTTGCAACTTTAGAAAGTGATGAGTCACCACTTGAAGCCCTGCAAGCATTACGTGGAGCTTTTTCAGAGGTCAAGAACATTGACGAACGTTTCTCTGAACATAATGATTTATTTGATTCGTCTTTAATCCAGCTAGAAGAAGTTCTGCGCAATGTCGCTACATTTCATAGCGCCCTACAGTTTGACGCCGAAAGACTCGAAACAATCAACCAACGTCTCTCTGAGATATATCAACTCAAAAACAAATATGGCGGCACAGTCGCTAATGCTCTCGACGAACTGACGAGAATAACCAAACGACTCGAAAGCCTCCCCGACCCTCAAAAAGCCATAACTGATTTAGTGACGCGGGCCAGTGAATCTGGTGAACGCTATTTGAAACTTGCGCTTAAAGTGCGCAGTAAACGTCAACAATCTGCCGCCTCACTAACTAAAATAACAGTCAAAGAATTCACTGCTTTAGCGCTTGAGAAAGCACAATTCAAGTTTGTCTTTGAAGAAGAGACTGGGGAACCAGCAATCTCTATCACAGATGACGGCCAAAATAAGTCTCTCAAAGCTCAAAGACATGGTCTCGAAAGTGGAACATTCTACTTTTCCGCGAACCCAGGCGAAGAGCCACGTCCATTGGCCCGTGTCGCCTCTGGCGGTGAACTTTCGCGCGTATTGCTAGCATTGAAAATCGCCACAAGGAACAAAATCACCAAGAATAAAGCCAGCAAGACCACCGCCTCAAAACGCGACCACTCCCCAGTTGCTGTTTTTGATGAAATAGACACAGGGGTCAGCGGAGCAACAGCCACCGCGATGGGCAAAAAACTCAAAGAGCTATCCACAGGCGAACAAACAATAGTTGTGACCCATTTGCGGCAAGTAGTAGAGCAGGCCGACAATCATCTTCTCGTTGAGAAAGCTCCCACCAAAGGCAAGAATATCGTCAGTGTCATCTCACTTAACAAGCAAGATTCCAAGCGCGAACAGCTCAAAATGGTCGATCTGGAGCCAGTGGGATAGTAATTTCAAAATATCTCAATATTTCTTATGAAATTTCTTATGAATTATCTGAATATACATCCAAACCGTAAGTATTCCCTATGACAGAGCCGGAAGCCTCGTATACGACGCAGAACAAAGAGTCTGCCAACGAGGACCTTGATCGGCGAATTGTGAGGATTCTTATGGAAAACCGCGAGAGCGGCATGGATTTACTCGCCAAGACATATTACAACAAGGTCTATGGAATTGCCGTCGGAATCGTTGGCAATCGCGACGACGCGATGGACGTTACACAGGAGACATTTATCCGTGTCCAGAAATCATTCGAAACTTTTGACACTACGCGCGAGTTCTTCCCTTGGTTCTATACAATTCTCTCGAACCTATGTCGGACATCACTCACTCGACGCGGCCGCGCCGCCAATCGTGAGGTTGAATTCGATGATTTACAGTTATCAGCCAAGACAGCCAGTAATCCAGAAACCGAGATGCTAATGAAAGAACAGCTAACACAATTGCGCAAAGCGCTCTCAGAGCTTTCATTTGACGACCGAGAGATTATTACGCTGAAAACTTTTCATGATTTCAGCTATGACGAAATCGCAAAGACTCTAAAGATTCCGCGAGGCACTGTCATGTCACGGCTATACTACGCTCGAAAGCGCCTCGCAGAGAATATGAACATCACTGCTAGTGGTGGTTCCGGCAGTGGTTCAAATAGTGGCTCAAACAAATTGGAGGCAAAGTGAGTACGCTAGATAATTTCCGAGAATTGGCGGCTGGTTATGTCGATGATGAACTGACTCCACAAGAACGAAAGGAGTTCCAGGTGATGATGGACAAACATCCAGAATTGCGCGCCGATGTCGAATCTTTCGAAAAGATAAACCAGCTCACTTCGCAAGTGCGCTTTGAAGAAATTCCAGACCCAATCTGGGAGGCCTACAACGCTTCCTCATATCGCAAAGCCGAAGGCTCTATCGGTATGTTTCTACTTTCGATGGGGGCTGTGATTGGTCTGCTATATGGTGGTTGGGCGCTGTGGTCAACTTTCTTCACTGACCCGTCTGTGCCGTTACTTGGCAGATTTGGCGCTGGAGCGGCTGTCATTGGCGCTGTAATTCTATTGGTATCTAAACTTCGTGAATCACTCTTTGCGCGCAAGCGCGACAGATATAGAAAGGTAATGAAATGAACGCCAGAGACATCATTGTTGTCACAACTGAAACCATCCAAGGCCGAGAAATCGTCCAAGTTTTGGGACTCGTTCGCGGCAATACAATCCGAGCGCGTCACCTCGGCAGAGACATCGGAGCTTTTTTCAAAAACATGGTCGGCGGTGAAATTACGGAATACACCAAGATGCTCGCAGAATCCCGTGAGCAAGCGCTAGACAGAATGCGTGAAGAAGCTCACAGCCTCGGAGCCAACGCAATCCTAACAACTCGTTTCGCCACCAACTCAATGATGGAAAACGCCGCCGAACTACTAGCATACGGCACCGCAGTTGTGGTCAAGTGAGAAGATTAGCAAAGTATGTTTTGTTCTATTTTGAGCCATGGCACAAATCGCTATGGCGTTTGCCATATCACATTCTTCTTAAAACTACGATATGTACTTGACACAACTCAAGAGTAAATGCATCTTTTCCATAGCCCTGTGTCTCTGACGCCTGCGACTCGGATTTTCGAGAGTTTCGGGGACAGCGGAGAAGCTTTCAGCGTAGTAATTTTCGTTGGGGCGCAGTTCGATAATGTACTTTCGAGAAACGCGAAAGCGGGAATCAAAGACTCTGAGTCGACTGCACAGAGGCAAGACCGAGGAAATCTCGATTTGGCCGTATCACTACACTTCACGTGCCACCTGGCGGCCACAGGATTTATTCAAGAGGATGGCTCGGGAATGCCGCGGACGGAAAAGAGAGGAACGTACATGTCATATTTTGACGCCGTGAAATTCTTCTTGACTTATTGCGGCAAAAACTTACCGTATGTGTAGGTAGATTGCTTCTATTAGTAATTGTAGCAGTCATCCAAGTGTCTCTGACGCCTGCGACTCCGATTTTGGAGAGTTTCGGGGACAGCGGAGAAGCTTTCAGCGTATACATTTGCGTTGGGGCGCAGTTCGATAATGTACTTTCGAGAAACGCGAAAGCGGGAATCAAAGACTCTGAGTCGACTGCACAGAGGCAAGACCGTGATGAGAGGTTGGCGTTAGCCGGTGGGCAATTCCATTCACAGATCAAATCTAATTCACAAATTGAGCTTGCAAAACTCAATTAAATCCGCATGGTTACGCGTACAGAAAAGTTGCCGCAATTCAGACTCGCAGGCAATAGTTTCTGAAGCTGAACAATTCCATATCACTGTGGATCAGGTCGTTCGCAAAATACAGAAACAGCTACGGAACAAGTCTTACAAGTTTTCCAAATACCGAGCTGTAAAAATCCAGAGCCCTGGGAAGAGTGTACGTCCACTAACTGTCCCGTGCATCAAGGACAGAATTGTTCAACGAGCAATCCTTGATATTTTACAAAAAGAAAAACTCATTAAGAGTACCATCGAGAATAAATACAGTTTTGGCGGGCTCTCAGAAAACACCTCCCAAAAGGGCAAGACGAGCAGTCATTCGACAGACCCTCAATATGGTGTTAGAACAGCAATAAAAACCGCGTGCCTTTTAATGAACTCAGGACACAACTACTATATCCGAACTGACATAAAGAAATTCTTTACGAAAATCCCCCGAGACAAAGTCCTCACCAAGCTAAGTCGAAAGTTGAACGACAAACAGTTTATTGACCTGCTTAGAGAGGCAACAACTGTAGAATTTGAAAACCTTAGTAAAATGGGCAAGGATTCTAAACTATTCCCCCAGCCCGGAAGTAACATTGGAGCTGCACAAGGAATATGTCTTTCACCACTTTTCGGCAATTTACTTCTTTCTAACTTCGACATCGAAATGAATAGTGAGCATGTCAAATGCCTACGATACATTGACGATTTGTTAATATTGGGAAAAACAAAGCAAGATGTCTGGGCTACCTACAGATTGGCAGTTAAGCACCTTGACCGTTTGGGTATGGAGCTATACCACCCTCTCAAGAAAGAAGATAGAAGCAAATCATCTTGCGGTACAACTGCAAAAGCATTCGATTACTTAGGTTGTCGGATAAATGCCGAAAGAGTACTCCCTTCAAATGACTCTTGCAGTAAACTTGTAGTTCGTACTAAGCAGTCTCTCGATGGAATACTTCGCTATTCAAGAAAATCCACGTCACATTTTGAGAATACTTCAAACTCTTTTGCAGAACTTAACCGCATTTGCCTAGGTGTAATTTCATGGGGTAAGTACTACAATTTCTGTAATAGCAAGGAGAAAATGATAGAAGTCGACCATAAAATTGCTGAAGAGTTTTCCAAATTCTTCGCCGAATTCTCTGGAATAATCTACAGAGCTGCTACGCCAATTCAAAGGGGAGCTGCCCTAGGGGTTCCATCTACATATGCTGACAAGCGAAATCAGATTTACCCCCTTTCTAAGAAAACCTCTACAACCAAACGCAATCCCCAGCTTAAGGGTGATCTATGCTGGTGATACAGACGTAGAGAAGCTCACCCAATCGGAACCAAAGTCTTCCCTATCGGAGCCACTGCAAGTTTCGCTAGTTTCAAATGTTGCAGTCCAAAGGGTATTCCAATAATCGTCACAAAGCAGGATAAGGCCGAAATCAAATGCCCAATCCCGAGCCAGATTCCTGCGCAAACAAACCAAATAACGTTGCCCAGCGCTCCCAAACCACCAGTCCCAATGTCATTATGTCCAGTAATTATTTCGCGCTCAACACTGGTTTGACCAAATGGGAAAAATGCAAAAGTCCCAATAGTAAAACAGGCTTTCCCCCACGGAATACCAACTATCGAAAGATAGCAAAGTAATCCGAAGAACCACCAAGACAGGCCCATTACAAAACCACCAAATATAAACCAAATGATATTACCCAAAATTCTTATCATAATTAACTCCTTCCCAAAAACACTTCAATATCTTGTTCGCACGCGTAACAAGCTAATCACACAGGTAAACTGCGCTGTCGATTCTATCTACGAGAGCAGAAATCACATAGTTGCAATATAGGTAATAGTAGGATAGCGCCCAAAAACAAAAAACCACCGCCAAAGAAAATCTCTGCGGTGGGATTTATGGATTTGTTGGAGAGTATATATTGGAGCCAAGGGGTTTCGAACCCCTGACCTCTTGACTGCCAGTCAAGCGCTCTACCAGCTGAGCTATGGCCCCGATTTCCGCCTAAGCGGATATGTTTTGTTTCGTAAATACTGCTAAAGACTGTATCGACTCGGCCTCCGCAATGCTGAGCGGCCCGCCAGTTTGGTGAATATACGTTTGAGTTCGGACATGTCAACCCTGAACTCAAAAGCCCCTGCAAATCATAGTTTTCAGTGACCAAGTGGATGAAAAAGTGTATAATTGACACGCCCGAGTGAGTGGCAATTTCAATAGATACTGATTCTTGGATTAGTCGTAAAACCACAATATATTGCCAAACGCTCAGGATTGTCCTAAGCCTAGAAAATAAGCCCAACTGAAGACCTAGTGGATGCCCTAGGCAATAGCCGAACTGCAACTATAGCAATGACTCAAGAAACTCAATCCTCAAGTTTTCAACCAGCAAATTCGACAAAGCCAGCAGCCATGGCGCTAATGGCCCTAACTCTTTTTCTGTCGCTGACATTGTCACTACCTCTTGCAAGCTCACAACTTGACCCTCCACGACAGTACTACTATCAGCCTGATAACCAAATCTATCTTGATATTCTCGATTCTTATGAACGAGATGTCACTGAGATTATTCGCCAACGCCTCCAAAAAGTTTGGGGAGCCGATGCCACTCCATATTTGGAGGCTTTAACCTCTACCCCTTATCACGGATACTATCAAAGTGATTCAACTCTTTCGCAGCGCCGCTCACTTTGGCGCTCATCACTGTTTGCGCAAGACTTGGATTTCATCGCGGTTTCGCTATCAACTTATGACGGTCGCTTTTCTTTGCGCGAGACATATGCCATCAACCGCAATGATAAGCGTTGGGTAGTAATCGATTCAGCGGGCTTTCCTCTATTTGAACGAATAATCGAAGTTAGCTCCGACGACTTGACTAACCCGCAAGGACAGCGAGACTTCCTGTTGACACTGCTCTCCTATGCTGGCTATGGCTCATACGACATTCTCGGCTCTCCAGATAGCGTCTATCACGGCATTGAACTCGCCGAAGTTATGGGCGATGATTATTATCCATTCGCCTCAGAGCAACATGGTGACACCACCGAAACCAGTTTCACCGCTTGCCTTCGCGACGGCGTGGAAGTCACGCGTTGGATGATAAAATATTTTGGTGACGGTTTGTTGATTGATGAAAGCGAACAATTGGTTACCTACGAAGACCTCCCACAGGAAGAAGACGCAAACACAGATAGCCTCGCAGCAGCCAGTGACTCCTCTGTTTTAGCTGGAATGCTAAGCGATATCCCGCGAGATTCCCTTGAGGGCGTTTCAGATTCTGGTAACGGTGGACGCGAGATTCCACAACCGAGGCCACAGGCGCCAGGCGGCGATATTCGTTTGGCGGATTTGCTAAGCGGCACAGTTAAGCCCCCACCTGTCAGTGGTCATGTCTCATATGAAATACTTTCAGCAAAACTGGTATTGGCTGGCGATTCGACTTTGATAGATAACATTCCAGAGTTCACTAGATTCATTGAGCCTGTCTACCCGCCCGAAGCCCTTCAGCAACGCGCAGAAGGTGTCGTTGAAATCATGCTACGCGTTGATCCAACTGGCAAAGCCAAACAAGCCATGATTCGCAAACGCTCCGACAAGAAAGTCGGATTCGAACTTAGCGCCAAAACTGCTGGACAACTTTCAGAATTTAGACCCGGCATAGTCGATGGCAAGCCAGCGGATATGTGGCTAACCTACAGATTGAGTTTTCGTTTAGCTGGCAAACGCAAAACGAATAATCAAAGCGCCAAACCTGACAGCACGGTGACGGATAGTTTAACCAATGACACCACGCTAGCTGACAGCACAAATACTGACACATTATCAATTGATTCTACAAGCGCTGATTCTACAGCCTCAGACTCTATTGCCATTGACTCGAGTGTCATTGATTCAAGCCACATTGATTCGACCGCCGTAGATTCAACTTCGTCAGACAGCGCTACAACTGACGCTACAAAACCAGCTCCGACTCCATCAGACAGCTCCAAAACCGATAGCTCGAAAACAGCAACTGACTCAACAACAACTGGTAAAAAAGAAGCTGACAATCCTGACACGACCACCGACACTACAGAAAGCAAATGATGCTACCTGAGAAACAAGCTTTCAACCGATATTTTGACCACGCCATTCTCAAGAGTGAAACTACTGAAGAGCAAGTTCTCGCTGCTTGCTTGGAGGCGCGCGAAGGACATTTTTTCGGATTGGCAGTTAACCCCTGTTGGACTGAATTGATAGCTAAAGAACTAGAACGTTCAGACGTCTGTATCGTCGGAGTCGCAGGCTTTCCACTTGGAGCCACAACCACCAAATCCAAAATTTACGAGGCGCTTGAAGCCGCGCAACATGGCGCAGCAGAAGTTGACATGGTGGCCAATATCGGGCGAATAGTTGCGGGAGATTTGTCCTATACCGAAAAGGAAATCTCGGATATCCGCGACGCCATGCCCAATGAAATTGCCCTAAAAGTTATCATCGAAGCTCCTTTGCTGACCTCCGAGAGGATTCGCGAGGCAACCCAAGTGGTTATCAACGCAGGCGCTCAATTTGTTAAGACCGCCACTGGCTTCTTCGGTGGAACTACGGCTGAATCACTCAAGATTGTCGTCGAAGCCAATGCCCAACAAATCCAAGTCAAAGCCTCAGGTGGAATCAAGACTCTTGCAATGGCCGAAGAGTTCATTGCTCTTGGAGCAAACCGCCTCGGCTCATCGGCCAGTGTCTCCATTATGCGTGAGCATAGCCAGCGTAGCGTATTGGCCACCTAAACCACTGCCTGTGAATGGCCGATATATATTGCATGGCCCCAAAGAACCCAACAAGGCATCCACAGTACCCTTCTGCACGCTCTAAACTCAACTTTGTGGGAGTGATTTACTCTTGTTGCAAAGTATATAGCCGAATCTATTTACCTCCTAATAAATCCGTTGTTCATGGATTTTGTCCAAAATGTGGAGCGCGGATGGAAGTTATCATGAGTCCCAACGGCTCAACAAATAGGTTTTTCACGGCCCAATAGGCCGGCTATGACAGCCTGCTATGCTCCCTAACTTGGCTCTGCTTGTGACACTGAACTACAAAACTGCAATCTCCCCACGAATCTCGCTCTTGTGTGACAGGTAGAAAGGCGCTTATATGTCTTCTATGATGGCCTTGTTAAAAGCGAAAATTGTGGTTGTGCCACTTGGTGAAGTCGACTTCACTTTAGTCAACCGCCTAGCCACAGAAATTGGACCAGTGTTTGATAGGTCGGTGGACATTCTCAAAGGGATGAAAATGCCCGAAGAAGCTTTCAATGTGATTCGCAGCCAGCACTACGCTCGCGTTGTACTCTCGAAACTTGAACGCGCCAAAGCCAACCAACGCGAAAAAGTTATTGCAATTTGCGAAGATGACCTTTACTTGCCCGATGAGAATTACGTTATCGGTTATGGTGATCATCTGCCAGGTGTGGCTGTTGTGTCACTCTTTAGAATTCGGCAGGAATTCTATGGCCTACCCGAGGATGAGAGCAAGATTTATGAGAGACTCATCAAGGAGTCAGTCCATCAACTTAGCTATGTCTTCAAAGTCGGTCAGTGCCGCAACTCGCGTTGTGTGCATTATGAGACCAGTAGTATGATGGAGATTGACCAAAAAGCTAAGAAGCTATGTGATATCTGTAATCGACGATTGACTGGCAAAGCCTAGAGAAGCTTTCTTAATATTCAAGTGACATTGGACAACTTACATCCACAGAAAAGTCAGGCTCCATCTCTGAGACCTGACTTATCACTCTGCTTTGTTTTTCTTGTAGGACCACTTCTTAGCAATTATTTCTTGGCGATTATGTCTCCAAAACCACTTTCACTTTTGGACACTTTTTCTGGTTTGCCATAGTAAACAACATCGCCAAATCCGCTAGCGCTCGCCACTAATCGCTCGGTGGCATGAACTGTTATGTCACCCATACCGCTGGCTGAAGCATGAACTTCCCGTGCAATCAAATCACGCAGGTCGGCTTCACCAACTCCCGAGAGTGAGACATCCAGTTCGTCAACTTTACCATTTACCTCAATCTCTGAGACACCTGAAAGTGAAAGCTCAAGAGTTTTTGCCTCGAAATCCCGCAGTTCAACTGAACCAACTCCTGAGACATTAACTTCAAGCGCTTCGTGTTTGAGCCAAAATGTTTAGACCAAGCAACCTTAAACCCCGTCCCTTTCGTCAATCGTTCCGTGTTTCTAATGCTTGTAATTATCGACCCAATAGTCCAACTCGTGGACAAGAGCAACTTCGCTACCCTTGTTGTGGGCTTCGTCTTTGCTGGAATATTTGCCGAAACGTAGACGATAAATTGTGCGCTCTTCACCGTTTTCTTCAACTACCTCATCAAGGATATATGGCTCGCGGCCTTCGGCTTCGAGCTTGTTGTAAAAAGGCATAGCTAACTCACGTGAATCATATGAAGCGATTTGGACTGTGTAGGTTCCCCATTCGATTTGCAACGAAGGATGCGGAGGCATTTCTGGCTCTTCTGGAATTGCGGCCTCCGCGGCGGCAACTGAATCTGACAAAGCCTGTGCTACACGAACTAATGAATCTTGTAAAATAGAGTCTGCCCGCACCGCTTCAAGGCGCAAGACCTCTTGTTTGGCAGCTTCTTCTTTTTCTTTGTCAGCGCAACCTGTCCCGACAAATCCAGTTAAGGCTACCAAAGTGACACCTAGAAGTACTTTCCGGAGATTCTTGTTAATCGGTTGGAAATTGTTTGCTTTGTTAACTGTCGAAATCATATCTGTCAAAATCATAGTATCCCTCCCTCAGAGATCATGAAATTATTTTGTCAACCCAAATGTTATTAGTCTTTCACTACTAGACTAGTAAGAATTGATTATTATTGCCGCTTCCATAACTTGATACAATTCTCAGACGGGTTTGTTCGAATTGATGAGTTCGTATTGATGGGTTCGTATCGGTGGATTCTTTTTAACTTACGATAAGTTCTTCAATCGATACTTTCTTCAATCAATACTTCCTTCGAACAATACCTTCCTCGCGTTGAACTGATCCTGTCCAAGTTGGTATAAAACAACATGCGCCTCCGTTGGCGTATGTTATAATGGTACAGCATTCAATTGCCTCACGCAATTAAAGTCGAGCATGCAGACCTGCCCCCCTAGACATTGCGTGATGAGATGGCAATAAGCTTGATTTTCAAGAGCAGATGGACTTCTTTGTGAGTGGCAATGCTGACTGTAACCTGACCAAGCTTTCAAATAGGCCCATAGAATGACCCAATTTGTATCTTTATTGCCTTTGCGGCTTTTGACTTCAACCACGGTAATTCTTGCCGCATCCTTGTTATTGACTCCTTCTTACAGCTATGCTGGCAAGGCTCCTAATGCAGTTAAGACCGACTCTAGCGCCAACGCGAAGCCGGCTAGTCAGGCGGAGAGTCTTTCCAGCGATAGTAAGTCAAAGTATAGCGCTCTTAAGGGTAAGCTAGATTCGCCTTCTTTCGGGAATGAATGGGATTTCGGTTATGTGCCCGTGGGCTATGACATGGTCTTCAACGTTGGTTTACATAATTCAGGTCAAGACACTCTGCAAGTTCTCGATGTGGTTTCTACTTGCGAATGCACAACGACTCGACTTCAACGAGATATCTTGGCTCCAGACTCATCAGCTCGATTGACTATAACTTTCAATACCGAAAAGTTCTCAGGTCAACAATCTCGCTTTGTCGAAATTTTTTCAACAGACCCTTTTGTTGCCGAGCGACTAGTTGAATTCAAAGCAATTGTCGGCGGTCGACCAGCCGAAGTAGCCCTTTTGCCAACCTCAATACTAATGCTCTCTGGACAAGAAGGAGATTCATTGGTAGTCAAGAATTTTACTTCTCAAAAGATCCCCTTTAGAGCTGTATTTTTGGATTCGTCGTTATTTGAATTGTGGACGGAATTTGACTACTTACCCGCTGACGGATACACGCACATGTATTTGCGCGTCAAAGACAGCCTGCAAGCGGGCGAGTATTACTCGACTTTGACACTGGAGTTTCAAACCACACCTGCGGTTCGCATTTCTATGCCAATTAAGCTTATACGACGGTAATCTTAAGCGCTTAGATCTGACAATTGGTGAGAGCAACAATTCCCGAGTTGAGACTCAGCAAATATTCTATTGACAATCTGGGAATCTAATGCGATACTACGTGTGTGAGGGCTTCAATGGCACAATCCCGTACTTAATCTATCAATGATAGTTTGAATTGTACTCTTGTTTGCGCTTAGCGCTTGGTGCGTTATGTAGCTCTGTAATATTGCTTAATACGAGTACACGGAGCAATACAATATATTTTGAGGGTGATTCTCTGCTGTCCCTGGGTAGTTTCCTAGCCCCCTCTACCCTTTTCAGAGATGAACCCTCTCTTTTTGACTGATCGCATAATGGACTAACTTCATCCACTATACTACATATTACAACATGACGCCTAATTTAGCAAGCTCCTAGTTGCCCTATCAACAGAATGGGATAACCGAACAGGTTATCTATCTTGGCTAGATAGTGAATGCGAATGGAAACACGATTGTATGAGGGTAATTACGAATAACTGAGGCAATAACTCATTTGACAAAGACCATCTTGCGCATGGTTGATTCTACTCCTGATGAAACTCTGACAAAATATATTCCAGCGGCAAGTGGTTGGGTAGCTGTTGGCGCTAAGTCAATGGCAATTTGTGATTCACCAAAAACTTCTCGGTCTTCGGTTTGCAATAGCTGTCCGAGGACATTGAACACTTCAATTTTGAAGACCTTACTTTGCGGACTAACAATTCTCAATTGTGCCGAACCGTAATTGGGGTTTGGGTAGACTTCTGATAGCTCGAAGGAAAGCGGCTTGATAGCATCATCGGCGACTGAAGTTTGAATATCGGGCATAGCGTACATATCAACTTTTAGCGGAGTCCAACTGTTGTCGTTGAAAACATACAAAGAAAGTAACTCCGGCAAAGGTCCACGTGGCGGCTCTTGCATCGTTACAGTCACAAGCTTGAAGGCGCCACCACTAAGAAACAAAGTTGTCTCATTAAAAACTACGCGCGAGTCATCGCTCTGAAATCGCAAGTTAACTGGACCAGTGGATTCATTAGTCACAAAGATACTTTGCGACAAAGTATTTGGCCTACGCCAATCAAAGACAATCTCTGGAGAGCTGAGCGTAATCTTGCCAAAGGTAGTCGGGTCTACATGAACCACCACTGTATCAGAGAGCGCACCCTCGCTGTCTTCGGCCACTAGGGAGAGGTAACCACCGCTGGCAAGCGAGCTGACCCATGACAAAGTGTCGGTGGCGACAACAACGCTAGCTGTTGCTTCGGCGATAGGAGTTGTCGAATCAGCGGCATACCAAACCACAAAATGCGGCTGAGTTCCAAAGCTGTTCAGACCTCCGAACGATGTCGTATCGGGTTTCCAACTTAGAGCCTCGATTTCAAGGCCAACATATTCGGTGGTGGCCTGCCATTGATTTACGTTACCTGAGCGAAAGACTGTTTCTTGGCTAGCCAAAGTTCCCAGCCCGCCAACAGTACCCATTGCTGGCGAATAAGGCGTACTCTCATTCCACTGCAAACCGACATAGAGTGAGTCCCCTTGTGGAAAAGAGATTTCTGGAAAAACAGTCACAAACCCTGGTGTCGCCGAGCCAACGGGTGATGAAAATTTTATGTCAGTCGGATGAGCGGTTATGCTCTCACGTTCAATTGTCAATTGCAAGTCAAGAGTTGAGTATTGATCTCCTGGAAGCGTAGGCGATGAGTCCACTGTATCGAGATAGGCGGCAACTCGGTAAACGGCAAACGGAGCCGCCAGACTCACGCGCGAGGCAATAATCCCTGATCGATTATCTTGAAATGGTACGAAGTATCGACTTGGAGTTGCTAGATTTCCAAAAGTTTGACTGTGGAAATCAGGATGAAACCAAATGACTTCAAATCGCTGACTATTGGGCTTTTCGAAGATAAGTGGAGCCAGTGGCGCGGCTGGGTTTTGGGCCTGCGCGGCAAGTGGAGAGAAAAACAGACTTGCTGCGACCAATAGCCAGATAGCTCCAAATCGGCTTTTTGTTGCATGTTTATAGTCAACTGTTATCCCTAAGCGCTTCATGACTTACAGTATCTATGACGCCAAGCCCTTAGTCAACATCCAAACCCGCTGGCATGGGTTTTGCGGTAACTATTTTGGCGCTTTGTGGCCATTTGTTGCGATTTGGTAGGATTTTACTGATTCAGATAGAATTAGCCCACTTTTCGTTTAGAGTTAATCATCTCGGGCCAAAGAAGTTATAGGTGAGTTGTTGACAATAGCGGATTTCTATGTATTATGTCGCACAGGTAGCGCGGGAGTAGCTCAGTTGGTAGAGCACCACCTTGCCAAGGTGGCTGTCGCGAGTTCGAGTCTCGTCTCCCGCTTTTTTTGATGTTGTTGTAAAAGTTACCTTTGTTATCGTCTGAATTGCCGATATATCATCTAGACGGTAATTAATCTGGACGGCAATTATTCTGGACAGCAGTAATTCTGGGCGGCTTAGCCAAGTGGTAAGGCAGGAGTCTGCAAAACTCCCATTCCCCGGTTCAAGTCCGGGAGCCGCCTCCAGATTGAACAAGTCCAGCTTTTAAACAAGTCCTTCTTGATTTTTCACGTAGTCGAAACTAACACGGTTTCGGCTTTTTTGTTTCTTGGCGCCTCTTTACTTCCGTTCACTCCCCAAAGTCGTTGCGTGGAGCGTAGCAACGTGGCAATCTCGACGTTTGGAATCAACTCAAGCCCTCAAAATGGGTTCGTTTTGCATATACAGTGCGCTGCGTTACGAATGTTGTAGTGTTTTTGTCGAGTAGCGCTAATCTGAGATATCCGACGATTACTTGCCGTCACATACAAGCTCTGCCCTATTCTTGGTGTAGTTTGATAGTGAATTTGGGTTGAGGTCTATTTTGAAGTAGAGGTGGGTGTCTGTCATTGTCCTGACATATTGAGAACGTCACAATTACGAAGGCTTGGTCTACTGGACTTGACAATCCGACCGATGCGGCAGATATTGCCAAGTGCCTACTACCAAAACACAGACAACATTATCTCTCATGTTACTCGTTTTTCTTGTGCTGTCTTGCGTTGATTCACCTGTCGATCCGACTTTGCTGCGTCAAGGGATTTCGGGAATTACATACACCGATGAATCAGGAAGTCTAATTGGACCAATAGACTATCAAGATTGGACGACACCATTTATCGAAATGTCTCCCGCCTTTCCAAACCCTACAAAAGATACAATACACTTTCGCTTTCGCTCTGACTTTCGCCCACCCCGCCCCGAACCTTCACGCACCTTTAGAGTGGGACTCTTCCTCGTCGATGATAATGGACGAACACTTGAGGGACTGATCTTCCAGATACGCTACGATGGAGAAACGATCGTCGACTTGTCGCTTTCTGATTATCCCGATGGGTTGTATAGGATACGATATGTTGCATCAGATTTGAGTTACAAACATGGAGATATTTGGAAGACATCGGCGGCAGATGCAATTCGCAGAAACTTGAATAAACCATAAACTAGTTCTCGAGAGAAATAATGAAACGTAGATATCGCTTCCTAACTATTGTATTTATGAGCATTGCAATCGCTTCGCTTACCGTTACGAACTCTGCGACAGCAAAGTCACGCAAGAAAGGAATCGGTCTTTCGGTGACCGACTCTAATCCAATATTCTTGTTTCGCTTTTTTGTTTCGAATTCGATTTCCATTGAGCCTACGTTTGCCTTTAGACGTGTCACCGCAAGGAGGACTGATTTATTGAGCAACGGCAATATCCGCTGGAACCCAGGGCTGGGAGTGATTCATCACGGAAGAATTGGAAGTGACTTTCGACCATTTGCGGGCGTCCGTGCGGCGTTAGACATACTTGCCGGAAAATCTAAAGTTAGAATTGACAAGATGTTCAGTCCTGTTTTCGGTGGAGAGTTTTTTGTCTCAGAAAACCTTTCTATTGCAGGAGAATATCAGTTGAACATCACTTTTACAGACAAGAACGTTTCGCCCTCAATTGACCTTCGAGCATCATCAACGTACTACTCAACTGCCCAACTGTTGACTGTAAATTTCTATTTTTGAGTATCGTAGGTCATTACAGTCACTCCACCCAAATCAATCAGTGTATAGCACAAAGTTCACGGTCAAGTTGGGCAAGCTCTTGATTTTAACATCTCCAACTACATTTGCGAGATACCCCGCAGCTGAACAACGTATTGTCACATTTCTGCCGTAGACACTCAGTAAGTATTGCCCAAGTGAGTCTGATGTCACTATGGTGTCGGCCTCGATAAAGTCAATTACTGCTCCAGCTATTGGTTGGCCGTTTTCATCGGTCACAGTACCAGAGTAGTCGCCAAATGGAGGGAAGCAAACAGAGATTAACAATTCGCCAAAAAGAACGTTTTCTCTCCCACAAGAATCTGAAGAGGCGCATGGTTGCAAAAAGTAGTCTACGTCTGATATGAGAGAGTAGTAAATTGGAACACCCACCCACATGCTCGTGTCATATCCAGAGCCATAGCACATGACGTCATATCTTTCAGGATCGATTCCGCCAAGTTCATAGCGCCCCAAAGAATCGGTGGTTACCACGGTATCTATCCCCTGAATAATTATGTAAACATTTTCTAATCGCTCGCCTGTTACTGTATCCCTGACTGTCCCTCTTATGGCGCCTAATTCATCACAATATGCACTTGGAGAAGTACAGTATATAGCGGCGAGAAAAAGCCATTTAGCGATGTTTGGAATCGTCTTACCTGTCATTCTGTGGGACTCCCCGATTCGACTCTGGACTCTAGCTTCATTTTTGCTTGGTACTATCGTAGGCGAAAGTGTCCGATTCTGGGCCATCTTAGTAGCACATCGGCCTCTTCGCCTTGACCACCGAGGTGGTGAATAACCAAGTACCCATTGTCACCTTTGCGATCCGAGACGACTCCAATATGCGCCAGAAATCCGTTTCCACTTCTCAAGTTCCAAGCGACAATGTCTCCTGGCTGAAAATCGCTACTTAACGAATCAAGTGTAGCAAACTCAGATTCATTTCCCTTAAAATAGGCCATTAGGTTTAGGACTCGGCGATGGTCAATGTTTCGATCAGGCTTTGTTTGATTCCAAGTAGCTAGTGGGTATCTCTTGGGATTAAGCTTCATATCACTATGCACTAGGCTCTGAAGGTCAAACCCAGCCTTTCGCAATCCTCGGACAACTACATCACTGCAAACACCTCGACTTGGGTCTGGGTCACCGCCGATAGTATCCAGTCGCACATATCTTGGATCGTAAATCACAGCTTGCAAAGCGGCCAGTCGAGCTCCTTCAATAAAACTGTTTAGACGTTCTTTGGGACATTCAACAGGTTTACCAAGTTCAATAATGCTCTCACACGTCAGCACATTACAAGCATCAATGAACTTCTTCCATTGGGAGTCCAGAACAGTATCAAGGCTATTGAGTTCGAGTAGAATGTTTTGGAAAGTTTTGGCCGAAAGCATCTCTTGATATGAAAAACACTGTTGTGATTCACCATCCTGCATGACCCTCGCAGGGCTTAGCGCTAGCGCTGGGCCTGAAAGAAAACGTATCAGACTATCAATTGGCCATTTGTCTTGGTTGCGGTTTTCTTGAGCAACCTTGCCAAAGTCAGTTGAGAGCAGACGACAAGATTCCTCTCCAAGAGACAGTTGCGCTCCAGTGAGAATTATCGTGAGCGTCAAGGTAAACACATAACTGTAATTCTTCAATTTGATTTTTTCCCCAAGTATCGACATGCCAAGTATGAGAAACATGAAGGTCTGCCCACTCTTTGGCGAGCGGGCAGACCTTTGATACAATTAATCGTCAGTATGGCGCAGACTCTACGTGCCGCTATATAGACTTATACCGCTGTGGCTCCTTTGAAAGTCCTTTGTGTATCCTTTGCGGCGCATGTTGTTCGATAGAAGTCTTGGTAGCGGCTTGTGGCGGTGTTCCAAGAGAAGTCCTGAGTCATGCAGCGCTTTTGGAGTTTTCTCCAGTCGGGTTTCTCTGCATAGAGTTTCTGTGCGCGAGTCAGCGCCTCAAATAGTTCGTCGGAGCTGAATGCTTTGAAAATGAATCCTGAACCTGTTTGTTGTTCGGTGTTACATTCAATAATTGAGTCAGCTAGACCGCCAGTTTCACGGACGATTGGCACAGCGCCATACCGCAGGGCATACATTTGATTCACTCCACATGGCTCCGAACGTGCGGGCATCAGAAACATGTCACTACCTGCCATGAACAAATGCAACAAGCGCTGGTCATATGACTTTACAAAGCGGAATTGTTTGGGGAAACTCTTCTGGAGCGCCTCAAGTTCGGTGGCGTACTTATTGTCACCAAAGACTACTAATTGAACTTCAGACTTGAAAATATCCTCGGCCACATCGAGAAACAACTCCACACCACTCTGGTCGTCATGTGTGGCAACCATGCTGATTAGCGCGTGCTTATTGCGTACAGGCAGACCAACTTCTCTTTGTAGAGCTGATTTGTTTCTGGTCCTGAGGGCCAAGTGATTATTGTCGAATTTTTGCGCAACTAGTTCATCCTCGCCCGGATTCCAATCGGTAAAATCAACTCCATTGAGAGTTCCCATCAAATCCGCATTGCGCTCACGCAAAGCGCGTTGGAGCCCATAACCGTATTCCACTGTTTGAACTTCGGTGGCGTATCGCTCAGAGACAGTGTTGATTTTATCTGCAAAGCGTATTCCCGCTTTGAGAATATTCATCTGGCCACGAGCGGTGAAAACAGTCGGATCGTCCAAGTAGTGACTTGGTATTCCAAGCTTTAGTAGTGACTCTTTCTTGAAAACACCCTGCGAGGCCACATTTTGGAAAGTTAGCAAGGTGAGAGTCTCTGTGAAGAATGAATCGTCCGCATACAGCGTTTTCAAATAAACTGGTAGCAAAGCTGTTTGCCATTCATTGGAGTGGATAACATCTGGACGCCAATCCATCTGTTTAGTGATTTCCAATACCGCCCGACAAAGGAAAATATAGCGCACGTCATTGTCATCATAATCTAAACCAGTATTGCAGTCAGTGTAGATATTGGGACGATGATACAAGTCATCGTTAATGACAAAGACAATATCCAATCCTGAGGATTTATCTTGATAGGTTTCCCAACGCAGAGGATAGTCCACGCCATTGATTGAAATGGTAAGTGATTCGGAGCTTGTTTGGCCAGCGATTCCAGTTTGATAGACTGAGCTGTACTTGGGCATGAAGACTTTGACATCATTACCTGCCAAAGACATTCTTCCACTAATGGCTGAAATTACATCGCCCAGCTCACCAGCCTTGGCGAATGGCGCCATCTCTGGCGCGGCGATAAGAATTTTCAATGGATTTGATCCTGTCAACTTTTCAATCTGTGCCATTACTGCCTCCATTTTTCGTTCAGAGAATCACCCACATGATCCATCGTGAGGATAATCTATTTTGAGAGAGCTAAAAGAGATTGCGTGCGACGCTCCGAGCGCCGTAAACAACAGTGAGAGATACAGCGATACATTCAAAAAAACATACAGTGAAAGAACTAACCAATGCTTCAATGAAGCCAAACTAGTTTTTGGTGTAAGTGATAAGCGAAGATTGTTAAGAGGATTTAATTTGAAAGAAGATATTGAAATGTGGGAATCAATGCTTGGTTGGCATTCGGCGCTAAGTAAAATACTTTCTTCACGCTGACGGCCGTACATGATTCACACTCCAATCTCAAAGAGCTGAAGCGTTTCAGTGTAATATAGAGGCATATGACAGCGCTCCGATCGGTATCTTAATCGGAGTGTATCTGCGGAAATGTCTCCTTGTATAATCACGTCCACATGTATACTAATACGCAACGAGTGTAAAGTCAAATTCCAACGCACACATTCAGCGACGCTCAACTAAACATTTACATGAGCTATCCCATGTAAATGGCTTGTACTACAGATTATTGGGGAGCCGTACTTGCTGTGTTAGCAAGGAACGTTTTCGATGTTTCGATCTAACAAGGCGTCCATAAACACACCCTCATTCAACTTTAACTCTCCGTGAAAACGCAGAATATCGCAACAGCGACCATCAATCAAATAGTACTCGTAGGCCCCTGCTCCTGATTGTCGTAGTTTGATAACTAAAAGTTGGCGTATCTTTATGAAAATCTGGAAATCTGACTCAACTGAAAAAGTGTTGCGAATAAACTCCACTAAGAGTGGGCTTCTCGCCATAGCGCCATTCACGATTTCATCAGGGATAGGACTTGGCATACCGTAGCACAAGCCTGGATCATATTTGTTCACTAGAAAAACTATGGCGTCGATTTTCTCGGAGCCTTGTTGCAAAAATGAATCGAAACCAGAGAGTAATTCGACAATCGGAATTGTGTCAACTTTCGGCTGCCCTTCACTAGGTGAATCTGTCGGAGTTTTCTCTGGAGCGGTGGTGATGGCGGCCTGTTCGGCGTTTGATGAACAAGCAGTGATAGCTGTCAATATCATGAGACTTAGGACAAGAAATACCGAGTTATTCAATTTGATTTTTTGTAGAACTTTCATCTGTAATTATCCTCTCTCTGTTTTCTGTGTAGTAGTTTGCAGGTAGTATCTTGTAGCATTTGAGCCTGAATTAGGTTAAAGTAGTTTCTTATGGGCTTAATGAGCGTATCAACTTGATGTCATCCTCAGACAACTCTCTCTGGCGGCGGACCATCGCTCGTTTGGCGGTTTGCAGCGCCTTTTCGACATCATGCTTGTCCCAACTACCGCCTTTCCCCCAACTGTATGACGGCACTGATTTATCGGCAATTAAGGTTCCACCAAAGATGTTACAAAAGATACCAATATTGATTCCTGTATTGAGCAAAGTCCCGATGCCGAATTTTGTATGATCACCGATAAATGAGCCGATTTTGTTGGAGTTTGAATCCAGTAATTCGTTGTCTATGTCTACTCGAACCGAAGAGTAATTGTTCTTCAAATCGGAGTTGGTGGTCATGGCGCCAAAGTTGACCCATTCCCCAATATAGCTATGTCCGATGAATCCTGCATGGTGTTTGTTGACATATCCCTGCAAAACCGACTCTTCCAATTCTCCAGCAATTTGGCAAACAGGCCCCAAAGAAGCCCCAGCGAGCTTTCCGCCGAGGAGCTTGCAATTTATTCCTGCATAAAACGGCCCGACTATATAGGTCGTTGGCTCGATGTGCACGCCTTCATCGATGTAAATTGGCCCCGAAGTTGAGTCGAAAACGACTCCAGGAAGAACGGTTGCTGTTGGATGGATGAAGACTTGCCCCACTCCAATAATTTTGGAACCTTCCAGTCGCTCCGCGAGATTGAATTCACTACTTGCACCAAGATCACTGAGAGCTTGGTCGTAGTCTTCGCATAGGTTTTCGGGGTTCGCTAGCATCAAATCCCAAATGTACTCATAACGCCGCACATCAACCTTTGAGGATTGTAACTTATCAAAAGGCAATTCTGAGACGGTTGAGCTATCGGTAGCTTTTGGCGACAGAGCTTCAGCGACAGAGCTGGCAAGTTCTGTTTCTTTTCCTACGAGCGCTACTGCGACAATTCTGCCTGCAGAGCTGAAAGATTGCGAATGGCCGATTTGCAGTAATTCGCTAATGAAATCGGCGCTTGGGCGAGCGCTGGCGTCGATGAAGATTATTCGCTCGTATGATCTGGACTCAATATGATTGGGAGCTAAGCCAGTCTCCCGCAGGCAAACATGCGCCACTTCTGGGCGGCAAATAAATTGTAGGTCAAACCCTGGAAACAGGCCTTTGAGTCTTTGCCAAAGGGCCTGCATACCTGTGCGTAAACAGAAAATCGGGCGTAAGTCCGCTAACGACCCATATCTTTTGCTCATTGAATGGGTTTTACTGGTTGAATTTTCAAAGATGACTAATAGATTTCGCATGCTCTCACTCAATTAATTACGAAGAAGGTCCAGGAGACTTACCGTCACAAAAGTAGCGTAATTCATGTCGACAGACAAGAAAAAGGCGCCTCAATAATCCATTATTGAGGCGCCTATCTACTTAGAGCCAAAAAGGCAAATCAAATTACAAAACTTGCTGACGACTACTTGCGACGAAACGGAACAACCGCTGTCACTTTGGCAACGTCAATGCGGTGCTTTTTGTCGGCATCGCGATCGTACAACTCAAACCACCATTTACCACCTGAGTGGCCCAAACCTTCTGGAAAGGCGATAATTGAATCTGCGTTGCGTTTGCCTGGACGTTTCACGCTGACTTTAACCCTGCGGTTGCCATTCATGAATTTCCAGTAAGCCTCAATATGCTTCGCAGAGGCTGGAATCGATTTGCGCGCAGCCGGTGTTCCGGTCTTGTTTTCCAGACGAGCAACATTGTCTGAAAAAGGATCACGGTCACCCAAAGAAAAAGCTTTTTGGATACGCAAACCGATATTCTTGACTTTCGCCTTGAAATACGGCAAATCGACCAACGGTGTGGTTCCCAAGGAAAACAAGATAATCGCGGCTTCATCAGCGGTCATATTGTAACCACCAGAGCGAGAAACGTTAAGCTCCCAGCCCTTTTTACCCTTGCCAACGATGCTCATATCCTCAAGATTGAGTACGTCTCGATAAACAGTGCGGCTACTCACGCCACACTCATCTGTCAATTCTTCAATAGATGCGGATTTTTTCACCCGCAAATAGTTAACTATATGGAACAGTCTTTCAGTTTTAGTCATGCCCCACACTCCCTTCTTTCTTGAGAAAGCGTCCTACCGCGTTCTCGAATGTTTACACCTGCCCACAATTCGTCAAATGTGCTCACACTTGACAATGTTCCGTTATGATACTCCCTATCCCTGATTATCGGTTAAGCCCCCGTCGTTCAGAAGATGATAATTAAGTGAAATGTACAAGTCCCATTTGAACTAGGCACGGTACACTATCTCACATAACACAATATTTACGATTATGTCAATCAAGCATGGACAAAATAACTCGAGATACGAAATAAAAAGGGCTCTAGGAGTTCATTTCTGTAAAGCCTTTGGCCCTCTCCAAAGTCCATTGCCGGAGATCGTCTGGTCCTATAATCGTAACATCAGCGCCAAAACCCAATAACCAGCGCCCTATCTCTGACATACCAGATACGCGAGCCCTATAGAGAAGTTTCCCATTTGGCCGTACTATTTTCTGTTCGCCAGACAAAAATGAGCCGTCTTTCACTAATCTTGCGGCACGTCCCTTGAACTCTATCGTAACATCGATTATCTCACCGCCGAAGATAGACCAGCTGTTCGCAAAGTGGGTTTTGGGGTCTATTTCTTTATGGCGGCCAAAGTGTCGTTGAACGACAGTCAGGTTTTGAATACGACTTAGACGAAAAGTACGATACTCGTTACGCCAAAGGCAAAAGCCCACAAAATAGAACTTCCCATTGACAAACACGGTAAAGCAGGGTTCGACTTCTCTTTCACGAACCCCTGAGTCAATTGAGTCATAGGACATTTGGATAACTCGGCGCTCTTTTGTCGCCCTCTCAAGTTCCTCAAACCATGCCGATTGGTGGCTGGAATAGGGCCGATCCTGAACTTTCAAGAAAGACTCTTTGCCGACACTTTTGACCTGCTCCTGAACTTGAGGAGCCAAACAGGCTTCCATTTTGGCTTCAAGGCTTTTGAGCGTCCGTTTGTATTCTGGTAGCTTTCGCAAGGGTGTCGACCTCAAAGCCTCTCGAGCTGTGAGAAACTCTTTGAGATTGAAGTTCAAAGTCGGCAGAAAGTTATCAGTCAGTAGCTTATAGCCGCGATCGTAGTAAATTGGAATTTTGGCCGAAGACAAAGATGTAATGTCGCGGAAGATTGTTCTTTCAGTTACATCGCAGGCAGTGGCCAATGACTTAGCGTTTAGATTCTTCCGCGTGCGAATCAAATTTAGAATATACAGTAGCCGTTCGTACTTGTTCATAGATATCCCCTACAGTAACACCAAAAACACATACCGCCCTATTACCTACATGATAGAGTTCTCGCCGTGTACTGTCAATTGGTTGCACCCTACGTTCACATTATTGACATCACCCTCTAGAGCATTGTTTCAATATAAAACAAGCACACCAAATTCGCTTTCCTGACTCTAGTGAACCCGATTCGGGAAACTCTATGTTAGCGACTGATTATTTCCTGCTCCAGAGCCATACCTATTGACTGCCTCCCATACTTTCGGCATTCCCAAGACTGCGTTCAACTAGCTAACCGCCTCTCATACAGGCCGTTATGTCATAGCCTATTCTTGGCGCCCCACTTGCAATTTCTGTCGCTGTGGACCAAGGAACATGAAGTATTTGAAGCAAAAGATATTTGAAGCACGAAGTATTCACGGAAGGGAATATCATGGCTAAGCGTCGCAAAAGACGGAAAAAATCAGGGCGGACGGGGTTTCGCGATAGAATCGCAATCGGCCTCGGACTAAAAGTCGCTCTTTCATTGGCGGTAATAGTGTCATTCTTGTCAGTTGTACAATGTACAGTCAAGAAACCAGAAGCTCCAAGTTGGACAACACAATTGACTGTCCCGCTCATCGACCGTCGCTACGATATGGCAGAGCTAATCCAACGCATTGACGAACCAACATTGACTCTCGACAGCGCTGGTAATCCCTTCTTCTCAATTCAGGAAGACATCGATTCTGTGGGTGTCAATGCTTCAATGACTGTCGCGGATATCTCTCAATCTGTTGGCGATGTGATTGGCTTGATAACCCTGACGCCTGAGACTATTCCACCTCTCACAGTAAACTTTACGGACCTAATCGCGTTTCCTCCTGGTGTCATTCCGCCGCTTCCATTGGATGTTGTCTTTGATGGTCCAGTCTTAAGTGTTTACGAAAACGCTACTTTCCAAATTGGCAGTGTTTCGACTGTTGTCCGCAATGACCTCGGAGTCTTTCTCGATACTGTCAAAGTAGAGCTCGTAGATTTAACCACTTTTCTGATTATCGGTAGCGCCGAATTTGTAGGCGGCCTACCAAGTGGCGCGGTGGATACTTTAGTGATACCACTCAACGGCAAGACTGTTGGTAATCGTTTCCGCATGCAGGTGCACGCTCATACTCCAGGTGGCACAATCTTGAGCACATCTGGAAAGAGCATCATGATGGAAATGATTATCTCTGACCCAATTACGATTTCTGGTGGCTTAGCGATTATTCCTGAAATCTCACTCAATTTCTCTAGTAAAGTAGGGCTCAGCTCTCCGCATATTATCAGAAATGCCAGCCTTGAAAGTGGCTCGTTGAGATTGGATTTGACAAATGGCTCTGGATTGACGACTGACATGACAATCAGTATTCCAGATTTGAAGCTCGGCGGACAGTCCTTAATGATCATTGATACAATGCTAGGCAATTCTAGCAAGATCATCAATATTGATCTTAGTGGGTATTCACTTATTCCTGCTGATATTGTAGCGCCGCAAGAGCTAGACATCCAAATCATTGCTCATGTGCCGTCTTCGAGCCCCAATAGTGTACCGATTAACGCATCAGATTCGCTGAATGCCACAGCCACACTATCCAATATTGCATTCTCATCGGTTCAAGGTGTCTTCAATTCTATCACCACCAATTTTGCGCCAATATCAGCGACTCTTGATATCCCGAACGGATTTGATTCAGCGCAATTCACCGCCGCGACATTAACTCTTGAGGTTGATAATGCCTCAGGACTAAGCGGGACTTTGAACGTCAGTGTCCTTGGCTCAAATGGCAAGAGTATTGTACTGGCTGGAACGATTGCCGCAGGTTCCCCGACAACGCCAATTACAACAACCATTACCAACTCGAATCTTGCGGACTTCTTAAATCCTATTCCGAGTTCATATACAGTTAGCGGTTCAGTCACATTCGGTGATGGAGTCACTGTCACTGACATAACTAAGAACGACTATGTGACTTCACGTGTGCTGATTTCTTCGCCACTTGAAGTTGCTTTCAATGGCTCAGAAGTTCAGTTGGATATTCAATCTTCTAGTGTTGACACATCCAGCATTGACATTATCACCAATCACTTACAAACCGCAACACTCAACGCAACCGTCACAAATCATCTGCCGACAGGATTGTCATTGGTTCTGCTTCTTTCAAGCGACTCAGCGACTTTGTATTCTGCGCCCGAAGTGACAATCGGCCCTATAACTGTTCTGCCAGGACAGGTTGACGGATCCGGCATTACCACAACCTCAACTATAACGGCATCAGTCACCATCATAGACAGCGCTGACGTGCAAGTCCTCAAGAATAGCCAACTTTACATTGGCGAATTGTTGACAATCGCTAGCACAGGCGGACAACCAATTCGATTTGTCGGCGCAGACTTCGTAGATGTCAAAGCGCATGTCATCATCGAATACCTGGTCAACGATAACTTCTAAGGTGAAATAGACATGAAACTTAAAAGTATACATAACAATAGTGAAGCGAAAGTCTCAGTAGCTCTGACACTTGTCCTTAGTGTAGGCATGGTTCTTAGCTTACTTATGAGCGCTTCGACGATTCAGGCGGCAGGATTTTCAATCGCACGTAGCGCAGGAATGGCAGGCGCACATGTTGGATTGGCCAGTGGAGCATCGGCGTCGTACTACAATCCAGCTAACCTAGGTTTAGTAACACACCGCCAAACAGAAATCCTGCTAGCGGGCGTTGGCTTGAATGCCAGCAATAATAGTTTCTCACTAGCGGACTATAATAATTACACTGGCTCATTCTTAACTGACAACGACAAGCAGGACATTCTTAACAAAGTCCCTCTTGAAGGATTGATAATTTCTGCGGATGCCGAAGCCAGCGCCATGGGAGTTTCTTTCAGTAAGTTTTCTTTCAACATGACTGGCTTCGCCGCCAGTGAAGCAAACCTTGGCCATGACGTGCTTGAGACCTTGCTCTACGGTAACAGCTTCGGCGACACGATTTCTTTGAATGGGATGTATGGCTCAGGTTGGTCATATGGTTCAGCTGACTTTTCATTCGGCACACCAATTTATACGCATGGCAACCGCCAGTTAGCTGTAGGCTTAACCGCTCACTATATCAAAGGCCTCTACTTTGCGGATGTAACGAAGATTGACGCAACTGCGGCAACTCTTTCCACTGGCTTTACAGGTGACGGCGAAATCAGCGCCCGCACCGCAGAGGGCGGCTCGGGTTATGCAGTTGATTTGGGGGTAGCGCTTGACCTTAGCAAGAGTTACACCGTTGGCCTAAACTTCAAGAACTTCGCCAGCTCAATCAATTGGGATAAGAACCCACAAGAGCAAGGCTACACATTTTCATTTGATTCTTTGAACATCAACAACTCAAGCGATTCGGCTGTTATCTCTAGCGATTTTAGTCGTCCTATCGCCAGCTTTAAGTCTGGATTGCCTTCTACAATTCGCGCAGGAATCGCCAAAACATCCGGCAAGTTTATCTGGGCGCTTGATTGGGAACAGGGTTTCAAACGTGCGCCTGGAGCATCGTCAAAGCCTCAGATTTCACTTGGAGCTGAGTATTCATTAGTCGGCTTCCTGCCACTTCGCGCAGGCTACAGCTTTGGTGGTCGTCACGGCTCCCAACTGGCTGTAGGTACAGGAATTCGTATTCCGCTCCTCTATATCGATGCGGCAGTAATGACAACAGGCGGAACCAGCGCTTCGTCCAATAAGGGCGCGCAATTCGCATTATCAGCGGGACTGAATTTCTAAAAGTTGTTCGAAGGAATGAACGAAATATTTTCAAGGCTACAAAGTAAGGGGAAACAATAATGCATCGCGCCAATTCAAAGACACGAATATTCTTCCACAACACAGCCGCTCTGTTTTTCGGTTCGGTTCTGGCTCTGGGAGCGCTACTCCTCTCAAGCGCTGAAACTAGCGCCGCTCCGCCTAGTCCGCAGCTAAAAGCCAGAATCGACGCTGGTGAAATCGCCAAGCCGCCGTTCATGGAAAACCTAGAGGCTCTCCACGCCAAAGGTGTCTGTTCACCAGCAAAGGTTAATGCTGTAAAAACTGCTATGCGCCGTGTGCAAGCCCTACGAAACGCCAGCGGCAATAATAACGCCAGCGGCTCACCTGCGGTAGTTACAACTTTCCGCGCCTTGGCTATACTCGTGGACTTTAGTGACAATGGTTCAAATGTCACCACTCCATTTTTTGATACAATGCTGTTTTCTACTGCTAGCGGTTCTGTTCATGATTACTATTCTGAGATTTCATACGGTCAACTTGACTTAGTAACAGTGAATCTCCCTTCAACGCTAGGTTGGAATCGAGCTCCAAAGACCTACTCATACTATGTCAATAACCAAAACGGCACAGGCGCCTACCCACAAAACTCGCAGAAATTATGTGAAGATTTGGTGGATCAAGTTGATGGCCTTGTTAATTTCTCGGTCTATGACAATGACGGCAATGGAACTGTGGATGTTCTGATTATCATTCACGCTGGTTCGGGGGCAGAATTCACAGGCGCTTCCACCGACATCTGGTCACACAAATGGGGTATAACGCCCCGCCTCAAAGATGGTGTGACCATTTCTGATTATACGATCCAACCAGAATACTGGATGTCGCCTGGCGATTTGACAATCGGGGTTTACGCTCATGAATTGGGGCATGGATTCGGCCTACCTGATTTGTATGACACCGACAATTCTTCATGGGGGCTTGGACGTTGGTCATTAATGGCCAGTGGCTCTTGGAATGGGCCAGGCAATTTGGGCGCATCCCCTGCACACCCTGATGCTTGGAGCCGAATTGACATGGGCTTCGCAACTGCGACCAATATTACAACCAACACTAGCGCCAGCGCAATTCCTAGTGTCAATAGCGGCGATAATATCTATCGTCTCTGGAATGGCGGTGCGGTAGGTAGTGAGTATTTCCTAGTTACCAATAGACAGAAAACTGGCTACGATTCATACTTGCCTGCTTCGGGAATTCTCGTTTGGCATATCGACAATTCGCAAAGCGGCAACACTAACGAATGGTACCCTGGAAACACTGGCTCAGGACATTACAAAGTGGCGCTTGAGCAAGCCGATGGTTTGTGGAATCTCGACAAAAAAGTGGATTTGGGTAGCGTGGCAGATCCATTCTCAACAGGAACTGGGGCGACTTTCTTCTCCCCAATCTCTACGCCCAATTCTAATTCATATTCAGGAACAACGACTTTTGTGGCAGTCTCCAATATTGGCGCCTCCGCTGATACGATGTATGCGGATTTCTCGGTTTCACTGCTTGCGGGACTTGGTGATGAGGACCCAAAACCATTCTTGCCTGAGCAGTTTTCGCTGGGACAAAACTATCCGAATCCATTCAATCCAAGTACGACAATCAGTTTCGACCTGCCCAAGAGTACGCAAGTGACAGTAACTGTTTATAACGTCTTGGGACAAATTGTTGATGTAATAGCTGATGGCGCTTTGTCACAAGGCGCGCACACGGTTACTTGGGATGGGACAAACAGTTCGGGAGCTGTAGTTGCCTCAGGTATTTACTTCTATGAAGTAGTCACTGAAGACAATCAAGAGAGCAAGAAAATGTCTCTCTTGAAGTAAGTCTCTCTTGAGATAAATTGCAGTATTGACTAGAAAAAGCTAGCTCAGCACAACGCAATAATGTCCTGAAACTTAACGTTAAGTAGCGCCTTGATTCGAAGGCGCTACTTAACGTTTTTCCCATTAGAACCGGAATTCCCATTGAATGAATTACCGTTGATTGAATTACCATTGATTGAATTGCCAGCGTTTGATGCAATTCGATTATTATCAACCTCTCCATGAGAAGAGTTTTGCTCAGCGCTCTGAGATCGCTTCCCGCGTTTTGATTCGGTGTAGCAACTCTTGCACATTTGCGGATCATCAACTAATCCTTTTTGGGCGAAGTAGTCCTGCGCTTCGACAGTGAAAGCGAATTCCTCATTGCAAGATGCGCAGAGCAATATCCGCGATTCAAAATTTGATTCCATTCTCCCCCTCCTTGGTGTGAATGGTTACGGTTCTGTGCCTGCTGGGCTGACGGTGAGGCACATACTTCCCGAGAACGACTGTGGACGTTCTCCCAAATCAAATCCAGAAACAGCTTATTCTCTACGCCAATACCTAACGCAGAGGCTCCACTGCCCTGAGATTGTCGCTAAGTTAGTGAACTAGTTTGATATATGTCAAGTTTGTTTATTGACTAGAAGCGAAAAACTGAATCAGAGGGGATCTACTACATTGCAGACAGGAAAAGATAAGCCTTGAAAGATAACACCTATTAGATAAGTAATATCAGCAATATTCACGACACCATCGCAGGTGGCGTCACCAGCAATCCATTCAGGAACTGGACCAGAGCCACCAGTGAATATCCATGAAATCAAATAGGTTACATCGGCGATATTGACTTTTCCGTCCCAATTGGAGTCGCCTCGGTATATGCTGA
The DNA here is from genome assembly GCA_024280835.1 of Candidatus Zixiibacteriota bacterium. GTDB lineage: Bacteria > Zixibacteria > MSB-5A5 > GN15 > JACZUZ01 > JAJRPJ01. The sequence goes on along the minus strand of JAJRPJ010000002.1, from coordinate 28,221 downwards.
CTACTTGGTTAATAACTACAGAATCTTTCGCGCTTGAATTCACTTGCGAAATGACTTTCACAATTACCGCCGAACTCGCCCCTGGCAAAACACCAGCTGGCGGAATCACCGAAACCACCACTGTCGTATCGGCCCCTGCCGCCAAAGATATAAGTGTCGGTCCAATTACCGAAGCGCCCCACCCAGCGCTATCGGAAGCGCTGACTACAAACGAATCTGTGTTTATCCCAAAATTAGTAAAACGGTAGCCAACGTGATTATCGCGCAGCGTGTAGGCGATTGTGTCTGTAACAGCAACTCCAGCGACAGCGGCCCCAGAAATTATTTCACCAGAATATGAGAACTCAGCGGAAACACTATAGGCTGTCAGGTTTATTCCTATTAAAGTCACCTCTGAGTATTGTTCAAATTGCGAAATCAACAAGGTCCCAAATTGGGAACTGTCTAATGCGATATTGAAGACATCATGATCGTTGGCGCCACGGGTTGCCACGACTGTCGCCCTCCAATTGCGACTTAGGTTCCCTTGGAATGATAGTTGCAAAGTCCCAGAATCACCAATGGGAATAAAACGGACAAAAGAGCTACCATAGCCCTGCGGCTTAAGTCCAACCTGAAGATTGGAGACTGGTAAAATCGAAACCGTGTCGACAATTTTCATATCAGGATAGGCAGCGGCTTCCTCGAAATGCTGGCCATCATCACGCTGACCTGTGAGATAGGCCCACAGGACAAATTCTGTAAAGGCGCTATCCCGAGAGACTCCGTGGACTATCGGCAACGAATCTGCAAGCGCCTCCATGACATCTTTGAATCGAGCGCCTTCCCATGCTTGCCTCATCAGTGAAGTGTCATAGCGCTGCGACAGGTACATTGGCCAAATGAAAGTCGCATAATAGTGTGGGGAGAGTTCCTTGGTCAGCGCAGTTTGTGGAGCGCTATGGAAACTCGGGAAAAAGTTGTAGTTGTCATTGACCTCGTCAAACAACATATCCTCCATCCATGTGGCGCTAGATTCCATAAACCACAATTCATCAGCGAAATCATAAGCTAATTGTACGGAGTGCTGAAATTCATGCGCCACAGTAGCCTTTGCGGCTCCAATCTCATTGCCTTCAGGGTCAGAGTTAACTGAGAGTCCAATGAAATTGTTATTGAGTACCATATAGGATATCGCATCATTCCAACTTTCTGGCCCCACCAGTTCTGGCTGGACAAAACCAAAAAAGGAGATATTTTCAAAGTAGATGTCATAACGTGAATCTCCGCCCTCAAGACCATCAGATGGCGGCGGTAAATAGCCGAACGTCTCAACCTGCATCAGCCAGCTAGAATCAGCATAAAGAGCGATTCGCTCAATAAAATCAGGTATACCACTTGCATCATTATCAAGTGTTGGCACGGCATTCGTACCAATTGTGTCATAGTGCAATTTGAAATGCTCGAGCGGAGAATCAAATCCAACCTGACTTGATGGCCTAACTTGGAGGAGTTGCAATTCGCTTCTTAATGCAGAACTCATATCGTCCATCTCTCGCCATGCCTGTAGCAATGTCGCTGTTGCACAACGAGAAGAAATCCCACCAGCTATAAGATTGCTCAATTGTGGGTTGTCGAGCTCTATCGCAAGATATTTTTCTGGTAGTGAGCTTAATTCACGAATCGCGCGTACTCTTAGGACTTGCGCTTCATTGAGTGTAATAGTAGAGCTCGCGAGATCAATCTCGATTTGTGAGAATATACCCGTTTCTATTTCACTGGACATAGCAACTTCAGCGGGAATACTTACAAGGCCGAAGAGCGTTAATGCAATCAATGGCACATATACAACAAAACGAGAGACGATTCGCAGAGTAGTAACACTCTCAACTTTGGTAGCCAGACTGTTTGTAGCTTCAATATTCATAGAACATCTCTATCGCTAATTGTACTATTGCTAAAGAACTAGGACATACAAAGTGAAGCTATGGAGAGCAGGGGGCTGGTCCACCAGAGAAAATGTGGGCTATTAGAAGCGTCACGTCAGCAACGTTGACACGACCAGAGCAATCGGCATCTCCTAGCAATAACTCATAAACTGGCTCTGGGCCTTGTGCGAAAATATAGGCGATTAGATATGTCACATCAGCGACATTCACAGTACCAGTTGCGTCCGCATCACCATGTGGCAACACGCTAGCGGTCAAGGAATAATTGTTATTGCTCTGGAAAGGACTAACAACCAGTGGCGATACAAAAATGGTATCCCAAGTGTCATAGTTGTAGCGTCTAAACGTCATATCAGAATTGGGCAGGCCTGTTACTGGAGCCAAGAGAAGTGTCTCATACCCTCCCAAGGTGTCCTTTAAGTAAACATTCATACGCCAGAGGACAGAGTTATCACCTGAGAATTCGAGAACAAGCATTCCTGGCGGGCCACCTTGGGTTATCAAGGCAAGATAGTTGGAGCCAAGGCCATCCGGCGGCAAGATTGGAGCGACAGAGCTGAAAGGTATTTGTGGCAGAGTTTGCGCCAGCGTTACACCAGGATAGTCTGCTCCATCAGCATAGAACCCAGATTGAAACCTTGCGCCTGTTAAGAAGTTCCAATGAGCGAATTGTTGAAATTCATCTTTTGTTGTCGTTCCGTATTGGGCTAAGGCGCTGTCAAAAGAAGTCATATTATCCCAGAAGCGCGCATACTCCCAAAAAGTCTTCATCATCGACTCTGAGTGCGAAGCGCTGAGGAACGACGGCCAAACATAGGCGCCATATTTGTGAAAGCCTGGGTTTACCACCAAGAAAGTATCGAGATCATTCCAGAAAAATGGGAAATACTGATAATTGTCATGGGTTTCGGGAAAGAGAGCATCCTCCTGTGATGTCGCTCCAGATTCGTAGAGCCAGAGAGAATCGCCTTTATCATAAGCCAACTGCACTGCATGGTAATACTCATGCGCGCAGGTTACTTTTAGAGCGCCAAGCTGATCACCGTCAGGGTCTTGGTTTGCTGGAAACCCCAAGAATGTGTTATGCAAGAAAATATACGAGGTGACATCGTTCCACGCTTCTGGTCCAGCGGACCCAAAATTTGTCACTCCAAAAGCTGCGATAGCCAGAAAATAAACATCATACTTTGAATCACCGCCCAAGACTCCATCCGACGGAGGCTCTAAATATCCTACAGTTACATGATACTTATCCCAAGAGCTATCGAGATAAACGCCCGCCATTTCAATAAAATCTGGGACACCGTTACTATCAGCATCCGCGGTTGGCACAGCTTCAACTCCAACAGTGTCATAATGCAAAAGAAAATGTCCACCTGGTGGTGTGTAGCTGACTTGTTTAGATGGCCGAGCAAGTATACTCGTAACTAGTGACTGATCATCCGCGCCTAGATCAGGGAAAAGATCATGACTTTCTCTACTGACGCCAAAGCCGCATTTTAGTGGTGTTGTCGGCCCTGTTGACAATCGAAGATCGGACGGGAAGTTTTCATTGTCGAATATATACATCAATTCTAGGAGAGTTTGCTGAGTCTTGGTAATTGTTCCAGCCTCTAGGGCTTGCTCAACTTTCTCCAGTGGAGATTTTTGGATAGCTTTAGTATCAATTGATTTCGCGGCGAATGTATCAGCGGCTCCCAGTAACAACACAAGAGCGCTAATTAGGAGAGTGAGTCCGAGCGACAAGAACGATACCGAGATTGGCTTTATCTTTATGTAGTAGTTCTTCATTTCTTCCGTTTGGGTAATGTCGCTTGTGACAACAAGCGGATTTAAGAGACATCTTACCTATCCCTTAGTGGCGAACGTACAACTCAACATCAGCACTCCAAGCCCGTGCTTTTGGATAGTCGCTTTCTTGCGACGATACTTATACATCTTCGAAATCAGTGAGGTGGTCAATTAGCTTTGCATTACTATACAAAAACCCAACCGATTGTAAGGTAAGTATCGGCCATACATAAAGTTACCATTAGATGGACGTTTGTCAAGGCCTATTTGAGAGCTTGCGTCTGGGCTAAACTGTTATACCTGAGGATGTTACTTTCGAATTATCCAAAGACTTGGCAGAGTTGCGTCTAAGATTTTTTGAGAAGACACTCTTTGAGAAGACACTCTTTGAGAAGATACTTCTTGAGAAAACAACAGTTTATGAGGGAAAGACTAGTTGCCCGGATTCAAATCGAAGAACTGCCCCGTTGAGGCGGAAATCGCCCAACTATCGAGGGAGTTCAAATACGAAATATCAACTCGCACAGTTCCGATTTGTCCCATGTCCAGCCGTAGGCCTGGCCCTGCCGACCAGATGAATCTATCGTATGTTAGTTCATCTCCATCGCCCCAAGCGGTTCCAAAGTCAAAATGTAAGGCGAACCCCAAACGTGTTGTCAGTCCACTGAGACCAGTAAAGAACCTAGTCTCGAAATTGCCCACCAATAATTGATTGCCTGTCAGAGAATTCGCAGGATAACCGCGCACACCAGAGCCACCATCGACACTCAATGGGTTCGGATCCCCCTTGCGTCTGTCAAAGCCGTAGAAAGCTCTCCCAGCGAAGGTTACCCAAGAGAAACCATTGTGATAGGCAATTAGTGACGAGCGAAATGTCGAACGAATCTCACTGCCGCCCTTAATCCACCCCGAGCGACGAACTCTACCAGCAAAAATAAAATCTGATATCACAGCGCCGTATCTGGCGCCAATTCCCCATATAGAATACAAGTGATTATCCAATGACTCAGCGCGACCCTGCCCGAACTTGAGACCGATTCCATTCACAATTTCTACATCTTCCACGCGCTTCTGATACTTGAGTCTCTCTAGCGCATAGAAATCAAACCTTGATGCGTTAATAACGAACGTCAATTCGTGCAAGGCGCTGTCAATTGGGATTGTGAATGTATCAGTTGGAAACTGCGCCAACGGTGGAATCACTTTGCCTTGGTAATCAAGTGTGTAGCCATTGAATGTATTCAGATTCTCTATTGCCCCATTGACATACCGATAGATAGCCGAGACTCTCAACTTGCGGTGAAAGTCTCCAGTTCTAAGTGATACTCCACTTTCCACTCGATTGCCTTTTTGAAAATACGTGACTGCCGTATCACCCAATGTCGTCACGTCAATGTCTCGCTTATCAAAATTTAGATATGAGACACGATATGAGAACGGGTCTGTTTGATGTATGAAACGTTTCTGTGCAGTCAATCTAGCGCTTCGATTTAGTGGATCATTCACGATATTGAGACCGAATTCATTGAAGCTTCCCAGAACTCGTGGATTGTGATATTCAAACTTGAAGTAACTGGGGTCGGGCTTTGAAATCGAATAGGTAGCTCCTATCCGATGACCTAGGCCAAAAAGGTTTGACTCTGTCAGACCAAATTGAAACAAGTTTCTCTCAGATTTTCGCGCCACTTTAAGCCCAGCGCTCAAAGACCAGCGATCTACGGTCTTAATGCGTAATGTAGCGCCATTGGAATTCAGCGAGTCGAAAGTCACACTGGCTTGATAGATAAAAGCTAAATCACGCAAGTTACGTTCTGTTTCATAAGCCAACTCTACATCAAACTCATCACCGACTTTTAATAGCGACTCACGCTCAATAACGAATTGCCGAGTCGGGATATGGAAACGGTTAATCGCCTGCAGTACCCGCGACTTGGCAATTTCATTGGCGCCAAAGACGTTTTGAGGCTCAATAATTATCCTCTGAATTATCAAGGGCGACGGCTGGCCACTTGAGGTAGTGTCATGTGTTTCACTTGCGAACAATTCTCCACCTAGAATTAGTGGCGACAAAGCTCCGACACAAATCATAAACAAGATCGAAGCTTCCAAACTAGATGTAGAGCCGACTATTTTTCTGGAGGTACTTGGATAGACTCCACTAAAAGCCTTTGATGTGGCTCTTGCCCAGCGACTAACCTCATTCCAAATTAGGCCGATAAACTGAGGCAGTAGACACTGTTTCATAACCGACAACTCACTACTGTGATACCTGAGCATTACCTATGGCCACAAAGACAATAGGACGATTGTTAGTTGAAAAAGGCATCTTGGACCAAGATGCTCTTGAGCGTTGCCTCACTGAACAGCAAAAAAGTGGACAACGGCTTAGTGACATTCTATTGGGCCAAAAGTTAATCACCGAAGACCAACTTGTCGAGGTTATGGCTGAGCGGCTAAAAATGCCTAAAGTCACTCTTGAATCGCTCATTATTGCTCCACACATCATCAAATCAGTCCCTGTTGAATTGGCTCGACGTTATACATTATTGCCTGTTTTCAAAATTGGTAAATCGCTCACAGTTGCGATGGCCGATCCTTTGAATATCATCGCCATGGATGAGTTGGCCTATACCACAGGTTGTGAGATCAGACGCGCCATCGCAACAGAATCTGGTATCAACAAGGCCATTGAGCGCTACTATTCGGTTCAAGAGCGGCTCAAGTCTGTTATCGGCGATATCTCAGATGTCAGCGCCGAAACTGCCGATGATTCTGCGGCAGAATCGCTAGCTGAAAAAGAAGAAGCCCCAGTCGTCCAACTGGTCCACCTGATTATCTCAAAAGCCGTCCGTGAAGGCGCATCAGATATACACATTGAACCTGGCTTGACATCACTCCGTGTGCGTTATCGTGTTCATGGTCGTATGCGTGAAGAAGCCGAGCCACCGAAATCTCTTCAAGCAGAAATCACGTCTCGAATCAAAATCGCCGCGAATCTAGATGTCTCAGAGAAACGTCTTCCCCAAGACGGTCGCTTTTCAATTGAAGCTGACAATACGACAGTCGATTTACGAATCTCAACTCTCCCCACTATTCATGGAGAAAAAGTGGTTATTCGTATTCTTGACCCCCGCAAAATCCGAATTGGATTATCGCAATTGGGACTCAATGACACATTTTTGGAACATTGGCAAAAGTTGATTCACTCGACAGAGGGGCTAGTTATTATCTCAGGCCCGACTTCCAGCGGAAAAACAACCACACTCTATGCGTCATTGCAAGAAATAAACTCAGTTGAGAAAAATATTGTCACAGTCGAAGATCCTGTTGAATATTCATTGCCGTTGATAAATCAAGTGCACACCAATGAGCGCGCGGGCTTGACCTTTGCCTCTTGCCTGCGCTCAATTCTACGTCAAAACCCAGATATTATCATGATAGGCGAAATCCGCGACGGCGAAACTGCAACCATGGCAGTTCGAGCGGCATTGACTGGACATCTTGTTTTCTCGACGCTACATGCTAACGATGCCGCAGGCAGTATCACCCGCTTAGCAGATATTGGTGTTGCCGGTTTCCTAGTTGCCTCGTCTCTCAAAGGCGCATTGGCCCAGCGCTTGGTTCGCCTGAACTGTCCTGATTGTCTTGAGCAATATACTCCACCGGCGGCAATAGTCTCTATGGCTGGTTTTCCAGAGAAGACGGAATTCCGTAAATCAAAGGGCTGTGGTTCATGTTCGATGACTGGCTACAGCGGTATGTCTGGTTTGTATGAATACTTGCCGATTGACACCACCGTGCGGGAGATGATTGCCGAAGGCAAGTCTGATGAGGCTATTAAGTCCTACGCCAGAAATAGAGGCATGGAGACTATTTTTGAAGCAGGAACAAAGAAACTGCTCAACGGCGAGATTACTTTAGAAGAATTGGTGCAAGTGGCTATCCCTGATAGAATCCAGTCCGACTCATTAACAGATATTGATATGGCCGTTGATTTTGCGAAAACAACTGCTTTGTAACTTATCCAGTTACTAATAAGACTCACTATGACGATTAGGTAGCCAACGCTACGAGTAACAGTACGAGAGAATTCAAGAACATGAACATCCGCTTTTAGAGAAACTACTGTGATTACCTCCTACAAATATACAGGCCGCACACAAAGTGGCGATAAAGTCTCAGGCTCTCTTCTGGTAGATTCTCAGCAGAAAGCCCTTGAGGCTTTGGAGAAGAAACGTATCTTAGTTACATCCATCCAACTTGTCGACACTGAGAAACGTTCCAAAGTCCTATCACTTTTCAAGCCAGACTATAGCCAGCAACTAATAATGTTTGCGCGTCACTTGGCGACTTATCACCGATCAGGAATTCCCCTCCTGAAAGCTCTATCACTTATCAAAGTCGATAAACCTGGTAGCCCGTTTCAAATAATCCTAAAGGATGTCGCACAGAAGGTTTCTGAAGGCAAGCAACTCTCCGCAGCTATGCGCCTCTACCCGCAGGCATTTTGGACAGTCTTCATAAATGCCGTGGAGGCTGGTGAAGCTTCGGGCCATTTGTCCACTATCCTTGATGACTCGGCGACAACCATGGAACGTGAGCTGGAGCTTCGTAGACAAATTAAGTCATCATTACGTTACCCAATGATGGTGATCGCGGCTGTCGTTATGGCTATTGGCGTACTCATGACAGTCGTCATTCCAAAATTTGCAACATTCTATGGTAAATTCAATTCTGAGTTACCCGCTATTACTCGGGGTATGATTTGGTTGAGCGACATGGCACAAACGTATTGGTATGCTTTTCTAGCTGGTCTTGGCGTTGTCAGCTATCTGGCGCACAAATTTTACCAAACACAAAAAGGCAGAGCATTGACGGATAAACTGTCTCTCAAACTTCCAATATTCGGAGACTTAATAATCAAAGCCGCAGTGGCTCGTTTTACACTTTTATTTAACATTCTCTTTAAGGCTGGTATTCCGATTGTGCGGTCTTTGAAACTACTTGAGGAGTCCCAGAAAAACGTCCATCTAAGAAAAGAAATCGCAGATATGCGTCATTCTTTCGAGACAGGCAAAGAACTCGACGTCAGTGATAGCGCTCACCGTTTCTTTCCTGAAATGGCTCTAAATATGATTAAGTCAGGACTAGAGAGCGGTTCACTTGATATGATGCTCGCAGAAATTGGAAACCACTATTCTCGCGAAGTTGAACGCATTTCCACCAACCTAGCCTCCCTGATTGAGCCAATTATGACTGTCGCAATAGGCGGTATTGTACTCTTGTTGGCGCTATCAATCTTTTTGCCGATGTGGAATCTCATTAAGGTGTTTCATTGAGAGACAACACAATACTGACATTATTGTCTCTGAAACACTCAAGAGGAGAATCAATCGCGCCGATTATTAGACTAAGGCTTTACCAGTAGGTAGTAATCATCTTAAGAAATAATAATATTCGTTTCACAATAATTTTCGGAGGATACCCCATGAACTTCAATTCATTGAGAAATCAAAAAGGTTTCTCACTCATTGAGCTGGTTATCATCATCGTGATACTCGGCATTTTAGCGGCAGTGGCAATTCCAAAGTATCAGGACATTACTTCTGAAGCAAAAGAATCAAGCGCGCGCGCTGCTCTCGGCGGGTTACGTTCGGCGGTTATGATTTTCTACGCCAATAAAGCAGTCACAACTGGCACTGCCACATGGCCTAGTGTCAACGAACTGGGTACTATCGGCACAGTTATGGAACAGGGTATACCTAAAAACCCGTATCAAGCCAAGACTAGCGCTCCTGATAGTATTGTCACTGGTGTCACCAAGGGTACTATCGTCGGAGTTCGCGGCGGCTGGGCTTACAACGCGACGACAGGTGAACTTTGGCCGAATACTAGCGGCTCAGGCGAGAACAATTTCTAGGAATCATGTCTTAGTAATACCTTGGGCGCATTGTCATTGAACATTGTCATAAGGCTCTGTTATTGAAGTAATTGACAATTAACTTGGAGACCTGTTTCAATGAAACAGCGACGACAAAAACAGCATAGCAAGTTCGACCAATGTGAGGGTTTCACATTGGTCGAACTTGTTATTGTGATGATTGTTTTGGGGATTCTGGCTGCTGTGGCCATTCCAAAACTAGGCGATGTCTCAGAGACTTCGAAGATCACCACAACCAAAGAAGAGATGCGCCGACTGAAAGTAGCAATTGTCGGCGACGCTTCAATCAATGTAGCTGGTAAGTTAATCAGTCGTGGATATTCTGGTGATGTCAATGCCCTACCGAGTGCATTGACAGACTTGTCTGTAAAGCCCGGTGGCGTTGCCGTCTACAACAAGTTTACTCGGCTCGGTTGGAATGGCCCATATGTTGATTCTGCAGGTGGAGAGTATCTCACAGACGCTTGGGGAGCCAATTATGTATATGATTCTGGCGCCAGAACAATCACATCCACGGGCGGCGCCTCAAACATTGTCTTGACATTTTAACATAGCAATGAATCTCTGGCTAAGAAGCGGTAATACTGAACTCCAAAATAATCTGAGTGAAAAATGAATGAAAAAGGTTTCACTCTTATCGAACTTGCCGTAGTCATTGTCATCATTGGTATTATTTCCACAATGGCAATTGGCCAAAGTGACGGAGTCACTTAAGCAGCCAGACACAGCGCCACCCAAACAGAACTAACTACATTAGCCAGAGCAATTCGTGGCGACCCTACGCTCTATCAATCAGGCAAATCATCCTCCTTTGGTTATATTGGTGATGTCGGGGCCTTCCCTACCGCACTTGCGGACTTGGTTACACGTCCATCTGGATACACTACTTGGAATGGTCCATATATCGCTGACATTGCCTCTGGTGACTTTGCCAAAGATGGCTGGGGAGTCGCTTATTCATACAGTGGTGGTGTGACGATTCAATCCACTGGCTCAGGGGCGACTATCACAAAACAATTCGCTTTCGCGACTACTGACTTCACTGCCAACACAATTCAAGGCGTAGTTCATGACGCTGCAGGTCTACCACCAGGTAGCGCTAACAACACCAACATTACTGTCTCACTGACTCATCCAAACGGCGCGGGTGGCACGGTGACCACCAGCGTGACTCCCACTCCAACAGGAGCCTTTACTCTGAGTTCTATACCTGTTGGGAGCTACCCTCTACAGATAATCCATAATGTCGGGCCCGACACTATCATTATCCAGATAGATGTTCTGCCATTGTCAATGGTCACAGTTCCTGCAACATTTGGAGTGGCCCTATGGTGACAACAGTTTCAAACATAATCCACAAAGCTTGTAAGCGTTTCTTTGACGCTTCTGAAAGAGGATTCACATTCATCGAGCTTGTGATTGTGATTCTTATCCTTGGTGTCTTTGTTACAGTTGCTACTCGTGCTATTGACACTACAATTGACGCTAGTCGTCAGGCCCAAGCCGAGGACGAACTTAATCGTTTGTCCAATGCCATAGTTGGTAACAGCCAATTGGCATCAGGCGGCATGCGCACTGATTTTGGCTACGTTGGAGATATTGGCGCTTTACCTATTTCACTTGACTATTTGTCATCGAATCCCGCGGGATATAGTTCTTGGAACGGTCCTTACATTCGTGACAACTTCCTCGAAAACACCGCTGATTTCAAAACCGACCCATGGGGCACAAATTATGCCTATAGCGCAGGAGTCACTATCCAATCGACTGGCTCAGGCAGCAATATCACCAAACAATTCGCCAACTCTACTTCAGCGATTCTTTCTACTCCGCTCAAGGGTGTGCTTCTTGATCGTGACGGCGCCCCGCCTGGGACAGATGCCTCAAATGTAAATGTCACAGTCACATATCCCGACGGCGCAGGTGGAACAACATCGACGACCGTCACACCCAACTCTTCGGGTTCCTTTTCCTTCACTGGTATACCGATTGGTAATCACGGAATTACAGCGGTCTACACAACTGCCAATGACACAGCTGTAACTTATGCCTCTTCTCTTCCTAGAGTAGGCGCGTATGCTGGCATAATGCGTCTTAGCAATGGCTACTGGGCAGACACTACAAGTGGTGGCGGTGGAGGTCCAAACAGCCAGATATTACGGCCAATTGGGGTTGGCTCTCTTTCACAGCTACTTACCGAAAACTGCACAGTGAACTGGTCATGCGTCAAGGACGTTGTTTCCGACGACGCTGGGAGCTTTGTTAAGGGTGGAGGCGGAAGTTTCTTTCTGTATGACTCTTATGACACTCAGAATAGTTCCGTTAGTTCAGGCATAATTGATAGCGTCGTCTTCTTTGTCCACGGTTTCGGTAGCGACCCACAAAGCCTGGCAGTATTCTTAAAGACGGAAGGGTTCTACTATATCGGAGTCGCGTTCAGCCCTACGACTACGTGGACAACCTACTCAACAAGAACTACAGTCAATCCAAAGACTGGCTCACCATGGACTTGGACTCAAGTTAATGCATTGGAAATTGGAGTTGCAATCAAAAAAGGGACTCAATGCACACAAGTGTGGGTCGAAGTATTCTACCAATAAATCATATGTGCCTATTGAACTCCAAAATGTCTAAACCCGAGTCACACTTGCTCTCGCCAAAACGAATCAACCAACAGTCTGGTTTTTCGCTCATCGGTGTATTGATTCTGATAATTACACTCGCGGTTCTGACATCTGTCGCTCTAGAGGCAATCACACCTTACCTTGAAGAGAGTCGACGAATTGAAACCGAAGCGGCGCTGCATGCAGTTGGACGCGCCGTTGCTGGCGACTATGCATTGGGCGGAATGATGTCTGGCGCTGATTTCGGCTATGTTGGCGATGTTGGAGCTTTACCAACCTCTCTCAGCTCATTGCAAACAAATCCAGGTGGGTACACAACTTGGAATGGCCCATACATTCATGACGATTTCCTTGAAGCCACGAATAAAGCAGTCACAGATAGCTGGGGCACATCTTTCAACTACACTGGAGGTGTGACTGTCACTTCATCTGGCTCAGGCAATACAATCAATTACACAGTCGCAAAGACGACAACCGACTTATTGAATTGCGGCTTTACTGGGATAATCAAAGGCGCCAATGGCGTCACACCTGGAATTAGTTCTGGCAATGTGATTTCAGTAGTCAGCTATCCTAATGGAGCCGGAGCAATGAAGAGCGACACTGCCTCGGTTAGCTCATCTGGTGTCTTTAACTTCAGCGCTGGTCTACCGATTGGAATCCGAAGTTTACTTGTCAAAGACACAATTACATCCGACAGCGCTAATTCTTTCGTCAGGCTCCTCCCTCGCTCCACAATTGCTAATACCAACGCTGGCACATTGCGCTTGCCAACAACAAATTATTGACTCTTTCGACATATCAAATTTGTTTCAACTTGAAACCACAATTAAGGGCTGAGCCAGAACTGTCATCATTTCTTGACATCGTCAAAACAACTTGACCCTCCACAGTGAATTGCAACCTAACAACTTACGATAACATACAATAGTATGAGTAACCTACTGCAAACAGCATTTAACGCGGCGCTTCAAACTACAGTTAGGCGCGTTGTTCCTGCCTCAGGTAATGCCGAAGCCAAACCAGGATCAGCCTCTGCCTCTTCTTGTGCCTTAAAACATGACTGGATGCTTGGACGCACCGTTGTCTTTCAAATCGATTCTCATTCATTGCAGTACTGCATTATCGAACGAAGACTCTCTTCGGTAGAGATAGTCGACTTTGGCAAAATATATCGTCCGCGAACTGGCGCTCAACTCTCAGATCATTCAGTTTTCTTGAGTGATGAAATCATGCATCTGAGCAAACAACACAATCTAAACAATGTCCGCTTTGGTTTGAGTATCTCTTCAACCGATATTGCTGTACGAACTATTCGTATACCTAAAATGCCACTCAATGAAGAAAGACGCGCCGTATATTTTGAGGGCGACAAGAGTGTCCCATTTTCTCTCGATGACGCATACTGGTCTTATAGACGATGTGAGCAGATTACATCTGGCGAGAGTGTTGATGTCTCAATAACGCTTATGGCGCTCCCAAAGACGGCTCTCAATGAGACTTTAGAATTCTTTGCAGCCAACAAGATCTCTTTTGATTTCATCAGTCTAGACATTGAAGCTCTTGGCCTAGCCTTAGAGCGCATTCCTGACTTTAGCGAAAACCAGCCGCATGGCCTATTGAACATCCGGCCCACACGAACTGACATTTCTCTCTACAGCGGAACACGTTTGAAGTTTTTACATCATGGAGGCTTCGGTTCAGTCGCCTTGGGGCAGTCACTTCAATTCGACTCTGCGGCTCAAGAGTTCATGCCACAGGCGCTTGAAAATTTCGCCGAAGGACTAGCCAATATCATCCAAAATGCTCTTGATTACTATGGCGCTCAGCATGGTCTGGGTGAAATCGAAACTTTTTACATTTATGGTGATTTCTCATATTCGGAGCAACTAATTGACATGCTCTCTGAGAGATTTGGTATGGCCTTCAAACGGTTCCCTACTGAAGTCTTTGACTCATTCATTTTTGCAGATCCAAGCCTCAAGGATGTTGTACCAGTGGCTTTGCCTGTAGTTTCGGCTGCCACAAGTCCATATGCTCTGTCGGACTTTACACCTGAGAGTGTGCATGCGATTAAAAGCAACCAAACATTTTTGCGAAGAGCAATAGCCACTGCGGCGCTTGTCATAATTACATTAGGAGCTGTTTGGAGTTCAGAGCTTTGGCGAGAGAAAATCGCCAAACGAGAACTGTTGAATTCGTCCGAAACTGTTAACAGCTTTGAGTCCTCCCCAGCCTACGCTGGCTACCGAGTTCTCAAAGCGGAGTTGCTTAGACAACAGACAATTATCAACGAGCTTGAACAAGGAGATTCAGAGCACTATTTGGCGCTTAAGGAAATTGCAGCTTTAACTCCTGCGGCTATTAGGTTGGATTTTCTTAACTATTTTCCTAGCGAACGAGGAGCGACTTCAACGCTCAATGGTTCTGTTATCTCCAGACTTGTGGCGCCTGAAGTGATACTCGCTGAGTTTACTTCACGACTTGGCGGCTCACCTCTATTCTCCGATGTCCAATTGAAAAATCATAGCAAACGTATTGAAGGTGCTAAGCGAACAATAACATTCAGCATTACTCTAACACCAATTCTCTAAGAACACCTAATCAATGAAAAAGCTCACTCAAAAATACGCAATTCTTGCAGTTGGTCTGACGGCAATCATTGCTGGTGTTTATTTTTTCGTCCTAGAGCCACTCACTAGCAAAAGGCAAGCTATTGTCGCTGAGACAACGGTTGCCAATGCAAAACTTGCTGACTATCAAAACACCATGACCACCATCAACGACTACTTGAAAAGAAAGCGCGAGCTACAATCTCAAAAGGATGCGCTGACAGCCCGCCTATACAACAAGAAGGAAGTTGTAGCCCTTGTGAAGCATTTGAAGATCAGCGCTCAACAAAAAGATTTGTCCGTGCGAGAAATCACTCCTTCATTGAGTGAGTTATTGGCTCTTAATTCACTGCCACCTGCTGACGGTTCACCGCGCTACCTTGACATCGCTATGAGATATACTGGGTCATATCGTGATGCGACTCTCTTTCTGGCGGAGCTTGAGGGAAAGCCAATGTTTGTGAAGCTGTTAAGTGTTAACATTATTTCTCGTGAAGACGGCCGTATACCTGCGGAGTATAGGATACGGTTTACATCAATGATTGGCGGAGTCGGCGATACCCATGCACAGCGCAGTTCATCAAGCGTTCAAAAGCAACTTATGGCCGTCGGGACAAAATAGTTACAACGGAATGGCGCAACAAATGAGTGAATCAAAACGACGCATATATATGTCGATAGTTGCTTTTTCCATTGCTATCTGGGCTTTCAACAATTTTCAGGGACGTGGAAAAGTAGTTGCGGAATCTCTGCAGAAACCACTGATGGAAAAGCAGCTTAAGGTAGCCCAGAAAGCAATTCCTTTGGACTTTACTTTTGTCAAAGAAAAGCCGTGGGGCGCTGATCCATTCTATCGAAGAATCGCTAACGTTTCACCTACAAGCACATCGAGAACCGAGTTGACCATGGAGAACACCTATGAACTGAAGGCTATCATCTTCAACTCAACATCTCCTTCGGCATTTCTAAATGGCCGAGTTGTCAAAACAGGCGATTTTGTCGATGGGGCTAAAATAATAAAAATCAGCAAACGCGCAGTTACTCTTGAAGTGGACGGACGCGAAGTTATGGTTACTGTCAAACGAGGTTAGTATATGTTTTCTCTTTATCACAAAATGAAAGCGCAATTGCGCAAGTCTCCCCTGGCAATTGCATTGGTAATGCTGTCATTGTTTCCTTCGGGCGGTATTGCGCATGCCGATGACAGTCCTGTAGATTTGCAACAACAGGTCTCACTTAGCTTAGAGTCCATGAAGCTAGGTGATGCGCTTAACATGTTGGCTAGCCAATTCAACTTGAATATGGTTGTTTCGGACGCTAGTGGCGCTGTTGTCAGCTTGTTCTTAACAGATGTCACTTTGAAGGACGCTTTGGAGTCGCTTCTCTTCCCGAATAGCTTCAATTACTATTTGCGTGGCAATATTATTGTTATCACATCCGCCGATAATCCTGGCGTTGGCAGTATGTCGACTTTGTATTATCGCTTGAAGTTTATTCCAGCGATGATGGGAAAGAATGCTGTCTTGCCTCTCTTAAGCAAATCCGGCAAAGCCGAGGTTATCACTCCTGAGGGATCAGCATCAGACGAGGCAACTCCTTCTGTATCGCCGAATGCAGTGATGATTCACGATTTCCCAGAGGTTCTCAAAGAAGCGGAACGGTTGTTGGAGCTTGTTGACCAGCCAGAGCGAATGGTGATGATAGAAGTCAAGATGATTGAAACAAAAGTTGATATTCAAAATGTAGTTGGAGTCAATTGGCCAACATCAATAAGCGCTAGGCTAAGTGATCAGGGCGCCGCCGCTGCTGCTAACTCTACGACCACAACGACGACTACTACAGCTTCTCAACTTCAGAAAAGTTCTCTTTCAAAAGACCTTTCAAAGGGTGGTTGGAATTGGGGGACATTGAGTTTTAAAGAGCTAACTTCAACTCTGGACTTTTTGCAGTCCACCGGTAAGAGCAAACTTATCTCACATCCGAAACTAGCCACTCTGGAAAATCACAAGGCTGAATTTAAGGTTGCGACGATTGTTCCAGTACAAACAATCAATCGATTTACGCAAGGTTCGTCGACTTCAGACATCGTGACCTTTCAAGACATTGAAGTTGGTATCACTTTACTGGTGACTCCACGTATCAATGCAGATGGAATAATTACGATGGATGTATTCCCTCGTGTCGAAGAGATTGTTGGTTTTACTGGGACAGGAGATCAACAGAAACCAATTACAACCGAACGTTCGGTTCGCACGATGGTCACTTGCAAAGAAGGTGAAACTATTGTAATCGGCGGGCTCTTGCGTGAGAACGAAATTGTCAATGAGAGCAAACTCTTTATCTTGGGTGACATTCCTATTTTGGGCAGTTTGTTCAGACACAAATCCACAATCAAAGAGAACACAGACTTAATTATCTTAATTACTCCGCGTATAATGTAGCTGTCACTAAAATTGTGAGCCGCTATGGCTTCCAGCAGAATCCACGGGCTTTGCTGATTAGGAGTGGCGTTACAAGAATCATCATCGTAATATCACGCAGAACATCCATTGTCAACGAACCTTTGACCTCTGGGTTTTGTGTAAAGCAACCGCAGTTGATATTCACACCATTAGAAATCGCAATCAACAGAGCAATTGTAAACATCACAAGCATCAGTTGTGTCAACCAAGCCGAAGCTTTTCCCCAAATCCCTGTTAGCAGACCAATGCCAACCAAGGCCTCTACCCACGGCAGTGTCAAAGCGAAGATATTTACCAAGGAGCCTGGGACGATGTGATAGTTATTAATACTATTTGCGAAAGCCGCAGGATCTACGATCTTTCCAAAAGCCGCAAAGAGAAAGATTCCAGCGAAAACGATTCGTAGTACCAATATCAATTGGGGATTATCGATTAATTTTCTCATCAGTTACCCCCATCTTCAACTGAATTATTGTTATCTGTTTCTGTAGAGCGAGCAGTTGGTAGCTCTTGTAACTGCCAATCACTCCAACCACCGAAGAAAATATTGACACTTGTAAATCCTTCTGCCGCCAGTGTCCGCGCCAGATACAATGACAAATCGCAATCGGCGCCATTGCAATAAACAACCATCTCTTTATCCTTGGCAGTTGCCGCCATGAAGTTCAAAAGGATAGTTTCGTCTTCAGTTTCAAAAGGTAAATTCACAGCGCCTTTGATGTGGCCTTCGTTGTAATCCCATTCATCCCGTGCGTCGATGAACAAAACCGAAGGTGAATTATAAAATCCGACAGCTTCGCCTATTGAAATATACGGAGGATCACCCTCGTCAGCGGCCTCTGGGACTTTGGCGGTATCAGTCGCTGAAAAAACTGGATAGATTCCGACAAAATCTGGCGCGTTTGGGTTGGCAAATTTGTTTACTACTCCCAAACCACTTCCCAATAGAATGATTGCAAGCATGCGAACAATCGTATTTGATGACATAAAATCCTCTTAGCTGGTGACCAAACTATTTTACAAAAGACTAGACTAATAAATATTGAACTGACAGTATTTTAATTTTCGGATTTTGGGGGTTCGCCCTAGGAACCCATAACCGCTTCTACATAGTTTTGAGGTAGTTGGTTCCCTTAACCGTGCCCATGTCCGTGTTCGAATAAAGTTATAACCCACATCACAAAAGCCCCGAACACGACTAAAAATAGCTTCCAAGCCAATGACGCTCTCGAGTGTAACACTTCAGGCAAAATATCGACTGTCGCCACATAGAGAAAAACACCACTGGAGATAGCGGTTATGGCTGTAAAAAAAGTACTAGTCACGGCGGCGCTCTCTCCTGTTAAAGCCAAAGACGAGAGTAATGCTCCTAACGGTGTCATCAGAGCGAAAATTATTAAGAAAGTAATGGTTTTTTGTTTTGAAAAGTGGGCTAGTCCAAACAAGGAACCAAGCGCCAAACCAGCTATGCCTTTATGTAAACCAATTGAAAGGAGTACACTTTGGGCAACGGCGCTGCCTTCGGAAGCAACCAATAGGACCCCGCCTTCAGCAATTGAATGTGCGCTTAGTCCTAAAAGAGCAGTTAGGGCAACGACTGCATGCGCATCTATGTGCTTGCCACTGTGACTTTCGATTGTCCTTGAAGGCGCCAGACCGCGTTCGACTACGTAGATAACCAAGAATCCTAAGAGCGCTAGTCCGCCGACTGTAGTGGGTTCCATGCCGCCACGCGAGGCGAAAGCTGAGGGCAATAGATCCAGAAAAGCGGCTCCCAAGAAGAAACCCGCCGCGAAAGCCAGCGCTAGATGTAGGCTTTCCTCGCTTATTTTGCGGACACTACCCCATATTCCGCCTGCTAAGGCTAGCAGGAAGACTGCAATTGCGGATTCAAGAGGGCTCGGTGTCATAGTGAGTCGAATCTCTCAAATTACTATGGCCATGTCAAGATTGATGAGTGTCAATTATCAAAATCATGTATTTGCCAAGAAGCCACGAGCATTAACTCGTGGCTTCTTGGCAGTCTAAATAACGCAGATTGGACTACCATCTCGACAATTTCAACATCCATCAGAGGGTGTCCTAGTCGCAGGACGTTTGGTGGAGGCTTTAGGTGTCGATTCTGCGCATCAGAAACTTCGTAGGGTCGAGCGCGGGGTGCGTCGATTTGCGAAGCTCAATAAATTGTGTTTGCCGCTCAGGATTAGAGCGGCGACAGAGCCGAATCTCTCTGGGGCTAAGGATTGGAGTGCGAAAGGATTCCAAATGTCTTTGGCGCCAGTTTCGACAAACTCTTCGTTTTCTTTCTTTCTAGGCATAGCGACCTCCCTTTTCGTTGACTTACCGTGAAAAACGGATTACCAGGTGTAAGGAGTGAGGAGATTAAAAATAATAATAAAAAGTGTGACAGGGTGAACCAAATTGGATTTAGATGCCTCGTATTTAGTGATTCAGGGTCGCATCAACGAGACAAAATCCAGAGTCTTGATTCTCGGCGTGTTTTTTTGAATGTGCAATCACACATATGTAGCCAGCTCGATTGTATTCGAGGTTTTACCTCCTCTTTTTATTGGACTGCTAAGGTCGGTACAGTGAGGGACTGTAAGAGGGAACCGACTTGAAACGGAGACCACAACTGTCACGTACTAGTTATTTGACATACACCTCTGCTGTCAAAACTTTTTGTAACTTCTTGATGGCGCGCCACTTATAAATGTTAACAACTTGTTGCTTGATGCCGAGAATGCCTGCTATTTCGCGTTCTTTTTTGCCGAGCATGTAGAGCCTGATAACTTCTTTTTGACGTTTGGAGAGTGAGTGGGCGATGTGCCATTTGATTTTTTTGCGGAGGCGGTCAATTGTTTTGTCGAGTTCGGGGGCTGACTCGCGGCTGCGGTAGGCCGAGCGCGTGGCTGGAAAAGATTCCAACATTTTGCGGCTGACGATTAGTTCGGCAAATTCGTGCTCTCGTCCCATCTGGATTTTAGGCCAAGGTCTTCAAGGGTGGGTTAGGGGTAGGTTATTTTGTGTAGTCGGGCTAGTTGGTTGAGTTTGGTTCTAGATATATGGAATAAATCACAAGTTTCGTCGCGGACTTCTTTGATGGCGACTTTTTTCTCGTAGGAGCTTAGGTCGTCAGGTAGGGATTTTAGTCTGTCTTTGAAGTAGATGATGATTTGTTCTTCGCGGACTTTTGCATCTGTATTGGCGCTGTTGGCGGCTGTGGTGGGGCCAGATTGTGTTGTATCGGTTTGGCCGCTGTTACTTTTGGCGCTGATGGTCAGGATTTTGGGAGGTTCTGTGGGCGCTGGTGTGAGTATCGTTGTTGTGACCTGACTTTTTTCTTGGGGCGTGTTGTCCTGTTTGGTTGGCTCTTCTTTTTTGAGAATGATGGCCTCTTCCCCGTCTTTCTTATCTGATTCTGTTGCGACTGGGGCTTCTGGAGTCTCTGTGGTTGGTTGGATGTCGGAACCGACGTCTGAGCCGAGGTTTTCAGCTGGTATGGTTTTTAGGTATGAGACACCGACGACTACTCCGAGGAGGGCCATAGATAATAGTATTTTTAGAATGACTTTCATTTCTGACTTCCCTGTCGACGCTTTTGTGACAACTGGCTTTGTGCTGTTGTCATTAGTATATCAGCAAGAATCCGCTCTTATTGCAACAATAAACTTGGATTTGAGGTGAGTCAGGTATGATTTCAGCCAAATGGTTGGCTGGGATGTGAATTGGAGATGAAGTTGTGGTGATTCGGTTGCATTTGGTCTGACTGGATTGTAAGTTTGAGCATTGTAACTAATCCCACCGCAAGCGGATGGGACGCCAGTGAGGTATACTACAATGAAGCTTGACTGTTATCACCCCAAAGGGTGGGTTACTCGTTTCCGATGAGGTGGCATCATTAAAACGTTTGTACGACTGTTTCTCGCCAGCGCTCTATTGGTGAACGCCATGCTTCTATTGAGTTGTGATACCTACAATTCGGGCAACATTAGTGACTTGGAATGGCGTGCGGCTGTTTTGACGCTTGCTTATCATGAGTATGGTGTCAGTCCTCAAACGAGGATTAGTGACTTGAGGGCCCCCAGAAGAATTGACTGGTTTAGGACGATGGGCAATGAATTCGCTGTCATTTACTCTGCGCGAGATCAAGCTGCCTTTGAGTACGAACGTTGGTTTGGGGTCCATAATGGAGGGGAGGTTTACAATATTTTTCTTTCTGGGATCCAAGAACATCCAGAAAAGAATTCGACTAATCGGAAGTGGTACCTCGATGCTCTCAACTCAGATTCTCTTGGGATGCTCTTCTCTGACAAACCTTTTTGGAATACTGATAGGGGCTGGAAGTCCTTCTTAGATTCACACAAACAAACAAAGCTCGGTAAGTTGGAATATGAAGTGGGCATGCATTTCTCGTTGTATTACATGGCTTCACTACAATCTCGCGGATCAAGGCCGCCGACTAGAAGGATAGAAGGACCTGAAATTGGCCTGCCATTCGCATTAGCCTACGATGAGCCATTTGAACAGTTTATCAATGACCAGAGCACATTAACTATGCTTGACCATTCAACTCTAGTCGGAGACAAATTCGCTTTGATTTCGTGTCGCCGAGATGAGGAGAGAGGCGCTTACGCTATTGCAATCGGCCGATTGGATGGGCATTTGATGACTTATCGATTGGTAGGGAATCGTATTCATTCGATTCAAGGCAAGGAACTTGAGAACTATATCGATCTTTTGGTTAATGATAAAATCTGGTCTCTTATCGGACCTGAGGAATTCTGGGAATATGAGGAGTTAATGAATGACTTATACGATTCCTATTTCAATGATTCAATGTCTGTAGAATATCAAACTAGGACGTTGCATTTGGACTCATTGTTTGAAACTGGGTATTTGAATCGTGCTGTGCAGTAACATGTCAAGTCCCTGAAAAGGGGATTTGACCTACCTTAATTTGCCCTATTCACTACTGAATTACAGAAAATATTTTTGATATGTGATGGTGGTTGTTGGTTTTATTCTTTTTATTGTGTTGTTGGCTGGAGTTTGAGGCCTTGGTTTGGATGACATTTGAGAGGGATGGTTATGACTGCTAGTGAGATTATTGTTTTGAACTTTTCGGAGATTCGTCGGCGGAGTATTAAGGTTTGGGAGGTGATTCCACAGGAGTCGCTTTCGTGGCGGCCTGATGAGAAGGCGTTGACGGTGATTGAGATGATTCGTCATGTGCTTGAGGGTGAGCATTTGTTTCATACGATTGTTAAGAACCGTGGGAATCTTGGGGAGTTTAATTCGCCTTGGGGTGATGCGCCGTTGGTAAGTGTTGAGAATGAGTTGGCGTTGGCGCAGCCACATCGGGCGGATTTTATTGAGATGATTCGTGGGTTTTCGGAGAGTGATTTATCTGAAGTTAAGATTGTGCGCAGTGAGAAAGGTCAGATTAAGGGGCTTGGTGATTATCTAAATCGGATTGCATATCATGAGTCGGTGCATATGGGTCAGATGTTGGATTATTTGCGGACGGCTGGGGTTGAGCGAGGTTTGATTTGGGATTGAGTTTTTTTGCGCGATATATTCCTACAGTGAGCTGTGGGTGACGGTGACTACTGAGTTGTGAAGATTAAAAGAACTATTGCAATCGCTAGTATTTTGGCGCTTATCTGTGTTGGGTGCGTTACTAACTATTACAAGCTTTTTGGCATCGGTCAAGGGCAGTATATTATGACTCATGTAATAGATTTCAGGGACTTTACTTTCGGATTGGATATAGATGTAATAGTCAATAAAGACAATTTTAAGGACAGTGTTTATTCGATCCATGTTTGGACTAGACGCAGTGATATCCTTGTTGAATCACAAAAAGAACGATTTCTTAGTATGCGACTCTTAGAAGCAACCGTCGAATTTGACGATGGGATCAACTCTTTGACTCTAGACAGCGTTGCCACTAACGCTATCAACATTAATAGCGTAGAGTATTCCTACACGTATATATTCGACGATTTGATGATCCCCAACAGTATAGATTCGATTAAGTTTGGGGTTTTCATTTCCTATGAAGAAAACTCTCAGGCGGTGTTTGCAGACACTTCGATTCAGATGATTCGGATTGAAGGTAAAAGGATTGAAGCAGTAGCTTATTGAATGTGTGTTTCCGCCTTCTCGGGAATGACGAAGTTCGCCACTTTACTATAAACCTTTTCAAAACAGCTTAGACAGTTAGCGGGTGGAGCGCCACCATTCTACTGTGCGTTGGATGCCTTGGCGTAGGGTGGTTCTTGGTTGCCATCTTAGGCGGGAGCGGATTTTTTCGATGTTTAGGACTCGGCGGCGGATGTTGTCGATGTCTCGGCGGTCGATGTGTTCGATCCTGGGTTCTTTGCCGAAGGCTTTGCCGATTTCGTCGGCTAGTTTTAACACTGAGACTTCGAAGCCTGAGCCGACATTGAAGACCATGCCGTCAGAGCGAGGTGACAGTAGCGCGATTAAAGTGGCTTCGACTGTGTCGGTGACGTAGGTGAAGTCTCGGGTTTGCTGGCCGTCGCCGTGGACGCTGATGACTTTGTCGTTGGCGATGGCTTCAATGAATTTTGAGACTACTCCGCAATAGGGATTCGACGGGTCCTGTTTGATTCCATAGACATTTGAATAGCGCACGGCTGAAACGTGGACGCCATAGGTTTCGTAGAACGCGGTGCAGTAGTTTTCGCCAGCTAGTTTTGAGACTGAGTAGGGCGAGAAAGTTAGTGGGGTTTCGTTTTCGGAAATTGGTAGGTGCATGGGGTTGCCATAGACTGAGGCTGAGGATGTGTAGACGATTTTGACGTTTTGGGCTTCGCGTGCGGCCATGAGGATGTTGAGTGTGCCGCCGATATTGCTGGCGTAGTCGTCGCGGGGGTTCTTGGTGGAGACGATGATGTTGCGTGCGGCGAGATGAGCGACATAGTCGGCGTCCTTGACTAGTTTTGTGACAAGTTCGGCATCGGTGACACTACCTTCGATGAATTTATATTTGATGTCATTGTCGATGTTTTTTAGGTCGCCTGTGAAGAGGTCATCGAGAGCGGTTATCTCTCCCCCTGCGTCGTAGACGGCGCGCATGAGATTTGAGCCGACGAAGCCAGCGGCGCCAGTTATGAGGACCTTTTTGCCAGAGAAATCTATGGGAGTAATCATAATCGCACGCTCATGTTATTTTTTTGGTAGAGATTATTTGTATGACAAATTATTTTCTGATTCTTAGTTTTAGCATGAACATTGGTCGCGCTAGTCTCCACCAGTCGAAGACTGGGCGCATTTTGGTGAAGTCTTTGCCTACAGCATGATAACGAATTGTTATCGGGGCTTCAATGACTCGGATTGATTTTGCTGTGACGGCTTTGTAGAGCAAATATGGCTCTAGCTCGTAGGTGTCTAGCCAGTCTTGGTCTAGATTGATTGTTGGTTCAGAAAAAATTGAGAAGCGGAAGGCGCGGAAGCCATTGGTGGCGTCGGTGATTTTCACTCCAGTTAGAAATGAGAAAATCCAACTATAGGCGTGGGTGGTGACTTTGCGGAAGAGGCGTTCGTTGATTAGTTGGCCGCCTTCCATGTAGCGTGAGCCTTGGACGAAGTCGGCGGTGTTGTTTTCTATTGGCGCTAAGGCTATTGGTAGTTCTGAGGGCTCGTGTTGGTCATCGCCTGAGAGGACGACACCGATTTCGAAATTGTGTTCTTGGCCATAGTGGATACCTGTGCGGATTCCGCCGCCTACGCCTGTGTTGTGTTTGTGGGTGATGACTTCGGCGCCTGCTTGGAGGGCCTCTTCCCTTGTGCCGTCATTTGAACAGTCATCGACTGTTAGGATTGTGCAGGGGATTTTTGTGGCGATGATTTTTTCGACGACTTTGCCGATTTTGCCTTTTTCATTGTAGGCGGGCAAAATGATGAGAATTTTCTTGTCGTTGGTTGGTTCTTGATTTGATGAATCAGGTGTCATTAAGCGGTGGCCTCTTCTTCAACTTCCTTTAGGGAGAGGTGGCCTTTCCAAAGGTGAAATAGTCCGAAGAGTGTTACGGCAGCGTATTGGGCGGCGTGCATGATGACCGCGCAGGCAATGGCGGTGTTTTCATCTACACCATAGATGTCGCGTAGTGACACTAAGACGGCTAGATGGTAGACACCGACGAATCCAGGAGACGAAGGAATCATTATTCCGATTGAGACTACTACCAAGGTTGTGAATGATGCCTCTAGTGGGAGATTTAGGCCGAAGGCCTGGAAAACGAAATAGTTTGAGATGCCGAGTCCGAGCCAGATAAGGCCAGTCTGTGCTAGAACAGAGAGTCCAGCTGCTGGTGAGCGCATGAATTGTAGGCCGACCGAAAAGCGTTCGATTGTGTCGCGCAAGAAATCGCGGGCTTTTATTGGCAGGAAGCTGAGTTTGCTGTGCATGAACTCTGAGATTTTTTCGGGCCACTTGGCCATAGCTATGGCAAAGAAATAACCACTGAAAGCCACAATCAGGATTAGGCCGCTGGTCATTTTATATTTTTCTAGTTCGACGATCGAAGTTGACCAGAGGATTAGACCGAAGATTCCGATTAGCGCCGCTAGGTCGAAGATGATTCTTTCGGTAAAGATCATTGCTAGCGAGGCGGACTTTGTAATTTTGGGCTCTTGTTTGGAGAGTGAATAAGCGCGGACAAACTCCCCGAGGCGCATGGGCAGAACATTGTTGGCCATGAAGCCGACAGCTGTGGCTGAGAGGAGTTTGTTGAAAGCGACATTAGTTATGGGCTTGGCCATACGTCCCCAGCGCCAAGCGCGTTGGTACATACCGATGAGAATAATGACGATATTTGGTATTAGGAGCCAATAGTTTGCGGTTTGGAGAGCGGAGCTGACTTCATCAAATTTTATTTTGCTGAAAGTAACCCAAAGGGCCGCGATTGATGTTACTATACCAAGTATGATTGCTGTTTGGCGGCGAGTCATTGGGAATTACCTGTGGTGGTATTGTTTGAGAGAGTTTCTTCGATGTTTTTCATAAAGGCCACTGCAGCTAGATCCCAGCTAAATTGTTTTGACCACGCTAAGGCTCCGTTTTCGATACGCTCGCGTTCGGTGTTGTCGGTGAGGACGGTTTTGATTTTGCTGGCGAGGGCATCAATGTCGCCATGAGGATACAAGAATCCTGATTCATTGTCACGCACTGAATCTTTTAGGCCAGCGACATTGGCGGCGATTACCGCAGTTCCGCAAGCATTGGCCTCGATATTGGTTAGGCCCCAGCCCTCTTTAGTTGAGGGACAAACGCAGACATGGGCGCGACGGAGTCTTTCGACTTTGTCTTCTGAGGTTACAAAGCCTGTGAACTCTACGCAATCTTTGAGTCCGAGAGTGTCTGCGTGTTTTTTTAGGTCATCGAGGTAGTCTCCTGCACCTACGACCATTAATCTAGCATCTGCAACGGTTTGGCGAATAATCTTTAGCGAACTGATTAGGTGTTGGACACATTTGTATTTTTTTAGACGACCGAGATAGATGATTGTCGGGGTTTCGTACTTTTTGAGTGCGGGGTCGTGGTTGTACATAGAGTTGTCGATTCCACAGTGGACAACGGTGATATTTTTTTCGGGTATACCCCGCTCTTTGAGATCGTCGGCGGTTGATTCTGAGATGACGTTGAATTTTTGGCGACGATAGACAGTGGCCATGGGGCGTTCGGCGCAGTAGATGTAACTGCCGAGGATGAAATTGATTTCCTGAAAGACGGTAGTGGCGAAAAGATGTGGGATGACTACCAGCGTGGGGATGTTTAGATAGAGCGGTGTATAGAATGGAATTTTGTTGATATCTTCGAGGAGTATGTCGAATTTCTCGGCTTTGACTAGACGTCTGAGATGGAATGGCGCCATGAAGTTGAAATCGAAACGACTGCCGCGGCGGATTATTTTTACGCCCTCGATTGTTTCCTCGGGTAGGCCGCCTGCGTAATTACTGCAAAAGAGAGTGACTTCATGGCCCATTGAGCTCAAACGACGTAGGAGTTCCTCCAAATGGACTTCTGCCCCACCTGAGAGTGGGTTCTTGAGGTCCTGCCAATTTAGAGCTAAGATTTTCATGAGGTTTTGTACGTTTTATGCGCTAATGACGTTCAATTATTAGGATTGATCTGGATTTCAATTTCCAGACGCAGAGTTCAGTAGCCTTTGGAGCAAATTCCGTGCGGAAGTATCGGCAGGATTTTTCTGGGTCCATTGGGTCAAGTTTGTGGCTAGATTGCTATAGTCTTTGCTTTCTAGTTGTAGGGCGACTAGGCCGTAGAATAGCTCTCGGTCGTTTTGGAAACGCTGATGGGCTTCCTCAAGAATTGTCACGGCGATGCTGTCGTCTCCTGCGGTTTTGGCGACCTGTGTCCAGCGTTTGAAGAGGTCAGTTTTGACGGAAAATGAGCTTGTGTCGACAAAAGTTTTGACAGCTTCGTTGCCTTGTTCTAGATATAGGGCTTCGAGATATTCTTGGTTGACGCGACTGTTTTGTGGGAAGATTTCCAGGGCCTTGGTGAGAATGCGGTTTAGGTCTTTGACTGCTTTGCGGTTGCGATATATTCGTGCGAGTTCGAGGAAATCGATGGCATAGCTGTTGGTCATGCCACGTGAGACGGGATCTTGATAGACACCATTTATCCCTAGGCCACGGAATGAAAAGACTTTGGTGTAGAGACTATCTGTGGCGCCTAGGGCTAGGACGAAGCCGTTGGAATCGGGACGGATGCTGTAGGCTCGGCCAGTGGCGGTTAGGCGTTTGTCGATTGATTGTCCGCGGAGTTTTCTTCCGCTGGTGGGAATTGTCTTTGAGAAATTGATTGGGCGT
>JAJRPJ010000017.1 GCA_024280835.1 Candidatus Zixiibacteriota bacterium | reverse complement strand
TTTCTATGAATTCTTCTACTTTATCAAGATAGCCAAGCGCTGGAACCCAATTATTACCGTTGTAAACCTGTGGGTCAATTGGGCCGAGTGATGAAGAATAATCCATCCAGATCTTGTCACCCGACATACAGAATATCGTACCGGCCGACATCGCATAGTCAGGTACACTGAAGTCAACTTCCGCGTAGTGATGTCGAGTAATTCCGACCATTTTCTCTACCGTTTCTGCGGAACCACCTGATGTATTGATAATAATAGTCAGTTTATCGTATTTTGACGTATTATCTTGTTTTAACGACTCAATGAAATCTCGAAAAGGTTTTTCAATCGAGGGTGCAATTGATCCGAAATAGAAGATTACATCAGAATTCAAGTGTTTTTCAAGCTCGTTCAGATTAGATGCTAAGACACGCTTAATCGTGTTGTCAACTTCAAAGCTCATGTTCTCACCTCCTCACAACATTCAATGTCCAACCCCAACAGTCTTCCTGCTCGAATTAACCACAAAACTTGTATTGGTGCAATAGCCGAATTGTTTGAGCTCCGTAGAAACCGTCTTGTCGGTCAAGCGTAATTTGGGTTAAATGGCTGTTGTTTTTTGAGCATTGCCTGCATAATCAGTAGCAGTTTTCTCATACCAGGTACCCCACCCCCTCTTGGGGTGGGATTAGTTAGACAGTCATATACTCTGCTCTACTATCAAAATCACCACCAACCCGCCCCAAACTCCAACCAAACCCCAATAGCATGAACCCAACCCAGACACCCAACAAAATCGCTACAACATTTCCACACCACACACCTTTTATAGCAAATCGAACCCATTTTGCTGTATAATACAGTGCAGATTAAATCAATACCAATTCCACATAGCGAGGAACCATGAACAACGAAAAACCAAAAATCGCCTGTCTGCCAAACGGCCCCTATTACTTGCTCAATGATATGACACCGCATGAAATCCCCAACCTGCAAAGTTCAGCTGGTGAACCACGCTCAAATGTCGCTGGTGTGGCGCTATGTCGCTGTGGTGGATCAAGCAACAAACCATTCTGCGATGGAACCCACGGAGCCAACGGATTCACCGATAAGAAACTCACCGATGGCAGTACGAACAAACGTGACAACTATGTCGGCGCCAAAATCACCATCCACGACAACCGTTCAGTCTGCGCCCATGCTGGAAAATGTACCGATGGACTCGCCTCTGTCTTCAAGCTAAAAGTAGAGCCTTGGATTGATCCGAATGGCGCCGAAGCCGAAGAAATTATTGCGACTATAAAAAAATGTCCCTCAGGAGCGTTAAGCTATTCGATAGATGGTGTAGAACAAAGCGCAGAAGAAAGACCGCCGATGGTGACAGTCACCAAAAACGGCCCATATTTTGTCTGTGGCGGGATTGAGATATTAGAGAAACCGCAAGGAGAGGGCGCTTCAAAAGAGCATTTCACCCTCTGTCGCTGTGGTGGCTCGAAGAACAAACCCTTCTGCGACGGCACACATTGGCATATCAATTTTGAAGACGACAAAAACTAAAGGCAGACCAAAGTTTAAGAATCACTCAATCTTCTTGCGGTTCTCAAATAGCAAATTCTGATGTTCTTGGTTACTGATCTTGCTGTCAACCAAACTCTGGTTAGCCTCGGCAATCGGACGCATCTCATCATATTGCTCAGACTCAAGTTCAAAAGAACTCTGACAAACAGGACACACAAAAAAACGTTTGATTGAGTACGGGAAAATCGGAATAAAAAAGAGCGTGAACCAAGTTGATATCCTAATCAAGTACCAAGCCTCTTCATTATTGCAATTCTCACAAGTCCGTGTCTCAACAGGCCCATGATTCTTAGTCCGCTGGTGTCCCCAGCCAAAGATTATGAACTCACACCTCGCTCCAATTCCATAAAGTTAGAAGACACATACAGTTCAAGAAAGCTCCTTGGTTCTACCTTTGTCAAGGCCAATCAGTGAAACCAAACAGAATCAATGAGCATACCGCGGTGGAGAGTTCTGTGAGCAATCTTGACAAATTTGTTAGTTGAAAGTATACTTTTGTCGCCAAATAGGGAACAACTTTAGAACGCGAAAGCAACACCATGATACAACCAAAAGGATACAATGACTTTTGTGTCCCGTTGGTAATCATATTGTGTAGTATATTATACACTCCTCTCAATGCGCAGGCAGAGGAATCCCATAATCAAGAACCGCGGTTCCTGGTCCATCAAGGCCTTCTGGAAATCTCACCCACCTTTGGTACGCCAATCTCAGTTAAGAACATGCCCAACGACAACTTGGGCCTTCCACAAACTGGACCCGCTTTCGGCGTTATTGTTGAATATTGGTTGTACGAAGATGTAGCCATTGGAGCAACAGCAATTAAACACGTCTTTGGAAAACCCAATGTCAACGTACTCGTTTTATCTGCTTTAGGATTCAATTTGACGTTCACTGAGTTTTCTGGGCATCTCAAATTTCCATTGTCACGTCAAAAGAATGCTACCGCATACCTAAAAGCCGTCAGTGGAATCATCAAGGTCGATGCATATATCGGGAACTTGAATCGTGAAACATCAACCAACGCTTTCGGCGCTGGAGGGTTTGGGGTACAGTTCCACGGCGATGGAAGAATTGGAGCGTTTTTTGAATCTCTTTTCTATGCTGTAGGAAGGGAAGACGCTACGACTTACTTCATTGGAGCCAGAGGCGGTCTGACCTATTCGTTCAAGTAGTCCACTCCATTACAAACAGACACATTCACTGCATCATGTCAGTTTTTTCTTTCAATTACTCCATTTCTCCAACTGATTCAATAATGATTGGCGGCAAAGCGTTCATTATGGGACGAAACCGATCTATCACTGTTAATTCAATTACCTAGCGCCGATAACACTAAATGAAGGACTAGGGAACACTCAACAGCCAATTGTGGCGCTTGAGCAATAGAAATGGAATTCGAATGAGTAATACAAGTAATTCGCCGACAGACGCCCGCAGCGCCAATCTAACAGATTCAGATCTAAAGAAACTAGAAAACGATCTCCTACAAGCGCCAACTTTCAAACTCGCTTTTGAGGACGATGATTTTCTCGGACAGCGCGATTTGCGCGGTGTCCGTCTCCAACTGGAAATGCGCAAACCAGACATGGCGCTCA
This sequence comes from Candidatus Zixiibacteriota bacterium, assembly GCA_024280835.1. Taxonomy (GTDB): domain Bacteria; phylum Zixibacteria; class MSB-5A5; order GN15; family JACZUZ01; genus JAJRPJ01. The sequence goes on along the minus strand of JAJRPJ010000017.1, from coordinate 105,131 downwards.
AGGCGCACAACATTACTTCAACAATCGTCGTCTTTGGTGGCACACGAATACTCTCAAAAGAGCAATCACTAGCCAAAATCACAGAAATCGAAACGCAACTGAAATCAGACCCAGACAATTCTGACCTACAACACGGCCTAAGAGTAGCGCAGAATGTCTTAGCCAAATCACATTTCTACGACGAAGCCCGAAAATTTGGTCGTTTGGTGAGCAGCCAATGCCAAACCGATGGCAAATGCGATTATGTGATAGTAACGGGAGGTGGACCAGGAGTAATGGAAGCTGCGAACCGTGGCGCCTTTGACATCAACGCCAAGACGATTGGATTGAACATTGTTCTACCCGAAGAGCAGGCTCCGAATCCATACATCACTCCAGAACTATGTTTCCAGTTTCATTATTTCGCAGTCCGCAAAATGCACTTTCTAATGCGTGCGAGAGCGCTAGTGGTTTTCCCTGGAGGCTATGGAACGCTAGATGAAATGTTCGAAGCACTGACGCTAGTCCAAACTGGCCGAGCGCGAGTCCTACCGATTATTCTATTTGGGCAGAAATTTTGGGAGAAAATTATCAACTTCGATAATCTTGTAGACGAAGGTGTCATCAACCCCTCAGACAAGAAACTATTCCGTTTCGCCGAAACCGCCGACGAGGCTTGGAAAATCATCCAAGAAGCCAACCACCTGCAAAATGGCGAAATCACCTAAACAACCAGCATAATGCTTTCTAATTATGGCAATTCGAGTATCAGTTAACTCGTAGTGGCGTCCCTTGGGGCGCCTTGCCGCAATAAAAAATGAAACATCACCTTGACTACACAATCACAAACAAAATGTCATTGCAAGGTGTCATTGCGAGGAGCGAAGCGACGCGGCAATCTCGTCGATTCCAATACAAGCGCTTACTCAATCAATGAGATTGCCGCGCTACGCTCGCAATGACTTATCGTGAATGATAACGTCAGAGCTTCTTAATCATCGCCAGCTTGTTTTCAAGCTCAGCAATCTCTCTCTTAGAAACACCACAGCTCTTCGCAGCCGCTTCATCAAGAGCAACCTGTGCAAATGCCTTTTGCATCAGCTTCAACTCGCCCTGATTAAACTTAATCGCATTCAGTGAATAATCCTCAAAAGCAGCATAGGCGATCGGGGTAACTTCTTTAACAATATCCGCCATTGCCTGTGCAAAAACCCGAATCTCATACTGAGCGTGTGAATCCATCCGCAGCCGCAAAAAGTGAAAAAGATTATGCAAATCAATCTTCCAATACCACTGCGTGTAATTTGAAACAGGCAAATTTATCCGCGCTAACTCGCGAGCCAAATCCGCTTCAACAAATTCAAGATACTCCGAATAAGCGCGGCCTTGAATCTCAAGCGATGACTCACTGAACTTTTTGCGTAACTCTTCTGACGGCTCACCTTGAGCGGAATCGTCACGGCCCTGCTTATTCAACTTGCTCTGAAAATGAATGTCTTCATTTCTCGGAACGTAAAATTCATCTTCCATAACGGAGTAGCGTCCAGAGTACTCATTTACATTAGCAGTCCGATGACGAATCCATTGCCTCGCAACAAAGATTGGCAACTTCACATGAAACTTAAACTCCACCATCTCAAAAGGCGTAGTGTGTGAGTGACGCAACAAATAGCGAATTAAACCACGATCTTCGGAGCGTTTTTTTGTGCCTTTACCATAACTAACACGCGCCGCCTGAACAATCGAGTCGTCACTGCCCATAAAATCCACCAGTCGCACAAATCCCTTGTCAAGGCAAGGACGAACAGCATAGAGGTCATTAGAAGTTTCTACATCCGAATCAATCACAGCTTCTTCTGTCGCGGTTTCTTTTATCGAGTTTGTCATTTCGGCAATCTATTATTTGCGAGTCTTAAGGTTTTAGAGAATACTTTCTTAGAGAATACTTTTTGAGATACTACTTGTACTTGAACATACTTCTTCTCAGGAGCAGCTAGGCTGGATTCCAGTGAACTTAAGACAATATAATCATCAGGGCTGATAATTCAAGAGCGGCAAAACTAACGCCCCGTCCAAGCTTTTTTAGGCGAATTGCCAAATACACGATTGAACCCTGCAAACAATACCTGCAAAGTCCCTGTCAGACCGAGAATTACCAGTCCGAATTCCATTGTTGCCGCCAGTCCAAATGTAGCCGCGAACATTCGCGAAAGTATCAAGGCCCCGATTATGATAAATAGAAAGGCCACAAGAAGAGAAACATTGCCCGAATTGACCAGCGCCTTCTGTTTGCGAATGTACTTTTCTGCTAGAACTCCAAATAGTGCGGGCGAGATTGTCAAGGGCAGAAGAGAGGCTATCAAGCCGAGCAACCCGACATTCGTAGGTCCGCTTGATGATAATCCCAGCAGCGCTGTTGGTACTAGTGACAGGAATAAGGCGATCGTCAATGCTCTGTAAGATTCATTGGCCTTACTTCTTCGCCTGCGAGCGCTAAACCAAATCCCCGCGCCAAGCATGACAATAAATAGAATGTATTTGATTTGTTCTGGAACCGTTCCAAAGCCAAGATGCATACTCTCAGCAGTGAATACTGAAGTCACTATCACAAGAAAACCAGTCAACCAAATTGCCGAAAGAAAAAATGTCCTTCGTTGACCAACCCTAGTATCTCGAACTGTGTGATTGAGGGTGCGACGACCAAGTACAATGCCGAAAGCCAAGATGAAACCCAATGACACTAGCGCAGAAAGCAACACCCTGTTGGAGCGTTCAACCAAATTCGTGATTGGCTTCGAGAGAACGTCATAAAGCGCCGCAACCTCAGTTTGTGGGACGCCACTTAGCGATGTCGCATAGACTGGCTGAGCCAAAGTGAGCTCTTGTGGAGGCAACAGGCCCGAGTAGGGTCTTTCCATCGTTAGATGTGAAAGGTCGACCTCATGTCTATTACCGAGAGCAACTTCAATTTCGGGATGAAAACACGCACGATTCTCTAGGCTCAGGTTCGCGCCTTTAACTTTGCTGGTAGGGGATGGGTTATTGGAAATCAACAACATTGACTTCCCATTCGAAACAGACAAAGAAGTGAAACACGTTTCTGGATCCGAAATCCCACGTGCTTGCAAAGCCGAGGAAATACTTGTTAAACGACGATACAGTGACAACGGATTTGTCGTGAGGCCAGTTTCAAAAACAAGAAAACCGCTGTCAGAAAGATGTCGCAGGCAAGCGCTAAAATATTCTTCGGTCTCTTGAATAGTCGGTTGTAACAAGTCCGCATTTCGTATATCTACGTCACTAGCAATATTCTTGAGCAGTATTAAATCCCATCGACGATAGGAATTGGTAATATAATCGTAGGCTGTGCTAGTCGCTGTCTGGAAATAATAGTTCTCGGGCGGTTGAAATGTCAGGGCCAATGGCTTCAAAGTTAATATTGTCTTTGTCAGGTCTGTGCGTAAAGGAGACTCATTGATGAGAGTAATATCAGCGCAGCGAAACCCTGTCATCTCTCGCAATTGCTCCGATACCCCGTTGACCACCAAAATAGACACTGAGTCCCCAAGAAGTGTAGCGAGGACAGGGAATGTACTATCGTTAGCCAGATAAGATTCCGCAACAGGCATAGCTTCCGCAAGTTGTCGCCCTGAATACGTCCAAAGAATCGTTGAGCTTGATTTCCTAAAAGACACGCCAACGTCGCTTGCAAATACATTCTCAAGTGTCTGACGTTCCTCCCGAACCAGAACAACTTGAGCGATAACACTAAAAGCCAGCACACCCCCCAAAGCCAACCAAGTAATCCGTAACTTTGATGACCTTGAAGTATCTTGAGCCAGTCCTGAGACACCAAGCAAAGTCCCAGCGGCAGTTAATAACAAAACTGGGATACCTAGCGATGTTATCTCAAAAGAGAAAAGAAAAACACCAACTCCGATTCCGAACATCAGCGCCAACGGAAACTCACTGATGGTAAGTGGACTATCGCTGGCAACGCATCTTTGCAAGCGATTACCAATCAAGACACCGATCAAAAAACAAACTAGAAAAAGCGGCGAAGCGCTTAGCAAAAAGCGTAATTCAAGATTACCGATCAAGAGAGATGAATCGGCAAGTGCAGCGTGAATTCCTGAACCATTGAGAAAGTAAAATCCAAGAGCTTGGAGAACAATAAGTGTGGCGCCTGCGATAGTAACTTTCGCCGCATTGAGCGATTTGGATTTGTGGCCCACAAGCGCTCCGATGCCAATAAAGGCTAGGCCGACAATCAGAGCTACAAACTCAAATGTCGCTCCGCTTGTCAGCGACACAATTTGCAAATTGGCGTCAAAAATCAGAATCAATGAAAACGCCAGTCCAGAAAAGAATAGAGCACGAGACCAACTGAGAGTTGTCTCTGATTTCGATGAATAATGTGATCTATATGAACTTGGCATACATAAGTCTTCCTAGAACAGTAGCATAACGATTATCCACCGCTCACGACAGCCATCAAACCAGTAAATCTCGAAAAAAAAGAAGAAAACTGTACAATCAATGTCGTTAAACATGGCTAAAAAAAGAGCGGAGAGGATCAATATCCTCTCCGCTCAGTATGACTACCAAAAGATCATACTTACAAAGTTAAACCAAAGCTAAAATAAAGATAAACAACCTAGCGACGCATAACAGTTGCTTCAGTTGTCGCACGGATCTCGTCAGCCACACGTTGCAAATGGCTAGAGGTCATGCTGTTGACAGTATTGGCGCTCAGGATTCCACCGATGGCTTTAGAGATGACTTTCATATCATTGTAAGCCAATGAACGAGCGTCCTCTGGATAGGCGTTGGTTGTGTTCAAGTAAATCATCTTAAGAATCTTCAAATGCTCAAACTGAAGATTTCTACGGAAACTATTTACATTCGTACCGCCTTGAAGCTCCGTCCAAATACCACGACGAAGCATACTGAAGACTCTATCCATGCCCAAAGCCTTTTGGCTGCTGGCAAAATGCAATTCTTGGTCGTGAACACGATTCAAAGTAGTCGCAGCATACAGCTTATAAAGCGCACTTTTTTGAATTGCCAATACCGCATTGTGAATTGGATAATCAATACGTGGGATGCTATAGACCGAGAAGGCAAAATCAGGAAAACGCTCAGGCTGAAGTTTGTTCAACAACTGCGCTGGGATATCAAAAGCGTTAGCGGAAAAAATTCGCTTGTTCAAGAAGTTAATAGCCTGCTCTTGCTTAGATGCTGGAACTGGAGTAAACGGCACATCGCCATTCGGATCTCCAACGTGACTACGGATGTGAGAATATCCACCAACATACTTGGAGATATTACCCGCAGCGTCACGGAATCCACGCCAAGCGCTCGAGAAAACACGACGCAATTTGAAGTAGTTCTCGCCGTCCTTCTCAAAATAGTTCTCCATTTTCGACCATAGCTCATTACTCATACCAATGCGGTCAGTATAATAGACCATTGGATCCGCGCCGAGGTCAAAATAGTTGCAAGTTGGGTCAATTGAACGCACAGAACCACCTAGCGCATCCTCGTCAGTTCCATACTGCAAACCAAACTCAGCGGCGCGACTGGCGATTTTGTCCAACTCAGGAAGTTCGCCTTCGGTAGTTGTCGCCTCTAGTGGTTTGTAAGCATACTCAATCACCCAGTCATCATAAGGACCAGGAGTTGTCTGGAAAAACTCTCCCTGCGGTTTGCCTTCTGGGGCAATATTCGCTGGTGTGTAATCCATACAAGTCGCAATCAAACCATTCTCAAGAGTGTGTTTTGAATCGGTCAATTGATCTGCGGTATTCAGTGTGGAAGCTTTGAAGTTATGACGGAAGCCAAGCGTGTGCCCGACTTCATGTGACACCAAATCTACAATATACTGATGTACGAACTTCTTGGTGACTTCATCTTTGTCCTCAAGTGAATTGCGTGTCGAAAGCACAGAGTAAGCATAGCCAGCTTCCATCGCCATTTCACTACCGAGATTACAGAAATGCTCTTTCTGCCAAGGGTTCAACGTATTGTAGAATCCTTCCCAGTCATTCTCAGTTGGGTTACCATCAGCGCCAAATGCAATTGGCTTGACCGCAGTCTCAACATATGAGAACATATAACGAATAAAGTCCGAACTAACACGTATGTCCGCATCATAAATCTCTCCTGTATACGGATTGGTGCGTGATGGTCCAACAGCATAACCTGCGCCAGGCATTACCATCCAACGAATTGTGCTATAGCGCACATCGGCTGGGTCCCAATCGGCGTCATCAGGCATTTGCTTAACTACAATAGCGTCTTTGAAACCAATCTTCTCGAAAGACTTATTCCAGAACAAGACACCTTCGCCGACAGACTTACGGAACTCCTCTGGAATTGTATTCTCCAACCAGAAAACTATCGGCTTAATCGGCTTGGACATATCGGCGTATGGCTCTTCTTTCTCAAGATGCCAGCGCGAGACGTAACGTACATATGGAGTCTCAGTGTCAACATTTGTATAATCTTGGAACTGAGTTAAGAAATGACCAATACGATCATCACCGATACGAGGCTTGTAACCAGTATGAGGCAGAGTGGATAATGAATAGTGATAGGTGAGAATCATCGAATACGGTGACATCAAGTACATAGCTCTATTCGGACGGCTCGTCTTGAAGTACAAATTGACATCAATCTCTGTATTCTCAGGGAAAGACTTGCAAGTCCCATAGTAACTGTTTGAACGATCAAACGAGAAACCTGTCTTACCAGCCGAACCAAGGAAGAAGCTCGTGTTATCTACGTCTCTCAAGAAGAAATCCTTGGCGTTCAACAAAATCTCATCGTTAGGGCCAGGTTTGGCTTCAATGATTTTGCCACTGGCAAACAGAGAATTTGAAACACCGCGCTCGATGGCGCGAGCCATCGGAGTGCCTTCTTCAGCGCGAACAAGAACGTTCTCCATCAACATTTGAATCTTCTTGCCGATTTTGATGAGCTTGAACGGGAATTCCCCGCCCATGGCGCCGGAATCATAAAACGATCCATCGCCAGCGTTACGAGTTATACCACAAAGGAAAACGGTATTGAGCTGGTCAGGTTTGACCGCGAAATACATTTTGTTGTCTTCGGTATTAATGTAAAGATCAAAAAGACCCTCGACTTTTGTGAAGTCCTTAACAACATCCTTGAAGTCTTTCTTCTTACTGTCTTTGCTGCTTTTTTTCTTGGATGAACCGCTCTTTGCCGACGATGCTTTACCGCCGCGTGGAATCGCCTCAGCAGAGTTGACTCCTGTTAGTGTAAATGCAAAAGCGCACAGACAAAGAATTGTTAATATTCTCCGCACGTTGATACCTCACCTTCCTGTGATGTGTAATGTTGGGATGATAATATGTTTATTGATTTATTGTTCAATTGTATTGCTCAATCGTGCTTCGTTCCAATGCGCTTCGTTCAAATGTGCCTTGAGCAAATGTAATAATTGGAGTCAGCCTGTCGATGTAAATTGTTGCGGTGATATTGTTTGCATCTAATTTCGTTCGCAAATAAGCCGCCACTATAGCCCGCCCAATATACCAGTATTGCCTAACGACGCAAACCTCTTGGAAGTTTCATTCTGGCCAACTATTTTTACAATATATATTATCTGGAAATCCCTAAGTTTACCTTTAAGGATAACTCAATGGCCATTAAACTAGCTGAAGTTGGGTGAAGGGCTGCGCTATATGGTCGTTGTAATAGCCTACAGAGCCGCTAGTTAAGAGTTGTTGCACGGCGGGCAAGAGGAGGCTTCCGCAGGGTACACGAGCTCGCCAGCCAGCCACGCCTAGATGCACGCAGATTCATAGCCTCCGCATAATTTTAATTGTGAACAATGCCTCACAACCCCATGTTTTAAGTGTGGATGAAAACGGGAGCCATTGAACTGCTTTTCGTTGGATAGCGTTGAATAATATAGTGTAGCAAACAACGGTTCAGTAATGTCGCCAAATTCGGAACTTGATTCCAAATAGACAACCAGAGAAACAATAAATCGGGAGAACGAATTAATGAGGCATCATTTTCTAACTGGAGCGTTTATCATATTGGCTTTGGAGGTTGTTGCCTTCATGTTCTTCCCTTGGTTATTGTGGTCACTCGTACTTTTCGGCCCGCTCCTAATTCTCGGCTTCATCGATTACTTCCAGCGTAGCCACACAATTCGTCGCAACTACCCACTCTTTGGCAGAATCCGTTATCTCTTTGAAGCTATTCGTCCAGAAATCAATCAATATTTCATCGAGTCAAACACTGGCGGAACACCATTCTCTCGCGAAGAGCGCTCAATTATCTATCAGCGCTCCAAGTGCGCTCTCGATACTTTACCCTTCGGCACACAACGCGATGTCTATGCCGAGGGTTACGAATGGGTCAATCATTCTCTCACCGCCTCACATGTCGACCCCAAAACGCTGCGAGTCACCATAGGTGGGCCAGACTGCCAACAACCCTATAGCGCCAGTTTGCTAAATATTTCAGCCATGAGCTACGGCTCCATGAGCAAAACCGCAATCCTCGCGCTCAACGGCGGCGCCAAAGATGGCGGCTTCGCACACAACACAGGCGAAGGCGGCATGAGTCCTTATCATATCGAACCAGGCGGAGATATAATCTGGCAAATCGGCACAGCCTATTTCGGATGTCGGACCGATGAAGGCAAGTTCAACCAAGAGATGTTCGCCGAAAAATCAGTCAGACCTCAAGTCAAGATGATCGAAATCAAACTCTCACAAGGCGCCAAACCAGGGCACGGCGGCATCTTACCAGCCGTTAAAGTCAGCGAAGAGATTTCGCAAATTCGTAATGTGCCCATGGGCCAAGATGTAATCTCACCTCCAGGACATAACGCTTTTTCAACTCCTGTGGGCTTGATGGAGTTCGTCGCTCGACTACGTGAACTCTCAAAAGGCAAACCAATTGGTTTCAAGCTCTGCCTCGGCAAACGCCGAGAGTTCCTAGCCCTTTGCAAAGCCATGGTCAAAACGGGTATCACTCCCGATTTCATTACTGTCGACGGCGGTGAAGGCGGAACAGGCGCCGCGCCACTTGAGTTTTCAAATCACGTCGGCTCACCAGGTATAGAGGCGCTGATTTTCATCCACAACGCGCTAGTTGGATTTGGCGTGCGCGACAAAATCAAAATCATCGCTACTGGAAAAATCACCACCGCCTTTGGGATGATTCGTCGACTGTCACTTGGGGCGGACTTACTGTATTCAGCGCGGGGGATGATGCTCGCCTTGGGATGTATTCAAGCGCTGCGCTGCAATGCCAATGTTTGTCCAACAGGAATCGCCACACAAAATCCACTGCTAGTAGCAGGCTTAGTCCCAGAGAAAAAACGTCGCCGCGTAAAAAACTTCCACGATGAAACCATCGGGTCATTAGCCGAATTACTAGGCGCAATGGGCTTACACAGCGCCGAAGAGTTGCGTCCTTGGCACATGATGCGCCGAGTCGGAAACTGCGAAGTCCGTCACTATGGCGAACTATACGAATACCTCAACGACGGTGACTTACTCTCCGACACCCTACCGAAAACTTTCGCCCGAGCCCACAAAGCCGCCTCATCCGACACCTTCGCGCATGTCGGCGCTTGAGAGGGTCAACTGGACTTATATACTTGAAGCAGTGACACCCTTACATATCTTCATGCTAAATGCGACAATTAACTGGGAAAACTCTCATGCAAATCAAAACGCTCCTTCTCACAACTCTTTTCTCTATGAATCTAAGTGTTGTTGTCAATTCAGAAGAAAGCCAAACCAAGTTCACTGGTGACGTTGCCCAAGATGTGAAGATGATGCTCAAAGAAGGCGTGAACGTCGCCGAGATATTTGGTCCACCTACGGTCAATTCTAGGTTGTTGGAACTAACAACTAGGTTCAAAGCCGCTATTGCCAAGAATCCAATCAAGTTCCAAGAAGCCATGACTGCAAAAGCCAAAGACAGCTCCTTTCAGGTTGAAAGCACAATCTTTGGTCTGAGTAAGGCAGAGAGGGAGGAAATGCTACAACTACTCAAGGACACCAAACCCAGTTCGTTTATCGAGGATACATTGACCATCAAGGTCTCAAGCGCCCGAATCTCTTTCCATGGCGCAACAAAAATACCGCTCATTAATTCAGTTGAATTCGACCTCAAAAATAATACTGTCTTTCTTGATGGGTATGATTTGAAATTTAAAAAGGAAATCAACGTTACAAATAGCGACAATGGTCTCAAAAGCGCATGGAGAGGCTACAAATGGCGCTTTGAATACCCTGAAGACTTTGATCTTAGTTTGGCAGACTTGTCTTCGCTGACACTGACAGGTTACACCTTAGTACTTGCTGTTCTAGAAGAAAGCGGCAAAACCTATGTCTCACTTGAGGGCCGCTCCTACGAAGAAGGCGTAGAGCTTGTAAAATACAAGATCCAATTTACCCTAAAGTAGTCGTCGCTAATAATGTTTGGCAATCGGCGCCCTAAGTCACAAACAACAACACCACCCCACCAAAAGCGATAAGCGACCCCAAAATCGCGCGTCTTGAAACTGTCTCGTTCTGTGTCACAACCACCAGCGGAATAACAAATAGTGGCGTCAAGGCCATCAGCGTTGACGCAATTCCTACAGGCGCATGAGTGATACCAATCAGCGCCACCCAAACACCAATTGAAGGCCCCAAAACTGAGCCAGCCAAAACCAACTTCCACCTCCGAGGTGTCGAAAGACTCCTAAATGTAGAACTAACTTTTCCACTCAGCGCTGCAACAATCCAAACCACAACCATAGCCGCCACCATCCGCACAAAACTACCTGTCAGAGAATCAATCTTGTCAGCCATAACATGTTTCGCCAAGACAAATGCGCCAGAATGGCAAGCAGTGGCAACAAGCGCAAAAACAACCCCACGTGTCGTGGCGTGGTTACTGTTGCCGCTTCCTTTTTGCCGACGCTCCGAAGTAACAAGTATCACTCCACTAATCGCCACAGCAATACCGAACAATGCCCAAAAACCAAGTGTCTCACCAAGGAATATCCAAGCAAAGAAAGTAGAGGTCACAGGGTTGAGCGCGAAAACCTGCGTCGAGAGACGAGGCCCCATTTCTTTGAGCGCCGAAAAATAAAACCTATCGCCAAAAGCCAACCCGATGACACCACTTAGCCCCAGCAGGAGATACTCATCACGAGTAATTTGCCCAACCCAACTCCAGCCGACGGTCGCCGAAATTATTCCACCAAGAATTATGACCGCAAAGACAAGCCGCAACCGATTAAGGTTACCTGCGCCAACCTCTCGGGAGGAAAGTGTGAAGAAAATCGAAGCGCTGCCCCACATGGCCGCCGCCATAAGCGCCGCAAGTTCGCCATAATGCTCGTAGAAGAAATCCAAATCTTATTCGCGTCCTGTGCGGAATAAACGACTGAAGCGAACAAAAACACCCGCCGATGGACTCGGCTCCTTGAAGAAACCCTTGACTGTCACATCAATAGCATACTTCTCTGTGATGACACCAGCGCCAAGAGCCACATTCAATGAATCAAACAACCCATCATCAATACCATCAGGCGGCCCGTCAATTCCATACAATTCCCCATGCAATTCTAATCCATTTAACGGTTTGATTGCCGCTCCAAAACCATAAGCAAAGAAGTCGTCCTGCCCAGGTCCAGTGGTATTGTTGATAATTACAATTCCAGCATTACCGACAAGACGTAACGAGCCGAAATTCGTTCCCACTAAGATTCGCCCATGCGTAGCGCCCCGATCAAGCCCCAACCCAGAGGCAGTATTGGTGTTAGGCATTGTAAAACCTGTCAAAATCCCCAAGTCGACTTTGCCTGAAAAAATAGGGAAGCGAAATTTAGAGTAAATAGAAAAATCACCAGTAGCCGAACGCGATTGACCAAGCGCCACTGGCTGGTCAAGCTCGGCGCTTCCTAAAGCGCTATCGGCAAGCCCAACCGACAAAGTTTTGCGCAAAGCTCCGTTAAAGAAAAACTGCGCATTATCACTAGCGGAGTAACGCAAACCAACCCAAGGAGCTTCATACAAATCACCGTCAAGACCAGCAAATGGAAACGGAGCGCTACTATAGTAAGCTCCACCAACACTAAGCTCAACCGTCCCACGTTCCAGCTTAGCGGCATCCTCAATCCATGCAAAATCAGTAGCCGACGAATAACCAGAAGTAACCGTCACTAGTAAGAGAGTCACAACTAGCGCCCGATAGTAATTAATTGGAGTATTTAGGAAATTTCTCATTTGAGTTCAAATCCAATCTTCTCAAGAAACGGTCGCAGTGAAACACGCAATGCGCCAGGGGAGCCATCGGCAATTCTTCTCGCCGAATGTTCCGACCAACCATAGTTTCGTGATTTCGCGGCTTGCGCATCCGCCGTGTCAGGTAGGGGATAGTTACGATTCGCATACAACCCTGTAGCAGCGATTGTCGCATCATAATCGGCAACAGCTTCACGGAACAGTTCAGGATCATATGTCTCTTGATGATGCAAACCATAGTCAGGAATCCGAGGTTTAAGCGCCCCCGCCTTAGTCGGCCAACCCAACGACATCCCACAAACGGCATAACAATAGTCAGGTAGTCCAAGTAGTTTTGAAACTGCTTCAGGTTCATTGCGAATCCCACCGACTAGAACCCCACCAAGTCCAAGCGCCTGAGCCGCTGTCAATGCCCGTCCCGCACAAAGAGCCGCATCGACTGTCGAGAGAATAAAAGGCTCAACATGGTCACCATGAAAAGGAAACCCACGGTCTTCGCAAAGAGTATGCAGAGGATGGAGGTCAGCTAAGAAAACAAAAAAAACATCCGCTTTCTCAATATGCGACTGCGAACCAGACAATGCAGAAAGTTTGGCTTTTCGCTCACTATCCCGAACGGTCAATATTGAGCACATTTGCAAATTGGAAGATGTTGGAGCTCGCCTCGCCATCTTGATAATTCGACGAACAATTTCATCGTCTATTGGCTCATAAGTGAACTGACGCACCGAAAAATGGGAATTAAGAAAGTCTTCGAGTTGAACGGAAGATTCTGATGTTGTTTTTTCCATGGGAGTTCTCCTTAGATAAGAAGCGCACAGGTAGAATCTTAGGCCAATAACCTCCCAAAGGCGTAGATTCGCGAGCGGAAGTGATAGTAACACATACCATTACAGGAAGCAAACCCACCCAAATTCACCAAACTTCCTCAAATTCACTTTCTAGTGTTTTTCTAGCAAAGATACTCTCAGGGGATTGCAGTCTATTGCACACATTGCCCAATTACATATGTTAGCAGGCTTATTTTGTTGCCGCCACAGAAGAATTCTAATTGACAATCAGCCCTAACTTATTATCTTGAAAATAGTTGCCGCTCGCTGCTTGTGGCTGACTGCCGTCTAGCCAAGATATTGAAAGCGAGCCAAATTACCAAAGCCCCATTCAGGCATGGGACGTAAAACTACCTCATATATTTGTATTGCCGTAACAACTTGTCTTCACCGTTGTTACCCTCATTATAATTAGCGGCTTTGTTTACATCAGATGTGTTCTGAACAATTGCTCCTCACAGGAAGATGAAGCGCAAATAGAATAGATTAAGTGTCGGGACAAGACAAACTACTGATTCTCATAGTTAAGATTGTCCTTATTGCACGAATTTTGCTCACAAATACTAGGTTCAAGCCACAGAGCTTGGAAGAAAAAAATAAAGAGGCGATTGATCATGAGGTCTGCATTGACAACAATATTCCCAAAATCCCAAAATCCAAGTTCGCAAGAGTCCACATCGCGTGAATCTTCATTGCGAGACAGTTTCCTTATTGGCCTATTGGCCCTTAGTCTCATTGTGATGGCCCCGACTGTGAGTAAGGCCGACTACAAGGCGCAGGGTCCACAACCAAAACCATATATTATCAAAGGCCAGTTAGAAGTGCGCTTCGTCGATGGCTTTTCAGTCGGTTCCAAGATCGAATCCTTTGGTAGGGTCAGCTTCGGTTCTCCCGCCGTTGACGCCGTCTTAAGCCAACACGCAATTACCAATGTGCGCTCGGTGTTCCCGTGGCGTGATGAATTGTCCGCATATCAAGTCGACCGCACTATGAGCAAGTTTCAACTAATGCAATTCGATGAAAATGTCGACATGGATATCCTTATCAACGATTTGATGGCCACAGGTGACGTTGTCTCTGCAGAAAAAATCTGGGCCATGCCATTACTGGAAATCCAAGCCATACCCGATGACCCACGCTGGAATCTGCAATATGCGCCAGCGAGAATCCAAGCCACCAATATGTGGGATTTCGAAAGAGGTTCTGACACGGCCAAAATAGCTCTGACTGATTCTGGAGTGAACTATCGCCATGAAGACTTAGTCGATAATGTCTGGGTAAACCCTGGCGAAGACCTCGATGGTGACGGCGAAGTCTATGATCTTGATGACCTCAATGGCATCGATGATGATGGCAACGGTGTCATCGACGATCTCATCGGTTATGATTTCTTCACGGGCTTGGGTGGGGGAGTCTTTGCAGGTGAAGACGGAGGTACACCTGACACTGATCCCAATGATCACAACGGTCATGGCACCCATGTCGCAGGTATTGCCGCGGCCTCATCAAACAATGGTCTAGGTGTCGCTGGAATTGCTGGCGGATGGAATGGCGCTGCAAACTATGCCACTCGCGGCGCGCGTATCATGTGTCTACGCATTGGCGCTACAGGTCCCGATGGCAATGGTTTCATCAATCTGTCAAATGCCGCAACTGCCATTGACTATGCAGCCCGCATGGGAGCCGATGTGGTCAATACTTCATGGGGAAGTTCTGGCCTAAGTTCTCTGGTTGCCGCAATTGATTTGGCTAATGATAGTGGTGTCATAATCTCCAATGCCGCTGGTAATGACGGCGCCGACAATCCAAGTTTCCTTGGCCTACGTCCAGATATCACAACAGTCGCTTCAACCGATGGCGGCGATTTCAAATCAAGTTTTTCAAATTTTGGCTCTTGGGTCACAGTTTCGGCTCCAGGTAGCGGAATCCAGTCGACTTTTTCAAGTGTCTACATTCCAACCTATGCCAACTTGAGTGGCACATCAATGGCCGCGCCTGCCTATGCTGGCGCTGTCTTGCTTGTAAAGTCTGCAATGCCAGGCTGGACAAAAACAGAAATAGATTCCGCTCTATTAGCAACTGCTGACAACATAGACGCCGAGAACCCTGCCTTCGTCGGTCAATTAGGTTCCGGACGAGTCAATCCATTTAACGTCTTGCAGAGTCTACCAATCGCAAACTACAGCGCTGGACCAGTTCTCATAGGAGCGCCAGGCCTAACAGTTAGCTTCACGGACCTCTCGCCGAACTCTCCCACCGATTGGAGTTGGACATTCGGAGATGGCAATGTCTCGTCGCTACAGAACCCCGATCACACATACAATACGATAGGTATCTACGATGTCTCTCTAACAATCACAGATCCTCTCGGAGTGGCTTATGAGCCTGGCAAGCGACTGGTCTTTATCCATTCTGACACACTCGGTGGTGACACTGTTGTTGGTAACATCGGTGACACAGTGGATGTGGCTTTTTCTCTAAAGAACGACTTCCAAGTCAAGTCACTAAAATTGCCATTATCCTATGCTGATCTAAACGGTGTCAAACTAAAATATATCGGCATCACTACCACTGGGCTTCGCGCGGAACAGTTTGAAGTACAACAAGTCCCAAGTGAAGATCCTTTCAATAAACGAATAATTCTTGAGTTACGTAGTAGCGGAACAATCGGAACCTCACCGCATCTCCAGCCAGGAACTGGCCCGATTGTCGCTGTGCGGTTCGAGATTCTCCCAGGTAGTGTAACAGGCAACTCAATACCTCTTAACACGCTGGCATTTGGCGGCTCAACTCTTGGCGAGGAAACTTTGCATGGCGCAATACTGCCAACTTATCTTCCGTCTGTCGTCAAAGTCGCTGGCTGCTGTATCACGCCAGGTGACTATGACAACAACGGCTCTTTCAATATTGCCGATGTAACTGCTGGCATAGAAAGAATCTTCGGCTCTGGCTTACCGCCTTTCTGTACCGATCAGGCTGACGCCAATGGTGACAATTCGTTCAACGTTTCTGATGTCACTTATGGAATCGCTCGAATCTTTGGTGGTGGTCCCGCTCCAGTTTGTGGTACAACTGGTTCATAAACCACGTTTCTTTTTGTCTACCGCACAAAACCAAAAAACCGAACGCAGACATAATTGCGTTCGGTTTTTTACTATAGACTGAATCCAAATCTACTTTAGGTACTGCCAACTTAACTATTACTATTCTGGCGTGGGCGCGTCCTTCAAATAGTCTGGTAACTCAAAGGAGTCTTCATCGATATTTTCAACTTCAACTTTAGCATCATGGCCTGAATCTTTTGTGGTCTCTGTCTCGGTTTTTGCTTCGGAATTTGCATCCTCTGCATGAACCAAGTCAGTTTCGTCATTCGTCTCAGATGAGTTCGCGCTAATAAAGGTTGTATCGAGTAAGTATTTCTCAAAAACATAATCATAATCATTGAGGACCAAAATCGAGACTCGTCGATTGTGCGGATCCTCGGGCTTATCAGGATAGAAGAGTTGAGTCGCCGCGTAACTACGCACTTCTTTGATTTGGGACGGCCTCACACCGTTTCTTAGTACGACTTTTCGGCTATAATTCGCCCTGTCTGCCGCAAGATCCCAATTGCTATAGCCAAATTGGTTCGCTGATCCGCTAGCATCTGTATGGCCCTCAAAGACAATTCGATTCGGAAGTTTCTTAACCTCCTGAGCGATTAGCCCTAAGACTGCCTCTCCAGTAGGGCTCATGCGAGCGCTACCTGATTCAAAGAAAGATGAGTCACCACCTTCGATAATCTGAATTCGCAATCCTTCCGAAGTCAATTCAACTTGAACATTGTTCCGTAGTCCTTTGAATTCGTCCGTGAGCATCAAGTTTTGCTTAATGCTCTCAGCAGCTTCTTTCATCTTCTTGCGAATAACAGACGAAGCTGTGGTCTTGTCCATCATACCAGTCTGACCTTGCATCAAACCTGCGCCTTTACCCGAACCCATCTTGCCGCCTCGGTCAAAGCCGATAGGGTCTCTAAAATACCCAGCAATAGAATCACGAGTCTCTTGATCTTGTCCAACTAACCAGAGCACCAGAAAAAACGCCATCATCGCTGTCATAAAATCAGCGAAAGCAACTTTCCAAGCGCCACCATGATGTCCGCCATGAACCTTGTAGACCTTCTTGATAATTATGGGTTGTGCTTCGTCGTCAGACATTGAATTTCCTATCAAGAAGAGTCAGGTTGAAACATTGCATCGAATATTGAATTGAGCTTATACGCATAGTCAATACACTGTCGAAATTGTAAACGTCTTATCCTTTAGACTTAGTCTCGCGACAAGCATCTTCTGTATCTGCGAATCCAGGACGATGCTCACCAGGAATAGTACGTCGTGCGAACTCAACAGCAATCACAGGTGGAAAGCCTTTATAGAATCCCAAGAGTCCTGCTTTCATAACTTTGAAAAGCTCGCCTTCGGCTTCGTTTCTCATTTCCATATTGGTGCCCAGTGGACCAACTGCGCCATAGGCCATCAGAATCCCCAAGAATGTACCCACAAGCGCTGCCGCGACATTCATACCAATTTCAGAAGCAGGACCATCAATATTACCCATAGTGATAACCACGCCGAGCACGGCTGCGACAATGCCAAGTCCAGGAAGAGCATCAGCAATTCTAGATCAAGCCGCAGGGGCTTGGTTTACCTCATGATGATGTGCGTCAATATCAGCTTCCATCAAGTCATCCAGGTCATGGGCTGGAACACCACCCATGATAATCACCTTCATCGTATCTGACATAAAATCGAGCGCATGATGGTTCTTCATGAATGTCGGATATTTTTTCAAAATCTCACTATTTTCAGGTTGCTCAAAATGTGACTCCAAACCCATCAGTCCGCTTTGCTTTGAAAGCACAAAGAACTCATACATCATAATCAACAATTCAAGATATTCTTTTTTACCAGGACCCGAAGAAAATATCCCAAGTAGTTGTGAAAACAAGCGCTTGATAACACTAAGAGGAGTAGCGACAAAAAGAATACCAAGCGATGCGCCACCAATGATAAGGTACTCGGTCGGTTGATAGAGGACCAACAATTCGCCATGATGCAGTACATAACCCGAAATTACAGAGCCAAAGACAATGACAAGTCCAATAATCGCAAACATGTTTATTCCATCCTTAGTGTACAGTTGCTGTTTTGAAAGTCGATGGATTCCACCAACTCTCATCTGCAAGTCTGGCAGATTCAATTCGAATGAGACCGCTCATATCCAATTATCGGCCGCAACATACGTTCTCTATAGTGGCTTTTAGCAGGAGAATAGTGTTCCATCAATACGTCACAGGCAATTTTCTGCTCTCTTTACCATCACAAAAAAGCTTTGTGGAAAACTCTGGGTATGTGTCCCTCTAGCTAGATAGAGGGAGAATCACTCTCCTCCAGAGGTGTTTTTCGTGTTTTTAGTGTAAAAAAGCGTGTTTCAGAGGGGAAAACGCTTTTTTTACTTGCGCAGTTTATTTTACCACTTGAAATTAGCATTCAGGAAGACCTGTAGGACAAACGCTATACTGGTTGAAACCCAGAGGAGGAAAAATGGCAGTAAAGAAGAAAGCCAAAGAACGCGTGACAAAGAAAAAGGCTGCGGCCAAGAAACGCCCAGCAGCGCGTAAAGTAGCCAAGAAGAAGGTTGCTAAAAAGAAGGTTGCCAAGAAAAAGGTAGCTAAGAAAAAAGTAGCAAAAAAGAAGGTCGCCAAGAAAAAGGTCGCCAAGAGAAAAGTTGCTAAAAAGAAAGTAGCCAAGAAAAAGGTTGCTAAGAAAAAGGTTGCGAAAAGAAAAGTAGCCAAGAAAAAAGTTGCTAAGAAGAAAGTAGCCAAGCGTAAGGTTGCCAAGAAAAAACCAGCCCGTAAAAAAACCGCTCGTAAAGCGGCAACGCGCAAAACCACTCGGAGAAAAATGACAACAACAAAGAAAACCGCGACCAAGAAAACTGCCAAGAAGAAAACAGCTCGCAAACCTAACGCAGCATTCATGCGTCCTGTTCAGCCAGATGCACTATTGGCGGAAATCGTCGGTGGAAAACCAATTCCGCGTACAGAGATTACCAAGAAGCTTTGGCTGTACATCAAAAAGAACAACTTGCAGGACAGCGTCAACCGTCGCAATATCAATGCTGACGCAGCTCTGAAAAAAGTGTTCGGTGGTAAGAAGACTGTTAATATGTTTGAAATGACTAAGCTCGTCTCAAAGCATATCAATTAACTTTTTCTTCCTAATCAGGTCTGTTTTTTATAAGAAGCCCCTCAAACAGGGGCTTCTTTTTTTATTTGGAAAATATGATAACTAGGTTTTGAGCCAGTGGATGTGCAGTAGCGACAAGCGTCGTAATAAGATAGCGGGGAGAAGGCGGGACTATATTTTACCCTCGCGCATACGCTCATCCATCAAACGACAACCCTCCATCAAAACCGATTCATTGGGAAGGTCAACGTTTGGCGCAGGAGCGTCTTGAGGTAAAATATTTGTGACAGTAAATGATCCCGCCAACCAACAAATACCCTCAAAGATTGCTTCAGGGCCGTTGATGTCTTTGCCCGAGGCGTGCACAATAGCGCCATCAACCATATAGATGAGAATCTCTTCTCCATCTTCTCGCAAAGTAATCAATGTCGTTTTGCGCCCTGGTCCCAAAGCCTGAATCAAATCGATTAGATTCAAATTGGAAAGCTTGCCATGAGCCACAGAACTCTCGGTGGACTGTGTGTCTTTGCGCTGACGTTCTATCAACGCCAACGTCTTAGCGCACAATGTCTCATATTCTTCAGAGTCAGTGACAATATCATTGATACCAGATTGAAACAGTTGTTCAAGAGAATCCTCAAAGTTTGAATTCGCTACGATTATCCCCGGAGTTTTTTCAAGATCAACTCCCACATCACTAAGTGACTCCAGAACCTGCAACGGCTCCTTGCAAGATTCTGGCAGAACAATCAGAAGCGCATCTGGTGTGCGTCGTTGACAAAGTTGAGTCAAATCCTCTGGCGTGGATGAATTCGTCACACGTAATCCCTTGGAGCGAAGATGATACGACAAGAAAGCATTGTGTTGCATCTCATTGTGGAAATAAATAATTACTTCACCACGAGTTTCCACTAATTCCTGATTGAGGCAATCCTCTTGCAGCACTAAAATGAAAGCGTCAATCACTTCTGGCAAAAATAGATGTCCAGCCTGATCATAGAAACGACGCTTAATTTCTTCAAACTTAATCAACGAAATTCTATCTGTAGACTGGTAGTTCTCAATAAACATATCAGAAATGGTGACAATATTTCCACCCAGTGTTGCAATATCCAACGAGCCAGTTGTTTCCTGCAGCGAGACCTCACGGTAGGTTTGCTGGAGTATTGACGCCAAAGAATTATCGAAACCAAGAGACTCAAGTAAACGAGCGGAGCGTTGAATTGTTTCATGTGCTGTTGGTGAAGATTCTCTACTGTCACCAGAGTACAGCGAAAGGTGTCGTAAGAAACCAGCAGTGACAATCCGCTGTCTGTCTGGCTCTGGAATACCAAGGTTGTGACAAATGCGCGAGGCACAGCGCCCAACCGAAATCGAACGAACATTCTTGTCACCATGAGCCGAAGCCAACAACGTCACAAGCAGTTCGATACTACGCAAAGACTCTGTGCGAGAAGACTCTCTCGATTCGCCAAGAGCCAAAGCGCTGCAATCTGTGAACCAGCGCACATCAGTGCGGAAATTATGAGCCCTGATTGTCGCTTCAACTGCATTCTGATCTTCAGTCAATGACTCTCGAATAAAAACAGTTTCAACAAAACGCTCACCAAGAATCTCACGGGCTTTACTAATGGTAGGAACCAACTCAACTTGCGGTCCCTGACGCTCAATCACAGACTTAATCAATGGTCCCGAATACTCTTCATCGGTAACAATTACAATCCGTGATCCTGAAGAATGTATCTTTGGCTTATGGGCATCAAGTTCTGGCTCGTCATCTTCAACTGCCGTCAGTTCATTGGGAATTCGCAACATCAAGCTGTCATCCAGAGAGCGCTCACCGCCGTGATAGTTGCGCTCAATAGCCGTATCAATTGCCACTCCCGAGGCGATATAAATAGCTATGTTTTTGCCGCGAGCAATAAACGCCAATTCTTCATTGAGTTCAGGCTTATGTGGGTCGGCAGTTGCAATTTTGAGCAAGTTGTCATCAGGGATATAGTCGAATGGAATCACATTCCGAGCTTGCGCTACTTTCAATGGAATCATAGCCAACACTGGTTTTGGAATATCGAGATTAGCAACAATTATACCCTCACAACCAGATTGAATCTCAAGAGCTTTAACAAGAGATTCCTCAGATAAGTATCTATGATACAACAAAGCGCTACCGAATTTACCGCCATGAGTGCGTTGCCTATCAAGGGCATGTCTTACCTGCTCTTCGGTTATCAACCCCAACTCAAGCAGAATCTTATCTAATCGTTTGGTCTCAGACATTCATAATTCCTGATAAATTGCCAACTACGTGTACTATGCGCCAACAAGGGCTCTGTTATTTTCAGCTTTTGTAAGAGCGCCAATGAACTTCGAAGGATCATTAGCAACTCGGATCGCCTCAGTTACACTGATCAAGCCCGTGTCAATCATGGTTCGCAGTTTGTCATCCAAGAGACGCATACCTTGCTTCCGACCAGTCTGAATCATACCTGGAATCTGATGCGTCTTCGCGTCACGGATCAAAGTCGACATCGCTGTCGTGCGCGTCATAATTTCGCAAGCCATGATCCGTCCATTTGCGTCCTTACGCTTCAATAGTTGCTGCGAAATAACAGCCAACAATGAATCAGCCAGCATCACCCGCGCCTGTGGCTGCTGATCAGCAGGGAAGACATCAATGATTCTATCAACTGTTTGCGCCGCAGAGTTTGTATGTAAAGTCCCCAGCACCAACAAGCCAACTTCCGAGGCCGTCAATGCCAATGAAATTGTCTCGGTGTCTCGCATCTCGCCAACAAGAATCACATCAGGGTCCTCACGTAGCGCCGCGCGTAACCCTTGACCGAAACTCTGTGTGTGATCACCAATTTGTCGCTGGCTTATCAAACAGTTGGCATTCTTGTGGATAAATTCAATTGGGTCTTCAAGTGTAACAATGTGCTTGCAAAAATTCCGATTGATATAATCAACAATCGCGGAAAGCGTCGTGGTCTTACCCGAATTAGTCGGCCCTGTAACCAGTATCAATCCAGACTTTTGCGAAATCATATCGATTACTGTTTCGGGGATATTCAGCTCTTCAAGTGTCAGCAATGAATCAGCAATCATACGAATCGCCGCTCCAATGCCACCTTCACGGCGGAAAATATTGATACGAAACCTACCCAAATGCTCGGAGCCGTAGGCCACATCCAAATCGCCATTCTTTTCAAATAGGCGAATCTGTTCGTCGCTGATTATCTCGTAGAGCAGAGCTTCAACTTGCTTTGTCGTCAGCGGCTTATGACTCGTCCGTTCGAGGTCACCAAGCTTACGGATAATCGGAGGACTACCAGAGGCCAAATGCAAATCTGTGGCGTCAGCGTCTTTTACCAATTGGAGTATTTTATCGATTCTGGCCATAACTAATCCTTCTCAAATTTATCGGCAGAATCCAACTCCAGAATAGAGCTTATGCGCAGTAAATGTCTTCAAGCTGTCTCAGAATTGACGAACTGGGCCATATCCACAGAATCAGTAAGGTAAATGGACTAAGCGTTTGAGCTTGATTGGGAATTGATTGAAAGTTTATTACTGGTGAGGAACCATAGGGGAGGTATGAAATACTCTACTTATTTCTAATCTGATTCTTATCAAGAAGAGTTCAACAGATGTTTCCAAAGCCAAAAACGGATCGATATAGCTCAGCCTACAAGCGCGATAAAGAGCCAATAGTGGAAACCGTGACTTAGTAGCAAAATAAATCGGAACCGCTTCACCCCGATACCGATTCTTATGAAACGCCAAACCTCGGCAATTGAAAATGTGATTTCCATAACGAAAAAATCCATCCATCGCCAATGATGCCAGCGACAATGAATCCTTCTCAAATGCGCCTTCTTGCCAAGGCGCAAATGGACAAAGCCCCAGTGATACCCACTCGACCTTACTATTGATAGAGCTTTTCTCGCTAGAGAAGACATCCATCGCCGTGACAGTCAAGTGATCACGAACCCCAGCGACATTGTCACAATAGTTACGAACAATCGCCTCAAAATAACCAACAATAGCGCCATCCCGAAAAACAGGGTCATAAATCGCCAAGCCAATCGGACGCCCATCTGCAAAAGCCACAAACCGTCTTTCATGCGACTGGAACCGTGTCACATACGGCCGAGCCAAAAAACGAAACTCACGCTGAAAAAATCTTCTCCGCCTGAACCAATCTTTATTCAGCAAAGCGATAGTTTCTGCATAACGCCCATACTCAGTCTCATCAATTTCGCGAATCATAACCCCGGCATTGCGTGATCGATTCAAAGCCCGACGCAAATCCGCCTTGTCTTTACCTCCTAACGAAAACGGCAAAGACACCCGTGATTCAACTCCAAACGAAAACACAGAATAGCCCTGTTGAAAAAGAGCCCTTGCCGTTTTCTGTTCAATATGAAACACCGAAAGCCCAGACTTCTCAGCCGATAAAGTTTTGGCGAATTCATCCAAAGAGCCATCGGGACTAACAGGGTCACCCATCAAAGAATCATCCAGACGCGCCACAGTCGAACCATCGGAAAGCTCAACTCGCGAAACATCGGCTTGCAAAAAATGATAAGCCGAGCTACCCGAAGAGTAGCCCGCAGACTGAATCCGCTCAATTGTTTCTAATTCTGTAATCATAGAGTTATCATATCGTCATTGCGCCAAGACAGCTCAATGCCCACTCGCCAATCCTGGCTCAGTATTGTCCATTTCTAGCGCTACAGCAAGAGCAGATTTTCATCTTTAAGACACTGTATTATGACTGTTGTTTTCCAGCAAATCATTGCGCCAGCACACCGTATCCGCTATTTTTTACCCATGGATACAAATACTACCCAAAGGAAGATATAAACATTATGGCTACCAAAACAAAAACCAGAACTAAAGCAAGAGCCCAAAAATCTCCAAGCTCCAAAAATAATTCCAAGAGCTCCTCAAGGAATAATTCTCAAATCGATCCAAAACTAGCGCTAGAGATGTACCGCCACGCCTTCACCGCGCGCACGCTCGACCATGTCCAAACAATTCTTAAACGCACTGGCAAAAGCTACTTCCAGATCTTCGGCGCTGGACATGAAATTATCCAACTTGCTCTAGCGCCATTCCTCCGTCCAGGAGTTGACTTCATCACCCCCTATTACCGTGATCTAGCGCTAAACCTCGCCTATGGTATCACGCCCTACGAAGTCCTCCTCATGGCCGTCGGAGCCGCCGAAGACCGCGCCTCAGGTGGCCGACAAATGCCACACCATTGGGGCAACAGCGACCTAAAAATCTTCCCAGCCTCCAGCGCCGTTGGCACACAATTCTGCGGTTCAGTCGGCTATGCCCTCGGAACAAAAATCGCCGCAAGCGACAAAAAAATCGCCAAACTAATTCCAGACTTCAATCCCGAAGGCATCACTTTAGTATTCGGGGGAGATGGCTCAACCTCCGAGGGTGATTTCATCGAAGCCGTCAACTATGCCTGCGTGCATCAAGTCCCTGTAATTTTCGTCGTCGAGGATGACGGCTATGCCATCTCAACCCCCGTCCGTAATCAAACCGCAGGCGGCTCCATCCTCAACATCGTCAATGGTCTGAGCGCCGAAAAAGACGGCGCCCCATTACTAAAAATCGTCGGCGACATCGACGGCTGCGATTACCAAGCCAGTTACACCGCCGCCCAAGAAGTCGTCAACTATGTCCGCACCCAGCGTCGACCCGCGCTGTTCCACGCGCATGTCACACGTCCGCTCGGGCACTCCGAATCCGATGACGGCAAAAGCTACCGCACAGTCATCGAACGCGAAGCTGAGGCTAACCGTGATCCTATCACCATGATGCGCCAATGGTTAGTCGACTCTTTGGGCGTCAAAGAAAGCGCTCTCGAAAAACTCGAAAAAGAAGTCGCCGCCGAAGTCGCCACCGCGCGCGACAAAGCCGAAGCCGCCGCTAAACCAACCAAAGACTCACTCTTCGACAATCTCTTTCACCCAGACAAACCAGCCGAAAATCAAGCGTTGTCTGTTGCCGTAGATTCATCCTATCCCGACCAAGCGCCAAAGACCCTCAAACACGCGCTAAATCTCTGCATGCACGAAGAGTTCGCCCGTGACCCACGTCTAGTCACCTTCGGCGAAGATGTCGCCGACTGCGGAAAATCCGAAGTCCTGCTGCCTGCTTCCGCCACCAAAAAAGACCCTTGGAATTGGAGCCAAAAAGACCGCGCCGAACACCTCATGGAAATCCCTGGGCGTGACAAAGTCTACGGCAAAGGCGGCGTCTTCGGTGTCACTGTTGACCTCCAGAAACGCTTCGGCGATCACCGCTGTTGGGGAACCCCACTGGCCGAATCAGTCATCGTCGGCTCAGCCATCGGCCTCGCTTTGCGCGGACTCAAACCCATCGCAGAGGTACAATTCTGCGATTACATCTGGCCCGCCATGGAAGCCATCCGCACCAATCTTTCAACCGTCCGCTGGCGCTCCAATGGCGACTTCAGCGCTCCTGTCGTAATTCGCACAACCTCAGGCGGCTACCTGCGCGGCTCAGGCGCCCTCAACCATTCACAATCCATAGAGGCCACCTTCGCGCATTTCCCTGGGATTTATATTGTCATGCCCTCAACGATGGAAGACGCAGTTGGCCTGATGAAAACCGCCATCCGTCACAATGACGACCCTGTCCTATTCCTAGAAGAAAAAATCCTCTACAACGACCCGTTCCTCGCCGCGCCATACCCGGGCGCTGATTACACTGTGCCGTTCGGAGTAGCCCGCAAAGACTTCGAAGGCGACAAACTGACAATCGTCAGTTGGGGTGTCACCGCCATGCTCTGCCGTCGCATCCTCCAAAAAGAGTTCACAGGCGATGTCGACTTCATCGACCTGCGCACCATCATGCCCTGGGACACACGTTGTGTGTTTGAATCAGTAGGAAAGACCGGCTCATTGTTAGTCATCCACGGCGACTCTGGCACCATGGGCTTCAGCGCCGAAATAATAACCGCCGTCACAGAAAACTGTTTCTACGACCTAGAAAAACCCCCACAACGCCTAACCGCCCTAGACCTACCAGTCTCCTACGGCCCCAGCGAGAGCTGGATATTACCCCAAGAAGACGACATCCGAGGAAGAATCTCAGAAGTCTTGGCAGGGTAGAGGCAACGCAATTTAGATATCGAAACTCTGCGGTTTCGACTTTGTGACTTTCTTAGAAGATGAAAATCTAATGGATAAGGACAGCAAAATGGTAGATGGAAAAATTGCAAAGCCTAACACATGGCTAGTTTGGGGTACATGGATGTTGGTTATAATCTCTGGAATTTCCGTTTGGATTACTAAGTCCAAAATGGAAGATCAGGTTGGGGAGATTCGTAAGTCTACAGAACGACAGTGGAGACCATCTGCGGTATTGTATAGTGACAGCTATGAATTCGACAGTTGGTACCTAGCTGGAGAGACAGAGGACATCAAGAGCATGATTCGTTTGCCATTGAGTGAAGTCAAACTCGGTTCCTCGAAGTGGTTTGGAGTGAAGTACTTTTCTTTTGTGACCCCAAGAAAGCTCTGGTTGAAGAATCTTGGAGAGTCTCCGTTGAGGATCACCAATAGAGTCTTTTCAGCTATTTCACAAGAGGAGTGGAAAGTGTATTACGAAAAATCTGCCGAAAGATTGCTTGAGCGCATAATGCCCGAACTGAGTCCACCAGAAATTGAGACAATCGTCCTCCCTGGTGATTCTTTGTTTTTCGATGAAAAAGCAATTATGCGACAGGTGCTCAAAGTAGTTTTTGAATCTCATGTAGCAGATGGCTCCATCGTAGTATATCCTTACAGTTATATTGAGTACGAAAATGTATTCGATGCAACTCACAAGAAATATAATGTGATCCTCTTGAGGACTGGTGGCCTGCCCCTCTGGGGCAGGTTTCAAGTGACGCAGGTAGTAATCAAAGTTCGTGATCAAGTGCACGTATGTTCAACCACTAGAAACCCGCCGCAGAGCGGACGGGCCACCGGCCCTAGAGGATCCCTTTTATGACAGCTATTAGATTCAAGCCTTGGGTTGGAGCTAACTATGCCCACAAGAATAGGTTTGGCCTTCGCGTACTAGTACTAGGCGAGTCCCACTATGGCCCAGATTTAGTACCCACATCTGGTCTCACATGTGAAATTGTTAGAAGACTTGGGCAAGTCGAGCGAAATCGATTTTTTACGAAAGTAGCGAAAGTTTTGCTGGGTCTGGACAAGGCCACTGATATCAGTGACGAAGCACGAGCGCAAGTGTGGGAGGATGTGGCTTTCTACAATTATGTTCAGAGCATAGTTGGCAATAGCGCACGTGTAAGACCGTCAAAGGAAATGTGGGATGCCGCTTCGACTCCGTTCAGGGAAGTACTAGATAGAGTCACGCCGGATGTTTTACTTGTTCTCGGATTCGAGTTGAAGAAACGCGTAGATGAGATTGAGATTCCATCGAATATTGAAGTATGTGGTGTAAAGCATCCATCAACAGGTTTCGATTACGGTATTTGGAACCCTCGCTTCTCTAAGGCAGTTTCCCGCGCCAAAGGTAGGCAAAAGTCTTGAGGCAGGGTGGGCCCACCCTGCGAGCCTCTATTTTTTCTTATCCTTTCGCTTGCCGCGCTCTATTTCGGTCGCAAGAGCCTCCATTTTGGGGGCCCAGTAATTGCGGATCTGACGGAGCCAAGTTTCAACGTCTTCAAAGCCTGCTGGATTGATAGAGTAGCGCCGTTTTGCGCCTTCTTTACGCACGCGCGCAAAGCCTGAATCCCGCAATAAGCGCAGATGTTGCGATACGGCGGACTGGGAAATGCCGAACTCCGCCTCCACGACTTTGACGATTTCGCCCGACGTCTGCTCGCGCTGCGCAATGAGCTCAAGCGTTCGACGACGGACCGGGTCAGACAACACGTCGAATGCGTGCATTATTCTTCTCCAGTATAAAACTTTGCGGTTCGTTCCGCCGCGTCCTTTGAAGACTGTGCTGGCGAACCTGCTCGAATATGGGCAGAACCCCAGGCATCCGCCCAATTGCGCATTTTCGCTTTGCCTTGCGGTCCCTCAGCCCAATCGGCTGCGGCCTCAAGCAGTGACTGCCCGGGATTGGATTGGTGCATGCCTAACCCAAGAAGGGCCAATTCCCACCCCACACCCGTTGCGCCCGGCCCATATTTTTCCCAATGTGATTCGCTTTGCTCATCGGTTGGCAGCTCATGTTCGAGCGTAAGGTGTGCGCCGTCTTTCGCGTTCTTGATTTTGATCGTAACCCAACTTACAGCGCCGCCAAACTCCCAGGTCGTAGCAAGCAATTTCGGCGGATCGCAAACAATAATTTCGCCATCGGCGTTACCCTTGATCGAGAAACGCCCACCAAGTTCGAGATCGCCAGACACCTCAGCGAACCAGCGGCAAATCCGTTCCTTGTCTGTCAGTGCGCTCCATAAATCGTTTGGGGTGGTGGGGTAGGTTTGGATTGCGCGAACGATATGCGTGGCCCTCCCGTTGCGTTCACCATTTTCTACTTCACGAAAAGTCGCGCCAAGCGCCTTGTTGAAATCCATATAATTCTCCTCTTTTATTGAGTTGTATTAGTCGCGACTAATATAAGGCGGAATTAATATAAAAGCAACAGACAATTGTTAACCGCAGGATGGCCGTTACCTTGGCAGTGTACAATGCACATAGTACCCACTCTAGACCGGGCAGATAGGACTGGTGGCCTGCCCTTCTAGGGCAGGTTTCTAGCCATAAGCTGGGCCGTCCACAGCTTGCTGTGGGTTCACTCACTTCACCCCAGAAATAAGTATAGCCGGATTAGGCATGACATACATATCACCTTGACGGTATGACTCAGCTTTTTCTCTGACACTAGCTTCTATTTTTTGGCGAATGTCTTCAGGGAATGTGTCGAGGTTAGCCCAAGCGCGGAAGGCCTCAAGGTATGAGTCAATTGATTCAGTCTTCCAACTAATTGGAATCTCTCGCACCGACGATTCTCCAAAACCTGCGTCTTGCACCAATCCATGAAATACATCAAAATCACTGACACCAAAGAGAGGGCCATGCGGCAATTCCGCAGAACCCGCATGCTCTTCAATCGCCGCAAAGAAAAGTCCAAAGGCCTCAAGTTTTTCAGGCGCCGCCCAAATCGTGAAACCAACTCTGCCACCTTTTCGCAAAACTCTGAATGCTTCACTCAAAACAACATCAGGTTGTCCAACATGATGCAACACAAAATTCCCCGCCGCACAATCCAAACATGAGTCAGCCAGCGGCAGTGACTCAGCCGCCGACACCTTAAACTCCAACTCAGGATAAAGTCGCTGAGCTTCAGCTATCATAGTCTCTGAAAAATCAATGCCGGTCACGCTTGCGCCAAGCTTAGCGGCTCTGGCCGCCAGAAGTCCAGGGCCTGTTCCAATATCAAGCACACTGTCGCTAGAGGAGACTTTTAGCTCATCCAACAGATACGGGATAGCCTCACCAACTAAAGCCCCAAATCCATCAACATAGATCGTGCTGCATCTGGACCAAGTTTCATTTTCAAATTCCGCAACTTTTTCTGCATGAGACAACTCTCGTGACATATCTTCTCCTTAAGAAACATTAGATGTATGTAGCATAGGCGTTTTAGTACTCCACCCATAACATATACCAAAATTATCCAATTTCAAAATTGGCTAGTCCCATAGCTCAATAACCGTGCAGTTTCGACTTCTCTGACACCTGGCTCTCCCCATTGCCAAAGCCACCCAAACCTCTATATTGACAAATGCAAGCCGCACGTCCAACCAAGCTGAAAACATAGAGGCCAAGTGAAACACAAAATTCTCCTAGCGCTGGCCGTCCTCGCCATCACATTCTCTGGCCTGACAAACACCACCTTAGCCCTAGACTTGGCCGACACTCTCTGGCAACGCTCTTCAGATGAGGAGATAACTTTCTTTCGGCTAGTTGATGACACACTACTTCTTTCAGGCACAGAGTTAGGTCTCGAATGTCTCAACTCATCTGACGGAACTGTCCTGTGGAAAACAACAATGGATGACTCCATCATGGACTGGGCAACGGGTCACATCGGCGGAACTCAATATCTCTTAATGTTACAATCGCGATCTAGAAAGCGCCCAATTAAAAACTTCAGAAACAGGGATTGGATTATTTCACGAGGTAACAGTCTGTCAATCATTGATGTCCAAACAGGCGCCACAATATGGAACTCCAGATCCGCAGGAGATTACTCAGTCAATGGATATTATCTAACCCCCGATCCCTCAAAACTCATTCTACTAACCACAAATTTTTCGCGAGAAAGATCAATTCGCTGTATTGATTTCCTGACCGATGAACTCGTTTGGCAAAATGACAGCGTCTATCACAAAAAAGGACCGGAATTATCTGGCGCTCTGAATTTGGACTCGCTCAATCTAGGCCAACAACGACCAGTCTTTGATTCAGATAGCACAATGATAACCTTTCTCACCAAAGGTTTCGTCCGAAAATGGAACTGGCGTACTGGCGATGTCATTTGGAAAACCAAACTCAGCAGAAAGAAGCTCGCCCCAATCAGCGATGGCTTCATGCAGATGCGCTTAAACTCTGATGGCACACGACTCTTCGTTCCCGTGTACAAGTACTTGTTTTACATAGACACCCAATCAGGCGAGATAATTTGGCGATCTTCGAAAATGAATGGCAACGTCTACCAAGTAGAGGAGACCCAGCGCGGCCTTCTTGTTCGGGGTGGGTTTTACAAGCCCCACAGGGACGGATACAAAGATTTTCTGATATTGCTCGACCTAGAAACTGGCAAGTTCAGTTGGAAGAAACAACTAACCAAACTCAAGACAACCAAAACATCAAATTTCGTAATCTTCAACGATACAGCTTACATCTACAGCAATAGAAAATTGTACGAAGTCTCGATCCCAGATGGTTCCTACAAGAAAATTGCACAGGGCCTGGACGTATCAGGAAGAATACGGCTGTTCAAATCCGACGACAAAATACAGCTAATTTCTGGACAAACTGTCGCGATGATGAACACCGACGCCACTTTGGTTTTCAACACTACCCACGAATTACCAGCAGGCCCCGGATTCTGGTCGGAAGTTGGCACAATCGTCGCAGCAGTTGTAGTTTCCACGGTTGTGATATATGTCGCTAAGAGTATTCTTGGCGGCGGCAGTAGTAGTGGCGGTCACACCCACTTGTATACAGTGTCCAATGAAGCGCCGCGCTTCAGCGAGTTAGCAGTAGTGGGGGATAGTAGTATCTGCATGATCACCGAGCTGGAGTCCGGCTCCAAAAAAAGCGCTGGGATCATTAGAGTCAGATTCCGCGATGGTGAAATCATAGCCCAAACTCTTGTCGGCGACAAGCCCCTAAGTTTCACCTTCAGCGAAACTCTATCGTTACTATTCACAGTAGAAGACAAAACAAAAATAACCGCCTTAAGATTCTAAGTGAGATAACCATGATGATAAACAAGCAGACCACATCAATAATCCCCTTTTGTCCGATTTGGGTTAACATCGCAACTAACCATTCAGGGAAAATCAAATGAGAAACGTAAAAATACTAGCAACCTGTCTGCGAGTATTCGCAGTGATCAGCGCTTTGTTTACCGCCTATCTCTTCGCACGTCCATATCTTGATTACCCAAGTGATGGTCGGTCGTTTGATTGGATCATTGATATTGCTTCTGCCATAGTGGCCGCCTTGACTATACCGCTCCTAATCTTCACCGCCGCCTACCTACTCGAATCCCTCGAAGACTTCAAACACCAAACCCTAGAGCGCCTGAACCCCGAAAAAAACGAGGATTCAAGGTGAAAAAACTATTGACCTCCGAAAGAATCGCAACGGGCCTTCGCATCTACGGACTCCTAAACTTCCTCATCGGTTTTTTGCAATTAGCTCCAAACATTATTAGTAAATTCCAAAACAGCGCGATAACCTCAATGGACACTATCACGTCTCTATGTTATATACTTGTCACTAGACTCCTAGTACTGTTCCTCTACTTCGCCCTAGCGCTAGCCCTAGAAACAATCGTAGAAATCGGCACAATAATAAAATCAGCCAAACGACCCAGCCAGTAATACTTCGTGTTTCTATTTGCCTGCAAAACCATCTCGATACTTGAGCCAATCTGATCCAGCGACAAACCTACCGCAACAAAACCATCTTCCGCGAAACAACAATATCACCCGATGTCAACCTGTAAAAGTAAATCCCACTAGCAACAGCGGCGCCATTATTATCAGTAGCATCCCAACTGACACTATGCTCTCCAGCAGATTGCTCACCTTGTCGAAATACCCTAACACTTTGCCCAAGCAAATTGTAAACCGTCAGCGTCACCTCGGCCCTAGCTGGCAAACTGTAACTGATAATAGTCGTCGGATTAAATGGATTCGGATAGTTTTGCGCTAGAGCAAATAACTCTGGCAGAGCGCTCTCCTCATCTTCAACATCCGTGACAATATCAGTGATTGCAAATGAGTCTATCAGCGTACCGCCAGCTCTTCCAGCCACAGAATAAAACCTAAAGACAATATGTTGATCCGAAGCGTCTATCAACATAGAGCCATTGTCACTGTTATATCTAACCATACTCCCAGAAACAAGATTCTCTGAAGGGAAGTCATATGCCGTTCTTCCACCGAACCCTGTCACAAAATAAGGGAACTCATTGGAATCAGAATTGTCATCTCTGATTATTCGCTCATAGGTGTGATCATGCCCAGCCAGAACCGCAGTAGCGCCCCAATCCTCAAACGGCCATTGCATAACACTCTGCGAACCATGTCGAGCGGATGAAAAGGGTGGATGATGCATATAAACAATCTTCCACTTCGCAGTAGACAAAGCTAACTGCGCCTTCAACCATTGCGCCTGCGCCGAGGAACTGTCAGCGCCATCACTCTCTTGTTGATTACTGTTGAGAGCAAAGAAATGCACTGGTCCCTGAACGAAGTCATAGTAATGTTCCTTACCAGATGTGTTGCTACTAACACCTCCCACCCCTGGGAGCGTGAAATAGTCAAGGTAAGCGCCAATACCCCCGCCATCGGAATATCCATGATTCCCAATGCTCGGGAAAAATCTATTTATTGCAGAACCGACCCCATACCTGCCTGAATAAGACCCGATATACTGGCTATAATATCTCCCAACATTGTCATCAATTGCAGTTGAGCTATAACTATTGTCACCAGTAGTAATCACAAAATCAGGATTCCAGCTATCAACCAAATCCGCAACTGCTTGCTCTCTGCTATTGTTAACACCGTAATCACCAAAGGCCGCAAAACGAATCGTTTGAGCTTGCGAACGCGCTGTTGAGAAAGGCAGAGCTATGAAGATAGCGCAAAGGATATTCAGACTAAGTTTATACATTAAAGACACCTATGACTTGTTGTTGGTATGTATCAGGAAACGGAAAGACGAAGCGGCAAAGCAAACCGAAAAGGTCACTGTCAAGAATCTACTGATTTTAAGCGAAGCGTCAAGCAGAAAACACCAAAGCAAGCGCTGCTCATGAAAATGGAATACTCCTGCATTGCTCAAGAGTCCTGCGTTTGTGGCATTGATTGGGGAAAGAAACGCAAGCTAAGCTCGAGAGCGCCGCAGAAAGCGTGAAACCCAGCGCCTCCGCTTGGAATGGCCCGAGCCCTAAATCTTCCGTTTTTCCCTCACACATCTCAACACTTGCGCCAACCCAACAATATCTCTTCCTTACCATGGCTGAAAATCTCAGCCATACGGTCTGAAGAATATAGTCTGGTAAGATAAAAGGAGTTAGCATGGCTTCACTAAAATCCAAAAACTTCCTCACCCAAGTCGGTGACGCAACCAAAGTTGTCGGCGATACATTGATCTATCTCTGTTACGAGTCAGAGGCCCCTTCAGGGTCATTTCTCAAACAACTAGACTTCGAAACCGAAGGCGCAGTCAGCGCCGTCTACGCCAATGATGAATTCGCAGGCAAACTAAACTCGACAGCGCTGTTTCGCGCTCCAGCGGGATGGGGAGTGCGAAATATCCTGCTAACTGGTGTCGGCAAACGCGCAGGGATCAAACTCGATAACTTCCGCCAAGCCGCAGGAACAATCTCGCGACACGTCGCAGTCAAAAAAGCCGAAGATGTAATCTTCGATTGCCAAAGCGAACTCGACGCCAACCGCGCCCAAGCCTTGGTCGAGGGCTACCGCCTTGGCTCTTGGAAAATGCTCGACTACAAAAGTGACCCCGAAGTCAAAAAAGAGACCAACCAAACAATCAGCGTCCTGTGTGCTAACCGCAAAGTCGAAAATAAAACCAGCAAAGGCGTCGAGCGAGGCGCAATCATCGGCGCCGCAGTCAGCCAATGCAGGCGCCTAGCGTTTCATCCCTCGAACTACCTAACGCCAGCCAAGCTCGCTGAAAAAGCCAAAGGCCTCGGCAAACGCGATGGCTTCTCAGTCAAAGTCCTCAATGTCACCCAAATCGAAAAAGAGCGCATGGGCGCTCTACTGGCAGTCAACAAAGGCTCATCAGAAAACCAAGCCAGATTCATCATCATGCAATACGATGGCGGCCGCAAAGGTCAAGCCCCAGTCGTTCTAGTCGGCAAAGGTGTCACCTTCGACACAGGCGGAATCTCGCTCAAACCGGGCATGAACATGTACGAAATGAAAGGCGACATGACAGGCTCAGCAGTCGTCATTTCCACCATGTCTGCGATAGCCAGACTAAAAGTCAAATTGAATGTCGTCGCGTTAGTTCCGACCACAGAAAACATGCCCTCAGGTGACGCTCTAAAACCAGGTGACATCGTCACCGCCCGCAACGGCAAAACAATTGAAATCATCAACACCGACGCCGAAGGCCGCCTAATCCTCGCCGATGCCCTCGACTATGCCAACAAATTCAACCCGCAAGCGGTAATCGACATAGCCACTCTAACGGGCGCGACACTATTCGCCCTCGGCTATGCTGGCGCTCCAATCCTCGGTACCAGCAAAACCGTTCTAGACCGACTACGCGCAGGCTCAAAAGCCACCGCCGAAAAAGTCTGGGAGCTCCCACTTTGGCCAGAATTCACCACGCAAATGAAATCCGCCATTGCCGATTTGGTCAACAGCGGTGGCCGTCCAGCTGGAACCGCTACAGCCGCCGCGTTCCTAAAAGAGTTCATCGGCGACTACCCTTGGGCGCACATTGACATCGCCTATGTCGACCTAGAACCCAGCGGCCAACCATATTCACCCAAAGGCCCCTCAGGATTCGGCGTACGTCTCCTAATCGAGACACTCGCAAACTGGAAACAAATGTAACTTGTGAAACGAAACTAAAGCATGACACTTTCAGAAACAAAAGAAGCCCTCAAACAACTAACGCTCCGCTTGGACAAACTGCGGAGGTTCCTTTGACATCGACAAACGCATAGAGCGCATTGCCGAGTTAGAAAAGAAAACCGCAGCCGAAGGGTTTTGGAATGACAACCAGGCCGCACAATTAGTTCTCAAAGAAGTCAACTCCAACAAGGGCTGGGTCGATCACTATCAAAAATTTACCGATGAAACCAATGAACTCTCCGAACTAATAGAACTCAGCGAGGGAGAGGCCAGCGCAAGTGACATCGCCGAACTCTCAGACTCCGCCGAAAAACTCACAGCCAAAGTCAATGAGTTCGAGTTCACCACCCAACTCTCTGGAACCGATGACGCCCGCGATGCCATCGTCACTATTCACCCAGGCGCAGGTGGAACCGAATCACAGGACTGGGCCGAGATGCTCTTCCGCATGTACAACCGTTGGGCCGATAGACGCGGTTTCAAAATCAAACTTGTCGATTACCAACCAGGTGATGAAGCTGGTCTAAAATCTGCGACATTAGAAGTCCATGGCGAATTCGGCTTCGGCTACCTAAAAGCCGAATCAGGTGTCCATCGGCTAGTGCGCATTTCACCCTTCGACGCCAACAGCCGCAGACACACCAGCTTTTGCTCTGTCCATGTCTATCCTATCGTTGAAGACAATATCGAAATCGAAATCAATGACGACGACTTACGTGTCGATACTTACCGCGCCTCGGGGGCTGGCGGTCAGCATGTCAACAAAACCTCATCAGCAGTTCGCATCACTCACTTGCCAACTAACACCGTCGTCCAGTGTCAGTCCGAGCGCTCCCAGCTAAAAAACCGCGGGACAGCCATGAAAGTGCTCAAATCCCGCCTCTACCAATTGGCTCTCGATGAAGAGCGCGCCAAAATGTCAAAGTTTTCTGACACCAAAAAGAAAATCGAATGGGGAAGTCAAATCCGTAGCTACGTCTTCCATCCCTACAACATGGTCAAAGACCACCGCACCGCTTGCGAAACATCAAATGTGCAAGCAGTCATGGACGGAGAAATCGACGAATTCATCCGCGCCTATCTCAGTGACCCACAATTCAAAGAAGCTGAAGTCACACTCAGTTAATTCTCAGAATAGAATCTTCAGAATGGAATTCGTAGCGCCATGACCCTCATGCCTGATATTCACAAGAGAGCAAAATCTCTATCAAAAAACATGGGCAAAACAATCGTCTTACCCGAAGGCGCCGAACCACGTACCCTTCGGGCAGTTTGCCAAATCATCGAATCAGGAATCGCACAACCAATTCTAATCGGCGACAAAGCGGCGCTAAGCGCCATCGCCAAAAAAGAAGGCCTAACACTACCAAATGTTCGCTGTGAGAATCCAGCTAATTCAAAACTTCGTGAGCAGTTACTCCAAGTCATCATGGAGGCGCGCCAGCACAAAGGCATTACATCAGAACAAGGCAAAGCGCTCCTCCTAGAGCCACTATATTTCGGCGCCGCCATGGTCAAAGCCGGTCTCGCCGATGGCTCAGTTGCTGGAGCGATTCACACCACGGGGGATGTCCTACGGGCTGGAATCCAGATAATCGGACTGGCCCCAAATATTAACACAGTCTCAGGAAGTTTTATGATTTCAACTCCCTCAACCAGCCCGCTAGGAGAGAGAACACTCTTTTTCGCCGACAGCGCCGTAGTCCCGAACCCAACCGCCGAGGAGCTTTGCTCAATTGCTATCGCTACCGCCCAAGTCGCACAATCCCTATCTGGCCAAGAACCAAAGGTCGCCCTGCTCTCATTCTCCACCAAAGGCTCAGCCACACACGCCAAAGTAAACAAAATGCGTTCTGCTCTGGCCCTCATAAGAGAGCAATATCCGTATCTAGCTGTTGACGGAGAGTTGCAACTCGATGCCGCGCTGGATCCCCAAGTAGCGCTCAGCAAAGCTCCAGACTCGAAAGTCGCGGGCCGAGCCAATGTTTTGATATTCCCAGACCTTGACTCGGGCAACATTGCTTATAAATTAGCCGAACGCCTTGGAGGCGCCACAGCCACTGGACCAATCATTCAAGGACTAGCTCGTCCAGCCAATGATTTATCAAGAGGCTGCAGCGCTCAAGACATCGTCAATGTCGTGGCAATAACATCATTGATGTCAGAAACTCTGATGTCACAAAGTCAGCTTAGTTAAGCTTGTAGGCAACCTTACTAGCAAGTCAGTCAAATCGGAATGAATCGGTAACAGGCATGGAAACCAAAACAATAGACACAAGTAAGCGTGAAAAACGCGGTCAACTCTCAGAGTTAGCCAACAAGATTTCACCCTCAAAGACAATGCAAATCGGCGCCCTAGCAACCTCATTGCGCCTCGCTGGCAAAGATATCATCGCCCTCTCGGCAGGCGAACTCGCATGTGACACACCTGACTCAGCCAAACGCGCTGGAGCCAATGCCATTGACAATAACCAAACACGCTACACTCTCAACACCGGAACCACAGAACTTCGCCAAGCGATTTGTGACAAATACAAACGCGAACACAATTCCGACTATGCGCTCAATCAAGTTCTGGTAAGCGCGGGAGCCAAACAATCGCTCTTCAATATCCTTCTATCCCTCTGCGGGGCAGGTGACGAAGTCATCACTTTCAGCCCCTATTGGGTCAGTTACCCAGAACAAATAGTCGCCGCTGGCGCCAAGATGGTCGTCGTTGAAACCACCATTGATGACGGCTTCCAAATCAACATCGAAAGTTTCAAGGCCGCGATCACAGACGCCACCAAAGTCGTCATCCTCAACACCCCAAGTAACCCAACTGGCGCCGTCTATCCCAAAGAGTCAATCGACTCACTTTGTGAAATCTGCTCAGAACTAGGTATTTGGATTCTCTCAGATGAAATCTACGAGCGCATAGTCTATCCACCAAATACACATTACAGTCCTCTTGATTCAAATAAAGTCGACGTTGATCGTCTAATAGTCGTCAATGGATTCTCAAAAACTTACGCTATGACTGGTTGGCGAGTCGGCTATGCTCTCGGTCCAGTTGCTGTAATCGGTGGAGCCGCAAGACTACAAAGTCATTCAACTTCAAATGCCTCATCAATTTCGCAAGCCGCCGCGCTTGGAGCGCTGGAGGCCGATGTCACAGGTGAAAACGAACCCTTCTTTGCGGCTCTAATCCCAGACCTCCTTGAGAAACGCGCGCTAGTATCGAAAATCCTCGGCTCAACTCCACATTTGAAAATCCTCGAACCGAGCGGCGCCTACTACACAATGATAGATGTCTCAGGACTCTTTGGTAGAAATCTGGGTAGAAAGCTGGGCAAAAACTTGGGCGGGAAGACAGTCAACAACGCCACCGATGTCTGCATGTTCTTCATAGAAGAACTCGGAGTGGCCACCACTCCAGGCGAAGCCTTCGGCGCTGGTAACTACTTGCGACTTTCCTTCTCAACCAACAAAGACCTCGTCGAAAAAGGTTGCCTAAGAATCAAAGAAGGCCTCGCGCAATAATCGCAAGCATCAATTAAGGAACAAGATCACCCATGCCAACTTACCAATACAAATGTCCCGAATGCGCCCACGAATTCGAGGAGTTTCAACCAATTACCGACAGCGCCATCGAAACTTGCCCGAATTGCCAAGGCAAGACACGCCGAGTAATCACAGGCGGGGCAGGGCTGATTTTCAAAGGCAGCGGTTTCTATATCACCGACTACCGCTCCGACAGCTACAACAAGTCCGCCAAGGCTGACAGTAGTAAATCTTCAAGTACAGACACCTCCAAGAAAACCGAAACAAAATCGACTCCAGCCAAGCCCACAACCTCTTCGAAATCGACCTCTTCAAAATCATCAAAAAGTAGTTCATCCAAGTCCAATTGAACTACCGCCACTCACTGCAAATCACCACGAATCGTCGCTCCAACCACCTCAGATGTCGCTCAAACGTCATCGCTTGAGTATAAAGTCAATTAAGCGGTCTATTATACCGCAATCTCTTGACAGCTATTTTGAATCACTCTATATAAAACATGAGCGAAGGACTTTAGCTCTAGTCCTTTCACGCTACTGATTGAGCCGGCTAGGTATCCGAATGTGGTTCACCGGTTTCAACAGTTTTGAGGGGCTGTAGTAAAAATGAACAAATCAGCGCCGAGCGCGGTTTAAGTTCATCGAGAAGGAGTTTTACCATGTCTAAATTAATTGATAAATTTGCCGCCCAAGTCCCAGGTTTGCGTCAGCAAGCCAAGGACATTGTCACAAAATATGGCGCCGAAAAAGTCTCGGACGTTACCGTAGCGCAAATGTTCGGTGGTATGCGCGGAATCAAAGGATTGATTTGCGATACTTCCGTCGTCACACCAGACAAAGGTCTAATTGTGCGCGGCCAACCAATTCTGGACCTCGCTGACCGCACCCCAGAAGATATCTTCTGGCTCTTACTAACTGGCGAGCTTCCGAGCGAAGCCGAAGCCCATGATCTCGATCAGGATTTTGCCCGTCGCTCAGAAGTGCCAGACTATGTTTTCGATGTCTTGCGCGCTTTGCCCGCTGGCTCACATCCGATGGCCATGCTCAACACCTGCATCTTGGCGCTTGAACACGAATCCGTTTTCCGCACTCGTTATTTCGAGGGTATGAAAAAGCCAGATTACTGGGAAGCCGCTCTCGAAGATGGACTAAACCTCATTGCAAAAATCCCGACTATCGCAGCCGCCGTCTATCGCATGCGCTACGAAAAAGGTGATCCGATTGCCTCAAAACCAGAACTGGGATGGGGTGCCAACTACGCTCAAATGTTGGGCATGGATGTCGACCAAGACGAATTCGCCAAGTTCATTAACCTTTATTTGAATCTCCACGCCGATCACGAAGGTGGAAATGTCTCAGCCTTCAGTTGCGCAACAGTTGCCTCGGCTCTTTCAGACCCATACTACTCAGTCTCGGCAGGTCTTAATGGTCTCGCTGGCCCACTTCATGGTCTAGCTAATCAAGAGTGCCTACGCTTCGTTCTAGGTATTCGTGATCGCTACAATGGCATCCCAACCGACGACCAACTCGTCGAATATGCTTGGGAGATTCTCAATGGTGGACAAGTGATTCCTGGCTATGGACACGCCGTACTGCGTTGCCCAGACCCCCGCTTCATCGGCTTCCATAACTTCGCTGAGAAATATCTCGCCGATGAGCCACTAGTGACGATTGTCGACAAAATCTATCGACTCATCCCAGATGTGTTGCGTGAACACGGTAAAGCCAAAAGCCCATTCCCGAATGTCGACGCCATCACTGGCTCGATGCTCTACCACTATGGCCTAACCGAATATCGCTATTACACAGTCATGTTCGCCGTCTCACGCTCACTGGGGCTAATCTCCCAACTCGTGCTGAGCCGCGCGATGGGCATGCCGATTATCAGACCAAAGTCTGTAACCAGTGACTGGGTAGTCTCGCAATTCGAGCAACCAGTAAAAGTCTAGCACGCATATTCAAAGTATTGATTACTCAGTAATTACAAAGCCTTCGATGATAACAATCATCGAAGGCTTTTTTGTAATGCAGATATCCTATGAAAAGTCTATTGGCTAGGTAGGTAAAGTAATAGTAAATCTCGCCCCGTCAGCATAACTGCTGTCATACTCCAATGCCCCACCCATATCGGCTATCAACCGAAAGCAAATAGACAAACCAAGACCCGAGCCTTCAGCCTTCGTAGTAAAGTAAGGGGTGAAAAGCTTGCCGACAATCTCCTCAGAGATACCAGGTCCATTGTCGCTAACGACCACACAAACAGTTTCTTCGGTCTTTTCCAGTTCTATCAACATCTTCAAACGCTCACTACTACTGTTTCTAGGCTCATTCTTATCCGCGAAAGCCTCAACAGAGTTACGATACAAATTCCCCAGCGCCTGACGAAGCTTATCTTTCTCAAATCGCGCCACAATCGAAAGATCAACTTCCGCAACCAGAGTGACACTGTCACGTTCTAGTTCAGGCTGCATAAATCGCAACCACTCTTCTATAACCTCACCAACAGAATGAATCTCAGGAGCCAACTTCGGAGCTCTAGTCAAGCCCAGCAGACGACTAACAATCCCATCCAGACGCGTAGTCTCCTTATTGATTTGCGAAGTAAAAAACGAAAACTCTTTACGGTCAGTAGTAATTTGTTCAGAGAATTCCGCATCCAGACGTTGAGCCGCCAATGAAATAGCATTAAGCGGATTGCGAATCTCATGCGCCACACCAGCGGCCAAATCTCCCAATTCAACCAATCGTTCACGCC
Source organism: Candidatus Zixiibacteriota bacterium (assembly GCA_024280835.1). Lineage (GTDB taxonomy): Bacteria > Zixibacteria > MSB-5A5 > GN15 > JACZUZ01 > JAJRPJ01. Next base: position 63,136 of record JAJRPJ010000017.1, on the reverse strand, counting down.
GCGCATTGCTGGCCTCAAGTTCGCGTTGATGCGTGTAATCATACATCACCAAAGCCTTACCAGAATCGCCAGAACCATCTGAAGGAATTACAGCCACAGTATACAAAAAACACTTACGCTCACCAGCCACAACAACCTCGAATTCATGTGTCGTGACATTCTCACTCTCAACAATGTTTTCTCTCTCAAATATATCTGCAGGTAAGAAATCAGCTAGCCCCGTCCGCCGCCAATCTCTAGCGCCGCGTAAATCTTCACCGAGACAAAACATTTCACCGATTTGTTGATTAACCAGCTCAACTGAATTATCAGAGTTAATAGCAATAACTCCAGAACGCATACTCTCCAAAATTGTCGCCGACAGTGATTGTGTTCGCGCCAGTGAAATTCCAAGCGCAGTACGCTCCTTGCGAAGTCCTAAATAAAGTGGAATCAAAGCCGCCACCAAAAACAGAATTAGCGCCAAAGCTATCATTTGGCGATTAAACTCAGATTTAGCTGCCGTGAAACGCTCTAGTGATATCCCCAAACGAAAAAGTCCCGCAGGGTAGAGTGTCGAAGTAAACGGCTCTACAAATTCAATAACTTCCTCACCCTGAAAACTCCAAACACGTGTCGTCGATGTGTCACCAGCGAATGTCGCCGACAAAAAAGGATCAGCGTCAATTGCCAAAGCCGAATCAACTTCTGTTGAAGAAAAAACCAAACCATCTGGGTCCTGAAACAGAATATAAACAACATTAGGAGCCTCACCGAGACGCTGAATCAACGGCCCAATACCAATATCATTTTCCATCTCCCACAAATCTGGAAAATCAAGCGCCATACACAGCCCCTGTGAACGTGTCGAGTCAATTTCCAAAAACAAGGCGGTAATAGATTCATGCAATGAGTCCTGCAAAAAAATCAATGATTGATAAGCCGTAGTGTCAGCCAACAACGCGCTCGCCGCCTCAAAGAAGTCGGACTCAATACCAGAGTGCGGTTCAATATCAGTGTTGGTCGCTGAAGAAATCAACGCCAAGCGGTCATTAAATTGATAAACAGAAAGCGCCGTGACCTCAGGTGCATTGTCGTGCAACCAAACTAATGCATCTTCGGAATCATAATCTTCAAATGTAAGTTGAGCGACAGGGGAGACGCGCGAAATAAACGACTCCCAAAAATATCCATTAGCGCGAATCGCATTGTCAGCCGATTGAATCAGGATTGTCAGTAGAGTTTGGCCTTGGCCTTGGAGAAGCTCCAAACTGCTTTGTGTTCGTTTATCTATAGTAGTATAGGTAAATGCAAAAACTGTCCCAGCAATTAGAAATGCCAGTAACAGCAACGAGCGGTGGCCAATTCTGAAGTTCTGCTTCATATTCATTTATTATACAACAATATCACATTTAGAGCTTCGCAAACCGGCGCTCTTTTCCGAAAGCTAACTTAGGGAGCAGCGCCGAGTCGGTCAACTTAAAGAGACTAACCTCATCAATTGCTCAAAACTGCAACGAAATGTGCTTTTTTTTGCAAGCTATATGAACTCATTGCAACTATCACAAGAAAACGACGAATGCCAATCCAATATGACTCTAAATACAACCTAGACAAACCCTTTGTTTCTGAAGGCAAATAGAGCCAGTCAAATCAATTCGGCCAGATAATTGCATTGCTGACATTGAATCTAAGCGTTTCAGCAGACTACTGATTCTAGGGACAAATGCGAAACAATTCGCTGTGTGACGCTCAAGAAGAGAATTCTCTTGATAAGAAACAAGTATTGTGGATTACAAAAAAGAACGGGAAACACCCCATGAATAGACCTACATACTACAATGTAAGGCTGTGTGTAGGCGAAATCTCCTTGACAGATGGGCCATTTTCGACTACCTTAACTCAGTACGGTCGTTGGCGTACATCCCCGTCTCTTTTGAGGTACTTATGAAGGCACAAGACGGAGGGGCTCGTTCCCTCATTTTTGCCTCTGTCTTGGTGGCATTGCAACTTGTTGTTTCTCCCGTTGTTTCGGCAAATGGGAAAGGCGTTGCTAAGAAAGCTTCTCAGGCATTACAGCCAGTAGAACTTTTAACAACCCCCAAGACGGCCCCTATAGGTGTCTTCGAAAACTCGTCTACAAATAAACTCTTCTCCGAATCCAGTTCAAAACTTAGCGCTTCGTCTGAAGTAGAAGCTATACCCTTTAGCCAGGCCGATTACGGTCTGGGGGAAAGCGCCCTCTGCGCCAAAACTATTCTCGGCAATCCGTCAGGCGCCAATTGGGGCGCCCAAATCATCTCATGTGATTTCAACAATGACGGACGTGACGATTTTATTATCTCAGGTCCTTATTTCGATCTACTAATAATCGATAGTGTTGGCGCTGTGGCTGTTTTCTTTGGAAATGGAAACTTCGTTGGTGATACACTCGACTTACTCAATCAAACGCCTGATGTTCTCTTGCATGGTTCTGCTGCAGATGAGTTCGTCGGTGAAGCCTTAGCTTGTGGTGATGTCAATGGAGACGGTATTGCCGATCTAATCATTGGAGCCCCAGGTGGCCGTGACCAATTTGGCGCCAACAAGAACGCTGGTAAAACATATATCGTTTTTGGCGCCAGCTCACTCCAACAAGATATTGACTTGGCCCTAGAAGCCGACGCCATTATCCTAGGCGAAGAAGTCGGCGGTGGTTCTGTCCCTGATCATTCAGGAACATCATTAGCTGTAGGTTTCATCAACGGTGACGCTATCGCAGATATTATTATCGGAGTTCCCGGCGCCGATGGACCAGCGAATTCACGATTAGATGGCGGCGAGTATCACGTACTCTATGGACGCGGGCTGACATGGCCAGCAACGCTTACTCTTGGGGTTGGTTCAGATGTCATTATCTACGGCCCCCGCGCTGGCGATGGCCCCTACAATATTGAAGGCTTCGCAGTGCGTGCACTAAATACCTGCGCTATTGGTGACATTGATGGCAACGGAGCGGGTGACATTGTCGTCTCATTCCCGGGTGACAATGGTAGCGGTGGCACAACCCCCGAAAGCGGCTCTGTGCGGCTGATTCTTAATGAGCAAATTGCCACTACCGTTGACCTCCTAACCATGCCACACCATATTTTCTATGGGGCTGAAACTGAAGATGTACTCGCCACCGTTTTTGTTGACGATCTGGATAACGATGGCTTTGACGACATCTTTATGATTCCGCTAAATGCCGATGGACTCTTCAATACTCGTGACTTCTCGAACGAACTCTATATACATTATGGCGTCGCTACAATTCCAGTTGTCAGCAACGCTCATTTTGACGCAGACGCCGTCTTTTATCCTCCGACAGGATTTGAATCACTCACTAATGTAACTGTCGGAGATTTCGATAACTCTGGCTCACTAGATTTGGCTATCTCTCTTGTCGGTGGTGACGGTCCCAATAACTCACTGGGCGGTTCGGGTGAAGTTTGGGTTCTTTTCGATCCTGGTCACATCACTGGTTTTCTCGATATGCAGGGCATAATCCCTGATGCCTTTGTCTATGGTTCACGTGTGGGTGATAGAATTGGCGCAAGCTTAGCCTCTGGCGATGTCAATGATGATGGCATTGATGATTTACTAATTGGCGCCCCATTGGCCGCCTTTGACACAGGCATAAGAGTCTCTGCTGGAAAAGGTTTCCTAGCTTCTGGTGAGATGATGATCATTGGCGACCGTGATGGCGATGGTATCTTTGGCTGTCTGGATAATTGCCCAACGACTTCAAACCCAACTCAACTAGATACAGACGGTGATGGCATAGGCGATGCCTGTGACAACTGCGCTTTAGTCGCGAATCCAGGTCAAGAGGACTTTGACAATGACTCAATTGGTGACGTCTGCGACAATTGCCCGACTATGGCCAACACAGATCAGGAGGACTCCGACGGTGATGGATTCGGTGACCTCTGTGATGTCTGCAAGTTCACTTTCAATCCAGACCAATTGGACACCGATGACGATGGCTTTGGAGATGTTTGTGACCCATGCCCAACCGACATCTCGAATGCCTGTTGCGATTTGGCTGGTGATGTCGATAACTCTAGCACAGTCAACATAGCCGACGTGACTCACATGATTTCGACAATATTCTCTGGTGGCCCTGGAGCTGTCATCCCCGGAACAGGTGATGCCAATTGTTCGGGGTCTTTCAATGTCGCGGATGTGACATATTTAATTGACTTTATCTTCACAAACGGCCCACTTCCATGCTGCTTGTAAGCAGCCATGGAAAGCAGGCCGTATCTTAATTCTCGATAAGCTAGGTAGACTCAACGTAGGTTCAAAAACTTCTTACTGATTTCTTCTATTACAGTATTCTTTTCTCCACTACATTTGTCCTCAATCAAATCAATCTACAATAGTATCTAGGCGTTGATTAGCTAATTCAATTAGCAGTCACACGCTGTTTGTCTTCAATTGAGACAATATGATGCTCAGCTGCAACAGCCGCTGTTGTTCCATCTCCAACAGCATTAGTAATCTGCCGCACAAGTTGACTACGAACATCACCACAAGCATAAATGCCCTTCACAGACGTTTCCATATGGTCGCTCGTGAGAATATAACCACCAGAGTCTTTCTTTAGTTCTTCGCGAGTGACATTCGAGTTTGGTGTAAATCCGATAAACGGAAACACGCCGCCCACGGGCAAGTCACTAACCTTACCAGTCTTGACATTCTTAATAGTCACAGACTCAACTCTATTCTCACCGTTAATTGTTTCCACAACGGTATCGTAAACCATTTCGAGTTTAGGATTTGCCAATGCTCGTTCTTGGACAATCTTGGCCGCACGGAACTCGTCGCGACGGTGGATGACATAGACCTTCGAGGCATATTTGGTCAAATAGCCACCCTCTTCAAGAGCCGCATCTCCGCCACCAACAACCGCCAAAACCTGATCCTTAAAAAAAGCCCCATCACAAATCGCGCAATAAGAAACACCCTTACCATACAAGCGCTCTTCGCCGTCCACACCCAACTTGTTAGCCGAACCACCAGTCGAGATAATCACAGCTTTGACCTTGTATTCCTTGCCGCTAACTGTTTTAACCATCTTGAAGTCACCATCACTCCAAATATCAACTGCCTCATCGGCAACAATTTCAACACCAAACTTCGTAGCGTGGTTACTCATTTTCTCAGCGAGCTCACGGCCGTCAATCGATTCAAAACCAGGGTAATCATCAACCAAATCGGTATTGGCAATTTGACCGCCGACAATATACTTCTCAAAAATAATCGTCTTCCGAGTTGCGCGTGCGCAGTAAAGTCCAGCAGTCAGACCACCTGGACCGCCGCCGATAATCGCTACTTCATAATCTGTAATTAAATCACTCACTATTCTTCCTTCCTGATGCCCACAAAAAAATCATCAATTCGAATTCTTATCACAATATGTTATCAAAAAAAACTACGTTCATCTATATCGTCTTCCAAATACATCTTCGCCAGAGTAGAACATCAAAAAGTAAACTGATGCTCCTCGCCAGCGGTTCCAGACGGAATAACCACAAAGTCATCTAGAGGTTCCCACTGGCAACCGCCAGCTAGGGGAGACTAAAAGTCAATTCCTTTCTTAGCCAATATCCCTTGTTGGTACGGATGCTTGATTTCCTTCATTTCTGTGACCAAATCCGCTCTTTCAATAAGGGAAGTGTCCGCATTACGACCAGTAATCACCAAATTCATTTCTGGAGCCTTGGCGTCAAGTAACTCCATCACCTGCTCAACACTAACCAATTCCAAGTCCGTGGCAACATTGAGCTCGTCAAGGATCAACAAACGATGCGAGTTCTCACGAACAATGTCCATAGAGAGCGAAAAGGCCGCTTGTGCAGCTTTACGATGCTCCTCCAATGGCAACTTATCATCGACAATGCCAACAAAACCCGAGCCAGCTACATGCAATTCAACCTCAGGAGCCAAACGCTTAATGCTCTCCAGCTCGCCATACTTCCAGCTACCCTTAATAAACTGCACAATTGCGATCTTCCACCCATAACCAGCGGCCCGCAAAGCCATTCCCAATGCCGCTGTTGTCTTGCCTTTGCCGTCTCCAGTATAGACTATCAAGAGACCGTCTTTGGATGTTTTCTCTGACATATTTATTTTCACTCTGTCTCTTAATCTTTTGATACATCTCAACTAGGCTCGAGACTTCTCAAGCCACCGTAAGTGTACACGACCCACACTCCATACGCAACAAATTGCGGTCTAGGACCAGCATAAATTAACCCTCGACCTCCCACTATTGTGGGGGAAGATCACACCCAGCCTCCGTAGGGGCACGGCGTACTGTGCCTTTTTCTCCCCAAAGCAAATACCCCCTCCCAAAAAAAACAACCATCATTGTGAGGAGCATAGCGACGCGGCAATCTCAATCCTACGATTCATCTGGCGGAAGTTGCTTCTCAAGGAAGTTGCTTCTCAAGGAAGTTGTTCGCCAGCATTTTTCTATGTATACTGGCCACTCCAAGTGGTTCACCGTTTCTTCAGGAAGAAGACAAGTGTATCAACTTGACCAAATCGAGATAACAAACAGAAACAAAAAAGCAGCGTTGGAGAGTTCACATGTCAATTAAACCGGATCGCTGGATTCGTGAGATGGCCCGCAAGCATGAAATGATTCGCCCGTTTTCCGCCAAACAAGTCAAAAAAGGCGTCAGCTACGGGCTTTCATCCTATGGCTATGACATTCGTGTCGCCGATGAGTTCAAAATCTTCACCAATGTCTCATGCTCAGTTGTTGACCCCAAGAACTTCGACTCCAAATCATTTGTCGACGTCAAAGCCAAATCCATTCTCGTACCACCAAATTCATTCGCCTTGGCGAGAACCGTCGAGTATTTCAAAATCCCCCGCAATGTCCTGACAATTTGCCTTGGCAAATCGACCTATGCCCGTTGTGGCATCATCGTCAATGTCACTCCCTTCGAACCAGAGTGGGAAGGCCATGCGACACTTGAGATTTCCAACACAACTCCACTGCCAGCAAGGATTTACGCCAACGAAGGCATTGCCCAGTTGCTATTCTTCGAGTCAGACGAGGAATGCGAAGTCTCATACAAGGACAAGAAAGGCAAATACCAAGGCCAAAGAAACATAACCTTGGCAAGAGTCATCAAATAGTCCTAACCCGCAATAGAACATCTCCAAGGCCCACCATCTCGGTGGGCCTTTTTCATATCAAAACCTCACCTCTAGGCCTCACCAAGCCTACGTAAGGGCACAGCGTGCAGTGCCCTTTCCTTCCCAAGCCGCAATCTTGCCCTCCAAAAGCAATCTCCCTAGCCCAAAACAAAGCCCCAACGTATCCGATGTTTCAAAGAGAAATCCCCCACAGGTTAAGTCACACCCACAATCCTCCGATATTATCAAGAAGAGTTATCAAACACATTATCTTTCACATAATAGCATTCACACTGTGAATTTCAGTCGAGGAGCGTCAAACATGAATCGCCACAAAAAAGTAATTTTCCAGTCTTTATTTAGTGTCGTCAAAACCGCGACTTTGGGGTTTGCCCTCACGCTACTAACCGTCCTCAGCGCCTTCCAATATGCCGTTGCTGAAACTGATAATTCCAATGACCTTGGCCGTCCATCTATTGGGACAACTGAAAATGAAGCGGCAGTCAAAGCCAACTTCCTGAAAACCAGCACAGAGAAGCACACTCGCCACGTCTCCTTCATGTCGATACGTGTCGGTGGTGGTTTACTCAGTGGTGGCGATTATGATAAGTTCGCCGCCTTCAACAATGCCAATATCACTAGAACAGACGGCGGAGTCGAAGGACTCGGTGGCCTTTCCAATAGCTATGAAATCGGTGTAGAGATGGGCGTCATGACTGGCAAGAAAACTTCGGTCTCCGTAAACTTTGACTATTGGCTCAAAAATGGCTCAAATACTCTAGGTGATTTCACACTCGCCGTTGAGCCGATTGGCTCCCAAACTGGGTTTGAGCTAAAATCTGAAATTGCAATCTTCGGATTAGCTGGTAACTTCGGTTACTTTTTGCTCAATCCGCCATCAAGGACGGGTACTTTCAAAAAAGGACTCTCGATCGAGGCCATTGGCTCCGCTGGCTTCTATTTCACCAAGTGGGACCTCTGGCAGGGAAGTGGCAATATCAATCTCTCCACATCCCTCTTTGAGCAAATCGGTGGCTCTCTAAAAGACCAAGCCCCAGGCTTCAGCGCAGGACTACGTCTAGCGCTGCCAACCAACATCTTCGGAACCTCTCTGGCTATTGAAGGCAGTTACATGCAGTTGAAGTTCACAAATCCTCGCTGGAATAACGCCCTCAACCAAGAGATATTCGCCACTTTCTCCGCCAACTCAGCCGACAAAGTAGGGCTAGACTTCTCGGGACTACGTAGTAAATTCGAGATTCGCAAATTCATGAGCTGGTAGAACAAATACCAGTTCCTCGTAGAATACTAGCACACCAAGGCCCCTATGAAGCAACCCAAATCTGCTTCATAGGGGTCTTTCTCCATTTGGATTGTCGAGAAAAGCCCTCGCTGGTGGTGTCGGGTTGCGCTATTCTCCCAACCCAAACCCCGTAGGGGCACAGCGTGCTGTGCCTTTTCCGCCCAAAGCAAATCCATCCATAATCCCTCCCAATCCGTCATTGCGAGGCACAAAGCGACACAGCGCTCACACCCACCCACTCAAAGTCTTAACCAGCCCAGCAACCTGTTTTCTACAAACCACATAATATCCCAATGATTCGCCCCAAAAACCACCAATAGTGTATAACCAAAAGTGCATATCTGTGTATAAAGGCCAATCGGTTGCTTGTCGTCGTTGGACTGTATACATTCCGATTGCCTCTTGAGTTACAGGCTCCATAAGCCGACAAACTGAAAGAGGATAGGTAGAATTACAGCAACAAATAGATAGAATAGTGTTGAACAAATAACACCTCACCCCAATAACAGACTAACACAGGCCCATGAATTCTATGAAAACAATCAGAAAAACAATCATGTCCCTAATGGCTCTGACGCTCTTGTGTTTGGCCGCGAGTTCCGCCAATGCCCAAGTCTCGAATGTCAAATCCATGCCAGCCGATGTAGCGGGAAAAATTTCCGCACCATCAGGACAGCTAGCTTTCATCCGCGATGGCAATGTCTATGTCATGAATCTCGACGGAACCAATGAAGTCCTTGCCTGCAATTCCACCAATGCATTTGGTCGTCTAAGTTGGGCGCCAGACAACAAACAAATTGCCTTCACTCGTCGTGGACAAGTCGATTTCCAAGGTCCAAATCTACTTGGCGGCAAACATCGTGTCTACGACATCTTCAAAGTCATTGTCGATAGTATCCCTGTCAATGTGGATTGGTGGGAGAGAGTCACCACCAGCTTGGGCGGACGCTACCCTGAGTGGTCAACCGACGGCGAATCTATTCTTTATACCAATGACTACAACGCCAATTTCGTCGACGCCACTTTCCCGAATTACCAAATGTCGCAAGTGCATCCTAGTGGCGCAGACGCACACCCAATTCGTAAAGATTACCAACAAACAGACTATTTCAGTATCAACCCAACTGCAGGCCCAGACGGTCGCTTTGCTTTCATCGCGCTTTTCGAGCAAAAACCGCAAGGCCTAATTGTTACCAAAGTTGGCGACCCTATGCCTTCATACGAAAACGTTCGCAAACAAGCCAATCTCCTAGTGCAGGCCATAGCTCCTAGTTGGTCACCTGATGGCAAGTGGATAGCCTATGTCTACAACGACATCAACAAACCCGCTATCTATGTTGTTAGTCCTGACCTAATACAAAAATACGTCATCTACACCCCCAAAGGCGGCCCCACACCTTCAACAAATTCTCCTAGCTGGTCACCAGACAGCAAATGGCTGACCTTTGCCACAGGCGAGGGCTCAATTTGGATTTGTGACATCACTGGCGCTCAACTCAAAAAAGTCACGCCTTCATCTGGAAACCTTGCACCTGCATGGAGCAAATAAAGCGTAGATGTCACAAGTAGATATGCAAGTCGAATCACTAGTTGTCTCAGACTATCAAGAAAACACCTTCCTAGTCTGGGACGCCGAAACCATGCGCGGTGTCATTGTAGATCCTGGCGCCGAAGGCCCAAGGCTACTGAGCCGTATCGAAAAACTCGGTATCAAACTCGAAGCCATCCTCCTAACACATGGTCACTCAGACCATATCGGCGCCGTGCGTGATATCAAAAACGCATTCGATATCCCGATCTACATCGGCGAGGGAGAGCAAGACATGCTCACCGATCCCACCAAAAACCTATCTGCGGCTTTCGGATTGAACGTCACTTCACCACCAGCCGACCATCTTCTCAAAGATGGTGACACGTTAGAAGTCGCTGGTTTCACTTTCAGAATCCTCCTAACTCCTGGCCATTCACCTGCGTCAATTTGCTATCTCCATGACAAGACCATGTTCTCAGGTGACGTCGTTTTCATGGGCTCAATCGGCCGCACAGACTTACCTGGCTGTGACCATAACGTCATGATGCAAACTCTCACCAACAAAATCCTAACTCTCGACGACGAAATCTTTCTCTACACAGGCCACGGCTCCGCCACCACAGTCGGCCGAGAAAGAGCCACCAACCCCTTCCTCCTAGAATTACAATCAGTCAATAAATAGCTCCACGCAGTCATTTATTGCAGTTATTACAAACCCTCAACAGCCAAAGCTACCAACTTTCCCCTTGACAGATTAGTCGAGCTCCGATAGATTACAATTAGTAACGTTGTTTCTAACCGCCAGGTTTGCAGTCAGAAGACATGTATTCTTTCTTTCCCCGTTATTGCAACATAATGTGTATAATCGATTAGATATATCAGTGAATTGATAACGACCCTCGGAGGGAAGATTCATGAAATCCACAAACGCTACCAAAGTCGGATACTTAACCATTGCAATAGCTGTCTTCGCAGTTTCATGCTCTGGCAATTCTCCAACAAATTCGCAAAATCCTTTGCCGACTAAGCAAACATACCCGTTCACCTACGCTCCATTAGCACAGGACAGTTTGACGGCGCTGAAGGACGTGTTTCTTGCCTCTAACCCTGATGTTTGCAGTGGGCTCAATGCGTTTGGGTTTATTGGAACTACACCTTGTTTGGCTCAGGGAAGAGGAGTAAGCGCCGACTTCAAATCTGACATCGTCTCAGATGAAGCCAGAGATTTTTTAACAAAGAATAGTCAATTTACTGGTGTTGGTGATATCAGCAATCTCGAAGTAATATCGATGCGAGTAAAACGCTTCGACAATGGTGACTTGAAAGACTTGAGTATTACCTTCGGGGCCCAGATACTTGAAGGACTCCGAGTCTATCATTCAGCCATACAAGTGACAGTTGATTCTCTCGGCCCCATCTACGTTCGTGGCAATCATTACCCTGATGTCATCATCCCGCTGACCAAAACTAAACCAGATGATATCAAAGAAGGTCTGATTGACCACAAGATTACTTGGAATGATTTGGGCGGAATACAGCGAGAGTTCATAATTGACGATGATTCGTTTTGCGCTAACCCTACAGATTCAAATTCATCAATAGAATTCGAAAAAGTGGTTTTTCCTTTCCAGACAGCACAGGGCATTGAGCTTTACGTTACTTGGAAAATCGACGTTGACCGCTGTGGCGAAATGGGTAATTCCAGTAAGTGGACTCTCTATGTTGACGTAGTGTCAGGAGAGATAATGTTCACCTCCCGAAACTTCTCGGAAATCGGCGGCTAGCCTTCAGTTAGACTCACCACTCATGCAATGCGAGAATCACTCGTCCGCCGCGGACAATCCATCCCCACCCCAAGGATGTCTAGACACATAAATTACCCCAATCATGACACAGGTATCCAATAACTAATCTTCAGCGCAAAAAAATCACTACCATCACCGCTAAACGTATCAAATATCTCACCAACACGAGTCCGCTTTCCAGGTCTCTCGCCATCATTGAAAATACTCCGTTGCCATACCAAGAATAGCGTGCTACCACGAATAAACTCCCAGCGCAAGACCATATTACTACTAAACTGTAACGAACTAAAATTGCTTCGCGATGAATTTACTGTACTCACTGTCCCGTCTGGATTAGTAAGAGTAAATGTTCCGTCCTCATTACTCTCAATCTTCGAACCATCAGGAGCAACCGTCTCTAAGCCCAGCTCACCAGGTCCACTAAGTTGACCATGCTGATAATACCGGCCATTGGCAATAAACGGTTCCGCATAAACCTCAAGACTCAAATCAGGCGTGAAGAAATAGTTTGCCCGAATCTGCATCGACAATTGATCACGAGCAATCCGCGAAAAAACATAGCGCGAACCAAAAGTGGCCGAGCCACCAGCTGCATGATTATGCAGCAGAGCGCCAGCGTCAGTTGTATCCAACCCAGTCAAAGTCGTCACATACTGCCGAGGCTGATCTTCGCGTCTGTACCTCGGACGCAAACTAAGTTCAAGCCCCGAGCCAATTCGTGTCGATATGTTTCCGTTGATTCCATAATTGAATCCACCCAATTCATCAACCGCATAATTCCCGTTCAGACCAAAGCGAGTAGAGGCAGAGAAATTATTAGAAAATCCAGTCCAAAAATTCCAACCCGATTCAAAGCCCATCAATGGGCCACCACGAGTCCGTGAATGGTTCTTAAACCGAATATTTGGCTCAAACCCCATCCATGAATTCCAAAAGTTATTCCACTGCACATTGATTCTAATATCCGCGCTGGCCCATTGTCTTTCATAACCATTGTTCCAACTTTGGAATGAACTCAAGAAAATAGAGTAATTTCTAAATATTTTTCCTGGGCTAGTTTCGCGATATCCAACATTATTCCAAAACGAAATCCCATCAGCCGAATTAAGAATCCCCGCGTCGTTCAACTCAAACCCCGGCGACTCGACATTAAATCCGCCGCCCCACAACCAATGCTTGCCACTACGTTTACCGCCGCGCAAACCATAACGATAGCCACCCAATGAAGTGCGAGTCGGATCGACACTTACATAATCTGCATCGGGACGTTGATAATACCGCGCGCTAGACTCCTGAGTGCGCCGAATAACTGATGTATCACCTCGAACATTACTGAATCCGACGTTTCCAATCAAATCATACTTACCTCCCGAAAAACGAAGATTCCAATCGGCCGCTCCGCTATAGGCCCCAGTTCGCAATCTAGAACGTAACGGGCTGGATTCATCAATATCTCGCTGGACGGTAGTCAAAATTACTCCAGCAGTTGAACCGTCTTTCCCGAATTCCTGCTGAAGACGAGTCACACCATAAAAACTCCTAGGTTCAATCTCAGTTTCAAAGTTCTGCGCAGAAATTGTATCGAATGCAGGAGTAAATCCCGAGGCCACTTCTCGACTCGTAACAGCCGCAAGAACACCAATCGACAGTCCCGACTGCAGACGACCAGTCAACTTACTTGCGCCCAAGATGGTTGTGTTTCGAGGACGGTCAACGAACTCGCCTTCAGCCGACCCATGTGGATTAGCTCCAATGCGACGTGAATAAAAATAGCGTCCTCCTTCGGCGTTAAATAACTGACTGCCTTCAGTAAAGAAGTCGCGACGCTCAGGAAAGAAAGTCTCAAATGCGCTCAAATTAACTTCTGCGGGATCAGCCTCGACTTGTCCAAAGTCAGGATTGGCAGTCGCTTCAAATGTCAGATTTGGACCCAATCCCATCTTGAGTGTTCCACCCAGTCGCGAACTCAATTCGCTACCATCATCAAATGGATCACCATCAGCATTCAGATCAGTGACACTGCCATTGCTAGCTGCATAAGGTGTCAGCTCAATTCGGCGAGAAGGCTCAATTGCGGAAATACCGCGCAATTCACCAAACCAAGACGAATAACCTGTTTCTTGCCGTGGAACAAACACCCAAAAAACATCCTCATTGAGCGAAGGGATCCAGCGATTAAAATTGATTCCCCAAACCTGTTCATCCTTCGAAGTAAACCGCAATTGCGAAAACGGAATTCGCATTTCAACGCTCCAGCCCTTCGCCGTAATCTTGGTCTTTGCCTCCCAAACTGGATTGAACGAAAAATCCCTATCACCTTGATTATCGGATCCATGAAAGCGGTCAAAACGCACACCAGCGGCATTCACCCCAAAAACATAGGCCGTTCGATGATCCAAATATGTATCCAGAGCAACAATCAATTGCTCAGTCGGTCCTTGAGAATCGCGACGACCCAAATACAGTGGAAAATCACGCCCATCCTCCACAAACAATTCGGCGCCAATGTACAAAGCCCCACCATCATAAACGACAGCAATCCGCATCCTATCACTAGGCGCAGTACCCTCGTTTGGCTCTTTCTGCATAAAGTCAGAAACAAATGCCGCCTTGCTCCAAATCGCATCATCCAAAACGCCATCAAGTTTGATAGAGCCACTCTCAATTCCAACAGCCGAAACTTGCTTGCGGTCAACATTACGCCCCATTTGCGCCGCCGCAGGGGAGACTAGGAAAACCGATACCGCGCCCAATAGGAGCAAGCAAAACTTAGCGCGCAAAGTTATGACTGTAGCCTTAAGAAAATCCACCTGATTATAGCAATAGCTCAAAATGTAATCCTTCTGGAAATTTTGCCAATTTCCCTAATAGCGATGTGTCTGAATTCTAATATATTTCTCAACACCGTCTGGCCCGTGGGCCTCTAGAGCCTATGACGCTGTCCCCTATGGATTGTTTAACGACGTTGTTATACCAAAGTTTCAAAAACAAGTCTTCATTGAATAAGTTCCAGAATACTCGGTAACACCACGCAAATAGATCGAGTATATTGACACAGCCCACCAAGGGCCATAGCTTCAGCGTCGGGGAACAAGTATGTTCCAGTAATGGTTGCTCTACATTAGGCTAAAGATATGCCACTCAACAGATTGTCACTGTTATTCTACTCTCGCCCAACTCTAAAAGTCGCCCGAGAGTTAATCGGAGCAATATTAGTAGATACCAGAGGCGCCAAAGAAAAACACCTACGCATCGTCGAAGTCGAGGCCTATATCGGCGAGGAAGACCCCGCCTGCCATGCCGCCCGAGGTCGAACTCCATGAAATAGTCAGATGTACGGCCCCCCTGGATTCGCCTATATGTATTTTATCTATGGCATGTACCATTGCCTTAATATAGTAACCGAGCCACAAGGATTTCCTGCGGCAATCTTGATTAGAGCCGCAGAGCCACTGGCGGGAAAACTAGAAATCAACCCCAAAACAGGACTGCCATATCAAACCAACGGACCAGGAAAACTATCACTGGCGCTAGGGCTGGATCTGCGACAAAATGGTCTTGATTTGGTGAACGGCCCTATGTATGTTGCCGACCGCATTGCTGGTGACAAAGTTGTTCCAAATGCGAGAGGTTTTCAAAGTATAAGTAGCGAAAAGAACCTCGGCCGAGCGAGAATAGAAACCAGTTCCCGCATCGGCATTTCAGTCGGGCAGGAAAGAAAATGGCGCTTCTTTGATGAGAATTCAGATTTCGTTTCAGGAAAGAAAAGCAAATAACAAGTAACCAATCAAAGCAAGAAATACTCACCAACTCAATCATCTCAAATCACAACAAATAGAATATTTAGTAACAACATTTTAGAACGTAGTAACAGTCAACAGAGCAATCGTGAAGAAACAAAAAAGAACGATTGCGCTAAACTCTAATCACCAAGAATCAATCTGACGGTTTAAACATGGCAAACATCAAGTCAAGAACAATTCCGATTTCAGTCTTTGGCAATGTCCTCAAACTCTTGGACAATGCCGCCTCAAAAATGAACGTCGACCCAGCGCTGATGCAATACATCAAAGAGCCAAGGCGTTCAACAATCGTAAAACTGCCCGTGCGCATGGACAACGGTGAATTCAAAATGTTCACTGGTTATCGCGTCCAACACTCCATCGTTCGCGGTCCCGCCAAAGGCGGTATCCGCTACCATCCAGGTGTGACTCTCGATGAAGTCCAAGCCCTAGCCTCATGGATGACATGGAAATGCTCCGTGGCCAAAATCCCATTTGGCGGTGGTAAAGGCGGAATCATTTGCGATCCACGCAAACTTTCCATTAAAGAGTTAGAGAGACTAACGCGTCGCTATACAGCGGATCTAATCGATGTTTTCGGACCAAATGTCGATATTCCTGCGCCTGACGTCGGTACAAACTCGCAGACCATGGCTTGGATTATGGACACCTATTCCATGCACAAAGGCTACACCTCATCCTCAGTAGTAACAGGCAAGCCGCTCGAAATCGGCGGATCGCTTGGCAGAGTAGAGGCCACAGGTCGCGGCGTAATGTTCACTGTTCGTGAATGTTGCCAGAAACTCGGCATGGACATCAGCAATTCAACAGTCTCAGTTCAAGGTTTCGGCAATGTCGGAAGCGTAGCCGCTGATCTCCTAGCCGCAGAAGGTGCGACTATCACCTATGTCTCCGACCAATATGGCGCCATCCACAACCCAGATGGCATCGATATTCAAAAACTCCTCAAGCACGTCGAAAAACGCAAAAAAGTCGTCGGTTTCCGCGGCGCCAAAAAATGCAAACCAGAAGACGTGCTTTTTGCCAAAGTCGACATTCTCATTCCAGCCGCGCTGGAGAACCAAATCACCAAGGCCAATGTCCGAAAAGTCCGCGCTAAAGTTATTGGTGAAGGGGCCAATGGCCCAATTACACCCGAAGCTGACGCAATCTTGTATAAGAAAGGCATAACAGTCATCCCCGACATTCTCTGCAATGCTGGCGGTGTGATTGTTTCCTACTTCGAATGGGTGCAAGATAGAATGGGATACTTCTGGGAAGAGGCCGAAGTTAATCGTCGCTTGGAAATCAAAATGGTCGAGGCCTATGATGATGTTCAGCAAATGGCTGACGATGAAAACGTCTCGCTACGTTTGGCGGCCTATATGATAGCCATCAAACGAGTTGTCGCGATTCTTGAATTACGTGGCATTTACGCCTGATTCATAGTCTTTGAGATTGTTTTTCTTGAGACTGTTTTTCAGACTTGACAGGGCTACCAATTTGGCCGTGATTTCGAAGTGACGTGAACTGGAGTAATGTGAATACGCTCCGATTAGAGATGATTGTAGTATAAAAGGCAATTGGCTCTATTCGGGGCGTCTTCGAAATTGACTGTATTTTTGAGAATAGTTTTGTTGTGACTGCCAAATTGTAGAGGATATAACGTGTTTGATTTTGACAGCGAATTCTTACGTCGAGCAATAATAGCTGGCCCAATGATAATCTTTTCACTATCGGTGCATGAGTTCTTTCACGCTTGGTCAGCTCTAAAATTCGGCGATGATACCGCCACACGTCTTGGGCGACTAACACTGAATCCTCTGGTCCACATGGACATGATGGGTACAATCGTCATGGTCCTCAGCCAATTTAGTTTTGGCTGGGCCAAACCCGTGCCCGTCAACCTAATGAACGTCCGCAACTACCGCGTCGCCGACTTCTGGATATCCTTCGCTGGACCACTTTCAAATATCGGCCTAGCGCTAATCATGTCCATAATCTTCAACACCCTCACACTAGCTCCACAAACATATTTCTATTCACTACTTTACTTCGGCATCCAGATCAACATTGTTCTCGCGCTATTCAATATGATACCGCTTTTCCCACTCGATGGCTCACACATGCTCCGCTCAGTTTTGCCACGTGAGTATGAAGCCAAACTACAGGAGTTTGAGCGCATAGCCCCAATGGTTCTCATAGGCCTGATAGTTATCCCAAGATTCATCCCCGGCTTCCCAGGTATCTTCACAATCCTCGGACCAATACTCAGGCCAATTCTAAATGTCCTACTCTAAACACAGCTCTAAACCCAGCTCACAAACTCTGCGAACTCTAACTTTGCTGTCAGTGGTGACACTAATGTCTCTGACACTACAAAGCTGCATCTTCGGTCGTCGTAGTCCCAGCGGCGCTTCCATACAAGAAGAGGCAAAGAGAGGCAATACAAAAGTAATCGTCGATGCCTACCTCTTCGATGTCAAATTCAAAGAAAACGGCAAACGCCGCTCAGTTCGCCTAGATGTCTACATCAGCGATTCCCTTGCGCTCTTCACCGCGCGCGCTTACTTGGGCAAAGGCGTAGCCAAAGGCATCTGGCGCCCAGACTCGTCACTATTTTATTTCCCAACTCTAAAAGAATACTTCTCAGGTCCCCTCGATGAAATGACACGAGCGGGTTGTGCTAGCGGGGGAGACCTACAACAGATTATTCCAATTATCTTTTCTGGAAGGTTCCCATTTTCTATTGCGTGCGATGAAGACCCCCCGCTTCAAATCGCTAAACAAACCGACAAGGAGATTGAAGCGATCTTGACTCTCGGGGAATGTGAAACAAAAGTCCAACTTGTATTCGACCTACAAGAAAACTCACCTTTCTGGGGAAGGTTGTATTTCCTCAAAGAGTTCAACTACATCCCAGAAGATGGCAAAGGAAAAGTCACCGGCAAACGTCGTATCCTAAAACGCCAAAAGAAAATCAAAGCCCAAAAGTTTGTCCTGAACATTCCAGCAGAAGCCGTACCTGTACAGTGGTAATCACAAGAATATGCTAATCACAAAAGTATAGTTCGAACTATGAATATCTATTGGCGCACATTCGCATTCCTCAAACCCTATCGCGGCAGACTTCTAACCGCTTCGATTTCCGCTGCGCTATATTCTGCTTCATCAGCGCTAATGATTTGGATGATCGGCCCACTCTTACTCACTGTCTTCGGCATGACAGGTGTCAACCTAGACGAACACAAAGCTGGGCAAGACACAACTTCACGAACTGCTCTCTATTCAACAGCACAAGACTCAACAGTTGTGATTGACACGACAGCAGGGGAGACAGCCCAAAACAGCGCTGCCAAAAAGCAAATAGCCCAGACTGAAGAAGTCTTAGTTGGACTCAAGGACCGAGCCAAAGCCGCCATCCAATCTTTCGTCGAGGCCGACACACCCACAAAAACCCTTTTCAACTTTTGCGTATTCGTCCTAGTCATTATCGTCGGCAAGAATGCCTTCAACTATCTTCAGGGTTTCCTCATGGTTTTTGTTCAGCAATCTATGATGCGCGACCTGCGCAACAGATTGTTCAACAAATACCAAGACCTTTCGTTTGATCACTTCCACATGGAACGTACAGGCGCTCTCATGAGCCGTGTCACTAACGATGTCAGTGTCCTCAATGCGACTCTCGATCTCGGCTTCAATCACCTCGTCGCTGACATATCTCTCGTCACACTCCTAACAAGTTTCCTCATCATTCTTAGCTGGAAACTAACTCTCATGGCCATGCTCGTTTTGCCAGGTTTGTTCCTTTTTGTCTGGTTCCTAGGCGGTAAAATCCGCAAGTACTCAACTCGTTCACAAGAGCGTATGGCCGATGTCAGTTCTGCACTAGAAGAAAACATCTCAAACTTCCGCATCGTCAAAGCTTTCGGAACAGAGGAGAAAGAGCGCAAAAAGTTTCACTCCACTACACGCGCCTACTTCAACTCACTTCTGCGCATGGTGCGAATTCAACATCTCAACTCACCGATGAATGACACCCTGGCTTCTTTCGCTGGAATAGTCATGCTCTACTATGCAGGTTCAAATGTCATGGCCAACACTGGCGGCATGGACGCCTCCGACTTCATGGTCTTCATCGTCGCCATGTTCTCGCTCATCAAACCCGCAAAATCGTTAACCACCACCCACACACGCCTCCAAGAAGGCATGGCCGCCGCCGAAAGAATCTTCGAAACTCTCGACACTGTCCCAAAAGTCAAAGAGCGTGAAAACCCAATCACAATTCAAGGCCTCAAAGAATCGCTCGTCTTCAAGAATGTCTCGTTCCGCTACCCAGGCGGTGACCAAGCCTTAGATAATGTCGACTTCACAGTCAAGCGCGGTGAAATTGTCGCCATAGTCGGCCCCTCAGGAGGTGGCAAATCCACACTCGTCGACATGGTCCCACGCTTCTATGACCCACAAGACGGAGGAGTGTTAATCGACGGAGTAGACATCCGCGACCTAACCCTAGACTCCCTTCGAGCGCTCCTCGGAGTCGTCACCCAAGAAACATATTTATTCAATGACACAATCGCCGCCAATATCGGCTATGGGGTAGAAAGTTTCACGCAAGACGAACTAATCGAAGCGGCCACAGCGGCCAATGCCCACGAATTCATCAGCGAATTCCCCGAAGGCTACGAAACGCAGATCGGAAACCGAGGTGTCCGCCTCTCTGGTGGACAACGTCAAAGAATCGCCATAGCCCGCGCTCTCCTGCGCAATCCAGAAATTCTAATCTTCGATGAGGCCACTTCAGCGCTCGACACCGAATCAGAACACCTCGTACAAAGCGCCATCGATAATCTCATGAAAAACCGCACCGCCTTAGTTGTTGCCCATCGTCTCTCAACTATCCAACGCGCAAATAAAATCCTCGTCATCGAAAACGCGCGTCTAGTTGAATCAGGGACACATACAGAACTCTTGGCCCAAGACGGTCTCTATCGTCGGCTCTATGATATGCAGCATACATTGCTCTCAGATCACAAAGAACCCAGCGCCACCTAATCAAGTTCAATAACTATACTGGCCCGAGCCGCCGAATATGGAAACTGGAATTACAGACTTGTTAATACTCAAGTACAAGCGCTTCCTCAAAGGCCTAGAGTTCATTTTCAAGAGACTCGTCATGGCTCTGCTGAGTCTGTTCTTTACCACAGGCCCAAAGAGCGCGTCGTCCACCAACTCAAGTGAAGTGCGCAAGTACAAGCGCGTGCTCTTCCTACGTTTCGACAAACTAGGAGACATGGTCATCTCATTGCCAGTCTTCGAAACTCTAGCCAGTGAATTGCCCGACCTCCAAATCGAAGTCATCGCCTCACCAAGTAGCCGAGCCATAATTGCCGAAGACTCGCGCATAAGAGCCATCTGGCTCTACACCAAACGTCCGTGGCAGGACTTAAGAACTCTGTGGATGCTACGCAAAAGAAACTACGACGCGGTTATCGACATGATCTGCCTAGATAGTGTCACGGCGCTTTTCGTTTCGCAATTAGTCGGCCGCAATGTCCCGCGCATAGGCATAGGCAAATCACGATTCGCCAAATACTACACTACCAACATCCCACTCTACGAATCCAACTATGCCCACATAGTCGACACAACTCTCTCTGTCTTAGACGCGCTAGGTGTCGAAAAAAAAGGCTATGTCCAGCAAGCGCCATTGGCAACTTCAGCAATCGACAAGCAAAGAGCCTCAGAGTTTATCAACTCACTACATAGCTCTTCAGAAAAGTTAAAAACAAACGACTCAACAAGTACCAAAATCATTGGGGTCAATATCTCCGCAGGCAAACCAAACCGCATGTGGGGCGAAAAAAAGTTCGTCGAATTATTGAATCAACTAGGCGAGTCCAACCCTAGAAACTTCATCAGCTTGCTCTGCGCTCCAAACGAACGAGCGCTTGCTGAGAGTATCAAAGAAAAATGCAACTGCCAAGTTGAACTAATTCCACCACGTGGTAGCATCCTACAAGTCGCCGCCATCATCTCTCATCTGGATATCCTGATTTCACCTGATACATCTCTAATCCATGTTGCGCGCCAATATGACGTCCCAGTTGTCGGTATCTATCCAACCCACGGGAGATCATTAGCGCAGTGGAGTCCCTATGGCCAGCCCGATGGCGTAGTCCTAGGAGGCAGCGCTTGTGACATCTTTGACATCACAGTCCAGCAAGTCTTCCAAGAGTATTCAAAAGTCAGCGCCCGAACATTCAAGATTGAAGCGCAAGGATCAAAGCCATGAGCGCTCCAAAGTTATCAGTAGTGATAATCACCAAAAACGAAGAGCAGAACATCATAGACTGTGTACGTTCGGTAAGCTGGGCTGATGAAATAATCGTAGTTGATTCAAACTCCGCCGACAATACTGTAAAACGCGCCGAACAAGAAGGCGCCGTGACACATCAAATAGAATGGCAAGGATTCGGTCACGCCAAACAAACAGCAGTCAACTACGCCACAGGGGAGTGGATACTTTCACTAGATGCCGACGAGCGCATCACACCAGACCTAGCCAAAGAAATCAAACACATTCTGAAATCTTCCCAAAACACCCAATGTGACTGCTACAAAATCCCACGCCTAACAAATTTCGTCGGCGCTTGGATACATCACTCTGGTTGGCGCCCAGACTTTGTCCTGCGTCTCTTCCGCAAAACTCACGGCAAATTTTCGGAAGCAACCGTCCACGAAACCGTCATCTCCTCAGGAACTGTCGGCCAACTAAAAAACGACATCCTGCACTATTCTTATAAATCAATTGAAGACTACCTCGAGCGTCTAAACCGTTACACCACACTAGCCGCCCAAGAAATGTCTAACTCAGGTATGCGCTTCCGCCTCTGGCGCCCATTAATAAAACCACCCGCAATCTTCATAAAGCGCTACATCCTCAAACTAGGTGTCCTTGATGGCTGGGCTGGCTTCCAAATCGCCTTCCTCTCATCTGTCTATGTCTTCGTAAAATACGCCAAACTATGGCGCCTGTCACACCAGAAGACCATCGACCAACAAAGTGCGAGCGACGGGGCAAACCAATGAAAAACACCCACTCATTGCCCCTCACAAACGCCTCACGAATCCTTATCACCCGTACAGATGCCCTAGGTGACGTAATTCTAACCACACCTGTCTATCGGGCCATAAAACAAACAGCTCCAAATTGTCACATCGCAGTCCTCTGTAGGGAATACACCGAGCCAATCTTACGTGACAATCCCAATATTGATGAAATCATCACCATCAACCAAGAAGACTCCGCAGAATTAGAAGCCACAATCCAACACCTCAAACAAGGCGCCTATGATATCTCCATAGCCTTGTTCCCCTCACCATTTTGCGCCACAGCGATCAAAGCCGCAACAATCCCCGTTCGCATTGGTAGCGCCAGACGCTTCCACTCATGGAAATTCACTCACCGCATACATCAGTCACGCAAACGCAATGAAAAAAGCGAAGCCCAATACAATCTTGATTTACTGCAACCGCTTGGTATACTGTCATCAGATACGACACTCGAAGTGTCAGTGACAGAAACAGAGCGCAATATGGCCAAGAAAACATTAGAAAAACTAGGCGTCATAAATAACAATGAGCCAACGAATGCTATAGTCGCTCTTCATCCTGGCTCAGCCGGCTCAGCAATTGATTGGCCCCTAGATAATTTTATACATCTAGCCGAAGATTTACTGAAGCAAGGAATAATCCCGATCTTCACAGGCAACCAAACCGAACAAAAACTAATTGACATCGCTCTAGCCAACCGCTCATCAGCATTAAAGTCATTAGCAGGGCAAACAACCCTCAAAGAGCTAATAGCGCTCCTAGCGCTAACCGATGTCGTAGTTGCCAACTCAACAGGCCCCCTACATCTCGCCGCGGCAATCGGCGTCAATACAATCGGTTTATTCCCACGTACCGCTTCCATGTCACCAACCCGCTGGGCGCCGCCTGTAGAGAATACAACCATCCTGCAACCGCAAAACCATGATACCAATTCCGAATCTCTGAATATCCCAGTCAATGATGTTTCCAGTGAAATTCTCGCCACCCTTAGCTCAAAGGGTAAAATCTAAATGAGCAACCTCGATATACAGCGCCAATACGCGCGCGATAAAAATCTCGCAGAGTTCATCATCCGCTTAGAATCTCATAACGCCAATATCAACATCCCCCTACTACGTAAAGCTTATGAAGTTGCCGAGACCGCCCATCAAGAGCAAATGCGCGACTCGGGCGTACCCTACATCGATCATTGCCGCGAAGTCGCCGCAATCCTTGGCGAATGGCACTTAGACTCCTCAACAATTGCGGCTGGACTCTTGCATGACTCTGTCGAAGACACAGGTGTCACCATTGAGTCACTCAAGAAAGACTTCGGGGATGAAATCGCCCATCTCGTGGACGGCGTCACCAAGCTCAGCGCCATGAAGTACAAGTCCCACGAAGAGCAACAAGCCGAATACTTTCGCAAAATGCTTCTCTCAATGGCCCGTGACATTCGTGTGATTCTTATCAAACTGGCTGACCGCATGCACAATATGCAAACCTTAGAGCATGTCCCAGCCAGAAAACGCCTCAGAATCGCCCAAGAAACACAGGACATTTATGCTCCCATGGCCAACCGCTTCGGAATCGCCAAAGCCAAAGTGGCTCTAGAAGACTTATCCTTCAAATACCTAGAACCAGAGTTCTATCGCGAATTAGCAAATCGTCTTGATGAAACCCGCGATGATCGCGAGCGTTACATAGCCGAACTAACTGGTCCCATCAGTGAAGCCCTCAGCGCCGCAAAAATCAAAGCCGATGTCAGCGGAAGAGCAAAACACTTGTATTCTATCAGCCGAAAAATTCGTGTACGAGGAGTGCCCTTTGAAGAGATCCTCGATCTCTCGGCAATTCGTATCATCGTCGGTAGTGTCCACGACTGCTACCATGTTCTCGGTGTGATTCACGCCATGTGGAAACCAGCGCCAGACAAATTCGATGACTATGTCGCCAGTCCAAAACCCAATGGCTACCAGTCGCTGCATACTACGGTAGTTGGCATCAATGGACGCTTAGTAGAAATCCAAATCCGCACACATGAAATGCACTACATCGCCGAAAATGGCATCGCTTCGCATTGGCTTTACAAAGAGGGCAAGAAAAGTTTCGACAAAGGCGACCAGCAAATGGTCTGGCTACGTGATGTCCTCGAGTGGCAAAACGACATGCAGAATCCTGCGGAGTTTTTGGAATATCTCAAAATTGATCTCTTTCCGCATGACATCTATGTCTTCACGCCCAACGGTAAAATCATTCACTTACCCACAGGCGCCACTCCACTAGACTTCGCTTTTGCCGTCCACTCCGAAGTTGGCATGCGCTGCGCTGGAGCCAAAATCAACGACCGCATTGCCCCTTTAGCGACACGCCTCAAAACAGGTGACATAGTTGAAGTCATCACCCATCCCCAAAGAACCCCATCACGTGATTGGCTCCAACTAGTAATAACTTCCAACGCCCGCTCGAAAATCCGTCGCTGGCTAAAGAAAATCGGCCATGACGAGCTAGTGCCAATCGGCAAAGACCTACTAGAACGCGAACTACGCAAAGTCCGCATAAACTACCCCCCCGACAAAGACTTGCTCGAAATCGCAGAGTCTTTATCCTATCACTCCATAGATTCACTACTGGCGAGCCTCGGCAATGGAGACATGACTGTCGGCCATATCGTTTCTAAGCTGACACCCGAAGAACAAAAACAACACCGAACAATTGCTGACTCTGAAGCTTCTACCCAAAGAACCGAGGTCCAAGGAGTAAAGATCCAAGGTCATGACGATATGTTCTTTCGTTTGGCAAGTTGTTGTCAGCCGATTCCAGGAGACGAAGTCATCGGCTATGTCACTCGCGGACGAGGCGTGACTGTCCACCGCTCAGATTGTCCCAACTTAGAAGTCATCAATAATAACCCAGAACGACAAATGGAAGTCAATTGGGATGTCCGAGCTAATCAAATGTTCCGAGTCCGTGTAGAGATCAGAGTCGCGGACCGCAAAAATATGCTCCGCGATATCACCCAAACAATTTCAGACTCCGATGCCAATCTTCGTGGCGCCGAAATGCACGCCATCGGCACAACCGCCAAAGGCTTATTCTCAATCGATGTCCATTCCTTAGATCACCTGCAATCATTATTTCTCCGCATCAAAAAAATCCAAGGCGTTATCGACATTCAAAGAAGTAACACGGGCTCAAAATAATATCTCCTACCAGAACATTCAGCCAAATCCCATCTAGTCAATAATTCATATTGCCCTTTAGGAGCCAGCCAAATATCTTTCAGTCCATGAGAGGTAACCAGTCACCAACCAAGTTTCCGAATCTTTGGCAGGCGAATTTGCCACAAGGCCTCACTAATATTGGCTCAGCCATCAGCGAGCTAATCTATCCAGCCATATGCATAATCTGTGATAAGCGCTACAGCTCAGGCCGTTACTCCGTTTGCCCCTACTGCTGGGGCCAAATGCTAAAAAAACGCCAAAGGCCGATCATTACAAAGACCTCGCTCTCAAACAAGAAAAGAGCCGCCTACCCATCGATTCGACCCCAAGCTTCAGAACCACAAATCTCACCTATACCCACCATATATTTGGGCACATATTGCTCTCCTCTGTCAGAGATGTTACAGAAATTCAAGTATGAAGGCTTTCTTTCACTAGGAGAGAGGCTGGCTCTGACGCTTGTACGGCTGCGAGCTAGGCAAATTCAAGCTCTAGGAGCCGACGTCCTAATCCCCATTCCGTTACATATTACAGGTTTTAAGGCCCGAGGATTCAATCAAGCCCTAGTTATTTCCGATATACTAAATAGGCTAACAGGACTGCCTGTGGCTACAAATATGGTCGAGAAAATTGTCAAAACGAAGAATCAAGCAAACCTATCAACCGAACACCGCCAAAGCAATTTGGCGGGCGCTTTCATTGCTCATGGTTCCGAGTTCTCAGGCAAAAGGGTAATAATTGTGGATGATGTCATGACCACTGGCTCAACAATCGCCGAGGTTGGAAAAACAATAGAACAAGCGGGAATCAAAGTAGTCGGCGCCGTAGCGCTAGCGTCAGCCATAGATTGTTGCACAATATCAAAACCAGCACAATGAAAGATTCCAACGCACAAGAAACGGCGGCAACCACTGACGCCCAAAAACAAAGTCACGCCGCGTTAGAGGAGTACCTCTCGTTTCTAGATCTCGAAAGAGGACTCTCCGCCAACACAGTGTCAGCCTACCGCAGTGACCTCAGCGCCTTCATAGCCGCCTGCCGAGGGCCTGTCACAGCCTCGGGCACATCGGACATCAACCGTTTCCTCTCAACGCTAGAAAATCAGGGCTCCCGCCCAGCAACTGTAGCGCGCAAAATCTCAGCAGTCAGAAGTTTCGCCGCCTACCTCAAAGACCATTCCTTAGGCGGGGCAGGCCTACCCGAAAAAATCCGCACACCTTCGTTGGTAAAATATCGCCCAGGAGCCATGAGCGTTAAGCAAATTACAAAAATTATGAACCTCCCCAATAAAGATACTGCTTTGGGGCAACGTGACAGCGCCTTACTAGAAACTCTCTATGGCGCAGGACTCAGAGTCTCAGAGGCCGTAAAATTATCGCTGTCGAACTTCATGCCCGAAGCTGGATTCATAGTCGTTCGAGGCAAAGGCAATAAAGAACGAATAGCTCCCATCGGAACACGAATGAGTCAGGCGCTAACTCTTTACATTCGCGATGGCCGAGAAAAGCTTGTCAAAAACCACGAAAAAAACATCGCCATGAACGCCATTCAAGCATCCCTATTCGTCAATGCGCGCGGTGGCTCACTAAGTCGTATCAGCGCCTTCCGTGTCGTTCGCAAATACGCAAACCTAGCTGGGGCAGGAGTCAATATCTCACCACATAGTTTCCGCCATAGTTTCGCCACTCACCTGCTTGATGGTGGCGCCGACTTACGTGTCGTACAAGAATTACTCGGACACACTTCAATAACCACAACCCAAATGTACACACATCCCGACAAAGAGTTCTTACGCTCAACAGTCAAATCATTTCACCCACTAGAACGGCAAGAAAACTAGGCTCCAGAGTAGACTATGTTCCATTGCGCGCTAAGACAAGAAAAGATAGACCTCGTCTACCATTTGGAAGGGTACTTCCCAAATGGAGAAATCTCTTTCCATTACTTTAGAACCTTCGATGAACTCCTCAGAATCTCACAAAGATTCCCACTAGATCTAGCCCTCATAGCAGGACAATCAGCCTTCACAACCGAAATCGAATTGGTCAGACGCATCAAAGAAAATGTCTTCACTTCAATAATTCCACTGGCTCTCTATCACCCCAATCCAGATAGCTCAACTGTGATTGCCGCCTATGAAAACGGATGCGACGACTTCATGACAGGGGAGTGGCTAGAGCGCTTGTGTCAAGTGCGAATAAAGATGCTCTCGAACAGATCCATCCGTGACATCTCTATCAACCCCTCGTCCATGCTCCCTGGGCCATCAATGATAGAAAGAGAAATAGACAGACAGCTAGCCCTCCAGCAAGAGTTCGCCGTCTGTTACTGCGATCTAGATAATTTCAAAGCCTACAATGACGCCTATGGTTACTACTATGGCGATAAGGTCATTCGCCTAACTTCACGAATCATCCGTGATGCCGTCTTCGACCTTTGCCCAGAAGGCTTCGTCGGACATATCGGCGGCGATGACTTCATTTACATTATCCCCGCACCAATGGCCCCACAAATCAGTGAGTCAGTTCTGAAAGTCTTCGATACACTAATACCGCATCGCTACCACAAACGTGACCGAGACCGAGGCAGCATAGTCACTACCAACCGTCGCGGCGTGATGGAACGTTTTGCCTTACTATCAATTTCTATTGCAGTGGTTATCAATCGCAACAATATGTTCTCCCATGCAGGAGAGATGTCGCGCATGCTCGCGGATTTGAAAAAATTCGCCAAGTCACTACCTGGCTCAAACTACGTCATCGAGCGCCGAGCCAAATACTAGCCTGCGAGTAACAATCTAAGTGACAATATATATTGTTAACAATATAGGTTGGTCGAAACATGCTCGGCTTATTGCGCATTAACACGTGTCATTATTTGCCGTGCCTGTTCCATATTAGGATCCATTTCAAGAGCCACACGCAAATAGCGCCTCACAGAATCTGCTGGAGCTTTCATCTTATAGAATGTCATCCCGACACTATACCAAGCCTGCTTCATTCGCGGATTGAGACGCAAAGCTTGCTTATATTTCTCAAGAGCTACTTCATCTTCGCCGCGCTCCAGTGAAAGATTACCCCAGTTTAACAGAGCTATTGCCGAAGGTTGGCCATAATACGCGCCACGTTGAAACTCTTGATCGGCTGAGAAAAACTTTTTTGTCCTCGCGAACAACTCACCCAACTTAAAATAAACTTCCTTCTCCTCAGGCGCCAAAGCTTTAGCCTGACGATAATAACTCTCGGCGCTATCATAAATAGCTTGGCGCAAATAAACATCACCGATATTGATGATTGGTCTGAAATCATTTGGAGCCACCTGGTGCGCTTTCTCAAAGCGCTTCAATGCCAAATCATACATTGTCGTATGCGATAACATTTGCCCAAAATTTAACAGTGGCTCAATATACTGCGGATTCAATTCAAACGACTTATTAAAGCAACGCCCAGCCCGTTCAACACTGTCCATCCGCATAAAAGCATAACCCAGTTCATTCCAATTGATATATGACATCGAATCAACTTCGAGCGCTTGAGAGAAAGAGTTGGCCGCCTCAGTCCAGTCACCGCGACGAGTATGGGCTATTCCTTGATTCTGATAAATCTGCGCTTCATTCTGAAAACCAATATCATAATACACAACACTCAGAATAATCATCAAACCTACTGTCACGCCACCTGGCAAAATTAGTCGCTTAACAGCATTCTCTTTAACCAGATCATAGAGATAATAAAACCCAACTCCGCTAAATATCGCAATAAAAGGAACCAGCAATAGCCTATGACGAGCCGTCACCAAAAACAGAAAAATCGTCGGCAGATAACCGAAGAAAATCAAATACAATGGCCCAAGTGACTCTCGCTTCTTCCAAGCCACGGTCATTCCAATCAACGCCAATGGCAAAAACAAAGCCCAAGGATACTTAAGTGGAAAAGTCCGGCCCGAAATAAGCGCCGTCAACAGCAAAGACTGCCCGCGCTTAAAATAAATATCACCATTGTCCGAGTTCTCAAACCCAAGTCCGATATAAGTAATCTTGTGCCAGGTTAGCGCCAGAAACGCCATCGGATTAGCGCTGATATAGTCAAAAGCCTTATCCGTCCAAAACGATGATTCCTCAGTAGGTGTCAATGCGCGGCCAGCTTCTTTTTCGGCAATCCGCTTTGTAGTTGGCGCAAAATGCGACCACGAAACATTATCCAAATTAACTTCTGGAATCTGCATCGTCAGTCCCTCAGCAACTGGATTATTGCCGATATAAAAATTCACGCCACCTTGTGTCGCAATCAATGTCGCTTCGCCAGTAACAATCTTGTTCCGCAATGTCACAGAAAACACAGGCACACAAACAGCCAGTGTCAAAATCAAAACATTCTTCAATCGTCCAACCAGCAAACTACTCTTGGCTCCCACAAAAAGGACATAGACCGCCAAGAGTGGCATAACCAACAAAATATTCGGACGAGTAATTCCCGCCAGTCCAAAAAGTAAACCAGAATAAACTAGAGTAGAGAGTTGTGGGCGCTTAGCCCAGCGCACAAGCTGCAAAGTCGCCGCTACCGTCAAAAACAAAAACACCACAGGAATCAACAACATCGTCTCATAGAAAATCAAAGTCCCCCAGAGACCGTAGGCCAAACCAGCAAACTTACCAACTCGGTCTGAAGCCCACTCTGAAACTGTCTCATTAGCCAAACGATAAACAAGAACCGCAGTGACACTAGCGAGCGCCGCCTGAAGTGTCCGAATCACAAACAACTGTGTCGCTGGGGCCTCACCAGTTTGCGTCAGAAACTGAGTCAACGATTTCATGCCCGCTAAGAAATAAGCATAAAGAGGCGCTCGAAAAAGCGCATCCTCACCCCAAAAACTAACCGTGCGAATCTCCTCAGCCCAGCGCCAATTCCACAATTCATCAACCATCGGATGCGCAAAAGCAGGGTCATTGATTGATTTTTCAATGATATAAATTAACCGCGCCGCAAAAGCCACCGCGAAAATAACATACGGCCAAGGATTCTCCTTAACACGGCCAACAAACGAACTGATAACAGAATTACTCATAGCTTAAACTTCATCTTTACTCTTTGACTTGAAATAACGATACGAATACAACGCCAGCGCCACAAAGATAGACAACGAAACCGCTGGCCCATACTCACCAACTAAACTCGTCTCAGCGCCACCATGACTGTCAAAATAACCTTGATATGTTGTACTGCCTGCCACCAACGCCGCAACAGCCACACCGATCAACGCATCACCAGCGACAACTCCCGAACTAAAGAGAATACCTTTTTGATGCCACTTTTTAACCAATGTCTTATCACTTTTCGTTGCCTTACTCGGACGATGTATCATCCAATGCAAAATACCACCAGCGAAAATCGGCGTAGATAGTGACAGCGGCAAATACATTCCAATCGCAAATGGCAATGAACGAATCCCCAACAACTCAACCGCCAAAGCCATCATACCACCAGCTAAAATCGGCGCCCATGGCAGTCCATCACCAAAAGCCGCCTGCACAATAGTCGCCATCGCATTAGCCTGCGGAGCAGCAAGCGGATTCGGATGTTCAGCCGAAGCCACAAAACCAAATGCGTCATCTAGAATATAAATCGTCACACCCATCGCCAAAGCAGGGAAGATCAAACCCACAAACTCAGTCAGCTGTTGCTTACGTGGTGTCGCGCCCAGTAAATATCCCGTCTTAAGATCCTGTGCAATATCACCTGACATACACACAGCAATACAAACAACCGTACCAACCATCAAAGTCGCCACCATACCCGCCACACCGGTCGCGCCAGTCGCCATCAAAATAAACGCCGTCACTAACAATGTCGCAATAGTCATACCACTGACAGGCGAATTAGTCGAACCTATCTCACCGACAATCCGCGCCGCAACAACTACAAACAAAAACCCAAAGACCGTAGCGGCCACGCCAGCGGAAATTGTAATATCAATCCCTGGCAAAAAGAACAATGCCACAACGACCAAAAGCACACCGCCAAGAACCCAAACAAATGGTAAATCTCTATCTGTTCGCGGTACATCCGCATCGTTGACCTTGTTCCCGTTCGGACTAAATCTTGCAAACACCTGACCAAAAGCCTCGCGGAATGAATGAACAATCGTCGGAGCCGCACGCAACAGCGCAATAAAGCCACCAACCGAAACACCTCCAATTCCCAAATACCGAATATAGAACGTCCTAAGTTCATCACTCGTCATCATACCCAGCGGCGTGTCACCAGGTCCAGCGGGTGGAATAAAAACGCCCTCAGGAATAAATCCACCGACAAACGACAGCAACGGGGCAATACCCAAATAACCCAGCACAGCCCCCGAAAGCATAAACCCAGCCACACGTGGCCCAAGAATATATCCAATTCCAAAAAGCGCTGGCGTGGCTTCAATAGAAAGCACGCCACCCTTTAAGAACTTCTTCAAATGCATCTCAAGTGACTCAGGCCATACACGCACACCGTTCATTAGCAACTTGTAAAGCGCCCCGATACCCATGCCCAAGAAAACGCTCTTAGCTTTAGAGCCACCTTCTTCGCCAGCGATAATAATCTCAGAACAGGCCGTGCCCTCCGGAAAAGCCAGAGTCTTATGCTCTTTCTCAACTAGATAGCGACGCAATGGAATCATAAACAAAATGCCCAGCGTACCGCCGAGCATTGAGAGCAGAAATATCAACCACCATGAAGGCAACTCCGAACCAAGTATATCCTTCATCGCCGCAAACTTCGGCTGCGCCGCCCATATAAAAAACGCTGGAATAGTAAAAGTGATTCCAGCCGCCAGTGACTCGCCAGCGGAGCCAACCGTCTGCACAATATTATTCTCGAGAACTGTAACGTTCTTAAACAGGGTCCGCAGAATCGCCATCGACATAACCGCCGCAGGAATCGAAGCCGATACAGTCATACCATATTTCAAAGCCAAGTAGGCATTAGCCACACCAAAGACCACCGAAAGAATAGCGCCCAAAACCAGCGCCTTCATCGTCACTTCAGCAATATTTTTATCAGCGGAAATATAAGGCTGAAACTGCTCAATTTTTGATTCGGATTGCGAACTACCAGATTGAGAACTATGCGCGGGCTCTGCCATGGTAAAAGTCTACCTCTCGTAAGCGAAAAAAACGTTATGAACCGTTGGGGAGGAGTCAGGCGGCTCTCTGAAATCAAACAACCGCCAAAATTACAGTCAACCCAATGTACCACAACAGGTAACTCGCTGTCAAGCCACAGCTTTTGAGGGATGGCGGGAGGTCGATCGTATAAGTGCATGTCATAGCGGTAGACTTCATAGAAGTGATTATCGTAACCAACCCCGCACTTGCAATTCAAACTCGAACTCTACATTTTGATAAGCGCAAGAGTGATTTCTATTTTGCCGAAAAAAGCTAACAGTCAAGGGATGTAGACATACACATGATTCAATTACTAGGACCAGCCCTTGGTCTGGCATATTTATCAGGAATAAATCTCTATGCCGCAGTTTTGGCAATCGGTCTGGGAACTCGTTTTGGAATCTTCCAACTTCCCGAACAGGTACAAGGTCTCGCGATTCTCTCAGAACCATACGTTATTGCAGTGGCTGGTTTACTATTCTTAGTCGAGTTTTTCGCTGATAAGATCCCTTGGGTCGACAGCATTTGGGACGCAATTCACACTTTCATCCGCCCTGTCGGCGCCGCGGTTCTTGGAGTTGTCGCTCTCGGTGATATCGGCCCTGTCAACCAAACTGTCGCGGCGCTAGTTTTAGGTGGGGTAGGGCTCTCGTCGCATGCCTCAAAATCAGGCGCCCGACTCCTTATCAATCAAAGTCCCGAGCCATTTACCAATATCGCCATGAGTCTCGCCGAGGACGTAGTTGTAATTGGAGGCGTATACATGGCAACCGCTCATCCAGTCCTTTCATTCTGGTTTGTTGCTTCGATACTGGCCATAACAGCAATTTTCTTTCCCAAAATGATCCGCCTAATTCGGCTCGAACTTTCGGCTATCAGCGCCATCATCAAAACAGTCCTGCGCGCCATGAAAATCGTAAAAGGAGATTCTCTAGTCAGCTCGCTACCAGATAAATTCGACAGCCTAATACCATCATATCATATCCGAAGCGAATCTGACATATATCTTCTGTTATTTACTGGCAAAGGAGTCAAAATTGGGCATAAAAAATTCGGTACAAACTATCGCGGCTATCTCAGCGTAATCGACGGACACCTCACAATTCATTTCAAGAAACGCTTCAAAATCCACAACTACGTCATTGTCAAAGAAGAATTTAGTCAATGCGAATTCAAAAAAGGCATACTGCTCGACAGACTAAATATCCGCTACGAAAATCGAATTGAAAAATTCCAGCTCCCCAAAGGACAGGAGCATTTGGCTGTCAAGTTCATTTCGATTATTCACGGAGAGCAACCTCAATCTAATTCAGAGGATGTAACACCAGCGCCCGTCTATCCTATCGAGCAAACTGCCGTGCCATTATATCGCTCGAAATATCCTTCCAACCCAGAAGGCACCTAACCCCAGATAAGCGCTCGCTCAACGCCAACAGTTCACAAATCGTCAAGCATCGAACTTGAATGCACCGATTCATGAACGTTCAGGTGGCCTGCCCTTCTGGGCTTGTTGATAAAGTCCCACTGAGTTGTGTCGGGTCTTGATTTTCGCTTTTTGAAAATTGTGACCTGACACTCGCTCAGAGGGGAGCGTCGGGTCACACAACGGCAAAAAGCGCCGTCGCAAGACCCAACGCAACAGTTTCGGGGTTTATCAACAAGCCCTTCTAGGGCATGCTTCAAGTAAGATTCTCACCACAACCACTATATTCCCAAAATCCCCAGTTTCTCAAATTCAGTATATGAAAGACTAACTCATCTACCGCAAATCAAAAATAGTCACTAAAACCAATCTTTTTGTAAAAGGTACTTGACATATGTCGTTTGCGTGCCTATCCTAAGAAAAGTAAAGGAAACCATACATTGAGACAAAGAAAGCAGACAAATGAACAAAGAGACAACTCAAAACAGCAGCTTAGAAGCTCGAGCTCGAAAAACCACTATTCAACTAGCCTTCTGGACAAGCGCGTGGGTGATGTCCACAGCACTCACAACTTTCGGCCCAGAATACATTTGGGACTACAACACAACGCTGTCCATGATCAGCGTCCTACTCCAACTAGGTTTTGGCTTTGGAATGATTTTCGCCCACAAACAGCACTTGGTTGGACTAGATGATCTGATGCGAAAGATACAACTCGAAGCCATGGCAATAGCGCTTGGAGTAGGGCTGGTAGTGGGGTTGAGCTACGAAGCTCTTGAGGCCAGCAAACTGATTACATTCGAACCTGAAATCTCACATCTTATCGTAATAATGGCCCTGACTTGTGTCACTAGTGTCGTTCTCGGATATCGCAGGTACAAATGAAGAACAAGCTAAAAGTCCTCCGCGCAGAAAGAGACTGGACCCAAGCCCAACTCGCCACAGCTTTGGATGTCTCACGTCAGACAATCAATGCTATCGAAAAAGGCAAATTCGATCCAAGTCTACCGCTGGCCTTCAGAGCCGCACGCCTCTTCAATATTAAAATTGAAGATATTTTCCAAGACGAAGTCTTGGATAAGAATCTCAAATAAGTCATGTACAGACAACAACATACGCCAATAGTACAGAATATTCGCCATTATTACTTGACAATAGTTAGATAATTAGCTAACTATCAATCTATGAGCAGAGTATTCAAAGCCCTAGCCGACCCAACCAGACGAAAAGTCTTGGAAATCCTTCGCCAAGGACCAAAAACAGCAGGGGAGTTGTCCGCCGAATTCGAGGTCTCAAAGCCAACAATGTCAGCCCATTTCTCAACCCTACTAGAAGCCGACCTAGTCGACGCCACCAAAAGCGGCCGCACAATAACCTACCGCCTAAAAATTTCAGTACTCGAAGATGCCCTATTGGGATTCGCTCAAGTATTCGGCATGCAGCTAAAAACAGATGTAATGGTGAAAGATAAACTAGAGACAGGTGAATCCGCCGAGCTTGCCAAAGATAATAATTGACGGTGTAGTTATAAGAACGTAGATACCATCCCAAATGGGAGAGAGGTTTCAAATGATGCAGAACAAGCCAATACTCAAAGCCTTACTAGGAGCTGCCAGCATAATCGGTCTGTCACTTCTGGCCCAATATCTCAGCGCCCATGACTACATTAACCCCGAACAAGCTAGACGAGGCATGGGCATAGTCTTCGGTATCGTCCTGATAGTCATGGGAAATGCACTTCCCAAAAAAATCAGACCGCTTTCTGATGAGAAATGCGGCGCGCCAAATGGGCAGGCCCGTCGTCGCTTCGCGGGCTGGACCTTCACAATCGCAGGAATAATATATTCTCTGGCATGGTTGATAGCCCCAATCGAAATCGCCAGAACAATCGCCATGACTGCTGGAATTTTCGCAGTAATCCTCGTAATGGCCACCTGCTTCCGCTCAAAAAAAACAGGCGCCCCATCACAACCGCCAGCTTGAAATACATCAAATCATTGGCACAAAAAAAGGCGGTGTTGACACTATGTCAACACCGCCCCTCTTAATACTCTTAAGCGCTTCAAACACTAGGAACAGGCGCCCCAAAAGCCGCCCATTCTTCCATAGAAGGCCCATAAATCCCCGGAACTTTCAATCCCGCCTGACGCATCAAAATCGTCATCTGACCGCGATGGTGAATCTCATGATGAACCAAAACCGCCAGCGTCTGACCCTTAACCCAAGTCTCGCCATACATATTATCCTCAGTCAGCAAACTCTCATCTGTCCACTCAGCCTCAACTTTTGTCGCCAACTCAGATGACGCGCGCTTATAACCCTCAACTATTTCCGCCGCCGTTTTCGGAACAGGCGCATCCTTGTCAACAGCAGGCAAACTAAGTCCAGTTTGCGACATCATCTCAGTGATAGTCGTCACAGTATGCCAGGCAATGCGCCCCAATGTCCGATGCTCATTACAAACCGACTGCGACAATGATTCATCACTCAAAGCGCCAAGTGTCTTAATCGTAGCTGCTGTTTCATATTCATAACTCTTCAAAAAATCCGCTACCTTGCGATACATAGTATTTTCTCCTTTTGAGATTGCCTGCAACTTCCACATAATCATATAGCCAGCTTTCTACAGAAAACCAACCACATTGACACAGTATGTGATACTGATTATTGTGACATATGTTACAAACTAAACCAAGCCCCTCACACCTGAGCGCTCTTTTCATTATGATCATGAGCGTATTGTTGTTAGCAAATAGGCCAGTCCAGTCCCAAGAACTAGCGGAACTATGGGAAGATGACGCCGTCCCCATAAGCCTCGCAGCTGGCTATGGTGTAGGGGGAGATGTTTCTAGCGGCGCTCTGGCTCTAGGTTTTGGAACTAGCAAGAGCTCAGAGTTTGGGTTTAGTATCGGCAAACACAATTCCCGAATTCGCCGAAACACGACTTCTGCGAATTCGATAGCGGTATCATACACCGCAATTGGCCCTGGCAAAAACGAGAGGGTGCGTGGGGCATATACGGTCACAGCCAGCCGCATTTTTGGAGCCAAAGTCCAGAATACCCTATATTTCGGAGGAAGAATCACGGGGTTTGTCAGTCACAAACTTTCCCCAGTGACAACAATCTACCCAAGCATAAGTGCAGGAGTTATGGCGCCAGTTATTAGGCAAAGGAGCGGGGCGACCCCAAGACCTATTTACTCAATATCTAGCTCAATAAGTATGATAACTGGAAAACGCGGAGCTCGCTTTGCCCTCCAGGCAGGTATCACAAGGGACATGACTGACAAGCAGTTTCTTGTCTCAATTGGAATCGGAATAGTCTTCCTAGCCCCCAAAGACGAGAGAACCAGACGCTAGAATTGCAGACCCAATAGATTCACACCACAGGTGCATCAGACAAACGCGGCGAAACACTCGAAACAATATGGCGAGTCTTCCCAGACTTCCAGAGCTGAAAATCAGCCACACAAACCTGACACAATTATCAAACTAACATTCAAGGGGGATTCATGCGCATTATTTTCGTTCTCTTACTAGCCTGCACACTATCGGCCTGTGCCAATAAATCAGAGGAGTCAAACATCAAAACCGAGCCAACCAACAGTTTCGACGCCCAACTTGCCCAAAAACTCGGCGCCGACGAATACGGCATGCGCCAATATGTAGTGGCCTTTCTAAAAGCAGGGCCAAATCGAGATCAGAATGAAGCCGAGGCCATAACTCTGCAAAAAGCACATAGAGCCAACATCAATCGACTAGCCGACGAAGGGAAACTAGCTCTCGCTGGACCTTTCATGGACGATGGAGAGTTCCGAGGAATCTTCATCTTCAATGTCAAAACAGTTGAAGAAGCCCAAAAAATAACTGCCACAGACCCCGCCATCCAAGCGGGACGGCTATTGATGGAACTCCACCCTTGGTATGGCTCTGCGGCCCTGATGCAGGTCAATGAAGTCCACAAAAAGCTGTCAAAATAAGTTTGCTGCGTTATCTATAATTCGCACAAAGTAAATTGAACTTTTTCAGCCCCGCTGGACTATAAAGAGAAAGAGAGAATGCCAATAGGCGCACAAGGCTTAGGTGATTTCTCAAGTGCAAATTCTCGCCCATTGAATGTTCAACCAGAGCTAAAATCCCCTCGCAGGCGAGTCCAGAGTTTCAAACTCCCAATCGGAGGCAAGCAAAGGACTAAGCGGAGAAGACTTTGTTGAAACCTGAGTTAAAAACTGACCCAAGGCGGTAAAAAAACCGAAAGTGGAAATGCTTTCCACCAAAAGCGCCTCGGCTTGCATACATCAAAGCCAGAAGAGATACCGCAAAGACCTCAGAAAGACGCTTTTGAGAGAGTCAAAGCGAGACCCGAGCCAGACAAAAAATGCTTGACAGTCCTCAAAGCATCCAGTATTTTACTATTGCCTTACAGATCCCTCACGTCAGTCAAGCTTGGCTCTGTAGAGTCAGTAAGTGATTTCAAGACAACACCTTCGGTCTTATGGTAGGTGGCAAAAAAATGGCGGAGGAGTTTGCAAAGTTAGTCCTCACAGAAACTATCACAGCGAAGTTTTGATCGTTTGTAATTGATCAGGGGATTCAAACTTGACCCCACTCAAGACACACAGAATGAGGACCCATAGCATTTAACCGTAAAAAGGCCCAATAAGGCGCCAGATTTGCAATGAACTGATTGGTTGTAAACCAGATATTTACCTTTTACACGCAGTAAACAATTTTTTTAGGTAAACAACTTAGATAAGTAAACAAGAAGATATTTTTGATTTGCGGAACTTGATAGAGGCCCCAAAAAAGGCAGGACGCCAAATAGGGTCACAAGAATCAACTTACTCCCGAACAGGAGGGGATTACATGAAACGTTTTTGCTCATTGGCAGTGATAGGAACACTGCTTTTGTCGGGCTCAGCCATAGCGGCAAATAAGAGCGCATTTAATATCTCCGCGAAAGCGGCTCCAAATGCGCAAGCCATCAATGAAGTGATTGTACCAATTAAAATCGCTTATGGCGCCAATTTGACGGCCTTGGATATTCCGTTGAAATACTCCAAGGGTGTAACCCTAACAGAGGTTACCTTTGGTGATATGCTCAGTGGCTATGACTTCAAGACCGCAAATATCGATAAAGAGAACAACACCGTTATCATCGGCGCTATTAACATGGTTTTCGGCTCCAAGAGTGATCTTTCAGCTGGAGAAGGTGTTGTCGCCAATTTACACTTCAGTGTAGACGATGCTTCTCTCGAGACTGTGCGCATTGAAGCCATTGTACTAAAAGACCCAGATCACGCTCTATACTTCGTCTATAATGAATACGACGAACAGAAAGTGCCACACGTCGTCATGGAAACGCCAAGCTTCGCTCCAGTGGAAGTTGCTCTTTCTGGTGGCACGATTGGCTCAGTTCTACCAACAGAGTTCGCTCTGGAGCAGAACTATCCGAATCCATTCAACCCAACAACAAAAATTCCATACGCCTTAAAAGTCGCCTCTCACGTGACTATTGAGGTCTTCAATGTTCTCGGTCAGCGTGTTCGCACTCTGATTGACGAAGAGCAGGAAGCTGGCATTCAAGTTGTTGAATGGGATGGTCGGGACTCCAACGGCGCTCTTGTTTCCTCGGGCATGTATTTCTCCAAGCTCAATGTTGGAAACGGTGTCTTTGTCCAAACTCGCAAGATGGTCCTCTTGAAATAAGAGAAGACAGTTCTGCGTACCAGATACGTACATATCTGGAATGTTTTTTTTCGATTAGATTAGTATTTCCCTAGAGGCCCCAACAATGTTGGGGCCTCTATTCTTTTTGGAAATCTCTTCCTAGATATACATTTAGGTTTGACTAATGCACAAGTCGGACAGTCATTATTCCAATGACACCAAACGTAGCAACGTACGAATTCTCCATATTCGTTTCGTACCTCCCTACCAACACACAACCCTAAATCCATCAACAGCTTACGTCAGTCAGGTTTCCATCCACAATAATCAAATCACGCAGAAAATGCGTCTAATCCCAAACAAATCGATAAGCCATATCTACATGTCAGACTAAGTCATTGAACAATAGCGACATAGGTTGTGCGCGACGAGTTTGGCGCCATCTTTGTAAGTAAGTAGAGTGTCAACGTATCGCGCCAATGAGCGCAAGCGTCAGTGATTCAGAGGTGAGTCGCTGACGTAGACGACTATTTCCCGGCGGTTAGGGTTGTCTTAGGTGCGTTGACGGGGAGAGAGGGGGGCTCCGCTTGTCAGAGCGGAGTCCCTTTAATTTTTGTTACCCAATAGCAAAATTAAAGTCGAACCTTAGAGAGCGCATCTTCATTGGCGGGAGCCACTCGCAAGACACGCTCAACCCCATCACGGACAATCGTCACATTAACCTCAGGCAAGTCCCTTTGATCGCAATAACGAGCCACAGTCGATGCCGCAAATCGCAAATCCTCCTCGCTCGGAGAACCATAAAGCAGACCAAATGGCGTGCTAGTCTCACGCGCCTCCAGCACATAGACTTCCTTGTTACGATACTGCATCAAAGCCTTGTTATCATTCTCATCCCGCCCCAAAAGCAATTTGCATTCTGGAGAAATACGAAACTGACGACCTAGCCGCAACAAATTCAAATCCGTAAAATTTATAGTCCCACTATGAGCAAGCAAATCCCTGAGCCGACGACTATAATTCGCGTCAGTCAGCAAACATCCCGAAGCGGGAGTCGGATATTCATCCAAACCAAACTCTTTAGCCAGTTCCATCTGACGTTTACGGCTCCGACCAGAGATACCTTCCAGCTGCTCACGATCAACCATACCCATTTGCTCGGGTAATGTCGGTGGCAAAAGCTTGGCCGAAAGTGGACGCAACAACCTGCCGCCAAGATCAGTTTCCTTGTCCACCAATTCCATAATCGGTTTACGTTGTGACATCGGACGCTGACCCATCACCTCACCTGTCACCAGAAAATCAGCATTCATCATCCGCATACAACGCGCCGCCTCATTGATCATCAACATCCGACAATCAATACAAACATTCATATGCTTGCCACGCCCGTGTTTCGGATCGACAACAATATCCACAAACTTTTGACCCAGATGCATCAACTTGACATTGAAGCCAAACTTGTCAGCCATAGGGTAGGGGTTAGAGCCGCATGAAGAGCGATCTGACGAGGCATCGCAACCGAAATGCGTCATAAATGTCAAAGCCGTAACTTCGATATCCTGCTTAAGCAAAAGCAAAATAGCCAGCGCAGAATCCAAACCACCCGAAAAAAGCGCAATCGCATGTGGCCGTTTCTTGGCCTTAGCTTTTTGCGTTACTGGCTCTGACTCAACCGGACTCTTAGTCTCTGCTGTTACTGGTGATGTTATTGCTTTCTCTGCTGTCTCGTCGCTCATGTGCCCCCACATTCGATACAATTATATTTTTTTACTAAGATATATCTTAAACCAAACTGCCCAATCCAAAATTCAACAACGCAACTAATCTCACGCCAGACTACCAGAAAGTCAATACCTGAGCCAAGATTGGGTGAGTATAACATAGCGCCAGCTTCAACATACTCCCCAGAGTAATACCTTGACAGGAGCCAACTTGAGTCCTAGTATGCCCCCGCGAAAGGGCGCCAATTACTGCGCTCGGGATTGTCTCAAAAACGACTATCTTTTTATCAAGAATCGCCGAACATTGTTTCCAATTAGTTGTTTACTCACGTATGGCAACTCACAAACTTGGCCCGATGAAAAACTTCTTCTACCAAACCGACCAACTAATACGTTTTTCAGGACGTGTAACCAAGGCCCTCTTCAGTCGTCCGTTCTATCTCACCGAAACCCTCGAGCAAATGTACCTCGGTGGTGTCGGCTCACTTTGGCTAGTAGCCCTAACTGGAATCCTTGCTGGCCAAGCCATCGCCATCAACTTCGCCAATGAACTTGGTGACTTCGGCGCCAAAAACTACCTTGGCCGTATCATGATCATGGCCATCGTCCGTGAACTCGGGCCAACCCTAACAGGCATCATGGTCGCCGCTCGTGTCGCCAGTGGCATAACCGCCGAAATCGGCTCCATGAAATCCTCAAACCAAATCGACGCCCTCCGAGCCTATTCCATCGACCCTTTGCAAAAACTAGCTGTACCGCGCCTAGTGGCTCTCCTGATAATGGTGCCAGTACTAACCATCATCTGCGATGTCGTCGGACTCTTTGGCGGATACATCATCGCCGTCCTCTTGGCCCATATCTCAGGCTCACTATATTGGGCGCCTGTAGTCGAACACCTCAACTTCGGCAACATCACCATGGGACTCGTCAAACCAATTGTCTTCGCTTTCATTATCGCCTTTGTCTCCCTCTGGAAAGGATTCACCGCCGAGGGAGGAGCCAAAGGAGTTGGCGCCGCCACAAATCAATCAGTGGTGATCACTTCAATATCAATCCTGCTCGCCAACTTCGTAATCACTCAAGTAATTTTCAAACTCATCAAAGGTTACTTCTAAGACAACTTAGAATAAGTGGAAGAACAGAGCTATGTCCAAACCACAAGACATGATCCGCCTAGAGAACGTCACTTTTGCCTACCCAGGCGGTGAGCCCGTCCTAAAGGATGTCTCCTTTTGTATTCCCGAAGGCGAGTCGCGGGTAATCATGGGGCAGTCTGGCTCTGGCAAATCGACCATCCTTAAACTCTTACTTGGTTTGTACAAACCAGATTCAGGCGATGTCTGTATCGATGATGAACACGTCAGCGATTTCACCGAAAAACAACTAAGCGATGTTCGCAAGAAAATGGGTATGGTTTTCCAAGA
This sequence comes from Candidatus Zixiibacteriota bacterium, assembly GCA_024280835.1. Lineage (GTDB taxonomy): Bacteria > Zixibacteria > MSB-5A5 > GN15 > JACZUZ01 > JAJRPJ01. The sequence goes on along the minus strand of JAJRPJ010000017.1, from coordinate 19,850 downwards.
CGGCGCTCTTTTCGACTCATTAACCGTCGGCGAAAATGTCGGCTTCTATTTGATAGAGCACTCCGATATGACCATCGAACAAGTCGAAGAAAAAGTCCGCGAGATGCTCGGATTTGTGCGTTTGGAAGAATCAATAATGGACCGCATGCCCGAAGAACTTTCTGGTGGCATGCAAAGAAGAGTCGCCATCGCCAGAGCGCTGCTAGCCACAGCCCCGAAAATCATGCTCTACGACGAACCAACAACGGGTCTAGACCCCGAATCATCCACCCAGGTGCTACACCTGATGGATCAGTTGACTCGGGAACGAAATATCGCCACAATTGTTGTGACACATCAGTTCCTCGATGCCCTAGCCATCGCAGATAAGTTTATTCTGATTGACAAAGGCTCAGTTGCTTTCGATGGAAGTTTACCAGATTTGCAAAGCTCGTCCGACAAAAGAGTCCTAACTTTTCTCGAACCTTTTCGAGCCTCGCTAAAGTTGATGGAAAGAAGGCAGTTCGTTTAGTTAATTTGTGCTTAACTTAGTTTCATAAATATTGAAAGTATCCCGTTGCATTTAACTCGCAACTCAGAATCTGTAGCAGTATCATTGGTTACAGTATAGTAGAGATAAGACAAGACTCTCAGAAAAGAGAGTAGACCAAATAGAGAAGAGTCAGAGAAAAAACAATGCGTCGTTCCAATAGAGTCAAATGGTCTGAGCTGAAGATAGCCATCGTTGTCATATTTGCCTTTTCCTTCATGCTTTACGCCTCATTCACAGGCGGTGGCACATCAATCTTCGAGGGCAAGAAATTCTTCGTCGTTTACTTTGATGATGTCAAGGGATTAACACCTGGCTCACCAGTTTGGGTCAAAGGTATTGAAGTCGGTAATGTCAAATCAATCAAATTCGCCAACGAAAGAAACCAAATCAAAGTCGTCGGCCGAGTCCGCAACAATGTCTGGGAGCTAGTCAAAACCGACGCCACCGTCAAAGTCTCATCAATTGGCTTGATTGGCGACAAATATCTCGCTCTATCTCCAGGTGATCCCACAAGTCCAAAACTAGAAAGCAATGGTGTAATTCAACCAGCTAGTGATGAAACCGAAAAAATCGTGGACGAAGGTGTCAGCGCTCTCGAAAACATGAACGCTCTCTCAAAACAATTGAACACCACTTTGGAAATCATCAACAGCGGCGAAGGTACAATCGGGAAACTTCTCAAAGACGATTCCATGTACGACAATATGGATGCCGCTCTAGCGTCACTAAAAGAAACCCTCGATGGTTTCAACAAAAACCAAGAACGCGCTTTCGTCAGTCTCGAAGAGGGCGTAGCCTCAATGACAAAACTAACAAAAGCGTGGACTGACTCCAGCGGCACGGTTGGCAAATTGCTCTATGACTCATCGCTCTATACCAACCTAGCAATCATGAGCGAGCGCTTCAGCTCAATCCTCGCCAAAGTCGACAGTGGCCAAGGAACCATCGGTGGTTTCGTCAATGACGACAGCGTCTATGAAAACCTCCACAATCTCATGGCCCGTCTAGAAAATCTCTTACTCGATATGGAAACCAACCCCAAGAAATATTTCAAAGTCTCAGTCTTCTAAGGCTAAGATAAGAATTGAGGAAGAAGGTTTATGAGTTCAAATACAAATACTATTATCGCCAGCGCCGCTCCAGTTGCGGCGTTGTATACCCTCAATGTGAAATTACTCGAGCAAGCTCTAAATGATATCAAGGACGAACACATCCACACCCGTCCCAACGAACACACAAATTCGATTCACTGGATATACGGCCACATAACCTCCAGTCGTTACAATATCGCGAAAATCCTCAGAATTAACGCCGAACACAATTTTGAGAAATTATTTATTCGCGCCGCAGATCTAACAGCTTCCGAAGACTATCCAGCTTTGCCTGAAGTAATCGATTCTTTCAATAACATCACAGAAAAAATCAAAGACCGCTTCGAAAATATCACAGAAGAAGAGTTTCGAGCAAAATCAGAATATGCTTTCCCAGGCCAAGAAAAAACCGTGCAGGGAAGTCTAACTTTTCTAAACTTCCACGAAACATTCCACATCGGTCAAATCGCCCTAATCCGAAAATTCCTAGGCTATGGTCGTCTAGTAGGATAAACACTTAAAGCCAAAACAAAATATCTCACTAGCCCTCACATGCCTTTCAATTTCGTCGAAATCAAAGACATCAATGGCGACTCCCTGACACTCAGCGGAGCCGAGCATAAGCATGTCACTAAAGTCATGCGCCACAAAAAAGGTGACCGTCTTTCGCTCACCGATGGCGCAGGTCTCGTCTATGATTGCATCATCACCCGCGCTGGCAACAAAGACTCATCATTTGAAATCATCACCACCAGACGCAATGTCGGCGAACCACAGCGAAAAGTCACCATGGCCATCGGCATGTCCACCGCCTCAAAGTTTGATCAAATCCTACAAATGTGCGTCGAGGTCGGAGTCAGCGCCTTCGCGCCTGTCCTAACCGCAAAATCAAAAGTCCGCCTCGAAGAAGCTGACAAAATCCAACGCAAACTAAATCGCTGGCGCGAAGTCATCAAATCCGCGCTCAAGCAATCCGAACGCAGCCGCCTACCAGAAATAGCCCCACCACAATCATTAGAAAATTTCTTGACTAACTCACGGCTAACCAACTCCCAGCGAGATTCTCGCACAGAAATCGGCAAACTAATCGCCGAACCCAGCGCTGGAAATGCAGAGACTACTCAAGGACTGCAAATCATGAGCGACCCATCACAGCCGCTAATAATCCTAGTCGGACCAGAATCAGGTTTCACCCCCGAAGAAATCACTCTAGCCTCCGAAAACGGTTTCACACCCTTCAAAGTCGGCCAATCAGTACTCCGAGCCGAAACCGCCGCCGTATCCTTAGCCTCACTAGCTCTTCTAACTCATTAGTTTCGCATCTCAATGAAAACACTATTTTACTTCATCAAATACGACTTCAACAAGTGCATCCTAATCTTCTCCCGATAATGTCGACACGTCCCAAGTTGCGTCGGGTCTTGCGGCGGCTTCAGCTGACGTGTGACCCGACGCTAACCCCACTGCCCTAATCAACACTATTCCAATCAAAACTGTTTTCATCAAGCAATTCTGCCGATATATTAAATATCATGCAGATCACCGAAATAGCCATAATCGAATTAGCCGTAGTCGCCGTCATGGGCCTGCTCCTAGGTTCATTCGGCAATGCCCTAATCTACAGGCTACCACGTAACATACCCTTCGGAACCAGTCGCTCGGCCTGTCCTCAGTGCGGCGCCATGATCCGCGCTTTCGATAATATCCCGCTAATCAGTTACTTGATTCTACGCGGACGTTGCCGCACATGTAAAACCCACATCCCTTGGCGCTATCCCGTCGTCGAAGCCCTCCACGCAGGTGTCTTTGTCTGGCTCTATTTCTCCTTTGGTTTCACTTTGCAACTTGCCGCCATGGCTCTCTTAGGCGCCGCGCTAATTGTCATAATCTTCATCGATTTGGAACACATGATTATCCCCGACAAACTAACCCTACCAGGCATGATTCTCGGACTAATATATTCATTAACCTCCGATGGAATAGGAATCGCCTCATCAGCAATCGGCCTTCTCGTCGGTGGGGGAGCGCTTTACGCCATCGCCATTCTCGGTGATTTTCTCTTCAAAAAAGAAAGCATGGGCGGTGGTGACATAAAAATGGCCGCCATGCTCGGCGCATTCCTCGGATGGCAAAGAGTCCTCCTGATATTCATTTCCTCAGCGGGAATCGGCCTGTTGGTTTCAATAGCCGTCATGGCCTTCTCAGAGAAATTCCGCCGCGAACGCATGTTGCCCTTTGGCCCATTTCTCGCTCTAGCGGGTTTTGTCGCCATGGTCTATGGCGACAAGATCATCCGTCTTTACGTCGATAATTTCCTTGTTCAATAACATAACCCTATCCCGCCGCCTCAATCTCAACGCCATGAGACAATGTCCTAGAACCTGACGCTGTTTCAACCATAGAGTAAAAAACCAAATTATCTAAATCCCCATAGCTAATCTGTCGATAAGCAGAGTATGCTAACTCTGCACAAAAAAGCCCCTTTCCAAACCGAAGTTGCCATCGCAATTCTCGCCTTTGTCATGGTCATGGCCATCATGAACTTCGCGGCCAACAGAACTCTTTCGCGTGTAACCAATGACCTCAGAGAATCCAATCGCGAAAGGCTCACATCTGTAGCCCTTAGAATCAGCGCTGAAATAGAAAGCGACACAACTAAGAATGCCACGAGCGTCATCCTCAGCGCCCTCGTCACAAGAGACGATGTCGATTATGCTCTCATCCTAGATTCAAACCTCACCGAAGTCGCCAGCTACCCATCAGTTTTCTCACGCAACGCGCGAGTAAACATCCACGCCTTACTCTTCGATAGTGAAGAGCGTGGAACTCTAGGCAATAACAAGTACCAATTCTCATACAAGAGAAATGCAGAATCTGAATGGGAACTCTATCACTGTCCAGTCGTCAGCGCTGGTGAGTGGAGAGTCCTCGCTTTAGCCAAACGCACAGTTCCCTTAGCCGCAGTAGAGCGTGATGCGCGCTACCTGCTCATAGGTGGAGCGGTCATCGTGCTCTTGATGACTCTAGCGGTATTCGCCTTCTTTCGCGGCGTCACCTCACCATTCAAACGCATCAAAGAAAGTGTCGCCGAAGTCGGCGCCAGCTCGCCCGATGCCGAAAGCGCCGTCGATGAACTTGTCAGCAAATACAAACAGACAATCGAAAAACTACGCTCCAAAGAAACACGCCTCCTCGAACTAAATCAACAACTAGAAGGACGCATCGGTGATATCGAACGATTCAATGACAGTCTGCTCGGAGCCATCACAACTGGCGTCGTAGTCCTTGATAGTCAAGGCCGTCTAATCGGCGTCAATGACAAAGCCCGAACATTCTTAGAATGTCATTCGCCAATACAACTAGGGAAGACACTACAAAAAAATAACAACGATGACTATGTTGGAATGTTCTACGACTACCCGAAAATAAAATTACAAGTAGAGCGTGTCTTACTCAACCCTACTTGCGAAATAAACGACTTTGAATTCGAGCAAAAAAGCCCAGACGGCTCAATCAATACTTTTCGAGTTTCACTAATGCCACTCATCGAAGCTGATTCCTCACTGCGAGAATTGATGCTACTAATCTCCGATCAAACCGAAGTAGTCCGCGCCCAAAGACGTCTCGAAGACAGTCGTCAATTAGCCACCATTGGAGAGATGTCCGCAGGACTAGCTCACCAATTACGCAATTCAATCTCAGCGGCCATGGGCTTCTCGTCTCTGGTAAAACGCCGCGCGGAAAAATCCGACTTCCAAGGTTCAGTCGAATCAATTGACTCCTTGCTCAAAGAGCTAAACGACGAAGCCGCTCTAGTCGACAGATTTCTTTCATTCGCCAAACCACTCGCCTTGGCTACAGAACCAACCCAAGTAGAGGACTTCCTTGCAGATGTACTCGCTGGCTATCAACTCAATCCAAAGACAGATTCACGGGTACAACTAAATATCCAAACCAATGGCGAAGCCGAACTAGACACTCTTCTACTCAAACAAGTAATCGTCAATCTCGTAGATAATGCTTTACGAGCCTCGGAATCCCATAATTCGCCTGTAGACATCACTGCCAATGTTTCAGCAGACGAGGTCATCTTCGTCATCAGCGACTACGGTTGTGGTATCTCAGAAAGCGAACAGCTAAAAATCTTCACACCCTTCTATTCTGGCTCGCCCTCAGGAGTAGGACTCGGACTGCCACTAGCGCGAAAAATCATAGAATTACATGGGGGCGTTCTCGAATTAGTCTCCCGTCCAGATTGCGGAGCAACCTTCACCATCCAACTCCCACGCTATCAGGAATCTACCTCCGAGAGAGCCGTATCGAATCCAAACAGCCTCCCCAGTAGAGCCTAAGCATAATTAGAAGCGCCTGAAATTCTAGGAACTCCCGAAACATTGCGAATTCCGCTATCCTTACTATATTAACAAACTATAGCTCTGGCGTCGCTCAGCGATACAATCCGGATCTATAATCATCAAAACCGTAAATAATGCTTCGCACATGAAGATTGTATGCAAATGAATATGTATTGGAGAATCAAATGATTTCAACGAAAGATTTACGCAAAGGGCGGAGAATTTCAATCGATGGCGAACCGCTGATTATCGTCGATTTTCAGCACCAAAAAGTCGCCCGTGGTGGCGCAACCGTCAAAACCAAACTCCGTAATCTCAAGACGGGAGCCATCTATGAAAAAACTTTCAACGGCGGCGAAAACTTCAAAGAGCCAGATCTTGAAAATCGCAAAATGCAATTCCTCTACGAAGCCAACGAAGAATATACTTTCATGGATATCACTGATTTCGAGCAACACATCCTCCGCTCTGAAGAACTCGGTGACTTGCGTCTCTATCTAAAAGAGAACGAAGAATATTCACTCCTAGTCTATGAAGGCCATCCTCTATCATTGGACCTACCAGCTTCCGTAATTCTGGAAGTTGTCCAATCAGACCCCGCCGTCAAAGGTGACTCCGTTTCCAATATCACCAAACCTGCGAAGTTAGAAACAGGACTCGATGTCAAAGTGCCACTCTTCATCAAAGAAGGTGACTTCGTCAAAGTCGATACACGCACTGGCGAATATCTCGAGCGCGTCCGCAAGTAAGTATCCTATTTGTTTCTAGTATCGACGATGTAGTTATTATCTTTCTGACTCCCAATAATGAAGTCGGTCTGGTGGACGACCAGACCGACTTCGATGGGACCAGAGGGGGAAGGGGAACAACCTCGGGTAAAAAAATATCATTTATAGGACATCTTCCAAGAAATAACTTCCAACAACACCGCTATCCGATAGCAGAAAACACTTTGTTCAGCCCCATACTCTGTCTGAAATATCTCTTGCCAATATCTTCTAAGTCTAGCTTCTAATTCATTACCGTTCTAATTTATCAAAGCCCCATTGACAGTTCCAACTACCTCATCAGGCATAGAGCTAAGCGCATACTGCACCAATCCCACACCTACGCAATACCAGTAACGATTTATTGTACCATCTGAATTAGCGGTTTCGATTAGCAAACAGTCATTGTATAAAGTACCGTTGACAATCAAATCTTCACCCATAGCGCCCACAAAGAACGTTGATGCGCCCTGAGTTGGAAACGAGGAGAACTGAGGGTCTTCAACTCCGTATGGATTGTCCTTGTCTATCTCCAACCCTGCGCCATTAGCGCCATCACCTGGAAGGTTATTATCCAGAGCAGTATTATCACCAAGTTGGTCCGTCCCTGAGCCAATGATTATACCGCCACCAGTGACAACACTAGGCTCACGCCAACGTGGCCACTGAGCCTCTTCTTCCAAAGGCGAACGCAACAAACGCTCTACTTTAGTCGAATTATTATCCGAATGAAAAAGAATCGACTTGTCACTATTCCAGTACATAGTGCCTTCGCTTAAGACACTATCATTCGCTAAATTTCGCTGTACCCAATTGACTCCTGAATACCCATCCACAAAAACAACGCTGTCGGCAGAATACGACTCGCGTCTAAGTTCAGCGCCACTAGCGTCAGTAACCACATAGCTGGCCGAATAACCAGCCTCAACTGGCAAATAATTCAGAGCCCCAAAGTCCGTATTCTGTGCCCCAGCATTGGAAACAACACTGTCGCTATTTGAGCAACCAACCATCGAAAAGGTAGAAACAGCCAAGATCGCCAAGGCCACCAATCTACTCCCGCGGCGCAAACCTGATACGCCAATCCTTACTTCGTTACCTGCTCCACCAACTGAATTCAACATGCTGTCTTCCTTCCGCATTAAATCCCCATTTCTGTCCCGATATCTCCAACAACTGGCAGTTCCGAATCCGTCCAAAAGCTAATTCTAAGAATCACGAAACCGCCAACGACACAAAATGAAACAAAGATGGCGCCAGCTTCCATGGAGATATGCAATGGGCGTGGTAGCAGTAACTTAGGAGATGGAGGTGAAGGTTCGCTATAAAACATTCGGCCGAATGTATCGGACAAATCCCATAGACGCTGGAGCATCTCCGATAGCAAGTCTCTGAATTCGAAATCTCGCCCAGTCATTCAGAACTCACTTTGGTAATCGTTCCAATCTGAACTATGTCCAACTTAGCCGAGAGCCTTAAGCCCTTGCCATCAAAGCCGATAACACAAAGAGAAGAATCCAGTGAGCGGAAAGCCCGTTGGATAGGCAAACTGATTCACATCAGACATCTAGTTTTGACTAGAACAAAAATGAGAGCGCTATGTTAGAAAACCCTATCTTAGAAACGATAATGTCCAAGAATGCCACGACAGAAATCTTCATGGAACTTCTCTCAGTCGTACTTTTCTTAGGACTCGCGCTATATGCAATTCACATGAGAAAAAAATCCAATGCCAATGCAACCCACGGCTTACGTCTTGTGAGGGACGGCTTCCTGATGGCTTCAGTCTTGTCTTTAGTCGCCATATTATCAGAAGGAACCTTTAGTCCAACTCTCAAGAATTACATAGCCGATGGAACAACTCTCGGCTCAGCGATTAGCATACTCGTCGCCTTACGTGGCTTGTCACAATGGCATTCAGCCACACAGCCACATAGAGTCACAACCCAAAACAACAACAAAGTCTCAGGGTCTCAACAAGCAATTCGAACCAGTTTCGCTGCCACAAACAAATTTGTTAGCTTTGTTGATACATGTCTCTCATGGTCAAAGAACACCAGTCACCTAATGAACCCACACAGTCTCGCCGAATCGTTTCTAAAGATACTTGACGAATCCCAAGGCGTACAAAACTCACTCTTGGCATTGACAGCAAAGGCAAATGGCAATATTGCTTCCGCTCCAATCCTCCTAGCAACCAGAGGCATTGACACAAAGACAGGACAGAAAATTCTCTCCCAAGCGTTGGCCTCCGAATCAAGGACAACCGTTGGTTTACGCGGCATTCAAGGACAATTACAGATTAGCGCCACCGCAAATATCATCCTACTCAGTCAGTATGACAGACGCTTTACAGAAAAACAGAAAACGCTAAGCCTTGGCCTAAGATTATTTGGAGCCGCTCTAAAAAAACAGTCACTAGCCCGTCAAATAACTCAGCTAGAATCAAAGAAGCACATCGCCGAATTTGTCCAAAGAGCCTTCAAGAAAACTTTCAAAAAACTGCTGAATTCAAATTCCACGAAATCTGAAATGCCAACCACTTCATCTGGTGAAATCAAAACCACGCAGATAGTTTTTGAAACCCTAATTGAGACTCTAAGAGACTTAGGGAACGATCTAGTTCCAGCGAACTTCATCGCAGTCGAATACTCAAACACCGAATCCGAAAGAACCGGCTCTCTCTCTCAATCTTTCAGCGCCGGCATTGCATCCCACAACGCCCAACCGCGCATTGGTTTCTATCCACATACAAGGCGTCTATGGTTCAACTCACCCAATAAAACTAGCGCGGCGCTCATAAAAACTTTGCCCATCTATGATTCACGACCCCACTGGCAAAGGATAACCAGTGAGCATCTGAGCGCGATTATCCACGGTACCATAATCATTGACTCACAATCTGAACTCGTAGTAGTCATAGGAACCAAAGCCAAGAATGTCTTCGGAGAATCTCAATTGGAAGTAGTCAATCAAATAATATCTGAATTACAATCGCTAATTCATTACATCAAACAACCAGCGTCACTCACTAGCATAACCACCGAACGCAGATCCTCACTCGCGGATATAATCCAGAACGCCAGCTCAAGTGGTGTCAACTCACATAGTAGGCAAGAGTCAACTCTTTCGTTATCAAATGCACCCTTAACTTCTTCAACAACATAGGGCATCTCAAAGTGTCGGCTCAAGAAAACATACTCCGCTCACTCGCCAGCACATCTGGCGTACGCTTCGATGGCGCGTTGCAAATTCTGGATATCATCACCGAGATGGTCGCCGATAGAATTGGCGCCAATATATGTATCACTCTCTACCGCACCAACGGCGATTCCAATTTCCGCCTCCTAGCAGTCGAAGACACCGCCGGGCTAGCAACCGCCGAACTACCAGCGATCGAAGCATTCCTGAATCAATTCGGAGAGCGCCAAGAGCTCAACGACCGCTACCTAGAAGTCAATTCCATCGTCGAGAGCTACCCGACTGTCAAAGAAATCATGAGTCGTTTGAATTTGGTGCGAGCTTACTCCCATCTCTTTGAAACCAACAACGGTGATAGCGCCATGATTGTCTCGTTAATGCCCTCCGATGAGCGTACAGGAATCGTCTCAGCCCGAAAAGTCTGTCAACTAGCCGCGCAACAATTCAATGTCATTTTCCAATTTGTAGAATTAGAATTGCGCCAAATAGTAATTACCGCTTTCATGAAAGTTATCTTACGTCTCTCAGCCATGAGCTTCGAAGGCCTAGCCGTCAGCGATGCGCTAGATAAAATCCGCTTGTCGAGTTGCGAGTTAACTGGTGTCAGGGAAGTAGAATTGCTTTCAAGAGAATCATTTCCAGACGCCTATCACGCCGCCCTAATACGCTTCGAGCAAGAACTAGAAGTCGAACATAATCTTGGCATCGCTCTCAATGGTGACTCAGCCAACAAATGCTCCGTGACTTCAGAGGTCGATGAAACGTTAGTTGAAATGGACTCGTCAATCGGAGCATGGCGCTTCGATGATAGCTCATATGTAGTAGGTCTCGAAAGAGGCCCTAAACCCCAATGGATTCTTCGCTTTTGGCCCAATCAATATACCGAGTTCAGCGATGACGAAATTCACCTGCTAAAACTCTTTGGCTCATACTCTGTTGTAGCCATTGCAAATTACAGCTTGCTTCGCAACCAAAGACAAGTCAACGACGAATTACGCTCCGCGCAAGACAGACTAGTCGAAGCAGAATCATTAGCGGCCCTAGGAGACATGGCGACTGGAATCGCACATGACTTCAATAACTTACTCGGCGGAATTATCGGCAGGGTAGAGCTAATGGCCAACCGCTACGACGACTCAGCCCTGCTTGAGGAATTGGCAACCATAACAAATCTTGCTGAAGAAGGCGCCGAGAGAATCAAACGCCTGCAAGAATTTGCTATAGCCGCCAAGCCAGCCAATCTTGAACCATTTGATATCAAAAGCTGCTTCGAAAACTATTCAATGACTAAACACGCCTGGAGCGCTGTCGCCGTCGAAAAAAATATTTCAGTTTCTTTTGTCGCTCCCAAACAGGATTCAGTCATGATTGCCGCCAAAGGCGACGATATTGAAATCCTGCTCGATAGTCTCATCAAAAACGCAATCGAAGCCACAGCCCCCCGAGGTTCGGTTAAAGTCTCACTGAGCGTCAGTAAGCAAAGAGTCACCATCAGCGTCAGCGATGCAGGTCGGGGTATCCCCGCGAGTATCAAAAACAAAATCTTCAACCCGTTCTTCAGCACCAAATCACACAAAGGCGCAGGACTCGGACTCAGCGTTGCCCACGGTATCGCTGTCAGACACGGAGGCGCAATCCGCGCGGAATCTGGCGACTCAACAATTGGCTCAACCTTCATCACAAACTTTCCGCTAATCGACGCAGTTCCAATCGAGGAACAGACAATAATTCAAAAAAGAATAGAGCGGCCACTGAACATCATGGTCGTCGACGACGACCCACAAATCAGAGAAGTCCTCGGAGACATGTTGACACTAATCGATCAAGTCTCAGACGTCTTCCCAGATGGACACAGCGCCTTGGCGGCGTTTGAAAAAGGCAAATACGATCTGGTCATCACCGACCTAGGAATGCCTGGTATGTCAGGCCTTGAACTAACCGAGGAACTCAAAAAACTCGACCCAGAAATACCAGTAGCCATGGTTACTGGATGGGGAGCGCAACTAAATCAAACCGAAATGCTCGATAAGGGCGTTTTCACCGTGGTCGCCAAACCGTTCTATCTCAAAGATGTGCGAGAAGTCATCGCTACCATGCCCAAAACCACCATCTAAGCCCTCAATTCCGCTCTCATCTATTCCAATTTCGTACTTGACATCCAGACAGTAGTTACTAATTTACCCTCAGATTCTTCGGGGTGAGGTGAAATACCTCAACCGGCGGTGAAAGTCCGCGAGTCCATGAAAAACACATGGATTGAGCTGGTGTAATTCCAGCGCCGACGGTTACAGTCCGGATGGGAGAAGAATCAAAACGATGTGGCTCAGTATTTGGAGATTAGTACAGTCTTCTAATACTGCCGCTTGTTAAGACAATACCTAAGTCTCAGGTATCGAAGTCATTGCCATAGGCAGTAACTTAGAAACCCTGTTCAACGCTGGCGATTGTCTTACACAGCGTTAGCCACATCGTCAGAGCGATTCACAACGCAGCGCTTTGTTCTAAGCGGCAATTGTGAACTCTCGCCTTTCTTCTCCACTAACACCCCGAAAATACAAATATGAAGTTCGGCTCTTTTCGGCTCCGCAATAGTCAATCACAGTTCTATTGCTTCGAGCCTATTGCCTTTAAACCGAAAGAACCGAACAAAGAAGCGTGAGCAAATTTAGTATGGCTATAGCCAAAAAAAATACTGCCAAAACAGACCACACCCAGTTCATGCGCAGAGCGCTAGAACTCGCCGAACGTGGGCGCGGTCTAACTGCCCCCAATCCAAATGTCGGCGCAGTAGTTGTCCGCAAAGGCATAATAGTCGGGGAGGGCTATCACAAGAAAGCTGGCAGCCGCCACGCCGAAATAGCCGCCCTAAAACAAGCAGGCCCAAAAGCTCGGGGCGCCACTTTGTACGTCACTCTTGAGCCCTGTTGTCACACTGGCCGTACAGGCCCCTGCACAACAGCCATCATCGAAGCTGGTCTCAAAGAAACAATCTTTGCCGCCAAAGATCCAAATCCTTTAGTCAATGGCCAAGGAGCAAAAACCTTACGCCGCGCAGGTCTGTCAGTCAAAAGCGGACTACTCCGAGAAGAAGCTGAAGCGCTAAACGAAATCTACATCAATCGCTTTCGCCGAAAGCGCCCATTCGTCATTCTCAAGTCAGCCCAAACGCTAGATGGACGTATCGCCTGCGCCAATGGATACTCCCAATGGATTTCAGGAACAAGCTCACTAGAACTTGCCCACAGGCTCCGCGCCGAAGTCGACGCAGTCGTACTCGGCGCGCGCGCTGTCGAGCTAGATAATCCTGCCCTAACTGTTCGCCACGTCAAAGGCGCCAATCCCTATCGCATTGTCCTTTCAACCAATGCCAATCTTTCTCCAAAACTAAAACTCTTTACCGACAACCAAGACCGCAAAACAATTCTGGTAACTTGCAAGTCACGTTTACCCAAATCGTTCAGCCAAACCAATGGACTCACATGGTGGCAAGTAGAGCGGCAGAGTAAATCACAGGGAGAACATCTAAACCTTGAAGACTTCCTCGCCAAGGCTTGGGACTTCGGCATAAATTCGATACTGGTCGAAGGTGGCGGTCGTCTAGCAACAGACTTCCTAAAACTCGGCCTCGTCGACAAACACATCGTCATCATTGCGCCTCTAACTCTCGGAGCCGGCATTGAAGCCGTCGGAGATTTGCATTCTCAAAAAATCACTGACGCAATTTCCTACGACAGAAGTTCATTCTCTGCCATCGGCTCCGACATGATGTTCAGCGGCTATCCCCAAACACGAACAATAAATGAGAGAAGAGGGTAAACTAATGTTCACTGGCCTGATTACTCATAGAGCAAAAATAAACGCTGTCGAAGCGCTACCAGAAGGCGGCGCGACACTAAAGATGTCAAATCCTTTCCCAGACTCAGATCCACCAGTCGATGGGGAATCAATCGCCGTCAACGGTTGCTGCTTGACAGTCCTTGCTAAGCAAGGCTCGGATAGCAATACCGCTCCAAAGAATTTGTTATTCTTCGTCTCTGAGGAAACGCTCTCACTAACAACCCTCAGAAAAATAAAAACAAGCGCCACAGTAAATCTAGAACGCGCCCTAAAGCTCGGCGACCGCTTCGGCGGGCATGTCGTCAGCGGTCACATCGATTGCCTCGGCCAAATCACCGAAGCCAAACCCAACGCAGGCTCGACTCTCATAAGAGTGTCCTATCCCGCCACTCATAGCGCGCTTGTGATACCCAAAGGCAGCGTCACTATCGATGGTGTCAGCTTAACCATCAACACTCTAATCGATGAAACAGCAGATACTGATTCAACAACAACCAAAAGTTTCACCATCAATATAATCCCCCACACCAATGAGCAAACAAACTTCGCCGCTCTGTCAGTCGGGGAGAACGTCAACCTAGAATTTGATATGTTCGCAAAATTCGCCCTCCGCAACGCAGAATTACGCGCCAGTGGAGAAAACATAAACCCAGCAAAACACAACGAAATCGAATCAATAATTAGTTTCGCTGAATAATGTTGTACTAAAACATGATAGTGTAATAAGTATAGTTTCAGAATAATAGATGAATTGTATGCCAAATAAAGCTGGCAAAAAGGGCGCTACCCAAAAACCACCAGAAGCAAACAAGAACAACAACACCTCTTGTCGCCGAAGGAGAAACACAATATGAACAATCCTAAAACTGATACAAAATTCAATACAATTGAAGAAGCCGTCAGCGACGTTCGCGACGGCAAGATGATAATCGTTCTCGACTCCGAAGACCGCGAGAACGAAGGCGACATCATCATGGCCGCCCGTTCTGTTACACCCGCCGATGTCAACTTCATCACTCGCAACGCGCGTGGCTTGCTTTGCGCGCCAATGACCCAAGAATGGCTGGAGCGTCTAGCGCTAAATCAAATGGTCGCAGATAACACCGCTAGACTAAACACAAGATTCACCGTCTCAGTCGATCTCTTAGCTGGCGCAACCACAGGCATTTCAACAGCCGACCGCGCGCAAACTCTCAATGCCCTCGCGCGAATAGACACCCAACCAGAAGAGTTCGGCCGACCAGGACACATTTTCCCCCTGAAATGCGAAGCTGGCGGAATCCTAGCCCGACCAGGTCACACAGAAGCGGCAGTCGAACTTTGTCAACTCGCAGGCGTAGCCCCAGTCGGCGCCCTGTGTGAAATACTTTCAGACGATGGCACAATGGCCCGCACACCAGAGCTGCTAGAGAAAGCCAAAGAGTGGGGACTCAAAATAATCACCATTGAGGCCTTGGTTAAATACCAAACAGAGCGCAATGAACTAAAAGCCAAAACCAACGGCACAAAAGCAACTGTCATAACAAACATAGAATCAATTCCAGACCCAGCTCTGATCAAAGAAGTCGCAGTCGTAAACTTCCCTTCAAAATTCGGCGACTTCAAACTGCATCTCTTCCGCTCACTCGCTGACGGCAAAGACCACGTCGCCATCATCAAAGGTGACATACAAGGCGGAGAAAATATCTTCACTCGTATCCACTCAGAATGTCTAACAGGCGACACCTTCGGCTCCCAGCGCTGTGACTGCGGCCCCCAACTCTCTCTCGCCCTCGAACGAATCGAAAAAGAAGGACGCGGCATAGTCATCTACATGCGCCAAGAGGGAAGAGGCATCGGCTTAGCCAACAAAATCAAAGCCTATGCCCTCCAAGACAAAGGCGCCGACACAGTCGAAGCCAACCTACAATTAGGCTTTGAACCAGACCTGCGCGAATACTCGACCTGCGCCGCAATTCTACAAAAACTAAATGTCAGTTCAGTAACCCTAATGACAAACAACCCTCGCAAAATCCAAGGACTAGTCTCAGGCGGCATAAAAGTCATCCACCGCGATTCAGCTTTCACAGCCCCAAACCAATTCAATGAGTTCTACATGCAAACCAAGCGAGAGAAACTCGGTCATCTCATCTCCGAAATGGACAAACTCCCAACTCAAAAGATTCAATAACAGTAGCCAATCAACTAATTCGACAAACGGAACATCTTTAGACGGAATATCCTCAAATGGCAATAGACTACTCAAATACAGGCACAGACTTAAAACAACCCCAGCTAAACGCCCAAGGACTGCGTCTAGGGATAACCGTCAGTCGCTTTAATAGCGCAGTCACAGCCCGACTGCTAGAAGGAGCGCTCGACGAACTCAACTCACTCGGAGCCGAAAAATCAAAAATAACCATCGTCGAAGTCCCAGGCGCCTTTGAATTACCACAAGCTGCGAATATTCTCTTGCTTAATGACACATATGACGCGATAATATGCCTAGGGTGTGTGATTCGCGGAGAAACCTCACACTACGAATACATTTGCCAATCCTGCGCGAATGGATTGGAATCATTATCATTGAAAACAGGGAAGCCAATTATTTTCGGTGTCTTAACCACGGAAAATATCGAGCAAGCCAATGAGCGCTCAGGAGAAGAAAACAGCACAGGGGTCCACGGACACAAAGGCCGTAGCAGCGTTCGTACAGCAGTCGAGATGGCCCTACTCGCCCAAGAGATGTCTGTCACGAGGGGACTTTGCCAAGAGCAGAGCGTCTAATAAGATGAGTTCACGCAGAAAAGCCAGAGAGTTAATTCTAAAAGCCCTCTATGCCCATGAAGTAGGTGAGCAAAAGCCAGAGGTGGCCTTCAACTCTCTAATGGAGCGTAGTAAATTCGACGACGACACCCAAAAATTCGTCAGAACCCTCTATGAAAAAATCATCTCCAATTCATCAGAAGCCGACACTCAAATAACCGCACTCGCCAAAAACTGGACCTTCGAGAGAATCGCCACTGTCGACAAAAATATCCTCAGACTCTCAATGACCGAACTCGCGCACTTCCCAGATATCCCAGTCAATGTCTCAATCAACGAAGCCGTAGAGCTAGCCAAACGCTATGGTGGCAAAGAAAGCCCACGATTCATCAACGGTATTCTCGATACATTCGCCAAAACCATAAAATAGATTCTCAGATAATCCCAACAAACTACTAAGAATCTATCCCGAGCAACTGGTCTCTAGAGCCTCAAAGCCCTGACTTTGAGTTTCAGCCCAAAACATCTATATTCGCCTCTCAATACTGGTTCCTAATCTTATGGGGTTTCCCAGTAGCTGAAACTCGGCCCTAGCTAATAGAAGAATGTCCATGATGATACCCAGTAGCTCCAGTCCAGTGAATCTCGAAAACCAAACATCAGCCAGTCATACTGCCTATCAAACAGCGCCTGACTGGTTAAATCGCTTCTTCGCCTTGGCCGCTTTTGTTATCGCTCTGATTGTCTATCTCAAAACCCTAGCCCCAACGTTTTCCTTCTGGGACTGCGGAGAGTTTGTCGCTTGCTCAACCACCCTAGGAATCGCCCATCCACCAGGTTCGCCTCTTTTCATCGTCCTTGGAAGACTTTTTGCCACATTGCCAATCGGCGATGATGTCGGATGGCGCATCAATTTGATTTCCGCAATCTCATTCGCCCTCTCAACTTCAATCGGCTACCTAATTGTCCGTCGTCTAGCTGATGCCCTCTGGGGAGGAGCCAAAAACCTTGCCGAAAACCTAACCATAAACTTCGGCTCACTAACAGGCGCCTTACTCCTAGCCTTCGGCCTGACCACATGGGCCAGCGCTGTCGAAGCCGAAGTCTACGGCTTCGCCATGGCCATTTACTTCGCAATCATCTGGCTGTCAATCGCCGCCTATCAAGCCCCAACTTCAAGCGTCCGCACTCGCTATGCCTTACTCGCGCTCTACCTAATGGTCCTAGGAATCGGCGTTCACATGACAGTCGCGCTAGCTGCCATAATCATAATCCCAGTTTTCGCCCTCAAAGAAGCCCGCCAAAGCGACTGGCTCATGCTGACAATCTTCGCCTTGGTCGAACTCTACCTCATCTTCGCGCTCTCATCAAGACCCAACGAAATTCCATTAGCTCTACCACTAGCGCTAACCCTAATTGGCCTCATGTTCCACATGTTCTCGTTGACCAAAACTCCGAGAGCTCTAATGATAACCGCCGCGCTCTTGGCCCTCAGCTCCTATTCAATCATTTTCGATATCTGGCGCAATATCAACAACACAAACGGCGCTGGCGCCGAACTACCCGAGACCATAAACTCTCTAGCGTCACTACCCATCGGCTGGCTAGGCATAGCTGGAGCCCTAGCTTGGGCGCTATTTCTCGCCACAAAACTATTCCGCAATTATCAAGCGGGGCAGGGCTTCAAAAACCAAACCGCAGACGGCTACCTTACCTCATTCCTCTATTTGCTCTGCGCATTCTTCCTAGCCTGCATGACAGAATACGTTCGCGGTTACACAGCCTTTCTAATCATCACCGCACTTCTAGGCGCAGGTCTTCTATTTGTCATCCGCACTCGTGTCAATTGGCTACTTGCGCTAGCGGCCTTAGCCGCCTCAGGCATGATCCTCGGTTTCTGGGAATTCGTCCATGGCACACTAATGGTTATCCCAATCATTACCGCCCTAGAATTCATCCGCCAACGTGAGTCCAATAATCCTTTAACTCTCACAAGCAAAATCGGCATAGGCGCATTATTCGCAGCCGCCGTCATTTTCCTCCGACAAACAAGCATTCTCGAATCAGCCCCGCTAGAAGCCAGCGCATTCCTCGCAGTCATAGCCACTCTCTGCATACTTTGGTTAACCCTCGCAAAATCAAGTAAGCTCAGCCTCTCCGCACAATGGAACACCGCTGTAGTAATCATCATCCTCGCGCTAGTCGGCTATTCAAACAATCTCATCATACCCGTGCGCTCCTCGCAATCACCAATGATTGACCAAAATAATCCCTCACGCTCAGTCGCCGCCTTCGTCGGCTACATCGAACGCAAACAATACGGCAGTACCTCAATGACCAAGCGCATGTTCACTCGCCGAGCAGAATGGATGAGCCAATTTGGTATTCATCGCCGCATGGGGTTCTGGGAGTTCTTCCGCCAACAATACGGCGCCCCTGATGGCCTTGTGAACACTACTGGCGGATGGAGATTCCCGGCGCTATTCGTCATCGGAGTTTTTGGACTTTGGGAATTGTTCCGCCGCAACAAAGCCCTCGGTGGTGTCATCTTTATTTCTCTACTTGCAGGAACAGTCGGGCTAATCCTCTATATGAACTTCGCCGATGGCTCAAGAATGATAGGGGGGGCAGACTATCTCGAAGTCCGTGACCGAGACTATTTCTTCACACCTGGCTTCATGATCTTCGGTTTAGTAATCGGACTCGGCATAATAGCCCTACTAAGGCTCGCCCAAGACTTCTTGCAAACCGCCAATAAGCGTCTGACATACCTATTGCCAGCGCTAGCCGCGCTATCACTAACACTCCCAGCGCTAGCTGTGGCCTTCAATTATGAAATAGAAGACCGCACTGGCAATTACATCCCCTATGACTACGCCACAAATCTCCTAGACTCAACTGAGAAAAACGCCATCCTAGTCACTGGAGGCGACAATGACACTTTCCCACTCTGGGCGCTACAGGCCGCCTATGGCTACCGACGCGATATCGCTATCTTCAATCTCTCTCTCGGCAATACCGATTGGTATCTCAAACAGATGCGCGACTTCTGGGACGTCCCCATTCCACTAACCGACGAACAAATCGAAGGACTTCGCTACAGACGCTATCCCGATGGCCGACTCAGCCGCATCTCAGAACAAATTATTGACTATCTCATTCTCGATGCCCCCCAACACACACGCCCAATCAATTTCTCAAAGACAATTCCCACCAGCGGAAGAAAACTCCGCGGACAATCAATCGACAAACGCCTAACCGCCACTGGCCGAGCCTACAGCATCCGTCCCGATTCCAACGGCTTCGTCCTAGCCCTAGGCGC
>JAJRPJ010000016.1 GCA_024280835.1 Candidatus Zixiibacteriota bacterium | reverse complement strand
CCTGGTGACAATGTTCAAATGGTAATTGAGTTAATTGCTCCTATCGCGATGGAGAAAGAGTTACGCTTCGCGATTCGTGAAGGCGGTCGTACAGTCGGCGCTGGTGTTGTCACGGAAATTGTTGAATAGGTTATTGGAAGAATTCATTAGGTAGCGCATTCAAACGCTATTTGTGATACGAGATAAGAGTCAAATAAATGCAAAAAATTAGAATCCGTCTTCGAGCTTACGATAATTTTACACTCGACAGGTCTGCCAAGGAAATAGTCCGTACCGCATTGCGCACAGGCGCTCGCGTTTCTGGGCCGATTCCTCTGCCGACCAAGCGCACCGTCTATACGGTTTTGCGCTCACCGCACGTTGACAAGAAGTCACGTGAGCAGTTTGAGACACGAGTTCATAAACGTCTGTTAGAAATTCATGATTCAACAGCGCAAACAGTTGATGCGTTGATGAAGCTTGACCTGCCGGCCGGAGTTGATGTGGAGATTAAGACCTGATCCGCCCGTAAGGGAGGTAGAGGTCTATTGACCTGAAGAGGTTAGTGATTATGAGAGAACTAATAGGTTCAAAAGTTGGAATGACGCGAGTCTTTCGCGAAGATGGTGAAGCGATACCAGTAACGGTAATCGAAGCTGGCCCAAATGTTGTTGTTCAGTCCTTGACTGAAGAGAAGCATGGGTACACCGCGTTACAGGTTGGTTTTGGTGAACGCGCTGAGCGCTTGTTCAACAAGCCAGAGATTGGTCACTTTGCCAAAGCCAAAGTGACTCCGGCGCGTTATCTTCGTGAGATTCGTTACGAAGGTGATGTCAAAGTTGGCGATTCGTTGACTGTCGATATGTTCAAAGAAGGTGAAGTTGTGGATGTAACTGGCACCTCTAAAGGGCTTGGTTTCCAAGGCGTTATGCGTCGTCACGGTTTCGCTGGTGGGCAGAAGACTCACGGTCAGTCAGATAGAATGCGCGCTCCGGGTTCAATCGGTCAAGCGTCATCACCTTCGAGAGTTTTCAAAGGTGTTCGCATGGCGGGACGTATGGGTGGTGATAAGGTTACTGCTCTCGGCCTGGATGTTATTCGCGTGGTTCCTGAAAAAAATCTGATACTTGTAAGAGGAACAGTTCCTGGCAAGAATGGCACCCTAGTCAAAGTTAGGATTTCGAGCCGACGCTAATCTATTGATGGTTACGTTGAGTGAAGGTGAAGAATATGAAAGTTACTGTATACAATCAGGGTGGTTCGGAAGTCGGACAGGTTGACCTTAACGCTGAAGTTTTTGGCGCTACTCCTAATGCGGGTGTCGTTCATCAGTATGTTGTCAATTATCTGGCCAACCAACGTCAAGGTAATTCATCGTCTAAGGGGCGCGCAGAAGTCTCAGGTGGTGGAGCCAAGCCATGGCGCCAAAAAGGAACTGGCCGCGCTCGTGTTGGAACAATTCGTTCTCCTCTGTGGCGCACAGGTGGTATTACACATGGACCAAAACCGAGATCGTATTACGCCCGTTTCCCGAAACGTCTAAAACGTATTGCGACAGTTTCCGCTCTTTCTGATAGAGCTGCAAACAATCGCGTGATGGTTCTTGACAAGATGGAATTCGCTGAGATTAAGACTAAGAGCTTCGTAACGATGATCGACAAGTTGAATCTCAATGGCAAGAAAGTGTTATTTCTTATTGAGGGCGCCAATAACAATGCTGCGCTTTCGTCGAGAAATCTCCAAGGTGTCAAGTTCATGCGCGCATCGCTCTTGAACTGCTATGAGGCCCTAAAGGCTGACTATCTTGTCTTTACGAGCGATGGTTTAAAGAAAGCTGAAGAGGTGTTTTCCGCATGAATAAAATGATTTTGGAATTGCACCTAACGACAGAAAAGTCGATGGCGCTCAAGGAGCAATACAATTCTTATGTCTTCCGTGTTGACCGATTCGCAGGTAAGCATGAAATTCAGGGAGCGGTAGAATCAGCTTTCGGTGTCAAAGTGGATAACGTGAGAACAATGATTATGCCTGGCAAGACCAAGCGTCTTCGTGTCCGTGTCGGACGCACGCCGCGTTGGAAAAAAGCAATTGTGACTTTGGAAAAAGGTCAGGTTATCGCTGACTTTGAAAATATCTAAGAAGTGATGGTGCATTGAACAATGGCTATTAAGAAATACAGACCATATACCCCTTCAAGTAGGTTCCGTACAACCTCAGGTTTTGACGAAATAACTTCGACAACCCCTGAGCGTTCGCTCCTAGAGCCGAATCCGAAAAAGGGTGGCAGAAATAACAAAGGCCGTATTACTATGCGTAGGCGTGGTGGCGGTCACAAACGGATGTACCGTATTCTAGATTTCAAGCGGAACAAAATTGGAATTCCAGCTCGAGTCGCTTCAATCGAATACGATCCGAATCGCAGCGCCAATATCGCTCTATTGCATTATGTCGATGGCGAAAAGCGTTACATTCTCGCTCCATTGGGGCTTGAAGTTAATGCGATGGTCAACGCCGGTGAAAACGTTGAGTATTCAGTTGGTAATTGTCTGCCGCTGGTCAAGATGCCTCTTGGCGCAGAAGTGCACAATGTCGAAATGCGGCCTGGTAAGGGCGGTCAGATGGTTCGTGGCGCTGGAACGATGGCGCAACTAGTCGCTCGTGAGGGTGGCATGGTAACACTGAAAATGCCGTCTGGAGAGACTCGTTATATTCCAGAGGTGTGTGTTGCGACAGTTGGGCAGGTTGGTAATATTGAGCATAAGAACCTTTCTCTCGGAAAAGCGGGCGCATCACGTTGGCGCGGACGTCGTCCGAAAGTTCGCGGAGTCGCGATGAACCCTGTAGATCATCCAATGGGTGGTGGTGAGGGGAGGTCGTCTGGTGGACGTCATCCTTGTACACCGTGGGGCAAGCCGACTAAGGGTTACAAGACACGTAAGAAGAAAAAGTTGTCCGACAAGATGATTGTCGAGAGACGCAAAAAGAAATAGCATGTAGTGTGGCGTTGGTTTTAGCGCTGACACACGGAGGATAGGATATGGCGCGTTCTTTGAAAAAAGGGCCGTTCGTGGACGAAAGTCTGATGAAAAAAGTCGAGGCGATGAACGCCAGAGACGACAAGAGGGTGATCAAAACCTGGTCGCGTCGCTCTACGATTACGCCAGATTTTATCGGCCACACACTGGCGGTGCATACTGGAAATAAGTTCATCCCGATCTATGTCACTGAGAACATGGTTGGTCATAAGCTCGGAGAGTTCGCGCCAACGCGCACATACCGCGGGCATGGTGGGAAACTCACTGATAGGAGTTCCTCGCTGAAATAAGCGTAAGGGATGCGATTGTAATGTTTGTTAAGAAAATAGCAAAAGCTCGCTATCTCCGAATAGGTGATAGAAAACTGAGACAACTAGCGCGCACCATTTATGGGCTACGCGCCGAACAGGCCCTCGAGCGTCTGAACTTTGTCGCCAAACGTAAGCTGGCCACAGTCTTGGCTAAGACTTTGAAATCAGC
The DNA here is from genome assembly GCA_024280835.1 of Candidatus Zixiibacteriota bacterium. Classification (GTDB taxonomy): domain Bacteria; phylum Zixibacteria; class MSB-5A5; order GN15; family JACZUZ01; genus JAJRPJ01. Next base: position 66,507 of record JAJRPJ010000016.1, on the reverse strand, counting down.
TGTCGCCAACGCAATGGAAGTTGATCTGAGTGGCAGAAAAGTCCGCCCTGAAGAGTTGAAGATTACCATGGTTTCTGTTGATGGTGGTCCGATTCAGAAGCGCATGGAGTTTCGTGCGATGGGACGCGCCAATCGAATCCAAAAGCGTTATTGTCATTTGACAATTGAAGTTTCAGGTTTCGCTCATGAGAACGAGCCAGGTGGTCGGGTTAAGAAGAAAAAAGCTGTGAAGAAAGTTGCCAAGAAAAAAGTAACTACTTCAAAGAGTAGTGTCGCTGGTAAGGCCGCCTCAACAAGAGGAGCTGGAGCTGGTAGCAAATCTGTAAAGTCGAAGTCAGTGTCGAAAAAGGTGGGCGCAGTCAAATCTGCGACCAAGAATAAATAGCAATTAAGTTGACGCCCAAATGGGCAGGACTCAAATAGTGAGTCCAAATAGGAGCGTATTACGTGGGTCAAAAAACACATCCCGTAGGATTTAGACTTGGCGTCCATAAGGCGTGGAACAGTCGCTGGTTTGCGCGAGGAAGCGCCTACCGTGAATTGATCTTTGAAGATTTGCAGGTCAGGCGGTATATTAAATCTCGCTTGAGTAACGCTGGTGTCGCGAAAGTAGGGATACAACGTGCGCCTAAAAAAGTTACAGTGGACATTCATACGTCCCGTCCAGGTATCGTCATTGGTCGCAAAGGTTCAGAAGTCGATAAGCTCCGCAGTGAGTTGCAGTTGCTGACAGGCAAAGACATCACACTGAACATTGTCGAAGTCAAGAAGCCAGAACTTTCAGCGCAACTTGTCGCTGATGGTATTGCTTACCAGTTGACCGGACGAATCGCATTTAGACGTGCAATGAAGAAGTCTTTAGCTGCGACCATGAAAATGGGCGCTCAGGGTATCAAGATTATTTGTGGTGGTCGACTCAACGGAGCGGAAATCGCTCGTTCAGAGAAGTACCATCAAGGACGTGTCCCGCTGCACACATTGCGCGCGGACATTGATTATGCAACAGCAACAGCTCACACAACTTACGGCGCCATTGGTGTCAAGGTTTGGATATGCAAGGGTGAAATACTTGATCGCGGTGATTTTGCTGATCACTCAGAACGCGATGCGCAAGAGCCAATGTCAGAAATGGGCGGAGCTCAAGATCGTGGTGGCCGCAACAAACGTGGTGGTGGTCCTGGTGAACGTCGCAAACCGCGTCGTCCACGTGGGCGCGTACGTCGTCGCCCTGAAGGTGGCGAAGGCGCACAGCAGGCTTCAGCAGGCGATGCTTCTGCCAAGCCAGCAAAAGCAGCTGCTCCAAAAGCAGAGGCGCCAAAGAAGTCGACTAGTTCAGGCGCTGCCGACAAGTCATCAGCCGGTAAGAAACCGCCAGAGGAAAAGAAATAGTCAGAGAATTCAACCTAGTTTTGGTTGGTCTGCCTATCAGGAGATAGTTTACGCATGTTAATGCCCAAGAGAGTAAAGTTCCGCAAGACTCAAAGAGGTCGCCGCAAAGGTAAGGCCTATAGAGGAGCGCGTGTAGATTTCGGTGATTACGGTTTGAAAGCGCTGGAGTCGGCTTGGATGACAAGTCGTCAGATTGAAGCCGCCCGTGTTGCGCTGACCAGAAAACTAAAACGTGGTGGTAAGGTTTGGATTCGTATTTTCCCAGATAAGCCAGTCACACAAAAGCCAGCCGAAACTCGTATGGGTAAAGGTAAAGGTTCACCAGAGTATTGGGTGGCAGTAATTAAACCTGGAAGAGTTCTATTTGAAGTGCAGGGTGTTAGTGAAGAGTTGGCTCGCGCCGCTTTGCGCCTCGCCGATCATAAGCTTCCAGTGAAGACTAAGTTTGTAACGCGCGCCGATACGGAGGGTATGTAGGATGAAAGTCTCCTTATTCCGCGATATGACCCGCGATGACTTACAGGTCAAACTGAATGATATACAAGAAGAGCGGTTCAACTTGTTAATGCGCCGCACACTAAAGCCGTTGGATAATCCGCTTCGCTTACGCGAAATTCGGAGAGACATCGCGCGTATAGCAACGCTTATCGCTGAAGACAAAAAAGGGATTCGGCCAATTACAGAAACGAAAGTGGATATACTGCAAAAGAAGAAATAACGTCGAAAGATATTTGTGACACGCATGGCGAACCGCTGGCGAGACAAATAGACGTAAGAATTATCTTCATAAGTAGTCAAGGGAAATTGAAATGACCGATTCTAGCGCACTCAATAGAACAGAACGCAAAAGCCGAACAGGTGTGGTTGTATCTGATAAGATGCACCAGACGATTGTTGTTCGTCTGGATAGAAGATTGAGACATCCTCTCTATGGAAAGACAATCAATCTTAGCTCGAAATTATATGCACACGACGCCAACAACGATGCGGGTATTGGTGATTTCGTACGAGTCGTTGAAACTCGTCCGTTGTCAAAGACCAAACGCTGGCGCTTGATTGAAATCGTCACAAAGGCCAAATAGGGGAATCACGTTCAAAGAGAACGCGGTAGAAAAAAATGATTCAGGAATATACTAGACTTATAGTCGCCGACAATTCAGGCGCGCGTCGCGTAATGTGCTTCCGTATCCTTGGTGGCACACGCAAGAAATATGCGCGTATCGGTGACAAAATTAAGGTCACAGTTAAAGACGCTATCCCAGGCGGTACAGTCAAGAAGTCCGAAGTCTGTTTGGCGGTGGTTGTCCGCACTAAGCAGCCTGTTCGTCGTAGCGATGGTTCCATTATTCGTTTCTCGGATAATGCCGCAGTCATCATCAGCGAGAACAACGAGCCACGTGGAACTCGTATCTTTGGACCAGTGGCGCGTGAATTACGTGATAAGCAGTTCATGAAAATCATTTCACTTGCGCCAGAAGTTATCTAGGCGACGGAGACATTATGGATATTAAAAAAGGTGACATGGTTTTCATTCTCTCAGGGGCGCTAAGACGTCACGAGAGCAAGAAAGACAAGAGTGAGGATTCAAGCGACAGCAAACGTGTCGGTAAAGTGCTCTTTGTCGATCGCAAGAAAAACACAGTGTTGGTTGAAGGATTCAATATCGTCAAGCGTCACTCCAAGCCCTCGCAGACTAATCAGCAGGGTGGTATAGTAGAAAAAGAAGCGCCAATCCATCGTAGTCGAGTTGCTTTATACTCAGCCGAAGTGGGTGGCCCAACACGTATTGGTACAAAGTTCATAGAAGGTCCAGATGGCCGCAAAACGCGAGTGCGTATTTGTCGTAAAACTGGATCAGAAATCTAATAGATACTTTAATATATAATTGTTTGGAATAACGAGCGCCGTCATGCCGAGACTCAAAGATAAATATCAAAAAGAAATCCTGCCGCAAATGGTCAAGGAGTTCAAGTATACTTCAGTGATGCAAGCCCCAAGGCTTGAGAAAATCTGTATTAATATCGGTGTCGGAGAGGCTGTCCAAACTCCGAAAGCTATTGAAGCGGCTCAACGCGATTTGGAAATTATCACTGGACAAAAAGTTGTTACCACTCGCGCTAAAAAGTCGATTTCAAACTTCAAATTGCGTGAAGGCATGCCGATTGGTTGTCGTGTGACGCTTCGTCGCAAGAATATGTATGAGTTTCTTGATCGGTTCATGAGCTTGGCTCTGCCAAGAGTGCGCGATTTTCGTGGTGTCCCGACAAAGTCTTTTGATGGACGTGGGAACTACAGTGTTGGAATTAAAGAGCAATTGATCTTTCCAGAGATCGATTATGATAAAATTGATAGGTTGAGAGGGCTGACAATTACATTTAGCTCCTCCGCCAAAACAGATGAAGAATGTCGTCGGTTGTTGGAATTATTTGGAATGCCTTTCCAGAAGCCGAGACAGCAATAAGAGAAGGTGTCGCCGACACTCGCAAAGAGCGAATGACAGTATTCCTGTCAAAGTTCGTTGAGTGTCTGAGTTGACTGGAGGAATGTGTGGCGAAAAAATGCCTAATAGCTAAGGCCGCTCGCAAGCCGAAATTTAAGGTCCAAGGGTACAATCGGTGCCGCAAGTGCGGACGTCCGCGCGGGTTCTTGAGAAAATTCGGTCTGTGTCGTATTTGTTTCCGTGAAATGGCTCTCAATGGCGATTTGCCAGGAGTTGTGAAAGCAAGTTGGTAACGACCTGCGTTGGTAGTAGCTTGAACTAATTTTGTTGGTCATCATTAAGTCCTAATGTAATAATTGTCTTCGGATACTGATGGTGGAGAGTGTAACCCTTTTGGCTCAAGCCAGATGGTTACGTTGAAGTTTAGAAGAGAGATAGACTAAATGTCAGTCACAGATCCAATCGCTGATATGCTCACACGTATTCGCAACGGCGCCAAAGCCAAGCGACGCGCTGTTGATATTCCTGCCTCAAAATTGAAGCGGGAAATTGCCCGTATTCTCCTAGAGCGTAGTTACATTAAGCACTACGAAGAGTTCGCAGACGGTAAGCAGGGCATCATTAGAGTGTTCTTACGCTACAACAAGGATGACAAGTCCGTTATCAGCGGGATAGATAGAATTTCTCGCCCAGGCCTCCGTCGGTATATTAACTCCAGCGAAGCGCCATATATGGGACGCCGTAAACACGGCATGACAATTATTTCAACATCATCGGGTGTGATGACTAACATTGATGCCGGACGCAGACGCCTCGGTGGCGAACTTATCTGCCGTGTATGGTAGCGCTAAACTTTACGAGAGATCTGGACAGGAATAGAACGAAATGTCACGAATAGGTAAAATGCCCGTAGAGATACCGGCTGGTGTAACCGTCACACTAAACGGTGCGCAGATCAAGGTCAAAGGCCCCAAAGGTGAGTTGGAGATGTCAGCGCATCCGAATATGAGCGTTGCTCAAGAGGATAAACAAGTTGTCGTCTCTCGTCCCAATGATCAAAAGTCAAACCGCGCTTTGCACGGTATGACACGCTCCTTGATCCAAAATATGGTAATTGGTGTTACAGAGGGTTATAAGAAGACTCTGCAATTAGTTGGAGTGGGATACAAAGCTGACATGAAGGGCAAGACATTAGTTCTAACCGTTGGCTTCTCACATCCAGTGCTATTCGTCGCCGCAGAAGGCGTAGCAGTCAGTGTGCTTCCGAAAGAAAACAAAATCGTTATTGAGGGTCTTGATAAACAAGCCGTCGGGGAAGCCGCAGTGCGTATCCGTAAGGTCAGACCTCCTGAGCCGTATAAAGGTAAAGGCATCAAGTACGAGGGTGAGATTATTCAACGTAAAGCTGGTAAGGCTGCTGGCGCTTAATTCGCACGATTCGCGAAGCGCTATGCGTAATTGAAAAGTATAGTTGAATTGCAGATTAGCGATTATAGGAAATAAATAGTATGGCTGATAAATTTAAGAAAAAAGCACAACTAGCGGAACGTCGTCGCAAAAGAGTGCGCGGCAAGGTCTCTGGAACTGCGGCAAAACCACGCTTGACTGTCTGCAAGACTCTCAAGCATGTCTACGCGCAAATCGTTGACGATACACGCGGTGTGACATTGGCCTTCGCTGGAACTCTCAGCAAAGGCGTCACAGACAAAGTGTCAAAAGCAAAAAACAAAACTGATAGCGCAAAGCTCATCGGAACTGCCATTGCTGAGTTGGCCAAAGAAAAAGGTATCACCAAGGTCGTCTTTGATCGCAATAGCAGTCAATATCACGGTCGTGTAAGAGCTCTGGCGGAAGCCGCTAGAGAAGGCGGCTTGGAATTCTAAGCCATCGATAAATATGAGTAGTTTGTCAAAACAGTCGGATATAATTAAACAACAATAGGTTTTGTGAGGATAGCAGTTTGGCGCGTATTGAAGATCCAAATTCAGAGTTTCTCGAAAAAGTCATACATGTCAACCGAGTGGCCAAGGTGGTCAAAGGTGGTCGGCGTTTCAATTTTACAGCGCTAGTTGCCACAGGTGACAGAAAAGGCAGAATCGGAATTGGCCTCGGTAAGGCTGCGGAAGTTTCAGAATGTATCCGTAAAGGATCTGAAGCCGCTCGTCGCTCGTTAATTCGTGTGCCGATTGTCAACGGTACAATTCCTCATCCAGTTGAGGGTGTCTTTTGCTCGTCAAGAGTAATTCTCAAACCGGCTCCAACAGGTACAGGCGTCATCGCTGGTGGCCCAGTGCGGGCGGTACTTGAAGCTGCAGGTGTTCAGGACGTTCTGACCAAGTGCTTGGGAAGTCGTAACAAGAATAACGTTGTGCATGCCACACTCAATGGCCTCAAAGCCTTGATTACCGAGCGCATGGATCACGAGTTCCGTGAAATTCCTTTTGATGAGCCAGAAACGGCGCCAGCAGAAGGCGAAACACCAGCCGAAGATTCCGCCGCAGAATAGCGGAGCATCTCAAAGTAGTAACACTAGATTGGTAGCATGTAATGGGTAAATTGAAAATTACACAGGTAAAGAGCACTATCGGTAGAAGTTTTCGCCAAAAACGCGTCATTGAGTCGCTAGGTCTTGGCAAAATAAACAGAACCGTTGTGCATGATGACACTCCGACAATTCGGGGCATGATAACCAAGACGCTACATTTAGTTAGCGTCGAGGAAATCAAATAACAGTATTATGCGTCGGCGTGTTCAAGCGCTGTTGATAATCAAGCTTAAGATAATAAGCCGAAGAGAATGAGCTGAAGAAAAATGTTAGAGCTATCAAACTTAGCGCCACCAAAAGGCGCCAGAAAGAATCGCAAACGCGTAGGTCGTGGTCCAGGTAGTGGACTTGGCAAGACTGCTGGTCGTGGCGAAAATGGACAGAAGTCCAGAAGTGGTGGAAGCATCCAACCTTGGTTTGAAGGTGGCGGATTTCCTTTGTCCCAACGCTTACCGAAACGTGGTTTCACCAATATCTTTGGTACCACCTATCAGGTGGTTAACCTTGACCGTCTGGGTAAACTCGAAAGCGGTGAAGTAACTCCGGAAATACTCAGAGCCGCGCGTCTAATTGGCTCGGCAAAGCGTCCTGTGAAAATCCTCGGTGTTGGTTCCGTTGATAAGTCCTTTACTTTCAAAGGCATAATGGGCTCCAAGTCAGCCGTTGAAAAAATTCAGGCAGCTGGAGGAAAGTTTGTGGCCTAAGGCCGACAACTTTTTTGTTTGTCGAGCGCCTTTTGTGCAATACCTTTTCTTTCAAGATTAATGGCTAGAGTGACCCAATGGTCCCAAAAGCTGTTTTAGAACATTCACGACAACTATGAACCTCATGACTCAGAGAATCTCAGGCAATGGCAAAGCGCTCTTCTATAGAACTACTGGCTACCAAACGATTCACTACGGATGGTGATGAATGGCATTAGAAAAATTTACAGCAATATTTCGTGTTGAAGAACTCAGGCGCAAGATTTTTTATACCTTGGGCCTCTTTATCGTATACAGAATAGGTTCTCATTTACCTACTCCAGGTATTGACTCAAGCGTTTTGGCTCAAGCCTTTAACTCAGATTCCATCTTTGGACTCTTCGATCTCTTTGCTGGAGGAGCTTTCAGCAAAGCGTCGATCTTTGCCCTAGGAATCATGCCCTATATCTCCGCCTCAATTATGTTCCAACTTTTGGGGTCAGTTATTCCGACTATCAAGAAGTTGCAAGAAGAGGGTGAAGAGGGACGCAAGAAAATTGGCCAATACACGCGCTACTTAACTGTAGTAATTGCTGTTATGCAGGCCTATGGAACAGCAACGTTCCTTACAAGTTTGAGCGCTGGTGGACAGAATGTTGTTGTCGGACTTTCGACAGCTCAGTTCATGTTCTTGACAATACTGACATTTACCGCTGGTACAATTTTTGTGATGTGGCTCGGTGAGAAAATCACTGAACATGGCATCGGAAACGGTATTTCGCTCATCATCTTCATTGGTATCATCGCTCGCTTCCCAGAGGGTGTCTATGATGTAGCGACGCAAATCTACAACGGCACAGGTAATATGACCATCATCAAAGCGGCAGTCTTGCTGGTTGCTATGATCGCTGTTATCGCCGCTGTAATCTTGGTCACGCGCGCTCAGCGTAGAATCCCAGTGCAGTATCCCCGTAAGGTTGTCGGGCGCCGAGTTTATGGCGGACAGACGACACATTTGCCCCTCTCGGTAAATAGCGCTGGTGTTATTCCGATTATCTTTGCACAGTCAGTCATGTTTCTGCCTGCAACAATCCAGCAGCTTTTTCCAGAAACCTTATGGATCAGAGACTTTGTAGAAGGCCCGTTGGCAGTTGGTGGAGCGCTTTACTCTATCGTTTACGGTTTGATTATTATGTTCTTCGGATTCTTCTATACCGCGATTGTTTTCAATCCACAGGATGTCTCTGAAAATATTCGCAAAAACGGTGGTTTCATCCCTGGTATTCGTCCAGGTAAACGCACCGCAGAATACATCGAGCGGGTTCTCCTGCGCATAACTTTGCCTGGAGCAATCTTCTTTGCCCTAATCGCTATCCTACCTTGGGTGTTGATTAATCAGATGGGTATCAATTTCTTCTTCGGTGGCACAGGTTTGCTGATTGTCGTCGGTGTGGCGCTTGATACGTTACAGCAAATCGAATCTCACCTATTGATGCGTCACTATGACGGTTTCATGAAAAAAGGTAAGATTCGAGGGAGATCGTACTAGCAATGATCTTGGTTCTTCTTGGGCCTCCTGGATCAGGTAAGGGTACGCAAGCCGAAAGGCTGACCGATAAACTCGGACTGACCCATTTGTCCACAGGTGATATCTTGCGTGAGGCAGTGAAGAACGGCTCTGAATTGGGCGCAAAAGCTGAGAGCTTCATGAAGGCTGGTGAGTTTGTCCCAGATGAGTTGATAATCGACATGATTACCACAAAGATGGAGGAGACCTCCAACGATAGTGGCTTCATGTTGGACGGTTTCCCACGTAATCTGGTTCAGGCCCAAAAACTCGACGAGATTTTCAAAGAGAGTTCATTGACCATTGACCAGGTCATCTACCTGAATGTGCCTAGAGCCGAACTGGCAAAAAGGCTCTCAGGACGGTTCTACTGCCCAACTTGCAACGCAGGCTATAATTATCCAGTACATCTCCCTAAGAATGACGGAGTTTGTGATAATGATGGAGAAAAGCTACTCCGTCGAGCCGATGATGAAGAAAATGTAGTTCAGAAACGCTTGGAAGTCTATGCCAAGCAAACCAGCCCACTTGAGGGCTACTATAGGGGACAAGGACTTCTTGTCGAAATAGCCGCTGATTCTGACCCAGATGAGGTTACGCAGCAAATAATTAATTCTGTCTCAAAGGTTAAAACCAATTAGGCAACTCGACTTTCCCCCTTGTTCTCACCAATTTACTGCGAAAAGCGTGCAAAATTACCATTATGGCAAAGATTATCCTAAAAACAGCGGCAGAAATTGAACTAATGCGCAATGCAGGCGCTTTGGTCGCTGAAACCCTCAAATTGGTCGGTGACAAAATTACTGTCGGTATGACCACTTCTGATATTGACAAACTGGTGGAGGATAATATATTAGCGGCCGGAGCAACGCCCGCTTTTAAGGGCTATCATGGCTTTCCAGCATCGGCTTGCGTGTCGATTAATGAGGAAGTTGTGCACGGTATCCCAGGCCCGCGTAAATTGCAGGACGGGGATATTGTCTCTGTAGATGTCGGTGTTATCCTAGACGGTTGGTTTGGGGATAGCGCGGCGTCATTTGCTGTCGGTGAAATTTCCGAGGCCAAACAGAAGCTGATGGACGTCACTCGCGAAGCGCTGTTTTGCGGAATTGAAAAAGTCTGCAATGGTGTCCGCCTTGGCGATATAAGCTCTGCGATTCAGGAGTACGCCGAATCACGTGGATATGGAGTTGTCCGCGATTTGGTCGGTCACGGCATCGGACGCAAAATGCATGAGGAACCACAGGTTCCTAATTACGGTCCCGCAGGTAAGGGGCCATTGTTAAAGACTGGTATGGTCATCGCTATTGAGCCGATGCTCAACGCAGGTGACTATGAAGTCATCACCAAAAAAGATGGCTGGACTATCGTTACCGCCGACGAACAACCTTCGGCGCATTTTGAACATACGGTGGCAGTGACAGACACAGGAGTTGACATTTTGTCTCTCTTGAAAACAGAACAACCGGAGAGGGTTTCCTGATAGCCGCCTAAATTGGCGTTTTCGGGTTCTATGGCCAAAGAGGAAACAATATCTGTTGAGGGAAAAGTTTTTGAGACACTTCCCAATGCCATGTTTCGAGTAGAGCTTGACAATGGTCACAAAGTTCTCGCGCATGTGTCAGGCAAAATGCGAATGCACTATATCAAGATTCTCCCAGGAGATAAAGTGACACTTGAGTTGTCACCCTATGATCTCAATCGTGGACGAATTGTTTATCGGTATAAGTAACCCGAACTAGTTCGGAAAGAGGAATAGAGAGAAGATGAAAGTACAATCATCAGTAAGAAAAAGATGTGAGCATTGCTACATCGTTAAACGCAAAGGCGTCATTCGCGTAATTTGCAAACGTAATAAGAATCACAAGCAGAGACAGGGCTAATCATCAAACGATGATTGTCTTCTTTATCCAATAGATATTACATCTTGGCGATAAAGATCTCTCGGCGATAGAAGAATTTCAGGAGAAGATTTTGGCGCGAATAGCAGGTGTTGATTTACCGCGTGAGAAACGGGTAGAGATTGGATTGAGATACATTTTCGGTATCGGCCCAAGTATTTCCGCGGACATTTTGAAGAAAACCGGTGTCAATCCGGATACGCGTGTACACCAGTTGACCGAAGATGAAGTCGTGCGTTTGCGCGGTGTTATCGAGAATGACTATAAGGTCGAAGGTACATTGCGCAGCGAAGTTCAAATGAACATCAAGCGTCTGATTGATATCGGTAGCTACCGTGGTCTCAGACACCGCCGTGGTCTTCCACTTCGCGGACAGCGCACCAAAACCAATGCGCGTACGCGTAAAGGACCGAAGAGAACAATCGCCGGCAAGAAAAAAGCGGCAAGATAAGAGATAGCGTCACACCAAACTAAGTTAACAAATTATGTTGACGCAGCCACTAATTATCTGGCTTTGTTGGCGTGACGTTAATTGACAGGAATTGAGTAAAGATGGCAGAACCAAAAAAAACACGCGTGAAGAAAAAAGCTCGCAAAGTAGACGCCAACGGTATTGCGCATATTAAAGCGACTTTTAACAATACCATCATCAACCTAACTGACCTCAAAGGCAATACAGTCTCTTGGGGGTCATCTGGTAGAGCGGGCATGAAGGGTTCAAAAAAATCAACTCCATTTGCCGCACAGCTTGCCGCAAGCGCTTGCGCCAAAGAGGCGATGGATATGGGATTGCGCAAAATCGAAGTTTGCGTTGATGGACCAGGTAACGGACGTGAGTCAGCGATTCGCGCCTTATCAGCCGCTGGACTTGAAGTCACAACAATTAAGGATGTCACTCCAATTCCGCATAATGGCTGTCGCCCACCAAAGCGCAGAAGAGTCTAAGGACTGATTCTTAGGACTAGTACAGAAGAAGATAAACAGAGTATCGGCATTGGCTATGTCGGTTTCTGAAGGTGAAGTTTCGCTTGAACACAGTTACGAGTTTCATTAACAAGCAAGCTCACATATAGAGAAATAAGAAAACACACACGAGTTCTGTTTTATAGATTTTTGAGGGAAGTTAATGGCAAGATATAGAGACGCGAATTGCAAATTATGCCGCAGAGAAGGCGAGAAGCTCTTTCTAAAAGGTTCGCGCTGTTACTCAGACAAATGCGCCTTTGAAAGACGCCCGCACGCCCCTGGCCAGCACGGACAGAGAATGCGTCGCAAAGTTTCCGAATATGGTCTTCAGCTTCGCGAGAAGCAGAAGGTTCGTCGCATGTACGGTCTGATGGAAAAGCAATTCCACAGATACTTTGAAATGGCCGACAGGAAACCTGGTATCACTGGTGAAAACTTGATGCGGTTGCTAGAAATGCGCCTCGACAATATCATCTATCGTCTAGGTTTCGCACCGTCACGTAAGTCTGCTCGGCAGTTAGTCCGTCATGGACATATCCTTGTCAATGACAGACGTGTTGATATTCCTTCATTCCTCGTACGTCCGAAAGATGTCATCAAGGTCAACGAGAGTTCCAAAAAGATGGACTTGATTCATGGCGCTCTCAAAGATCAGCGTGGAGATTTAATCTCTTGGTTACGTATAAACAAAGCTGGTCTTGAAGGTGAGTTGTTGGAGTATCCGACACGTGCGGAGATTCCGGTAATCGCAACCGAACAGCTGATTGTGGAGCTGTACTCTAAGTAATACTTACGGCGCAACGAGCGAACAACTCTGCAAGACTGTAGCCTCACTCTGTGACGCGCACAGCTTTTGAGTCAAGAATCGCCAGCCGATAGATAGAATTGAACTTTGTGGATGTAAGGGAATGTTAGCGCAATGAAATGGAAAAACCTACACTTGCCAGAACAGGTCGTCAAAGACGTCAGTGAAGCGACCAATACGTCGCGTTTTGTCGTCGAACCGCTTGAGCGCGGTTATGGCGCTACGTTGGGCAACTCCCTCCGTCGCGTTTTACTCTCATCGATTCAGGGCGCTGCCGCAGTTTCAGTGCGTATCACTGGAGCTTTGCATGAGTTCGGCTCACTCGACGGTGTCTATGAGGATGTCACTGACATCATCTTGAACGTTAAGAAAATGCATATCGTCATGCACGGCGACGAACTAACAACGATTACCGTCAAGAAAGTCGGCAAAGGTAAAATCACCGCAGGTATGTTTGACTGTGGCTCTGATGTTGAAGTTCTCAATAGTGACTTGCATATCGCTGAAGTCACCGAAGATGGTGTGACCTATGAAATGGAAATTGATGTTGCCGCAGGCCGTGGTTATTGTATCGCCGATCAGAATCGTCGCGATGGCGTGCCTTCCAACACAATCTTCGTTGATTCACTTTTCTCACCAGTGGTTCGTTGCTGGTACAATGTCGAAAACACTCGTGTAGGACAGCGTACTGATTATGATCGTCTGATGATCTCAGTCGAAACTGACGGTTCGATCACTCCAGAAGATGCGCTTTGCCATTCGGCAAAATTGTTGAAAGATCACTTGCAGTTGTTCATTCATCTTGATGAAGAAACAGAACTACAAGAGCAGCGTGCTCCTGAAGAGGAAACCACACCATTGCGTAAGCTCCTCGATACACGTGTCGATGACCTGGAATTGACTGTTCGCTCCTCGAATTGTTTGCGAGCAGCTAACATTAACTCAATAGAAGAATTAATAACCAAGTCCGAAAGCGAAATGCTTAAGTTCCGCAACTTTGGACGGAAGTCTCTTAACGAATTGAATGCGCTTCTTGATGAATTAGGGCTCAGTTTTGGACTCGACATCGACAATCTTAAGGAGAGCGGAAAAGTCTGAACCGTATCGGGAACGCCTATTAGTTGTTCCGAACAGTAACGAGTAAATATATTATGAGCCATCAGAATAAAGTAAAGAAACTCAGCCGCCCGAAGCCGCACCGCGAGGCTTTGCTGGCGAATCTCGCGACATCATTGTTCGCACACCGCATGATTGAAACTACTCATGCCAAAGCGACCGAATTACGTCGTCTCGCAGATAGATTGATAACGATTGCCAAAAAGGACACCCTTGCCGCTCAGCGTCAGGTGGCCCAGACAATCCGCGACAAAGCTATTCACAAGAAACTCTTCACAGAAATTGTCCCGAATTTGCAGGACAGAAATTCTGGCTATACTCGTGTTATCAAGAAAAAGGTAAGACGTGGCGATGCGGCAATTATTTCGGTTGTCGAATTGTTGACTCCTCGTCCAGTTGAAGAAGAGCCAGAGAAGACCAAGAAGAAGAAAAAGGCCGCTCCCAAAAAAGAAGCCGCCGCTGAATAATCAGTCACTGACCAGTTAGTTAGTCGCTGACCAGTAGTCAGTCACCGACTGATTAGTCTACAATAGCGATCAATTAAGTTTGACGAAGGGGAGCCAGTTTTGGCTCCCCTTTTTTTGCATTCACGTTTTTTGGACACACTTTCTTAGACACACTCTTTGTCACCACTTGCCAGAGAGAACAAACGGCGTTATTGTAAAAAGGTAGAACGAAACTAGGTAGCACGAAACCAATTGATGACCACTTCAAGGATTGAAGTAACTTAAAGGAACGAGATATTATCATGACCGATGCCCCAAAAAAGAAAATGTCCAAAGGCTGCCTCATTAGCATAATCCTCATTGGAGTCGTACTTGTTATCACCGTAATATCGTTTATGTATCTCCCTGGAATGCTCCGCGAAAAGATGTTGACTAGTTTTGCTGAACTTGAAACAAAGATCACCACTCTCAATCCGCCAGGATACACGACTGAACAGATTGAAGAGCTTTTCTCAGGGGCAATGACTGCCTTTGATTCGGGTTGGGTTTCACAAGCGGCAATTAAAAACGCCAGCGAAACTTTGATGGGTATTGGTTCAGTCGACTCACTCTCAGCCGATGATGCCGTAAAAGTTCTCGAAGCTCTACAGATGATGGTCCCAGGCGCAGATGGATTAGAGTCAATGGGTGGCGATTCGTTGACCAGCCCTGAAATGAAGCACAGTGACTCAACTGTTGGCAGCGAGTAACAAGTTCAAAACCTTATGCGAGTCACGATTCTAGGAGCAGGAAGTTGGGGGTTAGCAGTTGCGCTAGCCTTGCACCACGCAGGAAGAGAAGTAACCGTCTGGGCGCACCGTAGCGCTACAGCGAAATCTCTGCGCGATGAACGCAAGTCCAAGAAACTTCCCCAAGCGAACATTCCTCTTGAAATAAATATCTCAGCGGACTTGGAAACCGCTGTCAGTGGCGCCGAGGCGCTGGTCTTTGCCGCGCCTGCGCAACAGACAGGAGCTCTGGCGCAGAGACTCGCGCCATTGGTCAAGCCAGAGCAAAAATATATTCTGCTCGCTAAAGGAATCGAAAAGGGCACACAGCGGCGCATGTCGCAAGTTGTAGAGCAAACAATCTCAGCGGCTAATGCCGAAAATATCTGTGTCCTCTCTGGCCCCAGTCATGCCGAAGAAGTCGCCTCCTTTCAACCGACAAGTGTGGTTGCGGCCTCAAAATCTGAAAGTGTTTCTATTTGGACACAGGAACTATTTTCTTCCGATGTCTTCCGTGTCTATCACACAACTGACGTAGTTGGTGTTGAGCTTGGTGGCGCTGTCAAGAACATCATCGCCATCGCCAGTGGGATTTCACGCTCCCTCGGACTTGGTGACAATGTCCAAGGAGCGCTAGTGACACGTGGTCTCGCGGAAATGTCGCGCCTAGGCGCTCGTCTTGGCGCCGACCCTCTGACTTTTTCTGGACTCTCTGGCTTGGGTGACCTAGTAACAACTTGTTTTTCAAAACATAGCCGCAATCGCCATGTCGGAGAACAGATCGGCTCTGGCGTCTCGTTGCCAGATGTATTATCATCAATGGAAATGGTTGCCGAAGGAGTCGACACTTGCGTCGGTTTGCGTGGCCTAGCTCGCGAACTTGATGTCGAAACACCTATTACCGAAGAAGTGTACTTAACACTCTTCGAAGGCAAAGAGCCGCGAGAAGCGGTGCGGCGCCTGATGTCACGCTCGCTCAAAAAAGAGCGCTGGACTTAAGGCTGATTTTTTTAAGAGCTTATTCTAGACACAATTCTCTCGCAAAAATAAAGGAGTAGACCATGGCCCGAACGTCAAAAGCAATCGAAGAAAAACTCTACTATTCAATTAGTGAAGTTGCGCAAATGACTGACCTTGAGGCCTATGTGCTCCGGTTTTGGGAAAAAGAATTTCCTTCTTTGCATCCCAAAAAGAATCGCGGCGGTAATCGCGCCTATCAGAAAAAAGACATCGAAATGGTCAACCGTATCAAGAGCTTGCTCTATACGGAGAACTACACAATTGAGGGCGCTCGCACCCGTCTACGCTCACTGAAATCAACCCCCGAGAAGCGCATGCTGATAACCGAAGCCCGTGTCAAAACCACTCTGGCCGAGATTCGCAAAGAGGCCGAAGAAGCGCTGAACATTCTTGAATTCTAAGGTTCAAGAAATCATTCACCAGTAACCTAGTATCCAGCATAGTTCGGAACGTGGCGCAGTTCGGTAGCGCACTCCCTTGGGGTGGGAGAGGTCGGCAGTTCAAATCTGCTCGTTCCGACCATATATGTCTCTTGGTGATTGTCTTGTCGTTCTAGTATACTAATCCAAATCATACCAACAGCTCATGGACGAAAACGCCAAAGCGGGAAGACACTCAGAGAATATTTCACAAGACACTGAGACACTTTTGCTTTGTCCGGTCTATAACGCCGAAAAAAGTCTCCCTGAACTTATTCAGCGGATAGATACAGTTTGCGGTGTGCGTCACCTGTTGATTATCGACGATGGCAGTTCAGATTCTTCAGTTGAATTTGTGAGTCGAGAGAAAATCAAATCACTGAATCTCAAGGAAAATCGTGGCAAAGGCGCCGCCCTGAAAACTGGCTTCCGCTGGGCGCAGCGCCATAATTACCACTATGTCTTGGCCATTGATTCTGATTTACAGCACGCCCCGGAAGACATCCCCAAGTTTCTCAATCGAAACCGTAAAGCGCCAGAAGCCCTCTTATTAGGCTGTCGAGACTTCCGTTCAGGCTCAATGCCCTGGCCTAGGCAGTTCTCAAACAATCTCTCTTCACTCCTGATTTCGATTTTCTCAGGAGCTCGTGTTCGTGACTCGCAATGTGGCTTCCGCTTGTTGCCGCTGTCGTTATTGAAATACGCTCCAGCGGAGTCCAACCGCTTCATGTACGAGTCAGAAACTCTCTTTATGCTCGGTGCTTGCGGCGCGAAAATCGAAGAAGTACAAATCAAAGTTATTTACAACGATTCTCAATCCAATATCAATCCCTTGGCGGTAATAGTGAATTTCATCGGTCTCTTTTGGCGGAGACTGTGGTACTAGACGCAAACGCCCTGCTGAACAAAACTCGCATCAGTTGTGTCGGGTCTTGGTTTTCGCTTTTTGAAAATTGTGACCCGACACGTCCTCTACCGAAGGACAATGTGGCCGATGTTGTAGGATGTTGTGCTGGATGTGATATCAGGAGTTTGACTGCCAACCGCAGAAACCATATCCTGCTTATATGAGAATTTTCGTAACTAACGACGATGGCATCAACGCCCTTGGCATTCTCCGCCTTGAGGAGCGACTGCGCCTTGATCATGAAATATTGCTCTGCGCTCCGGATCGCGAACAATCAGCCTCCTCACACTCATTATCACTCTCAAGGCCACTACGCCTCCTAAATCGCGGTGAAAACCGCTGGGCCTGTGATGGAACCCCCACAGACAGCGTCCTCTTGGCCTACAACGCCCTCTATAAAGAGAACAAGCCTGATTTGCTAATCTCAGGCATCAACCACGGTCAGAACATGGGGGAAGATGTAACCTATTCAGGAACCGTCGCAGCGGCGATTGAGGGCTCCATACTTGGTATCCCGAGTATCGCCTGTTCGTTAATCACTGGGGCTGAAACTTTACACCTAGAAACAACGCTCAAACACTGCGCAGGCTTCATTGCTCGCTTTGTCGAAATTATGCCAAGCCTGAACATAGCGCCCCAGACATTCCTGAATATTAATTTCCCCAATTCGAATGGCGAGCCATACCAAAAATATCAATTCACTCGCCTTGGTCGTCGTGTCTTCAACGACATCGTCATCGAAAAAACAGATCCCCGCGGCCAGCCCTATTACTGGATAGCCGGAGAGCCCGACTGGACCGAAATAGAAGGCACCGACTACTCAGTCACCAAACAGGGGATAGTCTCAATTTCACCCCTAAGAGTAAACTTCGACGATGCCGAGGCGCTCAAGAAACTTGGCAACGAAGTCATGAACATAGTTTGAAGAAATTGATTCGTAAAGAAATCGATGCTGTCTAAGTAATCTGGAGACCCTAGCCAATGCTGATTAACATCGATAGTATCAAGCCTATTAGAAGAAACTGTAGCACCCTAATTCTCTCAATATGTGCGTCTTGTATTTTCCTACTTGTGCCCCAAGAGGTAATTGGACAAGTAAAAGTCGGTTCCATCCTCTTTCCAACTTTACTGATGAACCATACCGCCGCCTCCAACGGAATGGGTGGCGCATACGTGACAGACGTCGATGAAAACACCGCCTTTCACAACCCTGGAGCGCAAGGAGTTTTTCATCTCGACCACATATTAGCAGTGACAGCGCCCAATTCGAGAAATTGGTTTAAGGGGTTTGGTGATGACATCAAACTAAAAACTTTTGGCGGTAGTATCGGCCTCAGCCGCACACTCTCTGCGAATGAAACACACAGGCCTCTCAGAATATCAGTGTCTGCTGCTTTCGCACGGACTAGGCTAGATTTTGGGATATCCGAGCTAAGAGAGCCAGATGGGACAATAACCGGTGCAATTGAGCCGTTTGATGAAGTTGACAACTACACTGCAAGTGTCGGCTTAGAATACTTCGCGAGAGTAGGTTTTGGTGTTAGAACTCAGAGCCACAAACAAAAATACATCAGCATTACTGGTTCAAGCGCCGTTTCTTTTTTTCGTGAGGTAGCGGCCAAGGCTACTTCAATAGGCGCATATGGTGAAATCACAATCAGGTTTGACCAACAGGGAGTCGGTATCGGACAGAAAACCTCCCAGAGGTGGTCGGTTTCTTTGACACCAGCGCTAGGCTACATTAAGTCGATTGGTGGCTCGAACAATGTTCGGTTGATAAGCGCTCCTGATACTGTGCCTTCAGGTATCTCTCGAGCTATAGAGATTGAGCCGCCAAAGTTTGAAATCTTCGGCGCTTCTGTTACTGCAAGACTTTCCAAGAACGCAATTACATACTTCTCTGTTCGTTACGCAAAAGAGCAGAAGGAGATCGATGTTGTAACAAACCCAACAATAAAAAACCCTACCGAACATCATGGAGTAGAGCTAGGCCTATTGGGAGCTTTCTACTATCGAATTGGTATACTCGACGATTTGGGCTTCCTCAGAAGCAGACTTAGCGCCGATGGCTACGGTTTCCGACTACGCGGAATCCTTGATTGGCTAGAGGCGTCAGGGCGCCTACCAGCGGAATCATCAACCACTGGCTGGCTACTGCGCAGAATCGACATCCGCTACGACAAAGCCAACCGAAACTTAGACCCAGCTGCTTCGGCTCTAAATACCGAGTTTATGCAAATCGTCTTTTCGCTTTAAGAAGCTAGAGCAAAATAGACCGACGCCCGAAAGCCTTACTTTTCCGATTTCTTAACCTTAACACCCTTCAAATACGTATCAAAGAAATCAACCATCTTACGATACTGTGCGATAACATTCACACGCTTCGATGCGCCATGACCCTCATCGGGGAAAATCAAACTGTCAACTGGTGTACCGTTCTTAGCCACAGCCGCTAACATCTGACGCGCCTCGCCAACTGGCACGCGCGGATCATTCTCACCATGAATCACCAACAAAGGTGTTCTAACTCGGTCGGCTTTATTGAGGGGAGAAATAGACTCCAAGAATGGTCTGTCAGAAAGCGGGCCGTATTCAACCTCGCGCACACCACGTCTCGAAGGCGCAGTGTTCTCCAGAAAACTCACAAAATTTGAGATACCGACAATATCAATCGCCGCAGAGAACATCTCAGGGTATTCAGTAATCATACCCAAAGTCACATAGCCGCCATAAGAGCCACCGTAGATACCAATCTTGCCCGTCTCCGTGTAATTCTCTTCAATCAGCCATTCAACAGCGGCTTTGTAATCTTTGAGCGAGTTAAGACGGTTCTTGTAATCATCAAGCCCCATAAACTCTTTACCATAACCCGAGCTGCCACGTGGATTAACACGCAATAATCCATAGCCACTAAGCGCAAAATACTGGAAACTACGCGCAAAACTCGCCTGCGATTGACCTTCTGGACCACCATGAGCGTTGATCAAGAACGGAATCTTATCACCCTTCTTGTAATTCGGCGGCAAATACAAAAACGCAGGAATTTCTAGGCCATCAAAACTTTTGAATTTAACCAACTGTGGATCAGAAAAAATCTCACGGTTAATACCCGCATACATTGTCTTGGATAACTTCTTTAACTCTTTTGTCACCAAACTAAACTTCCAAACATCAGGCGCATAGGTCGGGCCGCTGAACGTGAAGTAGATGTTTCCGTCCTTGTCAAACTGCGGCGAACCGAACATGCCATCCAACGGCGCTTGAGGAGCGTCTTTGCCCGTTTCCAAATTACGAATACGCAAACGCTTGTAACCCTCTTCGTTGACAACCGCGTACATATACTTGTAGTCACGTGAAAAACCGATATCATCAACCGCCCACTTTGGGTCAATCCAATCCTCTACGTATTCCAAGTCAGGACTGCCTAGTGTCATCTTCGCAACTCGCGGCATACCATCTTCGTTGTAATTGGAAATCATATAAACAGTCTTACCGTCAGGCATCAAAAACGGATTGAAGTAATTAAACTCGCCACCACTATCTGATGACAATGTGTCAACTGCCAAAGTTTTCAGATCCACCAAGTGCAAATCATTATCAGGATTACCCTGCAAAGCATAAACAAATAATTTCTTCCCATCAGGTGTCAATCCCGCAGGAATGTCATAGTAAGGAGAATCAAAGATTTTCGTCTTCACACGGGTCTTGATGTTCATTTTGTAGACTTGGTAATTCCCCGACGAATCAAAATCCGAACGGAAGAAAATATTCTCGTCATCGTGATCCCAAATCACCGAACCGTATTGAAGCTTTCTCGGACGGGTTGTAATTTTCACCGAAGTAGTGTCAAACCTACCGCCGCTCGAATCAATCACCGCAACAAAGGTAGTATCAAGCTCCGTTTGTGTCAGAGTATCAATCGCCCCATCACGCATATCCATCAAATACAATTGACCCTGCTCCGAACCACCCACCGAAGCGCGAATAATTCCCCAACGTCCTGATTCTGAAAGATAGAAACTATTGATGCCATCTTCGAATAAGCTCAACTGCCAAGGCCATTCATTATCGCCCATGTGACGATAAACCTGAGTCTTGCCACTCATACCCGAAGTGAAATACATCTCGCCAGTTTCCCAATCCACTCCCGTCATACCAGAGCTACCGATTTGCATGAATGTGCCAATGTCAGGATTCTGAGCATTAGCTGTCGTTGGACTTAGCTGTACCAAAGAAATCATCAACGCCAAGAGTGAGCATAGACGTAATGTTTTTTGGACAACGTTCAATGAGGGACGTGTGTCTGTTGGATTAGAAAAACTCATTTGCAAAACTCCAGTATATGATAGTTTTTGAATATTACTCTCAATGAATTACGGCGCCACGCTTCAATGAGCAAAGCTCAAGAGAAAGCCAGTAGTCAGCATCAATTGCCTACTCAACCGCCTAATTGAGAATACGTGTTCTTGGGTTAACGTGCAATACAATGCGAGAAATTGACGCTCAGGACAAAGTCCAAGAGCCAGTAAACAAAAAAATGTGAAGCAGGGGGGAGGCGGACGGATTAACCGTTACTTTGGTACTTCTCGAAAATCTGGGGGTCAGTCTTTGACGATTCGACGAATCGCAACCAGTCTATTGTCCGATTTGAAGCGCGCCATTTCCGCTGAACTGGCTTTCTTCTTGAACTGCTTGTAATAGCGATTAACATCGCTCAGATTATTCTTCGCCAAAGAATTAAGCATCAGATAATGGTAGAGAACGGGGTCTTTATCATTGAAATCTTTGGCTCTGCGAAGAGCCTTGTCGGCATGACGGTATGAGCCAGATTCGAAGTTGGCAATGCCCAAAGCTAGATGAGCGTCATAATAATTCTTATCTGCTTTTAGGGCGTTGTTGTAATCATTGATGCCTTTTTCACGGTTCTTTCTGCCGACGAAGAAATCTCCACGCACCTTATAAGACAGAGCCGAGCCATTCGAGATTGCAATGGCATTGTCGAATGCCGAACGCGCGTCCTGTGTGCGTTTTTGGCGACTCCAAGTTTCACCAGCGCGGATATAATCTAATTCTGCATTATGTGAGTCACCAGACTTTGCCAGTGCCTCAGCGCGGAAATAGTATGCGTCAGCGAGACTCGGGTCTTTGTCCAGCGCTTTGTTCAAAAACTCGAGCGCAACCTCATTCTCATCATTGCGAAACGCCTCACGACCAGTTTGAAATAAATCATTAGCGCTCAACATCGGAGCCACCGCTGGCTCTGTTTGGCTTGCCAGTGGCTCAAGAGTAACATTAACTTTTGCAATCTTGCCTGATTTGATGTTTACCGATCCAACATAGGTTTCATAGCCAGCTTTTTCAATACGGATTGTTCTAGAGCCTGTATTCATACGGCGGAATGTGTTGTTAATCTTTCCGAGCTTCTGATTGTCAATGAAAACAATAGCGCCGCTGACATCACTTGTGACAGCCAAAGCGCCCCGACCGTTCGCTTTTCGGGAAGTTGCTTTTGCAGTTGTCTTGGACTGAGATTTTGTAGCGCTCCTAGGACTCGAAGGTCTTTCTGGAGAATGTACTATTGTTTGCGCCAAACGTTTTGTCGCTCCATCGAGAGTAATCATGCTCGAACCATTGTCATGAACCGAGACAGTTTGTGACCCCCCAAGACTTCCAGCCAAATTGTATTCAAGTTTGTATGTGCCATTGGGAACATTCGTAAAGTGGAACAACCCTTCGGCGTTTGTGACAGTCGAAATACCCAATTCTGGTAAGCGCACAACTGCACCGCTTTGGTAGGGAGCGCCATTTTGACTGAGCGCAACTCCAAGAATCTCGCCACCGCTTACTTGACCCTCGGCCAAATAGAATTTTCCAACAAATGCCGAAGCGATAATCAAAACCGCGGACACTACATAGCCCAAGACATTCGAGCTCGCTTTTCCTGGTTTCAGTTGATAGCGGTTTCCGTTGACAGTCAACTCGCTCTCTGTGGTCATCTTTTCAGTAGCGCCGAGAGTAATGATTCGCCCTGAGAAATGCGCGATGCCACGCACTGGCACATTGATTTGCTCAGCTGCCTTCTTCGGAGGAGCCTTCTGCACCGCGACAGGTTTTTGGGGTGGAGGAGCGCCGACTGTGGATTTGCTCTCGGCAATTATCGGGTCAGGTTGTTCTGAGGTATTCTTCCGTTTGTCACTCTCAGAGCTAAGAGATTTCAGCAATTGCTCACGCTCGTTTTCTGATGCCACTTCGTGGTCAGAACTGAATCTACTATTGATATTTTGAACTTGTTCTGAGGAAAGTCGTTTTACAGGATCAGCGGACTCAGAACCCTTCGACTTTGAGGTTGGCGCATTTGAAACAGGCTCCTTCATATCTGGCGCCTGAGTGTCAGCGGGTTCGCTGGCCGATCCCAATGGCGATTGCTGTTGGAGTGGAGGCTCTTCGATATGCTGTGGTCGAAGTGATTCGCCAGGACTAGCAATTTCGATTGTTTCCTCGGAAGTATTTGATTTATCAGCATTCGACGATAAATCCGATGATTTAGCGCTGTCACTTTGCTCTTTAGATTTGTTCTTATTGTTACTCATATCTCTCACGCCACACGACTGGATTGCACCTAGAATCCAAATTATGATTTACAGTTACTTCCAAACTTCTAACTGTCCTTCGCTATACTTATCTTATAGACATCGGCGCCCCAATAGGTACCTTTAGGGCCAGAATCCTTCCAGTTGCCCTTGAGCGCAATTCGCTGTCTCTTCAAAAAACACCCTCGTTTTGCAAGAATCTGACAACAGCTATCCCAAAATTAAGAACCTCCTGAAAAACACTCACATATAACCAATTTCACTCAAAAACCGAAAACGCTTCAAAGCCTTGCAAACCCTTGACAGGGAAGAAGTAGCGCCATATTATGGCGAACGTCGGGCGTTCATGGGCTTTTTCACTCATGAGCGCAATATCTATGTAGATGCCAACGTAAGCTTTGGCAAAATCCGATTCAAACCAGGCAAGTTATTGCCCCACAACTGATTGGGAGGTCACGTTTTTATGTTTAAACGCTTGGCGCGTATTCCTCTGACTCTGCTAACCGCCTTGACTGCTGTTTTCGCCCTACAAATGGGCTGCTCGGACACCGAACCTGTTTCATCTTCGTTCTCCGCTGCTACAGTGAACCTTTCACCCAAGGCCTTTCCGGCGCCACCAGACGGCATGATTTACGAGCTCTGGTTGCAGAAGCTAGACGGCTCGAATACCTCTCTCGGTCGTTTCGGTTGGGATCAAAAACTCTATCTCATGCGTGATTCTCTGAATTCTGGAGTTCGCGAGAGAAGTTTTGATGTCAATCTCAATATTCTCGAATGGGACTTTATCTCAGTCTCTATTGAGGAGATAAATATTCCGTCAGTCTCTGGACCTGGACCGATTTTTATGCGCGACACAATTTTCGCTCCAGAAGAGCGTGAAATCCTCTTGATGAAATACCCAATCGATTTCTCGGGTATCACCACTGGCTTTGTCTCAATTGAAACCCCAACCGATGGTGATTTCAGCAATGATTCAGCTGGTGTCTGGTTTGCAATTTACTCAAGAAGTTCGACACGCACTCAAGATACAATTGGCGCTTCAGCCACTGAATTGACACAAGTCCCTCGCAATGCGTCAGCGGACCTAGCTAATGGCAATACTCTGGATACCATTGGTATAGATAGTGTGATGGACGTCGCGTATGACCGATATACCAGATTCAATCTCGATACGTTTAATATTCATACTGTCCGGTCGTTCTTCGCAACAGTGCCTATCAATCCATTTGATACAACAGGTATCGATTCGGTGACCACAACTATTACAGTCGATACAACCATCGACACAGTCATGGTACCGCCAGATACAACTATCACAGCGGACACTGTCCTTGACACATTCTATATCGTCGATTCCGCGGCCGTGCAATATGTCCTGCCACAGTATACCACACCAGGTGGAGCCACCTACGGCCCAGATACAATCCAATATGGTGCCAATCGTGACTATAGAATGCAGCAGTCGATTGACACCACCTCCTCTATTTTCCGCAACATCCATCAGTTTGACAATGGTTTCTCCGAACTATTCGACCTCAGAGGCACTGGCTGGCATTACAAGGGCTGGGTTCTTGGTCCATTCAAGGGAGCCAGCGCGCAAGAGTTCGTTCGCATGAACTTGGGTGAAAACAAAGAGACAAACTGGGAGAAGGAAGGGCGCACGCTCTTTACCACTGGTATCTTCTATGATACTGTTGTCATCCAGACTTTCAATAAATTCGACACCACCGACTTTGGTAAGAATCCCGATGGAAGTGATAGTATTATAGTCCGTTCGGTCTATAATTACTCTGGAGAAGCGGGCTATAACACAGTTGGCTCAAATACGAATCCTTTTGCGGCTTCGCCGGCCGTCTCTCTGCCACCATTTCCAGGTGAGGATTTTCTCACGCATCCGTTTGTCGGAGGAACAGGCCCTGTCTTTGATTTTCATGGCGCCCCAGGTGATACGACAATCGCTTTCATAACTGTCGAGCCAGACAATTATGCAGATTCGACAAAGAACTTCCCATTAGTTCTTATGAGTGTGGAGATTAATTTCTCTCGCGGTTCTAGCGATGGTGGAGCGACGGATGGAAGTCTCGATCTCCTCAATGATCATACGACCTTCAATAATAACTTTGAAATGCGCAATCAGTCACCAGTCAATTTCCCGATCGCCAATAAGCGTAAATCATGGCCTCATATTCTGGTTGATATAAAGCTAAAATAGTCGAGGCAGATACCACTAATTTGATACCTGCGCCTAGAAACGCCAAGAATACCCGCGAGATTAACCTCTCGCGGGTTTTCTATGACTGTTTTGAAGTCACCACTTAAAGGCCAATAAACAAAACCGCCAACACAAAAAAACTCACGCTGACCAGAAGATTTCGCTGGCATATTTCCAATTAGACATATATATATTCTCGCTCTCAGGCCTATAAGCTCAAACACATTCATGAGCGAGACTTTACTACGGATTGAAAAGAAATAAAACAAGCATTTCAGCTAACGAATAATCACAATAATAGCTAATAAATAAGAATAAAAACAGTATAGCTTCAAACTTGGGAAAAACAGGAGAAACAAATGAATCTTGAGATTTCACCTCAACTCGGCCTCTATGCCGTAGCTATTGGATCTATTGGCCTCATCTTTGCCATAGCTTCCTTTGCTTGGATTAAAAAGCAGGACGACGGAAACGATAAAATGCGCGAGATCTCGGAGGTCATCCACGATGGCGCCATGGTCTTCTTGAAGAAGGAATACACAATCCTGATTGCCTTTGTCATTCTCGTCATGTGCCTATTGGGATTCTTCCTAAGCTGGAACACAGGCCTAGCCTTCGTCAGTGGCGCATCTTGCTCAATGCTTGCTGGTTTCATCGGCATGAAAGCCGCCACTCGCGCTAATGTTCGTACAACCGCCGCCGCGCAAAAATCAGGCATCTCCGCCGCCCTTAAAGTCGCTTTCTCTGGTGGCTCAGTGATGGGTATGTCGGTAGCTTCGCTCGGACTAATCGGAGTTGGCTTTTTCTTCTACTATTTATTGAACGCCAATGATGTTGGCGCGCTCAGTGGATTCGCCATGGGAGCCTCGACAATCGCGCTCTTCGCGCGGGTTGGTGGAGGTATCTTCACCAAAGCCGCCGATGTTGGCGCTGATTTGGTGGGTAAAGTTGAAGCTGGAATTCCAGAAGACGATCCGCGAAACCCTGCGGTTATCGCGGATAACGTTGGTGACAATGTCGGTGATACCGCTGGTATGGGCGCTGACCTCTTTGAATCCTATGTCGGCTCAATCATCGCCACAATCGTTCTTGCGGCGACAATGGTAGTCGGAAACGTGCCTTCGCTAAACTTCACAGCAGAATCACAGCGACTCGGCTATATGGCCTTTCCGTTGGCCTTAGTTGGCTTCGGAGCCGTAGCTTCAATGTTGGGTATCCTTTCAGTTAATATCCTAAAAAACATGAACCCTGCCGCTGTCTTGCGCATGGTGACTTATGTTGGCTCTGTAGTTCTCTTGGCCGCCGCTTGGTTTTTGACCGAATGGCTCGACGTCAGCAAAAGCGTCTTCTGGGCGGTTCTTGGTGGTAACGTCGCAGGAATCACCCTTGGATTGCTCACTGAGTATTACACAGCCGCCAAGCCTATTCGCAAAATCGCCGAGGCCTCCGAAACTGGTTCAGCCACAAACATTATCTCTGGCTTGGCTATCGGTCTCGAATCTGTCGCACTGCCAATTTTCGTTATCGCTGGCGCCACATATCTTGGCTATGAACTAGCTGGACTCTATGGCATCGGTATTTCCGCTGTCGGTATGCTCGGGACAATCGGCGTGACCATGTCCGTCGACGCTTATGGCCCAATTGCCGATAACGCTGGTGGTATTTCCGAAATGTCAGGCCTAGGTAAAGAGGTCCGTGACATCACAGACCATCTTGATTCTCTCGGCAACACAACCGCCGCTATCGGTAAGGGATTCGCCATCGGCTCCGCGGCTTTGACCGCCTTGGCTCTTTTCTCAGCCTATGCCGGAGCCACTGGTCTTGAGACTTTGGATTTGCTTGATGTCAAAGTCATGGTCGGACTCTTCATCGGTGGCGCATTGCCATTTATGATCGGCGCCCTGACGATGACCGCTGTCGGTAAAGCCGCTTTCGGCATGGTTCAGGAAGTCCGTCGTCAGTTCCGCGAAATCGCTGGTCTGATGGAAGGCACAGCCAAACCAGATAGCGCCAGATGTATTGAAATCGCTACGCATAGCGCTCTCAAAGAGATGATTCTTCCAGGCTTAATCGCTGTTATTGCTCCTATTGCCATAGGTTCATGGTCAGCGTCGGCACTCGGTGGAATGCTCGCAGGAGCGACCCTCTCAGGTGTTCTCTTGGCTCTGTTCATGTCCAACGCTGGTGGAGCATGGGATAACGCCAAAAAGTATATTGAATCTGGCAAGCATGGCGGAAAAGGCTCAGACGCCCATAAGGCCTCTGTGGTCGGCGATACAGTCGGTGACCCATTCAAAGACACATCTGGTCCGTCAATGAATATTCTCATCAAGCTCATGGCCATCGTTTCATTGGTGATGGCGCCATTGTTTGTTAAGTAATTGTCTATCAAGTAGTCCAACCGACTATTACACTCAATAGCATTCTTATATGAAGGAGCGGGAAGAGATTCTCGCTCCTTCTTTTGTTGGTCATTGGTGAGAATCTGGTATTAAATTGTTTGACCAAGAAAAATGAAACTTCCGTGAATAATAGCCGTTTTGAAAAGTATCTAATATACTACTAGGTAGATGAAGCCCATAAACTGGGCATGGCTCAACAAGAACACAGGAACGAGGGAAGCATGGAACAATCTCTATTTGATAACGAATCTGATGATGAAAAAGTGGTAAACGTGGTGGGTGGCGCGAATGCTCAAGCGCTAGAAGCGCAAGATGTCGGGTTCGTTGGACGCCTATTTGGGATGTTGCACGCGCCATCGAAGTCGTTCGCAGTTATCAACAACAAATGGGACTGGTTACTGGCGATATTGATATTTGTTACTCTAGGCTTTGGCGCAATAAACTTACAAAAAACCTACCTCATGCCAGAAGTGAAACGCGCCGCACTCGAGAATATCGAAAAATTCAAAGACAGCATAGGGGCTGAACAATACGCTGAAATGCGAGAGTCAATCCCAAAAGATATCGAGACCAATTTTCAACTTTCTCCCAAAACTTTTCTAATTGGAATTACCGCCAATATAGTTTTCGCTCTAGTCATCGGACTTGTTTGCTGGGTTGTTGGCAATTTTGCTTTCGGCGGGAAAGCCAAGTTTTGGCAAGTAGTGTCGATTGTTGTCTTTGCGGGAATCATATCGCTTATCCATGACTATGTCAGAGGCGGGCTAATGGTCATGAACGAAACAAGCTATGTTTACCTAGGCCTAGGTTTACTGAAACCAGACCCAGATGGGTCGTTCGCATACTATTTATTGAGACAGATGGAGTTCATAACCATGTGGAAATTAGCGGCGATTTCTGTTGCTCTCGGCGCGCTCTACAATATTTCGACATCGAAATTCATCTATGTTCTCTTACCAATTTGGCTCTTGGGCATCGCTCTCATCGCTTTCGCCAACGGTTTTGCAGGCGGTACTATCGTCTATTGATATACCTTAAAACTAGACCCAATGAGGTTGAAGTAAAGTCTGGAACTAAACAATTCATTGATTCTTTGCAACTCTTTGAGAATCTTAGCGTAGTTGCAAGTGGGGATGAATGTATCTACAAACTTTACAGCTAGAAGTTCCAAGCGTTCACTTCCCAAAATAAGTCTAAGCGGTCTAGGTTGAATTTAATGAGTACAAACATAGAAGAGTTTTTTCAGCATTGCCTATAAGAGAAGTAATCGCATAAGAACATGGTTGCGTAAACAAGTAATTTGAAATAAGAAAAACTAGCTTTCCACAATTAGAGAAATCTGGTACAGGTAAACAGAATATGGTTATAGATAATTCCCTTGCAGGGCCAAACAGGAGTCTTCGTATGACAGCAACAGTGAAGCGTCAGGCTTCCGCAACTACCTTTTCAATTGCGACAGCGCTCTCATTTGTAATTGTTTTGGCAGCGGGGCTGATTACTCCAATCTCTTCTGTCAAAGCCGAAACCTACACACTCGAGCAATGTCTAAACCTCGCGCAAAAAAATCGCGCCTCAATCACCAGAGCCAAAGGCGCCAAACGTGACGCCTCCGCATCAGTAAAGCGCCAGTTCGGACGTGTCTTCTTGCCAAGTCTGTCTGGTTCGTACCAAACATCAGAATCACGCGCAAGAGACCAAAGATCAGAGCAACTTTCGCGCAATGGAGTATCTGATGTTATCAATACTGTTGGCGGAAACCAGCTCGGTGTCTTCATTGATACAGGTGGAGTCAGAAATATCTTTGAAGTGGACGTTGCCGATCAAGACCGTACCAGTTCAGCTTTTCGGCTTTCAGCAAACATCACTCTCTTTGAGGGCTTCTCTGGACTCAATAGTTACAAGGGTGTCAAGAAAAATAGCAAACGCGCTGACTTTGACCTCAAGCGCGCCAAGCAGAATCTCGACCTAAGTGTCAGAATCGCCTACTTCGCCTATCTCGCAAACGTACGCAATCTGGCAGTGCAAGAAGAGGCGGTCAAGCGCTCTCAAGAGCAACTGAATCTCGTCCAGTCACGCTATGATGTCGGCTCGGCCTCGCTCTCAGATGTGCTCAAGCAAAAAGTACAATTCGGAAACGACAACATATCATTGCTGGCAGCTCGCAACGGCGCGAAGACTTCAAAAGCCGATCTCGGTTTTGAAGTCGGTTTAGACCTCAATGAAAATATGGAATTCGATACTAGCTACGTTGAGGATAAGTTCGATGGCGCTCTCGAAGGTGCGATTCAAAGTGGTGTCACTTCACATCCTGGTTTGCGTTCAACAGAGCTTGGCGTGGATGTCAATAGGCATTTCTTAAACTCCGCCAAAGGTGGTTACCTGCCGAGTGTCACGGCCTTTGTTTCTGAAAATTGGTCCGATGGTTCGCGTAGTGATAACCTTGACGCTAACCTGAGTTTCTCAAGTCGCTCGCTCGCCTTCGGTGTCAATGTTAACTGGAATATCTTCGACAAGTTTCAACGCGAACAATCAGTCACCAACAGACGAGTCGCTTACAACAACGCCAAAGCCGACAGTTGGGAAGCGCGTAATAATGTTGTCCTAGCTGTCAAGAAAGCCTACTTCGTACTAGATAAGGCCGTCGCCCAAGTGGAAGTTTCAAACGAGAATGTAAAATCTGCGCGTGAAGATATGAGCCTCGCCCAAGAAAAATACAACCTTGGGTCAGCGTCAATTCTTGATATGCTCGACGCACAGGTGAGTCTCAAAGACGCGCAGGTAAAGCTAATTCGCGCCAAGTTAGACCAAAACATTGCAGTAGCCAGACTACAAAATGCAATGGGAGTTTCATACTAAACGTTTTTGCGCAGCGCCAGTGAGTAGTGTCATTAAACAGCGCCAGTACCTAAGAGAATATGATAAATCAAATAGAGGACAGTTATGAAAGCAAAATCTAAGAAAAAGCTACTGATTGGTCTGGGAGTGATTGGCGTGATAGCCATACTCGTAGTCTCAATGAAAGTCAGTGGTGGCCCACCATCAACCGAGGTTCAGGTTGACCTCGTAAAAATACATGACATTTCCGAAGTAGTTTCCGCCAGCGGGCGAATCCAACCCCAGACAAAAGTTGATATCACCTCACAAGTCTCCGCGGAAATTGTCGGACTCAATGTCAACGAGGGAGACGTCGTCAACAAAGGTGATTTGCTAATTAAGTTAGACCGAGTCCAGCTCGGCTCAGATGTTCAGCAAGCGCAGTATTCACTTGATGACATCACTTCCAGAGCCGAAGCCGCACGTGTCAGACGTGACCAAGACGCCGAAGAGTATCAGCGTCAGAAGAAACTCTTTGAGCGCAAATTAACTCCCGAAACAGATTTCACCAACGCCAAATACGCTACTCAGAAATCTGAAGCAGACTACAAATCAATTCAAAGTCAGGTCAAAACTCAGCGTGCTCGTTTAGACAAAGCCAAAGACAGTCTTGCCAAAACTAGAATAGTCTCGCCGATGGACGGTGTAGTAACCTTTCTAAACGCCGAGGTCGGGGAAATTGCCCAAGCGCGAACATCATTCACCCAAGGCAAAACCCTGATGACAATCTCTGACCTCTCAGTCTTTGAAGTTGAAGTCGATGTCGATGAAACAGAAATCGCCAAAATTGTTATCGGACAAAGCGCTGATATTGAAGTTGACGCTTTCCGTGATTCAGTATTTAGTGGCGAAGTTGTTGAAATCGGTAACTCAGCTATCCTCCAAGGTCAAGGCACACAGGAGTTCTCAATCAACTTCCGTGTCAAAGTCCGCTTCGAACCGACAACCGCAAGAATCCGACCAGGTATGTCTGCTTCGGTGGATGTCACAACCGCGACTGAGTTTGATGGAGTTTTGGTTCCATACGCTTCAATTGTCATGCGTGAAGCTCCGGCGGATAGCGCCGAACTAGCAGCCGAAGCAAAACAAGACAGCTCGGACGGTATATTCGTAGATGACGTTAACGCCGCCGAACCTGACGAAGATGACATCAACGACAATAGCAATAGCGATGATGATGAGTTCAAGGAAAAAGAGAAACTGACAGGTGTCTTTGTCTTGCGCGACGGAAAAGCTCGCTTCATCGAGATAATGACAGGTATCGCTGATGAGAAAAACATTGTCGCTCTTTCAGGTATTCAAAAAGGTGACACGGTGATTTCTGGTTCTTTCAAGACCTTGCGCGAACTCGAAGATGGTGACCTTGTCAAACTTGATGACAACTCTGCTGATAAACTCAGTGGCAAGAAATCGAAAAAATCACGTCGCGATAAATAAGACAGGGAGCCAGCCTAATATGAGTTCGAATTCTTCCACCTTAATTGAAACTGATGACCTCTGGAAAATCTATGAGATGGGTACAGAGCAAGTTCAAGCCTTGCGTGGTGTTTCTGTGACCATCAAGCGCGGCGAGTATGTTGCTATCATGGGGCCTTCGGGGTCGGGTAAATCGACCCTAATGAATCTCATCGGTTGTCTTGATACACCCACACGTGGGAAATACATGCTCAACGGCGTTGATGTCAGTCTCCTTAGTGATGACCAATTGGCTGTAATTCGAAACCGCGAAATTGGGTTTGTTTTTCAGACTTTTAATCTTCTCTCTCGCGCAACCGCGTTGCACAATGTTGAGCTACCACTGATTTACAGTGGTGATTCCAAAGAAGATCGTCACAACAAAGCCGTCCGAGCGCTAGAGATGGTAGAACTTGGTGACCGTATGAAGCACCAACCCAACCAACTCTCTGGAGGACAACGGCAACGTGTCGCCGTTGCACGAGCTCTTGTCAATGACCCATCAATCGTTCTTGCCGATGAGCCGACTGGTAATCTTGATAGCAAAACAGGCGTGGAAATCATGAACCTGTTCGGAAGGTTACATGAACAGGGCCATACAATTATCCTAGTGACGCACGAGCCAGATATCGCCGCTCATGCCGACAGAATTATTACCATCTTTGACGGTTGTGTCTCTAGAGATAGTCGTGTCACCGAAGAAGAAAAACGCCAAGGACGTGTCGCGTGATAGGTTTGGCTTTGCTAAGAGAGGCTATGAGCGCTGTTTGGGGCAACAAACTACGTTCTGGATTAACTGTACTCGGGATGGTGATGGGTATCACATCGGTTATCGCCATCGTCTCAGCTGTTGAGGGCATGCAAAGCAATATGGAAAACGTCCTTGCTACTATGGGCGAAAACTCTTTTCAAGTAACTCGCTTTGGCATTATCACCAGCTACTCCGAGTATGAAGAGAAAAGTCGTCGCAAGATTATCACCCGCAAGCTGATTCGACCAATTCGCGAAGGCTGTGAGGCTTGTGAAGAAGTCGGAGCTGAGGCCTACGCTTCGGCAACGCTCAAATACAAATCAACATCTATGCGCGGAGTCAATATAGAAGGGCATACGCCAAATATCTTCGATATCAGTGACTTTGAAGTTGGCAGTGGACGTTACTTCTCCGAGGAAGACGAACGACTGCACAAGAATGTCGCTTTTATCGGCCTAGATGTCGTCGCAGAATTATTTCCCGACACAGAGCCTCTAGGTAAACCGATTTATATCGGCGCCCGCAAATATATTGTCATTGGTGTTGCGAAGAAAATCGGATCAATCTTTGGTCAATCTCAAGATGGATTCGCTTATCTGCCGCTTTCAACGATGAGAAAACAGTTCGGCGAAAGAGGCGAGCGCGTCAATATCAGAATCAAAGCCGTCTCAAGAGAGCGCCTTGAAGAAGCTATGGATCAAACCAGAGTTGTCATGCGTTCCAGCCGTCATGTTGAGTACGACGAAGAAGATGACTTCACAATTCTAACGCCTGATGCAATTCTCGGTTTTATCAACAATATTACCAAAGCCTTTAGATTTATCGTCATCTTATTACCCACACTTTCGATTGTGATTGGTGGAATCGTCATCATGAACATCATGCTTGTCTCAGTGACTGAACGCACCAGAGAAATCGGCGTTCGCAAATCCATCGGCGCCAGCAGTTCAAACATCCGCACACAATTCCTCTATGAGTCATTAGTTCTTTCAATAGTTGGAGGAATACTGGGGGCAACCTTTGGTAGTCTGCTGGGTGGAGTAATTCTGCAACTAATGGATATTTCTGCGAATCCAACAATGCTCGCTGCGATTTTGGGAGTCGGTATTTCAACCTTTGTAGGAATTGTTTCTGGAATGTACCCAGCTATGAAGGCTGCTCGTTTGGACCCCATACAGGCCCTGAGTTACGAATAATACGAGAATAGCGAGACAACAAATGGAAGAAAACACAAACAAACTCTCTGAAATATATGAGAGCGGCTCAATGGCCGTTCGCTCACTAATGGCCAACAAGTTTCGCAGTTCCATGACCATTCTAGGTGTGCTAATTGGAGTTGCTGCTGTTATTCTAGTCAATACTATCCTCGAAGGTTTTCAGAATTACACTGAAGCCTCAATCGATAAAATCGGCACCAACGTCATCTATGTCACCAAGTGGGCCTCACGTTCCGATAGGATGAAAGCTCGCGAAACTGGAGAAAACCGCAAGAACTTCACCTTCAGAGAAGTTGACGCAATCTCCGAGTCGTGTGATCTCATTGCCGCTATAGCTCCGCACAAACGGACGTACAACAATGTTGCCAAATATGGCAACAAACGCGCAACTAACCCAGATGACTTCCGAGGAGTTTGGCCGTCGCAAGCAGTTGTGACTAATCGAGGAGTGGAGTTCGGTCGTTTCATCAATGAAATGGATATGGAGCGTCGTTCAATGGTGACTGTGTTGGGTCCAGAAATTGTCGATGCGTTGTTTGATACCAGAGAAGATGCCATCGGGAAAGTCATACGTGTCAATAGTTACAAGTTTACAGTAATTGGTGTCCAAGAAGAAATCGACGACATGTTTGGAATTAGCGAGAATGACTTTATTTTCATTCCCTTGTCGACTTTCGAAAAACTTTATCCTGCCACAAAAGAGGTAAGCATCCTCTTAAGCGCTGTCTCCAGAGACAAGATCGAGGATGCCAAAGAACAAGTCACCAATGCGCTCCGTAGAGTCCGGCATCTCAAACCCGACGAAGAGAATAACTTCGGCCTCCTGACTCAAGACAGCTTCAAAGACCGAGTCGGGAGCTTCACCGATACTATCCGCATAGCTGGGTTCGCCATCTCTTGTGTTGGGCTGCTCGTAGGCCTGATCGGTGTCATCAATATCATGCTAATTTCAGTGACCGAGCGCACCCGAGAAATTGGTGTCCGCAAAGCTATCGGAGCCAAACGCTCAAATATCCTACTGCAGTTCCTCACCGAGGCCGCAACTCTAACAGGAATCGGCGGCATTGTTGGTATTATCGTCGGCGCTGTGGGAGGCTTGATACTGACTACCGCAATTGGCTGGACCTATTATCTCTCACCATTTTGGGTTGTTATCGGTTTGGTCCTTTCATTCGGAACTGGAATAACTGCTGGATTATATCCAGCATGGAAAGCCGCCCGCTTGGACCCAATTGAAGCTCTACGCTACGAATAGCGCTTTCCTCGCTAACAAGCCACCCTGTTTTTCGTAGATTTGTACGAAAGCGCTAGCATAGTTTTGCTTTACCGCCGTAAACTTCAATTGCCTCTTGAAACCAGATGGATTACATTGGTGTTAGAGAAGAAGGGAGGTTTCCATGGCTGAAAGTAACAAAACAAAAAGTTACAAAAAAAAAACATCGCACAATTAAACACGATTCCATAGAAAGTCTGTCGAGCGCAATTTCACGCAATGAAGCTGTCGTCGGCTCCAATAAGCCGCGGAGCTTTGCAGTTTCGGTTACTCTCCTATCTTTCATCTTCAGCGTGGCAGTTATGCTCATAGCTCCACGCACTTCTTTGAGTCAATTGGCGCCATTTGGTCCCAAGGGGGATATTGCCGATCCAAGGTTCAGTTTGGACTGGTCTCAATTCCGCTCTGACACGCCAGGATTAACTCGTCTTGAAGTCTATTACAAAATTGCCAACACGGGATTAAGCTTCCTCCCACACGAAAAAGGTTTTGTCGCGCGTTACAAACTAACTGTCCGTGTCTTTAGGGATAATCAGCAGGTTGGCTACGAAACTTTCAAACGTGAAAAAATTGTCAACAGTCGCGCCCGTACTAAGATGTATTCTGATTTCGTCTTGAACTTGGTCGATTTCGATTTGCAGTCAGGCAAGTATCGCGTAGTTGTCAATTTGGAAGACCGCAGTAATGAGCGCACCGCCAAGAAAGAAATAAATGTCAAACTCTCAAATTTCTCTCGCTCAAAACATCCCAAAATTTCTGGCTTAGAGTTTCTATATTCATCAAAGCCAGCCAAAGAGAGTGATAGATTCTTCCGCAAAGGCGACATCGTCGCTGTGCCTTTAGTGGACAGAGGTCTCCAGGGCGGCGCCGATGGCGGCCCAGTGTTGTACTACTTTGAGATCTACCAAGGCGCCGACAGCGCTCTGAATGTCATCGTCGACACTAAGATCAAACACCAAACAAAAGGCCTAGTCTATCACGATAGCATCCATGTAATGTTAGATAGACCTCAATCAAAAGAATTGCGAAGAATAAATCTTAGAGACTTCTCGCCTGGGTCCTATGAAATAGAAGTAGCTGTTTACACCAGCGAGAAAAAAATGAAAAGAAAGAAGCCCAGTTTCACCAGAGAGAATGCCTTCTCTGTGAATTGGTCACTCGAAGGTAGAGTGCGTCACGACTATGAGACTGTCTTCAGACAACTAGAACTTATTGCGACAGCAGAAGAGCGCAGAACTCTCAAGGACGCCAAAACGCCCGAAGAGCGAATCTTCGCTTGGACTGCCTTCTGGAAAGACAGAGACCCAACTCCCGAGACCAAAGAAAACGAGTCGCTTCAAGTGTTCTATGCGCGAGTGCGCTACGCAGACGCCCACTTCTCGACACCACACAGGTTGGGATGGAAAAGTGACAGAGGGGGAGTGTTTCTAAAACAAGGTCGGCCAGACGAAGTTAATGACCAGCCAGTTTCCGCATCTGTAGGGGCTTATCAGATTTGGTTCTATTATAACGCCGCAGGTGAACCATTACGATTTGTTTTCTTTGACGAATACGGCGACGAAGATTTTCGTTTACAATATCCATATGACGGCAGAAGACGTTAGAATTATGTTAGGGTAACAATACGCACATGAAATCGGTTTTCTTGAAACACAGGCATATCAAATTGTTGCAGATAAAGAATAAGTACAGAATAACGTCCTGCTTGGCGTTGCTTCTTGTTATTGGTTTTGTCGCGCCAAGTTCAGCGGGAGAATTGAGAGTTGAGGCTGCGCCAATTGGTTTCCCGAATCCTTCGTTAAGTCCTGCAACACTTGTCGAGTTTTCCTATTCAGTAAACGCCAATGATTTGACATATCTGCCAGATACTGTCAGCGGAGATTATTTTGCTGGCATCTTCGCAAGTGTCGTCTTGTATGACAAACAAAACCTACCAATTGATTCGGTGTCCCAAGCTTTTGCGACTCGTAGTCCGTTTGCTAGTGACAGCTCAATGCTAATCGCCAATCGTTTGCGAATGATAATTCCGCCTGGGAAATACTCGGCCGAACTAGTCGTTCAGGATGTTACCAGCAAAAGCTCTGGATCGCATTATTTTCGTATTAATGTCGACACCGCCAATTCAAAACTACTGCTGATAAGCGGTGTCGAGATGGCCCATGTGTTAACCCGTGTCGGGCCAGACACAACTGGTAACTCACTAATAAAAAATGGTTGGAAAGTGTTCCCAAATCCAGTTGGAGCCTACTCGACAAGCGATTCTCTCATCAAAATCTATGCTGAGATATATAATATCAAACCTGATACTGCTGGAAAATATCACATTGGCGCCAGAGTCGAATTGCGTGCAGCGGGAGAAATGACACCAGCTATCCTCTCGGAGGTCTACTGGGAGGTACAGGGAAGTTCGATTGTCTACACTCGGACATTAGAGCACAATGTGATAACAACTGGCGCAAGAACACTAAGTCTGATTATCACCGATCCTGGGGCTGGGATAACTGACACTAGCTCACGTCAATTATACTTCCAGAACCCAGACCAGCTAGAGGATGCTCTGGCCCAAGAGGTTTCAAGCTATGATAGGACAAGTCTAGAGGATCGAGCACAAATGATTTTTTGGCTTCTGACTCCGCGCGAGCGAGACTTTATGAAATCGCTAACCGACAACGGCCAACAACAATACATCGCCCAATTCTGGATAGACAATGGCGACAACCCAGCCTTGGGACAAACAGCATTCCGTGATGATGTCGAAAAACGTTATCTACGTGCCAATAATAAATACAGTTTCTCCTCAGAAACGCATGACGGTTGGAGACGTGATCCAGGACGTGTCTTACTTCAGTATGGTTTCCCTGATGAAATCATCGATGTTCCAGTTCCGTCAATCGGAAATGATATCACAGAAGCCTCTGGTTGGGAGCGTTGGAACTACGACAGAATACAGGGAGGAGTCTATTTCATCTTTGCTAATGAATACGGCTACTCAGATTATCGTCTGAGACATTCGAATGCGCAGGGCGAAAAATTCGATTCGGGCGTTGAGGATAAGATTAATCAATTGTTCCGCCAGAGCGGAGGTTAATGCTTCGCAATTTTCTTCGACCTTGGTTAATCGCATTTCTGTGACGTACCAGCAACAAAAAAAGTCGCTTCGCTAATTCAACAGAGAATGGCGAAGCGACTTTCTTGTGTCGACTATTTGCTAACTTGGCAAACCTGCTTGCCTTATTTCGACCCACCACCTCTTCCAGTTGAAGTCATAACAGAATCCAACTTCGAGGAAAGAGGAC
This sequence comes from Candidatus Zixiibacteriota bacterium, assembly GCA_024280835.1. Taxonomy (GTDB): domain Bacteria; phylum Zixibacteria; class MSB-5A5; order GN15; family JACZUZ01; genus JAJRPJ01. The sequence continues at coordinate 27,466 of JAJRPJ010000016.1, read as the reverse complement.
GCACGGTTCGAGTCACTGGGATAGTAAAGCGAACTGGTTTTGTATTTGGACCGGACTGTTTGAAAGCCAGAGTTATTGACTTCGTGAAAGATTCACTAATTTTGGCGTCAGTGATCTTAACACTACCTTTGACTGTCTCACCAGCTTTGACCACCTTAGGAATATTCAAAGTCATAAACCGACTGTCATAGGAAACTAACTCAATCGCTTGATCCTTCTTGGAGACATTATTAATCTCGAATTCAATCTTTGCCCGTTTCTTAGTGCCATACTGCGAAATGTCAAGTTTGTAAGGCGCGAAGACGACAGGATAAGTTGAATCCGGATCGGCGATAACATGAGTTGTGATTTGCACTGAACGAGGTAAATCACTGCCAGCGATGTAAATCTTTGGCCGTTTGGTCGTCTTGGTGCGGTATGTCTTTGTGCTGAAAATAATTTCTAACCGAGTACTGTCACCGACAGCTAGCGTTTCTTTCTCAAGAGGCGCTTTTGTGCATCCTCAGCCAGGCACGATCTTGGATATTTTCAACACTTCACTACCTGTTGATTTTAGCCAAAATATATGACTGAGTTTAGACTTCTGGGGAGCATACCCGAAATCAAAACTCGACTGTTCAATAGTAAGATTTGATTCGGCGTTCGCTGGCGCTGTAAAACACAGCGTCAACGCCAAAGCGGCGCCGAATGAAGCGAGAGCCCGTCCACGTCGTAAAGAGCGTTTGGAGCTTGGAATCGTGTTTTGCATTTGAGACCTATACGGATTTATTGTGAGTTTATTTCTTAAATGTTTCTTCAAGTTGAAAGTCAAAGTAGCTCTGGTTTTGATTCTCTTTAAATCGAGAAAAATTGCGTCGAGAAAATCGCCATGCCGCGAACGTGCAGCATTCTCGACCGACACCAATATAACTCATTAATCGGCCTGCTGGCAAGAACTTCTCTCGGTTGTCTATCACTGCTGTAACGATGAATACATATTAGCTGACAGCCTAGCCGTTATTCTTAGTACAGTTATCGGCGCTTTTTGTTCCAGTATTGCCTTGCCCGTAATTGTCTGAGCGCCAGTCGCTTACGTCGCGTGGACTTTGTTGGTCTCTAATTGCCTGTAACTATTGGCTTACAAAATCCTATTTTGCTTCTTCAGGCGCCTTCGATGTCGCCTTCATTATGATCGGAGCCGAGAGTCGAAAGAGCTGACTATTATTTACTTCAAATGTCATTGATTTACTAATGTTCTCGCCAAGTGGGTATCCTGCGAGCATCTTAAAATGCCCTGTGATACTACCCTTAGCTGGAATAGCTTCTGCCAATTCGATTTCAAATATTGCTCTAGGAAAATCGACGACTCTAACTGTGATATCCTCGTCAGATAGATTGGACAAAGTGAATGGGAAATCAATCCCCGAACGCGCTTTGTCTTCATTAATTGGAAACAATGGTGGCAAAATAGAAATAGGGAAAAACTCAGTGTCACTGGAAATCACCGATGCATAGAACTTAACATCATAGAGTGTCGTATCATCTTTAACTTTGAAGCCCGGCCTTTTGGCGACGCTTCCCAAAATTCCTTTGCTGTCGAAAACAATTTCAAAAGCCACACTGTCACTAGGGGCTAGTACTTTTGTCTCGAGTGGAATAGTCGTACAACCACAACCCGTAATCACCGTATCAATAACAATTGTGTCAGCGCCTACGGCATGAATCCAAAACGTATGACTCCCAAGAGCTCCGACTGGAATCTGACCAAAATTAAACTCTGTATGGTCAAATCTAACACCGCTTTCAGCCCAGACAGTCTTCATGGGCATGGAAGCTGAAAATGCAATAACCGCCAAAGTCATCAAGAAAATGCGAGTCAATCGACGAGACGATGATTGGAATATAGATGTCTGAAAAATCTTTGAGTTGTGTTGAGAAACTCGCAAGAGTTTGCTCATATTACTGTAGCGCTTCACTTCATTAGTCCTCAATAAAAGTTTTTCAACAATATTGTCCCAATAATACTGCCTCAATAATACTCTCACTACTTGGCGGAGTACTTACGTCTAACAGGAATCGTAAACCTAGTCTTCAAATTACTATCTCCGACCCTTCGCAAAGACGCCTCAATAGTAAAAGACTTCGCAAATGCGGCGCCAACCGCCTCTGGAGATTCGCTATTGAGAACGACCAAGCAGACCCTAGACTCTCCTGGCTTGATAGTCTCTGGCAAGACAATCGAAAAATACTCAGGTCGCGTATAAACCACGCTTAATTCCATTGGGAATTCGGAGTTATTGAATAGCGTTATACGGGCGGTGTCCTGAGAAAAACGGCCAATTGACGAAAGATCAGCCCTAAAGGGCTTGATGCCGAGTGGTTCAACTTTCCCAGTTTCACCTGGAACAACTTTCGCGGTAAACTTGAGACGCTCAGGATCATTGTCGGCGTTGGTTTTGATATAGGGACTACGAGTGATAGCTCCAGCGACACGGCCAGCGATGAATATCAATTCAAATGCCGTAGAGTCCCCAGATTTGATAACATCGCTGGAAATAGGAAGCTGGGCACATGGGCAAGAGGCGTCAGTCCACTCAATTCGCAAGTCTGAAGAACCAGTCGAATGTAGCCAATAATTGTATGTAACATCACAATTTGTCGGTACAAAACCGAAATCAAATTCAGGATTCGAGACTGTCAGTCGAGAATTCGCCCAAAGTCCAGAGCTGGCAAGAAAAGTAATCGCCAAAGCTCCTACAAATGCAACAGCGCTACTGGTCGCTCTATTCCTTGAAATTGATGACGGCTTGTCGCTCCAATTGTCTTTGTTATTGTCTCTGCGAAAATTAATCATCTAGAAGGCCTACTTAGCGTGCTTTTGAGTTGCATTTACAATTTATCTGGAGCTACATTGCCCCACACGGCGCGTCTTTGATAAAGAGACCCAAGCCGGTGAGTTGGCCCTCTTTATATGAAGATGAATAATACGCCGTTCCATCTAAAATGCAAACAGAAGTCAGTTTTTGCTTAACAAAATTATACTAAACCAACAAAGATAGTACCAGCAATGACAATCCCTCTCAAGATAACTAATCTAAAGAAAACATACGCGGGAGGCATTACCGGCAAGGGCATCGAAGCTCTCAAAGGTGTCTCCCTAGAAGTCCATTCAGGCGAGATATTTGGCCTCCTCGGTCCAAATGGAGCTGGCAAAACCACCCTAGTCAAATCGATTCTTGGTATCCTAAAGCCGACCTCTGGCTCCTGCGAGTTATTCGGGAGGCAATTGTCGGATCCGACCGCCCGAGCAAAGGTCGGCTATCTACAGGAAAATCATCGATTTCCCAGAAACATGACTGGCAGAGAGCTCATTACCTTAGCTGGACGTTTGACTGGTATGCCAGATTCGGCAATTCGTCAACGAGCGGATCTTCTCCTCAATAGAGTTGGTATGCTAGAGTGGGCAGACACCAAGTTTGCCAAATACAGCAAGGGCATGGCCCAACGAGTAGGAATCGCCCAAGCTCTAATCCATGACCCAGATTTACTCATTCTCGACGAACCAACTGACGGGGTCGATCCTGTAGGGCGCGCCGAAATAGGCAAACTGATACGCGACCTAAAAGCCGAAGGCAAGACAACATTGATAAATTCGCACGCGCTGGCCGAAGTCGAGAACATTTGTGACAGAGTGGCAATCCTTAATCAGGGTAGAGCGTTGACCATTGGCTCTGTCGCTGAACTAACAGCCATCGGGTTAGAATATGTTATCCAAGGCGCTTTCAATGACGATTGCATTCACCCTCCCGAGGAGATTGCCAGCATAATAAGTTTTTCAAACAATGAACTAATCGCCCATGTCGTCACTGACTCAGACATAGACCGTCTCAGCGATTGGCTCAGAGGTCATGGCGCCAGTATCCGCTCACTCAGCCAACGCCGACGCTCACTAGAAACAGTCTTTCTCGAATTAGTCGAAGAGGCTCGAGCAGAAGTAAATGGCGTCACCAGAGAAGCTCCTGCGCCTCTCACCTCTGCGGCGCAGGATAGCCCCACGGAAAAGACAACTGAAAAAGGTTAGTCGGACTTAAATCAGACAAAACAAGGACACCAAAATGTTTCGCGGTATTTTGTTACTTACATTCTCAACCACCCTAAAAAGTCGGGTGATGTATCTCTTCGGTGCAGTTCTCATGATTTGGTCAGGTGGTGTTTACGTTCTCAGTAATGCGACTTTCCAAATTACCTCCAGCGGTAATATCTCTCTCAGCGGAATGAACTCTTTCACTGGAGTTTCGTCTCTAGGAGCTGTCCTAATTTTCTTGTCGGTCTTTGGAGCCAGTCGGCGTCTACCAGAGATGTTGAGGCCAACCCTAGCGGGATTCTATCTCTCAAAGCCTATCTCTCGAACGCGATTATTGTCATACACGATTCTCTCAACAACTATCGTATATTCATTAGTGATTCTAGTTACGTTGGGAATCTATGGCCTACTATTGCATCAATGGTTCCCAGGGCACGTTCCAGCATCGGAGATTGCTCAACAGATCGGCTTAGAAGTAATTGTCTTTATGATCTACGTCCCGATGCTTTCATTCCTCGGCTTGGCAACTCGCTCGGGTTCATTCGCATTCTTGCTGACTTTTGCGCTCTGGCTCTTGGCTCAAATCTTGTCGCTCGATAAAATGCGCGGACTTCTGGCGCTGGTCGATAACTCAATACTCACCCAACTAGCGGACTTTTGTTATTATCTCCTGCCGCGTAGCTCGGATATTTCCGCAATGTTAACATCCGCCAAAGTCCTCGGCTCAAACTCCGTAGACTGGTCGCCTCTCTGGACTTCAACTCTATCAGCAATTGGCGTCTATCTTTTGGCGACACTTAAATTTCGGCGAATGGATTTGTAGAACTGGAGCAACACTGTGGCAGTTTGTATTTGGCAGATTTGCCCACCGTCGAATTCGGTATTACTTTACCAGCACGCCCAATAGCAGGGTCAATTACTAGAGTTGAATGAATAGAAATAATCAGGGGCACAAATAAGATGAACGCAAAGCGCTATTCCGCAGAAGGAAAAGAGAAGATTCTAGAGCCGTTTAGAATCGCGCTAAAAATTGAGCATGAAGGCAAAAAATTCTTGCTTGAAGCCGCAGCCAAATCAGAACATCCAGCAGCCAAAAGAACGTTTGAATATCTTGCCTCGCAGGAAGATAATCACGCCGACAAGATTCAAAAAATGTATCAGGCCATCTCCGAAACTGGAGAATCGATTCCGATGGAAGAGGATTCCGAAAGTCCTCAGGAAAAAATCATATTTTTCAATAAGCGTCTAGCGGAATTGAAAGTTGATGGCAGCGCCAGCGCGGGCGATATCGAAGCCTACAAGACCGCTCTAGAGATGGAAGAAGACACCGAAGAGTTCTATCGTCAGAAAATTAAAGACACCGACGATGAAAACGTGCGGCGCATCTACGAGTATTTTATCAATGAAGAAAACGCTCACACTGTGATGTTACGCTCATGCCTAGATTTCATGGAAGACCCTGCAACTTGGTTTAAGAGTCACAAGTAACCATAACAAATCTAATCACCAATAGCTGGCGCAGCTTTGACCAAATCAATAAACGCCAGAATTCAATAAAGGATTCATAGCATGTCACCAGCCGAATATTTAGACAGCCAAAAAGAACAACGCCTTGCCGATTATTTTGACTTCCTACGCTTCAAATCAGTCTCAGCCCAAAGTAAACACACCCCTGATCTCAGAGACTGCGCCACATGGGTCAAAGACCATCTTACTAATATCGGCATGACCGCCGAGATTTGCGAAACCGATGGCCACCCAGTAGTCTATGCCGAACGTATCGTCTCAGATGACTTGCCGACTGTGCTAATTTACGGACACTACGACGTCCAACCTCCAGAACCCCTTGATCTCTGGAAAAGCGGCCCATTCGAGCCAGTCATGCTTGATGATGTCATCTATGCGCGAGGCGCAACCGACGACAAAGGCCAGGTCTTTGCGCATTTCAAAGCCCTTGAAGCGCACATTCAGGCCAGCGGCGAGTTGCCGTTAAATGTCAAATTCATGATCGAAGGTGAGGAGGAGGTTTCCTCCGCCAACCTACCCAAATTCATAGAATCCAATCTAGACAAACTAAAAGCAGACATTGTTGTCGTCTCCGACGGCTCGCAATTCGCCCCGGGCAAACCTGCGGTAACTTATGGCCTCCGCGGAATCGTCTTTATCGAAGTCAAAGTCACTGGTCCAGACCGTGATGTCCACTCAGGCTCATTCGGTGGAGCGATCGAAAACCCAATCAATGCCCTCTGTGAAATAATCGCAGGTCTCAAAGATGAAAACCATCATATCACGGTCGATGGCTACTACGACGATGTCGACCCAGTCACAGATTTGGAAAAGGAATCTTGGAAGAAACTTGCAGTCGACGAAAAAGAGTATGCCAAAGGCTTAGGCCTTCCTGAAGTAGTTGGCGAAAAAGGCTTCACCACACTTGAGCGCACATGGCGCAGACCAACTCTCGATATCAACGGTATAACTGGCGGCTACCAAGGCGAAGGCGCCAAGACAATCATTCCCTCGTGGGCGACCTGCAAAATCACCATGCGCATGGTTCCCAGCCAAGACCCAAGCAAAGTCAGCGCCGCAGTCGTCAAAAAAATCAAAGAGCTAGCTCCAAAAGGTGTCACAGTCGAAGTCTTCGAACGTGAAGCCACACCCGCAGTTGAAACCCCAACAGATGGCCCATGGCTCGAAGCCGCAGGTCGCGCGCTAAAAACTGGCTTTGGTGTAGATCCGTTGTGTATGAAAGAGGGCGGCTCAATTCCTGTCGTCGGAGTCTTCAAAGAGCTCCTCGGCTTGAACACATTGTTACTCGGTTTCGGTCAGCATGACGACAATGCTCACAGCCCCAACGAGAAATATCGTTACGAAGATTTCGAGGGTGGTTGCCGGACTGCGGTCGCGCTTCTCGATGAGCTTTCGAAAGTCAAAAGCTAGCGCCACGCTTAGCGCCTGAGGAATTCTGTTTCTGTGGAGAATGTAGAAGAACTCGCCAATCGAAATATTGGTGATAAAGGTAGTTCTGTAAAAACACCTAGTCGTATTCATTTCTACACTGTCATAGTCATCCAGCAATTCCTCGGGGCGCTTGCTTTTCCGATTACAAAATTCGGCCTAGAGGAAGTGCCGCCATTCACATTCGCATTTTTCCGCTTCTTAATAGCGACTGTCGTGATGCTGGCGCTACTGCCGTGGCTAGGCGACAAAGTCCGTATCCCGCGGCATGACGCAATCAAGATCGCCGCGCTGGGTGTGATGATTGTCGTTCTTAATCAGGCGATGTTTATCTATGGCCAAGATTTTACAACCGCCACACACGGCTCACTACTCTTCGCCTTTACACCAATTTTCATCTATATCTTTTCACTCATCATTCTAAAAGAACGCTTCACCCTAAGAAGGGGAGTGGGTGTCACCTTGGCAGTCATCGGCGCAGTCATCATCGTTTCCCAACAAGGCGTAGAGTTCAGCGCCGATATGCTCTATGGCGACTTCATAATCCTGATAGCAGTCATAGTCTGGGGCCTCTACACAGTCCTTGGCAAGCCTCTAGTCGAACGCTATGGCGCCTTCAAAGTCACCGCCTACGCCGCCCTCTCTGGCACAATCGTCTACTTCCCATTCGGAATCTACACCACGTGGAATGTCGACCTCGGCGCAATCAGCGCCGCTGGCTGGGGCGCTGTCATTTACCTTGGTACAGGCCTCTCAATCGGCGCCTACGTCCTCTGGTACTGGGCCATCAAATACTTCGACGCCTCCCGAGTAGCCCCGTTCCACAACCTACAACCGTTCATTGTAGTAGCCTTGGCCTACATCATGAAAAGCGAAACCATAACCTACCAATTCGCCCTAGGCGGCGCCTTAATAATAGCCGGAGTCCTAGCCGTAGAACTGAATTTCGCAAAAAAGAAAACTACGTTAAATAACTAGAAATATCGTAGGTCAAGTCCCCTTTTTAGGGACTTGACATCTCCTCTACAAGAACTCAATCTCGAACAAGAATACAACCACACAAAGCAGCGAACCCAAAAACAGTTTCTCGATAGTAGGCAACCGCTCCGTCAAAAGCAGAGTTAAAGTCAAGTCCCTGAAAAGGGGACACGACCTACATTATTAGAAGTAGAACTGAGCATAGGTAAGAAGAGAGTAGTTTGAGTAGGTTGGGAGCTCTGCGCTCCCGACGTTTTGTTTTCAAACAGTAATTTCGAATTGTTACAATTGATTTTGAACAAACATAGCAGGAGCACAGGGCTCCTGCCCTACACACTAGCTCTTGATGTTATCACTTTTCATCTCGAAACAATATATAAACGTGGCCACCGGAGAGAAATCCAATTTTCAATCCATCTGAAGCAATGCAAGGGGATGTACAATTATAGATATTAATGAGAGAGTCTAGCACTTGAATTTCATTCGTTTCGTAATCATAAGTAGCCATGTGGTCAATCTCAACCAGTGGGATACCACTATGCTCATCTCCACCATAACAAACTAAATTGAAGACAACCTCAGGATAAACAGGATTGAATGTTGGTAATTCAACTCCGCAATTATCTGTCCCTGGAGGTGTAGAGGAAATCATTGTGTCCAACACGATGAAAGCGCTGTCTGCTATGCGCATCATCGTTCCGCCGTTTATTACGTAGGTTAGTTCAGGGTGGACTACCGGCCGAAAAGGCATATACTCATGTGGCTTTGGACCAATTCGAGTTGAATCCCCAGTTCCAAGTGAAACGAGGTAGAGCCCATCGTCCCCCCAAACTGCTTCGCGATCAACTCTTCCAGAAAAGAGCTTTCTATTGACCGGATTCACACTGATTGGAAAAACTGGCGATCTATTATGCTTGACTCCTTGCTGAAAAAAGACATTTCTGTCGGTTGTTAGATAAGGTCCATTCAAAGGTTCTGTGGTGGCTGTTTGGCCAAAGGGGGGGCGAGTATGCTCAGCGAGCACCTGCATTGTGTTTGACGAAACTTCTATTTGGACCATCCTTCTATAATCTGAACCTCGTCCCAATCTACGATGCTCCATTACTACAAGTTCGTTATCATTCAACCATTGATAAAAAATGGGGTTTGAATCCATTTGCAGTATTTCTCTTGTATTACCCAGAGTGTCAGAAACCATTAGTGTCCGACCACTAAAGTATGACAATAGGCTACCATCGGGAGAAAATTTCAATGGCTCTTCATAGAGTGATGAGCGACCAGGTCCTACTTCCAAGACCTTAGTTATGACCAATTCGGCAGCCGATGAATTAGTGTGAGAAACTACAATTGCCATACCCAGCAACATTGATACAAGTTTTCTCATAATCGAGTATTCCTACTTTGGGGTCACAGGACTAATATGACAAATAGAGTTTGGATTTCGGCAACTTCCACATTTCTGTAGTTGAAAACTCCTCTGGTTTCGAAATCCTCACTATGACGCCTTCAAATTCTCCGCCGAAAAACCACTCTCTAGCGCCCCATCCAAAAACACACCATCTTTTCGGATGAGTTTGTCGTCAAAGTAAACTTCACCGCCACCATATTCAGGGCGTTGAATCAATACCAAATCCCAATGAATAGAGGACTGGTTACCATTCGGCGCCTCGTCATAACATTGACCTGGAGTGAAATGTAGCGAGCCTTTAATCTTCTCATCAAAGAGTGTGTCCTTCATCGGATGCAAAACAAACGGATTGAATCCCAATGAAAACTCACCCACATACCGCGCGCCCTCATCAGTATCAAAGATACCTTTTAAGTCTTCGCCATTAGTGTCAGCGGTAGCTTTGATAATCTTACCGTTTTCAAATGTCAGTGAAATTCTCTCAAAGACCTTACCGTTATATAACGAAGGACAATTGTAAGTAATCACACCATTGACCGAGTCACGCACAGGCGCGGTAAAACATTCGCCATCAGGAATATTTCGAAGCCCAGAACACTTCACAGTAGGAATATCCTTAATCGAGAAACTCAAATCCGTCCCAGCGCTACCATCGACTCCGGGCTGAACAATTCGCACCTTATCAGTAGCGTCCATCAGCGCCTTAAGTGGGTCCATCGCCTTAGACATTTTGGCATAATCCGCGCAACAAACATCAAAATAGAACTCTTCAAATTCCTCTTGCGATTTCTCCGCCAATTGCGCCATAGCATTGTTCGGATAACGCATCACAACCCATCGAGTGCGCTTAACCCGCTCCTCAAGATGCACAGGCTTGTAAAACAAACTCTGATATTTCCCACGTTGCTCTTCGGAAACATCAGAGAGATCAAATGGATTATCGGAGCCACGCACACCAATATAAGCGTCAGCTTTTTGCATCATCGCCAAATGATAATCGGCCTGCATTTTGAACTGCTCATCAGTGGCCGTTTTCATCCACTGGCGCAACAATGATTCATCATTATAAAACCAAAAAGGATTAGCTCCGACTTCAGTCGCGCGTTTGATAAGCTCTTTGCCCAACTCCAGCGCCTCACGGCCCTTGATTTCAATATAAACTGTTTCACCAGCCTTCAGCTCGGTTGAATAATCAATCAAAGTCTTAGCCAGCGTGGCGTTTCTCTTGTCTTTCATTTGGAATACCTATACCAGAAGTGAATCGTTTAGTTGTTCCCATTAGCTACAAAACAGACCCCAAAAAAACACGCCCATTTCAAACCCAACATAAGGATTTAGCCCATGCCGAGCAAATACTGCCGAAGTCAGTATTGACCAGCAAATTATTGTAATCTATTGCAAACAAGGCTGAAACTTATGTACATTTATTGTGTTCTGAATTGATGGAGAAAGTCTACAAACAGAGTTAAATAAATAAACAATCATCAGCCCCAATGGGAGGAAACCAGAAGCAATGAAACCCCTAACAAACACTAACAGGCCATTTCTGTTCAAACAAGTCCTGTTTAAGGTCACGACACTGGCAATTGCGCTGGGACTGGTGGCCTCATCTGGAGCTTTCGCACAACGTCCCAAGCCCAAGACCAGAATGCTAGCTGGTGATACACTTTTCACCCTGATGCCGCCAGGTGGAATCCCAGCCATTTTCAAGCCAGAGTTCATCTCTGCCAAGAAAGCCGCAGAACTCTATTATGAAAAAGAGCCGATGATGGTCGTTCGCTCTGGCGATGAGGTCAAAGCCTATTCAACTTGGCATCTCGATGGCCATGAAGTCGTCAATGACCACATAGGAGGCGCCGCAATCGCGGTGACATGGTGACCACTCTGTTATACTGGCATCGTGTATGCCGCTGAGATTGATGGAAAAACATATACCTTCGAAGCCTCTGGTTCACTATGGAGAGACGCGCTAGTCCTCATGGATCGTCAGACCAGTTCACTCTGGTCTCAGATTTCTGGCGAAGGGCTAGAAGGGAAGATGAAAGGCCAGATACTGGAATTATTTCCGTCAGAGTTTATGAATTTCTCCGCAGTAGTCGAACGCTACCCACAAGCGAAGTTCCTAGACAAACCAAGCAAGGGAGAGGCGGGTTCCTATTACAACAAGTATTTCACCGATCCAGAGCGAGTGGGAATCTTCGGCCATACTTTTGAATCCGAAGACATGGGAACCAAAACCATCGCCTTGGGTTTGCGAATCGGACGCGACGCTGTGGCTTTGTCATTGGACAAAATCACAAAAGCCTCCACCGCAAAAGTAGAATTAGCTGGCCAAGTCGCTCTAGTCTTCTATGACCCAGATTCAGGAGACTCATTCGCCTACTCAACGACAGCCGAAAAAGCAAAGTCGGGAAAACTAACTGTCGAATCCGATGGCTCAGTCAAATTCTCTGGCAAAACGCTCACCGCCAATGAACTCCGCGCTGGCGTCGATGGCTTCGAATCCATGCCCCTAATTACAACTTTTTGGTTCGCTTGGAAGAGCTTCTTCCCACGCACCACAATCGGAAAGTTCTGGCCCAATAGCTAAGAGCCTATTGATAGAGTCCCCGTTAGTTGTTGTTGGATGTTGGATATTGGTTGTGTCGGGTCTTGATTTTCGTTTTACGAAAATTGTGACCCGACACTTTTTTATATTATTAGAGCTTCTGGTCACACAACGGGAAAAAACGCAGTCGATTTTCATCAATAAGCAAAAAAAACGACGTCCGCAGGGTAGAGGGGATTAGTCAACTACCCGAGATTGCGGACGCCGCAAATACTCTACCTTAATAACATCCCAGCCGTACTTTGGTTCCCAAACGCAAAGCAATTCCAATTTAGGTTTCACCGTCATAAAACGATTCAATTTGAAACGCATATCAGTAATCATACAAATAGACCCGCAAAGTTCGAACTTGAACAATTCTACTAACATTGCCTGAATTCTCTCAGGCTACTCCCGATATATATAGCGAGACCACATTCAGGCCAAATTTTGCTCCAATCTCGGCTAGAGTGGCGTCTCACAATGTAGAAATAGATGAAAGCAGTTAATAGCTGTAACAAAATAGTGAAGGGGAGAACATATGTCAGAAGAAACTACAATTGCAAAACCTGCCTCAGCTGTAACCGCTGCCGCTGGTGATGAGTTGCTTCAGTTGGTGTCATTCAAAATCGGCCCAGAAGAGTTTGGTGTTGATATCACCAAAGTCCAAGAAATAAATCGTATGGTTGACATTACCAAAGTTCCACAAGCTCCAGCTTTCGTGGAAGGTGTTATCAATCTGCGCGGTAAGGTTATTCCAATTATTGACTTACGCAAGCGACTTGGTGTTGCACATCAAGACGACGACAAAAACACCCGCATTATCGTCGTCGACATTGACTCGCACGTCATGGGTATGATTGTTGACTCTGTCTCGGAAGTCCTCCGTATCCCAGTCTCGACTATCGAGCCGCCACCAGACATCGCCACTGGCGCCAATGCTGAATACATTCAAGGTGTCGCCAAAATGGAAGACCGCTTGTTGATCTTCCTCGATCTCTCAAGAGTCATCGACTTTGAATCTCTTGGTGTCTTGGCAGCCTAGTATTTTTGTTAGCTAATTTCATTAGCAGTGTAACAATACAAAGAGAGCGGATGGGAAATCTCCCATCCGCTCTCTTTTTATTAGCCATCGGAATGAACTTCTACTTTCCAGCTTTCAAATCTCAAAAGAGCTTGGCCGCCATTTGATATGCTCAAAATCCGCAACAACATCCAAATCACTGAGGGTCTCAAGTAAATGATAGCTAAGATTTGCGTCCTCACAAGCGCTAATCGTCTCTTCAAAAGTATTCGTCGAGCTCCAAGGGATACCTGTAAATAATTCATGATGAACTCTCTTCATACCGATTAAATAATAACCACCATCGAATGTAGGCCCCAAAACAACATCGGTTTCCTCAAGCGCCGCCAGTGTCGCGTTAATATGCTTAGCTGAAATATCTGGAATATCGGCCCCAATCAAAGCCGCAAATCCAAACTGCCCCAGTAAAGTCTCAAGCGCCTGTTGCATACGAACTCCAAGGTCACCAGAAACTTGAGGAGCAAAACTTTCAAAACCTTTGTAATCCTCACGAAGTTGCGGAATAGATTCCGCAGGATCAGCAAACCAACAAAACTCAACCCTACTTCCGCAAAGTTGCTTTGTAGCGCCAATAAGTTCACTGGAGATATTACTAAGTAAATCACGATAGACCGCAGTAGCCTTTGCGTCGCCAATACTAGCGGCAAGTCGAGTCTTGACCTTACCGACTTCAGCAGCGCGAGCCATCAAACCTATTCCCAATATATCGCTACTACTCATAACGCTTTCCAGTAATATCTAGTTCGAAGTCTCACGATAATTCAAAACCGACAAGTAACTATAGCCGACAGCAAATGTCGCCAAAAACGGAGCAGTGAAATACAAATGCAATGAAAGCGCCGCCGCCACAGAGAATGTTGCATACAAAGCCAACGCTGCTTCAATATGCACAGAACCATCACGTGGCAAGCGATAAGCGCTTGGTAGCGCCTCATTGGACTCAACAGCTTCCTTGTCGACTCCTGTCTTGGGAGTTCTTATAAATTCAGAACGCCTTCGCATTAAAGCCGAAAGAACAGCCCGAGTATTATTGACAGCCAAAGCCACTCCCAGCGATGTCAAAAATGGCAATATCAACATATCCCGCAGACGTGGATTCTTATTCATCCGCCGAAAAGATACTCCGTAGAATAGCGACATAGACCCAGCCCCCAAAAGAAAGATCGGCAGATCAATCAAAAACAGTTTCTCAATGCCACCTTCAAGACGTAAATACAAAGCTGGCACAAGTGTCACTGCCAAGGCTACCATCACTAGATTGATAAACTTATGAGTCAAATGCATACTCGCGGCAATTTTCTGACGCAACGGAATCATCGAACGCCAAATCGTCGGCAACATTATCAAGGCCGTCTCAACAGCCCCCTTAGCCCAGCGATATTGCTGGGCTCGGAAACCATGCACCGAAGCTGGTAGCTCAGTCGGCACTAGCAAATCATCCAAATAAATAAAACGCCAACCAGCCAACTGCGCACGAAATGACAATTCCAAATCCTCTGTAAGTGTCTTGCCAGACCAGCCGCCAGATTCGACAATAGCTTTCGTACGCCAAATCCCCGCCGAACCATTGAAGTTCAGTAGCAACCCACCGCGACTACGCGCCAATTGCTCTATTCCAAAATGACTATCAAGAAACAATGCCTGTGCGCGGCAAAGAAGTGATTGATTACGATTAACAAAATCCCATCGAGCCTGAACCATCCCAATAGTTTTATCTGCAAAATAAGGTAAGGACTCAATTAGAAAATCTCGCGGAGGGATATTATCGGCGTCAAAAACCGCCACAAATTCACCGCTGGCTGTCTTGAGTCCGTTAGCCAATGCGCCGGCTTTGTACTCATCACGACAATCTCTGTGAATCAGTTTGACATCGTGACCACGCGCACATAACTCAGCGATAACTTCACCGGCAAGCTCAGTAGTCTCATCTGTCGAATCATCCAAAACCTGAATCTCCAGCTTGTCTTGAGGCCACTGAAAGTTTGCGACCGCTTCAATCAAACGCCGCGCTACACGTTTCTCATTGTAAAGTGGCAACTGCACAGTCACATATGGCCGACTGGTCAACTCAGGCTTTTCGGGTTTGGTCCTATGATGGCGACGATACAAAATCAAAAGCCAATACAAGTGAATCCCAAACAGACACAACAAGCCTAGTAGAGAAAAGTAAAATACAAGAAACTCAGAGCGCAAAACCACTGTCCTTTCGAGGAGCCAACAAATCACTTTTCAGGCCAATAATCAATAACACATAAAACGGCACATACTCAAGTGTTCTCAGCCACCAATTGTCATACCAAAAACCAGTTTCGATTTGGCCAATAAGTCCCCAGTAAGATAGCCAGACTAACGACAGCAAAGAAACAATCGCGCTGCCACGATAGAGTGTAATAAAAGGAAAGAAAATCACCAAATACCAAGGGAAGAGTGTGGTCGTCAAAGCCACATAAACCAATAAGCATCCATAAGCGGCCTTAACCTTATCGGTGACTCGCAGTGTAATACCAATCAAAGAAATCAACAGCGCTCCGCTGACAACACTGCGCGCAATCGACGAGCTATCTTCACTAATCAAAGACAACCCTCTCTCAAGCACCGTATACAGCGAACCATTGTATTGCCACTGACCCAAATAATCAAAGAGTGATCCAAAAAGCTCAGGCGGCGTAAAGAAAAACCAAAACGGCGCATAAATCAGAGCCGAAGACAAAACAACTGTCGCTGCAAACTTAAGCCGCTGTCGCCCAACAAATGAAAGAAACAAAGCAGGAACAACCAATGCCACAATGAACTTAGTCAAGGTCGCGAGTGTCAAGAACAGTGCAGTAGCCACTGCCTGTTTGCGGTACTGAAACAGCAAAGCCAATGTCAAAAATGGCAACAGCAAAACATCCTGATGTGAACTAAGTGAAAACTCAAGAATCACCAAGGGCGCCAACCAGTAAATCAGCACATACCAAGTAGACATGTTCTTAGCTTTCAAAAGCGCCCACAAAGCCATCGAAGTCAGCAAATCAAATATCAAAGCCACAATCTTGAAACCATAAACAGTAGTATCTGAGATTACATTCGCCAGATAAAATAAATACTGACTAACAGGTGGATAAATCGACGGATAGGATGGATGGTTTATCTGCGGATAAATCGCTTCATCAATCAAGGGCGTAACCAACGAATCATCATAAGCGTCACTAGGAGCATTAGAAAATGGATTCAAACCATTCTGCAATAGCCGCCCGTCCCACACATAGCGATAGACATCATCCGACAAATAAGTGTGCTCACCTGAACCACTAACTACTACAATCCGAAAAACTGCCCCAGCAACAAGCCCAATAATTAGCGCCGTGCGGCCAATTTGCTTGGCCTTGTGACACGCGCCCAATAAATACAGAGTCAAAATCCAACAGACAGAAACTCCAATCGCGACAAAAATAAATCGCTGAACATGCGCCTGACTATAGTCAGGCCAGAACAACCAACAATACAAAGCCAGTTGCAACATCAGCGTAGTAGCGAGCAAAGTATACAATACTGGCTTGCTCATATTCGTGAGCTTGTCTTTAAGAAATGTCATTAAGCTATATTGTCATCAAGATCATGAGGGTGGAGGTTCTTTGCGCTGACCGATTTAAGCGTCAGGTCAGGCTAGTCAATACAATTTCAATCAAAAGCAATGTTTCAATCAAAATCACTCAAAGCCTCGCGAGCAATTAGATAAAGTATTTTCGTTCCAGCTTTGATAGAGCCGCTGATTGTTCCTGATATTTTTGATGTTCCAATCCGAGCGCGGTAAGAAACAGGAACTTCCGCTGCCTCAAGTCCTTTTTTAGCCGCACGGATTTGCATTTCGACAGTCCAGCCAAAATCGCGGTCGCGCATCTGCAAGCTCTGATAGGCGCCATAGTCAATCGCTCTAAATGGCCCAAGGTCGCTATACTCAACATCCCACAAACGCTGGATCAGCGAAGTCGAAAGCAAATTCCCAAAACGAGCCACTGGTGTCAGCGCGGCTCGTGACTCAACGCTACGAGTCCGACTACCTATCACAATCTCCGCCTGACCGTCAACAATTGGATCAAGCAAAGTGGGCGCCTCCTCTGGGTAGTCACTATAGTCAGCGTCAATAAACAGCAATATCTGACATCGCGTATCAACCGCCGCGACCGCCGCCAAGCAAGCCGCTCCATAACCGCGCTCACTTTCGGAGACAACCTTCGCACCAGCCTCACGAGCAACAGAGACAGTATTGTCACTGGAGCCATTATCACAGACTATGATTTCATCCAACTCCGCTGGTAAGTCAGCAATAGTCTTCTCAATAGACAGCTCCTCATTGAGAGCCGGAATAATCACAGAAACAAAAGTCTCACGATACATAAGAAGCCACAATCAACTACGATTATTTGTCGCGAAGAATGTCGTTAATCTTCCAATCATAATCCATATGATCAATTGACTTGGCTCCTGAGAGAATATCCAAAGCAATATTCTCTGGCATTTGCGCCGCAATGAAAGCTACAATCGCCGCATCCTTCTTAGAGAAAGAGCTATTCTTGGGTCGTGGATTCTCATTACTCAAGAAGTCATCACCGAACCATTTGAAAATTCTCGTAACATGCAATTTGCCTTTCTGGCTATCATACGAAAATCTCTCTGGATCATTGAAGAATGCTCGAGCGCGTACTGCAAGTTGCTCATCAAGAGTCGCTCCCAAGAACGGCGTAGGATTCAAAGGCGGACAACCAATCGAAGCGCAGTTAATCCCAAAGTGAATTCGCGGCTCATCATAATTCGGACGCAACTTCTCATTCTCGATATCGTTGAGTGTCAATTTCTCACCAGCCACATCCCATTCTCTTTTATCCCAGACTCCAGAGATAGCCTTGATTGACTTAAGCTTCGGGTAACGCTCAACAATCGAGTAGAGGGTGATAGCATTGTAAGCATTGATATAAAAAGCAATCTGGTCATTGACAGGTAGAGCCAAGAGCGAATCCTGAGTCAGTGAGCCAAAGCTCGCCACAACCTTCCCAAGCGCTTCTTTTTGGGCTGTCAGTGTCACATAGTCAACCCGATCGCCATGCACTATCCCAGCCAACAATTCAGCGTAGGCCCCGTATGTTGGATCAAAGGCAGTCTGCGTCAAAGCCCCTGACTCAGAAGCATCTTTCGCAGTCGAACATCCAGCCATAAATGGCGTGATAAAAACAGCTAGCAAGACTAACTGCAACCAATTCCGTGAATCACTAATAAGCCCTGAAAACCTACCTACTTCAGGGAATAATAATCTCTTGGTATTCATAATTTCCATTCCTCACAATTCTGTTGTTCATAGACATTCATAAGCTCACAAAACGTTCTGCCAAGCAGAACTTCGCATCCAAGCCATTGAACCAGTTTTTGAGACTCTAAGTTCCTGCACAGGACGCTATTTGAGTCAAGGGGCAAGTTATCGGATATACGCGGTATTTTGCAAGGAATAATCAAGACCCACAGCTACTCAAATCGTATATATTAGCCTAGACCAGTAAATGGCCTAACTATGGAACATCTATGAAATAGTAAATCTCAAACAGCAACCCAGACTATGACAATCCAGAATTCTTCAAGAATTGACTTCCTGACAACAGGTGTCGGCCGGGGGCATCGCTTCTATCTTGAAGGGCTACACCACGCTGTCAATCATTCATATCCCGAAACCGAAACAACGCTATTTTGCGCCCCAGATATATCTGGAGCGTTGGCCAGGCCAGGCTGGCGCTTAATCAATTCACTCTATCGCAGAGGCAGCAAGTCCGATTGGTTCGGCTCACTATATAATCGACTACGCTCAGACACTAGCGCCACTGATGATAGCGTCGCCCTTAGAGTATTTGGCGCTGGCCTAAGACGCTGGTGGAGACACCGCAACCGACCACTTGTAGTGGATCATCCTTTATTAGTTAAACTGCTTTCGCGAACAAAAGACAGGTCGCCACTAATCTATATGCATGGAGAAATGGTCGCGCCAAATGAGTCGCTAATCACAGGCGCCGATTTAATCATTACGCCCACCGAAACTGTCAAAGAGATTTTCTTTGCCGCAGGAACGCCCAATGAAAAAATAATAGTGACAGGCCTGTGTATTGAAAAGTCTCTGGTAGGTTTGGCAAGCCGAGCTCATGAACTACGCCGAGAGCGCATAGAGAATCAGGCGCCAATAACAGGCGCCTTCTTCACTTCGGGAGCCGAACCAATAGAGCATTGCACCTTGCTAGTAGAAGCCGCCAGAAGCGCCCTTAAGCAAAACCAAAAAGTGATAGTCTTCGCCGCCTGCGGTGGACGACTCGAGCGAATGTTCAGAGAGGCCGGATTAGAAGAAGTGGGTCTCACACTTCAAACTTATACTTCAATCCCAGACGACGAAGCCAAATTGTCCTCGGTCTTTACAGAACTAGACTACTTCCTCGCCCCACCTCACGAACGCACAAATTGGGCCCTCGGACTCGGACTACCCTTTTTCATGCTCTTGCCATGTTACGGAAGCTTCGCGCCCCTCAATCGAGATCTCGCTATAAAATACGCGCACGCCAAAACTCTAACCAGCGCCAATGCGGCAAATAGTTTCGGAGAGAAGATTAAGGAGTTACAATCATCTGGAGAGCTTGAGGCAATGAACAGCAGAGAAGCTGGCGCATTTCTGTTGGACATCAATGGATTCGAACGTGGCGCGAACGCAGTAATAAAACTGCTAGAGAAGCACTAGAAGATAAGAACTAACTTACCCATTTGGGTTTCACCATCAGGTGTCTCAATCACATAGTAATATATGCCACTGACCGCTACCTGAATATTTCGCGTAATCAAGTCCCACTTGTCATGCATTGAACGTGGCCCACCTTCTGGGAATCGATGTTCAACTGTGCGAATCAAGTCACCATCAAGCGAATAAATATGAATGTCACAAACAGGGGGGAGGTTAATGAAATTAATCGCATGTGTCCGCTCATTGGGCCGATCACTATCCTCAAGGCCCTCATATCCAGATGCACGATAATTCCCATCCACACGATATGGATTTGGATAGACCACTACTTCCAACCCTTGCCTTTGAGCCTCCTCTGTAGTCAACAGCGGAAACTCTTGGATAACATTCACTAACGGATTTGATTCTAAGCTAGAAAGCCCCGATTCTGGTGAGCCAAAATCGAAAGCTGTTACCGAAACATACAAAGGCACAGATGGCTGAAGATTATCGAGAATAATTTCATATGCATAGAACTTGGGTAAGCCCGCGTCAGTGGTGTCATTCTCTGTCCAATCCTCTGGATTAGAACTGGGGCGCGGAACGTCGTAGATCTTGCGGATAAAACCTGGCCGAGGGAAATCGTTGGCGCTAAGAAGTTCATCTTGGTCCCAATCCTGCGGTGCAAAGTAGAAAGTCGAATTGTTACCAGTTCCTAGATCGGTATACAAGAACGGATTGTCAATTCCATAATTCAACGGCTCAAATGTCTGACCATACAAAGCCTTCAACTCTTCAATCGAAAAAGGGCTAGTCGTCAATTCAAAATCGCCAATGATTTCATTCAGCTCAAAACGATTATAGTCCTCGATGTCATACGAAGTAATCAAGACAAATTGCGAAGTAACTTTTGTCCGTGAAGTGTAAACCCGATAACCTTCAAAATCTATATCGGAGCTGAACGGATCAGGTGTGTTCTCCGATGCAAAACCATTCCAGCGAACTAATAGTCTCCCGAATTCTGGAGTGACACGAAGTGGCGGAGCAGGCGGGGGCGCAGCCCCACGAAAATCAGGCACACCGTCACCAGTGTAGAAAGTAGTGTCAGCCAGCAAAGCGACTTGGACAGTGTCAATAGCTGTACTTGTGTCGTAAGGAGAGACTGTGCTATCAATCACGAGAGTAGTTTCTATAGCAGTCGTGTCTTCGAATACACAAATACGAGACTTACCGAAATAACCATCACCGTCTGTATCAATACCAGGATTGTCATAAATCCAACCCGCCCAATTCGAATTCAAACTCATATCTGAAAAATCGAGCGAGTTAGCAAAAAACTCTGGCTGAAATGGATTGGTTGTGAGCAAATTGGTGAAATCTGTTGGACCGCCATGAAAATCACGACCAGCTATATAGGCAAAAGTAATCGGCAAAGTCTCACCAGGGAATACCTGAAAAGGCCCAAACGAAAGCAAAAACTTCGGATCACCACCCTGCGCCAAAATTGCAGCGGATTGTGGCGGAGGAAGCCAGCCCTCATCTACATGGCTAACCGCAGTGAACAATTGGTCATAATCAAACTCACCGTTGCTGAGCATGAAATACTTATTTCTGTCCCCATGCGGAGCGCCAAGAAAACCATTCATATCGCGCAAAGGCTTTTCGTCTGTACCCGTACGACGTGGCCCAAAATCTGGCCCAGGAGCTGCGCTCCACCAATTAAAAGAATATTCCAATGAATCAGACGGCGTACGAATCAGGCGCACACCAGCGACACTGCGAATCGAAGTAGTATTGTCCCACTCGTTGTCAACTGGGTCACCGTCATTATCCATGATATAGGCCATGTTGACAGTATCAACGAAATTACACTCAGCGGGCTGAGTCTCACGGAAACCACAAATATCATCGCCAAAGGCCGCAATGCCTTGCTTGGATGTATGATGTATATCCCCATCGACATAAATACCCATATAGACTTTGTCGAGACGCCGTCGACCAATATTCACAATGCTATAATCAAAAAGAATGAAATCACCAGCATAGTCATAGCTCCACTGCAATGTCCGTTCTTCAATTTTCAACTGTAGCGGAATGTGAGGTCGATTGTCAATTGGGTCTTGAGCTGTCTGGCTAGTCGCATCTAGAGTGTCGTAGTAAGTGGCAATTATATCTTGCTCTGAAATTGCTTGAGGAGACTCAAAAATATCGCCAGGGATGATTGAACGCCGCTCGATTCCATCATGCGCCCCTGGCCAAAACTCATGCACAACAAAACCATCATCAGCTCCAATGGAAACTAGTGTATCCCTACCAACAACCGCGCCAATCCAGAGTGCGCCAAGGTAAAGATGATTAAGGTCGCTGTTAGCAGGAAAAATAGCTGAAGGAAGCTGTTCACCAGTAATTGGATCAACAATGTTGCCAACAAACCCAGTTCCAAATTGACCAAGGTTAGTATGTCCAACTTGAATCTGACCGATATTATGCGTCGCAACTTCCGTATTGGGAACATCATTACCCGCCGAACGATACCCAATCGACATCCTGTTCCAAATCTCACCTGGAGCGGGCTTATAGCTCGCTGGTTTAATTCTCCGCTCTGCATATGGCTTTGTATCGGAATGCGAACTCAGAGGAAGAAGAGCGCCTAACGCTAGAGCCATTAGTATTGACTTAAGAGTAATCATCCCAGCAAAATGTCTTGGTTTTATAGAATCTGATTGGAACTCGCCTTGAAGGCTGTGTAGTGTCTCATTCATCAGTTTACACTCATAAGTAGTGGATCCGTATTGTGCTTCATGACAAAAACTAAATTCCATCAACACCAAGTTGATACTCTCAACGTCGATATTTCCCAAAAAAAAGCCCCCGACAAAAGGATAACTTACGGGGGCTTTGTACAGTGATAGTCCGATTACATAATCAAGACCAGTTTGCCCATTTGGACTTTTCCATCTGGCTCTTCAACTGTCCAGTAGTAAATCCCACTAACAGCTGTGGCAATGTTGCGTGTAACAATGTCCCAGCTGTCGTGCATGCTACCTGGAGAGTTTGGAGCTGTATCATGAACAATCTGGCGAATCAAATCACCGTCTAGCGTGAAAATGCTAATAGTGCAAACTGGTGGCAGATTAATAAAATTAACCGCACGAACACGTTCATCGGGCTGGTCATTATTACCGCGACCCTCAAAACCATCAGAACGATACTGACCATTGATACGGTATGGATTCGGATACACAGAAACTTTGAGTTCCTTGGCCACAATCTCATCCGTCTGAGGAAGAGGGAACTCAGCAACAGCATTGAAGAGTGGATTCGTCTCCAAAGCCGCCAAACCTGACTCCGGCGCTCCAAAATCAAAGGAGGTCACACCCACAAAATATCTCTGTGAAGCCAGAAGATTATCCAAAGTATACTCATACTCGAAGTACTTGAAATACTTTCCGTCATCAGTCAATTCACCACCGATATAAAATGTCGTGTCACCTGTGCCGCTGTTGACAACGAATGTGTCAGTGGTGAATGCAGAATCGAGATCAAATGTATGCGGAAATGGCTCTCCTGTGTACTTCAACGGCTTATGAATCTCGGTCGTGTCTGTCAAATCAAAACGGTTGAAATCCTGCTTGATGAAGTAGAAAGATGAATCACCGATACGAAGCGGGTGAGTTATGTCGTTGTCCAGCGGATTATACTCCTGACTATTGTTAGCATAGAGGAATCTAACCTGCTCCAAAGTTTGTGGCGGACCAGCTATCTGCCAGAGACTAGTAATATCATTGAAGAAGAATCTAGTGAAGTTCTTACGATCATATGATGATTGCAAGACCATATCGGTGGCTCGACTATCTAGTCCCACATAGACACGATAACCTTCAAAATCGACAATCGAACTAAATGGATCAGGTGTCGTCTCTGAGCGCAATCCACTCCAACGTACAATCAGCTTGCCTTCTGATGTTTCAAGTCGAACTACTGGAGCTGGAGGAGGGCTAGCGCCACGGAAATCTGGTACACCGTCGCCTTCATAAAAGACAGTGTCAATATTATCAAAGACTATCCGAGGAACAAGAGAGTCTATAATTGTGTCTGGAGGAGTAACTGTGGTGTCAATTGTTCGGAAGGTGTCATCGACTGTCGAAAACGCGGATGAATCATCAATACAAATTCGAAACTTACCAAAGAAACCATCTCCATCTGAATCAACGCCTGGATTGTCATAAATCCATGCAGCCCACTGGGCGTTAATACCAAAATCAGTGAAATCCAAGAGGGAATCGTATATCTCTGGTCTTTGAGCATCGAAGTAATTGTTCATGTTTTGGGGATTAGTATGGAAATTCTCACCAGCGACATAGGCGAAAGTAAGCGGTAAAGTCTCGCCAGGGAAAATGATAAACGGACCAAAAGAAAGTAGATAACGTGTATCAAATCCATCGGCAAAGTCTGGGTCACCAGGTGGAAGCCATTTTGGAGTTTGGTCAACAGCCGAGAAAAGTTGGTCATAATCAAACTCTTCGTGGCTCATTATGTAGTACTTGTTCTTATCACCTTCTGGAGTTCCCAAAAATCCGCCAAAATCACGGAATGGGTCATCATCGTCACCAGATAGACGCGGACCAAAATCCTGTCCAGCGGTGCCATTCGAAATCCACCAGTTAAACGAGAATTTCAAAGAATCGGAAGGTGTGCGGACAACACGCATCCCTGTGACACTTGTCGGATCGACAGCAGGGTCATATTCAATCACTGATGCGGCAACAGGCACTGACGCATTATTTCCATCGTTATCAGCAATCCAAGCAATGCGGATTGTATCAGTAAACTCACAAGTCGTGTTCTTGAAATTCAACTGGTCAACATCCAACTTGAAACCACAAATGTCATCAATGTGGACTGTTGTGCCACTTGGGTGACCCACGTCAGCGTCAACATAAAGACCCATGTAGAATTTTTCCAGAGTCCGCACGCCAATGTTGGTAATCTTGTAGTCGAAGAGAACAAAGTCTTCTGCATAAGAGTAACTCCAAGCGTATGTAGATTGTTTGATCTTAATACCTAGCGGAATATGCGGGCGACTATCGATAGGATCTTGAACGACACCTACTGTCAAGGTGTCAAAGTAAGCCATGATTACATCTTGCTGTGATAAAGCCAGGGTGAACTCAGCGCTCTCAGGATCACTAATGGTACGAGTTGTCAAAGTGTCGCCAGTACGCGCCTGTTGGTCAAAGCTAGCTGGGTTCAACTCTGCACCAGGAGTAGCCCAACCATCTGCGCCTGTTGATACCAGAGTGTCGCGACCAATAATTCCACCTAGCCAGAAAGAGGCCGCAAAGAGATACTCGATGTTTGTATTCTTTGGGTACTCACATGAGGGCGCTCTCTCGCCAGTCAGTGGGTCAGTGGCATTGCCAATGAAGCCATTGCCGAATGTTCCCTGATTGGTAACAGTCAAGGCGATCTTACCGATTCTGTGAACTGCCAAGGTAATGAATGGACGCTCCTCTGCCACACGGAAGAGGTAGTCGTTGTGTAATGTGCCTGGCTCATACAAAGTGCGAGCCAGCGCAAGATTACTAAATACACTAAGACCCACAAAGCAGGTGATTGCAGTGGTGAACAATTCGCGAAATCTAAGACTGCGCTTGTTAGATGAAACTTGCTTCTTGCGCGAATTCTTTCTCAACATCTCTGGCGATATCTTCTGAAACAACATCTTGGGAAACAGCATCTTCTAAAATACCCTCTATGTCTGAACTATTTTTTTCTTCGATTTGAGTTGGACAAGAGTCCAATTCGCTATAGTGCATATGGTGGTTCGTATGGCGCTAACTTGCGCTTCTCAACAAATACTCTTCTCAATTGTATCTGTTGAGCGTTCCAATTCAAGCTGAGGCAAAACGCCTCAAACCATTGGCAAGAATACAAGATAGGCAATCGACTGGCAAGTCCAGCAGCCCTGTCTTATTCCCAATATCTGCTCTTTCTCGATCAACCACCTTTATGGCAGCATTGCAAACTGCAGACCATAGTCGACTATTCGCACAATTTCTCGTCGCTCTCGAACAATTCGGGTAGATTCAAAGCCCAAACGCCGAAAAGCGAGGCATAATCAAGAAAAAACTACTTGAAAGAGTTGTTTTGGACAATTCCCTCCAAAAATCTCCGGCGGATTCTTACTAATTCCTTAAAGCGCGCAGCCACAGGGGAGTGGACCACCGTTAAAAATCATATTTATCAAGAAAGTAACATCAGAAATATTGACGCTACCATCGCAATTTGCGTCACCCAATGTCAGTGGATTTGGCGAAGCCCCGCCCGAAAAAGTCATAGCTATCAAGAACGTCACGTCAGCGATATTGACTGTACCAGAGCCATCAGCGTCTCCAGCGGTCAAACACAGTGAAACTGTAGCATTCTCAATGGTTGGATTAAATGTAATGAGGTCTGTTACAAAAGTAGGTTGCTGGGCGAAGAAACCATTGAAAGAAATGGTATTAGGGGAGGTTGATGCTCCGCTCGGAACACCAAAATAAAGACTGAAAATTGGCCCAACGCCAGATTGCAAATATGAGCTCAGGGACGTATTCGCTGCAGTCAATGTATAAGTTGCCTGCTTATTTATTGGATTAACTGATGTTTGATCAACTACGAGCCCTGAACTCCGTAGTCCAGCCACACTCGCTGAGTCCAATGTCAGATTCAATGGCCCAGACCACTCAACTGGAATTTTGGCCTGAAACACAGGAAGAATGTTGCGAGCGTAGACATCAACTCGAATCGTTCCGCCAGCCTGGCCGACTGTATCAAGTCCGACTAGTGTATCTGCCAGTGCAACGACAAACTGTGCCCGTGAAGTAGAGAAAGAACCTTCTACAGATTCAATATCTAAGGAAACATCAAAAAGTCCGCCAAGTGGGTAAGTGTGAGCGGGTGACTGAGACAGAGAACTGTCACCATCTCCGAAGCCCCACGACCACTGAGTAACCGTCTTGTTGGATATACCCGTAAACTGAACATCAAGTGGAGCCAAACCAATAGTGGTATCTGCGGTAAACGCTACACCTAAAATCTCATTGAATGCCGCCAGCAAATCTGGACGTGGTCCGATATGCTGACCTGTGTTGCCAGTTTGCGGAGATCCAGTTGCACAAAGAAGTGTGCGGATTTCGTCCGAATTCATCGGAAAACCAAATGCGCTCTTGTGCGCTCCCTGCAAAGCCGCCACCGAGCCAGTGACTATTGGTGAGGCCGATGACGTTCCTGAAAATGTCGCTGTGTACCAGCTATCCTCAGTACCGCCATTAAACAGGCCGCCATAGCCAATAGTCGCGACCCCGCGACCATAGCCCTGCAAATTGACTCGCTCGCCATAATTAGAAAAACTCAAACGCGTACGATCTGGACCAGAGGCTCCACTAGGCGGAGCTCCTGCGCCGCAGATGATGGCGTTGGAATTGCGTGAAGTCGTGTCAAAAAGTGTCCCATACAATGACTGATCATCAAAATTTTCAGCGCCATTGCCCGCAGCCTCGCAAACAACAATTCCGTCAAGAAACAATTGCTGAATAACATCAAAGTTCGCCATGAAATATTCCATGCAAACATAACCTAGTTGGTCATCACGAGACTCAAAACTAAAGTGAGGTCCTGGG
>JAJRPJ010000015.1 GCA_024280835.1 Candidatus Zixiibacteriota bacterium | reverse complement strand
TTGGGTCTGTACCGACGGCTCATATGATCGTATCGAAATCGAATCCTATTTGAATCTTAACCTCAGGCAAAGAGCCATCAGCGATGAAATGCTTTTCTCTCCTGAGGAGATAGTAAGTTATATCTCGACGATTATGACTCTCGAGGTCGGAGACGTTATACTGACTGGCGCTCCAGCTGGAGTCGGGGAGTTGCACGAAGGCGACCAAATCGAAGTGCGAATTCAGGGGATTGGCTCTTTGGTCAACGATGTGCGAGTGGAAAACGCAGAGTAGTATGGCATGTAGTCACGCAATAGTTTGATGAGCGACCATTAGCCTAATCCCAAAATAGTTGACTATACAAATACCATTTATCCGTTTTCGGTAATATTTCGATAATCACCCAATTCATGTGTTTAAGAGTTAATGGAAATTAGTAAGACAACCATAATCGCTTTTCAAGCCCTCACCAAAGCGCTTGTGATGTTTGTAGTAGTTGTCGCCGTGTTATTTGTATTTGCCGAGAACGGCTGGACTCAATCCACTCCTATCAAATTGCGTCACTCCAATTCTATGGAGATTCTACGCGGGGCTGCCACAGACACCATCGTCAATATGGGTAATGTACGCTTCGACCAAGGGGGTGTGCGACTAACCTGTGATAGCTCGATATGGATAACTGGTAAACGATTGATTTTGTGGGGGAATGTCATTTATCAGGATGGAGCGTCTCGAGATGGAGGCAGGAAACTGCTTTCGGATACTCTAATCTATGACCTCATTGATTCTGTAATGTATGCCACAGGCCATGTCTTTCTCATAGAGGATGAAAGCGAAATCGCAGGAGATTCCCTGAAATATGTCGTTGCCGATTCCACACTCTATGTCACTGGAGATAGCGTCGTTATCATTTCGCCAAAGGATTCAACTAGGGCGGTAGCCAAAGAAGCCTTCATTGACCGAGCCATCAAACGACTAGAACTTCTGAAAGACGCCCGCGTCGAATTCGGTTATCCTGACACTTCAATACATCGCTCACTAAGCGCTCTCTATATTCGTTACGACTATGAGACAGGAATAACTGTCGCCCAAGAGGACGTAGTAATACTCGACGCCGAGAGTCGGGCGGCGGGTGATTGCGCAATTATCGAAAGAACCCCAGCCCGTGTGCGAATCTACGAGGATGCGACTATCGACTGGCTGGGCAATTTTGTCAGTGGAGATTTCATCACCATCCGATCTCTCTTCGGCAAACCTGAAAGTATTGATGTCTACGGTGACGCTCTGGCGCTTTTCATTGATACAACTACTGCTACAGAGGTTGACACTCTTGCCAGCTCTATTGCTGTGCCAAACGATACATTACTTGAACCTCCTACTGATTCAACGGTTCTGGACTCAAGCGAAGTTGACACGACTCTATCCGATAGCGCCACAGTTGCCGTGAACGCTCCGTCGCAACCCGAAACAAATAAAGGTGTAGTTACCAGCAAAATTACTGGCTCACATTTGTCGTTCAATTTTTCCGACGGACTGTTGTATCGCGTCGATGCTTTCGGTCAGGCCTACTCATTCTATACACCTGTACCAGTTTCGGGCGAATCCGCTACCACCAATACTGCCTCAGGTGATAGTATTCAGCTATATGTCGAAGATAATGTATTACACACAGTCAATGCCTTCGGCTCTGTAGTCGGCGACTATATCCAAGACAACACTGCGAAAACCCGTCTAATAGATTCAGCTGATGCAGGGAGTAATGTAGTGGACAGTATCCACTACACAGGAGAGAGAATCAGTTTCAATCTACCAGATTCAATCATCACTTTGGCGGGCATCGCCAGCGTCATTCAAGCTCCTATGTCCCTCAAGGCCGACAGCATTATTTTCAATACTGCTGAACGCCTTGTGCAAGCCTACTCAATTCAGCCCCCAGAGATCTTCGAGGAATCAATACCAACCGACAGCGCCGCCACCACAGACACAATTGCAGTTGATAGTCTCTTTGAGGTTGACTCCTTGGGACCGAATACAGAGGAGCCTGAAGCCGATCCATATTTGGGAGTTGTCACCTTGCAGGACGGCTCACAAGACGTGGATGGCTCATACATTGAGTTTTCTCTGGCAACTCGTAAGGGCTTAATCATACAATCCCAGTCCGCATACGAGGAAGCTTATTATACGGGCGCTGAGTTGTTTCGGGAGAAAGATGACATCTTTCTTGTCAATGAGGGCACCTACACAACTTGCGAATACGACTCGCCCCATTTTCACTTTTGGTCAAAGCACATGAAGATGATTCGTGGTAAACAGATGATTGCCAAACCAGTTGTCTTTTTTATCGAAAAAATCCCTGTCTTCATATTGCCGTTCTACGTCTTTCCATTGCAAGAAGGACGCAGGTCTGGGATTCTTAACTTCCGCTTTGGCAACTTCAACCGTGGTGGAAGATTCCTCGCAAATCTTGGCTACTATTGGGCGGCCAGTGAATACTGGGATATTCAAAGTTGGATGGACTATTATGAATCCAGCGGCCCTGCATTTTCATCACAAGTCCGCTACAATAAACGCTATTCATTCAGTGGCAATGTCGCCGCCTCGATAGCCTATACCAATAGTTTCGATAACTTCTTCCAACAAACAAAAACCAAACGCTGGCGATTTAATTTCAATCATCGCCAAACTATCAGTCCAACTTTCAATCTTAACGCCTCTGGCAATTTCCTCTCCGATTCAAAGTACTTCACAGATTTCACCGACAATCTCGATGCTCGACTAACCCGAACGCTCCGCAGTCAAGTCAACTTCAGCAAGAACTTCGGACGAACGTCACTAAACGGTAGTTTTGTCTCCGATGAAAATCTAGATGGCGACAAACGTAAAACAAAAACATTTCCAAACCTAACTTTCAGCATACCTGCCGTGCAGATATTTGGTTCAGCCCCTTCAAGAGAAGAGCAACGCTGGTATCACACAATCCGTATGGGCTACTCATCAACCCTGCGCCACTTCTCCGAAGGTCGTGACTCGACCGATTTCACTGTGACACTCACCGACACAACTGTCACCATCGACACCGTGTTTGCTACAATCTTCGATACAACCATAGTCCCAGCGGATTCAATCGGTGTCGATACACTGATTGACACAAGTTCAACAATTGATGTCGTAGCCATAGATACAACAGAATCACGTACAACACGCGCTTTCACTACATATCGTCATGGCACGAGTATCGGACCGAATTTCACCATACTGAAATATTTCCCTGTATCGTTTGCGCTACGTTACAATGAAACTTGGTTCAATGTTGACGCCACAAATCGCTCGCTGGGTGCAGGTATTCAAACCGACAGATTCTACCGTACCTACACAACTTCAGCCAATGCTAGCATTTCGACCCACCTCTATGGCACAGTCAATCCAAATCTGTTCGGTTTGCGGGGGATAAGGCATGAGATGAATCCGTCAATATCATATAGCTATACGCCCAATATCCGCTTTGATGAAGCCACCAAAGCGGCGGCAGCTTTCGCTGGTGTTAGGAGCATCACCAACCGCTCGCAATTGATCAATTTCGGATTACGCAATGTCTTCGAAATCAAAGTCGGCTCAGAAGAGTCATCCAAGAAACTGACACTCTTAACTCTCAATTCTTCGCTGAGCTACAACCCCGAGGCTACTGAGCGCCGCTGGTCAAGCATGAACACAAGATTCCAATCTAGTGTCATAAAGCGCGTTACAATGTCGGGAAACATGGTGCATTCCTTCTACGAAGACGGCGGACTGCAAAGTCTTTCTGTCAACACTTCCTTCGGAACGGGTGGCAACTTTGGCGAGTTTCTCAATTACATTCCTGAATCGCTTGGCCCTCCAAGTGGTCCAAGAATCGGCGCTCCACGTAATGCGCCATTGCCTGTCAGTTCCAACTCTCAAGGTGATCGCACCAAAAGTCGCACATGGTCATTCAGCCTAAATCACACTTATTCGCAAACCAAGAACAACCCAATCAAACGCAATTTCGCCACCATCAGAGTCAACTTGCAGCTAACGCCCAATATGACCATCGATTACACCCAGTCGTACGATATCTTCAATAAGAGCACAGTTAACCGCAATTTACGTATTCACAGAATTCTACATCGCTGGGAAGGTGTCTTTAACTGGACACCATCTGGATCTAATCGTGGCTTTAGCTTTCGCGTGAATGTCATCGCCATACCTGATATCAAGCTTGAGAAATCTCTGACCTCAAGCTTGGGTAGACAGCTTCCTCTATAGAGCGACAATTTGAATGTTGCATAGCAAGTAACTAGGAAGCTATCTTCGCATTGATATGGCCCGAAAATTCCGCAAAAGAACCCGCAAAAAATCTCTTCCGATAGAGCGCCGCCGCAAGATAGTCGCTTCGTTAGCGATGTTTATCGGTCTCCTACTGATTATCTCTTTGCTGAGTCATCGAATAATTGATGATAGGATGATTCTTGACGGCAAGATTGAGTTGCTCTCACTCAGTGATAGCTCCCAGCTAGTCGACAATCGCGGTGGTGTAGTCGGAGCTTATCTATCGATGGCGCTTTATTTTCTCTTTGGTTGGGGAGCATATCTGGCTCCGCTCGGACTGCTATGCTCTGGTCTCTGGCTCTGGAATCAAAAATTCTGGTCCCAATACACTCGTCCAGTGGCGCTCTATTCAGCGCTGTTCGGAGTGGCTTTATTGCTCTTTGACAACCTCGGAGATTTCTCAACCTTGCCGCAAACTCTTGAACGTTCAGCAATAGACATTCTCGCAAGCTACGGGGGAGTGGTCTCTCTAAAGATAAATTTCTTCGCCCTCAAATTCCTTGGAGGCACAGGCTCAACTTTGACCATTGGAACTCTAGCTGTGATTGTTTTGCTTTTAGCCTTGCCTAAATCGGTGAAGCTCGAAACAATTCCCGAACCAGTCAAAAAAACAGGCCGAGCGGCCAGCAAAAGCGCTGGAGGATTCTTCGGCAGGCTCTTTGGTTCATTCGCCGAGTGGCGTCAACGACGAGCTGATATTTCGCTAGACTCAGCAGTTTCCTTCGTCACTGGGGAAGAGGATGACAATGAATCAGTTTCTGACGGTGAATTCGAAAACCGCCTACGGAAAGCTCTCAGTGATAATCGCGGGACCTCAAGCGCTGACTCATTCGAATCTCGATACGAACCAAATGAGGAGTCATCGGCGGACAGTATTGCCAAAGAGGCGCTGACTCCACGAGTTACACAAGCTTCAAGCACAGATGCAAACAGTGGTAGTGATGACACAGCTGAAGCATCAGAGGGTGGTGAGCAAACCAATCTACCTCTCAAAGACTATAAGCTTCCTGAATTAGAATTACTCAGCACACCGCCACGTCGCGCAGCCTCCGAGAGTCAATCCGAAATGGCTGCAACAGCCAATGAGCTACGTGAGACACTAGCAACTTTCGGAGTGCGCATCAACGGCGAAGTTCGCATGTTACCTGGCCCAGTAGTCACACGTTTCGAATTCCGACCAGCCTTGGGTGTTAAAGTCAATCAAATCCTTAATTTGTCTGACGATCTAGCTTTAGCTCTCCGTGCTAAACACATTCGAATTGTCGCTCCTATTCCTGGTAAAGCCGCGGTAGGAATCGAAGTCCCCAATCGCCGCCGCGAAATTGTCTTTCTCAAAGATGTCATCAAATCACGCTCATATACATCCGCCGATATTAGATTACCCGTGGCTCTCGGAAAATCCGTCTCTGGGGAGCCGCATGTCGCAGACTTGGCGAAGATGCCGCACTTGCTAATTGCCGGCTCAACAGGCTCAGGAAAATCCGTCTGTATCAATGCCATTATCACCAGCCTACTCTATCGTATGTCCCCAGAAGACTTGCGCTTCATATTCATTGATCCAAAAATGCTGGAACTATCAGTCTACTCAGGTATCCCACATCTCGAGCAGCCAGTAGTCACTAATCCACGTAAAGCCGAACGTGTGCTCGCTGATGCTGTCACTGAAATGGAAAACCGTTACAAAAAGCTAGCGATTCATGGTGTTCGCAATATTGTCGATTACAATCGAAAAATGGAAGAGACAACCAAAAGACTGCCATACTTAGTTATCATAATCGATGAACTAGCGGACTTGATGATGACGCAAACATCAGCCAAGACCGAACTTCTTATTACTCGACTAGCGCAAATGGCGCGTGCAGTCGGCATCCACTTGATTCTAGCCACTCAGCGTCCTTCGGTGGATGTTATCACAGGTCTGATTAAAGCCAACTTTCCTTCAAGAATCGCGTTCCATGTGCCGTCAAAGACAGACTCACGCACTATTCTCGATGCCAATGGAGCCGAAAAATTATTAGGCCAAGGTGATATGCTTTTCCAGTGGGCTGGACAGCCAGACTTGATTCGATTGCATGGCGCATTGATAACCAGTGAAGAAACCGATAAAGTCGTCGCCCGCATTCGCTCTCAGAAAATTGAAGTGCCACGCATAGAGGCAGTCTCAAAGGAAATCACTGACGAAGACCTAAACAAATCCACCAAGGCAGAAAAGGTCGACCCTGTCTATCTAGAAGCTATCGAGATTGTCATGCACCACAAACAAGCCTCGGTATCACTTCTCCAACGTCGACTGGGTGTTGGCTATCAACGAGCCGCCAGATTGATTGACAGGATGGAAGAAAGTCGTATCATTGGCCCGTATGATGGCAGTAAAGCGAGGCAAGTTCTCGTTGACCAATCATACCTTGATGAAATTCGTGGCTCCATGGGCCAAGACGCCGAATCGATGGTCAGCTAATCTTCTGGAAAATCTGAGAATCTCAAATGCTTCAAGAAAATATTCAGAAAAGAAATATTCAGAATCGAATCAACACTAGTATTGCGCTGGCTGTTCTAATATCAGCGCTTACTTTGGTAGGTACTGTTTTAGCCAATGACAAAAACTCCAACGATAAAAGCCCTTCATTGTTCGAAAGTTTGGCTGAACAGTACAACTCAAATCCGCAAACAGTAATCGAATTCAAGCATATTGTTGTCTCTGACTTCTTTGGAACAGCCGACACTATTGATGGTACAATCACCTTTGCCGCTGACGGTCGCTACAGAACGAAGCTCGGAGAAGATGAGTTTCTTTTCGATGGTCAATGTCTATGGGAGTACAGCGCAATCTACGCGCAAGCCTCGCGGAATTGCCTAAAGCCTGGACAACGCCTAGATGATAGTTTTCTTTTCTTCAGACACTTCCACGACTACTACACTGTCAGGACAACTTTACCTGATTCAATTTACCAACTCAGTATCCTAAAAGAATATCAGGGCAAAGCCCCAGATTCACTTACGGTAACATTGAGTCCGCAGAAAAAGCGAATTGTTGCAATGGAGTATTTTGACATAAACGATGAAATCAATCGCATTCTCATTGGCTCAGAGAGTAAGTCCCAAACAGTTGATAGTCTGCTCTATCAACCAACCTTTCCTGATTCCACTGAAATTATCGAAATCCCAGGCTAATCACAAGCCAAACGCAACAATTTCAACCTTATCCACTCCAGAAATTAATCTCAACCTTCTTCTACACACGTCCTGATTTTTCCGTATATTGATTCATTGGTTAAGACGCTTTAGTAGCTGAATAGTTTGTTAAGAATGCAAACAGGCAGACAACCGATGTCCAAAGAAGATATGAGTTCAAGAAGCAATTACATTTAGAAGACAAAAGAAACTAGAATAACTGTACGTATGAAATTTTATATTGAACGTTTGGGTTGTCCCAAAAACGATGTCGATGCCGACTATATTGCTGGCCGCCTATTAAATGAGGGCCATCAGCAAGTTGCTACCGCAGAGCAAGCCAATGCCGTCATCGTCAACACCTGCGGCTTTATCCTACCTGCTAAGCAAGAGTCTATCGGCGAGTTACTTCGTTTTGGCGAAATGCGCAAAGACGGTCAACTATCTCACTTGATTGCCGCTGGCTGTTTGAGTCAACGGCACGGGACAGACTTGCTTGAAGGCATACCTGAAATAGATTTAGCCTGTGGATTAGGTGAGCTAGATGCCCTAGCAAAAGCTCTTAGTCAGAGTCCATCAAATGGGACCGCAGTTAGCTCAAAACGCTCGGCAGTCGATACGCGCAAGCTTTCCTATCTAGCAGGCGAGAGGCGCTACATTGATACCAGCCTCCCATACGCCTATTTGAAAATCTCCGACGGCTGTGATAGAAAATGCAGCTATTGTGTGATTCCCAAAATGCGTGGCTCTTTTCGTTCGCGGCCAATCGACGATATTGTCGCCGAGGCAGCTCAACTAGCCGAAGCAGGCAAGAAGGAATTGATTCTAGTATCACAGGAAGCCACCCTTTATGGCTGCGACACTGGCAAGACTCAAATCCTTGAACTTTTGGCCGAATTGGAGAAATTGCAGGGAATCGAGTGGATTCGACTGCTTTATTTACACCCGCAAGCGCTAAGAAGTGACCTAATTGATTATTTAAGTAATGGCAGTAAGGTGCTGCCATATTACGACTTACCTCTTCAGCATATCTCTAATGACATGCTGTCACGTATGCGCAGGCAGGTTCGCAGACCAAAGATAGAACAGGTTTTGGCCGAAATAAAGCAAAAGAGCGACAACGCAATCATTCGCACGACTTTCATAGTTGGATTCCCGGGGGAGACCAATGATGATTTCGGCGAATTGATGGATTTTGCCTCTGAGTTCGAATTCGATAGAATGGGAGCTTTCGCCTACTCCAAGGAGGACGGTTCCTCTTCAGCCCTCATGCCCGACCAAATACCTGAGGAGTTGAAGCAAGAGAGAGTCGAGGCTCTCAATGAATTGCAGTCGACTATTGCCGAATCGAAGAATGCGCAGTTAATTGGCCGCAGTGAAACCGTTCTCATCGATGTCGTCGGCGAGAACATGGAGTTAGACGCCCCAACCGTTCCCGATGGCCGAGAAGTCTTGGCCATTGGAAGAACCAAAGGTGACTGTCCAGACATAGATCAATTAGTATATCTTGTCGCAGAAGAGTCGACGAAAGAGTCAGACGTAGCTACAGGACAAGATTTGCAGAATGGAATCTGCCAAGCGAGAGTTTGCGACACTGTCGGAGTTGATTTGGTCGCCGAAATTGTTAGTGTTTCATAATCGATATAACAGATAATTAAACAAGTTATGATACATCTTGAAAAAGCTGGCATTTACCTCTCCAAGCCAATCACCTATGTCTTGGTGCTTATCTATTTGGCTCAATCTGGCCTACTGATGTTTCTTATTCATGACAAGTATGAAATGGAAACGCAAATTCAGTATCAACAGACTCAGATCGGCGAGTTGCAGGAAAAGCTCAAAATATTCAAAGTCATCGACGACTACCAAATAGGCTTTACCGACGAGGAAAAAGGCCGACTCGCCAATGTTATCCTCGCCGAATGTGACAAATACAGCTACGATCCACTATTCCTCATGGGACTTATTATTACCGAATCTTCATTTAGGCGCGGTCAAGTAAGCCATATGGGAGCCCAAGGCTTAATGCAAGTTATGCCCCCAGTCGGTCGTCACCTTGCGCGCGGAACTGGAATGCCGTGGGAAGAAGGCGAGACACTCTTTGATTTTGAATCGAATATCAAACTCGGTAGCCTCCATCTCTTCCGCCAAATTCTCAAGTTCAAATCTGTCGATAAGGGTATTATTTCGTATAATCGTGGAGAGACCGCGCTAAGGCGACGGATTCGACAAAACAAGCCGTTGCCAAAGGCATATTTGAAGAAAGTCATGGCCAAATATCAGGAGCTAAGAGAGAAGTATAACGACCTCTCCTAATTCACATGTTTTGAAGAACCCCACGTCTAATCTTTTGATAATAGTCACTTCACAATCTAACTAAGCCTGTCAGACACAAGACATGAACAACACCATACTAAACTTATTTCGATTGAAATCTAATAATCTTTCCACAAGTGTCTTTACCAAAACTTGGACCGCCCTGATGGGGCTAGTCATTCTTGGGATGTCAGGGCTTTTACTGACATCCTGTGGCGCCACTTCTGAGAGAAA
This sequence comes from Candidatus Zixiibacteriota bacterium, assembly GCA_024280835.1. Lineage (GTDB taxonomy): Bacteria > Zixibacteria > MSB-5A5 > GN15 > JACZUZ01 > JAJRPJ01. Next base: position 166,113 of record JAJRPJ010000015.1, on the reverse strand, counting down.
AATCCTCGGTGTTGAAGACCAATTTGCTCGCGCCAATAAGCTCTACGAAAAGGGTAAATATCTCGACTCCGCCGAAGAGTTTCAGAAAGTTGTTTACAATTACCCTGGCTCAAACCTTATTGACACAGCTCAATTCTTAATGGCCAATTCCTATCTCAAAGACGAACAGTTTGAATTGGCCGCTGTTGAATTTGAACGCCTGATTAAGAATTACCCTCGCTCCGAATTTAGTGTCGACAGCCGCTTTTTAACTGGCTACTCGCGCTACTTGGCGTCGCCTACGCACTACGGTTTAGATCAAACAGACCTAGTCACTTCAATTCGCCTGATGAACGACTTTATCATAGACTACCCAGAATCAAGAATGATCCCCAAGGCCGAAGCGGCCCTCCTAGAAGCTCACACTCGTCTAGCGCAAAAAGACTTCCGTAGTGGAATGGTCTATGTCCATAGCCGCGTTTACACCTCTGCGATTATCTACTTCAAAATCGTCCTCGATGATTATTCCAACACCGAATATGCCCCACTAGCGCTTTTGGAAATAGGCAAAGCCCAATCCAAAATCAATGAGCTAGAGAAGTCGGCGGCGACTTTCAACACTTTCTTAGCCCAATATCCAGATCACGAATTGGTAAAAAAAGCCAAAGAAGAGTTGAAGAAAGTCGAAGAATTGCTAGAGAAAAAGGCCGTTGTTACATCCACCCAAAAGAAAGAATCGCCCGCAGATTCATCATCCCAATCACCGAAAACAGAAGCTGATAGTGCAACTGTTTCGAAAATGCCCTAACGAAAATACCTCAGGCGCCGTATATTCAGCGAATGTCTGATCTCAAAACATATCTAAGCCAAGGAACCCATTGGGGAGTCTTTGGTGGAGGGTTTGACCCACCACATACTGGACATATAGCTCTAGCTAAATCTCTCCGTGATTCAGCAAACCTTGATGGTGTTGTTTTTGTCCCATCGTTCCGCCCACCACATAAGTCTCAATCAAAAACAAGCTTCACAGATAGAGTGGCGATGTGTGAATTGGCTTGTGACAGTGACGGTGATAATGGTTCACCGCTAATTGTCTCAGATGTGGAGAGCAAATTGAAAACACCTAATTACACCGTAGAAGTGATAGAGTATTTCCAGCAAAGTTTCCCAAATGTACGCTTTTCAGTCCTCATCGGGGCCGACAATTTGGAAATACTGGGATCGTGGTATCGCATAGAGGACTTGCTACGTCTAGCTGGATTGATTGTCGGGTCACGACCTCAATACGAACAAAAACTAAAGAGCGACATAGTAAATACCATACCCGAAGAACTGCGTAACAAAATCCAAATTGTACAATCACCATTGATTGATATATCTTCATCAACTCTTCGCGAATTGATGCGTGATGAGAGCCAAACGCCTCTTGAAAGACATAGTGAAAGTCATGATGAAATTCATAGCGAAGTTCATCTGAAAGTGGCGCAGTACATACAAGACCATAAGCTATACAAGAACAGGTGATGCCTATGAACGATTTGTTCATCAAAGACACTGAAAAAACAGACAAAGTGTCTAAACCCAAGAAAACAAAATCACCCGCAAAAAATAACGAGCCAAAGTCAGGCCCTCCAACGCTTTTTCTCATTGACGGTTCGGCGTTAATCTATCGCGGTTTTTTTGCCTTTATTCGTAACCCACTGATAAACTCTCGTGGTGAAAACACATCAGCGCCATTTGGCTTTGCTAACTCATTGGTCAAGCTCCTCAATGAAGAAAAGCCCGACTATGTTGCTGTAATCTTTGACACCAAGGCTCCAACCTTTCGTCATGAAATGTACAGCGAATACAAATCAACTCGCGCAAAAATGCCAGACGAACTCGTCGAACAATTACCACGTATCAAAGAGATAGTCACGGCTCTAAACATCCCCTCCTATGAATTAGAAGGTTATGAAGCCGACGATATCATCGGAGCATTCGCCAAAGAAGGTGAAAAAGCGGGTCTAAAAGTTTGGATAGCTAGCGGTGACAAAGATTTCTGCCAGCTAGTGACAGATAATATTCATATATACAATTCCAAGAAAGCCTCGGAGCCAGCCCAACGCTTAGACCGTGAGGGTGTCAAAGAAAAAATGGGCGTCTACCCTGAGCGCATAATTGATTTGCTAGCGCTAATGGGCGACAGTTCTGACAACGTACCGGGTATAGCTGGAGTCGGTCCGAAAACTGCTATAAAATTACTGGCTGAATATGGGACTCTTGAGGATGTGCTCGATCACGCCGAAGACATTGCCGCCAAAGGCCTGCGAGCAAAGGTTCTTGCTGGTAAAGAAAATGCACTTCTGAGTAAGCGCTTGGTAACTATCAAAGATGAGACACCAGTTGAGTTCTCGCTCGATGAGCTAATTCGCAAAAAACCTCATGAAGAGCAAGCTCGTGAACTATTTGCAGAGCTAGAATTCAACGCTCTTCTCAAGAATCTTTTCGACGCCGCTGAGTCTAAACCAAACCCTGCCGCTGGCGCGTCACGCAAAGGTAGGCAGGTTAAGTACACATGCGTCACATCAATCGAACAACTGAAGCAACTAATTGACTCAGCTCTAGAATTGCACGAAGTCGCTATAGACACAGAAACAACTTCGCTTAATCAAATGACTGCAGAATTAGTTGGAGTGTCACTTTGCCTAACATCGCATGAAGCGTATTACATTCCACTAGGTCACACAAATGGCCCAGAAAACAATCTACCCAAAGAAGCTGCTCTAAAAGAGTTGTCGCGATTGTTACTCGCCAAAAGTGTCGAAAAAGTCGGCCAGAACATAAAGTACGACATGCACATCCTAAGCAACGCAGGTCTCACGATTAAGAACGTTGGCTTCGACACAATGCTCGCAGCCTATGTCATCAACCCTTCGCAAAGACGCTACTCGCTGGACAATCAAGCCCAAGATCGATTCAACTATCAGATGCAACCGATTTCTGATCTAATCGGTACAGGCAAAAAACAAATCTCTTTTGCTGAAACATCAGTTGAATCGGCGACAGCCTATGCCGCCGAGGACGCCGACCTGACCTATCGCTTGCGTGGTGTCCTAGAGCCAGAGATCATCAAGCTAAACCTCAGTAGACTATTCTTTGAAATAGAGATGCCTCTAATCACAGTCCTCTGTGACATGGAACGTGAAGGAGTGCGCATAGATAGAGAATTCCTCGCTGATATGTCCGATGAACTCGACAAAAGCATCGCAGACCTCAAGCTCGATATTTATCGTGAAGTCGGCAGCGAGTTCAATCTCAATTCACCCCAACAGCTAGCCAAAGCCCTTTTCGAAGACTTAAAGCTACCGACCAGAGGCAAGACTGCCAAGAAAACAGGCTACTCCACCGATGTACGTGTTCTAGAGGAACTAGCCCAAATCCACCCAGCTCCGCAAAAGATTTTGGAGTACCGCCAGTACACCAAACTCAAAGGAACCTACGTCGATGCTCTGCCAGCGCTCATCAATGAAACCACAGGCAGAGTCCACACCACCTTCAACCAAACCATCGCCGCTACCGGTCGCCTGTCATCAACTGATCCGAACTTGCAAAACATTCCCATCCGCACCGAAATAGGTAGCCGAATTCGCAAAGCCTTCATCCCAAGAGATAAGAACTTCAGCTTGCTGATAGCCGATTATTCGCAAATCGAATTACGCATCCTCGCGCATGTCTGCGAAGACGTTGGCCTGATTGATGCTTTTAATAAGGAACAAGATATTCACGCACGCACAGCCTCAGAAGTCTTTGATGTTGAATTGGAAGACGTCACTTCCGAACAAAGACGACTCGCCAAAACTGCAAACTTCGCGGTCATCTACGGTGTCTCGGCCTATGGTCTCGCTCAGCAAAGCGCCATGGATGTTAGTGAAGCCAAAAAGTTTATCGAGACATATTTCGAGCGCTATCCAGGTATCAAAACCTATATGGATGAAACAATAGCTTTCGCTCAAGAAAAAGGCTATGTCGAAACTCTAACTGGCAGAAGGCGGTACATCCCAGACATCAATTCCAAAAACTTCCAAATCCGACAATTCGCCGAGAGAATAGCTGTCAATACTCCCATCCAAGGCGCAGCTGCGGACATGATAAAAATCGCCATGTTACGAGTGCATGAGAAACTGAGTGAGATGAAATCTGCTATGATTCTGCAAGTCCATGACGAACTAGTCTTTGACGCTCACGAATCTGAAATTGATGCGCTAATCGAAATAGTCCGCACAGAAATGCAGTCAGCTATGGAGCTAAAAGTCCCACTCGTAGTCGATATTGGTGTCGGAAACAATTGGCTGGAAGCTAAGTAGACTCACAGGTTAATTTCAATGCTAATTGGTGTCACAGGACAAATAGGCGCAGGCAAGAGCGCCGTTACAGCTTATCTTTCGAGTCTTGGCGCGCTGGTCGTTGACGCTGACAAGATTGGCAAACAAGTAACTGGCTCACCGAAAGTTCTCGCAAAACTAGTGAAAATTTGGGGGGAGGAGTTACGCACAGAATCCGGTAAACTACGTCCAGCAAAACTAGCCCAAATAGTTTTCGGAGACAAAAGCGGCGAAAATCTAAAACGCTTCAACCAGATTATTAAAGCTCCTCTAGGTCATGCAGTTCGCCACGAATTACGCCAAGCGGAAAAACGAGCCAAGTTGAGAAGGCTCCCAACTCCTGTAGTTCTCGACGCAGCCCTTTTGCCAGACTGGCCTATCGCCAATGACATGGACTTGATTGTCCTCATTACCGCCACTAAGCCCAATCGCCTGAAGCGTTTAGTCTCCAGAGGCATGGAAAACTCCGACGCTCTCTCTCGAATGCGCCGTCAAAGTCCGCTAAGCGTCTATCGTGATGTTTCAAATATTGTAATAACCAACAATGCCACATTGCCAATCCTAGAGAAAAAGATTGATTCACTCTGGCAAAAGCGAATACTCCCAAACTTCTAGATTAGAGCTCCATAGCGTCACTTTACTCTGACCCGCCTAGAAATAGCTTGAAGTTGATACTTCGGTGACGTATCAAGTTCATATGAAACGGGCGATAGTCATACGAAATATAGTCGATCTCAACGCCGAGCCGCTTTTCCACTCAGAGAGAAAATCCCAACTGCTCTTCGGTGAGCGTGTTAGTGTTCTAAGTGAGAGGGGAGGCTACAGCGAAATCGAGCAACTCGACGGCTATCGTGGGTGGGCGCCATCTTTAGCCTTCAGAGAAATCGACGAAAGCGATTGGAGCAAACTCGAACACGCTTTCGCCTTACGAATTAACAGCCCAGTCGCCGAAGTCCTTTCCAATGATGACTCGCCTGTAGCTCCTTACTTTCTGAGCTACGGCTCAACCGTTTATCCCGCGCCAACTGAAAATGACGAACCTCTATCAGGACTAATAGAAATTGCCTCGCCTGATAATCTCAAACGCTTTATCAGAGCCGAAGATTTGGCACAAGTCCCAGCCCAAACAGAGGCTAATAACGACTTCGGTGAGAGCCTGATTCTCTCCGCCATGCAATTCCTAGGAATACCATATCTCTGGGGAGGACGTTCATCGCTTGGATTGGATTGTAGCGGACTCCCCCAGCTTGTCTGTTCGCTCAATGGAGTGGAGTTGCCACGCGATAGCTGTGACCAAAGCCAGCAGGGCAAAGAGATCGATCGCAAGTCAATGCAAACAGGTGATCTGATTTTCCTAAAAGGTCATGTCGCAATTTACATGGGAGACGACAGTTTCCTCCACGCTTCACAGCACGAAGGTGGCGTGACCATTAACTCATTTGATCCCAAGCGACAAAATTACCGAAAAGACATTGATGACGGATTCCAATTGGCTCGTCGCTTACGTTAATAGCATCTCTTGACCGAACATATACGTCACAAAACATTAAGCGCTTCATTGAAATGATACTAGTAACACAACATACCCAAAAGATTCTCAAGAAGGTTCTCGGATCTGCCATCCTCTGTTTGGGCATGTCACTAAGTGCAAATGTATTGCCTGTATATGGCGCCGATGACAAGTCCTTCTTAGAACAAAACAATAAAGAAGCAAGAATAACAGTCGTCTATCCAAAGCTAGACCAAACAATTGGCGCGATTGATTCAACCTTCATCTTCGGCTCAGTCAAACCCGAATGGAATCTAACAATCAATGGACAAGTCGTTACAGTCGACAAAGATGGAGGTTGGCTTGCCTTCTTGCCACTGGAAAGCGGCGAGTTTGTTTTTAACATTGTCGCCACAAACGACAAAAACAATAACACCAAGAATAATAACTCCGAGAACATAGACACCGCTTTAGTCAAATGGCCTGTATCTGTACCAGGCCTTTCGTTAGAGAACCAACTAGACACTTTAGTGATTTATCCCGACTATCGCTCACCAGTGACTAGCCGTTCAGTCATTACCAGTGACATCATTCGCCTACAGTTTCGCGCTACACCAAACTGCCGCGCCTGGGCGGAAATTGTCGGCATTGTCGATTCTATCCCTATGTCCGAGGCCCTCTCAATTCCACAACCATACCACGCTGGCGATGTCTTCGATTCTAGCTCAGGCCAACTCGACAGCGCACTTTTTGTTAAAGGCATCTACCAAGGTCTGTATGTTCTCAAAGCGAACACGGTCAAAGACTCTGTTAGGCTAGTTTACCATGTCGTAGCGCCATCTCTGTCTGATGCCGTGCGAATCGAACCCAACGCCAAAGCCAGAGGTCAGGAATTTGCAGCGCTTTTGTCAGCGACAAGGCGACTGGCCAAGCTAGGAGAGGGCCTAATTTCAGACACGGCGTCAATCTCTTTGTCTTTCAACCCCCAAAACTACCCACGCACAGTCGAGTTCACTGACACTGCCCAACGTCTGCGCGTAGCTCCTGCTCGTGGTTACCTCGGTCTATTTCAGCCGGCAGGAGTTCAAGCGCTGGCAGTTGGCTATGAAGGAGACTGGTATCGACTACAACTTTCCGAATCAAGAGTCGGTTACGTCGAATTTGAAAAATCTAGGCCCCTCAAAGTTGGAATCCTCCCCCCACAAAGTCGGCTCTCAAGCTTCCGCTGCGAACTTGCAAATCGCAAGCTGTCAATCAGGTCCCAATTAAGCGCCAAGCATCCATTCTCTATCACCGAGCAAGACAACAAAACTCTCGTAGTTGAACTTTTCGGCGTCACAATGGACACAGATTGGTTCCGTTTCGAATATCGAGATTCAATGCTAACTTCAGTAAGCTGGACACAACCCGAGCCAAATCTATTTCGCCTTGAACTTCGTTTTTCAAATCCAATCTGGGGTTATCAGGCTGGTTATGTAGGGAATACGTTCGAATTAACTCTTAACTACCCTCCTACAAATGTGCATTCGCTCGGCGGCAAAACAATCGTCGTCGATCCCGGCCACAATCCAGACCCTGGCTCGATCGGACCAACAGGCCTAACCGAAGCCGAGGCCAACTGGAAAATCGCTTTGGTATTACGTTCAGAACTTGAGAAACGTGGAGCCAAAGTCGTCCTCACTCATCAAGGTGTCGATGGCCTAGAACTGTATGGCCGTCCAAAAGTAGCCGACAGTGTCAACGCCGATTTGTTTGTTTCGGTACATAACAACGCGCTGCCCGATGGAGTCAATCCATTTGTAAACTATGGTGTCTCGACATATTTCTATCACACACATTCGCAGGCTCTAGCCAAAGCGATTCACCAAAAAATGATAGACTTACCAAACCAAAAAGATCACGGCTTCTACCACGGCAATCTCGCGGTCCTGCGTCCAACCGAGAGACCATCAGCATTGGTCGAATGTGGCTTCATGATTCTACCAGAGCAAGAGCGCTGGCTCAAAACCGAGAGCTATCGCCATCGAGTCGCCAAAGCAATAGCGCAAGGTATAGAGCAATTCTTCAAGAACTATGGAGAGAGCGATGACTAAAACAGAGACAAAAGAAGAACCAACCCAGACCAAAAACGCCAAACCAAAACGCAAACTCGGCGGACTCTATCTCGCCCTCTTTGTCGCAGGTTTCATCTTGCTCGGCCAGTCCCTAGAGGCCTTCCTAATGTGGAAACTCCAAACCCGCCTAGCCCTAGCTCTACTAACCACCCCACTAATCATCGCCATGTGCAAAGAGCGCGCGAAATTGGGCTTGGCCCTATTCATCCTTTGGGGCGGCTTCCTAGTAACTGTAATGAACTAATCAATAGGACCAAAAGATTGCTAGAAAGCTCTCTTCCCACTCGTAGGGGCACAGCGCGCTGTGCCTTCTCACATTCAGGCATAAAACCCAATACAGCAGATAGTTCACCAATGTAGGGGCAGGGGGTCTCCCTGCCTTTCTTGTGAATCAACCCCAAGGCGCCGAAACGACGCCCCTACAACTGGCAGTTTGCCAGCGTCTCACAAAGGTCTATATTGACAATCAACCCAGATTCGACGTTATATCTGCCTGAGTCAACGCCAATACAGGCCAGATTCAACACGGAAGTGGAATCAAAAACATGCCCCCATGGTGTAACGGATAACACGTTGGCCTCCGAAGCCGTAGATTCAGGTTCGATTCCTGATGGGGGTAAATTGAATAACGCAGGAGGATTACCAAATGAAAATCGCTAGAACCACTATTGTGTGTTTTGTTGTGAGCTTTGTTGTAATTCTTTCTCCAATGTTTTCTGGTCAAGCGTTTGCAAGCCTGTTTTGGACTTCGCCAGTTGATACTATTGAAGTTGAGAATGATTCGCTATTGGTTCGACATGTCCATGATTGGAGGGAGTATCATGAGAAAGCAGGTAAACCTGGCTCTCCAATATCGATCCAACCGATTGAGTATATCGAGTTTATCGATAAGCGTGATTCAAGCAGGACAAAGCGGATTAGCTCGCCAACTTTGACTTACTTATGGCTATCTCCTAAAGGTGACTTTATTGTCGGGCTCTCTGATATTGAAGTTGGAGACAGAGCGCAGTTTGTCTTGATAAAACCTTTCTATAGCTCCTTTGAATCGGAAGTTAGTATTTGCAACTATGGTTCTTGTTTGGAATGGGACGAGTTCACTGATAGGATTGCCGACAAGAAAAAATTTGTTTGGTATGAAAACGTGAAGATATTTTTTCAATTTCCTGGTTATCCGACTTTAGAAGAAGTCGATGACATCGAATATGTATTTATGCCAGATGGAATCTGTGACGCTATTCATGATGGCTGGTGGCTTCGCAATTTTTCGGGAATCAAGACAAGCGATTGTAATGAGTATTTAAGTATTGAGCATCCTAGTGACATTCGGAATCGCCGTTGGTTCCACTATAAGGACCCTGAAATACGAATACATTGGGACGGTAACGCTGTTTCGTTGCTTGATACCAAGGGCAGGAGATTCATGATTCCTGCTATAAGAAAATAGTGAAACCTAACACGTTGGCCTCCGAAGCCGTAGATTCAGGTTCGATTCCTGATGGGGGTAAATTATACTATTGCTGATTGATGAATGAAGTCTATTTACGAGAACTAGAAGAACTTTTGAGGCAAACCCGTCCACGGCTGGCTTCAAAAGTCGAACTGGAATACAAAAACGTCTTTGGCGCAGTAGCAGGATATGCGAACGGAAACATTTTTATAGTCTGTGGGAAGTTTGGCATAGCTCTGAAACTACCATCAAATACTCTTGAGAAATTGTTTGAAGCTGGTAAAGCAAGACCGTTCAAATATTTCCCAAAGGGACACATCAAGAAAGAATACGCGTATTTTCCGAAGCGCGTTACGCACGACAGAGAACAATTCAGAAAGCTACTGGACAAAAGTATAAAGTTCGTTGATGCTTTCTAGTCAAACACATATAACAAACTGAAGAGTAGGTAAGCAGCCAATGCGCTGGACACAAACATACATACCAACACTACGCGATGCTCCCGCCGAGGCGGAGTTGATATCTCACAAACTACTAGTGCGCGCTGGATATATTCGGCGACTCGCCTCTGGCATATATCTCTATTTGCCTTTAATGCAAAGAGTCATCCAAAAATTCTCGCAAATTGTTCGCGAAGAAATGGACGCCGCAGGAGCAGTTGAGATTACCATGTCCGCTCTAGCTCCAGCCGAAGTGTGGCAAAAATCAGGTCGCTACGAGACCGCAGGCCGTGAACAGATGCGTCTCAAAGACCGTCATGGGCGTGACTATGTTCTCAATGGCACCCACGAAGAAGTCATCACTTCTTTGGTCGCTGGTGAGCTAAAAAGCTACAAACAATTACCGCTGAACATGTACCAGATTCAAATCAAGTTCCGCGACGAAATCCGTCCGCGCTTCGGTTTGATGCGTGGCCGTGAATTCATCATGAAAGACGCCTACAGTTTCGACGCCGACGTCGAAAGCCATCGCCTCAGTTACCAAAAGATGGTCGACGCCTACTTCAAGATATTCAAACGTGCTGGTCTAGATTCACGTATGGTAGAGTCTGACACTGGCGCTATGGGCGGCGAATCCGCACACGAGTTCATTGTCATTGTCGATACATCAGCTGGCGAAGAATATCTTTCGTTCTGTGATACATGTGAGTGTGCCGCCAATCGCGAAAAAGCCACTTTCCGCGACGAAAACCCACCGACAATCGACACAGAAACAAAAGACTTAGAAAAAGTCACCACTCCAAATGTAACGTCAATCGAGCAAGTCACAAAGTTTCTAAAAGCAAAGTTCCTCAAAGTCGATGCCCAGCGATTGGTCAAAACCTTGATCTACAACGCCGATGGAAAACCGGTCGTAGCCCTAATCCGTGGCGACAGAGAATTGAACGAAACCAAATTCAATAACCTTGTCCACGCCGTCGAACTAGAACTAGCAGACGAAGAGATGGTGCGAAAAGTCACAGGCGCCCCAGTCGGTTTTGCTGGCCCTGTCGGATTGAAAGACATTCCGATATATGCCGACAATGAAGTTCTTGCTCTCAAGAATATAATCGTCGGAGCCAATGAGAATGACACTCACTATCTAAACGCCAATCTCGACCGCGACTTTACCATCACAGAATCCGGAGACATAATCGCCGCCAGCGAGGGAGACCTTTGTCCTAAGTGTGAAGGTCGCTTGATGTGCAAAAAAGGTATCGAAGTCGGCAATACTTTCATGCTCGGCACAAAATATTCTGAATCGATGGGCGCAAAATTTCTCGACAACAACGGCAAAGAGAAACCCTTTTTCATGGGCTCATACGGAATTGGTATCACCCGCACACCCCAAGCCGCAGTCGAACGCTACCATGACGACTCAGGTATAATCTGGCCTAAGAACATCGCGCCATACCAAGTGGAAATCGTCCCACTAAACTACAAGCAAGACCCACTGCGTGAAGCTGCGGACAGTATCTATGCCGAACTAACTGCGGCTGGTATCGACACATTGCTAGATGACCGAGCCGACAGGGCGGGCGTCAAACTCAACGACGCTGATTTAATCGGCTGTCCAGTAAGAATAACTATCGGCGCAAAATCGCTAGACGCCGGCAATGTCGAACTAAAAGCCAGAAACAGCTCAGATGTCCAATTAGTACAGGTGAGCGAAATACATGAAGCTGTTAAAGCCATGCTTGAGACCTTGAAGTAAGTCAAGCTGCTGTTTGGCATAAGGATACACGAGACTTCACTGCCTCCAACGAGGTCTGGAGTTACGCAACGCAAATAAGAAAAATATCTGTTGCCTTTTGCAATAGGCGTCAATATATTGGCTCTGCGTTCTAAAGTGGGTCGAGACCCACTTTTTTTGATATGCTTGAAAGAATATTTTTTTCATATATCAAAGTTTGAAGTATTGTTAGCGAACGCAAGGAATGACATTGACGTTTGTAAGCCGTTGAGAACAAGTGAGTTGTACTAGTTACTCTGGGTGTGCTAGGCGTTGCCAAATAAGTGGGTGAAACCCGAAAGATGTTCTTGGAATGTTTGTAGATCGGGATACCCAGGTCGAAAAAGTGATTCGCGAAGTCATCGATAACGCGAACACGCATGATTTGGTTGAGTTGAAAATCATGCACCACGGAAAGTCTATGCGTTTGCAGGTTTTCGTGGATTCCGATAATGGCGTCACGCTTGGCGAATGTGTCAAGTTCTCTCGCTCAATTGATAGGGAAATTGAGGAGCAGGAAATTATTGAGGGGCCCTATACAATAGAAGTTTCGTCGCCAGGTATAGACAGACCTATTCGCACGGAAAAGGAGTTCCAGCGAAAATTAGGTCGGACAATAGCTGTTGATTTTATAGATACAAAACGCAAGCGATTGCGGGGTGTTTTAAAGAGTATTGCTGACGGAGAAATAGTCGTCCAAACCAAGAAAAAGGGCGAACAGTCAGCCACGCTGGAAGAGATTTTGGAAGCCAGGGAGTATATCTAAGTAGTAGCGGGGAGTTTCTTGGCCGCAGTAAAATACATTGATTACCTGAAAAGGTATCTGAGAGGAAAGCAAATTCATCGGATCACAAGTTTGTTCGTATAATTGAATGTGCGTCTGTTGCGCATGATGGATTGAAGAAGAAACAAGGTACAGGCGTAAATTGACGAGGGCGATTATCTCCTTGCGCGACCATTGGCTAAAGCCAAGGATTGGGCTTGTGGACATCGGTCTTGTATTTTTTTCGCTAAAACGGGGTCTAAAGTCCCGCTGTAGAAAAGCATGTATAATTGGAGATTGAACGATGGGATATGACATCGTTGAGGCGATGACGCAAATCGCCAGACAGAAGAATATAGATTTCGAAGTTGTGGTTGGTACACTTGAAGCTGGACTTTTGGCTGCTGCTAGGAAGAAATATCCTGACGCCAGCAACATAACTTTCAGCTTCAGCAAGAGCGATGGCGAAATCACAATGATGGCTGTTAAGACAGTTGTCGAAGAAGTTACCGATGCTATCAACGAGATAGCTCTCAAAGAGGCGGTTTCTTTAGATAAGACCGCCCAAATCGGTGACGAGATGGACATCTTTTTGGATTATGAAGAGTTCGGCCGAAACGCCGTATCTTCAGCCAAGCAGATACTAATCCAACGCGTGCGTGAAGCTGAGCGCATGAAAGTCTTCGAGGAATACGAGGATAAAGTCGGCAGGCTTGTCTCTGGAGTTGTTACACAAATAGATAAGGCTGGTTTGCTAGTTAATCTTGGTGACGCCGAAGCGCTGTTACCTATGCGCGAATTGATACCTCGCGAAAAGTATCGTCAAGGTGATAGACTTCGTGCAATCATCTTGTCTGTGGAACAGGTTACTCGTGGACCGCAGATAACTTTGTCGCGCGTCAATGACGACTTCCTCAAAGCCTTGTTTGCAGTTGAGGTTCCAGAGATATACGAACGTGTCATTGAAATCAAAGCCATCTCACGTGACGCTGGTGAACGAGCCAAAATCGCCGTCAGCTCTATCGACGACAGAATTGATCCCATCGGCGCCTGTGTAGGTGTCAAGGGAGTTAGAGTACAAGCCGTCGTTCGTGAATTGAATAATGAGCGAATAGATATCGTGCTGTACAGCTCAAACTCCGAACTATTTGTCACGCGATCCTTAGCGCCAGCGAAAGTGACTGCGTTGGATGTCTATGCTGATCGCAAGTCAATGACAGCCGCTGTAGAGGATGAAAAGCTCTCGTTGGCAATTGGTCGTGGCGGACAAAATGCGCGTTTAGCGTCAAAACTAACTGGCTGGAAAATCAACATACTTTCAGACACTGAATACAGTTTGATAAAACGTCAGCAGGTCGATATGGCTATGCCTATCGGTGGCCTTGACGGTGTCGGTCCGAAAATGGAAGATCGGCTTATCGAAATGGGTATCGTCTCAGTTCAAATGTTGGCGAATATGGAGTTGGAAGACTTAGTCGACGTTGAAGGAATTGGCGAAAAGACTGCCGAAGGACTTCTCGAAAAAGCGAGAGAGATTTCTAATCGCATTCAACGTGAATATCTGGCGCAGATCCGCAAGGAGCAAGCGGAGGCCGATGCCGCAGCAGGACCTGGCGAAAAAGCCAAGACTGGAATTGAATCACTATTCCTCAGCGACGCAGAGGTTGCCGCAGACGAGGAAAGCAGTGATGCTTCGGAAGATAGTTCCAAGGAACAAGACTCCGCTAAGGAGTCCGAACAAAATGGCAATAAAGAGGAGATTACTCCCGCTGATTGATGTATTTAGATTTATGTCAATCACTTTATGGTAATTAGGGAGTAAGAAAGTACTAGCGTGGCTAACAAACGGATATATGAAGTTGCACGAACGTTCGGCATTTCTTCTGAGGCCTTCGTCAAGATTGTGCGTGAACTAAGGTTTACGCCAAAATCACATATGAGTGTGGCTACCGAAGAGATGATAGCGGCGGTGACACGAAAATTTGACATTGAGAAAGCCAATGCCAAAAAAGACATGGATCGCAAGAAGAAAGCGAAACGTGATCAGACGCGTGCAGTCACTCCAAAAAGACCAAGCGGAGCAGGTGGTTCATTGGGCGATTTTGTCAAGGACCCCAACAAGCCCGCTACCTCTTCAACCTCAAATAGAACTACAACTCCAGCAGTTCGACCAAGCGCACCTGCTGGAAAAACTGGTTCGTTCAGACCGAGTCGTCCTCAGGGCGGTGGCGGTCCTGGTGGTGGCGGAGGGTTTCGCCGCCCTGGTGGTCCACGCAAGCGTAAACGCCGTGGCAGAACAGTAGATACAGCTGAGGTCAGCAAGAGTTTCCGCTCTACGATGGCCCAAATCAGTGGCTCTCAAAAGACAAAGAAATATCGTCGTCGTGGCGCAACTGAAGATGAATTTATTGAAGTACAGAATATTGTTTCAGTCACAGAGTTTATGACTGTTGGTGAATTAGCGAAGACTTTGGAACTTTCCTCTGGTGAGGTGATTAAGAAAATCATTGAACTGGGTCAAATGGCAACCATCAACCAACGCTTAGACATCGATACGATTGAAATGCTTTGCCTTGAGTTTAATTTTGGTATCGAACAAGAAACCGAAATCGGTGAGCATATCAAAGAGATTCAAGCCGAAGGCGAGCAAATCAAACGCCCACCTGTTGTCACAGTCATGGGACACGTTGATCACGGTAAGACTTCGCTTCTTGATTACGTCCGTGAAACAAGCGTAGCCTCTGGTGAGGCTGGCGCTATCACACAACATATTGGCGCATATCAAATTGTTACCTCGAGTGGAGAGACGATTACATTTCTTGATACTCCTGGTCACGAAGCTTTTACCGCCATGCGAGCGCGAGGCGCTCAAGTCACTGATGTCGTGATTATTGTTGTCGCAGCTGATGACAGTGTCATGCCACAAACTATAGAGGCTATTGATCACGCCAAGGCCGCCAAGGCCCCAATAGTTGTGGCGATAAACAAAATAGATAAACCCGAAGCCAATATTGACCGAGTCAGGCAGGCTCTGGCGGGTCATGGTCTTAATCCTGAGGAATGGGGTGGCGAAACTGCCATGATTCCAATCTCAGCCAAAACTGGCGAAGGCATCGATAAGCTCCTAGAGATTGTACTCTTGACCGCGGAAATGTTAGAGCTTAAGGCCGATCCTTGTATCCGAGCGCAGGGTTCAATTATTGAATCACGAATCGAAAAAGGACGTGGTCCAGTCGCCACAGTTTTGGTTACTTGCGGCACGATTGCTATTGGCGATATCATCGTCGCTGGTGTAAATCACGGCCGAGTAAGAACAATTATCAACGACCAAGGTCAGCAGCTTACAGGCCTAAAACCTGGCGATCCAGGTCAAATCAGTGGCATCAATGGGGCTCCACAAGCTGGTGACTCATTCCTGATTGTCCCTAGTGAAAGTTCTGCTAGAGAAATTACCAGCAAGCGCTTGCAAATCAAACGTGAATACGACTATCGTCGACCACGTGGACATACAACGCTTGAAAATATTTTCAGCCGTATTCAAGATGAGAAGATCAAAGAGTTGCCGGTGTTGATCAAAGGTGATGTCGATGGTTCTGTTGAAGTCTTGGCTGAAACACTTTCATCAATTGAGCATGCTGAAGTTCGTGTCAAAATTATCCACAAAGGCGTTGGTGGCATAACTGAATCGGACATTCTCTTAGCCGCAACTTCTGGCGCAATTATCATCGGCTTCCATGTCGGCCCAACTCCACGGGCACGCGAGGTGGCAGCGAAAGAACAAGTCGATATCCGCAGCTACTCAGTCATCTACGAAGTAGAAGACGATGTCCGCAAAGCGCTTGAAGGATTGTTGGCGCCAGCCTTTGAAGAACGTCACCTTGGTATGGCAGAAGTCCGTGAAGTGTTCAAGGCCCCCAAAATTGGGCTCATTGCTGGTTGTCATGTCAAAGACGGAATCATAAAGCGTGTTAATAAAGTTCATTTGATGCGCGATGGTACGAAAGTCTATACGGGCGTAATTGATTCGCTCAGACGTTTCAAGGATGATGTTCGAGAAGTCCAGACTGGATTTGAGTGTGGTATTCACATAGAAAACTATAATGATGTCAAAGTTGGTGATACAATAGAGACTTTCGAGATAATCGAAGTCGCTCGTACACTACAGGAAGGATGATAATACCAGTATGGTTATTGGAAGCTTAACTATAGAGGTCTCATTACCGAAAATTACTTCGAACAAAGAAAAGCAAACCCGCTTAAAACCTTTGCTCTTTAGAATCGGAAATAGTTTCAATGTTTCGATTGCTGAAGTCGGCCGTGATGACATTTTCCGTTCAGGAATCATCGGTATTGCGGCTGTTGCTAATGAGCAAGCCTCTGTTAGCTCGATTCTCAATGGTGTGGTAAATATGGTCAAAGGCGAGCCAGATATGATTCTTGTCGACTATACCACAGAAATGCTATAGGTCGTCAGTAATTGGGAAAGCGAATTTGTTTGCCAAACAACTTTAGGTAGTGTCATCTGACTAATTACTTCCATGAGTTGTTGACATTCATACTTACTCGCCAAAAATCATATTATGAAATCTTACCCTCGTTCACGACGAGTCTCTGACCAAATGCTTCGTGAATCTAGTCTCATTATGGATCGTCTCTTAGAAGATGAATCCTTTAGTTTGGTGAGTGTGACAGGAGTCACGCTCACGAAGGATTTGAAGTCTGCGAAAATTTTTGTTTCGTCACTAGGTGATGAAAAGTCCCAAGAAGACTTGCTCGTCTTTCTCAAGAAGAAATGCAAAACTTTCAGAGGGAAACTTGCGCAACGCCTTACACTCAAATATATGCCTGAGATTTCGTTTGCCTATGACCCTTCCGTCGCCCATGGGATGCACATTGAATCACTCCTCAACGAAATCCATAAAAAGGATAGTGCAGAGAGCTCCGAAACATCCTCCGAAGATGAGTCAATCTGAAGTTCCAGCCCTGAGAATAATGTCTCAACACTCACTACTCTTTGAGAGTAGTCTTGCGACAGATTAGAAGAATAATGAAGTCCTCAAATAACAACAGCGCCAATATCGCCTCTATAAGAGAACTTATAGAAAACGCAAATTCGATACTCGTCACCTCCCATATGGATGGTGATGGTGATTCTATTGGAACGCAACTGGCTGTCTTGGACTACCTGGGTTGGTTAGGGAAGAGAGCTATAGCGGCGCATGAAAGTTTGGTTCCAAACGCTATGCGCTTCCTCTCGGGTGCCTCACGGCTTCACAATATCCGCGAGGCTGGTGAACTTACGACAGTCAAAGCTCAAGGACCATTTGATCTCATGATTGTTCTAGAATGTCCTAACCCAAGTCGAATGGGAGCTGTCTGGGATTTGAAATCTGACAATACTAAAGTCATCAATATCGACCACCATCAGGACAATACAAACTACGGTGATACCGTCTGGCTACGACCAGCGGCCAGTTCGGTGGGTGAGTTAATGGCTGAGTATTTTGTGGCTGTGGACTTTCCTTTCGAGAAGCCAACTGCGGAGGCTCTTTATACAGCCATTCTAACTGACACAGGCCGCTTCCAATACCCAAGCGCCTCATCAAAAACTTTTGAAATCGTTGCTGATTTGGTCTCACGCGGCATTAGTATCCGTGATATTACAGATTCAATCTATTTCCAACGCACACAACCTTCTTTGAAGCTACTAGGTCTGGCTTTAGCTGGAATCAAATTCTTTGCTGATGGACAAGCAGCAATTATTGAACTAACTCAAGAGATGTTCAATGAAGCGGGAGCAACTGCCGACGAGGCCGAAGGAATAGTAGAATACACGCTCATGGCCACTGGCGCTGAGGTCGGCGCTTTGGTGCGTAGTTATGATGGCCAATCTACCAAAGTCTCTCTTCGTTCGCGAGGTCATCACGACGTAACTACCATTGCCGCACAATTTGGTGGCGGCGGACATGCCGCCGCAGCGGGTTGCAAATTCAACTCCTCAACCACTGAAGTGACAGAGCAGATAGTAGGCAAAATCAACGAGATGTTGGCTGGAAGTAGCATCAATACCGCAAAGTGTGGCTCATGAACGTTTCCAATTCCATAACAGAGCACACAACTACCTCCAAGACTTCAATGAAGGTAGCCAAGTACGATGGTTTACTACTAGTCAACAAGCCGATTGGTATGACCAGTCATGATGTTGTTCAAAAAGTGCGCCGCTTCACTCATCAACGCAAAGTTGGGCATGTGGGTACACTTGATCCGTTAGCTACTGGCCTCTTAGCGCTTTGCCTAGGCAAAGGCAGTAAAATCGCCCGCTTCTTAACGGACTATAACAAAACTTATGAAGCGCAAATACATTTGGGAATAAGCTCAAAAACTTTTGACGCCGAAGGTGTCACAGACAAACAATTGCAAACAGCAAAAACACCAAATGTTACACGTGAACAGTTCGATCAAGTCTTGTCTTGTTTTACTGGTCTTATTCAACAGCGAGCGCCAATCTATTCCGCCATAAAAGTCAATGGCCAGCCGCTCTATCGAGCCGCGCGCAAGGGAGAAGATGTCGAGGCTCCAATTCGCTCAGTGACAATCGAAAATCTGACCGTTAATAGTTTCGCCATGCCACGTGTAGATATGACTGTCAAATGTAGCAAAGGCACATACATTCGCTCACTAGCCAATGACATCGGTGAAAAACTTGCTTGCGGAGCCTATCTCTCAAAACTCTCGCGCACATCAATCGGCAAACTCTCACTTGCCAATGCGTTGTCGCTAGAAGAAATAGAAGAGTATGCGCAACTAGAGAACTTGCAAAGCCACCTGATTTCACCAGCAGATGCTCTAGATCTTCCGTCACTAGTTGTCTCAGATACTTTCGCTCCAACAGTGGCTGTCGGACTAAGACCTTCGGCTACTGACATAGATCGCATCAACGGAACGTTCAATGCAGGCGCCTTTGTCTCACTAATGACTGGTAACAATACACTACTGGCCGTTGGAATTTCAGAAGTAGGTTCGACCGAAATCACCATGACCACCAAGCAACCAATTTATCGACATCTTAGGGTTTTGTAATGGGCAATTTCTACACAAACTTATCTGAAGTGTCAGAATCAAAAGGTCGTGCCATAACGGTTGGCAATTTTGATGGTATCCATCATGGCCATTTGGCCATCATCGATGGGCTGTGCGAAGAAGCAGAAAAACGTGGCCTCGAACCTCTAATTGTAACTTTTGTGCCGCATCCTCGCGAAGTTATCAACCCAGGTAACGCGCCCAAATTAATATTCCTACCAGAAGAAGAGCGCGAAGCGCTACAGAACGCCTACACTGGCGATGTGCTCTGGCTACCCTTTACCGAGGAAATCCGAGGACTCACCGCTAAAGAATTCATCTCCGAAATGCTTATCAAAAAGCTCTCAATGAAAGCCTTGGTCTCGGGAGAGAATAACACCCTCGGCAAAGACCGTTGCGGTGATCAACAGCGTTTGATTGAGCTATCTAAACAGTTAAACTATGACTTCATTGTCATTCCCAAAGTAGTCGTCAATGGCCACAAACTATCCTCAAGTGAAATACGCAAGGCCATCGCAGCAGGGGACATGGACGCTGCCAACAAGGCTCTTTCGCAACCATATAGTCTTAGCGGTGAGGTCATACGTGGCATGGGTCTTGGACGGAAACTCGGCTATCCAACCGCTAACCTGCAATACCCTGAAAGAAAAGCTTTACCGAAGGAAGGTGTCTATGCGGCGCACATAATAGTCGCTGGACACAAATATGGTGGCATGATGTTTATTGGCAAAAACCATCTCCACCCAGAAGACGCATTATCTGTTGAAGCCAATATTTTGAATTTTGATCAAGATATTTATGGGGAGCATATTACATTTCAACCGATTGCCTTTGTGCGAGAAAATCGACGCATGACCAGTAAAGACGAATTAGTACAACAAATTGGAAAAGACAAAATAATAATAGAAGAGATACTACAACAAAAGGAGACAGAGCATGTCTGTTAAAAATGCTGAGGTGAAAGAGCGGAAAGAAAAAGTCATTGCAGAATTCCGCCTTCACGAAAAAGATACAGGTTCACCAGAAGTGCAAGCCGCGCTTTTGACAAAACGCATCACCCATCTGACTGATCACTTGAAAGATCACAAGAAAGACTTTCACACGCGTCGTGGCCTGCTGAAACTTGTCGGACAACGTCGCAGAATTCTGGACTATCTGAAATCTAAGGACGGCGATAGTTATCGCGCCTTAATCGGACAGTTAGATCTACGTCGCTAACAAGACACAAAGGTCTATTCAAAAGTTTATTGTAGATTTAAGAACAGTAGCACATAATATCGCAGATTAGTAAAGACAGAAGGTGGGGTACAGCCATATTATCGCATAACACGATTTGTTAGCGAAAGTATGGGAACTCACTGCGACGCGATATTAAATTAATTACGAGATGACGCTAGGTGGCGTCTATCTCGAGCGGAGTTAAGGAACAGTAATGAAACACGTAGTAAGTATCGAACTCGGAGGGCGGACGCTCTCCATAGAAACAGGCAGAATGGCCAAACAGGCCAATGGAGCTTGCCTTGTACAATATGGTGACTCAGTTATTCTCGCCACATCCTGCGCATCGTCAGAGCCTCTCTTAGGTCGTGGTTTTTTCCCACTGACAGTTGACTACAGAGAGCGCACATACGCCGCAGGCAAAATCCCAGGTGGTTTCTTCAAACGTGAAGGCCGTCCGGGGTCAAAAGAGACATTGGTCAGTCGTATTATTGATCGCCCAATTCGACCATTATTCCCAAATGGTTACTTGCATGAAGTGCAGTGTTTGGTCAACGCTATCAGCGCTGACCGTGAAAACGACACTGACATGATTGCTCTCGTCGGTGTAACAGCGTCACTCTACATCTCCGATATCCCATTTAGCACACCAGTAGCTGGTGTCCGTGTTGGTCGCATCAATGGCCAGTTGATCGTCAATCCGACATTCGACCAGATTGAAGAGTCCGATATCAACATCTTTGTTGCTGGTACACCTGATTCAATCGCTATGGTTGAAGGTGGAGCTCTCGAAGTTCCAGAAAATGAGATGCTTGAAGCGCTTGCCTTTGCGCACGAGAACATTAAGAAAATCACAACCATGATTGAAGAACTCCGCACTCTAGCAGGAGTTCCAAAATCTGAGTTTACAGCAATCGTACCGCCAGCTGAAATGCTGACCCGTGTACGTGAACTCGGCGAAGGTCCAATTCGTGAGGCCTGCATTATTGCCGATAAGGAAGAGCGTCGCTTGAAAAAGCGTGAAATCTCCGCCGACATCATGTCTAGGTTGATTGAAGAGTTCCCTGAGCAGGACGGATTCATCAAAACAGCCATCCATGATCTCGACAGCGAAATCAATCGTATCTTAATTGTCAAAGACAAACGCCGTATTGATGGACGTGGTCATGACGATATCCGTCAGATTACAATTGAGTCATCTGTCTTACCGCGCACCCATGGGTCTTCACTCTTCACACGTGGCCAAACTCAGGCGCTAGTTGTCCTGACCTTGGGTACCAAAGTCGACGAGCAACGCATCGACGACTTGCAGGGTGACCACACCAAGAGCTTCATGCTTCACTATAACTTCCCACCGTCATCAGTTGGCGAAGTTCGCCCAATTCGTGGCGTCGGTCGTCGTGAAATTGGTCATGGTATGCTCGCCGAGCGTGCCCTTGAGCCAGTTATCCCAGCCGATGATTCTTTCCCATATACAATCCGTATCGTCTCTGATATTCTTGAGTCTAATGGCTCATCGTCGATGGCTTCGGTTTGTGGTGGTTCACTGGCAATGATGGACGGCGGTGTGCCAATCAAATGTCACGTTGCTGGTATCGCTATGGGACTCATCAAAGAGGGTGACGATTTCGCCATCCTCACCGACATCCTAGGCGATGAGGATCACTTCGGTGACATGGACTTCAAAGTCTGTGGTACAACCGAGGGTATCACAGCGCTGCAAATGGATATCAAAATCGATGGTATCGATCTTGACACTATGGGCAAAGCAATGGACAAGGCGCGCAACGCTCGCTTGTCTATTCTCAAAGCCATGGAAGCAGCTATGCCGAAGCAACGCGATTCAATCTCTGAATTCGCTCCACGTATCATCACTATCCAGATTCCAATCAACAAGATCGGTGATCTGATTGGTCCTGGTGGAAAGAACATTCGCGGGATTGTCGAACAGACAGGCGCAAAGATCGATATTCAGGACGATGGTACTGTAATGATTGCCTCAGTGGATTCTACCGCTAGCGAAAAAGCGCTAGCCAGAGTTCAAGCCCTGACAGAGTCTGCAGAGATTGGCAAAGAGTATGATGGCACAGTTCGTCGTACAGCCGCCTTCGGCGCCTTTGTCGAAATCATGCCAGGTACCGATGGTCTAGTACATATTTCGGAAATCGCACATGAGCGTATCGCCAAAGTTGAGGACGTTCTCAAAGTGGGTGATAGTGTTCGAGTAAAGGTTATCAATATAGATCCAGAGGGCAAAATTCGCCTCTCACGTAAAGTTCTATTAGATAAGCCAGAAACTGAAAACGCTTAGTTCCATATACATTGTCGTTCACGCACTCGGGTCTATTCCGAGTGCGTGAACCGATGTTGTGGTTTATATAATTGAGAAAGGGAATTGGTGGCTGTCAAAAAGACAACGTTACCTAACGGACTACGAATAATCTCAGAGCGTATCCCAACGATACGTTCGGTTGCTATTGGAGTCTGGGTGGATGTCGGTTCACGCGACGAGAATGATAAAGAATCTGGTGTTTCGCATTTGATTGAACATATGTTTTTCAAAGGCACCAAGACTCGCAGCGCTAAAGAAATCGCCAATTCTATTGAACAGCTTGGCGGCTCTATCAATGCCTTCACCACCAGAGAGCAAACCTGCTACTATGTTCGCGCTCTCGATGAACACTTACCGCAAGCCGTTGATGTCCTCTCTGATATGTTGATGAATTCAACATTCACTCCTCACAATTTGAAACGTGAGAAAAATGTAGTCCTCGAAGAAATCAAAGAAACTGATGATTCCCCTTCAGAACTAGTTCATGACATCTTCGCCGAAAAGTTCTGGGCCGATCAACCACTTGGTCGTTCGATTCTGGGCACACCGAAGTCTGTCAAAGATATGCCTCGCAAACGCATCCTAGACTACGTCAAAAAACATTACACCGCCGAAAAAGTCGTCATCTCAGCCTCAGGTAATTTGTCGCATGACGAACTCGTAAAACTAGTCAAACGTAAATTCAAATTCTCACGAGAAGCAGCCCCAGAACAAGTGGGAGTAGTTGCCCCTGACAAGAACGATGTACACTTTATTGAAAAAGATATTGCCCAGAATCATTTCGTAATGGGTTTTCCTAGCCTCGACTTTTACCACAAAATGAAATTTGCGTCACTTGGACTTAATTTCTTTCTAGGTGGTGGCATGTCATCCGCGCTATTTCAGGAAATACGCGAAAAACGTGGTCTGGCTTATACAGTGTACTCTTTCCAAGATTTCTATCGTGACTCAGGTATCTTCGGTGTTTATCTGTCAACCGATGGCAAAGGACTACCACTCTCAATTGACTTGATTCTCAAACAATTACGTCGTCTGAAAACTCGTCCACTGTCGACACAAACTCTCGATAAGATTAAAGCCCAAATCAAAGGCTCACTAATCTTTGGCCTAGAGAGCGCCTCAGGTCGCATGAATCGATTAGCCAGACATGAACTCATGTTAGGCAAGAGTATACCGCTACGTCAATCAATAGCCGCTGTCGAGGCGCTAACTCCTCTGCAATTGCAAGAGGCCGCCAATGAAATCTTTGACGAAAGCCGTTTAGTCGCTGTTTCCCTAGGGCCAGTCACCAAAGCTGACCTAGGTAATTCATTGCCAATATAGATTGTCATTAGCTTATGCTAAAACGGAGCTAATATATGGTTCTGGCATTTCACAAAGTAGAACCTCGCTTGACCTGGGGAGTAACTAATTACTCCCCAGATCAATTTGCCAAACTCCTAGATTTCATCGCCGATCTTAAGCTCTCTGATAATGACGTTTCAATTGAGCTAACCTTCGATGATGGCTACAAATCGTTTCTTGACCACGCCGATGGCATGCTTACGGAGCGAAACCTAACAGCAACAATTTTTGCACTCTCTGGCTATCTCGGAAAACGGAATACTTGGGATTACTCGTCAATCCTAGCTCCCTCGCCACATATGAATGCTGAAGAGTTAAGGATTGCCGCCAGTCACGGACATAAAATACAATCGCACACCCACACACATCGTGATTTGCGCAGCCTTTCGAAAACCGAGCTACACACAGAGTTAGCTGATTCAAAAGCCATACTAGAAGACATCCTCGGCGCTGAAGTCAGCGAAATATGCTACCCCTTTGGACTCTACAATGATAGGGTAGAGGAGGTCGCCCGTGAAGTCGGCTACGCAAAAGGCTGGAGCATGAACCCCACAGACTCTGGTCCGTTTACATTCGGACGCTGGGGAATCTACGCCTACGACACCCCGTTGACTCTCTGGGCAAAACTGAATCCAGATTCATTCGGAGCCAAACTCGAAATTCTAAAACTCCGAACCACAAGCCTCATGGCCCGCGCAGGCCGATTCGCCTTCTGGACTGAATAACCTCTCCGAGTTCTTTATTTTTTTGCAAACATACACCTAGCAATGTATCTTCCCATGTCATAGGGCTATGGCTTCCATAGCTACTAAATTGATTATTGATTTGCATAATTAGCCATAAGAAAAGTAGTAAGAACATTCATGAATAATAGCGAAACAAAGACTGACACAAATAGCGCAGCGCCAAAATACGACTTCCACAAAGTCGAACTCTATTGGCAGAAGAAATGGGAAGAGGACGGACTATTCACCGCTCCTGATATGCCAGATAGCGACAAAGAAAAGTTCTACATGCTAGTAATGTTCGCCTATCCGTCTGGTGACATACACATGGGCCATTTTCGCAACTACATAATCGGTGATGCAGTCGCACGCCGAGAGTTGATGCTCGGCAAACAAGTCATGCACCCCTTTGGATGGGACGCTTTTGGCCTACCAGCCGAACGAGCGGCTATCAAGCGCAATCTAAATCCTGCGGATTGGACCGAAAGCAATATCGGTGTCTCGCGCGAAACATTGCAAAAAGTCGGCATCTCTTTCGATTGGTCACGAGAAGTGGTCACCTGTCGCAAAGACTATTACCGCTGGTCACAGTGGCTCTTTCTCAAGCTCTTTGAAAAAGGACTCGCTTATCTCAAAGAAGCCTTGGTCAATTGGTGCCCAGACTGCCTAACGGTGTTGGCCAATGAGCAAGTCGTCAATGGCATCTGCGAACGCTGTGATTCGAAAGTACAAAAGAAAGAACTCCGTCAGTGGTATTTCAAAATAACTGACTATGCCGATCGTCTTGTAGACGACCTCGACAAACTCTCTGGCTGGCCTGATAATGTTAAAAGTATGCAACGCGAGTGGATCGGACGTTCATATGGGGCAGAGGCGACCTTCCAAGTCGAAGACGAAAAATGGAACATACCAGTTTACACAACACGTCTCGATACTATTTATGGTGTCACTTTTCTGGCTCTCGCGCCTGAATCAAAACTTGCTGAGCGACTAAACCTCAGTGACGCCAAACGAAAAGAGATTGACGACTACAGGCAAGAGGCCCTGCTCAAAACTGAAATAGATAGGGGCAGTGAAACCGATGAAAAAACAGGAATCTTCAGCGGTCTCTATGCAATAAATCCATTCAGTGGTGAGCGCATACCAATCTGGATAGCCGACTACGTTCTTGCTCACTACGGAACAGGCGCTGTGATGGGCGTACCGCACAATGACATGCGCGACAAGGCCTTTGCCCAGAAGTATAACTTACCGATTCGTCAAGTTCTCAAAACCGCCGACGGCTCGGAAATCTCCGATGGGGAAGTGGTCACTATTGAAAACGGAATAACTGTCAACTCAGGACGTTTCAGCGATTTGCCGTCCTCAGAGGCAATTGAGAGCATGTCCGCCTTTGCCGAAAAAGGTGGCTTTGGCAAAAAGACCAAGCAATTCAAACTACATGACTGGCTCATCTCACGCCAACGTTATTGGGGAACGCCAATTCCGATTATTCACTGTGACAAATGTGGGCTGGTTCCTGTGGCCGAAAGCGCACTGCCCGTTGAGTTGCCCATTATCACAGATTATCTCCCAAAAGGACGCTCACCGCTGGCCGATGTCGCCTCCTTCACTAATGTTAAATGTCCACGCTGTAACTCAAATGCCAAGCGTGACGCCGACACAATGGACACTTTCGTTTGCTCGTCATGGTATCACTTGCGCTACGCTGATCCAGAAAACAAAGATGCGCTTTTCAATACCGATAAAGCCAATGCGTGGCTCCCAGTTGACAAGTATATTGGCGGCATAACCCATGCCACAGGTCACCTAATATTCTTCCGTTTCATTACCAAATTCCTTTCAGATCTCGGCCTAATCAACTTCGATGAACCAGCCAAAGAGTTGTTTAACCACGGTATGGTCAGCGACAGTGAGGGCAAAGTCATGTCCAAATCACGTGGTAATGTCGTAAGTCCAATTGAGCTAATGAAAGAGCGCGGTGTGGACGTAACTAGACTGGCAATGTACTTCACAGCCCCATCTGACAAAGAAGTGCTTTGGTCGGATGCAGCTCTAGTCGGTGTCGAGAAATTCTTGCTAAATAAGGTCTGTAATCTAGCCGATTTATATGACGCCCAAAACACCGACTTAAAGTATCACTTTAAAAAGTCTGAGTTGACTTCTGCCGAATGGGATCTGTATGTAGGATTGAATCAGCGTCTCAAACGTCGCCAAGATGACTACGACAACTTACAATATAATACTGTCATCGCCTCAATGATGGAGCTATCTCGCGATATCGAGCGAGCCAAAGCGGTCAAGCCCGAACTACGTAACTATGCTGTCCGTTGCCTAATTCAAACTCTCGCGCCACTGATTCCACACACCGCTGAGGAAATCTGGGCCTCATTGGGCTTTACAAAATCAATCTTCCTATCAGGTTGGCCAATCGCTGATCCAGATGCCTTAGTATCGCAAACTATCACAATGGGCGTCCAAATCAATGGCAAAGTAAGAGGGGAAATCTCAATAGCCCCAGATGCTATAGCTGAAGTTGCGCTCAGTGAAGCCAAGGCTTGTGAGTCAGTCATAAGACACCTCGAAGGCAAAACCATCATCAAAGAGATTTACATACCAGGTAGAGTCCTAAATATCGTAGCGAAGTAGCTATATACTATATATCAGCCACATTTGAGAGTTTCTTGCAGATTGCTTGTACTATCTTAATCACCCGAAATGTGCAGGGTAACATAAGATATATTATGGGACGTTGCTGAGAGTTTTGGAGGTGCCGCTTCACATGCCTGCCGCGAAGCTCAATAACTAGGAAATAGTTATTGAAGCACGGCTCACTATTAAACCCCTTATCGTCTTAGGGTCTGCGCATGTCTATTTTTGAGATCATATAATGCCAATAAAAAAGGCGCCTCGGTGGGCGCCATCGGATCTAGGATTATTAGATAGTCTTCTACAATGAACTCGAACTCAGCTTGCGAGACTTCCGTAGTTTTCGGAAACCATAGTCTGCCAAACGCCGCGCTTCCTTAAAGCGGATACTTGACCTAGGAGCGCCAAGAGCCACAACAGTTAGTCGTTCACCTTTCTTGTTCTCCAGTATCGTCGCCAAACAATAATCAGACGCCAAAATAAATCCCGTCTTCCCTACCAAAGTCTTGTATCGAGAATGAACTAGACGGTTAGTGGTAATTACGCGCCTATAGAGACCCTTCCCGCGCTTATTGGTCACGGCAAACTTATAAGATTTCTTACTAGAAGCCCGAACAATCTCCTTGTACTTCAAAGCATAATTCACCAACAAAGCGCAGTCTGTGGCATTCGAGACATTGCCTTTATTCAGTCCGCTCGGTTCAAGCATCTTCGTATGACGCATACCAATTCGCTGACAAGTGGCATTCATCTTTTTGGCAAAGCCCTCAATTGAGCCGCCAAAAGTGCGCCCCAGAGCGCGAATAGCGCGATTATCCGAGCCAATCAAAGCTACATAAAGCAAGTCTCCAGCTTCAATTCTGTCACCCCGCCGCAACTTAGATTTAGAACTGCGTCTAGCATCAGCGCGCGTGATAGTGACAATGCTGTCTCGCTTAAAGCCCATGTCCAGTAATGTAATCGCCGAAATCAGCTTACTAATAGAAGCCACAGGCCGAACACTATCTGCGCTAAAAGCGTACAAGGAAGAACCAGAGTTATTATCAATCACCAAAGCCGCCTTGAGATTAACGTAAATCTCACGCCTTTTGTCTGGAAAACTTACTGACTTGACAGATGAACGTGGCTTAGCGGTCGAGACTTCAGGAAGTGTCGCGGCTTGAACAGATTGACCTTCAATCGAAGGCAAATCCTCAACCTCAAAAGTCCGAATCCCCACCAACAACAGCAAGGCCAACGGCGCTATCGCAACCACAAACAAACGTGGGCTTAAGCTTAAAAGTAATGTATATAAATGCTGCAATAGTTTCATATATTCAATGACATTCAAGGTCTAAGGATAAACACAAAACAACAGTCGAACGCAGAATCAACACAGGATCGACGTACTTCTCAATCGCCAGTATCGCCCAATTTCCACCTGCAGGTCAAGTTTAACTTTCAACAGTCTCTGTTTAGACCATCAATTAAACATTATTGTCAAACTCAACTAGGCCCTACGAATCCAACGAAAAATTTCCGGCAATGTCGGACGTTTGCCATACATCAGCACACCTATACGGAAAATTCTGGCTACTAGCCAAGTCATTCCCATAGTGGTGGCTAGCATTATCACCAAGCTTGCGATTGCCTGAATAATGATAGGGTCAGCCAGACTGAAAGTCTCGGGCGCTGCCAAAGATAATCGCATTGTCATAATTGAAGGAGCAGTAAAAGGAAACAATGAAAGCGCCACAGCCCATGTGCTATCAGCAGATGAACTCATGGCTGGCGCCAACATGAACGGGGCCACAAAAACCATAACTATCGGCATCATGAAATTCTGAGACTCTTTGTCTGAGTTGACCATTGAACCTATACCAGCAAAGAGAGTCGAATACAGGAAGAATCCAATAGCCAGAAAGAGCAAGAAAAATATCACAGTGATTGGATTAAGCAGCATATTTATAAAATCGTTGGCTTCGGCATTGATTGACCCAGAGTCGAAACCGAAACGAACCGCAGCCCCTAGGACTCCCCAGATGGTAATTTGTGTAAAGGCAGCGGCGCTTAGCCCAATAATTTTCCCCAGCATCAATTGAAAAGGAGACACAGAAGACACCATGACTTCCATAATGCGTGTGGTTTTCTCCTCAATTACAGAACGCATCAAGACTTGTCCATAATTAAAAATAAGCATGAACATTATCATTGCGTAGATCATCATGCCAAAAAACGTTGACTCGAAACTTTTGCTGTTCCCCGCAGGTGAGACTACATCAATATTCACTCTGCTGGTTAGTTCCGCCAGAGAATCAGCAGGGAGTTCTATATTGGCAAGTTTCAATCTTTCGGCGCTTATGATGGTTGTGATTCGTCTTTCTGCACGCCGAAGGACTTTGATATCAAAGGTTTTAGAAATTACTATCAATGACTCTGCTTGAACAATATCAGGGTATAGTATCAATACTCCGTCGAGATCTCCGTTTTGCACTTGAACACTTAGTTCGTCCTTGCGCCTAGACCAGTTTGTCTCATCGTCCGATGAGAAGCTTTCGATTGCTCCGAAAGAAAATTGCGGAACATCATCACTGGTTTGAAGAGAAAGTAGGTCGCTCTTGATATTTTCTGCAACAGCGCCGTTGTCAAAGTCTACAAACACATACTCTTGGGTCGGCGCTGAAGTGTTCTCCATTATCAAAGCTGGGAGAAACAGTCCGATCGCCATCATTACAGGCGCAGCCAAAACACCTAGCAAAAATGATTTCTTTTGAACAATTTCGAGATACTCTCGCTTTATTATTGTCATCATTTTAGACATTGAGCGTCCCTTCTTTTAATTCTTTGAACTGGTCGCTATTGGGATCTATGCTGGCAGTTTCAATGAAGATATTGTAAAGTGATGGTTCAACTAATTCGAATTTCGTGACACTATTGTTAGCCGCTAGATCTTTCAATAAGAGCATATGATCTGCGCCATCTTTGAGTTTTGCTTCTAAGTACTGTGGGAATTTGACGATGTGTTCAACCGTTGCATGTGATTCTACAAATTGTGAGTCTCCATCAAAGACTAGGTGAACTGTGTTTTTGCCAAAGCGAGCCTTCACTTCTGATAGTTCGCCATCGAGCATTTTTTGGCCATCATTTATCATGACAATATGGTCGCACATTTTTTCAGCCTGCTCCATTACATGTGTCGAGAACAATATGGTGGCGCCTTCGTTGCGTAAATCGAAAATTGAGTTCTTCACTAGTTCCATGTTTAGTGGATCAAGTCCAGAGAATAACTCATCGAGAATAACAATATCTGGCTTGTGGAACACAGTTGTAATAAATTGGAGTTTTTGCTGCATCCCCTTTGAGAGCTCTTCTACTTTCTTGTCACGGCAATCCGCCAAAGACATCTTAGATAACCAGGAGTCAATTTCCGCATCCCAGTCATCTGTCTTGTATTCTTTTAGCTCAGCAAGAAAACGAATAACATCCTTTATTTTCATTTTCTTGTGCAAGCCGCGTTCCTCTGGTAGGTAGCCAACGCGGTTTTTAAATTTTTCATCAACTTCTACCCCGTTGAGAAGCACCTGGCCAGTGTCTGGAGCTATAATATCCATTATCATCCGAATAGTAGTCGTCTTCCCCGCCCCATTAGGGCCTATCATTCCATAGATTGAATTCTTGGGAACGCTAAGAGAAAAACTCTTAACCGCCTGCTTTTCACCATAACTCTTGCTGATATTCTTCAGCTCCAAAAAAACTGCACTCATATGCTTACCTCAAATAATTGATTGTCACAAGAATCAAACGCGCTCACTATAACCCACAAACGTCCCCAAAAACAACGTCTCAAAAAAAACTGCCAAATGTTGCATACCCAACAGTCGCCAACATACCTACTTGCTCAATAGAAAAGTATTCAAATATAATAATTATTCTTACGTAATAGTTTTTACCTGCTAGTGTATAACTTGGTAACCAATCCCTACAAACCAAACAAATGAATCAACTCTTTGGCGTTCTTAACAGCCTGCCCACGGTAACAATTGTTGAAGAAAACATAAACCTTCTTGGCTTTCGGCTTCAACTTCGCAATCTTCTGGCGCCACTCTTCCATTTCTTCTGGCGAATAACCGTAATCATAACGCTGATCCCCACCACCATACCAACTCTCTTCATTACGCCCATGCAAACGAACATAGGCAGTCTCATTGGTACACAGCGCATAGGGTTTTGGCATATGCGCCAATTGCGGCAAATCAACCGAAACCCAATTGGCTCCCGCCTCTGCCAAACGATAATAGACTGGCCTTTGATACCAACTATCATGCCGGAATTCCAAATACAACTTTGACTGGGGTAATGTCTCACACTCACGTAACAAATAGTCCAAATTCTCAGAGTTGTACTTAAACGAAAATGGAAACTGCGCCAATATCCCCGATAATCGATTGGCCTCAACGAATGGCCGAATAGCGGCGCTAAATGCTTCACGTTGACTCAGTGACGTGTCTCGTGAGTGCGTAAAACTGGCGTGAGTCTTGACCATAAAATCAAACGTTGCAGGAGTCCGAGAAACCATACTCTCAGCAACTTTCGGATGCGGAATCCCATAATAAGTCGAATTGATTTCTACCGTATGAAAGACCTGAGCATAGTATTCAAGCAATTTGTTCTTCGCCAATTCACGCGGATAGAATGGCCCCCGCCAATCCTCAAAACTGAATCCCGACGTCCCAATCCGAATCTCGCAAGCTGCTAGTTCCTCAGCCACTATCAAGCCCCCCGTTTGCGAGGCTCTTTTGGCTTAGTCGGTTGAAACCGAATCTTATTGCATTTCGGGCAAATCCATTTTCGGTTCTTATGAAAACTCCTCTTTTCCTCTTTCATCGGATTCTTGCAACGTGGACAGGTCATTGTAATTGTTAGTTTCCTACTGACAGTTTGACAAAAGCTTCATAATAATAGTTGACTTAACCCACATGAAAAGTGTTCTATTTGTAGAAGTCCAGCCCAATATTTTGAGCGTGTTGGACAAGCGGCTAGGCCAATAATTGTTGACTAAATAAAGTCAGAACAAAGGATACTGTAGATGTCTATTTCATTGATTTCTTCATCGATTCCAAAGCAACGCTCAAGTACAATACACCGCCTTTTTCAATTTGTTGCAATTACTTTCGTCTCATTAGCAATAATTGGTCTAGGGGCCTGCTAAGGCGATAAGGATAGCGATAGCTCCTCAACTGCAGATTATAGTAGCTCTGATTCATCGACAGTCTTGACCTCCACTGCCCCTGAAATTGACGAAACCATCTCCGAGCCAACAACTATTAACTGGTGGCACTTCTGGACAGACCACTCAATAAAGCCAGCTATCAATCAAATAATAGCCAATTTCGAGAAACAAAACCCAAATATCAAAGTCAAACAAACTGAATTAACTTGGAGCAATGGCCACGAGAAAATCGCCATTGCGCTAAGTTCAAACTCAGGTCCAGACCTATTGGAACTCGGCTCAGATTGGATTCCTGAATTCGTCGAAGCAGGTCGAATCACCGATGTAACAGCCAACCTCAAATCCATCTACAAAGAATATAATGGCTGGTCCCCAGTGAGAAACAACGGCTCCCTCTATGGCATGCCTTGGATACTTGGAACGCGAGTGATGTATTACAATCGCGATTTGCTCCAACTAGCTGGCTATGACAGTCTCTACATCCCAATTAATCTTAACCAGTTTCGTGAAACAATCTACAAAGTTGATTCATTAGATAAAAACATCTATGGCTGGGGCTCCAACGCCGCCGAAAAGCATCGACTCTACAAAAAGTTTCTACCATTCTTCTGGTCTTTCGACGCCACATTCTACTCGCTCAACAATCAATATTCCATAGTCTCTTCAATGGAATCTGGTAATGCCCTAACATTTTACAAAGAACTCAATGACAGTTGCGCGATGATAGACACTCAGCGTCGTTTAGAGGACGCCTTCCTCAATGGCAAAATCGGCGTAGTCCTCTCTGGCGACTGGCTCCTAAAACGAATCAAGAGTGAAAAGCCAAACTTCAACTTTGCCACGGGTCTATTCCCAGGAAAAACCACAGCGGGTAAATCATTCCTCGGTGGTGAATATTTGGTCGTCAATCAAGACAGTCAAAATAAAGGCGCCGCTCTAAAACTAATGAAATTCCTCACCCAACCCGAAAACGAACTAATTTTCTGCCGGGCAAATTCCTCAGCTAACCCCTCTAATATAAAAGCCACCAAAGACAAGTTCTTCACTGATGATCCCAACTTGATGACCTTCGTCAAACAGCTCAAACTCTCTATCCCGCCGCCTTTTGAACCGACTTGGGTTTATATCGAGGACGAATTTGAGCAAGCTGTTGAGCGAGCGCTTTTTGAAAAAATGGGGCCCTTTGAATCTCTAAGCATAGCTCGCACAAAAATCCAACGTATCAGCCGCCCAAATGTCGGGAAGCAGTAACTTAGAGTCACTAGGGAATAATCGTGAACACATCGTCTAATTCTTACAGGTCAACTCGCTCAGGCGGTCTTGGCCTCTCTTCGCCGTGGATAATCACGCTCCTTATCTTTTGGCTTTTCCCGCTGGGCTATTCATTGATTCTCAGCTTCACTGACTATCATTTGCTCGCTCGGGATGTCTCATGGTTGGGCCTAGAAAACTATCGCACACTCTTAGCGGATCCAGCTTTTCTACAAGCCCTCAAGAACACGCTAATATTCACAATCGGAACAATTCCAATCACCCAAATAATTGCCCTCTCGTTGGCCCTACTAGTCAACAGAAGTTTTCGTGGCCGCAGTTTCTTCCGTAGCGCCTTCTTTGTACCGTCGGTAACCTCAATGGTCGTCGTTGCCTTAGTCTTCACCAATCTCTACGGCCGAGGTGGTTACATCTTGGCGCTAGCGCAACTAGTAGGTCTTAACCCACCCGCCAATGGCTTCCTGTTGGATTCATCAACAGCGCTTTACTCAATCATGGCCATGGACATTTGGATGGCCAGCGGTTACTACATGCTCCTTGCGCTAGCTGGACTCAAATCAATCCCCGACGAACTCTACGAAGCCGCTGATATACACGGAGCTGGACCGTGGAGACGTTTTTTCAGCATCACTCTCCCGCTGCTTCGCCCCATGATACTCTTTTCGCTGGTAATCAACGGCATCAAATCTCTGCAAGTCTTCGTCGAGATTTTTGTCATGACCAAAGGCAAATACGGCACAGCCACAGGTGTCTACGACGTCTACACACGCGGTTTAGAGCGTTTTGAATTCGGCGAAGCCTCAGCGGCGGCCTATATGCTCTTCGTCATCATCGCCTTCTTCTCAGCCGCACAGTTCTGGCTAATGCGCAAACGAAAGGCGGCTCTATGATGGCCAGACAATCAAAACCACACAGCAAACATTCAGGCGCATCACCAATGCGCTATCTAACTCTGATAGTCTTAACAGTAATTATGATCGGCCCATTGATTTGGATGCTACGTGTGGCGCTCTCACCAATCGGTTCCGAACTATCATTTGCGGCTTTGTTCAATGCCGACATATCCTTAGGGGCTTTTAAAAGTTTATTCTCCGCAGATGGCATCCAACGCCCTGCGATAAACTCACTTATTGTCGGCGTAATTGTGACACTCGGCAATGTCCCCTTTTGCTTCATGTCAGGCTATGCCTTAGCGCGCAAAAGCTTCCTCGGTAGCAAAGTACTCTTTGGGCTAACGCTTCTAATTCTAATGGTCCCCGCGCACATACTTATTGTGCCATTGTTTCTCTTGGTAACCAAACTCGGCATGTTCGATTCATACTGGGCGCTCATCACGCCTTTCTTAGTGACACCCATCGGAGTCTTCATGGTCAAGCAATACGTCGAAACCATCCCCGACTCTCTAGAAGAAGCCGCGAGACTTGATGGCGCAGGTGAGTGGCGCACACTGTTCTCTATTGTCGCCCCTGTCTGCAAACCAATCCTTGCTGTCCTCGCGATTCAAACCTTCTTAGTCAACTGGAACAGTTTTCTTTTCCCATTCATACTCACCAACTCCGCCGACTTACGCACCTTACCAGTAGCGCTAGCGCTAATGCAAGGCCATCAAGCCATAGATTGGCAACACCTAATGGCGGGCTCAACAATAGCCGTAATCCCAGCTCTCCTCGTCTTCCTAATCTTCCAAAAAAGAATAGTCTCCGGCATAACCGCAGGCGCCATCAAGCAATGATAGACCTTTATTCAATTCAATCGAAGTAGAACTGCTCCGCGAATTTGCCAAGAACTTTTGTTGACTGAAGCGTAAATATGTTGTCGGATACATGAATTTTCAATAGGACTAACTCACCCGTAATATCCATAATATAAAGTGTGATTTCATAGCCCTTCACAGATGTACGAATCGTTGGTTTAGAAATAGCCTTCTTCAAAGCGTCAGGCAATTTACTTGATAACTCTACTTCTTTCCAATTGCCAAGAATCTTGAGCGGGAAAGCAGTTGGTCGGTCGTAGATATCAAAGAACTCCAGAAGGATTGTCAAAATATTGTCTTCAGTTAAAAGCATCGGCCGTTCAATAGATAGAGCTTCATTTAGCCAAACCAGCGGCCAGTGTATGATACTTTGTACATCCTCAGTTGAATCTAGATGGAAGTCTAGCAGACGCAATGAATCATTGTGCATGGCGACAACGACTGATCGTTCGGATGGGTCCGTTGTGTCCTTAAACTCGAAGAACTTGTGCTCTTTGAGAGTAGTACTTATTTGCTCAAAGAATTTGATGCGCCCAGAGAACTCATCGTAGGAAAGTAATTCGTCTGCATCTAGTTGTGCCGAGGGACTGTCCAAATATGAGTGGTACTGCGTCTTAGCCACCAAGTCACATGCCAAGTCTATTGGTTGTTCATTGGCGCTGATCTCAGTGACAAAAGAAACCACAAGTAATGTGCAAATCGCTGATGACAATGAGAAGTGTCGAGTGATGCCCCAGCGGCTAATAGAATGCAAAAGAAGTAGTTTACTGCTACTCATTTTGTTCTTCACCCTTCTCAGGATAAACATGATGCACAACTCGTTGAGGAAACGGTATTTCAATACCTTCAGTGTTGAACCGCTTATAAATAGACTTGCGGATTTCCAAAGAAGTCGGCCACTGATGAATAACATCCTGAACTCGACCAACTAATGAAAAGTTCAATGATGAATCGGCCATTTCGGTGAAAAACACAGACGGTGGAGGGTTGTCAAGAACCATCTTATGTTCACGAGCGATTTCCAGTAGTATTTCTTCCACTCGATCAACATCAGAGCCATAGGCCACACCCACATCAACTTTAACCCGAATCCGAGTTTCTGGATAAGTCAAATTGTTGATAGTCATTTTTATCAATTCTGCATTAGGAACAATCACCAGCGTATTCTCAAAAGTCAAAAACTTAGTCGAACGCATACCAATCTCATAAACATCGCACTTAGTGCCATCACCAAGAATAATTCGGTCACCCTTACGAAACGGCCTGTCAACCATCACCACAAACCCAGCAATCATATTCGAAATAGTTTCCTGCGCCGCTAAAGCAATCGCCAAAGAACCAACTCCCAGTACCGCAACCAATCCCTTGATATCAACACTAAAATGATCCAGAATAATCATCGCGGCAACAATGACAACCGAAATC
Source organism: Candidatus Zixiibacteriota bacterium (assembly GCA_024280835.1). Taxonomy (GTDB): domain Bacteria; phylum Zixibacteria; class MSB-5A5; order GN15; family JACZUZ01; genus JAJRPJ01. The sequence continues at coordinate 128,739 of JAJRPJ010000015.1, read as the reverse complement.
CGCCCCACCCGTTTCAATAGCGGCATCAATTCATCGTCAAAAGTAGATTCAGTTCGAACTGCCACTGACTTGCTATACCAGTCTGTCAAAGCCGTGACTAGACCAATGAGATAAGTCGCAAATAGTAAGACCATCAGCGAAAACAGTATCCCAGCGACAATCTCAACTCTCAGACCACTATACCACTCATATTTACCTTCCAGATGATGACTCAATGACCACAATCCCGCTAGATACACTAGTTTAACAATTATCGGCTTAGTCACCCTGACAATCTCATCATCAAGGTTTGTCGAAGTCATTCCGCTTAACCGTGCAAACACACCCGAGAAAAGCGCTTTAGCTAAATGCGCCAATGTGAACGTCACTATCAAAATGACAACAACAGATAGCACGTCCGCTAACCAGCCATTTACGCCAATCGAGTTCAGTAATTCTTCAATCATGTGACAAATCCTTCTTAATCATATTGTCAGGTAAAAAGTGGTCAGGTCAAAAGTCAATCCAAGCAGTCAGTGAATCAGCTGCAATTATTCAATAATTATGCGAACACCTTTGGTGTCAAACCTTGGACGTACATTAACAGTATCTGGATAAAACCCACGTGGCAATGTAAAACGTAATGGATAAAGCGATCCAAGAGCTAGAGAGCTAGAATCTACCATCGCCTCGATTATGTAATCACCTGCAGGCAATTCAACTTTTGTCGTTTCAGCCACACTAACATTTGTCCAATATTCACGTCCACCAAGTCGAGTCATACGCAACAAGAACTCATCCTCAAAGAGCGAATCAAATCTATTCTCAACAGATAAACTCAAAGAGCCCAAAGAGTCAGTTGGCCATACATCAATACTATCACTAATCAGCGTATCAGCCAGCTCATTGCTGGACAAATCAACCACACTCTTCATACGTAATAAATATCGCTCACCTTTAACTGGACGAGTCGTTGCCTCAATCGCCATCTCAAAAGAGGACACCGAATCAATCACATAATCCATCGCGCCCTGCCTACTATCGCTGATAGAGATAGCAACCTTTCCATTATTGCTAATAGAATCAACTATCACTGTCTCACTAAATGAGTACACCCAACGTAGCGCCTCCCATGGCGCAATGCGAGACGGTACAAGCCTAGACTGAAGAGTCGGCTTTTGTGCGTCTTCAACCTCAGAATGATTCAAGCCAATGAATTGTTCCGCCAGCTCTCGGTCATCTGAATACAATGCCGCAAAGTCAATTGCCAGTAAATATTCACCAGTGGGAAAATCCTCAAAGAGTAATTCAATGCGCTTGCTTGAAGCGCCATGCTCATTCTTCATTGCAAATGGTGAGATTACCAATGAACTGTCATTGACGTTCACAATGCGCACTTTTTCCAAGCGACCGAAAAACAGAGCTGGATTCAGCTTACGTGAGAGATTGACCCGAAGAAAGCCATCGGCATTAAACGTCGCTGAGATAATTGTTATCGCTGATGTGTCACGTTGTTGCATACGCAATTCTAGATTGGCATAAGAATCGCTACCAATATGCAATTCCCTACTAGTGACACCAAAATCCTCCGCGCCATATTGAAATAGTTGATTCTTATCCTTGTCGCGAAACGCCAAAATGAAATAGTCGTCCGCGGGCAAAAACGCCAACTCGAAACCGCCATCAGAACCGCTAACTGTATAATAGTCAGGATAAAGCGAATCCATGTCGCCCATAGCGCTGGGCATAAACTTCCTAAAAAGCCCTACTCCCACTCCCGAAGCGGGAGAATCGCCATCAGTCACAGAACCAGCAATAAAGCTCGTATCAATCGCTTCCCCACGAGTAAAGGCAAAACTCTTACTGGCCCCAAGTTGATTGCCACGCATATCTCGCAATCCAGAGCCAATAGTAATAACATAAGTCTTATCCAACGCGAAGTTATCAGCGAATATCACCTCAAGCTCAGCGCCATGAAGCTTCAATTTAGGTGGAATAACTTGGCGAGGACTAACAAAGAACTGTTTGTTTATGCTGGTTGGATTGATGTTCTCAGAAAAAATAACCGTAAAAGTATTTCCTGCGGGGACATTGATTTGATGCGAGTGAGGAACCGCGCTGAGTATTGTTGGCGGAGTCTTGTCCTCAGGCCCGCCAGGTGGACCTATTACCTTGGCACAAGTAGCCGTCATCAACGCCAGCGCTAACAATCCCAAATAGTACATCGATCTGGCCGCCAAGATTTTCGCTATCGTATTGTTGGACTCGCCAATGACCGAATAACATGCCTTTGAATCGTGAGGTTGCATAAGAAATATTTTGCTCGAAGTAAGCTGTAACAGACTCCCCAGCCTTAGCGGTTCAACTTCTCTCTCAGTGTCGCTTTGCTTTTCTCGTCAGGTCCATCGAGCTCCAATGCCCGTCGCCAATATACATCCGCTGAATCAGGCATATTGAGCTTGTCGTATGTGTCCCCAATGTGTTCATAAACAGTTGGGTCTGCGTCAAAAAGTTCAAGAGCTCGTTGCAATGAATCAAGAGCCTCTGGATATGATCCCTCACGAAACAAAGCCCAACCATACGAATCAATATAAGCTCCATTGTTTGGGTTAACTTCCAAAGCGCGGCGAATCAAATCCTTCGCATATGGCAGGCGTTCGTTGATATCGACTAACATATAACCCAAGTAATTCAAAGCCGGAGCATTCAAAGAATCAAGCGCCAAAACATTGTCAAACGACTTTTCGGCCAAATCCATCTTTTGCTGACGCTCTTGAACAGCCCCCAGTGAAAACAGTAGTCGAATCTTATCATCCAGAGCAGTAACTTTTTCAATACCTGTTTGGTAACTAGCTTCAGCTTGTGGCAACGAATCCATAGTCACATAAACCTGCCCAATTCCAATCCATCCATCTGCGATACTATCTATCGCTCGAGTGGCGCTACCGAAATTAATCAACGCATAAGTATATTTCTCTTTCTCCAAGAAGATTCTCCCAAGAAAGAAATAATTGGTAAAATCAGTCTCACCAATACTTATTAATTCATTGAATTGTTCCTCGGCCAAGTCCAAGCTATCAGCGCTATAGGCAATAATCCCCAATCGTCTAATCGCGGCTTTATCATGTGGAGTTAAGGCCACTTCAGCCTGCGAATGTATCAAAGCGCTATCATATTGCCTTTGGCGAGAATAATAATCGATAAACCTTCGGTGGCTAGGAACATATGTTGAATCAAGAGCCAACATCTCATCCAGCGCTATTCGCTGCAACCCCAGACTATCCATCTCACCCAAAGCGTCCGCCAAGCCCGAGTAACTCGGGATATTGACTGCTCCTGGCTCAAGCCGTATCGCTCGCCGAAATGCTTCGGCTGCCTCTGGGTAACTTCCAACCAAGAAGTGTAATGCTCCCAATTCATTGAAGCCTTGATAGGTGTTTCTATCCTCGGCTATTTGCACGCGGTATGGTATTGCAGAGGCCAAGTCCCCAGATTGCTCATAGTACGATGCCAGAGCTTGACGAGCCAGCATATTACTGGGGTCCACTTCAGCAAGTAACCCCAAAAAATAAACAACCGAATCTTCCATCTCCGCTTCGCGGTACAGGTCCACTAGCGTCTTTAGAGCATCAATATCGTCAAGCTCAAGTTTACCAGCGGCATCACGAGCAGGCTGATACTTTCCGATCAGAGCCGCGGCGCGGATATAGGCCATACGCACAGTGTAAGACTCAGAATCATAAAACAGCGCCGTGTCGTAATTGGCAAAGGCGCCAAACATATCCCGGCTATCCTCAAATGCCATGCCTTGCAAATAGTAAGCCAGAGCCGCTTTTTCACGAGCCTCACTTGATATGTATTGTTTCTTAATGGGAGTTGCTGGCTTGGATGCCTTGTCACGTTTTCGGTCAATCGCATACGAAGAGCTTACCACCGTAAGCGCCATCAACCCGAAAAGCGCCATATTCAATAATCTTTTCATAAGCAATCTTTTTCTAAACAATCTCTTCATTGCTCCTCTTGGATTCTCTTTTGGTAAAGGAGCGCTTCAACGCACCAATCGACGATATCGCCGCTTACCTACCTTAAGTATCATTGGCTCAGACACTTCAATTTGCGCATCAAGATCACTCACTCTTTCACCATCAAGAGAAACAGCTCCACCTTCAATCATCCGCCGCGCCTCGCCATTGGACTTAGTCATCCCCGCATCTTTCAACAGTTGCACAATCCAAAGCGCCTTTTCGCCGCAAGTGTAGTCCTCTATGTCATCTGGAATACCACCGCGCGAAAACACATTCTCAAACTCAGCGCGCGCCCCGGCGCCAGCTCCCTCACCGTGATACATATCAGTAATCGCGCCAGCTAGCTCCTTCTTGAGCTCCATTGGGTTTACACTCCCATTACCTAACTGTTCCCGAAACTCAGCGATTCTTTCTCTGGGTATATCAGAAGTCAACTCAGCATACGAAACTATCAAATCATCCGGGATTGACATCAGTTTTCCAAACATCTCGCTGGGAGCGTCAGTCAGTGCAACATAGTTACCTGTAGACTTAGACATCTTCTTCTTGCCGTCAAGTCCAACTAATATCGGCATAGTCAAAATCACTTGCTGTCGAACCCCATAATCAGGCTGAATATCACGTCCAACTAACAGATTAAACTTCTGCTCTGTAGCCCCTAGCTCCAAATCAGATTTAATAGCAACCGAGTCATAACCCTGCATTAGCGGATAAAGAAACTCATGCACCGAAATCGGAATCCCGCCCTTATAGCGCTTTTCGAAATCGTCACGCTCTAGCATTCTGGCAACTGTATATCTTGAGGACAATTCAATAATATCCTTGACGCCCATTTTATCAAACCAAGAGCCGTTGTAATGGACTTCAGTCTTTTCCTTATCCAGTATATGAAAGAACTGATCTTGATAAGTCTTTGCGTTTTCAAGAATTTCCTCGTGAGTCAATCGCGGCCTTGCTGATGAGCGTCCCGATGGATCTCCCACCAAAGCCGTGTAATCACCAACAATCAAGACAACTTGATGTCCAAGCTCTTGAAACTGCTTGAGCTTGCGAATACCAACACTATGACCTAAATGAATATCTGGCGCCGTGGGGTCAAAGCCCTGCTTAACTCGCAGTGGAACTGTCTTTTCTATTGATTCCTTAAGGCGTTCCTTGAACTCATCCTCTGGAGCTATTTCAGCTACACCTTGGGTAAGAATCGAATACTGTCTCTCAAACTCTGTCACAAAATCCTCTGTTTTCTCCGCAGTCAAACCAGAAACGACGCTTCGCGTCTATTAACTTTACTTTCAATAATCCACCCGCTCCCTGTACCGCCACGTTGAACCGACTGGCAGACAAAGGGATAGCTTGCACTATTGACAGGATATGCTATCACACCACTCAACACAAGCGCTCCTTCATTACAGCCCCGCTCTCGCCCACCCATCAAACATAGCTCTAAAGGATAGTTTTAAGCGTCTCACCAGACGCTCTAGAGTATAATAAGCACGCCCAGAACAACTGTTCTGCTCAGAGCCAAGTACGGCATCAACAATTTAACATAGTCCTAACACACCAAAGACAAATTGATTAACCATGACCAACAATAGCAATAAATCTAGAAACAAGAAAATTACGCTGGCCGTCTTCTCTCTCCTTTTTGTTGGTCTCGTCTACGGTTCAATACGCACATACGAAATCTACAACCGTGAACTGCCATCTTTCGAGCAGCTCCATAATATTGAACCAAGCTTAAAGACAAAAGTTTACGCACGCGGTGGAGAATTATTACAAGAATACTTCAACGAAAACCGAGCGCTAACTTCATACAATGATATCCCGCCAGAGCTAATCAATATGCTACTTGCCGTCGAGGACCGAGGCTTCTTCGAACATTGGGGAATCAACCTCCCACGTACAATTCGAGTCGTCGGCTTAGGAGTCCTTGGCGCAGGTAAGATCAGCGCAGTCTCAACTGTAACTCAGCAACTCTCCCGACTCCTTTTTGTCGGCCGTAGGCGTTCAATCGGCAGAAAAATCCGTGAAGCCCTAACCGCCATCAAACTCGAACGTACCTATTCCAAAGAAGAGATACTTCAAATGTATCTCAATCAATACTATTTCGGCAAAGGCGCCTATGGTATCAGCGCCGCATCGCGAACATACTTTGATAAAACTGTCGCCGAACTAACCACAAAAGACTGTGCTTTTCTAATCGGCATTCTCAAAGCCCCGAGTCGCTATGGCTCACGTCCAAAACTAGGACTAATGGTCCGTGACCGCGCTCTCCGCTCGTTCTACAGCTTCGGCAAAATCGACAAACCAACACTCGACAGCCTTCTCAAAACTGGTCTCGACCTGACTCCACCGCAAGTCCGCATTGGCCGAGCGCCATATTTCACCGAAAACATTCGACAATACATTCAAAAGAAATACGGCGACGACGCTCTCTACACAGGTGGATTAACCGTCCTCACAACTTTGGATTGGAAATTACAACAAGCCGCAGAAGAAGGGCTCTATCAACGTATTGACACTCTTCGCGCAAGAATAGCGCGCACAAAAAAACTAACCGATGAAAGATACACCATCCAAATTCCAGACTCCACTGACTCAATGGGGCGACCAGTTTTTGAATACAAGAAAGTTCAAGGCGCTCTGCTCTCCATTGATAATGTCACGGGCGATATTATCAGTATGGTCGGCGGTCGTGATTTTGCGGAGTCAAAATTCAACCGCGCCACCCAAGGCCTGCGTCAACCTGGCTCGGCCTTCAAACCCTTTGTCTACACCGCCGCCATCGACAATGGCTACCGTCCGATGGACATCGTTTATGACAACCCCATCGTTCTAGAAATCCCTGGCTCGAAGTCGTGGCGCCCCTCAAATTTCGATCTGAAGTTTCTAGGGCCATTAACCATTCGTGATGGCCTCCGTCTCTCAAGAAACCTAGTCGCTGTTGGACTCTTACAAAAAGTCACCGCGCAACAAGTAATCTTCTACGCCAAACGTTTCGGCATCACCACGCCAATTCCAAATGTACCCTCAATCGCCATCGGCGCCAATGAAGTCCATTTATTGGACATCGTCTCAGCCTATACAGTCTTCCCTAATGGCGGAGTCCGTATTCATCCCAAAATGATAACCAAAATTGTCGATCGCTACGGCAATATCCTCGAAGAGAATAAAACCTCAGTCAAAGAAGAAGTTCTCTCGGCCGAATCGGCCTATATCATGGTCGACATGATGAAAACCGTCATCAATCACGGCACAGGCAAAGGTGTCCGCCGACTAGGTTTCAAACACCCAGCTGGCGGCAAAACAGGAACCACAAATAACTATACCGACAACTGGTTCGTCGGCTACACACCACAAATCACAACTGGAGTATGGGTCGGCTTCGATGACAAAACCTCTCTAGGAAGACGCCAATACGGTTCCACAAACGCCTTACCTATTTGGGCGCATTATATGATAGCCGCACACGATACCCTGCCCATTGTCGATTTTGCCATCCCTGACGATATCATGTTCACTAATATCTGCCTCGAATCTGGAACTCTGGCGACAAATTTATGCCGTGATGTCCGCTATGAAGTCTTCACCTCACGAACAATTCCAATCGATATTTGCCCGATCCACCCATCCCCAAAAATGTACCCTGGAACTGCAGTATATAACTACAACCGAAGCGACAGAACGCTCTTCAACGACGGAGACGAAGTCAGCTCATTCTGATTGTTCTTGGTCATGAATCTGTTTTTCGCTCTGGACATTGCATGAATCCTTAGCTTTTTGTATTATTCGGACTTGGAAGTTCGTCGGATTTGTCGCTCACTTCGCAGTTCATCAGCCCAAAATCCAAACTCAAAACGCCAACATCCAATAGATAGACAAATAATTACTTCACTTTCAAACAGCATGGGGCATTCTAATGTCAAGCAATGGAACCAACGGCACGTATCAAAAACTAACCAAGCAAATCCGTAGCTACCAAACTCTAGGAGCTTGCGCAGCTCTACTCTCGTGGGATGAGCACACTTTGATGCCTTCCAAAGGCGCTGAGTTTCGCTCAGAACAATTGGCTATGCTCGCAGGGATGGTCCACGAGCGCTCTACATCAACTGAAATAGGTGACATGCTCAGTGAGCTAAGTAGCTCAGATATAACTGAATCAGCTACCTCACCAGAAGCGGTCAACGTCCGTGAAGTTACCCGTGAGTACAACAAGAGTAAGAAACTCTCCGTTGAATTTGTCGAAGAACTAACTTTAGCCACTAGTAAAGGTCAGCATGCTTGGATGGAAGCCCGCGAGAAAAAGGATTTCTCAATTTTCCAGCCCTACCTCGAAAAAGTAATTGCGCTAAAAATCAAGCAAGCCGAAACATATGGCTACGAGAAAGATCGCTACGACGCTCTAATCGATGACTACGAGCCAGGCGCAACTTTTGAGTCAATCGGCAAAGTCTTTGCGGCGTTCCGCGAGGAGTTAACCCCCTTCCTCAAATCCATTCAGGACTCAGGTAATCAACCCAAAAGTGAGATTATCGAAAGGAACTACCCAGTGGCTGCGCAAGAATCTTTCGGTTCTGCTGCCGCCAAGACTATCGGTTTCGATTTCGAGGCTGGTCGTTTGGATGTCACAACGCATCCATTTTGCAGCGGCATCGGCCCTGGTGACACTCGCATAACAACTCGCTACAATCCAAAACACTTCCCCGATGCGTTCTTTGGTATCCTACATGCGGCTGGCCATGGCATTTATGAACAAGGACTTCAAACCAGCCAATTTGGTCTGCCAATGGGACAGGCAGTCTCACTTGGTATCCATGAGTCACAATCCAGAATGTGGGAAAATCTCGTCGGACGGAGCAAACCATTTTGGAATCGTTTCTATGCCGACGCACAAAAATCATTCCCTGAGGCCCTCAAGGATGTTCAATTAGATGATTTCTATTGGGCCGTCAATGACGTCCGCCCGTCTTTTATTCGTGTGGAAGCCGACGAAGTAACCTACAACTTGCATATCATTCTTCGCTTCGAAATGGAGCGCGCAATTATCAATGAAGAAATCGCTGTTGCCGATATCCCTGAGGCTTGGAACGAAAAGTTTACCAAGTTCTTCGGCATCACTCCACCAGATGACACTCTCGGCTGTATACAGGATGTCCACTGGTCAGCTGGCCTGATGGGCTATTTCCCAACCTATGCGCTAGGAAACTTGTATGCCGCCCAATTCTTCGCCAAAGCGCTCATTGATATGCCGAACATGTATGACAACTTCGAAAAAGGACAGTTCGGCGACTTGAAAAAGTGGCTCAATGAGAATATCCACGTGCACGGGCAGCGTTACCCTGCCGAAAAGCTCGTAGAAGTCGTCACTGGCAAACCTCTCTCGCATATCGAAGAAATGAAGTATCTGCGTAAGAAGTACAACCCTCTCTATGGTATATAAAGCAGGCGATTCAGTCCAATTCAGGGAGCTTGACATAGCCCCTATCTCGCAGTAAAATATCGGCGCAGGGATCACTCCTTGGTTCCTGCGCCTCCATTCCTTACGCCGGAGTGGTGAAATTGGTAGACGCAGGGGACTCAAAATCCCCCGATGGCAACATCGTGTCGGTTCGATTCCGACCTCCGGCATATAATTCTCCAATTAATTCTTCCAATGTTATAAGCAATCTTGTTATGAGCAATTTAAATAAGTGCATCGTCCTGAAATAGTATGACAATGAAACAAACAACTCTAATAGTTAGAATAGTACTGCTTATTGGAACCATAACCTCCCTGTTCTTCGTTCCATGGATTTTAGTATGGGCTTGGATATTACCACTACCTGATACAGTCCAAGAACAATTAAATGAAGCAATTGATCATGGATTTGATGGGATTATTGTTTATGTGGACGAAGCGGGCAAACCACCAGCGTTTTATGCCACTGGTTGGCATGATCGAAAAAACAAAATACCTGCCGACCCGCAAGCCCTATTCAAGATTGCCAGTATCAGTAAGTTATATGTCGCAGTTGCTATCACCAAATTAGTCAATGACAAACGTTTGTCATTAGATGAAACGCTCGCTGATTACTTTCCAAAACTTGTCGGAAGAATTGAAAATGCAGAAAAAATCACCTTGAGATTGATGGTGCAACACCGGAGCGGCATTCCCGATTATGTCTACAATCCTGACTTTTGGAATGAAACGATCACTAAAGAAACACTTGAATACGCACTTGATTTGCCGGCTAACTTTGAACCAGATGATGAATATGGTTATTCAAATACGAATTATTTGCTGCTTTCCAGAATTATTGATAATGTGGTGGGTTATAGCCGTCACCAATATATCAAGGAGGAAATCTTGATACCACTGGGACTGAACAATACTTTTGGTTCGCTTAGTGAAGTGGATATAGACGAGGTTATGAGTGGCTATTATGTTGGCATTGAAGCCGACTTAAAGAGTGAAGATCAAGGAATGTTAGCTACAGCAGAGGATGTGGGCATATTCTTGCGCGCATTGAACGATGGATCTTTGTTTGATGAAGGGGAACAGGATATCTATTCCTCAATATATGTGTATGAACATACAGGTCTGATTCCTGGCTATCAGAGTATTGCAGAATACCACAAAGACATTGATGCAGTTGTTATCCAATTTACGAATACAACTGATTTTGATGGATACAATTGGAATTTATCGGAGATAGTATATAGTAGTATTGTAAAAATAGTGGGAAGAAATAGAAGCTCATAGAAATGTATATAAGGCTCCAAATCGACCTTTCATACCACCCAAGTGAATTGAGAGAAAACCATAAAGAGTTACGATTAAGTCTCTCCCCCAGTTGGGCTTATCCCCAAGAGAAAAAGAAACTCATCCCAAAACGACCAGTCAACATTGTCAACTTACTTTCGGCATGTCAGGCGCTCAAAAAGATCGATTATTGGTAATATCAGAAGAGATTCGAGCCTTTGATTGAAGTCAAATTGATTGAAAATAACTAATTGCGGTACGAGTATCTTTATTGTATACTGCGGTAGAATTGACGGAGTACTGAAATTCAGACCGCTAAGGTTTGTTGGTTTAATACGTTCTGTCGCGATAGTTAATCTTTAAAGAAGAGAAGTTCTTATGTCAGAACGTGATTCAGGTACAGTAAAATGGTTTAACGCTGATAAGGGTTTCGGGTTTATTACCCGTGACGATGGCGGTGATGATGTATTCGTTCATCACAATGCGATTACCGGCGATGGTTTCAAATCCTTGGACGAAGGTCAAAAGGTAGAATTTGAAACCGTTAAAGGTGACAAGGGTCTGCAAGCACAAAACGTCACGGCTGTTTGACCGAGACAATTATTCAAACAATATTGTATCAAACAATATATAAGTTCTGATTGCTTTGGAATAATCCAAGTTGCAATCAAGACGATCAATTAACGACGGCGCCGTGAAATACGGTCCGTCGTTATTTTTTTGCTTATCTATTTGTTCCCTTACCACAAGCCTGCTATTGAACTAGGCTACTTCAAACAGTCTGTGCTTCCCTTCCATACCGCTCGTCTCAAACACACTAATCGCCTACCTTGTCAGTTACAAGTCGTATAAGATACTACCAAACTATGAGATTCATATTGACTCATGATGGACTATTGCGCTACTTGGCTATGCCGAAGAATTACAACAATAGAAACATGAATAATGTAGAAGTCACTTCCGGCGTGATTTCAAAATGATGTAATAAGTATATAATTGTATCGTTGATTCCCTCAGAATGATTAAGCCGTTAGAACACCTACAAAACCACCCAGGCCGAGTAATTCTCATAGCCACCGCCCTTTATCTAATCCTTGGATTCTGGCAGGACGGGCTGAATCTCGATGCTGGGATGTATGCCACCGTAGCTCGAAATATCGCCGAAAGCGGCAACTGGCTCTCACTACATTTCACAGACTTCTACTATTCGCAATTCGCCGAACACCCTCCATTAGGAATCTGGGGCATGGCAGTAGTCTTCAAGATTTTTGGCGCAAGTGACGCAACTTCGAGAATCATAGGCGCTCTCAGCGCCTTCGGGACTGTGGCTTTGACTTACCTAATAGGCCGAGAGGCGCTCGGCAAAACATTGGGCTTTATAGCAGCTCTGCTACTTCTGATATGCATAAACTTCATTTCAATCACTAACTCTGCTTTGCTAGATGGGCCAGTGACTTTCTTCATGGTTCTCGCCTACTGGAGTGTAGCAAATCCTGACAAAGCAAAAAGCAGATTGCCAATAGGAGGCGCAGCGTTAGGACTAGCTTTTCTATCAAAAGGTCTAGTAGCGGTTCCAGCATTCATGACTCTATTTTTGTATGTAATATTATTCAGACGGGATTTGCTAAAATCATATCAACCATATCTCTCAGCGGCGCTTGCGATAGCGATACCTGCTCTGTATCTCTTCCTCGAAATGACACTCGGGCCAAATTATTTCTGGAAATACTACTTCGGAATTCAGCTAAATGAATTATACGATGACATACAACCAGCTCTACATGTAAAATGGTACAAGTTTTTCTGGCGTTACCTGACACTCTTTTTCCCTTGGAGCATCTTCTCACTTGTCGGCCTTGGGCTAATTATCAAAAACCGCCAAAGCCGCTTGGCCCTAATCTTTGTTGCCTTATTTAACGTCATTTTTGTGTACTCATTCTCAGGCTATGGATACAATCACTACTATGCGCCAGTCTATCCAGTCGGCGCGCTAATAGCGGCCTACCCTATTTACCTATACCTTGAGAATCGCGGCAAAACACTGGGTCGTTTCCCGCTATACTTTCTAGGAACTTTAGTATTTTCATTTTGCATAATTCCATTTACAAATCTCAAAATACATCATTTGCGCTCACCAGACATAAATAGGCTCACACCTATTGTAAGAGAAGTTCTCGACAATAGCCCGACTCAATATGGCGTCTTTCTTGGCAGAGACACAATTAGCTGGAATTCAATCGCGTTTTGCATTTGGTATTGGAATTCCAGCATAAAATTCATGACTGACGATACATATGGTGTACAAGACTTCATCGCCGATCCACAATTTGCCTATTTGCTTACCCCAGCGGGATTCTTGCCAGCAAAATCAGCCGCAGAAGGCGGCAGTCTAATACTTCTGAGAAAAACCAAAACATTCGACCTCTACACCAGAACGTCGAGCGCCCCACCAACAAAACCATCAACAGAACCACCTACAGAATCACTGTGATTCAACTACCGCGATTTAGCCACCCTTGAAACATCTTCAAACATCATCTTTTGATGAGTTTCAGCCAAACCGCTTGACAAATGCCCCAATCTTCACGAACTCTATAAAGCGCCACTTGAAAACGATTTAGCGCTATACGATTTTTAGCCCAAAAAGCATCAATCGAAGCCCAGCGAATCTCTTTTTTTCTCATAAGAGTCTCTCATCAGACAGGGGAATTGCGCTCTACTAAGACGCAAAGGTCGACATGAACAAAGCCAGCCAAGACTTAGAAACCAATCTAACGCTGCCTCAAGACAATTCACCCGACACCCAAATCGATTCTGATTCCAATTCCCCCCAAGTCTCAAACGCCAAAACAAAATCAAGTCTCATCTTCAAGACCACATCGAAATCCGCTTCAAATAACAATACGTCACCCCAGCGCCAGAAAATGTTACTAACTCTCGAAGATGGCAGTGTCTTCGAAGGCGAATCATTCGGCGCCGATGTCGCCATCAGCGCAGAGGTCGTTTTCAATACTGGCATGGTCGGTTATCCCGAAACCTTGACTGACCCATCATATCGCGGCCAAATCCTAGTTTGCACATACCCACTAATTGGCAACTATGGTGTCCCTGAGTTTGCATTGGATAAACACGGCCTGCCAATCGGTTTTGAGTCCGAGAAAATTCAAGCGTCTGGGCTAATCGTCACCGAATACACCGCTGACTACAGTCATCACACCGCAACCCGCAGTCTGGGCCAATGGCTGAAATCCGAAAACATCCCTGCGATCACTGGCATAGACACGCGCGCCCTGACCAAACGTCTGCGCACTAGCGGAACCATGCTCGGTAAGATTGAAACAGAAGCCCAACAAACCGACTTCATCAATCCACTAGCGGAAAACCAAGTCGCCAATGTCAGCCCAAAAGTTGTCACTACCTTATCCCCTGACATCCCTAAAGGCGAAAAAGCTCCACGAGTAATTCTTGTCGACTGTGGCTGCAAAGCCAATATCAAACGCAGCCTGCTGGCGCGAGGTCTTGAAGTCGTTTGCGTGCCCTATGATCACTACTTCCTCAACATGGAATACGACGGCCTACTCATTTCAAATGGCCCAGGTGACCCATCTTTAGTAGGTGACACAGTCAAAATCCTGCAACACGCTCTAGCTCTTGGTAAACCAACCTTAGGCATTTGCATGGGCCATCAATTACTAGCAGTTGCCGCAGGAGCAGAAACATACAAACTCAAATTCGGTCATCGTAGTCAAAACCAACCCTGCTTGTTGCTAGATTCAGGCGATCGCTGCATGATCACTTCTCAAAACCACGGCTATGCTGTCCGCGCAGATAAGCTACCATCGGATTGGATGGTCTGGTTCGAAAACGCCAATGATGGAACAGTCGAAGGTATTCGCCACAGAAGCAAACCTTTCAGGTCTGTTCAGTTTCATCCCGAGGCCTCCCCTGGACCACTTGACACATCGTGGATATTCGACGAGTTCGCCGCTCAAATCAAGGAGCATGCCCGATGAACTCTCGTCATAACGCTAATACCAACAACTCGAATCACAAAATTCGCACAGTACTCTTACTCGGAAGCTCCGCCCTCAAAATCGGCGAAGCGGGCGAATTCGACTACTCCGGCTCGCAAGCGATAAAAGCCCTCAAAGAAGAAGGCATTCGGGTCATTCTCATCAATCCCAATATCGCCACCATCCAAACTTCAGAGAACCTCGCCGATGAAGTCTATTTCTTGCCAGTTAAATCTTCTTTCGTCGAACGGGTAATTATCAAAGAGAAACCCGATGGCGTCCTACTTGGTTTCGGCGGACAAACAGCGTTAAACTGCGGCATAGACCTATACAAACACGGCATCTTCGAAAAACACGGAGTCGAGATTCTCGGCGCCCCGATGGAAGCTGTCCTCGACACCGAAGACCGCAAACGCTTTGTCACACGCTTAGATGAAATCAACGTTGACACTCCGCGAAGCCGCGAAGCGCATACTATCGACGAAGCAATAGAAGCCAGTCGGGAAATCGGTTTCCCCTGCATGATGCGAGTAGCTTTCGCCCTCGGCGGACTCGGCTCAGGTCTTTGCAACAACGAAGACGAACTTCGCAAGCTAGTCACAAAAGCCTTTGCGCACACTGACCAAGTCCTCGTCGAAGAATATCTCCTAGGCTGGAAAGAAATCGAATATGAAATAGTCCGTGACGGCGCTGATAATTGTATCACTGTCTGCAACATGGAAAACCTCAACCCCATGGGTGTCCATACTGGCGAGAGCATAGTCGTCGCTCCCTCGCAAACTTTAACCGACAAAGAATACCACAGCCTCCGCGAAATAGGGATTCGCACAGTGCGCCATCTTGGCATCGTCGGTGAATGCAATATCCAATACGCCTTCTCCCCTACTGGCGAGGGCTATCGGGTCATTGAAATTAACTCACGACTCTCCAGAAGTTCAGCCTTAGCTTCCAAAGCCACTGGCTACCCCCTCGCTTTCGTCGCCGCAAAAATTGCCCTTGGCCAATTGCTACCCAATATCAAAAACTCGGTCACCGATGCAACCAACGCCTGCTTTGAACCCGCGCTAGACTATGTAGTCGTCAAAGCCCCTCGCTGGGACTTAAAGAAGTTCAAAGGTGTCACTGAGCAAATCGGCTCCTCAATGAAATCTGTCGGTGAAGTCATGTCGATCGGCCGCACCTTCGGTGAAGCCATTCAAAAAGCCTTACGCATGCTCCAAACAGGAGCCTTCGGCGCTGTAGTCAATCCACGTATTCAAATCGAAGACCTGCAAGAAGAACTCAAAAACCCAACTGAGTTACACATCTTCGCAATTTCAGAAGCTCTAAGCTCTGGGATGACAGTCGACGAGATCAATAAGATTACTCATGTAGACTCTTGGTTCATTCACCAAATCAATCGTTTAGTTCTGCTAGCCAATGACCTCAAATCAATACGCTTCGACGAACTAGACACCCATACTTTGACAAAAGCAAAACGCTCAGGATTTTCTGATCATCAAATCGGAATTTGCGTTAACGTTCATGAAGACAAAATTCGCGAGCTAAGACACAAACTCGACATCAGACCTTCAGTCAAACAAATCGACACACTCGCTGGTGAGTATCCTGCCGTAACAAATTATCTCTATCTAACCTATCATGGCCAAGAAGATGACGTCACCTTTGAGGAAATCGGTGGTGTCACTATTCTCGGCCCCGGAGCTTACCGCATAGGCAGTTCCGTTGAATTTGATTGGTGCTGTGTCACCACCGCTCAAACCCTACGCTCGCTTGGCTATCGCACAATTATGGTCAACCATAATCCCGAAACAGTCAGCACAGATTATGACGAATGCGACAGGCTTTATTTCGACGAACTATCATTTGAAGTCATCTCAGAAATCTACGACAAAGAAACCCCACTAGGGCTCATACTCTCTATGGGCGGCCAAATCCCAAACAACTTGGCCATGCGCTGTCACAAAGCAGGCATGCGCGCCCTTGGAACTTCCCCAGTAGACTTGGACAGAGCCGAAGATAGACAAAAGTTCTCTGCCCTGCTTGAAGAACTCGATATCCCACAACCAGCATGGCGTGAATTAAAATCAATCGAAGAGGCCTACACTTTCGCAAAGGATGTTGGTTATCCAGTCCTAGTACGTCCATCATATGTTCTCTCTGGCGCCGCGATGGCAGTCGCTTCAAATGACAACGAACTTCGCTCTTTCCTTGAGAAAGCCGCTAATATCTCACCCGACCACCCCGTGGTCATCAGCAAGTTCATTCAAAACGCGAAGGAAATCGATGTCGACGCAGTTTCGCAAGACGGCAAAGTCATTTGCTGGGCAGTTTCTGAACATGTCGAAAACGCTGGTGTGCATTCAGGTGATGCAACTCTAGTCCTTCCACCGCAAAGAACCTATTTTGAAACGATGCGACAGATAAGGCGCATCACCGATGTAGTTGCCGACAATCTAAAAATCAATGGCCCATTCAATATCCAGTTCTTGGCCAAGAACAATAATGTCATGGTCATCGAATGCAATGTCCGCGCCTCGCGTAGTTTCCCATTTGTCTCAAAGGTCCTAAAAAACAACTTCATCGAAACCGCAACCAAAGTCATCATGGGCCGACCAGTAGAGATTACAAAAAACACATTTCTGGATCTGGACTATGTCGCAGTTAAAGCCCCAGAGTTTTCTTTCACGCGCCTTGAAGGCGCTGACCCCACCTTGGGTGTCGAGATGGCCTCAACTGGCGAAGTCGCCTGCATGGGAGTAGACTTCAACGAGGCCTTCCTCAAAGCGCTAATCTCCGTCGGCTTTAGATTCCCTATCAAAGGCGTCCTCCTCTCCACTGGACCAATTGAAAGTAAAGCCGCTTTTCTAGAAAGCGCCCACTTACTTCACAGCATTGGAGTTGAGTTATACGCAACTCAAGGCACTGCCAAGTTCTTGATAAAAAATGACCTTCCCTGCACAGCGCTAGACTGGCCGTTAACTGGTCAAAGTCCAACAGCAGTCGACATTATCCGAGAGAAAAAAGTGAACTTGGTCATCAACATTCCCAAAGACGACCACAAAGACGAATTAACCAATGGCTATATGATTCGCCGAGCCGCGGTCGACTTTGGTGTCCCACTAATCACCAACCTCCCAATCGCTCAACGCCTCTGTGAGGCCTTGACCTATTCAGATGTAGAGAATCTCGCCGTAAAAAGTTGGTCAAGCTACTAGAGTCAATTTTAGATATTGTTGCAAGTGTTTCCCTACACATCCCTCACACAATCCGACCATAAAACATTGACAAGAATACAGCTTGCCAATTTGGAAAGTAGACCTATATTACCCATTAGCGACAACAATACAGTGTGTCCAGCAAGAGCGATTCGCCTAAAGTGTTGAAAGAATTTGCCTGACTGGAGTAAGAAAAGATAGATATACTAGAGTCTAACTCAAAAAAGGTAGAAATATGAAATCCTTCAATACCCATTTCAGGTTCAACATCTATGGAATATCTACTCTTGTTGCAGCCCTTGTCATCTACGTCGCAACAACCGCAATCTTCAAAGAAGACGTCTCAACTAAAATAGAAATTGCAGCCGCCAATAGCGCAGAATCAACGTCTACTATCTTTTCTGCCAGCCCGCAACTCCGCTTCATAGAAAACCAAGGCCAAGCTGGCCCACAGGCAAAATACCATGTCCAAGGCGCTGATCACACTGTACTATTCCATTCAAACAAGATTACTCTAAGAAGAGATGTCTCGCCAACACTAGGAAATGAGATAGTTCTCCAATTCGATGGCGCCAACCAATCCCCCAAAGTTGAGGGAATAGAAAAACTAGCTGGCGTTGCCCACTTCTACAAAAGCCAGTCTCCCGACCAATGGTACACAAATGTCCCCACCTACAAATCTGTTAGGTACACTGAACTTTACCCTGGAATCGACATGGCCTACATCGGCGCAAACGGTAATCTCGAAAGCGAGTTTTACCTAGCTCCTGGAATAGACTACCACCAAATCCGATTAGATTATCAAGGAGTACAGTCCAGAACAATCCGTGACGATGGCGCTCTAATTCTAAAAACCGAACTAGGCGAACTAATCGAAAAAGCTCCCTTCGCCTATCAAAACATCAACGGCGACAGAGTAGAAGTTGAAGCTGAATACACAATCTTTGCTGACGCCTCAATCGGCTTCGAACTAAACTCCTACGATAGCGAGTTCCCTCTCGTGATTGATCCACAGCTGGCTTTCATTACAGTCGTACCTGGCTTTAATGGAGAGTTTGCTTCCGCGGTTGTCCATGACGCCAGCGGAAATATCATTGCCGCAGGTGGCGGCAATCGTTTCTTCCCTGCCAATAACGTTATCGACGCGTCGAATCATGTAGGTGGCTTAGGCAATGATGGCTTACTTGTCAAAACCGATAGCGTTGGCAATGTCATCTACTCCGCGCTCTTCGGCGGAACAAAACCGGACTATTTCACTGACATCGCCACTGACGCCTCGGGTTCTCTTTATCTAACAGGCTTTACAAATTCAAAAGACTTCCCGCTTCTAAACCCTGCCCAAGACTCCTCGGGCGGACAAGCTGAAGCTTTTCTAGTCATTTTTGATTCAACTGGTGTTTTGATGTACGGAACCTATTTGGGCGGCTCAGAAGGAGAGTGGGGTGAAGCAATTGCAGTTGACGGCTCTGGGAATATCTACATAGGTGGAGCCACCACATCAAGTGACTTTCCAACTTTAAACGCCTTTCAATCAACTTTGCTAGGATCGTTCACTACCGATGTTTTCTTGGCCAAATACAACCCAGTAGGTGAGTTAGTTTACTCAACTTTCTTAGGTGGCTCCAATAGAGATAGACTTTCGGGCTTGGAAGTCACAAGCGACGGTCAACTGACAATCACCGGTGGAACCACCTCAACAGATTTCCCACTGATGAATCCCTATCAAGACACTCTCGGTGGTGTCAAATGGAGCACGGGTGATATATTCATCAGTCGCCTCAATGCCGCTGGTGATGCGCTCATTTATTCAACCTACTTCGGCGGCATAGAACAAGAATGGTCGTACGACCTTGCGCTGGGTCCAGACGGAGCCGCCTACGTTTGTGGTGGCGCTGTCTCACCAAATTTTCCGATAGTAAACGGGATATCAGTAACGCCTGAAGCAGATTCCACTGATGGCATACTTATCTGCCTCGATAACTCAGGTCAGCCAACTTATTCAGTTAGAACCTATATCCCTGGCTATGATAACTTTTTGGCTGTGGCCGTTGACGCAAGTTCCAATGCGTTCCCAGTTGGCAACTGGCTCGACTCAATTAGGGTTTACCAAAAATCAATTGATAGCTCCTTGGAGGTAAACATTCAAATCGCCGCCACAGGTCATAGTGTCAACGGCGTCTATCTCGACAACGGGACCATGTCAGTGGCTAACACGTTCTTCCCAGCGGCGGCCAATGGCTCAAGTCGATTTGGCAACCCAAACACTGCCACTCCAACATCATCTCGGAGCTCCATGGGGTTGGTAGGATTCTGGGATTTTATTTTCTTGCTTGATCCAGCTAAGCTAAACTGGGATGTAATACTGACAAACTGGCAATTGAAACTCAACTATGACTTTGGCGACAGAAAACTTCTCCTCGCCGCGAATCAAGACGGCAAAATCACCGTCAACGGCCAAGCCACTGAACTCGACGCCAATGCTGTCAAAGAAGTCATCGTCGAGGCCACTCCAGAAAACGATGAAATCGATGTCAGGCAAATTGGCCCCAACGACTTCCCAAGTATCATCAGCACAGATGTCAACACTGGCGCTGGCGCCGATATTGTTTGGGCTAGTCTATCTCAAAACGTTAAGAACCTAATTAGCGCAGGAGCAGGTAGTGACGTAATCTATGCCACCCTCTGGGTAGAGTTCTTAGGTTCCTTACTCAACGGTGGATCTGGCGCAGACTTGTACGAGTTCCTCAGCGGTTCAAACGGCCAAGAAACTTCTTCAGAATCCTTAGGTCACAATCTCCAGCGTAGCGCCGCTCTCCCAATTACAATCCTCGATTCCAGCGGTATCGACACGTTGAGTTTTGCTGGATACGGCACAGGTGTCACTTTGGATCTCGAAATACAAAACACCGCACAAACTATCGACGCCAACGGTGTCCAAATCATTCTCGATGGAGTCTTTGAAGTTGTCACCGCTAGCGCATTTGACGATGAAATAACTGTTGCGCCACTACTAAGTACTCCGCGACACATAGATGGCGCCAATGGCTCAGATATTCTCAACATCGCACCCGTCGGTGTGCAGTCCGCCGATGATGGCTCAACAATTACCACTCCTGGCTATGCCGACATCACCTATACAAACATCGAAACCGTACATCTACCAATCATAACAGACGTGGATGATGGAAATACTACCTTACCATTCAAGTTCACACTCGCTCAAAACTACCCTAACCCGTTCAACCCAACGACTATAATTTCATATGCAATTCCAACAAAAGCCGAAGTGACAATTTCAATCTACAATGTCCTCGGCCAAGAAATCGCCGTTCTGAATCAAGGCCAACAATCCGCAGGACAATACAGCGTCACTTGGAATGCAACCAACAGCCAAGGCCAACCAACAGCCAGCGGAATGTATTTCTACAAAATAACCGCCGGCAACTTCACCGCCTCAAGAAAGATGGTTTTACTAAAATAGTATTAAGACAGTACTCTAGTTAACAAGCGTATATTTCTGCGTCAAAGCATCGGCCTATTACGTCTTCCTTTATGAATGAAATATTCAGGTTGTGAGGTCACGTTGCTTAAATTCAGTGGTTCACAATCGCTGGTACAGAGCTTTTATCTTCACATAGCATCTTGACCTCTGCACTCAAAGCGTTAGATTGTGGCATAATGACGCTGACATCTCTTGGTCAGAGATAAGAGTTTGTCAGGTACTATATAACCTTGGTGCCCTCCATCATCTCAAAATGGATGCCGCTATTTGGAGAGCCTTATGCCATCTATTCCCAAAAAAATACTTGACCGTTACAAGAAGGAAGTTCCAGTCCTTCAAAAAGTTCTGAAAACTGCTATCGATAGAGAGCTAAATGAAGCTGACACTGTTTCTATTGTTAAAGGTATTCTTTCTGATGTGTTCGGATTCGACAAGTATCTTGAGATCACCAGTGAATATGCCATCAGAGGCACATATTGTGATCTAGCCATCAAAATGGATGGCAAAATACAATATCTGATAGAGGTTAAAGCCGTATGGACTAAACTCAATTATAGTCACTTACGACAAGCAGTTAACTACGGCGCCAACGAAGGTGTCAAATGGATTGTCCTTACCAATGGAATACAATGGAAAATATATAAGCTCAAAATCGACCAAAAAGTTGAGGAGGAACTTGTTTTTGAGTTCAATTTCCTGGAGATGTCTCCCCGTAAAGCTGAAGATCAAGAATTATTGTACCTGCTCTCCAAAAGAGGTGTCGCAAAATCAGCCCGAGACGACTATTACGAACGAGTCCAAAGTGTAAATCGCTATGTTATCTCGGCGTTGTTACTCAGCGAGCCGTATTTAGGATACATCCGCAGAGACCTTAAGAAACTTGCCGCAAGCGCCAAAGTGGACAACTCTGAAATTGAGAAAATTATTAGGCATGAGGTAATTAAGCGCGAGGTTGATGTAAGCGATGAACTCAGTAAAGCGAAATCTAGAATCGCCAAGATGCAAAAAAAGACAACGAGAAGAAAAACAGTCACACGCAAATCAGAAGCAAAGGCTCAAACTATCGTTCCAAAATCCTAGCTGCCCAAAAGCGCATCAACTATATCTTGCACACCACCCTTAACGTCACCAAATGAGTATTGCAGCTCAAGAACTCGTGGCTCGCCAAGATACTCTAGCTCCATGCACATAGAAACACCTTTGTGTTCAATCAAGTTACGCGTAGAAGCGTTAAACTCACCAAAAACATCCAGCGCCATCAAAATCTCCAACAAAAGTGCAGACCATGCCCTGTTCATATGAACATTCAGGGAAGCGATTTGTTCATATAAACGATTGCTGCGTCTGTATTCGTGTTCAAACAGAAACTGACCCAACCATATCTACTTGTGTAGCAGCGCCTTAGCAATATTGCCAAATTGGGCGCTATATTTGATTACCAATAGGGGGGCAATACTAGGTATCGCTCGCCATTTGCTAACATGGACTGTTAACAAGACTGTTCCCTAGCATTACGAATATTCAAAAATATCCTCTGAAAAGGAAGCTGGATGCAAACATCATCGACAAGAACATCGACAACCAAAACCTCAGTAGTAACAGGCGGCGCCGGTTTCATTGGTTCGCACTTGATAACTCGTCTCCTAAAACGTGGCGACAAAGTCATAGTCTTTGATGATTTTTCAACAGGATCACAACCCAATCTAGAGAGTGTTAATGACTCAATCACAATCATCAAGGGTGACGTACGAGATTCGGTAGCATTACAAAACGCCATCACTGGAGCAGACACCGTCTTTCATCTCGCCGCAATTTCTTCAGTCCTAGTTTCAGTTGACCAACCGCAACCAACATGGGAAGTGAATCTGCAAGGAACATGGAACGCTCTCGAAGCTAGCCGTCTAGCGGGCGTCAGTCGATTCGTTTTCGCCTCCTCAGCCTCTGTCTATGGTGAGTCGACAGCCCTGCCCTACAAAGAAGACATTGAACTATGCGGCAGTTCACCCTACGCCACCAGTAAACTCCTCGGCGAACAACTCTGCGCGCAATACCAACGTCTGTACGACATTGAAACCACCTGCCTGCGTTTCTTCAGCGTCTACGGACCGCGCCAAAATCCAAAGTCTCAGTATTCAGCGGTAATACCGACTTTTGCCACACTTCTATTGGATGGAAAAACTCCTCTAATCTACGGCGACGGCTCACAAACACGCGATTTTATCTCCGTTACCGACATTTCTCGCGCTATTGTCCTCGCTTCTGAAAGTGATCAAGCCATAGGCCAAACTTTCAACATAGGCTCTGGAACAGAAACATCCATCCTAGATTTGTATCATCGCATCAGTGACATTCTCAATGTCACCACCAAACCACGCTATGAAACACTCAAGCCAGGTGACGATCCACGCACACTAGCCGATTCAACCAAAGCCCAAGAGTGTCTCGGCTTTGAAACAACCTTGGACATAGACTCTGGCCTACGTGAGACTATCAGCTGGTTTGCAAACTTCAAATCTGTCATGAAAACTGTTTAGCCCCTTATGACCATTCGCTCAAAATTAATCGTCGGCTATGGAGGCGCTCTACTTGTCGCCATTATTGTAGGCGCTTCCTCGCTACTAGCGCTTGTCAGTTGGCGTGAATCAGCAAACACGCTTGCCCATATTTCCTCACAGCGTGCGCTCTCAGAGAGAATCCGGGCCGAATTACTCTCACTCACTAATGATGCCTTAGAATTTTCAGAAGGTGAGCAAGAGTATGAAAACACGTTTTGGCAAGCCGACAAACAAATAGACTCACTACTACAATCGCTAAAAGACTCAGCGCTGACAGAAATAGAAAGCGAACACATTCAGGGCCTTAGGGAAACTCATGACGAGCTAGTGTGGATCATGCGCGGCAACATCAAGGAGCGCTTAAGTACTGCTACTGACGATGACACAAGACTAAAGAAATCACAACTACGACTTGAAGAGATAACAGAAGAAGTCACTGACGACGTTGATGTCTTGAATCAATTTTACCGTGATGAATCAGAGGCCGCTTTCGCCCTAGCCAACACAGCAACAACCAGAACAACATATATTGTCGTCGCCGTAGTCATCGCATCAGTCTTGACCCTCCTATTGACTATCTTTCTCTTGCGCCGCTGGCTGTCCACGCCAATCATCGGTATCACAAAAGCCACTGCAGCGATAAGCTCTGGTGATTTCACAGTTCGAGCGCCTGATGGCGCTAACGACGAATGGGGCAAACTCGGAGCCGATATCAATCGCATGGCACAATCACTACGACTCTTCGAGTCACGCCTTAGAGACCAAGAGCGTCTGGCGGCTTTAGGAGAAGTAGCCGCCTATGCCGCGCACAACATTCGCAACCCCCTCGCGGGAGTGCGAGCCGCCGCACAAGTCATGCAAGTAGATTTGCCTCAATCCGAGTCGCGCGCTCATGACACACTAATCGAAATGATAGCTTGCATTGACAGACTGGATGTCTGGGTCCAACACATGATGACTTTTGCTCAACCGTTGGCCTACCAGCCAAATCCAATCGATATCAATGCCACAATAACTGCAACCACATTAGTTTCCCGCAACTCACTGGAGGCGAAACATATTCAACTAGATTTAAAATTGCACAAGACACTCCCCACTGTATCAGCCGACAGTTCACTACTAGAACAAGCCTATAGCGCAATCCTCAACAATGCTATTGACGCTGTCAGTGACGCAGGAAGGATTGTAATCTCCAGTGACACAGTAGACAACAATAACGGAACCCGCGATATCAGAGTGACTTTCGCGGATAATGGACCTGGTGTCTCTGCTGAAATGCGCGGCAAACTCTTTCGTCTGTTTGCCAGCGGCAAAGACAATGGTTCAGGCTTAGGACTAGCGCAAGCCAAACGAATCTTCGAGGCTCACAAAGGAACAATCTCACTTGAGGATATTGAGTCCTCAGGTTGTACTGTTGTAACCCAGTTACCCATCAATGACTATCAATTATCAAACGAGAAATAACACAGAGAATTAACAAAATGGCACAAGTTCTAATAGTTGAAGACGAGTCCTTACTAGCAAAATCCATCGCCAGATACTTAACCGGTAAAGGACATGACTGCTTTGTCGCCTCTACTGGCGAAGCGGGCCTTGCATTGCTGGAGAAATCCAAAATGGACATCGCTCTCCTAGACTTACAGCTACCTGGAATTTCAGGGCTTGAAACCCTAAAACGACTACGTGAAGCTGATCCGGATTTAGTAGTGATTATTGCCACCGCCCATGGCACAATGGCCGCCGCAGTCGAGGCCATGCGACTCGGCGCAAATGACTTCCTGCGCAAACCGCTGGACATGGAAGAGCTGTCATTGACAGTCATTAAAGCCATCGATAATTCTCGTATCCGTCAAAAAATCACATACTACCATGACCGCGAAGCAGAGCAGGCGTTAGGCGGATCACTAGTCTGTCACTCACCAAAAATGCGAGAGGTCTCAACATTACTTGAACGTATTATCACAATGGACCTCGAGAGGCCTTCAGACTACCCCCCAGTTCTCATCTTAGGAGAGACTGGCACAGGCAAAGACCTCATAGCCCGCTCAATTCACTATCGCAGTCGACTCAGCCCCGAGGCCTTCATTGAAGTCAATTGCTCGACTCTACCCAAGGGACTCGAAGAAGCAGAACTATTCGGCTACGAAAAAGGTTCATTCAGCGGAGCTCTAACCTCCAAACGCGGTTTGTTTGAAGCCGCTATCGGCGGAACTATCTTTCTTAATGAGATAGGAGATTTATCACCTGACGCACAAGTCAAAATACTCCAAGTCATTGAACGCAAGACTCTTCGTCGAATCGGGGGCCTGCGTGATATCCCGCTAGATGTGCGCATAATTGCCGCTACCAATCGAGACCTGCGTGATGCCAACAGGTTCCGCGAAGACCTCTACTATCGTCTGAACAATTTGACCATCACAACACCTCCACTCAGAGAGCGCACAGAGGATATACTCGAATTGGCTGAATTGTTCTTGACAAGGTACTCTCAAAAATATGCCGTTGAGAAAGTCCTCACACCTGAAGCTTGCGCATCACTAATTTCATATCACTGGCCAGGGAACGTTCGAGAACTGAGGCAATTGATAGAGCGCGTAACATTTCTATCTTCTTCCCCAAATGTCACAGCATCTGACTTGAACATTGACCAAAGTCACCCAACACGTGTCAGTGTCGATGAAGAGCAGTCTATATCAGTTATCATCCCAGATTCAGGAGTAGATTTTGAAGCTCTCGAATGCGAAATTATCAAGCAAGCGCTGATAATATCAAATGGTAATGTTAGCCAGGCCGCACAGGTTCTGCGACTAGGCCGAGAGGCGCTGCGATACAGAATCACCAAACACAATATCGCTCCCAATGACTTTCAACGTCAAAGAAAAGTGTCTATCTGAATAGAACATTGCACATAGGAAGAATATTTCCAGTTTGAAGTTGTCTTCATCAATAGAAGGAATAACCTCTCACCGACAAACTTCAAAGATGACACAAGCTTAACAAACACGAGCCCAATATCAATTCAGTTCAAAGTAAACGAAGGACACAATAGAAAATGAAGTCAGCTCGCGAAACGACATCCAAGGGCAAAGTCGACGACGCTACAATAGTAGCATCTGGGCCAAGCTCAAACACTCCCCTACTACCTGGAGTTAATATCGCCATCATCGGCGCTGGCTTTGTTGGGTTGGTGTCTGCGGCAGGCTTTGCTGAATTTGGTCATTCGGTTGTCTGTATTGAAAAAGATGCAAAACGACTGCGATTGCTCCTCGACGGAAAAACACCTTTCTATGAGCCAGAACTAGCGGAGCTAATCAGTCGACATATCAAAAGCGGCAAACTAACCTTCAGTGACAATCTCACCGAAGCAGTCAGAGGCCAGCAGGCTATCTTCGTCGCTGTCGGCACACCAGCTTCAAAATCAGGAAGAACTGACCTAACCGCCCTCAATGCAGTCGCACAAACTCTGGCGCCTGTACTAACTGGTGAGCAAATAGTCATCATCAAGAGCACAGTCCCTGTAGGATCCGCTCAAAAGATTAGCGCTATTCTCAAAGCGCGCCTCAAAAAGAACAGCAACGGCGCCAAACCACCAGCAGTAATCAGTAATCCAGAGTTCTTGCGCGAAGGCAGCGCCGTCTATGACTTCTTCCATCCCGAGCGCGTAGTTATCGGCGGCTCTGATTCAAAAGCCATCGAAGTAGTTACCCACATCCACAAACTAGGCATGCTCCACCCCGCGCCATTTGTAGTAACCACCAATGAAACCGCAGAAATGATTAAATACGCCTCCAATGCCTACCTCGCCACAAAAATTGGTTTCGCTAACGAACTCGCAGGACTTTGCGATTCGGTAAAAGTCAACGTCATGGAAGTCGTACGCGGGATGGGCATGGACAGTCGAATCGGCCCCGAGTTTCTCAACCCTGGGCCAGGCTGGGGTGGCTCATGCCTTCCCAAAGACCTCCAAGAGTACATCGGTATGTCTGACGCCCCTGCGCAAGACATGCTCATAGCCGAAGCGGTCAAGAACGCAAATTTACGCCAACACACACGCATAGTAGATAAGGCTGAAGCGATGCTAGAGAATCTACAAGGCAAGACTGTTGGCGTCCTTGGACTGGCTTTCAAGGCCGAAACCAGCGACATGCGCAATTCACCAACAATACCAATCATCGCTGATCTTCTAAAAAGAGGCGCAAAAGTACGCGCCTTCGATCCAATCGTCAAAGAAAAAGGCGACTCTTTGCCGCAAGAACTTGAAATCGTAAACACTAGCGATGAAGTCTTCGCAAAAGCGGATTGCTTACTCCTACTAACCGAATGGCAAGAGTTTCAATTAATCGACTGGGGCGGCCTTGGAGCACTGATGAACAACAAGAATATTCTCGACGCGCGCAACCTTCTGCCACCAGAGCTACTACGTCGACATGGCTACAAGTACGTCGGAGTCGGGCAAATATAGCGCCAGCTAATTGCGCACTGAAATATCATGCAAACCAAAATCGACAAATCACAACACACAGAGACACTCTCCCCTGTGCTAAACCTCAAAAGCATAGAGGATATCGTTTCCTCAGGCAAAACTCGTTCGTCAGGTAAAGGCAAACGTATCGCCTTCTATTCGCATGACACTCTGGGCCTAGGCCACCTCAGACGCACTCTCAAAATAGCCAGAGAAGTAACTTCACTATTCCCTGAAATATCAGCCCTAATAATCAGCGGCTCACCCGACGTAGGCTGAGTCACCAACCAACTTTCGGCCTCAAACACAGCCACCGCAAAAATTGACGTTATCAAACTACCTTCAGTCAAAAAACTAGATAACGACAATTACACAGCCCGATTTCTACCCGACGACATCAAACGCATCGTCGCCATCCGCTCAGAAATACTCTTAGGCGTAATCAAAACGTTTGAACCCCATCTCCTACTCGTCGACCATGCCCCACTCGGAATGTGCGGCGAACTGCTACCAACATTCGAATGGATAAAAGACAACCAGAGCACAACCAAACTCGCCTACGGAATGCGCGACATTATCGACGACTATCAAATCATCCAGCGCCGCTGGACCCAAGACGATATCTATTCCGTCCTCCAAAACACTTATGACAAGATTCTAATCTACGGCGACCCACGTTTAATCTCCACCGCCAAACTATATGACATCCCAAATGAGACCATGGCCAAAACAAATTACTGCGGCTACATCAGTGATAAACTGTGGCGTGAAACGTCCCGCACAATTCACAATCAATCGAATCAAACTCACAAGAAACAGCCCCAAGTAATTGTCACCATCGGCGGCGGAGACTACTACGGCCCCGAAATCATAGGCGCCTATCTAGCAATGCTCAAAGAACACCAATCACATATAAACTTCGAAAGCGTACTAATCACTGGACCTCTACTCAACCCCGATCTGTATCGTCAATACAAGCAACAAGCCGAAGGACTACCCGTCACAATTCACAGCTCGGTCGAAAGAATCCCCGAATTGCTCGCAGGTAGTGACGCGCTAATCACAACCGCTGGTTACAATAGCGCAGTCGATGCGCTCTCATACGCCAAACAAACATTGATGGCTCCCAGAATGTCTATGCGTCAAGAACAAATCCTCCGCGCTAGAGCCCTAAATGAAATCGGCGCAGTGAAAATGTTCGACCCAAACAAAACAACCGCCAATGAACTATTTGAATTGGTAACCCAAATGTTAAAACGCTCCAACTCTCCTCTGCAACAATTCAGAGAGAGCAATAAAATAGATTTAGACGGAAGTCTACGCGCCGCCGCAATTTGTGGTGAGTTGATGGCCTTGACCATCTAAAGCTTGATGGTCTAAAGAAAGTAGCCAAAAATGACAAACGACAACAACACAACTAACAACCGCACAAAGAACAAACTAAAAGTCGGCTATGTTGTAAAAATGTTTCCTCGTCTCTCGGAAACATTTATCCTCAATGAAATCTTGGAACTAGAGCGCACCGGTGTCGAAGTGACTATCTTTTCAATGAAACGACCCAATGAAGGCATCTTCCATCCACAGCTCGCCCAACTCAAAGCTCAAGTGTTTTATCTCGACGAATTCGACTTACGCAAATGGCCCGCATGGCTCGGCAAAGTCTGGAGCCCAATTCGCAATCAGCAAGAGAACTTATGGACCTTGATGGATGAAGCGCTAAGCGAATGTAATCGCGTAAAATCCGACCAAGTACTTCTCGGAGCTTGGATCGCCGCAAAAGCTCTCACACTAGGTATCCATCGTCTGCACGCCCACTTCGCAACACTACCAAGTACCCTTGCCTATTATGCCAGCGCAATCAGTGGCATCGACTTTTCATTAACCGCCCATGCCAAAGACATCTACGTCTATCCGTTCACTGAAACTCTTATGCAAGAAAAAATAGCAGCGGCATCTCAACTCGTAACAGTCACTCATTTCAACAAAACCTTCATCGACGAACGCATACCAGAGAACCTACACCACAAAGTCGTAGTTCTCCACAATGGAATAAATCTAAACAAATTCACCCCCAACAACTCCGAAACAATAGATAACCTAATTGTCGCAGTAGGGCGCCTAGTCCCCAAAAAAGGCTTCGCGACACTCATCAATGCCTGCGCAATACTCAAGACTCGCGGCCTAACATTCAAATGCCTAATCATCGGTGACGGCCCAGAACGTGAAACGCTTGCTCAGCTTATACAACAAAAGAATCTCACAGACAGTGTCACCTTGCATGGCCCCGCTCATAGCGAAGAAACATTGTCTTGGATTCAAAAAGCGACACTCACCTGTCTACCTTGCACCACAGCGACCGACAACAATATCGATGCTCTCCCAACTGCCTTACTGGAATCCCTTGGATGTGGCGTTCCTGCGGTTTCAACGATTCTTTCAGGTATACCAGAGATAATCGAATCTGGCCAAGAAGGTTTCCTTGTCGAGCCAGACGCCACTGAAGACTTAGCCGACAAACTAGAATTACTACTAAAAGACAAAACGCTTCGCGACTCACTATCAATTAAATGTCGCCAAAAAGCCGAGCGCGAATTTGATATCCGGAAGAACGTAGCTCGCCTAGCACAAATGTTTGCAGAGTCTCAAAAACAACGCACAGCGAACAACAAATCATCCGCTCAGAAACATACCCAACAACGACTGGTCTAATGAACAATCCGCATATCCTCTATATAAACGCCGACCGCGGCATTCCCGTCTGGGGACAATCAGGCGGCTCTGCGCATATTCGCGACTTCACCGAAGCTGCAATTCAAAGCGGGGCCAAAGTCACAATTGTCACTGCCCGCTCGAAGCCAGCCGACAGTTCAGCGCCTGAAGCCGATGTCCACAAAATCAAGTTTCGCCGCTATGGCGAGACATTTCAAAACCATTGGGAGCGATGTAGCAAAGATCGTAACAAAGGTCATGACAAAAACTGCGACAAAGACGATCTCGCCAAGGAGATTCGCAGTTTCTATGCAAACACAATTCTCTCTCAGCAACTGCCAGATTTATCTGCAAAGAACAATTTCAGCCTCGTCTATGAGCGTTATTCTCTATTCTCATTTGCAGGTATAGCCTTTGCCAAAAGCCACAATCTACCCTACGTCTTGGAAGTTAACTCGCCCTTAATCGAAGAAGCGCTCTTGCACCGTCATCTTCACATGCGCGAATTGGCCGACTCAGTTGCCAACTACCTCTTTACCAATGCCAACAAGATTATCGCCGTCTCACAAGAAGTAGCAAACTACATCGTCAACGTCTCACCAACAGCAAACGTGGCTGTAGCGCCCAATGCCGTCAACCCAACTCGTTTTCAGCGTTGCCAAATACAAAACAACCACTCAAGTTCTGAAGACAGAACAATCGCAACCTCGCTATCCCATTTAGAGGGCGCTTTCACTGTTGGTTATCTTGGAAGTCTACGCCCATGGCACGGACTAAACAATCTCATCGAAGCCTTTGCCACATTCTCAAAGAAAACAACCAACGCACATCTCTTAATCATCGGCGACGGCAAGAACGTTCGCCCTCAATTAGAGGCGATGTGCCAAAACTTGGGAATCACAGATAGTGTAACCTTCACAGGCGAGGCCGCCAACGCCGATGTCCCAGAATATCTTTCACATTGCGATACATTAGTTGCGCCATATCCAGCGATTGATAATTTCTACTTTTCCCCGCTAAAAGTCTTTGAATACATGGCCTCTGGTAAACCCATCATAGCCTCCGACATCGGCCAGATTTCAGAACTCTTCAAAAACAAAGAAAGCGCTCTCTTAACCGAGCCAGGGAATATTCCTGAACTAGTCGAAGCCATGCAGCTTATTAGCGCTGACCCACAACTTGCAAAGCGATTAGCAACGACCGCCTATGATAACGCGCGCGCCCTACATTCATGGGACACACGCATGAATCAAATCCTACAAATCTTCAATGAGTTACCAAAACCGCCTCGTGTTGCGGAGGCCATCTAAAGACACAGGCATTAGACACTTGTAAGTAATACTATGAGTACCGCAAAACTAAAATCACGACTCGATTCTGTCGACCTAGACGCTCTGCGTACAGTCTTCAGTAGATTCAGCGGCGCCTTGAGCGAAAACCGTAGTCGGTTACTTATCAGCGGACTCTCAGCTACAGGCGCCGCCCTTTTCACTCTAGCGCGACCTTGGCCGCTAAAAGTCGCCATAGATTTCATACTTATCCCTAGCGACGGCGCCAAAGCGTCATGGCTCTCATTTCTCAACAACTTCGAGACCATCACCGTTCTCTCTATTTGCGCTGTCGCAATTTTACTCATCGCCGTCTTGCGAAGCTTGATGACCTACACTCAAGAAGTACAATCAAAAGCCGCAGGACATCAATTGCTCGCAGATATACGACTACGGCTCTTCACCCATATCCAACGCCTACCACAATCATACCATGACTACCGCGAAACAGGCGAATTAATGACTCGCCTAACAGGTGACATGGAGCTCGTCAAAGAATTGCTCGTCTCAACATTCATCACCCTCGGTAGCCAGTTGATCATCATCACTGGTATGCTCGCGCTAATGTTTTGGATAAATTGGCCTATGGCTCTTATCGGAGTCGCCACCGCCCCACTTTTTCTATTTGCAGCCTTCCGCTTCTCTGGAAAAATCCAACACTCCGCACGCAAACAACGCGAACGCTATGGCAGCATGGTGGCTTCAGTTCAGGAATCACTGGCGGGCATCTCGCAAACAAAAGGTTTCGGCCGTGAAAAAGAGCGCGAAAAGATTGTCGGCAAATCCTTAGGCCGTGACGCCAAAGCCAACTTGCGAACCACAAAACTCTCAGCGAACTACACCCGCATTGTCGAATTAATCACCGCCCTCGGCTCTGCTATTGCCCTCTTTGTCGGAGTTCTCTTCACTCTCGACGGCGACCTGACGCCAGGCGACTTGATTGTCTTTCTATCCTACTTACGTGGCGTCTATCGTCCTATCCAAGGCATAGCTCGCATGACTACGAAAATCGCCAAAGCCACAACTCGCGCTGAAAAAATCCTAGAGATATTCGACATCGAACCAGAAGTCAAAGACGTCGAAGGAGCCACAACCGCCAGAGGCATCAAGGGAGAGTTCAAATTCGAGAATGTGTCCTTCACCTATATCAGCCGTAAAGAAGCCCTCAAAAACTTCTCCTGCCATATTCCCGCTGGCAAAACGACTCTCATAGTGGGCCCCAATGGGGCTGGTAAATCAACAGTCGCCAAACTAGTCCTGCGATTGTATAACCCATTGTCTGGCGACCTTACCCTCGACAAACAATCAATCAGCGACTTTCAGATTAGAAGTATGCGCAAAAGAATGACCCCACTCACTCAGGACACATTTCTTTTTCGCACATCTATTTATGACAACATAGCCTTTAGCAAAGCTCGACCAACCGAAGATGAGATCATCGCTGCCGCCAAACAAGTTGGCGCCCATGACTTTATTACAGACTTACCAGATGGCTACCAAACTCTAGTCGGCGAAGGCGGAGCAACCCTATCAGGAGGCCAACGACAATTAATAAGTTTCGCTCGGGCCGCGCTCCGTGACACCCCCATCATGATTCTCGACGAACCCGCTGGTGGCTTGGACATTCAAATCGAACGTGACGTTCTAAACGCGATAAAATCGCTAAAGCAAGACCGGACTTTTATAATCATCACCCATAGACTTAGCTATCTGGAACTTGCCGATCATATTGTCTTTATGCGTGATGGAACTATGGTGGAAGAAGGCGACCC
The DNA here is from genome assembly GCA_024280835.1 of Candidatus Zixiibacteriota bacterium. Lineage (GTDB taxonomy): Bacteria > Zixibacteria > MSB-5A5 > GN15 > JACZUZ01 > JAJRPJ01. The sequence goes on along the minus strand of JAJRPJ010000015.1, from coordinate 94,434 downwards.
TGAAGCGCTAATAAACAGCGCCAGCCAATTCGCCCAATATATCAAACAAGCGCCACAACCTGCATCCAGTGCAATTACCACCAAGGACTGGAACTAAAAGCATGCAGAAAACATCCACCACAACAGCCAGAGTAGCTACCAAGACCGTGCAAACACTCTCAGGAGCCAGACCACCGGCTGACAATGCCCTCAAAGGCATAACAACTCTCTTTGACACAAGAGCCATGAGCGAACGTTTCTCCAATTGGCTGTCACCTGCGCTTGGCGCCCTTGCTTCTTGTGAAATAGAATATGTGCGTTATAAACCACAGACAAATTGCCTAATCTGTTACATCTTAACTTTCACTACAGCTAGCAATGACACCATAGAAGAGCGTAGCTATGCTAAACTATTCACACACTCAGATTACGCAGACGCTTGCCACAAACTATCTGCAAAACGTTGGGAAAGCCATGACTCCGCAGCTCCAACCTATTTGTTAGAACAAGAGAAGGCCATTCTCTACCGCTTCCCCAATGACACAGCCTTAAAAGGACTACGCACCCTAACAACACCAAAGCGCCTACAACGTATTCTCTATCAAAATCTAGCCGACTATCCCAAAGTCACATGGAGAATATCCGATTCAAAACTAAATCTAACTGTCGCTAGCTACAAACCAGAACGTCGCGCTGTCCTGCACATAGCAACCAAAGCAACTAACCGCTCAACTGCAGAAAAGCGCCCACTTTCAATTTACATCCGTTTCTATTCCGATGAGCGCGGGCAAACCCAAATCGACTGCTTGAAAACGTTACAGACTGAACACAATTCGTCTGACTCTCTCTTGACTCCACAGCCCATTTGTTACCTCCCAGAAGACAGAGCGCTCTTAGCTTACAGCATTCCTGGCATTTCTCTAGAAGAACTTTCGACCCATAATGACATCATCCACTATACCGAACTAACCGCAAAAGCCTTAGCCACATTACACAACACAACAGCGAACATATTTCCAAGTATCTCTCACAACCAACTTGTCGATCAACTAAGGCAAGAGCTAACCACAACCACTGAATACATTTGCAGTCTAGTTCCCGAAGCTCAAGAAACCGCTTCCACTATATATTCAAACCTAATACAATATCTCGACAAGTTGACAATAGACATCGGTCTAACCCACGGAGATTTTCACCCAGGGCAAGTAATTTACCAAGACGAACACATAGGAATAATAGATTTTGATCGTGCCAAAAATGGCCCCCAATTAGCAGACCTGGCAAATTATATAGCAAACATCCGCCAATTGCCTGAAGACAACGCTACATCTTCAATCTCAGAAATTGAAGATGCGCTCACAACATTCTATGAAAGCGCCACCACCACAAACATCGACAAACAAGAGCTCTCATTCTGGATAGCCTACAAACTCTTCAACATGGCAGTCACACCGTTCCGCAAATGCACTCCCAACTGGCGCGCATCTGTCTCAAATATCTTAGAGCAAGCCAATAACGAGTTACAACACACATCCCTGCCAAGTCCATCGCAGAAAAGTACAATCTTCAACAAAGCCACCAACATTGACTATGTGACACCAATCCTACAGTCACATCTCTCGAAAGCTGTCGGATTCGACATCCAAATTGCAGAACTAGAAATCCCTCGAGCCTTCGTCAAATCTATCGATACCACTCTAATTCAATATGTCATTAGTTTGAAACATGCGACTACGCAACAACTAAATAATGTCATTATCTACGGTGAACTTGACCCCACACAACAAGGCAACAATACAGACTATATCAATGAACTCAAGATGACACTTCGCATCTTCCCTCATGACACTCACCTGCGAGAATTAACAAATTGCTTCAAAAGTCACTCTGGCCCGTTATGGTTCAAATCAACCGACTTCATTCTCAATGATTCACAAATGGCCTTCACAGCCCAAGAAGTTCACTCATATCGTCAAGGTAAACGCTGCGTCATGCGTGGCCTGATAAAGGGTCATTTAAACAAACAATTGTCATCGAACAGTGTCTATCTCAAGCTCTCAAGGCCACGTTACACCGCTCGGGCGCTTGCCGCGCAAGATGTCATCAATATGACTATTCACGGAAATAACAAAGAACACTTTACACTAGCGAATATTCTCTTTACAAATATTGCTCGAGGGCTTATCATTACTGAGGCCGTCAATGCCCCCACACTCTACACAATGCTCAAAACACATTCCAAAGCTCCCAGTGCCAGCGAAAGCTTCAAGCATATTGAATCGGCGTGCCACAAAATTGGTGTCCTCTTACGCAACTTCCAGTCAGGAGCCGTTCCAATTGATATTCCTTTGAAAACCTACACCGCCGAGCAAGAAATAGATATGCTCAAGCAAAAAGTCGCCCAAACATCACTGCTGACACCAAAATACGCCCAACAACTAAAACAGGCCTTCGTATCTCTCGAAAATTATCAACCAAAAACCAATACTGACTCTGCCGCCTTGTCCCATCGTGATTTCTACGACAAACAATTATTCATAGAGAGCAACAAGATCACACTAATCGATCTCGATACCTTGTCACTAGCCGACCCATTTCTTGATACTGCCAATTTCCTAGCCCACTTGACACTAAGAGGGAACCAAGAACTACTATCCAAACTACAACACTCTAAAGCTCAAGAACATTTTATCAACGGCTACTACCAGCAATCAAAGAATTCAAATACAACCAATCAATCAGATTCAATGATTCAACTAAACTGGTGGTATAAAGCAACAATGCTACGCCTAGCAACACTATATGCGCTTCGTCCAAAATGGAGACATTTAACCCAACAACTAATTGATGACAGTCATGCAGGACTACCCTGCCAACTATTAGCATTACAAACATGTAATTAGCAACAAGCTATTCAGCAACCAGAAGACCGTTGCTCCAAAGAAATGAAAAAAAGGATAAGGGAATGAAAATATCAATAGACAGACAATTCTTCCGAACCACTCCAATAGGCTGGATAATCATCGCCATAGCGCTCGTCTGCGTTCTGCTAGTCAACCCGGAGAGAGCCTTGGCCCGTGGTGGCCCCGAGTACATGAGACTCAACTATGTCGCAGGCATAGCTCTTGAAGTGAAAGGGCATTGGGACACAAGTGGCGCTTTCATAGCTGAAGACATCGAGCAACTTCCCAATCCAAGATCGCCAAAATTGCGTGGCCAGATCCAAAGTATTAACAAATCCAAGAACACTCTTACCATCCTTGGACGAACAATACATCTAACAAAATCAACACGTTTTGTTGAACCAGAGCCGACACAAACCACACTCGCCTCACTCAAAGTCGGACAACACATTGAAGTCAGCTGCACCATCCGCGACGATGGAAGTTGGAAAGCCCGCAAAATAAAATCCAAAAATGTCAAAACAAGCTCAAAAATCAAAGGCTCAATAACTCAAGTATCTGTCGATGGAACTGCTCCAGATACGCTAATAATACACGGCCTAATAATTATCCTCAATGAGAAAACCGACATCAACTGGCCACGAGGAGAGCTAGACAAATTGGAATATCGCCAATTCAAATATGCCGCTCTCTCAGGCGCAGAATTGTCAGATGACGGAGTCGTCATTGGCAAAGGCCTTCTCTTAACCGCTAAATATCGCGGACAAATGGAGAACGCCTCTGAATATGACCTTCAACAAAACTTTGGCGCCGACAGAAGCGATGTCCAACCTGGCTTGCGCCTTGAACTAACAACTTTCTTAACAGAAAACATTAGTGGCCTCGCCCAAGTTCGCTGGAGAAAGCGTTACGCCCTAGACACTGACTCACTCGCAGTCCTCTCTGAATCAAAAGAACTAAACATCACACAGTTATATGTCCTTTTCCGCAAACTAGGTGATCCGCATTTAGCGCTACAAGTTGGCCGTCAAGATTTCGACGAACCGCGGGAATGGCTTTTCGATGATTACCTAGACGCTATCCGCTTCCACTACATCGCCACAGAAGGATTCGTTGCCCAAGCGGCGTTAATCGTCTCTGTCTCGCCCATCAAGGACAAGTTCGATAGCTGGACTGACTATTTTGCCCAAGTCGGATGGCGCTTCGACAAACACAGTGTCACCAATGCCTACGTACTAAAGCGCAAAGACACATCCCTCCGCAACCGTGAACCTATCTGGTGGGGCCTGCGCTATTTCGGCCGCCCAGCGCCATCCTTTCGCTCATGGTTCGATATCGCCATCATGCGGGGCGAAGACAAAGGGCGCAGTCAAAGCGCATGGGCCGTCGATTTCGGAACTACATATAGGCCAGTAAATATCGGAGCGGTCAAGCCCAGTCTCACTGTAGGTTATGCAATCGGATCTGGAGACAAAGTCTCTGGCGATCCCGAAAGCCAAGAGTTCCGTCAGACAGGCTATCAAGACAATGTCGCCACTCTAGGTGGTGTCTCATCGGTGCGTTACTATGGCGAAGCCCTCAACCCTGAACTGAGTAACATAAAAATTCTGACGGCAGGCCTCGGCGCAGTCCATCAAAATGGAGCCTCTCTGGAAACTATCTACCATAGCTACAAACAACACCGCCTAGACCCAGACTTAGCCAAGACAGCGCTTCTCAATCCACCAGCTAGACCTAATGGTTCATCAGTTGACCTCGGCTGGGGAGTAGATGTCATCGCCACCTCACCTGAGTTTTGGGAACGCTTCCAATTACGCTATACACTCAGTGTCTTCAAACCAGGACTGGCCTTCGACCCACGCCAAGAAACTGCCCTACTTAACAGACTAAATGTAGATGTCACACTCTAAGGCGCAAAGCGATAATAATCAAACCAAGCAACCATGAAGAACGTCATCAAAAGACTGTCACTTACAGTAATACAGAACGCGCTAAGACCGATGGCTTCAGCGTTAGCTATGACTGCAGGTATAGTTGTTTCAGCCACTCCGACAACTCAAGCCGCAACTCTAACTGGGTTCGTCAAAGACAAAGCGGGAGCGCCTGTCATTGGAGGCGATCTCGACTTTGACCGCGCTTTTGATAACCTTCGTATATTCACCCCAGGCGACAATACAGACATCAATGGCTTCTACAGCGTCACTGTCGCTCCTAATATTTACCATGTCTCCTTTGCCCCTCCACTCAAATCACATTTAGTCGGTAAAAAATTCTTCAATTTGGATCTACGAGTCGGCATAATACTTCCTGTAGTCCTAGATTCAGGTGTAGTCATAACTGGAACCGTCACCGACTCGACTGGCCTACCATTCCTCGGTGTAGTCAATATTGACGTCGACTCATTGGGTGGTGGACGAGTTTACACACCAGCTGGAAAAACCGACAGCCTAACGGGAAAATACTGGGTAGTTGTCCCACGCTATGACAAATATCGCTTGCGCTTCAAACCACCAGTGGGTGTAAACCTCCAACTTGGACAAATCGATTCAATCTCCATCCAATCCGACACAGTCATCAACTTCTCGCTCATCTCAGGCATAGCGATCTCTGGAACTGTTACCGAAACAAACGGCTCTCCAGCGCCCCTAACACAACTCTCGCTGAAGCGCATAATTGACGGAGTCAAACTTCCATTAACTAACAACAAATCAGACTCTCTTGGAGACTATTCAATAATAGCCCCAGCAGGTGCATACACATTGCAATTCGCGCCACCACGCGGCCAACCGCTTGTTGCAGTCGCTTTTGATTCCGTGACCATATCAGCAGACACAGTAGTCAATGTCACCCTAACTAGTGGAATAATTGTCAACGCCACCATAATTGACATCGACGGAATCCCTTTGCAAAACGCAGACATGGATGTCACACGCGAATCTGACTTAGTACGTCTCTTCACTCCCCACGACAAAACTGACTCAAACGGCTTAGCCGTTCTTATTCTCCCACCTGATATATACGAATTCAAAGCCGACCCACCTCTTGGCCAATTGCTGGACAAGTCTGTCATCAGAAATATCAATATCTCAATTGACACTGCTCTTTCATTTACTCTCAATAATCTGTCTCGTATCACCGTCACAGGTCGCATAGTCGACATGCAAGGCAATGGTCTACCCAATATTGAAATCGCAGCTAGGACATACCCAGAGCAGATTCCTCTAACAGTCAAGAGACAATTCAGTGACAGCTTGGGCTTTTTTAATTCCGCCGTGCCCATCGGATCAATCGACGTTCTCATCGCCCCACCCCGTGGCAGCCGCTACTTTGGAAAACCCCTCACCAATCTAACTCTCATAGCTGACTCATCACTTGGCACAATTGCGCTTGAGCAAGGAATTATCGTCAACGCCCATATTCTCAATCAAATAGGCGATCCAGAGACAGACTACAAATTGCGCTTCAACAACTCGCAATCAAACGCCGAACAATATTTACCGCATGACACCACAAACATTTTTGGGCAAGCTCTTGTAACTATCCCATCTGGTCAATACTCTGTCACTGCGCTCCCTCAAATTGGCCTCGGTGGAGATACTCTAATCCTAGATAGCATAGCGTTCAACAACGACACATCACTAACCCTAGTCATTGGCGCTTCAAGTTCAGCCGACTCTGAGACCCTCATCTTGCGCCAAAACTTCCCCAATCCATTCAATAGCGCCACTCGCATGCCATATCTTTTGAACAAGGCGGCAAATGTCACCCTAGCGATTTACAATGTGCTCGGCCAAACTGTCAGAAACTATGACTTCGGCTTACAAGACCCAGGCTATTACACACCAACATGGGATGGCGCAGACACAAATGGATCACCAGTAGCCAGCGGTGTCTATTTCTATAGATTGCAAACTGAAACTTCAGAAACTACACGCACCATGCTATTCATTCGTTAAGACAGCGCAATACAAAGTAATCGAACAATAACAGTGGTAAATCTATAAATGTCCGATACAAGTCTCATAGAACAGAAGAACGCAATTAGAAAGATAATGCCATGAACAACAGGTTCCTATTCCAACTGCTAGCGATCATAGTCGCTCTTGCCGTGTTTTCGCCAAATAGCGCAAATGCCCAGTTCACAATCTCTGGCACAGTAACCAACCCTAGCGCTATGGCCGTCCCAAATGTCGACGTACTACTCTTTGACTCCAATGGCAATTCTCTGGGCATACCCGCCACTTTGACAGATGGAGCTGGGTTCTACATCATAGACAATATTCCTTTTGGCCTACCTGCAGCCGATTATGAAGTGCGTTTTGACCCTCCAACGTTAACAGGCTTGCTCTATACCCAAGTTCCAATCACAGTCTCAGGAAACACAACTCTCGATATCCCTCTAGCCGCGGGAAGTATTCTTTCAGGCTTCGTTCGTGACACTCTTGGCGTCGGAATTCCAGATATAGACCTCAACTTTCGAGACGAAAACACAGGAGACAACCTAACTCCACCAGGTGACAACACAGATGGCACGGGATTCTACAGTGTCGTAATTCCACCAGCCTTCTATCGTCTTACTTATCGCCCTGTCAATGGCGAACAACTAATAATTGTTGAACTACGCGATGTCTCAGTGCTAACGAACACAACTATCGACGTAACCATGCTCGGAGCTGTAATTATCTCAGGTAATGTCCTCGGGCCTGGCTCAGTTCCTGTCTTTGATGCGGATTTTGACGCAGTAGATGTCATAACAGGCATAAAATTAGTTACTCCAGGCGACAACACCGATGTAAATGGCGACTTCGCATTTCTTGTCCCACCTGGAACATATGACATAAATGTCGCTCCTCTCTTAGCAGATAAGATAGTTCCGGAACTTCGCCAAAGTGTCATAGTCAATTCTGACATAACTCTCAACTTCCTCTTACAAGCGGGAGTACTCCTAACTGGAACCGCCAAAGACCAATTCTCATCTCCAGTAGTCGGAGCCGACATAGATATAGTAGATATAGCAACAGGCCTAACTCTCTTTACGCCATCTGATAAAGTAGACGCTTCGGGTATCTACCAAGTCATCGTGCCTGTCGGCCTTTACAACCTAGATGTCCAGCCCGCTGTTCTAACTGGACTAGCTCCAGTGCGGCTAACTCCCATACAACTCAACATCGACACGACCATAAACATTGTATTAGCCAATGGTGTCACCGTCACTGGTACTATCCAAAGTTTCAGCGGCGCCCCAGTAAACAATGTCGACCTCGACGCCAAAGACGCCACGACAAATATCTCAGTTCCCCTAGTCGGCGACCACACCGATGCCTTCGGCGCATTCACCACAGTCCTGCCTGTCGGAGCGTTTAGTATAGAAATCGAACCACCAGCAAGTAGAAAGCTCGCCGCAGTCTTACTCTCAGGACTAACTTTTGGACTAGATACGACACTCGCAATAAGCCTAGATAGCGCACTGCTTCTCAGTGGAACTGTCACAGACTCCAACTTGGCTCCACTAGCGAACATCCGACTAACAGCCAAAGACCCACTCAGCGGCGACACAGTCTTTCTCCCTGGCAACAAAACCAATGCCCTAGGTCAATACTCAGCGCTCATTGTCCCTGCGACATACGACCTACTCTTCAGACCAGATTCAAGCTTATCTCTAACCGATTCATCAGTCCTGCTAGCCACACCTCTAGTCAACGACACAACAATCAACATCATCCTCGGCCAACTTCCCACCCCAACATTCACTCTCACGGGCAATGTAGTTGACCAAGTCGTAACACCAGTTGTCAATGTCTCCGTGAGAGTCTTAGGACTTGGAGGAGCGCCACTAATCGCTGGTCCAATCACCACCGACGGAGCTGGCTTCTATTCTTTCCCTGCTATTAACAGCGGAACCTACGCCCTCTCGTTCGTCCCACCAGGTGGACTTGACCTACAAGATTCAACAATCACTTCGGTAGCGGTAACCTCCAATACTGTCCAAAACATGGTACTAGAACCCTGCATTGGTCCCTGCTCATGCTGTCTAGTAGCTGGAGACTATGATCATTCAGGCACATTCAACATCGCCGATGTAACAGCTGGCATTGCCAGAATATTCTCAAGTGGCCCTGCTCCAGTCTGCACCGATGAAGCCGACTCCAACGGCAACAATTCCTTCAATATTGGCGATGTCACCTACGGAATAGCAAGAATCTTCTCCGGAGGCGCCGCGCCTGTCTGTGGAACAACAGGTTCCTAGGACCTTACCAGTAACTCAAATCAACTTCCTATAATAAGAAGCGGGACACACTCAAATGTGTGTCCCGCTTCTGTTCTTTCTTTTGCTATTGTAAAACGCTAGATTGATCGTGGTCTAAGAACCAGTAGTCCCACAAACAGGCGCAACACCACCACCAAATATACGTGCGATCATAAATGTAACATCTGCGATATTAAATGAATTGTCACCATTTGCATCCGCCTGATCTGTACAAAGCGGAGCAGGGCCACCCGAAAATATTCGGGCAATACTAAATGTCACATCAGCAACATTGAAAACGAAATCGAAATTCGCATCACCAGGAATCAGGCAACAACCAGGAGCGCTAACATTGATAGTCCCCGAAAACACATCAGGTGTCACAACCACAGCACATGGATCAGAATAACTAACTACAATTCCATTTACCGCTTCAATCGAAATAGGACTTGGCCCTTCGGGAGCCGAACCTGGAACACTAAAATACAAACTGAGTATTGGCCCAGAACCAGCCGTAAGACTCGCATCAACATCACTAACAGAAGCTATCAAAGCTAAAGCTATTTCACGAGTAAGTGGATTGATACTCAAAGTATCAAGTTTTTCCATCGATTCAGAGCGAAGCCCGACCTTAGAGACACTATCCAAGACCAAATTCGCTGGGCCAGAGTAGTCAATTGGAATTTGAAACCGATGAATCGGATGCGAATTCGAGCCATAAATATCAACTCGAACGTCTACACCCGAAGGAGAACTAACACTCTCAACAATCAAAGTGTCAAAAGCCCCAATTGTCTCTTCTCGCAGAACGAACAAGCGCCCATCCATATTCGAGCCGTATATATAACCATTAGCAGAATACGGATACATCCCCCAACAACCATTGAAACCAGGATTCTCTGTGCCCCATGTATCGAGTGCGCCAATTTCAGTCGGATTTGTAGGATCGGAAAAATCTACAACTCGAAGCCCAGACTCATAGTGTGACAAATAAACAGTGTCACCTTTACTCTGTGCATTATGTGCCAAATTCCCAGGAGCCAGATATTCCCCTAACAACTGCACATTATTCAAATCCTGAACATCCCAAAACTTAACCGTCCGAAATGCGGTCTCCTCAGTAGTAACAGCAATAGACTTACTTCGGTTGGGCCAAATATTATGGGCGTACCCGCCGCCAGAAGGTGTCCAACTAGAAAGCAGTTGCGGGGCGTTCTTATTACTCAAATCCCAAACCGAATACGAACGCACAGCGCCATCAGCAACATAAACCGTGTCATTATTAGCTACCATATCATGAATACTTTGAGTAATACTGCCAAAACCACCAACATAAGCAGGCGCCGCTGGATTCGCCAAGCTATGAATCAATACATTCCTATTCGTCCAACCAGCCTGTCCAAAACCAGCGGCATAGAGAAAACCTTTGACCGTATCAATGCTAATACTATGCGAACTCGAGAGTGTCACGCCAGCTGACCCAGGACTCACAGGAACCGTATTAACCAATTTGACACTATCAGGCAGATACTGCATATCAATAACTTGAATATTACTACCACACTCTGACACTCCATAGCAATACTGACCAAAGGTCTTGATATCCTGCCATGTGCAACCCGCGCCAAGAACAGTATCAACTACCTGCCGTGTATTCACATTTACAAACACAAGGCCAACACTAATTCCCATAATTGCATAGTCAACATTCGACGGCGACGTATAACCCCAACAATCAGAACCTTGAGATACGCCAAACTGGTAGATGGTGTCCAAGCAAAGTCTATAAATAGTTTCACCAGAGCTATAGGAAGCGACACTGCTTGGCAGTAATGAGGCGTTTGCCGACCCAGGCGCATTCAAATCAATTGCAATTGGAACTTCAGGCAATACACTCGGCGCTGGATCAGATATATTCTTGCGGTTAGTTGGAACCGAGAACGACAAATTCGTCATCAGCGCAAAACCGATCAACAAGCCCCCCATAAAATATCTTCTGCGCGAATTAACTCTAACGATTCGTTTCAAATCCATCCGCCCATTTGTCGAATAATGCACCATAATAGTAAAGCTCCTTTTAACTCCTACACCGTAATTGATGCGAGATACAACCCCAGTTGCTAACCATCGTTGTAATTGTTTGATTCGCCTAAAGCGAGGATAGTTCGATTTGTGAGGATCCAAATGCCTACCTAGAATGAAACCAGTCGTCAAGACTAGTAATCGCTACTGTAGGCCCATGCAAGATAGCAATTTGTGGCTTTATGGCAAGATATCTTTGCTCTGACTCTGACGCAAAATTCGCGCCACTAGAAATCTAGCCGCACGTGTATGCAAATACCTGCGCTTTCTATTGTCTGATGTGATAATGCCACCATACTATTCTTCCGATAAAACAATATGCCTACTAAACCACTGCACATACCAGCTCTAACAGGCATCCGAGCCTTCGCGGCCCTCTGGGTAGTCCTACTTCACTTTCGAGCGAATACTGGAATCCATGAAATCATAAACTTCGACTGGCTGGCTTCACGCGGCTTCTGGGGAGTGGATTTCTTTTTCGTCCTCTCAGGTTTCATCCTCACTCACACATATTGGCAAAGTCTGACCAAAGCCAACAACTGGACTTCCTACAAACTCTTCTTGATAAAACGCTTCGCCAGACTATATCCACTGCACTTAGTCACTCTGGCTCTCTTCGCTGGCCTACTAGGACTCGGCTCAATCATTGGTCAAAGTTTCGTAGTTCCAGAACGCTGCACAGTTGAATCACTTCTACCCAATTTACTCATGATTCATAGTTGGGGCGTCACAGATTCTCTAAGCTGGAACTACCCTTCATGGTCAATCAGCGCCGAATGGTTCGCGTATTTGTTTGTCTTCGCTCTCTTTGTTTTCAGAATCGCAAAAAAGAACAGCAAGCTAGGAATCCGACTAGTAATCTATTCTTGGTTAGCGCTCTGTAGCTATACCGCGCTCCAAGGCGAGAGCATAGACACTTTCACTACCTTCGCCCTGCCCCGAATATTCACCGAGTTCCTCGGCGGTTGCGTCCTCTATCGACTAGCCCAGGACGGCTTCGGCCGCTCCCTGCCCAGATGGTCGCTACCCGCTGTCCTACTAGGCATACTAATCCTCAGCCAATTGAGCCGTAACTTTGAGTTTCTACTGCTACCGCTGATTGGACTTGTCATTGTCACGCTCTATCACGGAGGCGGAATCGGAGAAAGGATTTTCTCAAACAGGGCAACCGTTTATCTAGGCGAAATCTCCTATTCGATGTATCTCCTACACCCGTTCGCCCAAATCGCGGGCGATACAATCCTCAAAAACACACTCTTCAAAAACACATTCCTCAAAGACACCTCGGCAATCATTTCTATCACCGATAGCTATCTCATCCTCGGCGCCGAGTTATTGGCCGTCATAGCGCTAGCAATAGTTGGCTATCATCTCGTAGAAAAACCCGCCCGACGATTCATAATCGACTCCTACCTAAGAAAAACAAATCTCCCACTAAGGCCGACAAACATCCAAAACGAGACCCGAGGTCAACTCACACGACATTCGTAAACCCATCTCTTATCTCCTTAATTAGCCCCGTACGCTCTTCATTTGCTCGCCGTAAATACTCCTTCGGAACGCCAGAGATTTCGTCATATTTGGCGCTCCAGCAAATCATCTCTATCAACACAGGAATCAAATCCAGAGCCTTCTCTCTAGGCTGGTAAAGATAGCTCCGCCTATTCTGAGGGTCCTTCATTTTTGTGATTAGCCCATTCTCCTCCAGCTTCGCAAGACGATCCGCCAGTACATTTGTCGCAATACATTCGCGCGAATCTGAGAACTCCGTATAGGTCTTTTTACCATAAATCACTATGTCTCTGAGAATCAATAATGACCATTTATCACCAAATACTCCCAAAGCATAGTTAAATGGGCAACCCACATGTTCTATTTTCTTCATAAACACGAACCTACACCATAACTTGCATAATACAAGCTATAAATGCACGCACAAGAGTCAGAATGCCGTCACCGCTAATGCCTTCGTCAGAATGCCGTCTCTGATTTACGCCATCACAAAAATGACTCGCTTTCACGCGTCATTCCCGCGAAGGCGGGAAGGTGGATTCACATTTGAAGTGCAACATCTTTTCCTTAAGTAATGCTGCTGGAGTTTCACAACAAATCCACACTACAACTAACCACCAACAATAGTAGACACAACCACCCAGACAAGACCAAAAGGAGAGTCAACTAATGAGCCAACACATGTATATATAAAACGAACCCATTTTCAGAGTTCAGGCAGGCTAAATCGATGTCAAGCAGGAGAATCTTAAATCTCAAAATCCAAATGTCGCTGCCAGGCGGCGCGAATATCGTCCATATTGTCATGGCCGAATTTATCAAGAAAAACATCAAAGAGAGCCAAAGCCACAACCGCTTCGCCAATTACACAATGCGCAGGAGTCACGCAATTATCAGTTCGCTCAACAATCGCCTCAGCAGGCTCTTTGGAGAGCATATCAACAGTATCAAGAGGTTGATACAGTGTAGAAATCGGTTTATTGGCAGCGCGAATAACAAGACGCTCACCATTGGTCATACCACCCTCAAGACCACCAGCATTATTGGTCTTGCGGTAGAAACGCCCTTTGTTTTTGGGGCCATCTTTGTCGTAATAAATCTCATCATGAACCTCAGAGCCAAAACGATATGCAGTCTCAAAACCCATCCCAATTTCAACACCTTTGACCGATGGAATAGACATCATAACCGCGGCAAGTTTACCATCGAGACGAACATCAGTTTGACTATATCCACCCAGACCGACTGGCAAACCATCTACCAGAATCTCGTAAACGCCGCCCAGAGAGTCCTTTTTGACAATTGCCTCACGTATCACTGCAACCATTTTCTCTTCTGTGGCCGAATCCACACAGCGCACCTCAGATTCCTCAGAAAGCTCCCTGATCTCCGCCAAAGCCAAATCACACTCGGCCAATTCCACCGAGCCAATCCGGACTACATGCGAAGCGAACTCAATCCCAAACTGTCCCAAGAACTGCTTGGCAATCGCCCCCAAAGCCACCTTAGCGGCAGTCTCACGCGCCGAAGCGCGCTCAAGAACATTGCGCAAATCCTTATGATGAAACTTGATAGCCCCCGACAAATCCGCATGCCCTGGACGCGGTCTGGTGTTTTCATAAGCCAGCTTGGCCTTCTGCCCAGTCAGCGTCTCAGGCATCTCATCAACAGGGTGCATAATCTCCTGCCAATTCTTCCAATCGCGATTGTTAATCAAAAACGAAATCGGCGAACCAAGCGTTTTCCCATGCCGGATCCCCGACTGGGGAACAACCTTATCCTGCTCAATTCGCATCCGACCGCCGCGACCATAACCTTTTTGGCGACGGGACAATTCATAGTTAATCTGATCAAAATCAATCACTAATCCCGCTGGACAACCCTCAAGTATCAGAGTCAATCCGGGGCCGTGCGATTCGCCGGCGGTTAAGTAACGTATCATAGTGGGTATGGTACAGAAAAGCGTAGCGACTTGTCAATTAGAAGATACCATCAGCGCATTGTTCGACAATAATCAACGCGTCAAACCTTCTACAGATTCATTTTCTTAGATTGAATTATCAAAGCATCAAGTTCAATAGTAGCGTCTTTGTCATGCACAGCCATAATGTCATTGTCAGCGACATGAGACATTTCTGCAAGCGTGAGTTTGATATTCTCTACCGAATCAACAATCGTTTTCAAGCTACTCGATGCCTCAGAATAAGTCTCTTTTGATAACTCTGGCTTAAGAGTCAAAGACAACGCCTCGGCAACACCCATAGCCACCATGGCAGAGTTATTGATATGGTGGGAAAGTGTAGCCATAATGGCAATCCGTGACTCAGCAACCCCCTTACGGCGCTCTTCAACCAGAATCTTGGTGTTCAGCTCTTCCCGTTCACGCATCATTCGTTGCAGAGAATTAAGATACTGTCCCAATTTCTTGTTGGCCAAAGTCATGAGTCCTTCAATAGATGGATCACTCAACCCTAATGCAGCGGAAACATTCAAAGATTGGCCAAAAACTTCACCAACCAATCTACTCAAAGCTTCTTGGTCGATTCCAAGTTTCTTGATTAGTAGATTAACACTCTCAAGATCGCTTTCCATATTCCTATGACTAGGAAGATATGACTCTCCAGCCATTACTGTAGCCAACCTAATAATCAGCATCAAGCGTTCGTCACCCTCTCCACTGACAGTCCGAACATCGGCGCCCGAGCCGCCAAAAGGTACGTGGTGCTGGCTAATACTAGCTGTAATACTCTTTGGCAAATGCCATCTCTCTGCCAAAGCCTCACCGACTTTCATGTGGTTAATACCAAAGACACTATCTTCCGAACTAGTCAAACTCACACTCTCAGAAGCTCTTGAAACGGCATCCTTATATAGCTCAGTGTGATTCCCCATAAAGTAGAGTACACCGATATCATGTAGAAGACCAGCGGTCAAAGCATCCTCATGCTTAGAATAACCAACAGCCACAGCAATTTCACGAGCCATCATCGCCACAGTAATCGAATTAGCGACAAACTCTTCAGGACTAATCCCACATTGCTCTTGAATGTTCTTGGGGTTCAAAGCAGTAGCTGTCAAAGCCACTGACTTCACCGTTAAGCTCCCAAGCATCGCAACCGCTTCAGACAGAGAACTACAGCGCGACATGCGACCATAATAAGGAGTATTGGCCATACGGATTATTGTCGCTGTCAATGACGGGTCTTTATTGATAGCCGAGGCCAGTGTGTCTATCGAGGCGTTTTCATCATTGATAACTTCAATGACCTTAGCCAGAGAAGCTGGTAGAGACAGAAGATTATCACCACGCTGAATGTCTGCGAAAATCTCTTCGCGGATAGTAGCCCTGCCAACACTTTCACCAAGCACACTCATATCTATAACTCACACTCCTTAGAACGCCATACAAAACCAACGACAAGTTACGATTAAATCGTAAGTAGTAGGCCTTAGACCAACCTATAGTAGGTATCGGTGATTGAGAGATTAAAATGAGAGGATGGAGCCAGTATTTGAAAGACAATTGGAGATATTGAATACGCCGTGAAACACCACATGAGCGAAACAATCTACATGATTTAGACTAAGTTATAGCAACTCGATTTGAAACATGAATTGGGAACGTTTATGAAGTAGCTGGTGTCGCTGAATAACGTCTCGCGTCCTCCAATGCAACTGTCAATTGCTCAAGACGAAATGGCTTTTTCAAGACTTGGTTCACATTGTGAGACTGTAGTCTTTCTGATGAAAGACCCTCTTCCCAACCTGTAATAAATATCAAGTAAGTTTCTGGACGTAAGCCTTTGATAGCTGCGGCGACTTCCCAGCCGTCTAACTCCGGCATAGCCACATCGGTAATTACTATGTCATGCGCTCCACGTTCAAAGGCTGCAATTGCCCTCGATGGAGATTCAAAAGTATCGATTGCATAGCCCATCGAATCACACATGGCGCTTAGCAAATCAAGAATCATACTCTGGTCATCAATTGCCAAAATGCGTGGAGTGGAATCGGCAACAGACAGAATGTGGTCGCCCTCAGCAGAGTCTATACCGATCGATTTGCGCAATGTCACATAGGCAGGGTGAGCTCCGCGCCTATCGAAAGCTATTTCAATTCCCAAACTTTTCAATAAGTCTAGTGTTTCACTTTCGACATCAAAAATACCATCGCACGGTGAGGATTCGAAACGGGCATAAGAACCGATTCGTTTAGCCGAAGGTAGGTTTCTCCATCTACGTGAAATATCCAAATATTCATATCCGGCGTCACGATACACTGCAACAGTAACAATCTCTCTCTCGTCTGCATGAGCGCTGAGTCCATAGCACAACCGCTCAATCAAACTCTCAGCAGAACTCGATGACAGACTAATAGTAAAATCACTTTCCAGTTCAAATTCAACTTCGCGAGCCTTACCTTCCGCCAGCAACATCTGCCCACCGATGACTCGTTTTGCGGCAAACAACCGTATTTTTTCAGCCAGTGACAGAGAATCAATTGCCGCTTTGATTGTCCTATCGCTTGAAGAGCTAACTATCGCAGATTCATCCTGCGCTCGTTTTTGCATGTCAAGGCCAGATTCAATACGAAGTCTTTCTGCGGAGTGTTCCGCTCGATCTATTACGAGTTTCAATACACGCTCGAGAGCGCCAGATAAGTTCGGATCTTCGGCGGCGAGTTGACAATTCCCGATAATTGTCGAAAGGTCATTATTGATTTCATTTACAATAGAAGAAACCGAACTATTGGAGCCATCTATGAATCCTGAATCAGGAGTTGGGCCTTCAGGGGTTAACTGCAATTCCTTCACACTCAAAACCAGCGACAACAACTGGCATAGTGGCAATAATGCCTTAGCACATATTTGAGCTTCAACCGGATCCTCAAAGAAGAAACTGAGCAAGTAGCGACAGGCTCCATTCATAGAAATTGGCGCTACAACTTGGGACTGAACGTTCCCCATGCGCCGAAATCCCTCTCCAAAGACTTCACGGTTTAGCATGTCATACTCGTTGGCGACCTCTGATATCCGAGCTCCGCCAAATTCAAAAGCGCTGAGATTCAGAGCCGAGCAACGTCCTAGTGAACCTTCCCCAGCCAGAATCACTAGCGTTGAGACTTCATCAAACGGCACACCGAATGTCATCAAGGGACGAAGCTGACCTGAGCTAGTGCGTCTAAAAACTAGGCAAGTATCAGACAAATTGAAGACACGCCGTACCGAAGAGACAAAACGCTTCAGACGAATTTTCTCTGTTTCGGTTTCATCTTCTGGATGAAGAATTTCTTGAATAATCTCTAAGACCCCGTTGGCCTCCTGAGCGCTTCGCTCCACCAGTTTGTTTCGTAAGGCAATTTTCAATGGCTGCAACCACTCTTGAAAATCCTGCAACTCTTCGGGAGACAAATGAAAACGATCGACACTATTCCAAAACAGAATACCGAATCTAGGATCATTGGGCTTAGCCGCTGAATCGTGAACCTCATCACTATTGGATAATGACAATGGAGCAACAAGAGCCATCGGCTCTCGTTCAATTGCTACCTGCTCTAGCCGGCTTGGCAATGCAGAAGGTCCAACTTTATGCTCCCGTGAGAGCAAAACTAGCGACTGCCTTTCAAGAGCCTGTAAAGCTGCTCGCTCAAAACCCTCTGTTGTAGCTGGAAAGCGGTCGGACGTTGCCCTTAGACGCATCCCCTTTCCAGAACCGCTTGTCTCAATCAAAGCCACAGAGTCAGCAGAACCAATCCCAACTAATTCACGGCAAACCGAATTGAGATCACTTGAATGGGTTAGTGCATCAAAGGCATGGTGAAAGGTTGACGCAATCCTCTTGCGTGAAACTTCACGTTCCGTAAATTTCTTTTTTGTTCTGGCTAACTCACCTCGAAGCTTCACATTGGCAAACTTATCGGCAACAATGTCCGACATTTGCGCAACAGTTGCCAATTGGGAATTGGAAAGCTGCCTAGCGCTATCCCCTATGAGGACAATCAGCCCAAGCGCATCATTATTCCGCAGTAATGGCGCCAAGACAGTGAATGAACAATTGAATACTTCCGCATTTAATTCGCTCTTGCAAATCTCGGTGACGAATTCGCTTGAAAGTAGCGGTTCACCAGAAGCAATTGCCTCTACTAGTATTGGCGAGCCTAACGGCAAACGTTCTAAAATTCGCTCTTGTCGCGGTGTCAGTCCTTTTGAAGCGGCAATCGTCATTTCTTGAGTAGACTCGTTGTGAATGTACAAAGCTCCACACGTAATTCCGCAAATCTCAGAGACTCCATCCAAAGCCACTCTGGCTAGTTCGACAAATGGATACGGCTGCGAAATAGCCATCCTCAACGTATTGAGCGCTGCCAACCCTGTCAGCGGAATCTCAGCTATGTTCGTAGAATTGGGTTCAACCGTGTGCAAGGTTGATTGGGGAACTGGTACAACCTCTTCCTCATCCTCAAACTTTTGGATAAACGCCCAAAGAATCAAAGCTACACCCACTATGACGAGAGCAATACGAGTCCAATCTAAAACTGGATAAACAACAGGAACAAACCAACTTGAATAAGCGCTAAAGGCGCCCAACCAAAAAATCAGACCAGCCACAAGCAAACAAACACCCGACCCAAGAGCAAAAGCTCGAAAATGTGTCTCAATTGCATCTCGCTTGCGGAGTATACGCACATAAGTCAGGCTAACAAGAGATAACCACAAGAGAGCTAATACGTGCTGGGTTATCATTGTTCGCCTAATGCTTCGCGGATGCTTGAAGAGATAGCGTTTGAAGAGACACGGCTCGAAGGGACTTTGGAATCCACTTTGACGCTGGTTGAGCCAACCTCAGGCTGGAAAAAGCCCAAAGGACGATAACCATCACGGCCATTGTAAACTGAGCCATGTAAAGTCCACGAGTCAGCCTGCGAAATTTTCACCTGTATAACTTTGCCAATCAACGATTCGTCGCCAGCAAATAACGCAGTCTTACCACCTGGAGTTTTGCCCTTAAGAACAGAACGATCTCTTCGGCTAAATCCATCCACAAGTGTATCTTGTATCTTACCCAACTCAAATTGATTCTTGTTATAGCTGATTTTTTTCTGCATTGCAATCAGTCTCTCGAGTCGTTCAATTTTCAATTCACGCGGAATGTCATCTTTAATTTCTTTATGAGCGCGAGTTCCCTCTCGTTCGGAATAATGAAACATGAAAGCCGAATCGAACTGTGACTCTTCGAAGGCATCCAAAGTCATTTGAAAGTCGGCCTCAGTCTCGGTTGGAAATCCGACAATAGCATCTGTTGAAATTGCAATATGCGGTGTGGCCTCACGGAGCTTCTTGACGATATTTCGATAGTGACGATACAAATAGGGTCGAGCCATTTTCTGTAGAATTCTATCCGAACCAGATTGTATTGGTAAATGCACATGCGGCATGACCTTCGGCTCATTAGCATGCAGTTCAATCAAGCGAATCGAGAGGTCTTTCGGATGTGGACTGGTATAACGAATCCGCTGAATATCAGTCTCATCAGCGATGCGTTTGATTAGACCAGGAAAATCGACCTCCCCATCACGATATGAATTGACATTCTGCCCAAGCAGTGTCAATTCAATCACTCCATCAGCAGCAAGTTCGGATGCTTGACGGACTAAATGTTCAGTCGGATGATATTTTTCACGGCCCCTGACGAAAGGTACAATACAGAATGTGCAGTAGTTGTTACAGCCTCTAGTGATAGTCAAGTATGCGCTAAACGGTGTATCACGGATCGCAGGAGCGTCATCTAGATTCTCATGACCGAAAGCGGTGTGGACTTCAGGAACAGTATCTTTGTGCGCTAAAATTTCTGGTAGATCAAACATTCGATCCGTGCCGAGAACCAAATCGACATGTGGTATCCGCTCTATAATCCGCGCCCCCAATCGTTGGGCCATGCAACCGACTACAACAATATTGAGCTTACGGCCATCCTTCTTAAGTCGGCGCAAATCTCCCAAACGGCCGAAGGCTCGCTCCTCTGCTTTTTCACGCACTGAGCAAGTGTTGACGATTATCAACTCGGCCTGCTCTTCTTCTTCAGTAGCGGTGAATCCTGAGTCTTCAAGACAGCCAGCCAAGGTTTGTGAATCTGCAACATTCATCTGACAGCCATAGGTGATAATATGGTAATATTTTTTCTTTAATTCAGCGCTCATAGTCAATCTCTTCAATCAAACTCTTTAATCAAACGTAGTAATCTCGTAGGTGAATGTAACCATATACGCAAAGCATCTTTAAGAGTGATGGCTTGCCAACTCAGTCTCATTATTTGAGGAACCCCAACTGAGTGGATTTTAAGGTAACACTCAGAGGTCGCTCTGCCAAGAATCAATCCTTGAAATCCCAAATCAGTATCAAATAAAAGAGCCTCCCCACCGAAAGCTGTGGCTTTCTGTGAAGAGGCTCATTAAATACTCAACCTAGATTGAAATTGGGAGGTTACAACTCATAGTCCCTCATTGCCGCACGGCGTATCACCTTTGTCGAAAATATAGGCTATTAGGAATGTCACATCGGCGACGTTGACTGTGCCAGTACAATCGACATCACCGACATAGATTGCTGGCTCAGGTGGCAGACCACCGCTGAAGATATATTCAATCAAATAGACAACATCGGTGACGTTGATTCGATTATTGTAGTCCGAATCACCAAACAGGCGCCAGACTCTAAGCGTCGTCAAAATAGTCCTAGGTGAATTATTGGCTTCAGGAACTATAACTGTAAACAAACTATCATATTCTCCAAAAAGCAAATTCGTTCCATCCCCTATAAGTAAGATGCTTGCTGGGTTTTGCCCAGATGGAGGATCATGGCTGAGCCATGAAATTGATTCTTGTATATCCCAATTAAAACACCCACCGTGAAAATTATTCAGCTTCAAAACATCAGCGGGACCATATTGGAAACTTTCATCCTCACGAGCTGGGATAACAAATATCTCTTTGTTCGGAACAATTACTGCAGCTTGAGTGGCTGTTTGGATGGTTAATCGGACGTAGAGATACTGTGGATTGGTTTGCGAAATCGGCGAGATAACTTTTATTGAATCGAGATACTCACCCACAGATAAGCCTGTTTCGTTTGCAATAAACCCAATCGATGTTGGCGCCGTACCGAAATCTTGCATTGATGTAAGCCAGTCTATATAGAATTCAAGGCTAAATGACGCTGGCTCACCGAAATTGTTGAAGTTCGCAATTTCAATCTGTGGGACAAAACTTGCTCCCTGTTCACACTCAAATAGGGAAAACTCTAAGGTATCAGGCGAAAGGGTTATGTTGGCTGGGGAAAACGTAAAGTGGTACCTGATGTATTCGTACCGGGGAGAGTTTATCGCCTCGGGTGAACTTACCAAAATAGAATCAAATACATCACCTGGCGAACCACCGATGAGTTTGAATATAACTTGAATTGAATCAGGCGCCGTACCCGCAATCGGAGTCATTGCGAAAATGCGACTTGATGTCTCGCTCAATGAGTATGTCATACTCCCAGCGCCAGCGTTACTAATGACAAAAACAGCTGTGTCAAAAATATCACCTGCCGCAAGCAATGCAGGCGAATTCAAATCAACAACTACATGAATCGTATCTGGAGAGAGAGCAATTATTGGTAAGTCAGAGGCCACCGACAGATTAACCGCTACCCTAACAGGAGAATTTGTTGCGCTCGAATCACCAATAATGACTGTGTCTTGATATGAGCCAAAAGGTAATCCAGCAATATCCACACTGAGTGAAACATCTGTCGAATCACCTCCAGAAGTCGGAGTCACTGTCAGCCAACTCTCAGAATTGCTTGCTTGCCAATTGAGAGAACCATTGGTCGTATTCTTAATTATCAAACTTTGTGTAGGCGGATTCGTGGAATCCGCTACGGCATTAAAAAAGTAAGTCCGTTGAGAGACATTGATAGTCGGTGGTGGTGGTGAGACTGCTAATTCAACTGGAATTTCAAAGGGGCTATTGGTCGCATTCGGGTCACTAATGACTATCGTATCGAAATATGTCCCAACAGGTAATCCTATTGAATTGGCGGTGATTTGAGTAACCGACGGAGCTGTCCCAGTTGTTGGCGAAACATTCAGCCAAGATGATGAAAAGGTCGCTGTCCAATTCAGATTTCCTAAACCAACGTTTTCGATATTCAGAACTTGGAAAGCAGGATTAGTGGCGCCTTCAATTGCGTTGAACAAAAAGTTAGTTGGACTGACATCAATGGTTGACGGCTCTGACGGTTCACCAACTGTTATCCTACCGCCAGAAAACTGTGGGGCAAATGAAACATTACCAGCAAGTGCGACTAAAATAAAATCTCCACTGGGTGGGAAAAATGTGGAATCTAGGTCAATGAATTGGTCCGCTGCTGTTGGGCTAACAGTGAACCAAAAGTTTGCAAAAGCTCCTGTACCAGATTGAATGCCTGGAGGGCCAAAGACAAAAAAACCAGCCAACCCAGCGAATAGAGTTGTATTATCGATCGATACTGGACGCTGCACTGCTGGAAGGCTTTCGAGACGCGTGCCTACATAAGAAATCGAATCAAGAAATAAATCTGGGGTTCCCCATCGAATACCAATTGTCGCGCCAGAGAGTTCCTCATCATTCAACAGCGAAATCTGAATACGAAAATGGTCACCTGGATCGACACTAGCATCAGCCACAGAAATGACATCGGGGTTTCCTGGATCTGTTCCAGCGCTTGCATTCAAAGCGCTCACCTGCGCTTGCGTAGATGTTACTCCCAAAAGGATCACCACAAACATGACAATCGACATGAAAACTCCCAACCTTCTGTGGTGAGGTTTACTAGAATTTTGCTTCTTGAGTACATAAGGATTGCAGACAAGCATGATTTTCTCCTAATTTGCTGTTGGCCGAGTTGCAGTCCAGTTTGCAACCATGATTCTATATACTATTCAAAATTCTTCTCTAAAACCACATACCTAACAACCGTCAATAGCCACAAGCAGTCGTCCTAAATGTTAAGGTCGCTTCTCTTGAAAAAAGACAACTTTCAAGAACCGATATGACGATATGAACAGCCTCGAACTTAAGCTAGGTTGACGATTCCTAGGTATAGCATTCTTGTTTCTGACGGCGCCCTCGTTGGGGCAAATACATAAGTATTAAGATATAGGTAAGTTGGTAGTTGGCATAGCTGCCAAATGCCTGACGTACATGGCAAATATAGTAGCCTAACCGCCTATGTGTCAACGCTTATTAATTGACGCCAAGAAACAAGGCGACTGTCGTTACTGCAAGGCGCTTACATGGGAGACTATTGCTTGAGTAATCCTGTCTAATTCACCTAAGAAACAATTCCAAGAGACTATTTCTTCTTTTTTGTTGTCTTACGGGCCGCTTTGCGGGCTGGCTTACGCTTCTTGGCTACTTTCGCAGATCGTTTGCGACGCGCCTTTTCCAATTCAACAGCAAACATCTTTTCGAGCGTGTACGATGAGGGTGTAAAGTCGAGTAGCGCCTGTTCAAATAGCTCATCAACCGAGCCAACAAAGATGAACTTGGTGCTACGCGTAATCTCTTTTGGCAAATCTTTGAGATCTTTTTCATTCTCACGGGGCATACAAACGTACGGAATATTCGCGCGATGGGCGGCAGCGACTTTCTCCTTAATACCACCGACTGGCAAAACATTACCTTGAAGCGACACTTCACCTGTCATGGCTATATCGTTGCGAATAGGCCGCTCTGCCATAACTGAGGCGATAACTAGCGAAACGGCAATTCCGGCGGAGGGACCATCTTTTGGGATAGCCGCAGATGGGAAATGGACATGAATATCGAAATTTTTGAAATCGTCATGATCGATACCCAGCATATCCGCCATCGAACGGATATAGCTATGAGCCGCCTGAATCGATTCGCGCATGACTTCCCCGAGAGAGCCCGTATAGACGATATTGCCGTCTCCGCGCATTTTCAGACACTCAATCAACATCAATTCTCCGCCTACACCAGTCCATGCCAACCCAGTTGCTACGCCAATTTGAGGCTCTTTCATTGGCTTTTCTGGTATATACATAGGCGCCCCAAAAACTGACTCTAGCAGTGGACTATCGAGTTTCCATTTTTTGCGTTTTTTCGACCTTCTTTCGCTGGCAACATGGCGAAAAATTCTATCCAGCAGGCGCGAGAACTCTAGAAGTCCCGACTCCATTGTATAGTCACGTATCAGTCGCACCAATCCATCAGCTGTCACTGAAACATCGGTGCGAGCCAGCGTGTACTTCTTCAACAGTGGCGGAATAAGGTGCTTTCTAGCAATCGAAACCTTTTCTTTTTCAATATATCCAGGGATTTCTATAGCTTCAATTCGATTATCAATCACCTCAGGGATGCCATCGGGGTAGCGAACACCGCAAATAAACAAAGCCTTAGAAAAATCAAACGGTATGCCAATAAAATTGTCGATGAAACGGTGATTAAGACGATGGTCCATGACTTCCAATAAAGCCAGCGCCAACGAATTATCTCCATCGCCAAGATACTCAAGGTCCTCGACATAAATCACAGGATTCGATGTCTTCAGGCGTTGCAATTCACGAATGAACACACCAGGTGTGGCGCCGATCATCGAACGTGGCATACCTTTAAGTTCGGTAATATCAACAATCGAGCCGAGGCTGAGTCTCAGGAACTCACGTTTCAAACCACGCGCTATTGAACGCGCCAGAGTAGCCTTGCCAGTTCCCGCCGAGCCCATAAAACAAATAATCGGACCCTTCTCCGACCCACCAGTAAGGATATTCGACGAAATCCGTTCGATAATTCTACGCTTAGTTTTGTCTGTGCCGTAGTAATCCTTAAAAATAGCTGTTTCGAGGCTCTTCATATCAAGCGAGTCGTTCAGCTGCTCTTTGCTCCAAGGCAATGAGAGCAAGACTTCGACAAAATGGCGAACACTCGCATATTCTGCGGCGCCAATTGGCAAAATCGCCAAGCGCGAAGCCTCCTCCCAAGCCAATTATCTCACATCATTGGGGAGATTCGTAGCTAATCGGATTCGACGCTTGAACGCAGCCGAGGCCTTTTCGTCGGCATAGGGTCCGCCAAGTTGTTTTTTTATTTCCTCAAGTTTTAGCTCAAGGTATTCACGATGACGATTTTCTTTCATTTGCTCTTCGGCGCGATGTCCTAATTGCAAAGAAAGCGAAATACGGTCAAGTTCTGTTCTCACCAAGTCTCTGAGAAGATCAAACCTAGCGCGCAAATCTATCGTGTCCAATAGGGTTTGACGTTCAGTTGGATTCAGTGGAGCATAAGCTGTCACCACATCTGCAAAGGCGCCGTCCGTTGCATGAGCGACACGAATTGCTTCTTTCAATCTTGGATCGACTGACGAACCGCGCTCAATAATCTTCTCGGCTAGATCAATTACTTCAGCGAGAATCTTGTCGTGATTCGGACCTTGTAATCGTGGACGCTCTTGAACCAGACGCGCCTCACCCATTACATATGGTGAGCGGCTGGTTATCGAAGTGAGCGCAACACGATCAACTCCCATGAATTCGACATCCTTTGAATCACCGCGTCCCTCACGAACATTGGTGACCAAAGCTGTGACACTTACTTCACTAAGTGGGATAACTGCGCCATCGGATAACTCGCGCGATGTGGGAGTGTAACTAATTATCAGTGGACATTCTCCCCCACGACAAGTCTCAAGCAAGGCTAGCGAGGATTTGCGAGTTATATTGTAACGGCGGCGATTTCCTGGAAATAACAAGCCAACCTTTACTGGCAGGATAGGATAAATCTGACCTTCGTCCGTTGGTTTCAAGGGAATCTTGTTAATTGACTTGACTATCATTTCGCTGAGCTGTCCTTATCGCGGATGTTACAATTTCATAGCGAGCTTTGTGGGCCTCAAAGAGATTCTATCGTTTCGATTGGAGCAAATAAAACAAGCACAATCTGACAACGATACACACAGGCGCTCGCGGGCGCCGTTCTCGGCAAACCCACGATAATTACCCGTGTTTTAGCGCTACTGTCAACGCTTATTCTTGCAGAGCAGACCGCTCAAGAAGAGACGCCTACCCCAGACGACGTTCTTCCATAGCCCGATCTACAGGCGCTTCAATAGGCCCGACAATTGCCAACGCTGCGGCTGCCTGCGCAATCTCATAGTCTGGACTATTGACTAACGCCTCGCGATTGACACTGATCGCCGCGGAATCAAGCGCCAAGCGATAATAGCCCAGACGATTGTTCTCATAGACCGACCAGCTATAGCTCGGCAATTGCGCGGCTATTTCGCGGCGCATGCGATACAAATAACGCGCCTGATTAAAACCGATTTCAATGTCATCTTTGTAAATCCAGCCATCGGCTTGCGCCAAACGAGCGCAGACTAATTTCACCAAATACTTGAATGACTTGCCTGTCAAAGAGACTGGCAAACCATCGACTCGCATCAAAAACCGCTCACCTCGCGAGGCCCCATCGATTTGCAAGCTACAGGGAACCAATGTCAACCCAGGTACTATTGGGCTACTTGCTTGCGCGGTCTTCCCGACTGTCAAGCCAGCGGAAGTCGCTGGGTAGAGCAATGGCGCCTGCGCCTGATGTCCTGCTACGATTTGTTCACTCATGTTTCTCTCCTGTTTGTTTGAATGTGTTGAATTATGTGTGTTGTGTTTTTTTTGTGCTGTTGATAAACGACTACAGGCTCCAGACGGAGCTGGTGTTTGACCGAGTGCGGCAAGCCGCGCCTGCAATCGGCGCTGCTTGACAGCGAAAGCCACAGCGGGATTGATTGAAGTATTCGGGAGAACTTTGGCGCCAGAAGTTTCTAATAATTCAGCAACATCACTGGCTGTGCGACAGCCAGAGTTTTCGAGTTCCATCAATTCGGCGCGGTTGAACAAGTCAGTGAGTTGATAGAGACTACCATCGGATTTTTTTGCCAGAGACTGTCCCAATTCCAAAGCTGGCGCCGGAAGGCCATAGCGGAGAGAATCCATCAAAGAGTCCAGTTCCAAAGCCATAGCTGACTCTGCGGTCAAGACGCCGACAATCACTGCGATATCGACCAGACTCCGCATGAGCCAACGAACATCCTGTCCCAAACGAGACACCTGCGCCACCGATATTCGGCAGCGAGTTTCCAAAAGATGCGCCCACTCACCCGAGCGCCAGGCTTCCAAAACTAGAAAAGCCCGAATACGCATAATCAATTCTGGCGCACGTAATCGTGAGGCTCCCAAAACACTAACTGGACTCGGCACAGGCGCTCCCCCCGTCAGACAAGCCAATAGTCGATCAGCGGAATCTGGCAAAGATGTAAATAATTGTCGCGCCACAGCGCCAGCGGCAGTGCGAGTTGCGATAGGACCTGAACCAAAAAAATCTGGGGAACTAAGCGCCAAAGCCAACCATTCCTGCGCCGATGTCGGCTGGATGCGTTGCAAGGCGTTGACAAAGTGCGACACCCCTCGCAATGACAAACCACTGCCCCCGACGGCCTGACCAAGATCGGTGTCTACCAACTTATCAGTATCAGCAATAAGCAAGTCGAGCTCACGCAAATGATTGACTGCGTTGTTCAATGTCTCGGAGCGCTGATCCTTCTGACTTTGGGCATCATTCGATGATCTTGCCAGGGCCACAAAGGCGCTTGCCAACTGTGCCAGATTAGAAGCCAAACCGCAAACAATCATTTCGAGAACAAGCGAGGTGAACGCCTCACTATTTTCACTGGCGTCAACAATCAAAGACAATCGAGAATTCGCGGCATGCGTTGGCTCGATGTAAGTTCCCCACAGGACGTCACGCTCAAACTCTGTTTGCGCTATCAAAACTGCCCGCGCCACTTGTGGCTGAGATTCACTGGAGATTTGACAATGATACCGACCCGCGCGGCCAGCAATGTTCTCGAACTCTGCGCGCGGTAATGGCGCTAAACCAGCGAGTCGATGTTTCTGACGCCCACCACCATCGGCTAAAGCGCTGGCGCTATATTTGAATGGCTCGATATACACTGTTTCCGCTGGCAGATTGACACCCAAACCAAGCGTAGTGGTACAAAAAATGACCGATATTTCGCCTGACCGAAATCCCTGTTCAATCACGCGGCGCTGGGAAGCTGTCAAATCAGCGCTATGAAACGCCACACCGCAGGTCAAAGACTGGCACAATGCGCGAACCACCGACGATGGCTCTTCCCCAGTCAAATCAGCCAAACTCTTCTCAGCGCGCCTCCAACGACCACAAGCCGCCAAGGCCAGAGCCGCGCCTATCACTCGCCAGCGTTCACTTAGGAACACTAAAGTCGGGCCACTGTCTGTGGATAATCTCTGCAACAACTCAGGAGCTATCGGAGGCGGTTGCTCTGCGTCAAAAGGCATTAACTTTCCAGAGCTATATTCCTCGTAGCCGACTTCACCAGTCTCGCGATTGAAATAGCGATAGTTTCCAGCGAAAAGAACTCCCAAACGCAATTCAACAGGCCGCCGCGTTTCACGAATGAGTTGTGCGTCGAAACGCTCGGCCAACGCGCTATCTGTAGCCAAAGAAGCTGTCAGAGCTATCAAACGCGGCCCAGCGTTGGTCGTGCGGGAACCTAAAGCGCTCGCCTGCCGATAGCCTGTTAGTTTCAACAAAATACTTTCGAGCGCCATACCTCTCTCAGGATCAGTCAGTAATTGCGCCTCATCGATAACCAAAGCGCCCAGACGACCCAACAAATCAATATTCGACAAGAGCGCTTGGTTGAATTTCTCATAAACGCATATGGCAATATCAAACTCGCCGCGGACAAGCGCTCCGCTATATTCAGGATGATCCGCAGTCGCGATTATGCACTTGAGATTTAGACATTTATAAAGCGACTCAAACTCCGCAAATTTCTCTTCAGCAATCGATTTGAGCGGAACCAGCAGAACACCTTTGAGCCGCTGAACAATCGCGCCAGCCAAAGCCAATTCTCCGCAGAAAGTTTTACCTGTTGACGTCGGAGCCGAAATCAACAAAGAGCGCCCCGCCAGACTTGGATTATCTGTTGGACCATCTGCAAGAAGTCCCTGACGCAGAGCTTCGCTCTGGAGCGGCAGGAGAATATCCCCTTGTCGTTGGCGCCAGCCCTCTATCAGAGAAACTGGGATATTATATCGAGTTAGTTCAATTAGTCGCATCAGTCGCAAATTCAATCTGAATAATTTGAATAAGATGATACCGTCATTTTCCCCACCGCCAAGGCGCGATGGGTGACGTTTCAATCATTGCGACAGGATACTGCCCATTTGAGCAGTTGTCAAGTTGTAATTGAAAATACTCCAGAAATTACCAAAAGACGGGCCAAAGGCCTATACCTACTAGCGCGCCAAACACACGAAGAGCCGAGCGACTGACTCCATATCTGGTGGCAAAAATATATGTGCCAAAAGGTATATGGCGCAAGACGCTCAGCTCAACGCTACTCTCTCTGGACCGCTGGCCTTGACTCATAAGCAATCACAACCACTTGCCAATTGCAAGCTATTGTAATTTGCCCTGAATATCAGCAAGTTAGCTAATCCTGAGAAAGCCTAAAGCGGAATGAAAAGGTCACCCAAATAGCCACAGGGTTGCCGTTTTGAACAGCGGGAGAAAATGTACATTTCCAAGCCGCAGCTTCAGCGGCCCTTTCAAAACCCGCATTGGAGCCAGAGGCCTTAGCTATCTGAACTGCCTGAACCTTGCCTCTCTCATCCACAAAAGCGGCAATCCAAACAACTCCCTCAAGACCAGCGGCTTTTGCCAAACGAGGATACTCTGGTATAGCCCATTCAAGCCCCTGAGGGGCGATTTCATGTGGAATGAATTTGGAGGCGTCTGGATAGCCCAAGCCTCCTCTACCACTTCTAGCGCGAAGGCCATTGGAACCTGAGCCTATAATCCCAGTAAATGGCAAATTGCCAAGAGCAACTCCAAAAGTTGCCTCAAAATTACCAGAAGAACCTTGCAGGTCATCGACTGCGACAGGCACGGGGATACCATTTATGGCGCCCACATCAATAGAAACCTTAGGCCCTGTAGCAGTTCTTGTCCCTCCAGTATTATGGGAGAAATCGACTGACACAATAACTGAATCCAATACACACCCCTCAAACGGCTTGCCTCCGTTAGCACTGGTGGGATTTGCCCCGATAAATAGCGCACCCAAAATGGCGCCAACCAATGCGAAAGTTAGTAGCAACGCTCGCAAGAGATTGTACTGATAGTGAATCTTTTGGTCGAAAGCCCCATACGGAACCTGACAGGTAATTCTTGGCTTCAACAGCATTACAGCCTCCCCTCTCTGCGCTATAGGATAGCGCAGAACAATTTCAGATGTGCGCATGCCTAAGCTCCCGTTCTTTAAACGGGACCAAGACATACAATCAAACTATCTATAAATCGTATATGGAGAGAGACTACATAATGTGAGGACGCAATGCGCTCAACAGCAATTTTTGTTCAACAACAACCTGCGTTTCAACAAAAATCAGGCCCTGACAGCCTGATCAACCACCTGCGGCTTTGAGCGTGAAGCGAAAAGGAAAGCTCGCCCAGACAGCGATTGGACGACCATTCTGAATAGCAGGTGAGAACTTACATTTCCAAGCGGCGTCAATGGCGGCTTGCTCAAAACCAGCATTAGCTCCAGAAGCTTTGCCGATTTTGACATCGCGAACTTTACCAGTTTTATCAACGAGCACTTGAACCCACACTACACCTTCAAGACCCGCTCGTTTGGCGAGTTCAGGATATACTGGACTAACTCTTTCAATAAAGGCTGGTTCAATCTCGCGCTTAACAAACGCTGTGCGATCAGGTAAAATTTCATTTCGAATTTCGATTCTAGCATCACCATCGTTACCAAAGTCCAGATCAGAGACGTTAATGTCCGCCAACTCTTCCTTGGTCGCAAGGACTACATCTTCGGTGATTTCATCGTCAGCGACTGGTTTCGGAATACCAACTTTTGGCTGGGCTATTTTCTGTGTCGAAATCTCAATTTGTGGTGGCTTCTTAACAATCGTCGGCGGTGGGCCGAGATCCATAATCGACTCAATCATCACTACTGGAATCTCCGTAGCTTCGATATAGGTGGCTTTTTGATAGATGAAAATGCTCAACCAAATCAAACCAACGGCTGAGGCGGTAATTATCGTAGCCAAAAGCATATTATTCTGATAGGCAACCTTGAGCTCAAAAGCTCCATAGGGCAATTTTCCTGAAAATTTCGGCGCTAATAGCATAAATTATTCCCCCTCTTTTATTGCCCGGCGGCCTTGCGTTTCGCGGCGCGGATAATGTTGTCGATTCGACCGCCAACTTCCCAAGTGTCCATCGCATAACGATAAGAGAACTTGCCATCTTTTCGAGTTAGTTCATTAAGTGGCTTACCCAGTTTCTCGGCTAAGGCGCTGTTCCATGAACGCTCAAGCAAATCAATATCATCTAGCAATTCTATCATTGAGGCAAAATTTGCCTCAGGATGAATGTATATAAGAGTATTCAACTTACTGTTTGAACGGTTCTCATTAGCCAATATGTGAATCAATGAATCCGAATCAACGACGAATCCCAAGGAATCATGCGCTTCCAAATCTTGCGCAAACGGTATTGGCAAATGCTTGCCTGTGGGCTTACCGACCAGCCAAAAAGGAGTATTGTCTGCATCGACCCAGATGGTCAGCAGGTTAGATTCCGCTACAGGAATCTCCGTATCCTGTTCATCAGGATCTGGCAGATTGATTTCCATCGCCTGTGGTTGACTGAACACAGTCGAGACCATGTAGAAAATCAGCAATAAGAAAGCGATATCAACCATAGGAGTCATATCGATAAGGACCGCAATACGTCTCTTAGGACGTCTTAGACCCTTCTTCCCTGTCTTGGCGGCTTTTTGTACCACATTTCCTGCCATTACATAGACTCCTTTTGCGGATCAAGAAGGCGCTTGCTGATTACACTCGTAGTTGTAATCATCGTCAAATTACTCGCCATCTATCTGCTCAACTATCATATCTGTGACGACCTGAAACTTCGTCAGATTATTCTCTTGCATGGACTTCATAACGCGTTCCATGGTGCCAAAACTAGCATCCTTATCAGCCTTGATAACCACTAGAGCTCGAAGATTCTTTTCGCGAGCCTTGTTGATATAGAAGGCCACTGACGTAGCGTCAGTTTCAGCATATTTTCTTACCGTCGACTTGAATTCAACACCATCAACTTCAACCATCGTCGGCGCCAAGTAATCGACATAAACCGAATCGAGCTTCGTAACTGTGATATTGATGATGTCCTGATCTGGCAACTTGATTTCCGAATGTGAAGACGGCAATGTCACCGCTTTTGTCTCTGGCGGTTTGAATGTCGTCGTCGCCATATAGAAAATCAGCAACAGAAACGCGATATCTACCATGGGTGTCATATCGGTAACGATATTGACCCGTCTTTTTTTCTTTATCGCCATGATTATCTAAATTTTAGTTTATCTACCCTAAACGAGTGACTACCTCAAACGTGGCTCAACTGTCAGATAATATTGTTCAGACAAAATTGTCCGACTATGCCCTGTCTTATGTTATACAAATTCGGCGCCAATTTGGGCGATTCTTCAACAAACCACACTCTAGAGCGGTTTGTCGATGAATACCCTAACTTACGCGGCGGCCTTCTTTTGGGCAGCCATACGACCTTTTATGACCTGAATCGTCTCGAATGACGCTTCGTCAGTGACATAGTTGAATGTGTCAACCTTGTTCACAAAGTAGTTATAGAAGAAAATACCCAAAATACCAGAGATCAAACCACCAGCTGTATTAACCAAGGCCTCAGAGATACCTGTCGCCAGAGCTGTCGCGTCAATTACACCACCTTCGACATTACCAGTCGCGGCAAACGCGCGAATCATACCAAGTGTTGTTCCTAGCAAACCAACCATTGTCGCAATCGAAGCGATAGTGGACATAGCAATCAAATTACGCTCCAAGAGCGGGCCTTCAAGTGCGTTGGCTTCTTCGATTCCAGCCTGCACTGCGGCAACTTTCTTATCGGCGTCGACAGATGCGTCATTCTCGACTCCACGGTAGGCTTCAATACCAGCTCGCAGAACATTTGCAGTTGAACCACGCTGTTTGTCACAAGCGGCCAATGCGCCGTCCCAGTCACCCTTCTGAACCATGATGATGAACTTCTTAAAGAACACCTGGACAGAGCTTGTGCCTTTAGCTTTGGCAAGTGAGAAGAATCTCTCGATAACAAAAGCGATAAGCATCAGCAAAACAGTAAACAAAACCACGACCAAAGGGCCACCCTCATGAACGTTGTGCATGATTGTGTTCTTAGGCTGGCCGCCGAGATAAACAAAAATCGCAACTGATACTGCAACCGAGATTACGGTGATAAGTGTGATAAAAATTGATTGTTTCACTTGTGTGGCGCCTCCTGTACAGAAAATATTATTTATGCTATTTTTTTCTTATGTAATAACTGATATCCAAATTGAAGTTCACGATCAAAGCTCTAAATCTCTATCGACTTGGCTCCAGCAAACATGCAACCCGCTAAACTGATATATAAACCGCTTCCGGTTAATCCTAAGAAACTCGACATGCCATACGTTGCACCCAGCTGGTGCAATGCAGTGGTTGAATCAAAACCATATTCCGCCCCAAAAATCGAAAGTACTAACATCGCAAGCCAAATCATAGTGGGATACCAACCAAATTTCAGAGCCTTCTTTAGTTGCAACGCAACTGCATCGGGATCACCTTTGATAGTCAAAACGCTATAGATAATAAAAAGTGGTGTGGCAAAAACTGAAAGAATCAAGAGGATAAACAGCGCGCCTGTAATCTTGAGAATGATCCCTGAAGAAAGTACATCAGAGCTAACACTTCCAAAATTTGTTAAGACTTGTAAACCGCTACGGCTGAAAGGTGTTCTTTCGATAACTATACGTGTTCTCTTTACGACTAATTCTTGGAAGCCACTTCTGTCTTTGGTAACTGGCGCCGCCTCTTCGATTGGGACATCTTCGATTGTTCCCATACCAGCGTTAGCGCTATCGCCTTCTAACGCGCTTGAGTCAGCTAACAAACCGCTGTCAACGGGCTTTGGTGTCCCACTAACACTAACTTCAGTTCTGGTTTCAAAATAGCCTGCAATCCATGGCGTGGCTGGCAGGAAGAAAGTCAATAAGACGAGCACTGATGCGGCAAGTAGGACATATTTTTCAGCGCCGCTGATGCGATCGACGCGAAATGCGCTGGTGTCTCTTAGAATGTCATTTCGCTCACGTTTTTCACGAACACGAGACAAGAACTTTTCCTGCTCGCCGCCGTTCTTGTACAGCTCACCTGTCTTGCTAGCGCCAACGTCAAATCCGATATACTGTAACCGAATATCATCCTCAACATTGAGTTTTGAAGTAGGAGCGCTACCCGCTCCTGCACGTTGATCTTTATCGACGTTATCAGCCATTCTATCTTATCTTACCCTCTTACCAACAGATATTATCATCAGCTTGTACCATCAGACTAGTTATGTCGCTGTTTCATGACCATGAAACTTTGAAGTTTACATTTGGCCGAAAACCACTCTTGGCCAAATTCGGACAGTTACGTCCGATAGTCCGCTAATGTATGCTTCCCAGCGAAAAGGTCAAGGCCGATTCCCGCCAAAAAACACCATAAATTCCACAAAAAAGCATCACTCCAAAAAATGTTATTGTTTATTAGTTTTCTATATTACGAGCTTGTTAACAAGATGCGACTATCCATTAAAACTCGAATTCAACATCCTCTTTACCCTGCAAAGCATCTTTGTTACCTGGATCGCATTTGAGGACTTTGGAGTACCAATCAAAAGCGCTCTTGAATGCTGTGCGAGCTTTCTCAGGCTCTTTGGCATCAGAGTAATCAACAGCGCGGGTGTGATAGGCCTGAGCTGTCCAAAGAGTAATTTCCTTGGCCTTACAAGGATCTCCACCCAAACACTTCAGGGCTTTGCCGAGATAACTAATCGCTTTCCCGTAGTTCTTTTTGCAAATTCCACCAAAGTAAGCATACCCAAGAGAACGCAACGCTTCGCAATCATTCGGGTTAATCTCATTAACTTTTGTATACCAAAGCACACCATTTTGGCAGTCATTCAACTCCCAGAGATAGGTGGAAGCCAACAATGAAGTTGCACGTTCATGCCCAGGTTGATATACCAGCACCTGCTCTAGCCAACCAAGGCCAATTTTGTAATATCCCTTTGAGGACAATTTACCCGATGGCTCAAGTGGGACACCAATAATGTCTTTGAGGTCCTTGTCTTTACCTTCGCCTTTGGCCAATTGCATAGCACAGAAAGCGCCGTTGAGATAGAGCTTCCAAATTTCCTCGCCCAAATCACTTGAAAGGAGACGCTGGTAATATGGGAAAGCGTGAAGATATTTCTTTTGGTTGTGATAACCCAATGCGATGTTAATCAACAATCTTGTCTGGGATGTATCAGCGGCATAAGAACGCTGCAGATATGGAATCGCAGCAGCATTGTCCTTGAGTCCGTAATACGCCTCGCCAATGCGCTTATCAATCTCTATTGATGACATCGAAGCGGTATAATCAGCCCCTTGTTCCAAGGCCCACTTGGCATGCAGTTCATAATATTCAATTGCCTTTTCCCACTTCTGCATAATCGAATATCCACGAGCGACATCCAAGTAGATTTCATCAGGGATAACTGGGATTGATAAGACAAGTTCGTAATTGGCAACCGCCTCAGGATACCCTTTTAACTTAGCCAACGACTCTGCCAAATCATAATAGACTTGCGCGTTTGAACTATCGATACGCGAGTCTGACAGTTCGATGTACTTACGGTATGCGGCAATCGTGTTCTTGTAATTCTCGGTTGCTGCGTCAGCTGAAGCGGCTCCAGTAGCGGCGCCGAAATATATAGACCCGACTCTCCGCCAAGCACGAACATTAAGAGAATCTTGTTTGAGAACTTTTCCGAATTGCTCAAGCGCGCATGTATAGTCTTTGACTTCATAGCATGTCTCAGCAAAATTGTTGATAATCTCAAGATTGTCACCTGGAGATAGCTCAAGGGCTGTTTCATAGCCATCCTTAGCGAGACCGTAAGCTCCTCGCATAAAGTTAGCTTCCGCCAATCCTAAATGGAACTTTGGATTATAAGCGTCATAGGCCACTGCTATCCTGAACTTTGCATCCGCCGAACCAGCCAGAGAATCTACAAGTTCTTTAGAGCCTTCCGCCTGTTGAGCGTTTTTTGCCTCGGCAAGAAAAACAGCGCCCAATCCATAATTGTATTCGGCTTTATATGACTCATTGGCTTCAATACGACTCAAGAATGTAGCGCGAGCGCCTGCGAGATCACCAAGTTTGAGCAACGTTAGGCCTAATTGATAATTAGACAGATCATGATCAGGCTTCTGGTTCAGCGCTAGTTCTAATTGAGTTTTCGCTTCCTCATAACGGCTGGAATCGAAATACATTTTACCCAGCGAGAAATAGTTCACTGGGTCTTTTGGGTTTTGTGCGATCTTCTCTTTAAGCTCAGCTTCGGTGACCTTCTTGTAGACCTTCACCTCAGTTGTCCCATCACCATCGACCTCAGTGACTCCAGCTGGATTCCCAGTTCGAGCATAGTTGTCTTTCATCGTACGAATCGAATCCTGCGCTCCATTAAACTCGATTCGCATTGTACGAGCTTTCTTTAGCCCTTTGCGCACCAATGGCTTGGCTTCGTCAAATTCAGCCAAATGCATGTGAGTCATGGCTAGAAAGTACAAGCTAGGGTAGTAATTCTTCTTTAATTTATAGGTCTTAGCGAAATGCCCCTTGGCGTCGACATACTTGCCTTGAGCGTAAGCGATTCGTCCGAGCCAGTAGATAGCTTTATAGTCTTTGCTATCATTGGAAACGGCACTGTTCAATGACTCTAAAGCTTGGGTAGTGTCACCATTTTTCAAAGCCCTAGAAACAGTTGATTCATCAAATTTGGCTTGCGAAAGATTGGTAAGAACAATTCCAAACATAAGAGTTGCAACAAAAGCAACACTGAGTCCTTGCAAGGACATCGCCTTGAAAGGTTTGCTCGATGACATATTATTGTCACCCAAATTTACATTTCGTTCTGTCATATTAATTTGCGTCATCTTGATTTTCATCATTTCGATTTTCAGTACCTTTTGTTCCAAGCTAACCTTACAAACTTTTGCTTTTGCCTCAGATATTTGCTCTGTGATTATGCTCTGTGGTTATAGAGTTGCGCGGTAATGCAACTTGATGGTTATACAATTAGAGGACGCTACTGCATCATGTCGAATTACAGTAGGCGCAACAATTATAGCCGCAAATACGGACTTGTCAAGAGAGAAATTGCCTCGCAAGTGATTATTGGCTAGTAACTTCACCGAAAGTTCAATTATTGTTGAGTGAAACTTGCCCCCTCTTCGGACTTCTTCTGCTCGCGCCTCTTTGTCCGATAGCGCATAATTGCCAATCGGACAGCAACATAGACTATGGCAAAAGCGAAAATCCCCCACCGTTTTCCAGCGGTTATCCCACCTCCGAAGAAAAATAATGCAAAAGCCACACCAACAGGGATAATCCAAAGGAAATAGACGCCAATTCGACGATTTGCGACCACCCGCCTATTTTCTAAATTCCGTAATCTACTCTCTCGCATTATTTTGCGTCCATTACTGTTGTTTTTTATGATAAGTCATATCGTCCGCCAAATAACGCTGTGATAAAGACTGCCCTGTCGAAACTCCGGCTAACTAAGTCGCACATTCTGCGACAAGGGGTCACACTTTCGTAGCAATTTACGAAAATTGCGCCGTAGCCAGCAAACCCTAGCGCCGTATGCCATTACCCGACATCAGGTAGTAGCTGGCAAAGCGCTTCGGCATAGGCCTGCGGATCCTCTAGCATTGAGGTGTGTCCCACTTTCGGTAGCCCAATAACTTGGGCGCCAAGGACCTTACCCAATTGCTTCGCGCTCCCCTCGCTGACGATATTATCTAACTCCCCTCTTATCAAGACAATCTGATTATTCAAGTTTGCCTTAATGCTACTAAGCATAAACGGACAAAAAAGTTCCCTCAGTAGACTTTCCACTGTTTCTGGGTCTGAACGTAAAGCCAAGTTGACAACCTGAGAGTCTATTTTCCGAAGGTGTCTCAACTGTGAGATAGGGATTACTTTCAGAGTGGCAACAATGAAAGAAGCTGGAACGAGCCTAGCGAATTTAAGCAAATTCGAGACTAGTCGTTTTCTCTTCAAAAATGAAAACATTTTAGGTACACCTTCAATAAAGCATCCACTGAGAACAATACTATCCGCGCGCAATGTATCGCCCTTGAGCATGTCCAAAACAACTCTCGCCCCGAACGAGTCGGCCACTATGAGCGCTAATGGTTGCTTCTCAGACAGCTCTTCAGTTAGATTTCGGAGAAGTATTCCATAATCATGGATAGTTTGTTTGTCACTTGAGAATGGCGGCGATTCTCCAAAGCCTGGCAGATCGACAGCCACGGCCCTATATCCCTCAGGAAGCTTGGAAACCACTGAGTCCCAAACACCAGCGGAACCCATCAGGCCGTGGACAAAGAGAATGACGGGACCTGCCCCACAAACAGTAGCTTTCACTGAAACCAATTCTCCATCAACCGAAAGTACATATTTTGATTCGCGCCGTGTCAATTTGGATACAACTAAATGCTATAATGAAGAACCCGCAGAATAGTTTTCTTGGAAACTCACAAAACGAAAAACATGTCTGGGAAAATTCAACGGCGTCTCTGTGCCCTATTTCGCTCAACGACATTGTATTTGTCAATGAACTCTGTCTGCAAGAGATATGTCGTCGAGTCCTGTGGCAAAAGATTCAGACGCCCAAGAACACTAAGGAACTTCAATGTCACCATATCAATCGACGGATCGGTTGACAATCTAAACGCAGGATAGAATGGTATTGACTTAAGCTTATCCAACGTTATCTGCATGTCAACCTTCCCTGTCAAACCGCTGAGCTGGTTAATTTGGACGCGCCCCTTACTATCAACTCGCAGTTGCGCTTTCTTAGCGCTTCCTTGTGAAAACGAAAGTGGTATCCTAATAGACAAGTCCTGATTGGCCCTTTGAACTGGAGCAATATCACCAAATTGCCTTCCAGGAATCCACATGACACGCATCTGTTCCAAATCATCATTACTTAAATCTAAGTCGGCGAGCTTCCAGCTCTCAACGGGATAGGCAATTTCGCGAAAGAAACGTATGAACAAGAACCCTTCGCTCTCCACATTACTTCCATTTGCTGAAGCAGGAGAATACTCCGCCCAACCAGAAGTAATCAATGCCATCTCTCCCAGTCCCTCATCGCTCGCATAATAAATGCTTCGTTCTCTTGGAGAACCAGTCGAGTCTAGTGTGACATGGATAACAGCAAAATCATAGAGCCGCTTGTGACTGTCTTCAATGTCTGGTTTGCGAAAGTAATATGGAGGGCAAACCACAAGTTCTGGAGCTTTGCATCCATAGTTGGCCAAAGACTTGAGCGCTAGGGCATAATCAAGAAGCTCCCCATCTGCATTGACTGGAAAATCAGCGACTCCACGGTCACCAAGCCTGCCTCCCAAAGCAAAGAACCTGACTACCAAGGCAAAGCTCGATTTCTTTCCTTGAATTTTTCCCGCTTCAAATTTTGTTGCCAATAAGGAATCTCGATAAGGTCGAAAGACCAATGAATCATCTTCAGGATGAGACCAACCCAACGAATCAACTGTGCCCTTCTTGTTCAAGTAGAATATCACTTCAGTCGAAGCAAAAACCTGTGGAGAAATATACCGTCCTCGGATCCTAATATCACTCAGACGCTCCATCTGCCCTTTTTTCGGTTGCGGGACTGTAATATCAAAAAGCTTGACCCGTTTTTTGGCGCTAATAGGAGTCGCAATTAGAACCACCAAGGCTCCAATCATCACAGAGCAGATCACTACAGAAAGGAAGAGACGACTATTCGCCGATCGGATTCTCTTGCTTGCTGTCAAAACTTGGGTCAATTTCGATTTCATCATTTTAGTAGTTGTGTTACGTATAGTCGTGTTTTTTGAGTTTCAGCGATTTCTCAAATTATACCGCCAGATACCGAGAATAAAACTATCAGTTGTACTCTTGGGAGTCTATACTGGTTTCCGTATCGGTGATTATTTTAGCGCTGGTATAATCATCAAAGAGTCAGCCATTACAAGGCAAACCACAATCAGCATACTCCGTAGGACAGTGTAAAGAGAATGTTAGTCGGTCGTCAACTATTAAAGAACATCTTCACCTCTTGGGCGGGGTTCGGCCTGCGCGTGGGAATCACCTTTTTCTTCACTCCTTTCATCACAAGTATACTCGGAGAGGCGCGGTATGGCGCTTGGGTAATAGTCTTTGCGACGTTGGACTACTTATCGATGGCCGATATCGGCATGAAGCAGTCACTGGTGCGATTCATTTCGAAGGCGCTCGGCGAAAAGCGCATGGACAAAGTCAACGGCATTCTCAACACCGCCACAGCTATCTATTTGGTTCTAGCGGCAATCGCAATGGTTATAGCGTTGCTTGTGATTGCCAATCTTGAAAGCATAATTGTCATACCCGACCCTATATTGCTGCAAGAAACCAAAGACACTTTATTGGTCATAAGTTTTGAAGTAGTTGTCTTTTTCCTCTTGCTCCCATTTGCCAACACACTCGGCGCCTTTCATCGTTTCGATATCAGCAACGCACAGAACATGGTCGCTGAAGTAGTCAGAGTCATTGCGCTAGTCTACTTGCTAAAAGCTGGCTACGGACTTGTCGCTCTTGTTTGGGCAATTTTCATCATAAGTTTCTTGCGTCAAATCTGGTCGATTATCACACTCAAACGAATGCATCCCGAAATCCGCCTACAAATGAAATCGCTCGACAAATCCATCGCGAAAGATTTGTTGGGTTATTCCAAAATCTCATTTCTGATAGTTATTATGTGGCTGGTAATATTTCGAGCCGACGCCTATATACTTGGCGGACTAATCACGGTCGCCGCCGCCGGAATCTATGCCCCCGCAGGGCAAATATTCTATTATATCAGAAATTTGATCAACGCAATCGGCACTCCGCTGGTGCCAGTTATTTCACACCTTGAATCTAACGATGACAAACAGACTCTTGGGAAAATCTATCTCAAAGGCATAAAATATATCTCGTTTGTCACCGCGGTTTTTGCCACTGGCTGCTTCTTCTATGCCCATGAATTTATACGACTATGGTTAGCGCCCGAATATGCGCCAGCTGCTGATATCATGGTTGTCTTAGCTATACCAGCAGTTATCTTCATGCCGCAAATCGTGGGCAACTCAATTATGTTCGGTCTCAGCAAACACGACAAATTGCTCTATGTCTTGCTTGCTGAAGGAATACTGAAAATCATTCTTTCGATTGTTCTCGTAGACAAATATGGCATGATTGGCCTAGCCTATGGGACTGCAATTCCGCAGGTCCTGCTCTATGGACTCGTCTATCCTCAAGTCATCCGACGCATCGTCAATGTTTCAATCGGTCGTATCTATTTCACATGGATCAAATCCGCATTACTTGGCGGTATCACCGCCGCTCCAATAGCGGCTCTGATGATCAACTTTGTCACACCCGACAATTGGCTCTCTTTCTTTAGCCATGTCACATTGATTCTCGTCGCTTCGGCAGGTGTTGGTTATATGATTCTAGAATCCGACGACAAAACCCGTCTGGCTGACTTAATAAAATCAAAAGGCTCAACTTCTAATTCTCAATAACAAGACCTTATCGACAAATTCCAGATATGAATTGTCGTAAATACACTTCTTGATTAAAATTTGCCAATTTCCTACCTAATTCAAGAGCGTCTGCTTGAAATAATCCCCCCCCCACAACTCCTTTAATAGTAATAATGTAAGACTACCACACTGCTTTGGCTTTACAAATTCCGCTTGCACATTCTGACCCAAGGAACTACTTTACATATAGCGATTTTGAACTGGAGACAAAATTCCCCCAAGAAGAATTTTGGTGTTACGGTCTCCGATATACTGTTTACAGGCCACGGGCCTAGGAGAAGCCATGTATTCAAACA
This sequence comes from Candidatus Zixiibacteriota bacterium, assembly GCA_024280835.1. Classification (GTDB taxonomy): domain Bacteria; phylum Zixibacteria; class MSB-5A5; order GN15; family JACZUZ01; genus JAJRPJ01. Next base: position 51,513 of record JAJRPJ010000015.1, on the reverse strand, counting down.
GTATTTCCACCCAATTTCCAATCCAGCGGTGGATTTCTGGAATCTTGCTATTTTCTGTTTTTTACTTTCTTATGTTTTCTTCTTCATACGCAACATTGATAAATGTTCCCGCCGATCAACCTTCTATTGAAGTAGCGCTAAGTATAGCAACCACTGGAGATACAGTGCTCGTTAGCCCTGGTGTTTACGAAGTATTTAGTCTCAACCCAATGGGACAGGGATCTATCCTCCTCTCAAAATTTGGTAAAGATTCAACCTTTCTAACCACGAAATTCAGTACTAAGAAAATAATCGACGCTGATATAGACATAGGAAACGAGTTCATTATTGATGGATTCACATTTCTACCAAGCTCCACAGACGGAGACGTCGTGCTGAACGGAGGAGGTAATGTAATTATTAGAAACAACCTCTTCCTCGACTATTTTACTGATGCCGTATATATTCGTGATAGCGTAAACGCTTCCGTCATGAATAACATTTTTGACAGACCATCACCATCTGGAGCGATTGCTGGTGTTAAAGCATTCGGCGCTTCTGCAATAATACTCAACAACACTTTTAGAAATTACATTGGCGCATGGAGCAACAACCTAGGAACAGAATTCAACAATAACATTGTTATAAATAGGACTCTAGTCGGTGAGTTTTCCTCGATTAAATACAACTTACTAAAACCTACTGCGTCTGAATTAATTAACGAGGATATTGACTCAACAAATATATATTCATCATCAGCTAATCCATTTTTTGTTGACGAACAAGCCGGCAATTTCGAGTTGTTACCTTTTTCTCCTGCCATCGACGCTGGAGACCCAAACACCAGCTTTGCTGACCCTGATGGTACAAGAAATGACATGGGCGCTATACCATTCTTGAAACTACTGCCCTTTCCAGAAGAGCTGTCTGTCCAGGGAGAAACGGTATCTCACCTGATAACGAACGTTCCCGTATTTGGCTGGAGCTTCAGTGACACAATAGGAGTCCAAATAGCTTTTGAACTCGAGGTAGGAACAGATTTTGATTGGTCTTTAGCTGAACTATGGTCAACTGGAATCGTTTCTTCGACAGATAGTCAAGTGACTTATGACGGAATAACCCTAATAGATGGAGATGATATCGCAGTTAGGGTGCGCTTGAGTAATGGTGTCACTTGGGGTAGCTGGTCTTATTCAGCAATGCACCTTAATCAAGCCGCCACTATCCCAAACCATAAATTCCCTCAAGCCTTTGGTGAGGCAAATTCAAATGACTTAAAACTATTTATCGAACAAAGCAATGATCCAGAGGGAGACATCTTATCTTACGAAATACAGATTTATGATGATCAAGAAACAACGAATCCAGTTGCAACTGGGCCAACATTACTTGCCTTCGAAAACTTCTACTCAACTAGTGTACTCTCAACTCTACCAGTCGGAGAAACCTATTGGTGGAGATCTCGCACTTTCGACGGCTTCGAATTCTCCTCATGGTCGACTCTCGAATCTTTCTCTATAAGAACAGGGCGTAAAGTTCATGTACCAACTGAGTGGTCCAGTATCCAAGAGGGAGTATTAGCATCCACAGATGGCGATTCGGTTTTTGTGGGCGCTGGTAATTACATAGGCTTTGACTTCAACGGCAAGTCAATTAATATAGTCGGAGAGCTAGGCTCCGCCAAACCAGTAATTTCTTCAGGTGTCATAATATTCGACAGTGGTGAAGACTCAACTTCTGGCATAAGCGGCTTCAGGATTTCAACACATGATGAATTTTCCGTCGGCGAAAACACTGCTATCCAAATAACAAACGGATCATCACCAACGATAACAAACAATGAATTTGTAGATTTGGTTTTCCCTGATATCTTCATAGCAATCCAAATTACAGGAACAGGCTCTCACGCGACAGTCACCGATAATGTATTTTCTAATTGTGAAACTGGCCTGTTTGTTAACATTGGCGCCTCAGCTTCAGCTACTGATAATACCTTCTATGGTAACACCTCTACTGTCATCTTCGACAATCACGTAGCATCAACTTTCAAAAACAACATCGTTTCAAATTCACTTAACTTTGGACTTTTTGGAGCGCCAGATGAAAATGATTACAATCTCTACTGGAACAACCTCTCTGACTTCACCACCGGCGCTGTAAGTGGCCCCAACGACATTTTTGCCGACCCGCTTTTCAATGCCCCAAGCGCTGGAGATTTCCTTCTCGCTGTAGGATCACCAGCAATCGATGCAGGAGATCCTGACCCCATCTTTAGTGACGATGACGGATCACAGAATGATATAGGCGCTCTTGGAATTGGCTGCTGCATAATTCAGGGAGACGCCAATGGAGATCAAGCCTTTAACATAGCAGATATTACATTCGGGATTGCCAGGATATTCTCTGGAGGCCCAGCGCCCAGCTGCCAAGACCAAGCGGACTCCAACGGCGACAACAGTTACAATATCGCTGATATCACATATGGAATCTCACGGATTTTTGCTGGCGGCCTAGTCCCAATCTGCGGAGCCACAGGTTCATAAAAACTGCGGAACAAATACCTCAAGTTGTGTCGCTCAAACCTGAGAGCACATTCTTCTAGGCCGGCAGGTCGGTATTCCCAGAGTCTGTTCTGTCAATGACGTCTGTGTAACGGGAAAAGTCACTGCGACAGTCGAAATGCGACCGGATGACCAACCCAGCAGCAGCGGCGGCTCTGCCCCGATTTGTGGAACAACTGGCGGCCAATTAATTGTCACACTTTGACCCACAAAAAAAGCGTCGGTTCCGAAGAACCGACGCTCCTAATAAAAAGCATTTTTCCTACAGTATATCAACGCTGCACAACTAGTTTCCCCTTCATTGAAGAACCTTCAATGAACCATAGGTAAACACCCGAAGAAACACCATTTCCTGAAGAATTTGTCCCATCCCAAAGGGCAGTGCCACCGACAACATTGGTAATCCGCCATACAGTCTCTCCGTTGAGAGTTATGATGACCAGATCAGAGCCTTCTGGTAAGTCATGGAAAGTGACGGCGCTATGCTCAGCGGGCTTAAATGGAACTGGTGAGGCATGTGGGATCGGCAAAACCGTAAACGACGACGCGGCTGAGAACAAGTCGTCATTGGCTTTGACACGCCAAAAGTAGGTCACATCAACCTGCAAGGCGTTGTCCAAAGTCCAAGCAGTCTTTCCACCCGCTCCTTCTGGTATTGCGCTAGAGACATCAATAGTAGCGGCAAAGAATGAATCTGTCGCAACTTCGAAGTAATACAGATTAGTACCTGCAGCAGAGCTATTGGTGGCTACTAATGTTGGACGTGTAGAATTGACAACAGCGCCGTTCGGCGGTGCGTCAACAGCCGCCTCTCCATCACCGGCGCCTAAGGTGAAATCTATGAAATCGAAAGACGTCGCAGCCGAACGAGATGTCCAGGCTTGGCCGTCATTGGCCCGCAATGACCACCAATAGCGTTGTCCGCTAGTCAGTGACGTTGAAAACGTGCGGCTGGTGGTCGTACCTGTTCCTGCCTCCGGGATATTACGCGCTGAATCAAGATCAGAACCGCCACTTGAATCAGTCATTAGCCAAACATCATATCCGATTGCATCATTGTCAGGATCAAAACTGTTTTGCCAAGTAAAGGTGATACTCGAACCAATAAGTGTATCACCATTGGCTGGAGTAAGAGCTATCGGCAAACTTGGAACAGTGTTACCACCTCCAACAGAAACGCTGAAAGTCGCCAACGTTGTCCACCCAGAAAAAGCCGCGCCATCGTTTGCACGAGCTCTCCAGGAATAACCTATCCCGTTAGTCAATGTGAATGATGATGCCCACAATGTTGTACCAGTTCCAGAGACTACTCCACTTTGTGAGGCCAATAGAGTTGAACCACCACTATTGTAAAGCTCGAAATCATAGGTCAGTGTATTACCGTCAACATCACTTGAATTAGAGACAACTAGTGTCACTGATGTTTGCGAGATATTTGAACCACTAGGCGGTGATGAAATCCCTGGTACTGACGGTGGAGAATTTACTGCAACATCAGTCACAAACGACAACGCTCCAGACCAAGCTGATGACTCAATAAAATCAGCGGCTTTGACACGCCACCAATAGGTTGTCTGACCCTCAAGAGCCGGACTCACCTGCCAAGTAATTGAAGACGACGAAGAACTTGTCACTGAACCAGAAACGGCAATTGACGAAAAGTTCTGAAACTTAGACACTTGGAATGTGTAGGTCAAAGAACTGTTGTCCGCGTCAGTCGAAGCGCCTGTAGTCAATGTCGGTGAAGTTGAAGTTGTCGCTCCACCTGTTGGCGATGTCGGCGATGGCGTAGTTGGTGGTGTGTTCGGTGTCGCCTGTGAAGGGTAGAGCAGCACTCCTTCGCCAGCGCGAAGATAAACAGTCGTCACCGTGCTTCCGCTTACATCATCCACCCAGTTCGTCATTTGACCGCCAGTGGTCTGGGCGTAGGCGCTACCATAGGTCTTATATGACCCTCCAAGAGTTACTGGCACAGCAGTTGAATTCGACATAAATTCGCACCCCCCACAGGACCGCTGGCGGAATAACAACAGCCAACCATTAGGGAATTGCGTATCACCGCCATAAGCTCTGGACCAGATTTTATAAGTGTCCCCATCAGCTGTGCCTGTAGCGAATTGAACTGGCCTCTCACCGATTTTAGTCCCAAAGTTTCTATTGAGTGTCGCTCTAAAATTGAATGTTCCTTGTGGTCCAAAATGGGTAGAGTCAAAATCAGAAGTAGCCGCCGACGAATTGCCAGACCCAAGGTATCCAACATGATTGTCCCAAAGGTCATAATATGTACTATCACCATTGAGCAAGAGGAAGTATAAATAATTATTCATCCACCCTTCGTGCCAGCTTTGCGTTCCACCGCCAGCGTCCGTTGTGTAACTACCTGGATAACTTCCAATGAATCTTCGCACCCACACCTGACGTGTGTTGCCACGCGCCTCGCAGATAGAATCCAAGGCCACTTGAATATCAAGACTGTTGGGAAAAGCGCCAGACATATCATAGTCCGCATTTCCATGCCCACGGTTATTGGGACCACCCCACTCAAGCAAGTTATCATGAGGACCCAGTTCAGGATCGTGGAAATGATCAGCGGCATCATGAAAACCGGCATTGAGCATATAACGCGCTCGCGTTCCGCTAGGTGTGACCAAAGTATCAAGAAGTGTATCCAGCCCCATTAAGAACGGCTTGATGTTATCGGACCACCACCAAAGGTCAAACTCAGTCCGATTTACTGGCAAGAATGCTCCTGATGTAATATTTGAAACAACCATTGAACTAATATTTGAAGCTATTGGTCCTTGAGACACATCATAGCTTTCAACTATGTGTCCCCCAGTAACTGCGCGAAGTCCCAATCCTATATCCGCAGAGTTGTCAAAAAACACTCCCTGAAAAGAATTTGTCTTCCCTGGCCAAAAATTCAGCGAGCCACCAGTCACAGTAGTGCAAGCCAACGACACATACTGCTGAAGGGCATCTCGAACTTCTGGCGTAGTAAGATTTGGAAGCAATCGTGAAGAGCCACTATATGGATTTCCACTCCAATACGATGTACTACTTGCATATCCATTGGGGACACGGGAGACTGAGTCTGCAGCTGTTATTTGAGAGCTATCTTTGAAACAACCAGGAATATTCTGTGTGCTCCCACTAGAAATAAAGGACGTGTTATCATAGAAATGCAAGTACAGCTTTTCTAGCTGGTCACTGTTCCAACTATGAGTAGTCTGCAAGTAGTTGCGATACCAACCCACTTTGCGATTTCCCCAATATGGTCCGCTAGTCGCCCAGGTTGATGGGCTAGTCGGTGGCATATCCAAAAGCGAAATATACACGAGAATTCTTAGATTCGGATTCGAAGCATAGAGAGCATTTGAGGGTGCGCCACATTCACCATACGGGCCAATCAGGTCGAAATATTTGGCCATAGTGTCAACGGCATTCGTTGTGGACGTGCCATAGCCGAAGTCACAGGTGCCATCAATACCTTGTTGAGCTGTTGTGAGTCGCACGCTTCCTGGTCCCGCATAGGAAATCGCAGGGATTCCAATCAGCGCAATCAGGAAAATGAGAAGGGCGGCTCGCCCACGTAATGCTAAATTTATTCCGGCCATATTAATTCTCTCTTTATGATTCGTTATTGTCACCTAAAGCATGCTTTTTATTCTCATACAACCCTATAGCTACAATAGGGATATTTCTGATATGTAGCTATCCCTTTGTAGTACTTCGGATGAAAAGAGAATGAAAATTAGAACATGTGTAATTTCTCAAGAAAAAATTTACTATCGTCTTCCAGCACACCGACTTACATAGAATCGACGATTATTCAATAATTGTCGCATTTATTGAATAAAAAACTAATACTACATGCAAGCCCAGAATAGTTGGTGGCTCCCAAAAACACTAATTACTGACCTTGTTTGCGCTTAAGCCGGAAAATCCATTGAAAGGCCTGTTCAACCCCTGCATACCTATTGGCTTGCTTACCTGGTAAAACCGCACCTTCCAACCTAGCCAATCGTACCAACACAAAATAATCAAACAGGATTGAGTGCTTGAAGACCTTGAAATGCTTGAAGAACCCTTTGGCTCTTCGGCAGTATCGCTTCCAGAAGTAATTTTCTTCAGAAAACTCACAACCCGAAGGAGTAAGTATGTGACTTTCTGGGTCGCGTGAGAGACCGTATGCGGGATGATATTCACAGGCGCGGCGCCACGCAGTTTGATGTTGGCGCTCAGTTACTGGAGTATCCTGATAGAGAAAAGATACTACCGCTTCGTGATCACTTCCAATAACCCGACCGATTTCTTCGAACGCGCGTTTGTCATCCTCAATGTGTTCAATTACGGAAATCGCAAGTAGGTGACATGAATTGTCCGCCAATGGTAGATCAGTAATTGACCCTATGACAAACTCCATTGGGTAAGTAAAGCCCTTTTGCCTTTGCCGAAGCAGATTCTCCTGCCAAAGCATTTGCTTACCATCTAAGTCCAAAACCATGACTCGATATCCCAATCGCGCCAAGTATGAAGCAAACAGTGACTTCTCAGCGCCCAAATCAGCAATTGGCACAGAACGATCAGTGACAATAGTTCTGACCATCTGAAGGGCCAATGCGTGTTCAATCATCCTTAGATGATTGTAAGGACAAGCGGCGTTAATGTGCCAGAAAATCAATCCGCGAACGTCTGCTATGCGAAAATCTCCTGACATCCCCCTAATAGCCATGTATGCGTCAATTGACCATCCAAAGAGCGCAAAAAACGGAGAAAATACTGCGCCAATTAAGTTAGAAAGCACATAGGCCACACGATATGGAATCAAGGGCTTAGGAACGTCTTGCGGTAACCAGCTTTCTTCCGCTTTCTGGTCAAGCGAGGTGGGTACAAATCGCATTACATTTGACTGTATAGGATGCTCTCTATTGCAGTCATGGCAACTGTATCCATCTGCATTTGAAGTAAGAACCAGCTTCCCTCTACAATCAGGACACCGGTATATATCTGCATACGACTCTATGCCTTGTGTTTCCAAAACTATCTCCTTGAACTGGTCACTGAAGTGAATTCGGCGAGTTGCCTAAACTAAATATAACCTACAAAGATTATACTTAGCATCAAAGTAGTAGATTCTCCTATTGAGGAATCTAGTTACTCTTTCCTAGTATCGGACAAAGCATGTTCCTCGCAAGTCTTTAGACACTAAACTCTTATAGCTACATCTTCGTCCTCGCTATGAACCCTCAAAATAGCAATTCTATACATCGCAACTGTCAAAGCCCCCACAAACAACCAATGAAAACGATATAGTGAATGACCGAATATCGCGGTAAAACACAAAACAAAAATTGAGATAACGATAGCTCTAGAAACTCCCAAGTACCATTCCGCGTCTTCTCCACCAATACGCTTCAGAATTTTTTGTATTCTAAGATTATAAAGAACTACCATGACTAGCAGTGTAACAAAACTCAGCACACCTACTAATCCAAGCTCTGCAATAATCTGAAAATACATACTATGCGCTTTGAGGCTGCTTCGCTGAAACTGTGGCGAGTACATTTCGGCATGCGCCCATCCGAATGTATTGGCGCCAACTCCCATTATTGGATGGTCGGTAAACATATTCCAACCCGCCTCCCAAGCGTCATATCTGCCTTGTGTAGAGGCATCAACTTCACCACCTTCGGCATAAGAAGCGATTGTCGAATAACGCTCAATATACTGCTTGGGCATGAGGGAAGCTGCGCCAAAGATAACAACAACCGCAATAGCGCCGTAAGTAATTTTCTTTTTTGAAGTGAGCCACAACAGAAACATGCCCACAAGCAAACCTAGCAACCCACCACGGGATCCAGACAGGATTACGGCATAGGCCATGAATCCCGCGAACATCACCAGCACGCCCCTAAGCCAAAGCGTCTTGGCGCGACTGATTAGAATCAAAACGAACGGCAGTGAAATGTCAATCGAAGTCGCCAACGAATTAGGATCCCCACCTGCGCTAGTCAAGCTTTGGATTCTCTCGATTCCTTGGGCGACAATTACATTGCCTGTCATGTAAGCAATCACGCCAGAAATCGCTAAGTAAGCCATCATAGTAATATATAACCAAACAAAGCCACGAAATCGCTCTGGACGATTTAGAATCTGCACTACCAGAATTACCAAGACGATGCCTTTGACGTATTCAATATTATGCTCAAATGTCAGAGTTAACTCGACCGACACAAACCCAGACATCACTTGGACCAGAAAGAATGCCAGAATAGCCCACAGAATTGGGTGCATAACGATTGATATTTTTTTGTCCCTCAGCAACGAAACAATTGCATACGAAACGACCAACATCCCAACAACAACTTTCTCGATACCAACCGAGGCCAAACCAGGTATTAGCTCCGCAGGTCTAAGTTCCATAATGAAATAATAGAGCAATAGGCCAAGATAAGGCTTTGTCATTGTGTAAGTACCGAAAGCAATCGCGATAATAGCGCCGATTAAAGCCATCGGAGGGACAAAGAATTGCAAAACCGCCATAGCTAGAGTAAGAAATATCATCGCCACCCACAGCAAATGAATGCTCTGAATTCCCTTATGTGTCTCTAGTTGCTCTCTATACATACTTTGTTTGAATAGTTTGCGGGTCACGGATAGCTTTCCCACTCTACACAACTAATATCGAGCAGTTACCCAGACACTGTCAATCAAAATTGTTCGGGTTTGAATTCTATCTCAATCAATGATTCTACACGTCTCATCGGACTTGAACGCAAAAAAAAGAGCCGTTTCATGCGGTAGCAAAAATGCACCACTTGAAACGGCTCCAAATACTCAAAAAACCTAAAAACTAGTAGTTAACCGTCTTGGTAATTGCCGCGACAATCTTATCGACTGTCGGCAAACAAGCCTCATCACCGTCTTCGCCATAAGCGACACGAGCATTAACAGCATGCACAATCTCGATCGGAGCCTCAAGCGAATCAATAGTCTCACCTGAGGTGATAACTGCCGCAATCGTCGGTCCACAACCACCATGGAACCTATCTTCAGTGACAATCACAACGCGACCACACTCCTCAGCGGTTTTGCGAATAATATCATTATCCAGTGGAGCCAAAGTGCGCAAATCAACCACTCGCAATCCAACACCCTTTTCGCGCATAACTTCGGCAACTTTGAGTGACATTGCCACAGTCGCACCGTAGGTGATAACTGCGCAATCAGTATTTTCGGCCAAATATGTGGCGCCAACGCCAAGCGGTAACATCTCATCGATATCAGGATACTCTGTCTCCAGAGGAATACCTTCCCAATCGTGACGATTGTACAAAGCCACTGACTCACAGAACAAAACTGGATCATCGGACGCCCAAGCGCTACGCAATAACAAGACCGCATCACGTCCGTTCGATGGCGTCACAATCTGCAATCCAGGCATTTGCATCCAAGTTCCCATATTAGACTCAGAATGCCAGAAAGCTCCAGCGCCCTGCTTATAGCCACCGAATGTTGTGCGGATAACCATTGGCAATGACCACTGTCCATTGGAAAGTTGATTCATTGTCGCGATTCTATCTTTCAACACTTGATAAGCTGGTGACATATAGTCTAAGAACTGAATCTCTGGCAATGGACGACGCCCTTGGAAACAATGTCCCACAGCGCGGCCAAGAATTCCAGATTCATCAAGCGAAGAGTTCCAGCAACGGTCGTTTCCAAAAGCATCTTGTAGATGCTTACTCATCAGAAACACGCCGCCTTTGCCTTTCATATTCTTGCGAAGTTTCTTCTCTTTAATCATCCGACCCGACCAATCAGCAACATCCTCACCAAAGAGAACCGCATCAGTGGTCATTGAGAAAATATCAAAAAGAGCATAGTTAACAGCATGACGGAAAGTCATCGGCCCAAGTTTCTCTGGAACTTCAGGTGAACTAAAATAACCAGCTTTGTGATACTTCTTGAATAAGTCCTCGCGAGAATCTTTCATCGCCGTGCGATACCTACTCCAAGTCGCTTGGGTTTTATCCCAGTCATAGCTGTTGACCGTCGCCATGATTCCATCAAGAGTCTTGGTCTGGAATGAATCCAGAACTTCAGTGGCGATTGTCGAGACTTCTTTATCAATCTCGTCCCACATAGCGGAGATTTCATCTTTTGTGATAATGCGGTCTTCAATCAATGTCTTGCACGTTTTGAGAATCGCATCATTATCGGTGTGCCAGGCCTGTTCATCAGGATGCATATAAAACGCCTGATCATCTGAACCCGAATGGCTGCCCTCACGAGTCACCTTAAAATTAATAACAACAGGACCATTACCATCACGCGTATACTTAATCGCTTCTGGCAATTGCTTGAGCGTATCTTTAATATCAGTTCCATCGATATGATAAATCTTCAAACCAAACTTCTCATAGCCCTTAAACTGCGTCGTCGGGTCTCCGTCTGGATACTGCTCATCAACTGCTACCGAAATCGCCCAGCCACAATTGAGAATACTCCAAACTATGCTGGCCTTATCTTGGACAGAGTTAAAAACAGCGCGATGATACTCAGTTGAAGAAGTAGCGCCGTCGCCAATCGAACAAACCGAAACTGCGTCCTTCGGATAGGCTCCACCTGGATATTGAGACTGTGCTGACACAGGTGTTGGATTCTTGATAGCACAAGCCAAGCCCATAGCTGGCATTGCCTGTGAACCTGTGCAGGATGCCGTTGGTAGAATAGCAAGTTCAGGAAAAGCTGGATGGGCTGGAATCGAAACTCCACCCGAAGAGCGCCCGCGAGCATCACCAATCGCTTCATAGATTTTCTCGCGAATCAAACCCTGATTCCGATGCATATCCAGCGCCTTATCGCGATAGTAGCCCATAAACGGATCTGTCAGAGTTGTGAATTGAGCGATGCTGACATCAGCCAATTCCTTACCACCACAACCGATGAAAAATCGGGTATAGCCGCGTCTCAAGAGCAATTTCTCTTCGCGTTCAATACGTCTCGCTATTAGCATAGAGCGAAGCATATTCTGAACCTCAGGTGGTGTTAAATTCGCATAGTCAGCTAAACGCTGATTTTTTGCTGGCGCCTTTTTCTTATTCTTGGCGTCGTAGTGTGTTACTGATTCTATTAAAGCCAGAGTTTCCAAAACTACTCTCCTAATATTACTAGAGCTAAATGATTGTTACGGTGTTTCTTACCAGAATCTTGACAAACCAGAATTACTATAAACACAATAACAAACAATGTAAGTTCTATTGTTTTCCACATACACTCCAATCAACAATGTTGTTTACAACAATAGAGCGTAACGGTCTATATTTGCTGTCGTATCAACCCCCAATACAACGGCAGATAATATATGAAAGTTCCAGCCTCTGGCAACCAAAACAGTACATTTTAGTACTGAAATTGAGACATTTGACTCCATTAACGTGACCTTCATCCCGCTAAACACTTGCGTCAGTCATAAAATGCGATATACATTCCCATTACCGACAGTTCTAAGTCGGCGCATCGACAAAATTTGAATTCACCCCAAAAGTTAGTAGGGGCAGATTCTCCCACAAACAATTTACTGTAGATACATTCAGCAAAAATAGATTGGAAACAACAAATGACTCCCAAGGCAAAAACAAAATCCAAAGCCAGAACCGCCGCAAAAGCGCCAAAAGTTTCTCGCAAGTCTTCCGCGATGAAATCCAAGCATACCTTAACTGCTGAAGATTTATATGATTTCTCAATTGTCGCCGAGGCAGCTATCAGCCCCGATGAAAAACGAGTCGCCTATACTGTCGAGACAATCAACGCCGAACACAAACGCTATTTCACCTGTATTCATATTCACGACTTAGAAAATCAGTCCTGCCGTCAATATACTTTCGGCGAAGTCAATGACCGTAATTTGTCTTGGTCACCTGACGGCAAAACACTGGCCTTTGTTTCCACACGCGACAAGAAGACCGCTATTTATTTAATCTCACCCGACGGCGGCTCTGAGCGTAAACTTCTCGAACTCGATGGCTCTTTCGGCCAACTGCAATGGTTCCCCGATGGCAAGCGTTTACTCTTTTCATTCACAAAAAGTGATTCCTTCGATGAAAAAGACGAAAAGAAAAAGAAGGAAGCTCCACTCTTTCGGCATGTCACACGCTTCTTCTACCGTCTCGACGGCGCGGGTTACCTACCCAACTCACCAACAGGAGTTTGGACAGTCAATACCGCCGACAGCTCTGCCAAACAAATTAGCCGTGGCAAACTAAACCATGAAGCCGTGACCCTCTCACCCGATGGTAAGAAAGTCTACTTCATCGCCTGTGACAAAAAGGATGTCGATCGCTACTCAGCCTTCTCGGATATTTTCGTCTTCCCTGCCTCAGGTGGCAAAATCAAAAAACTGAAATCACCAGTCGGCCCCAAAATGGCGCTGGCGCTCTCACCTGACGGCAAAACACTAGCTTTCCTCGGTCACGACGACATCGATGACGGCTGGGGCGTCACTAATACGCATATCTGGCTGATGCCCAGCGCTGGCTCAACCACTGCCAAAAATATCATTGCCAAATTCGACCGTCATGCCACCGACCAAACTATCGGCGACATCGGCGATGCCAGCTTCTCTGGAGCGCTAAAATTCTCAGCCGACGGTAAACGCATTTACTTCGTCGGTAGTGACACAGGTAACACACATCTATTCTATGCCACTCGCTCAGGCGACATGCCGACACGTGTAACAGAGAAGCCGATGCACATCAAAGCCTTCTCACTCAATGGCAAGACTCGCACAGCCGCGGTTGTCATGTCCAATTTGAAAAACACGCCTGAACTCTACACTCTCCCCGCGCAATATCATGGCGACGAAAACATCCAGCGCTGCACTGGTGTCAATGCTGACACTCTGGCGAAAATCAACCTTGGTAGAACGACTGAAAAGTGGTTCAAGAGTTTCGACGGTACTCGAATTCAGGGCTGGTTAACACTGCCTCCAAATTTCAACGCCAATAAGCGCTACCCTGCGATTCTAAATGTACATGGCGGTCCGCGCGCTCAGTATGGCAATACGTTTTTCCATGAAATGAATTATCTCGCCGCCAAAGGCTATGTTGTTTTCTATACCAACCCACGGGGCGGCAACGGACGCGGTGAAACTTTTGCCGCGGCTATCTGTGGAGGCTGGGGTGATTTGGATTACAAAGACGTGATGGCCGCCACTGACTATCTCTCGGATTTGAAATTCGTCAACCAAAACAAACTCGGAATCACAGGCGGCTCCTATGGTGGCTATATGACCAATTGGGTTATCGGACATAACAACCGCTTCAAAGCCGCGGTCACACAACGCTCAGTAGTCGATTTGTTCAGCTTCGTTGGCTCATCGGACATCGGCTTTGAATTGTATCGCGAGTTCGACGGCCAACCGTGGGAAAACCCAGAAAACTATCGCAAGTGTTCACCAATCACTTATCTCGGCAAGAATGTCAAAACACCCGTTTTGATTATTCACAGCGAACAAGACTTGCGCTGTCACATTGAACAAGCTGAGCAAATGTTTGTAAAACTAAAGTGGCTTGGCAAAACGGTCGAGATGGTGCGCTTCCCAGAAGAGCCGCATGGACTCTCACGGCACGGACGGCCAGACAGACGTGTCGCGCGCTTACACTGGATTTCCAAATGGTTCGATAAATATCTAAAATAATCACTCAACGAAAGGACGAATATGCAACACATAATCAAGCACAAGACCAGCAAATGGAAAGCAGTCTTCGCCCCCATATTATTATGGAGCATACTTATCACAATCGGATACTCGCACGGCGATGAAGAACATGGCGCAACCGACGCAACGACAACTACAATATCCTCTTCAGATTCAAGCAGCAAAACTGACGAAGAACTCGCCCTTTTCAGCGCGGCTCTCGATAGTGTCTACGCCGCAATCGGAGTGTCATACAACACGGTTAAACCGATGCTGATAACAAGTTGCTATGACTGCCACAGCGCCCAAGGAAAGCTTCCATGGTACCAGTCATTGCCCATAATCAAACAAATGATTATGGACGACATCGAAGAAGCCCGCAAACATTTGGATATGGAAAAGGACTTTCCCTTCGGCGGACACGCCACGCAATTGGCACAACTGGAAGAAATTAAGGAAGAAGTCAGCGAAGGTGAGATGCCAATTTTCGCCTATCGCATGATGCATTGGGGCACATTGATTGAAGGTGAGAAACAACAAAAGCTCTTTAACTGGATTGAAAATAGCGCAACCTCAATCAAAGAGGTGTATTCTCTCCATCAAATGCAGTTGCCAACAGAGAATGAGCACGGTGACAATGACGATGACGATGATGACGAAGACGGTGACTAGAATTACATGACCGAAAACAAATTACTTAATGCGCCGTCAGTGACAATTTACACTGACGGCGCTTGCAGTGGTAATCCAGGCCCCGGCGGATGGGCGGCGGCTTTACAGTCTGGCGCCAAACGTGACAGCATCAGCGGCGGCGCCAAGAACACCACTAACAACCGCATGGAACTAACCGCGGCCATCGAAGCGCTCAAGAAGCTGAAACTCCCCTGCCGTGTGACACTCATCACTGATTCAACTTATGTCAAGAACGGTATCGAAAGCTGGATTCACAATTGGAAGAAGAACGGCTGGAAAACCGCCGCCAAAAAACCAGTCATCAACAAAGAACTTTGGCAAGAACTAGACCAAATCGCCTCCACCCACGAAGTAACCTGGAAATGGGTCAAAGGCCACTCCGGCAACGAAATGAACGAACTAGTAGACTCCCTAGCAGTTGCGGAGCTTGAGAAATACAAGTAAATAGATTGTGCGCACGATAGAATAATGATAAATATGCAAAAACGCTCCGTAATTGGCGTTTCTTACGAAGATGCGATCTTAATTCTTTGCGCTGCGGGACTCTTCCTGACACCTATGACTTTTGCATTGATATATCCAAACAGCGAATGGGCTGTTCGGTTTTACAATCAGATTGTTCCAATGTACTTAGGTTCAGGCCAATCGATACTAATCACAACGACTTTCAAATGCTGGCGATATGACGTCAGGAACGAATCCTCAATTGAAAACCTCCCACCTTATTGGAGACACAAACCATGGCTAATTCTAGTCACAGTGACTACTTTCTTAACTTCTCTTAGTCTCTACTTCTTCAAATTCGAATATCTAAGTTTTGAAACTAGACCAAATCGAATGGTTTGGGTCATGAGTACATTTTTCCTTCCTCTCTGGTATGGATTGGTTAAGATGTCCTTCCCGAAAAAGATTCCTAACAACATTTCCAATGAATCTGGCAAGTCACGGTCTTAGTATCATAGGTCCAAACCCTTGCGGTTTCGACTTTACACTTTCAATGCGGCTATTTCTTCATGTGCCAATTTATAGCTGTCATCGCCCTGCTCCTACGACAACCTTGCAACTCACACACATATCCGACATATTAACTATATGACTAGAATTGTAAAACATTATCGACAAATCGTTTTTAGTCCCCTCACATACGGCTTTCTCATAACACTAGGACTCGGAGCCACCGGATGTTTTGCCGGTCGCTCGATTGGTCGCAGCATCGGCTCTGGCGCTTTGGAGGTAGTGGCAAAGAAAGACTCTACACTGTTGGAGTTGGAAAGGCGCCTGATGGACTCGGCGAGCGCACATCTGGATAGGACTTTTCAGTTAATTGTCATGGAGCCAGTGCGCAATCAAATGGACAGCCTGACTATTGCTATTGGTGGTGTTTCAGATAGCATTGCCCTGCGTTTTGCCCGAAGTGTCAGAACCGAATTAAACGAATCAGTACACCAACTTCTAACAGAAAACCTCGACCTATTGGAAGGACGCGCTACTCTTCTCGCACGCAACACCGCCCGAGAGTTAGCTCTGGAGCTTAGTCGCACTCTACCTGGCGCCTTCGCTGTAGTCGGGGACACATTAGGCAAACGCTTGGTTGAAGGATTAGCTATCGGACTACGTGATGCGCTGGAACCGGCGCTTCACAAGATTATGGTCGAAGTGACTGACTCACTGCGCATTCGTATCCGCCAGGTTGACACAACCTTTGCACAATCAAAAACTTTCGTCGGCCTCCAATATGCAATCTACGGCGGAAGTTTAGTTTTCGTACTTGGTATTGGCGCTATGGCTTTTGGTTACTGGCGCCGACAAAGCCGTGCCCTCAACGCAATAATCGATGCAACTCAAGCGCGCGGTGACCCTGAATTACACGAGAGTATCAACGCCTGTGCCAAAGAGGCCGGTGTGCATGACTGGTTGAGCGGTAAGGTGACCGCTCGACACAGGGGTCGTAACAACCCTACCGACAATAAATGAAAGCCCTCTTCCTCGAACCCTTCGCCTGCCTCTCGCACATGGCGTTAATCGACGCGCTCCAAGCGCTCTTCTGTGATTGGGAGTGGACTGTCAACACATTGCCTGACCGTCAATGGAAATGGCGCAGTCGTCTCTCGGGACTTCAATTCTCGCAGATGATTGACCCAAGCATAGAATACGACATAGCGCTAATCGGCTCACTGACACCCCTGACCGAACTACTGGCCCTCTCGCCCAATTTGAAAAAGGCGCATTGCGTCTGTTATTTTCATGAGAACCAATTCCATTATCCGTTCCGCACAAACATCAGCGACTCCGAAAAACAAACCATGTACAATAGCATCACAACAGCTCTTGCCGCAGACTCTGTGCTCTTCAATAGCGACTTCAATCGAACAACCTTCCTTGAAGGCGCCACAGCATTTCTGAATCAATTACCAGTAAAACTAGACCAACCACGAATCATCGAGAACATCCAGAACAAAGCCAACATCTTCCCCATACCACTTCAAATACTTCCCGGCTATACACAACCCCGCAACAACCCGCCCGTAATCCTCTGGAATCATCGTTGGGAACACGACAAACGCCCCGAAGTATTCTTCGAGGCGCTATTTAGACTTGCCGCAGAGGGACTTGATTTCAAACTTATTGTCCTTGGCGAGCAATTCGACAGAGCCCCCGAGATTTTCGCAGAAGCCAAAGAACGTCTAGCAGAACAAACAATTCATTTCGGTTTCGCAGAATCACGAGCGGACTACGAAGCGCTGCTCGCACAGTCGGACATTGTCGTTTCAACCACCGCCCAAGAGTTCTATGGACTTTCAATTCTTGAAGCGGTAGCTAGCGGCGCGATACCAGTTGTCCCTGACGCTCTTTCATATCCAGAGCTTTTCCCAACCGAATACCGCTATCCAACCAAATCACCGCTATCTTTCGCCAAAGCTCTGCGAACCAGAATCCAACAAGGCCTCAATAATACTTTACCGCCGCGTCAGCAAGTCACCGAACTAGCAGAACAATATCTCCTGCAAACAGAACCAAACAAATGGCGCGAAAGATTCTTACAGCAATCCCGCTACACTACTTAATGCAAACCTACTCTATAACGAATACCGCACGCCAAAATACACAGCTCTATCACTGGTGGCATAATACCACACATCCTGATACTGCTTATCAAAAAGGTTCTCAATTCGCCCTGTGACTGTCAATCCCTCAAAGACTTTTCGTTGAGCGGTCAAACCAACCACTGTATATGATCCAAGCGTCACTCTCTGAGCAGGAAACATTTCAAAATCGTTATCAAACCTTGCCCCAATATGACGAACACGAACGCTAGCGCTAGTCAATTTATTCGGCGTGTATGTCGCTCGAAACACAATTTTGTTTTTTGCGCGACGCAGTAAAGACGAACCATCTACCTTATCAATCGCATCAGTATATGTATAGTCGAGTCGAGCAAAGAACTGATTCAATTTGACATCGGCAAAGACTTCGACGCCTTCACTCAAAGCAGAAGCAATATTGATTGTCCTAAATGTTGCTGGATCAAAACCAAAGATATTGTTGATAGACTGATGAAACCAAGTCACCCCCATATTGGCTCTACCAGCAAATAGCCTTTGTTCAATCCCAATGTCCCAGCTTTCGCTTTCCTCAGGTTGAAGAGTCGGATCGCCATAGAGTGGATCAAATAACTGAAACAATGTTGGCGCGTTGAAACCGCCCCCAAATGAAGCCTTGATGCGTGTACCAAACCCTCTAGGCGCCAAAGTGGCAGTTGCCCGTGCGCTGGCATGATTCCCAAAGCGTTCATGATCGTCATTACGCACTCCTAGGGTCACAAAGAGTTTGTCGGAAGCGGACAACTGCGCCAAAGCATACACACCAGTTGTAATCGCATGTATATTGCTTAAAGAGCTTGCGCCAAAACCGAAATCCGTGTTTTGCGATAGAGATTCACGCTCGGTCTCCACACCAACTATTAGGCGCTGATTGTCAATTGGAGTGAGAATACCTTTCAAGCCAAAATGTAATGTTTCTGAGTCATATTTCGAGTCCTGAAAACCAGCTCCGAAGGCAGCATCGGTAGAGTCAGTAGCGGTTCGATCAGTACTTGCAAAACTAGCGGATACTTTTCCGCGCCAAACTTGACTACTGTCACTAATATCAGCTTCGGCTTTGAGGAATATTTTACGGGAGCTCTGCAGGTTATTCAAATCATCAAAGACTCCGAAATTAGTAAAACTACTAAACCCCTTGTCGAGGTCAGTCTTTGAATCAGATGAACGGACAGTCAGTTTCACTTGCGAATAGTCACTCGGACGCACTACAAGTTTCCCAGAGAGCGACGTCAAGCCATAGTCATCACGTTCATTAGATACCAAAGACTCCGTCGCCGAGAAACCTTTTGAATCAGTGCGGGAGGCGCTAAGAGAATAGCTTACTCGCGCTGTTGAACCGCTAGTTACAGCCGAAACTTTGGATGTGGAAAAGGCGCCGTAATTGGCGCTCAATGTTGTTTTGCGGGCCCCAGCCCCAGTGCGAGTAATAATACTTATCACTCCCCCAATGGCCTCTGAGCCATAGAGAATACTCTGCGAACCGCGCAACACTTCAATCCGCTCAATATTATCAACACTCAAATCCGCAAAATCGAAAGCGCCATTGGGTGACGACGGATCATTCATTTCAATCCCATCGACAATCACCAAAGTGTGCCCCGAATTGGAGCCACGCATACACACCGAAGTCAATCCACCTCTAGCGCCAGTTTGCACGACATCAAGTCCTGGGACATTGCGCAATATCTCTGTGACAGATTGTTGTTGGGAGCGTTCAATTTCCTCGGCTGTAATGACAGTTACCGAGCTGCCAACTTCACGCACAGGCGTGTTTTCACTATTGGCAACGACGACGATACCCTCAAGCTGGTGCACGCTCGTAGTATCGGGGACATCTGCCAATGACCTACTAGCAAACCCACCGATTAGAGGGATAAGCATCATGACAAACAGCGCTAGGCCCTTGGTTACGGCTAGATATGAGAAGATTGTTGGTGAAGCTGTTGATGAAGAAAGCGCCGCCCACGTGGCGTTTTCACACGAATTGAAAAAACAGAATGACTTCATCAGAAATCACTCCTTTCTGATTAAATCAGAAGAGTCCGCAATAATTTGTGTGGTAAAAGAAAAACTCCATGTAGGACATGTAAATTCATGAAACATAGAGTAGTCATTATCACCGCCCAGCGCGGATCTCCTGACCTATAGGGTTGTATCAAGGCAGGTTTCCTGGCTCTGCGGCTTCAAACCTGACAAATGCGCCTTCCCAGAGAGTAGAAACACCTCCAGTGGCAAACTATGCTTTCGTCAGTAGCCGCTTACAGTAGCGGGGCTGCGTCGGATTTTCACCGAACTTCCCTCTTAGCCAATCGCACTAATTCTAAGTAGATAACACGATATGGCGCCGAGACATTATCAATTGTAGTATATTCGCTTGTTGGAGCTTGGTCAAGCCCACCAAGATTGTAGCGCTAGCGGTGGAAAAGTAAAACTTCGCGTAGATAATCAACTGTAATTTTGTGCGAGGCCAGAAATGAATAACCGAGAATTCCGTCAATTCCAGCAAAATTCGAACTCTCACCTAGTTCATTCAAGGACTTGATATAGAAAGTTACATTCGGCGTAGCGCTCTCATCTACTTCAACAATCTTTATCTCAGTGGCAACTTGATATTCATTTACATTACCTTTCAGACCAATTCGGCTCAGGGCTTCGGGCGTGAGAATCGTCATTGAAGCGCAATAATCGAGAATAAAGCGAAGTGGCGCAGAGCCATCAATTGTCACATTGACAACAATCAAATACCCCTGCAAAGTAAACGGAACTCCAAAGACTTCATCGGATTCATAATTCTTTTCATGTGAATACAGTTCGAGCGTTTGCTTTGGATAATCAACCGTCACATAGAAACGACGCAAAACAGGAAAGCCAATCAACCCATCTGGAGCCTGCCATTTTCCACCAGTCAAAGCGCTCAAATCAATAATATCAACTGGCACATTGTAGATACGTTCACCTTGAATATCAAGCGAACGTAAAGTAGCTTTTCCAACCGAAGAAGAACCATCGATACCGCGAACGACACTGCCTCTATCACTCTCAGTAACCGCAACTCGCGCACGTTTCGCAAAAGCTCGGTCGAGATAGAATTTATCGGCGCCAGTGTCAATCCCGAACCGTCCCACCATATAACCATTGATAGTCGCCTCTAGTTCGACCAATCCACGCGATGGATCAAAGGCAAATTGAGAGCCACTGACAGGCAGAGCTACAAGTATCAAAGCCAACGCTAAGGCGCCCATAACTGCTCTTGATTTATTGCTATATTTCATCATTTCATCTCAATTTGAAAAACAATTAGTACGGCCGTATCAATTCTAGCCTCTAATTCATTATCGGCTGAGAAAGTCAGAATCTCAATCAAGACATGATTTCAGTGCAATATTCAATGAAAAAGTAGAACAAAAAAGAAACGCCGACAGACTGTACAGCCTGTCGGCGTTATAGCGCCACACCAGTGTGTGACGACAAATGTGGAACAAAAGGATCAAAACAAATCGAATAAGTCAGATCAAGTGGGAGCTGAATACGAACGTACTTCCATATTATCAGGATCAACTTCCTCTTCACCGTCTTCGCCTTGATATTTCGACGGACATTTGACGAGCATGTTTTCAGCGACAAAACCTTCTGAGCCATTAACACCAATAACCGTCACTGACTGGGCCTGGTCAAAATTCCCAGGCACTTCACCGTGATAAATAATTCTTACGCGCTCAGGATTCTCAACTGCGGTATTTGAGTTCTCTTCTTTCTCGAGTAAATCAAATGTCATCTGTTGTTTTTCGACGTCATAATTGACCGTCTCAAAATCTATAACACCCTGAATCTGGACAGTCTTGCTAGTCTCTCGCGCCTGTGCAATCGACATCGAAGCCACCTGATGGTCAACAAATGAAAACACGCCCAATCCCATAAAAGATGCGATTAAAACCAAACCAATAATCAATTTTGCATTCATACTTTTCCTCAATTCCACTAAAAGCTTCTTCTAAAGAACTCTCTCTAGCCCCAAAACCATAAAGCCATCTCGCCTTATAGCCAACTCAGCGAAGTCTATTTCTCAAGTTCTGAGACTCTAGCATCCACTCGTTTCATATACACAAAAATCCCAATCCAGATGACTAAAGTCACCACCATCACAATAATATTTGAATCCATTTTCTATTCTCCCTTAGACGAAACCTAGATATTCAACTACCAATTGATTCTTGCCGCACAAATCAGGCCTTAGAACCCGCCCCCACATCCTCAATGACTGGAGTAATCCCACTCTCTTCAATCGCGCTTTCAGCCCGATTATGTTCAATTCGTCCAATGCGAACCGACACCATCCAAATCCAAATAAAGAGACCGACGTAGGCCAGAATAAATGTACCGAAAATGCCCCCCACTAAAGCCGACATGGCGGCATCACCGGATTCACTAACTATCGAATCAGTAGGGTGCCTCGTCGCGGCTATTCTAGGGGCTACAAACATCAAAAATATCGCCGCTATGCCAAAGAGTATCGACATCACAGCAGAAAGAGACGCCCTCTTCTCTGCGTCTGGAATTGATGAACGAAGCGCAAAATACCCGCCGTACATCAAGACCATAATAAAGATCGAGGTCATGCGTATTTCATTCCAACTCCACCAAAAACCCCATGTATAACGAGCAAATATTGACCCAGTTACCAATGCCAGAATCGCAAATACCATCCCCGCTTGATTTGCATGGAATGATTTTATGTCATTATCAAGTGAACGAGTCATCAAATACCGAACCGCAAAAAACATCGCCATCAAAAACGCAACTGTCGCGGTAATCGCTTGCGGAACATGGAAATACATGATCCTGTAAATCTTCGATGGATCAACTCCAACATCGCCCGTCACCAACGCCGCGGCTTTTGACATTGGTGAAGGTGTCAAGAACACAGCGACAATTGCTGCGGACATCAAGACAAACAATCCCCAAGTTAGGACCACTCTCAAAGTATTTGATTTTTGCTTCCCAGTAGACATTTTCAAATCTCTTCTTCCCTGAAATCTCTTCTTCTAAACAGCATTTTCTTCTAAAAGAATGCTTTCCAGCTACTATACTCTATCGGCTCCCAAGAGGGCTAATCTTTGCCGACTCTACGGTCAACTATACCCAACTCGATTATCCCGAATGTCACCAATGCGTAACCAATTCACTCCACTTTGCTGATTTCAAAAATATCAGCCGACACAAACAACCATTCCTAGGCGCTTGCTCTCACAAGAGCCAACATCCAAATATACGACCGCATACTTATGAGAAACAACTCATTTATTGAGGGATTTGTAGTGCTTTGAAATCGACCGATTCTAGCGCCAAACAAAGTCAAAAAGCAAAACTGAGGTTGTAATTAGAACACCAGAATAAGCTACCAGCCCCATTATTTGAGAGTAAACCTCCACCATTGGCAATCCTGCGAACGCCGCAGCATTTATTTGAATCGCCAAAACCAAAAACGGCAACAATACAGGAAACGATAAAGCAGTAAACAAAGCTCCGCGAACAGCGCTTTGAGCGACAATCGCCGCAACAATAGTAGCGCCACCACTTAGACCGATTGTACCAAGAACAATTCCCACAATATGTAAACCAATATTTCCAACATCCGCGCTCATCAAGAACACATACAGCGGAAACGTCACCGCTCCCAAAACCGATAGGAGCATCAAATTACCAGCAAACTTCCCCCAATAAACCACAGTTCCACCAGCGCTCAAACGCAGCAAAGGCGCCGTATGAGCGTCCTCCTCAGCAACAAAAGAGCGCGAGGCGCCAGTCATCGTCGAGAAAAATAACACTATCCAAAACAGCGCCGACAGTAAGTTAGTATCGCCAGAGATAGTCGACGACGAAGATGTCGTAAAAGAAACCGCCGTTAAAGTCACTAGCGCAAACATCAAGAGTGCGTTAAGCGCATAGCGCGTGCGAAACTCAACCCGCATATCCTTAGCGACAATTGCCAGAGCCTGTTTAAACAAGACGCACCACCCTATCTGCATACTGTAACTCTTCGGGTTCATTTGTCGCCCAGAAAATCAAGGTTTTCTCTTTGATTTTTTGCGCCTCCGCAAAAACAATCGCTTTTCCCGATTGATCCAGATTACTCCCGGGCTCATCCAAAAACAGCATATCTGGCTCCATTGCAAAACTAATCGCAAACTTCAATCGTTGACGCATTCCCGAAGAATAATCACCAAGAGCATCCTCCCCACGTCCAGCTAATCCAAAAGTCTCAAGCCATCTCTCCGCATACTCATTATCAAAACTCTTCTCATGCAAACGCGCAAAGAACTCAAAGTTCTCATACCCCGTCAGCGCTTCATAGAGATTGAAATAGGGAGTCACAACAGCCGTGCGTGTCATACGTTCATGCAGTGTCAGCTCACGACCATCAACTGTAACAGTCACACTGCCTGCGCTAGCGGGCAAAATACCCATCAGGATTTTCGAAAGTGTCGATTTGCCAGAACCATTGGGCCCAGTCAAGGCAATCACCGACCCAGTTTGAGCCTCCAAAGACAGATTTCTGAAAATACCTCTCTTGCCGAACCGTTTGGCGAGCTTATCTGTCTTGAAAGTTAACATGCGGAAAGAGTACAGACCGCCAGTGGAACTGTCAAGATAAAGCGCAATTCTAAGGGTAGTAATGACTTATTTCTCACAAGCGAGAAGAAGCTGAATCCATCAACACAACAATCCCCCACTTGTCTTTGCAAGGAGAGAAACAACATAGCAATCTCACTAAATCGATACAACAAATCTAACAAGAAGATCTAGTTAATAACGCTAAACAAACGTCCCCAACGGACGCGCTGGATGAAGTGTATCGTATTGTAAATAACCAATTGTGGCACAGACAGAGGATTATCAAGAGCAATTTCAGGCGAGTTACTATCAGGGCGCCATGACCAATGAATCATCATAGCTTTGCCAAGAACATTTTCGCGAGGGACAGTTCCCCAAAACCGCGAATCTAGTGAATTGTCCCGATTGTCACCCATCGCAAAATACTGCCCTGGTGGAATCGTAAACGGCCCAAAATTATCAGGCTGCCCCCAATCACCACCATTGGGCGCAGGATGCAAATTCGGCCTGACAAACGGCTGGGAATACTTAGCCCCATCTGGATCCTTGAAGACCTTGCCGTCGACAAACAGCACTTTATCAATTACTTGAACTGTTTGCCCAGGGACAGCGACACAACGCTTGATGTAGTTTATGCTTGGATCACGAGGATAGCGAAAAATGAACACGTCACCCTGCTCAGGATCACGAACAGCAGGCAATTGCCAACCGACAATCGGCAAGCGAGCGCCATACAGAAACTTGTTAGCCAAAAGGAAATCACCAACCAAGAGTGTGTCTTCCATTGAAGCGCTTGGAATCTTATAGGCCTCAACAATAGAAGCCTTAATAACAAAAGCCATCGTCAGGGCAATCAAAACAATCTTCAGGTTCTCCCAAATAAAATCCTGCTGATCTCCCGATTGGGAATTGGCTGGAGTTGGTTGTCCCTTTGTCTTCAATTTTCCTTGTTTCGCCATTATTTTATAGTTCCAGCTTAATGTTGTATTGTCTTTGCTCTCTCGTGATCAATCGTACCTCTAGCCTAGCCAGCGCACGACATCATTCCATGAGACAAAGAGAATATACCCCAGCAAAAAGAGCATACCTCCTTGCTGTGCAATCATGCGTATTTTCATTTTCACTGGTGAGCCTTTAATCTTTTCTAGCGCTAGAAAGACCATATGACCACCATCCAGAACAGGTATTGGCAGAACATTGAGCACCGCAAGATTAACAGAGAGAACCGCCATCAACTGCAAGAATGCAAACAAACCTTGCTGTGCGGCGGCGCCTGATTGTTGAGCGATATAAATTGGACCACCCACTGAATTCGCCGCGACATTGCCAGAAACTAGACTCTTCAAAAAGAGCAAGATTTGCCAAATCATATTATTGGTCGCCTTGAGACCAAGTGAGAGTGACTCCACCAACCCTATCCCACCAGGATAAATCTCTTTAGCCATCACACCAATCTGGCCAATTGTATCAAGAATACCATCAGGGCTTGCAACAGGGGTAGCCAAGGGAACCACATCGGCTGAAATCGTATCAACGCCGCGCAACCAAGTAAAATTCAAAGATTTACCAGCGTTCGGCTGGACCAATACTCTCAGTTCGTCAAAGTTCTTCACTGGAGCGCCATCAATCGCAATAACTACATCATTGGCCAGCAAACCAGCCTGTCCAGCTGGCTTATCGGAAGCCACACCACCGATAGTCGCCTCATCCTGACTAGTGGTCGGGATACCATAGCTAAAGAGTAGTCCTGCGGTCACAAAAATGGCCAGAACGTAATTCATAAATGGACCAGCAAAAATCACCAAGAACCTCTGCCAGACTTTCTTTGAGGAGAATTCGTCATTGTTACCTGTGGGCTCCTCATCTGGCGATTCACCCGCCATCTTAACAAACCCACCCAAAGGAATCATGCCAATACTATAGACAGTATCACCATATTTTTTAGAGATAATATTCGGCGGAAATCCGAGTGAGAAACTATCGACTCGGATACCCACTTTTTTGGCAACAAGGAAATGTCCTAATTCATGGATGAATACCAAAACTCCAAGCAGGACAACGAAAGACATGATTGTATAAAGTGTAGTCAGCATAATTCTCTTACGATTTAATCACTCATTTGTTCAGGGACATGTTGGCTATTTTGTAGCCATACTCTCTAGTACATCGACTTAGCACATCGACCAAAGTCGTCACATGCTCGCGGTTTCCCACTCATTCCGCAAATAAAACTCACTGATTTCTAATCACAGACTACTGAATAAAAGTCTCCGCCACCTCACGACTACGGCTGTCGGCCTCCATTATATCCAACAGTGAAGGCTTTTCCACCAAACTATGACTCGTTAGAGTCTTCTCTATTATGTCGGTGATATCCGTGAACCCAATACGCCCCAAGAGAAAAGCATCCACAGCCACCTCATTGGCGGCGTTCAAAACAGCAGGAGCTGTGCCGCCCATAACGGCGGCATTGTAAGCCAAGTTGATTGCCGGAAACTTATCGACATCAGGCTTGGCAAAGGTCAACTCTCCCAATTCCGTGAAGTCCAAGCGGCCAAAATCTGATGGCAGACGTTCTGGCCAAAACAGCGCGTAGTTGATTGGCAATTTCATATCAGGGGCTGACATCTGGGCCACAATCGAAGAGTCGACATACTCAACCATCGAATGCACAATCGACTGTGGATGAACCACAATCGAAACCATCTCAGGTGGAATCGAAAACAACCAAACCGCCTCAATCAACTCCAAGCCTTTATTCATCATCGTCGCCGAATCAATAGTGACCTTCGGGCCCATTTTCCAAGTCGGATGATTCAAAGCATCCTCGCGAGTCACATCTTTGAACATACTCTTGTCCAGCTCTCGAAACGGGCCACCAGAAGCAGTCAGAATCAAACGCCTGACCTCGGAGTCTTTACCCGCCGAAAGGCATTGCCAAATTGCGCTATGTTCAGAATCAATCGGTAGAATATGCGCTCCAGTGCGATTAGCGATCTCTTCAAAAAGAGAGCCGCCAACCACCAAGGACTCCTTATTAGCCAAAGCCAAATATTTGCCCTTCTCAACCGCTGTCAAAGACGCCATCAAACCCGCAGCGCCGACCAGAGCGTTAACCACCATGTCAACCTCAGGCAAGCCAGCCAACATCGTGATATTTTCTTTGCCTGTCAGGATTTCACACTCCTGACTAATTGGCTCTCCTTGCAAAAACTCCGCAGCCACTGGGTCACCCATGTAAATATATTTCGGGTGAACTTTCGCCGCCTGTTCAACAATCCGTGTCACATCCGAATAGGCCGCCAAAGCAATAACATCAAAACGCCCAGGGTGCTCATCGAGCACACGCAAAGTTGACCGACCAATTGAACCAGTCGACCCAAGGATAACAAGTGAGCGCTTCGAGCTATTACTCGAAACGCTCTGCTTGATATTTTGCTTATCTTTGTTCTTACGTTCTGACATAATCACTAATCACAACTAGCTACTGGTCCCTATTTGATGATTGAAACTTTTATTATCTTAACCTCTTCGACAGGACGGTCATTAGCGCCTTTTTTAGTATCTGCAATTTTGTCCATAACATCATAGCCAGCTAACAAATTGCCGAAGACTGTGTACTTTCCATCAAGAAAGAACGCATCCCCATGACAGATAAAGAACTGGCATGAAGCTGTATTGAAACCCTGTGGGTCACTAGCTGGACCTCTACCCATGCGAGCCATTGAAAGTGTGCCGCGCTTGTGCTTGAGTTTAGAGAATTCGGCGTCCAACATGTATCCTGGTTTTTCGGGGTCGCCCATTCCTGTGCCAGTTGGGTCTCCACCCTGAATCATAAAGCCTTTTATCACACGATGAAAAATAGTTCCATCATAGAAACCTTCTTCGGCGCGAGCATAGAAACTATCAGCGTGGTTTGGAGCGACATCGCGATAAAGCTCAAGAATCATATCCCCAAAGTTAGTTTCAATTTTAACAATGTGATTCTTTTCATCACGTACTTCGGCTTCGTATTTGCCTTCCATAGCAGTCATTTTTGCTTTCGCTTTTGATGTTTTACCGGCTCTTGTTTTCATTGTATCAGATTTGCTGGCGCTGCCCGATTTTGTAGAATCAGCCGAGGCCAAAACCATTTCCATCTTGTCTGATGTGTCTGACTGAGGCTCGCGCTCAGCCTTTGTCGACGAACAACCAATGCCAACCAAGGCCAATGCCAAGGCGCCAGATATGATCATATTAATTCCAGATTTGTATACTGTTTTCACGACTGACTTCATTACAACTTTTCCTTTGTGTGATTTGAGAATCAAAACGTTCTCTGGGATTGTACATAGCGAGTTCGCTACGAAATATAGGTAGTTATGACTTCTTCTATTTTTATGGGCCTGTGCCAATTTTGATGCGTAACTAAAACCACTTTTATCATAAAAAACAGCGCGCGGATCGAGTAAACTCGACAACCGCGCCAAGAAACCAATATAGCCCCTAGCCTGTAAATGAGTCAACTAACACTTGGCATTGAAGTCTGAATCTAGTTCCAAAACTCAGCTTTAGGGAAAGTATTGGCGTATTCCGAATGTTAGGCCAATATAGCGTGGCCGCGATGAGCTAGCCAGAGCCACAAACTCTGTCTGTACGCGAAAAGTGAAAATTCGCTCTCCACGCTTGTCTTTAATCAAGGGAATCTCCTGACCAGCAATGAAGCTAACACTCAAGGTCTGATCTTCTGGAATTGTCAGTCCAGTAGAGTAATGCTTCAAAGAGCTAAAATCACCCGCGACGCCGAAATAGAGTGATTCCTGTCCACCCTTAAACGGCTTCATTCGTTGCCCCAGATAGATCTGCGAACCAAGTAAATAGGACGTAAATGAACTGCCGCGAGAAAACTCACTAACCTCAGACTGAACAATTCCTTCGGCAAAATTGGTATAGTTCACTTTGGTAATCTTAAACGAAATCGATGCCTCAAAACCCTCATCAGTCATCACTCCAGCATAAAAATTTGTCGTAATCCCAGCGCTAAAATAATCCGAATAAGGAGCTGGCGCCCCGCCGGAGAGAGCAATCGTATTAGGCAAGTAAAACGCCTCCGCGCTACCAATGGGTTTTACCAAACCAAGATCAACCCCAAAAAACTTGAGGCTATAGTTACTCTCACCAGAGTCACCATCTTGCCCCCATGCCGGCGCCCCAAAGAAAACGACGAACATCAGTACACTAAACCCAACTATCCACCAAGCTGTCTTAGCGATTTCCCTTTTCAACGACACCTGCATCAACCACCCAAAATCGTATAGCGCGCTGAAAACGCCAATTGTTGATGTGAGAAGTCAAAGTTATTATTGGCCGAAAAGAATCGACTAGTCGCTCCGGTAGCATAATCAACAGCAACTTCAAACCTACTAGAGAAGCGAACTCCAGCTCCAATAACGAAACTAAAACCGTTGGTGGTCTCAAATTCTCCGCCAAGCGCTCCACTACCAAGCTGTGGGCCATGCTGCAGCCCAAACCCAATATCAAAAAAAGGAACTGGACCTCGGGACTGTAAGTAGCGCGTATAAGTCACCGCCAGAAAACCTTGACTCTGGCCGTCACCATCGGCTAGAAAAACGCTCTGCCAACGCAAATCCAAAGAGTGAATCCGCGCCCAAACCACCCCAACCACGACCGTCGGCGCTAGCCCACTTGAGACAATAGAAAGATCGCTAAGATCCAAAGCAGTCCGCGCATATGGACTATAGCCAACACCGACCTTGACATAACCACCATCACCTGGCAAAGAGGCTGCAAATGCCCTATTCCCTGAGAAAATGATAGCAGCTGCACCTAGAATAAAAACTAGGGCCAGGTATCTATATGTATTGTTCAGTGTGGTCATTAAATTCGATAAACATCAAGAGTAAGTAAATTTCTGGTATGAAGCGATTGGCTAATAGATGACTTCAAATATGAACACAAAAGTCGCTGTTCTATATAACCCCATGCCCATCCAGTAGTTCCGAAATAGGTAGTTCCAAGTTAATTGACTATTCAAAAAAGAAGCCCGAAGCGAACAAACGCTTCGGGCCCTCTTTTTAATAATTCTATATCAGTTCAAGAACTCCAAGCGTCCTTTATACCCAACCACGTAACTTCATCGCCTCAGCGACTCGGCTGACAGCCACCAAATATGCCGCTGTGCGCATATCGATACTGTCGGCTTTGCGTTCCTCAAGCATCGCATAGACGCCAGTAAAAGCCTCTGTCATTTTCTTGTCGAGTCGTTCATAGACTGACTCAATATCCCAATGGTAATTATAATGATTCTGCACCATTTCAAAATACGAAACCGTCACTCCACCCGCATTTGCCAAAAAGTCAGGAATAACAAAAACACCATTTTTCAGCAAAATCTCATCGGCTTCAGGTGTCGTTGGACCATTAGCTAACTCGCAAACAACCTTGGCTTTGATATCATTGGCATTGGCCCCAGTTATCACTTGCTCAAGCGCCGCAGGGTACAACAAATCAACATCCAGAACCAATAACTCATCATTGGTAATAGCTTTGGCTCCGGGAAAACCGCTGACAGCGCCAGTTTTCAACTTATGATCAACAATCGCCTGCGGGTCGAGCCCAGCGGCGTTATAGATTCCACCACGGCTATCAGAAACCGCTACCAATTTGCCACCGCCCAGAATTTCCTGATGCAGAACCGCCGCATACTGTCCGGCATTACCAAACCCTTGAATCGCATATGTCGCTGATTTATTATCAAGACCAAGTTTCTTGGCCGCTTCACGCACACAGTAAACACCACCGCGAGCGGTTGCGTCATGACGACCCAATGATCCACCAAGAGCAATCGGCTTGCCTGTAATCATGCCAAACTGATTCTCGCCGTTCATCCAGTAATATTCGTCAACCATCCATGCCATAATTTGCGCATTTGTATAGACATCTGGCGCAGGAGAATCCATTTTCTCACCTAGAATCCTGCCAACTTGACGAATATAAGCGCGGCTAAGACGCTCAAGTTCACCCTGACTCATCTCCTTAGGATTGCAAATAATGCCGCCTTTGCCGCCTCCTAAAGGAACATCAACCACAGCGGTTTTCCAGGTCATCCAAGCGCTAAGAGCGCGAACTGTATCGATTGTCTCTTCAGGATGAAACCTGATTCCACCCTTACAGGCGCCACGCGCATCATTGTATTGGACTCGAAATCCTTTGAAAACTTTCACCTTGCCATCGTCCATTCGAACTGGCAAAGAAACCACTAATTCACGCAATGGCTCGCGTAAGGCTTGATGAGTGCCCTCATCAAGGTTGAGAAGCTTCGCGGCCTTATCCAGTTGCGCCTGAGCTATCTCAAAAGGGTTCTGTGCTATCTTTGACATAATTACTCTTCCTATTAATCCCTAAATAATTATCGTGTCATCTGCTATTGTGTCGTGTGTCATTCTGTCATGCAAAAGAGCCGCAAAAACGAACTCTTCCCTATCCAGCGACTCAGCCCAAATTCAGCCCAACTCTTGGAGCTTCCGTGGACCGCTGTCCGCACAGAAGCTATAGGCGCAAGTCACCCAAGTCAAGAACCCTATTAGCGAACTTGTTTGCGTTTCTTAAGATCAAGAAAGGTAAAAATAAACGCTACCACACCAAGAGTAGCCATTGACAAGAATATATAAATCGCCTCAGGCCGCGCCTCTGTATGGGCGCTAATTTTTCCAAAAGCGCTGTATAAACTAGCAGCCGCAAAAATTCCTAGCCAACCCATTCCTAAACGTCTCACAAGAATAGTATCCGAGCTTAACTTCCAACCCAAGAACGCGGTGATGGTTCCAGCGCCTCCAGTTATCAAGAACGGAACAACCGAACCGCTTCGCAGCCAGCCAAAGACACCCACAATCACGAAATAGGCTGCCAAAATGAAATACACTCTTGGCAAATTACTCTTCTCTAGAGTCATAATTCCCTCCACAATTTCCTAAGACAACGCTGCCTAAGACATCACTGCCTAGGCCTTCAATTTGGCAATTGTCTTTGCCAAAGTCTTCCCCAACGCTTCAACTCGCTCTTGCTTTTTGCTATCCTTCAATGACCCGTTATCATCAAATGCGGCATGCGCCTCAGAAATCGCCAATTGATCTGGCAGAACAATAACTCCCAAACCTGAAAGAATCACTCTGACAGAGTTCAAACCACGCAATCCACCAAGCCCACCAGGTGAAGTAGCCATCAAAGTAGCAACCTTACCTTTGAAACATTCCAAGCTCGATTCACCCTCAGCAGGACGGGACACCCAATCAATAACATTCTTCAATAGAGCCGAAAGCGCTCCATTGTGTTCAGGTGAGGCAATCAGAAAACCATCATGCGCCTTCATTAGCTCTTTTAGTTTCAACACTTCCTTTGGGAGGCCATTATCACTCTCAAAGTCTTGGTCGTAAACTGGCATCGGAAAGTCCGAAAAATCTACGAAAGTAACTTCCGCCCCGACCGCTCTAGCCCCCTCTGCGGCAATCTTCACTAAGGTCTTATTAAACGAGCCTTTGCGAGCGCTACCCGCAAAAGCTAAAATCTTTGGTGTGTGACTCATTATATCTAACTCTCCATCATCTGTTGATTTGTAATTGTTCAACTACTGGCTGGAAGTATCTGCAGGCAGCGTTATTGTAGTTTTCGGGAATTGTAGATTTTCAATGACACGACACATTTGCCAATAATGCCGCCTCTGATGAGTCGAAAGTATCATCAGTGAAACCCCCAAATTAAAACGCAACAAACTTGTAACTGGCGATGAAACCCGAACACGCCGCAAATCCAGACCGTCGGCGCTGCTCACAACTTCCAGCGCTCTTACTTGCATCGAACTGAATCGTTCCAACAAATCAGCGCAGGTCGGTCTGACACTTTCATCTGGGGAAAACATCTTGGGCGCCTTGAACTTCCTCTTAGGTGGAGGCGCCAACATCTCCAAAAACTTCCTGCCGATAAAACCATACCGAAACGGCCCCTCACCAAGAATATTGCGCTCTCTACCTTTGGCAATCGCCTCTCGTTGAACTGGAAGCACCGCCTCAGCGCTACTAATCAAGTGCTTCACACAGTCACAAACCGACCAAACACCTGCATCAGAACGCCAGTGTAATTGGGATTCGTCCAGACTCTTTACCAATTTAACTATCTCAGAGCAACTACTCTCCAGAGCCTTGAAACAATCTTCGATTTCTGGCTTCATCGATCCTCTCTCATAAAACCACAATGTTCTGGCGTTATTTCGTTTCTAATTCCACACCGAGACCATCAGCGATACGGTTGACATAGTTAAAATATGCCGCAACCTGTGTGATATCATGAATCGCGCGATCATCGAAGTCATGACTACGCAAGATCTCAACATCATCTTCATCCATCTCCCAAGGCTCATGCGTAAGTTTTGCGACAAAGCCAAGCATAGCCATTTCCGCGTCACTAATCTCAGCGGAAGTATAATCGTCGGCAATTTGAGCGATGAGGGTCTCCGACCCTCCCAGAGCGATAAAGCCCCGACTATGGTGAACCACTCAGTAGTGACAAGAGTTAATACCTGAAACCGTCACCGCAATCATCTCCCGCTGCAAACGCGTAACGGGCGACGATCCTCGATGAGTATTGCGGTAAAGAGAAATATGCCCTTCCATAGCCGCAGGATTCACACTCGATATGCGAATAATGTTATCTGGCTGATTATTTTCGCCGCCATACTTTTCTAGAACTTTCTTCTGATGTGCATCAGCGTCTGCATAGTCAATGTACTTGATATAAGCCATTTTACTCCTATCTGTCCCTACTTATGATCTTCGATATTTATTTCTATGGTAGAATCTATATCTGAGCTAATACGCTCTTTGATTCTCCTTATTGGTCTGTCGATTGCCTTTGTTTGTGAAATTTTCTTTGTTTCTCGTATACCTAACTTAACAAATTTCTCGGCGCCAGGAATCAACATACTGTCGACTGAACCTACCAATTCATTATACTTAGTTACTGTGGATCCCACTTTATCACCAAGCTCGTTGAAAAGCACAATTGCTTTACACAAACGTTCGTACAGTTCCTGCCCGTGCTTCGCAATCAATTTTGTATACTCTTCAATCTGTTGTTGTTTCCAACCCGCTTCAACAGCCCGCAATAGTGCATATAGAGTCGATGGGGTTGTCAAGACAACTTTGCTCTTAATAGCGCGCTCAAATATGTCAGGATTAATCACCGCGGCAGACGCAAGAAAAGAATCATCAGGAACGAACATTACTACAAATTCAGGAACAGACTCAAACTTCCTCCAGTACTCTTTACTCGCTAATCCATTAACGTGATCAAGAACGGTAGTCGCATGCGCCTTCAGAGCAACAACTCTTTCTGAATCGTCTGAAGATTCGTTGGCTGCGTCAAAGTCATTTCTTGGCACTTTTGAATCTACAATAATATTGCGTCCATTAGGGAGGCGAATGATAATATCCGCCAAGCTGCCCTTACCATCTTCATCACGAACATACACCTGTTCGTCATAAGCCCAATGCTCGGACATCCCTGCTAGTTCGAGGGTTCTCTTCAGTTGTATTTCGCCCCAATTTCCTCTGCTTTTCGGCGCTCCAAGCACCTCCGAAAGTTTCCTTGTTTGCTTAGAGAGTGATTCTAGAGTCAAACCAATTGTAGTTTTGTCTTCAAGCCGCGTTAACTCTAACTGTCTCGTCGCCTCTTGAAATTCTGCGAGCTTCGTTTTCAATGGAGTCATAATCTCTTTGAGGCCAGAATCCGCTGTCTTCTGTGAATCATTAATCTTTTCAACCGCCAGCTTCACAAGTTCTGTTTTTGAATCTTTCAGTGCATCCGAAGCAAGCACACTGAAAGTTTGACTTAGCGACTCTTTGGCCTTATCAATTGAATCCTTCAGATATTTAAAGCTCTCTTCCTTTAACTTCAACTCAGTCTTAAGCGAACCTAATTTCCCTATAGCATCATCACACTTTCCTTGATACTGTTCTCGTTGAGCTTTGAAATTTTTGTCAGCATCGTCACGAACTCGCTGTAGTTCCTTCACTCTTCCTTCAGCAACAGCTGCTTTTCTGCTACCCAAAAGCCAACCAAGACCTACGCCAAGCGCCAATCCAATTATGACCGCTATACCTAATTCTATGGACATTTCAGAAATCTCCTTTGTATTATCCAACCGAATTCTGTAATCGGCTGAATTGCAAAAAACAGTATAATACTCAGTCGAACATAAAAAAAGGCGCCGAAGACTAATCCTCCGGCGCCATTATCACAAATTGATGCGTTTATCTCTAATAACCCAAAATCGCCAATGTCTCTTTGTAGGTTTTGGCAGAGTTCTGAAGCATGGAGCTTTCTTCGTCGGTTAACTTCAACTCGACAATTTTCTCCACACCGCCTGCGCCAATGATAATCGGCACACCGATATACAAATCGCTAATTCCATACTGCCCCTCGCACAATGCCGAGGCTGGAATCAACTTCTTTTCATCAGTCAAAATAGCGCGAGCCATATCAACCGAAGCCGCCGCAGGCGCGTAATAGGCTGAACCAGTGCCGAGCAACTTAACAATCTCTCCACCACCAACTTTAGCGCGCTGCGCCATTGCCTCGATCTTGTCAGCCGAAATCAATTCAGAAATCGGAATACCAGAGACTGTGCTATAACGCGGCAACGGAACCATTGTATCGCCATGCCCGCCCATGACCAATGCCTGAACATCACTCATCGCCACATTCAATTCCATCGCTACAAACGCACGGAAACGAATCGAATCCAAAATACCGGCCTGCCCAACAACGCGATGTGACGGGAAACCAGATTTGACACGGAAATGATAGGTCATAACATCCAACGGATTGGAAACAACAATCACATAGGCCTCGGGCGCAACCTTGGCAATGTTTTCGGCAACCGAGCCAACAATCGCCGCATTCTTATTGAGCAAATCCTCGCGAGACATGCCTGGCTTGCGAGCCAACCCGGCCGTGACGATGACAACATCAACGTCTTTCAAATCATCATAACTGTTAGTGCCAGTTATCATGCTATTATAGCCACGAACTGGTCCCGCCTGAGTTAAATCAAGCGCCTTGCCCTGAGGAATACCCTCAACAATATCGAGTAACACTACGTCGGCAAGATTCGCCTCGGCAATATACTGTGCGCAAGACGCGCCAACATTGCCAGCCCCGATAACACCAATTTTCTTGTTCATGCTGTACTACTTTCTTGATAAAATCTTTGTAAAGTTAACTCTTTCTTAATGCCCTGATTGCCTACCCAAAGTAGGGGCACAGCGTGCTGTGCCTGTTTCGACTAAACAACTTCATACTCGAATCATAGAAGGCACAGCACGCTGTGCCCCTACGACCAAAATCCGTTTGGCGTCAGTGCGACACTAATAACTATTTAACTCCGAAACTCTTGAACAATCTCTGGAATGAAAAACCTTTCGAACCGAAGAAGAAGTTCAACTCAATCTCCGCGTTCTCATCAGAATCTGAACCATGAGCGCTATTGGCCTCAAGTGACTCTGCGATATCCGCTCGAATTGTGCCAACCGCCGCCTCAGCAGGATTGGTAGCGCCAATCAACTGGCGCCATGACTCAACCGCATTGTCACGTTCGAGCCAACCAACTACGACAGGCCCCGAAGTCATAAATGACACAAGTGAGCCAAAGAAAGGACGCTCGGCGTGAACTTTGTAAAACTCTTGGGCTTCTTTTTCGGTCAACTGCTTCATCTCCAAACGACGAACAGTAAATCCAGCGGATTCAACACGACTAAGTATATAACCCATGTCCTGACGCTTAACCGCATCAGGTTTCATAATCATTAAAGTCTTATTACTCATCAATACGTTTCTTTCTTGTGTGAGTTTACCAAGTGAATCTTGACAAGGCGCCCCAAGGGACGCCACTACGCCTAGAAAGTACAGCCGCGCTTATTTTCGGCTCTTCTTCTTGGCGACCTTCTTAGTAATTTTTTTCTTGGCCACTTTCTTCTTGGTCGCCTTTTTTGCAACTTTCTTCACAACCTTCTTGCCTGTCTTTTTGGGAGACTTCGCTTTGGCCTTGGTTTTGAGTTTTTTCAAAGCCTCAGCTATCAAACCAGGAATTTCAGTCGGCGAATCCGCCACAGGAATTCCAGCTTTGTTGAAAGCCGCAACTTTCTCTTCAGCGGTGCCAGAACTGCCAGAGATAATCGCCCCGGCATGTCCCATCCGCACCCCAGGAGGCGCTGTGCGGCCAGAAATAAAACCAACCACCGGCTTAGTCATTTTCTTTTTGACATACATCGCGGCTTTCTGTTCATCGTCGCCACCAATTTCGCCAATCATTACCACAGCTTTGGTCTGCGGATCATTCTCAAAGGCCTCAAGACAATCGATAAAGTTTGTGCCAATAACCTGATCACCACCAATACCAATACAAGTCGACTGCCCAAGTCCAGCGTCGGTCAATGCCCAAACCGCCTCATACGTCAAAGTACCCGAACGAGAAACAACTCCAACTCCACCCTGCTTGCAGATCTGTCCAGGAATAATGCCAACCTTAGACTGTCCCGGAGAAATCAACCCCGGACAATTCGGCCCAATCAAACGCACATCCATCTCACGGATATACTCATAGACCTTCATCATCTCATTAGCTGGCACACCTTCGGTAATACAAATAATTGTCTTCACACCAGAGTCCGCAGCTTCATAAATCGCGTCAGCGGCAAATGGCGGCGGAACATAAATCACCGATGTATTAGCCTTAGTCTTTGCCACAGCCTCCGCAACACTATCAAACACTGGAATGCCTTTAAGTTTCGAGCCACCCTTACCAGGCGTCACACCAGCGACAACTTGCGTGCCATATTTCTTCATCAAGTTCGTGTGCAATGAGCCGTCACGACCTGTTATTCCTTGCACAACTAGTTTAGTTCTCTTGTTTATGAAAACGCTCATGCTAACACCAATTCTTCCTGCGCAACACTCTTAGCGCTTTTTGCGGCCAATGCGATCGCTCGTTTAACCACTTCGTCAAGAGTCTTTGCGCCTGTATCAATCGGAACAGTCTTCAGAATTTTGGCTCCCTCTTTCTCATTGGTGCCCGTCAAACGCACTACCACAGGCACCTGAGGATTCAATTCCTTAAAAGCCATCACAATACCATTGGCCACATCATCACAACGAGTAATACCACCAAAGATATTAAACAATATCGCCTCAACCTTTGGATCACTAAGGATAATCTTCATAGCCGTCACAACTTTTCGCGGATTCGATGAACCACCAATATCCAAGAAATTCGCTGGCTCACCACCATAGCGCTTAACCAAATCCATAGTCGCCATCGCCAGTCCAGCGCCATTAACAATACAACCGATATTGCCATCAAGCTTAACAAACGAAAGGTCACCCTCACGAGCCTCAATCTCACTCGGCTCTTCTGCGTCCAAATCACGCATCTTCTCAATATTCGGCAAACGATAAAGCGCATTGTCGTCGATATTGAACTTGGCGTCCAACGCAACAACTTTACCAGTCTCGTCTGTGATCAAAGGATTGATTTCAACTAGCGATGCGTCATACTTCCAAAAAACTTCATAGAGTTTCTTGAGTATCACACTGGCTTGGCGAATTTGCTTGATGTCTTTGTAGAGTTTCGAAGCCAACTCACGCGCCTCGAAATCGCGCAATCCAACAATCGGATCCACCGCAAGTTTATGAATCTTCTCAGGAGTCTTCTCAGCGACTTCCTCAATATCAATTCCACCAGCTGATGAAACCATAAAGACTGGTCGCTTAGTCACACGATCCAAAATGATTCCGACGTAACATTCGCTGGTAATCTCAGCAGCTGAAGTAATCAAAACCTTCTTGACAGTCAGCCCTTTGATATCCATGCCCAGAATGTTCTCAGCGTGCATGCGTGCGTCTTCAACTGTCTTAGCAAACTTGACGCCGCCAGCTTTGCCGCGTCCACCAACATGCACCTGCGCTTTGACCATCACTGGCGCGCCAATTTCACGCGCAAACTCTTCGGCCTGCTGGGCAGTTGTCGCCACTTTGCCGCTCGGCGCCGTAATACCAGCCTCGATAAACAGCTCCTTGGCCTGATACTCATGAATCTTCATGTTACCTATCCCTGTGTTTTATGCCGTATTTCTCCACGGCGCTTTGTTGTACAATTTCTTTCAAAAGAATCTAGTATCGCATTCAATGATACTCCCTCTCGCCGTCTCGCAAAAGCGACAAAGCGCTGGCAATACCCAACTGTGATGTAATCTATTTTCTGGATTGTGGCAAGAATTTGAACGGATTTATTCGCCAGATTTCGCAGGATTATTCTGCAAAAACTCGGCGACAAATTCTCGCAGGCGTTCAGGCGTATTGTCATCAGGATTATCAAGGACCTTTTCCATCAAATGGTCAATTGCCAGCCCCAAAGTCGGCCCTGCCTCCAGATTGAACTCCTTCATAATGTCATGTCCGTCAAGCGCCAAATCACCACGTGAAAATGGCGGCTTACGGTCCAATTCTTCACGGATTTCACGCTCAAAGACATCCACATCGTCAGTGGTTCCATCCATCCCCTGCCCAACAACGTCTGCGCGGCGCAAATCCAACAAGTCAAAAATCAGCTCAACACCCAACTTACGAACCAACCGCCGCAGTCCTCGCGGAGTCACATCTGTCGTAAACATGTGCTTATCAACCAAAAGCGAAACCTCTTCGGTCAATTCACGAGAATACCGCAAACGCTTCATTATCCTTTTAGCGGTTCTAGAGCCAAGCGCCTCATGCCCATAAAATGTGGCGGCCTTGGAATTGGGGCCATCACGCTTCTCTTCTGGAATCACCTGTTTGGCGCGCGGCTTTTCGATATCATGAAACAAACAAGCCAAGCGAATCCGCAACTTTTGTGGAGCCGCGTCAATCACATGCAAAGTGTGCTCAAAAACATCCCAGCGATGATATGGCCCAGGCTGATCACAATCGACAGTCGCAATCATTTCTGGAAAGACATACCCCAAAAGCCCAGTCTCGCGCATCAGTCGCAAGCCAATCGAGGGCCTCTCTGAACGAATCAATAATTTATTCAATTCTTCAGAGATACGTTCAGCCGAAATAGTTTTTATCAAAGCCGCGTTCTTTTCCATCGACCGCAAGGTCTCTGGCTCGATCTCAAATTCAAATCTCGCGGCAAACTGCACAGCCCGAAGCATCCGCAGTGGATCTTCACTAAA
This sequence comes from Candidatus Zixiibacteriota bacterium, assembly GCA_024280835.1. Lineage (GTDB taxonomy): Bacteria > Zixibacteria > MSB-5A5 > GN15 > JACZUZ01 > JAJRPJ01. Next base: position 10,601 of record JAJRPJ010000015.1, on the reverse strand, counting down.
AGAATCTGGCGCAACAATCCGCAATAATCGTTTCTCTAAATCCGCTTTACCACCATAAGGGTCAATCAGAACTTTGTCCCGCACAGACTCGGCCATCGCATTGATAGTAAAATCACGTCGATACAAATCATCCTCAATCGGAATCAACGGATCAAAATCAACTTCGAACTCCTTATGCCCAGAGCCTGTACTCTTTTCAACCCGTGGCAAAGCAATATCAAAAGTCCGAGAGACTTTCAGGCCTTCAGAATCCTTACTAAATTCGGTATACTTGATAACTCCAAAAGACTTCCCAACAACATCCACACGACCAGTCTTACGCAGAATCTTAATCAGATCATTGATTGGCACACCACAGACCAAATAGTCTTTATCAGCCAATGGATTTACTATTCCGAGTAATCTGTCACGAACCGCCCCTCCGACTTCATAAATCGAACCGACAGCTTCGATGGCCTCAAGCGCCAAAGCGGATATATGTGGATTAGCATTGCTCATATTCTCAGGAGAGTAGTCGCTAGACCCTCAACTTTCAAGTATTTGTTTGGAAATGGTCAAGAAAAATCAATTGGCAAGAAACCAAGGAAGCTAAAAACAACCGTTGCGTCGGGTCTTGCAATGGCGCTTTTGGCCATTGTGTGACCCGATGCGCTATCCAGACCCTCTAAAGAAACTCTGAAAGCATCTATCAGGCAATAATCCGAGTCCCAGCCGACCCAGTCACCGCCTCAGCAGCCAACTCAAATGAGGTAATAATCGCTTGCTGGCCACCCTCTTCAATAAACTTCATGGCCGCCCGAATTTTCGGCCCCATTGAGCCCACTGGAAAATGCCCTTGCTCAAACAATTCTCGAATCTCATCAAGATGAACAGCCGTAAGGTTTTCCTGATTCGGCTTACCAAAATTAATCGCCACCTGCTCAACAGCCGTCAGAATCAACAAAGTATCAGCGCCAATATCCTTAGCCACAACCGCGCTAACCAAGTCCTTGTCAATGACCGCATCAATCCCTTCAAGCCAACCATGCTCATCTGTAAAGACAGGAATTCCGCCTCCGCCAGCGGCAACAACAATCACATTCTCGTCAACTAGCTTACGAATAATAGAAGAACCCACTAAACCAATCGGAGTCGGTGAAGCAACAACCCTACGCCAGCCACGCTGACCATCTTCTTTCATACTCCAGCCACGATTAACTCTAAACTTCTCCGCCTGTTCAGCGCTATAAAACTGTCCAATATATTTAGTCGGATTACTAATAGCGGGGTCATTCTTATCAACCAAAGCCTGCGTCACCAATGTCACAACGTCACGAACAATCCCCGCGTCATACATAACATTGAGCAAACTCTGCTCAATCATATAACCCATACCGCCCTCGGTATCCGCGACACAAATCCCAAGTGGCAATTCTGGCGCCTTGCCTGTGGCCGCCTCAACGCGCAACAACGCATTACCCACCTGTGGTCCATTACCATGTGTAATTACAATTTGATAACCCTCAGCCACCAAAGACAAAACCCCACGCAAAGCCTTGCGTGTATTGGCAAATTGATTGGTGACTGAATCCTCGACATCAGGAAGCGTAATCGCATTCCCGCCAAGAGCTATAACTGCTTTCTTATTCGACATTACCTAGTTCTTCCAATAAATCTTCTAACAATATTCCTATTGCAAAAAAGACCAAGCCGGCCCAAAGAGGCAAAAATCCCCTCTGAACCGGCCTGCGCCTTAGCGCCGACCTCACCGTATCAGTATCGGTAAGTCTCGGCTAAATCATACGTAAACTATCTACCAAAAATACGGCGAATTAATCGTCAATCTGCGCCTTCTGAATCACACCAGAGTAATCGACATAAACCGATTTCCACTCTGAGAAGATATCCAGAACTTGCTGGCCAGCCTCACGATGTCCGTTACCAGTATCGTTAGTGCCACCAAACGGCAGATGTACTTCTGCGCCAATTGTCGGAGCATTCACATAGAACAAACCAGTGTATGTATCACGAATCGCCGTGAACGCACTATTGACACTCTTAGTATAAATCGAAGCCGAGAGACCATAAGAAGTATTGTTAGCAATCCGAATACCATCTTCCAAGCTCTTACACTCAATCAAAGCAGTCACAGGGCCAAAAATCTCTTCTTTGAAAATGGTCATTTTCTCAGTGACACCACCAAAGATTGTCGGCTCAATAAAGTAACCGTTCTTGTATTTACCAGTCTTCAATTGATTACCACCACAAAGAAGCTTACCGCCCTCTTTCTTGCCGATCTCGATATAACCCAAAATCTTCTTCATCTGAGACTCGTTAATAACTGGTCCCATTTCAGTCTTAGCGTCAAGACCATTACCAATCCGAAGACTCTTAGCGCGCTCAAGCAACTTCGCGGTGAACTTCTTCATCACCTTCTTATGCACAACCAATCTCGATGCGGCTGTACAACGTTGACCTGTCGTGCCAAATGCCGCCCAAACTGCGCCATCAGCCGCCAAATCCAAATCAGCGTCATCCATCACCATAATCACGTTCTTACCGCCCATTTCAAGTGAACAATGCTTGAATGTTGGCGCGCAGAACTCAGAGATCAAACGGCCTGTCGCCGAAGAACCAGTGAAGGAAACAATCTTAACATCTTTATGCTGAACCAATGGCTGACCAGCCTCAACACCCTCACCAGAGATGTGATTGATAACACCTTTAGGCACACCAGCGTCATGAAGAATCTTAACCAACGCATGCACCGAAAGCGGTGTATCTGGAGCAGACTTGATAACTGCGGTATTACCACAAATCAAAGCCGGCAAAATCTTCCAAGAAGGAATCGCAATCGGGAAGTTCCAAGGCGTAATCATACCCACAACACCAATCGGCTGACGAACAGTCATATTGAACTTGTTAGCCAATTCTGACGGCGTAGTCGCGCCAAACATCCGACGACCCTCACCAGCCATGAAAAATGTCATATCAATCGCTTCTTGAACATCACCACGAGTCTCTTTGAGCACTTTACCCATTTCGCGAGTCATATCCTGTGCGATTTGCTCTTTCTGCTTAATCATCATCTCGCCAGCGCGGAACAAAATCTCAGCGCGAACAGGCGCCGGCATCATCCGCCAGGCAGGGTATGCAGCCTTAGCGGCAGCCACAGCGTCATTAACATCCTGCTCATTTGAATACTGAAACCTACCAATAATATCAGTAGTGTCAGCAGGGTTGCAATTCACAAATGTTTTCTTGGAGTGTGATGACACCCATTCGCCGTTGATGTAATTCTTGTAAGTCTTTACTTTCTTTGCAGCCATGTTCTACCTATACCTAATTGTTGGGAGTTTTTCGGGATTAACTCCCATTAGCTCTTGTTTTCAATTCTATTATTTTCTATGACTATTCCTAAGACAAATCAAAACCGCGCTGCTTCGTTTAATTCTACGAGTCAACGCAGATTCTACTTATTGCTAGCCACTATTCTCTTGCAAGTTGGCCTCTATTGTGTGACCGCCTCAAAAAAACATACGACACAAGTTGTGAAGAAATTCACAACTATTGTCCTGCTTAAGTGGTAAAACAGAACGACTGGCAGAATATAGTCCATCACTGACCTTGTCAACCGCATTCCCCGCGCTTCCTCTTGGCCAATTGGCTAGTATTTTGCAAGTTTTCTAACTACAATAGCCACGTGAACCTCAGCGTCGGCTGAAGATGTAAATCTGTACTATTACTTTTTCTATATTACTAGCTATATAGCCGTAACTTTTTAGCAAAAACTAGGTTATAGTTTGTAGTTCGCTGAGAATAGGCGTCTTTGATGAAGGTAAACTTAGCTCTAGTTCAATGATTAACTGGGCTAAACAATCAATTATTGGACAATTATTGGAAATATATGTTTGAAGCTCTACTGGCATTGACCATTTCCTTACCCATCATTTCCATAACTCCACCTGAATATGACACAGCGCAGGATGCCTCAATTCAGCTCTACGGAGGCATACAAAGCCCAAATCGTGATTTGCTGGCTGGCTTCGAGGCGGGCGCAAAGTTCGAATACCTAGTAATTCATCCCTATATCCTGCGTTTCGGACTCGACTACAGCGAATCAACTGTCACTGATCCATTCGCTCCAGCTGGAACAAAATCCAGCTTAACCCTCAGTTCAGAGGCGCTGGTCTATATTGGCAAGAATGGGATAATCAGCTACATGGGGCTCGGCGTAACTTATGGCATAAACTCAATAGACATAAATAGCTCTACGCGCGATTCTCTAAAACGAACCTTGGATATCGATGAAGTGGGTTTAACTAATAACTATGGCTATCGAGTTTTCGTAGGGATGCGGTTCGCAGAAAAAATAGTTTTCGAGATGTCATTCCAACAATCAAACCCACAATATATCTACAAACGCCAAATCAACGCCGAAACTTTCAGCGAACAAAACATCGACGGCACATTCTCAGTAGCCCGAGTAACCCTCGGCTACTTGATACCTCTATGACATTTCCTTATGACGATTCAGGAAACTAGGCAAGAATCTCGCCCTCAATACCCCATTTCACCACAAATTGGAGCTTGGCCACCAGAGAATATTCTGGAGATATTCATCGTCACATCTGCAACATTAAAAGCATGATCACCATTAGCGTCCGCGGCATCCATACATGCAGGAGCAGCCCCACCGCCAAATATCCGCTGTATCCCAAAAGTAACATCAGCTACATTCATAGATTTGTCACCATTAGCGTCCCCTGCAACAATACAACAAGGCGTTAAGCAATTAAAAAGATATGTCTTACCAGTGTGCAGATATTTTTCCTCAAGAGTTCCTGTCGATAAAGTTCCGAGATGATGAGAGCCTACCAATATATCATCTCGACCGTCACCGTTGACATCGCCGACAATAGCCACAGCACGGCCAAATTCAGAAAAACTCTCCTCGCCGAACATGCGTCCAATCAACTCACCATCAATGCCAGAATAGACAAATACGGCGCCATTTCTCGAATCCGCGCTAAGACCGTAATAATGCCCCCCAACAACAACATCGGGAACACCGTCACCATTGATATCCCCACCACCCGCCAAAGCGTAGCCAAAATACGACAAACCAACGCTAGCTGGTTCAGGAACAATTTTCATCAACGAAACTCCATCCCGACCTGACCGAATATGCAGTGTATCTAGAATTGGATCATTTTCTCCAGTAAATGTTGACGAAACAAAAGCAAAATCATCAAAACCATCTGCATTGAAATCACCAACCCCGCTCATCCCTCGATTGAAACTGCCCGAGACATCAGCCTCGGAAAATGAATACAATTCGCTGGCATCTGCGCCTGAAATAACCAATATCCGAAAATCAAGAACTCCTCCATTATCAACCAGAGTCTGAAGGAGAAAATCGGAGCTACCATCGCCGTTGACATCGCCAGCGTCTACCACCCGATTCCCAAACAAAGCATCTCCCAGTTCGCTCGTCATCACATGCAGAACAGCCCTTGAAGCGCCGGAATAAAAGACGATTTCGCGATAGTCGGCCCCGTTGGCATCAGTTAACCTGGAAGAAATTGCGAAATCCTTGACACCGTCTTGATCTAGGTCACCTAAAACATGTCCCACCCTATAGCTTATCGCTGGAGCCGAGCTTGGAACCACCACGTCATCAACAGAAAACAAAACCGATTTGTCCAAACCAGAAAATATCACTGTACCAATCAGTATATCGCCATAGCCATCGCCATTGACATCACCGAGACCAGCAATGCCAGATTTGTAATAGTAATCATATAATTGACGGTAGGTCTGCAATATCTGATCGCTACTGCCTGAAAAAACTCTGACCTCTGCTGGATAACCAGGGAAATTCCGCGTAGCGACCAAATAGTCAGGCACACCATCCCCATCAACATCACCTGCGGCTCCAACCTGCATCCCAAACGCAACCCCATCGGTCACAGAACCAGTAATAATCCCAGGGCATTGTGCCAACACCCCTGATTGAAAAATCAAAACAATGCCCAAGACAGCCAAAACGCTGAAATTCGTTTTTTGATTAATTAGGTCGCGGAACATAATTTCCTCCAAGTATGGAATCCGAAAGGTTAGGCCAAATTTCCAACGCACAAATGCGATTCTCTCTGAAGGTTAATATAAAGCGCCGCCCCACCCAAAAGCAAGACTTTTCAAGCATCCCATACTGAATTTCTATTGTCAGACAATAATATCTGTCAAAACAGGTTTTGCCAGAATTAACCGTATGCTCCTATCAGAACCCATCGCTACCACAAACAGGAGCCGCTCCGCCACCAAATATCCGAGCAATACCATAAGTCACATCAGCGATATTAAAAGAGTTGTAGCCATTAGCGTCGGCTTCATCCTGACAAGCCGCAGCGGGACCGCCGCCGAAAATTCTGGCAATGCCAAATGTGACATCGGCGATGTTGAATGAGCCGTCATTGTCCGCATCCCCAGGAGTGACACAGCAACCACAATAGGCGCTGAAGACAAATGCTCGTCCTACGGCGCTATTCCCGCCAACATCAGCAGTCTCGGCGCCTATTAGCAAATCATCGAAGCCATCTTTGTTAATATCACCAGCCCCAGCAACCATGAAAGCGAAATGGTCACCACCCAATTCGCCAGCGAGTTCATACAATAGTTCCCAGTTACGCCCCGAATACACATAAGCCTTGCCGACAGTCTCTGTGCCAATCAGAATATAATGAGCGCTTACTATCAAGTCATCGAAACCATCATTATCCACATCTCCGGCAGCAGAAACCGTCGAACCGAATTGGGCGCTAATTGATGGGCCGACAAATTTGTGTAGAAGCAATCCAGTTTTCCCAGAATAGACGTAAGCGCTACCCGAACTTATTCCACCCTCAGCATCATTCTTGGCCCCAACTATCAAATCAGGATAGCCATCGCCATCAACATCTCCAGCGCCCGAAACAGAGTTTCCAAAATCGCCGCCAGCTCCTTCCCCCTCGAATGTGTACAACGGCGTTCCAGTTCGCCCTGAATACACGAACGCCCTACCCAAACCTCCGCCCGCTGTTGGGCTGTTACTCGCACCAACTATAAAATCCGCATATCCATCCTGATTAACATCTCCAGCGCCTGAGAGTGATTTACCTAAACCTGCATACGGTTTCGAACCAAATATCGTGTACATTCTAGCGCCGGTCTTCCCAGAATAGACGAAGGCCCCACCGTTATTGGCTCCAAAACCAGGAACTCCAACGATAAAGTCATCGAATCCATCGCCATCAGCATCTCCAGCGCCAGAGACTGACCACCCCAGATAATCTATATCTGCGCCACCAGTAATAGTGTATATTAGAGTTCCAAACTGCCCAGAATAGACATACGCTCTTCCAGCGGCGTTGCCGCCTGAGTCACTCGCATAAGCGCCGATAATTAAGTCACTATAGCCATCACCATCAACGTCACCAGCTCCTGAGACTGAACTCCCAAAGTACTCGGATGGCCCCTCACCAGTGAAAGTGTAAAGCAATAGCCCAGTTTCCCCAGAATAGACATAAGCTCGACCAGCGCCGTTTCCACCAGCATCATTAGAACTAGCTCCAATAATTAGATCAGGGTATCCATCGTTATTGACATCTCCAGCGGCTGCAGCAGAACTACCAAAGTAATTGTATTCCCCTTCACCTGTAAAGGTCATCAAAGGTGAACACTGTGAATGAGATGAAGCGGGCGCGTACATTAACCCAGTTGCAACTGCCAAGAATAGGTAAGTACCAAATACTCGCGTTCTGTAGTGCATCATACACTCTCTTTCAAAACATTCTACGTCCACGTACTAAGGTGACAAACTAATTATGATCGCTAGTTCGATACATAAATCAAACGGCTAAGAAGCTGTTGAAACTTTCTCAATCCAATTTCTGACGGAATGGCACAATTGCTGAAAAGCAAAGGAATGAGCTGGCCAACAGCTCAGCTATTGTAATATAAAGATTTTCTAGTCAATATCAAGAATTTACACTCTTACCCTCGAATTGAACTAGCGCAAAGACAGTTATTTAAACAGCCCCCTAAAACCCATTAGTCCCACAGACAGGCGCAGGGCCACCACTAAATATCCGAGCAATTCCATAAGTCACATCGGAGATATTGAAGGCGCCATCACCATTAACATCAGCGGCGTCGGAACAAATAGCAGCCGCTTGGTAGCCAAATATTCTCGCTAATCCAAATGTCACATCAGCGGCGTTGAACACTCCATCACTATCAGCGTCTCCTGGCGTATTACAGCAATTACAAGACGTGCCGTTAATATCACTGGATGAGTATACGTATGCTCGCCCAGCGGCTCCTCCGCCTGCGCTATTCTGCCTCGCCCCAACTATGATATCTGCGAATCCGTCGCTGTCGATATCGCCCGCTCCAGAAACAGAAATTCCAAAGGCGTCGCTTTTGGCTTCGCCAGTAAACATTTGTAACAACTCACCGGTCTGACCTGAGTAGAGATATGCCCGCCCAGCGTTGGCGCCAGCTGCATCACTAAAGTTAGCGCCAACGAGAACATCGGCATACAAATCCTTATCTACATCACCGACTCCCGAAACCGACCAACCAAACTGGTCACCAGGCGTCTCCCCCACAAAAGTATATAATATCTCACCAGTCTGCCCCGAATACACGTCAGCTCTACCAGATGATCTTCCTCCAATATCGCTAAAACGTGACCCAATCAATAAATCGTCATACCCATCATTATCAACATCGTTGGCTCCGGAAACAGAATAGCCAAACTTATCAACAGCCACTTTTCCTATAAACTTATACAACAGATCGCCCGTTTGTCCTGAATAGACGTATGCTCCACCCGCGTCTGAGCCGCCAGCATCTTGATTGGGAGCGCCAACAATCAGATCGTCGAATCCGTCACTATTCACATCGCCAGCGCCTGAAACTGTAAAACCAAGGCCGTCGTATTTCGCTTCGCCAGTGAATGTGTACATTAGCTCACCAGTCTTTCCACTATAGACATACGCTCTGCCAGCATTCATAGCGGCAGAGGCGTTGGCCGGAGCGCCTACGATTAGATCGGCGTACCCATCAGCGTTAACGTCCCCAGCGCCTGAAACGCTTATTCCAAAAACATCGTTGTTATTCTCGCCATTTAAAACGTACAAAACCAATCCCGTTTGGCCAGAGTACACATAGGCTCTGCCTGACAGATTACCAAAGACACCTTGAACATCCGCCCCAACTATTAGATCAGCATATCCGTCATTATCGACATCTCCTGCCCCTGAAACAGATCGCCCAAATCTTCCAAACTGCCCCACACCGTCGAAAACGTACAAGAGCTCTCCAGTCTGCCCTGAATACACATAAGCCAGGTTGACACTATGTGCGCCGACTATTATATCTGCAAATCCGTCACTATTGACGTCCCCAGCTCCTGAAACTGCGTCGCCAAAATAGTTGAACTCCGCTTCACCAGTGAATACAAACGCCGGTGCACACTGTGCATTTACGCCATGTGGAAATAAAACCACACACGCCAATAATATGCTGATACCTCCTGTAAGTATTCTTGAGTATAGATTCATGGTAACCCTCATTAAATGTATGTCTAAGCGCTTGCAAGACATCTCCTTTTCTTACTCAATTGAGCTATGTGAAGGAAACGTTGCATATAAGTACATTTTCTGACGGAAAGTTGTCGCAGCTATGAAGTTGAAATAGACGGAACTGCAAAACGGAAACGACAAAACCTGACAGGATTTCAAATCCAACCCAATAAATATACTCTGAATCAATCTAAAGTCAAGCGGATTGTCGTCCACCGAGGTACACGACTACAATGCCCCCCCATTGCAATAAACCTAATGTGAACTCAAAACCCATTAACTCCGCAAACAGGCGCAGGCCCACCACCAAATATCCTTGCAATACCATAAGTTACGTCAGCGATGTTGAAGGAGTTATCACCATTTGCATCTGCAGCATCCAAACATAAAGGAGCAGGGCCACTATTAAATATTCTGGCAATCCCAAACGTTACATCTGCAATATTGAATGTTCCGCTGTTGTCTGCATCACCTGCTAGCGTGCAACAAACATCGCAAGCATCGCCGATTCCGTTGTTGTTTGTATCCTGCTGCGTCGGGTTGGCATTTACAGGGCAATTGTCACAACCATCGGCGAAACCGTCGCCATCGGTATCTATGCCATCGTCAAAGCCAGGGCACACGTCACAACCATCAGGCACACCATCACCATCCGCGTCAATAGAATCACTAAAACCATTACATATATCACAACTGTCTGGAACACCATCACCATCTGAGTCAACCAAATCGTCAAAGCCAGGACAAACATCACAACCATCAGGCACACCATCACCATCCGCGTCAATAGAATCACTAAAACCATTACATATATCACAACTGTCTGGAACACCATCACCATCTGAGTCAACCAAATCGTCAAAGCCAGGACAAACATCGCAACCATCAGGTACACCATCGCCATCAGAATCAATAGAATCATTAAACCCGTTGCATATATCACAACCGTCTGGCACACCATCACCGTCTGAGTCAACTAAATCGTCAAAGCCA
>JAJRPJ010000014.1 GCA_024280835.1 Candidatus Zixiibacteriota bacterium | reverse complement strand
GCCTGAACCATCGTCATCGCAGCTGTCAAAGTCGTCTTGCCGTGATCGACGTGACCAATCGTACCCACGTTTACATGCGGTTTCGTCCGCTCAAATTTCTGCCTGGCCATTCTCTACGCTCTTTCCTTATCAATCATGCTAGTATAAACTTCGTTTGCTATTGTGCTATTTCCAGATAACATCGGCAAGCGCCTAACTTACTGTGTGACGCCCGCTTTTTCAAGTATCTTCTTAGTAGCTTCTTTTGGTAATGGCATATATTTGTTAAAATGCATTGAAAACACCGCTCTACCCTGCGAAATGTTTCGGAGATTGGTTGCATAACCGAACATTTCCGAAAGCGGAACATCGACCGTTACAGTCTGCTCATCCGCACGAGCTTCAATCGCGTGGATTCTACCACGACGGCCATTGATATCACCAACCACCGAACCGACGTAGGCTTCAGGTGTGACAATCACGACTTTCATGATTGGCTCCAGCAATACAGGACCCGCTTTACGAGCGCCATTCTGGAAAGCCATTGAACCCGCAATCTTAAACGCCATCTCCGAAGAGTCAACATCATGGTAAGAACCATCAATTAGCTGGACATGCACACCAGTCAACTGGTAACCAGCGAGGATACCATTAACCATGGCCTCCTTGATGCCCTTTTCGATTGATGGCACATACTCACGTGGCACATCGCCACCAGTAATCTTGTTCTCAAATATGAACTCTTCACCATCAGCAGTCGGGCCCATCTTAATGACACAATGACCATACTGACCCTTACCACCAGACTGACGGACGAATTTGCCCTCAGCCTCGACATTCTTGGTGATTGCTTCACGATAGGCGACCTGCGGACGGCCGACATTGGCCTGCACATTAAACTCGCGCATCATGCGATCTACCAAAATTTCGAGATGCAATTCACCCATACCAGAAATGATTGTCTGCCCTGTTTCCTCGTCAGTCTTGACGCGGAACGTTGGATCTTCTTCAGCGAGCTTAATCAAAGCTTCGTCGAGCTTATCCATGTCGGCTTTGGTTTTTGGCTCAACAGCCACATCGATAACTGGATCAGGGAAGTTCATCTCCTCAAGCAGAATCGGATTCTTAGGATCACAAAGAGTGTGCCCTGTAATAGTTTTTCTGAGACCAACAACCGCAACGATATCACCAGCGGTCATCAATTTTACATCTTCACGCTTATTGGAGTGCATACGAAGAATACGCGAGATACGTTCTTTTTGACCAGTAACAGTGTTGAGGGCATACGAACCTGCCTTCAATTCACCCGAATAGACTCGGATATAAGTAATTTTTCCAACATGTGGATCAGTTGCGATCTTGAAGGCCAAGGCAGTAAATGGCTCGGTCGAATTCGGCTTACGTACTAAAGTCTTTTCAGAGCCAGGAACCGTGCCTTCCGTATCTTTCACATCTTCCGGAGAAGGCAAGAAATCAACGACACAATCAAGTAGCTTTTGCACACCCTTGTTCTTAAAAGCTGAGCCACACAAGACTGGAACCATGTCACAGTTAATGCAGGCGGCGCGAACGGCAGCAATTACCTCTTTTGGAGCAATCGGCTGATCGTCGAGGAACTTCTCAAGCAAATGATCATCATATTCAGAGACCGCCTCTAGCAACTTCTCACGATACTCTGCGGCAACTTCTTTCAAATCATCAGGAATCGGCATGTCGTCATAGGTCATACCAGCTGACTCTTCGTGATATACACGGAAGGTCATAGTAATAAGATCAACTACACCATTGAAGGTCTCACCCGTTCCTGAAGGAACTGTAATCGGAACACAATTTGAACCGAGGCGGTCATTCATCTGCTCAACTGCAGAATAGAAATCGGCGCCGACTCTGTCCATTTTGTTGACAAAAGCGATACGCGGCACGCCGTAGCGATCAGCTTGACGCCAGACAGTCTCAGATTGCGGCTCAACACCACCAACAGCGCAGAACAACGCTACAGCGCCATCAAGAATACGAAGTGAACGCTCAACCTCTACTGTAAAGTCAACGTGACCAGGGGTGTCGATAATATTGATTTCGTACTTGTTCCAATAGGCGGTAGTGGCGGCAGATGTGATTGTGATACCACGCTCTTTTTCCTGCTCCATCCAGTCCATGGTGGCGGCGCCTTCATGAACTTCACCGATACGATGCAGACGACCAGTATAGTAGAGAACTCTTTCGGTAGTGGTTGTCTTGCCAGCGTCAATGTGCGCCATGATACCGATATTACGAATTTTTGAGACAGCAGTAGCCATGATATTACGTTTCTAGAGGAGCAACTGTACTTGAATATTTGCGATAAGCTGGAAGGGTTCGGGATTCTTTTGAATCATGTAGACTCGAATCCCGAGCCGCAATCAAGAACTACAATTGCGGCGAACTGCAAAGCGGGAAAACTACAATGTCAAAGAGCGAGACCATATCAAAACGCGACGCACAATGGCTTTCACGTTCTAGTGCAACTTCATCGGTGATTCTCAGTATATTTCCACTCCTACTTCAAGTTTAACTTTTCTATAAACAACTAGATATTTTTTAACTCAGACAACTAGAGAGCTACCAACGGAAATGCGCGAACGCTTTGTTAGCGTCAGCCATTCTATGAGTGTCTTCTCTTTTCTTAACCGCGGAACCTTCATTCTTTGCAGCTGACCACAACTCGGCGCCAAGACGCTCTCCAAGAGACTTTTCAGATCTGCTTCTGGCGGCGTTAATCAACCAGCGCATTGCCAAGGCATTACGTCGACGAGGACGAACCTCAACTGGAACCTGATAAGTTGTACCACCAACACGGCGAGACTTAACCTCAAGTGTTGGCTTAACATTATTAAGACCTTTATGGAACAGCTCAAGACCTGTTTCATCTTCGACGCGCTTGTCGACTGAGTCAATGGCTGTGTACATGATACGCTCGGCAATTGATTTCTTACCGCGCTTCATTAGGGCGTTAATGAACTGAGCAACTACTGGATCACCATATCTCGGATCCGGTGTAACGCTCTTTTTTTGTATAGTTTTTCTTCTTGGCATTCTTTATGACACTCACTTAAACTGTGATAGCGATATTCTGTATTATTACTTCTTCGACGGTCTCTTGACACCGTATTTTGAACGGCTATTTGTACGTCCGTCAACACCAGATGTGTCCATCGCGCCACGAATGACGTGATAACGTACTCCTGGAAGATCTTTAACACGACCACCGCGAATCAAAACAATCGAATGCTCCTGCAGGTTGTGACCTTCACCTGGGATATAAGCGGTAACTTCCATTTGATTGGTCAACTTAACACGCGCCACTTTACGCAAAGCGGAGTTCGGCTTTTTCGGAGTCGATGTATAGACTCGTGTGCAAACGCCTCGTTTCTGAGGAGCGCCTTTCAAAGCTGGCGTGGTCTTCTTGTCGATGAGTCGTTTGCGACCGTGTCGAATCAGTTGATTTATTGTTGGCACTTAATAACTCCGTATCAATATAATATCGCAATGACTTCTTGCGATACTTCTTCCCTGCTGTGGGAAGTCCACATTTTGTACGGCCATCTCGTTGAATAACCGCATGTTACAGCCCAGTTTTCTGGGGTCACTAATTATATATTAGACAGACCAAATGTCAAGCGGAAAACTCAAACTACCCAGAAACATCAAAATAGACCTAATCGGGTGTATCACAGCGCCTTAGCAGGCTTTAGGAGCCCAACGCTTCAACACACCCGATAATGTTTTTGCATATTTTGTAAGAATCTTCGGTTAAATGTTAGTGAGTTTCCTCCAACATTTCCTTCCCTGAAGCTAATTCTATTTCAACAGCCTGAGATTCATCTGGCTCGATCTCCAATGAACGATAGATATTGATTCCCGTTCCAGCTGGAATCAAATGTCCAATGATGACATTTTCTTTCAGACCTTGTAGTGTATCTACCTTGCCTTGAATAGCCGCCTCGGTCAAGACTTTAGTAGTCTCTTGGAACGAGGCCGCTGAGATGAAACTATCTGTTGAGAGGGAGGCTTTGGTGATACCCAAAAGCATCGGCTCAAATGTCGCTGGCTCACCACCCTCGGCAACTACCCGCGAGTTTTCTTCGGCAAATTTCATACGATCGACCTGCTCACCTTCAAGCAAGTTCGCGTCACCAGCGCTGGTGACGTGCACTTTCTGCAACATCTGACGCACAATGACCTCAATATGCTTGTCACTAATACGCACACCCTGTAGGCGATAGACTTCCTGCACCTCGTTGACGAGATACTCCTGCACCGCATTGTCGCCTAGAATTCCAAGAATGTCATGCGGATCGATTGCGCCTTCACAAAGCGAATCACCAGCTCTGACTTTATCTCCGCTATGTACCAGCATGTGCTTTCCGTGAGGCACGAGATACTCGCGCTCATCCTCACCATCAACTGAAGTGACAATCACTTGCTGTTGGGAGCGAATAATTCTGCCATATTTGATATAGCCGTCGATCTCGGTAACTACCGCAGGATCCTTTGGACGCCTAGCCTCAAATAGCTCGGCGACACGTGGCAAACCACCAGTAATATCTCGCGTCTTCGAGATATCACGTGGAATCTTAACTAGCATTTCACCAGCGCCAATCTCATCGCCATCACGCACTAACAAGTTAGCGCCAGTCGGGATTCGATAACTGCTAACAACTTCATCACCGACAACAATATTAATAGCTGGGAACAGAGCCTTCTCACGCTGCTCAATGATAATCGGCTGGACAAGGCCAGTTGTATCATCCATCTCTTCACGCATTGAAATGTCGGCAACGATATCTTTGAAGGCAACTACACCTGCTTTGTCGTTGATGATTGTGGCGCTATAAGGGTCCCATTCAAAGACAGGATCACCTTTGGAAATCATATGACCGTCAGTGAGTTTTAGAGTCGCGCCGTACGGCAAACGATAACGTCCTAAAACACGCTCTTGCTCGTTGACTATATGAATTTCGCCATCACGGTTGACTACTACGAGTTCATTCGATGATTTCTCAACTGTGCGAACATCAATGAAAATCGCCTTACCAGCATACTTTGATTCCACGTCAGATTGTTCAGCGATACGCGCTGCAGTTCCACCGATATGGAATGTACGTAAGGTCAATTGTGTGCCAGGTTCACCGATTGACTGCGCGGCGATTACACCTACTGACTCACCGATATCAGTCATATCCAGTGTCGCTAGATTTCGACCATAGCACATTGAGCAAACACCACGCTTGGACTCGCAGGTCAGCACTGAACGAATTCGGACACCTTCAAGGCCAGACTCTTCAATTTGCGTGGCGATAGCTTCAATGATTTCTTTACCAGCTTCGATAATCAATTCATCAGTCACAGGGTCATAGACATCATCCTGTGCCACTCGGCCGAGAACACGATCTGAAAGTGACTCAATGATTTCTTCGCCCTCTTTGATGGCTTGAATATCGATTCCGAGAATTGTACCACAATCTATTTCGTTGATGATTACGTCTTGCGCAACATCCACCAAACGACGAGTTAGATAACCAGCGTCAGCGGTTTTTAGCGCGGTATCAGCCAAACCTTTGCTAGCTCCGTGAGTGGAGATAAAGTACTCGGATACCGAAAGTCCTTCACGGAAGTTCGAAGTAATCGGCTGTTCGATAATTTCACCAATACCACCAGTAATTTTCTTCTGAGGCTTGGCCATCAATCCACGCATACCCGCTAGCTGACGGATTTGCTCTTTAGAGCCACGCGCGCCAGAATTAGCCATCATGTATACAGGATTAAAGCCTTTTCTATCTTGCTTCAGATGCGCCATCATTACTTCGGCAACACTTGACGTACAACGTGTCCAGAGATCAATGACTTGGTTGTAGCGCTCACCGTTGGTAATCAAACCACGCTCGTAACGCTTTTGAATTTTGTCAACTTGCTTCTTAGTGTCACCAATGAGTTTGTCTTTTTCTGCAGGGATAACCATATCGACAATCGCCGCAGTGGCGCCAGAGACAGTGGCGTACTCAAAACCGAGTGTCTTGAGCTTATCAAGGAACTCTACTGTCTTCTTGTTGCCGACAGTCCGAAGAACTTTTAGAATCAAAGCTTCCATCTTGCTCTTCGAAGCGGTCTCATTGAAGTAGCCAACCTCTTCTGGAATTATCTCATTGAAGATCATGCGTCCGATTGTCGTCTCGAGCATTTCTCCATTGTGACGCACTTTAATTTTGGTGTGCAACTCAATGAACTTGTAATCCAGAGCCGCCAAAGCCTCATTGTATGACGAGAAAGTCATACCTTCGCCCTTACCACCCTCGAGAACATTTGTCAGATAGTAATTACCTAAAACCATGTCCTGCGATGGAATCGCAATCGGCCTACCGGATGATGGCAAGAGGATATTGTTGGAGGCAATCATCAACAAACGTGTCTCAAGCTGCGCCTCGAATGAAAGCGGAACGTGCACAGCCATTTGATCACCATCAAAGTCAGCGTTGAACGCCGCGCAAGCCAATGGATGCAATCGAATCGCTTTACCTTCCACCAAGACTGGATAGAACGCTTGAATACCGAGACGATGCAAAGTAGGAGCGCGGTTGAGCATTACGGGATGTTCGCTGATAATCTCTTCGAGAATATCCCAAACCTCTGGACGCTCACGCTCAACAAGTTTCTTGGCTGATTTTACGGTTTGGACATAACCCTTCTCTTCAAGCTTCATAATGATAAAAGGCTTGAAGAGTTCAAGAGCCATGTTCTTCGGCAAACCACATTGATACATTTTCAACTCTGGTCCAACAACGATTACCGAACGACCAGAATAATCCACACGCTTACCGAGCAGGTTCTGACGAAAACGGCCCTGCTTACCCTTGAGCAAATCAGAGAGAGATTTTAGTGGACGCTTGGAATCACCACGAACAGAATGTGTACGGCGACCGTTGTCCATCAACGCATCAACAGCTTCTTGCAACATGCGCTTCTCATTACGCAGAATTACTTCTGGCGCATGGATGTTCATCAATTTTTTGAGACGGTTGTTACGGTTAATGACTCGACGATACAAATCATTCAAGTCAGATGTCGCAAAACGTCCACCCTCAAGCGGTACAAGCGGACGCAAGTCTGGCGGAATCACCGGAATGATATTGAGAATCATCCATTCCGGCTTGTTGGTCGACTGACGGAAGGCCTCAATAATCTTCAAACGCTTCAAGGCGTCCTTTTTACGCTGAACTGAGGTTTCCATCTTCACTTGTGTGCGAAGATTGATTGCCTCTTCCTGCGTGTCGAGTTCTTTCAAGAGAGTCTGTGCGGCGCTAGCGCCCATTTCAGCGCGAAACTCCTTGCCAGCATCCTCAAGGTCAATAAATTCTTCTTCTGTTAGCAAGTCGCCTTTTTGAAACGGTGAATTGCCTGGATCAATCATTACATACGATTCGTAGTAGAGAACTTTCTCAAGCTCACGCATCGAAAGGTTGATTGTATTACCAATACGAGAAGGCAGAGACTTAAAGTACCAGATATGCGACACTGGAACCGCAAGCTCGATATGTCCCATGCGCTCTCTGCGCACTTTGGCCTGTGTGACTTCAACACCACATCTATCACAGACGATACCACGGAAACGAATACGTTTATATTTTCCGCAGTTACATTCCCAGTCTTTGACTGGTCCGAAAATACGTTCGCAAAAGAGACCGTCACGTTCGGGTTTGAATGAGCGATAATTAATGGTTTCCGGCTTGGTTACTTCGCCAAAGGACCAGGAGAGAATCGTCTCCGGTGAGGCAATCTGAATCTTGATTGCCTTAAAATCGGACGGACGTCTCTGCTTGTTCCTGTGGATACGCTCGCGCTGTAGCATACTCACTATGACTTCACTCCTTTATTGGCGGGATCATTGACAGTTTGTTAAGCGTCGCACAACATCTGTTGGCACAGCGTCAGCTATACCATCAGATTTGCCACCAGCAACGGTAGTGACAATACGGTAATCCGCACGGGGGGTTAGCCCGACCTTCTTCTCTCCATAGAGCGAAGGGATATTTGTTTTGGTGCTAGTGACATATTCAATTCACCTTTCATCCTTACAAAAAGCGCCTTGTTTATTTCTCAACCAGTTTGACATCAAGACAAAGCGATTGCAACTCTTTCAAGAGCACATTGAACGATTCAGGAATACCTGGCTCTGGCGGATCTTCACCCTTAACAATGGCCTCATAGACACGACTTCTACCACTGACATCATCAGACTTAACTGTCAATATCTCCTGCAGAGTATATGCTGCGCCATAGGCCTCAAGAGCCCAGACTTCCATCTCTCCGAAGCGCTGACCACCGAATTGAGCTTTACCACCCAACGGCTGTTGTGTCACTAAGGAGTATGGTCCAATCGAACGAGCGTGAATCTTGTCATCAACCAAATGCGACAGCTTTAGAATGTAAATGATTCCAACTGTTGTTTCTTGGTCAAAACGCTCACCTGTACGGCCATCGATTAGACGTGTCTTACCAGACTCTGGCAGACCAGCTTCTTTGAGCAGTTCTTTGACATCGTTATGCGACGCGCCATCAAAGACTGGCACCGCAACCTTGATTCCAAGTTTGAGAGCCGCCCATCCAAGATGAGTTTCGAGCAATTGCCCGACGTTCATACGTGACGGCACACCCAGCGGATTGAGAATAATATCAACTGGTGTTCCATCATCGAGATGCGGCATATCTTCAACTGGGACGATACGCGAGACAACACCCTTGTTACCATGACGACCCGCCATCTTATCACCAACTGAAATCTTACGGCGAATAGCGATTGTCACTTTGACCAACTGCTTAACACCTGGAGGCAACTCAGCGCCACGAGCGATTTTGTCAATTTCGACATCCATCATCGCACGTTTTTCGGCCAGTAAGTCAGCTGCTTCTTTGAGAAGACTATCAACACGTTTGTTGATTTTCTCATCCCCACAATAGCCTTCTGGAGCGTGAGCATTGTCGAAATCAAATTCGACGAATGTCTCAGTTTTATACTTTTGTCCTGCGCGCATCAAAATCGAATTATCGATTATTGAGCGAACAGCGCTAGAAGTTTGGCCGTCGAGGAGTCCGCCGACGCGTTTGTTGCGATGCGCAACAATATCCTGCAGGAGTTTGCCATACGATTTCTTAACATCAGCAGCGTCAATCTTCTCTTGCTTCTTGGCTTCCTCACTGCGTTCTTTACGAGCGAAGACTTGCGTGTTGACAACGACACCCTTGATTCCTGGAGGAGCTTTCAATGAAGCATCACGAACATCGCCAGCCTTCTCACCAAATATAGCGCGTAAGAGGCGCTCTTCTGGTGAAAGTTCAGTTTCACCCTTAGGTGTCACTTTACCTACTAGAATGTCTCCAGATTCGACTTCCGCGCCTTCACGGATGATTCCACGCTCGTCAAGATTCAACAGAGCCTCTTCAGATACGTTTGGAATTTCACGTGTGATTTCTTCGAAACCACGCTTAGTGTCACGCACCTGCAATTCATATTCTTCAATATGAATCGAAGAGTAAATATCATCCTTAATCAAACGTTCAGAAAGAATAATCGCATCTTCATAGTTGTAACCACGCCAAGACATAAAGGCGACCAGCACATTGTGCCCAAGGGCCAACTCGCCGCGATCAGTCGCAGGACCATCAGCCAACAGGTCCCCTGCCTTGACCTTGTCTCCAGCTTCGGTGACTGGGCGTTGATTGATGCAAGTATCTTGATTGGAACGTTTGAACTTTGTCATCTCGTAGATGTCATCTTCATAGAATCCAAGCTCATCTTCACGAGCCTTAGAATCTGGCGTGACCACGATACGCTTTGAGTCCACATACTTAACAACACCTGAGCGTTTGGCAACGACGGCGGCGCCAGAATCTCGTGCGGCGGTACGCTCCATGCCGGTTCCGACTATCGGTGAATCTGTCACCAACAACGGTACAGCTTGGCGTTGCATATTTGAGCCCATCAACGCACGGTTGGCGTCATCATGCTCAAGGAACGGAATCATCGCCGCAGCGACAGATACCATTTGACGCTGACTAACATCCATATAGCCAATTTCCAGTGGATCAACTAAGTGATAATCCGCACGCTTACGCGCAAAGACGACTTTGTTTTCAAAGTGACCAGAGCTGGTTAACGGCTCACTACATTGTGCGATAGTGTGACGATCTTCCTCATCGGCGCTCAAGAACTGAACGTCGTTGGTAACTTTGCCTTTGATTACCTTACGATAGGGTGTCTCTAGGAAGCCGAATCTATTGATACGCGCAAATGTCGCCAAGGACATAATCAGACCAATGTTCGGGCCTTCAGGTGTTTCAATCGGACAGACACGACCATAGTGAGTATGATGCACATCTCGAACCTCAAAGCCCGCGCGTTCACGTGTCAAACCACCAGGTCCAAGAGCAGAGACACGACGTTTGTGTGTCAACTCAGAGAGCGGGTTGGTTTGATCCATAAACTGTGATAATTGCGACGATCCAAAGAAGGTGTCAAGCACAGCAGATACTGTACGTGCGTTAATCAAGAGTTGTGGTGTGACACCATCATTGTCTTTCAATGAAAGGCGTTCACGAATTGTCCGCGCAACACGCGAGAGACCAACCGAAAACAAGTTGGACATCAATTCACCAACAGTACGACAACGGCGATTACCAAGATGATCAATATCATCGGTAAAGCCTTGATCGTTACGTAGTCCAATCAAGTATTTGATAATGACCAAGAAATCTTCTTTGGTCAGCACAACGGTATCTTCAGGGACATCAAGTCCGAGACGTTGATTTATCATATAGCGACCGACAGCTCCGAGATCGTAGCGTTTGCTATTGAAGAACAATTTCTCCAGCAATGCTTCAGCCATCTCGATTGTTGGTGGCTCACCTGGACGTAAGAGGCTGTAGATTTTCTCTAGCGCTTCTTCACGCGACTTGGTAGTATCTTTTTTGAAAGTATTTAGAATTACGAAAACTTCACGACCCTGATCTTTGGTGACAACGGTGATTTTTTGAACTTCTTCTCCACCAAAGCAACTACATGGTCTTCAGTAATTTCAATACCTGCGGCAAGTATCTCTTCACCAGTTTCTTCATCAATGAAACTTTCACCAGAGCGCAAGCCGACAATCTTTTCGGCGTCTTTACCTTTTAGCGAGAATTGCTTGGTGTTGTAGAACTCATTAATCAGATCTTGATCAGTTGAGAAACCCAAAGCGCGCAAGAAAATTGTCACTGGCAACTTACGACGTGAATCAATGTGGACATACATCATATCGTTGATGTCAGTTGTAAATTCCACCCAACTGCCACGATACGGAATAATTCGCGCATTAAAGAGTCGTTTGCCATTTGGATGAACACTGTCATCAAAGAACACACCTGGACTACGATGCAATTGACTGACAACCACACGTTCGGCGCCATTGACAATGAATGTTCCGAACTCCGTTATTAGGGGCAGTTCTCCAAGATAGACATCCTGTTCAATGACATCTTTGACTGTCTTCTCTTTCCCATCACCTTCACGAGAAATCAGACGCAATGTCGCGCGCAGTGGCGCTGCAAAGGTCATGTTTCTTTCACGACACTCTCGAATACTGTAACGAGGTTGCCCCAATAGGAACTTAACGTACTCGAGAGAAAACTTCTCGTTTACATCAGAGACAGGAAAGACATCCTGAAAAATTTGCTCAAGCCCATGTAGCTTGCGCTCTTCAGGCCTAGTGTCAGGTTGAAGAAACTCCTTGTACGATTTAAGCTGTACATCCAGCAAATACGGCATCGGCATCGAATCCGGGATGCTGCCATAATTCTTACGTACTATTTCTTGCTTGCGAGCCAATACAACGCCCTCCGGCTAAAAGATGGTGACGGCCATGAGGTTTCAGTAACCAAAAGATAATCTTTGATTAACACTACCTACGACAAAACATCCGGTATTCTTGCTGTCACTAAAAAGACAGTTACGATTCTTAATGTATTGGGGAGATACTAAAAATGAACTGATACATGAAAAAAGCGCATCCTCATATATCCAACCATTGTCACCACTTAATAGGTGGTGACAATCGCTTCTACATGAGCGCTCAATATTCATGGCGAGTTCTGTATCTC
The DNA here is from genome assembly GCA_024280835.1 of Candidatus Zixiibacteriota bacterium. GTDB lineage: Bacteria > Zixibacteria > MSB-5A5 > GN15 > JACZUZ01 > JAJRPJ01. The sequence continues at coordinate 3,950 of JAJRPJ010000014.1, read as the reverse complement.
CTCGTATTTCTCCCCGTTGGTCACGCAATACGCGACACAATCTGCGAGAGCTGTTAAACAGACAGACGCCACCTCAACGCCGGTTTTACTGCAATCGTAAGCACATGATCGAATCTTATGCAAAACAATCGCAACCGCGCTTCGGTATTGATTTTCAGCGTGGCTCGGCGACCAAGAGGCTTAACTGCTAACTAGCAGCTAGGCCGTTTTGATGCGATCCACATTTCCCGTTGCGCTACTCTGACACATACTAAAACATAAAAGAGGTATTGTTGCGCCGAGGCGCAAAAGTACCACGAAACGCGCGCACATTCTGTACGCCTACAAAGAACGTACGTTTGCACAACGGGAAATCGATGCGCGCGTTTCGTAGTGGGTAATTCGCTTATTTAATTTCGATTGTTGCTCCGACAGCGACCAACTTCTCTTTGGCGGCTTCGGCCTCTTCCTTAGTTACAGCCTCTTTCAAGGTTGAAGGAACTGCCTCAACTGCGTCCTTGGCCTCTTTGAGACCCAAGCCAGTGAGTTCACGTACGGTCTTAATGACTTGCAACTTCTTATCACCGAAAGATGTCATGACAACATCAAACTCTGTTTTCTCTTCTGCGGCCTCGCCACCACCGGCAGGACCTGCTACTGCGGCGACTGCCGCGGCTGGCTTAACACCAGTAATGTCTTGGATCGTCTTGGACAATTCCGCAAGATCAAGCGCGGTAAGTTTTACGATCTCATCTGCTAATTCTTTGACTGTTGCCATGCTACTACTTTTCCTTTCACACCCACTTTCTGTCTCTGAATCTTTTGCTTTGCTGCTAATTACTGCTACAACTTGATTCTACAGAAAGATTTCCAGTGTTTCTTACCCTCAACCGCAACGAACGCTCAACTATATCTTTTTGAAGACTTTTGAATCACACTCGCTCGGTCAAACCAATTTCAGCTACTTCAATTTGCTGTTCTCTATCTTATTTTTCTCAATCTAAACCATGATGAACATATCGAAACAATTACGCAGCGGCAGAAGCTCCACCAGATGCGGCAAGCGCTTCGACTGTTCCCACAAACTCTTGTACAACTGCATCCATCGACGAGACCAGCTCAGCAATAGGCGCTTCAATATTTCCAATAACCTGCGCCAGCAATTCATCACGTGACGGTAAATCAGCAAGTGCCTTAATCTTAGCGCCGTCTGACATCACGCCCGACAGTGACATGGCTTTGACAATTGGCAGCTCAAACTTCTTGAACGACTCATGCAAGGCCTTGGCTGGGGCAACAGGATCTCCGAAAGCAAAAGCAATTGCTGTCGGTCCTGTCAAATATTCGTCAATTCCCTTAATCCCGACTTCTTTGGCAGCCACACTAATCAGTGTGTTTTTCTCAACCACTAACCGCGCGTCATTATCACGCAATTCTGTGCGCAAGGCGGTAATCTGGGAGACTTTCAGGCCAAGATACTCAGCGACGAAAAAGCTATCAGCTTTTTCGAAGTAGTCTTTTATCTTAGCTACCTTTTCTATTTTTGCTTGTGTTGGCATTCTAGATAGCTCTCTTATTTATCTGACAGAATTGTCGATTCATCGATTTTCAGGCCCGGACCCATGGTCGAACTGATGGACATGCTCCTGATATATCTTCCTTTGGACGAAGCCGGTTTGGCGCGCATAATGGCTTCGTAGAAAGTCTGCACATTCTCAAGGAGCTTGGCGCTATCAAATGACAAACGACCAACTGCAGCCGCTATCCCCGCCTGACGATCAACTCTAAACTCGATACGGCCAGACTTCAACTCCTTGACTGTTCGCGAGACATCCATAGTCACGGTGCCAGCTTTAGGACTTGGCATCAAACCGCGCGCGCCAAGAATCTTTCCGAGCCGACCGACATTACGCATCATATCTGGTGTCGCAACAGCGACATCAAAATCGAGCCAGCCATCTTGAATCTTCTTGACAAACTCATCCGAACCAACAAAATCAGCTCCCGCCTCTTTGGCTTCGGCTTCCTTCTCGCCCTGTGCAAATACCAGAACGCGAATTTTCTTGCCTGTGCCATGCGGCAACGAGACCGTGCCACGCACCATTTGGTCGGCGTGCTTCGGGTCGACACTGAGATACATGACAATCTCTACAGACTCATCAAACTTGGCAAACTTCGCCGCCTTGAGCGTATCGAGCGCCTCGGCGAGCGGATAAACCTTCGTCCGATCAATCTCTGCGCGAGACTTCTTGTAGTTTTTTGTACTTCCCATTTTTCCTCAATCTCCCCCGTGACTCAATGTGTAATTACTGGCCCGAGGTTTTTACGACGTTTGTGGGTTAATGCATTTATTTTTATAGAACTCCGCCCAGTGTAAAGGCCTCGCCCTACTGAACCACTTAACTATTACTTACCAACCTCAATACCCATAGAGCGCGCAGTGCCAGCAATCATCTTAACAGCCATCTCAAGCGAGGAGGCGTTCAGATCTTTTTGCTTTGTCGTTGCAATTTCTTCCAATTGCTTCTTTGTCACCATACCAACTTTAGTGCGGTTTGGCTCCGAAGAACCTTTTGGCACCTTAGCGGCCATGCGCAACAACGTTGAGGCAGGCGCGGTCTTGGTTACAAACGTAAAGCTCTTATCAGCATAGACCGAAATCTCTACTGGAGTAAGAATTCCGTTACCTTTTGAAGTCTGCGAATTAAACGCCTTGCAAAACGCCATGATATTGACACCATGCTGTCCAAGCGCTGGCCCAACTGGCGGCGCAGGATTCGCCTGACCGGCCGGAATCTGCAATTTTATAAATCCTGTTACTTTCTTTGCCACTTCTCTACTACTCCGACGCTAAACGCGTCCCAATCAAATTCTTGCTAACGCTATCCTAGCCGCTAACTATTTTCTCGTCGCTGGCTCGACCTGCAAGTAATCCAACTCCACTGGAGTCGGGCGACCAAAGATAGAAACCATGACTTTTAATTTCCTACGTTCGACATTGACTTCACCGACGATACCAGCAAAATCTGCAAATGGTCCGTCGATAACTTTAACACCGTCACCAGCTGAATATGGCATATCAGTGTCATCAATCGCTGCGCGAGAGTGATCAATTTGACCAACAATACGGTCAACTTCTTTTTGTCTTAGCGGAGACGGCTTGCCTGCCGCGCCAACAAAGTTTGTTATACCAGGAGCGCTAACGACAAGGTTTTGCGTGACCTTGTCCAACTCTACCTGCACAAGAATATAGCTAGGCAAAAACTTGCGCGTAGAAACTGAGCGCTTACCCTGCTTCATCTCGGTAACTTCTTCAGTTGGGACTAGTATATCACCGAACTGCGTCGATAGACCAGCGTTCTCAACCGCTGACTCAAGATAACGCTTGGCCTTCTGCTCTTGACCGCTATAAGTATGGACTGCATACCACCTCAAAGCCATATGTCATCAACCTCCGAATACCAACTTGAAAATTGCTACCAGAGATTGATCAACAACAGCAATAAAAGCTGACACGATGATAGTCGTCATAACCGTTACAATCGTTGAACCAACCAACTCGTCTTTTGACGGCCAAGTTACTTTCGTACCTTCGGCGCGCACTTCTTTGAGAAATTTGACTACTTTTTCCATAACCTAATTCTTTATCTGGCTACCAGCTACTTAATATTTAACGTCACTACTTCTCTACTAGTTCCTTGTTGGTGACCCCTGTAAAGCCAGCCCTTCTTTAACAAATTCACTGGCAGGCCAGGAGGGACTTGAACCCCCAACTTTCGGTTTTGGAGACCGACGCTCTACCAATTGAACTACTGGCCTACGTTACTATCTCTTCCAATAACCTATTCAACAATTTCCGTGACAACACCAGCGCCGACTGTACGACCGCCTTCACGAATCGCGAAGCGTAACTCTTTCTCCATCGCGATAGGAGCAATTAACTCAATTACCATTTGAACATTGTCACCAGG
>JAJRPJ010000013.1 GCA_024280835.1 Candidatus Zixiibacteriota bacterium | reverse complement strand
CTGCCCGGCATCGCTCGTTTAGTAGGAGAGCCAAGCTACGGATTTCTCGCTCTTCTGCCTCTTCTTGCGGCTGTTGTATGGCGTGTCAGGAGAAAGAAAGCGGAACAAGAGAAGCCTTTGGCATGACTTTAGTAATTAGCTGTTGCTCTTGAGTGGGAGGGGGCCATGAGTGGCTCCCTCCTATCGAAGGAAAGAGTAGTGCAGTACAATCACATGACACAATGCTACAGGATCGAACAAAAGATGTGCTATCAGAGGCACATGTTGTTGGGCATGGCTATTCCTGCGGCTGTGATTGTTGCGGTTGGTTTCTGTCATCACTTTTTTTGGGCGCCTGAGAGCTCAACACGATACGGCAAAAACCATTTATTCAGTGAACACTCAAGCGAGCTTGACAAGAGAAGCTCAACGACAACTGCTAAAACAGAGGCTCGTCTACGGCTGGTAATGAGCTTCACTGGTTTCGGTCGGAAATACAGAATTATTCCAGATGATTTCGACAAAAACGAGACAGTCATTAGCGACACATCACAAGAGATGAAAATCTTTACAATATATTCCGCTGATGCCCTACTTAGCGCCGCGAATTTCAATGCTTGCGGTGCGAAGTTCAGGATGTCTCCTCCTACCGTGATACAGGCAAGGACAACTATTGACCAAGGGCGCGCTCCATTTGTTAGGACGAGAACCGAGCCGCATGGGATTAGAAACAGGGTAACGATAGTGATTATGTTGGACTCTTTAGGAAAGATGATTCCGATTGTTGAGTCAGAGGACAATAAAGACGATGTGCTGTATTTGCTGAGCAGTGGCAGTTCGCGGGACGCAAAAAGGGTTTTTGTGTCTCTACAAAATTGGACGTTCGCACCAGCTTGGGATGAACGCGGGCGACCGACCACAGCGAGGTTTACCATTACTCATATACCGAGGAACAAGTAGTCAAAAGAAAGAGAATCGTAGGTCGGTTCCAGGATCGCATTCATGCGATGGAGAAACCCGACATGTGGCTATTCTGACTAAATGTATAGCTTCGCAAACATTTTGTCGGCGGAGAGGTTTAATCTGTCAATCATATAGCTCTTGCGAAGATGTCGGGTTTCTCCCCGCCTTCAACGCTCTGGAACTGATCTACGTAACTTGCTCCTGCCTCTATCAAAATCGCGCAGATGCGTTTCAATAGTTAATAAAGAAAAGAGAACGCCTTGAAAAAAAGTGTAGTCATAGTGATCTTGGTTTTGGCCTTGTCTGGCTTTGCTGGAGTGCAGACATATCGCAAGAACTCAATAGCAGTCAGAGCTGATTCTCTTAGCGCTCTTTTAGACAGTTCATGGATTACTCATACTCCAGAGGGTGAGTATTTTGATTTGCGCGGGTTCTATGCGTCTGCTAACTTCGGACAGTGCATGTATGAACGCGACACAAGTTCGAATCTGTCAATGGTCGTTCTACTCGCGGCAGCGCAAGAGTGTTGGCCGTGCTTAACAGAGATTGAGCGTCTCAAGGAAATAGATTCAATCTACAAATCTCGCGGACAGCATGTGTATGTACTTACGTCAACAACTGACTCTGCCTTTATTGAAAACCTGCTTGAAGAGCGTGGCTGGGATGTCGAATTGGTTCCGATCTTTGGAATTGAGTCTGGGCTGGGGATGAATTTCTTCAAAATGGGTATTAGCGCCAGAGCGACACCATTCAAAATTATTTTCGATTCTACTATGACTGCGATATACATGCGCGGTGCGAATATTACGCCAGAGAGTCAGGAAGTGTTTCGAAACGCTGCATTGAAACTTAGTGAGTTGGCGATGGATGGGCAGTTGTAATTCGTAGGTCGGGTTTCTCTAGCGCCTTCAACGCTCCAGAACCCGACCTACTTTACTCGGTGTCTTCAGAGGGAATTGATCTACAATAGTATTTTTCTGAATTACAAAGGATTGGGAGGGAGATTTTCTCCCTCCCAATCTTAAAACAACAAGCTATTGTGTAATTGACGAAGAAACGGAGGAAGCAATTGAAACGACTCATATTTCCAGGAATTATATTTGTTCTCTTGATGGCAATCGGCGGTCTCAGTTGGCAAGTGAATAAACTATCTGGCGCAGTCACAAACATAACCCAGTACATCGACAGTTCCTATTTGACATATTATGCCGATGCTCCAGAGCCGTTCTATGAGGACCTTCGAGGCTACTACGGTTTACCCACCTACGGCCAGTTTATTTTCCCTCAGGATTCAGCTGTCAGTCTAACAATGGTAGTATTTTTGTCAGCGGCGCAAGACTGCCCCTTATGCATAAACGAGCTTGCGACACTCCAGCGCTTGGACTCCGTTTTCACTGCAAGAGGGCAACGAATGTTCGCTGTTTCCATACCTGAGGACTCGGTCATGATACGAGCGCTCCTAGAGGAACAAGGACTGAATGTGCCCCTCATAACATTCGGGGACGCAGAATCTGGCAACGGATTTGTATTTGAACAACTAGGATTCTCAAAGTTTGTCACTCCAGTCAAGGTATTGTTTGATAAATCCATGACTGCGATATATATGCGTGTCACTGACAACACGCCCGAAAGTCAGCAAGCATTCCAAAGGGCGGCGCTGAACCTAAGCGAGTTGGCGATGGATGGCAAGTTGTAGCGCGGAGATTAACTTTTATCGGAAGTATGCAACTCATCATTTCAGATAAAGGGTTTGCATTGATGAATTGATATGTCCGTGTCGACGGAGGGGTGGAACAAAGAATCACCCCTTTGCCGTCCTATTGATAACAGAGTTTAGTGAGAGGAGTTATTGGATGAAACAGATTGTATTCAGCGTGTTACTTTTCCTGTCTATTGCCACTACTGGGATTCAGACCTGGCGTTACCACAAACTGAACGCGCACGCCGACACACTCAGCGCCATGCTCGATAGTAGTTGGATAACACGCACCCCCGAAGGTGACTATACCGACTCTCGTGGGATTTATACATACACACAATTTGGGCAGTTTATGTATCCTCGTGACTCAAGCTCCAATCTGTCAATGGTCGTTCTGCTCGCGGCGGCACAAGAGTGTTGGCCGTGCTTGACAGAAATTGAACGTCTCAAGGAAATAGATTCAGTCTACAAGTCTCGCGGACAGCATGTATACGTGCTGACTTCAACAACCGACTCTGCGTTTATTGAAAACCTACTTGAGGAGCGCAATTGGGATGTTGAATTGGTTCCCATATTTGGGATTGAGTCTGGGCTAGGTATGAGTTTCGACAAAATGGGTATCGGAGCTGACACCACACCGTTCAAAATTATTTTCGATTCTACGATGACTGCGATATATATGCGCGGCGCCAATATCACGCCAGAGAGTCAGGAAGTGTTTCGAAACGCTGCATTGAAACTTAGTGAGTTGGCGCTGGATGGGCAGTTGTGATTCCGAATAGGGTCGTGATTTTGTTCTGCAATGTCTTATAGAAAGAGTCTCCAACTAGATATCAAAAAAAGGCGCGGCGGAGTGTTAGTACCACCCCACCGCGCGAACATCAATAATTCCAGAACCGACAAAGGCGCGATACGCCACGGTTCTAGACTTGACAAGAAGCAATATAAGGAGTACTCATTATGTTAGCAAGAGTAACTAACTG
>JAJRPJ010000012.1 GCA_024280835.1 Candidatus Zixiibacteriota bacterium | reverse complement strand
TGATCTTACTAGCCTTGGCCTAACCTTTACCGATGATTTTGCAGTTACTTTCGGTACGGTTCTTGGTTCTGCGGTTGATCCCGTGAACGATAAAATGCAATGTTTGGTTGATGCTGCTACTTCCGCTGGAACCACACCTCGTACAGGTGTCTCCTATTGGGTCGGTGGTCCAGGTTGGTTTACTAACCTAGGATTGTTTGGCGCAGAATTCAACTTACTTGCCAGCGCGATTGTCTGCTGTGAAGAAATTCCATTTACGAGTTGCTTCCTAGAGACAAACGCTGATTCGTATTCATTCATCTTCAGCTTGCCTAGCACATTTAACTGCCGTAAGGGTCTAGCGATGCGCTATTCCACAGGTGGTTTTGATACATTGCTGACAGCTGAGATTTCATTGTCCGATTTCTTCACAGGTGGAGATGTTGACGGTGAAGTTGTTCTGGAAATGCTCGCCGATGATGGTGGTGGTGTTCCAGACGCTTCTTCCCCATTAGCTCCTGCTTTGACAGTCGGTGGTGTGGGCCTTGGTGGTGATCTTTATCCGCTGGGTTCATTTGGTTGGATCGATTACCCATTGGGTAATCTCGTTCCTGGCCCGTCCGTGACGTATCACATTTCAGTGCGTTGGGCTGGTCCAGATCCGTCAATTACTGGCGGTGGTAGTGGTATTGGCGCTGATGATTTCCAAGCGCCAGCCCTTGAAGGCTCTCTTGAGAATGTTGCTTCGGTCTATTTTGCCGACAATGTTCTTGATTTAGAGTATGCTTCTTGCCCGACTCCTGTTGGATTCGAAGGCTGGAACAACTACTTTGCTACATTTGGTATCAATCCTGATTTCTTGATTGATGTTAATGTATGTCATGATGAGTTCATCGATTGTGAACTTGTTGAAAGCGCTGTTAGTATCTGGGGTATCGTAGACTTCATTGAAACATTCGGGTTCACCGGATTCTCTGGCTTGTACAACGCTGGTGGTAGCGAGTGTCGAGTAGATCAAGCGACCATTTACTTCCACAAATGGGAAGATATCACAGGCATCGAAGTTGGGATTTACTCCGACGCTGGCGGCGCCCCTGGTGTTGCCTTGTACAGCGAGATTATTCCATCATCTTCATTCGCAAATCCTGCTGGTGTTGCTGGAACCCAAGTTCAGACCATTTTCCCTAATGGTGGAGCTGGTATCCAAATCAGTGGTGGTTATCATGTTGTCGCTCGCCCTCAGTTCACAGGTAGTGGACTTGGACTGTACAGAATCATCACCGACGATGGTTCTGGTGGCGTCAGAGGACATTATGAATCTGGTGGTAGCTGGTTCCCATCTGATGCCGTATTTGGCGGTGGAAACAGTTACTTTACCGAGAGCTTCCGTTGTTGTGTGCCGTTTGGTGGTATGAGTTGCGGGCCTGGAGATAACTGGCCGACGTATCAACACGATCAGCAAAGAACAGGTCTGACTTTCACTTCTCTTGGCGATGCCAATTGCAATCTCAATCTACTTTGGTCAGCGCAGTCCTCCTCAGGTAATTCGTTTAGTGGCTCAGTTACTTTTGACGACAAAATAATTATTTCTAATGACAATGGTTACGACTGTCGCTTAATATCAGATGGCTCACTAGTCTGGGATCAAGACACAGACCCAACTGTTAGTAGTTTATTTACAGGCGCCCTAAGCAACCGCACCCAGCCAACAGTCACTACAATCGAAACCGTCACTGGTCCAGTCCAAATGGCATTTCTTGGAACTGGCTTGAACCGTGACATCGTTGCAGTCAACGCCCAAACAGGCGCATACATATGGCACAACACAACCAACTCTCCATTTTTCGGACTAGCGCCGAATGCCACCAACGTCAAATCAATTGTTCTAAACGATGGCGTAGATGATATTCTCTACTATGCAACCCAAAAGAAAGTCTATGCGGTTCTAGCTGCCACAGGCGCTCCTTATACTTCATGGGCCGTGAATCCTTACACAATGGATGCAGACAATGTAAACGCATTGACAACCAACAACGCCAACTTTGCCAACTCACAAATAGTTTCGCCTGTTTTCAGTGGCGCTATTGAAGGCGACGTCTACTCTTTAGACGCCGCAACAGGAGTCCTGAATTGGAGGCTCTCTACAATCAATGGCGTTGGCCTTCAGGCCTCAAGAGATGCTCTCGACGGTTATGCTGGCAATGAAGGTTTCTTCAGCGGCGCTTCATATGATGCAAATCTTGGTGTCTTCTGGGTTAACTCATCGCTTGACGCTGACTTCCCTGAGGAGGGATACCTCTATAGGATCGTTGCTGATGGCTCAGGTTTTTCCACCGCCAAATCTGTCGGGTCACGGCGCGCTACACCTGTCATTAGCTTCGGAAATATCTATGTCCCAGCATTCACGAAATGGGCCAATCCTATTCATAGTGGCGAGCAGATTTACTCAAGGACCACAGGGGCTTTCGTTCAGGGTATGGAAGGCCATGTTGTAGGTGATCGTCAATACAATGACGGTCTGATAACCTGCGAAACCAACGGCCCCAGTTACTACATCCATGGAACCGAACTTGGCAATCTGAACTTCTACAAAACAGGGAATGTCAACGCTCTTCAATTCTACCGCCAAACGACTTTGTCTGGATTCAACGGTGGGCAATGGGCGGGAGGTTCATCTTCGCCCGATGCAATATACTTCACGACATTTAGCGGACTGACAGTCGCCCTTGGCTCTGGCCCAAATCGCCCACGGTTAAGTCTACCAGCCAATCGTCAGGATTTAGCAATTCCGTTCGGCACACCGAATGCTTTTGACGCCAACTTCCAGTCTGTTATCGGTAACAGCGGATGCAATGATTTGATAATCGACGGAATCACATTCACTGACCCAGTCCCACACTCAGGAACCCGTATCGAGTTTTCATCAGTAGACCCAACGCTACGAGCGAGAATGAGCGAACAAGCCAACTTCACTACTAATTCCAATCTCTTTGAGAAGTTTGGTCTGATGTACGGTCGAGCCCCAACAGGTTTCGGGCCTAAAGAAGCCTATACTAACGAGACAACACTCAATTCACCGTTGAATTACCGTTCTGCGGTTCTGCCAGATATCATAGATGGTGCTACAGGAGCCAATGGTTTGATCTCTCCTTCAGCGGGAACTGCTATCCTGCCTGGCGATACTGCAGACTTGCATGTCGCGATCAATGGCCCACTTGTGACGCGCGGTCCGCATGACTTTACGGCACATATCGACACTAACGATCCAGACTATTTCCTCGATGATCCATCTGCAATCCCAACTGTAGCTCTGCGTGTGATCGGTGGTTGCCTTGAAGATTCAGTTGTCTTGACCTTCGGAGTTGGGGGCGCCAACAGCGCAATTGTCTTCAACGACGCCTTAGTGCAACACTTCAATAGTGATGGCAATAACTCACTTAACATTGACGGTTTCGGTACTGGCTCTGAGTTCTTTGCTGGTATTCGTGGGTGGAGCTTGACGCCACATCGTATGGCTTGGACAGGTTCGGCTTGGGACTTCATCGGTGGTTGGAACACAATTCTTGCTGACCTAAACTATTGTAGTAATACGTGTCTCCCAACTTTGCAATCCAATGTCTTGCTTGGAGCTATTTCCACAGATAGCGGCGTTACATATACCGATGTGTTCGGTGATGTCATTGGCCTATCTTATATTGACTCTGCGCGTGACTACATTGACGGAAACGGTGAGTGGGATTGGCAATCCAACCCTAGTGAATTTCTACCAGATTCGACTATTGGTATCATAGTCAACGAGACTCACTATGGAGCGCATGACGTTCTTGCTCTGGCTAATTTTCAACTGGTGCGTTTGGATGTTACCAATCGCAGTCCCATAAATCAGCTTACTGACTTGCAGCACTTTGCGGTTCACGATGATGATATCTCTCTTGCTGACGTCATGATTGGTGGTGGAGCATTCGGGTATGCCTTCGGTGAGTATAGCTCATCAACAAGTCTTCACGGTTATGGCGTAGTTGGCTATGGTTGTGATGTTGCTCCACTCTTTCGTGGTAAGAACTGCAATGCAGAACTGTTTATGTTTCATACAGGTGTAAGTGACAATGTTCAAGCGTTCGATTCAATCTATGCTTGGGGTAGGGAGGCGGCGTCCGTTGGAATCACTGCACAGGCATCTACAGGTATTGGTGATGATGAAACAGATATATATGATGGTGAGTCGTATTACAATTTTGGTGGTTTGGACCTAACGCCTGGGGAGACCAAGTCGCTTGGTATATTCCAGTTTGCTTTTGCTGCTGCTAGTGACCCTGCTGTTTATGATGGTGATCGGTTTAACTACTTTCAGTTTGAGGGGATGGCTGATCTTGTTAATAAGTGGGCTGGGTTTGGTCGGGGGGATGTTAATGATGATTTGGTTATTGATTTGGCTGATGTTGTTTTTCTAGCTGGGGCTGTTTCTGGGGGGGCTGGGCCATTTCCATTTGCACATCTTGGGGATGTTAATAATGATGCTTCAGTTGACGCTGCGGATGTGGCTTATATGATTGATTTTTATTTTAACTGCGGGCCGTGTCCTGTTGATGACTGGTCTTTGGCTTTTTGTTCGCAGTAGGTTGGGACTATTCACTTTTGCAAAATGTACGCCGAAAAATATACCCCCGACAGGATTCGAACCTGTGACCCTCTGCTTAGAAGGCAGATGCTCTATCCAGCTGAGCTACGGGAGCATGATCTTACTCTAGAAACGCAATATTCTCTAAAACGCCAATGGTTTCGGAGGCTTTGCCCGAACGCGAACATACGCGGACTGGGGGGCTCTGGCAAGTCAGAAACTTATATCTGAGATGATTAATTTTTGGATGCCTCAGGGCGGGTTCTGCTGAGGGCGCGGTCTAGGGACCAGTGGCAATCACCGGAGTAGTTTAGGCCGAAGAAGACGAAGATTAGATAGATCAGGTTTCTGCTGATTAGTTCGTAGTCTCCCTGTACGGCTAATCCGAAAGTTAGGACCGAGAGTAGGACTCCTGTGGCTACTAGGCCCCAGCGGTAGTATAATCCCAAAAGCAAAGAGAGACCTACTAGCGCTTCCCAAAATGGGATGAGGTAGGCTACTGCGGTGACTAGGCCTAGGGGTAGCCATGTGTCGGCGAAGCCTGAGCGGAGCATGTCGACTGTGTCGTTTAGGCGCGAGAGTTTTGACCAGCCGTAGACTATGAATAATGGTCCGAGGGTTAGACGTATGAGGCTGGTGATTAGGGCCGCGGTTGGTAGTTGTGTTGGTTTTTTATTCATTGCTTTGGATTCTGTAGATTCAAGTTCAAATTGTTTTTTGCCATTCTAGAGTTGGCGGTGTATGGACATCACTCTTGGGATTTCTCCACAACAAAGCCCCAATACTATACATGGCAAGATACAAGAATACACGACAAGATACAAAAATGCCAGATTGTGGAATTTTTGTGTTTGAGTGATTTGTACATTTGGGTATTGCAACTAAACCCACCGCAAGCGGATGGGGTACCCGTGTATTGCAACTAAACCCACCGCAAGCGGATGGGGTACCCGTGTCTTGATTCACTCTGTTTGAGGATGGAGGATGGGTTCGAGGCAGTGATTTGTGGGGCGGTCTTCTGGTTTGAGGTATTGGGGGGCTGTAAGTGGGGTTGGTGGGGGTGGTGAGGGTGGTGAAATGGGTTCGTTTTGCATATACGGGGTGTGGGTGTTGGAATCTTGTAGTATTTCTGCTTTCTCGGCTTTTTCGGTGGCTTGGAGGCGTTTGAGGAGATTGTAGGCTCTGCTGAGTTGGATGTCTATGCGCATTTCGTAGCGGAGGAGGGCGAGCATGAAGGCGCCGCGGGGGATGGATCTGTCGGTGGCTAGGGTGGCTTGTTGTTCTGGGTTGAGGTTTGTGCGGAGGCTGACTTGGGATTCTATTTCGCGGTTGAGGTGGGCGGTTTCGGCGTTGATGGCACGTTGTTGGCGCCAGAGGCAGTTGGCGATTTTGTGGACGAGCTGGGTTTGGAAGGCTCCGCTGGGGTTTAGTTCATCGATGAGGGATTCGACGAGGGAGTCGAAATCTGTCTGGCTTTCTTTGAGGTGTGGGGAGTTGATGACTGTGTCACATGAGTTTAGTCCGTGTTTGGTGGCATTGCGTGATGAACGCTGTTTGCCAGCGGAGGTTATTGGTCCTGTTGATTGTTGGGCGTTTTTTTGATTGGCATTTTTTTGTTTTTGGGTAGCGGGCATGAGTTGGGGCCTTTTACCATTGGTGGGGAGTTGGAATTTGGTGTGGGGTTGTGGTGATTTTGTGTGTGGGGTTGCTTTTGGTTTGACTGGTTTGTACGTTTGGGGCTTGTAACTAAACCCACCGCGGGAGGTTGGGTACACTGGTAATTTCAGTCTTGGCGCAGTAAGGGAGAAGCATAATGCAGCTTGAACGCATGTACATCAAATCATTCAGGAGTATCATTGACCGTATGGTCGAATTCAGTCATAATTTTGTTGTAATTGTGGGAATGAATGAGGCTGGCAAGTCTAATATGCTGGAAGCTGTAAGAACTCTGGGAGGAAGCTATAAACTCTTGAAGAAAGATTCTCCAAAGATGACGGAGGAATTACCCGAGGTTACATTCTATTTTGGTATTACTGATGAAACCGCCAAAGCTGTAAGTGGAGCTATTCTGTCACATTTGTCTAAACTTCATAACGCAATCGACTTTGAGTCATTTGTTGCACCAAGTTTTCAAGGACAGGAGCTATTGTGTACGATGCGACTTCTCGCTGATGACACTACAGAGACGGAATATGGTTTTTCAGAGCGAATCGACCCAATATCTACGGGTTTATGGGTTCTACATGATGAGCCTAGTCCACCACCGGAAGCAGTTATTAGAATTGGTGAAAGTGATATACCGTTGTCTGGTTTTCATATTGTTCCGGAGGGGCGAGTAGACGCTAGTCAAGCGGAGTATTTCAAAGAGCTTCTTACAAATGATTTGGTGAAATTAGTGATTCAAGAAATCGTCCCAATCATAAAAAAAGAATTACCGCAAGTTCATTATTGGACATACAAAGAAAAATATTTGATACCTTCAGAAGTCAGTTACGATGAATTCATCACGCAAGTTGCGAGCAAACGTGCGTCGCTCCCACTCTACAATGTACTCACTATGTGCTCATCGCTAAAAATCGTTGACTCTGAATCATTGCTGCGTAAGGTTGCAGAGTGGAAAGAGAATTCGAGTATTAGGAGAAGGGATGCAGGTAGAATCAATACTTCGGTGAACGCTTATTTGAAGAGCATCTGGAGAGATTACGACCAAGAGTTCACTGTTACCCTTGAAGAAACCAAGTTCACTGTTCACATACGACATTCTGGCGGTGAAACTCGAAATTACTACGAAATGAGCGAGCGAAGCCAAGGATTCAAAACTTTTGTCTCATTCTTACTAACAATAGCAGCGAACGTCCACTCGAAAAGGCTAGAGAATTTTGTCATTGTTCTAGATGAGCCAGAGACCCACCTGCATCCAAGCGGTGTGAGATTTATGCGAGAAGAGTTAATCAAACTCGCAGGCAAAGACAACAATGTTCTATGCGCGACTCATTCAATATTCATGATAGATCGAGGAAACCCAGACAGACACTTAATAGTTTCGAAGGATGGGGAGGTAACCAGAATAACAAATTGCAGTAAAAATACTATTACCCAGGAAGCCGTCATATATGAGGCCCTTGGGACCAGTTTAGACGAATTTGGCATCCCTGAAAAGAATCTCATGTTCGAAGGGGCCATGGATCGCATGCTCTTTGAGGCGTTTATTGAAAACTGCGTGGATGGTCGAAAAAACCCGCTCAAAGACTATCGTTTCCTTGATGGAGGCGGGACAGTTTTGATGACTGAATTTTTTAAGAAAAAGAATCTTGTTGCTGGCCGTAAATGGATTTTCGTTCTTGACAATGACAAACCTGCTGATAAATTCATCGAGAGCCTGCGAAAACTTCCAGATCTTGAATTTGATGAGTCAGTTACAGTTCACAGGTATATAGAAATGAAGGATGGCGAACTTGAGGACATACTTCCTAAAGATATCGTGATTCGTTGTTTCAAAGCTGCATCTGAGGCAATGGACGTCCAGGTCGAAGATCAAGACTTGCGCGATAAGGGACCCTTTATGAACAACCTTAAGGAATTCATCAGTAGAGGAGGGCATGAGGATAAGGCGAAGCAGTTACAGATAAAATTCAAGGAAGCTCTGCAAGAGCGACTTACCGAAGAGGTCATTACGGTGAGCACTGGAGGAAACATCGATGAGAAAGTCATCGAATTCAAAAGAATTTTCCCCGAGTATTTTGACTTTGCAGATAAGATGCTGAAAACTCTCTCCGAAGAAAAAAAGACTACCCCTAAAGCAAGCGCGGTTGAAGCGCTTCCTGTAGAGAACTAGACGTTTCGTAGGTCGGTATACTTGTGGAATTAGCAATTTTGGTTTGAGTGTTCTCTTCATTGTTTTGTGGATTCCCTAATTTTGCAAACGAAGTGCAACACCTTATACAGGTGTTACTATGGGACGAAACCATGTTCAAATCAATTTTGAAGAGCGATGCGAGATTTTGTCTAAACCCACCCCAAGGGGTGGGTTACCTAATGACGTCGTGAGGGTGAAATATGTTGTTGGGAATCGATTGGTATGCTATATTTAGATAGGTAATAGAAGCCGTTCTAATTGTGGACAGATGGCGGCTAGGTATGGCTGTTGTTTTGGGCTATGCTGTCGTTGTGGGGAAGGCTGTTGTTTGGGAGGGAGATTATCATGAAGGCGATCAAGTGTAGTCAGTTTTTGGTTCTTTGTTTGATAATGGTTGTTCAAGTGGCTTTGAGTGGATGCGATATTTTATCTTCTTCTGACAAACCTCCACGTACATCTCCTCCACCACCTGAGTATACTGATGAGCAATTGCTTGAATTGGTTTATTCAGGTTATAAGTTTCCAGATGACTTCTATGAGGAGGATCTAGAAGGCGCGTCAATTTACTATGTCAATACTGTCAGTGTACTTCCGCTCCATGAACGAAAGTCCGTCTGGATTGAATTTTGCACGGATGATCGTGATCAAGCATTTGCTTGGTCAGAGTCTTCAAATGTAAACAGCTCATATTATAGAGATTTGGTTTCGGAAAGCGAGACGGAAAAGTACTATGAGTTTCGTCGAGTATATGCGGAGCGTCCCACTAACATTGTCCTATATAGAGCTCACAAGTGCAGCTATATTGACCGCTCCTCAGTAGACAAATTTCATCTTAATGATACACTTGGCGTATTCACTCAAAGACCTATAACTGTTGCTGCTGTCAAAGAGCTTGCAGAATACATTCAGTTCATCAATACCTACAATAATGGAAGCTCTAAGACTCTTCACTCTGAGAGCGAAGAAGATGACACGAGCGTTAGTTTGGTTATTCATCAGCTCAGTATCGGATTTGGAGATTGGGGTATGTGTGACCAGATATCTCTAGGTACAGTTACTTATAGTGTCGATAGGCAGACTGGTGTGATAACTATCTCGCGTGAACGGATTCGTGGGGTTCAGGGTGGTAAGTGCCATTAGCGCCTATGGCGCCTGAGACGAAATGAGTGGGTTGATTTGGTGGGGGAGAGATTAAGTCGGTAAAACAATCGGGGTGAGAGGATTCGAACCTCCGACCCCCTGCTCCCAAAGCAGGTGCGCTACCAAGCTGCGCCACACCCCGAGGTCGTACAATATCTTTTTAGAAGCAATTCTTCGAGAAACAATTCTTCAAAAAGCAATTCTTGCAAAAAGCAATTCTTCAAGAAACAATGAATTCACTGTGCGAAATTACTTTCTGGACAATAAGAACGTATTGTCGGGGAAATAAATCCGCAGAACTGCGGCAGGGAAGTAACATGATTATTGCCTCGGCGTCAACCGTCTGGCGAGCATCTTCCGAGCTTTTTGTAAAGCTAGTCCGCGATGGCTGATGCGGTTCTTTTCTGATTCTGAGATTTGGGCGAAAGTTTGGTTGGTTGGTGGGTAATAGAAGACTGAATCGTAGCCGAAACCTCCTTCGCCGAGCTGTTCTTCGCTGATTAGTCCTTCGACGGTTCCTTCGGCTATGTCTAGATTATTTGTGTCTTCTCCCCATGCGATCGCAATTACACAACGAAATCGTGCGGTTCTTTTTTCTGTGGATATTCCTGTGAGGTCTTCTAGTAGTTTTTGGCAATTGGATTGATAGGTTGCTTCGGGGCCAGAAAATCTCGCTGAGAATATTCCCGGGGCGCCGTTTAGGGCGTCGACTTCGAGACCACTGTCATCAGCCAAGGCGGGGAGGCCGAAGGTTGAAGATATTCCTCGGGCTTTGAGGATGGCGTTTTCTTGGAGGGTGGAGCCTGTTTCTTCGATGTCTGGAAATGAATCGAAGTCACGTCGGGTTTTGAGGGTTATGTCTAAGTCTGCAAGTAAGGCAGACATCTCACGGATCTTGTCATCATTGTTTGTGGCTAGGATTAAGTCCATATGGCGCTCAGTATTTGAATAAGGAATTCGCGGGAGTGGACGTATCTTTTGTTGAGCTAGGTTCGATGTTGGCTTCTTGGACTGCTAGTGATTCGACTCCCAAGAAATCTTGCGCCATTGTTCTGAAGGATTCCATGCGGTTCATGACACTTGTCGAAGTGACAAAATATTTTCTTGTTCCGCTGGTGACATCAACAGGGTCTGGTTGTGATTGAGGGTCGAAGACTAGGTTGCCAGTTTCTCGAAGGGCTTCTTCGATGGCTTCGGCGGTGGCTAGGCCAGAGTCGATTAGGCGCATTTCTTCTCCGCAGACAGCGCGGAAGACTTCGCGGACGTGGGGGTAGTGAGTGCAGCCGAGGATGATGGTGTCGATTTCGTTCATTGGTAAACGGGAGAGGCAATCTTTGATGACAGGGACATATTCGCTGATGCCACTGACACCTTTTTCAATCATTGGCGCTAGCGCTGGGCAGTCGGATTGGAAGACTTGGATGTTTGAGTCTATTGTTTTCAATTCGTTGGCATAGGCGCCTGAGTTGATTGTTGCGGTGGTTCCGATTACTCCGATTGAGCGGCTCTTGCTGTGCTTGGCGGCCATTCTGGCGCCTGGTGTGACTACATCGAAAACTGGGAAGGTTGCCTCACGTAGCAAGTCTGGCAAAGCGACTGCTGAAGCGCTGTTGCAAGCGATTATCATGGCTTTGATGTCATGTTGGGCGAGGAAACGTAGGCCGGCGACTGCGAATTTGCGAATTTCATCGGGTGTGCGATCGCCATAGGGTGTGTGAGCTAGGTCGCCTAAGTAGACTGTAGATTCGGCTGGGAGATTATCGAGAAGTGGGCTGAGGACTGTTAGTCCACCGAGTCCGCTGTCGAAGATGCCGATTGGTTTTTTGTTGGATTGGTCTGTCAAAATAACTTTCTGGATGGGCTACTTGTTTTCGTATTTGCGTTTGAAGCGTTTTAGGGCTTTGTAAATTGATTTAGCGACTTTCTTGCGAAACTTTTTATCGCGTAGGAGTTTTTCTTCTTTGGCATTGGAGAGGAAGGCTACCTCAATTAGCGCCGAGGGCATGTAGACTTGATTGAGAACAACGAACCCTGCTTGGTCGACTCCGCGGGATGGGATGCCTAAGGCTCGGTCGAATTCACTTTGAATGATTGTGCTGAGGTCGGCGGAGACTTCTTCGTATGAGTTTTGAATCATGTCGTTGACGATGATAGCTAGGTCGTCGGCTACGTCTAGTTGGGTGTTGTTTTTGTGGGTAAGGAAGCTGGCGTTTTCTGCTTGAGCCAGTGCGCGACCTGCGTCTGTTTTTGCAGGGGCTAGGAAGAAGACTTGAGAGCCACGGGCTTGTCTGTTGACATTGGCGTTGACATGGATTGAGATGAAGAGGTCGGCTTGGGCGTCATTTGCGATTTGGGCTCGTTTTTCTAGGGAGACATAGACGTCACGGTCTCTGGTGAGCGCGACGCGAAAGAGTTTGTCTTTTCTGATAATTTTGGCGAGCTCTTGGGCTATTTTCAGTGAGATGTCTTTTTCTTTGGTGTAACGCCTGCCGATTGCGCCATTGTCTGCTCCGCCGTGTCCTGCATCGATGACGATGAGGTCGACTGTATTGTCAGGGCCGATTTGTCCTGCATGGGGTGGTTTGTCTTTGGGTTTGTAGTTTGGGTTACGGATTGCGATTTGGATTTTCCCAGACTCGGCGTTGTATTTGGCGGTGAAGGCATGTGGTTTTTTGCGTAGGCGGATCGAGACTTGTGCGGAATTGGCGAATTGGAAGACATTGATGTCGCGTATTTCTCTGGCGGAGCGGCGTGATTCGATTAGGCTACGATTGGCTAAGCCATTTGGTATGCTGAAGTTTATCCAGTTGCCTTCGGATTCGTTGACTTGGAAGGTTAGTTTTTCGGTTAATTGGATTTCTATTAGTAGGCCGTTGGCTTTGTTGCTGACTGTCAGGTTGGTGATGTTGAAGGCGCCGCTTTGCACTGATAGTTTTCGACTGTTGGCATCCCATTGGAATTGTTCTGTTCGGGCTTGATTGAGGATCGGGATGAATGTTATCGCTGGAAGGAAAAGGGCTCCGTCGCGAATTTCAGCGGGATAGATGAAGTTATAGACGCTGTCATTGAGAGTTAGGTATTGGGATTCTAAATGGAAGCGGAGGCGATTGGAGCCGGCTTTGTACTCGACGGAGATACCGGGGATGGCCCAACTTAGGCGTTCGCCATAGAGAGCTGTTAGCTCTGAAAATGAGAAGTATTCGACTCCGGCTTTGCGGTAGGACGAGATGTGCTCTGACGAGCCAGCGATTGAGACTTCGATTTCCGCTTTGGCGGTTGAAGCCAAGGAGAAGACTAGCGCAATTAGCGCTATTAGTGTAAAGAGAAGGGCCGCTAAAGGCGCTCGCGCGATAGTTGGAGTTGGAGATGGTTGTCTTGCGGTTGTTGTCATTATAGAGCTAAGTTCGTTTTGGTTAGGCTTATTACTTAAAGTGATGAATTAGTTGTCGATTTTGATAGCTCGCTGCATGGCTCTGTCTGAGTCGCGTTTGGACTGCGCTTCACGTTTGTCAAACTTCTTACGCCCACGGGCCACTGCTAGTTCTATTTTAACTAGGCCCTTTTTGAAATAGAGGGCTAAAGGGACAATTGTCAGGCCTTGTTCATCGAGGGCTCTGGTTAGTTTGCGTATTTCTCGTTTGTGCAAAAGTAGGCGCCTGATTCGCAAGGGTTCGTGGGCATTGACTGTGGCCATGGCGTATGGTGATATGTGCAGATTTTTTAGGAAGGCTTGGCCTTTGGTGACTGTGGCATAGGAGTCTGAAATATTCACTTTTCCGAGTCGTAAAGATTTGACTTCGCTGCCGATTAGAGAAATTCCGGCCTCATAGGTGTCGATTATCTCGTAGTCATGACGCGCTTTGCGGTTGCGAGCGATCATGTGATTGGGCGAGCTATCGCTTTTGGGAGTGTTTTCTGTCTTGTTTGCCATGGTTAATTTGCCTGTTTCTCTAGCTGGAGCGCTAAGGAGCGTTCCTTGAAGAGTGTTCCTCAGAGAGAATACGGTACGGAGGGGCTACAGGCAAAGAAAACCGTGGTAGAATTGGATGTTTGGGTTTTTAGGTGTGGCCTTTCTTGCACATCGAAAATGGCAGAACCACTTCGGGTTCTGCCCTACTTAACTATTCGCAAGATGTTTCTGGAAGTTTGGTAATTGTCCAACTTCTCACACCGCAAGCGGTGCGGCACCCGGCCACCCTGCCAGTATCTCAATGACCTACCCACACTTCAGAATGACGGTCCAGTTTGGCATGTATTTTCAGAGTTGTGTCTAGAGTAACATCTTGTGTAACCGAATCGATTAGCTGCAAGTCGAAGCTCAAGTCAAATTCATTGTCGTTTGTATCTGGGAGAGCAAGACTGTCAATAGAGTAGCTGTAGTCCATCACTTGAGCGAATCTGTGAGTTCTTCTAATAGGAGCCTGAATTATAGTACGCTTCCCACTATTCGAATACAGTACAGCAATATTTTCCAACTCAGGAACTTGATTCGAAGCTATAAGAGACACGTTCTTAAAACTAATATTCATATGCCAATATTGTCGTTCTCGAATCTCAGGGTCATTAGAGGGTTTCTTTATCATGTTTTTCCCACCCTCCCTAAAGCTGGCAAATACATCTATTTCCCAATCATGCACCGAAACTACTTCAGGGTTAAAACGATAAATATAGTATCTGTAGCACGAAGATAGCATGAGCACACACACAAGACACAATGAAAAGACTTCGGACATTTTGCAGACGTTCTTCGTAAATTTCATTGTGTACTTCCTAGTATAGAAACGCCGGGTGCCGCACCGCTTGCGGTGTGATAAGTTAGATTGCTGGTTCAACATGTTCAATTTCATCTACCTCAATGACCCGTTAGTAACTCCAGCATACCATCCGGCGCTGGACCACTTCCATTCTTCGGGTGTCTTCACTAGGTTTCTCTTAACAGCTGGGTCGCCCACAGCTTGCTGTGGGAATATATCGTTTTTGTACAAGGTTAACAATTCGGATGTATCATTTTTTGTCATCAGGCAATGGTTTTCTTTATGCTCGCTTCTATGTTTGCGATTAACCCACAGCAAGCTGTGGGCGACCATGCGAGTGGTGGGGGGGCCTTGCGGAGTATTGATGGTGATTGTGTCACATGCGAGCGAAGAAGGTTTTTGAATCTGGGGATTCTATCTAAACCCACCGCAAGTGGGTGGGGTACCCGAGTTCGTTGTGTGACTTGGCGTTTTCTATGTGGGGACGTGTCGGGTCACTCTTTTCGCGAGGCGAAAACAAGGACCCGACACAACTAGTCGATACTCTTAGAGCAGGCCCCATTGTCACAGATACTCTTTCGGACAGTCTGGGGCGAAATCACTGATTCTAGTTTTTGTTACGGACTGGCGAACTTGCTGACTGGGTGTGGACGACTTTCCAAGCGCCATCGATCCATCGGAACAGGTAGGTTCCGTGACCGCGGTTGTGAATAACTCGGCCGTCGGAGGTTGTAAGTTTGATTTCGGAGTCGACTACGGCCCATGCAAAGTTCCCCTCGAAGTGAGTCTGGATGTTCGAGAATCCGAGGCTAAGACCCAACTCAGCCTCTGGTTCCACGTGATTTTCCACCAAGTCTTTTAGTCCGATGTTTTGTCCGCCGCCTTCAAAGTAGCGCGCTCCGTTCCAGTCTAGGAAGTGGTTAAAGAACGGGGCGCCGTCGCCCTGCTCCCAGCCAACACGAATGTCCTCCACGATGGCTTCGAGCTGTGCCGAGTCTTGAGGCGCTGTCTCTTGATTTGTGGCTGCGCAGCCTGCGAAGAGAAAAGCGGCGAGGAGGTATTGGGTGATAGTTTGTTTCATGTGGTTCCTTGGTTTTTGGTTAAGACACTGCATGAGTGTCTCGCCTTGTTCCACCGTGTAACGGCCAGATGGCCCAAGGGTTTGGGCTTAGTTTCTTTGTGTTGTCATGCCATAGACAATACAATATTGGATGACTTTTCACAAGAAGAAAACGCCGGGTCACACGACGGCAAAAAGCGCCGTCGCAAGACCCAGCGCAACGGTTTCGGACTTTATCAACAAGCCTCCAACAGGTGGGCGTTTATTCAACAAGACCCAAGTGGATGGGGCCACCGAGCTTGCAAAAAAAGCTGTTATAGAATTGGGTGTATGGTTTCTAAGTGAAACTGATTTGGTTGGTGGGCGTCGTCACTTTTCAATTCGAAACTGGGTGGTGGGGTTGGGTTTGGAATTTCTGGGGAAGTCTAGTTTTGTGTTGGGCCATTACCTAGGCAAACGCTAATTGACAGAGGCTCTTTGCCGATAGCTAAGTGTAGCAGGTTGACTTGTAGCTTATTGATTGTGGTAGCGCCTGTGAGATTGGAGTGACGACAAGTCACAGATAGTTAAGGGGCTTTACTAAGTTTGGATATTTGAGGGGCGGCTATGCCAAAAGGGAAAGTACTAATTGTTGACGACGAGCCGATGATTACGACACTTATCAGTACGGTTCTTGAAAATGAGGGTTATGATATCCAAGCCTGCAATTCCCCTGAAGATGGGCTCAAGGCGGTAGTCAATGATAAGCCTGATTTGTTGTTGTTGGATATTGGGATGCCTAAAATAGATGGCTATGAGTTTTGTCGTCGTCTCAAAGAGAAAGGCGATCTTGATGAGATTGTAGTTGTCTTTCTTTCAGGTAAGACTGCCGAAGAGGACGCTGGTCGTTCATTTGAAATGGGCGCTTCGACTTATATTCGTAAGCCGTTTGCCAATAGTAGTTTGATAGAGATAGTTAACTTAACGATGGCATCGTTAGGGCATTAAGAGAATAGAACGCTTAGTTGTGTTGATTGCCGAAAGAGGCAATTGTCAATACTCAAGGAAGGAAGCGGACAGACTGATATGGATAACGCCAAACGCCCAGAAGCTAGAGTTTTAGTTATCGATGATGAACCAGATATTACCAATATCGTTCGTGAGTTCCTCGAGGCAGCTAATTACGAAGTAGTTTGTCTTAACTCGACCAAACATTGGTTTGACCAGCTTTCAGCTTTTCAGCCAGACTTGATATTGCTTGATATTACTATGCCTGGGGAAGACGGGTATGCTGTTTGCAGTCAGTTGAAGGCTGATCCTTCTACGGCTGATATTCCTGTTGTTTTTCTTACGGGTAAAGATAAGGACGAAGACCAAGGTCGGTCGTTTAAGTCTGGCGCGGATATGTTTATCAAGAAGCCATTTTCTGGTGATCGCTTGCTTGGGATTGTGCAGATAGTTTTGGCTTCTGGTAAGGCGCGTCCGAATCGTGTTTAGAAATTCCCATAATCAGAATTGTTTCTAAGCGAAATTGTCTTTTGGGGTGCGAGCATGGGCCTGTAGGGCTCTGTTGCGCTGTTTATTTGTCTTGACTTTATGGTGCGGTGCACTATACTGCAAGTAGGCTGCTGGTAGGGTCATTAAGCGGGGTTAGTGAGTATTGGTTAGATGATGCAAAAAAAGGAAGCCAAAGGAAAAGCGAGTTCGAATGTTCGTGTTATCAAGCGTTATAGCAATCGACGTCTTTATGATTCGACGGACAAGCGGACAATTACTCATAAGGACTTGAAGCAATTACTGGCTGCTGGCGAGTCGATCCAAATCATTGAGAACAAGAGTGGACGAGATGTAACAGTGGAATCGCTTTCGCGGATGTTAGCGGGAGAGAGTCCCAGTTGGAGCAATAATCAGAATCAGTTGAGAAACCTGAGTGAATTAATTACAGAAGGAGGTACATTGTCTATGAGTATTTTGAGAAACACAATTTTGGCGTCAATTGGTGTGTTCAATTTGACGAAAAAGAAGGCTGAGGAAGTTGTCGATCAGCTTATCAAGTCTGGCGATTTGACGAAGTCACAGCGCAAGGAAGCGGTTATGGAGCTTTTGGATAAAGCCGACAAATCTACTGAGGAATTCCGCGAAAAGGTTACCAAGCAGGCTAGTAAAGTCGGGACGGAAGTTCAGGCCGCAGTTGAGAAGCTTAAGGTTGCCAAGAAGAATGATTTGGATGCTTTGAACAAGAAGGTGGATAAGCTGATTCGCTCGATGGCAAAGCTTGATAAGAAGATTAGTAAGCTGTAGGAGCTTTACAGGAGGTATCGGGTGAGAGGTCTCTTTTTGTCGGTTAGGCGAGGATGTCTATGAACCCGCCTTGTAGCCCTGCGCCGTTTAGTGGTGGCCCAGTCGGTTCAGGGAAACGCCAGTTTAGATTGGCGATTTCCTTGGCGGCTTGGGCGTATTTATTGTCCCTGGACTCTCTGACCGCCTGACCGATTAGGCTTGAGGCTGTTTGCATTTCCGAAATGCCTGCGGCTGTCAGATTCATTTTATGATTGCTTCCACTGTAACTATTTCCATCTAACTATTCCCAGTATTCGCGGCTCTAGGGCTATATATTGGTTATCGGCCTCGCTTTGAGGCTACAATAGGAGAGACCGCTCCGTATTTTGCTATTTTTGTCAGTGCAAGGCTTAATGTACTTGAAATCTAGCAGTAAATAGCTATGTTCAGCCGATGACGAATAATGATAAAATAAATAGCGAAGAATCAGGTGGTTTAGACGCCCTATCAGGTCCTGTCTCTGCGGCAAGTGATTCTATTGATTCAAATTCTATGAATGTCAAGAGCGAGCTTGAATCTGGCGCTGAAATGCTTGGCTTCTCGAAGTCTGATTTAGAGAAATTGATGGTTTCGCGTAAGCGGGCTGGATTTTATGGCCGACAGATATTCACTTGGCTTTATGGTCGACAGTGTTCGGATTTTGATTTGATGTCTGATTTGCCTTTGGATTTGCGGGCTGAGCTAAAGAAAGAATTTCGGATTACACCTTTGGTTGAGTTGGAATTCGCCAAGAGTACTGATACCACTGAGAAGTATCTTTTTGGGTTGGAAGGTGCGGCGGAAATTGAGACGGTTTTGATTCCTGATCGGAATACGACGACGGCTTGCGTTTCTTCTCAAGTCGGCTGTGCTTTGGCTTGCAAGTTTTGTGCGACGGGGACTTTAGATCTAAAGCGTAATCTTACCGCTGGTGAGATAGTCGCACAATTGTTGCATTTGCGGACGCTTAAAGGTGAGCGGGCCTTTAGTAATATTGTCTTTATGGGTATGGGTGAGCCGTTCAATAATTATGGGGCCTTGATTGAGGCGCTAAAGATAATTACAGATCCGACTGGAATGGGTGTTTCTCCGCGGAGGATTACTGTTTCGACAGCGGGAGTGACTCCAAAAATTAAGCGGCTGGCTGATTCTGGTTTGAATGTTAATCTGGCTATTTCTTTACACGCCGCGACGCAAACTAAGCGCGAGACATTGATGCCAGTTGCGCATACATTTGATCTGGATGGTTTGATTTCGGCTGCGCAATATTATACTAAAACTGTTGGTCGACGTATAACCTTTGAGTATGTGCTTCTGAAAGGTTTCAATGATACTTTTGAGGATATCATAGCTTTGAGTACATTGACACGGAAGTTGGACTGCAAAGTGAATTTGTTGCCTTACAATCCTGTGCCTGGACTTGATTTTGAGCGTCCTGAGCCCAGAGCAGTTGACAGATTTGCTGCAGGGTTGGTTAAGAAGGGTGTGATAGTGACAGTTAGGACTAGCCGTGGACGAGATGTTGCGGCGGCTTGTGGTCAATTGGCCGCTCGGCGTCAGAAGTCTGCGAGTTAGTAGTTTACAGTTACGATAATTAGGCATTGACGCTGAAACATAAGCTGAGACAAAGATATTCTTATACATAATATAGAGATGTTGAGGTTCTGTTAATGAGCAAGAATTTATCGAATAGAGTAATTGGTCGTCGCAGTATTGGGTTATCAATTTGTTCGACACTGTTGGCGGTGTTAATCATAGGTAGTGGTTGCAACGCTTCATCAGAGACTGCGTCATCCGAGATTGTCACAAAGGACTGGGTGATAAGTCGTCTTGATGTTAGCCAATTGCATTGGGGAGCGCAGCGAGTTGTTGTTCGTGTGCAGAATACCAGTGGTGATTACAAGTTCTTTGTGGCGCAGAGTGAAACTCGTTCGCCACTTCGCCGCTATAGCGCGGTTAGGAAGTTTCAGTCGAACTATATTTTTGTCCCTGACGAAGAGAAGGAAATTAGTTTTATAGTCGATGTGCTTGAGAATCTTTCGTATGTCACTTTGAAGTTAGGGTTTTATGATGTTGTGGATACTTTGGATGATGTGCGGTTTGGAAAGGATATTTTTGTAGATACGCTTTCGGTGACTGCAGAGATTCCAAGCGGATTAGTGGAGTTTGAGAACACTATGCCCCGCGCGGGGAGTGTGCTTAAGTATAACCCTTCGTTGAATACTGATTTGTCGCTCTTGATACATCAATATTTGAGAGAGCCTCTTTCTGCAACTGCGCTAACCAAGCGTTTGGGGGCGCCATTTGCTGTGGTTTCAAGAGTGATGCGAACGATGGAGCAGTATGGTTTTGTGCGGATTGATGAAAAAAGTTTGTATCAATCCACCCTGACCACGATTGATGGTCTGTCTGCTAGTTCTAACAAGACGCTTATTGATGTCTATTCCAAGAAGATGAGCGATGCGCTTGAAGTTGCGCTTCCGAAGTTTGTTGATAAGCGTCAAGAGATGATGGACGCTGGTTTGGTGACGAAGGGGACTAGCGCGACACTTGAGGGGACGGGTATGGTGCAACATTTGTTTCCTTTGGTAGGTGGGATTGTTTTGTGGGAGGCTATTGGTTCCCAGTTTATTATTGGTGGGGATGGGCCAGCTCAGTTGATTAGTGTTGATGGGCCGTGCAATGAGACAGCGGAAGGTTATGGCTATGTTCTGGTGGATAGTAGTCTCAGTGATGGAGATGAGTTTTACTTTTATGATTCCTCAACGAGGCACAGGGTTTTTGGTGACCATGTTCCTTCGGTGACTTGTATTAGGACAGGGCCGAGTGTCAGGACGCGGCCGAGTTACCGTTTGCCTGTGGGTAAGATCACTTTGATGTATTATTATGATAAAGAGCGTGTGGCTAAAGTTGTCAATGTTTTGAGTGATCCTTTAGTTTCGATACGTGGTGAATTTGAGGTTGCTGTCAAAGCGCAGTTTGAGCGAGATGATATTACATTGACATCCGCTCATCGATATTGGCTTTGGAATCAATTGGCTTCATCGGTTATGGCGCGATTGGTGAAATCTGGCGCCTTGGAGGATGGGATGGGTGAATTCTATACTTGGCAAGAGAGGAACTAAGTATGATAAATCTGGTTAATAGTTATTCAATGTCTGGGTTGAAATCATTGGTAGTTCTGACTGTCGCGGTGTTTGGTGTGGTTTTGGTGGGGTGTGTTGAGGAGCCTCCAAGTAGAGATGAGATTCCGCATATTAAAGTGCGGCTTAGTGAGTTGGAGCAGTTTTATCGTAGCGCTTATGCTAACTCGCCAGATAGTTTGTTGACTCAGCGTTTTTCAGCAGAGATGGGTAAGCGTGGGCAATGGGAAGCGCTGGTGGTTGACGGACAGCCTTGGCCGTTTGATGGCTTTGCAAATCTTTCATTCTATTACACTCAAGAGATTGCAGAAGTTGAATTGAGTTTTCGTTACAAAAGTTTGACGACTGAAACTGATAGTTTGATTCCTGTTAAGATTCGTCTTAATTACATGGGTGAGAAGTGGTATGTGGAGAAGATTACACCAATTGAGCCACTTGTTTATTAGGCTGAGTGATTTGGCTAGTTGTTCTCAATAAGCGCTTTCGATAAACGACATAGAATATAGTAGAATAAAAAAAGCAGGAGTCTGGAATGTCTAGACTCCTGCTTTTTTTGTTGCCTTAGTTACTGCCTTGCTTTAGCGCAAGGGTTGTATTACTCGGCTGATTTCTTGTCCTTCTGTATTTCTGCTCTATCGGCGCCTTCGGTTAGGATGCGGGAGAACTCTTTGGGTGATGAGATGATATCCGCGGCCTGCTTGATGGCTGGGTCAATTTTCAGGAAGAAGTTTTCATAGCGAGCTTTTTCGCCGCCGATGTGTGAGACGAATTCGCGCTTGATGCCCATTTTGATATCTTGGAGCGCTTCGTCGAAGTCATTGGCTTTGCCGCGCTCAATTAGCTCGTCCATTTGTTTGATTTCACTCTTGAAAGCTTCTTCACTTTCTTCGTCAGTGACGGTCTTTTTGAAATCTTCAAAAGATAACTGAAGAGCCGTTTTGTAATCGAAGTCTTTCGACTTGATAAACTTTCTGTAGTCTGCGACTACTTCGTCAGTGATTTCATCATCGAGTTTTGTGTCTGGATGATCAGCGAGGTACCCTGAGGCGAAGTCAAAGAAGAGAGTTTTGCGTCGCATATTACTGGTGATTGGTTTCCAAAACTCACGCTCGGCCACGACATCAGGCACGATACCTCCGCCTCCATAGACAACTCTGCCGTTGGCGGTGTGGAAGATTTCACGGTCTTCTAGTTTGAGGCTATCACCTTGTTCTTCGGCTTCGTGTTCATTCTTTTCGCGTGATTTCCACTGTCTGTCGAGACGCTGAATGCAACGTCCAGAAGGAACATAGTAACGAGCGGTAGTGAGTTTGAGATGAACATCAGAGTCGCCATTTATATCGAAGACGCCTTGGACAAGGCCTTTGCCAAAGGTTGTGTTGCCGAGGACGATGGCGCGGTCGTAATCTTGGAGAGCTCCTGAGACGATTTCCGATGCAGATGCTGTGCCTTCATCGACGAGGACGATCATTGGTTTCTCTGAATAAATTGGCTCGCGTCGTGAGAAGTATTCGTGTCTCGATGATTCGTCACGGCCTTGAGTGTAAACGATTAAGCTGTTCTTGGGGACAAACATCTCAGAGATTGAAACTGCTTGGCCGAGTAAGCCGCCACCATTTGAGCGGAGGTCAAAGACGATGCCGTCGACGTTTTCAGCTTTAAGTTTCTCAACTGCTGCTCTTAGCTCTGATTCGCCATTGGCGGCAAAAGTTGAGAGGCGCATGTAGCCTACATTTGTACCTGGGATTTTGCCAGAATAGTTTACTGAGTGTAGGGTGATAAAGTCGCGCATGATGGTGAAATCCATCAGGTCGGGGACGCCTTGGCGCTCGACGGTGACTTTGATTTCGGTGCCTGCTTTGCCGCGCATGAGTTTTGAGGCGCCAGCGGTTTTCATTTTGTAAGTGGTTTTGTCTTCAATTTTTTTGATGACATCACCAGCGCGCAGTCCGAGTTTTTCAGAAGGGCCGCCTTCGAGAGGGGCGACTACGACGATATAGTCGTTGCGTGAATCAATTTGCAGGCCGACACCTTGGTATCTGCCTGAGGTGTGTTCCATTAGGTTTTCGTAGGATTGTTTTTCCATCAAGATGGAATAGCGGTCTAGATTTTTGAGCATGCCTTTGATACCAGCATTGACGAGCTCTTCCATGTCGACTTCATCCATGTAGCGATTGCGGATGTCTGTGATTACATTTGTGAGTTTTTGAGCGGCGACATAGGGATTGTTGCGTTTGCGAGCTTTTCGCTTTTCGGCGATTGTCGCTGGAGTTTCGGCCCCATCGATTTTTATCTGTAATGTCTCGGCGGCGTATAGCTCTGAGCTAGCCAAGAGCGGAGAGGGATTAGAAAGGTTTGATTGAGTGGCCTCGCCCTCGCCAGCGAACCATATTAGTCCGATGGCGAATGTTGTAACTGTGGTTAGTTGTAGCAAGAATCTTTTCATGGTGTGCCTATTCCTTTGCTGGGCATGGTCGCCGTAATATTTTTCTGCTAGTTGAAGCTGTATTCTTTTCTGAATGGGTACTTGCAAAAGTTAGCGTCTTCTGTGAGTCTTATCGGAACGCTCTCTTCATAAACTAATACACTTTTTTCCTGAAAATGGTTTCAATTGCTCGTGTTAATCAAGGATAATTCATTATCATGCAAGGTACAAGCGCCTTTGACACTTGGTACGGACATTGATAGAGCAAGAATGTCGCCAAGTTGAGCCTAAATATTGAACAAATCTCGAGAAACACCCCATAAACTCTCTACAAAGGGCGGTAAATTGTCAGATATGCAGTCATTTAACGAGCAATCATCCGAGCAATCATCCAATGAGTCATCTGACGGTCCAGTATTGGCCAAGATGCGATCGGGGTCTATACGGTCGATTATTTTTGATCTTGATGGTGTTTTGATTGATTCTAGCGCTGGGATAGTCGACTCCACGAACTATGTTCTACGTAATGTTGATTGCACTGAGCGTGAGGCCAGTGAGATTAAGCCATATATCGGCTGTCCATTGCCTTTGATGTTTAGTGATTTTGCTCCAGAGGTGGATTATGAGCGGATTCGGCCTTTGTTCAAGGAGAGGGCTCGTGAGGTGATTGTTCAGACATCAGAATTGTTGCCGTTGGCGCTTGAGGCGCTTCAGCGATTACAAGCGGCGGGTTTCGAGATGGCGATTGGTTCAACTAAGATTCGAGCGCACATTGTGGGGGTTATTGACAAGTTTAATCTTGGGGATATTTTCAAAGCGGTTGTTGGTGGAGATGAAGCTCAGCCGAAGCCCGCTCCTGATATATTTCAGTTGGCGCTTGAGCGTCTGGGTTCCACTAAGGAAACGACTGTCGTTATTGGTGATACGATAAATGATGTTTTGGCGGCAGAGGCGGCTGGGATTCCAGTTGTTGTTGTCGCCAGTGAGTTTGGTGATCCAAAAAGGTTGGAGGCACATCCTAGTTTGTCGAGAGTTGATGATTTGTTGCATTTCGCTGAAATCTTATGCGGTAGTAATCATGGGTGAGAACTGTGGAAGGTAGTTGCCGAGTTACGCCTGCGACGCCGTATGATCTTTCATTGGCTGTGCGTTTTTTTGCTTCTCGCACTCCAGTGGAACAGGGCGCTTCTGTTGTTGCGTGTGATGAGGATACCGATCAGCAGCTTCGGTTACATGCTGTCATAAAGAATAATCCAGTACTAATTGAGGGGACAAGTTGTGGCAGTCTTGATTCGTCGAGTATAGATGTTCATTGGCGGGTATTACGATGGTCTAGAGAGGTTCGTAAGAAGAAAACTGGGGTGTCATTGGGTGAGGATGTTTCTTCGCAGGATGTTGAGCGGTATTTGGAACATGTTTTGTCCTTGGGCGTGGATTTGCGGCCGTTTTATTTGGCTCTTGGGAAATGCAAACCTTTGAAGTCACTTAAGCGGTCGTTGCAGGGACTGAAGCCGATTTTGACAGCGAATGTATTCGATGCGGCTTTGTGGGCGATTGTTGGTCAGCAGGTGACACTTGGATTTGCTTTGACACTTAAGGAGCGATTGGCTCAGAGTTATGGGAGGCGGTTTGAATTTGATTCGCGAGAGATGTTTGCCGCTCCAACTGCTGAATCGATTGCTGGAGCCAAGATTGAGAATTTACGGGCGTTGCAACTGTCACAGAGGAAGTCTGAATATTTGCTGACACTGTCGCGGGCGGTTGTCGATGGTTCGCTTGATCTTGAGGGATTGTCAGAGACGCCTTATGCGAGGGCATGTGAGGAGCTTGTGTCTTTGCGTGGGATTGGGGCTTGGACTGCGAATTATATATTGATGCGTGGGGCTGGGCATTTGGATGCGTTGCCACTTGGTGATGCGGGACTTCGTCGGGCGATTAAGAGCGCTTATTCATTGGACTCGCCGCCTAGTGATGAAGAGATTGCTGAATTGGCCGAGCCGTTTCGTCCATTTCGTTCGTTGTATACATTATACTTGTGGCAGGGATATGCTTGATGTTGTTTTGGCGCTTGGGCTGTGTGTTGGACTATATGCTGGACTATGTGATTGACAGGTGTCGCGAGATTTGCTAGAGTTTGGCGATAAGAGGAGCGAGTGATATGAGTCTCAAGAAAAGCAGTAGCAAAAAGAACTTTCGCAAGTCTAGTGACGATGAGCCGCAGGTTCTCTGGAAGCATTCGTTTATTTCGCCTTTGGGAGAGATTGAATTGCTGGCAAATGAAAAGGGTGTTTGCCAAATTACTTTACCTGGTAGAGAGGCTAATCCTGAAGTTGCAATTGGCGCTAGTGTACATGGGCCGATTGTTCGCGCAGGTGGAGTCGAGAATCGTAAGGCGGCGAGACAGTTGAAGGAATATTTTAGTGGCAAGCGCAAGAAGTTCGATTTCAAAATTGATTTGCAGGTAGATGGATTTTATCGCAAGGCTCTTTTGAAAGGCGTGGCTAAGATTCCGTATGGTGAGACGCGCTCTTATGGTGAGATTGCCAAAGATGTTGGCTCACCTCGGGCCGCTAGGGCGGTGGGGACGGCTAATGCGACTAATCCATTGCCGTTTGTGATTCCCTGTCACCGAGTAGTGGCTAGCTCTGGGCTAGGTGGTTATGGTGGTGGGTTGGCGATGAAACGTCAGCTGCTTAAGATTGAGAGCGAGTTTGGTGAGAAGTGAGTTGAGTAAGTTTGCGTTGAGATTGCCGTGTCGCTCTTCGCAATGACATTTCGGGTGGTGATATTGGGGGATATCGTTGGTAAAATGTCAAGTCCCTGAAAAGGGGACATGACCTACTGGGCTGTCTTGAAGTGTTGAGATTGGTCTGGCTCTGTGCTTCTCGCAATTGTAGATGACAGTTACGAGCTGTTCTCGATTGTGTCTGTGGGCTTGGTGATAAGTCCTATGGGGTTGGTGGTGGTGGGCCTCCTGAGAAGATGTAAGCAATCAAATAGGTTGCGTCATCAATTCTTATTTCTTGGTCAGCATTTGCGTCACCTGATTGAATGGTTATTGTGGGTGGGCCGCCTATAAAGATTCTGGCAATTAGAAAAGTGACGTCGGCGATATTGAGTGAGCCTCCATTGTCGGCATCACCGCGTAAGACAAATTTTGTTGAGACAGTCGCTGGTGTGAACTTTGTGGGATATGTCGCTATTGGTGAGGTCAGGAGTAGTGGCGCGCCGCCGATTGTTGAGCTGTCAACTGCGCCACTTTCGCCTCCTAACGCCAGAGAATCCAAAGTAAAATAGAGTTTCATGATTTCTCCAGCGCCTGCGGCGACTGGTGTGCCAGATGTTGTTAGACGAACAGCAATTTTTTTGTTGATGGGGTCTATGGATGTTTCGGTTGGAGCGAGAAAGGTTGCTGTTCGCGAACCGACTGTTGCTGAATCATAGGAGACTATTAGCGGATCGGCGTAGGAGAAAGGAACTTCGATGCTCTGCAAGGGCTGGGTGTTGGTTAGATTGACTGAAATTGCGAATGAATTTCCTGCATAGCCTGAGTCTGAAACGAATTCCAAAGTGTCTGCGGTGATTAGAACAAAGCCTGAGTTAGCTTTTGAGACAGCGCCGTATGTGGTTTGGATGGTTAGTGAGACATCATAGAGACCAAGGGCGGTGTAATTGTGAGCTGGTGATGAGACGCCTGTCGCTCCTTGAGAGTCGCCGAAGTCCCATGTCCAATCACTGGCGGTGATATCGGAATTGTCGGCAAATGTGACGGAGACGGGGAAGTTGTCGAGGATTAGATTGGAGGCAGAGCCGTTAGCGGTGAAGTTGACACCCCAGTCTAGGGCTGCTTCGACATCGATGATTCCCCAGCCGATATTATTATCAGGTGAGAGTGGGTTGCTGGCGGTGGATTTGAAGTTTTCGATAATCAGCAGAGGTGGAAAGGTTGGTTTGGCGGAAATGAGTTGAGCGACTGCACCTGCGACTAATGGTGTTGAGAGTGAAGTTCCGCTAGCAGTGGTGTATGCGACATCAGTTCCTGATGAGGCGGACCATGTTGCGACTCCTCTGGCGCAGACTTCTGGTTTTGTGCGTCCGTCGGCTGTTGGGCCGCGTGATGAGAAACTGGCTACAGTTCCTGCGGCATCGACGGCGCCAACTGAGAGTATACTGAAGGCATCCGCTGGGGCTATCAGCGAACTTGCAGATGAACCTGAATTGCCCATAGCATCACAGACGACTATGCCTAGGCCTGCGGCCATGTTGGCGCCGATTGTTGTGACGGCAGTGGCGCCATCTAAATCAGAGAATGTGTACCAGTCGATATAGCCGAGTGAGCTGGAGATGACGTCTGCGCCAAGTGAGTCGGCCCATTCCATGGCCGCTACCCAATCAAACTCCTCTTGGATTGTTTCGAGCGGGACGTTTTCTGTTTTAGCTAAGAGGAAATTTGCGCCATAGGCTGGGCCATAGAGTTTACCGTCGAATTGGCCGCCAGCGGTTGACCAAGTTAGTGTGCCGTGGCTCCATTGGCTGCCTACATCGCCGAATTCGTTGGCGGTGTTATTGTCATTGTTGATGAAATCATATTCGGCGATGACTCGGCCTTCACTGAAGGCGGCGGCAAAGGCTTGATGGCTTTTGCGGTAGCCAGTATCGAGCATGGCGATGGTGACGCCTTGGCCTTTGTAACCGCGCTGATGTCCGATGTCGGCTTTTATTTGAGAGATTTGCTGAAATGATGTGCCATAGTTTAGAGCCGCCTCGGCTCCGAAAAGAGAGGAGCCACTGGGCGGATTGGATCCTTCGGGTGCGGGGCCGACTGTGGAAGGGGCTGGGCTGCGTACAAAAGTGAGCGCGGGTTTGATTTCAATGACAAACGGTAAAGCGGCTATTTGATTTAGTAATTGCGCTAGATTGTTTTGAGAGTTGACTGAGAAGGTGGCGGCGTTGAGCCAACGTGAAGTGCGAATATTTGAGGAGCCTAGAGATTCAATTGCGCTGATATAATCGATTTCGACTGGTAGGTCTGCGAAGACAATTTTGTCCATGCCAACTTTGGCGCGGCGAGTGAGAGACTTAGTGAGAACAGGAAAGTCTTTTGGATCGCGTCTTAAGGTAGTTGCGGCTGAGGAGCCTTTGTCGGCGAAGAAGACCCAGAAGTTTGCCGAGCCCTTGGTGGCGTTTTGGCTTTCCAAGTAATCAAGTGTTTTGGGTGCGACAACTACTTCGGATTTGCTGAGAATCACTGGTGTGGAGGTTAGATATTTTGTGGTGAACTCTCTGAGGCGGCTGCTTTGGGCAGCGTTTCCGTTTTTGGCATTGGAGTTCTGGGCGTTAATACCCGCAGGGAAAAGTAGCAACGCGGTAAGAGCTATTAGTGACAGTGTTATTAGTGACACTGTAGATAGAAGGTTAGCTCTGGTGGTCATGAAAAGATTCAGCGCCTGTGATGCCTTTTTGAAGACTTCCATGTTTGTTCCAGTCCGATTTATTGTGATACAATTTTAATTGTTGTTGGGGTTACAGTTGTTTGCGCTGTGTCCATGATGTTTAACTCATATTCGCAAGACTTGGTTCAGTTGTGTCAGCATTCATTCAAGGCAGAGTCAAATACAAGCGCACTGTATTATTATACTGTCGTCTTGCTGAGGTTATTCTTGCGCTCCAAAGCGAGGGAAGTGAAAGTGACTGCAAGTGAGGTATTTTTCGACGCGGTGAGTGTTGTTGTGGTCGTGGCAAGCCTTTTCGCTCCTTCGCCGCATCACTATAGTATAGTGAATATATTGGTGTTCGCATAGGAGAATTATTCCCACGTCAATGTTTTAAACGGTCAATATTAGTTGAGCTGGTATTTTTGATTCATGGATGTCGCGAGTTGAAACAGAATTAGTCCCGAAAATGTTGTGTGCGAGCCATAAGTATGGCTTGGCGCCCATAGATGTCGACTAACTGGAGTTCATTTCGGCTATTGATGAGTTACCTACCAGATAGTTGTCGGTGTTAACGGTTGTGCAAGCTGGTGTAACATATGCGGTTAGCTAATAATTGCTTGAAGTGTGCGTAAATGCCCTTCAGGGCACAGTTTCTGCGAACGTTTGATTGAACAATAGTCGGCGGCTTAGTTTGAGAGATTTATTGAAGAGACTGGTTGGAGAGTCTCGGAAGAGCAGGCTGCGGAAACAATTGAAACACATATGTGTCAATAGAAGCTTTATAGAAAGGTCTCTTTATGCAAAAGAAATCCGATTCAGATATCCCAATAGCTCCTAGAAGGAGTTTTTTCTCGCGGTTTTTGCGTTTGAGAAATCAACGTGGAGTGACTTTGATAGAGTTGATGTCGTCAGTTGTGATTATGGGTATTATTGCCGCGATGGCTGGACCTCGTTTCTCTCACGAAATTGAAAAGATGGAATTTCGTGGTACGGCGCGAGATATGGTTTCAGTCTTGCGTCAGGCTCGTTCTTTGGCGATTTCGGAGAAAGCTAATTATTGTGTGGATTTTGATGCCAGCGCTGGGACATTTACCCTGTTTAAGGATAAAGTAGTGACTACTCCTGCGGCATTACAGAGTGGAGACTCTACTATTAGTGTTGACACAATTCCTGGTGAGTTCGGGGGGCTGACTTCAACATTCACAGGGGCGGTATTGTTTAGTTCAAATGGCTCGGCATCGGAGTCAGGTAGTGTCACGCCGATTTCGTACGGTTCGGAAGCTGGTTCGGCGACGAGCTATGCGACGATAAGTGTGCTTAGCTCTACAGGGCGTGTGCGTCTTGATGATTTGCAATCTTATTAGAGCTTGTAAGCTTGGCTATAATATCTTATTGGCCATATTTTGTTGGCCCTTCTTTTGGCGTTGAGATTGCCGCGTCGCTTCGCTCCTCGCAATGGCGCTAGGCAATGACATATAGTTTATCTTTGACGCGTTATCATTTATTGATGACGCGTTTATTGTTTCAATAAGAAAACATCGTTAGTTAATAGCTAGTATCTAGCGGCCTGTTGATAAACCGACTAAATTAGTTGGGTATGGTGTTGCAATGGCATTTCTTGCCGTTGTGTCACTGACACCCAGTGGGTGTGACCTGACGTTTTCCCAATAAAGACCCGACACAACCAATTGGGACTTTATCAACAAGCCCCTAGGTCTTGCTGGTGTGCAATTGTTGCTCAGGAGTCAGTGAGACTGTAGAAAACTCAACAGCTTCTGGCGCTCAAGCGTACACATCTCTTGCCGATACTCTCAGAGTACATTCCATCCCCAAGCGGGGATAACCTTTGCGCAAGACCGAGATAAGCGATATTCGGTTAAGCATAAGCAAGTGATTGTCGATAAAATAAGTATGCTGAACATGGACTCTAATAGAATCGGGTAATGGATGTTTGGAGGCAAGAACAAGTCAGTGGTTGGGCTCGACATCGGTGCGAATTCCATCAAGCTGATCAAGCTGGAACACACAAAAACTGGATACTTTGTTTCCGGTATGGGAGTGCGTGAGCTGCCTGCAGAAGCGATAGTCTCTGATGAGATACGTGATCGTGATGCGGTCATTTTCAATATCCAGGCGCTCATAGATCAAGTTGATCCGAAGATCAAGGAAGTCAACGTCGCTATTTCTGGTCATGGTATTATTACCGATAAATTCACAATTGACAAGAAATCTGGAGCCGAAGCTGAGCAGGCGATTATCTTTGAGACTGAGCAACGCGCTCCGTTTGATATTGAAGATGTTACACTTGATTATCACATCGGTGAAGGCGCTCAAGATGAGACGAAGATGGATGTTTTGATGGTTGCCGCTAGAAATGAATTTCTAGACGCTTATCTTGATTTAATTGAAGAGTGTGATCTCAAGCCTGTTCTGGTTGATATAGATGCATTCGCTACTCTTAATGCCTACGAATACAATTACGATGTAGACCCAGAGCGTATTACTGCGATTATCAATATTGGTCAGGATGTTACAAATATTTGTTATTTGCTGGATGGTCAGCTGCATTCCACTCGCGATGTTTCATCGGGAGTGCGAGAGATTTTTAATTCTATCCAAAAAGAATTTCGACTCAATTCAGAGTTAGCCACAAAAGCTATCAAAGGCGAATTGGGCGAATCAATTGATCAGGACATGCTGAAGGCGACAATTATCTCCAGCGCTGATGAGTTGATTTCAGGGATAGAGCAGGCTTTTTCCTGGTTCAAATCACAAACTAAGACTAAGAAAGTGGACTGGATTGTTCTTTCGGGTGGTGGCGCTTTGGTGCCTTATCTTGCCGAGCATGTGCAGGCGAAATTAGCCACACCGATAGAAATATTCAACCCACTTCGCAACATTGAATATGACCCAGAGATGTTTGAATATCTTCAGCCAGAGAAAATAGCTCCGCTGTTGGCGGTTCCGATTGGCCTGGCTATGAGAAAGGCTAAGAAGAAGAAATGATGGTTCAAGTAAATCTTCTGCCGAAGAGGTACCGCAAACAAGACGGTCGCTTCAAAGTCGGTAAAGTTGAAATGATAGCTTTTGGAGTCGCTGCGGTGGCTGTAATGGTGATGGTTGGAGTTTCATTCCAGCAGGATGGTGACATCTCAAAATTGAATGCCGACATCACAGAAGCGCAGCGTCGAACTGTGCAATTGAGTCAGGATATTCAGCTAGTTGATGGCCTGATGGATATGAAGCAGAAGATTGCCGAGCGTATGCAGGCAGTTGAAAGACTAGATAGACATAGAAGCTCTTGGGTCAGAATTCTTGAAGACA
Source organism: Candidatus Zixiibacteriota bacterium (assembly GCA_024280835.1). Lineage (GTDB taxonomy): Bacteria > Zixibacteria > MSB-5A5 > GN15 > JACZUZ01 > JAJRPJ01. The sequence goes on along the minus strand of JAJRPJ010000012.1, from coordinate 369,809 downwards.
TGAATCGTAGAATTCCTGACTTTGTTTGGTTGGCCTCGTTTGCTGAGGTGGCGCCTGGCAAATCAAGAGCTAGAGTGGACAAGCCTGAGGGAGCTGATTCAGCTACTACTGTCGATGGTTTGCCGATTCGTCCTATCGAGATTGAGGGGTATTCATTTACACTGAATGCTCTGGCAGCATTTATGATTAAAATGATGCGCTCGAATTTCTTTGATGAAGTCGATTTGGTTTATGCCAAGGAATTGGCTTTGGAGAACAAGCGCGCTTACAGTTTCAAGATTCAGGGACGTTTGCATTATCTCTCAGATGACCAATTACGGACATTGTTGGCCGCCGAAAAAGAGATGAAGCTCTTAGCAAGAAAATAACGGCAAGTTTACGCCACCCTATAGATATAGCATGACAGTTAGTCAGAAGAATGTTGTTTGGGCTAAAGTCAAAAAGATAGAACAACTCGCAGGATAGGCACAGGATAGACTCAATGGATTTCAAAGACCCCAAAATACAGAAGATTGCGTTAATCGCTCTGTCACTGGTTGTTATAGGATACTTCTGGAACGCCCGTGTCTTTGCGCCAAAAGCGGCGATTATAGCCAATAAGATAGTTGAGCGTGAGCGTCTGGTGACCAAATTGAAGAATGTGGAAATCAAGGCTCGTTCGCTTGAGGATTTGAAAAGAGAGTATGGCGATCTTTTGAATCGTTACCACGAAATTGAGGCGCTTCTGCCAGAAGTTAAGCAGATTCCTTCATTCTTGGTGCAGTTGCATACTGCTTCATCACTTTCGGGATCGAAGATAACGATTGTTGATTCTCAAAAGGTCGAAACTGCGTCTTTTTATGATAAGGTTTCGTTCAATCTTGAGCTGACAGGTTCATATCATAATTTCGGGCAGTTCATAAGTTATATTGCCAATTTCCCGTTCATTACAAATGTCTCGGATATGAATATCAAATCTCCGTTAGTTGGCGGGCACAATGCAAGAGTTCTGCTAACTGATGGCAAAGAGAAGCAAGAGACTATTGTAGCGAAGTTCAAATTATCAATTTATTACATACGACCTGAAGGACGTTTGAAAGAGTTAGCGTTTGCAATGGAGAATGACAATGGTTAAGAGAAGCTATATTACAGATAGTCTGAAGTGGGTTGGAGTTCTCACGTTATCTCTTTGCCTCCTCGGAAGCGGAGTGTTGGCGTCTGACAATTCGACAGATGTGACCAAGAGTGCGACCAAGAGTTTGTCCTCGCAGGTTTCTGCCAAGACTACTAGCGCTGGGCCGATTTCGAAAGTCTCCAATCTTGAGTTGATCTATGCTGACGGTGGAGTTCGTTTGCGTGTCCATACAGGCTCTATGACAGAGTTTACGCATCAGATTGAGCCGCCGAAGAACGGTCGGCCATATAGAATCATTTTGGATTGTTTGAATGCTCATCACAATCTTGGCGCGAATTCGTTTCGTTCATTGCCGAGTTCGGTGATCCAGAGGATTCGTACGAGTCAGTTTGCTGTGAAACCGCAGCCGATTACTCGAATTGTTTTGGATTTGGGTAAAGAGGCGTTTTATCGTGTCGAGCAGAATCCAGAATATATTGATCTGTTCGTGACAGATCGCAAAGCCAAGCGTTTTAATTCATGGAGTAGCGCTTCCTGGGTAGCTGAAAAGAACGCTAAGGCCAAGGCGGCGAAGAAGAGTGTGAAGGCTCCAGTTGCTATTGCTACTACAGTGTCCAAACCTAAGCCTGCTAAATCTGCGGCTGCTAAGGTTGAGAGTAAGAAATCTGAGACAGCTATCAAATCTATTGTGAAAGTTAGCTCTCCGCTTGTGGCAAAGGTAGAGCCAGCGGCAAAGGTAGTGACAAAGCCAGTAGTAAAGACAGTGAAAAAGACTGTTGCCAAGCCTAGTTCAAAACCAGTGGCTAAGTCTATAGCGGTTATTGAAAAGAAACCAGTTGCGAAGAAAGCAACTGCTAAGCCAGATAGCAAACCTGCTGTCAAGAGCTCGTTGGCGCAGAAGCCGCAAGTCAAATTGCCTGTTATCGCTAAGGCTGAAGTTAGCAAGAAGTCAGTTGCGAAGGTTGCAACTCAGAAGGTGGCTGTGAAGAAGAGTTCTTCGCAAAAGTCTAGCAGCCAGGTATTAGCGAGTTCGAAACCAGCGGCGGCTAAGTCGCAAGTAAAAGCGACAAAGAATTCAGCCAAAGTTGAGAAAAAAGCTCCTGTCTTGGCGGCGACAAAGCCTACTCCAAGTGTTGATAAGAAGAGTGTTGCCAAGAAAAGTGTTGCTAAGAGAATGGTAAAGAAGGCTCCAGCTAAGATTACTGCGAAAGCTAAGTCAACGCTGGCGTCAAAGAGTTCGTCTAAGGTTGAAAAGCCTAAGGCTGCTAAGAAGGTTGTTAAGACGACAAAGACAGTTAAGAAGAGCGCCTCAAATAGCTCTGCCAAATTGGCTAGTGTAGCGCCGAGTAAAGTTTCGAAAAACACGGTCTCTAAGAGCGGAATCTCCAAGAGCAATGCTTCCAAGAAGAGCGCTTCGAAGAAGAGTATTGCTAAGAAGAGTGTTGCCAAGAAGAGTTTAGCGAAGACGGCTAACTCAAAAGCAACTTTGGCCAGCAAGAAGAGTGACAAGAAAGCAGCTAAGGCTTCTGAGAAGAAGAAAGCAGTTGACAACTCTAGTTCATTGTTTGCGACAACAGCCAATGCTGCGACTCCAGGTCAGCAGACGTACAAAGATACTGATAAGGATCGTCGCTATAAGGCGCAGTTCCGTCGCTCGATTGATCAACGTAAGATCAAACTCAAAAGCACTTTGGTTGCGGAGTTTCCTAAGCGTTTGACTATCAAATATAAGACCCATGGTTCACGTGATCCATTTGGGACTCTGTTGGTGGAGGCTGGCGGTGACAAAGATTTCATGATGAAAGAGTTGCCGAATGTTGAGGCTTTGACAATGGTCGGTATTTTGCGTGATGTCAAAGGAAAGACACGCGGGCTTTTTGAGGATATAGATGGTAGAGGATACATTCTCTCCAAAGGTGATAAGGTTCGCAGCGGAACAGTGCTAAAGATAACCAAGAAAAAAGCATACTTCCAAATATTTGAATACGGCTGGAGTCGCACAGTTGCGCTCTCCCTTGAAGGATAACAACGCAGAAAGGTAGAAGATAGTATGTTGAAGATGAAGAAGAATCATGGGCTACGCTCTGTTAAATGGGTAATGGCTCTGTTGGTTTGCCTGACCTGCGCTACAACTGTATTTGCGCAATCGGCATCAGAGCAGAAACCAGGTACACCGATTGAGAAGTTGGAGTTTCAGGGCGCAGACATTCGTACAGTTATTTATTTCCTGGCTGATTATGGCAATGTCAATGTGGTTGTGGCTCCAAAAGTCACAGGTTCAGTGACTGTTTCGGTTAAGAACGTGACTTGGAAGCAGGGTTTGGAAATCATAGGTCGTACTTATGATTTAGCGATTGTGTATGAGGAGGGCGGTTATATTCGTGTCCTTCCCGCGGAGACTTACCGTACTGAAATCACCGATATTGAAAAGCACAAACTTACTAAGCAGACATTGAGTCCGCTTGTGACCAGAATTATTCACATAAATAACTCGACTTCGGGGGATGTGGTTAAAGCTGTTGAGGGACTGTTGACTATTCGTGGTAGGGTTGTCTCTGATCCTCGTACGAATTCAATCATCTTGCAGGATGTGCCTGATAATATTCCGGAAATGGAGCGCTTTATTGCTGAGTTGGATCAGTCTCCTCGTCAGATTAAGATTTCCACGCAGTTGCTTGAGGTTAATTCAAAGTACTTGCTAGAGCTTGGTACTGAACTGGCTTTCACAACCAATGGTTCCAGTAATTCAACTGCCCTTAATAATTCGGCTCAGACAAAGGGTGTCACTGATAGAGTGACAGATGAGTTTGGGAGCTATAAATTTGGCGCCATCAATTCTTCTTGGACAGTTGACGCTTTGATTTCGACAATTGTTAGTGATGGTAAGGGCAAGATTGTCGCTCATCCTGAAATTACGACGATTGAGAACAAAGAAGCGCGTATACAAATGGGCCAGAAAGTGCCGATTAAGCAGTTTGATCGCTCTGGTAATGTGACGACAATTTTTGAGCAAGTCGGAACGATATTGCGTGTGACACCTCATATTACAGCAGATGATAAGGTTTTGATGGAGTTGAATCCTGAGCGTAGTTTTGCTGAGATTTCAGCTGCTGGTGTGATTATCAGCACAAATAACGCTCATACGAATATTATCGTGCATGACGGGCAGACTGCGGTTATCGGTGGTTTGACGACTGAAGATTCCAATGAGTTGGAGGTTGGTATTCCGATTATTAAGGACATTCCAATCTTGGGCAATCTCTTCAAGTACACCAAGACCGCTAAAGAGTCTCGTGACCTTATTATCTTGGTGACACCGACGATTGTTCGTGATGACTTGGCGTCGAACGAGTAATCAGCGCTGACTGTCTGCGTTGAGTTAAGGGGCTATTTCATTTTGAAACTCCTGCGAGATTGTCTCGCAGGAGTTTTTTTTTGGCGCTTGGTGGGCTGTAGTCTGCCTAGGTATGTAGTCCTTTCCCAAAAGAACAAGATGTTAAAGGAAAGAGATGTAAAAGTCCGCAGCTAATTGCCGATAACTGATACAGAACATATTCAGTTTGTCGTTGGCGCGATTCGGTGTGGTTTGTGTTGATTGTCAACACTTCAGCTCCCAGTAGATACCGACGAAAGTAATCAGGTTAGAACAACAACAAATAAACATCGTTATACTTTCACAGACAGGAGCAATGCATGTCTTTCAAAAAATCATTTCTTTCCACAATTCTTAGTCCGAATGCCTTGAGGGCTCTTACGGTTATTGGACTGTTAGCTGGGTTTTCAGCTTTAAACGGTTGTACTGGTACAAGTGGAGACCTAAGCGCTGGCGGCTTGCAAGTTAGTTCGTTGTCGGCTTCGCCAGGCACTGTGACTAATGGCGCTACTACGGTTGTTGAAGGAACAGTTATGCTTAGTGGTATTGTCTCTGCCAATCAGGTTGTGACATTTAGCGTGACACCTTCAACGGCAGGTTCATTTAGCCCTGCTGTTGACACATCGGACGCTAGCGGTATTGTTGCGAGTGTGTTTACCGCAACGACTACTGGCTCTGCGACAATCACTGCATCAGTCGCTGGTGGCTCGGCTAGTACGACACCTGTGACTATCCAGAGCTCACAGACTTCAGGTAGTGGCAATGTGGATATCAATGTTAGTAGTTCTTTGCTTTTGGCGAATGGCGCTACTAACGCGACTGTGACTGTTACAGTTCGTGATGCTCTTAGCAATCCCGCTCCAGATGGAACAGTAATTCGCTTGGCTGCTGGAGAGAAGTTTGTGGATGTTGATGGTAATGATTATTGGTCGGGTGGTATTGACTCTTTGGTGTTTGATGTCAATGGCAATGGCACTTGGGATGCTAACGGTACAATCTCTGCTACTGCGACTGTTGCTGGTGGCGCTGGAGCCGCTGTGGTGACTTACACTTCGGGTACGACCGCTTCGACAGTCTACATTCATGCTAGTGTTGATGATGGTGCATTTACTGGTGATATGGAAGCTTCGATTCAACTAACACCAGATGCGGCTGTTAATTCGATTTATCTTGAAGCTGATTCGATTCATTTGGCTGTTAAGCAAACTGGTGGTTTTGAGACTACTAAGTTGAATGCTTGGTGTTTTGATCTTAACGGTAATCCTGTTCCAGAAGGTATCTCGGTTACTTTTGTTATCACAGATGGTCCTGGTGGTGGTGAGAACTTGGCTAATCTTGGTTGGGGCCCTTATAGCGCTATTACGAACTCACAGGGTTTGGTGACTGTTCCGGTTTCTTCGGGAACGATTTCTGGTACTGTGCGAATTCGCGCGTCTGCGGATACCGTTCTTTCGAATGCGACACAGATTATTATCGATGCTGGTCCTCCAGCGGAAATTACAGTTGGTGTTGATACTTGTAATATTCGTTATTGGAATTCAGTGAATTTCGAAGTTGGCGCTGTCGCAGTTGTACGTGATGTATATCACAATCCTGTGACTGATTCTACAGCTGTGTACTTTACAACTGATGAAGGTCAGGTTATGGCGCATCAAGTGTCGACGCGTGATCATAAAGGTGTGGCCGGAACAATCTGGATATCTGGATATAATACAACCGGTAAAGATGGTATTGTTTGGGTTATCGCCGAGACTTCTGGTGGGACTGTTAAAGATTCAGCGGCATTCTTCAACTCAAGTTTTGTAAATACTATTGTTGCCTCTGGTTGGCCCAATAGTTTGCTGGTTGATGGCGAGGGCAAAGCGAATTTCACTTTGAACTTGGATGATATCAATACCAATCCTGTTATTAATGGATTGGAAGTTGAGCATACCGAGAGGTTCCTCACTGTGGTTGTTGATAAGTCGCAGAATCAATGCGCCTCTTCTTTTTCTAGAGGAACTGTTCAACGTGACGGGGCTTTAAAACAGGATTACGTCATGAGCGCAGCTATTGATGACGGTATTGGCGCTATTGATGTTGTGAACTTCTTTTTGGAGGGCGGGGCGCAAACGAAACTTTGTACCCTCTTGACAGGCAATAGCTATAATAAGAATTCTACAATTGATATGGTTGGTTCAGTAAGCGGTGGCCAGACTGTTCCGTTCTTGGCTACAGTTCAGGATCGTTTTGGCAATCCTTTGGGTTCGCATACTATGGTGGCTTCGGCTTCTGGTGGTAGCATCCTAACGGGCACACAGTCATCCAACAACTATGGAGAGGCTCCTGGGTTCCAGTTTGTCGCTCCAATAGATACTCTGATTAAGGAAGTGGTCATTATTGTTACCGATACTGATCCTCGGGGTAACTCAATGAAGCTGACAAAGACTGTGGCGATTGTTCACTAAGATCAGCGCTTAAAAAAAGTATCACCTCCTTCTTTGGAGAGCCACAAAAGAGCGTTTCTGAGAGATATTTTTCTAGAAGATTGTTTCTAGAAGATTGTTTCGAGAATCTTGAACATATCTTTTGAAGCCGTCCCTGATTTCAGGGACGGCTTTTTTTTTGGAATTCAATTTCGTATACTTGTTGTAGCATGGAGACTACTGCGAACATTACAGGTTTTGATAGATTTTCGCCGCCAGAGCTTTTGGGGGCTGTGCCTGAATCTTTTCTCAATGTGGCCAAGAGGCAGCCAGAGAGGGCGGCTCTGGTAGCTGATGGGAGAGGTGAGCTTTCCTATGGTGAGCTGGCGCGGCGTGTTAGGACGGTTGCTGGTGGGCTACGGGAGATGGGCGTTAGGCCACGGGACAGTGTGGCTTTGTTGTCTTTGAATCGTCCTGAATGGGCGATTGGGTATTTGGGTATTCAGGCGGCTGGGGCGACTGTTGTGCCGCTGGATATTTTGTTGAAACCTGAAGAGCATCGGAAGTTACTAAATGTTTCGACTCCTAAGGCGCTGATTGTCTCTGAGAAATTCTATGGCGCGCTTAAGGATATTCTGGCGGAGAGTTTTCCTGAGGTCAAGATTATTCTGATGGATTCTTCGAGTGAGGCAGGTGTGACGGAGCTTGAGTCACTTTATGGCTCTGAGGAATATCTTTGTGATTCTATTGAGCCGACGCAGGCGGCTTCATTGATATTTACTTCTGGGACGACAGGGACTCCGAAGGTGGTGATTTTGACTCATCGGAATTTGCTTGCGAATATGAAAGGGATTTTTGCGGGGCTTAATTTTAATCAGAGTGATAGGTTTTTGTCTTTGTTGCCGCTCTCGCATGTTTATGAGTGTACGACTGGGTTTTTGACGCCATTGATTGCAGGGGCGACGATTTATTATGCGCGTTCGCTGGCGGCGGTGCAGGTGGTTGAAGATTTGCGGAAGCATGAGATTACTATTTTGATTGGTGTGCCATTGCTGTTTGAGAAAATGGTTAAGGGAATGAAACGTGGGATTGAGAAGGCTCCGACGTCGAAGCGTGTGATGTTTAAGACTATGTATGGTTTTTGCAGAGGCGCTGGAAAGTTTGGGTTGGTTCCAGGCAAGAAACTTTTTGGAGCACTGCGGGCTAAGGCGGGGATGAATACATTGCGGATGATGGTTTCTGGCGGGGCGCCGCTTGATCCTGCTATTGCGGATTTTTATAAGATATTGGGTTTTGATTTTTTGCAGGGTTATGGGATGACGGAATGTTCGCCTGTGATTAGTTTTAATTTGCCTAAGTCCAATCGGATTGGTTCGGTGGGGCCGCCACTTTTGGGGCTTGATATTCAGATTGAGAATCCGAACGCTGAGGGAATTGGTGAGATACTGGTTCGTGGGGATTCTGTGACGCCTGGGTATCTTGGTGATGAGGAGCAGACGCGGAATGTGATTCGTGACGGTTGGCTTTGCACTGGTGATTTGGGGAAGTTTAAGGGCGGGTTTCTGTATATTTGTGGGCGCGCTAAGAATCTGATTGTCTCGGCTGGTGGTAAGAATATTTATCCTGAAGAAATAGAGCTGGCGCTTTTGGAGCATGACTATATTGCAGAAGTTTTGATTGTTGGGCGTACGACTGAGGGGAAACAAGGCGAGAGGGTTTGTGCTTTGGTTTTTCCTGATGTGGAGCGGATTGGTGAGTTGCATGCAGAACATGCAGGCGCTGCGCTTGATGGTCAGCCGATTAAGGAACTTGTCACTGTCGCTGTTAAAGAGACAAATTTGCGGATGGCGGACTATAAGCGAGTTGTTGAGTGGGAAGTTTTGACTGTTGAGTTTGAGAAGACTTCATCGCGGAAGGTTAAGCGTGGGTTGTATAAGTAAGTTGGTTCGATAATTTTCCAATGGTTAGCTTTACGCGTAGTGGCGTCCCTTGGGGCGCCTTTTTTTATTGATTGAGGATTTTGTTTGTGTGGGGAGAATGCGCCCCAAGGGGCGCCACTACGGTGTTTTTTGATGTTTTTGGGGTGGGGTTGGTGATATACTCTGGGTGTGAATACGATTGCCAAAACAATAGAGTGGGTTGATGGTTCTTTGCGGATTGTTGATCAGGTGCGGTTGCCGTTGGAATTGTTGTATTTGGAATTGAAGGATTATCGGGCGGTGATTGAGGCGATTAAGACGCTGGCTGTGCGTGGGGCTCCTGCGATCGGGATTGCTGGGGCTTATGCGGTGGCGTTGGCTGTTAAAGAAGCTTTGCTGCTGTCTGTTGATGAGCGAGAAGATTTTGTTCGACGAGCGCTTGAGGAAATTGAGGGGGCTCGTCCGACTGCGGTTAATTTGTCTTATGCTGTGCAGATTCAGCGAGTGATTGTTGAGGGTGTTGATGTTGATGATGTGTTGTTTGCGCGTCTGGTTGATTCGGCTGGTGAGGTTCATGAGCGTGATAAGATGATGTGTCAGGCTATTGGCGTCAATGGAGCGGAGTTGGTTGGGCAGGGCGCTACGGCGCTGACTATTTGTAATGCTGGAGCGTTGGCTACTGGTGGGATTGGAACGGCGCTTGGCGTCTTGTATGTGGCTCATGAGCAGGGGAAGTTGAAGCGGGTGTTTTCTTGCGAGACGAGGCCATTGCTTCAGGGTTCGCGTTTGACTTGTTGGGAGTTGGGGCAGGCGGGGATTGATGTGACTTTAATTGTTGATAGTGTCGCTGGGACTTTGATGAAGAGTGGGCAGGTTGACTTTGTGATTGTTGGGGCTGATAGGATTGCTAGTAATGGTGATACCGCTAATAAGATTGGGACATATAATTTAGCGGTTTTGGCTGAGGCGCATGGGATTCCATTCTATGTGGCGGCGCCAGAGACTACTTTTGATCGGACGCTTGAGAGATTGCCTGAGAAGATTATTGAAGAGCGCTCTCCAGAAGAAGTTACTTGTGGGTTTGGTAAGCGGACTGCACCTGAGGGTGTTAGGGTTTATTCGCCAGCCTTTGATATTACACCGAGTGAGTTGATTAGCGCTTTTGTTACTGATTTGGGTGTGACTGCTGGTGGTCGGGGGTTGTAGGTGTTTGATTTGGGACTTGCTTTTTTGTGAGGGAAGTGTCGGGTCACAATTTTCAAAAAGCGAAAATCAAGACCCGACACAACATTGGTGGATATTTGCGATGTAGTTGGTAAGGATGAATTGGACTATGGTATGAATGGTTTGAAGAGGACAGGTCGACTGAAGCGCGGCGGTAAGCAGAGACTGCTCGGGGCGTTGTCGCGGTTGATTAACTATGATCTGTTTGAACATATGCAGTGGGCGCGTCCGTCGTCTGCGCAAGACTCAGAGTCGTCGGCTGTGGCATTGATTGTGGCGCCGACTGTCAGAGCGCAAACGCTGGCTCGTGTCAGTCAGCCAGTTCGGAAGCCGGCAGTAAGTCCTAGTGAGTTGCCTGATGTTGCGGAGCTGTATCGTTTGTTTGATTTGTATAATGCGATTCATTTTGACAATGCCTTGCCTTCGGCGAGTATTGAGTATTCAACGCGGATGTTGGCGGCTGGGTCTTGTGAGCCAGTTCGGCGGAGGATAAAGATTGGTGTGCGGTATCATCAGATTTTTCGTGAGGAGATCGAAGATACTTTGAAGCATGAGATGATTCATTTGATTCATTTCAAGCACGATAAGCGCTTTAAGGCTAAAGCGGCTGAGTTGGGTGTTTCGGTGCATGCGAAGTTTCATCCTGATTTGAAGCGTCCGCCGCGTTATTTGTATCAATGTCCAACTTGCCGGACTCAGTATCCGAGGCAGAAGCGGTTGCGCGAGACTTCTTGTGGATTGTGTTCAAGGGGGGGCTTTGATCGGCGGCATAAGTTGGCTTTGGTTGATAGCGCTGTTATTGCCGCTAAGGCGTGCCGTTAAGTGTTTTGTGTGGTAGGGTTTTGTTGTTTTTGTCTTGTGGCTGTGCGGCTGGTGTGTTGATTGGGGGCTGGCGCTTGTTGGTAAGGCGTCAAGTCCCTGAAAAGGGGACTTGACCTACGGGACCGCTTTGAATCGTTGAGTTTGAATTGTTGAGATTTGTGTGTTGGTTTGCTTGTTGGGATGCGGTTTTGGTAGGATGTGGGCGAAAAATGCTGAAAATTTTGTTAAAAACTTCATTCTTGTTTGTCTGGTTTGAATAATCCCTTGACAGTCAAAGATTTCCGTATATATTTGGCGTTCCTCAGATAGGGTGACCTGTCGAGGGGTTGTTGTATTATGTTCTTTTTTACGTCTCCTTAAATGGGGATAAGATAGTAAGAAAATTAGGTTCTCCGATTTGGAGAAGAAACGACTTAAGCGGTTACCGGATAAGATATTATGAGTTCAAGCGCAGTAACAAATACAGGCAAGACGTTTTTGCCGAAAGTTGATTCCAATAGCGCCAAATGGTGGATTGTTGACTTAGAGGGAGTTACTCTTGGACGTGTGGCTACCCAAGTTGCTGATATTCTACATGGCAAAAACAAGCCGATTTATACTCCACATATGGATGTTGGTGATCATGTTGTGGTTATCAATGCCGAAAAGGTAAAAGTCACAGGGGCCAAAGAGAGTAGCATTAGGTACTACCGTTATTCTGGTTACCCAGGTGGATTGCATTCGACTCCGCTCGATAAGATGCGTGTTAAACATCCTGAGCGTATTTTCCAGCATGCGGTTAAGGGAATGCTACCTAAGACTCGTTTGGGTCGTAAGATGTTCAGCAAGCTTCATGTTTATGCTGGCACGGAGCATCCTCATTCAGCTCAGCAGCCAGAGGCGTTGAGCTTTACATATAAGAATAGTAAGTAGGCAGACGCTGTATTATTGCGCTGTCATTAGTAGATAAAAAGGACGAGAATTAAGTATGAGTAACACTTCTGCCGAAGCAACTGGTCGCCGCAAAGAAGCGGTATGCCGTGCGCGTATTAAGGTTGGCTCGGGTTCGTTTAGTATCAATGGTGACGAGCCGATTCAATACCTGAAACGTCAGGTGCTGGTGGATCTTAGTCAGCTTCCAATGGAAGTTACCGAGACCATGGGCAAATTGGATATTACATGTAGCGTCAATGGTGGTGGTCTTTCTGGCCAAGCTGGGGCGATTGCATTGGCTTTGTCACGTGGGTTGATAATGATTGATCCTGATTTACGTCCGAAGCTTAAGGCTGGTGGGTTCTTGACACGCGATGCGCGTGAGGTTGAGCGTAAGAAATACGGACAACCGAAGGCTCGTAAGAAATTCCAGTTCTCCAAGCGTTAATCGATACTTGTGTTGATATTCTTTTCAGCAGCTCAGCGATGGGTTGCTGGAGACGATATATAAAGTAAGCTGAATTCATTTTGTTCTTTTGCAAGTGGATTTGGCAAATAAGCGCTCTTTTAGGACTTGGCGCGGAGGTGCTCATAGCGATGCTCGAATTGTTTTCTCCGAGTGTTCATGGGTCCCGCCTGAGGAAGATTGAGAGAGCAAAGAAAAAACCGTTTCACAAATCGTTAGGTGTACTACATGATTGATCCAAGGATCAAAGTCCTGCTTGAAGCTGGTGTGCATTTTGGCCATCAGAAACGCCGCTGGAATCCAAAGATGAAGCCTTTCATCTTTACAGCGCGCAATGGTATTTACATTATTGATCTCAAGAAGACGTTGGTGGCTATTGATGAGGCCAAGCGTAAGATTACTGAAGTTTTGCAACGTGGTCGTTCGATTTTGTTTGTCGGCACCAAGAAGCAGGCTTCTCAGGTTATCAAAGATGAAGCTCAGCGCGCTGGGCAGTACTATATTGCCCATCGTTGGTTGGGTGGTATGCTTACCAATTTTGACACAATCAAGCGTTCTATTAAGAAGCTCAAAGAGTTTGAGCAAATGAAAGAGGACGGCACTCTTGATAAGTTCACCAAGAAAGAGCGTTCACTTAAAGAGCGTGAATATCAGAAGCTCGAGAGAGTTTTGGGTGGTATTAAAGAGATGACTCATCTGCCAGGTTTGATTTTGGTGGTTGACGCCAAAAAAGAGAGCATTGCAGTGGCTGAAGGACGCCGTCTTGGAATCCCGATCGTCGCTATTTTGGATACCAATGCTGATCCAGATCCGATTGATTTCCCGATTGCCGCTAATGACGATGCGATTAAGTCCATTCGTGTTATTTTGCATGAGTTGGTTGACGCTGCTTTGGCCGCCCAGAATAAGACTAGTGTTGAAGAGATGGCTGGCGAAGAAGTTAGTGATTTTTCAGCCGCTGCGACTTCAGCATCTGCTGGCGGTGAAGCTTAGGCTACCAGCTAGCAGGCTGCAGGAATTGTGGGTGAGGGTGGATTTTGACTGCTCTTGTATTTGTTTGAGTTGGCTGGTGGCCTTTTTGGGAGGCTACGAGAGCCGAGAGTAACACAAATTATTGATTATTGAGAAAGTATATTTATAATGGTTCAAGTAACAGCAAGTATGGTTAAGGAACTTCGTCAACGTTCTGGCGCCGGAATGATGGATTGTAAGAAGGCCCTCGTAGAGTGCGATGGTGACTTCGATAAAGCGGTAGATTATTTGCGTGAAAAGGGCATTGCCAAGGCCGCAGGTAAGGTTAGCCGCGAGACAACAGAGGGTAGAGTTACTACTCTAGTTAGTTCTGATTCTAAGAGTGGGGCGATTGTTGAGGTTGGTTGTGAGACTGACTTTGTCGCCCGCACCGATGATTTCATAGCCTTTTGTAATGTTTTGGCTGAGCAAGTTGCCGCCGAGAAGTCTCCTGAAGATGTGGCTGAGTTTTTGGCGCGTCCTTTTAAGGGCAAGCCAGAAGTTTCAGTTGATAGTGCGCTTAAGGAGCTATTCTCAAAATTAGGTGAGAATATGCTTGTGCGTCGTGTCGAAAAATTTGAAGCAGGCGCCAATGGCGCATTGGCGGCTTATGTTCATGCCGGCGATAAATTGGGCGTTATGGTCGAGTTTAGCAGCGTCAATGATGCTGGCTCTGATGCTTTCAAGTCACTTTCACGGGATGTGGCGATGCATGTTGCGGCGACTGGTCCGCGTGCGATTAGTCGCGCTGATCTTGATGAGGCTGTGATTGAAAAAGAGCGTGAGATTTATCGTCAGCAGGCGCTGAACGAAGGCAAGCCTGAGAAGATTATCGAGAAGATTATCAGCGGCAAAGTGGACAAGTTTTGTAGTGAGGCGAGCTTACTTGAGCAGCCGTTTGTTAAGGATCCTGATACGACGGTTGGAGGATTGCTTGAGAGCAAATTTTCTGAGGTTGGTGATGGAGTTACTGTCAGCCGATTTTCCAGATATGTTCTTGGTGAAGCTTCCTAGTTCTTGCTGAGAAGACAATAGTTCGACTCTTTGCGGTTCTTGCGAATGGTCGAAAAGCTATTAGTGAATAGCATCGAGACCGGCTTGAAATATCAAGCCGGTCTTGCTATATATACTTACGAATCATGCGTCCCGTAGCGGCGCTCAAGTCAACCCATAGAGTCTTCTCGGGAAGCGCATACTGCAGACGGAGCCCATGTCTAAAATCAAGTTTAAGAGAGTTTTGCTCAAGTTATCAGGCGAGGCGTTGCTTGGTGAGCGCGGTGTCAATATTGACCCACTAACTGTTCAGTCTATTTGCGAGCAGGTTAAGGAAGTTCGTGACTTAGGTGTGGAAGTCGCTATTGTTATCGGTGGCGGTAATATTTTCCGTGGGTTGGCGGCGACCAAGAATGGGATTGATAGAGTTACGGCCGACCAGATGGGAATGTTAGCGACGGTGATGAACGGGCTGGCATTGCAGGCGGCATTTAAGGGAATGGATGTTCCGACGCGAGTTATGTCGGCGCTTGGGATGGAAGAATTGGCGGAGGGCTATATTAAGCGCCGCGCAGTGCGACATCTTGAAAAGGGTCGGATGGTGATTTTTGTGGCAGGGACGGGTAATCCGTTCTTTACTACAGATACGGCGGCCTCTTTGCGCGCCGCTGAGATTGAAGCTGATGTTCTAATCAAGGGCACTCGGGTTGAGGGCATTTATTCGAGTGATCCTGAGAAGAATGATGATGCGGTTTTGTATGAGACGCTGACGTTTATGGACGTTCTCAAGAATGATTTACGGGTTATGGACGCTACTGCTATTTCACTTGCCCGAGAGAATGAGACACCGATTCTTGTGTTCAATATTTTGAAAGTTGGGAATTTGAAACGCTTGATTCAGGGTGAGAAACTCGGCACGCTTGTGACGAGTGAAAAGTAGAACTAGTAGAGATATTTACTCCGAAGACATTTCTTTGGAAGATGTTTGTTGAGAAGATCTTTTTTTAGAAGATACTTAGGATAACTATTGGCATATATTGGAGGGTTCGATGGAAAACGAAATCTTAGCCGAAAGTAAGTTGCGCATGGACAAGACAGTTGAATCTGTCAAGCATGAATTATCGGCGATTCGCACAGGTAAGGCCACAGCTAGTTTGTTGGACACTGTGAAGGTTGATTCGTATGGGACTATGAGTCCGTTGAGTCAGGTGGCGTCGATTGCTGTTCCTGATGCGCACTCTTTGGTTGTGCAGCCATGGGACAAGTCACTTGTCGGTGAAATCGTCAAGGCTATTCAGAAACAAGAGTTGGGACTTAACCCACAGGTTGAGGGTGATATAGTTCGTGTGCCAGTTCCGCCGCTCAACGAGGAGCGTCGTCGCGATTTGGTGAAGCTTGCCAAGAAGGTTGCCGAGGATGGCAAGATTTCATTGCGTAATATACGCCGTGACGCCAATGACGTTTTGAAGAAGCAGGAAAAAAGCAAAGATATTACTAGCGATCAGATGCATGACGGGATGAATGAGATTCAAGATATAACTGATCGTCACTCAACTACTTTGGATTCTTTGGTTGCTTCCAAAGAAAAAGAGGTCATGGCAGTCTAGCGACGACCCGTAGTTGTTAAGGTGAAGCAGTTGAGATTTGTTTGGCTTGTAGCCGATCCAAGTGAAGAACTAGAATAGTCCTAGAGCTGGCCCACCGTTGATGTATTCCATCAAGTAACGGTTAGTAACCGAGACATCTTCGAGACGCGCTTTGATAACATCGCCGATTGAGATGATTCCGACAAGCTGTTCGTCTTTGACAATCGGAATGTGGCGAATTCTGTTCTTGGTGATAATCCTAGCGATGTAGTCAATGTCATCATCAGGGACGCCGACGATTAACTCTTGTGTCATTGTGTCTGCGACGACCGCCGCCGAATCTAGGCCTTTGTTATGGTAACAATAGCGAAACAAATCTCGCTCAGTGATAATGCCGACAAGTCCACCATCGTCGCACAAGACGGGCAGCGCTCCGATTTGATTGTCGATCATCAGGCCCATGGCCGCCCTGAGAGATTTCTCAGGATGAATGGTGACAGACACTTGGCTTTTGCCGCTCAAAACATCTTTGACTTTCATAATTCCCCCGACGTATTTCTGCGCTATCAGGCGCTTGATAATTGTACGGTGTTAAGAGAGTCGCTAAAGCTCGACCACTTTCTAGGTGACTATCTCGGAGTAAGGCAAGATGAGGTGTTAAGAATTGGTAGTGGGAGAGAATAGACCTCCGCTATTATGTTAATATAACTAATAATTCGAGATTGCGACGCGCAAGATAAAAATTTCTTCATAAAAGCTTTGTTGTTCTGGAGTTGATATTGCGCGGGGCTGAAAGACTTTGTTCAAACTTAGAAGTTCTTGGATGGTATAAGAGGTTGCAGTGCAAGGCTTTGCCGGACGCTCTTGTTGTGGGTGATGATAGAGGTATTATTGATAGTGGTTGTTTGCACCAAAAACAATAAGTGATTTTGTTGTGTTATAATTGAGATTATGAATAAGAGTCAAATTGAAAATACCGATTTTTTGAGAATGCGCACTGTTATATGGAAAATGTGTGTAGGTCTGTTTGTTCTGGGAATGTCTCTGAGCGTTTCTACTGTTTTCGCACAAGAGAGTCACACCGATGCGCTTGTTCGCTACTATATTGACACTGCTCGTGAAGCGTTTCACAAGAGTGATATTCGGAGCGAGGAGAATCCGTTTACAATTACAGTTCTAGTGAGAAGATTTTCTTTGGAGTCGGATGGTGATACATTGCAGATCGATACCGCGATTGTACGAGCTTATTTTACTCCAGATGCGGAGGTTCTTGCAGACACATTAGCGCATGATTCGGTGAAGATATTACGTAGTTCGTTTCTTGAAGATAAGCCGAGCTTACCAGCTTTGGTTGCTAAGTCGACATGGGATGGGGATTTCAAGTATTCTTTGTTTCCGAATGACCCTGGGAAAGGTGATATTGCAATTTCGTATGACTCTCAAAGTTCCGATGGTGGGTTGAGTCGATTTGGCGCTAGTGGGGTTATTACTTTGGACAGAGCTAGTGGTGTTTTGAGTTATGAGGCGTTGGTGGTACGGGATGATGATAATGCTACGCGTTATTCTCGTGAGACGTTTTATACAACCGTCGATGGATATTTGTTGCCTGAGAAAATTATTGAGCATATAAGTGTAATTGGGGTTTGGGGTAATCAGTATGAAATTCGAGAAACGGTATTACTCAAGCTGAGACTGGCAGTAGCTGCCAGTCAGTAGTGTGGAAGTCATTAGAGATGTTTGAAGTTGAGACAAAACATATTGAGAGAATCGCTCAGATCAAATCGGGAGTCGGTGGTGATCGGATTCCTGAACATGTGGCGATTATTATGGATGGTAATGGTCGTTGGGCTCATGCGCGTGGGTTGGAACGCAGAGATGGTCATGAGGCGGGAGTTGAGGCGGTTAAACGTGTGGTGCGTGTGGCATCGGAGTTGGGTGTCAAATATTTGACGCTGTATACTTTTTCGCGAGAGAATTGGAATCGCCCTAAAGCAGAGGTTGAGGCTTTGATGTCACTATTGTCTCGTTCGACTTTGCAAGAGACTGACGAGCTTGTTCGCAACAATGTGCGTTTGGTGGTGACTGGACGTTTTGAGGATATTCCATTTATTCGGCGTAAGGTTTTGCAAGAGGCAATTCGACGGACATCGGGCAACGATGGTTTGACGCTGAATTTGGCTTTGAGTTATGGCGGTCGAGTTGAAATTCTCGATGCAGTTAAGGCGTTTTGCAGGGATGTAGTCAGTGGTAAGGTCGAGGCTGATGCTCTAGATGAAGAACAGTTTGCGGGTTATCTTTATACCGCTGGGATGCCTGATCCTGATTTGTTAATTCGCACTTCTGGTGAGTTGCGGCTTTCTAATTTTCTGCTGTGGCAAACAAGTTATACAGAATTATATATGACTGATATTCTCTGGCCCGATTTTGGTGAGGATGAGTTTCTGGATGGTGTTGAAGATTATTTGGGAAGAGAACGTCGCTTTGGCAAAATTCGATCGTAAAGTTTTAGAGGGCGCTAGCGCTACCTGTGATATCTATGAATAAGAATCTCATACAACGTATTACTGTCGCTTTGATAGGGATTCCTATTATTGTTTGGATTTGCTATCAAAGTGGTTCATGGCTTAAAGGGTTTCTGCTGTTAGTGACGGCGCTTGGCTCTTATGAATATATTAGTGTGGTGTTTCGTGGGCGTGGGGAAGGCGCTCGTCAGGGCTTGCGCAATCCGATGGGAGTATTGGTTTGGGTCTTGAGTGTGACTGTGGCGGCGGTGCATTTGTACGTTGGGATATTTGAAGCATTTTTGTCGCTAGGCGCCTCTTTGTTATTGATTGGAATGATACAGGCGCTTGGCAAAGAATCTCCGCAAATTCTTTTTCGTGAGTTGACCGAATTGGGTTGGGGGGTGTTCTACGTCTCGATGTTGTATCCGTTTATGTATCATGTGCGTGAGTTCTCATCTGGTGTTTCAGCAGGCGATGGTTTTTATTGGATTGTGGCGTTGTTGGCGGTGATTTGGAGTTGTGATACTGCGGCGATGTGGGTTGGGCAGGCTTTTGGTAAGACAAAATTGGCTCCGACTGTTTCGCCGAATAAAACTGTTGAGGGATTCACGGGCGGTTTGCTATTTGCGATTTTGGCTGGCTGGCTTTTGTGGCGTTTTGCGTTATCTGGCGAGTCGGCATTGGTAGTGATTGGCGCTGCGCTGATGATTTCTCTGGTTGGGCAACTTGGTGATTTGGTCGAGTCGCTTTGGAAACGTTCGGTGGGAGTAAAAGATTCTTCGGCGATTATTCCAGGGCATGGTGGGATACTTGATAGATTCGATTCCTTGGCTTTTGCGGCGCCAGCGCTCTATGGATATTTGATACTTGTCTCCAGATGGTAGGATTGTTGAGTTTAACTTTCGAAAAAAATGTTTTTAGAACAAAGCGTCAGAAAGAAGTTTCTTATGCGTCTTATACGAGCGCTTGATTTTCTGTTTTTTTGCCGGCCATTACTTTTGATTCCTGTTTGGACGGTTTTTCTTTTCCTCTACGATATTAGCTTCCCTGAAATAAGTCTATTGGGTGTCCACTTTGTTGGTGGGGAACTCTCAACTTTCCAATTGGTCAATTTGGTTTTTCTGAGCGGGTTGGTTGCCGCCGGTTATATTATCAATCAGATATATGATCGAGATGGTGATAAGATTAATGGTAAGCTCGGATTTCTTGAGCCGCCTGTTTCTTTGAGTGTCACTGGCGCTTGGGTGTTGTATGTCGTTTTGGCTGTAGGGGCCTTGTCTTTTGCCTCAAGTCATGTCTCTTTGCTTGCGCCATATGGAGCGGCCTTGTTGGCGGGTGTTCTCTATTCTGCACCATTTGTGCGTGGTAAAGATCGGCCTTGGGCTGGTCTGCTTTTGAATGCTGTTCCGTATAGTGTCATTGTTTGGTGGGCGGTGGTTGCTGAGGATAGAGGCGCTCTTGAGGTGTTCAAGGATGTGGGCGCTGAGGAGATGTTTGTCTTGATTTCTCTTGCTCTGGCTTTTGCGGGGATTTATTTGATTACGACTGTGCCAGATCATCTGGGAGATAAAGAGTCTGGTAAGCGGACTGTGGCTGTGAGTTATGGAGGGAAAGCGGCTCTGAGAGGAGCGCTTGGAGCATTGGTTGGCGCTGGAGTCTTTGGGGCTTTGGCTGAATCTCCAGCTTTGTATTTGACTGCTCTGTTGGCGGTTGTTTTAGTCATTTTTGCTTTACGTTCTGGAGATAGCTCCCATGTGCTGTTGGCGGCGAAAGCGCCGATATTGGTATTGAGTGGGTTTGAATGCTATGCGCATCCTATGTATGGGGTTTTTCTACTTGCTCTGTTGGTACTAACTCGTGTTTATTACAAGAGGCGCTTTGGAATTGTTTACCCACAGTTGGCCTGAGAAGAAGAGAAAAGTATTTGTGGTAAGAAGAGTTTACTGTAAGAGAAGTATGTAGAAAAATATGATGAGAATACGAATCACATTGTTTGTAGTTTTGGCGTTTGTTCTTGGTGGTTCTGTTTCGTGCAGGCGGGTGGCGAAGAGTTATCCAGAAGAGAGTCGTCCACAAGAGCCGAGACGTACGCAGCGGAACAAGACCTCGGGAAAGAAAACCTCAGGAAGCAATACCTCAGGTAAATTGGCGGGGCCGTTTGCGGTGTCGAATTGGAGTACAGTTGAGCTTGAGAAGTTTGGGCGGATTTTGCAGGAGTATATTGGCACTCCTTATCAGGGGACTTCAAAATACCAAGTTGGAATTGATTGTAGTCGGTTTACGTCTGAAGTGTTCCGTCGTCATGAGGGTTTGCGATTGCCGCGAGTGGCTCGTGATCAGGCGAGGTCTGGATTAGCGGTTAGTCGTAGTCATATTCAATATGGCGATTTGGTGTTTTTTGCAATTGGCGGCAAAACGGTTTCGCATGTTGGGATATATGTGGGTGACAATAGTTTTATCCATGCTTCCTCTAGTCGGGGTGTGGTGATTGACAAGCTCGACAGCTCATATTGGCGCAAGTATTATCATAGCGCTAGGCGGGTTGTTCACGCAGATTTGCCTAGATCAAAATCTAAATCCAAGAAGTAATTTCCTACTAACACTGCCGCACAACCACGATGGATTCCACGAAAATCAATCAGAGTCACGATTCCGCCGAGGAGGATTTGCGCGAGAAACTTAAAGCGCTGCCTTCGGGGCCTGGTGTTTATTTATTCAAGAACAAGCTTGGCAAAGTGATTTACATTGGTAAAGCTAAGTCACTGAAGAATCGTGTGCGGACTTATTTTCAGAAGACGCGTAGTCGTGAGGCTAAGACTGCTCGTTTGATGTCTTTGATTTATGATTTCGAATTGTTTGTCACTGATTCAGAAATGGAGGCTTTGATTCTTGAGGCCAATTTGGTCAAGGAACATAAGCCGCGTTACAATATTGCACTGAAGGATGATAAGCATTATCCGTATATCAAGGTGACAGTTCAAGAGGCGTTTCCACGAGTTGTGGTTGTGCGCAAAGTTGAAAACGATAAGGCGCGTTATTTTGGGCCTTACACTTCGGTGGCTTCAATGCGCAAGACAATCAAGTTTATTACTAACCTGTTTAAGATACGTTCATGCGATCTTGTGATTCCTCATCCAAAGGGTAAGCCGTATCAAGTGTGTCTTGATTATCGGATTGGTCGCTGTGGTGGACCTTGTGAGGATTTTCAATCTGAGGCGAACTATCGTGAGTCGGTGGATTCGTTGTTGTTGTTTTTGGCGGGGAAGAGTCAGAGTTTGGTGCGTGATCTTGAAGTCAAAATGAGCGAAGCTGCTGAGCGTTCGGAGTATGAGTTGGCTGCTTCACTTCGCGATCAGATTGTTGGTTTGAAGTCAGTTACTGAGCGACAGAAAGTTGACAGCGGTGATAATGTTGATCGGGATATAATTGCTTTTGCTCATGATGAGAATGAGCGCGAGGCTGTGGCTGTGGTTTTGCAGGTTCGCGATGGAGCTTTGATTGGTCGTCAGGATATTCGGATTAAACCTGGTGAGTTGGCTTCCAATGAAGAAGTTTTGAGTGAGTTTCTTGGTCAGTATTATAATCATCAGCCGAATTTGCCGTCTGAGGTTTACTTGCCATTTGCTTTGGCTGATGAGGCATTGATTGCTGATTGGCTTAGTTCTGCCCGAGGAAAGAAAGTTAGAGTTACTTGGCCCCAGAGAGGGGAGAAGTTGCGTGTGGTGGAGATGGCGGCATCTAATGCGCGTTTGCTGCTTGGAGAGGTTTTGGTTCAGAAGCGTGGGTATCGTGAGAAGATTGCGCCGATGGTGGCTTCTTTGCAGAAGGAGTTGTCTTTGAAAGAGGCTCCGAAAACAATTTGTTGTTTTGATATTTCTAATACTGGGGTGACTGAAGCGGTGGGGGCGATGTCATATTTTCGGAACGGCAAACCGCTCAAGCGCGAATATCGTAAGTTCAAAATCAAAGGTGTCACTGGTCAAAATGATGTGGCGATGATACGTGAAATTGTTGGGCGTTATTTCTTTCGTTTGAAGGACGAGAAGAAAGAGTTTCCTGATTTGGTGGTGGTTGATGGTGGTAAGGGACAATTGAATGCGGCCTGCGCTGAATTGCAAGCGCTGGGGATTGAAGGCCAAGTGATTATTGGTTTGGCTAAGCGTTTGGAAGAAGTGTTCTTCCCTGGGTATTCGGAGCCGATGACAGTACCGAAGGGTTCGCCTGCTTTGGCGCTTTTGAAACAGGTTCGTGATGAGTCACATCGTTTTGGGGTGACGTATAATCGTCAGCTTCGCAAGAAACGAACGTTGACATCTGATTTGGATAAGGTGCCAGGGGTTGGGCCAGCCAAGCGGGTGGCGCTCTTGAAGAAGTTTGGTTCGGTTAAGAAAATTCGTGAGGCGAGTGTTTTGGAACTTGCTGAGACAACAGGTGTATCAACTATGTTGGCCGAGCAGATTAAGGCCAACCTCGCAACCTCCTGAATTAAGTACCTGTGAGTCGAGGTGGGCAGTGTTTGGAGCAATCCATGCGCTGCCTGCCTTTTTTTGTGGGGAGATGGAGCGGGGAAGTCGAAACTGTAAGGGTTTCGGCCTACGATACTGGAAGACAACTACTTAAGGAGGATCATTTTTTTCTTTAAGGTCACATCGCCTGCGACTAATTTGTAAATATAGACGCCTGTCGATAATAGATTTCCATGATCATCTCTTGAATCCCACGTTATTGCATAATTGCCAGCCGAGAGTTGCTGTCTTGTTAAGGTTCTTACTTTTTGTCCAGCAATATTATAAATATCGATAGTGACATCACTCTTCGACGGGATAGAAAACTCAATGTTTGTTGAGGGATTAAATGGGTTCGGATAATTCTGATTCAAGGAATAATTATGCGGCAAGTTGTCATTATCTTCTGGTTCAGTTGATGTCACCAGTCTTCCGAAAGCATGAATCTCGCCTGTAGAAGATGCTACGAAAAGTTGATTGTTCGCGATGGAGAGAAAGCCACTTACAGGGTAGCTCCAGACCATTTCATGGCTCTCAATATCAAATGCATAAGTCGTCCTAAAAGTGCTGGCGAACACATATCCATTGGCAATAACTGGGTGAAACTCAGAAACCGTATCAAGTTCATGCCTCCAGAGCACTTCGCCGCTTAGTCCGTCCAATGCGACAAAGAACTTATCAAAATAAGTATAAACCACGCCACCATAAGTAGCTGGCGAAACGATTGTTATGCTATCATTGTAATTGTTCGCCTTGTCGTTGTATTCCCATAATACTTCCAATGTCCTGAGGTCAACTCCATAAAGTTCACCGTAGTCGGTTAAGTATGCTACCATTAATGAAGTGTCGATTACAGCAGGAGATTCTTTAGTGAAAGAACTAGAAGCAAGGGTTCGTCTTGGCGCTGGCAGAGACGAGTCTCCAAGTCTGCCAGAGAGACCTAATTTTGGCAGAACCCACCATAGTTGAGCTCCAGTATAGAAATCATGACCTTGAAGCCCACCACCTAGCCAAGTGTAGACTGTGTCCTTGTGTACAGAAGGAGACCAGTCGTCGCTCTGGTATAGTGATTTGAACCACAACACTGAATCAGTAGGCAGAAAAATATTCGCAAGGCCATTACTTATGCCCGCAGGAAATAGTAGATGGTCGTTGTAAATTATAGAACCCAACTGATCATCATTTTGAGCGCTATAGGTAATGTTCTTAACATTTATTCCGGAAAAAATGTCATACGCTGCAATACGACTCCTGTTGCCTATATTTTCCATGTGATAAACAAGGTTGTCGTGGATTGACGGTTGATCTACATTAAGCAAGTCATCAAATCTCAGGAATCGATGAGACCATATTCTTGATCCAGAATTGATGTTCAGACAAAAAAGACCCAGTGAGTCGATAATGTTGCCTAAGTTCGAATGAGCCGCAAGAACAAAGTCTTCATATACTGACACAGGCTCAACTGGGCACTCTGGGCAGATGCGAGAAGACCACAGCAGGAGCAATGGAGGAGTGATGATATCTTTGTCGTTGTAGCCGCTGTGCTGGGCGTCATATTGGAACATCGGCCAGTTGGAGGAGGGTTGGCCCAAAATGGTTGAATTCAGTGTTAAAATGAAAAAACCCGCAAATGTTAGTAGTCTACTCATACAATCAATATAACTGAAAAGTCAATTCCTCCAACCCTTTTCCGATTGTTGGCTAGTGATCTGGGATTAACGCAATGACACCCGATTTGGTACTTTTCTTATATAAGACCATAGAAACAGGAACTCGTAAGGGTTTCATGTTTTCGTAGACTCTGATGCTATCCATTATTAACTTAAGACCTTGACTGATCTTCTTAGTGTATTTACCTGGTTTAAGCACAGCGTCAAAACTTAGAAGCACTGAATCCACTTCCAAGGGAATAAATAGAGTCCGCCTGCCTATCTTGGTTTTGAATGCTGGGTCAGCGGGAACGAGATCAATTGACTTATTCATCTCCTTGTCGCTCGGTGAGCTATAGTAGTAGCTATTACTGACAGATAGGGCTTTGTCTATATCTAGGTCAAAGAATCTGATGCTCGCTCCTTCAACGGTGACGTCATATAGATTTTCAACCTTTTTCTTATTAGGAAGTTCGAACCCTAAATCAAATACAAATCTTTGCTTTCTTGCAAGAAGTGAGTCTTCTCCACGGCCTACTCGCACGACGTTTTCTATATCTGGAGTAAGTATCCATCCTTTTAGATCTGGCTGCTCATAACTCTCGTCAGGTAAGAAATTGTAAGTCCAGATATACGAACAAGAAATGAGTCCGACACTACTCACTAATAACGCTAGTGCAATAAATTTCTTCAATTCATTTCTCCAATTAACAGCGAATAATTGTTATGTATTGGCTGTTATGTTACTTGATTTAATGTGCCGTTTTTTGCAACCCTATCAGAATGATGTCAATGACCCTGAGATAATTCAAGATAGGCATCTTTTGTGGTTTTCTTATGTAATATCATAGACATTGGAACTATGATTGATTCTACATTATCGAAGACTACGACATTATCCATCTCTAACTTGAGATTTTTACTTATCTTCTTAACATATTTGCCTTCTCTCAGTACAGCATCAAATGTAAGGAGGACGGAATCCACTTCTAGCGGAATGAAGAGAGTTCGCCTACCTAAATCACTTTTGCTTGTGGGGTTGTCTGCCATAAGACGAATCTTCTTTTTCATCTCATCGCTTCCCCACGAGCTATAATAATAACTATTGCTAACTGATAGAGTCTTGACTACGTCCAAATCGAAGTATTTGACACTTACTCTCTCAACATCAACATCATATATTTTTTGAGATTCCTTCTTGTTGGGATATTCAAATTCTAAACTAACATCAAAATGTTGCGCTCTGGCTAGCACTGAGTCATCACCATGCTTTATGTTCTTTGTATGTTGGAAATCTGGAATAAATATCCAGCCTTTAAGATCCGGTTGTTCATAATTCTCACTAGGTAACATTTGATAATTCCAAGCATAAAGGCAGGAACTAAGCAGTAGGCAACTAGCCAAAAGCGCTAAGGCAAAGTATTTCCTCAAATCTGTCCTCCAAAATCACTAATAGAGAGCTGTTCTGTTTTGATACGCTTCATTGAATAGGACTTTTACAGGAGTCGGTAGCTTGTTCTCTGCAAGATGCCCTAAGAAACCAAAGAATAACATATTGTTGTCAACGGCGCCATGAAATCTAAACGCATTATTGGGTTCTATGAATCGTGGGGGATTGTTGTGGTTTGGTTGTGATGACATTTGCTGGAGTAATGGTTGCCGTTGGGTGATTGGGGGGGTATTATGGGGTTATGAACGATTCTTATTCTCATAATGAAGCAGATATGTTTGACAGGTCTGAACCGCGTGTTTTTAGTGTTAGTGAGATTACTCGGATTATTAAGGGTGTGCTGGAGGATAATTTCTCTCAGGTGATTGTTGAGGGGGAGATTTCCAATTACAAACTCTATGGGCCTTCGGGGCATCATTATTTTTCTTTGAAAGATGCAGGCGCGACGATTAGCGCGGTGATGTGGAAAGCTAACGCTACATCTTTGAAGTTTAAGCTTGAAGCGGGGATGAAGATTCGGGCATTTGGGTCGCTGGCGCTATATGAGCCACGCGGACAGTATCAATTGAATATCCGCAGGATTGAGCCGCTGGGTGTTGGGGAGTTGGAAGTTGCTTTTCGGCAGTTGTATGAGCGACTTGAGACAGAGGGTGTTTTCTCTGATGAACGCAAACAACGATTACCTGCCTATCCACTGACAATTGGAATTGTGACGTCGCCGAGTAGCGCGGCTATTCGAGATATGATAAATGTATTCACACGGCGCAATCCTTTGCAAAAGTTGATTATTTATCCTGCGGCAGTGCAGGGCAAGGGGGCGGAGTTTGAGATTGAGAGAGGGATTGATTATTTCAATACACGCTCGGATGTGGATTTGATAATTACTGGTCGCGGTGGTGGGTCGCTTGAGGATTTGTGGCGTTTTAACACTGAGACTGTTGTGCGGGCGATTGAGCGTTCGGCAAAGCCAGTTGTGACTGGGGTGGGTCATGAGATTGATTGGACTCTGGCGGATTTTGTGTCGGATTATCGCGCTCCGACCCCGAGCGCTGCGGCGGAGATTGTGGCTTGGGAAGCGGCACGGGTGCGGGATGGTGTGGCGGATGTTGTCGATGAGATGGCTGAGTCATTGCAGGGTTTGGTGGCTGATGGTCGGGATGAACTGTCGGAGCTTTTGAGCCGCGGGGTGTTTGCGGACCCTTATCAGATTGTGCAGAGGCGTGAGCAGGAATTGGATCATCAGTCGCGGAGGTTTGCTTTGGCTTCTGTGAATAGTTTGCGGGTCAAGCAGAATGCGCTGGTAATGTTGGCGCAGCGGTTGGATGGACTTTCTCCACTGAAGACGCTTTCGCGTGGTTATGCTGTTGCGCGAGCAAGCGTCGTTGAGAGTTTGGACTCTGGCGATGTGATTCGTGATGCAGCACAATTGCGCAAGGATGATGAAATCGAAGTTATATTTGATAAAGGATTGGCGCGGACTAAAGTGATTTCTATTTCTGAGAGACACTTTGGCTCTGCCGAGTAGGAACGAGAAGATGGCTACGAAAAAGACTAAGGCAGATAGCGCTGCAAAGGATATGAATTTCGAAGATTCATTGCGGCGTTTGCGGCAAATTAGCGAAGAGCTTGAAGAGGGTGAGCCGACACTTGATGCGGCGATTGGGCTTTATACTGAGGGCATGCAGAACGCAAAGTTTTGTCGTGAAAAGTTGGGGCAGGCCGAGAAGAAAATTAAGGTTTTGCTTGAAGAAAACGGCGAGATGGTAGAGAAGGATTTCCAGAGCGATGAATGAGGGTGTTAAGTTGGCCGAACCAGAGATTGATTTTCAAGAGTATTTGACGGAGAAACGTCAGGTCATCGACGATGAAATTGACCGACTGTTGCCGTCAGTTAGTGAGCATCCTCGTGAGTTGCATGAGGCGATACGTTATTCGGCGCTAGCTCGCGCTCAACGTGTGCGTCCGATTTTGGCTTTGACGGCTTATGAGGCGCTGGGTGGTACGGATTTGGATGCGGCTTTGCCGCCGATGTGTGCGCTGGAGTTGTTGCATACGTATTCGCTGATTCATGATGATTTGCCTTGTATGGACAATGATGATTTGCGGAGAGGTTTGCCGACGGTGCATAAAAAGTTCAACGAGGGGATTGCGGTGTTAGCTGGTGATGCGCTGCATGACTTGGCTTTTCAGTGGACGGCGCGGAGTGGCAAGATTGAGTTGGTACATGAGTTGGCGGTTGCTACGGGTTCGCTGGGGATGATTGGCGGGCAGGTTGCCGATATGGAGGCCGAAGGTCGCGCAGTGACTGCTGATGAGATTGAATTTATTCATACGAGGAAGACTGCGGCTTTGATTCGTTGTTCATTGCGTTTTGGTGGGATACTGGCAGGCGCTAAGGATCAGTGTATGGAATCGCTGACTGTTTATGGGGCTAAGCTTGGTTTGGCTTTTCAGATTGTTGATGACATTCTCGATATTGAAGGTGATCAGGATAAGCTGGGCAAAGAGGTTGGTTCTGATGAGAAGAATTGTAAGGCGACATATCCTGCGGCGGTTGGTTTGGATGAGTCGCATCGTATTGCTGGGGTTTTGATAGATGAAGCGATCGCGGCGCTCGAAGGTTGTTCATTCCCTACGCGAAGATTGACGGAGATGGCTCGGTATATTTCTCAGCGTGAGAGTTGATAAACTACGGGAATGCTGTGAAAAAAAAGAAAATTACACTTCTACTTGGAGCTGGAGCTTCTCAAATTTATGAGTACGACAGCACCGCTCAAATCACTCAGAAAGTTGTTTCTGCGCTTAGGAACCAAGCGTCGGAATCGGTTTTTGTGCCCATAGACGGCTTGCCTGAAGAAGATACGCAACGAGTTAGAAGTGCGAAGGGGGGAGTCAGCAAGGTTTTAGCCGAGCTTATTTCAACAATCGACAAAGACAACACAATGAATGCGAGTGGCCCAGTAACATATGAACAGATTTACTACATTGTACACGAACTTTCATTGATGCGAACTGGGCAGTACGAGAATCCTTGGCTCCGAGAACTCATGAGAAGAGTTGCCAAGGACTTGAATCTAAGCATGACGCCATTTGAAGGTCAGGGTCTAAGCGACCTGATTTGGTGTGGTGATTCCATTAAGAAGGTGATTGAATTTGTTGTAAGTGGTTCTCTTTGCCGTAAGGCCACCGAACCACAGCTAAAAATGAAAACTGTGGTGTCTGATCTATTCGATTCTGTGGACGAATATGACCTCAGCGTTTTTACGTTGAATCATGATAGATTAGTGGAACAATTGTTGGACAACCGTAAGGTTGATTACGAAGATGGATTCCATCTTTCTTCCTCGGGAGATTACGTATGGGATCCAAGCTTGCTAGAAAATTCTGATGGTAGGCCGAGAGTCGTACATCTTCATGGTTCTATTTATTGGTTTGTGCAGAAGTCGCAAAGAGTAAAATTCTTTCCAGATGTAAATATATACCGAGGTGATCCAAGCGAGTTTCTCGAGTTTGTGAAAACAAGAAATCCAATGTTCCTAACAGGCACTACTAACAAGTTCACAGAATATACTCAAGGCATTTTCTGGGAAGTGTTGACCAACTTCGATAGAGTATTGAAGCGCTCTCAACTAATAATTGTGATGGGGTACAGTTTTCGTGACAGAGGTATCAACAGTTTGCTCTATCGTTGGATGGACAGCAGGCCATCAGGCAAAATGATTGTCCTAGCTAAGAGTCCAAAAGACATTGAGTATAGGATCAGGGATTTCGATTTCGAAACTTTTGATGCAGGTTTGACACAGACAAAATGTTTTGAGATTGTCAAAGCCGATTTGAGAGAATGTAGGTGGGACGATTTGAAGCAGTATTTAGTCTCTGAGTAATTCGTTGGCTAACTTATTGTAACAGGAGACTAGCCCTCAACTCCCTTAATCGCCTCTTGGCTATCTAAGGTCGCTCGTGGTTTGCCTGCTTTTCTTCTCTATGGGGCTATGGTCATAGCTCTATGTCTTATTGCTAAATATCTTATAGTAAACGCCGATACAAGAAAGGAGGGATTGTGCAAAAGTTGCGCTATTTCTTTGGGAGTTCTTTTGCGGCTCCTGTAGGGTTTTCGAGAGAGCTTTCTTGAAGCGGGATTCGCTTGAAGCTTCTCTTGGTAGCACGACGTTAATTTATTGTGAGATAAACAGTTAAGCTGATGTATTGAAGGTCAATTATGCAAGGAATAGGCGCAAATAGCATTACTGGAATCGCCTCTGGGTTGGATACCAACGCAATTGTTGAAGCGATTATCAATGCCGAAAGAGGTACGGCGACTCTGCTGGAGATACGTCAAGCTGAGAAAACCAATATGGTTTCGGCCTATAAGGCGATTGAAGCTAGATTTTTGGCTGTTCAAGCCCAGTTGGGAGCTTTGGGGAAATCTTCGACATTTGATAAGATGACTATTTCGTCGTCGGATACTGATAGTTTGGAAGTTGTTGGCGCTGATGGCGCAGTTCCAGGGACATTTGATGTGCGGGTGACGCAATTGGCGCGTAACCAGCAATTAGCTTCTCAAGGATTTAGCGATCCCGCTGATAACACTTTGGGGACTGGGACTTTCCAATTTTCAGTTGGTGAGGCGAGTTTTACCACTGTAACGCTGACGGCTAACAACAATTCTCTCGATGGGCTGCGTGATGCGATCAATGACGCTGATGCTGGAGTTACCGCTTCGATAGTTAATGATGGCACAGATAAGAATGCATTTAGATTGATTTTGACAGCCAATACAACGGGCTTGAGTAACAAAATCGTTACTCAAAGCTCTCTTGCTGGTGGTGGGATTCCTGATTTTGTTTCTTCGAGTTTTGATGTTCCTGAGACAACAGGTTTTTCGGCCACGGCCTCATCGCAAGTTTCACTCGGCGGAACGGCCTCGTACACGGGAAGCGAAAATAAGACTTATACCTTCACAGTCGCCGGCAGTGGCCCGCTGGTTGTTGGCACGGATGTTATCACACTTAATTACACCGATGGGACTAATTCTGGTTCGATTATTGTGACGCAGGCAGATGTTGAAGTGGCTTTGGCTGGCGCTGGCTCTGACGGGTTGAAGGTTTCATTTAGCGCAGGGGATTTGGTGGCAGGTGATACATTTACTGTTTCGACTTTTGCGCCAATCTTGCAGAAACCGACGGATGCCAAGCTAACTATTGGATCTACGGCTGGTGGTGGGGCGCCGATTGAGATTGTCTCTAGCACAAATGAGTTTAATAGCGCTTTGCCTGGGCTGAAATTGACAGCCAAGCAGGTGACAGCCGCTGGCGCCACGGTGACAATTAATGCTGAACGTGATGTTGCTGGTGTTAAGCAGAGTGTCAACGGTTTTATCTCGGCTTACAACGATGCGATGAAGTTGATTGATTCGCAGTTCTCATACAATCAGGATACAGGGAGTAGTGGTATTCTGATTAGTGAAGGATTGTTACGCAATATGCAGCAGCGGATTCGTTCTTCCGCTACGGGGATTGTGAAAGATTTAGCGCAAAAAGTTAATACTCTGGCGACAATCGGAATTCGTTCTGATTCACGAGGCTTGTTACGAATTGCTAATAGCAAACTTTTTGATGATGCGGTCAAGAATAACAATTCGGCTTTGAAGATACTATTTGGGGATGACATTACTTCCGATAGAACAGAGATTAGTTTCTTGACAGCTGGCAATGATAGTCGGGCGGGCACTGGTTACGAAGTCGATATAACTCAGGCGGCCACCAAAGGCACATTGACTGGCGCCTCGGTTACTGATCCTGCAACTACAGCTTTGGTGATTGACTCTACCAATGACAAGCTTGTTTTCACGGTCAGTGGCAAGAAGTCGAATTCGATTTTGCTTACTCAAGGCACATATACCAGTTTTGACCAAATAGTGCGTGAAATTCAGAAGAAAATTGACGCTGATTCGGAGATTGGCAAGTTCTCTATTGATGTTTCCTCAACGGCCAGTGGTGGCTCTGGGGCTATTGTCTTGACGACTGGTTCTTATGGGTCCAGCGCTTCAATTGCTGTTGAAGCTAGCGAGACTACTGCTGGTGTGGCGCTTGGGTTTACTTTGAGTGGAGCAAATTCCGTGGCGGGGATAAATGTCGCTGGTACCATCAATGGTGAAGAGGCCACTGGCGCAGGACAGATATTGACTGGCAAAGTTGACAATAAAACAACTGATGGGTTGAAATTGCGGATAGCTTTTTCAGCGGCGGATGTAGTCGCAGGAGCCGAAGGAACTATCACTTTGACCAAGGGAATTGCTTCGAAGTTGAAAGATTCTCTGTTTAGAATTGTTGACAGCGCTGATGGTTCGCTTTCGAGGCGTGTTAAAGCGCTCAACAATCAAGTCGAAGATTTTCGTTTGCAAGTTAAGAGTATCGACGAGAGATTGGTGTTACGTCGTAAGCGATTAGTTGAGAAGTTTCGTGCAATGGAGCAGGTGCTGGGCCAATTGAATGCGCAGAGTGGTTTTTTGGCGGGCCAGCTTTCGAGTTTGAGTTCTAATTTTAGCAGATAACTCAGCGGCAGCCTGTAAGTTTAAGTATGGCTGTTGTAATAGAATAATAATGGAGGTTTGATTTCGGTATGAATCGAGGCATAGGAAGCTATCAAAAGACCGAGACTCTCGGCAAGTCACCTGTTGAATTGTTACTTATGGTATATGGTGGGGCTATTTTGGCGTTGTCTGAGGCTGAAGTTGCCTTTCTTCAAGGGAACCGTGAATTGGGCCGCGAGAAGATTGATCGCGCGCGTAAGTTTGTAACACATCTCTATACGACTTTGGACAATGAGCGAGGTGGTGAGATAGCCGAGCAACTTGGGCATTTGTATGTCTTTCTAATTGAGCGAATGCAAGTTGCGCAGGCTAGTGGTGACGGTGAGGCTTTGGTTGATTTGCGCGAGATTTTGGAAAATCTACGATCAGGTTGGCAGGGAGCTGGCAAAATTGCCAATGGGTAATTTTTGTTAGGCAGTGACGTTATTGAGATTGCTTTGCGAGAATGCGAAGAATCTTTGAAACCAAACTTTGAGACCAAGCTTTAGGACCAAACTACTGTATATATGATGGTGAGACGATTAAGATATGCAATATAATGAAATCACATTACTAGAGCGCGATTTGATGTCTTCTCTTAAAGAGGAGTATTCGTTTTATCAATCTCTCTATATTCTTTTGGATCGTCAGAGAGATTTGATACGGATAGAGAAGGATGGCAAGTTGTTGGACTTGTTTGCCGAGATTGAGCGCTGTCATCAGCGATTGAAAAAGTCTGAAGAGCGGATACCTCTCATGCGGGTCAAGAATCCAAAACTGTTTCCATTGGCGGCCTCGGCTCCTGGTGTGCGCAAGCTGGTGACGGGTATTACGACATTAGTGAGTAAGAACATAAAGATTGTTAGAGAGAACGAAGAGTATTTGCGTTCGCGTCATGGGAGAGTCCGTTCGGAGCTTGACGGGTTGCAAAATTCGGGCAAGATTATGGCGTATTTACAAGATCGTTCCGATAGTTCACTATTCATTGATAGCAGTAGTTAGCGGGTTGATGTCGCTATTATTGATTTGAAGATATAATTGATTTGAAACAGTTGGCATGTGCAAATTTTGATACTTGAACCTGTGACGCTGAATCGAATCAGCACAGAATCACAGAAAATGGACATAGCTAGTACTAGGCGCTTAAACGGATTTCGCGAATTGTCGATACTGAGGAATAGAGGCCTTCATGAAGATTGAACCGACAGGAGTCAATGCCTCGGCGCAGCAGATAGCTAAGGCATCTGGCGCCAATGAAACAGTTGCAAAGAAAGCTGAAAAAGCTGAGAAAGCGTCGCAGGGTGACACGGTTTCGTTGACAAATGTGTCAATGACATCGAAACAGTCAGTAGGGATTTCAAGCTCTGGTGATTATAGCGCTAAGGTTCAACAGGGACGAACACACAATAGATTACTGCCTATGTCTGAATTAAAGAACAAAGCTGATGAGCGGTTAAAACAATTTGGTACCGCTAGTGACACTGTTGAGTCTGTCTCTGAGCTAAACTTGGAAGATGACCGTAAGGATATGGTTGAGATTGCGAAGTTACGTGTCCAAGGCGGGTTTTATGATCGTGCGGATGTCGTAGACGAAATTGCTAGAAGAATCATTGAAGGACTGTAAGGTGACGACAACTCAGTAAAGAGTGTCTTCGCTAGAGAGCGTTGTTGCTAAAGAGTATTTTCGTTAGAGAGTATTTTCGCTAAAGAGTATTTTCGCTAAAGAATATTACTTCAGGGGCCATTTCATATATGTCAGTTGAAATATGCAGAGATAAGCAGGCGCAAAGCCGTGTTGAGCAGATTGTTTCCAGTATTAAGAATTTGCCGACTCCGCCAATTGTCTTTAATCAGATTCAGAAGACAATCAACAAGGAGTCTTCGTCCGCAGCTGATGTGGCCAAGATTCTATCTGAAGATCCTTCGATGTCGGCCAAGGTTTTGAAGATGACTAACTCGGCGTTTTATGGACTCTCTCGTGAGATTGATTCAGTGAAGCAGGCTGTGATGATTATTGGATTCGACGCTGTTAAGAATCTTGTGCTGTCGGCATCGGTGATGGGAATGTTCAATGGTAATAAAGTTGATGCTGAATTTCAGGAGCGTTTCTGGCGTCATTCATTGGCGACAGCTCTGGCAGGGCGTTTAGCGGCTAAGAGTATTCGGAGTCGTGGCATGGTAGACGCCGATACGATTTTCTCGGCTGGCTTGCTGCATGACATAGGCAAGTTGGTTATCGCTTGTTTTATGGAAGACGAATTTGTAGCTATTCATCAGATATTAGAGAATGACCCGAGTAAGAGTGAGTCTAGCGCTGAAATAGAAGTGATGGGTTTTTCGCATGAGCAAATCGGTGGAGCTTTGGCGCAATTTTGGAATCTCTCTGATGGGCTGGTGGACGCTATAGCTTTTCATCACGACCCACAGGATAGCGTTGTAGAAGGCTCGATGTCTTATATGGTAAATGTTGCCAATTATGTTGCCAACAAGTCTTTTCCATCTGAGTTGTGCGTTGCCCCACAGGCAGAAATGTCTGCGAAAGTCTTGACCTATTTGGATATTACCGATGAGACAATTACTGAGTTATCCGATGGTTTGGTTGCCGAATATATTAAGGCCGAGACATTCATGTCGATGGCTGGGGCCTAGGAGTTATAGGCCTCGGGTGAGAGTTCTTTTGGGTATCCCCGTTATTGAAGAAATTCATTAGTTTTGCTCCGCTTGAAATCATTTAACCTCTTGACATTCAACACAAAAGCAATATACTGCGCGCCAGCGGCGACCTATATTCTAGTGGTCTTTTGCGCCGTGAGAGTGGCTCTTATTATTGTGCTATTCTGTAAGTAAAGTGGCTTGAAGTCACGGAAGTAAGAGTTGCAATAATGGGCGGTTAGCTCAGTTGGTTAGAGCGCTTGCTTGACATGCAAGAGGTCACCGGTTCGAATCCAGTACCGCCCACCATTTAGCGAACAATATTGTTTATCTTGAAATATTGCTGGCAAACTTACTACTTCAGCGTTGACTGCTTAATTGTTGACTGCGACAGACTTGAATCTCATGACCTTGGGTGTTTACAGCGGGGTTTATGGTTCAAGATTTTTTTGCTGGGATTATGTTTTCTCAATCTTTCGCCGAAAACAATAGTAGGTTGACAGTTAGTTTTCTAGCTGAAGTTATGGCTATCAAGAATTTCTAGCAGTTGTAGTATTGAAGAAGAAAATTGAAGTAGAGAATGCAGACAAGTAGCGCAAAAACAATTGAGATAACATTGCCTGATGGTAGTGTTAGGGCTGTGGCGGCTGGTTCGACAGGCTTCGACATTGCTAAGTCAATTTCGCCACGTTTGGCGAAAGAGGCTTTGGTTGTGCGCGTGGATGGTGAATTGCGCGATCTTTCACGTCCGATTGATTCGGATGTGGCTCTTGAGATTTTGACATTCAAAGATGATGCTGGCAAGGAAGTATTTTGGCATTCGACTTCGCATTTGATGGCTCAGGCTGTGCGTGAGGTTTTCCCAGATGTCAAGTTGGCGATTGGCCCGCCGATTGCCGAGGGCTTTTATTATGATTTTGAATCCGAGAAACCTTTCTCGCCAGAAGACCTTGAGCTGATTGAAAAGGCGATGGGTAAGATTGTCGCTGAGAAGGCACAATATACTCGCGAAGAGATGACTCGTCAGGAAGTGATTGATTGGTATGAGTCCGCTGGTGAGACATACAAATTGGACTTGATGGAGAATACGATTCTTGATGATGTCGTTTCGGTTTATACTCAGTCTAGTTTCAAAGATCTTTGCCGTGGCCCGCATATTCCGAACACTGGTTTGGTTAAGGCCTACAAGCTGACTTCCAGTAGTGGCGCTTATTGGCGCGGCGATGAAAAGAACACAATGCTTCAGCGTATTTATGGTGTCTCTTATCCGAAGAAGAATATGCTTGAAGAGTTTGTGACTCGTATGGAAGAGGCTAAGAAGCGGGACCATCGAACGCTGGGTAAACGTCTTGAGTTGTTTACGATGTCTGAAGATGTTGGCCCTGGATTAGTTTTGTGGTTGCCTAGAGGCGCTGTTGTTCGCAATGAGATGGAAAATTTTTGGCGCGAAGAGCATTTGAAAAACGATTATGATTTGGTTTTCTCGCCGCATGTGGCGCATTTGGAATTATGGGATAAGTCTGGCCACACGGATTTCTATCGTGAGGGGATGTTCCCAGTGATGGATATGGACAATCAGAATTATCAGCTTAAGCCGATGAATTGTCCGTTTCATATTATGATGTATAAGGCCAAGCGACACAGTTATCGCGAGTTGCCATTGCGTTGGGCCGAGCTGGGCACTGTTTACCGTTATGAGCGTCCAGGAGTTTTGCATGGTTTGATGCGTGTCCGTGGATTTACTCAGGATGATGCGCATCACTTTGTGACACCAGAGAGCATGGAGGGGGAGTTGGTTTGGATTATCGATTTCTGCTTGCATATTCTGCGGTCATTTGGATTTGTTGATTTTGAAGTTTGTTTGTCAACCAAGCCAGAGAAGGCTATTGGTGATGATAGTGATTGGGAAGCCGCCGAGAATGGATTGCGCAAGGCTCTGGATTTGTCGGGTTTGCCTTATAGCGTTGATGAGGGCGGTGGGGCTTTTTATGGTCCAAAAATCGACCTTAATATCAAGGATGCGATTGGGCGGAAATGGCAATGTTCGACAATTCAATTCGATTTCTCATTGCCTGAGCGATTTAATCTGACTTATGTGGATTCCGATGGCGAGCAGAAGCGTCCGATGATGATTCATCGGGCATTGCTCGGCTCTATTGAGCGATTCTTTGGGGTTTTGCTGGAGCATTTTGGCGGAGATTTTCCGCTATGGTTGGCTCCTGAGCAGGCCAAGGTTCTGCCGATTACTGATAAGGTTAATGATTTTGCCGCTACGGTGGTAAAAAGGTTAAAAGCCGCTGGTATTCGTTGTTCACTGGATGACAGGTCTGAGAAGATTGGGCATAAGATTCGTGAGGCGGAGTTGGCGAAAGTCCCATATATGTTGATTGTTGGCGGTCGTGAGGCCGAAAATGATGAAGTTTCGGTGCGTCATAGAGGTCCTGACAGGGGTTCAGGCCCTGAAGGTGGCGATTTAGGAGCTGTTTCTGTGGATGAGTTGGTTAAAAAACTTGTTTCAGAGATTGAATCTAAGGGACTAAATGATTAGATTGTAATAGATTCCGCTATTAGCCAGAAATGGTTGGTGGACATTTGATTATTGTTATTTATTGTTGTTTGTTCTTGGTAGTTGCTGAAAGACAGTAATTGCTTTTTTTAGAAGTTCATTTTAGGAGGATTTTAGCATAGCTAGGCCACGAGAACCCCGTATTAACGAGCGCATCCGCATCAGTCCTGTGCGATTGGTTGGCGCTGAAGGGGAGCAAATTGGAATCGTTCCGATTAACGAAGCTCTTGAGAGAGCCCGGACGGCAGATTTAGATTTAGTGGAGGTTTCGAGCGCAAGCCGGCCGCCAGTTTGTCGTATCATGGATTACGGTCGGTTCAAGTATGAGACCGCCAAGAAGCAGAAGACTGCGCGTAAGAAGCAGCATTCGATGGAATTGAAGGAAATGCGATTTCGTCCGAAAGTTGACACTCATGACTATGAGTTTAAGACGAAGCATATCCGTGAGTTTCTTGAAGAAGGCAACAAGGTTAAGATATTTGTAATGTTCCGTGGTCGTGAGATGGCGCATACAGAGTTTGGCCGTGAGTTGTTGGCGCGAGTTGTTGAGGATATGAAAGAGGTGGCTACAGTTGAGATTGGCGCCAAGCAGGAAGGGCGCAGGATGAATATGGTTCTGGCTCCGCTTGCATCTTTGGTTAAGAAAGCCGCCGATGATCGCGCCGCAAAAGTTCTGGCTAAAGAGCAGTCTAAGTATAAGAATCCTAAGGCTGAGGCGAAGGCCAAGGCGAATGCTACTTTGGAAGTTGATTCTGCAGAAGGCGCAGATGCGAGCGTTGTAGCAGATGCAGATGCAGATGCAAGCGTTGCAGTAGACACAGAGACAAGCGTTGAGACAAATACAGAGACAAAAGCCGAGACTGAATAGTCGATTGTTTCTGTTGCTGAAATAAGTAGATACAGTTTTATTATTTGTATATAATATAGTAGTTGAAATAGAAAGTAGTTGAAGAATGCCAAAGATTAAAACAAATCGCGCTACTGCGAAACGGTTTAAGAAAACCGCGAGTGGTAAGATTAAGCGTCGGAGCATGAATATGCGCCATATACTTAATAAGAAGTCCTCGAAGCGTAAGCGTCATTTGCGTCAAGCGACATTGGTTTGTAAGGCGGATCATCCAGCGATTTCACGTTTGATGCCATATTAGTTTAGCGCCTTAGTTAGTTTGATATTTTATTAGTTTGTGATTGTATTAGCAGTAACTGGTTCGAGACATCGGAGCCCCGTACTCGGTGTTCGGCCAAATGAGGAGTCCATTTTTTTGCAATTAGGACTCGATTATTAACCTTCAAATTCAAGAAAGTACGGAGAGACAAGAATGCCAAGAGCTATGAATAATGTGGCGGCTCATCGTCGTCACAAAAAGATCCTCAAAAAGGCCAAAGGAAACTTCGGCGGTCGTGCAAAACTGTACAGAACTGCCGTAGAAACTGTTCAAAAGGGTATGGTCTATGCCTATCGGGACAGAAAGAACAAAAAACGCACGTTTCGCGCTTTATGGATTGTTCGAATTTCTGCCGCGGCCAAATTGTATGGTATGAATTACTCGACCTTTATCCACGGTCTCAAAACACAAAACATCGATTTGAATCGTAAGACTCTCGCTGAGATGGCTGCGACTGATATGCCTGCTTTTGAAAAGTTGGCGACGCTGGCCAAAGCTGAATAAGTTAGTTTCCCAATTGTTTGAGAAGTGTTTGGGAGATGTTGGTGAGTTAGTCGGTTTGTTGGAGCTGGTTTGCTCTGTGACGGTTTCTGTGACGATCGCTGTTATGTGATTGTTGTTATATCACTGTCATGGGCTTAAGTTTCTTCGGTGTCGTGTTGTGGTAATGTCCTGTTGAACGATGTTTCTGTATAGGATTGAAGTGGGAAAATGTCGGTTTTATCTCAAATAGAAGAATTGCTTTCGAAGGCTAGCGCCGAGTTACAGAGCGCATCCTCGGCTGCAGATGTTGAACAGGTTAAGGTCCGCTTTTTGGGTCGTAAGGGTGAGTTGCCTGCGATTTTAAAAGGTGTCAAGGATTTGGCGCCAGAGGAACGCAAGCCAGTTGGCGCTGCGGCTAATAAGGCGCGTGTGTCACTTGAGCAGCAAGTTAATGAGAGGCTTGAGAGTTTCGAATCAAGCTCTAGCGCTGACTTTGATTTTACACTGCCTGGCACACCGATATCTGTTGGACGTCCGCATTTGCTTGTGCGGACGATGGCTGATATTGCCGAGATATTTTCCAGCAAGGGTTTCTTGGTGGCTAATGGTCCTGAGGTAGAGTCGGATAATTATAATTTTGGTTCGTTGAATTTCCCACCTGATCATCCTGCTCGTGATATGCAGGATACTTTTTATCTGCGGGAAGCTAATGGATTACCTGAAGGATTGCTGTTGCGGACGCATACTTCGAATGTGCAGGTTCGTGAGTTTGAGAAACGCACTCCGCCTGTGAAGATTGTTGCGCCCGGGAAGGTGTTTCGTCATGAGGCGGTTTCTAGTCGGGCGTATTGTGTTTTTCATCAGGTTGAGGGTTTTCAGGTTGGGCCTAATGTGACACTTGGAGATCTCAAAGGGGTGTTGCTGGCGTTTTGTCAGGAATATTTTGCTGAGGATATTGAGCTACGGTTTAGGCCGAGCTTTTTTCCATTTACTGAGCCATCGGCTGAGGTGGATATGTCGTGTTTGTTATGTGCGGGCAAAGGCTGCTCGATTTGCAAGTATGATGGTTGGCTTGAGATTCTTGGTTGTGGTATGATAGATCCTAATGTGATGAAAGCTGTGGGTTATGACCCTGAGGTTTTGAGTGGTTATGCTTTTGGTATGGGTGTTGAGCGGATTGCGATGCTTAAGCATCGGATAACCGATATTCGACTTTTCTATGAAAACGATTTGCGTTTCTTGCGTCAGTTCTAAATTGCGAGTTAGATAACAAAAAAAAGATTTCCTATGAAGATTTCGTATAATTGGGTGCGTGAAATCGCGCCAGTTGATTGGTCTGCCGATGAAATGGCGGACCGTTTGACATTAGCGGGTACTGCTTGCGAGACGGTGATTGATTTATCGGCGGGTTTTGCCAAGATGGTGGTTGGCAAGGTTGAGACTTGTGGGCCTATTGAAGAATCTGACCATTTGAGACATGCGACTGTTAATGTTGGCGAGCAGAGCTTGAATATTATTTGTGGCGCTCCGAATGTTGCCGCTGGGCAACTTGTGGCTGTGGCCTTGGTTGGCGCGGTTATGCCTGATGGGATGAAGATTTCACGTCGCAAGATGTTTGGGATTGAGTCCGAAGGGATGATTCTTTCTGAGCGCGAGCTTGGGCTCTCTGATGAGCATGAGGGAATTATTGTTTTGGCTGATGGCCTAGAGGTTGGCGCTCCTTTGTCGAGTATTTATGGCTTGAACGACTATATGCTCGAGTTTGAATTGACGCCGAATCGTCCTGATTCAATGAGCGCGATTGGAATTGCGCGAGATGTTGCGGCGTTGGCTGGTTGTGAGATGCGTCGTCCAGAAGTGAGTCTTACCGAAGAGCAAGAGAAGACATCGGACAGTATTGAAGTTATTATTGAGGACGCTGAGTTTTGTCCGCGATATACTGCGCGCATAGTTAAGAATGTTAAGATTGGGCCATCGCCCAAATGGTTACGCGATAAACTTGCGGCATCAGGTCAGACGAGTATCAACAATGTTGTTGATGTCACTAACTATGTGATGTTGGAATTTGGCGAGCCTTTACATGCTTTTGATTTGGCTCAATTTGCCTCTGGTAAAGTTGTGATTAAGAGAGCTAAGAGCAAAGAGAAGTTTGTGACTCTTGATGAAGTTGAGCGCGAGGTTGACGAATCTGTCTTGATGATTACCAATGGTAGCGAGTCACTGGCTGCAGGTGGGGTTATGGGTGGTTTGCATAGCTCAGTTACTAATGCGACAAAAGATATTTTGCTTGAGGCGGCCTATTTTGATGCGTCATTGATTCGTAAGTCACGCCGTAAGTTGGGGCTTTCGACTGATTCTTCGGCTCGTTTTGAGCGTGGGGTTGATCCAAACTTGACTGTGACGGCGATTAATCGTGCGGCGCAGTTATTGGTTGAGGTGGCTGGCGGTAGTCCTCTGGCTGGTGTGGTGGACAATTATCCTAAGTCAATTGAGCCTCTGAAAGTTGAGTTACGGCCTGCGCGCTGTCACCAAATTATGGGTGTTAAGGTTGAGAGTGAGAGAATAGAAGAGATTCTAGTTGGTCTTGAAATGGGAGTCACGCGGAGTGATTCCGGTGAGGCCTTGGTTGTGACTGTTCCGACTTTCAGGCCAGATATTACTCGTGAGATTGATTTAATCGAAGAGGTGACTCGGATTATTGGTTTTGACAATATTCCGACGACCAAAGGCTATCTCGCTGCGACAGATAATCGCAAGTCTGAGGCGGTTGAAAAGCAAGACGATTTGGTTGTGACACTGAGGCAGACATTACTCGGTATAGGCTTTAATGAGATTTGTGGTTCGGGGTTGGCAGATGGTCGTTTGCTAGAATTGATTGATCCTGAGAAGCCGCAGATTGAAGTTGCTAATCCGATTTCTGATGAGTTTGGCTCGATGCGTAATTCTTTGGCTTATTCGCTATTGAATGCGGCACGTGTAAATGTGACTCATCAGACTACTGATTTAAGGCTGTTTGAATTGGGTAATGTTTATGGAGCTGGAATTGGTGATAAGAGCCAGGCGTTTCCGAATGTGATTTCTGCAGATCATGAGCGTCCTTGTTTGGGAGTTTTGGTGACTGGTCAGAATCAGCCTGATTGGCGTTCTAGTCGGAGCGCTTTGGATTTCTATGTTCTCAAGGGGGCGATTGAGGCGCTTCGCGCTCAAGGTCGTTTGGCCAAGATTCTGATTTCTCCTGAAAAGCTACCTGTTTTTCAACGGGGGCAGGGATTTGTTTTGCAGGATAGGACTGGAAAAGAAATTGGGCGGATTGGTAATGTTGATTCGGCTATTTTGAAGCGTTTTGATATTAAACAGTCTGTTTCTTTGTTCGAGTTGGATGTTGCGGCTTTGACTGGGTTTATTCAGCGCGAGAAGAATTATCAGACTCTTTCAAAGTTTCCTGCGGCGGATCGTGATTTGTCTTTAGTTTTGAATGAGTCTACTTTGGTTGGGAAAATGCTTGAGGGTGTTAAGAAAGTTGGTGGAGAATTAGTCGAGCGCGTTCAAGTTTTTGACTTATTCCGAGGTAAGCAGGTCCCTGAGGGCAAGAAATCGGTGGCGATTTCGATTAGATACCGCTCTGCAAAGAAAAGTCTTGAATCTTCGCAAGTAGATGGTTTACAACAGAAAATTATTGTGTATCTTAAGCAAGAGTTTAAGGCTGAGATACGCGAGAAGTAATCTCCTGAGTTCTGATTTGTTTCAAATCGTATTGTTTCAAATCGTATTGTTTCAAATCGTATTGTTTCAAATCGTATTGTTTCAAATCGCTTTGTTTTTGCCGCTGAGGAATCTCTCCACGATATTGTTTATTGAAATTGTTTATTGGAATTGTTTATTGGATTCGAAGAAATGACGCAAACAGATTATCTAAAACGACTTGAGGATAAGGTTAACCGCGCTATCGAGCATATCGAGCAGTTAACGGTTGAAAACGAACGTCTGCAGACCGAAAACCAAGATATTGCTGAAAAACTCCGTGATTATCGTCGTGAATTGAATCAAGTTCATCTCGATGAGCGTACTCGCGCCTCACAAGTCCGCGATAAGATTCGTTCAATTCTCCGCAAAGTGGACTCATTAAACAGCTTATAGTGATTGTTACCTCAAGTTTTCTATTATTCTCCTTATCTGCAACACAATTGCTTTCGGATTTGCTTTCTGACTAACTTTCTGACTTTGGTTATTAGGGTAGATTGCCTCCAATTGTTACAAATTGTTACTGGTTTTTGGCTTGACATCGGCCCCTGTAATTTGATACTCTGTAATAGCTTGAGTTAGTAAGCAAGCGATTTTGGCTTTCTTGCAGGGACTACAGCCCGAAATGTGGATTAGGCTCTTATTTTAGTGGGGCTTTCCGCTGGCGCTGGTTTAGAGTTGTGAGTGAATCACAAAGAAATCCTGTTTGCGAGCATGAATTGGAATTAGGAACACGTTGGAAAACGACGCCAGATTAAAATGTGAGGCCGATGGGACTACTGAGGTAGTCAAGATTTTTGGCCGTGAGTATCCGTTGAGATGTGAGGCAGATCGCGAGGCATTGTTACGCACTGCTGAGTATGTCGATGCAGTCATGCGCCGTGTGGCAGAGTCTTCTTCTGCTGCCGCGCATAGTGATGTTGCAGTGTTAGCTGCGCTTAATATTGCCAGTGAACTTCTTAGTTCATCCACTGACAAGGGCGGTAAGTCTACTCCTGCAGATTTTGAAAAACGGACTCAAACAATCCTTTTAAGGCTGGAAAAGTCTCTTCCCAAGATGGAGTCTGCTTGATCAGTCTTTCGGTATTGGTATTTTCTTTGACCGTCAGATTGGTTTGAAGTAGCGCTTCGCAATCCTCGTTTCGATTCTCAAAACATCAAATCGCCTCGCTCATTTTCTGTTTAAGCTACGTTAGATAGAGTTCTTGACCTATTAAAGGGTGTATGCCCGGGAGTGATTGATGTCTTCAATAGAAATGACAATACCGATAATGATTATTGCCGCAATTGCGGCAATAGTATTGGGTGGATTCCTTGGATGGATGGTTTCGCGCAGTATCGGGGCTAATAAAATTACCAATGCTAATGAAGCCGCTGAGCGAATTGTTAAAGACGCTAAAAAGGAAGCGGAGATTCTCAAAAAAGAAGCTGTTCTTAATGAGAAAGAAAAGTGGTATAAGCAGAAGTCTGTAATTGAAAAAGAGGTTTTGGAGCGCCGCGCTCAAGCGGACGATGTTCTCAAGAATGCCAAAGATAAGGACTCTGAGGTTAATCGCAGGGTCGATTTGATTGGCAAGAAAGAGAGCGAGCTTAAGAGTATTGAATCTGACTATTTGACACGTCAGCGTGGTATTGAGATCAGAGAAAAAGAAGTTGAGGCTTTGCTGCAAGAGCAGAATCAGCGTTTGGAGAAAATTGCTGGTTTGACTCAA
The DNA here is from genome assembly GCA_024280835.1 of Candidatus Zixiibacteriota bacterium. Lineage (GTDB taxonomy): Bacteria > Zixibacteria > MSB-5A5 > GN15 > JACZUZ01 > JAJRPJ01. The sequence continues at coordinate 324,985 of JAJRPJ010000012.1, read as the reverse complement.
GAGGAGGCCAAGCGTGAGTTGCATACGAATTTGATTGACCAAGTTCGGATGGAAGCCGCTCAGGCGGCTAAGGAAATTCGCGAGCAGGCTGAGCGCGACGCTGAGAAAGAAGCTAGAGAGATTGTTCTGGGAGCGATTTATCGTTCTGCGGCCGATACGACAGTTGATGCTGTGGTGACAGTGGTCAATTTGCCGAGTGATGAAATGAAGGGCCGGATCATTGGTCGCGAGGGACGTAATATTCGCACCTTTGAAACTCTAACTGGTGTGGATGTGATTGTTGATGATACTCCAGAGGCGATTTTGCTTTCGGGGTTTGATCCAGTGCGTCGGGAGATTGCGCGTTTGTCGATGTCGAAGTTGGTGAGCGATGGTCGAATTCATCCGACACGTATTGAAGAAGTTGTTGAGAAATCTACCAAAGAGATGGACACTATTGTTCGTGAGGCTGGTGAGCAGGCCTGTTTTGAATTGGGTATCCATGGTGTTCACTCTGAAGTTGTAAAACTACTAGGTAAATTGCATTACCGAACTTCTTATGGGCAGAATGTTTTGGCTCACTCGAAAGAAGTTGCGATGATGTGTGGTTTGATGGCTAAGATGCTGGGGCTTGATCCTGTGCTTGGCAAACGCTGTGGACTTATGCACGATATTGGTAAGGCTATCGATCGCGAGACTGAGGGCACGCACACTGAGCTGGGCGCTGAGTTTGTTGAGCGGTATAATGAATCTCCGATTGTGGTCAATGCTTGCGCGTCGCATCACAATGATGTTCCGCAAGAGACGCCCTATCCTGTTTTGGTGCAGGCCGCTGATGCAATTTCTGGGGCTCGTCCCGGCGCTCGTCGTGAGCCGCTGGAGAATTACATTAAGCGCTTGCAGAGGCTTGAGGAGCTGGCGGATTCATTCAAGGGAGTTTCTAAGGCTTATGCAATTCAGGCGGGTCGTGAGATTCGTGTGATTGTCGAAAACTCGCAGACTGATGATTTGGCGGCGAGTATATTGGCTGCTGATATCGCTGCTAAGATTGAATCGCAGTTGGAGTATCCAGGGCAGATTAAGGTGACGGTTATTCGTGAATCTCGGACAACGGAGTATGCGCGCTAAGTGGAAAATCAGGATATTCAAACTCAGGACGCTGGCGATGAACAGTCAGCGAACAATGATAATTCGAAGGGCGCTGATAATTCAACGCTGACGATTTTATTTTTTGCTGACTGTGTTGGTCAGCCAGGGCGACAGGCGCTTTCGCAATTGGTGCGCACGATGCGCGAGGAGCATCAGGCTGATATGGTGATTGCTAATGTTGAAAATGCGGCTGGTGGATTTGGTGTGACACCTGAAATGTCACGTAAGATATTTAAGTATGGTGTCGATGTGCAAACTTCGGGCAATCATATTTGGGATAGGATGGATATTCAGGATTATATCCGGCAGGAAAGACGTTTGTTGCGTCCTGCTAATTATCCGTCTAGCGCGCCTGGTAGTGGTTCTTATGTTTTTCAATTGCCTGACTGTAAAGTTGCTGTGCTTAATTTGATGGGTCGGACATTTATGAATATGTCGCTGGATTGTCCGTTTCGCACCGCTGATGGTGAATTGAGTATGTTGGAGCGCGAAACAGATATTGTCATAGTTGATTTTCACGCTGAGGCTTCATCTGAGAAGCAAGCGATTGCGCATTATCTTGATGGGCGAGTGACGGCTGTTTTGGGAACCCATACGCATGTGCAGACAGCTGATGAGAAAGTCAGCGCCGCAGGGACGGCTTATATTGGGGATGCGGGTATGACAGGGCCTCATGATTCGGCACTAGGGATGCGTTTTGAAGCGGCTGTTGGCCGTTTTATGACAGGTTTGCCTAAGAAGTTTACTTGCGCTAGCGAGGATGTTAAGGCTTGTGGTGTGATTTTGAAAATTAATCGGTATGATGGTAAAGCTCAATCTATTGAGCGTTTTCAGGTAGCGTTTAATCCTGATAATTTGAATGACTCTATTTAGTTTTGTTGATTAGGAAAGACATTAATGGCGCAAATCATTGATGGAAAACAGTGCGCTGCTGAGATTCGAAGTTCTGTGGCGAGTCGTGTTGAGGCGCTTGGGGCTAAGGGTGTCACGCCTGGATTAGCGGCTGTGCTGATTGGTGATGATCCAGCTTCGCGGACTTATGTTCGCGCCAAAGAGAAGGCCTGCGCGGAAGTTGGGATTTATTCTGAGATTATTCGCAAAGAAGAGTCTTGCACGCAGTCTGAGTTGTTGTCGCTTGTTGACGAACTGAATTCCAATCCAAAAATTGATGGTATTCTTGTCCAGTCGCCATTGCCAGAGGGGCTTGATGAAATGGCGGTGACATTGCGAATCGACCCTGCTAAGGATGTCGATGGTTTTCACCCTTTTAATGTTGGGGCTTTGTCGTTGGGCTTGGCAGCTCCGCGTCCTTGTACGCCAGCTGGGATAATAGAATTGCTCAAATTTGCTGGAGTTGAAACTTCTGGCAAAGAGGTCGTGGTGGTTGGGCGGTCGAATATTGTCGGCAAGCCGATTGCGGCTTTGTTATCGCAAAAGTCGGAGATGGGTAATGCGACAGTGACTTTGTGTCATTCGCGGACGCGTGAGATTGAAGCTGTTTGTCGTCGGGCTGATATTTTGGTGGCGGCGATTGGGCGGGCGGAGTTTATCACTGCGGAGTTTTTGAAGCCTGGCGCCGTGGTGATTGATGTGGGGGTTAACCGTGTGGATGATTTTTCGCGAAAGCGAGGATATCGTTTGACGGGTGATGTTGATTTTGCTAGCGCGGAGAAAGTCGCTTCGTTTATTACGCCTGTTCCAGGTGGGGTGGGGCCGATGACGATTGCGATGTTGTTGTCAAATACTGTGGCAATTGCCGAGAGGCGAGCGGCTAAGTAGCTCCTGTTTGTCCAGTTCTTCTTGTAATTATCCAGCAATATAATTTTTCCAGAAATATAATCTCCTGACATGCTTGCCTTGATGGGCGTTCTGATGTATTTTCGTCTTTGGTCGCCGTACTTACCGACCAGACTCTTCCGTATTTTGTAATTGTAATAGTTGTCAACATAGAAAGATAGTGGGACGTTGTTGGCGTATAAACGAAATAATTCTGACGATGTATTTCGGCAAGTATGTATCTATTTGTCACTACTTCTGTCCTTATCATTATTTGGGTCGGCGTCGAGTGTCGGCGCTGATACTATTCCGGATAATCTCAGGTTCAGCGCTGATAGCACACCTGTGGCTCTAGAGAATGTTGAACTTTTCTCGTCGGCTACGGTTGTAGGCCTGCCGACTCAATTGCAGGTGCGTTTTACCACTCCCGATTTGGAATTCCCGTTTGATTATCGTGTAGGTGTGACTTTCCCTGATGCGTTTGGGTTTGGCTCTGCCGTTAGCGCGACATTTAGTGATGACTCTCCTGCGCCTGATCCTGAAATTCAAGCTGTTGAAATAATTGACCACACCGTGATTTTTACTTTTCGGCGTACATTTTTTGCGCCAAAAGCTGGGCAGGGTGGGATTATTGATATTAGTGGTGTGACTCTACCCACTACTGCAGGGGCTTATGCGGCGACCGTGTTTATGTCGGACATTGATTTTGTGGTTTTGGCGGGGCCTTCGTTTACGAGTGAGGTTATTTTGGCGCCTGATGTTGCCGCTTCGGTTTCACTGACTCCTGTGGCAAATATTGTAGCGACTGCTGGAGACTTGTTGGAGTTTAGCGCTAATTCTGTAGATCAGTATGGAAATGCTGTTTCTGATTCGGCTTTGAATTGGAGTTTGACGCTAGAGAGTGATTCGCTGGGTGTTGTGACTCCAGGGAATTTGTTGGCTACTAAGGTTGGCGTGGGACGGGTTACAGTTTCGTCGGATTTAGCTGCAGATACTAGCGGCTTGATTACAGTTGTGGCTGGGGTTTTGGCGCGTTTGGAGCTTGAGATTGATCGTGAGCAATTTGTGGGTTCGCCGATTTGCGGTGTCGGAATTGTTCGGGCTTTTGATCAGTTTGAGAATCCTAAAGGAAACTTTGGCGGTGATGATAGTTTGCTTCAGCTTTCTGTTTCTGATGGTTATGTGGCTCCGGTTTTGATACCTGTGACTGCTTTTGACTCCGATGGTGTTTTGGATTTGGCGGCTTACGATGTGCGTTTTGGTGGGTTGTTTGGTGATGTGGAAGTTGGCGCTTCTGTTGGTTCTGTTGTTAGTCCGTCGCGTCAGTTGACGTTGGGAGGGATAATGACTTCGATTACCAGCGGTGGTCGGTTGACGGCTGTTTTGCCAACTGACAAGAAAGTTACTACACGTTTTCGTTTTAGGCCCATCAATATTCCCAATGTGATGATAGACTCGTTGGTTGTGATTTTGCCTGATGGCAATCGTGTTGTTTTGAAGGACGCACTAGCTGTTTTTGGAGACTTTGAACTCCCAGAGTTTATGACTCGTAGCGCTGGTTCAGCATTGTCTGAGGACACATTGTCGATTTCGGGTTTTGGGACATATATCTCGCAAACATCCACTGATGGAGGTTGTCAATTCGTCACTTATTCGCAGTTAGTAATAGATTATATAGATGAACATATTATTCTGACTCCTAAAGTCGATTCGTTGCTGTTGCGTTCAAGTTACTCTCTTTTTAGAGGATTTGGTTTTAGTAGTCCATACCCTGTTCAGCTCGTGTTGGGTGGGAGTTTGTTCTTGGTTGACGCTGAGAATGAGTCGTTTGAGTTTGGACAATATTGGGGAATGTATGTTGGCGGTTCATTAGTTGGGGCAACAGGGGTTGATACTTTGCTGACGCAGATTTCGCCGATCCCATCTTCGATAGACGCCGGATTGTATGATATGCAGGTTGTTGCGCGGTTGAGCGATGGGGTTTTTGAGTTTGAGGATACTGCTAGCTCCAGTTCGCAATTGTATTTGGTTGAGCCTGCTCGGTTGGTGGCTGGAGCTGAGGATTTTTCGCCGCGTTTCGCTGGTCCTGGTGACTCAGTGGAGTTTAGTTTGAATGTTGGGTTTGAAGGTGTTTTTGATGAGTCATCGGTGTTTGCAGTAGACCTTGAGTTGTATAGCGGCCCAGAGATTATTGAAGTGTCGGCTAGTTATTCAGAGGCAACTGGATTGATTGAAACTTCTGCGCCAATGTTGTTGCCGTTGCGGTTTGCTGAGACGAATTGGGGGGTGCGTTATTTGATTTCTGTGTCTGAGCAAGGTAGTAGGCGCAATGATACACTTGATCTTGGGGCTGATGTTTTTCGGATTGGGCCGCTTAATCAAATTGATTTGGTGGAGCTTGGCTCTGATGCTCCTAACTTTCCGTTTGTGAGTGTTGGACAGGAGTTTAATATTATTGCGCGTTTGGTTAATAATGCGCAGTTCGAGATTGTTGGTGTGCAGGTGGGTTTGGGTGGGACGGCTGTAAATGTTAGAACTCTGGCTGCTCACGATACCATAGAAGTTGCTATTCCATATATTGCTGGACTGTTGCCTGGCTTTGAAGATGTTTCTGTTAGTGTGACTTCAGGTGCTTTTAGAGCTGAATCTGAGAGGCAGGTCCAGTTGACTGTCCAGAGTTCGGCATTGCTGACACTGGTGGCTGAGCTTGATCTTGAGGATGGCGCTGGATTGCAAAGGGTTATTGAAGTTGGTGACGATCTGATTTTGCATTTGAGTCTAGAGAATGCTGGTGAAGCGGTTGTCTCAGGCGGCAGTGTTTTGATTACCGCTAAGGGCGCTGGTTTGGATTTGACTACGATTGTTGAGGTGCGTGATTTCGGAGCGCCTGTTAATCTTGGAGCGCCATCGAACGCTGGTTCGGTGGTGGTGATTGTAGCTATCTTGGATGAGCCTCAGGAGTTGAACACTGCACAGGCAGTTGAGTTTACTATGCCAGCGGGTTCGTCATTTGGAGAAACTGTTTCGGCGGTTGAACGCGAGTTGCTGGTTAATGCCAATATTACCGCTGGTGATAGTACGGCGATTGTTTTTGGTGAGCGGCGTGAAATGTTTGCTGTGGAAATTAGTAATAGTTCTGCGCTGATGAGCGCCGATGTCGAAGTCGAGCGGATAGTCGCTGTTTTCCGTGGTCTTGATGGCCAGAGAATCTCTCCGAGTGCGGTTATCAATCTTGATCGGTCGGCGTTGTTTGATAATCAGGGTAAGGCTGTGGCGCTGTTTCATGTTTCTGGTGATTCATTGCTGATGGATATTACAAAGAATAATTTGCCTGTCGGTGAGAGTGTCACTTATCGATTTGAGGCGCAGTTTGTGGCTAAGAGTAATGTGCGCAAATTTACACTAAGAGCGCCACTCGATGGAATTGAAATTAATGTCGTTAGCGGACCGCGCGAGGGGGCGCGGCTCGCGGTGCAAGCGCCAGTTGGCGCTCCGCCGTTTGAGTCTAGCGAATATATATTGACCGCTGCTGCGTTTGTTGAGTCTTTCCAGCCGCAGAATAATCCGTTTAATCCTGAGATTAGTTCGACACAGTATTCGTATACGCTTAGTGTCGACAGTGATATTGAGCTTGCGATCTATACACTGACTGGCCAACTTGTGCGGCGCTACAATTTTGACTCTGGTTCTCAATTTGGAGCCGCTGGAGTTCAGACGCCTGCATGGGATGGTCGCAATGGTCAGGGCGAGATTGTGCGTGATGGCGTTTATGTAGTTGTTCTGACGAATTTGGGCACTGGTGAAAAAGCATATCTCAAACAGGCGGTTCTTAAATGAGATATCGATTGAGCAGAAATTTGAGGCAGTGTCGGCGAATGGTTGTGTTGAGAGTTGCGTTGACGGTTATGCTGGCGCTTGGCGCTGTTAGTTTCAATAGCTCTGATTGTTTGGCTGGCGTTGGAGCTTCGGGTGGGCGTAATGTTCTCTCTCAAGGATTTGGTGTTCGGGCGCTGTCTATGGGCGGGGCTTATGTCTCCTTGGCCAATGACGCTGATGCAACATTTTGGAATCCCGCTTGGCTTGCGCGTCTTGACCGTCAGGCGTTCAACGCGACTCATGCGCGATTCTTTCAGGACACTGAAATCAATTCTGCCTCTTGGGGGCACAATTTTGATAATCTTGGGGCTTTGGGAGTTTCGTTTACTCGTCTGGGGCTTGATGATTTTTCGGCGGTTAACAATTGGGTTGTCTCGCCACAGCAAATTGGCTACTCGACTTCGCTGGCGAATTTGAGCTATGCGCGTTCTGTTGGTAAGTATTTCAGTTTTGGAATCACGGGCAAGGCGCTTTATGAGTCGTTATTTGGTAGTCAGGATTATGGCTTTGGTTTGGATTTGGGTTTTGGCGCTCGCAAAGATTATCTACGCGCTGGAGTTGTTATTCGTGATGTTGTCTCATCGGATATTAATGTCGGCGCCACTGGTGAGAATCAATTGGTTTCGACGCAATTTGGATTGGCGCTGGATTCGGTGGGGCTATCTAGTCAATTGCGTGCGACTGTTTCGGCTGAAGTTGAGCTGGTTGAGAATCGTAGCGCGATTGGACGATTTGGGGCTGAGGCTTTGCTTTACAATCGTTTGGCGCTTCGCGGGGGAGTTGATGACGGCTCGGCGACTTTTGGGGCTGGGTTTGTTTTTGATGTTGTGCGTATAGATTATGGGTTCCGAGTTCTTAGCGATATTGGTGACACGCATTTATTTGGTTTTAGTTTGTTGTTTGGTTCGACAGCGAAGGAGCGCGCTAGCCGTCGTCAGGTCGAGAGAGAGACTTTTGGTGAAGAGTTTGCGAGCGCAGATAGATATAAACGCGCTCGGGATTCGTATGATTCCGCTGTTGAGTTTGAGACAGCCGGAAGTTTGGATTCGGCTCTGGTGTATTTCCAATTATCGCAGTCATTGGATGGACAGGCCTCCGAGGCGGCAACGCATATATTGAGTATCGAGAATCAGCTTCGAGAGTTGGCTTTGGCGGACTCATTGGCGATTGTTGAAAGCGCGGGATTGGATTCGCTCTCACTTGCTGAGTTGGCTTCGCAACTTGCAGTTGGACTCGCTGAGGAATTGCGAGCAGAGAAGCGTTTTGTTTCGGCGCTAAGGGTTTTGGACAAGGCGCGCTCTGAGGATCCTGATAGTCCTGATGTGCAAAGCGCAATTGGTCGTATAATTGATGATCGTGACCAATGGCAGGTGTCGCAAAAAGATAAAGCCAAGAAGGCTCGTTCGGCTGGTGATTTTGTTACGGCTCTGGATGTTTACAGTGAGTTATTGCGGGAGTTTCCGCATGATGCGCAGATTCGTGGGGCACTGAAGTCGATGGGTTCTAAGTTGAAGGTTTCAGATTTGTTGAGCAGGGCTGGTCGTAAACTTGATAATGAGTTGTATTCCGAGGCTAAGGTCTATGTCGAGCGCGCATTAGTTATCGATTCAACTAATACTGCGGCTCAAGGGTTACTTGAGCGGATTTTGAGTTCGATTTCACCTGATGAGAGTATTCGGGCATTGTCGGATAATGCTGAGGATTGGGCGAAAATGTCGCAGGCTTTGACCTTGGTGCGTGAGGGTAAACTGGAGCAGGCGTTGGAGTTGTTTGGCGAGTTGCTTGTTAAGTATCCTCATAATTCGGAATTGTTGCGCAATATCGAGCAAGTTGAATTGCGTCTTTCTGGTGGTCTGGATAAGTAGTGGCGGTGGGATTGTTTTTGTGTTCTTTGTGATTGAAAAGGACTTATTGTAAATTGATAGAAATAGTAATTGACGAAACTGTATTTAGCAAAGCAAGAGAATATCTAACAAAGCAATGTTTAGTAAAGCAATCAAAGAGACCAAATCAGAATTCCCAGCCGAGATAGCCTCGCTGGAGACGATGCGCGCTGTCACTCGGCAGGCGCTTGAAGAGTCACGTCTTGATTCGCGAGATGTTGAGAAATTTTGTTTGGCTCTTGAGGAGGCGGTGACGAATATTATTCGTCATGCCTATGTGACGACTTCTGGTTTGATTCAATTGAAGATTGTGACATATCCGAGTCGGGTGATTATCTCACTGACTGATAATGGTCGACCTTATTTTCCTGAAGCCAAACGCGATGTGCCATTGTCACGTTTGGTTGAGACCTCTCGCAAGGGTGGTCTGGGTCAGATGATGATCGAGAAGCTGATGGACGATGTGCAGTATATTGTCGGCGAGGATTACAATGAATTACGTTTGACGAAACGTACGCCGAGTAGGTTTGCGCGGATGAATCCGCTCAAATGGCGGGCGATGAGTTTGCGGGCGCGTTTTTCACTTGTGACGGGCTTGATTGTTTTGATGATTGTCGCGAGTTCTTATTACTTTATTGAATCACGAATGATTTCGGGCATTAAGCGCCAGCAAGTTGAAAGTATGAGTTCGCTGACCGAGTCTGCGGCGTCTTTGGCAGGTCGGTATATTCTTAACGGGCGCACTTATGTGGAATTTGATGAGTTGGCATTTAGCCTTAGTTCTCAGTCGACCGATTTGGCGCGCGTGACACTAGTTGATCTTTCGGGAATGATTTTAGCGGATTCGCGCGATATCAAATTGTTGCGGAAACAGTATACGCCGCCTGCAAACTTGCAACCAGTGAGTGACGCTGGCTCAAATGTTAGAGAGTTTTTTGCAGATAATGTCCGTATGAGTTATTTGCGAACACCAATACTCAGTCAAGGCCGTAGACTTGGCGAAGTGATAATCGAGTTTAGTTCTGAGAGTGTTGCTGAAGAGATTGCGGCTGCACGAACTGAGACTTTTGTGCTGATATTTTTGGAGTTGTTGCTGGGTATCGCAGGGATCTATCTCTTGTCGAATTATTTTGTGCGTCCGATTATTGCAATTACTGAACAAGTGGAGAGCTTTAGTAAAGGCGGCGAGGCGGGCGAGTTGCCAGTTGAGGGGGCCGAGGAGTTTTTTGTTATCTCGCGAGCTCTCAATGAGATGATGACACGGATTCGTCGGGATAGTTCTAAACGCGCGGCGACTGAAAAGATCGACAAAGAATATGAAATCGCTGGTCAGATTCAGAAGACTTTGATGCCTAAGCGCATTCCAGTTATTCCTGGATTGGATCTTGGGTTTTTCTATCGTCCTGCATCTCACTTGGGGGGCGATTTATATGATGTCTTTGAGATTGGTTCTGGTCGTTATTGTTTGATTGTTGCTGATGTCTCTGGTAAGGGCGTTCCTGCGTCGCTGGTGATGTCTGTTTTGCGGACGGTTGTGCGTTTCAAGGCTCCAGGTGAGAGTTCACCAGCGACGATACTCAGCAAGATAGAAGAGCATATTACTTTGGATATTCCTGATGGAGTTTTTGTGACTGTTGGTTTGGCTGTTTATGATACCAACAGTCGTGAATTCAGTTTTGCCAGCGCTGGTCATAATCCGTTGATTCATTATCGAAGAGTCGATTCTGACTTTGTCTTGATTAACCCCAAAGGGGCGCCGCTTGGTGTTGGCGCTCTTACCGCTGGGCTGACTACTGGTAGAGCTCATGAAGAAAGACGTATTGTTTTGGACGAAGGTGATTTCCTTTGTGTCTATACCGATGGTCTAAGTGATTTGGTCAATGATTCAGGGGAGCGTTTGGGTCCAGACGGATTGATGTCGATTCTTGAGGCGGTTGCCACTGCAAGTGGTGGGGCCAGCTCCAACCAGATTATTGAAACGCTTGTGGAGCGGCTTGATTCTTTTCGTGGTGATGAGCGTCAGGACGACGATATGACGGTGTTGATTGGCAAGTCTGCCTAAGTGAGACGTTTATACAGATATTATTAATCCTCCCGATTCTCGGGAAGGAATTTATTCACCCCACCTCATTTCATGATTGAAATTGACCGCTCTATTTCTTGGGTATGGCGCTGCAATGGGCGCTGAAGTTTCACTTGTACTTGAGGCTGTTTCGGGTGATATTCAGGGGCGGCCAGACTGTGAAATCAAGCGCGAGTCTGCGGCTGGGGTAACGATGGAAACCAGTGATTAGGGGATGTTCTAATTGTTGGGAAGATGTCTTTGAAGTTTTGGATTTGATATAATATATAGGGTTTATGAGCCAGACAGAAAACATACGAGTTTCGATAATTGACGCTGATAGTTCTGTTTCGACTGTGCGGGTTGATGGTATTGTTGATACGATCACTTCCAAAGAAGTTGAGCGGGCGATTGAGGGACTGATAGGTCGTGACCAGCATCGGATAGTCATGGATTTGGCTGGTGTTGATTATATTTCGTCGGCTGGGTGGGGTGTTTTTATTTCGCATTTGAAAGAGGCTCGGGAGCACTCTGGAGACTTGCGTCTTTCGGGTATGATTCCTAATGTCCGCGAAATATTTGAGCTTTTGGAGTTTGATACTATTCTGAATAGTTTTGAGAGCGCCTCTCAAGCGACGAGAAGTTTTGAGGTCGATATGCCAGATTTGGAGGGAGGCCCCAAAGTTCCAGCGCAAACTTCAAATGGTGGACTTGACGAGTTGGCGGCTATTGGTGTGGATGCTCCGAAAGAACAGGGTGGTGATTCGCGTAGTTCTCGGTTCGAATCGACGAGTTCACAGGTCGGCGCTTCGACAGTTGGGCAAGCGCAATCTGAGTTCTCTGGGGCAAAGTTCTCACAGTCAAAATCCTCAACTGCGGCACAAACTTCAGCGAAAACTCCCAATGAGAAGTTGGTGGTTTTGATTGTTGAAGATCCATTTGCAACAATTGGCGAGTTGAGTTTTGCTCTTCAAGAGACTCGTGGATCTTCGAGTTTCGATAGTACAGGTATTGATAGTGAAAGAGCAAACGTGAATTTTGGTTGGTGGTGGGTATTTAGGGCTCTTTGGAAAGAGGGTCTGCTTTCAAAGCGGTCCCGATTCAAATTGTCGCGGCGGCAAAATCAGCGGCGTTCGTCAAGTTAATTGTGGGATGGCGAATTGAGCTGTCTTGGAAGAAACCTTCTGTAGTAATCATAGCAAAAAAGATATGTTCCTAACCGACTACCATAGCGCAGTGACTGCGGCCTTAGCTTTGTTGTTGCTATTGGCTGTTATTCGGCTCTTCCAGATACGCAATGGAGCAATCTCTTCGCAGGCCAAACTAGATGGTGAGACGAGAGTCGATAATGACTCTGATGAATTAGCTGTTTCGAGTTTGTTGGTGCACGAGGAGATTACACCGCTACTCAATGATTTGGCTCATAAGGTTGAATCTGAGTTTGGCTTTGAGTTGCCGCAGTTTACCGTGGAGAAATCTCAAAAGGCTACTGCAGATGGCATAGCTGCGGGGAACTCCAAGGCTACTTCTAGCCGCTTGATTTGGATAGATCAGGATTTGTCTGTGAGGTTTTGTTGGCAGGGGACGAGCGCCGACTCTCGATTGGAGTTCAAGTCGGATACCGAATCAGACTCATATTCCAAACCAGAGGCTAAGCTGGATTCGGTGGAAAATCTGACACGCTCTTATGTTTTGAATCTAAAGCGAATTCAACATTACAAGCGGTTGGCGAATCGAGATACTCTGACTGGGCTGTACAATGTGGCCTATTTGCAGGCCCGTCTCAGCGAGGAGGTTGAGCGCAGTAAACGTTTTAGCCGTTCTGTTGGAGTGTTGATAATGGATATTGATCATTTCAAAGAAATCAATGATACGCGAGGCCATTTACAGGGCGATCAGGCTCTTAAGTTTCTTTCGAAGCTGATTCTTGAGCATGTCCGCGCGGTTGATATTGCTTGCCGTTATGGTGGGGATGAGTTGTGTATTATACTGCCTGACGCCAGTGAAGCGACAATTCTGGGGACGATGAATCGTTGGCAGGAATTGATTCGTGAACGCTCCGCTTCAGCTACTGGTATCGATTTGACAGTTTCGATTGGTGGGGCTTTATCGGTTCTTGGGAGATTGTCACCGGAGGGGCTTTTTGATGAGGCGGATAGAGCTATGCTTTTGGCCAAACGCAAAGGACGGAATCAATGCTACTTTATGGCTCCCAGCGAGTCGGAGGTTGGACTGCAAAAGCCCACTTAGAGGTTGCGGAGAAGGTCCGTTTCTTGCCTAGGGGGCTTTGAGATTCCTTGCTGATTAGCGGTTTAATCCTTTACAGAGATATTGTTACGGTGTTAGACTTGTGCTGGACTTCAATTTGGAGACCACTGGCTATTGTTATCGCTGTGAGCGAATTTGGTGGTTTCCTGCGGGGTTGCAAAAGGTACTTATTGAGTTGTTATTGCCTCTGAGAATTTGGGCGGATGATGTTGGAGTTTAGAGAGTAGATTGAACCTACTGGTCATCTGCGTGTATGAGAACAAATGGGAGAATTGCTAAAAATGTTTTCTGATGTAATACAAACTGGTCTTTCGATGAGAGATGTTTCTAAGAGAGGCGCTGTTCAAAAGAGGTTGGGCTTGAATGCTCGATTGTTAATTCGACTAAGACAGTATAGTCTGTGTTTAGTAGCAGGCTTTCTTGGGGTTTTGGCATTGTCGTCTGGATTGTCGGCCAAGCCTTATCAGATTGGACCTGAGGATGTGCTGGAAATCCGTTTTTGGCAAGATCCGACGCTGAATGCGCAAGTACGTGTTCGTGACGATGGGAAAATCGCAATTGATATTATTGGCGAATTGCAGGCCGCTGGTTTGTCTGAGTTTGAGTTAGAAAAGGAAATCGTCAGGCGGATATCACGAATTAATCCACAAATTTCCCAAGCGACATTGCGTGTTGTGAATTACAATAGCCGTAAGGTGTTTGTTTTTGGCGAGGTTCAAGATCCTGGCAAGTATACTTTCGAAAGTATACCAGACCTGTGGGCATTGATAAATGAAGCTGGAGGCGCCACGGATGTTGGTGATCTTACCCGGGTGCGAATTATTCGTGGTGGTGAGAAGCAGGGGAAAGTCGAAATTGTCGACGTTTCGGGGATGATTTCACGGGGTGAGGTAAATAAGTTGCCGACAATACGCTCTGGTGATACGATAGAGCTTCTGAGGACATTTGGTGGAGTTCTTCGGCCAAGGATCAGTGGTAATATTGGATTAAAGAATCTCTATTATATAATCGGTGAGGTTAACACGCCTGGTACTCATTCTCTTGAGCCGAACATAGATTTACTAGATGCAATTGCTCTAGCCGGTGGCCCAACGAGTGGCGCAGATTTGAGGAAGGTGCGTGTGGTTAGCAAGGACGGCGAGTATTCGCAGGTAATTATTATTGATATAGATAAATATACCAAGACAGGACAGCCCGCGCGCTATTTGATTCGTCCAGAGGATACGATTGTTTTGCCGGCAAGAGGTCGTGGGTTCTTGGGGTTGGGTCGCGCACGGGATTTTATTGCTTTAGCTAGTGGAATAACCTCGATGTTTCTATTGCTTCGCTAGAAAGACGGGTGTATGTCGGTATCTGGTGAGATTTGTCGATAACAAGTAGGTAGGGATTGGGAGAGAGTGCGCGCCTTTTTTGGGGTGTTTAGTTAAGCTCAATCAATGAAAGTGTCAGTAATATTTTTTGAGGGTTTCATACGAGAATATGTCTACAGTATCTAACAATAGTGAACAAGCCACAGTCGATTTACGCGATGTTTTGGCGGCGCTTAGCAGGCGCAAGTGGTACATAATTGTGCCATTTGTCTTGACATTGAGCGCGGCTATTGGCGGTTCGTTTTTGTTGGAGCCAGCCTACTATTCTACGACGATTATGAGTTACAATAATAATCCCTCACTTATTAAGCCGCTTAGTGGTTTGGTAGCGCAGAGCGGTTCAAGGCGAATGACTTCTGAAGATCGTCGTAGGCAATTGGCTGCGATGACCAATGAGATTATGTCGTCGAAAGTTATTAGCAGATTGATTCGTGAGATGCGTCTTGACCAGAATCCGAAGATTGAAGAAGAGGCGCAGCGTATACGCTCGTCGAATCCGCGTTTGGCTCTGGAAACCATCAAGATGGAACTTCTGATAAAGAAAATGCGTGATGCGATTGAGGTGGAGTTTGCTGGGCAGGGGCAGTTGCGAATAGGTGTCTATGACGTTGACCCACTAATTGCGCAACAGACAGCGTCCCGTTTGACCGAGATTTACATGGAAGAGCGGACATTGCAGGATTTAGGGGCTGTTAGAAGCGCTCAGGAATTGACTGACGATCAGTTGACAAAGTTTGAATCTTTGTTGCTGGCTGCGGTTGAAAAGAAAACCGAGGCCGAGAAGGCTAGCTTGCGGCTTCAGATTGACGAAACAATTATCTCTGAAGATAATCGTAAGACTATCGGCGCTGCGATTGATGAAATTACAAGTGAGATTAGTGATTTGAATCGTGATCAAGTTGAACTGGTTGTCAAACTCAAGTCAGTTGGAACATTGAAACCAACCACGAGCAAGAACCTACGGTCATTGAAGAAACAACTTGGTGAGGACAGCCGTTCGCTGGTAAATTTGATGGGCAAGTATGTTTGGTCTGAGCGTGTTGTGCTCAATGGCACGATTGAATTAAATCGCAAGATGATAGCGATTGAAAAAGAGATTGAGCGTTTGGTTGACGATAAGTACACAAAAGCCAATAGCGCTACGCGCACAGATTTGACTAATTATTTTGTCACCTTAGAGCGTTTGGATTTCTTGCATGACCATCGAGCGTCACTTCGCGAATCTTTTAGCCGTGTTCAGCAACGGGCCAATGAGATTCCGGTGGCTAAGGCCTTATTGGATCAGGCTGAGCGTGAAGTTTCTGATGCGCGTCAAAATTTGGCATTGTTCAAACAGCAAGAGACTAGCAACCAACTACGGCAAGATATTATTCATAGCGCCAATTCACGTTATCAAGTTATTGAACCAGCGGTTGCGCCATTGGAACCATCACGACCGAACCGTCCGAAAATCAGCATCATGGGCGGAATTTTAGGGCTAATTTTGGGTGGAGCGGCGGCTCTCCTAAGAGAGCTGATGGATGGTTCCTTTAGAAAGACTTCTGAGGTTGAAGATCTGCTGGGTATTCCAGTATTGGCAACTATTCCTGAGATTGAGTCTTTACACTGATATTGGATTTGTAGGAAGCGAATTCAAGGGATTACAGATATGTTAGATAACAATGACGTTATAGAGATTCAGTTTTGCTACTGTGTGGAGCCAATTTTGGCGACACCTCAGCGGGGAATCTATAGTGAGGGGGCGCTTTGATGCCTATTCGTGGTGAACAGACGATTTCTGCGACGACACGATTTACTGTACTTGGTCGTGAATTTGCGATTGAGGCGACATTTCTCGCAGATGGTAATTCAATTAATGTAGGACTGTATGACAATGGTCGATTGATTTTTTCTGCGACTGAGCCAGCATTGGATATGGTTGGCGCCAGTGATTTTGAGTCCGCCTTAGAGAATGTTGCAGCGACTCTTGAAGCGCAAGTTCAGGAAATGTTTTCGCATCTGCAGGCTGTCGAAGAAGGCGGATCATTTCAAATAGCGCGCCTCTTGGCTGATGTTTTTGAGTCTCGTGGTATTTATGACGAAGCTGAGCGTTTGTATGCTCTAGCAGTTGATTTGAATCCTGTAGACGCTGAATCTCTTTATCGACATGCGCTTTGTTTGACGCACATGGGTGAGTATGGTCGCGCATGTGAGAGACTTAGTGAGGCTGTTAGTCAGAAGCCATTATTTGCTGACTATCGGAATGCTTATGGTTTGGCTTTGGCTTGGGCTGGAAAGAGTGCTGAGAGTCGCAAGCAACTGGAGAATGCGCTTGAGTTAAACACATACTATGCTGACGCATACTACTCTATGGGGTTAGTTTGTCTTTTCAACGGTATCAAAAGTATCGATCGCGAGTTTGCTCAGGAGTTCGTTACTCATTCAAGAGGGTATTTTGAAAAAGCGACACTAATTGATGAGAGTTTCCAAAGCCAGGAGCATCAACTTGGGGCAAGTTCGTTAGAATCAGGTTCTGTACGTGAGGCCTTTAGTTACTATAAGAAGAATCGTGATGCGGTTGTTAGCTCTAAGGCAAGCTCCTATGAGGATAGACGAACGAGTTTCTTGGCGACATTGCAGTCTTCGGGTAAGTTAGAAATCACAGCTCAAATTGAGTTATTAC
This sequence comes from Candidatus Zixiibacteriota bacterium, assembly GCA_024280835.1. Lineage (GTDB taxonomy): Bacteria > Zixibacteria > MSB-5A5 > GN15 > JACZUZ01 > JAJRPJ01. The sequence continues at coordinate 307,960 of JAJRPJ010000012.1, read as the reverse complement.
GGCGTCAGTTAGAAGAGAATCCGCAGTATGTTGATGTTTCTTTTCAATTGGCGCTGGCGTATATGAAATCAGGGATATGTGAGTGGAAGGCGGGCATAGAGCAGCTTAAAGCTGTTCTTGAGTTGAACCCTGAGTTGTACAAGGCGATTAACGCTCATGATATTTCCTATGGCCTACTTGAGGAATTGGAAAACGCGACAAAGAATATGGAATCAGGTTCTAAAGAGTAATTTCTAGATTGATGAATCAAAGAATTAGTGGATAAACTGATGAAGAGAGAAAATAGCGCCATATCAATCGTTGATAGATTCGATTTAGAGTCTAACGCTGCTACTGAGTTCAGGCGTTTGATACACAATTTGAATGGGGCTTATGCCGCCAAGGCTAAGCAAGCCAGTACGGGAAGTAGTTCTGGTTCTGGTTTGCGGAATCCCGGTACAGATAGAAAATCTATTTTGATAACTTCAGCGACAGTCTCTGAAGGGAAATCAACGACTACGGCCTTCTTGGGGATTTGTTCAGCAAAGCTAAAAGAGCGCAGGACATTGCTGATTGATTGCGATTTGCGTCGTCCTAGTATACATCATTTGTTTTCGATTGAGCGTGAACAGGGACTTTCGGAGTATTTGACTGAAGGACTTTCTGGGACTCGGATAATCAAGAAGACAGAGTTGGATAGGCTAGATATTATTACTGCAGGTAAGCATATCGATAATCCGACAGAAGTGTTTGATGCTTCTCGTATCGGGCGTCTTGTTGATGAGGTGTCTGATCAATATGATTTCATAATTCTTGATTCACCGCCAGTATTGCCTGTCTCTGATCCTATGTTGCTAGCGGGAGAAGTTGATGGTGTCTTGTTGGTTGTCAAGGCGGGAGAGACACAGCGGGATGTTGTTGTTCGCGCTCGTGATTTGTTGACTGGTTCTACAGATCGTTTGCTTGGTGTCGTTCTCAATAATCTTAACAATTCGCTTCCATATTACTTTAATCCTAACTACTATCGTTACGAAACCACCAAGGATTAAGCTAGGGTTATTGCTAACGAAATCGCTTGAAGTACTTGAGTTGCTTTGAGATTTGCTATAGCTCTGGCTTTGAGACTTGGGATACTATGGTAGGTTGAGGCTACTTTAGATAACTACTACATGAATATTAAACGGCTATGCACCGAGATAAATCCACAAGTACATCAATGCGAAATGTCTTAACAGTTGATCTTGAAGAGTGGTTTGTTGTTGAGATTTTGTCAGATCGGTTCGACAGAGAGCAATGGCAGAAATTACCGTCTAGGATTGAAGACAATACATATTTGCTACTGGAGTTATTTGAGCGCAAACGAGTGTCTGCAACATTCTTCCTATTGGGCTGGGTGGCAGAGCGTCATCCACAATTAATGAAAGATATTGTCGGCGCTGGTCATGAGGTCGGCTGCCACAGTTATTGGCATCGTCGGGTTGATGAACTCACTCAAGAAGAGTTTAGAGAAGATACTATCAGAGCGATTGACGTTATCGGTGAGACTTGCGGAGTCAAGCCTGATGGCTATCGCGCTCCAAGTTGGTCAATCAACTCTTCGAATATTTGGGCGTTGGAGACATTGTTTGATCTTGGTTTCAAATATGATTCGTCGGTTTTTCCAGTTAAGCATGATTTCTATGGTGACTTGAATGCGCCTCGTGAATTGGTGCGACTTGAGGTAGGTAAGGAAAAGAGTTTATTGGAATTCCCGCCTTCGACTGTTCGGTTATTTGGCAAGAATTTGCCTGTGGCTGGCGGTGGATATTTGCGTCACTCTCCGTATTGGTACAGTTCTATGATGGTTCGTCGCTTGAATCGCGATGGCCAGCCAGCTATGGTATATGTTCATCCGTGGGAGTTTGATCTTGATCCCCCCAAGATTGATGGTATTGGTATGCGCGATCGTTTTCGGCAGCATTCTTCGATAAAGAGTTTTCATAGGAAGCTCGAACGACTACTTGATGAGTTTACCTTCATACCTGTCGGGACCTATATTGAGCATATGAACCGTCGGCCAATTGGGTTTGGCCGCGAGTAGCTATGTGAGTTGGAGATATGTTATGAAATCAGCCATGGCAAAAGTGAAAGAAGAGACTCGAATAGGAGTATTTTCTTTCATGGTGTTTTCTTTGGTGTCATTGCTCATGTTGTCTTGTTCGAGTGAACAGGACACAAAGACTCCCGAACATGTTTCACAAACAAATAACTCTGAAACTTCTGCACTTTCCTCCCCCAAGAATGAATCTTCCAAAGATGAGTCTGCTCCAGTTGTAGTTGCTATGCTGAGAAGTCCAAACGCTGATGCGGTTGGTAAGGTTCGGTCTTTTTCGGCGGTCTTACGTGGCGTTCAGGAGGCAAACCTAACTGTTAAGCGTCCTGGGCGCATTGTTTCAATTGATGTGACTCTTGGAGAGCGAGTTGTGGCGGGGCAGACATTAGTTAGGCTTGATTCGGAGCTCGAGCAATTGGCGGTTGATGCGGCTACGGCTCGTAAAGAATCCACTGAGGCTGGTAGCAAGAAGGCTGAACGGGATTTGAAGCGGGCGCAAGAACTGTTTGCTGAATCTGGAATTTCAGAGTCGCGATTGGAAGCTGTGCGTTTGAATTTTCAAGTAGCTAAGGCCGCTTATGATGGAGCGCAGGCTGAGTTAGGAGTGGCTAAGAGGCATTTGGTTGAGACGAGAATTGTTGCGCCATTTGATGGCGAGGTGTCACGTTTGCCGTTTGATAAAGGTGAGACACCACCTCCTAGTGGGATTGTCGCTGAAGTTACCGATCGTCAGCAATTGATTGCTGATATTTTTCTTTCTGAGGAAGATGCGCTGATGGTTTCGGTGGGGATGCAGAGTGAGATTAGTGTTGTCGGAGAGGCGAAAGGTTCACGTTTTGGAACTCTGCGCGCGGTTAGTCCCAAGGGCAATGAAGTTACTAAGTTATTTAAGGGTGAGGTTGTCGTTAACAACTCTGACTTGCGTCTACGGTCTGGTGTGACTTGTCGGGTGACGTTCAAGCTAAGCAATGCAGGCCGTCCTATAGTTCCAGCTAGCGCTGTCATTGAGAAGCACAATGAAAATGCAGATCATGATGGCGAGAGATTTGTTGCAGTCGTTGTGGTGGACTCTAACGTTATTGGTGGTGCGGCGCGTATGCTTCGGGCTAGTTTCCGGTCTGTTGTGCTTGGTGAGAGAGTTGGTTCTGGAGTGAACATTCTCTCTGGTTTGGAGTTTGGTGAGCGCATTGTGGTCAAGGGCGCCCAAGGTTTGAGTGACAATCAATTATTACGAGCTCTCGAAGAGGTCTCTCTTGATTCGCTTCTCAATTAGAAATCCTGTTGTAGTTAATCTACTGGCCGCGACGGTTTTGGTTGTCGGCATTTTTTCTTTGGTACAGCTTCCTCGTGAAGTTATGCCTGCAGTTGAGCTCAATTGGGTGTATGTTATCACCTCTTGGCCGGGCGGTAGTTCGGAAGAAATTGAGCGCCTCATCACTGTTCCTCTTGAAGAGGAAATCGCCTCGACAAATCGAATCAGTTCTATTTCCTCGACTTCACTTGAGGGACGATCTGTTATATCTGTTAAGTTTGACGCTGTACCTGAGGATGAATTCAGGCCTCTACTACAGGAGTTGACCAGCAATGTCAATCGAGTTACTGATCTTCCTAATGCAGCTGACGATCCGACTATCGTCAATTTCACCACTGAAGATTTTTTGCCTGCTATACAGGTGGTGATTGCTGGAGCGGAGGTTCCAGAATTGCGCTTGCAAGAGATTACCCGCGAATTGCGTCTGGAGATTAAGAAACTTCCAGGGATTAAAGGGGCAAAAATTCCTGGGCGACGTGATCCTGAAGTTTGGGTGGAAGTTAATCAAGAGAAGATGCGTAGCGCGGGTGTCTCACTTAGCCGTGTAGCCGCGGCTCTTAAGGCCAAGAATGTGGGGTTTCCACTTGGGGCGGTTTCATCTGGTGGTGAGGAATATACTTTGCGCTTGGTAGATCAGTTTACTGACGTTGAGGATGTTAAGCAGACAGTTGTCGCTGGCGATAGGTATTCTGGATTCTTGCGTGTGGGTGATATAGCTGATGTGCAGCCGCATTTGCGCCGCAGGGAGACGTCGATGCGTTTCAATGGCCAGCCGGCGCTTTCGATGCTGATAACTAAGACACGCGGCTCGAGTTCGTTGACGGTGATTGATAGTGTCAAGGCGATGACTGAGAGGTTTAGCGAGGGGTTACCTGAGGATGAGAAGGTAACTTTCTCTTTTGTTGGTGATACGTCGCGGCAGATCAATGGCATTCTTTCGGTCTTGCAATCAAATGCATTGGTCGGAATGTTTTTTGTTATTCTGACGCTCTAATTTTTCCTTGGCTTTCGCAATGCATTGTTTGCGGCTCTGGGTATTCCTATCACTTTCATGGTGACGTTTATATTCCTTTATGCCACTGGTGGTTCTTTCAATGGTAATTCGCTGTTTGGTTTGGTATTGGTTTTGGGTGTGGTGGTTGATGATGCGATTATAGTTATTGAGAATTGCTATCGGTATTTGCAAATGGGTTATTCGCCAGTGAAGGCCGCCTATGAGGGAACACGTGAGGTTGCGACACCAGTATTGGCGGCGACTGCGACGACTATTGCAGGTTTTTTGCCTTTGATGTTGATGCCTGGGATTATAGGGCAGTTTTTGCAGATTGTGCCGATTGTGGTCAGTTTGGCTTTGGTGGCTTCGTTGCTTGAGGCGTTCTTGGTTTTGCCGTCACATGTTGCAGAGTGGAGTAAGAAGCAGGTGAGAAAGAGACCTCGTGTTACTCGACGGACTAAGATTTTTTCTCGGTTGAATCGGTACTATGTGCCGTTGGTCAGCAAGTCTATTCGGTATCGTTATCTGGTAGTTACCGCTGTTCTCCTGAGTTTGGTGGCTGTGCCATTTATACTTGAGAGACTTGGTGTTGAAATGTTTCGGGATGAGGAGGTTCCATCGATTATAGTTCAGGTTCGTATGCCGGCTGCTTCTAACATCGAGGAAACAGAGAAGACATTGCTCGAGTTAGAAGGGAAGCTCGCTGCTGTCAGTCAGGATGACATTTTGGGTTATGCGGCCACGGCGGGTTTTTTGATGACGCAACAGGATTGGTTTTTTAAGGCATCGGTCGCTCAGATACAGCTCGATTTGACGGACATGGACAGTCGGACGATTTCCAATGACTCATTGATTGAGGAAATGCGGGTTGCTTTTGCGGATGTTATCGGGCCAGTTTCTATTGATTATATGAAGATTGAATCTGGTCCGCCAGTTGGGGCGCCTTTGGAGGTGAAGGTTAAAGGGCGGTATCTTGGCGAACTGGAAGAGGTTGCCAATGAATTGATGGAAGAGGTCCGCGGTATTGAGGGGCTTTATGATGTGCGTGATAATTTTGAGCTAGGTAAGAAGGAAGTCCGTTACAAAGTTGATCTGGAGAGCGCAGCTCGTTTGGGATTTACACCGGAGAGTATCGCCCGAGAAATGTTGATTGCTTTTGAGGGGCTGGAGGCTACTACGTTTCGAGATGGTGATCAGGAAGTGCGAGTGGTGGTGAAATTTCCTGAAACGTCGCGCAAGAGTTTTGATGTTTTGGAGGGTATGCGTCTAACAAATGACGCTGGATTGACAGTAGCGCTGTCGGATATGACTACTCGTGTCGAGGGTCGCGGTATTGATGAGATTCGTCGTTTTAATCAAGAGCGAGCGATTACAATTTTTGCTGAAAACGATAAAGAAGTAATTCAGATTGATAAGGTTGCCGCGCTGGTGGCGGAGCGTTTCAAGGAGATTGGTAAACGACATCCGGGGTATCGGCTTGATTTTGGTGGTGAATGGAACGAATTCAAGAATGCTTTCGGTCCGTTGAGCAAATTATTTGCGGTTGGTATTTTGCTGATATATATGATTTTGGGGGCGCAATTCAAGTCTTTTTTGCAGCCGTTTATTATCATATTCACTATTCCGTTTGCGATTATCGGAGCGATGCTTGGGTTGTTGTATTTGGGTGATCCTTTCTCGATTGCGACCCTATATGGAATTGTTGCGCTTAGTGGTGTGGTGGTTAATGACGCTTTGGTGTTGGTCGATTTTGTGAATCGTGGTCGAACGCGCGGTAGCGCTAGATATTTTTCCATTGTCCGCGCGGGGAAGAGAAGGTTGCGCCCGATTCTTTCGACTTCGATTACTACTATTTTTGGTCTGCTGCCGATGGCTATTGGTTTGGGTGGGCGTTCGATTGTTTGGGGTCCGCTGGCGACGACGATTGTCTGGGGGCTGACGATTGCTACAGTCTTGACTTTGTTTGTGATTCCTGCGCTGTATGCGATTACTGACGATATTAAGTCGCGGCTAGGACTGCGATTAGTTCACATTCCGCATGAGATTTGAGGGGCCACCTCTTCAATTACCTCTTGACAATAACCCTATGTGGCGTATTTTGTTATGAGGATGTTTCGCCGTCTTGAAGCCTATTGTAATCAAACCTGTTGTAGTCACGTCTGTTGCAATTCAAGTCTCTCCAGTAATTCATCCCAGTTGATCTTGCGTCACTATTGATTCTCCCTCATGCAGGCTAGGACCGTGTTGGGTCCACAGAGTACATAACTATTTTGAGTAAATGTGTATGACAATCAAGTACGATACAAATTACGCTAAGAATACGAATACTAATCTAACGCTGTTTGTTTGGGTTGTTGTGTCTTTGGTATTTGGTTTTTCGTCGGTGATGGGGCGTTCGCTTGATTCTGATTTGTCTGCTGGTGGTAGTGGTGTGCAGGCGGTTGGTGGGAAGAGATTTATTGTTAAACTATCTCCTGAGGCGGATTTGGGGGCGTTGTTTGGAATTACTTCGGCTTTGCCTGCTCCAGGTTCGGTTGTTGCAAAGAGTGGAATTCAGTTCAAGCGTCCCGCTATAGCTTTGCAGAAACTTTCCAGCAGAGCTAGCGCTCGTGCGAGTAAATTGAATCGTCGAGGCGTTTCAGTTAATCCGCTGGAACGAATACTAGTGGTTGCCACTGCCGATTCGTCTGTTGGTGTTTCGCAGATTGAAGCGTTGATTGGGTTGAGCAATATTGAGTATATCGAGGCTGATCCAATTCTTGAACTTTTTGATTTACCGACTGATGAACATTTTCCGAATCAATGGCATTTGCTGAATAACGGACAGTCATATTTGGCGATTGAGCGAATTGATGATATTGAGAACGATACTCTCAAGCTTGTCAGCGGAATAGCTGGCGAGGATATTGGGCTACGCGCTGAGTATACGAGTCCAGCTCCAAAACGGAAGCGACCGTTGGTTGGGGTGATTGATACTGGGGTTGACGATACGCATCCCGAGTTGGCGGGGAAAATTTGGACCAATCCTGATGAGACTCCAGAGAATGGTATTGATGATGATCACAATGGCTTGATTGATGATGTCCACGGATTTGATTTCTCTGGTGATAGTATCACTATCACAGATCAATTGACGGACAATGATCCTGCCGATAGTGTTGGGCATGGTTCACATGTGGCAGGGATTATTGCCGCGGCTAATGACGGTGTGGGGGTTGTGGGTGTGGCTCCTGAAGTGGAAATTCTGCCAGTTAAGATATTTCCGAACGCATTTGCATCGGTTGGCGCTGAGGCGGTTATTTACGCAGTTAATAGTGGCGCTGATATTTTGAACATAAGTTGGGGGTCGCGGTTTCCGTCGCAGCTATTGGTAGAGGCGTTTGCCTATGCTCGTGAGCAGGGTGTTTTTGTGGCGGTGGCTTCTGGTAATAGTGGTGATAATTCACGTTTTCAGCCAGCGGATTTGCCGACTGTCTTTACAGTCGGCGCCACCAATAGCGCAGGGAAGGTGACGTTCTTTTCTACTTATGGCGCTCATGTTGATATTGTCGCGCCGGGGCGTGACATTTTGTCGATTCGTGGCGCTGGCACTGACATGTTCGCCGCTGGAGGTGAGCCAGGGGTTCGGATTATCGATTCATTGTACTATCTCTCGGATGGGACTTCGATGTCGACACCGATTGTCGCTGGCGCGGCAGCGCGGTTGTTGGCGGTTCGTCCCGAGTTGTCGGTGATAGAAATTGAAACTGCTTTACGGGATGGGGCGCGTGACATTGTTCAGCCATATGATACTGGCGCTCAATTTCCAGGGCCGGATACGTTGTCTGGCGCTGGGGCGCTTGATATTGGTCGTTCTTTGGCTCTAATCAGTGAAGCTAGTCTGGCATTCTCTTCTCCAATGGCTTACTCACGGCACACGGGGGCTTTTGACATCCGAGGATTGCCAGTGGCTGGTTATACTGGCGCTTGGACGCTGGAGTATGCTTTACTTTCGAGCGTGGGGGTTGGTGATTCGTTGCAGTATTTTGAATTGGCCAGCGCTAGTGAGTTTCCTGCTGATTCATTGTTGGCAATTTATAGTGACTCATTGCCAGGTGGTTTATTGCGTTTTCGTTTGACTGCCGATGATGGGCATGAGAGTTTTTTGCAAGTGACTGTTTCGCGTGCGCCTATCGCTAGAATTATTTCGCCATCAACTGGCGACACCTTGCAGTCGATTGTGAGTGTGATTGGTAGCGCGTCGGCTGATGCGTTTGATTCGGTTAGTGTAAGTTATAGCAGGCCCAATAATTCTCTTGAGACGTATGTGTTTTCTAGTACGGCGGAGTTTTTTAATTCACGGATGTTGACTTGGGAATTGAGCGCACTTGAATCTGGGGCTTATGTCTTGCATTTGCGTGTCTTTGGAAGTTTCGGTGAGCAGGAAGATTCGGTTACAGTTGAAGTGTTCTCGGCTTTGAGTGTTGGTTGGCCTGTTAAGTTGCCAGGTTTTTTGGCGATCTCGCCAGTGGTTGCGGATCTTGATGGTGACGGGTTCAAGGAAGTCATTGTTGGGTCTGGATATGGGATGTATGTGTTTGATTATCAAGGTCAAGTGTTGAGTGGATTTCCTGTTTCTGTAGAGAGGGATTGTCGATCAACACCGACAGTACATGATATTACAGGTGATGGTTTCTTAGATGTAATTTTCACTAGCGACACTGGTTTGCATATTGTCGATAGGCACGGAGGCGCTATTGCAGGGTTTCCGCAGTATGGTGTTACGGGTCAGGTGTTTCTCGGGTTCCCAACGCCAATAGTGACTGAGCTTGCTAGTGACCGTGAGCCTGCGGTGATGTTTGTCAATTCTATTGGACAATTGAGGGCCTATACTTTTTCGGGGGAGTCATATTTTTATTCGCTTTCGGGTTTGTTCACGCGCATTGATCCCAATATTAGCAATGACTTTCCATTTCGTGGAGTTTCTATTCCACAAGTGACAGCAGTTGATCTCAATAGTGACGGTCGTTTGGAATTACTCTCGGCTTATTCATCGCCTGGGGCTACATCTGGTTTGTTTGCTTTTAACTCCCGTGATGGACAACCTGCCAATGGTCGTGTTAGCGCGCGATTATTGGATATTGAGCAGAGCCATGGTATGGCGCTTGGTGATGTCGATGGCAATGGGATTGTCGATGTGTTGTTGAGCGGTCAGGCGCAAGGTGGGGATATGTCACTTTGGTTGCTGCATGATGGTATTGAGGATGCGCCAGGCTGGCCGATTCATATTCCCGAGGTTAATGATTGGATTGGGGCGTATCCGACTTTTGCTGATCTTGATGGTGACGGTGTTCCTGAGGCTTTAGCGGTGTATACAGAGTTTGATATTTCAAAAGTGTTTATATTTTCATTAGACGGGACGCCATTCATTGATAGCGGTTCGGGTTTGCCTGGCGAGATATTTCAGCTTGATGTTTCCCTTTCTAGTTTGATGGTTGCCGATATTGATGGTGATGGGGCTTTGGATATTATTGCGCGGAGTGGATTTCTTTTCCCGGGGACTGGTTTTGAAAGGATCTATGCTTTTACGCCTGAGGGACGTATGCTTGACGGGTATCCACTAGTGACGCCAGCTAATCCTGGGACGGTAACTTCGATAGGCTTTATGCCGGTGATTGATGACATTGACAATGATGGTTTGTTGGAAATTATTTTGGCGGGTTCGGATAATACGGTGAGTGTTTGGGATACTAAGGGTAAGGTGACACCTAGACTTTGGGATTGGCCGCGTTTTTTGCATGATGTTTCTAATCATGGAGTGGCTGGGCCTGTAGGAGGGTCGCGATGATTAGAAAGTCGGTAGTGACAATCATCGGAACTTTGGTCTTGCTAATGAGCGTCATTGGTGTATCAGCTATTGGAGCGTCTAAGGATATTCAGCCGAAGTTAGCAGCTGAGTTTTTGCATAATGGTTTTTGGGCGGCTTTGCAGGTTGATACGGTTTTGGTTTGCGCGATGGATGGTGGGATTAGTGTTTTGACACTTGATACTGGTTTCACTGCTAGTATTGGGGCTGGTGTCCTTGAAGAAGGAGTTTTCAGGATTCGGGATTTCTATCCTTTGGAAGTGAAACCGCTTTCGATGCGTTATGATAATTCTGTTTTGGTAGTACATATGGCGGATAATTCGTTTTTGTTTTTCTCACTCTCAGAATCAATTAAGTTTGAAAAACTAGGCGCGGTTAATTATTCGCGAGAGATTCAGGATTATTTGTATTATTCGGGAGCGCTGTATTTTGCTGAAGAGTTTCGTGGTTTGTCGATGTATCGGGTTGATGACTTTCGCTCATTGAGCTTTGTTGACTCTTCTATGGTTGGTGTGCGGGTTGTTCAATTAGCTTTGGCTGCTGATACGCTTTATGCGCTGGATGATTACAATGGGATACTTCGCTATCCAACCCCAGAGAGCGGGCTGCAGCCAATTCCTGACTATTTGTATTTACCATTCCAGATACAATCATTTACGCCTCATGATAATAGGTTCAATCTCGCTGTGGGGGATTCAGGAATTAAGACAGTTACTTTTGACTCGTTGGGGATATTCAATTCGCTGTTCGAACGTCCGACGATTAGCTTTGCTACGAAAGTTTTTGAGACTGACTCAAATTATGTCATTATTTCTAGCCCTAATGTCATTGAGACTCAGGACAAGGTAGACCCTGGGGCCTTGAACTTGATTCCGATTTCTGGCAATACGTTGGGGGCGACCTTGGCCAACTTTGGAGATAAGCAGGTGTTGGTGACACCTTCAAAGACTTCAGGCTTGGCGGGATTGTGGATGAATGTTAGTGACTATCCGCAGAACTTCGCTAGTTTTGATCACCCTGGACCGATCCAGTCATTGCATTTGGTTGATGGATTTCTTTACACTGCTGGTCGTAGGAACTCATTTGAAAAGTACAAACTCTTTGGGGCTGATGGACCTGAGTTAGTTGGTTCTCGCTCGTTTCCGTTAGGGACGAATGCTTCAGTTGAGCAGGGTGACACGCTGTATTTGATTGATAATGGCTCAGAGGTTCCGTTGGTCTGGGTGGTGCGGGCATTTAGTGACTCGTTGCCGCTGGCAATGGGGGCTTTTGGAGTTCCAGCGGAGGTTGATCAGATTACTATTCATGAGGGTGTCGGCGGGGGAAAAGAATTCTTGCTTCGCGCTGGCAGCAAATATTATTTGATTCGCACAGGCGCTGGGGAGTTATTTAACTCTGGAGCTGTTTTGCTAAGTCTGGGTGTGGGAGTAACGGCTGTGACAGTGGAGCGCGAGCGAATCTATCACTACTCTTCTAAGGCGGGTCGGCTGTCTTTGAGTAAGTTGAGTTTCTTCGATGGGGTTGTGGAGATTAGTTCTATGGTGATTCCTGGAGCGATACGGACTATGTTGACGATTGATAATGGGAATTCATTGTTGATGTTTTCTGAGGGTAGGATTCGACGATTTGATATTCGGGTTCCAAATGAGTTGAAAGTTACAGGGGAGTACTTTGTGGCTGGTGACTATTCCTCAGCGGTTGAACGAGACGGTTTGATTTCCGCTGTGGGGCCTAATTCGACCAGTGTGTTGGCGTTTGTTGATGGGGAGTTGGAAGAATTGTATTACGAATCGAGTGGGGCGAGTTTGGTCACCCCAGGCACAGGAGTGTTTGCGACTTCAAATGGGACATCGATTAAGGTCTTTGAGTTCTTGCAGACTGGAGTGGATGATGATCCGCTGGTTTTGAAACCATCAGATTTCCGTTTGTTGGATAATTATCCTAATCCGTTTAATGGTGAGACCTTGATTCGGTTTTCGGGGATTCCTAGGGGAAATGCTAGTTCTCGGATTGTGGTGTATAATGTTTTGGGACAAGTGGTTCGTGAGTTGGCATTGGTTGGGCTTTCGGAGTCTGGGTCAGCCAGTGGAGAAGTCCGTTGGGATGGGCGAAACGAAAGCGGCGCCGCTGTGGCGTCTGGGATGTATTTCGCGCGTTTGTTATCTAAGGATTTTGAGGGTCATCGGGCAATCAAGATGATTTACTTGAAATAGAATTGGTGTGGAGGTACGTCAATTATTCTTAATGAGGACTGTGATAAACTATCTTATAAGATTATGCTTGACCCGAGCGATTCTGCATGATATTGATAACTGACTGTATGGTTGTAATTTGAGGAAGTATTGTTGGGGGCTTACAGGGATATTAGGAAGTTACAGATTTGATTGTATTTGATTTCGCTGTGAGGAGATTGAGGTTCTTTGAGCGGAATTGATTGCTTTTGAAGAAATGAGAATGGGAAGACAATGATGAAAACAATGATGAAAGCATTGAAGCTGAAACGGATTATCGCGGTGGGTGTATTACTGGGGATGGGGTTGGCCCTGGTTCCTTTTGGGCAGGGCGATTCGCCGTTGGCCAGACGCAAGAAAAAGAAAAAAGAGTATACTGGTACCTACGAAAATGGAGTTTTTACCGATAGCAAGTATGGCTTGACTATTGAGATTCCAGAGGCGTGGAGTATGAAAGTTGCCGCCAAGGGTGAAAGTGTTCGCTTTGTGGCTGCTAGAAAAGAATATTCAATTCCACCATCATTTCGTGAAAATGAATTTTTGACAACGGTTCCTATGATAAAGCTTTTTGTCGATACAAGCAGTCTTGATGTGCGGGCATTTGTAGATTCTTTGAAGTCCAAGACATTCTCTTCTGAGCAAAAGAAGAAAATTTACAGTTCTTTCAAAGTGTTTGACGGTAAGACCAAGAGACCGATAATCTCACGCTTGAAGTTGGATGGCGGACAAAAAGGGTTGCGAGTCAAGATTATGCGTCGTTATCATCTGGAAGTCCCACGAGGCGTTGGCCAAGTTTCAGATGTTGTGACTGACAATGTTCAGGGCGATTTGGCAGTCTTCAAATCTGTTGATGGTAAGAATATCATTATTGTTAGTGGTCTTTGTGAATCATTGTTCTATCGGGGAGTTAACGAGCCGTATTTTGTTAAGGCTGTGAAGTCTCTTAATCTTAGTGGTGAAGCTGGAGAGAGTGGGAAATAAGAAATCCCCAACTGCTGAGATTGGGATATTATTGAGTATCTCTGTTGAATTCGATTTGAATTGACTCCATCTTGGATGTGGAGTATTTTGATATTAGAAGTATGTAGCCAATTGGTTTTGTTTGCGATTGCATATGAGACCGATTTATGGCCTAGGAGACATAGGATATGTGGGTAATACGCGCGATTTTGACACTGGCGGCGATAGTCGTTATCGGTGGCTTCTTTGTTTACAATGTTAAGCTTGACCAACAGGTGACTATTGACCTGTACTGGAAGCGCTATGAGGGTGTCCAGCTTATATTTGTGTTGTTCTGGGGTTTTGTGGCTGGAATGGTGACCTCGATGATGCTTTTGATGGGGGCCTATATAAAACAATTGACGCAATTAAGTTCAGCTCGTAGGTCTATTAAAGGTCTCAAAGAGGAAGTTGCGGCATTGCGCAATCGTCCAATTGAGGAGCCGCACGATTTGTTCGGTGAGGCCAGTCCTCGTGAGTCTGAGAAAGCGGAGATGAAGTAGGTTATGGATAGTTTAATTCTCTTTTTGTTCGCTTTGATACCCGCTTCTTTGGGAGTCTATTTTGTCTATGAGAAAATACGTGGCGGGGGTAAAGCTGTTGATCAGCAGACATATATTGATGGTTTGCGCTCATTGTTGAACGATGATGACCGCACGGCTTTTGCGAAGCTCCGGCAGGTGATTTCAACTGATTCTTCAAACGTTGACGCCTATCTTCGTATTGGGGATATATTTAAGCGTAATGGTAAGCCTGAGCGCGCTTTGCAGATCCATCAGGATTTGGGTTCACGGCATGATTTGACAGTTCAGCAGCGTTCAGATGTCTATCGGGCTATCACTTCGGATTATCTTGAGATGGGCGATTATTCGGCGGCGGCTCGTTCGTTGCAACAGTATAATGATAGTGGTGAGCAGGGGGCTTGGGGACTAGAGACTTTGCTTTCTATTCAGGAGAAAAGTGGCGAATGGGAAAACGCCTTGGCTACCGCAGAAAAAATTTTGAAGCTCAGAGGCGAGATGTCGCGCAAGTCATTGGCCGCTTACAAGGTCAAAATTGGCGAAGCTTTTGCGGATAGGGAAGAGTATCATCAATCGCGCTTGATTTTCAAAGAGGCGATTTCATTGGATGAAACGTGCGCGGCGGCCTATGTCAAAATTGGCGATACGTATATGACCGAGAATCGTGTTGAAGATGCGATTGGAATTTGGAAGCGAATGGTTTCGAATGTGCCAGAGAAATCTGGTCCGACACTTGAGCGTTTGGAGAAGGCGCTTTTTGAAGTCGGGAAGTTTGGTGAGATTGAGGATATTTGCCGGATGGTGATTCGGTTGGATCCTGGGAATCTTGAGGCGCGTTTGAAGTTGGCTGCGTATTTCAGCAAGAAGTCAGATTTTGAGGCCGCCGAGGAGCAGTTGATTCATGCTTTGGAGAATAATAGCGATTCCTATTTGCCAGCTCTTGAATTGGCGCGGTTGTATTTGAAGAGCAAGAAGGAAGAGAAGATTCATAATCTTATCGGTTTGATAGAGAGCAAGGAGCGCAAGGAAAGCCAGAAAAAGTTGGAGGCTTTGCGTGGTCTTTCGAGTTCAAGCGCTGCTTCGTCACAATGATTGCAATGATAGACTTGTCGAGCTGATTGAATTTATTGGTAGCCATAGAGAGGTTTTTTGAATTTGATGTTTGTTAGAAACTCTGTTGTGTTGTTGGATAGTGTGCGTCCTACGCGATTTAGCGTGAGGACGTCTTTTTGTTTGGTAGATACTCTGCGTCCTTTAGCGCTGGCTTTAGTCGCGGTTTTCGTTTGTTCGGTGGTTGCTGTTGGCGCTACACGCGCGGATAAATTGCGCGAAATAGAGGCGCTTATCGATAATGGTTCGCCGAAAGAAGCGCAGGATAAGCTTTCGGAGTTGGCCTCGGCTAATTCTCGTTCTCCAGAGGAATTGGTAACTTTGGCGCGGCTGGAGACCAATGGCAATCTGGGCGCTAAATATTTGAGGGCGGCCTTAGCTGGAACTGAGTACCCGCGTCAACGTGAGAAAATTTATCTCAGCCTAGCTCGCTATTATCAGGCGCTGGGGAATATTCCAAAATTGAGAATTGCCCTTAGTCAACATGAGCGAGAGTTTAAGCGCAGTGAGTTTCAGGTAGCTTTTACGAAATTATGGATTTTTCTGGCCGAACGTGAGGGTGATTTTAAGCAAGCCAAAGCGATTTGTCGTCGCCAAATGAAGAACTCCGCGGATGCTGATATGCGCGAATGGTCTCGATTGGCGTTGGCGCGTTTTGAAATGCGTGAGAAAGGAAGTTATCGTAGTGGTCGGGGGAATGCTTTTCGAGTTTCTACTTCGCAAACCAGTCCTTTGGCTCCAGTGGCGCTGTACCTATTGGCTGAAGACGATACTCGTGGTAATGACTACGATCAGGCGGCGCTGGATTTCAATATTTTGCGCGAGGCCTATCCGCATGCAATTGGGGCCTATGATTTGATCGAGCGAATCTCTGGAATCGACAGCCAGGCCGATAAAGGTGAGGCTGAGCGGTTGATTGGGTCGTTCTACAGTATCCAAGTCGGAGTTTTTACGGTTAAGGAAAATGCTCGTCGGCAGAAAAAGCAGTTTGAGAATTATGGCGAACCAGTGGAAATTGCCCGTAAGACTATCTCAGGTAAGCGATATTATGCGGTTTATGTCGGGCGTTTTGGCTCTGCCGATGCGGCGGCGGCTTTTAAGCGTACCTTAGAGCGTTCCGAAAAAGTCCTCTTTAGCATCTCCTTGCGTCAGAAGTGATCTGGCAATAGATTCCATTTAGCCAATGTTACCTCGCTCTTAAGTTGAGACGAGGATTTAATCTCTTAGAGATGTCTTTATCTATTCTATGAACCAAACTACAGTCTATAACACAAAAGCTGACAGCCCCAAGTCTGACGGTCAGGAAACTGAGGGTCTGGTTTCTTCGGGAAAGCCAACTAGGAAACCATCTGGCAAGCCGTCTGGAAAGATTACGCCTTTGATGAAGCAGTTCAATGCTTTCAAGGAGCGTTATCCTGATAAGATTGTCTTTTTTCGTATGGGCGATTTTTATGAGATGTTTGGCGAGGATGCTATTAAGGCTGCGCCGATTTTGGGAATTACATTGACCTCGCGCGGTGGGGCTGGCTCTGATTCGATCGCTTTGGCTGGTGTGCCGTATCATGCGGCTGATAAGTATCTCAGCAGGCTTGTTCTCGCTGGCGAGAAGGTTGTGATTGTTGAGCAGGTTGAAGATCCCAAGGAAGCCAAAGGAATTGTTAAGCGGGATGTGGTTGAGATTCTCACGCCTGCGACGGCGTCATTCGAGAATGATACCGATACAGGCGCCCCGACGTATTTGAGCGCGATTTGCGCTGGGGGCAATGGGGCTAAGGGAGTTTTCGGGTTGGCCTATTTGGATGTCTCTACTGCGGAGTTTCGTGTTTTCGATGCAGATGTTCATCAGGTTGCTGAGCGCTATGGAGCGCTGGCGCCGCGTGAGACTTTATTTCCGGAAAACAAGAATCCAGACTTAGATTATATTATTGATTCGGCTCATAGTCCCAAGGGACAGTTTGCCACTGATAGTTATCAGTTTGAGCAGCAGGTTGCGATTGGGGAATTGAAGCGCTTTTTCAAAGTTAATTCGCTGGCGGGTTTTGGTCTTGATGAATCCGCTCCGTCGATTGGCGCCGCGGGGGCAATTCTGCGGTATCTCGCTGAGAACCATCGCACGACTTTGAATCATATTACTTCGATTTCACGAGTTAGCGCGGATTCATTTATGCGACTTGATTATTCATCGGCTCGCAATTTGGAATTGGTGGAGTCACTTACTGGTGATGATAAAGAAGCGACACTTTTGGGCGCTGTTAACCTGACACGCACAGCTGCAGGTGAGCGTCGTTTGCGTAGGAATCTTCTGGCGCCTTTTTCTAAGCTTGAAGAGGTCGGTAAGCGGCAAAAAGCGGTCACTGAATGTTTGCAGAATAGTACGCTTCGTGAGTCACTACGCGAGAGTTTGCGGGTTTTGCCTGATTTGCCACGTTTGGTGGGGCGCTTGGGTGTCAAACGGATTTCGCCGCGTCAGACATTGGCTTTGGCTTCAGGATTGACTCAAGGTTGTGCGATAGCTGAGTCTTTGAAAACCGCCAAGTCTGAATTGTTGCGTGTGTCCTCTGAGAAGTTTCCACAAAGGGTGATGGGAGTCGCTGAGAGTGTCGCTACGCGTCTGGTTGAATCACCGCCTTTGTTATCTAGCGGAGGAGGGATATTCCGCAAGGGGGCATCTGAGGAGCTCGATGCGCTTAAGTTTTCTATTGCTGACGCCAAATCCTATATGTCAGGTTTGCAGGCGAGCGAACGTGAGAAAACTGGGATTTCTTCACTGCGTTTGGGGTTCAATAAAGTTTTTGGTTACTATCTTGAAGTGACACATCTGCACCGTGATAAGATTCCTGAGCGTTTTATTCGTAAGCAGACTTTGGTCAGCGCTGAGCGTTATATCACAGAGGAAATGAAAGTTCATGAGAGTGTTATTCTCGCGGCTGAAGAGAAAATATTCAAACTAGAACGTGAGCTTTTTGACGAGTTGCTTGAGGAACTGACTGAGCACATTGTTGATATGCAATTGGCGGGAGAGATTCTCGCTGAGATCGATGTTGTTTCAGCTTTGGCTGAGCTGGCGGTTGAACGTGATTATGTTTGCCCGACTTTGACTGCTGATAATGAAATACAAATCACTGATGGTCGTCATCCTGTGATTGAAAATATATTGCCCAAGGGAACATTCGTCCCTAATGACACATTCTTGAGTGCACAAGATACACGTGTGATGATTTTGACTGGTCCGAATATGGCGGGTAAGTCGACTTTCTTGCGGCAGCTTGGGCATATTGTTGTGCTGGCGCAAATTGGTTCTTATGTGCCTGCGAAAGCGGCGACCATTGGTATTTGTGATCGGATATTTACGCGGGTTGGCGCGGTTGATAATCTGTCACGCGGACAGTCGACTTTCATGGTCGAGATGCTTGAGACGGCTAATATCCTTAACAATGCGACTGCCAATTCTTTGGTGTTGTTAGATGAGGTTGGACGAGGGACTTCGACTTTTGATGGGCTGTCTATTGCTTGGGCGTTGGCGGAGGATTTGCATAATCGGATTGGCGCCAGAACTATTTTTGCCACGCACTATCATGAATTAACTGCCTTGGCTGAACAATTGGATGCAGTTAAAAACTATCAGGTGGCGGTCAAGCGTTGGCAGGGTGAGGTGATTTTTCTGCATAAGATTATCCCTGGTGGTTGTGATGATTCGTATGGTATTGAAGTAGCGAGATTGGCGGGGATGCCTAAGCAAGTTTTGGCGCGCGCCGCTGAAATATTGCGTGGTTTGGAAGCGGGGAAGAGTTCGAGTTCGTTTGAAGCTGTTAAGGCTAAAGAGCGTCCTGCGCAAACCTCTCTATTTGATATTGCCGCTCCATCAGAGGTTGAGCGTCGCTTGACTGAGACTAATATTGAATCATTGACACCGCTTCAAGCGTTGGTTTTGCTTTCTGAGTTGAAGGAGTTGTTGCCAGATGAATAAAGTTGCAGTCGACAAGCAAGCTAATTGGATTCGTCCTTTGCCTGAGCGTTTGGTCAATAAAATTGCCGCAGGTGAGGTGATTGAACGTCCGGCTTCGGTGCTTAAGGAATTGGTTGAGAATGCTTGTGACGCTGGCGCCACTCAAGTTGATGTGATTGTTGAAAAGTCTGGTATGGGCAAGATTGAAGTCCATGATAACGGCTCTGGGATTCGTTCGTCGCAATTGGAGATTGCTTTTTCACGACATGCCACAAGTAAGATTCGGAATTTTGAGGACTTGGAGAAAATCTCGAGTTATGGGTTTCGAGGTGAGGCTTTGCCATCGATTGCTTCTGTGTCACGTTTGCGGATGATTACCAAATGCGCCGAAGAAGATCATGCCACTGAGATTCTGATTGAGGGTGGAGTGGTGCGTGAAGTTCGGCCGTCACATCGGGCTGATGGGACTTCGGTGATAATAGAGGATTTGTTTTTTAATACTCCTGCGCGTAAGAAGTTTTTGAAAACTGAAACCACTGAGGCTCGTCAATTATCACGCGCGGCAATGTCGCAGGCGCTTGGCGCTTTGGGGATTGGGTTTTCTATGCGGCTCAATGGGCGGAAAGTGTTTTCATTCTCTCGTGAAGAGACATTGATGCAACGCGCCACGCGGATGTTGGGTGTGGCTGAGGGGGCGTTGATGGAGATTGATGTTTCTGAAGGTGGGTTTCGTTTGTGGGGAGCGCTGGGTAAGCCAGATGTGGCGCGTTCGGTGCGTGGAGGTTTGACGCTCTATATAAATAATCGCGCATTGCGTTCGAGCCCATTGTTGAGCGCGTTCTATCTTGGGTATGGTGAGCTTTTGCCTAAGGGTGTTTTCCCGATTGGGGCTGTGCATTTTGAGGTCGATGGTGATTTGGTGGATGTGAATGTGCATCCTGCAAAGAATGAAGTGCGACTGTCACATGAGCGCGAGGCGCATACATTTATTCGGCATGCTGTTCGTGATGTTCTGCGGCAACGGGGGATTATTCCGGATTTCGGTTTACATGACCGGCATATGTCCTCGACGTCATTTGAGAAGCCGTCAAGCGCTGTGGCAGGTTATGGGGCTTCGTTTAATCGCTTGCCAAGTCAAGAGTATTCAGGAAGCGCAACTGAGTCGGCGACGGCGCAGATTTTTGGCGCGGGTTTAATTCCAGATGGCCAAGTTATTTCAGAGCAGTCTGCTGGCGGTAGTGTGGGGAGCTTAGCGGATAGTCACCGAGATAGTGACCCCGAATTGTTTGAATCGGGTGTGCGGTATTTGGGGCAGTTTGCGAAATTGTATTTGCTGGCGCAGAGTGGTTCGGATTTGTATTTGGTGGATCAACATGCCGCGCACGAGCGGATTCTCTATGAAGAGACAATGGAGCGCATGGGTAAAAATGCGGCGCTTTCGCAGAGGATGTTGTTGCCTGTGAATATTGAGCTTTCGCTTGAACGTTTTTCAGTTTGGGATGAGCGCAAGGATGAGCTTTCGGTAATTGGTTTTGATGCTTCACATTTGGGTGGACAGACTGTGATGCTCAATGCGATACCTGCGATTTTGGCGCATCGGTCACCTGAGAAGATTTTTGGCGCTGCGCTTGATGATATTCAGCGTTTGGAAAAAAGTGGTTATTCGCCTATTAAAGCTGTGGCGCAGTCGATTGCTTGTCGTTCGGCGGTGATGGCTGGGGATATTCTTGGGCCTGAAGAGGCCAAGGTTATTATTGAGCGACTTTTTAAGTGTGACACTGGTTATTCCTGTCCACATGGTCGCCCGACATTCGTTAAGATTTCGCGCGGTGAACTTGATCATCGTTTTGGTCGCACTTAGTTCAGAATTGTTATTAATCGTTAACAGTATCTCCATACAATTCCTTACATTCTAATGATGCTATCTCCAACCAAAGTCACGTCGCCAATTTTAATCATTACAGGGCCAACTGGTTCAGGGAAGTCTGCGGTTGTTCATCGTTTGGCTGAGGAGTTTTCTGTTTCAATTATTAGCGCTGATTCGAGGCAAATTATTCAGGGTTTTGATATTGGTTCGGCTAAGCCGTCATTGGCCGAGCGCGAGCGTTTTGATTATCGCATGTTGGATATTGTCGGGCCGGGTGAGAGTTACTCGGCGTTTCGATTTAAGGAAGAGGCTGAAGGCGAAATCAAGAAAACTTTACGCGGTGGCAAGATTCCAATTGTTTGTGGTGGCACTGGCTTGTATATCAGGGCGCTCGTTGATGGAATCTTTGAGATAGAGGCTCCTAGCGCTGAATTGCGTGCGAAAATGGCTGAGGAGGCGGAGAGCTTGGGAACGCAGGGGTTGCATGATAAGCTGCGTTCGATTGATCCACTTGAGGCTGAGATTACCCACGCTAATAATGTTGTGCGTGTGCAGCGGGCTTTGGAGATATTCTATCTAACTGGCAAAACAAAATCTGAATTAGCGGTCAGCCAAAGATTGACGGCGCGGCCGTATCAGTTTGTGCAATTGGCTTTGACACCGCCGATTGCCTCGGTTTATGCGCGGATTGAGTTGCGAGTTGAGGCTATGCTTGAGCGGGGCTGGCTGTCTGAGGTTGAGGGGTTGGTCGAGTTGTGGGGCGCGGAGAAGGTTTTGGCGGCGCGGACTATTGGCTATGCGGAGTTGGCTAAACATTTGACTGGTTCACACAGTTTGCCTGCGGCGGTGGAGCTTATCAAGCAGAATACCAGACGATTTGCCAAGCGGCAGATGACTTGGTTGAGGGGGACTGACTCTGTTGAGTTTTTTCAAGAGACTGAAGCATTATATGCCGCAGCTCAAGCTGTGTTGAATCAATCTGAAGCATAAGTTTGTAATGTCGTTTTGCCATAATTGTCGCTACTCTATCCCAGTTGTTTGTTGCTTTCGGATACCTAAAACTACTAACCTTATTGGCAGTAACAGTTTGCCGTGGCGGAGTTCGTCGTTTGAGGAGCCTCGCGGGGTTATTCTGTGCCGTAAGGTGTTAATTGGCAACAGGATATGGAACCTAGAGCCTCAGAAAGACGTTTAAGTCTTCGTAACAAATAGCCGATTATGCGTATAACGGGTATGGTTTCCAGAACGAAGTGATATTGCAAATATGAGACCAGAGGCAATATCACTAGAGAAAAGTACACTAGAGGAAATAACACTACAGAATATGATTCGAGATATGATTCCAGAAAGCACACACTTTAAGGTAGTCTCTACCAAGAAGAGAAGCCTGTTTACATTGGCAGCGATGTTGTTGGCAGTAGTCGCATTGGTAGGCTGTCAGCCCAGCGGGGTTAATGTTGACCAAGAGGGCAGACGCGCCGCGAACGATAGACGCGAAGCTGGTTCAGCTAGTGATACTGATACGGCATTAGTTTATACTGAGTATCCAGATCAAGAAGAGGCTGAAGGCGCAGTGGGAGTTTCGCGCGGCGACACAATCTGGGTTGTTGTTGATTTGGACGACGCTGAGGTTAAGCCAGTTGAGGTCTTTAGCAAAGAGACTGCCGATATGGATTATTCGGTGGCGGTTGATGATGAGATTTGGCGTCAATTGGATTTGGCTGGTGAGTATTCTTCGATGGGGGTTGTTGCTAACCAAGAGGGAAGTTGGGATGAGGCTCAGTATTATTTTGAGCGCTCTTTAAAGATTCTCGGCGATCTGGATATTGAATCAGAGGACATGCCAGATTCGACATTATCGGTTGAAATCAATCGCTATAATACGCTGCTGGAAAACGTTGTTTCTTCGTATAATGTGACTTTGCTTTCACTTGGTAAGTTGCCAGCGGATATTTCGCCATCGGCTTTGCGTGAGCGTTTGCGTGACTTTGGACAGCTTTCGACAAATCCGAAGGAGGCGCCGACCGTTGGTGATGAAGATAATCGAGTAGTTACCTATGATATGCCGATTGTTTTCAATGATCGGGTGCGGTCTTCGATAAAGTATTTTCAAACTGACGCTCGTGACGCGTTTATTAGATATTACAGTCGTTCGACAAAGTTTTTGCCGATGATTCATGAGATTTTCCGTTCTTATGGTCTACCAGATGATTTGTGTTACTTAGCTTTGGTTGAGTCAGGCTATAATACCAAGGCATATTCTTGGGCAAAGGCTGCAGGTTTGTGGCAGTTTATTTCTTCAACTGGTAAGCTGTATGGGTTGAAGCGTTCATGGTGGTATGATGAGAGACGTGACGCCGTCAAATCCACTCATGCTGCAGCTAAGTATCTTAAGTGGCTTTATCAGCGCTATGGT
The DNA here is from genome assembly GCA_024280835.1 of Candidatus Zixiibacteriota bacterium. Classification (GTDB taxonomy): domain Bacteria; phylum Zixibacteria; class MSB-5A5; order GN15; family JACZUZ01; genus JAJRPJ01. The sequence continues at coordinate 284,648 of JAJRPJ010000012.1, read as the reverse complement.
GATTGGCCATTGGCGATGGCGGCTTACAATGCTGGACCTGGTAAGGTTAGTCGGACGATGAAACGTGATCGCACTAGTGACTATTGGAAGTTGCGTCACCTGCGCCGTGAGACTAAGAATTACATTCCGCTTTATATGGCGGCGACAATTATTTGCAAAGATCCTCGTAAGTATGGTTTTGACCCATCTGAGATAGAGTTCCAAGAGCCCCTTGAATATGATGTGGTGGTGGTTGGGAAAACATTGGCCTTGAAAGATGTTGCCAAGGCGGTTGGTACTACAGAGAAGGTGATTATTGAACTTAATTCAGAGTTGTTGCGTAAGCATACTCCGCCGAAAGCCAAGCGCTATAAGTTGAAAATCCCCAAAGGAACGAAGGCAGTTTTTGCTTCGGCCTATGATGGTTTAGAGTCTCCTGAGGAAATGAGTTGGGTTAAGCATCGTATTCGACGCGGCGAGACAATTTCGACTATTGCTTCGAAGTACGGAGTTTCGCAATATGCGGTTCGTGAGGCCAATAATATGTCTAGCCGTCGTAGTCGTATTTACGCAGGTAAGACTTTGATTGTGCCTGTGCCGCTGGACGGAGCGCCGCGGAAATCTGGTCGCAAGAGTGGCAAGCGTAAAGCTGAGAACGGAATCTATATTGTTCGTGGTGGTGACTCGGTTTATGATATTGCGCGCGCATTTGGCATCTCGATGACTTCATTGAAGAACCTCAATAATATTGGTCGTCGGGGTAGGATTTATGTTAATCAGCGTCTCAAGATTCCTGGGCTTTCAGCTCGCTCGGCTTCCTTAGCCAATAAGACTACCAAGAAACGAAGTAGTACGAAGAAATACGCTACTATTGCCGATGCTTCAGGTGAGTCGTTTAAGCATAGAGTTCGCAGGGGTGAGAATCTGACTGTGATTGCTCGCAAGTATGGTGTGACAGTTTCGCAACTAAGGCGCTGGAATGGACTCGGCGCCTCGGCGATGTTACATCCTAAGCAGATGTTGCTAATCAAAGCCAGTGTTAAGAAGAATGTCAAACGGGCCACGGAGTCGTCGAGCGGCAGATACGTTGTGCGCTCTGGTGACTCGCTTTGGAAAATCGCCAAGCGTTATGGTTTGACTGTGAGTAAGTTGCGGGCGTGGAATAATCTTTCTTCGCGAGCGCGGTTGCACCCAGGACAAAAGCTTGTCTTGAGCGCTTCAGGCAAGAAGAGCGGAAGCGGGTCAGTTTGGCATACTGTCAGGCGCGGTGAGAATCTTGGTTTTATTGCCAAGTTATATCGCACAACTGTCAGGAAAATTGCTAGAGATAATAATATTTCAAATCCAGCTAGAATTAAGCCAGGGATGAAACTAAGGGTCAGTTAAGCTGAGATTGTAGATCAATTGTCAGAATAGTTACACACACAATCCAACATTGAATTGAGAATAGGATTATGGCAAGCAAGAAAGATGTGATAATAGGTTTGGTCATTGGTGGAGTGTTTCTAGTTGGACTCGGAATGATGGCTGTGTTGTTTTTTGCCTTTAGTAGTGACAGTGAGGATTATGTAACCAAAGGTAGCGGTCAGATAGCGGTTGTTGAGTTATTTGGTGGAATCTATGATCCTGCTCCGACAGTTAAACAGATTGAAAAGTGGAGCAAGCGCGATAACATCAAGGCGATAGTTATCCATATCAATTCGCCTGGCGGTGGTGTGGCGGCTTCGCAGGAAATCTATGAGGCGCTCAATCGCGCTCGTAATGAATATGGCAAAGTTATTGTCGCCGCTATGAGCTCGGTGGCGGCTTCTGGGGGCTACTATGTAGCTTGTGGGGCTGACAAGATTGTCTCGAATCCTGGGACCTTGACTGGTTCGATTGGTGTGATTTTGCAGTATCCTACTTTTGGCGAATTGATGAAAAAAGTTGGAGTTGAGCTTGAGACAATTAAGTCAGGTGAGCTCAAGGATGTTGGGAATTATTCACGTCGGATGACTGACGCTGAAGAGCAGATGCTCCGTTCGGTGATTATGGATTCGTATGAGCAGTTTGTCGAGGTGGTCGCCCGAGGTAGAGGTATGGAAACCGAAGCGGTTAAGCCTTTGGCTGATGGGCGAATCTATACTGGTTTGCAGGCCTACAATTTGGGTTTGGTGGATACGTTGGGGACTTTTCATGATGCGCTGAATATTGCCGCGGAAATGGTTGATCTCGATCCGAATCCAGAGACCGTACGCGAAGTTAAGCGCAAGCCTGGCTTCTTTGAATTAATGAGTGAGACCGTGACTAGTGTCAAGACTGTCTTTTCAGCGGAGTCGGTCGGGCCGCAGTTGCTTTATTTGTATCATTAATCGACTACGCAACGCTGGATTTTAATTAGAAAGCCCTCGACTGAGAAATCAGCCGAGGGCTTTTTTTGTTCACAATTTCCTACAAGTGGAACGAATCTGTGGCCTGCCCATCTGGGGCAGGTTTACAGAGAAATGGTTGAGATTCAGGGTTTCAGATTTATATTCAGAGTAGCTTGTCAACTAGAAACCCGCCGCAGAGCGGACGGGCCACCAGCCCGATAATTAGTAGCTCGTAGGAGCCAGTGGCGGGCGACCGACATTGGCTGATTAAACTTGAAAAGTTTCACTCTTAGTTCTAGAGTCTAAAAGAATTTGATAGAAGTGGGGTGCATCATTTATGTCTGGCCAATAGAGCCATTCCCTAGTGAACGCTCTTTTGACGCGCATTGACTTTAGTTTAGTATGGCTGTTACTCACCGTCTATTATACGATATCTTTTTTCCTTAACGCCTCTAGATGCTTCATCGGCCCTTGCACATCTTCCTGAGCAGTAAAAAGTGCCATGGTGATTTTTACTGTCCTTTCTATACCCCCATGTGGGTTGACTACACCAATCACAATATGTCCATTGGACTGAATGGTCCCATTTCCATTTAATGATGATTCCGACGATGACTACTACAGCAACCACTATTAGTGTTTCCATTTTTCATCCTTCATCTTGGAAGTACCTTTATTAAAGTTGTCTCTTCATAATAAATGTCAAGCATGCATAATGCACCTCCTTCATTCAACACACCCTGACCCAATATCGGGGTGGTAACTTTTGTGACATGCCGCCTTAGCTGCATCACACAAGAGCGTTTTATGAAGGATATAATCCCAAGATCAACAGCCTCGCTTTTTCTTATTTCTCCAAGCCAATCGCATTCTGGAATTAACAAAAAGCGATAACCCATTTCGCCACCTATTTCTGTAGTTCTTGGCGATTAGGACGCATAGAAACTGCGTTGGCGCGGTTACTTTTAATTGTAGAGCGATAACGCTCTACCGTATTTAATATAGTAAATAATTTGGAATTGTGAAGAAATATTCCAACACAGTTTTGTAGGTCGAAATCCCTTGTGGTTTCGACTCTTTTGCTACAGAGAAATGTCGAAACCACAAGGGATTTCGACCTACGAGACACCGATAGGTATAGTCTGATTTGGGATATTGGGCCTCAAAAGCTGGTTTCTGGCCCTTCTTGGGCGTGTTTGGAGACTATTGGCGAGGTTGATATGGATATCGTTGTCGCCGTTTATCTTAGAAGAAATCGCAATTCTTTCAAAAAACTTGAAATAAATCCTAGTATTATGATTGATTGCTATTTGAAATCGCATATCTTCGTGTAACTGATTCGCAGTCGGGGAGTTGTGTCTTGAAGTTCAGTGATTAACCCGTGGCTGCTTTCACAGTAAGGAAGAACCCTTTTAGGGAGGATACATGACTAAGGCTGATCTCGTAGAAAAGGTCGCAGAAAGAACCGGACTAACACGTACAGACGTCTCTGTGGTGGTTGATTCTTTCCTGGATACTGTGAAAAAGACGCTTGAGGGCGGGAAGAACATCGAAATCCGTGGTTTCGGGACTTTTAAGATTAAGCTCCGTAAGTCACGTAAGGCGCGTAATCCACGCACCGGTGAAGTTGTTCCAGTTCCAGATAGGAAAGTTCCTGTTTTCAAGCCGTCGAATGAATTTAAGAATATGATCACTAAGTTGCCAATTGATGACGTTCAGGTCTCTGAGTAATTAGAGCTTGATGATTTCGCTATCTCTGGTTTTGGTGATATTACTGTAGCGCCTTATTAGGTTTTTTTGGAGGTTTAATGCCAAGCGGAAAAAAGCGGAAGCGTCAGAAAATTAAGACGCATAAGCGTAAAAAACGCAGAAGACGCGATCGTCATAAGAAGAAGAATAAGTAAGCTCTTCTGCTGTTGATAGAATTGAAGTCATGCTATTGCCGCCCAGATGTTTTCTGGGCGGCAATTTTTTTTTGCTCCAAACTGAGGCAATCTTTTTTAGAATAGGGAAGTATTTTCCGCCTTTGTGGAAACTTCGGCGTGAATTTGAATGCGGTCTGGGACAACCCTAGTCTTTGCTTTATGGCCTACCTGTAACTCTCTCTGAGTTAGCGGTTTAGCTGCCTGATAAATAGTTGTCGAAATTGCGAGCGCGGCTGAGAATTTGCGTTCCTCAGAGTTGTGAAAAACTCTAGAACAAGACTCGGACGGGCTCTCTTGAGCCTAGGTGTAAAGCTAACGAGAATGGCTTATTTTGCCTGCACTGCTATTTTCGCACTCAGCGGTAGTGTTTTGGCTATTGATAAGTCAGATTTTCGTATTAATGATGACTTTGGGACAGCTCCACAAAGTACGCCGCAGATTGCTGTTCAGGCCAATGGGGAATTTTTTGTTGTTTGGGTGGACAGGCGATCTGGATTGAATGATTTGTATTACCAGCGTTTTGACGCTGAAGGCAATTCTTTGGAGCGGAACTCTCTGCTGACTACAACTGACTCCACTAGCTCTGAGCGATTTCAGGTTTCTATTGCCGCTAGCGTGACAGGTTCGTATACGGCGGTTTGGAAAGATTTCCGTAACGGTTCATTTCCGTTTAATCCTGATATATACCATACATTTTTCGATTCGACTGGTCAGCCTTCGGGAACTGAGTTCAATTGGACAGAGCAATCAGTAGATTCGATTTTTGAAGATCCTGATGTAGCGCTTGGTAGCGATGGTTCGGGAGTTGTTGTTTGGGCCGAGCATAGCAATCGCGATTGGGAGATTGTCGCTGAGCGTTTTGACGCTGATGGTGTGAGAATTGGCTCTAAGTTTGTGGTCAATGATACAGGTGTTGCTGGGCAGCAACATTCTCCGAGTGTGAGTATTTCGACTCTAGGATGGTTTGTGGTTAGTTGGTATGATAATCGCGACGGCAATGATGATATTTATTTTCAGGTCTATGATGCTAGTGGGAATCCAGTTGGCGCGAATGTTCGTGCGCATAAAAAAAACAATTCAAGGCAGGATTTTCCGGATGTGGCTTGTGATGGTTCAGGAAGATTTACATTGTGTTGGGTTGATTGGCGCAATGGGACATATCCGCAGAACCCTGATATTTACATGCGGCGTTTTGGCTCAGATGGAGTCGCGCTCGATACTGCTCGCAGTGTTCATAGTGACTCCAGCGCTACACCACAGCGGGAGCCGTCGATTGCCACAGATCGTTTGGGGAATGTCATAATCGTTTGGGCTGATTCAAGCTCCAGTGATTGGAATATTCGTGGGCGGGTAATTGATCAATTGGGAGAATTTGTTGATTCGACTTTTCAGATAAACACTGATACCACGATTGGCCGTCAGGCGCAACCAGTGGTGGCGATGGATGGGTTTGATATTCGAGTGGCTTGGGCGGATTATCGCAATGGGAATTTTGATATTTATGGACGGATCATGAATTACAATCAGCCAGCGCTGATTGTTTTGCCAAACGCTCTTGAGTTTAGTATGCACACAGCTGGACCAGCTCCTGCTAGTGACTCGGTGTCTCTGTTGAATGCTGGGATTGGTGAATTGGGGTTTGAAATTGTCGATACGGTTTCATGGTTGACAGTCTCGACTACGTCTGGGGTGACACCAGCAATGGTGACTATTACAATCAGTGCGCCTAGTCCGGCGCTAGCGCCAGGTTCTTACTTTGCTAGTTTGCAAGTCATAGATGTGACCAATGCTGATAGTTCAATTGCGATAAATGTTGGATTGACTGTGACGACATCGGAGTTTGATCTTGCGCTTTCTGCGGATACACTGGTTGCGCTGGCTCAATTGGGAACGCCTGCTAGCGCGCAGTTAGTAATAGGTAACTCGGGTTCAGGGGATTTGAATTGGCAGGCAGTGGTTGGGCCAACGCCTTGGCTTAGTTTAAGCGCCAGTAGTGGTGGGAATAATGACACCGTGATTGTAATCGCAGATCCTACTGGTTTGAATTTGGGATACTATGATGGGTATATTGTCTTTACTGATGCTTTGGCTGTGAACTCTCCTGATACGGTGCGTGTGACGTTGAAGTTTGCTAGTGATGTGCCATATATAACTTTCTCAGAGGACACTGTGCGGGTTAGTATTTTATCGAATGAGTCTTTTGAGACTGGTGTTCAGGTATTCAATGCTGGTGGCGACACTTTGCGCTGGAATGCCTCAACTAGTTTGGGTTGGGTAGATTTGCAGTTAGATACAGGTGTTGGCGGTGATTCGTTATTGTTTTCTCTACCAGGGAATACTTTGGCGCCTGGATCTTATTCGGGTACGCTGACAGTGGCTGATACTGCGGCTCTTAATAGTCCGCGTGGGTTAGCTCTTGAATTGAATGTTGCTCATGCAGATACTGTCTATTTCTCCAGCTACACTGCGGCAGTCGGTGGACAGGTGGAGCTAGAACTTTCTTTGGCTTTGCACGATTCAGCTAGAAGTATTCATATACCACTGGTAATCGATACGTCTCTATTTACATTTGATACATTGTATTTGTTACTGACAGACACGGTTTTGGAATATTCATCCAGCTGGTCTTATGACTCTCTCTCAGGATTTCTGACAATTGACTATGCTCCTATTGGAGATTCGGTAGTTACGCTGCCTGAGGGTAGTGTTCCTCTGGCGCGTCTACTTCTGCGGGGAGCAAATCATGATTTCACCATTCCGACAACGCAGTTTCTTCGTGGCGATGACGACTTGGCTCTATTGTACTCAAATGGCCGTAATTCAGGTCCGTATTTGAGCCATGGACAAATAACAGTTGGGGTGGTGACTGGGGTTGGTGATGATGAGAGTGTTGTTTTGCCACAAGCTATGACTGTTTCACAAAACTACCCGAATCCATTCAATCCTGAAATGCAGTTCGACATTGTTTTGCCACGAAGTAGTGATTTGCGGGTCAGGATTTACAATGTGTTAGGGCAAACGGTGCGGACGCTATATTCGGCGCCCACTAGTTCAGGTGGGTACACGCTGCGGTGGGATGGTCAGACTAGTTCTGGAAGGATAGCGCCCAGTGGAGTCTACTTTTACGAGGTTAAGACTGCCTACTCACGTATTGTGCGCAAGGCTCTCTTGCTTAAGTAGTCGCTTGAGTCAATTACTTCTTACCAACAGAAGAGCTAGGGTTGGCTTTTAGCTTAATCTGTTTTTCCAGTTCAGTTATTTGAATCTCGGCAATCGGAACGATGTCTGTAACTCGTGGGTTATTTCTTGCGATACGCAAGGCTTGCCGCCAAGCTGCCAAGCTACGATCTAGGCTATCGGGATGAGCAGATTGAATCGCAATCGCCAAATTGAAAAATGAACGGTAGCCTTTGGGGTTGTATTGTACGCTACTACTGTAAGCTTCAATCGCTTCCTCAAAGTTTTCATCGGCAAGGTAAATCTGTCCAAGAGCGCTGTAGGCCTGCGCGAAGTCTGATTTGATAGAAAGAGCTTTCCTGTATTCTCCGACAGCCTTGTCAAGTCTCTTGAGCTTGCGGTAGACTTTACCTGCGCGGAAATGTGAGAGGTGATCATCGGTTACTTTATTGTTGTACTTTTCGAGGGCGTCGATGGATTCTTTGTAGCGCTTTTGACGGTAGTACAAATCACCTAATTCGCGGTAGGCGCCTACAAAATCTTTGTTGGCCTCTACGGCGGCGACAAATAGTTTTTCGGCGTCATCACGCTTTCGTAGAGCTATGTACAACTTGCCAAGATTTCCAAGGACGACTGTGTCATCTGGAGATAGTTTAGCTGCTTTCTTGAGATTGTCCTCGGCGGATTTGTAGTTTTTCGTACGATATTGGTGGACGCCTAATTTGAGATAAGGTGGTGGATAGTCAGGGTCGGCCTTAATAGCGAGTGTAAGCTCTCCGACCATCTCAACGACTTTCTTGGTGTCTTGCGAGTATGTCACGGCCGCTTGATAATGCTCTTCGGCTTGTTCGCGCGGTGATAACTCAATTGGCGGAGGAAGTTTGACTTGGGTGTTAACGTCTGTTGCGCCAGAATCATCTGCAAGAGCGGAGCTTGTGTCACTGCCTGTGTCACTCAGTGAATCTGTGTGATGGGCGGTCGCGGTGGAAGCCGTTGAATCTACAAGAGTTGAGTCTGCATGTGTTGAGTCTGAGGCTGTTGAATCTACAAGAGTTGAGTCTGAGGCTGTTGAGTCTGAAGTCGTAGAGTCTGTTGTTGAAGTGTCTGCTGGTGTTGTATCAAGCAAGGACGTATCCGACAGCGTCGAATCCAACAATGTCGTATCCAATAAAGTTGTATCTAGTTGGGTTGTGTCTGAAATTGTATCTGTGAGGGTGTCAACAATAGTGTCAAGGGTTGGATTTGAAGCGGTGTCTGCGATAGTGTCGATTGGTGATTTAGGAGATTTAGTTGTGTCTGTGGCGACTTTTGTGGAGTCGTCATTAGCTGCGGTCAGAAAAAAGAAAACTAGAAAGAGGCCAGTGGCTTGTTTTAGTATTGTTTTCATGATCCCAATAATATCTGAATAAGAATTGCGATAAGCGCTTACTCGGCATTGACGGGAGTTTTAGGTTCTAGCGCCTGATGGCCAATATCTCTGCGGAATTGCATTCCATCGAAGCGTATTTTGTCGACTGCTTTGTAGGCGTTCTGTAATGCTTCGGCTACGTCCTTGCCCAAACCAGATACATTCAAGACTCGTCCTCCAGAAGTTACCCATGCGCCATTGTGTCTCTTGGTGCCGGCGTGGAAGATAATTGACGCGCCTTGTGGAGTTGAAGATTGTGGTTGTGGTTGTGGTTGTGGTTGGGATTTAGCTCGTGGCTGGGTCTTTGATTGTTTATTGCTTTGCTTGTTTTTTTCGAGACCTGAGATTTTTGCACCTAACTCTGGTTTGCCAGGGTAGTTACGCGCCGCAAGTGTTATGCTTGCTGCAGCCCCATCTCTCCAAATGATATTCAATTTCTTGGGCTTACTGGCTTGAACGGAGTCTGGCTCATCTTCAATTAGCTCATCTTCTATTGGCTCATAGTCACTTAACAAGTCACGTAAATAGGTTGGCCCTTGTTTGACAAATGCTTCGTCGTCGCTTTTCGAGGCTTCGTCCTTTTTCTTGCCCTTGTCTTTATCTTTAGATGAAGAACTAGATTTGCGTTTGCCTGACTTTTTTGAGGGGTCGGCGGGGAGTTTGTGATCGGCGATTGTCATCATGATTTCCGCGAGATCGCTTTCGAGCAATGGCAAGACGACTTGGGTTTCTGGATCTCCGAAGCGACAATTAAACTCGAGAGTTTTGGGGCCCGACTCGGTGAGCATTACACCAGCATAGAGGATGCCTTTGAATGGGCGTCCTTCTGCGGCCATGCCTTTGATGCAGGGGGCGAGGATGTTTTCTTTGATTGTTTCCATCAACTCTGGAGTTAGAAATGTCGCTGGGGCATAGGCGCCCATGCCGCCAGTATTGGGGCCAGTGTCGCCTTCGCCGATACGTTTGTGGTCTTGTGATGGAATCATCGGCCAGAAATTCTCGCCATCGGAAAAGGCCATAATGGAAACTTCTTTGCCAGTGATAAACTCTTCGACTAGTATTCTTTTTCCAGCGGAGCCAAAGAGCTTGCGAGTCATAATATCGTCGATGGCGGTTTTCGCTTCTTCAAAACTATCGATTATCAAAACACCTTTGCCAGCAGCTAGTCCGTCAGCTTTGATTACTAACGGATATTCGGTAGTGCGGCAAAATGTTATCGCTGCGTCTGTGGATTCGAAGGCCTTGAAACTGGAGGTGGGGATGCTGTGACGGCGCATGAATTGTTTGGCAAAGACTTTTGACCATTCGAGTTCGGAGGCGGCTTTGGTGGGGCCGAAGATTCTCAGATTGCGACGTTTGAATTCGTCGACAATACCTGAGGCCAATGGTACTTCTGGTCCGACAACAGTTAGGTCAATGCTATTTCGGGAAGCGAACTGGGCGATTTGTTTGACGTTTTGTTTGAAACTCTCGGGTTTGATTGTGATGGACTGTCCGAGTTCGGAGATAGCTGCGCTGCCAGGGAAGGCGAAGATTTTACCAACTTTGGGACTTTGGGCTAATTTCCAAGCCAAAGTATGCTCTCGGCCACCAGCTCCGAGTATCAGAACGTGAAGTTTTCCGTTCTTCGAGATGTTTTGCTGCTTTTTTCTCGGCTGTCTCTTGCGGGGGCGATTGCGGCGATTGGCGTCATTTCTGGTGTCTGAGTTGCGTTTGGAGCTTTGAGACTGCCTATTACCTCTGCCACCAGTGTTTTTTTTCGGGGTTCCAGAGTTGTTTGAAGCTCCAGAGGAGCCAGAATTCCCAGAGGAACGTCTCCTGCGTCTGGGTGGGCGGCCTTCGCTTCCAGATGGGCGATTTCTATTTTCTTTTGGCTTACTGTCGTTCATGTCTTATAGCAATTTCCGCTGGTCGGTTGACGGGGTTCAATAGTAGAGGGCCATCAACGTTGATATACCCGATTATACAATTACGCGCAACCATAAGACCCATAATGGCGGTAATGGAGAAACAAAATTCTGACTCAATTGAGCTACGATTGGCAATGGGATTTCAGGGGGAGTTTGGGGGATCGGTGATATTCTGCTTGACGTTTAGAAATGTGTGGATATATTCATAGGGGGCAGTGAAAGCATTACAAATAATCTAACAAATTTAGCGGAATCTCTGGGAAATCTAATTTCTCGAGCTTGTTCGTAGCAGCCAAGTTTGTCTTGGCTGGTATCCTTCAGGAATGGAGCGAAGGTTCTGTCAATTGACTAATTGCTTTTTCATGGGGGTACTTATGGCTCAGGGACAGGATTCTTTTTCAAAGATAATTATATCAAAATATACTATTGCCATCGCGGTTTCGTTCTTGGTTCTGAATGTAGCGGTTAGGACTTTTTCAGGTAGTCCAGAAAACCATGAGGCACTGGGAATCTCTCCTGGAGATTGTGGTGTTGACCAGCCTGTGAACTTTTCGGGAGGTCCTCCCGATGCTAGGACAGGGGCGCCACTGACTACTGCTGGAATGTTTGAAGCTACTTGCAATGCGGGCGGGTGCCACAGCTCTTTTGCGACAAACTCGGGTGACGGCTCTTTTATTATCAGCCCGCCAGCTTCATATTTACCAAGTGAGACGGTGAATGTAGCTATTGCTCTCGAAGATCCTGCGCAAATGCGCTGGGGGTTTGAAATGACAGTTCTGGATGCAAATAATCAACCTGTCGGTGAGTTGCTGGTAGTCGACGGTGTTCGAGTCCAGAAGTCTTTGGTAGTGCTTACAGGGCGGGAATATCTCAAACATCGTTCCACAGGCACTGATGCGTTTTCTGCTGATTCTTCTTTGGGATGGACAGTCCAATGGGTGGCGCCGCTCGCTGATGTTGGAGTTGTGACTTTTTTTGGGGCTGGAAATGCCGCCAACAATAATGGTCTCAATAATGGTGACTTCATTTACACGAGCAATGCTTCAATGACGCTCTCGACAGCCGATACAGACAATGACGGTTTGATGGACGCTGTCGAGATTCTTCTTGGTTTGAATCCCGGTAGCACTGATTCTGATGGAGACGGGGTAGGCGATTTCGTTGAAATTGGAGATCCTAGTTCACCGACAGATACAGATGGAGACCAAACGATTGACGCTCTGGATACAGATGATGATGATGATGGTATCCTTACTACAGATGAAGATGTGAATGGTAATGGTGATCCGACAGATGATGATACTGACAGTGACAATCTGGCGAATTATCTTGATACTGATGATGACGGGGATGGTATTTTGACGGTTGCTGACGCCTGTCCTTTGATAGTCAACCCATGCCCTGGTACATGCTGTGCAATTGCGGGTGATTACGACAATAATGGTTCTTTCAATATTGCTGATGTTACAGCTGGGATCGCGCGAATATTTACTGGTGGCGCCGCGCCGTCTTGTCAGGACCAAGCTGACGCTGATGGAAACAATTCTTTTAATATCGCTGATGTAACATTCGGTATCGCTCGAATCTTCACTGGTGGGACCGCTCCTGTTTGCGGTACGACTGGGTCTTAAAGTGAATATCGGTAAAACTAACAGTGTGGAGGCGTAAGGTTGCATAGAAGTAAATTTAGTTATCGATTAATTGCGGTTGTGTTATGTGCGTGGATTGCGCCACTTTTAGCGAGAGCTTCTACAGAAGCGGTTAGTCCGGCGGAGCGGTTTCCGCATTTGCAAATTGATCCAAGTTTGGCTGAGGCGCTGCTTTCTGCGCCGACAGGTTCAGCGGTAACAGCGATCAATGTCGAGGTTGATTACATGGTCACTGGGGCGCATAATCATGCTCTGCAGCAAAACGAAATTGCTTCAATTGTGGCGATGTTTGCCTGTCAGGGAATTACCATGACTATTGATCAGTCGGAATCAATAGCCGAAGTCACTGTTTTGACTTCGGCGGGTGTTGGTGTCTTCAATAATGCTGGCGCTGATGGATTTCTAAAAATAAAGAATGAACATTTTAATCATGCAGGACAACCTGGTTGGCATTATTGTGTCATGGCTCACAATTATGATCCAGGCGGTGGGGTTACTACTTCATCTGGACTAGCCGAGATTTTCGGTGATGACTTTATTGTGAGTCTAGGGTCGTTTTCGGGGAATGTCGGAACTTCGTTTAATCGCGCAGGAACGTTTGTTCATGAGTTGGGCCACAATTTGGGGCTGACTCACGCAGGCGACCAAAACGAGGGCATTGTCACACAGTATAAGCCTAATTATCCCAGTTCGATGGCTTACCGTTATCAATTATCTGGGGTGCGACAGGCGTTGATTTGTGAGAATACAACTGATTCATGTATCCCACACAAGAACCTTGATTATTCGCATGGTTTGATGCCTGACCTCGACGAGAATGCTCTTGATGAACGGTTGGGTGTTGGATATGGGCCTGTTGATTGGAATTGTAATGGGGTAATTGACACATTGCCAGTTGGTAGTGACATCGTTAATTGTGGCGCTGGTTCACGAGAGCTCAATCGTGATTATGATGATTGGTCAAATATTGTGGATGTAACATTCTCTTTGAATAGATCGGCGCTTGATAGCCGTGAGCCTGTCGGATGTCTAACATTTGAAGAGACGGAGAGCTTTTCATTCCAACGCGCAGCGATTGATTGCTTTACAGATCCAACACCAAGTGTGGAGCCTTGCTCGTATCCGTTTACTGATGATGACGGGGACGGTATTGGCAATAGTTGTGATAATTGTTCTGAGATATTCAATCCTTATCAACGTGATATCAATAGTGATTTTGTTGGTGATGTTTGCCCGCACGCTGAGATTAGTATCGATACTACCATCGGTCAAGCTCCACTGGATGTTCAGTTTTCTGGAGTTTCTGATTTGGCGGTGACAAGCTGGTCTTGGGATTATGGTGATGGAGCTTTTGGGGCAGGGCAGGTTGCGGCGCATCAATACACAACCCCAGGGTTTCATGATATTTCGTTGACTGTTGATGCTTCGGGTGAAAACTATGTGGCTATTAAGGCCAGATTCGTTCGCATACTAGCTGATACTTTGGTTGGGCCGTCGCTAACAGTTACACCTGGTGAACAAGTGCAGTTCGATGTATATGTGGCTAACACCCAGCCATTGCAGCGGATGGTAATTCCGTTTTCTTGGGCGGGTTCAATGAACTTGTCATTTAGTCATGCTACGAACACTGGACTGCGCTCGGAGATAATGCCGAGTTTCTCCGAAGATTCGCAGAATCCTTTTTCGAAAGAAGCGTTGTATAGTATTACCGCTTCTGCTGATAGCGCAACATATATGCCTCCAGGCAGTGGGCCGATAATGTCGTTATTTTTTGATGTGCCTCCATCGGCCAATGGAGTTAATTCAATAACTTTTGATGGTCTCTCAATTGGTGTGGCGCAGTTTTTGACTCCAGATTTGACCTACAAGCCATATTTGGTGAGTGGGGCCCTTGAAGTTCCAAGTTCGTGTTGTCTTGTGGCAGGCGACGCTAACTCTGACTTCCTAGCTAATATTGCTGATGTAACTTTTATGATAGCTCGGATATTCAATGGTGGCCCTGGGCCGCTTTGTAATGATCAAGCAGATGCTAATGGTGATAACTCGTTCAACATCTCGGATGTGACATTTATGATTGCCCGCATTTTTGGAGGTGGGCCAGCGCCAGTTTGTGGGACGACTGGTTTTTGAGCGGACCGGCCACGTCATTGATAGCGCTTGACGGATGTTTGATTCCTTCGTAAGTTTCCCTCAGAAGTTCTTGTTTTGATAAATGTTTTCATTTTGAAGCCGCAAGGTATGCGCAGGGTGGGCCTTGTACTACTGAGCGCTGGTGTGACATTATATACCAACTGGAGGAGTCATGGGAATGTTAAAGAGTTCTGTGTATGTAGGGTTAGCGCTGTTTGTAAGTAGTTTTGTCACCTCAGAGTCGGCTTCAGCGGGGAATGTGTTGAGGCTCCAAACAAATACCCAAACGGCAAGTTCTCCCTGTATAGGCCAAGACGACTATCCCCTAATTGAGAGTCTCATCCAACGTAGCCGTGATAGTCTGATGTCTGCTGGGTATAACTTCGAGCGCACTAGCTCAGTAGTCTTGTTCAGAGACCCTTTTGACCCATTCGGTCCTAACGGATTTAACTCGCTTGGCAGGCCAATTAGTAACTACACGGACCAGAATCTTGGCGCTGGGATTCAAGACTATGAGTGTGACGTGGTGACTTACGATGGACATCATGGTATTGACATACTGATTCGTGATTTCTACGAGATGGATGTGGGTGTTCCGGTTTTCGCTGGAGCAGATGGCGTTGTTGTGTCAACTTCTGATGGTAATTTTGATCGCAGTCTTACACCTGGTGGAACATGGAATGCAGTATTCGTGGAGCATTCTGATGGCACCATTGCATGGTATGGCCACATGAAGAGGAATTCAGTGGCTGTCAGTGTCGGTGACACGGTGTTGACTGGTGATACGTTAGGACTTGTCGGTAGTTCTGGAAACTCCACATGGCCACATCTTCACTTTGAAGTGCGCTCTGGGGCTAGTTTTGCTGAGCCATATAGTGGCCCCTGTAGCTCGGGTTCGTCGTTGTGGTTATCGCAAGGAGCGCATACGATGAGCTTGCCTCCAAAAGTGGTGATGCATACAGTGTCTACACTTGAGCTCTCTGACTATACTTTCTCTGAGCGAGTTCCTTCCCAAAGTCATATTACTTCTGGAGAGACGTTTTCGTCTTGGATTCACATGAGTAGCGTACAGGCAGGTGACAACCTTGAATGGCAAATCTACGCCAACGGTAGTTTGTGGACTGGGGCCAATTTTACTGTTGGTCCCGCTTCAGTGGGACTATGGCTGACGGTTTGGAATCCTCCGACTTCCACTAGTTTTTATGGTAACTGGCGAATCGATATCTTGTTGAATGGTACGGTCATGGCCCAGCAGTTCTTTACCTACGACGCAGTTCCGAATGTGCCACCCACGACGACAGATGTTTTCGTTTCAGGGGACAATGCGAATCCAATCACTGGCAGTTTTTCTGCGACAGATACAGATGGCTCGATATTTTGGCATCAAATCATTTCAGGGCCTAGCAACGGAACGATTATACAAGATGGCGGTAGATGGATAGATTTCACTTATACGGCTAACTCAGGTTTCACTGGCGCAGATACAGTTTTCTATAATGCTATGGACGGAGATAGCGCGGTTGGAAATACTAGCATGTTGGTCATCACACTTAGCCAGGGCTGTGTTGATCCGGATAATGACGGTTTCGGGACTCCAGGGTTTCCAGGGAGTCCTTGTCCTGATGACAATTGTCCAACGGTTTCTAACCCGTCACAGGTTGACACAGACGGTGACGGTTTTGGTGATGCCTGCGATAATTGTCCTACTGTGAGCAATGTGGATCAGAACGACACCGATTTTGACAATGCAGGAGATGCCTGCGACAATTGTCCATCAGTATTCAATCCAGATCAATCAGATGTTGATAATGATGGCGCCGGCGATGTTTGTGACAATGACTCCGATAACGATGGCATCGACGATGGTTTTGACAATTGTCCTCTAGTCGCGAATCCTTCGCAACTCGATTCAGACGGTGATGGTTCAGGCGACGCATGTGATATTTGTCCAGGATTTGACGATACAGTTGATCCTGACTTGGATTCATTGCCGACTGGGTGTGATAATTGTCCTGGCAATGACAATCCAGGCCAAGAGGATGGTGATAGTGATGGCGCTGGTGATTTGTGTGACAATTGTCCTAGTATCTCTAACTTTGATCAGGCTGACAATGATGGTGATGGTATTGGAGATGTTTGTGACCCTGATGATGACAACGATGGTGTGCCAGATGCGATGGACAATTGTCCATTGACATTTCAATTCTCTCAGGTAGACGTCGACGGTGATGGAACAGGAGATGCTTGTGACCCTTGCCCAAATGACCCACTGAATGACGCAGATGGCGACGGGGTCTGTGGTGACGTTGATAACTGTCCGCTTGTTGCAAATCCTGGGCAGGAGGATTCTGACGGCGATTTAGTTGGTGATGTTTGTGACAATTGTCCTAGCGTCTTTACCTTCTTCCAAACTGACATTGACTCTGATGGAGTCGGTGACGGTTGTGACATTTGTCCTGGCTTTGATGATACTATTGACACAGATGGTGATGGTATTCCTGATGGTTGCGACAATTGTCCAACGATTCCAGACCCGTGTCCAGGATGTTGTGTTGTCGCTGGTGACTATGACCACAATGGTAGTTTCAATATAGCTGATGTCACGGCGGGCATAGCTCGTATTTTTGCGAGTGGTCCTGCTGCATCCTGTCAGGACGAAGCAGATACGGATGGAAACAACTCATTCAACATAGCGGATGTCACTGCTGGCATTGCTCGAATATTTGCAAGTGGGCCGGCGCCAGTTTGTGGTACGACTGGTTCTTGAGTCATTGACGCCTAGCGCCATATGAATCGATATAGTACGGTTCTTGAATCATCGAGGTGTTTATGGTCGAAGAAGTTAGATGTTGGAATTTGGCTCTTACTTATCCCATGGACTGTCGCTAATAAAGAATATTGAAAAGCCAAGGTTGAGGCCAAAGAGTATATCTGAGGGGAAGAACTCGTTTTTGAATCGACGTAGAATGAAGAATTCCACCCTTGGTGAGGTCTTGTCCTTGAGGGTTTTGATGCCAAGTTTGAGGCCGAGCCCAAAGCGCTCCCGATCCATGAAAGAAGCTTTTTGTCTGGTCAGCTCGCCGAAGGGTCCGAAATAGGGGACCAAGGTGTTTTGGGAGCCTTGGAAGTGATAGTTAAAGCCAAGAGCTCCACCCATCTCAAATTTTCCCGAAAGAAAATTGAAATTGATGTTCGTCTCCATGAGAATCTTTTGAGTCAGAAATGTTCCGACTCGGATTCGCACAGGGAACTCAATATCTGAGTCTTGGCTTGAGCTATTTTCGGCGCTGAAGTCGAAGCCCAATTCAACTGTTCCTTTGTTGTCGGAGGCCAGCGTTGTGGTGGAGATGGTTAAGGTGAGTATTCCAAAGAGGATTACGCCTTTGGTGATTTCTCTGGCAGACTTGAGTGGTTCTAACAAATTTGGATCTTTCAGTTCTGAGTCTGTATGTGTCTGAGCCACTGTTTTCTTGATAACTGGTTGGCTAGACAATCATTGGTCTAGCGGACTAATTGGAAATTGGCACATTCGATGTCACCCAAACTGGGTCCTTCGCGTCCGCTCCACTAACATCTCCGAGATGGCCGTTCCCTCCAACTGGTGAGAATATTACGTCACCAGAGCCCTCGTCGAAGTCGTAGTAGCAAACTAACCCGAATTCACTTCCAGATAGACGCTTGTTGTAATTGGCTCCTATCTCGGCTGGAGTGCGAACGGTATTCCAAACTCTCACTTCGTCAATCATGCCTCTGAAGTAGAACTCGTTGAACATTTTTCTACGCCCGATATTGAGGGTGGTGTTGAATGCACACGACTGAGTTATTCCAGTTATTGTTGTGTCTACCGCGATGCCATCGATGTAGTAGATTATTACTCCATTGTCATATGTCAGAGACACGTGGCGCCATTCATTGAGTGGGACGGTAGCGTTGGCATGAAAACGCACGGGACCGTTGCCGTTGCATAGATCGGCGCCAGGGCTGGGGTCGCAAATCAGTGAGTACTGCAACCAGGGGGAGCCGGTGGGGCTCTTATCGATTACTCGCATATATGTAGATGCGGAACTCATGGATATCCAGGCCTCTAATGTATACTCATCTCTGACATCAAGCGCCGGAAAGTATGGAATCGTTGCATATTGGCTTCCATCGAATTGCAATGCAAAATTGTCTTTGCTTAGGTCGGTGATAAATCCGCTACTGGCAGTTGAGAGCCCTGTGCTATCATGCAGGATTATGAAAAACGTGAAAACACCTGTATCAGAAAACGGGATAATCGCATTGTTGGTGGCAATGTCGCTGATAGATATGAGAGTGGAATCACTGGAATCAAATAATGTGTCGAGTGAGATTACAATTTCATACTTCAGGAAGTCATGGATCTGTGTCGTAGTCCAGCTTATTTGGATGTTGCTGGCTTGACGAACTACGCCTAATAGTGTCGGCTGAGGCGGAGCAGCGTTTGTTGTCTGGGCTTGTAGAATGTCACTCTTGCGGGTATTCCCGAAAATATCAGTTGTCGCTACTTGGAAACTGTATTGTGAATTGTCTTGTAATTCTGCGATGTTTAGAGTTGTGTCGGTTGCCGACACAATGTCTTGCGAGTTGGTCATTACCTGTGGATTTGAGGTCAGACCCCAGCTTACCGTGTATCTCGCGAAGTCATTGTCAGTGTTTTGAGACCAACTTAGTGTGAGACTTGAGTCTGTGATGTCTGTTGGAAGAGACAATGTAACGCTTTGAGGGGCGCTCATAGTGGTGTCGATAGTGCAGAGAATCGGCGCTGTGCCAAATTTGTTACCGTCAGTGTCAAAAGCGACCGCGAAGATCGAATGTATCGAACCATGGGTTAAGCTACTGGCGTTCCAGAAAATAGTGTACGGCGCAACGGCATCCTCGCCGATCTTGATAGCATTCACAAAGAACTCGACTTTCGCGATTCCCTTGTCATCAGTAGCATCTACTGTAATCTCAACTAAGTCATTAACCGATGCGTTGTTGATTGGGGCAGTTACAGTAGCGGAGAGTTCAACGGGAGTTGGGCCAGCGCCAGCGTTATCATCATCGGTGCATCCAATGATAGAAGTGGCAATTATTGCTAATGTAGCAGTTGCTAATATTGCTTTACTTTTCACTTCAATGCTCCTTCAACATGGACTCAATTGGGTAGCGAAGTCTAATTTGGGACTCGCTGGATTTGCAGTTGTCAAAATAAGGCCTGACAGGTCGTTTGTCAAGAGTGTGGTATAGCGCCAGTATTACTGGCTGGCTATCCATTCGTTGATTTTTCTCTCCAAAGCTGGAAGAGGCAATGAGCCTTGGTTTAGAATTTGGTCATGAAAGTCACTTAGTTTGAACTTGTCACCGAGTGCGTCTTTCGCTCTTTGCCGAAGTTCTAGGATTTTTAGTTGTCCGATTTTATAGCCGAGGGCTTGACCGGGCCATGCGATGTAGCGATCGACTTCAGATTCGATATTCAAATCTGTGCCACCGAAACGCTCTTTCATGAAGTCTATGGCCTGTTGCCTGTCCCATTTGTAGTAATGTAAACCGCAGTCCACTACCAAACGACAGGCGCGCCATGCGTCGTAGATTAGTCGTCCAAAGTCCGAGTAGGGGTCTTGATAGAAGCCGAGTTCTTTGGGCAGGCGCTCACTATACAGCGCCCAGCCTTCGCCATAGGCGGTAAACCAGCTGTGATTGCGGAATGTTGGCAGGCCTTTGAGTTCTTGTTGGATGGCGATTTGTAGATGGTGCCCAGGGATGGCTTCGTGATAAGTTAGAGCTTCCATTTCATATTTGGGGCGGGACTTTAGGTTGTAGGTATTGGCGGTGAAACGTCCAGGTCTTGAGCCATCCTCGGCGGGTGAATTGTAGTACGCGGTTGGGGCGCTCTTGGCTTGGTAGGTCGGCATTTCGTCGACAATGCAATCCGCCTGTGGTAGAATGCCGAAGATTTGCGGGACTTGCAGTTTTACAGAATCAAGTATACGACGGTAGCCAGCCAGTAGTGAATCTTTGTCGGTGTAATAGAAACGCTTGTCGGTATGCAAGAAGTCAAAGAACTCAGCTAGTGACTTGTCCCAGCCGACTTTTTCCATGATGGCGGACATTTCTTTGCCGATACGCTCCAAGTCCTTTTGGCCCATGGCTGTGATTTCTTCGGGTGTGAGGGGGAGAGTTGTGTGATATTTGATTAAGTAGGCATAGCGCTCTTTGCCGTCTGGCAATGACCAGACGCCAAAGTCATCTCGGCAAACAGGTAAGTATTCATCTCTCAGGAACAACTTTAGCTTGATAAATGAGGGGATGACTTTTTCTTGGATGGCGACTTTGTATTCACTGGCAAGCCGATTGATTACTGCTTCTGAGAGTTCTGCGGCATTGTCTTTTATGGGTTGGTAGAGGGGGGATTTGGTGACGTTTTTGACGGTGAAGGATTCTAGTTGTGGGATGACGGGTTCGATATTGATTTTGGCGGAGACCAATCCTAGTTGAATTCCTTCGCGCATATTTTCGATGGTTTGATTGACATACTCTGGAAATGCGTTCATGCGTTTGAGGAAGTTGTCATAATCAAGTTCTGTTTGCCAGGTGATATTTCGTGTCAGATTCGCCAGAAATAGTTGCGGGCCGTTTTGTTGGCTAATTGGCATAGTGTAGTTCTTGAATTTGTCTCCCTCCAATGAACGTGAGAGTTCAATATCTAATATATCAGAACTGGCGCGATCGGTGGCGTTTAGGTTGTCTTGGTCTATAGCTTTGAGACGGTTGAGGAAGTTTTGAGTGGCGGTGCGGTGTTTTTCGCGGCCTGTGGGGGAAATATCTGAGAGTAGGCTGTCGTAACGTTTGTCGCCAATGCTGGTTGCCATAGTCGGCGATGTCTCTAGTTGAAACTCCCAGTATTCATCAAAGAGCGTGTGTAATTTTTCGGCTTGATTGTCGACGGTTCGTTCTGCGCATGAGTTGAATGTGAGGAGGGTTATGAGGCTCAGGGCGACAGAGTAAATAGTTAGCTTCCGGTGGTTCATGGTATTTTCCTATCTTCTTGTGGTGAGAATCTAGAGGGAACGATATTGAAGCGTGTCTCTATATGAAACACTCTCCGCTAGCGGCCAATGTCTGTTGACCAAGAGCAACATGGGATCCATCGCCAATGTTGTCTTGTAATGACATCTGATCGCTTCAGACTTCGATAAATCTACTATAAATAACGCTCTGAAACAAGGTTAGGGTCCTTTTGGAAACAATTGTCCTGAAATGTAAACGCTGTAACGATAACGCCGATATAATAAAAGTGGTATAGGCGGTTTCACTAGGCGGTCAACAGAGTAGCGCTGACAACTCCCATAGACTGGGTTTTGCTAACTATTTGAGAGTTTTGGAGAGAATATAAGATGATATTGGACGATTTACTACGAGAGATGTCTGGCAAGGGCGCATCGGATTTACATATCAAGGTTGGTTCGCCTCCTGGTTTTAGGATTGATGGCAAAATGTTCCCTCAGGAGCAGTATGATAAGCTCAACGGGGAGGAGACAGAATCTCTTGTTCGTCAAATATTGACTGAGCCGCAGTGGCAAGAGTATTCAGCTACTGGTGATTTGGATATTGGGCATGGTATTCAGGGAGTTGCTCGTTTTCGTGTTAATGTGATGCGTCAGCGGGGTTCTTGTGGGTTGGTTATTCGTAAGATTCCAGTTGATATTCCGACGCTCACGGATTTGAAATTGCCTAGTATTTGTAGGGAATTATCTGAGAAGCCACGTGGTTTGGTGTTAGTGACAGGACCGACTGGATCGGGAAAATCTACGACACTCGCGGCGATGATTAATCATGTCAATGAGACTGAAGAGGGTCATATCCTGACGATGGAGGACCCGATTGAGTTTATGCACAATGATAAGAAGTGTTATATCAATCAACGTGAAATTGGCGCCGACACGATTAACTTTCAGTCGGCTTTAAAGAGAGCTTTGAGGCAAGATCCTGATGTGATTTTGATTGGTGAGTTGCGCGACTTGGAGACGATTTCTTTGGCTGTAAGCGCCGCCGAAACTGGTCACTTGGTTTTTGGGACATTGCATACCACTAGCGCAATTCAGACAGTTGATAGATTGATCGATGTTTTTCCTCCCGATCAGCAGGAGCAGATTCGCATGCAATTGTCAATTACTCTGCAAGGAGTGATTTCGCAGGCGTTGTTGCCGAAAATTGGTGGCGGTCGAGTTGCTGCGCATGAGATTATGATTGCCACTGGCGCTGTGCGGGCTATGATTCGCGAGGCTAAGTCTGCTCAATTGCAGAATATTTTGGTGACAGGTAGCAAGTTTGGAATGATAACTCTTGAGGAGTCATTAGCGCGTTTGGCGCAAAAGGGTGTTATCGAGCCAGATGTGGCAGTTTCTAAAGCTAACAATCCAGAGCTTGTGCGTAGGACTTTGGGAATTCCTGAGGGTGAAAGCGCTGGGCCAACGCTGGAGCGTGTTCCTGCCGAAACCGCGCAAGCTGGACAGTCGAAATTGCCAGCTTATGGTGGGCTTCAAATGGCTCCTAGTGAGCGGACTTTGAGGAAGTAGAGTGATACCTAGTAAGAGACGAAAAAAGTAGTCGCTTCTTTTTTTGCGATTTATTTGCCTGAAAAAGCCCGCCGTTTGGTGGGCTTTTTTTATGCAAATCGATATCTTAGTATTGGAATCAATTGTTATGACGTTGGGAAAATTTTCCCAGGGTTTAGGAGGCCTTGGGGATCGAAGGCGTCTTTGATACGTTTCATTAGGGCTAGCTCTACAGGGGATTTCATGATTGAAATGTATTCGCGTTGTGAGTAGCCTACGCCGTGTTCGCCAGTTAGTGAGCCGCCGAGGTCGACTACTATTTCAAAGAGTTCACGAATCATGGTGTCGAGTTTGTTATTCCAAATCTCATCTGGTAAGTCGTCCTTGAGAAGGTTGACATGGATGTTTCCGTCGCCAGCGTGGCCATAGCAAACTGAACTGATATTCCAACGCGCGCAAAGTTCTTTGATGCGCTTCAGTAATTCGGGGATTCTGTCACGTGGGACCACAGTGTCTTCTTCCTTGTAGACCGACCGACTTTTGACTGCTTCGCTAAGGGAGCGGCGAATTGTCCAGAGTTCTTCCTGCTTTTGTTTTGTCTCGGCTAGTAATACATCTAACGCTCCGTGTTCTAGCGCGATTTCTCCGAGTTTTTCGGCGCGTTCGTCGATTAGGTCCTGATTGTCACCATCTAGTTCTATCATTAAGTGTGCGGCAGCGTCATCGTAATCGACGTGGGTTCCGAGTTGTTCTCGTGAGGCGATGATTGCGTCACGTTCGATAAACTCTAGCGCTGAGGGTTCTATTCTTGCGCGCATTATCATTGAGACCGTGGTTGCGGCGGCTTCAAGCGAAGGAAAGGGAATCATTAGCACAAGTCGCAAAGTTGGGAGGGGAATTAGTTTTAGAAGTATCTCGGTGATGATTGCGAGTGTGCCCTCGGAGCCGACTAGAGTTTGGGTGAGGTTGTAGCCTGTCACATCTTTGTAGAGTTTGCCGCCAGTTTTAATTATTTCGCCATCGGGCATGACTGCAGTTAGTCCGAGTACGAAGTCTTTGGTGACACCATATTTGACAGCTCTTGGACCGCCAGAGTTCTCGGCGACATTGCCGCCGATCAGGCAACTGGCGCGGCTGGCGGGGTCGACTGGGTAGAATAAGTTCTCTTCTTCAACTGCTTCTTGGAGAGTTTGGACAATTACACCTGGTTCGGTGACGCAAATGAAATTATTGGTGTCGATTTCTAGAATGCGATTCATGCGTTCAAGCGAGAGAGCTATGCCACCATAGAGAGGAAGGCACCCACCTGAAAGACCAGTGCCAGCGCCACGAGGTGTGACTGGGATTTGTTCATAGGTGGCGAGTTTCATAATCGCAGAGACTTCCGCGGTCGAATTTGGTTTGACGACTACTTGCGGTGGAAAAGAGAGGTCCTCGGTTTCATCGTGGGAGTAATCTTCAAGTGATTTGTTATCACAGAGTACATTAACAGCGCCGACAATTGAACAGAGGGCTAGGATGGTTGTCTCATTGATAGGCTTTTGGGTCAGAGAGAAGTTTTATCAGAAGTATTCACTAGTATAATTTCTATTTTGCAATTGGTGTTATGGCTGCTGTTATGGTTTCTGGATATTGATGATTTTAAGTTGTGACATCTCTTCGGCGGCATAGCGCACACCGCCCATGCCGACACCTGAGGCTTTACGGCCACCGAAAGGCATCCAGTCGACGCGGAAAGCAGGGTGGTCATTGATCATCACTGCTGTGGCGTCGAGTTCGTTGGCTGCATACAGGGCGCGGTCGATGTCTTGTGTGAAGATTGAGGACTGGAAGGCATAGGGTGAATTGTTGGCTTCCGCTAGAATTTTGTCGAGGTCGGAATACTTATAAGCTACAACAACAGGTCCAAAAATTTCTTGGTCATGGATTTTCATTGGGGCTTTGACACCAGTCAAGACAGTTGGCGCATAGCAATTGTTCTCTAAGGATTCTGCGCCGCAGAGCGCTTTGGCTCCGAGTTTGAGCGCTTCGTCTACCCATTCGGCTGTTTTATCAACTGAAGATTTACGGATTAGTGGTCCGACTTCGGTTTTTGGTAGGGTTGGGTCGCCGACATTTAGCGCTTTGACTTTTTCTACGAACAGGGTTAGGAATTCATCGTAGATTTTCTCATGGATGAAGAGACGTTGTAAGGAGACACAGACTTGGCCTGCGTGGTAGTAGCCGCCTTTGACACAACTGCTGGCGGTTTTTTCGAGATTGGTGTCGGGTTCGACTATCGCAGGTGATGAGCCGCCATGTTCAAGCATTATGCGAGCGCCAATTGGGAGTTTGCTACGTAGCGACCAGCCGACTCTGTCTGAGCCGATGAAGTTCAGGAAATTAATTCTTGGGTCGGTAGCGCATTGTTCGGCTAGAGGTGGATCGCAATTGACGATGCTCAATGCTTCTTGCGGAAGGCCAGCTTCGAGAAAATGTTGCCCGAGTTTCATTGAGCAGAGGGGAGTGTCGGATGCTGGTTTGAGGACGACGCTATTGCCTGGGGCTAATGATGGGCCGACCAAATGGGCTGATAGATTTAGCGGATGGTTGAATGCTGAGATCGAGGAGATGACGCCGATGGGTTCACGAATGATAAATGATGTTTTCTTGGCTCCAGCGGCTGAGCGGTCCATCACTGGTAATTCGCCTTCGAGTGAAAGCGCCGCCTCGGCAGATAAACGCAGGGTGTTGACGGCGCGTAGTGTTTCTATCTCAGCGTCAGCGAGTGGTTTCCCGCCCTCGAGAGCGATGGTCATGGCATAGTCTGCGAGATTGGCTTCAACCAAGTCGGCTGTTTTTTCAAGAATCTCAGCGCGTTTGAAGGCGGGCAGAGCGCTGGTTATTTCTTTGTGGGCTTTTTTTGCGGTGGCGAAGGCATGCTCAAGAATCTCAGGAGTTGCGCCTTCGACAGAGCCGACAATGGCGCCAGTGTAGGGAGAAGTGACTTCAATAGTATTGTCTGACTTGGGAGAGCCAGCTAATTGTGTGGGATAATGCTTTGGCTGTGTCATCAGTGTTCCTTGTCTGACTTTGTAATACGTCCTTCGATTCTCGCAAGGACAAGTTAGCCGAATCTAAGTCATATTTCAACTAACACATCTAAACTAAGACAACTGCCATGTGGGAGTTTTAGTTTCTCAGCAAGGAATCAATTATTGGTGAGATTTGTTGGGCGACAAGCAGGTGGCCAGCTGCGTTGAAATGGATGGCGTCGGCGTAGGCGTCGTCAAAGAGGTCATTGTGTTGGTCGAAAGGAGTTTGCAAGTCGATGACTGCCACCGATTCATGGGCTCCGATTTCTAAGATGGCAGTTTGGTAGGAGTGGTGTAAGTCGTGGAATGCAGAAATAGATTTCCCTGAAAAATAGTTCGCTAGTGAAGCAATTGGTGGGGAGAGCAGAACTGGAGTAATCTTGTTTTGACGACAGTAATTGATAATCTCCCGAAGATTGTCTCTGAAATCCATCAAAGGGACACGGCGTTGGCCGCTGAGTTGATCCATGCTACTGGTTTTGGAGTCTCCACCTGCGGCAATTAGAGAGAACTGACGAAGAGCTTTGTAGATTGAAAGGGACGAAAGCGCATTTTGTATATCAAGGGCAATTTGCGGTGGGAATTGTTGTTCTTTGTCGGTGATGCCCTGTCCCGCTGGCCAATGGTCATTCCATCCGAACATAATTAGCAGAATATCTGGCTTTAATTTTGACGCGATTTCGGCTAGTAGTCTTTTGCCTTGTAGGCTTGAATAACCTGGTGTGCCGCAATTTAGAACCTCAGTTGCTGGTTGGAGATTTTGTAGCTCTGAGGTGTAGATACTGTTTTGTGCGACCCCCCAGCCAAAAGTACATGAATTTCCCAAGGCGAGGATACGAGTCTTGGAGCCCTTCTCTGGAAAGTCCGCTCCACGAAATCCGAGAGAGTTTGTTTGATATTGGATGGCGCTGAATAGTTCTGAATTTGTCGAAATTGAGCTTTTTAGTCGCCAGAAAAGATTGTGGTCTTTGCTGTAGATATTGGTGAAGTTGATGTCTCGGTTTTGGGGGAAGAATGAATTTTCTTGATAAAATTGAAGTGACGATATGCGTAGCGCAAACTCGATTAGCGCCAAAAGAAAAACAAAGACAATGGCGCTGTAGGAGAGTTTCTGCGCAGTGGAAAGTGTTGGTCCTTGAGTTTGTGATGGGTCTTGGGGCATCAGCTATTAGCCTGCAGGCGTTAGAAACGATGATTTCTAGAATAGTGAATAGATAAATGGGGCTATAGCGGATGATTCGGTTAAGAGAATCAATCCGGACAGGATTACCAAGAATCCGATGATTGGTGTTAACCACCATTTTTTGTTACTTCGCAAAAAGAAGAACAATTCGCTTAGAACGCGCATTTTGCCTGCCATATTGCTCCTCTTTGTTTTTTCTGATTGCTCGCCTTTGTTAAGGGCGGTTCAACATACCAAATGAAACTATTTGTCTCTCACTGCTCTCACTGAAAGTATGGTTGATTGTTTTTCAAAGTCAACGCCATTTTTTTGCGCCTTGTCGTTTAGAGCTATGTAGAAGTTCCTGCAAAACTGGCGCCGATGGATAGACTTTATCGTTAATCATTGAATTCAGGCCTGTTTGTAAGTAAGCTCGAAAGGCGGTTATAGCTTGGGTGACTTGGGTGTTGACTGGGCTGTCATTGAAGAGGTTGTTTTGGAGGAGTTCGTCAATTCGATAATCATAGGCTCCAAGTATATTGTCAGTGGTTGCTTGTATGAAGAGCGAGTCGTAGAGAAAATGGACGACAGAGGCTTTTGCTGAAAAGGATATGCGGTGGGTATGGGGTTCAACGAGCGATTGTCCCATTGAGGCGCTAAGCGCTTCTTTGCCCAGCAATGACAGAAGTGTTGGTAAGATGTCGACTTGATTGGCGGGTAACGAATCAATCCCTGTAATTAGTGAGGGATGTTTGGGTGCGTAGATCAGTAACGGAACCTGAAAATGCTCTAGGGGAGTGTAGCTTTCAGTTTGTTCTTCCCAGCCAGTATGGTCACCAGTGATTATGAATATGGTGCGGTCGAAGTATTCACTGTTTCGGGCTGATTCGAAGAATTGCCCCAGCGCATAGTCGGCATAACGAATCGAGCGTTGTTGTCGTTTGGCTGCTACATCTGGTGTCGCGCTGCCGTCGATATCGGTATCATTGTTGATTGGGTATTTGTTGGCAAAATCCTGCGGCACTTCATATGGAGAATGAGAAGTTAGCGAAAAGAACGTCATGGCGAATGGTTCAGGTGTTAGCGAGAGACGCTCTTCGACAAACCCGAGGAACTTGCCGTCGAAAATGCCCCATTGGTTTGAGTGTAATTCGGAAATTGAATCGGGATAGGAATCTTCACTATAGTGGATTTGGAATCCTGAGGCTTGTGCATACGAATCGAAACCCATTGAGGATGGTTCTGCGCCCATGGCGAAGATAGTTTTGTAGTCGCGTTCTTTGAGAATAGAGCCTAGCCCTCGTGAGCGTTTTGTTTCTAAGGCTGTGTGTAGTATTCCGCTACCAGTTAGATTAGGAAGTGATGCGATTATTGCTGGGAAGGCGTGGATTGAGCGGTCTCCGCTGGCGTAGAAGTTGGTAAAAAGTAGGCCGTTGCTAGCCAGCGAGTCGAAGACGGGGGTGATTGTTGCCTCGTATGAGTTCTGGTTATGATTGACGGTTTGGATAGCTCCGATTTGGCGGGCATTCCAACTCTCCATGATGAAGATGACAACATTCCAAGAGATTGTATCGGAGTGGGCGCTGTTGCCTGGTCTTTGTCGCAGGTATGGGAATTGGTTGTCGAGGAATCGTTCCTGTGAGTTATGTATTAGGTCTTGTGTGATTTTTTGCGCTGTGTCGGGTGGCATGAAATCCAAGATTTGTCCGTTTTGATGCAGACGAGACCAGAGAATTGAGTAGGCGCTGTTGAGAGCTAATTGCCCTAAAGCTGTATTGTCGGAAGTAAAAGCCATGCCTGTTCGCAATGGTCTGTCTTGAGTACCGCCGCGGGCCAAGAATATGCCACCGCTGAAAACGCCCAGAACCAATAGAGTTCGACCCATCCAAAGCTGTAGAGGCGATTTGGATTGTGGTTGAGAGCGATTGGCTACAAAGTTGAAAGCGGCTCTGAGGGCTATGAATAGGACTGTGAGCATTGCTATGCTCAAGAGGGTAAGCCACCAGAATTGCATAGCTTCTGAGAGAGAGGCGTTGAGGACTTCGCTCGGCATGGTGAACAATTCATTGGTTTGGCGTCGACTGACATGGGCGAAGTAGGCTATGTCGGCCATGTTCGCGAATAGCGCCAGAGAGTGTGGAATGAAGAATGACAATAATGCGAATTCTCTGACAAATCTACGATGGCTGAGCCCTGCTCCAAGCGCCAAGACAGGTAAGCCAAGGGCAGAGCCATAGGCGAAGGTCGCAAGATCAAACCGTAAGCCTGTTCGCATTGTGAGCAGGAGTTCGCTCGCAGAGATTGGAAATGACTCTATATTGATCAAGTAGAAAATAAAGCGAGCAATCGAGTATGAGAGCATCACTACTAACATCGCAAGGAGAATCTGAAGAGATTCTTGTGACGGTAGAGAATGCAATAAGCTCTGCTTGGTATTTGGATGTAGTGGATTCTGCCGCATATATAATGGATAACTTACTGAGGGTCTGATTTCTCTTAGGTGGCGCTAGATAGGCACAGTTTCTATTGGCTGCATAATAGATTCAGCAAGAGCCAATACCCAGCGATTGGTGATAGAGTTTACAGCTATTATGTGGGAATGGCAAAAAAATGGGATATCTCCTAGCGGTTTCACTTCTAGAGGTAAGGATGCGTTTATTAATGTAGAAAAGGAGAGGCGCAGATTTTGCGGTAAATAAGCCTTTACAAAAGCAAAAAATCATCTATACTGTCGCTACACGCCGGTCCGCGCATTGGTAATCGACCGCCTGTCTTGTCATCTTCTATGACGTTATCCAGCGCGTATTAAGGACCTTTTCTGCTTTGAAACTCTGCTTTAATTATCCATTCTTTAAAGGGCGGTCTTTCTTTGGTAAACGCCAAAATGGACTCCTGTGGTCCAGTATTGTTTGGCTCTTGGATTTTGGTTCCTGAGCATATCCTGCTGTTCGATTTGAAAGCAGATCCATTCACCGAAGCGCCATTCTCACATGATGGTCAAGGTTGGGACTTCTATTCAAGAGCCAGCTATATTGTCGCTTTTGGGAATTGGCGCTCCAAGTAGCAAATCAAAAAGCCCCCTACAGAGTTTCTGTAGGGGGCTTTTCTTATATTGCGATTTCTGTGCTCGTGGTATCTATCCTGTTGGGGATTGAGAACTCTGTTCTAATCATTTGCGTAGTGGTTGAAGTATGTTCTTGAGCAGGTCTTGTTTGTCGGGGTCTGGTGTCAATGTGTAGTAGCGTAAGCCATCGTCATAATTGATAGTTACGGACTCAAAATCATCCCCGTCCAGAACCATCAAATTGACTTCGCCAGTCATAACAGAGTTTCTAATAGCGTCTTCAAGGCGACGAGTAGTGAATTTCTTACCTCCCACACCTATCAATTCGACTCCCGTATATAGTCCTGCGTCATCGGCAGGAGATCCTGGCATCACTTGGCCAACTTTGCCCGAAGCTCCGATTGAGAATCCCAGTGATTCAGTAAAGAATCCGCTTTTGTAGCGTTTTTGGTAGCGCTTGATGCGTTCTGGGGCCTCAGGTGTGAAGGTCAATCTGTAGCCACATTGGCGGACGACTTCGGGATCAAAGCGCTCCTGAGTTTGGTAGACTCGGATTTGGATTAACGAATCCCAGTTTAATTCGGCTTGCCGCATTAGTGTTTGTTCGACTTCTTTTAAACTAAAGGGTTCGGCATGATTTGCTCCACCGCCTTTGGTATAGAACTCTCGGCAAAAATCATCCAAGGATTTATTACCATCAGTAAGAGTTCTGATGCGAGCGTCGAATTCAAGGGCTAGGGCCGAACCCTCGCGATAATAATCCTGTCCACGTCGCAAGTAGCTCCAGTTTTTTGAACCGCCTCGCAAGGTATATCCAGCGATTTCGGTATCGCGAAGTGGTCGCCATTTACGGCCTTTTTGATTGATTAAGCCGCCAATACTTCCAGCTAGATTATCGATATAGCGCTCTTCGCTGACAAAGCCGCTACGAACAGCCAACAAGTTGCCAAGGTATTGTGTCATGCCCTCGTAGACCCAAAGGAGGTCCGTGTCCTTGGGTTGCATATAGTCGTTGGTGTACATGCCCTCTGGACGGCGATATTTGCCGACCCACGCGTGTACGAATTCGTGGGTTAACAAGTAGGGGATTTGTTTGTCTTCCCAGTCGCCGCTTCTGAACTCATTGGCTTTAACTGAGTTTAGGGATGAATTGCGGTGTTCGAGTCCTGTGCGTCCGACGTGTGAGCTAAGGACTAACAGATAATGGTATTCAGAGAAATGTGTGCCGCCGAAAAGTTCTTCGGCTTCTTTGACGACATTGCGTAATGGTGTCAGTAAAGAATCTTCGCGAGGGAGATCACCTGCATCATCGGCGACCATGTGCAAATAGTATTTGGCGTGCTTTAAGTCACCTAATTCGACTGTGCGAAAGTTTGTTCCGCAGATCAGTGGCTTATCGATAAAGTTTTCCAATGTTTCAGCCTTGAAGAAAACTGTATCACCTGAGCGAGAGCTCTCTTGTAGAGCTGAGCCATAGTCCCAGCCTGTAGGTAGAATAACTCCGGCGCGAATTTCGATTTTTGAAATTGGAATACCTTCAGGATAGAAAATGACTGTATTCCAATTTATGACACCCAGATTCGAATAGCCGTAGGAATCCACACCTTTTGAGTTAACAGTGGGTTGACTGCAAATGTAGGTTGTTTGTAGTGAGATATTGCGTTTGCTGGGTGAGTCTATAAAGATTCGATAGATGTCATGCCAGTCACGCTCCCATGTGATGACTTTACCTTGAGAATCAGTGACAGCGATCCCAGCGAGATTACCGATTGGATTTCTTGGGCCATGAATCCCAGGTATCCATTTGGGATAGAGTAGTGCGGGGCGAGTGTCGGTGGAGCCAGTGATTGCGGTTGGGGCTTTTAGCTTTAGAGTGGCCCGAAGGAGTTTTCTGGGGAGTTCACTGGCATCGATGAGTATGTCGATGGTTGTTTGCTGAGCGGTTACCGATGGGGTGGGCAATAAGAATAGTCCTAAGAGAGCTGGAAGGAGAGACTTATGTAGCAGAGACTTGGTGCGGCGTTTGGGTTGCAAGATTTCCTGTTTGTTTACGTCACTCAGTTGTTGGGCCATTTGCATAGTTAGTTTCTCTTTCTCTCTGCTAACTCTCAGATTACTCCAGATGTTTCACAGTGGGGGGGATTAATTTTCTTAACGAATGGTTTTTGTGAGGTTACATTATTAGTACAACTTTGCCCATTTGCGTCTCGCCATTAGGTTCTTCAACCACCCAGTAATATATACCAGAAACCACAGGCAGTAGGTTTCGAGAGACAACGTCCCAATAATCATGTGTGGCTTCAGCGCCGCCATCGGAGCGATTGTGTATGACCTGTCTGACTAAGTCTCCATCTAGAGAGTAAATGGAGATGGTGCATACCAAAGGGAGGTTTATGAAGTTAACTCGTCTGGTCCTCTCAGTTGGGAATCCCTCCAGGTCGCGACCCTCAAAACCACTAGCTCGGTAGTTGCCATCGACACGATAAGGATTAGGGTAGACAATGACTGGTAGGCCACGTTCTTCCGCTTCTTGAGCGGAAGTGAAAGGGAGTTCACGAAGCGAGTTCAGAGTTGGATTGGTTTCTAGACTCGGTAGGTTTACTGATGGCGAGCCATAATCAAAGGCGGTGACAGCGACATACATTGGGACTGAGGAAAGCAAATTGTTCATGGTGTATTCGTATTCATAGAACTTGAGCAATCCATCATCTGTCAGATCGTCGGCTGTCCACTGGGTTTCATCGAGTGGCGGCTTGGGAGCGTCTGGGAAACGTTTTCTTATTCCGCCAGGGATGTCAAGCTCGAATTGATTCCAGTCCATAGTGGCGAAGTAATAGGTCTTGTCTTCACCGCTGGCGGGGTCTTTGGCGATCAGTGGATTGTCTAAAGTGAAGTTAGCGGGGTCGAATGATGAGCCGTATAGCGCTTGCAATTGTGCGAGCGTAAAGGGCGCATCTGGAAGGATGTACACGTCGCGTTTTCTATCGAGAACGTAGCGGTTGAAGTTTTCGGCGTCGAACGATGATTGAAGGATATAGTCATCAGGAGTATTTGCCAAGGCGTTATAGACACGGTAACCCTCAAAGTCTACCACTCCAGTAAATGGGTCTGGAGTAGTTTCGGAATTGAATCCGTTCCATTGAACGGTTAGGCGACCTTCGGATGGCAAGACTCTGATAAATGGGGCTGGTGGCGGGGAGGCGCCACGAAAATCTGGGGTACCGTCACCTTCATAAAACTTTCTGTCTAGCGCTTCAGGCACAATCGAGGAGTCGATGACTATTTGCGTGTCTGGGGGAGAAACAAGTGAATCGATTAGGAGGGTAGTGTCAATGACAGTTACATATGAGAAAACGCAATCGCGGAACTTGCCGTTATAGCCATTTCGGTCAGTGTCAACACCAGGGTTGTCATAGACCCATCCCGCCCAGCGGGCGTTAAGCGCAAAGTCTGAAAAATCAAGTGTGCGGACAAATTTCTCTGGTTCAAACGGATCAAATAAATCTGTGAAATTGTTGGGCGCTATATGAACGTTTTTGCCACCGATATAGGCAAGAGTAAACGGAACGGATTGCCCAGAACTGAGATCGAAAGGTCCCGCGGAAAGCAAATAGCGAACTGGGCCGCCCATGCTTTGTGGGGTTGCCAGAGGTGGTGGCGGTAGCCAGCCAGCGCCTTGGTGGCTAACTGCCATTGAGCGTTGGTTATAGTCTATTTCACCGTTGCTCATTATGTCGTACTTGTTCTTGTCACCGAATGGAGTTCCTAGGAAGCCATTCATGTCTCTAAAGGGACGGTCTTCTGTTCCTAACTTGCGTGGTCCGAAATCAAAACGTGAGACTTCGTTTATCCACCAGTTGAATGAAACTTTGCTGAAGGGTCTAGGTTTACGTAGTATCCTCATTCCTGACATACCTCGGAGCGAAAAGGTTGCACTCCAATGACGAGGATCACTGGGGTCTCCGTCATTATCCATGATGTATGCAGTGTTGAGAGTATCTACAAAGTCACACTCTGCGGGAAATGTTTGCATCATGCCAGCAATGTCATCGCGAGATGAGCCACTGATAATTGCACCTTGTGAGATCAAAGCTGGGTTTGTATTGTTGGTGGTGAAGTAGGCTGCTCCATCAACATAGACACCTACGTAGACGTCTTTTAGTGGTTTCAGGCCGATATTTGTAATTTTATAGTCGAAGAGGATAAAGTCTGCGGCATAGTCATAGCTCCACTGCATTGAGCGTTGATCAACTCTGATATTGAGTGGTTTGTGTACACGATTATCGATTGGGTCTTGGCGCACGAAGAATTGATTAGTGAGTGTGTCATAGTAGGTGGCCACAAAGTCTTGCTCGGAAATGGCGTCTTCTGAAAAGAAATTGTCATTAACATTGATAGAGAGTTGGATGAGAGTGTCAAACTCATTGGGCCAGAACTCTTGTATTCCGAGATCGTCTGTGGCTGTGGAAACTAAAGTGTCGCGACCGACAACTGCGCCGACCCATAAGCCGCCCACAGTTAAATATGTTTCACCAGTTGTCCCAGGGAAGAAACCGCGTTGGAATTGGCCGAAGTTTGTGTGGGTCATTCGTAAGTTACCGATTGTATGTATTTTGCTATCTGTGCGTGGCGTGACAATAGCTACACGATAGAGAGGGTCGATTACTGAAGGAGGCGTGGAGCTTGGGTCATAGAGTTTTCTTGGGGAGTTTTCACGTTCCTCGGCCATCATATCCAGAAGCGCTTGCGGTATCTCAGCAGATGAGTCTTGACGAGTCTCAGCAGACAGGTTTGATTGGAAGAACGTAGGTATTGGCAAAATTGAGAGGCAAAGAACCAAGAGCGAAATTGTCCAAGTATTGTAAGTGAATTTATTCATAGGCGTTACTGATGCTCCCCGCTAAGGTGCGGAACGTCTTGTTTGCATTTGCGATCCAGCGAATGTTTTGATTAATAGCATTACCGGTGAGGTAGCAATGCCTTCGGCTCCATCCAAGTATAGCAGTTTATGGAAAATGCGCAATATGCGACTCGTTTTGGAGTCCGGTCTCTGTTGGAGTGCAGCGACTTAGAGGAATAAACAAGCAGAGCGGCAAAGAGGTTCCCCGTCCTTGCCGCTCATATGCTTGAAGTTGAGCTTGACTTAGCTCTTAGATAGCTATGTTAGCTCCGATTGTGTCCGCAATAGGAGCTTACGATGAGAATTTGATTTTGACGTCCTGACGATGGGCGGGGTTGATTTTCCACATTCGTTTCGGGGCATAGTTTAAGACGCTAGCAATTAGCGCATCTGGCATTTTCTCAATACCGATATTGTATAGGTTGACGCTATCATTGTAGAACTCACGTCGATCGGCGATTTCGTTTTCGAGGGTTGAAATGCGAGTTTGCAATTGCATGAAATTGGTGTCGGCTTTCAGTTTTGGATAATTCTCAGTTACCGCAAAGAGAGATTTTAGGGCGCCACTGAGCATATTCTCGGCATTGGCGGCTTCTTCACCTCCACCGATTTGTGAAATCTGTGAGCGTGCGGAAATCACCGCCTCAAGAGTTTCGCGCTCGTGTTTCATATAGCGCTCACAAAGAGCTACCAGTTTCGGTAGTTCGTCATAACGCTGTTTGAGAATTACATCAATATTACTCCATGCTCGCGCAACATTGTTCTTCAGTGTTACGAGGCCGTTGTAGACCATCAGGAAGAAAATGAGCGCGACGGCAATGATTCCAATTCCAACTAAGGTTGCCATGATCGTGTCTCCATCATTATAGTTTTACGCCATAGTATGGTTACAATACTATGCTAGCGTCTTGTCATTGTCTCTATATCGTTTTGCTGCTTTCAAAATAGGATTGTTCCCAATAAGATTGTTCTAAATAAGGTTCTTTACCCCATCAAGCCGAGGATGCCTTTGACCAAAAGGGCAAAACCGATTATTCCAAGCGCTGGTATTTTCCAAGTGTATGAGCTGAGGATATCGGACTCCTCTTTGTCTGAGATGTAGAACACTCCACTGTGTGGATGTTTGCCGATGACGACACTTTCTGTATTTGTGTCGGTTTTGAGTTTCTCTTGGAAGAGTTGATTGTCGAGGTCGGCTTTGGCGACAGCCCACTCTTCAAATGAAATCACGCCATCATTATTTGCATCATAACGCGCCAATAATTCTGGGTCGGCTTTTAGCGCTTTGAGTCGCTCTCTGTATTCATCGTGGCGCTCAGTTGGCGATTTTGAGTTTGGGCTGGCAAAACCAATGACGTAGAGTTCGGCTCCCTCGGGAATTACGGTTTCGATTATTCTGCGATTCGGGCGGGTTGCAATTCCTGAAATCATGTCTGCGAAGCTGGCGGTGTATTCGCTCGTTTGCGCTCCTGATAGAATTGCGCCAACGGGATCGACGAGGGCTTTGCTAGTTTCATCTTCGACATAGAATGGTACACGTCCAGAATCACCGCGACTAACTACACGCCACGTTTCAGCTTCGCCTCTAGAGGCCATTGAGCGAGTTGTGCGTTCTAGGATTCGGTAGCTGTAGTAAATGCAGTTTACTAAGCTGTGCGGGGCTTTGAGTGCGTACTTGCGAATAGCTTGGCCTTTGACTTCTACGACGCCCATCGGCATTGAGCGAATACGTGAAGTCGGTAGGTTCGAGATTGCTCTCTTGCGTGCGGCAAAAGTTACACTGGCAACGCACAGCGCTATTCCAATTGGTAGGAAACTCCAGAATGAGCTGATTGCGCCATGCTGGAAGATCGTAGTGGCTATGAGTGCAATACTCAAAGCAAAGCAACCGATAATCAGAGGCGGTGGACCTAGGCGTTGAGCAAGAGTAATGAGTTTGGCGAGATTGATTTGATCACCGTGCAATTTTGAGCCTTCGGGGGCTGGTGGTAGAATTGAATCGGACTCTTGCCTTGTTGTGTCTTGGATTGTTGGTGGAGTTTTGTGTGGTTTTGTTGCGTTGCCTAAGGCGCCAGTGATTCCTGGGATGACGCCGAGTGTTAGTGGGGTTGTTATATCTGGATTGGAGGCGGAGCTAAAGTTAAGGTGACTGGGGACATCAACGTCTTTAGTGGCAGTGTTTGCGCAGACAGGATGTGATTTGAAGAATCCCTGTTGATAGGCCAGTGACATTAGCTTGGCGTAGAGTGCGAACATTTTGATAACGTCGGACTGGCGTTTTGGTTTTGAAGATAGAATTCCTATGGGAAGTTTTTTTTGTCCAAAGTCAGTATTCAATTGAGTCCGGTTTGATTGTGTGTTGCCCTGAAGAATTTCTACCAAGGTGAGGAAGTTACGGGCCAACGAAAGTGTACGTCTTTCACCGAGGAATTCGTAGTTGAATCTTGTTGCGTCTATCAGGATTGGAGTGGACTTGCTTTCTGGTATGAGAAAGAGGGCAGGTGATTGTTTACTTATGCTGACCAAGAGAGACTTGTTTGAATCAGCATTCGGTGCGCTAACACCTGCGGCGCCATTGTAGAGCGTTGCCAACAGCGCTTTGCTGGTTCCGTACTGTTCTGACGCTAATGAGCCAGCGACAATTAAGGCTGGAGAATTACATTCCCACAGAATTAGTTCAGCGCCATTCATATCAAGGAACGTGATGGAATTTACATTGTCGTTTGAGTTCGTAGAGTCTAGTCTGGCTGCTACTGCACGTTTGTGAGTATGACTTTGTGCCAAGTCTGACTTTTCGATGAAGGCAGTTTGGTAGCCAGCCTTGGTTAAGGATAGTGTGACTTCTTGCAGATGTTTCTTATCGTTGCCTGCGCAAAGTATATCTACCGAAGCGCCAGTGAGTCGTTGGCGGACTGTGTAAGTGTCCATGCCAGTTATCTCACTGACTTCTTTGACTTGCTGGTCAATACCAGCGGTGACAGTGGCAATGGGTTGAATTAGAACCAGCGCCTCACTGAATCCTAGATCCTCGGCGATTTGCGGTTCAAGAGAGGAGCTGTGAGATGACTGTGAGGGATTGTAGTTCATAACGTTGCTATGCTATACTTCGATGATTAGCGCGTTATAGCGCTAGAGGCCAGTGGTTCCGCAAACTGGTCCTCGTAGTCCCTGAAAAATATGAGCAATCATGAACGTGATATCTGAGATATCTATTGAATTGTCACCATTGGCGTCGAATTCATCATTGCAAACAGGTGGCGAGCTACCCGTGAAGATTCGCGCTATCATGAAGGTGATGTCACCGATGTTTTTCTTGCCGTCGTGGTTGGCGTCTCCCGCTACCAGGCAGCAGCCGGTAGATTCGCTGAGGGTACCAGATGTGTAAAGAAGCAGTCGACCATCGAAGCCGAAGCATGTTGCGCTATTGGTGACGCTATTGTAGCAGGGGTCAGACGATGGGTAGATCGATTGATGGACTCCTAGGTTGTCTCCAAGGTCGACATAGCCGATGGCTGTATCCCAAATATTGAAGGATGCGCATTCAACCTGAAAGCTGTCAGTTACTAGGGAGAGATTCCAAGCTGGGTCGGTTAGCGAAGCAAAGAAGAAACCCACAAAGAATGGAGCATTGACTACTTGAGGTGTGTCAAGTTCGATGATGACATCGTAGAGTCCTCCACTTGGGAAGACGACATCGGTTAAGCCACCGAGATAAGTCATTGTTCCAGGCACAGGGCAGCCAGGTAGAAAGTCGAGGTCGACGTCTTCTATGTCCACGGCGATTGTCATGGTCGCTGGTGTAGCGACTTGAAGGACGAAGTGAACGTCGGTGATTGTGTAGGGGTAAGCTCCACCGCAAGCCTCGATTGGGTCTTGGTAAGATTTGTAGAGCTCGTTACCCAGAACCCAATTGCTGACGGCCCAGACGGCGCCTGAGTCATGTCGTGATGCGCATTGGAAGGCAGTCGTTAAGTCTATTGACGGGCTAATTGTTTGTGATCCGTCGGAAGCAACCTTAATAGATGTGAACGAAGGGTTGGTGATGCGTGTTACTGTTGCTGAACGTTTTTGGTCAGCTTGTGTAACTGTTGCGCAACAGAATAGCGCTAGCAAGAGGGCGCCGAATCCTAGAATGACAGAGTGGATTGAAGAACTGTGGCTGCTATTGGCGAATGATGTTACCTCTGCTTTTTGCATAACTAACTCCCTAAAGTATCACTATAGATTTGTTTTTCTGTCAATGTGTGTCTCTATGACAGAGAATAGAAATCATGTCGTAAGATGTTATCTATTTCAATATATCGAACGCTAGAGGTCAGGACTTAACCGCCAGCGCGATGACAGTTGTTGTTCGCTTCAAATTGAAACAGATGTTGAATCAGAGACTGATGTGATTTGCAGTGGGTTCAAACTGAGAGTTATTCGGAGCCAGTTGTACCACAGATTGAGGCAAGATCGTCTTGAATATTCGGATGAATATATAGGTTACGTCAGAGACATTGAAGCCAATGTCGGCGTTGGTGTCGATTTCATCGTTCAATATCAGCTTCATGGCTTGTGAGCCACTGGCATTGGCGAGTTGTACGTGCGGTGTGGCAAATCTGACAGCTGGCATATCATAGTGTTGTTGGTGGGGGATATGAAGATGTTTCGGGGTGTGCCGGTATGGGTGATAGTTTGGTGGAAAGCTGTAGTTACTAGAAACCTGCCCCGAGGGGCAGGTTTCGTTTAGCATGCTATTGAGGTTTGGTTAGGGAGTCGAGGCGTTTTTCTATTTGTAGGAGTTTGTGGAGGATAATTATGTGGGTTTTCTTGGCGTCGATTCCTACTGGGCTGGTATCTGAGAAGATTAGTTTCTCGATTTTGTCGTAGTCTTCTTGTGGGATGTTGTACATGGGGTGTATTCCTTTTCTGTTTATGATGAAGTCTATCTTCTCCAAGCGATTGATACTTTCCAGAACTTTGTGCCAGAAATCGCGAGGTTGTTTAGGGTGCGGATTTTTGCGTAGTCGAATCGTACATCAACGCTTCGCCAGAAAGGGAAGTCGTTGTTTGCGACTGTGGCATCGAGTTGGTTGTGGTGTATTAGTTTGAGGAAGCCATTGAGAGAAAAGCCAGCTCCGAATGACTTTAGTAGAGGTTCCCCGGAATCTGAACTAAAGGCTCCGATACGGCCATAGACCATTTCATAGAAACCTACTTCGAGGCCAGCTCGCGTTGTTGCACTGAGATTGTTAGTGGCTCCTGAGACATCTCTGTCTAATTGTGCGCTGGCTAATAACGACATGCTGCGCAGGTTTGGAGGTCCCCAGTGCGCTGAGAGGGCGGCTCCGAATTGGTTGATTTTTGGAGATGGATCTGCATTCTTGACTTGAATGAATGTGAGGTTGCTACCAATTAGTGTTTGCAAGACTGAGGCGCGTAGTGAGACTTGTTTTTCTTCTGTCTTTGAGCCTGTGATTGGGACTTCAATCATTGCGGCGGCGTCAATTAGGATGGCGCTGGCGGTTGCATTTGTGAATAGATCTCCCCCACTGCCTTTCAGGTTGGAGTTGATGTACCGTGTGGTGATTCCGAAACCGTATTTGAAAGCTCCAGTTTTGGCGTAGCCTAAAGTGAGTCCGACTGCCATGTCACGGGGTTTACTTGTTCCGTTAGGTTGGCCACTCATGTTGAGTGTTGCCACCTGCCCATAGCTGAAGCGTTGGAAGAGTAGTCCGAGCGAAAAGGCGCTAGTTTTGGCTTGGTTTCGCATGAAGGAATAAGTTAGTGAGGCGCTGCGCAGGCGAAAGTCGTCGGTCAAGATCGGTATCCAAGCGGTTCCAAATGGCGATGTGGCCGAAGCGTTTGCATTTAGGTGGTATAGCGCCATAGCAGATGGGTTATAGAAGATTGATTCTTGGTCAGTTAGTAATAGCGCCCCTGACCCCATACCTACGGCTCGTGGTGAATTCACTAAGCGGACGAAGACTGCTGCTGGTTGGGCGACAATGGGAGTCCAGCTTAGTAGGTATGCCAGTGTCAGCAAAGTGAACGTTAGTTTGGAGGGGATACGGTGCGATTTTGTGGTTTCTACCTTCATTGCTAGTCCTATTTGACAATTTTGAATTTTGTGGCGGCAGCGATCTCTCCTGCGACAATCGCGACGACATAGATTCCAGAGGGTCTGCCTGTGAAGTCTAGGGTCACTGCAACTGGACCTGCTGGGCCAGAGCCTATAAAGCGAAAGACTTCATTGCCGGAGATATCGAAGAGGAATACTCCATACTCTGTGGCGGTTGGGATGTCAAAAATGATTTGCGGGGCTGGCCGAGCAGCGACATCTGGGGAGGCATTTGGCGGATTGGTATCGTCTTTAGCGACGACAGTAAGGCGAGGCCTTAGCGTTGCAATGTCACCTTCGATGGAAATTATGCTAATTGAAATTTCTTCGGATGGTTTGGGTTCAGTTGGAGAATGTGAACAGCCTATGACTAAGCCGAAGATTGGTAGTAAGAGTATGGACAGAGTTTTCATTGGTGCGTCCTATCGCGGTTTGCAGTTTGCTGTCGGGTGTGTTGCTTTTGCCACCTTGGTTTTGACAATAAGTTGTGCTGGTGGAGTTTTGTCAATAGAGAGTTGGGATGAGGGGGAGGTCGGACCAGTGGGTTGTGTAGCAGGGGGAGCGGTAGTTGGAGCGCATGCGCCAGGGTTTGTCTATGCCAGTGGCGGCGTAGCGGATGGTTCCAGCGCCGTGGGTGGTGTTTAGTGAATCGAGGATGTGGCTGAGGGATTTGCTGTGTTCTGCGGCGTTTTGTGTGGTGTTTGTTTCGCGCTTCTCTGGCGCCCTTGATGTTTGGGAGGGGGGGAAGAGGTCGGTTTGAACTTCGTTGATTGGGGTGAGGTCGGTGAGTGTGACACCAGCCTTTTGGTAGCGGTAGTTGGCGTTGTAAATGCGTTCAAAGCCTGCAAGCGCCAGTTGAATTAGTGTCTTTTCGTCGTCACTAGGCGGGTTGATGGTTAGGAGCGCCGATTTGGAATATTGCGGTTCATTGGAAAACCGGTTGGTCATTAGGAAGACGGTCAAGGCGCCTGCGGCTGAGCCGTCACGTCGTATTTTTTCGCCGACACGTGCGGCATAGGTGGCTAGGGCCTCGCGTAATTGTTCACGGTTACGGGTGCGTCGTCCGAATGAGCGCGAGCAGGTGACGCCTTTGCGAGTTGGGATAGTCATGGTTAAGGGTAGGCATGAGCGGCCACGTAATTCCCAAACAGTGCGCAGGCCGAGGACTCCTGCGCGGCGGCGGATTTGTTCGTCATTGATGTCGCGTAGTTGTAGGGCAGTGGTGATTCCTTGTGCTTTGAGCCATGTTCCGTGGCGTTTGCCGATTCCCCAGATTTTAGTTACTGGCGTTTCTGCGAGTAATTTGTCGCGGTCTATTCGTTCGAGCGATGTTTGTTCGAGAGATGTTTGTTCA
Source organism: Candidatus Zixiibacteriota bacterium (assembly GCA_024280835.1). GTDB lineage: Bacteria > Zixibacteria > MSB-5A5 > GN15 > JACZUZ01 > JAJRPJ01. The sequence goes on along the minus strand of JAJRPJ010000012.1, from coordinate 241,904 downwards.
AAGGCATTACAAACTCGGCTGGGGCTGGTTTTGGCGATGCGGCTGGCGACTTTGGCGAGGGTTTTGGTTTCGCCAATACCGATTGAAACTGGGATGCCAGTCCAGCGCAAGACGCGCTGGTGAATGTCAGAGGCGCACAGAGTTAGTTCTGGATTGGCGGGTAGACGCAAGAAGGCTTCGTCGATAGAGTACATTTCGATTTCTGGCGAGAATTGTTTGAGGGTTTGTTTGACGCGTTCGGACATGTCGCCATAGAGCGCGTAGTTTGATGAGCAAACTGCGACATTGGCGGATTTGATGAGTGCGGTGATGTGGTGGAGTGGGGCGCCCATTTTGATGTCGAGGGCTTTGGCTTCGGCCGAGCGTGAGATGATGCAGCCGTCATTATTGGAGAGCACGACCACTGGCCTGTTGCGCAATTTGGGCGCAAAAACTCGTTCGCAGGAGACATAGAAGTTATCGCAATCGACTAACGCGAATGGCTTATGGGCTCTCTTAGCTGAGTTCGCGGATGACACAAGTCACTACTCCCCATATCTCATATGGAGTCTCATATAGCAGGTCGTCGGTTTCTGCGTTGGGTTGTGGGCGCATTGTGAAGCGTTGTAGTTGTAGTTCGCCATCGACGAGCGCCACTATGATTGCTCCGTGTGTTACTTGGCTGGCTCGGTCGATAATCAGCAGGTCATGGTCTCTGATACCTGCCTCTCGTAGAGCATTGCCGCTGGCGCGCATGAAGAAGGTCGCCGCTGGGCGTTTGATTAGGAGGCGGTTTAGGTCGAGCGGTGTTTCCAAGTAGTCGTCGGATGGCGAGGGGAAGCCAGCTGTGGTGCGCGAGCCAGATTGTGGCGTTTGCTGTTGATTTTGAATTGCTGGTCTTGTTTGATTTGCGTTCATGGTTTTCCTGCGTTTTCTCTGGTCGGTTTCTACTGCATATTACCATTGGATAAGAAACGGCCTATCACTTTCAGGTCACTTCTGGCAGGTCATTTCTGGTGGTTGTTATCTTACAGTTTGTCTGGCTAGAAATAGAGAGGATTGGCGGACAAGAAGGTTGCGTGTATTACAGAAAGCGTGTACCTTACAGTATAGTAAGCAGTGGTTTTGCGATGAAATAGTTGAGGAACAAATATGAGAATGAGCGCATTGATAGTTTGTATGGCGTTATTGGTTGCCTGTAGCGGTCAAGAAAGCGATAGCGCCACGCAGAACGATGTTGTACAGAAGAATGGTGTAGAGAAGAATGTTGTACAGGAAGAGATAACGATGGATGCTGTGAACGAGACTAATATCTTAGAAATTGGTTTTAATACTATTGAAGGTCAGCCCACGAAGTTGGCCGACTTTACTGGGGACGTGATTTTGGTAGTCAATGTGGCTAGTGAGTGTGGTTATACTCCGCAGTATGAAGGGTTGCAGAAGCTGTATGAGAAATATAGTGAACGTGGGTTAACTGTTGTCGGGTTTCCGGCCAATAATTTTGGCGGTCAGGAGCCAGGTAGTGATGAGGAAATTCAGCGTTTTTGCACAGACAATTTTTCGGTGACCTTTCCGATGATGAGCAAGGTTAGTGTCAAGGGCGATGACCAACATGCTCTCTTTGCTAATCTGACTACCCATAGTGATCCATCAGGAGATATCTCCTGGAACTTTCATAAGTTTCTACTTGATCGCGAGGGTAAGATTGTTGCTCGATACAAATCTGATGTGACTCCGCTTTCTGAGGAGTTGACGGATAAAATAGAGAGTCTTCTTTAAGCGAGGCTGATATGCGCATAACACTTGCACAACTGAATCCAATAGTCGGCGATGTTGAGGGGAATCTCGAACTGATTTCTGAGACGTTTCGTGAGTACGCTTCAGGCACGGACTTGATAATGTTTTCAGAGATGTTTTTGACTGGGTATCCACCTCAGGACTTGCTTGAGCGTCCGAGTGTGATTCGCCGAGTTGAGGAGGCGTTGCGTTCGCTTTGTAAGTTGAGCGGCGAATTTCCTGAGACAGGACTCTTGGTTGGAGCTCCGCAAGCCAATCCAAAATCTGGTGGTCGTAGGTTGCACAATACGGCGGTTTTGATAGCTGATGGGCGAATTGTTTATACTCAGATTAAGTCACTGCTGCCGACCTATGATGTCTTTGATGAGGGGCGTTATTTTCAGCCCGCTTCTGAAATTGATGTCGTTGAATTCAAAGGTGAGACTCTGGGGATTAGTATTTGTGAGGATGCTTGGGTTGATTCATCGCTGGGGTTGACTGCGCAGATTTACAATACTGACCCTATTGGTGAATTGGCGAACAAGGGCGCCAGCATCTTGTTGAATTTGTCGGCTTCGCCATTTAATGTTTACAAGATCAGGACAAGGTTTAGTTTACTTTCATCACATGCGCGTAAACATGGCATACCATTGGTGTTTGTTAATCAAGTTGGCGCCAATGATGAGCTGATATTTGATGGTAACAGTTTGAGCTTTGATAAGGACGGCGTACCTAATGCTGTCCTAGGTGGTTTTTGTGAGACTGTAGTGACAGTCGAAACATCGGAGGCGGGCCGAGCAGAATTATTCCAGCCGCGAGAGGAAATTGCCGCGGTGCATGACGCCTTGGCGCTTGGCTTGCGTGATTATGCGCATAAGTGTGGTTTTGAAAAAGCGATTCTAGGTTTATCAGGTGGTATTGATTCGGCAGTGACACTTGCTATTGATGTGGAGGCTTTGGGCGCTGAGAATATGCTTGGTGTTTGTATGCCTTCATTGTATTCCTCGAAAGGGAGCATTACTGACTCACGGGATCTCGCTGAGCGATATGGTGTGGAAATGAAGACTGTTCCGATTGAAAATGTCTACAACTCTTATCTGGACACATTGACACCTGATATTGATCCAGCAGAGGTGGGTATTACTCAGGAGAATCTGCAGGCCCGTGTTAGAGGCAATCTTTTGATGGCCTATGCTAATAAATTTGGCTATTTGACGCTCTCAACTGGCAATAAGAGTGAACTGGCTGTCGGTTATTGCACACTATATGGAGATATGAGTGGTGGGTTGAGTGTGTTGGCGGATGTGCCCAAAACTGAAGTATACAATTTAGCAGGTTATATCAATCGCAATAAGGAACTTATTCCGCAGGCGATAATTGATAAGGCGCCATCAGCGGAACTGCGACCCGCCCAGGCGGACCAAGACACATTGCCTGCTTATGATGTTCTCGATAGGATTCTGCATTGTTATGTGGAGGAGAAATGTTCGGCTGAAGATTTAGTTTCTGATGATGTGCCGCCAGAAGTTATCCGTTGGGTTGTTGAGGCTGTTGATCGTAATGAGTATAAGAGGCGACAGTCAGCGCCTGGTTTGCGGGTTTCTTCCAAGTCATTTGGCAGGGGCAGACGGATGCCGATAGCCGCGAGGCATAATCAGTTTTTGAGCCAACAGTTTCCTGAAGATGTTGTCAAAGCCAAAGAGGATGTCGAATCTCCAACGATTAAGGAAGATAGCTCCAATGACTGATTTGCTGGATTACAGGCAGAGATTTGATTCTTTGCAGGGGTGTCATTATCTGATAGCTAATTCACTTGGGGCTATGCCCAATGCGGCTCGTGATTATGCGTTGCGTTATGCTGATATATGGGCTAGTAAGGGTGTGCGGGCTTGGAGTGAGGATTGGTGGATGCTGCCACGCGTCGTGGGTGATAAGATTGGCGCGATAATTGGGGCTCCTGAGGATAGCATCTCGATGCATCCGAATGTTACTAGCGCTGAGGAAGTTATTATCTCCTGCTTTGGCAACCAAACTTCTAGTTCAAAACGTAACAAAATTGTGATGGTGGATATGGAGTTTCCATCGATTCAGTATTTGTATCAAGCGCACGCCAGAGACAAGTTTGAGATTGAAGTGGTGACATGCCCTGATGGTGTTAGTGTTCCGCTCGAGGAGTTGCTGGCGGCGATTGATGAGAGAACGTTGTTGGTTCCTATTTCGCATGTTTTGTTTCGTTCTTCTTATATAGTTGACGCTCAGGCGATAATTGAAAAGGCGCATAGTGTGGGAGCGCTTGTGGTTTTGGATGTGTTTCAGTCTGTCGGAGTTGTTCCTCTTGATTTGACTAAATTGAAGGTTGATTTTGCGGTTGGTGGGTTATTGAAATGGATGTGCGGTGGTCCAGGGGCTTGTTTTCTTTATGTGCGGCCTGATTTGGCTGAGACGTTGGAGCCTGCATTTACTGGGTGGTTGGCGCATGAGAATCCATTTGGTTTTGAACGTGGCTCTATTAAGCGTACCAGTGGGGCTTACCGTTTTCAAAGCGGCACACCAGTGATTCCGGCTTTGTACACTTGTCAAGGTGGTTTGGATTTGATCGCTGAGATTGGTGTTGAGCGTATTCGCGAACGTTCCAAAGAGATGAGCGCTTTGGTTCTGAAACTGGCTGGCGAACGTCAGTGGAAAACTACGACACATACTGATCCTGAAAAGCGGGCGGGGACTGTGGCTTTGAATTTGCCTGATGGACAGGCTCTTTGTGAGACGCTTAATGCGCGTAATTTCTTGGTTGATTATCGACCCAACTCTGGGATTCGTGTTTCCCCGCATTTCTATAATACTGATAGTGAGATAATTGATTTGTTTGTTGAGATTGATGGTCTCATAGCAAAGGCATCTCAGACTTCTTCTAGTGTTAGCCATTCTGCGAATTAACTATTTGTATGTCAAAACAGTTTATTGACATATCCCAGCCCTTGTCGCCCGAGATTGCTGTTTGGCCAGGTGACACTCCTTTTTCAAATTCGACTATCATGAATATCTCAGGTGGTGACTCTGTTAATCTTGGCAGTGTGACGATGAGCCTGCATACAGGGACTCATGCTGATGCTCCGTTGCATGTGGCTGATGGTCAGGACTCAATTGACCAATGTCCTCTTGAGACTTATATCGGTGAGGCGTTAGTAATTGATGCGACGGATTCGGAGATTGTAGAGGAACGTCATGTGTTTGAGGCGAATGTAGCAGGGGTGGAGCGGTTGTTATTTAAGACGATGACTGCAGACTCAAAATGTTTCACTGAGAAGTTTAGTCATTTCTCTGAAGATGCGGCGCGAGCGATTGTCGCGTTAGGAGTGAAATTGGTTGGCATTGACACGCCCTCGGTTGATCGATCTGATTCTAAGACACTGACATCTCATCATATATTCGGATCTGGTAAGGTATTAATACTTGAGAATCTACTCTTGGATGAGGTTGAGGCAGGGCGGTATGAATTAATAGCAGTTCCGCTGAAAATAGTTGGAATGGACGCTTCACCTGTTCGTGCGGTATTGCGGCGATTGTAGATTGTCCTTGATAGCTCAAGCCATTGACTTGCTCTAAGTAAGAATCTCGGCCAATTCCGCTAGTGAGCCAACTTCCAAAGTTGGATGCGCTTCAGCTGGAGGAGTGGCTCCTGTTCCTTTCAGACCACGACGACGATTGACCCATACAGATTGCAATTCTAGTTCATTGGCTGGCGTTATGTCATGAAAGATGCTTTGGGCGATATGCAGTATTTGTGTTGTGTCTAGTTGCATTTGCTCGAAAGCATGCTGAAAGACTCTTAGATCAGGTTTGTAGGCCCGTGCATTTTGTGCCGTGATTATCCAGTCGAACTCTACATCGAGTTGTGAGGCTGAGAGTTTAATTAGGTCATTGTCGATATTTGAGACAATAGCCAGTTTGTAGTCTTGTTTCAATTTATGAAGAGCGGCGTTTGTATCTGCAAATGGCGGCCAATTTGCAATTGATTCTGCTAGCGAAAGAGTTTCTTCAAGTGATGGTTTGAAGTCCAGTTTGACGCCGAATAGTTGTACAACTTCGCTGAGAATATTTCGATAGGGCTTATAGATAGCAGATTGGGCTTTGGGTTCGATAGCGCTGTAGAGTTCTAGTGTCTCGTCTCTAGTGAGCTCTATGTTGTGGTTCTCTAGAATCGGTTTTAGCGCTGTGTATATCCCACTTTCCCAATCAATCAATGTGCCATAGCAATCAAAGGTCAAGGCTTCGATGTTCTTGAGATCCAAAGGAGAATCTGAGTTATTGTTTGCTTCATTCATTATCTGGTTTTTCGGCGAGGATATGGCCAATGAGTCTTGTTGCATTGTCAGCTTCGATGTGGAAGTCATTGTAACGAACTATACCGTTTGGGTCAATGATGATTGTCCAAGGTGTGCCGCCAGTTCGATAACGGCTCATCACTAGAGAGCGTTCTCCTTTTTCGCCGCTTTGGCCGAAGGGAATTGACAGAGAGAATTGTTTTGATAGGTCACGAGCACGTGAGACTGTGTTGGCGTTGTAGCCTTCGAAGACTGTTTGAATGGCGACAAACTCGACGCTGTCATTATTTGCGTAGCGCTCGGTCATTTCTTGTAGAGTCGGGAAACCGTATTCTAGACAGCCTGGACACCAACTTTGGAAGCAATAGAGGTAGAGAACTTTTCCACGATAGTCGGTGATGTCCAGAGCTTGTTTGCCAGCGGGTAAGTTGAACCATTCTTGAACCTGCCACTTTGGGGCTGCCTGTCCTCTAATGCCTCTAGTGGAGCTTTGTGATTGTGCAGGAGGGACGGCGCTTCCAAGTATTAGGATTAGAATGAGTAGGATTGCAGCAATTCGTCTTATGTACATATGAATCTCCTTATGTGCTCGGCGGCCTTTCATAGTTGTAGGCATACAAAGGTAAACAATGTCCGGCAATAAAGGTTCTCTCAATTTGCCCAATAGCAAAAAACATCCGATTCTTCAGCGATGCTGAAGGGGTAACTATATTGGAGGCAAGCGTATGTCAGCAACAGAATATGATGGAATAGTAATTGGGACCGGTCAGGGTGGAAAGCCGTTGGCCGCGAATTTTGCGCGAGCTGGCTGGAAGATGGCGATTGTCGAATGTGGTGATATTGGCGGGACTTGTGTTAATGTTGGATGTACTCCGACTAAGACGATGATAGCTAGCGCTCGGGTGGCTTATGTCGCATCACGTGCGGCCGAGTATGGGATTATGACGGGGGAGTTTGAGGTTGACCTGTCGGTGGTGCGCGAGCGCAAGAGAAAGATTGTTCATTCGTTTAGTTCTGGAAGTGAGAAGGGTCTTGAGCGTTTAGAGAGTCTTGATCTTATTCGCGGAGTGGCGAGTTTTTCTGGCCCACAGACTTTGACTGTGGCTCTAAATGCTGTGGGCGTTCAGACGATCACATCTAAGAAAGTAATCACATCTAAGAGAATATTCATCAATACAGGGGCTCGTCCTACTATTCCGAATATCCCTGGCTTGGAGACGGTCGCAGCTTTGACTTCTTCGACGATTATGGAATTGGATTCTGTGCCAGAGCATTTGATTGTTATTGGCGGTGGCTATATTGGTTTAGAGTTTGGACAAATGTTTCGTCGGTTTGGCGCGGAAGTTACAATTGTTAATCGAGGCGCGCATTTGGTTGGCCGAGAGGATGAAGATGTCTCAGAGACAGTTGAAGAGATACTACACGGTGAGGGGATGACGCTTGAGTTGTCTAGCTCGCCTGTCAAGATTGTCAAAGAGTCGAACGGTGAGATTGTTTTGACGATTGCTCAAGACGGAAAAGAGAAAGATGTTCGTGGCTCACATGTTCTGTTGGCTGTAGGTAGGACACCTAATAGTGACAAATTGAACTTGAGCGCTGCTGGTATAGAGAACGATAAGCGTGGTTATATCCCAGTGGATAAAAAGCTTGAGACTAATGTCGCGGGAGTTTATGCGCTAGGTGATATCAATGGTGGGCCGGCTTTTACGCATATAGCCTATGATGATTTCCGGATATTACGCGCCAATTTGCTTGAGAATGGTGACAAGTCTACAAGCGGTCGTTTGGTTCCGTATACAATGTTTCTTGATCCGCAATTAGCGCGGGTTGGCTTGAGTGAGAAAGAGGCCAGAGAGTTGGGCCTTGATGTGTTAGTAGCGAAAATACCTATGACACATGTAGCGCGGGCTTTGGAGATGGATGAGACTCGTGGTTTTATGAAGGCGCTTGTTGATCCAAAGAGTGGCGAGATTCTGGGGGCTGTCGTTTTGGGGATTGAAGGCGGGGAAGTGATGTCAGTTTTACAAATGGCGATGATGGGTAAAGTCCCGTATAGTCAGATTCGTGACGGAGTTTTTGCGCATCCCACTTTAGCTGAGTCATTGAACAATTTGTTTATGAGTTTGGGATGAGTATTGTAGTATAGAATTTGGTGGAAAAAGTTATTAGTAACAAAAAAGCCAGTCGCAGAATGCGACTGGCTTTTCTTAATTCAAGTAGATTAAGTTTTACTTAACAGCTTTGGTAGACCACATGCCTTCTTCTTCATGCCAAGTGTAACGGGCATTGCCAGCTTTCTTGTGGACCATGACTTCAGTGACGACCAAACTTTCGCCATCGTCTTTCATGAAGAAATCTAGATCGTACATGGTTCCACTAGCTTCTTTGAAATCCGAGCAGGCAAAATACAAATTCTCACCAACTTGGGCGAGACGCTCTTTGTGGACTTTGTCCAAAGTCAAAACCAATGGGGCTTTGTCTTTGGTATCGTAGAACATGAAGAAGCCGCCTTTGAGCTTGCTGTCATGGTCGATGAAATCCATGATAGCCATGGCCATGGCATCTTTGTCGACTTTGTAGGCGCTGGCGCCGTCTTCAGGATGTTCCATCGGATGTTCCATTGAATTTTCGCCACGAGTGTGGGTGCTGTCGCCAGCGTTAACGACTGTTACGGCGACGAAGATGAATGAGATAATTAGTCCCATTTTTGATAGTTTCTTGGACATAAACTCCTCCTGAGTCTTGGTGAAAATTATTGTATCAAAACTTCACGAACGAAAGATTTCGCTGGCCGAATATGGCGTATTGTGGCTGTCGTAGCAAGTAGAAAAAATAGACTAGTATGAGATTTGCCGTCGGATAAAAGACCGCACAAGTATATGTTTAGGTGTCTAAATCCAGTATTTTGGACACTGTGAATAATTTCTCGACTGAACCAAACTCTTTACCGTCGATGAAGACTTGGGGGTAGATTAGGTAGTTGAAGGTTTTATCGCCTGTGAGAGTCTGGGCGCTAATATCACGGCCGATTGAAAAACCGATTCTGTGCGAGTCTAGGCGTCCGAAATAGTAGTCTTTTTTCTCGGGATGTTTGATGGCTTCTGAGATATCAACTGGAATCCAGCCTGCGCCTGCGAGATAGAATTCTGCCCAACAATGGTAGCCCGAGATAGTTGAAGTGTCCTTGGAGATTTCGGTGGGTAACGGGAAGCCGATTCTAAAGCGTGCGGGGATGCCTTGAGAGCGAGCCATACCGATGAATAGCGAATGAATATCGGTGCAATTTCCTGTGCGTACATCGCAGGCATAGAGCGCGTCGCCATTACCCCAACCATCTCCGCTCTTGTCGTATTTCATGGTTTCGAATAGATGGTCGTACAATTTTTGTGCTTTTTGGAGAGGACTAAGCTCATCTGCTAGAAGTGAATCCGCTTCGCGCAGAATTGGGCCGTCGATGGGTACCAAAGCGTCAGGGCGAGTGTATTTGAGGATTGAATCAGGAATGGTCTTTGAGTTTGTGGCATCGAAATTAGCTAAGTCAAATGAGTCGATGGGAGCTCGCTGATTTCGGATGGCGTTAAAGGATAGAGTGACGCCAAATGAGTCGGGAATGGTTTCGTCTGAGCTGAAGACCAGAATGTTATTGCCATGTTTTGAGTCGGTGAATTGGGAGTCATTGAGGTTAGTGGAGATGCGAAAATTCCAAATTGTCTGCTTGTCATCGGAGGGGGGGGCGGGCATGATGACTTCAATTGACTTTGCGTCACTAGGAATTGATTGCGATGAAATCTCATAGGAAAATGTAAATGACTCCGTGCCTGGGCGATTGACTAGTTCTTTATTCTTTTGGGCTGTCAGTTGATTGCAAGAAATAGAAAGTAATGCGATAGCGCACAGTGAGAGAATTCGAGTTAAGTTGTTTGTCATAGATGTTCCTGAGTAATGTGCAATACAATGGTTTGAGGCGAATGGTTGTTGGGGGTTCGGTTTGCGGTTTATCCAACTAAGTTTGAAACTAGCGGATTAAACTGAGAAATCAAGCGTTCACCACCTCAGTATCATACGTAAAGTCTTATCAGCTAGTTCCAAAACTTGGCTCTAGGAATTAGGCCTTGTTTCCAAGGGCTCTGTCTAGGTTGAAGGCTGAGCTGATTAATCCTAAATGGGTGAAGGCTTGCGGGAAGTTGCCTAAGGCTTCGCCAGAGTGACCAGTTTCTTCGGCGTAGAGACCTAGATGGTTGGCATAGCCGAGCATCTTTTCAAACATCAACCGAGCCTCGTCCAATTGACCAGCGCGTGTTAGGGCTTCGACAAGCCAGAATGTACAGATGTTGAATGTGCCTTCTTCGCCAGAGAGTCCGTCGTCGGATTCGGCATTGTTGTAGCGATGAACCAGAGAATTTGAGACTAGACCACCCTTCTGGGGTGAGCGATTGATGGCTTTTAGAGTTTTGAGCATGCGCGGATCTGTCGGGGCAAGGAAGAATACTAGGGGCATCATCAAATTGGCAGCGTCGAGGGCTTCGCTGTCGTAGCTTTGGGTGAAGGCTTCTAATTTGTCACACCAGCCGTTTTGCATGATGTCCTCGTAGATTTCATCACGAGTACTGCGCCAGAGAGGAATATCGGCGGGGAAGGAGCGTTTTGTCGCCAGCCTTATGGCTCTATCTAGGGCTACCCAGCACATTAGTTTTGAGTAGACGAAATGTTGCTGTCCACTGCGGACTTCCCATATGCCTTCGTCTGCGCGGCGCCAGTTTTCGCAGACGTATTTTACTAAGCGACGGAGGGAAATCCAAATGTCATAAGAGATTGGCTGGCCATGCTTGTTGTAGAGATAAACAGCGTCCATTAGTTCGCCATAAATATCGAGCTGTAATTGCCCATATGCCGCATTGCCTACTCGCACAGGTTTTGAGCCGCGATAGCCTTCGAGATTTGGTAAGGTTTCCTCGGCGATTTCATGGCCGCCGTCAATTGTATACATGATTTGCAGTGAACCATCGGGATTCAATTCTTGGCAGCGCGCTTCCAGCCAGCGCATGAAATCGCCCGCCTCTTCGATGAATCCGATTCGCAAGAAGGCATAGGTGGTAAAGGCGGCATCACGGATCCAAGTGTAGCGGTAGTCCCAGTTGCGCTCACCACCGATGTCTTCAGGCAGTGAACAAGTTGGGGCAGCGACAATTGCGCCAGTTGGTTTGTAGGTTAGTAGTTTGAGTGTTAAGGCAGAGCGGTAAACCATTTCGCGCCACCTGCCAGTATAAGTGCATTTCGAGAGCCAGCGCCGCCAGTAATTGACTGTGCGATTGAACATTTCAAGCGATTGTTCTTCTGTAATTGCTACACCTTGGTCACCAGATTCGAGACAGTCATCGATGGCAAAGACGACTTCTTCGCCTTCGTTGAGTGTAAACTCGGCGTAGGCTGTTGCACCATCTAGTTGGATTTTTGTTGTGGCGGAGAGGTGTATGGAGAGTTTTGGAGATTCAAAGCGTACGCCGTTTTCAGTAGCGGTGCAGGTGTGTTCGTCACGAGCAAAATTGAAAGCCGGTGAGCAGGTCATGCGGAAGCGCATTGAGCCGCGCACCACTGAGACTCTGCGGACCAATTGATGTCGCTTGGTGGACCTTGTCCTTTGACCCATGGGCATGAAATCGGTGATTTCTCCGACACCTTCGACACTGAGAAATCGGGAGACGAGGACATTTGTATCTGGCCAGTACAATTGTTTGAAAGTTACATCGGTGGCTTGGGGGGTGATTTTGAAGCTGCCGCCTTTTTGACTGTCTAGCATTGAGCAGAAGATTGCTGGTGAATCAAAGTTTGGAAAGCAGAGCCAATCGATGGAGCCATTGATACCGACAAGTGCAATTGTATGTAAATCGCCGATAATGCCGTAGTTTTCAATAGGTTGATAAGAGGACTGGTTTGGCAAGGTTCTGGTTCCTAAACGCTCTGGTTGTATATGCCTAGGCGTTACTGATTTTAATGTTATAGTATAGTGTTATGGGCTATTAGTGAAGATATTGTTGAATAGGGCTATTTCAAGCGTAGGCCAAGTTCTTGGATTCTTTCAGATTGTTCGGCCAGAGTTGAGTTTTCGAAGATATCTTTGATTTGTTTCTGAGCGCTGGCCCATTGGTCATGCAGTGGGCAGGGGCGTTCGTGTCCACAGCCAGGCAAGCCCATTAGGCATTCGTCGAACATTGTGGCTCCGTCGATGGCGTTTAGTAGATCAGCCAAGCGGACATCTGTGGCGGGTTTGGCTAAGGCTACACCGCCGTTAGGACCACGGAATGAGCGGAGAATTCCGTGCTGGGTTAATGACTGGAGAATTTTGGCTAGGAAGTGGAACGATATGCCAAGTTCTTCGGAAATCTGTTTGACCGTTACGAATTCATCGGTTTTGCGAGAGGCGATATATAGGGCGGCTCTGAGACCATAAATTGCGCTTTTTGATAGTAACATAGTTTTCTCGTAATCCCGTCTCTAGTGACCGTTAAGGATTGCCCTCAAAGTTGAAACATCCAACAAAAACATGCTCCTTGGATTAATCGACAAAAACAGCGATTTCTTCAAGAGGTTTTTTGGTTATGCTTGGCACGCAAGCGTCTTTTTTAGGGTAGCCTACCGCTAGTATTAGTACAGGAGTTTCGCTCTTTGGGCGGTTTAGTAATTCGCGTAGGAAGCTCATGGGTTTGGGGGTGTGAGTTAGTGAAGCTAGACCGGCATTGTGAATGGCGGAGATTAGAAATCCCATTGCGATACCCACCGATTCTGAGATATAGTAATTGTGTAACCGCTCTCCATCTGCGGTTGTCGAAAATTGTTTGGAGAAGACTACAATTAGATATGGCGCTTCTTCTAGGTGGGGTTTGTTTTCGTCAGTGCCTAGAGGGCCTAACGCTTCAAGCCAATAATCTGGAGCTCGGTTTTGATAGAACTCACGTTCAACTTCTTCAGCGGCATGACGTATTTTTGCCTTGATATCTGATGCAGAGATAGCGACGAAAGTCCAAGGTTGCATATTGGCGCCATTGGGGGCTGTGCCTGCGGTTAGCAGGCAGCTCTCGATGATTTCACGCGGAACGGTGCGAGTGTCAAAGTCGCGCACGGTTCGTCTTTTTCGCATCATTTGATAGAATTTTTCTGATCGACTTTTCATTTCTTCGACTGGGTATTCTTGATAGTCGCTGAGTGGGACTAGTTTTCCATGACTCATTATTGATTTTCTTTCTATTAATTGCCCATTAACTAGACTAACGAGATTTTTCGATTACGTGTTCGATATAGGCGCAATGTTCGCAATAGGGCGAAGGTTGCGGCATGTTGTCGCTTTGCAGGCAGGCCTTGGCTTGTAGGAGTTTTCTGGAGACCCATGCGGTCTGACCTTCATATGGCAGCAAGGTCATGTCGAATTCGAGTTTTCCGTCGAAGCTGTCTCTATCTTTGCGTCCGTTGGCATAGACGAGAAAGCCAGTGTTTGAGACTGCAAAACCGTTCTGGCGAAATAGCCACTGATAGATTTCAAGCTGTCTGCGGTAGCCTGAGCGTAGATGAGTTTCGCCAGTGACGCCTTTCTTGACACTGGTGGCTTTGTAGTCCACTACAATTAGCTCACCAGCGGGGTTGACCCAAATATCATCCACTGCGCCTGTGACTAAGAAGCCTGAAGCCTGGTGGAGAGTTGTTATGCCTTTGCGAACATTTCGCCAATCGTCCATTAGCTCATGGTCAAAGGGGATAGCATCGATTCCATACTGAGCCAAGAGAGGGTGTTGCGTTTTTTGCTCTCTATAAGTATCGAATTCGTTTTTGAGTAGGGAATCGACAGCAGAATTGAGTGTGTAGCCTGGGATTGAGGGATGGTCGACGCCTAACCTGCGGTCGAAGTAGAAACAACGCGCACAGCGGATAAAATTATCCAAGCGCGAACGGCTGAGCTTGTACGGCTCTTGGCTATCGGGGGCATAGAGGTTGCGCTGGCGAATCTTCTTTTTGAAAGATACTTGGTTGCTATTTGTGTATTCGGGTTGCATTTGTTGAGCGTCTCTATCGCGTAAGATAACCACCAATGTGATTTGTTAATACATAAGAGTCTGCGTTGCTTCAGTTATTACAGACACAAAATTCCACAAAAAAATGCGGACGACATGAATAATGTCGTCCGCATGATAATACTATCTACGTAATTACGCTATATGCCAGCGTTACCGCAAACTGGCGCTGGGCCAGGGGGGGAGGCAAAAATACGCGCTATTCCAGCGGTTACATCAGCGATGTTAAAGGTGTTATCGCTGTTGAAATCGGCCTCATCTTGACAGGATGGAGCTGGTCCAGGCGGGGAAGCGAAGATACGAGCAATACCAGCGGTAACATCAGCGATATTGAATGAGCCGTCATGTGTGTAATCGCCTGCAAATGCACAGCAGCCTGCGACTGACGGGTCTCCTAAGCCACGCGCAGAGTCTACGCAAGCCAGGAATTCGTTCGTTGTGCCTATTCCTGTGACCATTATGAACCAAAGGTAGAGAGAGTCGTCTGTGTCAATTCGATATTGACCACCGTTGAGGACAGTGAATAAGTCAACCTCTTGAGAATCCGGCGCTGAACTTGAAAACTTTGAGAATCCAGATATATCTTTCAAGATTGAATCAATCTTTGTGTGCTGCCAGTCTGAGGAAACGAAGGTTGCATTGTCTCTAGTGAACAAGCCTTGGAATCCGACACCCATAACCCCCGAGCCGCCATCAGTGTAGCTTGGAAGACTTACGTCTGAAGGTGGTATGTAAATTGTGGCGGCAAAGCGATCATTGTTTGGTAAACAGGCTGCATTCCCAGTGTCCAGCCCGAACTCGGCGCCCTGTTGATAGACCATGAATCGACTGGCGCTAACTGTTGAGGTGTTACGGGAGGCTGAGTCGGAAGGCACATCCCAATCCCAAGCGAAGGCGCAATAGACGCTGTCGATTGGCGATGCGCTCATATTGTAATAACAGGCGCGACCGATAACGATCTTCCAAGGACCTGCAGGAGCGATTGAGGGTGTTGGTGTCCAGTAATCAACAGTCATGCCAATAGTTGAATCCTGAGTTGTAAAGACACCAGAGTTTGCGTGCAAGTAATCAGGGTCGCCATTGGGATTATTATCTGTAGATGGCATTGTCTGTGGGCGGAATTGGAAACTATCGACAATGTTAAATTCAAACATGGATGAAACAACCTGCCCGCCGTTATAGGAAATCACTGGTGAACCATCGAACAAATAACTATTGGCGTTGCCAGTAGTGTCACATTCGGCGGGGTTGCCGACAAAGTCCATGTTCAATTGGCCATTACCAGTTACACCAGGTCGAGAATTATTCTGGGCGGCAATGTTTCCGTTGTTGCCAAAGACAAGACAATTGTTGAGTGAGTCGAAGGTTAGAAGCTCGATATCTCCGATTGTGTAGCTAACGAAGAATGTGTCGGGTGAGGAAGCAAAGTTTCCTGAAGCGATAATTGTCGCCGAGGCGTTTTGTAGAGTTGTTTCAAGTGAAGTGTTGAGTACAACATCCAGTGTGTCTATTTGCGAAACACCGGCCACAATTAGTCCCGAGGCTCCATTAACAGTGAGATTATTTGCAGGAACTTGGTCAATAATACTTATGGAGTAGGTCAAGTTAGTATTGCCGAAATTGACGAGACTCCATGGGATTGTGGAAGTCTGACCAGGTAGAGCGAAAGCGGGGTCGGAAATTGCTTGTCCGTTGGGCAAGGATGAACCGAGAATGGCATTGAGAACTGGTTCCACGCAACCAAAGCGGAAGACGCGAACTGGATTCAATGTCCAGCCGCCTTCAGGGCGGACTGCTCCGCCTGGGTCGGCGTCATTGATATATTGCACAAAGAGGAAGCTGTCAGCGACATAAGCAGGATCAATGTTTGATGTTAGGTCAGCGATTCCTGCAAAGTCATCGAGATTGGCTCCAGCGTCAATGCCGTAGCGTGTGGCTGTGTGCCATGTATCAGAATCGCAGTCGGGTTTTAGGCCGCCGACGATAGTGTCACAATCTGGTGTGTAGGTATTAGTTAAGTTACGAGGCACATCCCACGTCAAGCCGCTATTAGCAGAGACAGAGACGAAGATTTCGCCGTTGGCGGCTCCTGCAAAATCACTGGAGCCGATTGCAAAGCCTCGCTCAGAGCAGTCGTCCTCAACGCCGTTGGGGAGGTCATTAAATTGCTCAAAAGTTACATAGAGCTTAGTGTTACATTCGCTCAATTGTGGGTTGCTGGTATTTAGATCGAAGACACCCGCTGTGCATCGCGTTGGATCCCAAGCGGCGTCGTAGACAGTGTGGATCGAGGCGCTGGCTAGATCGAAATGGAACAATCGCGAGCGCTGCAAAACGAATCCAGAGGCATCATTGAATCCTGCATTCCAGACGATATGGAAATTGTCGCCTGAATCCCAAAGAGATGTTAGTTTTGCATCTGGGTAGAAACCAACACTATCGACAGCTGGGAATTGGTTTTGTGTGACATTGGTCAATGGGCCCCATGTTGCACCGCCATCGTTAGAGGTCATGTAATAGAGGTCATTGTCAATTTGACCGGATAAGAATCCTGTATAGCGAGTTATAGGCGCACCGAATGGCGTGCCGTCGCCTCGCGAGAATGAACCAGCGATGCCGACTTTTGCTGAATTTCTGGATGCTGAAATCACAGGACTTGTGTTGTAGCCGCCGAGTCCGACTGAAAATGGGGTTGACCATGTTCCGCCAGTTCCTGATCCGACTTTGCGTAAGTAGAGGACATCACCATCGCCGTCTGAGCGAGTCGAGTGAATAAGCATATGTGTGACATCATTGACTCCGTCTGTGCCATGCGCAACTGCTGGCCAGAGATATAATGCAGCGTTACCAGTTAAGAATGGTGTCCAAAGGGCATCGGGAATACCTGTTGCAGCTGTGAAGTCGCTAAGACCTGGTGTGCTATTGATAAAAGCATGTGGTCTGGTTCCTGGCCCACCTGGCGCATTCCAATGATGGCCATTAACTGATAGTTCATTTGAAGTGACATCCAAAGTGACAAACCCAGCGCGTCCCGATGTTCCATCGGAAGCGGCGCTGACGTCCACACCGCCTGTACCATCAGACAATGCTCCAACGCTTGGATCCCAATTGTCGGAACTGACATTGCGGTTGCCGCCAAAGATGGTATTGTCTTTGTTCATCCATGTGAAATAGATCAGGTGACTTGGTTCGGTGATACCGATTTGGCGTTTCATTGAATTGTTTTGTTGGTAGTCGTAGGTCGTACAACCTACCGTCAAGCCACGGACTGCATCAGTGGCCCCAGGTACGCAACCGAGATTAGCTACGCTTGATGTTGCGCCAAGATATTGCCCACCCCATTGGGAGTTGTTGGTTGGAGTTGCGAAACTGGCTTCGTTTCCGGATGGAAGGGCCATACGCTGGGTGTAGCGCGCGAGTTTTAACGCTCGGGAACTGTGTTGGTATTCAAGGTCAGCGGCTGATGAGCTGGTGACCAAGAGGAATGTTGTTAGCGATAGAAGAGACAGAAATGTCTTGATTGATCGCGTTGACGGTTTTGTCGGCGGAAATTTTGATTGTCCCATGTTTGTGATTCCTTCCTTGACTGATTTTTCTCTATGGATGTCTTCAGTGACTCCGAAATGTTTTGTTATTGTTGACTCGCTTATTAGCGCCTCTCAAGGAAACTCCATGTGTGAGAACGCTGCGAAATAAAGGGAAACTATTACAGAATATCCAATATAAATATTGTAAAAAAACTGTGAGAACGGATCAAACCTTTGGAGGGAGGTAGTTCAGTGGGAACATGTAGAAGAGCGAATGTCTACATAAGCAAAATAGCCGTTCCAATGACGATTTGTCAAGAACAATAAATGAAGACCGCTAGGAAGGGGATTGTTGGTTTCAACCAGAATGCGGCTTGGTTGTTTGAAGAGCGATTAGGACTTTAGTCGAGCTAGACGTTCTTTTGCGTCGGTTATTTCCTTGAATTGAATGTCCGCATTTCCCCAGTAGGAGAGCATTTCTTCGTACGCCGCGACGGCTTGGTTGTTTTGGCCCAATCCTTCATGGGCGCGAGCGGCTATGTAGAGGGAGCGGATGACGCTGAAGCCATATGTAGACTTAAACTTGAGTGACGTGGAGAGCTTGTAGGTTTTCAGCGCCTCTTCGTATTGACCAACTAGCATTTGCATTTCGGATAGCGTTCGGAGATTGCCACCCCTGACAAAGGATGGGTCATCGCAAATAGACTTTGAGCCCGCAATCATTG
Source organism: Candidatus Zixiibacteriota bacterium (assembly GCA_024280835.1). GTDB lineage: Bacteria > Zixibacteria > MSB-5A5 > GN15 > JACZUZ01 > JAJRPJ01. The sequence continues at coordinate 223,515 of JAJRPJ010000012.1, read as the reverse complement.
CACTTGTGTCGAAATTGTACAGGCCTTCGTAGATTGCTCGCAACGCTTCAAGGAGTGACCACATTCCTTGAGGAACTTGAGCTTGCACACCAGTTACTAGACTGTCAAAAACCCCCTTGAGTTTCACGCCCTCTTCGTGGTCGATGGATATTACGCTCAGTGGGTAGCTTGTTGCGGCAAAGAACTGAGGACCGTGCTCGAATGAACGGTGCAGATAAGATAGAGCGCTATCAATCTGGCCTATTAGGTGAAAGGAGCTCGCTAGACTACCATAAGCTGCGGAGATTCGTTCATTGTCTTTGGTCAGAATTGCTTCTTTGACCCGATTCCGCCTGGCTTCTATCATGTCTTTGAATTGCCCTTGCCAAGTGGCAAGTGAGGCAATGTAGTTATAGTAGGTAATCATTGCATAATGGTCTGAGGTGTCGAACTTTCTGTACAATTCTGTGAAATATGCTGCGCTGTCGAATTGTCGTTTATTGAGTTGGAGGTCGACCATCGTCGACAAGGCCGTACGGTTTTTTGGGAAAGTGGCGCGCATGCCGTTGGCCATTTCAATGGCCTTGTCGATATTCCCTTGCAACGAGTAAATGCGAATCAGGTTTGTGTATGCTCCTGGCGATTCTGGATGGAACTCTAGAAGCCGCTCAAAGAGCTCAAGGGCCCTGTCGTATTCGTTGTGATTGAGAAGTTGCGCGCCATAGGTGGAAAGAGCGAATTGGTAGGTAGGGTCCTGAGCTAGCGCTGTATCAAATTGGGCGAATGACGCCTCAATGTTCTGCTCTGTAAGAGTAAGAATTGCGCCATAGAAAGTTCTCGCTTCTTTGTCTTCGGGATAGTTTTTGACATAGGATTCCATTTTAGCGAATCCTTGTGTGTAGTTCTGGGTCAAGAATATATCTACATAGACATCGAGTAAGCTTTTGCTACGTACGGGGAGTTTGTTTTCGAAAGTTTTTGCTTTTTGCAGAATCGACTGACCCTTTTGTTGGTGTCCAGAGAATATGTGTGACATGCCTAATCGCAGGTAGGCCATTCCGAAAGACGAATCGATGTCAATGGCTTTTCGGAAAGTTTCCTGCGCTTCGTCAGTTCTTTCGGAGAACATCAATTCGACGCCTTCAAGATAGAGACGATAGGCCTCAGGGGAGGAGGTCATGACGTTGGCTACTTGCTGATCGGTGGGGGATAAGTCGGCGACGTCTAGTGAGAGAGTTATCTTATCGGTGAGACTGTCCACGAGGGTGAATAGATCTTTGCCGATTACTTTTTGGCTCCAGATGACATTACCAGTTGAAGTTTCTTCGAGTCGCGCGTCAATGCGGATGCTGTCACCCATTTTGTAGAATGACCCAGAGATTATTGAGGCCGCTCCGATTTTCTTGCAGGCGGCGCGCATTTCTTCGGCGGTGGCGTTTTCTGCTGATGAATTATTCTTGGCACGGATATAGTCGAGAATTCTGCCACGTCCGATGACATTCAGGGCGCGGTTTTCAGTTAAGTCGGTTAGCAATATCTCTGGTAGTCCAGATTCTAGCCATTGTAATTCGCTGTCGCTGGTTGTGTTGGCGAAGTCCAGAATGGCGATGCTGTTTTCTGCGGCGACTAGCTGACTACTTGCGGAGCTTCCAGCTTGATTGGACGGGAAGTAGATTTTCATAATAATGGAAGCTGCGACGGCGGCTATTGTAGCTACTATGAGTATTGGGCGCAGATTGCTCTTGTTAATTGGAGCTTCGCTCTTTGATATTGATGGTGAACTTATCGAAGATAAACTGTCAGTTATCCCGCTGTCGAATTGTTTGCGTAGGCTACGCAAGTCGAGAACCAAGTCGCGCGTGTTTTGATAACGATCACTCGGCTGTTTTTGGAGACATTTGGTGATGATTCGTTCTAGCTCAGGGGGGATGGAGTCGTTTTTTGTGCTTGGTGGGTCTTGGGTAACTTCAAGGATTTTTGCGAGTGTTGAAACTTGGGTCGGGCCAGTAAAAGGGAACTCTCCAGTAGACATGCGATAGAGGAGAGCTCCGAAAGAGAATATATCCGAACGAGTGTCAATGTCTTCACCACGGGCCTGCTCTGGTGACATATATGTCACAGTGCCAACAATTTTTCCAGCTTGAGTTAATTCGCGCGAGATTGTGTCGCCATCTTCATCGTCTAGGTTGTCTTTTGGGCGATTTGAATCTTGCAGAGTTGGGGCTTCCGCAAATTTTGCCAGTCCAAAATCGAGGATTTTGGGTTCGCCGTCTTCGTTGATGAGAATATTGTCAGCTTTGATGTCTCTGTGGACGATTCCAAGTTTATGGGCGGCGGAGAGTCCTGCGGCAATTTTTTCGGCTAATCGTAAGATTTCGGTCAAGTCGGTTTTGTTGTCTTTTAGGCGGCCCTTAAGTGATTCGCCGCTGACATGTTCCATGACGATATAGAGAGACTCTTCGCCTGTCTCAGACGCTTGAAATGTGCCGAGGTCATAAATTGCTGTGACATTTGGGTGAGAGATTTTTGCTGCGGTCTTGGCCTCGCGTTGGAAACGACTGAGACGTTCAGCATCGGTGAAATAATCAGATGAGAGAAACTTTAGAGCAACTTTTCGACCGAGTTTCATATCCTCAGCTAGGAAGACATCACCCATGCCTCCAGAGCCAAGTTTCTCTAGTATCTTAAATTGACCGATTATTTGTCCTGATTTGATCATTATTTTGTGCTCTTTGTATCTGAGGATGTTTGTATCTGAGATTGTCTCTAGACTTAGATTATGATTTAAGAATCAAGATTGTTCTTCAAAACCAAAGTTGTGATATCGTCCGATTGAGGCGCCTCACTGACAAATATACGAAGGCGCTCAAGTAATGTTTCTGTGATATGTTTGGGACTTCCGGAAGCGCAGGTTTTGAGATCTGCAATCAGTCTTTCTTCTTCATATTGTTCTTCTGCGGCATTTTCCGCTTCGGTGACTCCATCGGTGAAGATAATGAGTACGTCTTCTTGATGAAACTCAATTGTTGCCTCTTCCCATGTGCTAAAATCAAAAGCCCCGATCATTGTACCCGAAGCTGGCAACTCTTCAAGCGCTCCACTTGCTCTTAGTAGGTAAGGGGGGTTGTGTCCAGCGTTGACATAGGTAATTGTTTTGCCGTCTGGAGATATCGTTCCTGCAAATAATGTAGCAAAATCAATAGGGTCACTTGTGGCATGTAATTGTTTAGAAACTCGCGTGACTGCATCAAGAAGTTTGAAATCTTCGTCTGCCATAAGTATACGAAATGAAGTTAAGATACTGGTCATCAGGAGCGCAGCTCCCATACCTTTTCCGCTAACGTCGGCAACCATGAAGAATAGCCGTCCATCGGGTAGTCTGGAGACATCGTAGAGATCGCCACCGACTTGCCTAGACGGGAGGAGAAAGGGATGGAAATCACAGTGCGGGAATTCGGGTAGCTGGATGTCCAGCAGGTTGCGCTGTATTGTTTCAGCGCGTTGCATTTCGAGTTCCATAGCCTCTTTTTGTTGGCGCTCTTGAAGCAGGGCTGTGTTGAGCATTCTGGCGGCGATAATATTGCCAAATGTTGCCAGCAGTCGAAGATGTTCATTACTATAGCTATGCAATGGGTTGGTTGTATCGACGTACAAGATACCAAGAGCTTTGCCTTCATCGAAGAGCGGAGCGGCCATAGCTGAGACAATATTTGAGCTAATCAAGGACTCTTGCTGAGCAAAGCGTGGGTCGTTCATCACATTTCCGATTAGGACAGCGTTTTTGTCCGAAAAAATGCTCTCGACAATACGTTTCGAGATATGGAACGCGCCAGGGGCTTTGCCAGATGTGACTCTCAGCGCTGCGGTATAGACTTCATTGCTTGTTTTGCCCGCATCTGTGTTCTGGGTGGCCTGATCTCCAGACTCACTTGGATCTGGAGTTTTTGCGCGCAAGAGGACCGCTGCTCGTTCTGATGGTATGACTCTAGTTATCAGCTCCAATGATGTCTCAAGCATTGATTCTTGCGGCTCGGGGGACGAGAGAGTTTTCGCCAATTCGAATAGTGTTGGTAATAGCTCAGGAAGGTCAGCGGCACGTTTCGGCAGAGGTGCGAGCGCTTCATTAATTGAGAGGACGACTGATTTTTCTGGGTCCATGGCCGCTAAGAGGGTTGCCGTGCCAGTGGAGGCGACATTACGTGTCTTGGTTGTGAATCCTATAGTTGTATTGTCTCCGATGAGCTTGCACTCAACTTCGCCAAACATGAATTCGTCCCCAAGCTGAACTTTTTCCCGTCCATTGATGCGACGACCATTGATTGAGACGCCGTTGTGGCTTCCAAGGTCTTCAACATGAATGTAGGTGTCACTTCCATCGGACTCTAGGTGAGCGTGTCTGCGTGAGATGGTCTTGTTGGAGACCGTAAACTCGCAGTCTTTACCACGGCCGAGATCATACTCACCCTTGGTAATTTCCCATGTATATGTACGTTCCCCGTCAGTGGCCAACAGTTTAAGCATAGTGCGCGTCATCCTTGTCGTTGAAATGATTTCAGCTATGTGGAGCAAGTGAGTCCCCAGTGCAAAGATACAATTATTGCATAAAACTGCAAGCTCTAAGGTACGCTTGATTTCATTGTGATTCAAATCATTGTGATCCAAAAGCCATAGAATGTTCCAGAGGGATATCTCCATATCACAGTTTTCTGAAGAGTTAATCAATTTTGTGTCATAAGGGCCCAATATGCAAGTTGATAGAATGATAACAGGGGCGGACGAGTAATTAGGTGGTCACTTCTGACAAAATCGGATTCAGATGAATGCAGAGAAGTGATTTCCGCAATTGATGTATCGCAGATCAAACAAATCTGTTGCAATTGAACGCAGAGATTGAAGCGATATGGTAGCCTAAGAGCAGTCTGCCGCTGTAGAAGAAATCTCGCGTAATATCGAGGGTATCATTTCTGTGACGGAAGAGACCACCGCTGGAGCTCAGCAATCTGCTTGCGCCGTTGAGAAATGAGCCGTCAGGCCATTATGGGACGCAAAAGTTTGCGATTCTGGAGTCGATTACCTGATAATCGTTAATTTAGTTGGAAAATGGCCGAAATTAAGGATAAGGAATCTGCCGCATGAGTCGAAATGAGACTTCTAGATTCTGATGATTTGCTATGTGTATTATGACCATCAGGCTAGGTATTATTGTGACGAAAGAAAGCCCCCAAAATTACTTCATAGAACAAGCTGGTCGGTTCAAGCTATTTCTAGGTATCTCAATAGGCGTTCTGTTTGTCGTTGGGATGCTGACATTCACTTTTTGCTCCGTGGAGCGCTCTTCAGTTGTCAAACAATTCAAGGCTTCCGAGAAGCAAAGGGTGGCTGGTCATGCCGAGTCTATTCGAGACGACATACGACATCTCGTTTTGGATTTGATTATGGCAACTGATCATGTACAGCGCGAGATAATTTCAGAAGGCAATGAATTTTCAGACCTGTCCCAGGAGTTTTTGATTCTCCTGAATAATGAGAAGAAATATTCTCAACTTCGACTAATTAACGCAGATGGTCGGGAACTGATTCGTGTAGAGAGGTCAAAGACTGGTAGTATCGGTGTGTCTCAGGACCTACAAAACAAATCACGTCGTCCCTATTTCATTGAAGCGATAGAAATGAATATTGGGGACATTTACATTTCCCATCTCGATCTAAATCAAGAGAAGGGAGAGTACGAATACCCCTTCATCCCAGTTTTAAGATTAGCTACTCCAGTATTCTTAGATAAAGCAAGGACGAACAAAGCCATAGTTGTCATCAATTGCCTGGCTGATGAGTTCTTAGATTTCTCAGAATCAAGGGGTAATGACTTTAGTGGACAAATGTTGTTGGCTAACTCAGATGGGTATTGGATTCGTGGTTTGGAAGATAGTGACGAGTGGGGGTTCTTGCTCGGATATAGAAATAACAAGACTCTTGATAATACGTTCCCTGGGGCGTGGAGTCAGACTAATGACGCTTCGAGTGGTCAGTTTAGGAGCGCTCAGGGGCTATTTACTTATGAGACAATTTCTCCAGCTTCGATGTTGACGGGTCAATTGGGAAATTGGACCATGATGCATACAGAATTGTATACCAAGTATGACATTGGAAACTCATTGGAGTGGAAAATTATTTCTTATGTAGGCTCTGAAGTAATGGACGCTAAGATTGCAGAATCAACTAGTACGATAAGGGCCTTTGCATTAGGTGTCAGTATATTACTTCTTTGGGCCTGCTGGTATTTTGCTGGGGTTGTCTATTCTCGTAAAGACGCTCTTGATAGAGTGGAGAGAAGTGAGGCTCTTAGTCGCTCTATTATTAGCTCAGCTACAGATGGCATTATCATTATCAATAGCCATGGAATAATTCAGTCTTTCAATAAAGCAGCTGTAGAGCTGTTTGGGTATCAAGCCGAGGAAGTTATCAGAAAAAAAATAAGTATGTTGATGCCTGAGACAGACGCTCGCTCTCATGACGAACATGTCAAGCAGGCTGACAGAAGTATTGCGTCAGCTGCAAGCGGAGTCAAAGGGTTTGCGCGTGAGGTTCAAGGTCGCAAGTCCGATGGTTCATTTTTCCCAATGGACCTGTCAGTTAGTTCATTTGAGGTAATGGGAGAGCGGTTGTTCACTGGTATAGTTCGGGACATTACTGATCGCAAAGCGGCCAATGATGAAATGAAAGCCATGGCGTTGTATTCTGAGCATAACCCTTCGGCTTTGGTTCGTGTGGATTGTAGTGGGAATATTCTGGATGCGAATCCTGCAGCTGAAACGTGGTTTGGAATCAGTAGAGGCACATCGTCTAAGCTCACTGATATCATGCCAGAACTCTATGAATCAACAATAAAGTTTTGTATTGAAAACGGCACATCTGTTAGTCGGTCTGTTGAGATAGCTGGGCGTAGTTATTTGGTCTTGTTGAAGGGCTTGGCCGAGCAGAAGATCGGTCAATTGTATTCAATGGATATTACAGAGCGTGTCAACGCCGAAGAGGATGCGTTGACGTTTGGTAGAATATTGGATTCTTCGTTAAACGAGATTTACATAGTGGATGTGGAAACTAGAAAGTTTCTACTGATCAACAAAGGGGCTTGTGAAAATCTTGGTTATACAGAAGAAGAGTTGCTGCATTTGGAGCCGAGCGATGTCGTCGTTGATTTCGAGGCGAGCAAGGTTCCAGAATTACTTGAGCAGATTCTTAATGGGTCAAAGTCTCGGATTACCATGAAGAGAGAACATATACGCAAAGATAGAACTAAGTACCCAGCGGAAGTTCAATTACTGGTGTCGACATATGATTCGCGTTTGGTTTTTGTAGCGATGGCAGTTGACATAACTGAACGATGTTTGGCTGAAGAACAGAAGGACAAAATTGAGGTAGAGTTCAGAGCCGAAGAAGACCGCAAGCGTTGTACAATTGATTCTATTCTTGAGAGCGTGTCGCAAAAGACTGGTTCTGAATTCTTTCATGAGTTGTCAAGACAGTTGGCCGAAAAGTTGGGCGTGGATTGTGTGCTAGTCGGTGAATTTGTTGGTAAGAAGAAAGAAAAAGTGCGGACTCACTCAATTTGTTTCGATGGTGAATTGTCCAATGATATTGAATACAGTCTTAAAGGTACACCTTGCGAAGTAGTACAAAAAACTGGGTTCAGTTCATTTGCCAAGGGTGTTCAAGATCAATTCCCTCAAGATGAAGATTTGGTTGAGCTAAAGGTTGAAGGATATATCGGCGCCCGATTGACCTCGGTTGGTGGGAAACCGCTTGGGCTCTTAGTAGTAACTAGTACTAAGGAAATCACAGAAATTGAATTCAAAGAGTCCGTTATTCGCATGTTCGCGGCGCGAGCTGCTTCAGAGTTAGAGCGGATGCAGAGTGAAAAGCAAACGAAGCAATTGGCACAAGCAGTTATTGCTACCTCCAATATTGTGATTATTTCCGACAAACGTGGGGTGATAGAATATGTTAATCCCGCTTTCGAGAAGATTACTGGTTATTCTCAGTCTGACGCTTTGGGAGGAAATCCTAAAATTCTAAACAGTGGCCAGCAGGACAAGAAATTTTACAAGAAGATGTGGGGAGCGCTCAAATCTAAGGGCGAATGGCGTGGAATTCTGATCAACCATAGGAAAGATGGCAAGGCATATACCGCGGAAACTAGTATTAGTTCTATCAGAGACGAGTTTGGGGAGCTGACGAATTATATCAGTGTTCAGCGTGATATAACAGAGCGTGAGGAAAATGAAGTTCGAATGCGTCAGGCGCAAAAGATGGAAGCTATTGGCGCCCTAGCGGGAGGTATAGCACACGATTTCAATAATATGCTAATGGGTATCATAGGGTTCACACAAATTGTGTATGACGAGCTTCCGGAAGGTAGCGCGATGGCTGAAGATTTAGAAGAGGCTTTGACAGCCAGTGGTCGCGCGAAAGATTTGGTGCAGCAGATTTTGACTTTCTCGCGCCAACATGAAACTGAGCGCAAGCCGATTATGCCACATTTAGTGGCAAAAGAGGCGCTGAAACTGTTGACCGCTACCCTGCCAGCGGATATCGAAGTTGTGCAAAATGTGCCCAATGATTGTGGTACTATTCTTGGTGATCCAACGCACGTTCATCAGATAGTTATGAATTTGTGTACCAATGCTTACCATGCCATGCAAGAAGACGGTGGCAAATTGTCGGTTGAGTTGAAAGTAGTGAGTTTAGCCGATGGTCAAGATTTGCAATTAGCTGGGTTGGATGAATTGTCTGCTGGTGAGTATGTTGTCCTTTCTGTTTCTGATACAGGAAGTGGTATGGACGATGAAGTGAAGTCGCGGATTTTTGAACCATTCTTCACAACCAAAGGAGTTGGGAAAGGTACCGGTATGGGCCTTTCTACTGTTTATGGAATTGTTCAGGAGTATGGTGGCGCCATTACTGTTGACAGTAAAGTTGGTGTAGGAAGTTCTTTCAAAGTATACCTCCCAAGTTATAAAGGAGACGCTGAAGTTGAAGTGGATGAATCAGAATTAGAGTTCAAGGGTAGTGAAAATATATTGGTTGTTGAAGATGACGAGCAAGCTCTAGCTGTTATCCAAAGAATGCTCCAGAAGCTGGGCTACGATACAATTGGTGTGCGAGATCCACTTATTTCTCTTGAGAAGTTGCGTGAGAATTCGCAACAATTCGATTTGATTCTTACGGATAAAATCATGCCGAAACTGTCAGGCGTTCAATTCATAGAGAAGGTGCGTCAAATGGGTGTTGATGTACCTGCGATCCTAATGACTGGCTATGCAGAGTCAATTACTCCAGAAGTTGCTGCTGAGATGGGATTCTCTGCTCTGTTGATAAAGCCATTTGATAGCATAAGAGTTGGGCAGAGTATTCGTAGGGCTCTGAATAAATCAGCCGTTGGCGCCATCACAGAAAAAGTGTAAAGTTCACTAATTATTGTACCTTGTCGAATCATTTGTTGTCTGAAACGAGCATAGATACTACTGATGCAACTTGCTCCTTGAGTCTGTCGATTAGGAAATTAGAATTCCTTCCATAGCTTTTGGCCCCGATAATGAAGAAATTCGGTTCAGGGTTGACCAATGTCTCTCCGTCGGCTTGTAAGCTCAAGCAATCAGCGCCCTGCTGTGACAAGAGTGACGCGGCAAGTTTCATTGGGCCTGATGTTGCCCAACATTCATGCACTTGTAATTCCTCATAAATTCTTCTGTCGGGCGTGTAGCCAATTAGCGCGAAAATCTGTTGGGCAATTAGGACTAACTCTTCTTGGTCATCGAGATTATCGAGGCGCTTGAGTGTGATTGTCGCTGAGCTTTCGTTTGATTCTGTGTTTTTGATTTCGACGATACAGTAGCCTGGCTTGTAGTTTAGCCATTCGGGTGGCGACTCTGCGAGTTTGTTAGTCATTTGGGCTAGTCGCGCTCGGTAGGGCAGTGGATCGTTCTCTACCACTGGGATCGGCTGAGAGCTAGTGTCGGCTGTTATCCAGCTGATGTTAAGTCTATGGCCAGATTCGTTGAGAGCTTTGGCGGATTCCAGTAATGTGCAAGCTGAGAATCCTGAGCCAACGATTACAAGATGTAAATGTAGTTCACTTTTCTTGACAATCGGCTCGATGTCGGCGACTTCATAGCTGATGTAGCGACGATACTCACGTTCGCCGAGGCAGGGGATTCCTCCGAGGCCTAGCCAGCGATGATTTCCATAGACACCTGAGGCGTCAATGACGGCATGAGACAAATATGTTACTTCGGTTCGTGTTCCTTCTTGGGAATACTGTTCGGCTAGAATAACGAACGGGAGTTTTGCACGTTTGGAATCACCTATGAGAGTGTTTTTGAAGGCGCCTGCTCTGCCAATTTTTAGAACATTTGTTCTTTTTATTATGTGTTCATCTAGGTCTTGATGTTCAGCTAGGGGCTGTAAATAGTGTTTGATATATTCCGCGCCCGTAGGAAAAGAGTCGCGGTCGATGTCCTTGAGGTCTACGTTCTTGGGGTCTAAGTGTTTTTCACCAGAGGAAGAAAGGTTCATGCTCCATGGAGAAAACATGGAAACGAATCCCCAGCGGCGCATGTTTTCGGCAATGCGGCCGCGTTCTAGAATTAGGAAATCTAGCCCAGCTTCTGAGGCGGCGAGTCCAGCTTCGATTCCAGCAGGGCCAGCTCCGATTATGATTAGGTCGTAAGTGTGACGCATATTTGTACTCCAGTGTCAACAATGAAAATCAGCAACATCCGCCTCCGTCGTAGAAGTAGGTTGATGGAGTTATCATTATGTCGTCGCGGTTTAGCGCTTCTAGTTTGGCGGCGGTTTTGTCGCAGATGGAGAGGGGCATGTCACGTTGCATTAAATGTCCAGCGCCGTCGTCGAAGTTGTCGTTTTCGCCAAAATAAATTGCGGCGCGGCCAGTGAAGACACAGGCGCCATCTGGAAGAACTGGATCCTTAATTGCGGCGATTTCAAGTGATTCCAACAAAACTGGATGGTCGAGGTCGGCATAGCGTTTTGGGTCGAGCAAGCGATAGGGGCGTTTGGCACGGATTTCAATAGTTCCAAAACCAGCTTGGATTAGGGCGTTGATGTAATTGTCATAGGTTTGGGTTCCTGAGACGCACATGGCGCGTAGAGTTTCGTCATCTTGTAATGACTCAGGCAGAATCTCGGGAGTGATGGGGTCGGACATTACAAGTCGACCATGTGGTTTGAGAACGCGATACATTTCGGCGAGAGCGGCGTTGAGGTCGTCGAGTTTGAAGATATTGAAGAGGCAATTTTGTGCGGCGACATCAATTGAATTGTCGTCGATTGGTAAGTTTAACGCATCTCCATCGACTAGTTTGACGTACTCGTTCTTGAACCAATCATTGCTTTTCTCAGCCTCAACAAAATTCTCACGTGAGGCGCTGAGCATCTCTGGAACACTATCAACACCAATTACTCCGCCTGGTTTACGTGAAAAATAGGCGAATTGCAAGAGTTCCATTCCGCCGCCGACTCCGACATAGAGAACGGTGGGGTTGTTGGTTAGATCGCGGTGATGGACTGTTGCTCCACAGCCGTAGTTCATTTCCAGCATTTTCTTTGGGATGTTTAAGCCAGGGAAGAGCCAGACGGGAGAGGTGGTGCAGCATAGTCCAACATCTGGGGTTTCGGCGGCGGCCTTGTAGAAATCGTTGGTAGTTTTGAGGTAACTCATGGTGTCAAACTCCGTAAGAGTAAAAGTCGTGTATACAGGTCATCAATATTTGTTATACAAGGGAAGCCTGATTGCGAATCCCCTTATTGGCGGAAGGTAGTGTACCCGTCAGGCAAATACAACCATCCCAAATACGACCATTCCAAATACAACCGCTGAGGGGGCAGGATGTTCCGCGGAAAGTGTGGTTGTGGGTGGGGTGGGTTCTATGAATCACTGAGATTGCCGCGCTTCGCTCGCAATGACTGGTTGCGCGATGACTGATTGGGGTAGATTTGCTGGGAGGCGTTGTTTCAGTTATGTTTCGACATGAAGAATGAAGGCAAGCAAATGCGGGCGATTTGGCGTGGAGCAATCCTTGCTGAAAGCGATCAGACGATTGTAATTGAGAACAATCAGTATTTCCCACCTGATTCTGTGAATCGTGAACATTTTAGTAAATCCGAGGCGACGACTTTCTGTCCATGGAAGGGTGACGCTTGTTACCATGATGTAGTTGTTGGCGATTCAGTCAACTCTGGCGCGGCTTGGTTTTATTCTGAGCCAATGGAAGCCGTGAAAGAGATCAAGGACTATATCGCTTTTTGGAAAGGTGTTGAGGTTGTTGAAGCGGATTGATTGGTAAACTTTCAAGTAAGAAAATATGAAACATAGACAACCATTTGAAAAAGGAGCGCGATTATGCGCAGTACAATCACATGTACAGACACAAGTATTATTACAAGAGCCATTACAAAAGCTCTGGGAGGAGCGTTTCTCTTAATTATGACAGTTCAATGTTCAACATCGAGTGATGCGACAAATGTTAGCTCGCCGCCAATTGCGAAAGTTGTTCCGCACGAATTAGAAAATCTTGGTGATGTACGTGTAGACAATTATTATTGGCTCAAAGATCGTGAGAATCCAGAAGTCATTGCCTATCTGAATGCCGAGAATGATTATACAGCTTCAGTGATGGCTGATGCCAAGCCGCTTAAGGAGACTCTTTTTGCGGAGATGAAGGCGCGTATCAAGGAAGATGATGAGTCTGTGCCTTATCGCGAGAATGGGTATTTTTACTACAATCGTTTTGAAGAAGGTAATGAGTACGCGATTTATTGCCGTAAGCAAGGTTCGCTGGATGCTAAAGAAGAGGTGATGCTTGACGGCAACTTGTTGGCCAAGGGGCATGATTATTTTGCTGTTCGTGGTCGTGAAGTTAGTTCGGGAAATGACATTATTGCCTATGCTGTTGATACGACAGGACGCAGGGTTTACACGATTCATTTCCGTAATTTGAAAACTGGCGAAGAGTATTCCGACAAATTGACAAGCGCTACTGGGAATATGGCTTGGGCTAACGACAATAAGACATTGTTTTACACGACGATGAATCCTGAGACATTGCGGTGGGATAAGATTTATCGTCATACGCTCGGTGATGATCCCGCCAAGGATGAAATGGTCTTTGAAGAGAAAGACGATACATTTAATTGTGGTGTGGGCAAGACTAAGTCGCAGAAATACATTTTTATTGAATCTTCGCAGACACTTAGTTCTGAGATGCGATTTTTGGATGCTGATAATCCTAAAGGGAAGTTCAAGATGTTCTTGGCTCGTGAACGGGATCATGAGTATTCAATCGAGCATTTTGGTAATTACTTCTATATTCGCACCAATTGGGATGCCAAGAACTTCCGTTTGATGCGCACAGAGACCTCCAAAACGAGCAAAAACAATTGGACCGAAGTGATTGGGAATCGTGGCGATGTTTTGCTTGAGGGTTTTGAGATTTTCAAGAAATATCTGGTAGTTGAGGAGCGCAAAGAGGGTTTGGTGCAGTTGCGGGTGCGTAATTGGAAATCTGGGGCTGAGAGTTATATCGACTTTGGTGAGTCGGCCTATTTTGCTTTTACGACTTCTAATCATGAATTCAATACTGTAGAGTTGCGTTATGGATATATGTCTATGACGACACCGAATACCACTATTGATTACCATATGGATACCAAGGAAAAAACGATTCTCAAAGAAGAGGAAGTTCTGGGTGGTTTTGATAAGAACAATTATGCGACCGAGCGTATTTTTGCGACTGCTCGTGACGGCGCTAGGGTGCCGATTTCTGTGGTCTATCGTAAGGGTCTTGTGAAGAACGGCTCTAATCCGTTGTTGCTTTATGCTTATGGTTCTTATGGGTTGAGCATGGATGCGTATTTTAGTTCGACGCGGATTAGTTTGTTGGATCGTGGGTTTGTCTTTGCTATTGCGCATGTTCGTGGTGGGCAGGAGATGGGCCGGTATTGGTATGAGGATGGCAAGTTGCTGAAGAAGAAGAATACGTTCACTGACTTTATTGATTGCGCGGAGTTTATGATTGCTGAGAAGTATACTCAAAAAGAGAAACTTTTTGCGATGGGTGGAAGCGCTGGTGGATTGTTGATGGGAGCGATTGTTAATATGCGACCTGATTTGTTTAAGGGTGTGGTGGCGTCGGTGCCGTTTGTGGATGTTATCACTACTATGCTTGATCCTGATATTCCATTGACCACTGGTGAGTATGACGAGTGGGGGAATCCGAATGAGAAGAAGTATTATGATTATATTCTTTCTTATTCGCCTTATGACAATGTTACAGCGCAGGACTATCCGAATATGTTAGTGACGACTGGTTTGCATGACTCGCAAGTTCAATACTGGGAGCCAGCGAAGTGGGTGGCGAAATTGCGGACGCTTAACACCAGTAGCAATCGTTTGTTATTGAAGACGAATATGGAAGCTGGTCATGGTGGGGCATCTGGCAGGTTCAAGCGTCTTGAAGAGACGGCGTTTGATTATGCCTTTATTTTGGATGTGCTTGGGCATAAGGAGGCGTTGTAGAGTCACCTGACGTTACGTCGGTTCTTCGGAACCGACGAGCGTCAGGTCTGAGGACCTGACACAACGGAAAAAAATTCTGCAACAGTGGAGCTTACCCACAAACTACGCAACATTGTGATAAGGAGAGATAAGAGCCAGTATGGATAGCGAGAGAATTCAATTTCAAGAGAGTAATGAGCCCTTTCATGCTCATGAACGACCTGCTGACTTCAGTTGGTTCGATACGTCGTTTTCCATTAGTCCACGCGCCGTAGGAGATTTTCGGCTTGTAGGTGTAGACAATGGAAGATATGAACGAAAGCACCCGGTACTCAACGCAGCTGGAGATACTATAGGTCTCTTGATTGACGCCGAGAGCCTTATAGGATATACGTGGGTTTGTGTTTATGCGCGAGGGTGCTTTTGGGTTGCGAATCAAACGTTTCACTCGACGATGAATGGTGGTGGCACATCCGTTTCTTTGATCGGTGAATCGGGTCAGTTTCTGTTTAAGCCAGAGAAGAAGTTTCAGGTAGTGAAGTCGTTCGACTTTGATGGCCTTTGGGCGCAGTCTTGTGAGATTTTCAAGTTGTTGGATGATGGAAAATACATCTTGTATTTGACAAAATACGGATTCTGCTTGTTTGATACAGGCGCTCGTGACATCGCGTCAAAAGTTGAGTTCTCAAATCAGGAGTGGTTTTACGGGTTCGATCTCTCTCCAAAGGTCAAGCTGCTTGCAGTCTGTCATTGTGCAAGTAGCGAGAAAGACCCAATAGATGGAGAGCGTCGCTATAAGAGTTTCTTGAGACTTTACAATGTTGAATCTGGAAAGATAGTTGGGGAGCAATTACTTCAATCTCCAAGAGACGAGGTTTGGAAGGTAGAATTCAGTGAGACTGGGCGTCAGGTAAGAGTCTCATCGAATTCGGACAAGAGAATCTTTGAACTGACAGCCGAGTAGGCTGGTGGCCCGTCCGCTCTGCGGCGGGTTTCTAGTGAGAAGCGACTCTTGATACGATAATATATTATATGATTCTAAACTATTTCTCTGGAAACCTGCCCCAGAGGGGCAGGCCACAAGAGTCGGCTTGGAAGGGTGATTATGCTGAAGACTGTTTGTATTGATCATATTAATATGATTGTTAAGGACCTTGATGAGAGTGTTGAGTTTTATTCTCGGGTGTTTGGGTTTGAGGTGAAGAAGAGGCAGCCCGAGCAGGATTCGGTTATTATTGGTGACGATAATGTAAAACTCTGTATTTATGAGGGCGAGAGCGCTGGAGACCGGAATGGGATTTCGCACTTTGGGATTCATGTTTCGAATTTTGATGAGGTGATTGAAACCTGTGAGCGTTTGAATGTTAAGGTTATGTATAATGGGATTCTCGAATGGGAGAAGTCGCGTTCGGTTTATATTCAGGACCCGAATGGGTATGAGATTGAATTGAGCGAGGTTGAAGGTGGTGGGTTGTAGGGTGAGAGTGTTTTTGTTAGGAAGACTTGGATTTGCGGTAGCTATTTCATGTTTTGTCTTTGCCAACGTTGTCGCATGTGGCAGCTCTCATGAAGTAAAGATTGTGTTAGTTTCTGATTCTTCGCTTGTCGATGAGATTCCGTCACTACTACGATTCAAAAAGCCAGTATATCCGTCATTGGCTCGTCTTGCAATGGTCGAAGAAGTTGTCTGGGTTGAGATGATTGTGGATGCAAATGGCTTGCCTCATGATGTCGTTGCAGTTAGAGATACGCGCAATATGACCGAGTTTCGAGAGAGCGCCGAAGTAGCTGCAACGAAGTGCATATTTTCATCTGCTACAAAAAACGGCAAATCTGTGAGTTCACGAGTTCAAGTTGCTTTCGAGTTCAAAGTCTCAGCGGAAGAACGCCGGAGAGATGCTATTAGGCGCAGAATGGGTGGTTAGAGGGAATTTGAAGTCACACTTTACCGTCTTGCCCGCGTAGGCGGGCATCCAGTAATTTAGGTGTGTTGCATTGTGCGTGTGGATTCCCGTTTGCACGGGAATGACGTTGGACGAGTGTCAGGTCTGAGGACCTGACACAACAGATGATTACGAAAGTAATGAGGCGAGATGGCAGAGATATATAGTGAGAGAATGACGGCGGAGTTGGATGATGATGTTGTTGTGTTTTTGATTGGATTGCGAATAAATAAACTTTGGAAAATACATAAATGGCTACCTGTGATTCTGGCTATGCCCAAAATGTTGAAAGAGTTGTATGCCAACCCCGAACTGGGATTTCGTAGTCAAGAATCTTGGTTTGGACGGACTACTATTATGGTTCAATACTGGGAATCATTTGAGCGTCTCGAAAATTATGCCAAAAGCCGAGACTCAAACCATTTGCCAGCCTGGAAAGAGTTCAACAAGAAAATTGGCAAGTCTGGTGATGTGGGAATTTGGCATGAAACTTACGTAGTGAAAAGGGGCGCCTGCGAAAGCATCTACGCCAATATGCCAAAGTTCGGACTCGCAAAAGTTGGAGCGCATGTTCCTGTTGCCGGCAAAATGGAGTCCGCCAAGGGTAGGTTGGGCAATTAGGTATGACGCAACGGAGGTTAAACTGTCGTCTTGCCCGCGTAGGCGGGCATCCATTTTGTAAGGTTAGTGTTGCTACGTGCGTGTGGATACCCGACTGCACGGGAATGACGATGGTGGTGAGAATGATGATTATTTGTTGTGTCAGGTCTTGATTTTCGCTTTTTGAAAATTGTGACCTGACACCTTTTCATAGAGAAAGCGTCGGGTCACACAACGGCAAAAAGCGCCGTCGCAAGACCCAACGCAACGTTTCGGGCTTTATCAACAAGCCCCTTCACGGGAATGACGTGAGTGGCTGGAGTGACGGGTTGGGGCTTATTCCTAATTAGAAAGATACAATGAAACAGATCAATACAATCATGTTGCTTGGCGCTGGGGAACTTGGTAAGGAAGTTACTATTGCGCTTAAGCGGTTGGGGAAAACTGTGATTGCGGTTGATCGGTATGCTGGGGCGCCTGCTATGCAGGTGGCGGATGATTTTGCGGTTATCAATATGTTGGATGCTGATGAGCTTGAGAGAGTTGTCGGGCAATTTGCACCTGATATGATTGTGCCAGAGATTGAGGCGATTCGGACTACAAAGTTGGCGGAGTTTGAAGAGCGTGGGGTGGTTGTTATTCCGACGGCTGAGGCGACTTATTTGACTATGAACCGCACGGCTATTCGTGAAGTCGCCAGTGTTGAGCTTGGATTACGGACTGCAAAGTATAAGTATGCTTCGACGCTTGAGGAAATGACAAGTGTTTGCGCGGAGATTGGTTTTCCGAATGTGGTTAAGCCAGTGATGTCATCATCGGGTAAGGGGCAGTCAAAGATTGAAAATGCCGATGGTGTCGCTACCGCTTGGGAGTACGCTTGCGCTGGGATGCGTGGCGATGAACAGCAGGTTCTGGTCGAAGAGTATATCGATTTTGACTTAGAGATTACGTTGCTGACAGTTAAGCAGAGAAATAGCGAGACTCTGTTTGTTGATCCGATTGGACATCGGCAGGAGCGAGGTGATTATCAGGAATCTTGGATTCCAGCAAAGATGACTGAGACACAACTTGACTCGGCTAAGGACATGGCTAAGAAGGTTACGGATCGGTTGGGTGGCGCTGGTGTGTTTGGTGTGGAGTTCTTTATCGCAGGTGATGAAGTTATTTTCTCTGAACTTTCGCCGCGTCCGCATGACACAGGGATGGTGACGATGATCTCGCAAGATTTGAGCGAGTTTGATTTGCACGCGCGGGCAATTCTCGGATTGCCGATTCCGAAAATCAATTACTATGGCCCATCTTGTTCGGCGGTTATTTTGGCAGACCGTGAGTCGGAGACGTTTCATTTCGAAGGGCTAGAGAAGGCATTGTCCAAAGAAAACACGTCAATTCGGATTTTCGGCAAACCGACCACACGAAAATATCGTAGAATGGGTGTTGGCTTAGCTCGAGCGGAGTCGACGGATAAAGCCAGAGCGCTGGCAAAAGAAGTTGCTGATTCGGTTAAGATTGTTTATGCAAAAAGAGTTTGAGAGATACTATTAAAATGAAAAGACAATTGTTTGTGATGGTTTTGTTTTTTGGCGCTATGGCTTTCGGCGCCTGCGCTGGTGGCGCCGAAAAGAAAGTCGTCCCATTGGCGCAAATGATTACAGTCAATGACGCTGGTGACACTATCAAGATTATTCGCAGTGATGACGAGTGGCGTAAAGTTTTGACGGCGGAGCAGTTCCATATTACCCGCGAGCAGGGCACCGAGCGGGCTTTTACTGGCACATACTGGGACAATCATCAACAAGGAACTTACACTTGTGTCGCTTGTGGCTGGAGCTTGTTTGATTCGGAGACGAAGTTTGTTTCGGGTACAGGTTGGCCGAGTTTTTGGTTAGTGGCTGATTCGAATCATGTCGGCGAAGTAGTTGATAGAAGTTTTGGAACTGTACGCACCGAGATTATCTGTGCGCGCTGTGATGGACATCTGGGGCACTTGTTCTATGATGGCCCTGAGCCGACTGGCGCTCGATATTGCATGAACTCCGCGGCGTTGGCATTTATACCGAGCGCGGATTCAACTGCGACAAAATAGTTGAATAGAAAAAGCGAATCGTCATGACCATTCTTTGGTCATGAACTCGCCTTGATGACCGTCGGCATCGAAAAAGTATAAGCTACGCTCTCCGTCGGTCCATTTGTGTTCCAAGAATTCGACTCCTAAGTCTTCTAGTTTTTGTTTGAATGTGTCGTATTCTTCGGGCTTGATTTGAAATGCGAAATGGAGATGTTTCGCAGGGAGTCCATTTAACACACCGCGATAACCCGCTTCCCATATCCCAAATGCAGTACCGTCCTCTAAGACGATAAAGACTTGCTTGTTTTCATCATCTTCAATGACTCGCTTGTGCGGAAGCAATTGTCTGTAGAAAGCCAGTGATTTATTGATGTCACTGACACCTATGTGCATCTCTAGCATTCTCATTCTGAGGACTCTGTTTGGCTTTGGTCTTGGTCAGCTTCTGTTTGCAGATGTTCTTTGCGTTTGCCTTTGAACATCTGGTATTCGAGCAACCGACACTCAAGAGGGCCGTTGTAGAGAGTGACTTTGCGAGTGGCCTTGAGGCCAACGGCTTTGATGGCTTCTAGGTTCGAAGTGATTATGTAGACAGTCGAGCCAGAGTATTTGGCTTTTAGTGTGTTGCCGATTTGCTTGTAGAACTCACGGGCATCTTCTAGGCTCAGGCGTTGATTGTAGGGTGGGTTGAAGACCGCGACACTGTCTTGAGTTTGATAGTCATCTTTGAAAAAATCTTGTTGTTCAAAGTCGGTGCAATTCGAGACGGTTGCACGTCTGGCGTTGTGTTCGGCATAGGACAATTGTTTGGTGTCGATATCGTAGCCGCTGATGTCTATTTGCTCTTCGGAATCTGAATCAAAATTGACGCTTTCGGCGGCGTCGACGATGCTATTGAATAAATCTTCGTCAAAATCTTGCCAACGTGTGAAGGCAAAGTCGCGTCCTTTTGTGGTTGGAATTACTCGATTGACTTTCAGAGCGGCTTCGATGACGAATGTTCCCGAACCGCACATGGGGTCGATTAGTGGTATTTCGCCATTCCAACCGATGATGTCCAATATCCCCGCGGCCAAGACTTCGCCAATGGGGGCCTCGCCTGCTTCGAGACGATAGCCTCGTCTGCTGAGTGGTTCGCCGCTTGAGTCTAGTGAGAGTGTGGCATTGTTTTCATGGATGTGTAGGTTTATTCGAACGTCTGGGTTTTTGACATCGACTGTAGGGCGGTCACCAGTTTTTTTGCGAATGTGATCGACAATGGCGTCTTTGGCGCGTTGGGCGACGAAGAGTGAATTTGTGAATGTTGAATGGCTGATGACTGTGTCGATGGCGATAGTGTGCGCTGGGGTTAGGTATTGACTCCAATCAATACGATTGACATTGCGGTAGAGCTCTTTTTCATTATTGGCTTTGAATTCGTAGATTGGTTTGAGGATGCGAGTGGCGAGTCTGCAGGCGATGTTGGCGCGGTAGAGTAGAGCCTGATTGCCAGTGAATGAAACCGCTCGATTGTGAGTCTCAATATTTCCGGCTCCTAGAAACTCTGGTTCTTCGGCGAGGACATCTTCGAGACCGTATAGAGTTTTGGCCAGCATGCGAAATATCTTTGCATTAACATTTGCATTTGGAGCTGAGTTTGTTTTCTGATTGTCTTCCATAGCCAGAGAATACTACACAAAGGCTTTCAGAAGCAACTGTAGTGGATATAAACTCGATATAAGTTGCGATAGTCTATGAGTTGCAGTAAGTTAGCGTTCTGAGAGTAGGCGCGATTTAGATTGCGTTGAAATCTCAATGAACTTTGGACTTAATTATTGTCCTAGCAATGTATTTCTAATGAAAAGTATTTAACGAATCGGGTGTCATGAGCGAAGAGACAACTTCATCGGATGGTTTTACAAACGCCGAGTTTACGTATGTAGATACGACCTCGGCGTTGGCTGAGATGGTTGCAATTTTGGAGCCTGAAAGTCGAATTGCAGTTGATACCGAGGCGGATAGTTTACATCATTATTTTCAAAAGGTCTGCCTGATTCAAATTACCGCCAGCGATAGACATTGGCTGGTTGATCCACTTTCAATAGCTAGTTTATCAGCCTTGATAGACTTGTTTTCACAGCGCAAGATTATCTTGCATGGCTGTGATTATGATCTGCGATTGTTGCGTGGGTTCTATAACTACTCTCCCAAAGAGCCAGTTTTTGACACGATGTTAGCTTCGCAATTGTTAGGGTATAGCCATGTTGGTTTGGCGGCTTTAGTAGAGAAGTTCACTGGTGTGGTTTTGAGCAAACAAGGGCAGAAGTCTGATTGGTCGCGCAGGCCACTGACACCATCGCAATTAGCTTATGCTGTTGAGGATACTCGCTATTTGGATCTCATTGCTAATGAACTGGAGGACCAGCTCGTTGAAAAAGGACGTTTGGAGTGGCATCTGGAATCCTGTGCGGCGGTTGTCAATTCAACGGCCATCAAGAGGGAAATTGATCCTGATCGTCGTTGGAGGATCAAAGGGCTAAAGGACTTCAGTCGGCGTCAGTTGGCATATGTGCGTGGAGTTTGGCATTGGCGGGATGCGAATGCTCAAAGAGCGGACATACCGGCATTCAAAATCTTGACCAATGAGAAGATACTGGAGTTGGCCTTGTGGGCTGATGAATTATCTGAGCCAATTACTTTTGAGACGTTCTCAATTAATGGCGCTCCACGTTTACCTAGAACTTATACTATGAGGCGCAAAACGGATTTGTCTGAAAGTATCATGCAGGCTCGCAAAATTGGCGACGATGATTGTCCTGAGTTTCCGAAACGATTTCCGCCGCCTCCCGATAAGAAAAAGGAAATCGAAGCCTTGCGCACTGGTTGCGCAAAAATAGCCGCTGGATTAGAGTTGGAACCGTTTATTGTGGCTCCGAGAGCGGCGGTTGAGTCAATTGTACGCAATGAACCGCAGAGTATTGGTGAAGTGGTCGAGCGAGGGTATTTGCTCAATTGGCAAACAAAATTGGTAGCTGAGGTTATTGCCAAGGTTGTGCCTGGTTTTTCAAGCAGCTGAGAAGAGTTACCGTTGGGGTGATTCTTCGCAATGAATCTCTTGCTATGAATCTTCTGTCGGGGAGGATGGCTCACTGTTTGCGTCGCGAAATTTCTCACTTTGCTCAATAGCGTCCATGACTTGTGCGAGTATGTCATTAGCCGAATCATCGTAGTTAATCTTCAGCGGCTCTTTGAAGCGGACACTAATATCGACGCCCTTTTTATTCAATTTGACACTCTTCCTATCAAAAGCCTGATTTAATCCATCAATGACGACAGGAATCACTGTCGGCTTGAACTTCTTAATCAAATGGGCTGTTCCTCGACGCCCGGGTACGAAAGGTGTCGTTGTTCCTTGTGGGAAGGTGATAACCCATCCGTTGTCCAGCGCCTGACCAATAGCGCTGAAGTCGGTGAACTTTACTTGCTTTTTAATATCAGCGCCTGCATGTCGCCATGTGCGCTGTATTGAGACAGAGCCTGCCATCTCCAGCAAATAGGGAATCAGGCCAGAGCGCATTGTTTCTTGCGCGGCTATGAAATAGATATTGTCAGATGGGTGGACGATAAAGGCGGGGCTTTTGAGAGCGCCACGCGAGCCATAGTTGTGGCTGGTGGCGGCGATGTAAATTAGCATGACATCGATGAAATACGTTTGGTGGTTTGAAACAAGGAGGACATTCTTCAGGCGACCTTCTGGAATATGTTCCTGCCCGATGAAACGAGTTTTGTTCACCCATTTGAGAATCGGATAGATGAACACACCTATGAAGAAGATTACAAGTTTCTTGGCAAAGACCAGTGTGCCTGTTACGTCGCGTTTGAACATACGGCTATAGTATTGCGATGAAAGGTCATTGGCAAGTGAGCAATGAGAGATTCTTGCTTGGAAGGCTATTGATTTGTTAGGCTATCAAGGAGAGTCATGGCCCTGCCACGGACAAGTGAATAGTTGATGGCCAAGACAGAATTAAAATCAACAACCCATCGAAGTTCTTCTGCGGCCTTTTGGTTCTCACGCCTCCCACGTAGAGCCAGAGCGATGCGGTAGTGATTATATGTACTGCGAGGATTCGCTTGAGCGAATTCAGTCAAGGCTTCGTCGAAATTGTTCTCTGCCAGGGCAACCATCCCCGCCAACTGGTGGGCCAATGCGGTCAGTCCTATGTTTGAACGTGTGGCCATCTGTTTGGTAAACTCCGCGCTGAGCGAATCGGCTTCTCTTAACTTTCCCGATCGGATAGACCAAGCTGTTATGTTGTAAAGATGCGTGCGTTCTGAGTTGGTCTGAGTGAGGTCGTCCAGATCGGCAGTACGGACTGATGTTGCTGCGCTATCAAAAAAGAGCCGAGCGGCATCGAGATTATCTTGTTCTAGTTCAAAGAGAGCGAGTGTATTGAAGTCTGCGGCGACTGAACGGATGTCATTGACTTTTTCGGCAATCTTTTGAGCTCTTCGAATTACATTCTTGGCGCTATCTAGATTCATTTCATTTAGATACGTCGCGGCTATGCCATACAGCGCCCCTCTACGTTGACCGTCGTTGTGCGCGACTGCATACAATTGTTGGAGCTCATTGCGGGCTTCGTCATGCTTACCGAGATAGCATAGATTTGAAGCGATACCGATATATGAAGCGATAAAACCTGGGTCCAAAGAGAGAGCGCGGCTGTATGACTCAATTGAAAGTTCGTATTCCCCTTGTTTTAGCAAGAGCTCAGCATAGGAATCATGTGGATTTGGATCGTCAGGAATGAGGTCGGTATACTTTTGAAATGTCTCGGCTGCCTTATCTAAGTCTCCTGTAAAGCGGTAACAATACCCAAGTTGGTTGTAGGGCGAGGATAGCTCAGGTGAAAGAGCAATTGACTGTTTGAAGCGTTCAATTGCCAAGTCAAATCTTTGCTGACCGAAGTAAAGCAAACCAAGGCCGTTTTGTGCGCGGGCATCAGTAGGATAGAGTTCAATCAGTTTGAGTAACAATTCCTCTTGGATGACTTGATTGCCATTGATCCCAGCCTCCCCAGCTAGTATTAAAAGGCGTTCGCCTTCGGAAACACTGTCAATGAGCGCTTTGGCTTTAGCGAAACTTTCAAAGAATCCGCGAGCGCTTGGATGTGTATTAGCCATTCCCAAATGGGCGAGAGCGAAGTTTGAATCTTCGGCTATGGCTTTCGTAAATAGTTCATGCGCTTCGACTCTTCTGAGTCGTTCTGCTAGTTCACGGCCTTCAAGGAAGAATTCACGAGCATCGCTGGAGGTGGTCGTAATTGGAATAGCTCCCTCGTCAATTGTCGAGCAACTAACGATGGCCAGCAACAACATAAACGCCAGTCGAGGGAAGAATGGAAGTTTGACTAGTGCGGGATGATTGGTTTTTGGAAATTGTTTAGTAGTCATATTTATCAATTTACTGAAATAGTTAATTTTTCTGAGACGTATCATACTGTAGTAAGACTCAGAGCGCAATATCTTCCAATCCCCTACTTTAGGGCAATAACTCGATGGATTTTCCAAGCTTTGTTTTCAAGGCGCCAGATTATCGTATAATGTGCGTTGAGGTTTTGACTTTTGTCACTGGAATCACCATCGCTGACAAAGGAATATGAGCCTGTTTCATAGGCGGTATTGTCAATAATTGATATCACTCCGCGAACTGTTGATAAGGCTCCGCTTTGTCCTGTTAACATTGCAATTTTGGCGGCCATTCTGATTTTTAGTCGGCCAGAGACTGTGTGTCCGTTGGCTGTGATTATTGCGCCGTCTGAAGTGAACAAAGAGGAGAGTAATCCGCTGTCCTTTTCTGAAATTGCTGTTTTGACTTTGCGTCTGGCGTTGTCGCTGGCTTTAGTCACTTCGGCGAGAGAGCCAGCCGAGGCGGATGTTGCCAATATGACTGCAGAGAGCAGGAGAAAAGAGAGAGTCCGAAAGATAGAAAGCCTGTAGGGGTACGATGTTATCATGGTTACCATCCGTTTGTTGATATTCAGTTCAATTATTGGGGGCAATTAGTAGGCACTCAACACTCAGACGCTTGTACACTAAGACCCTTATACAAAAGGTACTCTGTGATAGTTTGAATTGGGCATAAAAAAAGCGAGCGGGATTTCTCCCACTCGCCTCGCTAGTTTTAGTTAAGTTGAGCCTATTGTGAGGTCGCTCCGCAGGTTGGAGCAGAGGCGCCGTTAAATATGCGTGCAATTCCGAGAGTGACATCTGCGATGTTGAAAGAGTTGTCGCCGTTGGCGTCGGCTTCGTCTTGGCAGGTAGCTGTTTGGGCGCCGCTAAATATTGTGGCAATTCCTGCGGTGATGTCGGCGATGTTGAAAGCGCCATCATTGTTGGCGTCGCCTGGAGTGTCACAACAGCTACATCTTGAGTAAATAGAGACTGTTGAAATGCCATCGCCTGCGCTGTTTTTGGCTAAAAGCATGATATCGGCAAAACCGTCATTGTTTATGTCGCCAGCCCCAGAAATTTTCCAACCAACCAAGCTGGTATCACTGGCGCCGGTTATTGAGTACAAGAGTCCACCAGTGCGACCAGAGAAAACGTAAGCTCGTCCAGTAAATTTTCCTCCAAAATTGGTGAACGGAGCTCCGACAATAATATCTGGGAAGCCATCAGAGTTGACATCGCCAGCGGCGGCAACTTTTCCACCAAAAGCATCAGAGTACTGTCCTGAGTTTTCCACGCTTCTGAATGTGAACAAAACTTCGCCTGTTTGTCCTGAGCGCACAAAAGCTTCTGTGTTTCCTAAGCTGCCCATTCCATAAACGATATCGTCGAAACCGTCTTTGTCTAAGTCACCAGCTCCAGTGGCGGAGGCTCCGATTCTTTCACCTTCTAGTTCTCCAGCGAAGGATTGTAAAATTTCACCAGTTTTCCCTGAATAGGTAACAGATAGGCCAACACCAACTGAATCGGGGGCATACATTGATTTGTAATAACTTGAACCTGAAATCAGATCGTCATAGCCGTCATTGTTGATATCGCCAGCGGATGTAAGACTATAGTGGAGGTAGGATGGATACTCGAGCAACACATCGCCAGTTTTTCCAGAGTAAACTCTGGCCCAGCCTGATGTGATTAGTGTGTCGCTTACAAAGTCAAAAGTCTTAAAGACAATGAAGTCGTCATTGCCGTCATTATTGATATCTCCAGCTCCTGAAACATGGGAGCCGAGATTGTTATTGCTATTGCCTTCAAATGAGTATAGCATGTTTCCAGTTTGGCCTGAATAGATATATGCTTTGCCAGCGTCTTCGCCGCCAGCGTTATTGCGAGAAGCGCCAATTATGACATCCGCGAAGCCGTCATTGTTGACATCACCTGCGCCATCTACTGTTACTCCGAAAAGGTCGCCTGTGGCTTCGCCTGTGAAGGAGTATAGTAATTCGCCAGTCTGACCAGAGTAGACATAGGCGCGACCAGCGCCTAGGTCCGCTGCGCCAATAATTAAATCAGAGAAACCGTCATTGTTAACATCGCCTGCGTTCGCTAGCGAAGAGCCAAAGCCGTCATTGGCTGATTCAGCTGTGAAAGTCATCAGAGGGTCGCATTGGGCGTGGCTGGTGGTGGCGGAAGGGCCGAGTCCTACTAAGCCGATTATGAAAGCTGAAGCCAGAGAAAGTTGTCGTTTTTTCATGGTGGAACTCATGATTATCTCCCCGATAAGACATTAAGTTGTACAACCCAAATGTTGAACAGAATCACTCTGTGTGGAATTGAGTGAATCGATTTGCGATTTGGTTTCAGTGACCTTTCTACAAAGACAATTTATGTGCTGCTAGTGTGGGAGTCAAGGCCTATTTTGGTAGGGTTGGAGGCTATCGGATTTTTTCGTATCATTGGGGTATGGAAAACCTCTATAAACAATTACTAGAAAATATTGGTGAAGACCCATCTCGTGATGGATTAGTTAAGACACCCGAACGCGCCGCTAAAGCGCTCAAATACCTGACTCGTGGCTATGGGCAAACTCTAGAGAGTGTTGTCAATGGGGCGGTTTTTGAGTCCGATACTGATGAATTAGTGTTGGTTAAGGAAATCGAATTGTATTCACTATGTGAACATCACTTGTTGCCGTTTATTGGGAAATGTCATGTTGGCTATATCCCAAGTGGGAAAGTGTTGGGGCTATCGAAAATTGCAAGAATCGTTGATATGTATGCGCGCCGGCTGCAGATTCAGGAGCGTTTGACCAAAGAAATTGCCGAAACGATACAGTCGATTACAGGCGCTCTGGGTGTGGCGGTGATAATTGAGGCGCGGCATTTGTGTATGATGATGCGCGGTGTGGAAAAACAAAACTCAGTGATGACTACTTCATGTTTGCTGGGCGCTTTTCGCGATGAGCCCTCTGCCCGCGCAGAGTTCTTGAGTTTGGTACACGGTCGGTAATGGGCGTTTGTAATTGCTAGCGAGCGCCAGAGGCCATTTTTTTTGCTTCTGGTAAACGTCTCAAGCGCAACATGCTGATGATTCCAAAGACTGGCCCAGGCGCCAAGGCGATGAAGACATAGCGCCAGCCAAATATTTCTAATAGGGGTGGGATTATTCCTATAGAAACCAAAGTTATTAGAAACCCGATTCCAGTTTGCATAGTCAAAGCCGACCCAACGTACTGTGGGTCGGCAAGTTCGCTGACAGCGGCGCTGTATTGAGCGCTGTCGGCGACAACGGCCACTCCCCAGATTAGTGTGATGACTGTCAATGCGGCTGGTGCGGCGAAAGTGAAGCCAACTACTAAAGAGCAAGCTCCAGAGATCAGCAAGCTCAGGATGCAAATGCGTGTGCGGCCGATTTTGTCGGCGAAATATCCTGCGAGTAGGCATCCAATTGCTCCAATTGCAACGACAGCAAAGCCTGCGAAACGTGCGCTTTGCAGATTCCAACCAGCGGCAGTGTACGAGGCAATCAAGGCCATTGGCGCCCAAGTCCACATAGCATAAACTTCCCACATGTGTCCAAAGTAACCAAAGTTCGCTAGACGAGTTGGTTTGTCTGTCAGAGCCGATAGCGCTTTGCGCCAGCTAAATGTTGCGCCTAATTTATTGAGAGGGCCATCGACTACAAATAGAACGGTTATCAAAGCGCCTAGGACTGCGGCGGCAGAGGCAATGTGCAGGATTGTTTGCCAAGGCGGAAGACCTTCGCCAGCGCCAGTTGTAATTGAGGTTAGGGCATTCAACAAATGCGGCGCGGCCGAACCGATAGTCAGGGCGCCAACTAATAGTCCAATCAACAAGCCACGATCTTTTTTGCTCCAAGTCGCCATGACTTTCATGCCTGGTGGATAAACGCCGGCAAGCGCAGCGCCAGTTAAGAATCTGAACAGGATTACTATGGCAAAGGTTGGTGTTAAGAAAGCTATAGAGGAGTTAAAGACTGCGCCAAGCAGTGTGGCAATTGTAATCAAGGTCTTTGATGAAAATCTGTCAGCTATGGAAAAGACAGCGCTGATAAGCGCGCCAAAGACAAAGCCTAGCTGAACGCTCATTGTCAGCCAGGCTTGCTGAGAGCCATCGAGTGACCACTCGGTTACTAATTGCGGCACTACAGAGGAAGCCGAAAACCAGAGCGCCATCGCTAGCGCTTCAGCAAGGGCTAGGGCAGTGATGACTTTCCACTTGGCTGGCCACTTGGCTGGCATTTTTTCAGATGTCTGCAGTGGTTCTTGTCGCTCTGGCAAATTCAAGGTTGAGTTTATTTTGTGAATTGACTCCAGTCAATTTCATCCGCTGATTTGATTGTAGGTGGTGTTTTGGCATTTACTGTTGGGTACTTTTGCGAGGCGCCTGTATTGAAAATAACGACGCGCTCATTCTTCTTTATCCATCCTGAAGTGGAAAGGCTTTCAAGAGCGCCAACGCAGGCGGCCGTTTCTGGGCAGAGGGCGATGCCGCTTGCGCGCGCTCCAAGTTCCTGCCAGTTTCGGATTTCATTTTCATCAACAGCTAGCGCCGTGCCATTGCTTTCCATGATTGCATCAAGAATCATGAAATCGCCGACTGCCGCTGGAACGCGAATTCCGCTGGCGATAGTTTTGGCATTTGGAAATGGCTCTGCATGGCGTTCACCTTTTTCGAAAGCCCTAACTATTGGGCAACAGCCATCAGATTGGACTGAGACCATGCGCGGCATTTTTGAATCTGTCAGCCAACCAAGTTCGCGAAGTTCATTGAAGGCTTTCCATATGCCGATTAAGCCTGTGCCGCCGCCAGTGGGATAGAGGATGACATCAGGTAGGCTCCAGTTGAATTGTTCGGCAAGTTCGAGCCCCATGGTTTTTTTGCCCTCTATCCTGTAGGGCTCTTTGAGAGTGGACATGTCGAACCAACCAACTTTTTCTTTGCCAGCTTTGACTATGGCGCCGCAGACATTGATGAGTCCTTCGACTAAGTATAGTTTGGCGCCATAGAGTTGACATTCTTCTTGGTTGATAATCGATGTGTCGGCGGGCATGAAGACGAACGCTTCCATGCCTGCGCGCGCGGCATAGGCTGCGAGGGCTCCGCCTGCGTTTCCGGCGGTTGGAATTGCCATTTGTGTGATGTCAAACTTGTGCGCCATTGTGACCGCCATTGCTAAACCGCGGGATTTGAAACTTCCTGTTGGTAATTGTGACTCATCTTTTATCCAGAGATCAGAGAGGCCAAATGTCTCTGCCAGTTTCAGACAGGGTAACAGTGGTGACATTCCTTCGCCCAAAGAAATCAATGTGTCATCTGGGGCTGGGGGGAGTAATTCACGATAGCGCCACATGCTTGATTCACGGTTGACGAATGTTTTTGGTGAACAAGAGGCTTTGATCGCCTCCAAGTCATAGCGAACCCAAATTGGGCGGTCGTTATGCAAGGTTTGAATTTGGTTGGAGGGCAGGTGTTCGCCGTCGATTGCGCCTTCAAGATGGCTGACAAATGATTTGGACGGATTGGTTGACTCTAATTTAGCTGGGGTTGGATTTATGTTTTGTGTCATGGAGAAGAATATAGGTATGACTTACGACAAATGCTAGCGGCATGGCAGATTGAGAGCTTGTTGATACCTGATGAGTTTGAACCGAAATATAGTCCTGATTTGATTATCTTCGAATCGTGTTGCGGCAACGCATCTTCATGATGCATTCTAAGCCTATTGAGGCCGTTCAAGTCGAAACTTCTTATTTCATAAAGGAACGCCACGCCGAAGCGTTTCGCAATACGTGGGGCATTACGGTTACGAATGGTTCTGGAGCGGTCGATAATGTAGCTATATTCTGCATTTACTTTGAATGAATCTGTATTACTAGAATGGATAGAACATGATTGGAATTATGGGCGCCATGGCTGAGGAAGTGGCTCTGTTTCGACAGGAGATGAAAGTCACTAGTGAACATCAATTTGCAGGGATGGATTATATTGTTGGGGAACTCTGTAATGAGCAAATAGTGTTGTTGCAATCGGGTATCGGCAAAGTGAAAGCCACGATGGGAACCCAGATAATGATCGATAGGTTTGATGTTGATTTGATAATTTTTACGGGTCTCGCTGGCGCTCTCATGCCGAATATGTCTCAAGGTGATTTTGTTGTTTCCAATAATGTTGTGCAATATGATTTTGATCTGACGGCTTTTGGGCGCCGTCATGGTGAATTGCCAGATGTGGGTCGGATGATTGAGGTGGACGGTGATTTGGTGAAGTTCGCCTGTTATGCATTCGAGGATGTTTTTGGTTCAAGCGGTGATGGCCCAAATCTCTTTGTGGGCGCTGTTTGTTCGGGTGATAAGTTTGTGACTGACACTCGCAAAATAAGTTGGCTCCAGCGTGAGTTTGGCGCAGTGGCAACTGAAATGGAAGGCGCGGCCTTTGGTTATACGTGTTATCTCAACGGAGTTAGGCTTGTGTTGATGCGCACGATTTCCGATACAGGTGGTGATCAAGCTGCTGGGGATTTCAAGGACTATCTCAAAGTTGCTTGTAATAATTCTTTCCAAGTCGTAAAGACAATGTTGGAAATAATCTCATACAGAAACGATGGCGCGAAGGCGCTTGGTGTTCATCAGCAGTCGACTAGTTAGAACATACTACAAACAAAAAAACTTTGGCTTACTTGGCCAAAGTCATGAATGTAACAAATCCGGAGAGACAGGGATTCTCTATCATATAAGGACGTAACGTACTAACACATAGCCACTTAGGCCATAAGAATAGTTGTAGTAGTTGATTAGAATGTTTGTGTGGGTTTGTATTGGTTTGTTGGGATTATTGATGGTTGGTGGGTTGTTAGCTTCAGTTTAGCTTCCAATTGATGGTCTCGGCTTTCAGGTTTTATTAGAGAACGTACAGAATAACAGCCACAAAGCAAGAATTCGTGAATTGACTTCTAGCAACAGAATGTCCACTTCGTTTGACGACATGCACAAGCTTGACACTCTAGGGCTGGTAAGATACTGAGAGCACTTCAAGAGTACGTTCACATGAACGGATTTTCATGACTCGTCGGAGATTCCGGAATAGATTCAATCTTTGAAACAATCTCTTCTAGATGTATCCACTAAATCGGGGGAAGATCATGATGTGTCTTTGGCTTTCTAAGTTGCTCAGTGTGGCTGAGGAAGTCTTTGATAGATGTATCAATCGAAACAGTATCAAGCTGAATTAAGAATTCATACTTGCCAGTCTCAAGCTCAGCCTCAATTCGCCTCTTGAGTTTGTTGGTGACAGCCTTGGAAGAACCCACAGATTTGCTACGATGCTTGCCCTCTTGATACCAACCGACATACCACATTGTCTTGGTAGATCCGCTGGAGTTGTTAGTTGTCTTCTTTGGATAAACGCTGGCCATAAAACTCCCACCCGATTGGCTTCTGCCAATTACACTCGAATTATCGGCATAAGTTAAATGAGTGAAGAAAATAATGGCGGGGGAACTGGGACACATATAGAACTGCTATTCTCTCGAATCATATGTTTGTCGAACCACAAAGCCCATTGCTAAAAAAAGACTGACAATATCACTGGCCGAGAAACGAGGATATTCCGCAACCTAGGATTATGACGCACGAAAGGAAGGTAAGTGCACTGCAACTCGTTAACTATCAGTCACATAATTGTTTTGCGTTTCATTGATTGTTTCAACGTGCTCAAGCATTAGCTGAATATCAGACCTCATAGTCGTGAATGGGACGAATACAACTAGTAGTTCCCTGCGATTTCACCGTTAATCACAATCAATTCAAGATTTGATGTCGTCTATGAACATGGCCCTCATCCTTCGCCTGCAGTTAACTGCTAGCTATGTCTTGACTTACGTGCGGCATCTTATAGCCGGATCTGACTGGGAGTAATAGTGGAGTGGAAAGACAATTATTTGGGTTTATTGCCTATTAAACCTTGACATTTCCGACCGTGTTGTCGATAATGGAAAACAGGGGGGCAGTAGGCATCCACAATCAAGTTACTACTCATACTTGAATTAGTGGGTTTTGAGATAGAGAATATGTGTCGAAAGTGACAAGCTATGGAGCTTATCTAATGAATGGACTTGGAAAGCCCAAACGGAATCAGTGGTATCATCACATGTATTTAATGGCTTTTTGCTCACTCTCTCTTATTCTAATTGGGAGCGCCTGCAATTCAACCCAGTCAGCGTCAAATGTTGATTTGAAGCCTCGCGCAGACTCTGTATTGGCTACACTATCACAGAATCCCGCCGCGCAACGCGGCTATGCGGTGTATCGCGCGCATGGTTGCATTCTCTGTCATGGTCTCAACGGCGAAAAAGGTCGCAGTAACCCAAATGCAAAAACTGGCGAAGAAATCCCGAGCTTGACCTACATCGCCGAAGGTTACACGAAAAAGGAATTTCAGAAAAGAACACTCACAGGTGTCAAAACAATTCAACGAAGGATGCAAAAGGTTTAGTTCCTCCTTGGCGTATGCCCGGTTGGCGAGGAACGATTAGTAAATCGGAATTGAAAGATTTGACCGCTTACGTATGGCAACTCCTACCGCAAGACACTAGTGACGATGACGATTGGTAGAATTTGTGATGTGCGCAGTATTGAGATAAGCGCATGAGCGAGACGGTTTCAGGTAAGAACAGGTAGAAGAGGAAGTCAGCATTTGCTGGCGCCTAGAGCAGGTTACAACAAAAATGGAGGGTGGCTAGTATGAAGTCAAAACTGTTAACAGCGCTAATCCTCGGTTGCGTTTTCACGGGACTGGGGAACTCAACTGCAAACGCCCAAGAAGGCAAGTTTGCTCTCGGGGGGTATTTGGATTGGACTTTCACCGCCTATGAGGCCGGGGTTAAGCCGTCGAGTTTCAATGCGTTTCACTACAATCCGATTTTTCTCTATCAAGTCGAAGACAACATATTAGCGTCGGCAGAGCTTGAGTTTGAAAACGGCGGTGATGAAATCGTGGTCGAATATATGCAACTTGATTATATTTGGAACGATTATGTAACATTCACTTTAGGTAAGTTTCTAGTGCCGTTTGGCGCATATAACAGACGTTTACATCCAACTTGGATTGCGCGAGTTCCAGGGAAACCGCTTTCAAACATTGATGTGGTTCCAACCGGCTGGGCGGAAGTAGGCCTTATGGCTTCTGGAGCTGTTGGACTAGGCGAAAACGGAGCCCGGGTGAACTACTCTTTCTATGTTAGTAATGGCTTAGAAGGAGCCGCAGGCGATGGCATTCGTGAGCTTCGCAAAGAAGGCGATCCGCGCGAAATGAATAACAGTAGCAAAGCGGTTGGTGGTCGACTTGGTATTGTTCCGACCGCGGGTGTTGAATTTGGTGTTTCGGGATATACTGGCAAGTATGATGCGGTGGCCACTCCTGTTTTGAATTTGAACATGGTCGGAGTGGATGGCGAATATCACTATCAGGACTTGTTTGAATTGCGCGGCGAATTAAATCAAGCTGACCAGGAAATAACTCCTGGGCAATACGTTATCAAGCGTGGCTACTATGCCCAAGCGGCTTTGAAACTGAGTATCACAGATAATGATCTGCTGATGCCTTTTGAACTCGCAGTGCGGGTTTCCGGGCAGAACTTCACTGGCGTAGCTGATGACATTCACGAAGTGACTCCGACAATTAACTACTATTTTGGAAGTACAACCGTGTTACGTCTGGGATATTCTTTCAATGGCGCATCCCAAGGCGCTACCGCCTATAAGAAAGTTGACAACCAGTTTGTAGCAATGTTTGCCAAAGGGCTCTAGCGGCTTGCGTCAAGACTAACTAAATAGTGGAAATTGAGCGAGACAATACGTAAAGGAAGGATATAGCATATATGAGATTAGCAAAGACATCACTAGGCAGGGCTATCATTGGAGCCATAGTTGTCGTTTCACTTTTTGGAGTGACAGCTGCGTTCTCTGGTGAAATGGATGGAGCCAGAGTTTTTAGAAACAATTGCACCAAGTGTCACAATGAACGCAGTCCGATGGAAAAAACCGATAAAGAATGGCGTGTAGTAGTAACTCACATGCGCACTATAGCTCTATTGACAGCTAAAGAGTCACGCGCAGTGTTGAAATATCTGCAAGCTAACAATCGTGACTGATTTAAGAATGAAGAAAGGAACTCCAATGCGTCTACTATACCGTATCACGCTCGTTTTGCTCATCTCTGCGCTTGGCGCAAATCTATTCGCTGATAGCGAAGAAGACTCTGCCACCGATGAGGCCCTTCAAGATTCACTGCGTCTCGCAGCGCTGGACAACGGTATCGATTCTATTGACGTTTCAAACTACCCTGAAGAAATGCAACAATATTACGAAGTGGTCAAAGAGAAATGCACCCAATGTCATAAGCTTTCTCGGATTATCAATTCAGAATTTGCGCTTCCGGGTGAATGGAAGAGGTACGTCAAACGTATGCGCCGTAAACCGGGTTCTAAAATCAAGAAAAAGCACGCCAAGAAGATCTATAAGTTTCTAGTTTATGATTCTGAACAACGCAAGGCCGATTTGATTAAAATCAAGACAGCCGCGGCGGGCAAAGATGCAAAACAGAAAAAGTAATGAGTTGAACGTATGAATACGGTTGAAACAACAGATAATGCGCAAGAGCGTCCGGCAAGACGCAAAAGCTTGACAGTCATCCTATTCTCCATCCTTGGGTTACTGGTTGGTTTTTGGGGATACCGGGCCGTTGAGGCGTTGCAGTTGACGCAACCTTATAAGTTCAATCATGCCGCTCATTACACTATGGATTGTGCTATTTGTCATAGCGGCGCCCGGAGTGAGGTTCACTCCGGGTTGCCGCCTTTTTCTACCTGTCAAAAGTGTCATGCAACATCACCTTTGAAGGATAAAGAGGCGCTGAAAGTGTGGCAGGAGGCCACGGCCACCGGAGAGCTTCGTTGGCGCAAGCTAGCTTCGACTCCAGACCATGTATATTTTTCACATCTCCGTCACACAAAATTCGCAAAGCTGGAATGTCAAACTTGCCATGGAGATATGGCCACGCGTAAATCACCTCCTATGTTACCAATGAAGCGCGTCAGTATGAAGGCTTGCCGTGATTGTCACCGTGAGAAACATCAAAGCACAGATTGCGCGCGTTGCCACCGATAACTGAAACCCACGGCAAAAGAAAAAGATGCTGAAAACGATTCTGAAAAAGACTGTAACACTAACGATTCGAATACAGACAACAAAACAACAAGTCAATAAGACAACTACTGGGATTGAACCAATAACCTCTAATACGCAATCATGAATATTACACGCCGAGATTTCCTAGCCTTTACCGGCTTTACCCTAGTTGGAACTTTAGGGGGATGGTATTTCAAAAGTCAGATATTGCCATACGAAGATTACTATCTAGGCGCTAACTTCCGTATGCAAAAAGAAACCATTCGCACCGGAGTGTGCGGAATGTGCCCGGCAGGATGTGGTATTCGGGTGCGCCTGGTTGACGGTGTTCCGGTGCGTATCACAGGGAATCCGGATTGTCCAATTGGCGAAGGTGGACTTTGCCCGCGCGGCCAGATGGGATTAGAGCTACACTACAATCCTGATAGACTGGCTGGACCAGTCGAGCGCGCCGGTTCAGGTGATTCACTGAGTTGGAAGTCGATAACTTGGAACGCTGGGCTGGAAAAACTGCGCGCTCAAATCAAAATAGCGCAAAAATCATCTTCGAGAAATACAATGCCTGTAATGGCTTTGTGCCCTGATGAGAGAAGCTTGCGTACAGAGCTATTTGCGAGGACGCTCTCTAAGCTGGGTTCGCTAGAAGGTCTAATTCCGATAAACACGCAAAGAGACAATTCAGCCCGCATAGCGTTGGAGCGCATGTGTGGCTATACAGATTGGCCCGTGTATGATATTGAGCGAGCGGATCTGCTTGTTGTCTTTGACACTCCAGTTTTTAGCGGGTGGGGCAATTCAACCGCGCTGGCTAAGATGTATGGCGATTTCCGCCGAGGCCGGGAGCGTCGCGGCTCAATGATATTCATTGGAAGTCGTCGCGGTCAAGAAGGACGTGTCGCGGATGAATATATCGAGGTGAAGCCTTACACCTCAGCAACGCTTGCCTTAGGGCTTGTGCATGTGCTTTTGCGTGAAGGTCTGTATAATAATAGTTATGTCAAAGAGCATTGCGAGGGTTTTTCTGAATTCAGGGAGATGATTCTAGAAAAGTACGCTACTGAATACGTTAGTTCAGAAACAGGTGTGCCCATAGAAACTATCAACATTCTGGCGCGGAGAATTGCTTCAAGTGAGCGCCCGCTAGCTCTAGGTGAGCGTCGGCCACAAAACTCCGGTGTCGCAGAGCAAATGACGTACGTTGCTTTGAACGCAATGTTAGGAAGCATTGGTATGCGCGGTGGGATGGTTCTGCAAGAGAATCTACCGCTTACATCTGTACGCAAAGCAAAATCAACTATCACTGGCAACTCTGACAAACAAAGTCTGATTGCGGAGGTTGTCCAAATTGCGCTACATAACAACGCCATGTTGCCGCAAGTTCTGCTTATTGACAGAGTGAATTGCGGCCTCCTTTCTACCACAGTGCCGGGTTGGGATGAATTCATTCAACAGATTCCATTTGTAGTGAGTTTTTCTCCGTATCCAGACGCTGGCGCGCAATTAGCGGACATCGTCTTGCCCGATTTGGATTTTCTGGAAAGGAAGCATGATGTGATAGGCGCTCCCTCTCTCGAATTCCCCTCGCTGGGAGTCGCCGAGGCGGTTGTTGAGCCTTTGGCCGACGGCAAAGACACTAATGATGTATTGTTACATTTGTTGAATGACGATTTCCTCAATAACGGAACGATTTCCTGGAGTGATTCCGAATCACAAGTTCAGAGCATCCGTAAAGAATTACACCGCGAGCTCTTTGCCTTGAAACGCGGTTTGCCATTTGATACAAAAGTTACTCGTGACTGGGTTGAAAACATGGAGTCCGGCGGCTGGTGGTCATCAGACTTCAAAGACTTTTCATCTTTCGAAAGCCGTCTTTCAGAAAAAGGTGGTTGGACAGATCCGTTCGTCCCGGTTTCGGCAAGAAGAAAGCGGACATTTGGTGGTGGTAGACGTATCAAGCTACAGCCTCTTTCCAATAAACTAGCGGCAAACTCTCTGGTAGCCGAGAATCTACCAGTTCCTTCGCCGTCATCTCTAGACGGGAAATGGAGCTCCCTGCGTGTGGCGCCAATTTCGGCCCTTGCGTTATCTGCATTGCCATACGGCAATGTGCCCCACCTGCTCGAATTTGTCGAACCCGGTATAATTTACGGCTGGGCGCCATGGCTTGAGTTACATCCGGATTTAGCCGCAAAGCTAAATGTTATAGAAGATGACACAGTAGAAATAAAAACTTCTGATGGCTCTCGCGAATGTCGAGTGACACTCAATCTGAGGTTGCATCCGGATATCGCGGCGTTGCCAATTGAAATGTTTGGACTAGGTGACGGAAGATGGGTGCGCGAGAATATGCGGCAACCACTTGTAGCGACCGCATATGACAAACAGCTTGGAACCAAGCCGTTGACTACTGGATTTGAACTCAAGGTGCGAAAGGTATAATTATCATGCCACGTTGGGGAATGGTGATAGATTTGGATCGTTGTATTGGCTGTCAGGCCTGCACACAGGCTTGCACTCAAGAAAATAATATCCCGTTTGGAAATTTTGAGCAATCAAAGTTACGTCGAAGTATCTCATGGATACAAGTTATTCCTATGGGCGAGGAGCGCGATTCAGTCGAACAAACAATGACACCTCTATTGTGTCAACACTGCGACTCACCGCCTTGCACGCGAGTCTGTCCGGTTTCTGCGACCTATAAGAACAATGAGGGAATAGTTGCGCAAATTTACCCGCGTTGTATCGGGTGTAGGTATTGCGCTAACGCCTGTCCGTACACAGTCAAGTACTTCAACTGGTTCGCTCCGGAATGGCCTGAGGAAATGGAACAAGCGCACAACCCTGATGTCTCAGTGCGGCCGGTGGGTGTTATTGAAAAGTGCACCTTTTGCCATCACCGGTTGATTATCGCTAGAGAAAAGGCTCGCGCCGAAGGGCGAACGCTTGAAGAGGGTGACTACAATCCTGCGTGCGCCGAGAGTTGTCCTACCAAAGCGATTACATTTGGAGATTTAGATAATCCGTCATCTGATGTATCCAGAGCGGCGAATGATTCACGAGCATATCAGTTGATGGGTGATTTAGGAACTAAACCGAAGGTACGCTATCTGAGAGCGATAGAATAATGGATACGAATGCGGTAACACACGAGTTTGACGATAGTCGCCTGCTAGAGCCACTGCAAACAACCAGCAGAGAGTTTAAGGTTGCGGTAACCGTGCTTCTTGCTGTTGTGGGCTGGGCCGCGTTTTCCTGGGTCTGGCAAGTCAGTCACGGTTTAGGGGTGACTGGTCTTAACCGTTCGGTGTTCTGGGGCATCTACATTACAAACTTCGTATTTTTCATCGGCGTGTCCCATGCCGGAACATTGATTTCAGCCATCCTGCGTATGACAAACGCCGAGTGGCGCAGGCCAATAACCCGCATGGCCGAAGTTATCACTGTGGCGGTTCTGTTTTTCGGAATCGCGAACGTATTCTTCGATTTAGGTAGACCCGACAGAATTCTCAGTATAGCGCTGCACCCCAATTTTACATCTCCGTTGATATGGGACATCTGTAGTGTCACCTTGTATCTAATGGGAAGCACGTTCTATTTGTTCATCCCATTGATACCTGATATTTTCCTCCTCAAAGATAGAATCGGAGGATGGCGCGGCAGGCTCTATCGTTTTATTGTACGAATACTTCGCTGGGATGATTCAGAGCGTCAAAGACTCAAACTCGAAAGAATCATCACTATCGCCGCGCTGATTATCCTCCCGATAGCTGTGTCGGTGCACACAGTAGTCTCCTGGGTGTTTGCGATGACTGTTCAGCCAATGTGGCATTCCTCTATCTTCGGCCCCTTCTTTGTAGTCGGAGCGATTTTCTCAGGGATTGGCGCTCTCTTAACAGCTATGATATTGTTTCGCAAGTTTCTCGGATTGGAAAAATATCTTCTGCCTATCCACTTTAAGCAGTTAAGCTCCCTACTTGTCGTAATGAGCGTCCTTTGGCTCTATTTTACTGTCAACGAATACATGACAACTTTCTATGGCAATGAACCAAGAGAAATGTCCGTCTTCGCCGCAAAGTTCTCAGGACATTTCGCATACATGTTTTGGGGGATGATAGTCACTTGCTTTGTTATTCCGTTTTCTCTGCTCTTTAGAAAAAAGAACAGAACAATTCCTCGCATCTTCATCGCATCGATAAGTGTGAATATTGGAATGTGGCTTGAGAGATACACTATTGTTGTACCGTCACTCTCCCATACTCGTTTGCCGTATCCCATTGGAGTATATTCACCCTCGTGGGTCGAGTTGTCCTTGATGGCTGGATGTTTTGCTGGTTTCGCTCTGCTATATATGTTCTTTTCCAAAGTTTTCCCGATTGTCTCAATTTGGGAAATGAAAGAAGGACTCGAAAGCTCTGTGTCAATAATTACAAAACGATTTATGTCATATTTTGGTATCAGCGTACAGGAAACGAAAGACCGCTCATGAACATTCAGCGTATTATCATAGGATTAATCGCAACGGCTCTGTTTTCCACTTCATTGCTGGCCGCAACAGCTAAGCGGGGGGAAGTTGCCACACCAATGAATGCCGTGCAAACGTTCGAGAAAAAGCAGTGTGTGCGTTGTCATTTGATAGATGCTCGTTGGGACGCTTATGGACCAGACTTGGCGCGCACTTCCTTAAGTGGGAATTTTTCAGATATTGTCGGACGTATGTGGAATAAGGCCCCTGTGATGTTGACCAAAATGAACGAGCTTGGCATTGAATTCCCGACCTTGCAATCCGATGACCTTGTTCGCGTTGCTTCTTTCATCGGCGTGTATCAGAATATGCTTGGTGACTATGTCGAAAACGCCGATGTGGAGCATGGAGCAACTCTATTTCATGGCAACGGATGTGGAAGCTGCCACATTAGCAAACGAATGCAAGGCACATTCCGTTCTCCACTTGCTGCTCTTGATGCGCTTTGGAAGCATGGTAGGAGTGTACGCAGTAAAGGTGAAGGCTCGCAAGTCACGTGGAAACGGATGCGCAAGGCTGACGTGAAGGACTTTCTCTCGTTCCTTACTGATCAAGCATCACAGGACGGCGAATCAGTGCCAGAGCGCTACCTAGCTCCTGGTGATTCCTGGCTTGGCAAACAATGGTTTGCCGAATTGCAATGTAGCTCATGCCACAACAATGACGTTAACGCCAATCACAGAAAGGGTGAATCGTACGGTATGGAAAGCAATTCGCGGCTTGAGATAGGAAGTGTCCTAACTGCGTTTTGGAATCACAGTCCGCGAATGTGGCGCGTTTCTGGAAAGTCAACAAGCGAACCGGATGTCAACTCCCAAACGCTGGCGGACCTTGTGGCTTATTGGTATGGCGTAAGATTTGAACGTTACAAAGATGATACGGTTTTGGGGGCATTGCTGTTCGAAACTAGGTCCTGCGCCTCATGCCACGAAGTCGGCTCTGATGATCTCGTTATTCCGGAAAAGAGAGATGAACTTCTGGCCCAAATGTGGAGCCATGTTCCAGAAATGGTCGAGGCCTGCCTCGATCAGGACATCGATTGGCCGATTATGCAAAATGGAGAAATATCAGCTATCGCCGAGTATCTAGTGCAAACCAAGCACTAAGGTTTCCCATAACAGAACCCATCAGGTTCTTCCCTTCTAGTGGGAGCCCATCATGGTAAGCGTCCGGCAATCTGTATCAGTCGGACGCTTACCTCTTCTAGAGTATTGGGCTGACCAGATAATTTTGTCACCGATTCTCCGTTCAACCAATGACGGTAGAAACGTGCCATAGAATACAATTGCGATAATCGGCAAACAAGAAAAGCCTCTCTCGAAGTTGTTCGACTGTGCTAGGTGCGAGAATTCATTTTCACAGCGTTTCACAAACTTGCGGACAACAAAGATCCGTTCGTTCTGAATTGGATTCTCGAAATGCTAGAGCCTCTTTCCCGAAGTGGTCCGAAAGACATTAAAGACGACGCGAAGTTTCTACACGAGAAACTTAATAATCAATTCGAACTGAGGCTCTATCACTTCCTCTTCGGGAAGAAAGACTGGAATCCAACAACAGATGAATCGGGAGAAATAGTTAGACAATCCTGTGATTCTTTTCACAAGATACTTACTTAACCGAACGCGTCAACTAATGGGGAGCAGTATATAACTTCTAACAACAAAATGTCCACTTTGTTTGACGACATACAGTTTGCCAGCGTAGGCAATAACTACATAGTGGGTCAGTTTACCTGTTTTGGATTTCTTTGATTGAATGCTGGCCATAGTGTATCTCCGACTCCGTTAGAGTACGGTTAGAAAGACACGTTGGCGGAGAGGACTACGCCAGTAGTTTGTTGTCACATATTAAATTAGGTTGGTTAGAAAATAAATGGCGGAGAGACAGGGATTCGAACCCTGGGAATCTTGCGATTCAATGATTTTCGAGACCATCCCGTTCGACCACTCCGGCATCTCTCCAAGGCCGAATGTAGGCGTTTCTTATTTTGATGTAAAGCGCAGTTTTAGTGAAATATTTCAAGCTCAATAACTTGCTTTGCGGAAAATCTATTTGGATGCACGAAATCGGCCAGCAGAGACATGTTCGTCTTGTGTGACCAGCGCTTTCTCAAGGAATGGGCCTCGGAGCCGCAATATTTGGGAGGCAATTATTGCGAAGATTGAGAAGAGCATAACCACTTCGAAGTCAGCTCCCATGAAAAATTGGAATATGCCATAGACACCAATTGCATTGGCAAACGCGGCAACGATAGTATTGATTCGTTTGACACCTTCGGTGAAGTCATGAGCGAAAGCCGCTTCTGAGGCAATTAGTGGTTTTGAAAACAAATTCTTTCTTAGGAAAAGTCCTAGTCCTAATCCCAGAATGCTGATAGCAATCAGAGACCAGAAAAATACTTCGAGGGTAGAGTCTGCTTTAAGTCCAGCATAAATGTCCTGTTGGCTATAAGCAAATGCTACATAGGCGATGGGTAGGACAAAGCCGAGTAGCATACTTAACACCATAGCGTTGAATTGAATCTTGATTAAGTTCAGGCCGTATTTATTGGCAACACTATCGGACTTTGGGCCATAATCAGTGGTCATGATTGTCTCGCTTGGTTTCTCTTACGACTAGTTTCGGTTAGCTTTTTTCAGGCGTAACTGTTGAAAGAAATCACGTAACAATTCCGCGGACTCGTGGGCCATGATGCCACCTTCAATTTCGCATTGGTGATTGAGGCGAGTGTCGAGAGGGATTTGAAAGAGACTGCCGCAACCGCCGAATTTTGGTTCTGTGGCTCCATAATAAATCTTACGCACACGCGCCAAGACTGAGGCTCCTGCACACATGACACAGGGTTCGACAGTGCAATACAAATCGCATTCAATCAGACGCCATTCACCAAGTGTTTCAGAGGCGGAAGTCAGAGCAACCATTTCAGCGTGTGCTGTTGGGTCCGAGAGAGAGATTGTGCGATTGTGGCCACGGCCTATGATTCTGTTTTTGTGAACGACTACTGCGCCGATTGG
The DNA here is from genome assembly GCA_024280835.1 of Candidatus Zixiibacteriota bacterium. Classification (GTDB taxonomy): domain Bacteria; phylum Zixibacteria; class MSB-5A5; order GN15; family JACZUZ01; genus JAJRPJ01. The sequence continues at coordinate 180,181 of JAJRPJ010000012.1, read as the reverse complement.
AGTTTCATCTTCTCTGAAAGCGGATTCGGCCTCACGCAAGGCCTCAATCATAAACTTTTCGGTATTAACTACTGAGAGATTGCCGTGGAGCAAGCTATGGCCTTTTGTGCTTCGTTCTTGTTGCTCTTCTTGGTTAGATTGGTCTTGATCAGCGGTCATAATTTGGTCTCTTGAGAATACGGAAGTCTAGGATAGTAATCACTCGACCTTGTTTGCAAGGTGAGACTTTATCAAGCTCAGGTTGCGCAACTACTTTGGCTGTGACACCTACAGTGCGTAGTTTTCCCAAGCCAACACCGAAGAAATTGAATCTTTCTCCAGTGTTGGTATTGAGAATCCAACAATTAGAGCCAGGGCCACGAGCAACAGTTCCTGTGGCATAAATCTCGCCAGGATTCAATGCTCGCAATTGTGAGGTAGTGTAAAACCAGTAGCCGACACCCAGTAACGCGAAAAGAACAAGAAAGGCCCCAAAGCCACTCGACTGTTTGGCGGATTGCTTGGGGGGGGCCTTGCGAGGGCCAGCTCCTAAGAAAAAAGGAATAATATGGAACCCAAGTATTTTAGGTGGGTCGGATTTGCGCCCCTTTTCCCGGCCAGTTTCGCTGGATTTACTGATGATTACACCTACACGTATTTCTGCTCTGTTTTAGAGCAAACGTCCGAATGAGTCGCCTAAGTCAGCGCCGATTTCTTGTGGGTGACGGCCTTCAATTTGATGACGCTCTAATGCAAAAACAGGGTCTTTGCCTTTGAAGAGGACAATCATTGGTGACGATGGAGCGTAGCCAGTAATATATTCACGCATTTTGGCGGTGGCTTCGGTATCTTGGCCTGCAAAAACGGTGACTAGTCTGACTGGCTTTTTGTCGGCGCCTAGCGCGAATTTAACAGCAGGACGGCAACCGCCAGCGCTACAACCGCAAACGGAATTGATGACCAAGAGTGTCGACTCTGGCGCGTCAGCAAAGAGCTTATCGACATCCTCTGCGGTGCGCATTTCGTCAAAACCGATATCAGTTAATTCTCCGCGCATTGGCGCTACAAGTTCTGGTGGATACATACTAATTTAACCCCTTGTGATTTGTCGCACAGACTATATTGGCATCGTTGCTTGTAAGCCTGAGCGGTTGTTAGTTTCTAGCCCGAGAACTCGGCAAACTCAGCTCTAATATTAAGACCCGAGTGAGCCAGCGTTCGTTTTGCTATGACCAATATCTGTGTTTTATTGGCCTAGCGCAATCATTGGGTCTTGCTTTGGAGACAAACCTCCTTATTTTGCGATCGGGCGCAATTATCTTAACCAGTGCGTGTACAGAAATGTTTCTCAGTCTATACCAAAAAGCGAAAACAAAATGACCAAAACCGCTGCAACTAAAGTCATCGACCCAGAGTTACAAAGCCAGATAGAGCAAATTGTCGCCAAGATACCGTTGGTGAAATCCCTAAAGATTCATCTCGATGGGCTAGAGTCTGGTGTTTGTCGAATGAGTATAGTGCGTGATGGAACTCTTGACGGTATCTTTGTCTCATTGCATGGTGGAATCATGATGGCGTTAGCGGACACTGCGGCCTGTTTTGCTATTCAGACTCTTATTGGGGTTGAAGACACTTTGACGACGACTGATATGAATATCCGTTTCTTAGCGCCAGCTTTGGGGAGAGTGATTGCCGAAGCCAAAGTTATTAAGGCTGGCAGAACGCTCTGTCCTTGTGAGATTAGTTTGGTGGATGAAGAGGGGAAGCTGTTGGCAATTGCACAGGTGACGTATATTCGGATCAAGGCGCCATTGGATCGTCAGAATTGACAACAAATTTACTGGCGCTACTTCTACAACCAAGCGCCGACAATCAAATAAATGGCTATTACAGCTAGGACTGTTTGATAAGCGACAGCAAAGGCTTGCTTCGAGAATCTCTTCAGGACTTTCTTGCCGACTATTGTTCCTACTATTACAGCCAGCGACATTCCGAGAAGTAATTCCCAATGCGCTTGATAGTTGAATCCCAAGGACAAGAAAGCGGGTATTTTCAAGAGATGCCCCCAGCTTTGACAGGCGGCTTTGGTGGCGATGACTTCTTCTTTATCCAAGTCGTCTCGCAGAAAAAACGGGGCTATTAGTGGGCCAGTTGCTCCGACGTACATAGTCAAGACTCCGACAACTCCACCTAGCGGAATAAATGACCAGTTGGGCAGATTCCTTAGGTGTTTGACATAGCGTCTTGAGAGCAGAAAGACAATGATGAAGGCGCCGATGAAAGGTTTGAACCAATCGAACTGGCCCGTCCAAAGTTGTGTTCCTAGCCAGATTCCGATTGTCAAGGGGAAGACATAACTGAGGAAAATGCTCCAACGCACTTGTTTGAGAAACACTACTGTACGGGTTGAATTCGAAATCAGTTGGATGACGCCGTGCAAGGGGACGACCTGAACAGGCGGCAATAGGGCGCTCATGATTCCTAGCAGCGTCACACCTCCAGCCATACCGACGATTCCTGATATTATTGAGCCAACCAATGCGGCAATAATTAGGGATATGAGCTCAATCGAAATCATTTAAGCATGCCTTAGGAATTGCGCCAAGAAGTAGCAACGAATTGCAACTTTGTTGCACTGTGCTGACCCTTGAAATCTTGGGACAGGGTTTCATGGTCAAAGATATATTTATTGTCATAGTCATGTGCTAATTATTCATTCATAGCAATTGAAAACGTACTGCCGAAGTCCATGTTAAGCATAGTGTTGCGATGGCTGCCTAAAGTGATAACTAAATGTGGTCATATATGGCGACGATTCTGAGCCATCCTTGTTCATTTGAACTAATTTGGGCATTTCACTTGCTTACATAGTGTTGAGGTAAGCCTGCATATGACATCAGGCAACCCGTTGGCTTCGTCAAACAAATACAATACAACAATCATTACAATAGGAACCTTAGGATGAAGAGTACAAAACTCACTAATTATTGCTTTGCCATTCTGGCAATTGCCTTTTCCGCTTCAATCTTTGCAAGCGGTTCAAAGGTCGAGGCGCTAACTTTGGTAAACTCATACAAAGCTAAGAGTATCAAGGGAGCGCTTTCTGCCAATTCGAATGAGTACTATGGAATGCGTCTTGACGGGTTCTATGACGATAACACTCGTAGCGAAGTCACATGGGATTTTGTAGATGTTCGATTTGATGTTTATGATGATGGGAGCGCTCGTTTATATGGCAGTATGGCGCTTCAGGAGTGGAATAATAGTGGTGGCCCTGGTTCATATGCCTCGGACTGGCTTCTGGATGTGAGTTTTGTTCCGTATGCTGGTTCGAATGCGGCCTATGACTACTATGTTATCGATCCGAATGCAGGTGTCGAAATGAGAAATGTTGCTAATCCAAACGGTGACTATGCAAATCTATGGACTTTCCCAACTGATTTCTCAAAGCCGTTTCAAGTAGGCAATGGCGCTAATGGCAAGAACAGTAATTTCGGCGCCTCTGGATGGGTCAATTATGAGCACAATTCACCAACTGGATTCTATGGTGGTCAGGACACACATTACTATTCTTCTGATTTCTTGATGGATCTTGAGTCTTCACCAGTTCCAGAGCCAGGTACATTGGCTCTTTTCGGAATGGGACTCCTTGGCGCCGCTCGCGCATACCGCCGCAAGAAAGGTCTCAATATCTAATTCGCTCTACAAATTTTGGAGCTTTCGCTCCGCTCTCCAACGGCCAGTCAGAGTATTGACTGGCCGTTTCTTGTTTCAGTTGCAAATTGTGAAAAAATGGAATTGGGTGAGTGAGCGCTCCAGCTTGTCTTTTGTAAACTGTCCAGCTATTTTGTTCGTGACACGAAGAAAGACTATGGGAGATTGGAAAAACAAATGACCGTTATGAAAGACAAAATCACCCTTATCACTGGGGCATCAGGTGGTATTGGCGAAGCCGCTGCGCGGGCTTTTGCAAAAGAGGGCGCCAAGCTCATACTGGTTGCTAGGCGAAAGGAACGGCTTGAGGCGCTGGCGAAGGAGCTAATTGACAAACACCAAACCAAGTCGTTGGTCCTGCCAATGAATCTGCGCGAGTTTGAAGAGGTTGAGAAGACGCTTAAGAATTTGCCTCCCGAATGGTCTGAGGTTGAAATCCTTATCAACAACGCTGGACTCGTGCGTGGTTTGCAGAAGGTCTACACGATGGACTCTGAGGATTGGCATGAAGTTATTGATGTTAATGTCAAGGCCTTGATAGCGGTGACAAATTCAATTGTACCAGGGATGGTAAAGCGGGGCAGCGGACATATTATAAATCTTGGTTCAATCGCTGGACGTGAGTCATATCCCAATGGCGCTGTTTATTGCGCGACAAAGTTTGCGGTTCGGGCGCTTTCGCGTGGGCTGAAGATGGATCTCAATGAAACTCCGATTCGGGTGACATCGATTGATCCTGGTTTGGTGGAAACCGAGTTTAGTGTGGTGCGTTTCAAAGGCGATGAGGAGAAAGCTAAAACTCCTTACCAAGGAATCACTGCTTTGAAAGCTGAAGACATCGCCGATGCGATTGTTTGGTCGGCATCGAGACCAGCGCATGTGAATATTAGTGAGATGTTGATTTTCCCAACTGCACAAGCGTCGAGTGTGCAGGTGCATCGGGAAGAGTGAAGCCTTTAGGAATCGTGCGCGGTCTTATGGCTATTAGCCAGAGCAATAGCTGGTCCAGAGTTGATTAGACTGATAAATTTCTGCAACAACGGTCGCATTGAGATGTCGCGTACGATACACGGTTGAACTCTATCTCTCGCCGATTTTGCAAAGCCGATACTGGCTAGGAACTCTTGCATATCTTCAACGTTCTCAAAGGCGCCTTGCTTTAGTGCGACTTTGGAAATTCCTTCTGAAATAAAGCCTTCGAACTTGCTTGTAGTCTCTCCGAGTTGCATCGGTTTACGAAACTGAACCGCCTGATAGGCCGCTAGCGCCTCTAGCGCCACGATAATCTTTACATTCTTAACAATCTGCGCCAGCTTCCTTGACGCGAGTGTGGACATGCTGTTGTGGTCTTCGCATGACTCACCAGTTGGTATCGAATCAACACTGGCGGGTGTGGCTAGTGTCTTGTTCTCGGTGACAATCGAAGCCGCTGTGTATTGTGTCATCATCAAACCACTATTTAGCCCCGCATGCCAAATTAGATATGAGGGCAGGCCTTTGGAATGGTCACTGTCGAGCAAGACTGCCAAGCGGCGCTCAGAGATATTGCCTGCTTCAGCCATGGCAATAGCCAAGTAATCAGCGGCAAGTCCGATTGGTTCGCCATGGAAGTTAGCCGCTGACTTGACTTGAGCTATCGTAGTTTGCCAATTGTTTTTAAGCCATTTTTTGAAATCCGACAAGTCGGGAGAATTGTATAAGTCGCCATTTTCAGCGTCCGAGCGATAAGAAGCCAAAATCTCGTCGAGCAAGATTATTGGATTGTCGGTTACTGAGTTGATCTCTGTCGTGATAGTCTCAAGTGTATGCTCTAGCGCTTGTCGTGCGGCGCCGAGGACAGTTGGTGTGGCGCGGAAAGAGTAATTGTCTTGTAGGTCTGGGTCGCCAAGTGGTCGGAGTACAGCACGCATGTGTATGGAATATATTTTTGCTAGCGCTTCGATAGTTGCAATAGGCAGGGTAGTGGTAGAATTAGAACTCTCACACCAACCTAGCGTTTCACGCCACTTGTTCATGATTGGTTCAAGTAATGATGCGCAAGCATCAATGTCGTTGTGGCTGTCACAAAGGCTGGTTTGAGTGTTGTCCATGATTTGGTGTAATTGTGACAATTGTGTTTTATTGCCAGCGAGGCGGAACAGCTTCAGCATTGCGCAATTGTAATGCGCCATGTTCAGTGAGGCGGGATGAACGCTGGGGACGAGTTGTGAGCCAGTTAAAGCTGCGCGAATGTTTGAAGCGCTGTCGCAGTGTCCTTGGTGCGGGCGAGTGTTTACTAGGGCTGGCTGCAGGCAATCTGGGACTGCTTGCAGGGCTTCGAAACTTAGCGCTGAAACCAATTCTTCAACTGCCAGCAAATTCTGAGAGTCGTAGGCCGCCAAAGCAGTCACTACTGCGCTGACAACTGCGCCATTGTTGGCGCCTAGTCCTTCCTTGGCTTGTAAGATGATTGGTGAGAATTGCAACGCATCAGCGCTTAGTTCGCTAAGTTGGACAAAGTCGGATTCGCGAGCAGACGAAACATATTTGTCGGGAGCGATGTGTTTGTCACGTCGATAAATCAAAGCATCGGGTTCACCAATTGCTACCAAAAACAAGTGTGAGAGTGGCGCTAAGTCTCCTGAGCTTCCGACTGAGCCTTGTTGAGGAACGAAGGGATAGACATGCGCATTAAGCATATCCAACAATACTTGAATCAACTCTACACGAACTCCCGAGCATCCACGCGCCAATGTATGCGCGCGGACGAGCATTGAGCCACGGACAACATCTTCGGCAAACGGTTCACCAACTCCTGTGGAGTGGCTTTTGATGAGGTTCATTGAAAGTTGACCTGCATCGGCGCCATCAATTCGCTGATCACGTAGTGAGGCAAAGCCTGTAGTTATGCCATAGACCTTGGTGTCATGAATCAAAATCTCTTCAACTACAGAACGTGAGAGTTCGACACGAACTCTAGCATTGTCACCTAGAACGACAGGGCGGAAGTTTCTAGAGACATCCACGATGTCACTAATTGCTAGGTCTTTGTCACCTAAAACTAATGGGTTTGTTACTAATGGATTTGTTTGGCGTTGAGCAGACATGGTCTTATTTGTCACTATTCTATTTGCTACGGTAATCGGCAAGTAATTCGTTCAGTTTTTCAATTAGAGAATCGGCGGCGACAGTTTGCTGTGAGGGGCGGCCTTTGAGCCATTCGTCACGGTCTGAAATGTCTGCGGCGAGTCGTCGGCCGAGTTCTAGGTCTTTGATTTGATACTCGCCATTGTCGAATTCGTCACTGCCAGCGATTATGACCAAAGGAATACCACGTCTGTCAGCGTATTGCAATTGTTTGCCGATTGAGCCACTGCCGACAAAGACTTCGGAGTTGATTCCAGCGGCGCGGACTTTTTGGAGTAACTGTAAATAGTCAGTTAGTCGCGATTTGTCCATGACGGTGATTAGGACTTCGGTTGTGCAGGTCGGCAGGGCAGTGTCTGCTTGTAAGAGTCGCATAGCGGCGAGTAGTCTATCTACCCCGACTGAGCCACCTGTAGCTGGTGTTTTTTGACCAGTGAAGCGTTGTACGAGTGTGTCATAGCGACCACCGCCAAAGACTGAACCGAAATTACGGGTTTTGCCTTTTTCATCGACAATTTCTTTGGTGATGACGCCTTCAAAGACAGGGCCAGTGTAATAACCGAGGCCACGCACAACTGTCGGCTCAAAGCGCACTCTGTCTGAACCATAACCGAGGTCAGTTAGGAAACCGTCGATTTGGCGTAGTTCTTCGACACCTTCGCAGCCGATTTTTGAATCAGCGACAAGCGCTTCAAGCCGATTACAGACTTCCGTTCGTGAATCGCTTCGCGCATCGAGGTAGGCGAGGATGACGTCGATTTGCTTTGTGTTGAAATTTGCGCCTTCGGTGAAATCCCCTGAGGCGTCTTTGCGGCCTTTGCCGAGAAGTTCGGTGACACCTGCTCGGCCGATACGGTCGAGTTTGTCAATGGCTCGCAGAGCGACTCCGACTTGAGAGCTTTCGTCGGTAATGTCGACTTCACTGAGGCCTGCGCATTCGAGAGCGCCTTGGAGCGCTTTGCGGTCATTGACTTGAATTAGGTAGTCACCTCGCACAAATCCCAGCGCCTCAAGAATATCACAGGTCATCGCGCATGACTCAGCATCGGCAATCATTGATGTTGCGCCGACTGTGTCAAAATCAAATTGATAGAATTCGCGGTAGCGCCCTGGGCCTGGTTTTTCATAGCGCCAAACCTGTCCGAGTTGGTAGCGTCGGAATGGTTTTGGTAAGTCTTGGTTTTGGGCAACTACTCGCGCTAGTGGGGCTGTTAGGTCATATCGCAAACCTAGCCACCAGTCAGGATGGTCAGCTCGTGTGGCTTCTGAGAGGTCAGGGTTCTTGAATGAGAAAATACCGCCTTCGGGAGTGTGCTCTTCTGGCAGGAATTTGCCCAGGCAGTCGACATATTCGATTGCGGGAGTTTCCAGCGGACTGAAACCATAGCGTTCGCAGATTACTCGAATAGTTTCAATCATCTTTCTCCGAAGAATAATATCTTCGGCAAAAGTGTCTTTGAAACCTTTGTAATTGCGAGCTTTGGGACGTTTTATTTTCTCAGCCATAGGTCGGATCTGTTTAGTCAGTGAGGAGGTTGATTCCTTCTCAACAGCGGCTCAGTATGCGGACTTCAATATTGGCTGTCAAGGTTGCAGAAAATTGGATATAGGAGCCTTAGGCAAGAGTGTTGACGAATTGTTCGCGAGTTCGTATGCTACGACCAGTATGTTTTGGTTATGTACCCGGCGATCTAAGGGAGTTTGATGTTAGCAATATACTTCAACAGGAAGAGTACTATTGTGATTGCTCAGCTATCTCTGTATTTGGGATTAGGGATATATTTGTTTTCAAGGTCGTCGACTTTGTTGATGTTCCAATGGGCAGATTCGCTGGGGATGAGCGCAAGTATCAATTTTGTTCGGATATCCGTTATAGGTAATTATCAGTTTCCAGAATGGATTCTGTTTAGTCTCCCATTCGCGCTCTTGGTAATAGCTTACATGCTCTTGATAAATGTTCTTTGGTGGGGCTTCGAATCCCCTTGGCATTTGTTTTGGCTGTCGCTCGGCCCACTGATGGCAATCGTTTCAGAGTTATGCCAGTGGTTACATTTTATACAGGGTACGTTTGATATGGTTGATTTAATTGTACTTGTAATTGGATCGATGATTCCGTTGTTTTTTCGATCAGGACCTGAAAAGAAAACTATTGCTAGGAGTTGCCATGCTTACTGATGTCAAGAAACACTCACTCTCACTCCTTGCGCTAGTTATTCTGGCGCTCTTAGCAGTTGGCAGTATGGATAGTGAAGAGGATACGAAAATCACTCAGTCAAAGACGGTAAGCTTTAGGGTTACGTCAAATGGATTGAGCCGAGAATATGAAGCCAATGAAGTTGTCGCAGACAATAAGTATAAAGGTAAAGTCATTATCGTATCTGGGATCGTACGAAGCATTGGGAAAGATATTATGGACCAAGCATATGTTGTCCTCGAAAGCGATGTCCACTGTTCTTTTACTGTCGAGCAGCAGTCGTCATTTGATAGAATCGCCAAAGGGAAAACTGTTAGTATCAAAGGGGAGGTCTCTGGACTTACAATTGGAAGTGTGATGCTAATGAAGTGCTCAATACAATAGTAGTGGTTTGGAATGAATGCCAAGTGTATCATACGTTGATAGGTTCTGTAGTAGAAAGTGGTGGAGAATAGATGAGCTTACAGAGAGACTTTGAAAGTATTCTTGATGACCTTTGGCTAAGAAGGACTGCCTCCCTTTGTGGAGAAGTGTTGGCAAGACCTCGCGTTAAGAAGTTGGTTTTCAGCAAGGCGGTTAGAGATAAGCTGTTGCAAGACCTTCTGGATGTGACTACGAAGATAGTCTTGCGCGATAGTGATATTCGTGACAAGTATGATGAGGGTGTTCTAGAAAGGCGCTATACGCAGATATTGGGTCGGGGTTACGAGAAGAAATTTTCTAGAATATTTGATTTTACGAAAGATTTTGTGGGCGATAAGTCGTTTGTGTACATTTTCTGGCAAAACCGTAAATGTCTTTATGTTGGGCAGGCTGGAACTTACCGTAGGATTCGCGCATACCAGAAGAGCTATTATCTTAATAGAGCCACGCGTTTCGAAATCCTGCTAGTCAAGCGTCGCAGTGAATTGACAATGCAGGAATGTATGACACAGCATTATCTCAATCCGAAAGATACAAAAGTCAAACCTGCTCACAAATCTTGGGGACGTAGATGTCCAATTTGTGCAAAACATGATCGTTCACGTACTGAGATTCTAGATATATTCTCATTGAAGAAAACCTCTTCGACGAAGACGAATCGAAGTAGAAGATAATTTCATGATTCGGTCCGTAATTAATTGTGTAGAATCCAAGTGAACTGCTCACCTTCGATTGAAGGCGTCAATCAGCTCCACTTTACAAACTGGATGCGAATGTCTGAGTTGAGTTTTTGTTCAACTATCGCGACTTGTGGGCTATAAGAAATAATACCTGACAAAATCACTCTTCTATTATATATTTGTTGTGGAATGAAAAAATGCGGTTTATCCGAATTGGATTGCGCTGAATTTTACTGTCCCTATGGGAAATTCAAAACTATGAATAGAAAACTCGATCGGTTGATTGTTGGTCTTGTCGTTGTGTTGAGGGTTTGTTGGGTTGGAACAGTTTCCGCGATAGCTGTTGATAATGACAACGATGGTGTTGCTGATTCGGTAGACAATTGTGTCTATGTTTACAATCCTAGTCAATTTGATACTGACGGTGATGGTTTTGGGGACGCTTGCGAGTGCATAAAGCCGTTCTACAGTTTCTCAGCCGATCAGGCCAATATTGATTTTGGTTTGCGTGTTGCCAATGTAGGCGATGTGGATGGTGACGGAATTGATGACATTATTGTTGGCGCCAACGAAGCGGGAGATACGCTCACGCGTCCTGGTCAGGCCTATGTCTACTCTGGAGCGGATGGCTCGGAGATATACCGTTTCACTGGCGGCGGAGCTATTGAAAGGTTTGGTTTCACAGTGGCTGGTGGAGATGTCAACAATGATGGTTTTTCCGATATTATTATCGGGACTTTGTATGGCTCCTCACCGCAAGCCAGCGATGCTGGCGCAGTGCATGTGTTTTCTGGGCTGGATAGCTCCTTGCTTTACCATATTGTCAGCGGAAGCTCGGCTGATCAGTTCAGTCAGTCCTTGGCGGGGCATGTGGATATAAACCAAGACGGATTTGATGACTTCATTGTTGGAGCAATTGGAGTTGACTCAGGCGGAATTGACGCTGGGCGCGTTACTGTTTACTCAGGAATCGACGGAAGCGCCATGCATGTCTTTGACGGCGATGTTCCTGGAACAATGTTTGGCTGGGCGGTCTCCGGCGCGGGTGATGTCAATGGGGATGGTGTGACAGACATAGCTGTTGGCAATCCTCAGGCAGCTTCGCTGGCTGGCCTTGCATATGTTTACTCTGGGGCCGATGGCGTGTTGTTGCACACTCTTTCTTCTGGCGGTGAAGCCTCGCGGTTGGGTGAGTCGGTCGCGGGTGTTGGTGACATCAACGGAGACGGTTTCGACGATATTCTTGTCGGCGCTGCTTTGACAGTTGGGGCTGGAGGAAGCAACGGAGTTGGACGGACATACCTTTTCTCTGGATTCGATGGGTCAATTCTTGGGTCAGTGGATGGAGAGCATGAGGGTGATTTGTTTGGAACCTCAGTTGCGAACACAGGTGATTTGAATCAAGATGGTGTCAATGACTTTGCAGTCGGAGCGCCTGGCTCTGACCAGATGGGAAATAGCTCTGGCCGAGTCTATGTGTATTCAGGATCGGATTTTGAGTTGATATATCTGTTCTCAGGTGATACCGCGATAGAGTACCTCGGAAGCGCGCTCGCCTTTGGAGGTGACCACAATGGCGATGGCGAGCCAGATTTGATAGCTGGCGCTGTGTTTAGTAACGCTGGGGCTTTTCAGGGTGGTAGCGCCTATGTGTTCTCATTGGCCGATTCGGACGGAGATTTTGTTCCGAATGACTGTGATAACTGTCAGGGAAGTCCGAATCCAGAGCAAGTCGACTCAGACGGTGACGGAGTCGGGGACGCTTGTCAGGAATGTTGCGATACCGCTGGTGATGCGGATAATAGTGGTAGTTCCAACATCGCTGATGTTACTTTTTCTATTGCCAGAATCTTTGCAGGTGGAGCGGCGCCAGTTTGTATAGATGAAGCCAATGCCGATGGAGACGCTGGATTCAACATCGCTGATGTAACATATCTGATCACACATATTTTCGCAGGTGGCCCCGCGCCTATTTGCGGAACTACTGGGCTTTAAAGTATTCTCTTTCAGCGCCTACCTGTCTCAATTCTTCTCCACGCATCGTAATTTTCCGCTTGTCTTCTGACATAGAAACGGACTTACTTCTAAAGCGACCAATCACTCCAGTTAACCAACTTGGACGTAGAGTGTCCGATTTGTGTTTTTGACCAAATATAGCGACTATATGGACAGTAATAGGTCGGTAACTGCAAATTGATGTTCGCGAATCAAGTTCTTGGAGAGAAACCCACATGGCGCTGGAAGCAGGCAAACAACTCGGACCCTATAAGATTCTCGGCCCCGCTGGGGCTGGTGGTATGGGCGAAGTATACAAAGCCACTGACACTCGGCTCGATAGAGAAGTGGCAATCAAGGTCCTGCACGCTAAAGTAGCCAATAGCGCGGATATCAAAGAGCGCTTTGAGCGTGAGGCTAAGGTAATTGCAGGTCTTAATCATCCGAATATCTGTACTCTGTTCGATATTGGTGAAGCCGAGGGCATTGACTATTTGGTGATGGAGTTTATTGAGGGTGAGACGCTCTCGGATCGGCTCGCCAAAGGGCCTCTTCCTTCCGAAGAACTTCTCACAGTTGCAATCCAAATTGCCGATGCGTTGGACAAAGCGCATAAGCAGGGATTGGTGCATCGTGATTTGAAGCCCGGCAATGTGATGCTGACCAAAGAGGGCGCAAAGCTTCTTGATTTTGGTTTGGCGAAGTTTACTCCACAAGCGGGGTTTCTTGATGCGCTCTCTAGCGCTGAGACTCGCACTACTCCGCTGACTACGCAGGGCGCTATCATCGGCACATTACAATTCATGGCGCCAGAGCAACTAGAAGGCGAAGAGGCAGATGCGCGTAGTGACATTTTTGCATTTGGAGCTACCCTTTATCAGATGGCTACTGGACAGAACGCTTTCGAGGGGAAGAGTCGGGCTAGTTTGATTGCCTCGGTTCTTAAAGAGCAACCACGTGACATCTCAGAGATTTCCTCAAAAACACCATTAGCCCTAGAAAAAGTTATTAAGCAATGTCTTAGTAAAGATCCTGAGATGCGTTGGCAGTCGGCTGGGGATTTGAAACGCTCATTGGAATTGATTCGTGATGGTGGTTCGAGCTCTAGCTTGCTTTCAGGCGGCAAAGTGGTTGGCACATCGAAAACCGCTTGGATTGTCGCGGCTGTTTTCATTCTGCTCAGTGTCGGACTTGCCGGAGCGCTCCTAATGAAGCTCCAAACTCCACCAGAGAAACTTTCTTCAACCATCCTGACCGAGAACGGCGCAACGCTGTCCGACATTGGTGGTGGCTCAATGGCTATCTCGCCGGACGGATTGAAAATCGCATACCCAGCCAAGGACACGGTTAGTGGAGATATGTTGCTTTTCGTGCGTTCATTCAGTTCATCTGTTTCTATCGCTTTGCCCGGGACAAAGGACGCATACTTCCCTTTCTGGTCTCCAGATAGCAAATATGTCGCCTTTTTTACCAGTGGTAAACTCAAGAAAATTCTGGCAACAGGCGGTCCAGCGCTGACACTTTGTGATGTAGTGCAAGGTCGTGGTGGAAGCTGGAATAACGATAACGTCATTATCTTTACGCCAAGCTATGTCGGTACAATATTTCGTGTTTCATCTGCAGGTGGAGAGCCGAAGCAGGTTACCACGTTGGATTCGACCACACGTGACATTACGCATCGTTGGGCCCAATTTCTCCCTGACGGTGACCACTTCCTATACTTTGCTCGCACTAGAAGCGGAGCTGGAGGTGAAAAAGATGCTATCCGTGTTTCATCGTTGCTTGATGGCACAACGAGGCATTTGACCTATGCAAAGTCTCAGGGAGTTTTTTCGCAGGGGCATATCTTGTATATGCGCAACAATATCTTGATGGCTCAACCGTTCGACACGGACGCATTGGAGCATACCGGTGATGGAGCGCCTGTGGCAGAGGCGGTTTCCTATCTTGGAGACTGGAGTCACGGCATTTTTGATGCGTCCCCCGACGGGAAACTCATCTTTCGTTCAGGCGCGATATTTAATGGCTCCAATCTACTCGTGATGGACTCCACGGGAACTATTCTGGATACGGTAGGTGAACAGATTCAACAATACACGCCGAGATTCTCGCCGGACGGCGAAAGTGTGGCCTCCGATGTGCGAGGCGAAAATACCGACGGAACCGATATCTGGATACACAATATCCAGCGTGGTATCCGCACGCGTTTTACGTTTGACAGCGCCAATGAATTCACACCCATATGGTCACCTACTGGAGATAGAATTGCCTACGTTGCTCAAGTCGATTCAATGACTCATGTTCTCGTCAAGACAACAAGCGGTGTCGGCGAACCGGAATTGCTGGCCGAAATCACTGGGAATAGTCTGTTTCTCTTGAGTTGGTCTGCCGATGGCAAATTGCTGTTTGCGGAAAACTCTTCCAAGGTTCAGACAGACACCTGGGTGATTCCTCTCGATACGAGTATCCAACCGTATCCATTGTTGGAAGCCCAGTTTGATGAAAGTGAGGCCGTTCTTTCCCGCGATGGTCAGTGGATGGCTTATGTATCTGATGAAACTGGCCAGAATGAGGTCTATGTCTCACCCTTTCCTGAATTGAATGGCAAATGGCAGGTTGCAATCGATGGCGGAGACAAACCTAGGTGGAGCGCCGATGGTAGTAGAATCTACTATCTTGATGATGACGACTTCATCAATGTCGCCCATGTCAGCGCCATTGGTTCGGTGTTCAAAGCTGGCAAAGTTAGCAAGCTGTTTCAAACCAGAGGCTTCCGTCCCGGTTCAGTTCATGATGTCCATGATTCACCATTACGTTTTCTTGTAAATCAGGTAGCCGGCGCTGGCAATGCAACAACCCAAATCAGTTTCATAAGTAACTGGCAGGTCGGATTTTCGGAATAACGCAGTGACGAAAATGTAGAACATTGAATTGAGTTGCAGCGATTATCTGCATTGTAGTTCTGGACTCAAAGGCGCTTCTGGCGCCAGAAATACCCGACAAATCCTCTCCAGATGCTAGGCTAGAGAGAAGTCGAGAAAAATATGACAACCCGTAGATCATGCACCCACAGGGATGCGGCGCTGACTGACAAAAATTAGTCTATTAGGGAAAACGAAAATGACACTTGAAGCAGGCAAACAACTTGGACCCTACAAGATTCTCGGCTCGGCTGGGGCTGGAGGTATGGGTGAAGTCTATAAGGCGATTGACACTCGGCTCGATAGGGAAGTGGCAATCAAGGTCCTGCACGCTAAAGTAGCCAATAGCGCGGATATCAAAGAACGTTTTGAGCGCGAGGCTAAGATAATTGCTGGCTTGAATCACCCTAATATCTGTACTCTGTTTGATATTGGCGAAGCCGACGGTATCGACTATTTGGTGATGGAGTTTATTGAGGGTGAGACACTCTCTGATAGACTTGCCAAAGGTCCCTTGCCGAATGAAGAACTTCTCGCTGTTGCCATCCAAATTGCTGATGCGCTGGACAAAGCGCATATGCAGGGGTTGGTGCATCGTGATTTGAAACCTGGCAATGTGATGCTCACTAAGGGGGGCGCAAAGCTTCTTGATTTTGGTTTGGCGAAACTTGCCGGCGGGCCAACTTCTAATCCAGACTTTAGTGGCATAACCCAGACCACTCCGCTGACTAGTCGCGGCACGATTATTGGCACAATGCACTATATGGCCCCAGAGCAATTAGAGGGCAAAGAGGCAGACGCTCGTAGTGATATTTTTGCCTTTGGCGCGACACTTTATGAAATGGCTACTGGTAAACGGGCGTTTTCTGGAGAGTCACAAGCCTCGCTGATTGCATCTGTATTGACAACACAACCAGAGGCGATTTCGGCATCGCAGTCATTGGCTCCTGTGATGCTTGATAAGGTTGTCAGTCAGTGTTTGACCAAAGACCCCGATCAACGCTGGCAATCTGCAGGTGATCTCAAGCGGGCTTTGCAATGGATGGCCGAAGGCGGGTCTGTCGCTGGATTTTTTGGAGTTGAAGCCAAGAAAGCCAAGCGGACTTCGATGGCTGGTTGGATTGTCGCTGGTGCGTTTGTGGCGCTTAGCGCTGTTCTGGCGTATATGACGCTTTTTCCAAACGCTGTTCCAGTCAATAAAGTTTTTTCGCGTTTACATTTGCCAGAGGACAATCAATTAACCTCATATGGCGGCGGGTCTTTGAGTCTGTCTCCAGATGGGCTGAAGATTGCATATGTGGCTCGCGATACTATTTCTGGAGATGAAATGCTTTGGGTTAGAGCGCTCAACTCGGACGTGGCTTTGCAATTGCCGGGTACCAAGAATGCCTTTTTCCCGTTTTGGTCATATGACAGTCGCTACGTGGCTTTCTTTTCTGGGACAGATAAAAAGCTAAAGAAGATACTCGCCAGTGGTGGTCCGGCGTTAACAATTTGCGAAGCGGTTGATGGCCGTCCGGGAGATTGGAATGCCGAGGATGTGATTATTTTTACTCCTACTGCAACGGATGTCGTTCATCGAGTCTCTGCCAGTGGAGGTGAGTCATCACCCGTCACAGCTCTGGATTCCACACTGGAAGACAACACCCACCGTTGGGTGAAATTTCTTCCCGATGGTGATCACTTTATCTTTTTTATTCGCACTCGTGGCGGAGTTGGCAGTGAAAGTGATGTTATCGCCGTTAGTTCTCTCTCTGAACCTGACAAAATCAAGAGACTGCTTCATACAAAGTCATCGGTTGCTTATTCCCAAGGACACATTCTGTATATGAGGTCTAACACATTGATGGCTCGTCCATTTGATCTTGCTGAATTGGAGTTTAGCGCTGATGGATTTCCTATCGCTGAGGGAGTTACGTATTTGGGAGAGTGGAGTCGAGGAGTATTTAGCGCATCACCTGATGGTAAATTGGCTTTTCGCGAGGGGCCGATTTCAATCGGATCACAGCTCGTTATCTACGACACTTCGGGCAAGATCATTGACAGCATTGGAGATAATGCTCGCCAGTACTCGCAAGCTTGGTCTCCTGATGAGAAACAAGTCCTGGTAGATATTCTTGACCAGTCGAGTTCGAAATGGGGTATTTGGATTCATAATACCGAGAGAGGTATTATGACCAGGTTTACTTTTGATAATGACAATGCTTATAACCCGATTTGGTCACCTGATGGTGAACAAGTCGCATTCACTTCACAGCGTCCTGGTGGCTATGACATCCGTATTAAACCTGTAAGTGGGGCCTCGGAAAGAGAGACAGTTTATTCGAATAAAGCTCTGACATTACCTTTGGACTGGTCGAGTGATGGCCAATACATTCTATTATGGGTTGAGGAGAATAGCTATGATATTTGGGTATTGGAACTAAAGGATAGCACAAGCGCTTACCCATTGTTTAATTCAGAGTTTGGTGAAGGCGACGCCGAATTTTCTCCCGACGGTAAATGGGTAGCTTATGCATCTGACGAATCTGGTAAGTCAGAAATATATGTTTCTCCATTCCCTGGTTCTGGGGGGAAGTGGCAAGTGTCGAATAATTCTGGTGAATTCCCGCATTGGAGCGCTGATGGAGCGAAATTGTTCTATGTGGATAAGCAGGATTCCATCAATGTCGCCGAGGTTGACGGTAGTGGCGCTGGTTTTAGAGTTGGCAGAATAAAGAAGCTTTTTGGAATTACCCCGCTACGTCCAAGTGATATATTTGAAGTCTCTGGTGATGGAACGCGTTTTTTGGTTAACTCGCGCTTACAAAGCACAAAGCCTACTACTACTATCACTTTGATACAAAACTGGCAGGCTGAGATTAATAAGTAACAGGATTACGAATATACTATGAGTATAGAAACAGGTAAACAACTCGGTCATTACAAGATCATTAGTCCCGCTGGCGCTGGCGGTATGGGTGAAGTCTATAAGGCGATTGACACTCGGCTCGATAGAGAAGTGGCTATCAAAGTCCTACATGCAAAAGTTGCCAATAGCGCGGATATTAAAGAGCGCTTTGAGCGTGAGGCCAAGGTAATCGCTGGGTTGAATCATCCTAATATCTGTACGCTGTTTGATATCGGCTCAGAGGATGGGATCGACTATTTGGTGATGGAGTATATTGAGGGGGAGACGCTCTCTGATCGGCTCACCAAAGGCCCATTGCCGAATGAAGAACTTCTCACAGTTGCAATCCAAATTGCCGATGCGCTCGACAAAGCGCACAAGCAAGGGTTGGTGCATCGTGACTTGAAGCCCGGCAACGTCATGCTCACTAAAGAGGGTGCCAAGCTACTTGATTTTGGTTTAGCGAAGTTTACACCACAGGCGGGATTTCTTGATGCGCTCTCCAGCGCTGAGACTCGCACCACTCCGCTGACAACTCAAGGCGCAATCATCGGTACTTTGCAGTATATGTCGCCCGAGCAACTTGAGGGCGAAGAGGCCGATGCTCGTAGTGATATATTTGCATTTGGGGCGACTCTATATCAGATGGCAACTGGTCAGAATGCGTTTGAAGGCAAAAGCCGCGCGAGTCTAATTGCTTCTGTGCTGAAAGAACAACCTCGCGACATTTCCGAGATTACCACTAAGACGCCATTGGCTCTTGAGAAAGTGATTAAGCAATGTCTTAGCAAAGACCCTGACCAGCGTTGGCAGTCTGCTGGAGATTTGAAGCGCTCTTTGACTCTCATTTCTGAAGGTGGCTCAATCTCCACAGAGTCAAGGGCCGTCAAGAGCGCCAGCCCTAGTACGCTTCCGTGGGTATTGGTCGCAACTCTCGCAGTGGCCGCAATCGTCTTTGCAACACTTTGGCGTTCAAACGGCGGCGCGCCCGCAGGAGAAATTCGCAGTCGTTTCCTTGAGCCGATAGGGGCGGAATTTGTCTCTTGGGCCGGTGGAGACGCAGTACTCTCTCCAAACGGACTGGCATTGGCGTTTTTGGCCAGCGCTACCGCTGCCAGGGAAGATGAGAGCATGATTTGGGTGAGAGCTCTGAATTCACTTGAGGCGCAGCCATTGAGAGGGACTGAAGGGGCCACTTTCCCATTTTGGTCACCTGACAGCAAGAGCATAGGTTTCTTTTCGGGGGGGAAACTAAGAAAAATTCTTGCAACTGGTGGGCCAGCTCTGACATTGTGTGACGCTCCGCAAAGCAGAGGCGGTAGTTGGAATAGTGACGATGTTATCCTCTTTTCTCCTAAGTCTGACGGACCAATACATCGCGTTGGAGCTGGAGGTGGCGAACCTCAAGTGGCCCTGTCTCTTGATACTGCATTTAGCGATTACACCCATCGCTGGGTAAAATTCCTACCTGATGGAGATCACTTCCTCTATTTTGCGCGCACAGAAGGAGAGGCCGGAGGTGAGCAAGATGCGATTTGTGTGGCCTCACTCTCAGGGGGAGACAGGAAGCGTCTTATCAATGCGCGTTCCAATGCGGAATTCTGTGATGGGCACATAATTTTTGTTCGTGACAATGTTCTAATGGCACAGCCTTTCGATGTTTCTTCCACTGAAAATAGTGGTGACGTTTTCTCGGTAGCCGAAAATGTCACCTATGCGCCGGATTGGAGCCGTGGCGTCTTCAGCGCCATTGAAGGTGGGAAGATCCTCTACCGCGCAGGATTATTGACTCGTGAAACTCAACTAAGAATCCTCGATGGTAGTGGAAAAACTCTCGATACTATTGGAAGCGCGGCTCAATCTCGTTTTGCACGGATTTCGCCCGATGGAAGGAAGGTGGTTTTCAGCCTGACCGAACCTGGGGCTCCGAATGCTGACATCTGGATGTACCATCTAGAGCAAGGAACAAGAACGCGCTTGACATTTGAGGAAACGTCAGAGTATAGCCCAGTGTGGTCGCCAACTGGAGATAGAGTTGCCTACATCTCATCGAAGGGTGTCTTTAGGATATTTTTGCGCGATATTGGAGGTTCTGGGGAAGCAACTCTCTTGTTGAGTGACACAGCAGCGATAACTCCTGTTGATTGGTCCGAAGACGGCAAATACCTGATATACGAACGACTCAGCCCAATTACCGGGAGTGACGTGTACGCCAAAAAAGTTGACGATGATTCAGATCCTGTTGCTTTGCTCAATAGTGAGGATTGGGAACTTGACCCTGCTCTTTCACCAGATGGGCGTTGGCTGGCTTACAGCGCCAATTCCAATTCACTGGAGGTTTTTGTTACAAACTTTCCTTCTCCCGATGGGAAATGGCAAATCTCTCTGAATGGAGGTGGGAAACCACGCTGGAGCGCCGACGGCGGCAAGTTGTTCTATGTTGATAGTAGAGATAATGTCGTTTCAGTCGATGTCGATGGCTCGGGTAAGTCTTTCAGGGTTGGCAAGGCCACACAGCTATTTCGATTGCGCGCTGAGAGGACAGGAAGCTCCTACGATGTCTTCAATGACGGTAAGCGTTTTCTGGTGAACGCTAGATTGGGTGACAATTACGTTCCCTCGATGGTCTTAATTCAAAATTGGAATGCGTCAAACTCTGGGCGCTAAGGAAACTTCATGACATTAGAAACAGGCAAGCAACTAGGACCCTACAAAATTCTCGGCTCCGCTGGGGCTGGCGGTATGGGCGAAGTATACAAGGCCACAGACACTCGTCTCGATAGAGAAGTGGCTATCAAAGTCCTGCACGCGAAAGTTGCCAACAGCGCTGATATAAAAGAGCGGTTTGAGCGCGAGGCAAAAGTCATAGCTGGGTTGAATCATCCAAATATCTGTACACTTTTTGATATTGGTGAAGCCGAGGGCATTGACTATTTGGTGATGGAGTTTATTGAAGGCGAGACGCTCTCAGATCGGCTCGCCAAAGGGCCTCTTCCTTCTGAAGAACTTCTCACAGTTGCCATCCAAATTGCTGATGCGCTGGACAAAGCGCATAAGCAGGGGTTAGTGCATCGTGATTTGAAACCAGGCAATGTGATGCTGACCAAAGAGGGCGCAAAGCTTCTTGATTTTGGTTTGGCGAAGTTTACACCACAGGCGGGGTTTCTTGACGCGCTCTCTAGCGCTGAGACTCGCACTACTCCACTGACTACTCAAGGCGCAATCATCGGGACCTTGCAGTACATGGCTCCAGAGCAGCTTGAGGGCGAAGAGGCTGATGCACGAAGTGATATTTTTGCTTTTGGGGCTACGTTGTATCAAATGGCAACGGGGCAGAATGCATTTGAAGGTAAGAGTCGCGCAAGTTTGATTGCTTCTGTGCTGAAAGAACAACCTCGCGACATTTCTGAAATTACCACTAAGACGCCATTGGCGCTTGAGAAAGTTATTAAGCAATGTCTTAGCAAAGACCCAGAGCAACGTTGGCAGTCCGCGGGTGATTTGAAGCGCTCATTGGAATTGATTCGTGATGGTGGTTCAGGCGCTACAGTTGGCTCGGTCAAGTCTGGGGGGGCGGCACTTATCCCTTGGATAGTTGCGGCGGTTTTGATGATTACCACTGGAGTTTTTGGATATTTGGCATTTAACCAAAAAGAGATTCCTCGCGAAATAATTACTACAAATATACTTTCGCCAGATGGGACAAGATTTTCTGGACCTGCTGGCGGGGCGCTAGCTCTTTCTCCTGATGGTAAGATGGTTGCCTTTAACGCCGCTGACACTATTGCCGGCAAAGAATTCATGTGGGTTAGAAAGCTTGATTCACCTACAGCAATCAAACTGGCTGGCACCGGCGACTCTTGGATGCCGTTTTGGTCACCAGATAGCCGTTACATTGCCTTTTTTATAAGAGGCAAACTCAAGAAGATTCTAGCAACTGGCGGACCAGCTCTTACGCTCTGTGATGCAAAATCTGGGAGAACGGGTTCGTGGAATCAGAATGATGTCACAATCTTCACTCCCGAACCAAGCGGACCTCTGTTTCAAGTTGCTGGCGCTGGAGGAGAGGCGAAACGATTAACCACGCTGGATTCAACCACTAACGATGTGACACATCGCTGGCCATGGTTTTTACCTGACGGGGATCACTATTTGTACTATGTGCGAACGGGCTCTGGCTCTGGAGGCGAAAAGGATGCAATTAGAATCGGGTCACTTTCAACAGGTAAGCAAGAACACTTGATTTACACAAAATCAAATGCTGTCTTCGCGCGAGGACACATCGTCTATGCCAGAGAGAACACCTTGATGGCGCATCCATTTGACCCAGCCAAATTAGAGCTGATAGGTGATGGACAGCCAATAGCGGAAAATGTGTCATATGTGGATAATTATTCTAGGAGTCTGTTCACACTTTCGTCAGATGGGAAAATGATTCTCCGCACTGGTCAACTTCAACTAGGCTCTATGATTACTGTTTTTGATTCAAGTGGTTTGGTTTTGGATTCAATAGGTGAATGGGAAACAATGTATACGATGTTCCTTTCTCCTAATGAGCGATACCTTGCGTGTGAAATCTCTGATCAATCTAGCACTGCGACGGACATTTGGATACATGATATAATACGCGGTATTAAACGGCGAATGACCTTCGATAGCCTCAATAGTTACACGCCTGTCTGGTCACCTGATGGTGAATCACTTGCTTATGTCACTCAAACTGGGGATTCAACTATTGTCTACATGAAGTCTTCAAGTGGAATGGGCGAGGCAACTCGGTTACTTGCATCAAAAGAGAATATGTTCCTTTCGAGTTGGTCGGCAGACGGGAAATACCTGTTCGCCGTCAAGAACTCTGACCTCTCTGTGGCTTGGATTATTCCATTGGATTCTATCGAGAAGTCTAGGCGTATTTTCGATCTGGCAAGCGATAATAGTGACGCAGTTCTTTCTGCAGATGGACGATGGTTGGCGTTTACTTCCGAAGAGTCTGGAAATCCAGAGGTTTATGTTACCTCATTTCCCGCACTAAGTGGCAAGTGGCAGGTTTCTATCAATGACGGTGATAGACCCAGATGGAGCGCTGATGGCAAGCGTTTGTATTACCTAGACAACAACGATGTGATAAATGTTGCTGAAGTGGATGACTCAGGTTCAAGTTTCCTGCCTGGAGCTGTGCGGAAACTTTTCAAGATATCTGGCTCACGACCTGGCAATGTTTATAGCATGAACTCTGATGGCACAAAGTTCTATGTTAACCAGCTACCTAGTGGGTCAAATACTGTTGAGCCGCTGGTGATGATTCAGAACTGGGATGCGGCGTTGTCTGAGAAGAAATAGTTTATTATAGGAACATTAAGTATGACACTTGAAGCTGGTAAACAACTAGGACACTACAAAATTCTCGGCTCTGCTGGAGCTGGTGGAATGGGCGAAGTATATAAAGCCACAGACACTCGGCTCGATAGAGAAGTGGCTATCAAAGTCCTGCACGCAAAAGTTGCCAACAGCCCAGATATCAAAGAGCGCTTCGAGCGTGAAGCTAAAGTTATTGCGGGGTTGAATCATCCTAATATCTGCACCCTCTTCGATATTGGCTCCGAGGACGGGATCGACTATTTGGTGATGGAGTACATTGAGGGTGAGACACTCTCCGATAGACTTGCCAAAGGTCCCTTGCCGAATGAAGAACTCTTGTCCGTTGCCGTTCAAATCGCGGATGCTCTAGATAAGGCGCACAAACAGGGTCTGGTGCATCGTGATTTGAAGCCTGGCAATGTGATGCTCACTAAGGATGGGGCCAAACTACTTGATTTTGGTTTGGCGAAGTTTACCCCACAAGCGGGATTTCTCGATGCGCTTTCAAGCGCTGAGACTCGCACCACTCCGCTGACGACCCAAGGCGCAATAATTGGCACTTTACAGTATATGTCCCCAGAGCAGCTTGAAGGCGAAGAGGCCGACGCGCGAAGTGACATATTCGCATTCGGCGCCACGCTTTACCAAATGGCTACTGGTCAAAATGCGTTCGATGGCAAGAGTCGCGCTAGTTTGATTGCCTCAGTTCTGAAAGAACAACCCCGCGACATTTCTGAAATTACCACTAAGACGCCATTGGCGCTTGAGAAAGTTATTAAACAATGTCTTAGCAAAGACCCAGAGCAACGTTGGCAGTCAGCGGGAGATTTGAAGCGCTCATTGGAATTGATTCGTGATGGTGGTTCGAGTATTGCTGTGGGGTCTGCCAAAGCAGTGGGAGGTTCGGCGCTTGTGCCGTGGATAGTTGTCGCGGCGCTATTCATTGTTACTGGGTTGTTTGGTTATCTTGCCTTCTTCAACAACGCTCCATCTGAAAAGTTATCTGTCACAATCAACACCGAAAACGGCGCCATTCTAGACAACCGCGGTGGTGGGTCACTGGCGATTTCCCCAGATGGATTGAAAGTTGCCTATACGGCAAAGGACTCTGCTAGTGGAGATGTGGCCCTCTATGTGCGTTCGCTGGATTCACCTGATGCAATCATACTCGCCGGAACCATGGACGCTTACTTTCCATTTTGGTCACCCGATAGCAAGTATCTGGCCTTCTTCAAGAATCACAAGCTCAAGAGGATTCTCGCCACCGGTGGCCCGGCGCTGACGCTTTGTGACGCCCCACGGGGACGTGGTGGAAGTTGGAATGCTGATAATGTTATTTTATTCACGCCGGATATGTTAGGTCCAATCTTCAAAGTCTCTGGCGCCGGCGGCGAACCTACTCAGGTGACAACTCTAGATTCAACCACCTTCGATAAGACTCACCGCTGGGTGCAGTTTCTCCCCGATGGTGACCATTTTATATATTTTGCTAGGAACGCCGATGGCGCGGGGGGGGACAAGGACGGCATTCGCGTTTCATCACTCTCTGATGGCAAAGCAAAACATCTGACCTACGCCATGTCTCAGGGTGTGTTCTCTCAAGGGCACATATTGTACATGCGCAACGATATCCTGATGGCTCAGCTGTTTGACCCAAGTTCACTGAAGTACACAGGCGATGCAGCGCCGGTAGCTGAGGGAGTGTCTTTTAGTCTCGGCTGGAGTCACGGCGGATTTGACGCTTCGTCGGACGGCAAATTGCTCTTCCGTTCCGGTGATGTGTCTGTCGGTTCGAGTTTGCTTATTTTTGATTCGAGTGGGAACATACTTGACACTGTTGGGGAACCGGCCACTCAATACACACCCAGATTTTCACCGGATGGCGAACATGTCGCTTCGGATATAATGGATCCGAATTCGAACAACACAGATATCTGGCTTCATGACCTCAGGCGCGGCATTCGCACTCGCCTTACGTTCGACAGCGCCTCAGAGTATACTCCGATTTGGTCACCTACTGGTGACAGAATTGCATACATCGCACAGATGAATGGTACGACTCAGGTGTTGGTAAAATCGACAACCGGGGCTGGCGAACCAGAATTATTGGCGGAGATCGAAAGCGCTGGTTTATTCCTTAATTGCTGGTCGGCGGATGGAAAGTTGCTGATTGCGACGGATGAAGCCAAAGGACGAATCGACATTTGGGCTATTCCCCTGGAAAAGGATAAGAAGCCCTATCCCTTGTTGGAGTCACAGTTCAACGAAGGTGGTCCTGCGATTTCTCCTGATGGACACTGGATCGCCTATTCGTCGGACCAAAACGGTAAGAGTGAAGTATATGTCTCTCCGTTTCCAGAGATGAATGGGAAATGGCAAGTGTCCATAAATAAGGGAGAGTATCCACACTGGAGCGCTGACGGTCAGCGAATCTACTATCTTGATGGTCTTGATGGCGAAGACTTCATCAATGTCGCCGAGGTTAGCGCTCGTGGTTCGACCTTCAAAGCTGGAAGAGTCCGCCAGCTCTTTCAGATTAGAGGTTTTACTTTAGGGACAGTTTATGATTTGGTTGATTCACCATTACGCTTCCTTGTCAATCAAGCTCCTGATAACGTCAACATGTCTACCCAGATGACCTTCATCAACAACTGGCACGTAGGATTCTCTGAATAAGAAAGCAGCAATCGCAGATTCGTAACTCAATTCCCCTTCTTAGGGACTGAAACGCTCCCAACCAAAATACAAAGACACAATGCCAAACAACGACGATAATACTGAAGACAAGACTGTAACTCACATCCTCATCACTGAAGGTGTCGAGGTCTCACACTACCGAATAGTCGAACGAATCGGCGTAGGTGGCATGGGAGAAGTGTATCTAGCAGACGATACCAAGCTCAATCGTCGTGTTGCGCTGAAATTCATGCCGACTCATCTGGCAACGGACGCTGAAATGCGCTTGCGCTTCACTCGCGAAGCCCAGGCGGCCGCCAAGTTGGATCATCCGAATATCGTTCCTGTGTATGAGGTTGACGAGTTTGCGGGCCGCCCTTTCTTTGCTATGGCTCACGTAGAAGGAAAGTCACTACGCGATGCCATAGAGCAGAATATTCTATCGATGGCTGAAAGCATCGAGTTGATTGCGCAGGTTTGTGATGGCCTACAGAAAGCTCATGAATCCGGAGTTGTTCATCGGGATGTAAAGCCGGGCAACATCATGATTGATAGTTCAAACCGAGCACGTCTGCTGGACTTTGGATTGGCAACTGTTTACGGTGAAGACAAATTGACCAAGGTTGGCTCCACAATTGGAACCACACGATATATGTCACCAGAGCAGGCCGAGGGCAAAGAGGTTGATCATCGGTCTGATTTGTTTTCTTTGGGGATAGCGCTTTATGAGCTGGTTACCGGCCGCACACCATTTGAGCGCGACAACGCCCCAGCAACTCTTCTGGCGATCACCGATGACAATCCTGAGCCAATGTCGCGATACAAGGCGGACGTATCAGAGGAATTACAACGAATAATTAGCAAAGCGCTTGAAAAAGACAAAGAGCTTCGCTACCAAAGCGCTAATGATATCAAGAGTGATTTGAAGCGACTTTCATCGATAGAAAAGAACTCCGAGTCAGAATCTCCATCAATTGCTGTACTTCCGTTTTCCAATATGAGCGCCGATGTTGAGCAGGAGTATTTTTGTGATGGTATAGCTGAGGATATTCTCAATGACCTAACTCAAGTAGAAAATCTCAGGGTAGTTTCGCGAACCTCCTCGTTTGCATTCAAGGGCAAGACAGAAGACTTGAGGGATGTTGGTCGTAAATTGAATGCTGGAACGATACTTGAGGGAAGTGTGAGAAAGGCGGGCAATCGTCTACGCATCACCGCCCAGTTGATCAACGTCGCGAATGGTTATCACTTGTGGTCGGAGCGCTATGACCGGGAGCTTGATGATGTCTTTGCGATACAGGATGAAATCGCAGGGAGTATTGTGCGGGCTCTGCGAATCAAACTCAGCCCGAAACTTAAGAGCGGAAAAGTCAAAGCTCCGACTGACAATATGGAGGCCTATGAGCTATATCTCCGCGGGCGCGCTTTTTTTCATGCGTCCGGTCAGAAGAATACCAAATTCGCGATTGAATTATTTTCACATGCAATAGAAAAAGACCCAGGGTATGCCCGGGCCTATGCAGGATTGGCCGACAGTCATTCGAATATGTTTTTGTACTACGGAAATGATAGGTCGAATCTGGATCGCGCCATGGAAGCGAGCAAGAAGGCGCTTGACCTCAATCCACAACTGGCAGAAGGTCATGCTTCGCGCGGTGTCGCAGTCTCACTCGGCAACCGATTTCAGGAGGCAGAGGAAGAATTTGAGAAGGCTATCGAGTTAAATCCGAATCTGTTTGAGGCCTATTACTTCTACGCTCGCGCCTGTTTTGTGCAAGGGAAGCATGATAGGGCTTGTAAGCTCTATGAGCAAGCAGGTAGTGTAAAGCCCGATGATTTCCAGGCGCCAATCCTTGCAGCAAGTTCATACGAGAAGCTTGGACGACCTGATAAAGCGTTAGAAACATTGCAACGCGGTTTGGAAATCGTTAATAGACGTTTAGAGCTCAACCCAGATGACATTCGGGCGGTCTATCTGGGGGCAGACGCCTTATTAAGATTAGGCGAGATTGAAAAATCAATAGAATGGATTGAGCGAGCGATAGGAATGGAGCCGAATGATCCGGCTGTTCTGTATAATGGAGCTTGCATGTTCTCAAAACTCGAACAGCCTGAGAAAGCCCTACAGTTGCTGGATCAGGCAATCAGTTGTGGTTTCTCTTATAGAAAGTGGATTGAGAATGATGAAGACCTTGTCAATCTCAGAAGTCACCAGAGTTATGAGTCTGTCCTAGACAGACTCATGGACTGATGTTTTTGCAGAACCCGTAGGTCAAATCCCCTTTCGGGACTTGCCAATTTCGTCCCAAGACAGAATTTACAAGAAAATAACAGCTATCAAATTCACATACAATGCCAAATAACGACGACGACAAAACCGTAACCCATGTGCTCCTAACCGAGGGGCTCGAAGTCTCACACTACCGAATAGTCGAGCGAATCGGCGCTGGTGGTATGGGTGAAGTTTATCTCGCCGATGACACTAAGCTTAATCGTCGTGTGGCGCTGAAGTTTCTGCCGACCAACATGTCTCAAGACGCTGACACGCGCAGACGCTTTGTTCGTGAGGCGCAGTCTGCTGCTGGGTTGGAGCATCCTAATATTGTATCGATTTATGAAGTTAGTGAGTTTTCTGGTCGGCCGTTTATTGCAATGCAATTTATTAAAGGCAAAACGCTTCAGCATTATTGCCAAAGAGATAGACTACCAATTGAGGAAGCGCTTGAACTTATTATTGGAGTTGCTGATGGACTTACAAGGGCGCATGAGAATGGTGTGATTCATCGTGATATTAAGACTGCTAACATTGTGGTTGACGCTGAGATGCGGCCTAAGATTTTGGATTTTGGTTTGGCGGCAGTTCGCGGTGGTGAGGCTTTGACGCAAGCTGGCTCAACGCTTGGTACGATTGCTTATATGTCACCTGAGCAGGCGCAGGGTAAGACAGTTGACCATCGTTCGGATTTGTTTTCATTGGGAGTGGTGTTCTATCAGTTGCTAACTGGCAGCGCTCCATTTCAAAAAGATAACAACGCTGCCACTTTAAATATGATTCTCAACATTGAGCCAGAGGCGTTGTCACATCATAAGACAGAGATTCCAGAGTCATTGCAGAATTCACTTCAAGAAGTTTTGACAACTTGTCTTGCGAAGAGCCCTGATTCTCGTTATCAAACAGCTAAGGAAATTTCATCTGCCTTGCTAACGATTAAAGGCACGCTAGTATCGCAGAGCAGTATTGCCACAGCAGAACAAGCAGATAGTAAACCGTCACTTGCAGTATTACCATTTGCCAATATGAGCGCTGACCCTGAGAATGAATATTTCTCTGACGGTCTCACCGAAGAGCTGCTGAATGTTTTGGCTAAGAACCCTGAGTTGAAAGTAACTGGTCGGACATCATCTTTTGCGTTCAAGGGTGTTCAGGAAGATTTGCGTGAAATTGGCAGGAAACTTGGCGTTCGGACATTGCTTGAAGGAAGTGTGCGCAAGTCTGGCGCACGAGTGAGAATCACTGCGCAATTAGTTAATGTCACCGATGGATTCCATCTCTGGTCAGAAACCTATGACCGCACACTTGAGGATATCTTTGCAGTGCAGGATGAAATCGCAGCGGCGGTTTCCAAAGCGCTGGATGTTACATTGCTGGGTAAATCCGCTGAAAAGCACACGGCAAATCCAGAAAGTCACGCGTTGGTTCTGCGTGGGAACTTCTTCGTACGCAGATTTACAAAGGAATCGGCGGATATTGCCGTCGATCTTTACAAGCAGGCGTTGAATCTCGATCCCAACAATGCGCAAGCATATGCGGAACTGGCGTTCACCTACTCAGTTCAAAGCGGTTTCGGATATCAAGACGCACTGGAGACGCAACGCAAGTCGAAAAGCGCTGTGATGCGGTCGCTTGAAATAGACAACACTATCCCCATGGCGCATGTTGCTCTGGGCTGGAACCAAATGATAGTGGACCGTGATTATTCTGCGGCAGAAGCCTCGTATCGCAGAGCAATTGAATTGGCGCCTAATGATACTCAGGCATTGAGTAGTTTGGGTCGGATGTTGGGAATGTTTGGCCGATTCGCTGAAGGGCTTCAGTTGCTTGAAAAAGCTCTTGAAATAGATCCTCTAGATGCGGGAGCATACATGGGGTATGGTACGGCGCTCTTCTGCGCCGAAAAATATGAGGAGTCAGGTCAGGCCTTTCAGCAGGCGCTGGAACTGAGTCCCGAGATGACTGGGATGAACGCCTTGATAGGTGTTGCGCAGCTATTTCTAGGCAAACCTGAAGAAGCAATGGCTGTGGCGATGCTCGAGAAGACTGCCGGGTACAGGAATTGTACTTTGGCCATGGCCTATCACGCGCAAGGAAAGTTAGAAGAATCAGACAAGGCGCTACAAGACTTGATTGACGAAGGGACTGATTGGGGAATTCAGATTGCGATGGTCTGTGGCTATCGCAATGATATAGACAAGGCCTTTGAATGGCTGGAAAGATCAGCGGACCTAAATGACGCTGGCATTCCAGTAGTGAAAACTCACCCAGCCTTCAAGACCATGTACAGCGACCCCCGTTGGCCGAAGTTTTTGAAATCTATTGGCTTCAAGTAGCCTAGATTGTCAGCGCCTCAATAAAGGTAAGAAGGAACAGCAATGTTTATAGGTCATTTTGGAGTTGGACTGGCGGCCAAGAAAGTCACCCCCGCGGTTTCTCTTGGTACGCTGTTTCTCTCGGCGCAATTCTTGGATTTGCTTTGGCCTTCACTTCTATTGTTGGGGGTAGAGCATGTCGCAATAGATCCTGGTAATACAAAACTAACACCACTCAACTTTGTCAGTTATCCATATTCCCATAGTTTGATAATGGTGTGCATTTGGGGGACTCTTTTGGGCGGCGCTCATTGGATTGTCAAAAGGGAGGTCAAGGCCGCGATAATAATTGGCGGCTTGGTTGTTAGTCATTGGGTTTTGGATTTGCTAGTGCACCGACCTGACTTGCCACTTCATCTTGGTGAATCTCCACTATTTGGTTTTGGATTGTGGAATTCAATCTTCGGGACTCTATTACTAGAGGGAGGCATCTTTATCAGTGGCGTTATTCTGTATCTTCGAGCGACTAAAGCCAATAATCGTTCGGGGCTAATCGGTTTTTGGGCTTTAATCGGATTCCTGTTGTTGATTTATGCGGGAAATGTCTTAGGGCCGCCGCCACCTGATACGGGAGCCATTGCGTGGATAGGACAGCTACAGTGGTTATTCGTTCTTTGGGCGTATTGGGTCGACAAGAATCGCACTGCTAGCTAAATAGGCTAGACTTTGGTTGCTAGTTGGCGCCTCTTATGGGGCTTTCGGCGCTTTATCGAACCTTGACAGGCGCCGATATTGCTTTATTATGTGTCCGTCATTCGGGGTGTAGCGCAGCTTGGTAGCGCGCTTCGTTCGGGGCGAAGAGGTCGAAGGTTCAAATCCTTTCACCCCGATGTTTTTTGCCATCTTCGTCATATCAGATTAGTCTCCCACATTCAATTAGTCGAATCATTTAGCCAATTCATTTTGAAAAGTGTCATCTGCTTGAAGTCAATTTCGGCTGTTGATAATTTTGGCGAGAATGACCATACTTCCCCTGTGTGCGTCACAGAGAGAAAAACTACATCCAGAAAATTACAGATTGCTGTGATAGGCGCAGGTGATCCAGATAAGAAAACCGCTGAATTGGCTAAGGAAGTCGGGCGTTTGATTGCTGAGCGTGATGGAATTGTCGTTTGTGGTGGACTGGGAGGTGTGATGGAGGCTGTGTGCCGTGGCGCCAAATCGTCTGGCGGCCTAACTGTCGGTTTAATACCAGGGAGCGATTCTAAGCAAGCCAATGAATATGTTGAGGTTGTCATTCCAACTGGATTTGGGGAGGCTCGGAACACTTTGATAATCCGCTCCGCTGAAGTGGTTATTGCTCTTCCAGGGAAAAGTGGGACTCTTTCAGAAATTGCATTTGCCCTGATAGCCCGAAAACCCGTAATTTCACTTGGGGATTGGAAGAGAGACCTGCCACAAGAGATGTCTGAAACATTGTATGAAGTTCAGGAAGCCGCCGAGGCGGTGGCGCTGGCTTTTGAGTTGGCTTCATAAGTTTGGTGCTATTTATTCTAGTCTTAAGTATCGATTGCTATGAGTGAAGAAGACGGAGCCTCAAACAGACGAAAAGCGCTTGAAGTTGTGGTCTCGGGCCACGTTCAGGGAGTTGGCTATCGGTTTTTCTGCCAGCGAAAGGCTCATAAGTATGGAATTGGTGGTTGGGCGCGCAATTGCCCAGATGGAACGGTGCAGGTGAGGGCCTTTGGATTTGATGAGGCTGTCGAAAAGTTCGTTGTCGATCTTGGTAAAGGCCCAAGATTTGGCAGGGTAGACGATGTTTTGGTTAGGGATATTTCTGAAACAAATACAGCAATTCTCAATGAGTTTTCGATTAAATAATTAGTAGTGTTATTCAATTATAGTTTTAGCTTTGTTCCGAGAGAAGGATTAGATATGTCAGTTGAGACAATGGCGAAGTCCCAGAGTGATTCCAAGATCAAAATGATTGAGACAGTACGAAACTCAATTCGAGATGTGCCTGATTATCCAAAGGCAGGAATTTTGTTTCGCGACATAACTCCAGCCTTGTCAGATTCAAAAGTTTTTGGGATAATTATTGATTTGATGGTCGAAGAATGTCGTCTATATAGTCCTACCAAAATCGTAGGTATTGAAGCCAGAGGATTTATTGTCGGAGCGGCAGTGGCGGCGAAGATGGGAGTCGGCTTTGTCCCGATCCGTAAACCTGGCAAATTGCCAGCGGCAGTTCATACAGCTGACTATGAACTAGAATATGGCTCCGATAAGGTAGAGATGCACAAGGATGCGTTAGATAATTCGGATAAGATCGTGATTGTAGACGACCTTCTGGCTACTGGTGGAACTGCGCTGGCTGCTTGTGAGGTGGTTCTTGCTACTGGCGCCAAGATTGAATCTATTGTTTGCTTAATAGATTTGGCTTTTTTGCCTTGGCGCAAGAAGTTAGCGGGGTATGCTGTTAAGACATTTGTCACCTTTGACAATTGAAGCCATGACAATTGAATATCCTATGATTGAAGAGTTGTAGGGTCTGAGATTGGTTGAATATATAGGTTAGAGCGCATCGATCCAGTCCGTAATAAATACTATCTCAATTGGTAGATTCTCCTCCAAGAAGTTCTTAATCAATGCCCCCGTAGCTCAGTTGGATAGAGCAGCAGTTTCCTAAACTGCGGGCCGCAGGTTCAATTCCTGCCGGGGGTATGGATTGATAACTTGCTTCAGATTGCGAATCAGGGAGCTGTCTTATCTATCGAGATAGCCATTACTAAGTGGCCTGATTGTAAGTTTCCATGTGGCATGAAGTTGCAATGAGCGAACATTTCGGGTGTGTATTGACAGGGCTAGAAGAGGAACCTATATTAGCGAGCCATATGAGCGGCGCTCATATGAAGTGGAAGAATTACGCGTCGTTGGTATGTAACCCAGAACTCAATATTGGACAGTAACTAAATATGCTTTCAGGACTTACTTGCTTCGGAGGATATGTGAGAATGCGCTTCAGGTTTTTGACTTCGGTAACCGCCATCTCTCTTTTTACCTTAATCAACGCCAACCCTGTACAATCGCAGCAAAGATTTTCGCAGGACTTTGACTACGGTTGGAACTTCACTGGTGGAGGCGCTCGCTCTGTGGGTATGGGCAACGCTTTTACAGCAGTTGCCGAGGGTCCATATGCACTGTCTTGGAATCCTGCGGGTTTGGTAGACCTTGACGAGATTTACTTTTCGTTCGATTGGGCAAATTTCATTTCACGTGGCAACTATGATTTCAACAGTGCGAGAACTGTGGATCATTCTGGCTCAAACAGCAATTTCTTCCGCAATGCAGTTCTTGTTGCCCCGTTGGAGATTAAGAAACACCACTTCGTACTTGGCGCTGGTGTCACTAGGCATTTCGACACTTATAATGTTTTTGCTGAAAAGATTTTTCCGCATTTGTCATCACCTGGCGTGACTGATTTAGTCACCACTCGCGATGGGTCGTTGAGTTCCTTCAATATGGGATTCTCAACAACTTTATCAGAGAAGCTTTCATTTGGTTTGACAGCCAACATTTACTTTGGGAGAGTGATTGTTGACGAATTTCGTACTGAGACATATGAGTCTCAAGCATTCGACTTTGGTCAGTTCGTTGATTATTCTCGTTCGCTACGGCAGTTGGATTCTTTGACCCTCTCAGGATTCAACTTTAATTTTGGTGGCATGTATGAGCTTAGTGAGAGTACAACACTAGGATTAAATATTCGAACTCCTTTCAATATTAAAATCTCTGATGACGTAACACTGGACAGAATTAACACCAATAATGGCGCAGCGATTTCAACAGGTCCCCTTAGTTCAGATACGCTCTTGTTTCCGGATGTCGAAACAAAGATTCAAATGCCCTTGAATGTAGTTCTTGGTCTGTCGCATTACTGGTCGGAGAGTTTCTTGACCAGTATCGACTTCGATTATCGTGGATTTTCCAGTTCCGATTTCTTACTTCTTGATTCAATTAGAATTAGTCAAGGTGGCACAAAAGAAACTTTCTTCCACAATGAGCCGACTAATTGGAACAATGTTTTGCAGATTCGTGTCGGTGGTGAGTATACCCTCGAATCAAAGTTGGGTCAGATTCCAGTACGCGCTGGCTTCGGATATTTGCCGCAGCCGTTTAGTGACGTAGACAATTACTCTTTCACCTACAATGGTCGAAGAGACCCACGTTTGCCGCTTAGTTTACAGGCGACAAATGATCCAGAGTATGCTGGCGCAGCGGCGGCATTTCTCGATAATGCGAACGTAAACCGTTTTAATGATCAGTTGGGTAGTCAAGTTTCAGCGATTAGCTTCTCATTCGGCTTTGGTCTGCACTCCGCACAGAGAACGCTTGATATCGCATATTCATTTACATCCTATTCACAGAGCTTCAATACCACAGTTGCACGCGAGTTAGGAACAGTTAATTCACTGACGCCAAATGAATTTGATCCACGTTTGACTTCAGATGCAGCTCCCTACTTGGTAGACGGAACTAGAAACTCTATCTCTTCGGTTCGTGACCATCGGATTACAATCAGTTTCACTGGTTATTTCTAGAGAGATTTTTTTCTAAAGTGAGTTCTTTTCTGAAATGAGTTCATTTGGGTCTGGCTTTTGCCATAGGGCAGAGGGTGAAGAGGTCTAATTGGTCTGTTCTAAAGGAAGTATGTAGGTTTGTGTGCAAAAGTTGTGTGCAAAGTGTTTCGCACAGCATGCACTCCAATGACGATTAGATAGGTTTATTTAGTAAGAATATTTATTTAACAAGAATATCTCTTTAACAAGAATATTCTTCAAGGAGTTAGTGGCAGATGGGTACAAGAGTTTCATTCAGCAAACAAGAAATCAAACGCGATAAGTTTACGGACTTCATGGGAGAGGTTCGTACTTGGGCCACGGATAATTTTACGACTTTGCTCGGTGGTATTGCGATCGTTGTTTCGCTTGTTGTGGGAGTGTACTTTTTTCAAGATTATCGCGATGGACAGTTGGCGGATGCTCGCACTGAATTGTCCCAAGCCAAGACACTTTTACTGAGTGGTAATTTGCAAGTTGGTTTACTTGAAATGAAAACGGTGGCCGACAAGTACAGTGGTAGTGCGATTGGTGGCGAAGCCTTATACATGGTTGCAAGTGTCAATTACCTTAGTAAGAACTACGAACAGGCCGAGATTGCGTTCTCTGAGTATGTTAGTAAATATTCAGATGTCAAAATAACTCATACAGCTGCTCTAGCTGGTGTCGCTGCCTGTAAAGAGGTTAAAGGGGACTATGCAGAGGCTGCTAGCCAATACCTGAAGGCTCTGAATTACTACCCCAAAGGTCCGACAGCCGAAGACAATGCTCTTGGAGCTTTAAGGAATTATCTGCAAGCTGGTGATAAGGTCAATGCCCAAAAAACTTTGGACATGATAAACTCAGATTTTTGGCAGTCCGCGCTTCCTGGAATCGCCCAACGTTTGTTTGCCGAAGTCAAACCAGCCAATTGATTGTTCTCCCGAATAATCTGGGGACCCATTTGTTTTGTAACGGTATTGTTTCAAACGGTATTGTTTTGTAGGTCTATTTTGGGCGAACGATGTATGCTATCTGATATGATATTTTCTCTCAGATGGCCCTAACGCTGATTTCACTGTGACAACTTCCTTGACATGCGCAATCAATCAGCGTTCATTCCCAGCAGGGGTCTATGCTCCAGTTAGTAAGGAGCCATTGTTGGGTTGGTTTGGCGTAGAAAATAAAGTGGGAATGTTATGGATGACATGAAAGAATCTCCGTTTTCAGATATAGGCGACGATTTTTTCCCGGGCGGGGATGATGATCGTATTAGCAATCCGCTGTATATCGTTTTTTCATATATTCCGTTCCTTTGTCTACTGCCAATTCTGCGTCTTTCTGAAAACAAGAACCTGCGTTTTCATGCTAAACAGGGTTTGGTTTTGTTCTTGATAGAAATTTTTGCTTCAGTTTTTCTTATCCCCGCAATTTCATCTTTGGTCTGGCG
The DNA here is from genome assembly GCA_024280835.1 of Candidatus Zixiibacteriota bacterium. Classification (GTDB taxonomy): domain Bacteria; phylum Zixibacteria; class MSB-5A5; order GN15; family JACZUZ01; genus JAJRPJ01. Next base: position 143,590 of record JAJRPJ010000012.1, on the reverse strand, counting down.
AGCGGTATTAATTGCCTGCATTGGTTCATCGATTGCTGGTATTTTGTTTGCCTTACAAGGCAAACGAGTACGTTTACCGCTTATTGCAGATCTGGCCGACAAAATCAAGATATAAGTCCAAGGCCATGCCTAGGTCCATCCCGATTATTTGTTTCCACTCAGCGTAACTTTATTCTATTTATGTTCAAGACTACTAGCAATAAATCACATTCGCAGATTCAAAAAAAACATGTGCTTTGGCGCAATATTGTGCTGGCTTTACTTGTTGGAGCATTGGGAGTGTCCGCTTGTGTGACTACTGGGCCGAGAGGGAAGAAGTCATTTCTGCTTTTTGGAACGGATTATGAAGTTGCTACAGGTAAGCAGATCAATGAACAGGTGCGCCTCGAGTCAACTATATTGGATGACTCTCTCTGGCAGAGTTATATAACTGAGGTTGGCGAAAAGCTGGTGGCGGTTTCTGATAGACGTGATTTAGGATATCATTTTGCAGTTATCGATTCTGACCAGATTAATGCTTTTGCGCTACCAGGTGGATATATCTATTTCTACACTGGTCTCCTGAGGATTATGGATAATGAAGCCCAATTAGCGGCAGTCATGAGCCATGAGATTTCTCATGTTGTGGCGCGTCACGGTATGAAGCGTGTGCAAAAAGGACTAGTTGCGCAATTGGGTTACGCATTTGTCTTTGGTGATTCTGAAAGTTCGCAGGTGAGGGATGCCGCAGTTGGCGTGGGTTTATCCCTGGTTTTTGCTGGATATTCACGAAGCGCTGAGGCGGAAGCGGATAGGTACGGAATTGAGTATATGTCTCTTGCAGGTTATAATCCGCAGGGTGCAGTTGGCATGTTTGAGCATTTGGCCGAGGCTGGCGGTCGGAACGCCAACGCCTTTGAGAAGCTCGTCGCTGGACATCCCGAGACACAGGCAAGGATCGATAATGCCGAAAGCCAAATTGCCGCCATGGGGGAACTTTCGAGTGGTCTGCGGTTTAATAGAAGTGTGTATCAGCGCATGAAGGCGCGCTTGCCAGAAGTGATTGAAAAGCCAGCTAAATGACTGACATAGTTTGAAATGACATCGCTTGAAATGAAGCATGGAGATGGAACTTTTTTGTTGAAGTTATTTGCGAAGGGGCTTTAATTAGCTCTAGATCAAGGAAGGGACAAAGCAAACAACAATTGAAAGGAAACTTTACCTTAGCAGAAATCATTGCCTTAAGAGCAGTATTGGTTCATGAGCAATATTGCTTCAAACAAAATATTGCTTCAAACTGAATACTGCTTCAACCAAAATACAGAGATGATTACCTGAAGCGCTGAATTTTGAATTTAGTTATATAGGTTATATGACTGAATCTCTTCGCTAACTTACTCACCATTCGCTTTATGTGGTCTCCTGTAAAAAGATTTTTTTGGCCGAAGTGTTTTGCGGTTGTTTTGCTGAATTGTTGACTGCATGAGCGCTTTGAGGTGGTTCGCAAGAACTACCATACTTACTAATATTACTTTCTTTGCCATTTATTACATTGATTTAATAAATCGTTTTTTTTGATATCACCGTGTTGGGAGTTGACTTCTGGAGATAATCTGTAGCTGTCTCTGAGTTTGTGAATTCGCACTAGGGTCTGGTAACATCAAGTTCGCCTAGGCGAATCTGGAGCTGTCTGGCTATTTGTGGGTGTTTTGCTGCTCAAATAGTGAGCGCTTTATTGGCCAAATCCCCTAAAGGTTGAAGGTCAATTGTCCGCTAATGATGTTAGGGGCTGGCGGGACTAGGTCGTGTCTTTCAGCTCATACTCTTGTGGCATGAAGTATGAGGATGTTACCGCAGTCAGATGTCCTATTATCGCCCAATTGAGGGTTGTAATGAGTACATGCAGACAATTGATGAGCTAATAAGGGTTTAGGATGCGGTAATAAATGACGATTGGGTAACTTTAATCTTGACTGTAGGTTACAAATGTTGGTTCAATTCCATGTGTCTGGGGAATGTCCCCATACTTCTGAAGGTTACCTGCTAATAACTTGGGCGCCGAAGGAAAGAGCTGTTCAAGAATCGCCTAGTTTGGGTCAATCTATTGTCTGGCTTGATGTTAATGGGATTGAGAGAGTCTAGAGACTCTGCTAGCTGGCTGAAAGTTGAACGATGAAATCTCATGTCCAGCCTGATATGAAAGAAATGTATTGTTGCGATTCATTATGAAAAGACAGTCGAAATACAAGTCTAAAGGTCCTATTGATAACAAGATAGGTAGAGTTGTTGTTGTTAGCTTCAAGCCAATTGTGGCTGTCTTGACCTAACAATCAACCCACACGGGCGCTCCTATTGCCAATATGAAACGTGGTAATGGGATCAACTAACGTGGGAGAGAATAGCATGAAGAGATTTTACCAGATATATATGACGAAGAGCAAATCTGATATGATGAGTGGGGCGAAAGGAGCGACACTATTTTTGCCGATTCTGGCATTGCTAGTGGTTGTCTTCTTTTCTGCTACACAGAGCGTTCAGGCCCAGTATTCAGGTGGGAGTACGGCTGCGAGCTTCTTGAAAGTCGGCACCGACGCACGAAGCGCTGGTATTGGTGGTGCATTTACCGCTATTGCAGACAATGGCTCCGCGGCACATTGGAATCCTGCTGGACTGGCAGGACGCTCCCAAGCTCAGATTATGTTTTCTCACTTCTCATGGTTGCAGGATGTGAATATCGAGAATGTCGCTATTTTGGCTCCTGTCAATGATCGTGTGACTTTTGGCGGAAATCTGACCTATGTCAATTACGGAACGATAGCCGGCTATTCATCGGATAATGTCGCGACAGCTGATTTGAGTGTTTACGATTTTGCTGGTTCAGTCTCACTTGGTTTACAAATGACTGACAATTTGGGTTTTGGTGGTACAGTTAAGATTATTCGCCAATCGTTGGGTGAGAGTGTTTCTGCTTCTGCGGTGGCTTTTGATGCTGGCGCTTTGTTGAATGTAAATTCTGTTCGTTTTGGAGCTTCGGTGAATAATATTGGCCAGAAGATGACCTTTCTTCAAGAAAGCGACGCATTGCCAGCTTCGGCTCGCTTGGGTGTAGCTGTCACTCCTTTTGGTAGCTCTGCTACAGGCGCTGTGGATGTTGAGATGCCGTTCAATGGTGAAATGGTAGTTAGAAGTGGAGTCGAGTATAGTTTTCAGGGTACGTACTTCTTACGAGGTGGGTACAGCTTTTTCCCTTCAAAGGATGAGAGAGATTTCGGTTCAGGAGCCGCATTTGGCGCTGGCATACGACTAAATAACTATCAAATCGACTATGCGTTCTCACCAGCTGAAAATCTAAATGCAGAGGCGATTCACAGGTTCTCTTTTAGTGTTAGTTTTGGCAAGTAGCCCCAGTCGTAATTCAAGTTACTTCTAGTTTGTTCACGTCTTAATAGGACATATTTGATTGCTGTTAAATTGCAAGTGTGCAATGGGTTGCAGACAAAGCGCCCCCAAAGGGGGCGCTTTGTTCAATATGCTGTTTTTTCTCAAAAAGAAACCGAAATGAGTTACAATAATCCTTGACTAAATCTACATTGTAGCTTAGCATTGCGATAGAGAGTCGGCTTTTGTGTAGTTCGTTTGTGAACCAGACAGAGATCGTACGCCTAAAAAGTATTTTTTTCGGTGAATTTCTTAAAATGAGTACTCTTTTCGGCAGGTCTCTTGCTTGATAAGCTGTCGAAGGGTAAGAATTACGAATTCAGTTTCATGTCAGTAGAGAGTGAACTTTTTAGACACGCAACGACAAAGCTGATTTATGAGAGAATCTATGAATAGAAAAGACAATACCGCGCGAAAGTTGAATCTGCGCGCTCCAAATCCAGCGACTACTTTGAAGAGTTCAAGCGAAAAGGCATCCTATCCACTGTCTTTAAATGATGTTTCTCTTGATGTTGGTGTCTATCACGCGCCCGAACGCTCCGGCGATGCGCGCCGCTCTAGTTCGTCAGTGGCTTGGTTTTTGAGTGAGTTTATTTTAGGGCCATTGTTTCTGGTTGTAACTCATGCTTACACATTTGTTATTCCGAGTTCAATTGCTTCAACATCGGATATTCGTTTGTCGTTCGAGAGGCTGTTCAAACGTTTTCTGGATATTGTCGGAAGTGTTGTCGGATTGGTTTTGGCTACTCCTATTTTCATCATCATACCGATTCTCATTAAGCTGAACAGTCGTGGGCCAGTGTTCTATACGCAGGTTCGTGTAGGGAAGAACAAACGTAGCAGATCACGTCGAGCCTATAATGTGGCTGTCGATAACTCTAATCGTCGTCGCGATCGTCGTCGCGAGGATGTCCTAGGCCGCCCATTCAAGGTTATCAAGTTTAGAACCATGGTTGTGGATGCCGAGAAGGATTGTGGTCCGGTTTGGGCGACAAAGGGTGACCCGAGAATTACTCGACTTGGAAGGTTTTTGCGGAAGTGTCGTCTCGATGAAGTGCCTCAGCTGATTAATGTTCTCAGAGGAGAAATGTCTCTGGTCGGTCCTCGTCCTGAGAGACCAGTGTTTGTTAAGAGTTTGGCCGATGAAGTGCCGAATTACCGCAGACGTTTGACAGTTAAACCAGGCCTGACTGGATTGGCGCAGGTTGAAAACGGCTATGACACTTCTGTCAATTCGGTGGTCAACAAAATTAAGACTGACCTACGTTACATTGATAACTGGTCTTTGATGTCCGATATCAAGATTCTAATACGCACCATTAAGGTCGTATTGACAGGCGACGGCGCCAATTAGTCGAATCTTGATTGTCTGGATCACCAACCCCAAGCCTGTTAGCATTTTTGTTTGCCTCAAATCGCCGCTTAGCGGCTCCATGAACAAAACTAAACTATATACTTAATCTGAAACGTGCTGTTTCTGATTCTTTCGGCCTTAAATAAGTGCGAATAACTCCTTATGAAGAAACGACATTTTGTAGGGTCGATGCGCATTTTCTATCTTGTGTTTAGCGCTTGACCTGATTACTGTTACCAAGCAGATGGCGGTGTCCGACTCTTACGCAGGGATGGATTATTCGCTAATATTTAGAAGACGTATTTTCTTATGAATTTCAGAGGATGAACCTAGAATGGATTTCAGATTTATTCCAAATAGAAACCTACAGGTAAGCTCTAGTGGCAGGGTGATTTTGATTGCTGCTATAATGTTTTGGGGCTTGACTATAGGCTCCGCCCCAGCGATTGGACAGGACACGACGAAAAAGGCTAGTGAGTCAACGAGCAATGTGACAGTTCCTGGCTTAACGGTGACCAGTAACCCAGAAGGGGCTTTGGTAGAGTTGAAAGGCGTGGCAGAACTCGCTGGTTTATCTCCAGTCTATTTTTCGCAAGGTATTCCTGGAAGATATAAGCTTAAAGTCTCAAAGACTGGATACGAGACCTATAGTACAACTATTGTAATCAGTGGTGACAGAGTAGAGCAGGTTGATGTGCGACTTGATCCCAAGACTCGTGGCAAAGCTGCGATTCGTTCTTTACTCTTGCCAGGCTGGGGGCAGTTTTACTCAGGTCAAAAGACCAAGGGTGGTGTGATGACAGTTTTGGCATTGAGCGCTGGCGCTGCTGTTGTCTTCGCAGAAATTGATTACCAAGACAAACGAGACAATTTTGATATTGTCAATGATTCATACTTGAATGCTGTAGGGAGTGGGTCAATAGAGAATCTGTCGGTTTTGTTTAGGCAAGTTGAGCTAGCTCAAGCAGATGCACATGACGCCGAGTCTACGCGCCGTGCGGCGTTTGGCGGCGCCATTGCTGTCTGGACGATTAGTTTTTTGGATGCTTTGTTCTTTTTCCCGAATTCCAATGGACAGGTTACAACAAGAAAGATCGTAATTACGCCTGAGAGTGATTTTATCAAAGGCTATGCAGGGCTGAAGGCCAGTTTTAGCTTTTAGATTAGCGTGAAGGCGCTTGCTATCAGTTGAGTGCCAAAATGCCAATATTTCGGGACTGTTGTAGCTTTGATGTTCGGTTCTGAAGAAGAATGAAAACAAATGGAGTGTTTGAAGTGAATCTACGATTCAATGGGCGTTTAGTGTCGCCAAAAAATAAGTTCACCAAGCTTGTACGTCTCTCTAGAGGTTTTGGCTTTGGGGGCGCAGTTGTTTTGACGTTGTTGGCTATGTCTTGTTCGAGAACTTTTGATAGTCAGTCGCCGACTGATTCAATTCCAGATTCGCCTCCTGTGCCGACATCAGTGGCACTGATGTTAGTTGATAATGGAATGATTGTGACTTGGACTGTGTCAGATACTAGCGCAGTTAACGGCTTTCGGATTTACCTTTCGGATAATGGCCCAAATGGGGACTATGTCTTAGCTGAATTTAGCGCTAATATGGTTGATACTTTGAGTGGGCTTGTAAACGGTAAAGCATATTCTGTGCGAGTGGCTTCTATTAGTCTGTCGGGTTTTGAAGGTGAGAAATCTCTAGCTTCTTCGGCTGTTGTCGGATTGTTCAATATGTCGATTCGCAATGGAGATGAGTTTACCCGTACCACTTCAGTAACAATTAGCTTCTTTACGCCAGCAGGTGCGACAGCTGTTAGAATCTCTGAAGATTCAACATTTGCGGATGCTCCATGGGAAGGGTTTGCAGGGTTAAAGAACTTTACTCTAGATGCTGGCGATGGTAGCAAGACTGTCTATGCTCAATTGGAGCTTGCCGATGGCTCATCCCTTGATAGAATACTTATCGATAGCATAATTCTTGATACGCGGGCGGCTATCTCTGCTCTAAGTCATTCCCCTGAGGGAATGACATTCACCACTGGAGACACTGTTGATTTTCTGATCGATGGAGGAGAGTCTGGTGGTACTGCAAGTGTGAGTTTTGGCGCACAAACTTTGACGTTATTGGATGATGGTGTTAGTCCTGACGCTACTGCCGATGACGGGATTTATGTTCGTCGGTTTGTCATGCAGGGGACAGTTGAAGTCAACAATCAGCAGATAATCGGAAACTTTACTGATGCAGCAGGTAACAATGCGCTTTCTGTGGTTGATACATCCTTGATTTCTATTGCTAACCCTCCGAGTCCAGTGATTGTTTCGGCCTTGGCTCTTTCGCAGTCGGCTATTCGAGTAGAGTGGACACAATCGTCGGCTGCAGATTTCTCGAGTTATCGTTTGTTTCGCAGTACAGGCGCCGCAGTTACTGAGAATGATGATTTGGTGACAACTGTGACATCATCTGGCTCGACGGTTTTCACCGATGACAATCTTGATGATAATCAAAATTATTACTATAGAATTTTTGTCTACGATGTGACCAATTTGTCCGCGTCATCAAATACGGTTAGCGCCAAGACATTGGTCAATGTCGCTCCAGCTTCGGTTCTCTTGAGCGGTGTACTTGATACATTGAGCTCTGTGCAATTGACATGGGAAGTTAGTAGCGCCGATGATTTCGCATCATACCAAGTTCATAAGGGCGCCTCTTCTTCGTTTGCTCTTTCGAGTAGTATTGCAGTAATCAATTCGCAGAATGTTTCGTCATATCAGGACCCTTCAATTCTTGTTGCTACTCGGTATTATTGGATTGTGGTGACAGATAAACAAGGGCTTACCGCAGTTTCTGATAGTGTCCAAATGTCACCCTGATGATAGGCCGAACTATCTTGTGTAACTGATTGTTTCGAGTATCGAATAAACACTGAAGAGCTAACATGCCATTCTTACGTTCACTCAATAAGTTTGCCGATTTGTATCGGTTCATTTTCAAGAATATTTTTTCACTTGGCGTTTGGTGGCCATTACTACTGCTGGCAGGCTGTAGTGTCATAGTACTAATTGGTCTGGTTAACTATACCGAGCCTGCTTTGTACGCTATCTTTAATCCTTTCTTGAAAACGGTTGGTTCTATGACATCTGGGCTAGGAATCAGTCCGGATTTTTCTGAGCAATTTTCTCATTACCCAGCGCATTTTCGATTATTGGCGATACAGTTTGAGTGGGCCAAGTTGCCTGTGACCTTACTTTTGGAAGGTCTGACGATTATGCTGGCCGCGCGAGCTTTTGCGAGACGTTCTTTCGCGCGAACTGGAAGCTCTGAAGTTGCGCTTCTGCCGCACTTGGATTTTGTCACTTGGCTGAGAATTGTCTTTGTGTGGTTTGTGATCTATTTGTTGATTGTTTCTATTGCGTATAGCCTGCCAAGTCTATTTGAAACATGGCTGTACGCTTCACCAAGACGAGCACAGATTTTTGATATTGGACTATTCACAATGACAAATATTCTGATAGCGCCTTTTGTTTATGCGTTTCCATTGTTTGGTGTTGGTGTAGATTCAAAGCATAATTCACCATCTATCGCAGGCGCATTAAAGCGCTCGGTGCAACTGTTTAGAATGTATCCTTTTATCTCAGTCTTCATTGTTCTCTTGCCGTCATTCTTGCTGGTCTATCCATTGACTTGGGCAGTGTCTCCTAGCGCTGGGTTTGCCGCCAAACTGCAACCTGAGCTAATGGCCTATCTTCTCGGTGGATTGATTGTCGGGAATATGCTGGTCAATTTGTTTTACGCAGGCGCGGCGGCCAAATTGATTCTCGACGAAAATCATTAGTATTTCGCGAATCACCCTAGTTTATTGGCAAAATTCCTCCCACAAAATCTAAAATTGTTTCAATTGTCTGCCTGAGCTCTTGGCGACACGTTTGATTCAATGCGGAACAGAAATTCCGAGCGCTTTGTCTATTGTTTCTGATGGAGCTAGATAATCAACATATGGGTTTAGATTAGTTGTGATTTTACAGTTTTTCATAGGAGGAAGAGCTAAGAGTTCCTGACTTGTTAGCCGATAGAGGAGAGTAGAGAGATGAAATAGTTGTTATAAACAGTTTGTAGTGACAGTTCACATATAATTGTTGCTTTGAGTGGAATACGCCCAGATGAAAAACATTCTTCTTGTTGATGATGATCGTGAAGTTTCCCATTCGATAATGGGGCTCTTTGACAATGGGCGTTTTCGTTTCACCCATGTCGAGGACGGCACAAGCGTTGAGACTATGCTCAAGGTTCGCAAGGACGTTGATGTCTTGATGTTGGATGTCAATTTGCCTTCGATGTCTGGCTTGGATTTACTTAAGCGCATTCATAAAGATCACGACAAATTACCGATTATTATTATCTCTGGTGACGTTTCCACAGAGAATGCGATTGAAGCTATGCGTGAAGGCGCTTTTGAATATTTGACCAAGCCTTTCGAAATAGATCGTTTGATTGGAGCTGTAAATCGGGCTTGCGGAGTTACTCGTAGTGACGGTTCGACGGCTACCGTCAGCGCGCCATCAATTGCGAGAAAAACACCGCCGAGAGACAATGCTAGCTCTAAGAATCAGGATGCAGATTCTGGTTTTGATGAAATTGTGGGTTGCTCACCTGAGATTGTCGAGATTGCCAAGTTAGTTGGTCATATAGCGCGGACCGACGCTCCGACATTGATATTTGGTGAACCAGGGACAGGTAAAGAACTAATCGCTCGGGCGATTCATCGTAACTCCTCCCGTAGAGTCGGGCCATTTTTGACAGCGAACTGTTCTTCATTGGCCGACACTCTACTTGAGTCTGAGATATTTGGTCACGAAAAGGGGGCTTTTACTGGCGCTTATTACAAACGCTTAGGAAAGCTAGAGCAGGCGGATCATGGGACATTATTCTTCGATGAAGTGGCCGATCTTTCGCTAATGTTACAGGCGAAATTATTGCGTTCAATTGAACAGTCTAGTTTTGAGCGTGTCGGTGGCGCTGAAAAGATTACATCTGATGCAAGAATTATTGCGGCTACAAGTAAGTCGCTTGTGCAGGTGATGAAGGAAGGCGCCTTTAGGGTTGACCTATTTTATCGCTTGAAGATTGTTTCTATTTACATGCCACCTCTTCGTGAGAGAAAAGGTGATGTCCAGTTATTGACTGAGCATTTCCTAACGAAGTTTGCCCGTGAGATGAATCGTCCTGTGCCGACGATTGATTCCAAGGCTCAAGAGTTGTTGAATAATTATAGTTGGCCAGGGAATGTGCGTGAGTTGGAGAATAATATTCACACAGCTCTAGTTATGGCCAAAGGTGATGAAATCCATATCGAGGACTTGCCGATTAATGCTGAGAGCTCTGTGGCGCTTGAGAATGACCCCGAGGTTCTTGAGGCCGATCAGCTTGAGGTGTTCAATGGTGTCATTGGGCAGCTTTTGCCGAAATTGGTGGCTGCTAATGAGGGTAATATCTATAATTCAATCCACTCCTCAATGGAGAGATCGCTTATCTCTTCGGCCTTGAAACTCTATGGATCTAACCAAGTCAAGACATCCGAAGCTTTAGGGATTTCCCGTAATACACTGCGTGACAGAATCGCCCGCTACAATTTGTATTAGAATTGATTTGTACTAATACGCAACTTGTATTAGAACCAAGTCTATTATTTAAGAATTGTTTCATGCAACGCTTGAGACTTCTCGTCTTACTGTAAGCGCAAAATTGTTTTTCTAATCAACTGAAATCCTTGCCGAACATCACGGCTACAATCACTGCGGCGATAGCCACAGGCGCTACATAGCGAATAAACAGTCGCCATATTTTGTATTGGAGATTTGGCTGACCAGCGCTGTCCATCATGCCTAACTCTTCCATTGAAACTTTCTTGTCGAGTATCCAGCCTGCAAAAAGGGCGATGCCGAATCCTCCTATTGGAAGCATCCAATTTGAGGCTAGGTAATCCAAATGGTCGAGCACGCCAGCTTTACTGCCGACTAGTGAGAATGTTGAGAGGAAGCCGACCGCTCCCAGTGAGAGAGCGCAGAAGATGGTGTTAACGAATGTTCCACCAGCGCAAACCAAAGAAGATTTAGCGCGAGTCCAGCCGCGGGCGTCGATGAAGTACGAGACCATAACTTCTAGTAGTGAAATGGTCGAGGTTAACGCAGCAAAGGCGACTAGGAGATAGAATAACGGTCCAAGAATTGAGCCACCTGGCATAGAGCCGCTATAGAAGAGAGTTGGCAGGGTAACGAAGAGCATCCCGACTGTTGATTTTCCGATAGTTTCTGAGAGCCCTGGGGTAGAGTAGATGATGGTGAACATGATGACACAGGCAATCAGGGCTACGACTGTGTCCATAATGACCACCATGGCTGAAACTCTGGTGACGGACATTTCCTTGGTGAGGTATGAGCCATAGGTAATCATGAGGCCCATGCCCAGCGAAAGTGTGAAGAAGGCATGCCCTAGGGCCTCTAGGACACCTGTGGCTGGTAGTTCGCTGAAGTTGGGTTTGAAGAGGAAGGTCATGGCTTCTTTGAAGCCCGACATTGAGAAGCTTGAGATGACAAAGTAAATCAAAATCAAAAACAGGGTGGGCATTAGGAATTTAGTTACTTTTTCGATACCGCCACTGATTCCAAACCAAACCACGCCCAAAGTTGCTACAGAGAAAACCGCAGAAAGGCCCAACTGGGTTTTACCATCGGAGATGAAAGCTCCGAAGGCGCCGTCAGGATGGGGAGTGTAGCCGTTGATACTCCAGCCAACGCAGTCAATGAAGGTTGTGATAGACCAGCCAGCGATGACTGAGTAGTAGCCAAGAATTACAAAACCAGCTAGAACGCCGACTACTCCTATCCAATTCCACTTCTTATGACCTATTTCCTCAAAGGCTGGAACGGCGCTCTTTTGAGCGCGGCGGCCAATTAGGATTTCAGCCATCATGATAGGTAAGCCAACCACGAGAATACAAATGAGGTAGACTAGCACGAAAGCTCCGCCATTGTTGTGCCAAGTGATATAAGGAAACTTCCAAAGATTGCCGAGTCCGATAGCGCTGCCAGCGGCGGCCAACACAAAGCCCATTCGTGATCCCCAATGTTCTCTGATCTTGGCCATTCTTACTCCTTGTTTCCAATGGTTGAAGAAAAATATCTCACTCGCAAGAGAGTATAAGGGCGTATCCTACTGTAGGTCAAGGCATAAGGCGAATCTTGCAGTTGGGCGCCCTAAGGCGCTCAGCGGCGGTTGGGCAATTGTTCGGTTGTTAGAGGTATGTTTTGGTTGACTCTTGGGCCACGGAGGAACGATGTTAAAGGCTCTTAGCGCTGATAGCGCAGAGACGCGAGAGTCACAGTGAGGGGAATCATGGTGGGATTACCGACTACGTGAATTTCTCGACAACTACGCAAGGACTTTGTGCGTATACAGTAAAAATAATGGCTCCTACCAATGAGAGGAGTCAGCGCCAGATGGCTTTCTGTGAGATTCCTTCGGAAAGGAATCCGAGCCAAGAAAATGCAGCAAAACAGGAGTGATGCCAAGGCTATGAGGACAAAGATAAATAAGCTAAGCGCCAGAAGATGGTTGATGACAACAACATTGGGAACAGTAACATTGGGAGTGGTTATGTCCCTGATGTTTTTGTCGGCTATGGCACAACAAGCCAACGCCAATAATGTTGGTTTGGTGTTTGGAAATTTACAGCCTGCGACAACTGTCGGTGATGGGTTGTACTCATTTGGAGTTGCGGCTACTGCGGGTGATAATGTGACGACAGTGCAGGGTGATTTCGCCTATGGGTTTGGTATGTTTACCGAGGCGCGTGTTCGCTTGGGAGTTTCAGATATTGATGGACCGAACAACGACCCGACGTTGTCAGTTGGTGGAGAGCTGAAATATCAATTCTGGAAGTTTCGCGGTCAGGGTTCTGGCAATACCAGCGGCGCTACAAGCGACCCATTTGATTTGGCATTTTCCGCTATGTTTGAATATGCGAGTTTCGATAGAGTCTCAACAACGGCTCTGGGTATCAATGTGCTTGGTTCACTGCCGTTCTTGAGCAAGAGCGGTCGGGTTTTCGGCCCCTATGGTCGCTTCAATGTTCGTCTGTCGACGGTTAATCCAGATATGGCCACTTCAAATACAGACATCAAATTTTCGTTAACGCCAGGTTTTATGTTACAAATGACCAAGCAGGCGCGTGCCTTCGCAGAAATCAATCTAGACGACAATACAGGAATTAGTTTCGGTGTTCAATTTGGCGGATTCTAGGCATTCGTTGTTGCTAAACGAATTTCTGATGCAGGGACTCTCATAAGACATGGATTATTTGTATGCTGCCCTCTTGGGGCTTGTTCAGGGCTTGACTGAGTTCCTGCCTGTTTCCTCATCTGGGCATCTGGTTATCGCTCAGCATGTGCTTGGGCTGGGTGAGAAGAATGCGATGCTCAATTCGCTGACCTTCGATATAGTGCTCCATCTAGGGACATTGTTGGCTGTCTTGGTTTACTTTCGCGCTCGAGTATTTTCTCTGGCGCGTTGTCTTTTTGATACTACTCTGGTTGAAGACCGCAAGATGTTATTGTTTGTCATCATCGGAACTTTGCCCGCGGTTGCAGCTGGTTTGTTTATCAAATCTCAACTGGGTGGGCTGTATCACTCGGCGACTTTCGCCTCCTTGATGCTCTTGGTGACTGGAGCAATTTTGCTTTCAACGGGGTGGTTCAAAACTGGTGTTGGTAGCGTTGGCAAGAAGAGCGCCCTTTGGATAGGTGTGGCTCAGGCATGTGCAATTTTGCCAGGGATTAGTCGTTCGGGAACGACAATCAGTATGGGCATGTTTCTGGGAATTACTCCAGAGAAGGCCGCTGAATATTCCTTTCTTTTGGCTATACCAGCAATTCTTGGCGCCGCGGTATTGGAATTGAAAGACCTTAGCAGTGTTTCCACTGAAAACCTAGGTGTGTTTTTGGTTGGGGCAGCTGTAGCTTTTATATCAGGACTGGCGGCTGTGGGTTGGCTGATGAAACTGATTGGCAAAGGTAAATTCAAATATTTTGGTGTTTACTGTGTGGCGCTTGGAGCCGTTTCTTTGATTTTTGTTTAGTCATATAGTTATGCGATATACTGCTTAATCTAGGATCCCTATGCGAAAAATCCTTGTCATACGGCTGAGTTCGCTAGGCGATATTATTCTCACCTCACCTACTGTTCTTAATCTTCAATTCAAATATCCCAACGCTGAGATTTGTTTTTTGACTAAAGAGCAATATGCAAATATTGCTGGCGCTCTTAGTGGAATCGCGCGAGTTTTGACGATCTCAAATCAGGCGAAGCTTAGTGAGTTAGTTAAGCTTGCCTTGAAACTCGATGATGAACAATTTGATTTGATTGTCGATTTACGCGGTAATTTTCGTAGTCGGATGTTAACTGCATTGGTTAGCGCTACTGAGAAAACAACTTATTCTAAACATCGCTCTCGACGGGAGAGAATTGTTCGCTATAAGACAACATCAAAGTCAGCGCCACATACGATTGATTCCTATAACAACGTATTGCGCAAGATAGATTTGAATTTCCCGCTCTCAGTTAAGCGACCTACAATTGACAAGAAGTTTTACATGGGGAGAGGCAGAGAGCTCTCTACAGAAGTTGGTAGATGGTTGAATAGGGGAGATGATATTATCTTGATTGCTCCAGGCGCTAGACATGAAACCAAACGCGCTCCATTGGAATTGTTCAAGACTATTTGCGATAAGTTATTGGCCGAGTCAGCAGTGAAAATCGTTTCTGCTTTCCAAAGTTCGGAAGGTGGACTTTCTCTCAAGTCAGAACTGGCGTCTGATAGATTTACTGAACTTGTGGATTTGCCTTTGGATGAATTAGCGTTTCTGTTGAGTCGTTCCAAAGTGGCCGTTTCCAATGATTCCGCTGTGGCGCATTTGTCGTCGGCGGTTGGGACGCCTGTCTTGGCTTTGTTCGGCCCGACACATAGCGCATTAGGGTTTTCACCGCGAGGTGTTTACGATAGAGTAATAGAAAATGACGAGTACTGTCGTCCTTGTTCTTTACATGGCTCAAAGAAATGCTCGCGTGAGAAGCGTTATTGTTTTACTAGATTATCGGGGGCTGATATTGGCGTTTCGGTTCTGGAAACGCTAGAGCTGCAGAAGTCTTTACGCCCGGCCTTGTTTATGGACCGTGATGGCACAATAATTGAGGAGCGGCATTTTCTTTCTGATCCAGAACAAGTTGTTTTCCATGAAGGGGTCTTTGAAAGTCTACGCACGGCCAAGTCTAATGGCTTCAAATTGGTAGTAGTTACCAATCAGTCAGGAGTTGCTCGTGGATTGATGAGCGAGGATGACGTGAGGGCAGTCAATGGACGAGTTGTCTCTGTTTTGGCCGAGAATGATATTGAAATAGAGGCTGTCTATTCTGCTTCTGGCCATCCTGAAGGAGTTATAGAACGTTTTCGATCACCAGATAATTCTCGTAAGCCGGGGGAAGAGATGTTTGTTCGAGCTTCTTTGGAGCATGGGATTGACTTGCGTCGCTCATGGGTAATTGGCGATCGGGCCTCAGATTATCTTTCAGCGCGGGCTATTGGAGCGCTTGGTGGGGCATTGGTTTTGACTGGCTATGGCCAGAAGGCTTATGAGAAGATTATAGCTGGAGGCGTTCTTCAGCCAGATATTGTAGCGCCAGACTTGGCGGGCGCAATTTCTGCGATCCTTGAGGGTGAATGAAGTAGCTCTTACTGAAAATAATATTGCCGCGGGGCTGAATAACTGGCGGCAATGCTCCGATATAGAAGGAAGAGCCACGCTTGTATTATTTATGTGTGGTTTTTCTTGTTGTGAAGAATATCTTTGGTAAGTTAAGTTTAGCCGTAAGGAACAGTGTGGGCGCAGAATCGTTGTAGCTCATATGGATAGGCTCTTCAAAGGTCTATTGAGTTTGCCCAAGTTTAAGCCAAGTCAGAGAAACTATCCTGTTTTATGACAACTTATTTTATGACAACTTACATTTCAAAAATGTTTGCAGCTTTTCATGTGTCGTTGCGTGCAAGGATTTCCTTTGTCCGCAGCGTTGTTGCTATCGTAATTGTAGCTCTAGGAATAGTTCTCACTTGGTCAGTCCCATCTCGGGCTCAGTTTTTCGGTCAAAATAAAGTTCAGTATTCCAACTTTGACTGGAAAGTGATGACCACCAAGCATTTCAAGATATACTACTACGAAGAAGAAGAGTATTTGGCGCAAATGGGGGCTCGTATAGCTGAGGATAGCTACGTCCAATTGACCAAGAAATTCAATCATGAAGTGCATCGAATAATTCCGCTGATTATCTACAGCGACCCAATGTTTTTCTCACAGACAAATACTACTTCAGGGTTTATTGGTGAGTCGACTGGTGGATTCACTGAGTTTTTAAAAGGGCGCATGGTCGTGCCGTATATTGGTTCTTATGCAGACTTTGATCATGTGATTCGCCACGAGTTGGTGCATGTCTTTATGCTTTCCAAACTGTCTTCTATTCAACGTGATCAACGCACTGTGGGACATTCATTGCCGCCACTTTGGTTTGTTGAAGGTCTTGCCGAACATTGGTCAACACCTTGGAACACGCAGGGTGATATGTTGGTGCGTGATATGGTTGTTTCAGGCCAGATTTTGGGTATCTCGGATTTCCGCCGTGTTTGGGGCACGTTCTATATGTACAAGTTTGGTCAGTCGGTATGCGCATTTATTGAAAAAGAGTACGGCGCAGACAAGCTAACCATGATTATGGAGAATTGGTGGAAGTCTAAACGATTTGGGGAAATAGTATCTCTGACTTTGGGAGTGTCGCTGGAGGAAGTTTCTCACAAGTGGGTTTATTCGCTAAAAAAGAAATATTATCCACTGATAACCGATGGTGATGTTCCGAATCAGGTTGCGCGCAAGTTAACCAAGACTGGGTTTTCGGTAAAAGGCGCACCGATAATGCTTGATGATGGTAACGGTGTCAAAGAATGGATTGTTTACAAAGCCGACAAGCTCGGATATTCTAGTTTGTATATGATGGGCGGTGATGGTGAAGGCGCGGCTGTCAAGACAATTTTGAAAGGCGGGCGTTCTGCAGATTTTGAATCATTGCATTTGTTGCGTAGTGGCATTGACGCGACTGACGATGGGATGCTGGTATTTAGGTCAAAATCTAAAGAGACTGATGCGCTTTATTTGATGGACATCAGAGAACGCAAAGTTAAGCATCAATATCGTTTTACTGATTTGGTGTCAATCCAATCACCGCGCTTTTCTC
Organism: Candidatus Zixiibacteriota bacterium; assembly: GCA_024280835.1. Lineage (GTDB taxonomy): Bacteria > Zixibacteria > MSB-5A5 > GN15 > JACZUZ01 > JAJRPJ01. The sequence goes on along the minus strand of JAJRPJ010000012.1, from coordinate 126,494 downwards.
CAGATGGAAAGAAGATTGTATTTTCGGCAGTAGATCGTTCGGGAAGAGCAGATATTTTTGTTGTGAGTGTTGGTGATACTTCATACCAGCGATTGACAGATGATTACTACCAAGACCTTGATCCTGTCTTTACGAGAGACGGAGCTGCTGTATTGTTTGCCTCGGACCGTGGGCCATGGGGAGACAAGGGGGCTAAAGATATTTATTCTTATGAGTTATCAAGTGGTGAGTTGTTAGCTCTGACTTCCAATAAATTCGCTGATCGCACACCTGAACCGTCTGATTCTGGATACTATTTTGTTTCAAACCGCGATGGTTCTAACAATGTCTATTATTGCAGAACTAACGAAATTGGCAACCATCCAGATTTATTTGTCGAAGCTTCTAATGATGTGGCGTCACTTGAAGATGGTTCAGGTTCAACGCTAGTATCGGTTCAAGTTGATGAAGAACAAGTCAAAGAGCCAGTCGAAGAATCTTCAACATCTGAAGAATTTGTACAGGTTACCAATTTGCTGACTGGATTGTTTGATCCGCGGATTAGTCCAGCTAACGGTGACTTAATCTTCACTGGTTATCAAAACTTTGGATTTCATGTATATCGTCAACCAATAGACAATTATGACACTACCAAAATTGTTCCGACAGAAGAATTCCGCGTTAACTCTATGCATCTTGCTAGTGGCGCCAAGGATGCAACGTCATGGCGCCCAAGTTTGATTGCCGCGGAGTCTGTCAAATCAGACGCAGCCTATGAAACAGATTATTCAATTGATATTGCTCAATCGGCAGTTTCATATGATCCAGTGTTCGGCACACAAGGTGGCGTTCAGGCGCTAATGACAGATGTGCTTGGTAATCATGCTTTCTATGCCTTTCTCTCGAACAGCGCACGAGCCAAAGATGATATTCTTACTAGTTTTAACCTTGGGGTTAGTTATTTTAATCTTGAACGCCGCGTAAATTGGGGTTTTGGCGGTTTTCATACTTTTAATGAATTTCAAAATGTGGCTGATGGTTACTATTTTGAAAGGCAAATTGGTGGTTTTGTGCAGTTGCGTTATCCGCTTTCAAGGTATAGTCGTATAGAGACTTCTCTCTTCATGCGACATCGTGACAAGGATCAATTCTTACGCAGGATTCGTCGTCGTTCTTTTCTGATTTCGCATTTTGTTTCGTATATCTCAGACAATTCCCTCTGGGAAGCGACAGGTCCGATTGATGGACATCGCATCAATATTACTATTGGCGCGACTGCTGCAGTTGATGAGGGACAGTTCAATGATGTGGTAGCTATGGCAGACTTTCGAAATTACAAACGTCTTGGGCGGCACAGCGCTTTCGCAACCCGTGTTTTCGGATACACGTCAGGTGGTGTTGACCCACGGCGAATATATCATGGTGGCAGTTGGTCATTTAGAGGTTTTGATCGTCGTCAATGGTATGTGCCGAATGTAGTGTTTATCTCAAACGAATTGCGTTTTCCGTTAGTGAATCGTCTCTTGTTGGGGCTACCAATTGGTAACCTTGGTTTTAACTCAATTCGAGGAGCGTTGTTTTTTGACTCTGGCGCTGCTTGGGAAAATGACTATCAAGGTTTTATTGGGTCGCTTGGCGCTGGTCTGCGTATGGGGTTGGGTGGGTTGTTCGCTTTTCGCTTTGATATGTCATATCGCCATGACTTCAAGACTATCAATAAACAACCATTCTACGATTTCTTCTTTGGCTGGAACTTCTAATGGCCATCCTGTCTGTTCCTAAAATAAGAAAAGTCTTCATGCTCTCCGCTATTGTTATTAGTGGAATTTCCGCTTGCGGTGGGCCAGGTAAAGGCGCAGGCGAAATTATCAGTGTTGAAGCTTCGCCATGGAGATTCTCTCGTGGAGGAGTGAGGGGTTCTGGCGCTTTGGTATCGGGTGGCTATGGCGGACGATTGGATGTTATTTGGGAAAGAAGCATCAAAGAAAAACCGCAAGCGCCACTGACCTTGACTAATGGCGCCGTTGTCGTTGCAGGCTCCAAGAGAAAAGTCTTTCTGTTCAATACACAAACCGGTGAGGACATCGCTAAATATAAGAACCGCAGCTCACCACAGTCGGGAGGGGTGATAATCGATTCGCTGTTGTACAATTCGACATCACCACCGTTTAACTATCTTGATTGCCGCGGTGTTGCGGACGGCAAAGTACGTTGGCGTAGTGTTATCTTAGATATTGTCGCGCCGTTAGTGATCGAGGAAGAGCGTTTGTTCGCTTTGGGTGGTGACGGTGTTGCCTATTGTTTCGACAGATTCAGCGGTGATTTGTTGTGGGAGAAAAAGATTGGCGGGAAAATGATTGCAGCTCCAGCGCTGGAGATTCGCGATGATGGAAATGTTTTGTGGATTGCCAACAGTTATGGTTGGATTGGGGCCTATGACGTTGGTAGTGGAAAAGAGCTCTATCGCCATGATACAGATGGGTCTTTGGTTTCTGCGCCTGCAGTGCATACAGATGGAACAATCTATTTCTCAGCGCAAAGCGGACATGCGTTTTCTTTGACGCCTCAGCAATCTAACTTAGAAGCAAATCTGGATAGTCTAAAACCTGTTAATGCAATTGAGGCGGAGATTCCGACTGACACATTTGCCTTGGCGAAGTATGTTTTTAAAAAATATGCTTTGGAGTCGCCGAGTTGGAGTTCACCAGCTATTAAAGGCAAGTATAGCGTCTTCGTTGATAATACGGGTCATGTCTATTGTTTTGATTCGCCTCAGATGTCCAAAACGGTTTGGCGGGTGTCTCTTGGCGCCGCGCTGGTGGCTTCTCCTATTATTGTAGATGATTATGTTGTTGTGGGGCTTTTGACTGGTGAGCTATTTACTCTTTCGTTGACAACAGGTGAAATCGTGAGTTCACGTCTACTTGAATCCTCTATCAAATATTCGCCAGTCTCTGATGGCGAGAGTATTTTTGTCGCCACTCAGCGCAAATCTCTCTATTGTCTTGGCACCTTGAGACGCTAATACCCTTTTACACAAATCTCAATATCTCTGTGGTTTTGTCAGTCCTGCCTGCCAATTTGTCCGTGTAGCCGCCATAATGGCGGAGCGTCATTGGTGCGGCTGCCTTTATGGCAGATAGGTGTTGAGAGATAAATGTCTTGATATTTGACATAACAGCATGTATACCATGGTGTTATACGATTTATGGCTAGTTTGGCGCCATAGTTGTAATAGTCCATTACAGCTGGGCGATGCGAATCGTCCGAAACAAATGAAAGATACAATACCAAAACACCACGGAGGTATGACCATGACACAGAGAATTATCCGAAATAACTGTATGACTGCATTCCCAACTAAGAGCAATGTAGCGAATGTTGATAGCGTCATTGATGAATTGATGAGCGATTGGCTCAATGCGCCCGCGTTTTTCAGCGCACAGGAAAGGCAAGCTACTGCGGTGCTACCCGCAGTGGATATTGATGAAACAGATGACAAGCTTTCGATAGTCGCTGACTTAGCGGGTATGAAACGTGACGAGATTGAAGTTCTCGTGCATGAGAGGGTTTTGACTATCTCAGGCAATCGCGAAACAGTAAGAGAAGAAAAGAACGACGGCTATCGTCGCCATGAAATCAAGCGTGGTAGTTTCAAGCGCTCGTTTACATTGCCTAAAACAGTGGATGTTGAGAAGATTGCTGCAAACTATGAAAATGGTTTGTTGAAGATTGTCTTCCCAAAGATAGAAGCCGCTAAGCCGAAACGTATTGAAGTGACAGTGAAATAGCGTTTCGGAAACAGTTAGCAATAAATAGTAAGTAAGAAAAGAAAGAGAAGGATAAAATGGGAAAAATAATTGGAATTGATTTAGGGACAACTAACAGTTGTTGCGCGGTGATTGAAGGCAAAGAGCCTACAGTCATCGCCAACGCCGAAGGAGCGCGGACAACGCCTTCAATGGTGGCTATCAACAAGAACGGCGAACTGCTTTTCGGCCAGATCGCGAAACGTCAGGCGGTGACCAATCCGACTAATACAATTCAGTCGGCGAAACGATTTATTGGTCGCAAGTTTGATGAGGTCAAAGAAGAGGCGGCCAACTACGCCTTCATAGCTCAGAAGAGCAAAGATGGCAATGTTGAAATTGTACTCGATGGAACCGCCAGACCACCTGCGGAGATATCTTCTATGGTATTGGGTGGCATCAAGCGTTTTGCCGAAGAGTACTTAGGCGAGAAAGTTGACGGCGCGGTGATTACTGTGCCCGCTTACTTCAATGATTCTCAACGTCAGGCAACTAAAGACGCTGGTCGAATCGCTGGATTGGATGTCAAGCGAATTATCAATGAGCCAACGGCTGCGGCTTTAGCCTATGGTATGGACAAGAAAAAGGTTGGCAAAATTGCTGTCTATGATTTAGGGGGCGGAACATTTGATGTTTCGGTGCTTGAGCTATCTGACGGTGTCTTTGAGACTTTAGCTACCAATGGCGACACACGTCTTGGTGGTGATGATTTTGACAGGCGGATTCTCGACTGGATGGTTGATGAGTTTAAGAAAACTGATAGTATTGATCTTTCAAAAGATCCGCTGGCTTTACAGCGTTTACGTGAAGCGGGTGAGAAGGCCAAGATTGAATTGTCATCGACAATGCAAACGTCGATTAATCTGCCGTTTGTGACCGCTGATTCCAATGGGCCACGTCATTTGAATTTGACATTGACACGCGCGAAGTTTGAAGCAATGACTGAAGACTTAATTGCGCGGACTGTCTCTCCAGTGGAGAAAGCTCTCAAAGACGCCAAGGTCACTAAGTCTGATATCACCGAGGTAATTCTTGTCGGCGGTATGACTCGGATGCCGAAAGTAATTGAGACTGTTAAGGAGCTATTTGGTCGTGAGCCTAATCGCTCTGTGAATCCTGATGAAGTTGTGGCGCTTGGTGCGGCAATTCAGGGTGGAGTGCTTGCTGGTGATGTCACTGATGTCTTGTTGCTGGATGTGACCCCTTTGTCACTGGGAATCGAAACGATGGGTAGCGTAACAACCAAGCTCATTGATCGTAACACAACGATTCCGACGAAGAAGTCGCAGATATTTTCAACAGCAGCCGATAATCAAACGCAGGTTGATATTCATGTCTTGCAAGGTGAGCGTGAGATGGCGCCAGATAATAAGACTATCGGTCGGTTTGCTCTGACTGATATTCCTGCTGCGCCGCGTGGTTTGCCACAGATTGAAGTTACATTTGATATTGACGCCAATGGCATTATCAATGTTACGGCCAAAGATCAGACTACAGGCAAGTCTCAGAATATCAAAATTGAGTCTAGCTCTGGATTATCCGAAGCTGATATTCAGCGGATGGTGGATGATGCCAAGTCGCACGAGGCCGAGGACAAAGAGAGTCGTAAGAATGCGGACATGCGCAATAGCGCTGATCAGGCATTGTTTACTTCGGAGAAAAATCTGAAGGAGTATGCCGATAAGCTAGATGATGACGACAAGTCAAAAATCGAAGCGGCCGATGAACGCTTGAAGAAGGCGATAGCGGGAGATGATACCAGTGAGTTGGAATCAGCCACCGAGGGGCTTAATCAGCTTTGGCAGTCGTATTCATCGAAAATGTATGCGCAGGCCACTGGAGCGGATGCTAATTCTACAGGTAACGGCGCTTCAGGCTCTGCAGACTCTTCTAGTGAAGAGAATGTCCGCGAGGCGGAATTCGAGGAAGTCAATTGATTGTAGTCTTTTAGAGCATTCGTCGACTTTAGCGCTTATCTTAAATGCGGGCGCGTCATTAGGGTTTTGTTTTGAGACACTAAAGGGCGCGCTCGTTTTTTGATAAAGTGATGGAGCGATGACATGGCTGTTTACCCATGAAAAGATTATTATAACAAGAGAGACAATGGCACAAGCTGATTACTATAAGATATTAGGCGTCGATGAAGGCGCATCGGAAGCGGATATCAAGAAATCTTTTCGCAAGTTAGCGAAGGAGTTTCATCCTGACCGTAACCCAGGAGATACGCAAAAAGAAAAGCGTTTCAAAGAAATCTCTGAGGCCTATGAGACTTTGTCAGACAAGAAGAAGCGTAGCGAATATGACAATCTGCGTAGATTCGGAGCGTTCGATGGTGGTCAACATGGCGGAGGACCATTCGGCGCTCAGGGTGGTTACGGCGGCTCGGGTGGAGGTTTTTCTGGTAATACTGGCGGCTTTGGCGACTTGGGTGATATATTCGGAAGCATGTTTGGAGGCGGTGGTTCCGGCGCTTCTGGTGGTTTCCGCAGAGCTGGCGGTAGTCCGTTTGGCGGTGGTTTCAATGCTGGACCGCAATCACCACAGAAAGGCGCTTCGGTTTCTGCGGACTTGAATATTGAGTTTCTTGAGGCGATTCATGGAGCTGAAAAACAAGTTATTATCACTGATGGTCTTGGTGGTAGAAAAACAATCAAAGTAAAGATACCCAAAGGGATTGATGATGGTGAGAAAATACGTTTGCGTGGTCTCGGCGGAGTTGGTGGCGCTGGTGGGCCAGCGGGGGATTTAATTGTGACAGTTAAGGTTAATTCACATCAGAAGTTTTCCCGTGATGGTTCAAATATTATCAGCAAAGTTGTTGTTTCGTTTAAGGTCGCCGCTTTGGGCGGCAAAGCTACAGTTGAAACCTTGACCAAGAAAATTCGGGTTACAATACCCAGCGGAACTCAGCCTGGAGCAAAGCTGAGACTAAAAGGGCAAGGCTTGGCTTTGGGTGGCAAGAAAGGTGATTTGATTGTCGAAGTGCAAGTGGAAGTGCCAAAAGAACTTACCGATGAGCAGAAAGAGGCGCTGGAGAAGTTCTAATTTTCTTCGATAATGTGACATTGCTGGTATTATTCTTCTTGCCACATCAATCCAGTGGGGCTATTTTATCGTAGTATTAACTGGATGGTTTTTGTCGCTGTAGCGCTACAAACGATTTGCATCAAAAAACTATCTGAAACGAAAAACTGTATCAAATGCGCTAGTAGGAATTCCTACTAGGCAGAGCAAAGGGATGTTGAAGATGAAAAAAATTGTAGCGGCAATTGTATTTTGTGGGTTGTTGGTTGCGCCTTTGGCGAGTGTATCAGCTGGGCAGGATGGGCCATGGTTTGACATGGAGAACTGCAAAATGTGCAAAGGCATGGCAGCCGAAAAGGGTTTAATGGAGAATACTCAGTGGGAGAGTCACGCAATTGAGAATGGCTTGATAACTGTTTGCACCGTCAACAAGGGATTCGAAGAAGCCTATGCGCGCGCTCAAAAAGCGATGCATGAGACTGGCGATCTTTTGATGAAGGGCGAGAAGATGGATTTGTGTGGTTTCTGTCAGTCGTACAGTTCTTTGATGATGTCAGGCGCTAAAATGGAAGAGGTTGAGTCCAATGCTGCACATTTGACATTGATGACCAGCAATGATGCAGACGTAGTAAAGAAAATCCATGCGCATCTCGAACGCACCAACGCTGAAATGGCCCAGATGATGAAGGCAATGGAAGAGATGAAGTCAAAAGATCCACATGCAGGGCATAGCCACGATTAATTCTATTGCTCTGCTTCATTAGTAAGTGGAATAACTAGATAGTTTAATGGCGCGGCCCTGATGTATTCAGGGCCGCGCCTGTTTTTTGAAAACACTGCGAGAAAAATAATCTATGAACTTTAGCAAATCCGAATATATGTCGAATACAACGCATTACGTGTTGGGTGTTTTGGCAGTTCTAGTTTTCATGGATCTAGGCTTTCCAATACAGGCCCATAGTGAGTCAACGCTTAATTCATGTTGCCTTGTTGGTGGTGACGCCAATAGTGACGGTACATTTAATATTGCCGATGTGACATTCGGGATCGCGAGAATATTCACGGGCGGCTCCGCTCCGACTTGTCTGGAAGAGGCGGATGCCAATGCTGATAATGCTTTTAATATCGCTGATGTAACATTTGGCATAATGAGAATATTTTCTGGTGGCGCCGCTCCGATGTGTCCTGTGCCAATTGTACCTGTTGATTCGGCTACATATATTGTGACTTTTGAGTCAACTTGGAGCGTCATTACTCATCCAGATAATTTCCCACCCAATCCACATTTCTCTGGGTTAATAGGTGCCACTCATGATAGTACGGTCTTGTTCTGGGAAGAGGGGGCATTGGCAAGTTTAGGGATTAAGAGCATGGCGGAGTTTGGTAGCAAGTTCGCGCTGACAACCGAGGTTGGAGTTGCGCAACAGGATGGTAGCGCTGAGTATTTGTTGTCAGGAGGCTTTATCAGCCCCTCACCAGGTTCGGTGAGTTATACTTTTGAGATTACTTCTGTGTATTCGAAGGTGACATTAGTGTCAATGCTAGCGCCTAGTCCAGATTGGTTTGTTGGAGTAAATGGACTGGAGCTTTACGCAAACGGGCAATGGCTAGATACTGTGGTTGTCGAACTATTTCCCTACGACGCGGGCACAGACGACGGGATTATTTATACATCTTCAAACGCAGTAACGTCTCCATTCGAGGTAATTAGCGCCATCGCCACTAGCCCCTTTCTCATTGGACCAAACGTTCCACCGCTTGGGACATTTACGTTTGTTCGGCAATGAGAAAAGGACAAATGACGTGTTAGAAAACAGAAGTTGACTAATTGCGCTCGCCAAGGAACAGGGTCACACCTCCGCGCACTGTTATGTACGTAGCCGTAGAGCCCTCTGTCAACAAACCATTGTAGAGTAGTTCAACATGGCCGCCAGTAGTTCCCTCACCGCGAAATGTGACGCCAAACCCACCGCCGAAAAGACCCTTAGTTTCAGTCGCAGATGCGCTGGAGCCAAAACCGCTTGCTTTGATTGATAACGTGCCAATTCCGCCTTGACCTTTGAAGTAGAATTTGGTTTTGCTTTCAGGAGAGGCGAGATGAAATTTAATCACCCCTACTGCTTCCACTCCATAGCTAGTCAGGTCTATGCCAGGGACAAAATTTTTCAAGGCAGGGTCTATTCCATACTTGTTAAGATGTAAGCCAACACCATAGGCAACAGAGGAGCCAGAACTCCGCGTCCACTCGAGACCTAGGCTAGGGCCTGCTGAGAATCCATCATCAAAGTCGCCAGTGGGCAGAGCGCCGCCAAAGCTGATAGCAAATTCACTGGCATCGGATTGAGCATGCGAAACTGAGGGTATTGCAACTATGACACACAGTAGTAGGGCGATGAGTTTATCGTTCTTCATGAACTAATTCCTTCCCAGCAAAATTATAAGTGAACATATCCAGTGTTGGACAAATAACGGTAACTATCTTAAGAGGCGATTACTTCTAATTGGACACCAATAAAATGATTTGAATGCCAGATCGCTAATACTCGTCTTTTGCGTACTTCTTGAGGGCTTTATCGAGTGACTTGGCGAAGTCTTTGGCGATTGTGTCGAACATCTTATTTCCCTTTTCGCCCCAGCTTGAGACTGTTCCAGTGAAGGTTCCTCCGAAAATCAACATCCTGCTTCTTCTTTCACGCAACTCCAGGGTGATATTAATTTTGGAATTTCCAGCGCCAAAGCCAACTAGAAACCGCATCAAACCGCTGCCTTCTTTGTAGTCAACAATAGAGCCGCTTAATTCATAGGTGGCGCTGTCATTGCCAATAGATAGAGATTCGAAGATATCCTTTTGCTGATACGCTCGAGTAGTTTGGTTTTGAACAAATCAATGTGTTCGCTGGTCGGTTTTTCGTCTTCAGGAGTGTCGATGGGCAAGTCATCTAGGATTGCTCCAATTGAGAGAATAGCGTCATTAGGTAAAGATGCAGTGAGCTCATCAGTTATTACGTAACGTTTGGTGCATCCGACAGCAAGTAGCATGATGAGGCTAAGCGTCATAGTTGTCTTGAATAAATTGCCAGTTGTGTTGCTTTTCATTTTTGCTCCCTTATGGAATTTCCCAGAATGTTGTATGTATTATTTTTGTAAAGCGCTTGGCTCTTGTATTGCCTAAAAGAATGCGACTAGGCCGAATCTCAAATCAAATATGTAGGCGTATTGAGTTCTGTCTGCGCCATCTTTTCCAAGAATGACTAAGTCGAAGTTTCCTGTGACTTCAAAACCAACAGTTGGGCTAATCATAAAGTCAGCCCCGGCGCCCAGCACGTAGATAAGCTCTGTGAAGGAATCGCTGAAACTTGATGTTGTAACGATGCTAGTGGTGTTGTCCAGAACTGTCAGGGAAGAAGAGAGGCTGTGAGCGATGGCCCCAAGCCCAGAGTAGAAGAACCCGACAAGTTTTGGTGGAAAGGCTTTTCGACGATCGTAAGAATAGTATTCGCCAGTAACAGAGATTCGCGTTCCATTGAATGAATTGTCTTGGGAGAGGATTACAAGATTTGGGTCGAATGATGTAAATCCGAATCTATTGTCCAATTTCATTCCAGAACGAGAAACAGTTCCTCTTATAGCCAGATTGTAACTAACTGGAATTATGATATCTGCTCCAAACCCAATTCCTGAGGTAATCCCGTCATAGAAATCGCCGCTTGGGGCGCTAAAATTCGTACCGATACGAAAACCGACGTTCCATAGTTTTAGATGGTCAGGGGCTAGTGTTCTATCGCGTTGTTGTCTAGTCCTCCATGATTCACCTGGGGCACTCTTTATGACATCTGTGTCGCTAGTTTGCTCGGATTCATGCAGGCCAGTTTGTACTTTCTTAGACACTGAAGGTATAATCGCATGAGTTGGTGACTTTGTTGAATCAGCCGTGATAATTGTGTTGTGAGTAGAGTCGGAAGCAAGTGAATCCTCGGGTTCAGGTGACGCAGTGGGTTCCACGTCGGCTGTGTTCTTAGCGGCTTGTAAAGCAGACGGGTTCGGGTTTGGGCTGTCGAGACGCACTGCGAAACGTCCAAGATATTTCTTGGTTACGTCCTTACCGTTGACATCTATGAGAGCGGCGATCCGATTGAAGCTGAACTTGCGTTTGGTGTAGAGATGGTCAATTTTTGTAATCTCAACAATTTTGAATGCTGTTTTGACAACATATTCGGCTTTTTCTATTCGCTCACCGCTATCAAGAACTACTGTGCCTTTGTGAGTCCGCGCTTCACTTGTAGCAGTGAGGCAAAGGATAAAGGCGAATGTCGTACAAAATAATCGTGTCTTCATCGTTGTTGCTTCTCCTGCGTAGTGGGCTGAAGGATTTGTTGACATGCTAGAAATATCCAAGCGAACTTTACCTAATAGTTCATGAATTGTCAATCTTCGGCTTTGTGCTAAGCGCTGATGGACTTGAGGCTTTCTAAGTCGAGAAAGAACTCAACTTTGAATACGAGTTCATGGCAATGATGGTCGTGGTTTGTCCAGAATGAGGATTGAGACATCAATAGTGGAGTATTACGATCAGGCTAATGGCTTTCTGCTTGCTTGAGAGAGATGGATTTTGGGCTCATTGGTGGACTTGCTAAGTCATTTGTAAAAGCCTATCATTCCTGACATTAGACGATTGCTGAGGGGCTTGCTCTCGGTCGGACTAATCCACTTATAGACAAGAAGTTACGACAGTGAAAGAAAAAATACGAATTGCCAATGCTGGCGGCTACTGGGGAGACGATACCTCAGTCATGAAGCGGCAACTAACCAGTGGGCCAGTTGATTATATTACTCAGGATTTCCTAGCGGAAATCACAATGTCGATTCTGCAAAAGCAGAAGCAGAGAGACCCTTCTCGTGGTTATGCCCATGATTTCATCACACAGATTGATGAATGTTTGCCGTTGATAATTGAAAAAGGTGTGACGATTATTTCAAGCGCAGGGGGAGTGAATCCTGTTGGATGCGCTGAGAAGGTTCTTGAGGTTGCTAAAAAACACAAGTTGAAAGTCAAAGTTGGTGTTGTTTGTGGCGATGATATTCTCGAATCGATTGATGATCTTGTCGAGCGCGGTGAGAAATTCCAAAACATGGAAAATGGAGCCAAATTCGCTAAGGCTCGGCCTAGTATTACTTCTGCGAATGTTTACTTGGGGGCCGAACCAGTTGTCGTGGCTTTGGAGGCGGGTTGCCAAATTATTATTACTGGGCGTGTGACAGACACCGGTATTACTTTAGCGCCGATGATGTATGAATTTGGTTGGGGAAACACTGATTGGGATAGAATTGCTGCGGGTGTTGTTGCGGGTCACATAATTGAATGTGGCGCTCAGTCTACTGGTGGAAATATTACTGATTGGCAGGACGTCAAATCATTTGATCGGATCGGCTATCCGATTATTGAAATGGAGCCATCTGGTGACTTTACTGTCACCAAGCATGCGCGAACAGGTGGTTTGGTCTCTGAGAAAACGGTTAAAGAGCAATTGCTGTATGAGATGGGTGACCCCGCCTTGTATATCACACCCGATGGTATAGCGCGTTTTGATACTATCGAACTTAAAGAGGTCGGACCTAACAGAGTTAGGATAAGCGGTATCAAAGGTGAACCACATACGCCGTTCTTTAAGGTTTCCATGTCACATGACGATGGCTGGAAGGCGTCAGGTTCAATTTTGGTTAGCGGACCGAATGTCAAGGCCAAGGCAGATGCGTTTGCTAAGTTGTTTTGGAAGCGCTTGGGACATAAGTACGAAGACCAACGTGTTGAAATGATTGGTTCTGGTTCGATTTGGCCTGATTCTTTAAGAGACAAGAACTTTGCTCCGAATGAAATATTGTTACGTTTTGGAGTTAGAGACAAAGATCAGCAGAAGGTCAAAGATTTTGGAGTGTTGCTGCCATCTATGATTCTCTCTGGTCCGTCTGGTGTGGCAGTGACAGGTGGGCGTCCGCGGCCCGAGCAGGTTGTGGCCTATTGGCCGGCGCTGATGGGTAGAAACTCTGTGACTGGACGTGTCCAAACATTGGACACCGATGGGATTCGCACAGAGACACAAGTGAAGTTCCAATATCGTTTGTCAATTCAGACTCGGGACATAACTCCGTATCGCAGACCGAAGGCCAAGCCACCGAAAGGGAAGTCTGTAACAGTTACGTTACTTGACTTGGCCTATGCTAGGTCGGGCGATAAAGGCGATATGTGTAATGTTGGAGTCTTGGCGCGATCACCTGAGATATATGATTGGTTAATTACACATCTCACCGCTCGCAAGGTCAAAGCCTTCTTTAAGGGAATAACGTTCGGTGAAGTCTCTCGTAAGCGAGTTGACAATTTGTTGGCGTTGAACTTCCTGATGGATGGGTCTCTGGGTGGCGGTGGCACTAAGTCGTTGATGATTGATCCACAAGGGAAGACATTGTCACAAGCGCTTTTGCAAATGGAAATCAAAGCTCCAGAGAGTTTGCTAAAGACGATAGTCAAGAAAACGCCAGCGAAGAAGCGCGCTAAGAGCAAGAGTAGCGGTAGTAAGAAATCAAGTAAGAAGAAATAATCTACTTATGTATCGCATAGAATCAAAGATTGACACATCCTCGGCTGAGTTCAAAAAGAACGCAGAACTAAATCGTGCGCAACATGAAGTGTTGCGTGAACGACTTGAACAGACCAAGCAAGGCGGCAGCGAGCGTGCGCGTAAAGTCCATACTGAACGCGGAAAACTTTTTGCGCGGGAAAGAATCGATCGCCTACTTGATCCTGGTTCGCCATTTATGGAACTCTCTACGTTGGCTGCCAATGGCATTTATGATAATGCGGCTCCGAGCGCGGGGGTAGTGACAGGGATTGGGGCTGTTCATGGTCGTGAGGTGATGATTGTTGCAAATGACGCTACCGTCAAAGGCGGCTCTTATTTGCCGTTAACTGTCACCAAGCATATTCGCGCGCAGAATATTGCCCGTGAGAACAATTTGCCTTGTGTCTATTTGGTTGATTCTGGCGGGGCGTTTTTGCCCTTACAAGATCAAGTGTTTCCAGACAAAGAACATTTTGGAAATATATTCTACAATCAGGCAATGATGTCTGCCGAAGGTATTCCGCAGATTGCAGTGGTGATGGGTTCATGTACCGCTGGTGGCGCCTATGTGCCTGCGATGTCTGACGAAGCGATTATTGTCAAAAACCAAGGCACTATTTTTATTGGTGGCCCACCATTGGTTAAGGCCGCAACGGGTGAAGAGATTTCCGCTGAGGAACTCGGTGGCGGCGATGTGCATACGCGTATCTCCGGTGTTGCCGATCATCTTGCTGATAGTGATGAACATGCTTTGCAGATTTGCCGCAATGTGATTGAAAACTTAGGGCGTCACACACACTTTCCATTACAACGAACAGATCCCGAAGAGCCGTATTATGATCCAGAGGAATTGTATGGCGCTGTGCCTAATGATGTGCGTCAGCCATATGATATTCGCGAGATGATCGCGCGGACAGTAGACGGTTCGAGGTTTCATGAGTTCAAGAGTCGTTATGGTATCACTTTGGTATGTGGCTTTGCCCATATCATGGGTTATCCTGTTGGTATTGTTGCCAATAATGGAATACTCTTCGCTGAGTCGGCGCAGAAGGGAGCTCATTTTATTGAATTGTGCGCGCATCGTAAGATTCCATTGATTTATTTGCAGAATATCACAGGCTTTATGGTTGGCAAACAATATGAGCATGGCGGGATTGCGCGTGATGGAGCCAAGCTAGTTCACGCTACTGCAAGTTTCCCAGGCCCGAAATTTACAGTGATGGTTGGCGCGTCATATGGGGCTGGTAATTATGCGATGTGTGGGCGTGGGTATCACCCGCGTTTGCTGTGGATGTGGCCAAATGCGAAGATTGCTGTTATGGGCGGAGAGCAGGCAGCGGAGGTTTTGTCGACCGTCAAAATCAACCAGCTCAAAAAACAGGGCCATGACCTGACACCAGAAGAAATTGACGCTATAAAGAATCCGATTCTCAAGAAATATGAAATCGAATCGTCGCCCTATTATTCTAGTGCGCGACTTTGGGATGATGGGATTTTGGGAATGACGGAAACTCGGCAAGCCTTGGGTTTGGGTTTGGCGATGTCGCTTAATAAGCCGATTCCTGATGCTAAATTTGGTGTCTTCCGCATGTAAATTTTGGCTGTCAATAATAATTGATGACAAAATCCCAATAGAACTCCCAGAGTTATCTAAGAAAAGATATTTGTTAAAAGAATGTTTAAGAAAATCCTAATAGCCAATCGTGGCGAGATAGCGGTGCGTATTATGCGCACTTGTCGTGTCTTGGGTATTAAGACTGTGGCTGTTTACTCTGAGCCTGATGCTAATGCAATGCACACGCAACTGGCGGATGAAGCGGTGTCAGTTGGGGAGGCGTCACCACTTGAGTCATATTTGGTGATAGACAAGATTATCGCGGCGGCTAAAGAAACTGGCGCTGATGCGATTCATCCTGGTTATGGGTTTCTATCTGAGAACCCAGTATTTGCTGAAACGTGCGAGAAAAATGGGATAGTGTTTATTGGTCCATCGGCTGACTCGATGCGCTTGATGGGTGATAAGGTCTCTGCTCGTCAAATAGTCACAAAGGCGGGAGCGCCTGTGGCCCCAGGGATGAATAGCGCTGGAGCAGATGTTTCAGCATTTAAGAAACTAGCGTCTGAAGTTGGCTATCCTGTTTTGATTAAGGCTTCCGCTGGCGGTGGTGGCAAGGGTATGCGATTGGTGCATGCTGAGGCCGAGCTGGAGGATGCGCTTGAGGCCGCGCAACGTGAGGCGCGTAACGCGTTTGCTGATGACAGGGTTTTCTTGGAGAAATTTATTGTTCAGCCCCGTCATATTGAGTTTCAAATAATTGGTGATAAGAGCGGCAATGTAACTCATTTGTTTGAGCGAGAGTGCTCTATTCAAAGACGTCATCAAAAAATTATTGAAGAGACGCCGTCTCCAGCAGTGAGTGAAGAATTGCGAGAAAAGATGGGTGAGTCTGCGATTCTAATTGCCAAGGCTGGAGGATACTATTCGACTGGCACAGTTGAGTTCCTGCTTGATAAAGACGACAAATACTATTTTCTAGAAATGAATACACGCTTACAGGTTGAACATCCGATTACTGAGTTAGTAACTGGTTTGGATCTTGTATCTGAGCAGATACGGATTGCCGCTGGTGAGAATCTCTCGCCTGAAGTTTTGAATGCGACCCAGCGAGGTCATGCCTTTGAGTGTCGGATTTATGCCGAAGACGCTGAAAATAAATTCTTTCCGTCTAGTGGAACTCTCATGCGTTACGTTGAGCCGTGTGGACCTGGGGTCCGAGTCGATAGCGGAGTGCGCGAGAATGACATAGTTGGAATTGACTATGATCCAATACTCTCAAAATTGATTACCTTTGGCGCTAATCGTGAAGAGTCGCGTTTGAGAATGATAGATGCCTTAGAGCGCTATACGATATTGGGATTGAAAACTTCAATGCATTATATGCTTGATATTCTACAGAAATCTGAATTCATTTCAGGTGAGATACATACAGGGTTCATTGAAGAAGTCATGTCTGAAAATGGTACAGAGACTGGTGATTTATCAGACTCAAAGTTAGTAAGCGCTGCGGCTCTTGCGGCTGTTGCCTTGGAGAGCGGAACTCGCTTTGCAGACACTAGCGCTAATGAAGACGGTTTTAGTGTTCCGACACCTTGGCAGTCTGGCAGTGGGTGGCGTATTGGAGAGGCGGAGTAGGCAGCTCTATGGGTACGCATCGTTTACGTTATCAGGACGCTGAGTTGACTGTGACAGTCAAGAAGAGTGATGGCAGATTTGTTGTTACTGTTGACGGGCAGGAAGTAATTGTCACCAAGAAAGGTGACGGTTATGTCGTGGCCAATGGTTCCAATGACTCTCATGGTGATGCAGCTGTTAGTAAGTCGCGCGCCTTTGTCACACTCGATTCTCAATTGATTGAATTCGAACTGGCAGGAGCTGATGCGGTTTCTTCTGGTTCTGACGGCGGTCAGTCAGGTGAAAAAGACAAGCTTCGGGCGCCTATGCCAGGTAAGATTGTGAAAATTTTGGTCGAAAATGGTGTCGCTGTAACTGCCAAGCAGGCATTAGTGGTTATCGAGTCTATGAAAATGGAGAACCAATTGCTTTCCCCATCAGATGGAATTGTCAAAGCTGTTCACTTTGAAGCTGGAGATCAAGTTGACGCTGATACGGTGATTATTGAGCTTGAAGTTGATGAGGAATGACTAAGCGAACTATTGTTGGCTGGTCCGAATTCAAATTACCAATCGTAGTGGCGCTCCTTGGGGCGCCTTTTTTGATTCGGGGTAGATGATTTCTGGCGAACAAGGCAGGGCAAGCCCTGCCACTACGATTGTTGGGTGAGGATGTTTACGGAATTGTTGATTTATAGTTTCAAAGAAAAGGCCAGCTGTTGTTTAACAGCTGGCCTTCTTGTATTCAATAATGTTTTGCTGCGCAAGTTACATTATGCGTATGCCCGCCATCAAAGGTACGATACCAAGGTTGGCGCCATTAGCGCTAACAAAGGTGTACTTGCCCTCAACGAAGAAGGAAAATGATGGTCCGACTTTGACATCCAAACCTCCGCCAATGTTCAAATAAATCTTTGTTGAGCTCACACTTGGCAAGGAAACTCCGAGATCGTCCCATTTCATACTGGCGGTGCCTCCACCAATCAAGAAATATGGTTTCGCTGGAACTGGTCCAGGTAAGAGACCCATTTTGAGATCAGCGCCGAGAGTTAGGATTGTCATTTTCGGCGACTCGGTAGTGATGCTTGAGGCCAAGATAAAGTCATTTGAAAGGTTGAACTTGTGATATTGTACTTTCGGGATAATCTCAAGGCCCAAATTCAATGGCAAACCAACGGCAAGCATCAAAGACAAACTTTGATTGAGAATATCTTTAGTGGCGCTCGGGTTTGCGACTGTAGCGGTTCCACCAGCTAGGTAGATGTGTGGCTTGAGTCTCACTGATGGTATTGGTGACGGCGCTTGAGCGTTGGTTGTTGATGCCGTACTGACTAGTGAGGCGACGGCTATGCCAGATAGAAGCATAGCGCGAAAAGTTGGAGCTGTTCGCATAGGTTGTTCTCCTTTGACGCTGGGTGCGCCAATGTTTGCGAGGTTATCAATTTCTACTTCTTGTTTTGACAGGTACGACTTTAGAAAAGTCGTAGGCCGACGATAATTGGCGTCAAGCCAGCGCTTTCCATGGGAGTATTGAGAACTGTGTATTTGCCCTCAATAAATAGTCCCAAGGTTGGCCCTATCTTTATATCGGCGCCAAAGCCAAGATTGAAATAGACATCCGTGCGATTAATGCGAGTATAACCAATAGCGAAGTTTTGTGGAGGATTACCAATTGTGATTGATTCGATGACTTCATTTTGTTTCAAAGTGAAACTTCCCCCGCCCACGAGGAAATAAGGGCGAATCGGAAGCAATGAAGGGCCAAAAGGAAGTTTGGCGTCGAGGCCGATGGTCGTAATTGTTCGATCTGGATCTTCAAGGCCCAGTGAGCTAAAAAACGCAGCATCCAAAACGCCCAATTCTGGAAACCCCTCGTAGCGACTGCTAAAATTGTGGTATTGCACCTTACCAACCAATTCAAAGCCAGATGATAGTGGGATACCTACGGCCGCTTGTAGTGAAATAGTTGAATTGAATATGTCTTTGAAGCGTGTGTCGGGGCTGACGATTGGAGCATAGCCAGCTCCGACATAGATTTTGGGCTTGAAAGGTATAGCTGGTCCTTGGGCGGAGACTGGACTGGCTGTCAATACCGCAGTTAAACTAAGCAACAACGCTAAGCTGTAAAGCTTCAGTTTGCTGTAACAATTTGGTCTAGGTCTGTTTGTTGAAGAGTTCATATATGTGCCGAGCTTTCTGTATCGTTATTGTTTGCGAGTATCATACTCTTAACTGATAACATCATTGATTTGGCTCTTGATAATCAATCAAAAAACGAGACTAAGTGGCGCCGACTTCAAAGAATCTCGAGTCCCGAAACTCTTGTGCGCTTGTGGTTTATGGGGGATGGGAAAGGTTGACTGATGGCTTGATTTCTGACTCAGTTGTCGCTATTATGCTGGAGCTTCTTCCGCAATCGGGGCGAATAAAGCGGAGGGAGACTCTGCTATAAGAGTAAGTGGCGCAATTGGTTGCCATACACTAGGCGAATGCCGACAGTAATTGTTATCGCAGAGAAGCCCCACTTTTTATGCACATTCTTCTGATTAGATTCTTTGCATGAATCTCCGCAGAGAAAGGATTCACTTACAGCATGTCACAATCTCAAAAACAAGTTAGTCGCGAACAAGCCTATATTGTAGCGGCGTGTCGCACAGCAATCGGAAATTTCCAAGGTGGGTTGTCATCCAGAACAGCTACCGAAATGGGCGCAGCGGTTATCGCTGAGGCGCTTAAGCGTAGTGGTGTCGACGCTTCTGATTTCGATGAAGCGATTATGGGAAATGTTATTCAGGCGGGTAACGGACAAGCGCCAGCTCGTCAGGCGGCGATTCATGGTGGATTGCCAGGTAGTGTGCCAGCTTTGACAATTAACAAAGTTTGTGGTTCGGGTTTGAAGTCGGTGATGTTGGCGGCGCAGTCAATTCGCGCTGGTGACAATAAATGTGTGATGGCTGGTGGCATGGAGTCGATGTCCAATACACCTTATGTGCTTCATCAAGCCAAACAGGGACTTCGTTTCGGGCATAAGAAGCTTGAAGATTCGATGATACTTGACGGTTTGTGGGACTCGTTTGAGGATTGGCATATGGGTGCCGCTGCGGAATACACCGCTGACAAAGCTAATGTTACTCGTGAGCGTCAGGACGAGTTCTCGGCTAATTCACATGCTAAGGCCTTGGCGGCGATTGAAGCTGGAAAGTTCAAAGATGAAATTGTGCCTGTGACTATTCCGCAGCGCAGGGGAGACCCAGTGGTTTTCGATACTGATGAATGTCCACGCGCTGGTACGACAATTGAGAAACTTGCAAAGTTACGTCCTGCCTTTACTCGTGATGGTGGTTCAGTTACAGCTGGTAACGCTCCTGGATTGAATGATGGAGCTTCGGCTTTGGTCATTGTTTCTGAGTCGTTCATGAAAGAAAAGAATCTGACACCTTTGGCCAAGATCGTTGACTATGCCACTGCTGGTGTTGAGCCAAAAGATTTGTTCTTCGCTCCGATATATGCTGTTCAGAATTTGATGGCGAAAATGGAAGTTACTATTGAACATTTTGATTTGATTGAGGCCAATGAGGCTTTTGCTGTTCAGGCCATTGCTGATGGTGACGCGCTAGGCTGGGATTGGGATCGCGTGAATGTCAACGGCGGCGCGGTGGCTTTGGGGCATCCGATTGGAGCTTCAGGCGCTCGCATTTTGACGACATTGATTTATGCGCTTAAGGACCGTAGCAAGAAAACTGGCGTGGCGACACTTTGTCTTGGTGGTGGTAATGCTGTGGCTCTGTCAATCGAAATTGTTTAGGAAGCAATATCCTTTAGGAAACATATGAGTTATAGAATATGAAAATAGACGATATCAAAACAGTCGGTGTGATTGGCGCAGGTACTATGGGCAATGGAATAGCTCATGTTTTTGCGCAGTCTGGTTTCAAGGTTGTGCTTTGTGATAAAAGTGAGTCCTCGCTTGAGAAAGCGATAACAACAATCACAAAGAATCTTGACCGTCAGCTCAAAAAAGAGAGAATCACCGCCGAACAAAAGTCTGCGACTTTGGCGAATTTGACAACAGTGACAGAGCTTTCTGGATGCGCCGAGTGTCAGTTGGTTGTTGAAGCGGTCTTTGAGAATCTTGAAGTTAAGTCAGCGATTTTTGCTGAGCTCGGCAAGATTCTCAGTCCTGATAGTGTCTTGGCCTCGAATACGAGTTCATTGCCGATTACTCAATTGGCCTCGACTACTGGCCGAGCTGATAAGTTTATCGGCATGCACTTCATGAATCCAGTTCCGATTATGAAATTGATCGAGTTGATTCGTGGTTTGGCGACTAGCGATGAAACTTTTGATTTGATTTATGCGCTTTGCGAGAAACTTGGCAAACAGCCAGTTGAGGTCAATGACTATCCCGGGTTTGTCGCTAATCGTATTTTGATGCCCATGATTAACGAAGCGGCCTATACGATGATGGAAGGTGTCGCTGGGGCTGAGGAAATCGATAAAGTCATGATGCTGGGGATGAATCATCCAATGGGACCATTGACTTTAGCGGACTTTATTGGATTGGACGTTTGTCTGGCGATTATGGAAACTTTGCATGAAGGTTACGGGGATTCAAAGTATCGCCCGTGCCCATTACTTCGTAAGATGGTACAAGCGGGATACCTTGGCAGAAAGTCAGGCCGCGGTTTTCATAATTATGAAAAATAGTCGTTAATGAAGAATAGTTGTTTATGAAGAATAGTTGTTTATGAAGAATAGTTGTTTATGAAGAATAGTTGCATATTGTCCTAGAGAATCTTGGTTAGCAATTTATCTCTAGCGAGTGTGAATGATTTAGAATAAGAACAATACAAATAGAAACACGATAGGTTTTACAAATGAGTTATCAATTAACAGAAGAAGCCGTGGATATGCGTGAAGCGGCAAGAGAGTTTACTGAGAAACGTGTCTATCCGAACGCTGAAGAGTGGGATGCCAAAGGAGAAGTTCCAGCGGAGATTATCAAAGAGGCGCAGGACTTAGGCTTCTTTGGGATGCTGATTCCTGAGAAGCACGGTGGTCTTGGGCTTTCAATGCTGGCTTATTCGGTGGTTATCGAGGAGTTGTCGGCGGCTAGCGCAGGTTTTGGAATTACTGTTTCGGTGAATAATTCGCTCTTTGTTCAGGCGCTGAACGAATTCGCCACAGAGTCTTTACAAGCGAAATATTTGCCGAAGGTCGCCGAGGGTTGGATTGGCGCTTACTGTTTGTCCGAAGCTGGAGCGGGTACTGACATCGTCAGCATTGGCTGTACCGCTGTTGATAAAGGTGATCACTATTTGCTTAATGGTAATAAGCTTTGGGTAACTAATGCTGGACTTGCCAATTTGTTTATCGTCTTTACCAAGACAGATCCTGCCGCTGGCCGTAAAGGAATTAGCGCCTTTGTTGTTGAGGCCGAGAGTGAGGGTTTGTCACTAGGTAAGAAAGAAAACAAGCTTGGCATTCGTTGCTCTGATACTCGTGAAGTTATTCTCGTGGACGTTAAAGTCCCGAAGGAGAATCTGATTGGTGTCGAGGGTGATGGTTTTAAAACCGCTGTTGGTATTCTCAACGGTGGCCGCATCGGTGTTGGAGCTCAAGCCGTTGGTATCGGCATGGCGGCGCTCAATGAGGCGATCAAATATTCAAAAGAACGTGTTCAATTCAATCAGCCAATTGCCAATTTTCAGGCTATTCAATTCAAGATAGCCGATATGGCGACACGCTTAGAGGCTTCGCGTTTGTTGGTTTATCGTGCCGCGGCTCTCAAGGACACTGGTGAGAAGTTTATTCATCGTGAAGCCTCGATGGCGAAACTATTTGCTAGTCAGTCGGCCAACTATATTGCTGATCAAGCGCTTCAGATTCATGGTGGTTATGGTTATATCAAAGAGTATCCTGTGGAGCGTTATTTCCGTGATGCTCGTATCACTGAAATCTATGAAGGCACCACCGAGGCGCAGTTGATGGTTATTTCCCGTGACTTGTTGAGGGATTAATGAACTTTTGGGATAAGAAATACGAAGATTTCAGGCAGCAAGTGCGAGCTTTCGCATTGGAGCGTGTTGCTCCTTTAGCTGTCTCAATCGATGAAGAGCAGAGGTTTCCAAAGGAACTTATCAAGCCGTTGGCTGATGAGGGTTATTTGGGAATGGTTGTCTCTAAGAAATACGGCGGCTCGGGATTTGAGACATTGCAGTATGCTATTGCAGTCGAAGAGTTCTCGCGCGTTTGTGGCTCAACAGGTATCACAATCGCCGCGCATAATTCACTTGGTTTGTGGCCGATTTATGAATTCGGCAGTGAAGAGCAAAAGCGCAAATACCTACCGCGTGGTTGTGCTGGAGAGTTGGTGGCTTTTGGCTTAACCGAACCTGACGCTGGATCTGATGCAGGCGGAACAAAAACTCGGGCCGTTATCGAAGACGATAATTGGATTATCAATGGTTCAAAATGTTGGATTACTTCAGCGACAGAATGTTATGCGGCGGTCGTGACAGCCAAGACTTCCGACGAGCCAGGTAGTCGCGGGATTTCTTCATTTATTTTGGAGAAAGGCTGGGATGGGTTTGTCTCTGGTAAAAAAGAAAACAAGCTTGGCTTACGTGGCAGTGACACGGCTTTCTTGCATTTTTCTGATGTAAAAGTACCTCTTGAGAATCAACTTGGTGAAACAGGCGGTGGATTCAAGCAGTTCATGAAAACACTCGACGGTGGCCGAATCTCTATCGGCGCTATGGCTCTCGGGTTAGGGCAAGGGGCTTTGGATTGTGCCTTGAAGTATGCGGTCGAGCAAGAAGCTACGGGGCTGAGTTTGTCGAAGCGACAAGGTGTGGCTTTCCAATTGGCTGATATGGAAACTGAACTTCAAGCTGCGCGAGGTTTGATTTATCGCGCCGCGATGATGAAAGACGAAGGCTTGGCCTATGGTCCGAATTCAGCTCATGCTAAATTGTTCGCCTCCGAAGTTGGCACACGTTGCGCCGCTAAGGCTATTGCGATTCTAGAGACTGGTGGAACACGAGTTGGTGAGTATGCCGCTGAGCGTATTTGGCGTGATGTTAAGCTCTGTGAAATTGGCGAAGGCACCAGCGAAATACAGAGAATTGTTATTTCGCGCAATTTAGTAAGGCGCTATCAAGAAGAGTTGACGGAAAAGTCTGCCTAGCTGAGTCTTTAGCAGTTATATAAAATACAATAGTATTCAATAGTCATAAGGGAAGATAGATGAGAGCGATTGAGAAACTAGTTGGAAATAGAAACTCATATCTTGTGAATTCATTTGGTGCAATGGGCGCAACAAGTGTCTTTGGTTCAACAATCGCGCGCGAGGTTATGCTCGTTATGTCTTTCAATATTATTCTGATAGCCACCGCGCAGATTTCTGTGGCCCTTCCGTTTACAATAGTGCCGATTACAGGTCAAACATTCGGTGTTCTCCTGACAGCTATGGCGCTGGGCAGGACACGCGCGGTGGGTGTAATCGGACTTTATTTGTTTGAAGGCGCTCTTGGGCTTCCGGTCTTTGCTGGAGCTACAGGTGGCGCCGCGGTACTGCTGGGTCCAACAGGTGGTTATTTGCTAGGGTTTTTGGTTGCGGCATACGCGACTGGTTCACTAGCTGATAGAGGCTGGGATCGCAATTACTGGCTTTCTGCATCGGCTTTGACTATTGGTGCGGCAGTGATTTTCGTCTGTGGTCTTAGCCAACTTTCTCTTTTTGTTGAGCCAGGCTTGGTTTTGCAATTGGGTTTCTATCCTTTCCTGATAGGATCTGGGCTGAAAATTGCAGCGGCATTTTGGCTGATTCCTCTAATTTCAGGCAAATATTCAAGGAAACCATAAACTAAAGAAGTCGTGATATGTGGCAAGAGAGCTTATGATGGCTCTATTAAGGTGATTTCTCTAAGTCATTGTATTCTGTTGTCTTAAGCCAAGCTGAATTCGAGAGTTCTAGGCGCTTTCCGCGATACAATCTCCATCTGTAAAAAATCCTTCCAGAAGAGTCAAACATCAATGTTTGAAATGCGCAAATCGCCGCAAGTCATTGACTTATCGGCAGTTTTGCGTATATTAGCTCTGAAGCGGTTTTTACAATTCCGCGGCAGGAGGGGTCGAGGCCGCTTAATATATAACGCAATTACAGGCGAAAGGAATCCGCTATGGCTTTTGATGAATCTGGAAAAATTTGGCAGAACGGAAAACTCGTGGATTGGCAGGACGCCAAAATCCACGTTCTCTCGCACGTAGTCAGTTATGGATCGTCGGTTTTTGAAGGACAGCGCTGTTACAAAACAGCAACGGGGTCAGCTTGTTTTCGTTTAGATGAGCATGTCGATCGATTGTTCAACTCCGCGAAGGTTTACCGTATGGATATTCCATACACTAAGGAAGTGATTCGCGAGGCAACTCTCCAAACAATAGCCGCTAATAATCTTGAAGCCTGTTATATTCGTCCTATTGTGTATCGTGGCTATGAGTCACTAGGGGTTGATCCGAGACCATGTCCGATTGATGTAGTTATCGCTGTCTGGAACTGGGGCAAGTATTTGGGCCCAGAGGCTCTTGAAGAGGGTGTTGATGTTTGTGTGTCGTCTTGGACAAGGATTGCGCCCAATACGCTTCCAGCGGTAGCTAAAGCGGGCGCTAACTACATGAACAGTCAGCTCATCAAGCAAGAGGCGATTGTCAATGGTTACTCCGAAGGTATTGCTTTGGATGTCAATGGCTATGTCTCCGAAGGCTCAGGCGAAAATATTTTCCTTGTTCGTAAGGGCGTACTCTATACTCCTGCGCTTTCTAATTCTGTTCTTCCTGGAATCACTCGTGATTGCATTATGAAGATCGCCAAGGACTTGGGGATTGAGTGTCGGGAAGAGGGTATTTCACGTGGATCTCTCTATATCGCTGATGAAGTGTTTTTCACAGGCACAGCCGCTGAGATTACCCCAATTAGAAGTATCGACCGAATTTCAATAGGTGATGGGTCGCGTGGGCCAATTACCAAACGTTTGCAGGATGAGTTCTTCGCTATTATTGAAGGAAGAGTTCCAGACCGTTTCAATTGGTTGACACCTGTTTCTGTAGGCGCTGATGTTGCGATTGAAAGCAATGTTTCCTAAGAGACGGCCTTAAGAAGTACTGAGAAATACTGAGCAAGTTTTATGAGTAAGACTATGAAATTCTCGCTTGGCTCTGACCATGCTGGTTTTGAGTGGAAGGATAAGGTTAAGCAGATATTGCAGGACCTTGGGCATGACGTAGTTGATCATGGAACCAATTCCAGCGAATCTGTTGATTATCCAGATTTTGGCGCTCAGGTAGCGCAAGATGTTGTTGATGGCGTTGTAGATTTCGGGGTTGTCGTTTGCGGGACTGGCAATGGTATGAATATGGTTGTCAATCGTTTTGCAGGTGTACGAGGCGCGTTGGTTTTGAATCCTGAGATGGCTATGTTTGCGCGCGCTCACAATAATGCTAATGTATTGACTCTTGCGGGGAAATACACTCCCGAAGCTGATTTGGAATCAATCATCAATAATTGGATCGAAACAAAATTTGATGGTGGTCGTCATCAAACTCGAGTCGACAAAATGTCTGCGCTTGAGCAGGACTCCGATAAGCCAGTTAAGGCATAGGTTGTAGTTATATGTGATGTGTTTGGTAGGCATATTGTGTAGCTGTGCAGTACGATTCTCCCGCCCGAAAGAATAAAACAACAAACAAACTGAGTTGAGCATGAATACGAAATCACTGCAAGAGTTCGATCCCGAAATCTTTGGCATGATTCAGCGTGAGTCTGCGCGCCAAACTGACAAAATTGAATTAATCGCCTCAGAAAACTTTGTTTCGCCTGCGGTGTTATCAGCGGCCGGTTCAGTGATGACCAACAAATACGCCGAAGGGTATCCTGGTAAGCGTTATTATGGTGGTTGCGAGTTTGTCGATGAAGCTGAAAATCTGGCGCGTGATAGGGCTAAGGAGTTATTTGGTTGTGAGCATGTCAATGTTCAACCACACTCTGGTTCGCAGGCCAATATGGCTGTTTATTTCAGTTGCCTTGAAACTGGCGACAAGGTGATGGGACTAGACCTTTCGCATGGTGGGCATTTGACACATGGCCATCCAATCAATTTCACAGGTAAACTCTTTGACTTTGTTAGTTATCAAGTTGAAAAGGAGGATGAAGTCATCGATTATGATAAACTCATCGCACAGGCCTGTAAAGTTAAGCCCAAACTAATCGTTGCTGGCGCTTCGGCATATCCTCGCAAATTAAACTTCAAGCGCTTTCGTGAAGCAGCCGATGCCTGTGGCGCTCTTTTGATGGTGGATATTGCACACATAGCTGGATTAGTCGCTGTAGGTTTGCATGAGTCGCCGATACCCTATGCTGATTACGTGACAACTACCACACATAAGACTCTGCGTGGCCCACGTGGTGGGATGATTATGTGCAAAGAAGAGTTTGCCGCTGATATTGATAGAACTGTGATGCCGGGGATTCAGGGTGGGCCTTTGATGCATATTATCGCTGCCAAGGCGGTGGCTTTCAAAGAGGCTCTGGAACCAAAGTTTGCCGAATATCAACGGCAAATACTAGCCAATGCGCAGGCGCTAGCCGAAGCGCTAGTCGGTCATGGGCAGAAACTTGTCTCTGGTGGCACTGACACGCATGTGATGTTGTTGTCTCTGCTGAACGCGAGTGTTTCTGGCAAGAAGATTGAAAAGGCTCTGGATAGAGCTGGTATTACTGCCAACAAGAACACAGTTCCGTTTGATACTAGAAAACCGTTTGTTACTTCGGGGGTACGTCTTGGAACACCTGCTGTGACAACACGAGGGATGGGCGAGGGTGAAATGCGCGAGATTGCCTCGATGATCAATGACATAGTCAATGACGTAGCCAGCGGTAGCGATAAGACTAACGATGGCGCAGTCAATGCCAATGTTGCTGAACGCGTCAAGGCGCTTTGCCGACGGTTTCCTTTACTGACTTCGACTACACAGACTGCATCACTCGCTCAATAGATTCAATACTTCCTTGGTGACAATAATGAGAGCGTTATCTCTAAAGCTAATTCAAAGCCTTAGAGAGGCGCTCTTTTTTCATGGTGAATTACTACCTGAGTCTAACTCTGTTACTGTTCCCAAGGTTGAGAGGTCGCATCACCTTCGCAGTTACATTGTTTTTTGGTGCTTTGCGCTCGTTTACTTTTGGTATTATTTGCCGCAAGGGTTTTCGATTTATGATGACGCATATTTGTTGGCCTTGGGTAAGCGCATCGCTGATGGTCAGCACATCTATAGTGATTTCTATTATTTACGAACACCGTTGTCGCCACTGATTCAGTCATTTTGGATTGGTGTCTTTGGTGAAAGCTACACAGTGTTAGTGAGCAGAATCATTTGGGCTCTGCAACTGTTCTCCACAATCGTATTGTTCTCGCTTATCTATCGGCGCTGGTTTTCGGCTGTTTCTTTGGCTTTTGTTCTTAGCGCTACACTCGTTTATTCGTCACTTTTGTTTGCCTTTCCGTGGTACACCTATGACGGAATGTTTTTCGCGTCACTGTTTGCATTGTTTGCTTTTAGAAAACGTATGGTATTGGCTGGGCTGTTTGCTGGACTAGCGTTTTTGTGTAAGCAGGGCTTTATAGTAATCGTTCCAATGTATTTGTTCTTCTACTTCCTTGAGGATCAGTTTACTAATCTAAAAGTTGCAGAAAAATTGTTAAGCTCTGCCAGATTATTGGCGGGGTTTGCTGGGATTGTTGCCTTATCGCTCTTGGCTCTGGAGGCGCCATTGTCTGAGGTTTGGGATAATATTTATAGCTTACCCAACAGAATCAGTGACTTACCGCTTTCATTTCTAATCTACCAAGATTTACCGACGGCTTTCATGAGTGTCTGGCCTTTAGCTGGGACTTTATTCTTGATTGTGGTGGCGCCTCTCAAGCAGAAAGTAAGAATCGTTTCTCTTGTGCTTTGGTTTGCGACGGCTTGGTTTTGGGTTGGTGATTCAGCATCACAATTACCGCTAATGATTACTCTGGTCTCATTTGTATCTCTTTCTTGGTTCTATGTTACTTCAATTATTGGGAGCCGAGGAAGAGGGGCAAGCATTCACATTGAACACCAGACTCGGTTGTGTGGAATGGCTTTGATAGTCCTCTATGCTTCTGGATTTAACTATAACGGCTGGGTGTTTAGCTATATCGGGGCAGTTATCAGCCTACCGATTTTGATTCTGTTTTCAGCTAACTGGGGCGACCCCAAGAGGGACGTTGGCGGTTTGAGAGTGAATCTCAAGGATAGGTTTAGTGGCTGGATGATTCCAACGATGGCGAGTGTCATGCTGGTTTTGGCGCTGACGGTTCATCATCGATTTCCATACAAGAGTTCTGCGCGATCTGAGTTGACTGTTCCGTTTTCGTCCGCGAAACTAGTAGGGATTTACTCTGATTCGGCGACTGTAGCCAATATTGACGGACTGGCTCTTCGTGTCCTAGAGCATTCTGCGCCTGAAGCTAAGATTCTGGCCTTTCCAGAGCCAGCATCGCTGAGTTTCCTGACAGATCGCCAGCCTTGGGGACGGATTCAATGGTATTACAAGCTGGAATTTGATTCGGCCCTCGCCAGTGAGAGCGTCGAGCTTTTTGAAAGTTCGCCTCCAGATTTGGTTGTTTTGAAAGACCCTGATCTAATTCCAGAGACACCGCAGTTTGATATGCTTTATCACGCAATCTATGATAACTTCAAAACTGTTGACACGGTCGGGCCTTTTCATATTCTTGTCCCTCAGTGCCGCGAAGATAGCGGCAAGGTTGACACCTCGATTTAGTAGTGTGATTATGAGTGACTTATTAGGCAGGTATGAATTATGAGATGTCCACATTGTGGTAGTGAAGAAGATAGAGTTGTGGATTCACGGGCGGCGCAAGATGGCCGAGCCGTGCGTCGTCGTCGGCAGTGTTTGAAATGCGAAGACCGTTTTACTACTTATGAATATGTTGAGAACACTTCACTGACAGTTCTAAAAGGGGACAATCGCCGTGAGCCCTTCGATAGACAGAAAGTCCTGACAGGTATAAAGCTTTCCTGTAACAAACGTCCGATTTCAGCTAAGAAACAGGAAGCGCTGGTTGATGAAATAGAAGCTAGGTTATCTGAGATCTCTCGCAATGAAGTGGAGAGCTCATTTATTGGCAAATTGGTGATGGAAAAACTTAAGAACACCGATGAAATCGCCTATGTGCGATTTGCCTCGGTTTATCGTCGTTTTCAGGATAAAGAAGAATTTCTTAATGAAATAAAGCGCATGCTTGAGAAGTAGATTACGCATAGTGTTATGAGTTCTGAAGAAGACAAAACAAACAAGCCGCAACCAATACCGCGAAGAGTAGACCGCGCGGATTATTATAGCGCCGACGCCAATACTCTCGATACTCCTGCTAGTCACGAGGCTAGTGACTCAAAAAGAAATGAGTCAAAACCTCAAAAGGTACAATCAGGGGGAGGGTCAAGTGGAACTCCGCCAGTTTCGGCTACTTCTGGTGGAGGCGGCAGTTGGGATTCAGAAAAAGTAATTGGTTTTCTGGATCATCTTGAAGAATTGCGTTGGCGATTGATTCGTATTCTTTTGGGAGTTGTTGTCGCTGGAAGCGCTGCGTTGTTTTTTGGTGATGAGATATTTGTTTTTGTTCTCAAGCCACTGGATGGTTTGAAGCTGCATGTGACGACTGTAACGGGTTCATTTTATGCGTATATGGTTGTTTCGATTTTTGCGGGACTGTTTGCGATTATTCCGTATGTCTTTTATCAGCTGTGGGCTTTTGTTGCACCGGGGCTCTATAAGTCAGAGAAGACTTTCATTTTGCCAGCAGTTATGTCTTCGAGCTTATTGTTCGCTTTTGGTTCTTGGTTTTGTTATCGCTTCGTTTTGCCTGTGGCGATTACCTATTTGGTGAGTTTTGGCGATGGCGCTTTGACTCCGATTATTACTGTTGACAGTTACCTCACTTTTGCGGGCATGATGGTTTTGTCTTTTGGCGCGGCATTCAATATGCCAGTGGTTTCTTTCTTTTTGGCGAAGATGAATCTTCTCAAGCCCGATATGTTGCCCAAGAGCCGAAGAGTCGCAGTGGTGGTGATTTTGATATTTGCAGCGATTATTACGCCTCCTGATGTTTTTACGCAGATTCTGATTGGCGCTCCGATGTATGTCCTCTTTGAAATTTCGATTATTGTGGTCCGAATTGCAAATCCTAGCTCTGGAAAGAGCTTGGGTTAAGGCTCTGGGGCGAAGGCAGAAACCCTTTGATAGCTTTTACTTAGCGAAAGAGCTTGCCAGTTAACTCTACACCACTATATTGTATCCGCCTCAGCGGATTTTTACGCTGATTTTTTTCGCAGGATCTCGCGGGCGTAATTCAGGGGTAGAATGCAAGCTTCCCAAGCTTGACGTCGCCAGTTCGAATCTGGTCGCCCGCTTGTTATTTTTTGTTTTCGGTTTTCTGTTTCATTCTGACTCTGTTTTGAGAGGCGTTAGAATAGGGTGTGGGTAGAGGGGCGACAATAGAGGTATTACATTCCCCGCAAAAGTGTGTATAATGTGAATATTCGTTAGCGCTAGCGCTTTGTGGCTAGGGCTTGAAGAAGTATCTGTTTTGAAAGTATTAGTTGAGAAGTGATTTCTAAAGAATAGTTAGAATATGAGTAGCAGGGCCCAAAAAGATTATTTCGAACCAGAAGAGACTTCGCCTAGGCGCTATAGTCCCGAACTGCCAGCTTCGTCAGAAATGAAACTGGTATCCGAATCAGCTTCTCTAGGGACTGAGTCGGGTTGTTCTGCGCCTGTCTCTGACGCAAACAATAAGAAAACTTTGCTCAAACGCAAAGCTGGTCTTGAACTGACAGCTATCGACAGGCATTCACCTTTGTTTGCCTATGTTCGTCCAGGTGACAGACTAGTGTCAATCAATGATGAGCCAGTACGTGATACTATTGATTTCCATTTTAAGATGGCTGAGCCAGAAGTTGATTTGCTTTTTGAATTGGCTGATGGTGAACAGACACTCTTTGAGTTTGAGGATGTGACAGTCGAGGAGTTGGGGCTGACGCTCAAGCAAAGCGGTATACGGACTTGTAAGAACGAGTGCATATTTTGTTTTGTTATGCAGCAACCAAAAGGTATGCGGCGCTCGCTCTATATAATGGATGAGGACTAT
Source organism: Candidatus Zixiibacteriota bacterium (assembly GCA_024280835.1). Lineage (GTDB taxonomy): Bacteria > Zixibacteria > MSB-5A5 > GN15 > JACZUZ01 > JAJRPJ01. The sequence continues at coordinate 94,646 of JAJRPJ010000012.1, read as the reverse complement.
CGTTATAGTTTCACGCATGGCAATTTCGTGACGCTTTCAAATACAACAGATGCAGATATTGCGAGGATTATTGAACAACGACTTTCTCCAATGTATATCTCGGTGCATGCCACCAATGACACTTTGCGCAGATGTATGCTCAAGAACGAACTATTGGCTCCGATCTTACCTCGCTTGAAAGAGCTGATTGCTGGTGGAATTGTTATTCATGCCCAAGTTGTGCTTTGTCCAGGTATCAATGATGGTCCTGAACTAGAGCGGACTATTAGTGAACTGGCCGCGCTAAATCCAGGAATCGAAACCTTGGCGTTGGCGCCTGTTGGATTGACCAAGTACCGCGACAATTTGCCAGATATTAGTATCTATAGCCAAACATTGGCCAATGACTTCATAAATCGAATTGAGAAATTGCAAAAAGGATTCTTGAAGGATTTTGGGACACGCTTTGTTTGGCCAGCCGACGAGTTCTACACGATTGCCAAACGTAGGTTTCCAGCGCTCAAAGAGTATGAAGACATCGCACAATTTGAAAATGGTATTGGAATGTGTCGTTTGTTTGCTGCGACTTTTAACCGTAAGAAACAATTCTTCAAACGCTCTTTTAACAAATTACCTAATAGTATCAGGGCCAAGAAGCCTCGCTTAGTTGGTTTTACGGGTGAGTCAGCTATTGACTGGCTTCAAGAGGAAATTGTTCCACAGGTTAGAGAGATGGGAATTGACTTGTCGTTCAATTCTGTTAAGAATGAGTTTTGGGGTGGGACGGTGACTATTTCAGGTTTACTTTCTGGCGCAGACTTGTTGCAAGCGGTTCTTAAAGATAGCGTTCAAGGTGATATAGTTTTATTGCCTCCGAATTGTTTAAACAATGATGATTTGTTCATCGATAATTTGACTTTAGAAGAGTTTTGCAAAAAGGCCAAGAGGACCGTGGTTGTGGGGAGTTATGATTTTGTTGAGACATTGAAAGAGGCGCTATCTTTGGAAGTAAAAAGTGGCTCATGCACACTCAACAATTCTAATACCACACGCGGCAATCGTTCAGTGGCTCTAGCGGAAGCAGGTTTAGCATTATGAGAACATTTGATGAAAATGAAGAATCGAGCTCAATTGAGACTTCCGAGGAAAACGAGTTTGCGCCAATAGTTGAAGCTGGATTTGTTCGCGCCAAACGAACGTCATTGCCATTGGTGGCAATTGTCGGTAGGCCCAATGTTGGCAAATCGTCACTTTTTAACCGTTTTCTAAAAAGACGTTTTGCGGTTGTCGCTGATACACCTGGTGTTACTCGTGATCGCAATTATGCAGTTTGTGAATGGGTTGGGCGCGAGTTCTATATGATTGACACTGGGGGCATGATTCCAAATTCCGAGAATCATTTTGATAGAAAAGTAATGGAACAAGCGGAGATGGCTGTTGCAGAAGCTGACGTTATCTTGTTTGTGGTGGATGCACAAGTTGCAGTGGCTTCTGTTGATAGGCGTATTGCGCAGTATTTACAAAAGACGAAAAAGCCCGCTATTCTTGCGGCCAATAAAGCAGACACAGAATTGCTGGCTCTTGAGGTTCATGAATTGCAACGACTCGGCCTAGGTGAGGCGATGGCGGTAAGCGCCGCGGCAGGTAAGAATATTGGTGACTTGTTAGATTTGGTCGTTGAGGCATTGCCCGATAGCGCACCAGACGAAGTTCTTGACGACTCTCTACGTGTAGCTGTTATTGGCCGTCCGAATGTTGGTAAATCTAGTTTGGTGAATTGTATTCTTGATGATGAGCGAAATATTGTTTCAGATGTTGCTGGAACTACAATTGACGCAATTGATTCACCCTGTATTTATGAGGGACAACGTTACACGTTGGTAGATACCGCTGGGCTGCGCCGCAAGATGAAAGTTACCGAGGACATTGAGTTCTACACAAATCTTCGCGCTGAAAGAGCGTTGGATGCCTGTGATGTAGCTCTGGTTGTGATTGACGCCACTGAAGGTATCACATCGCAGGACAAACGTATTCTTCAACAGGCCAATTCTTGTCGGCGAGGTATTGTCTTGGTTGTCAACAAATGGGATTTGGTCGACAAAGACTCAAAAACTGCAGATCGTTTGATGCAGGACTACATAGATGAGCTAGGTGATCTAAAGTATATCCCCATGATATTCGTTTCGGCATTGGAAGGAATGCGAGCGCGAAAAACACTTTCCGTTGCCAAAGCTGTGCATAAACGAGCTTCGAGAAGATGCTCCGTTTCCGAATTGAATGATTTGCTTGAAAACTCAGTACAACGCCGTTCACCTGCATCGGACAAGGGCAAGGAAGTCAAACTAACCTATGTTAGCCAGCCTGAAATCTGTCCGCCAACTTTTGTGTTCTTCTGCAATCGTCCTGAGAAGATTCAAAAAAGTTATATTCGCTTTCTGGCTAACCGTATTAGGGAGCGCTTTGATTTTGAAGGGGTTCCTCTTAGGATTAAATTCAAAAAGAAGTAATAACCGCATCTCTTATACTTGCTGTTGCCAAGTTCTGAACTCGATCATTGTCGCTGGACTGTTTCTTTTGGAAACCTAGTCCTACTGTATCTTTGCATCAACTCCCTTCGTTTCAATTGCTATTTCAAACCAAGTCCATAAAAGTGGCTCTAGAACTAGTTACTTTGTAAAGCCGAGATACATTGTGGCCGATTCACTAGGTATGAAGCAATTGGCAAAACATGATTCGACCGTAGAACCGCTGACGACCTCTACGGAAGGCCGTTCCATTGATGAACAGGAGCGCTTGTTTCAGGTGCGCCTTGAACTCGGTCGGCAAAAATTACGTCTAAAAGACATCGAGACGATGGGGGCAATAATTGCATCCATCACAGATATTGACAAAGTCATGACGGTCATGATGGAGATGAGTCTGCGTGCAGTCTCAGGTGAAGTGGGAGCGATTCTGCTTGATGAAGACGGGGCATTGGCAACAAAGATCGCTTGGGGTATGGACGGTTCTATCCTCGAAGAGATTTACGTTCTACCAGAAACACATTTACTCAAACAAGCCACAGACTCGAAAGAAAGTATCCTCGTCAACTCTGGAGAAATTACCTGCCGCAAAGGAGTTCATGTTACAAGCTTGCTGGCCGTTCCAATTTGCTCAGGGGAGCGAAAACATGGAATGGTTGTGATTCTTAACAAAGAGCGTGGCGAACTGTTCGACAAGACTGACTTGGAAACGCTTGAGTCGCTAAATCACTTTTTAGGAATCGCCATAGAGAACTCACGCCTGTTACATGAGGCGCTCCAAAAACAGCAAATGGATCAGGATATGCTGATTGCTAGAGAGGTTCAGGAAACGATTCTTCCTGGCGCTTTGAAGCATGAGGGTGTTGATATCGGTGTTGTCTATGCGTCGGCGCGCGAAGTTGGTGGAGATTTCTATGAGGTGATTCCCCTTCCCAATGATCAATTTGTGGTGATTCTTGGAGATGTCTCCAGTAAAGGCGTTGGATCGGCTTTGGTGATGTCAGCCTGCGTGGGGATAATCAAGTCATTGCTTCGCTATGAGCCTGAAATGTCGGTTTCTGAGTTGGCTGGTCGTCTCAATGACACATTGTCCGAGGGCATTATCAAAGATCGCGGAATGTTTGCAACGATTTGGTTTGGTAAGTTCGACATGCGAGGCGGGACTTTGACTTACTGCAATGGTGGGCATGTACCCGCGTTGCATTACAAGAGTTCTATTTCAAAGATTGAAGAGCTAGCAATTGGTGGAACTATCGTGGGTCAATTTGAGGGCTTGAAATTCAAGGACGAATGTGTCGACGTAGCGAGTGGAGATACAATAACAATATTCAGTGATGGAATAACTGAATCAGAGGACAAGCTTGGTAATCTCTTTGGGCGCGAACGAACTAAAAAGTTCGTCCTAGAGAATGTAAGTCACGCTCCTCAGAAATTCTGCAATGCTTTGCAGTCTGATATCACTACGTTTGCTATTGGCTCAGGAGAAGAGTCACAAGATGATTTTACTGTGTTACAGATTCGAGTAAACCAGTTGTTGAAGAAGTCTGATGAGGAAGGGTGTGATGAATAGGGAAAGCGCCTTTGAAAAAGACTATGCCTCAATTGTTGAATCTGAGACATTGATGTTTGACGATTTAGGTAAGTTCCTAGCCGATAACGACATTGAAGGTCGCTTGGTTCAAGATATCAAGCTTTGTGTGTCGGAGGCATTTAACAACGCTGTGCTCCACGGCAATCGACTTGACACATCCAAGCGAGTTAGATTACGTCTTTCAGCTAATATGACAGCTTTTATTGCCGATGTTACAGACGAAGGGCAAAGCGCCATTGCGCTTATCGAAAAGCGCAAAAGACCTGCTCCACTTGATGAAGGTGGGAGAGGAATAGACTTAATGTATGAGCGAGCAGACGAGGTCATTCTGTCTACCGCCGCAAACGGTGGCTTATCGCTGCGCTTAGTCTTCAAACGAGAGAAAACAAAAAGAAACATTTCAAATGATATCGAAGTCTCTGTTTCCAAAGGGTGGGCTTCGAAACTGCAGGAGGAATCATGAACATTACCAAGAATCAGTCAGGAAACGTCACGATTTTGAATATGTCGGGTCGTCTTGATCTTGCCTCGGGAGCGTCTCTCAAGGAGAAGATTCAACAAGAATTTGAAGCCGGCAACGTCCGTATTCATTTGAATTTGGCCAAAGTTGACTTTATCAATAGTTCAGGACTTGGAGCTTTAGTTTCTCTGATGAAGGAAACCAGATTGAAGCATGGCAGATTAACCATGTCGAATCTTGCTGCCTACGTAGCAGAGATTTTCGAAATTACTCAACTGTCTCATATTTTTGAAATATACGAGACAGAGGAAGCGGCTATTGCCTCCTACAATAGCACGATGCCCGTTCAGTAAGCAGTCTAATACGGATAGTATAGAGGAAGTAGTATGGATCAGATAGTACAAGATGTCTCAGAATTGTTAGACATGCTTCAAGCGGAAGAAGTTAGTGTCCGTGAGGAAGCTGTCGAGGCGTTATCAACGATAGACTCTGATGAAGCAATTGCAGGGTTGGTTATCTCATTGGAGGACGCCAGCGCTAATGTTCGCGAAATGGCCGCTGATGCGCTATCTAAAGTAAAAGGCGAAACCACAACAGCTTTGCTTTCTGATTTCCTTGGCGCTGAAAGTATTACAACCCGTAATCTTGCAGCAGAGATACTTGTACGCATTGGTCCTGAGGCCGTGCCAGCGTTACTGGAGTGGATGAGTAGTGATGATCATGATGTTCGTAAATTCATTGCTGATGTGCTTGGTCTAATTGGAGACAGCCGTAGTGTGGACTGTCTGTGTCAAGCCTTGTGGGATGACAATATCAATGTCTGTTGTAGCTCCGCTGAAGCTCTGGGTCTAATAGGTGACCCGAAAGCTATAGCTCCGTTGATTGAAGTTGGTGAAAAGAATGCGGATGTTCGTCCTTTGGCCATTGAAGCGCTTGGGCGTATAAAAAGTCCTGAAGCGATTCCGTTTCTATTATCCAACCTTTCTTCTGGTGATCCTCTTTTGGCATTTACCGCTTCAGAAGCCTTGGGGGAGATTGGTTCGCCCCAGGCTCTTAAGGAGTTGACTGAGCTAATCAGTGGCGATTCAGTTGTTGTTGCAGTAGAAGCTTTTAAGTCCGCCCTCAGAATATCAGAGAATGTTAGCGTTGATATACGCGGTCATGTCTCCGGTGAACGCCTTCGCAGCTTTATTATCGAAGGGTTATTAGAGGAAGATGATGGTATAAGTAGGTTCTCGTTACGAAACATAGATATATGGAGAGATAAGGGACTCGTTCTAGAATTGCTCGCGTCGGTTGGGAAAATTGACTCAATTACTTGGTGTCAACTTGTCGACCAATGTAGGCACATTTACCATGATCTAGATCAGATGATACTTCAACAATTTGAAGACGCGAATCTGACAGATAGAATGTCTCTGTTAGATGCTTTGCTGGGCTGTATGCGTGTCGAAACGATTGAGAAGTTGATTCCTCTTGCTTCCGATTCGGATCCCGAAATTAGAATTAGAGTTGCTTCTATCTTTGGTAGAGTAGATAGCCCAACTTCACTTAGTGAATTGAAAAGGATGGTTAAAGATCCAGTTGGTCATGTCAGGTCGGCCGCCTATCGAGGCGTAGGTTGGATAGGCGACGCGGAAGCCACAGGGCTAATAATAACGGGCCTTAATGATGAGTATTGTGATGTCCGCGAAGTGTGTGTTGGCGCCTTAGTCACTATTGGTGGACAGCGAATTGTGGATCATTTTACAAATGACTTACAAACAACGGATCCTGAACGTCAACGATTAGCTGCCAATGCTCTAGGTTGGATTGGCGAGGATAATGTCCTTGAGCCACTGCGAGGGGCTTTATCGCACACTGACCCTCAAGTTCGTAAAGCTGCAATTGAGGCTTTGTGTCGTATGGGTGAGGCTCCCACTGTTGATTCATTACTAGCGCTTATTAATGATGAAAACGAAACGGTTCAAAGAGTAGCAATGACTACCTTAGCGAAATATCATTCACAAGACGCTACCTCATTGCTCACTCCATTCTTGAATGAAGACGATTTGTGGTTGCAGTTTCACGTCATCACTACACTAGCAACAATCAATTCTACCGAGACGAAGAATTTGCTTAAAGCAAAGGCGGAGTCGGGGGAGGTCGCGCTTCGATTAGCCGCTATTAATGCGATTGCAGATATGCGTGATGAATCCATGATAGTGTTTTTGAGAACCATTGCAACGGATAGTGATACAACTATTGTAGCCGCTGTAGAATCTGCAATGTCTAGTCTGCAATCTGGGGCGACACGATGAAGCGGAACAATATCCTAATTGTTGATGATGAACTTTTGATAAGAGATTTGCTCTACGAGTTTTTTAATGAACGTGAGTGGGATGTAACTGTTTCTAACAGCGGTGAGACAGCGCTATTGGCATTTGAAGAGAAAGATTTCGATGTTGTCTTGACAGACTTAAAAATGCCCGAGATGGACGGTTCGACTATGATCGATCGAATGAAAGAGTCCAAGCCCGATCAACCTATCGTGGTTGTGACTGGTTATCCATCTGTTGAGAGCGCAATTCGCGCTCTTCAGCAACGTGTTGATGATTATGTAGTCAAACCGTTCAATATGCCAAAGCTTTTCAAGTCTGTTGAACAAGCTTCGGCACGTAAAGAAAAAGTAAACAGAGTTTAGCGCAAGAGTATTTGCGTTAATAAAGTCCGAGTGTGCTACACACGGGAAGAGATGTAGTACAGTTAAGAGGGAAGTTGTAATGCCATCAACTGGTGAACAGCGAACACTGAGCGTCGAAGAGTTTTGTACGTTCCGTGAATACATTCATGAAAAGTCGGGAATGTACTTCGGAGACAATAAGCTCTATCTGCTTCAAAGCAGACTGGCTAAGCGTATGGATGATCTTGGTGTTGCGACATACAGAGACTATTTCTATCGGGTAAAATATGATACGTCACATCGTGAATTCGACGAGCTGATGAATCTAGTTACGACAAACGAGACTTATTATTTCCGTAACGAGCCGCAGCTCGATGCATTTGCCACAGCGGTCTTGCCAGAGATACTGGAGGCCAAGCGTAAAATGGGAGGACCGAAAACTTTACGTATTTGGTCAGCTGGATGCTCAACAGGTGAAGAGCCGTATACTCTGGGCATCATCATTAAGGAAGCGCTAAAGTCAGAACCAGGTTGGAATGTTGAGATAATTGCTAATGACATCAGTGATAAAGTCCTTCAAAAAGCCCGAGCTGGTGAGTATGAGGGGACGACACTGCGCTATGTCAAGCCGGATAAGTTGACGCGATACTTTGATAAGAATGGCGAGAAGTTTGTTATCAAGCGTGAAATTAAAGCGCTTGTTAAGTTTGTTCAGCTTAATTTGAATGATACAAAAAAATTATCCATGTACAAAAATCTTGATGTAATATTTTGTCGTAACGTCATGATTTATTTTTCGGATGACGTGAAGCGCAAAATTGTTCGTGCGTATTATCAAGCGTTGGCCTCAGGTGGTCAAATGCTTATCGGTCACTCTGAGACGCTACATGGAATCTCCAAGGCGTTCAGTCTCAAGTACTATAAGGGAGCCCTAGTCTATGTTAAGGACGAAGGGGGCAAGGATGAGGAAAAAATAAGTGGCTCTTCGAGAAGAACTTCAACGCAAGTTCCACGAGTCGCTAGCTCACGCGCTGTATCCAAAACAGGAGCCGGTGAACCTAGTGGGGCTACAAAAGCGTTAGAGTTGCTTAAGAAAATAAAGGCAAGGCGAGAAGCGCAAGAGGCTCTGGCTGGTAAGGTAGGCGGTTGATATATGGATAAGAAAAAAATAGTAGTTGTTGATGATTCAACGACGGTTGTGAAATTCGTCTCGTTCGCATTAAAGAATAAGGGCTATCAGGTTGTCACCGCTTGCGATGGCATGGATGCTATGGAGAAAATTTCAGCGCTAGACGGTAAGATCAACATGGTCATTACTGATTTGAACATGCCCAATGTCGATGGCTACACACTTATTGCCACTCTGCGCAATGATGTTGCTCACAAGGAGCTTCCAATAATCATTTTGTCGTCAGAAGAGGGCAGCGAAGATAAAGAGCGAGGAATAGAAGTTGGCGCTACCTCGTATCTCGTGAAGCCGTTCCGTCCGGATACATTGTTATTAGAGGTCAGCAGACTTCTGAACCCAGATAAGATAATAGCTAATAATAATCATAATGCAGATTGAAGTAGGGAGACCTAAACATGGCAAATATGAAAATTCTTGCCGTTGATGATTCTCCGACAATGCGTCGGATAATCATTAATACACTTGGAAGGGCTGGATTCACTGATATAGTGGAAGCCGAGCATGGAAAAGACGCTTTGGCGAAAATGGAGGCTGAGAAAATTGACTTTGTTATAACAGACTGGAACATGCCAGAAATGGATGGTCTGTCTTTTGTGACAAATTTGAGAAGCAAGCCAGAGCATGCCAATATCCCAATATTGATGATTACCACACGTTCGGTCAAAGAGGATATCGTCGAAGCGTTAAAAGCGGGGGTTAATAACTACATTGTTAAGCCCTTTACCCCAGACACACTAAAGTCGAAAATCGACGAGATTCTTAAAGGAGCCTAGTGAGATGGGGAACAAGAAAAAAAATGCAACCAGCATTGATACAAACAACATGGATGAGCAGGCTAGCGTCCCACAAGTAGGTTCCACTCTGAAGGGTGGTCTTGGTGCGCTTAAGCAGACTATTGAAGAATTATCAGCGAGCTTGCGTGAAATACAAGGCCCCTTGGCTGACACAAGAAATACTCTTCCAAAAGCGACCACGCATTTGGATCGTATTTCGTCCCAGACTGAGCAGGCGGCTCATCGAGTTATGGACATGGTGGAGAACATTTCAGCACAACAAGTGGATATTATCAGCCATTTGAATGAGGCCATGAATGTTCTCACTGACAGTGGAGCTGGTAATAAGTCGGTTAATGCTCTCTTAGAAAAAGCAGAAGAGGTTGCCAACCGTTCTCAGAATGATGCTTTTGCTATCATGGACGCTCTTCAGTTTCAAGACATCACAACCCAACAAATCAACCATGCCGCTAGCTTGCTGGAGGAAGTTGATGCTAAGATCGCCTTGATTATTGGTGATTTAGTTGATGATGGTAGTAGCGCCAGTCCTGTGAAAGTTTTGAAAAACGCTCCAGCGCGTAAGGAGAGAAGCTTTGACCCTCATGCTGACATGGAGTTCAAACATACAGACCAGTCTGATATTGATAACCTCGTGAGACAATCTAATGAGTCCAAAAGTTGAAGAAGAAGTAATGGCGCCTGAAGCGCTGCAAGTGCCAGATGATATGAAGGAATTCGTTGATGATTTCCTTGTTGAAGCTGGTGATATCATTGAGTCACTAGATAATGATCTAGTCGCTTTGGAATCGTCTCCCGATGATTTGGAGCTACTTGATAATATCTTTAGGGCAGCTCATACAATCAAAGGCAACTCAAGTTTCCTTGGATTAGATCAGATTACAGATCTCACCCATAAGATGGAAGATGTTCTCAATCGTCTGCGCAAGGGTGAAATCCATGTCGAAAAAGATGTCATGGATGCTCTCCTCGAAGGCCTGGATAATTTAAAGTTATTGCTTGATGATGTTCGCAATGAGAAAATTGTTAAGCGTGACGTTTCTGGTTTGATTGTTGAGCTTGAGAGAATAAACAATTCTCAAGCAGATTCAGGGAAGAGCCAGGCTTCTGATAAGGCAGGCGCAACCAGCGATCCTAAAGCTGAACCTGACTCCAATGAAGATGAAGGGGAGTTTGATGAGGCGGCATTCGACGCTGAAATCAAAGCCGCTTTGGCCCAATCACTGGCTCAAGAGTCAAATAATAAACCAAAGACATCTACCGAAGCAGCGGCCTCTCCAGCCAAAAATGACAACAAATCAGGTGGACGGAAGATTGAGCAAACTGTTCGAGTCGGAGTTGACAGATTGGATTCGCTGATGAATCTCGTTGGTGAACTTGTCTTAGGCAGGAATAGCTTACTTTCGGTCAATGCCGAAATAGCCAACGGCACAACCTCCGAACACGATTCTCTAGAAAGAATAACAAGTGTAGCATCACAGATTAGTTTTGTGACAACTGAGTTACAGAATTCGGTTATGAAACTACGCATGCTTCCTATAGGGAAAGTATTTAGCCGGTTTCCTCGTGTCGTAAGAGACTTGGCAGCCAATGCTGGCAAGAAAATCAACCTTACTTTGCAAGGTGAAGACACCGAGTTAGACAAGACGGTTATTGAAGAGATCGGTGATCCTTTAGTGCATCTTGTTCGAAACTCTTGCGACCACGGTCTCGAACCACCTGAGGAGCGTATTGCCGCTGGCAAGCCCGAGGTTGGTACCGTCTTGTTAAGCGCATATTCCCAGGGATCAAATATTATCATCGAGATCACCGATGATGGCCGAGGACTTGACCTTGAAGCTATCAAGAGTAAAGCCATTGAGCGTGGTCTAACGACAGCCGCGGATGTTGAGCGAATGAGCGATGGTGAAATATTTCGCTTCATCTTTGGCGCAGGCTTTTCAACTGCTAAAGTTGTTAGCGATGTTTCCGGTAGAGGAGTTGGTATGGATGTTGTCCGTTCCAATATTGAAAAACTCAATGGCATCATTGAGATTGCTTCTACTCGCGGGAAAGGTACAACTATCACTATCAAATTGCCGCTAACTCTGTCGATTATTCAGGGGTTGCTTGTCCGCGCTAACAAGGACATCTATATCATCCCATTAGCGAGTGTGCATGAGATAGTAAATGTTGGCTTTGACGATGTTAAGTATGTCAATGGAACTGAAGTGATTCAATTGCGGGATTCGGTTCTGCCGCTACTGTTTTTGCCACGTGTACTTCGTGACGGCAAAGGCTGGACACCATCAAAAGAGTCAAGCGCCAATGTAGTTGTGATTGGATTGGCAGAAAGTCGTCTTGGTTTGGTCGTTGATGATTTGATCGGCCAAGAAGAAGTTGTTATCAAGTCTTTGGGCAAATTATTTGGCAATATAGAAGGTCTGGCGGGAGCGACAATTCTCGGAGACGGACGCGTACGGCTAATTGTCGATGTAGCTGGATTGTTTGGTTTGGCCCAAAAAATGGCGAACTAAACAAGAGATACCCACTTAACAAGAACATACCTTAATGACATTGAGCTTATATATATGAAGACTGCAAAGACAAGAATTATAGTTGTAGATGATTCAGCGTTCATGCGTAAAGCGATTACGATGATGCTGGAGTCTGATCCTGAGATCGAAGTCATTGCCACGGCTCGAGATGGGGCCGAAGGAGTCAAGAAGGTCAAAGAGCTCAAACCTGATCTTGTGACAATGGATGTTGAAATGCCGCGCATGGACGGTTTGACCGCTCTTCGCCACATAATGGAGGAAGAGCCGACACCTGTGATGATGGTTAGTAGCATCACCACAGAAGGCGCTGCTGCTACACTTGAGGCAATGGATCTTGGGGCAGTTGATTTTATCCCAAAGGAGCTTTCTTTTGTTTCATTGGATATTGTCAAAATCAAAGAAGAGTTGCTTGAGAAGATTAAGAACATTGCGAGGCGTAAGTCAATACTAATGGCTAGGGCGCGTCAACGCCTAAGCTGGAAAAAAGCCACGAGTGGAAAATCTGCTGCGAAAGCAGCTCCAGCCTCCAGAGCTGGCAAGAAAGTCGACAGACGTCGATTTGCAATAAAAGTTGTGGCGCTTGGGTCGAGCACTGGTGGTCCGCCAGCTTTGCAGGCCGTCATAACGCGTCTCCCGAAAAGCTTCCCTGTTCCTATTTTGATTGTTCAGCACATGCCGCCGAAGTTCACAAAGTCTTTAGCGGATAGACTCAATTCGATTTCAGAAGTGACAGTCACTGAGGCTCGGAATGGAGAAGAGGCCTTGGCTGGTCATGTCTATATTGCTCCTGGCGATAGCCATATGACCTTGGTGTATGGAGCAAGTAAACCAATGATTCGTCTCTCGCAAACACCAGCAGACACTCTCTATAAGCCCTGTGTCAATGTCATGATGGATTCTGTAGTAAAGAAATATGGCAAGAGAACTTTGGGAGTTATCCTGACAGGTATGGGGAATGACGGATTTGCGGCCTGCAAGGAACTAAACAAAGTCGGTGGGCAGGTAATTGCTCAAAATGAAGAATCCTGTGTAGTCTACGGCATGCCAAGGGCAATTGTCGACGGTCACATAGCTGATATCGTAGCTCCAATAGAGCATGTCACAGATGAGATCATGAGCTATTTCTAACTCAATTTCCTTCTCAAGCATAAAAACAGTGTCAAACGAGCGGTCGGTTAGAGATAACAGGCCGCTTTTTCTTTGGAATGTCTTGCAAATCCGTTCTGGGATTTTGGGGTTTTGGGATTATATTTGTTGAAGTTGAGTCCATCCTCTCGTAACTTTTCATGTCATCCGTTTCATTGCCAGGATGTCGCAAGGATAGTAGAGGGTTTATATGGACGAACTAGAATTATTGCAAAAACCTGCATTGCATACCGAAAGTAGTGATACTGAAGGCTTTGTCGAGTCATACAAAACTTTTACGACAGTCCTAAACCGTTTGCGACGTCAATACCTCGATTTGAAAGATGAGAGTCAAAGACAAGCCAAAGAACTTGAAGAGGCGAATGAATCTTTACAAGCTCTGACTAGGCGAAATCATGCGGCGATGGAATTCCTCAATAGTGTCCTCAGGTCCGTATCCACTGGTATTATCGTTGTCGATCGCGACAACAAAATCACACATTTGAATCCTGCGGCCGAATCGCTCTTTTCTGTGAAAGCCACAGAATCAGTTAATGCTAGTTTGAGTGAAATTATTAGCTTTGACATCCCCGCCGAAAATATCGTTGACCAGAGTAATGACTTGAAAGAACCCACCTCAAGAAACTCTTTGCTTGCTCCACAGCGTGGAGTTGAGAGAACCTTTGTGGGGGGAGATGGAGCAGAGAGAACATATTTGTGGGGTTCATCGCAGCTTCTAGATAAGAACGGCGAGTCATTCGGCTCGGTTGAAGCGTTTCAGGACATTACCGAAACACGGCAAATGGAACGCAAAATGACCCGCTTAGAGTCGCTGGCGGCAATAGGCGAAATGGCGGCTACGGTTGCGCATCAAGTTCGCAATCCTCTCGTCGGGGTCAAAGGGTTTGCTTCACTAATTGCTACCCAACCATCAAAAGGCACGAAGAACAAAGCGCATGCAGAGATGATATTACGCGGGGTTGGGAATCTTGAACGCGTTATTGATGCGCTCCTACGTTTTTCACGCGCCGAAGATTTGACACTGCGCGCGACGAACCTGAATCGCTATTTGAAGAAGGTTGTCAGGCAGTACAATGAAAGACTCTATGATGAGCATGAATACAATCGATCACAGCAAGATGATCCAAATCGCAAAGATTCTAACTACCATGAGCGCTTGAAACAGGGTAGCGCTGAATGGGGCGCCGAAGCTGAAAATGTCGTGACTATCAGTAATTCAAAAGACAAAGTGGTAGTGGATGTTGACCAGTTAGTATTTCGGGAAGCTGTTACAAATATTATTCGCAATGCGCACGAAGCTGCCAAAGGACCGATTACTTGCGACTTATTAGTTGAGGAAGTACCCGCTGGTTCGAAGTACGCGTACTTTGCTATTCGAGATAACGGCCCTGGTATGACTGATGATATCAAACGTGACATCTTTCGGCCATTCTACACCACCAAAGCGAGTGGCTCTGGGTTGGGTTTGCCTTTGGCTAGAAAACTGATAATTGCACATGGCGGCGAAATTACTGTCAATTCGACACTTGGCGCTGGCACGACTTTTCACATAAAATTACCGTTATCTGATGTTGAACGTTTCAACTCGACTAGCGAGATAACTGACAATCTGGAGTAGGATTCATGAAAGTAAAAATTCTTATAGTTGACGATGACTCGATTGTAGTTGAGTTCTTGAGAGAAACCCTAGATTTCGACAAGTATGAATTACATAGCGCTCACTCTGCAGAGTCGGCTCTTGAACGTTTGAAAACAGAATCGTTTGAGATAATTCTATCAGATATACGCATGGGCCAAATGGATGGCATGGAGATGTTGACGCACGTTCGTGAAAGAGCGCCCAAGACGATTGTCATAATGATGACAGGTTTCGGTTCTGTCGAGACGGCAGTTCTGGCGATGAAACTTGGCGCTTTTGACTTTATCATGAAGCCCATGTCTCCCGAGAGTGTTCAAATTCGTGTCCAAAAAGCAGTTGAGCACCTTAAGCTGAAGCGTCAAGTAACTGCGTTAAAGCTAGATAGCGCTAGACGATACAGTGATATAGTCGGGTCGTCCAAGCCCATGACGCATATCTTCGATCGTATTCGTTTGGCGGCTCCATCAAAAGCCACAGTTCTGATAACTGGCGAGTCTGGCACAGGTAAAGAACTAATAGCGCGCGCCATCCATGAAGAATCCGATCGAGCCGATGGGCCTTTTGTTAAGCTGAATTGCGCGGCTCTCAATCAAAACTTGATTGAGTCGGAACTGTTTGGTCATGAGAAGGGCGCATTTACAGGCGCTATTCAAGCCCGTTCAGGACGCTTCGAATTGGCTAATGGCGGAACACTGCTGTTGGATGAAATCTCTGAAATGCCCTATGAAACTCAAGCCAAACTGCTAAGAACATTGCAAGAAAGAGAAATTGAGAAAGTTGGCTCAGCTGAAACTGTTAAGATTGATGTTAGAATTATCGCCAGTAGTAATCGTGATCTTCCTGTGGCAATCGCAGAAGGTCACTTTCGCGAAGATCTCTTTTTTCGCTTGAATGTTATAGGTGTGGAAGTCCCGCCATTGCGTGAACGTCGCGATGACATCCCACAACTAACAGACTACTTCATGAAGAAGTTTTCCGCTGAAAACAATAAGGCTGTTAAGCCAGTTGACCGAGAGGTCTTTGAACTGTTGAGGAAATACCCTTGGCCAGGTAATGTTCGCGAATTGGAAAACACTGTGCATGCCGCAGTGGTGATGTCTTGCGGAGATTCAATTTCAGTCGGTGATTTTTCTCTGGACGGCACGACTATCCGAAAACCACTGGCCAACAAGCTTGAATTTGAAGGCATGTCGTTGCATGAACTGGAAAAACACTACATTCTTGAACGTGTCAAACGATTTGGTGGTAGCAAATCTGAGGCAGCTAGAAGCTTGGATGTATCGGCACGGACAATTCGCAATAAACTCAAAGAATATAGCGGGTTCGATATTGGCGAAAACGGTTCTGCGAACGCGGAATAGAAATTTAAGCGCGATCTACCCATTTCAATTTATCTCGTATCTCCAGAATTACTACTTTCGACGTCGCTGAAAACCGCGTAGTGGCTTACTCGTGGAATATATCTCTCATAAATAGCTAAAGTTCAAATATTGAGCGCCGATGCAAGGATACAGCGGGCGTTCCATTTTGGGATGTCATAGCGCGGACTAAGCTAGGTTCGCTACATGGTAACAAACAGCGCCGCAGTCTTGCGGCTATCATGAGAGTAAATATGGATATTGCTTCAGTAATAGGAATACTAACAGCAGTTGCCGCTGTCGTTTCATCGTTTTGGATGGAAGGCGGAAAGGCGGAATCTGTCTTTCTTTTGGCCCCAATGATACTCGTGGTTGGTGGAACTATCGGTGTGTCTATTGTTGGATCAAGTGGCCATGTAGCGCTCAGTATTCCAGCATACTTACGAATTTCATTCTTCGGTACGGAAGAAAATAACCCAAAACTAATTGATCAAATCGTTAGTATAGCTGAGCGCTCCCGTCGTGAGGGAGTCCTCTCCTTAGAACGAGAACTCAAAACCCTCTCAAATCGATTTTTTGCCAAGGCGACTCTGTTAGTAATCGATGGGGTCGATGGCAATACTTTGCGAGATGTTCTTTACACGGAGATCTCATACTTGACACTACGTCATCAGCGTGGAATCGACCTCTTCAATCGCATGGGAGCCTATTCGCCGACACTAGGAATTCTAGGAACAGTTCTAGCCTTGGTTCATACACTCGGCAATGTAAGCGACCCAGAGAAAATGGCCGTTGCGATTGCCTCGGCTTTCATCGCTACTCTATGGGGAGTTGGGATGGCTAATATCGTCTATATTCCGATTGCTGATAAACTTCGCGCTCGCCATGAGGATGAAGTAACTTCAATGGAATTGATCGCTGAAGGCGTTATGGCGATCCATGCAGGTGAGACTCCACGCCTTATCCGTCGTCGTTTGCAGTCCTTTCTTTCTCCTGCAATTCGTGATACTGAGATGTAACGCATATGTCCATGGACAACCAATCAAGTATTAGCGAACGAAGATTCCCAAGCGTTCGAGGTCGCCGAAATGTCTCTGGAGCATCTCCAGTCCGAGATAGGTGGCTACTAACTTACGCAGATCTGATTACACTTCTCTTGGCGTTCTTCATAATCATGTTTTCGATGTCTCATCTTGATGCTACACGTTTTGGTAGTGTACAAAAAGCTCTCTCGGGGATTCTTACTGGTGAAGGTCGAGACCCACTAATGGAAGCCGAACTTGATGAGCTTGAAGGTGGCGGCATACTCAAAATTAGTAACGAGAGAGTGATGTTGCGGACTTTGGAGCAGAAAGCTTTTGAACAAGGACTGGATAAGAAAAAATTTGAAGCGGAAATTACAGAACGTGGTCTGGTCATTCACATTATGGAGTCTGCTCTTTTCAGAGCCGGTGATTCAAGATTGTCTGGCAGTGCGATGAAAGTTCTTGATCTGGTTGCATCTGAGTTAGACTCGATTCCCAATCACATTCGAGTTGAGGGCCACACAGATAATTCTCCTATATCGACTGGACGATTTCCGTCCAATTGGGAATTGTCGTCAGTTAGAGCTACCGAAGTTGTTCGCTATTTTATTAATGCGCATGGAATCTCTGGAAAGCGAATTTCAGCTCTTGGTTATGGGCAGTTTCGTCCAATTCGACCGAATAATACAATTGAGAATCGTTCGAAAAATAGGCGCGTTGATATAGTTGTCTTAACCAACTCTTTGTCACGCAAAGAGCCAAGCTCAGCTTTGTTTGTTAATTAAAATTCTTGAACAATTTACAAGAATACCCCCCTTTCTAATTAACCCCATTGAGAAGCTCATTCTCTAGTCAGCGGAAAATCTGTCCGCAAGTACGGAATAATCTTCAGAGACGGCAGTTGAGCCTCCAGTACGCAATCTGCTAACACCTGCAATCACAACACATTAGAAGCCTGCATGGTTTCGGCGCCCTACTTGCAATACCGCATTGCGGGATAGCGCTATGCGCAAGTTCTAATAGTTCGATAGATAATGAACCAAGAACAAAACAGTTAGATAGACAAACTATGAGCAACATGATTCAAAGTTTTATTCTCGACAAGGTCGGAGTGCCGAAGTTCAGAAACTATCTGAATTTGACTTCACTGCGCCACAAGTTGACCGCTGGTAATGTTGCCAATGTCCTAACTCCTGGGTACGAAGCCAAGAGTATTGATTTTCAGAAAGAATTCCAACGCTCAAAGGATGCCTCAGGTGGTTTAGTGGGCGTCACAACCAATTCACGGCACATCCCGCTGGGCATGAGCAAAGGTGGTTCTCCAAAAATTATTGTCGACAAAAGCGTCAAGACTAATGGAATCAATAGTGTCAATATCGATAAAGAAATGACAGAAATGGCGACGAATCAAATTAGCTATACAGTCGCCGCTAGAATGTTGAAGAATAAATTCAGTGGTTTACGCCAAGCGATAACAGGACAGAAATAGTTATAGCGCTTACTTGGTTGATTGAGATAAGAGAAAGAACGAATTATGTCTGGAATATTTAGAGCGATAGACGTTGCAGCAACTGGTATGACTGTCCAACGTCAAAAAATGGATGTTGTCTCAGAGAACATTGCTAATATTGATACTTCGCGCACACCAGAAGGCGGTCCATATCGTCGGCAGAGAGTTGTGGTCAGCGAAGCTAATTCTCGACCTTCATTTGGAAAAGAGATGCGCACTGCTCATAACAAGCTGTCGCGAACTAACTCACGACATATCAAAGGTCAGTCGACTTCAGTTAATAGCTCTCAAGGGATAAACAAAGTCAGCGGAGAGCAAGTTCAGGATTCACAGTCGAGTTTCAAGCTCGTCTTTGATCCGAGCCATCCTGATGCTGACAGTGACGGCTATGTACAGATGCCAGATATTGAGATGATAAATGAGATGGTAGATATGATTGCCGCTAACCGAGCGTACGAGTCCAATATCGCGACTATCTCAACTTCAAAACGAATGCTCAACGAGGCTATGGACATCTAGATGATATCTTTGTTCGAACAAAAAAGAGTAAGAATAGTTAGCAGTTAAAGATAGGATAGAAAACATGAACGTCAATCCGCTTGGAATATCAGCCTACGGCAAAGCCGATGTAACCCGCAAAGGCGTGGACAGCGCTCAGCGTCCACAAGAACAATTCGGTGTCGATTCGCAGAAACAAGATGGCGCCGCTGTCAAGAACTCCGAGGCCAATCGTACAGCAAGAGTTGAACATGACAAGTCAGTAGTTATTGCACGGCGTGAGGCAGAAACTAGCTCATCTTTAGCGGTAAAAGCAAAAGGCGACTTCACCCAATTGCTTAGTCCTGAAGAACTGGACGCCATTGACATTCTTTTCTCAAAGTACACAGAAAACAAAACAACTGACGCTAGTTATAGCGCCAAAGGCCAACAATCGCACACGCCGCGTTTGGGCGCCAGAGTGGACTTTAGAGTATGAGTGGTATTCCAATTTCAGGCTTGAGGCTGTTGCCAGGGCTCGAAGCTCCTGAATCGATTCCGAAGACTCCGATTCCAGTGGAGCCTTTAGGAGTTGGTGAAGTGGCTAAACCGAGTTTTGGTTCGGTGTTGAATAGCTTTGTTGAAAATGTTGACCAACTCGGAAATGCCGCTGAATATGCAGGGAGCGCTTTTCTCAATGGCGATGACATTGATCTTCATGAAGTGATGATAGCTGGTGAAGAGTCAGGTATTGCCTTCGATTTGTTGCTGGAAATTCGCAACAAACTAATCGAGGCATATAAGGATATGATACGAATGCCTATCTAATTTGGTTTGTAGATTTAGTAGTTACGCGTGAAGAAAATAACACTGTCTTGAAGTCATCATGGAACGAAGACAATAGATAGTGGTCTTAACAAAGAGAAACAAAGCGCTTAAACGCAAATAACGTCTGATACAGGAAGTAGCATGGACGATCTTAAAAGAATTTCTACCTCATTACTCGATTTCACAAAACGTATGTCTGCAAGTCAGGCGTTGATGCTCTTGGGCGTTGGCGCAGGCTCTATTGCAGGGATTGTGGCCTTGGTTATTTTTATGTCCTCAGTGAATTATTCGACACTGTACCGCAATCTCGACGATGAGGCTGCTGGCGAAGCGCTTGCATATTTGGAAGCTAACAAAATCCCGTATCAAGTTTCGGAAGGCGGTCGGTCGATCATGATTCCCGACGGCGATGTACATAGGGTGAGAATGGCAATGGCTTCGCAGGGAGTTCCTACAGGTGGTAGTGTCGGGTATGCGATTTTTGATAAGACAAACTTCGGCATGACCGATTTCTTACAGAAAGTAAATTTCCGCCGCGCTCTCGAAGGAGAATTAACGAAAACCATTCTTGAAATTCGTGAAGTCAAAGCTGCGCGAGTTCATATTGTTATGCCTAAAGAGCGTCTTTTTGGTCGTGACAAGAAAGAAACTACGGCTTCAATTTTACTGAAACTTTCCTCGGGAAGCCTCTCGCGTAGTCAATTGGCGGGTATCAACCACCTAGTTGCGTCGTCAGTTGAAGGGCTGCGTACCGAAAATATCTCGATTATTGATTACAATGGTAACTTGTTGTCTGATGCTAAAGGCAAAAATACGATGGCTGGGCTATCCTCAACACAGCTACAGGTGCGTAAAGATGTCGAGTCCTATCTAGAAGAAAAAGCTCAGAGTATGCTTGATGGTGTTATAGGCGCTGGCAAGTCTGTAGTTCGTGTCTCCGCAGAATTGGATTTCACTCAGTCGGAAAGAACTAATGAACTATATGATGCCAACGGGGCTGTTGTACGCAGTGAAGAGCGAAGCGAGCAAACGAATACCTCAAAAGACCAAGCTGCTGAGAAAGATTCTGAGAGCACAGACGATTCGAAAGTGGAATCTACAATTACTAACTATGAGATTCCCAAAACTATCGAACATATAGTTAATCATGTTGGTGGAATCAAGCGTATTTCAGTGGCGGTCATGTTAGATGGCAAGACGGAATTGGTAGATGATGGTGATGGTAATTTTGTAGAAAGCTACACACCAAGAGCGCAGGAAGAAATTGATCGCCTCTCTGGAATCGTAAAGTCATCAATTGGATTTGACTCCGATCGTAATGATCAGATTGAAGTTTACAATATACCATTCGATAATTCGGCATTCAAAGATATACAGAATGAATTGGATAAGAGCACGGATATCTATATGTACGTTGATCTTGTCAAGCGTTTTGGTGGTTGGCTATTGATAGCATTTGCGATAATGTACTTCCGTAAGAAGGCCTCGAAGCTCTTTGTGGCGCTCAAGAAGATTGTTCCGCCGCCTGCGCCTAAACGAGTAGAGCCTGAGCATGTTGGGCCGATTGTTGATGAGCCAGTTAGCTTTGAAATGGAAAGAAGGACTCCCAAGCTAATTGATCAAATGCAGGAAACAGCCAAAGAAAAACCAGAAGAGCTGGCCAAAGTTATCAAGACAATGATGGTTGGAAACTCTGAATAGTACAGGTCGTCGTCATGGATGAAGCAATAAAATTTGAAGACCTGACCTCCACGCAAAAGGCCGCAATTGCTTTGGTCGCTTTTGGTCCAGAAGTGTCAGCTGAAGTTCTCAAGGGCATGAAAGAGGGCGAGCTTGAATCTCTAACGATAGAGATTGCCAATTTGCGTGATGTTCCACCAGACGTGGAAACTGCTGTCATTGAGGATTGTTACAATATCTTCATGGCCAGAAAATACGTGTCGCAGGGTGGTGTTGATTTTGCGATGGACGTCTTGCAGAAAGTTGTCGGTGGATCACGCGCAAGAGAAATTATGTCTCGTGTGGAAGGTTCGCTGCGAACAACAGGTTTCAACCTTCTACAAACGATTGATCCAAAACAATTAGCCAGTTACATCCAACAAGAACATCCGCAGACAATTGCCTTGATATTAACGCAATTGAGAGCCGAGCAGGCATCGTCTGTCTTGGCCGAACTAAGTCCGGAAATCCAAGGTGAAGTGTCATATCGTATCGCGACCATGGAAAAAATCGCTCCAGATGTCTTAAGAGAAATTGAAATGACACTTCAGAATCACTTCGCATCAGGTTTGGGAAGTTCACTTGATGTCTCTGGTGGAGCCAAGTCTATTGCAGAAATACTCAACCTCATGGATACTAGCGCAGAGAAGCATATCATTCAGTCTATAGAAGTTGAGGACGCTGATTTGGCTGGGGAAATCAAAAACATGATGTTTGTCTTTGATGATCTCATTCTTCTTGATGATCGCTCGATTCAACGTGTGCTCAAAGAGGTTGAAACCAAGGATCTGTCTATTGCTCTTAAGGCAGCCACCGATGAAGTTAAAGCCAAGATATTTAACAATGTGTCTGAACGTGTTGCAGTGATGATACGTGAGGAGATGGAGTTCATGGGTCCAATGCGCTTATCGGACGTTGAAGCCGCACAGCAACGTGTTGTGGAGTCAGTTAGACGTCTTGAAGAAGAAGGCCAGATTGTCATCAGTGGACGTGGCGGTGGAAAGGATGATGTCATTGTCTAACGCAGCCGCAAAGGTAATTCGTACTTCATTGATTGATGATGTACGCAAAATTGGAATTGGAAAGTCTGGAATTGAGGATAATGAGCGTGGAGCGCGACTTTTGGAAGAGCATTTTCCGAATGTTCGCTGTCAAACAGCTCTGGATGGTACTCGTTACATACCTTTGGAGGGAATCTGTGAGATTATAGAAGCCTGTCGTGTTAGAGAGGAAGAGTCTCGCAAGGCAGGTTACGACTCAGGGAATGCAGCTGGTCTTCAAATGGGACAGGTGGAAGCAAAAAAGGTATTTGATACATTCAAGACTGCGATTGATGCTACAGTGAACCAACGCGAAAGTATTTTGCGCAACGCTGAAGCTAGCGCCTTAGAGATTATTTTGAAAGTTGCTAGTAAAGTTACTTGCAATGCCGCTAAAGTGGATGTCGAAATCACAGCTTCAATTATCAAAGGCGCTATTGGAGAGTTAGTGGATAAGCGTGATATCTGTGTGAAGGTAAATCCTGAACACTATGAACAAATAAAGATTCGACTCGCTGAATTCGAAGCTCTTTCGACGGACATAAGACAATTGAAGATAGAACCTGATGCAAGAATCGAATTCGGTGGTTGCTTTATTCACACTCCTTCTGGTGATATAGATGCGCGGTTGGAGTCCCAACTTTCTATCATAGAAGAAAAACTAAATAGCGAAACGACATGATGCTCCTGTGGTAATGCAGAGAGTGATGTAGACTTATGGCAATAGATTTTGACAATGTTGTAGCGAATATCGAGAATACACAGACGATTCTCCAAACGGGCCGTGTGTGTAGAGTTATTGGCTTGACCGTTGAATCCGAAGGTCCAGTGGTGTCGATTGGCGATCTTTGCCATATCGAACATCCTGAATCAAGGGAAAAAACTGAAGCGGAAGTTGTTGGTTTTCGAGATCATCGTCTTTTGCTCATGCCCCTTGGAGATTTGCGAGGTGTAACCGCTGGCGCAATTGTGACCTCAACTGGAGATCAATTGCGTGTTAATGTAGGTGATGAGCTAATTGGGCGTGTGGTTGATGGACTCGGCAAGCCGATTGATGGCAAAGGGCCATTGGTGTCTCTACAAATGCGGGGTGTCAATGCTGTCCCGCCATCACCACTAGCTAGGCCTCCAATTGATAAGACACTATACACCGGAATAAAGTGTATCGATATGACTTGCGCTTGCGGCGAAGGTCAGCGAGTCGGTGTTTTTGCTGGTTCAGGTGTAGGTAAGTCAGTCATGCTAGGCATGATGGCGCGTAACTCAACTGCAGATATTAATGTCATTGCGTTGATAGGTGAACGTGGCCGTGAAGTCCAAGAGTTTATTGTTGACGCTTTGGGAGAAGAGGGACTCAAGCGCTCTGTTGTAATAGCTGTTACTTCTGATCAGGCGCCGTTATTACGATTAAAAGGTGCAATGGTCGCTACGACAATTGCTGAGTATTTTCGTGATCAAGGTCGAAGTGTTCTCTTGATGATGGACTCGTTGACACGTGTAGCGATGGCTCAACGTGAAATTGGCCTTGCAATTGGTGAGCCACCTGCAACCAAGGGATACACTCCATCGGTTTATACGTTATTGCCACGTTTACTTGAGAGAGCGGGTACGACAGAGAAAGGAGCGATTACAGGGTTCTATACGGTTCTTGTTGAAGGTGATGATATGAATGAGCCTGTGTCAGATTTGGCGCGCTCGATTCTTGACGGTCATGTGACTCTAACACGCCGTTTGGCTGCTCGTAACCAATATCCTGCTGTAGATATTCTGCAGTCAATTAGTCGCCTAATGAAAAGAGTCGCCGATCCACAGCTACAGGAACTTGCTGGAGCAGTTAGAGAAATCTACGCCGTGTACAGTGAGGCCGAGGATTTAATCAATGTTGGCGCTTACACAGCAGGATCGTCAGAGAAGATTGATCATGCTATTGACACAATAGACAAGCTCAACGTGTTTTTCAGGCAGGGGATAGAAGAGCAACAACCTTATGAAGAAGTATTTCTGGAACTCAAGGAAATAATTCTTGGCCCTGTCTCACAGGAAGATTCGCAGGATACAAATGCTACCGCTATTGAGCAACAAACGTCACTAGATAGCAAATCATAATGAAGAAGTTTTCATTTCGTCTTGAGAAAGTTCTCAAGCTCAAAGAACGTATGGAATCGCTTAAGCGAGGCGAATATGGCGATGCAGTCAAGCTAGTCGATGATCGTCAACGGGCATTGGATGGATTAGATATAGAACGCGACCGTTGCGCGGCCGAAGAAAATGAATTCTTAGTTGGTACAGGTCTGAATGTTGTGCGATTGCGCGCATATTCACGCTATTTCAATCGTCTACGTGGTGAAGTGAAAGTGACGACTGAAATCATGCGAGCACTAGAAAAGGACGCTGAAGTGAAACGTCAAGAACTTATTGTCTCTTCGAGAGAGAAGAAGACCTTAGAGCGCTACAAAGAAAAGTTGGAATCGGTTCACTTGCAGGAAATGGACAAAGCCGAGCAACAAGAATTAGATGAGCTTGGAGCAGTGCAATATGTTCGTAATGCGAGTAGGCGTACTGATTCGTAAGTTGGCGGGACTTGAGACGCCAAATATTATTTCAACAATGTCATCTTGCGAGTTGTTGTAACGTCCCCCGCATTCAGTCGATAGAAGTACAACCCCGATGCAATGCTAGTCCCATTGTCATTTAGACCATCAAATTCAATTACATGCTCTCCTGGTGAGCGATAGCCATCACAAAGAGTGCGAACTCTTTGACCTAAGATGTTAAAAACCTCCAACGTGACATCACTACCTTTGGGTAATGCAAAAGGTATTTTGGTTGTCGGATTGAATGGATTCGGATAGTTTTGTTCGAGTCGAAACTCTGTCGGCAATGTCGATTGCTCATCGTCGTCAACGCCTGTTTGAATGTCGACAACGATGGCTCCAGCATGAAATATCGGCGTGAAGCGGAACGAACCGTCGGCGACTGTTGTAATCAATTCAAGTGGCACAAAGCCCAAGAAGGCTGATGTATCAATCGAGATAGTTCCAATTGGCGTGGTATTGTCAACAGTGAAACGCAGGCGTGCGATAGGGCCGTCGCCTGGCGTCAGTGGAGAACTGTCCAAATATTCAAGAGTAATCAAAACAGCCTGTGAATCGGTATTGTTTTGGCTCTGACGCAATTGCCCAGCTAATATTCCACGAGTGCCAGCAAAAAGAACAGTGTCAAAAATCAATTTCGATGAAGCATAATGTAGAGGGATTTTGATTACTGTTAACGATAGTTCATTGTGCAAAAAGACATCTACAGTGATTGTCTCTCCTTGAATGGCTGTGACAGTGTCCACCCAAATCGAATCAAAAGTCGCCGCGCGTTCAACTATTGTAATAGCGCCCGCTATGAATTCGGGAAATATTGTCGCAGCGCCAATAGTGTCGGTTTGGACACTGCTAAACGATGTCTGTAAGATGCCGGGGCCTCCTTGCGGAACTATTGTCGTAGTGTCAACAGTATAGATACCAGCAACAGCTGAGTCAGCTATCGTAAAGTGCATATTGA
Organism: Candidatus Zixiibacteriota bacterium; assembly: GCA_024280835.1. Classification (GTDB taxonomy): domain Bacteria; phylum Zixibacteria; class MSB-5A5; order GN15; family JACZUZ01; genus JAJRPJ01. Next base: position 68,621 of record JAJRPJ010000012.1, on the reverse strand, counting down.
CTATTACTCCCGAGCCTGGAGTGATGACGTTGGTGAAACTAAACGCCGCGGCGTTAACAGTCCCAAGCGAAGAATCAATATTAACAAATCTGCTGGATAGTGGCTCGCCGCGCGTCCCAGCGAAAGAGAGGGAGTCTAGGTTGAGCGCCACGGGGTCGTAGTTGAAAACTAGAGTCACGCCACCTAGAGTTTCGTCGGCGAACATATTCACTGGGACTACTATAGAGCCGCCACGAAGACCTTCGACAGCCTCAATGCTCACAGTGTCACGAATGCCTGGGTCAATGCCAACCTGACCAACGCCAAAGGCCTCACCTGGGAAGCTAAAAAGCGCCAAAACGAAAACCAGTAGAGCTGCCATGAATTTGAATCTATGGGCAACTTCGCTGACAATGTCAGGGTGCGAATATAGTCTTATTGAATGTCTCATATCAATGAAATCCTCACTGTTCTCCGATGTTACTTCCTTCTGTTCCCATCTCTTGGGGTGTTTTACGGCTCCATCTAAATGTAAGTATTTTTGTGATAATACTTTTGTGATAAGGCGCTACGCATATAACTAATTCACTATAGCCAATGCGACGGACTTCGGAGACCTTCAAAGCAAAGATAGCGCTATTATGAGAGATTTCGCTGTGCAGTTGGGAAATATGTTGACTGCCCCATGTAATGAGTTGTGGTGTAACGTGTTACGGTCGTGCGATTTTTTGTTTTAATTGGTAGTCCACAGTATCAAAGCACCTAGATTTTGTATAGCGGCCAAACTATGCAATTTCATGCGCTTCCATCTTCATCTAGGGTCTTCAAAATTCTGACTCAACTGATAATCAGTCAGACCGATAGAATGAATATGGAACGGACCAAAATAACTCCAACTCTTGCCAAGCGCCACGAGCGCTGCGCGTATATTCGTTGTTGCTACTTAGCAGATGCACTCAACTGCTATGGATTCAAGGCTGACTGCGCATTGTATTTGCGCTCCAATAATCAAGGCCTTTCTGGGCCAGATTTTGATAGAGCCATGAACTCACTGATAGATAAAGTTCGCGCCGAAGATCAAAACCTTGATTTGAAATAGCCCAACCTATTTGTCTCACATCCGCGTTACAAATCATTTTTCTAGCTACACAATTACTGGCATCCCAATAGGCCTTATCGCCGATATTCGGCAGAGATTTCCGCTTGTGTCTGAAAATCTTTCCGTTATCAGCTTCTCACAACCTATCTCTCATACAGGAAGAATCTCATAACGTCAACTCTGACAGCGCGATAGGGAAGAGTCGCCCTATGTCGGCGCTACTCTTGCAATACACGTCGCTGGAGGAGTCAGAATATGATAAAAGGAATCTACAATAGCGCCTCGGCAATGATACCGAGAATTCGTCAGCAAGAAGTGATTGCTAATAATATTGCCAACGCTTCTACACCAGGATTCAAGAAGGATTCTGTGTTCATGTCCGAGCTTAGCAAAGCGCAGGCTAATAACCTACCTGGCAAATCTGATTGGGAGAGACCAATGCTTGATCAAGTCTACACAGATTACGGACAAGGTTCATTGGATCAAACAGGCAACCCGCTAGATATAGCGATAGACGGGCCAGGCTTTTTTGTCACACAGGATTCGTCAGGAGATTCAGCCCTGACACGTGATGGTGTCTTTACGCGTGATGTTTTGGGTTTCATGGTGACTACCGATGGCGACATGGTCCTTAGTGACAGTGGGCCGATTTTGCTGCCCCCTGGTGATGTCAGTGTCTCTGACGATGGTGTTGTCTCAGTTGACGGTGCAGAAATTAGTCGCCTGAATGTTGTGACAGTCGAAGATCCTACGACTCTAGAAAAAGTGCGTCCCGGCAAATATCAAATCCCTGAAGGTGTTGAATTAACTGCAGCAGTGAATTTTGCTGTGCGGCAAGGATTTGTTGAAGGTTCAAATGTAGATGTCGTTATGCAAATGGTAGAGATGATTTCAAGTTATCGAAATTATGAGGCCGATTCAAAAGCATTACAGACTCAAGACGAATCACTTGGACGTCTCATAAGTGAAGTAGGAAGAACACAGTAATTCCCATGATCAAAGCGCTCCTCGTTGAGTGCGGAGAATGGAATAGGAGATAATATGATTAAAGCAATGCGTACAGCGGCTTCGGGCATGGTGGCCCAGCAATTAAACGTCGACAATATCGCGAACAATCTCGCGAACGTAAACACTACTGGATTCAAGCGTTCTAAGGTTGAGTTTCAGGACGTGCTCTACCAGAATTACCGTAGAGCAGGTAGCACCACAGCGGTCGGATCGCAAGCTCCGACTGACCTGGCGGTCGGCTATGGAGCTCGTGCTGTGGCCACAGTTCGTGACTATTCTCCAGGCGATTTGACCACGACAGGAAATCCATTAGACTTGGCGATTTCAGGAAATGGATTTTTCCAAATCAGAATGCCTGATGGCACCAATGCTTACACGCGAGATGGAGCCTTCAAAATTAGCTCTACTGGGCAACTGGTTACGAGTGATGGGTTTTTCTTGGATCCGGATATCACAATACCAGAAAACGCGACCTCGATTTCAATCGGTTTAGATGGTGAAGTTACTGTGCTGATACCCGGGAACTCAGATCCGCAGTCATTAGGTCAAATTCAATTGGCGCGGTTTGTTAATCCTGCTGGACTTAGCGCCGTTGGGCATAACCTTTTTACAGTCACTCCCGCATCAGGCCTAGCCATTACAGGTACACCAACGCAGGACGGTCTTGGCAGATTAGATCAAGGGGCGCTTGAAGTGTCAAATGTTGAAGTTGTCGATGAGATGGTCAACATGATTATCGCTCAACGCGCCTATGAAATCAACTCCAAGGCGATTCAAACAAGCGAAGACATGACGCAAATAGCCAATAATCTCAAACGATAATACAAGAATGAGATAATTTGTATGATACAGTTAAGTAAAGAAAAACAAAACGTAATTTGTAGCAACAAAATACGAACCAAAACAGTCTCAGCATCTATTAGAGTATTACTGACATTGATTGCGTTCTTACAAGTTGTGTTGATGATGGCGCCAACCAGAGCCCAAAGCGCTCTTGCGATGGATGATTTTGAAAAGTTAGTAATGGAAGCGGTGTCTGACAGTTCAAAGCTGGACAAAGTGCATTGTCTCTTCAGCATTCGGCGCAATACCTTTGTGGACGGTGATATTACAAAAGCATCAATCGACTCCCTGCGCGTCCGTCTCTTGTTGACAACTGAACCTAAGGGGCTGTATCCCGTGGTCGTCTATCTTTATCAAAGCGACGGCCGAGAACGTCATGGCCAGGTGACATTGTACGCACAAAGGTTTGATTCTGTTTTGACTCTCAAGAAAACGACAAGACGCGGTGCGTCTTCAACGCTAGCGATTACAGAAATTGAATTTCGTGATGTAACCAAAATTGTCGAAGAGCCTCTATTGTCGATTAATGAAATGGCTGGGATGCAATTTAGGCGTAATGCACGCGCTGGGGAGGTTGTAACAGCTGAAATGCTCGAACAGGTACCTGATATTGAGCCTGGCGACGAGGTTCTCATAAAATACGAACGCGGAGCGTTGGTATTGAATGCACTAGGTAAAGCTCTTGGCAAGGGTGTAATCGGAGAAATTGTCAGAGTTAGAAATTTGTCATCAAAGAAGATAATAGCCGCCACGATTTCTGGGGTTGGAGTTGTCACAATACGAGCGCACAGCGCAAGAAGATAGGTGAGAAGCATGAAACTTAAGAAAATTGTATTTCTGGTGGCTGTCTTTATACTGTTGCCTTACACGTTAAAAGTCTTTGGAGCAGGATTCGGACAAAGCCAATCCTTGTTTACTGATATCAAAGCCAATGCTGTTGGTGATAACCTAACGGTTCTGATTTTTGAACTAACTAATGCTACAAATCGTTCATTAACCAAGAATGAAGAAACAGTTGAAGCGTCAGTAAGTGGTAGTCCTGGAAGTGGTGTACTTGACTTTATTCCACTTTTCGGAGTCAGCACAACAAGTGATAATTCTTATAACGGTAAGGGGGAAGTCCGGAAAAATCAGTCATTACGCGCAAAAATGACAGTGACTGTAGTTGGTGTCAAGACCAACGGAGACTTGATCATAAAGGGAAGCCGTAGCGTTGGCGTTGGGCCAAATACTGAAAACATGACACTTGAAGGTGTTGTTCGTACGCGTGACGTAACACCAGAAAATACGGTCGACTCGTACTTGATAGCCGATGCAGCTATTACTTATGACGGAGAAGGCCCAAGCCAAAACTCAAGTCGCCCAGGTATAGTAACTCGTTTACTGGGTTGGTTGTTCTAGGATTGAACGACGGATATATGAATCATGGAAGAAAAATATATGCCAACAAGCAAGAGATATAGGACAAGCAATAACACTTTCAATCGTTCATTGGTGATTATGTGTGCGGTATTACTATTGCATTCGTCACTTTTCGCCTCTGTACGGATAAAGGACATTGTTTCAATCAAAAATCAACAATCGGTTGATTTGATTGGATATGGACTGATAATCGGACTAGACGGCACTGGAGATGGGAAAAAGGCGACCTTCACAGCACAATCATTGGCCAATATGATTGAACGTATGGGTCTGACCGTCAATGCCAATATCATTAAGGTCAAAAACGTCGCCTCTGTAATTGTTACAGCGAGAGTCAGCAATACAACTAAGCCTGGAACTTTGGTGGATGTGACAGTTAGTTCGATAGGTGACGCCCAATCACTTCAAGGCGGAACTTTGTTGATGACACCTTTGTCGGATATTACGGGCAAGTCATATGGTGTTGCCCAAGGGCCTGTGTCAATCGGTGGCTTTAATGTTCAAGTGGATGATGGTAATCGGATTGTCAATAACTATACGCTAGTTGGACGCGTGCCCAATGGAGCGCGTATCACTGCGAAATTGCCGCAACCAATTGAAGGTGTCGAAACTGCGAAAGAGATTGAACTTACTTTGAATGCGCCAGACTTTACCACTTCGTCACGAGTTGCCCAAAAAATCAATATTATCTATGGCGAAATTGCCTATCCACTGGATGACGCAAATATAAAAATCGATCTCCCTGATTCACTGCGCTCTCCAATTGAACGAATAAAGTTCATTTCGACGATAGGTCAATTGAAAGTCAATCCAGATGTTGCCGCTCGTGTCGTGATCAATGAGAAAACAGGAACGATTGTGGCTGGCGAACATGTCTCAATCGCTCCTGTAGCGATTGCTCATGGAACTATAACGATCAACATTAGCGTCACACCAGTAATCTCACAGCCAGAGGCATTTTCTCTTGGTGAGACTGTAGTGACTTCTGAGTCACAAATTTCGGTTCAGGATGAAACCGCGCGTGTCATGTTTATGGATGAAGCTGTCTCAATCGCCGATGTTGCCCAAGCGCTTAACACAATCGGCGCAGCTCCTCGCGATATTATTGCAATTTTTCAGGCGCTGAAACAGGCTGGCGCATTGAGAGCGGAATTGATAATTCTCTAATCGGAATAACATCAATTATCTGAAAGTTAACCAATGAAACCGATAAGTTTATCAATTCCGATTGAAATAAAGTCTGCCAAGCCTGAAAAGCTCAATCCTCAAAAGCGAGCTATGAGCGATTTAGAGCGTGACAAAGTCAAATTAAAAAAGGCTACACATGAATTTGAATCATTTTTCATGTCGTCAATGCTGAAATCTATGCGTCAGACGATTCCTAAGGGTGAAGAAAATGGAGCAATGGGTGGGTCTGGACTCGGAAAAGACATTTACCAGTCAATGTTTGATGAAGAATTGGCACAAAAGATGGCAACTGGATCCACTGGAGGACTAGGGGATATTATGTACAAAAATCTAGTCAAACGAATCGAGGCGAAGTACCCCAACGAGGTCAAAGGGGCAGAATCTAACCAGCAGACGCTTAAGATCATGAAGGATAAGCAGTAGTCTAAAGGAAGTTAATCAATTACCGACACAAGAAGTAGGGGAAACTTCCCATATAGGATGATTCCCATACCAACGAGGCGTTAAACGGTCTGAGAGACCAAGAGAAATCTGATAACGATCGTAGAGATAACGGAGCATAAACAATGGCGACAGATGTGAGTGAATTAATAGCAGTGCTTAATCAAGAGGCGGAATTGTTTTCGTCGTTCCTTGATTTGCTCGATCGTCAGCGAGATATGCTGGTAAGCAATAATATAGACGGCTTGAATCAAGTGACTATAGAGCAACGAGAGAAGTTTGCTCATAGCCATATTCTGGATTTACGCAGGCGCAATCTTGTTGAGAAAATAGCACGACAGAACGACATTGATGGAGATATCACTGTTACACGCTTGCTAGAATCAGTTAGCGATGAACAAGGCGCCCAATTAAACCTCATGAGAGACACAATATTAGATATCAATGAAAAAATTGAGGAAGGCCGCCAGCGCAATTCGTTTTTGATTGAAAAGTCTCGGTATTTGGTTTCGGAAACGCTCAAGATGATAAATCGTATGGGGAATTCGAAAACCAAAGGTTCAGAGTATAGCAATAAGAATTCGACTCTCAAACTTACGGATTCCAATACAAAAAGACTAAGCATGACTTTGGACAGGCGGATTTAGAATAATGGGACTATTCCAAACATTAGAATCTGGTAAACGCGCTCTATTGAGCCAACAGTTAACGCTAACAACTATTGGTCAGAATATTGCCAATGTTAATACACCTGGTTATTCGCGTCAGCGCGTTCGTCTCTCAGCAACCCAACCGCTTAATAGTGGGTTGGGGCTAGTTGGCACTGGTGTCCAAGTTCGTGATGTCCGTCAAGTGCGGGACTTATTCTTGGGTGAGCAATTGCGTAAGGAAAACAAGTCTCTTAGTAGATGGCAGTTCCGCGAGAAAATCATTTCTCAAATGGAAACTATGTTCATCGAACCAAGTGAGACATCCCTGCGAACTCATATGGACGATATGTTCAATGCTTTTGCCCAATTGGAGAATGCGCCAGAATCGAATACAGCGAGAAATGACATTGTCGCCAAGGCAGTTACAGTCGCTAATGACTTTAGGCAACTTAGCGCACAACTGATTTCTTTGCGAGACTCTGTCGATCGCGATCTTGGTAGTCGTGTTGGTGAAGTAAATCGTCTCAGCTCTGAAATTGCCGACCTAAATCAGCAAGTGGCGCGGATGGAACTTGGTGGAACACGTGCCAATGATATTCGTGACCGTAGAGATTTGTTGATTGATCGACTCTCGAGTCTTGTGGACGTGAATGTCGTCGAGGATTCCAACGGAGCTGCGCGTGTCTATATTGGGAGCATGGTCATAGTTGATGGCAATGTGCAGTATGAAATCGAGACAAAAACCGAAACTGTTCAAGGGCAACAAAAGAGCTCAATTGTTATGAAGGGCACCGATGTTGTTATCAAGAACCTTGATGGTGAATTGAGAGGCTTGGTTGAAACTCGTGATGAGGTGATACCAAAATATCTGGCGCAACTTGATGAATTGGCGCGATCAATAGCCAAAGAATTCAACGCAGTGCATTCAACTGGGTATGGATTAAAAGGACTTGGCGATACAAGCGCTCCAACTGGAAATAACTTTTTTGATCCAGGTTCGATTAGCGCTCAAACATTTGCAGTTGACGCTGGGGTTCTCAATGACGTTTCTCTTATCGCCGCTTCCCAATCTGGTGAACCTGGTGACTCCTCTAACGCCCTTGCGTTATCAAAGATGCGAAACACGCGTCTACTAAGTGGAGGAACAAGAACATTTAATGACTTCTATGGCTCGCTTGTGGGTGGTGTCGGTGTTGAAGCTCGTCAATCAAAGAATTTTCGGAGCAACTTTGAATTAGTTGTGGAGCAGATAACAGCCAATAAAGAATCTGTACAAGGTGTCTCTTTAGATGAAGAGATGACCGAATTGATACGCGCACAACGCGCCTATGATGCCGCAGCTAGAATGATAACAGCAGTAGATCAAGCCTTTGAAACGGTTATCAACGGAATGGGCATGGTTGGAAGATAATAGAATTGTAATAATTGCAATTGAGCAGTAAACAAAGCAGTCGAATGACCGCATCAAATATGTATTGTGTCAAATGAGAGCCGAAGCAAGGATTGTTTTGGAATTATTTTGAGGCAATTGAATCGTTAATAGCAAACCACCACGGAGGGTGAGGTGCTGATTTTAACACGGAAGTTGGGTGAGTCAATCACCATCGGTGACAATATCAAAGTTACCGTGCTTGGCGTTTATGGACGACAGGTTCGTTTGGGTGTCGATGCGCCCATCGATATTATCGTTCATCGCGAAGAAATTTACGTCAAGATACAGGAAGAGAACCGTAAAGCGTCCAAGACGCTCAAGGATGACATCATGAGTGTCGTGAGTTCCTTGAAAGGCAAGCTTACTGGTTCGTCGGATGAAAAACCGCGGATGTCACTGAAGCGTGGCAAGCGTGGTCGTTCTGAGGCTGATGAAAGAGATAAATAGGTTGATAAAGCAGGGGAGAGTAATTGTGTTTGGCAGACAACAGAAGACAGATAACGACATTTCGCAAAAAAACGACAATAAGAAAAGCGATGCACTTCGAGTCAAGGATGACAACGATAAGCGTCGCAAGCGCAAAACAATTTTGGAGCGGTTTCGCGATTCTGGCTATGATAGCGGTTTCGTATACCACGAAGAATAACCCTCAGAGAGGCTCGTGGAGTGTAGCAATACTCTAGGAGCGTTCGTCAAAAAGACAGAGTCATACCATGCGTGTAACAAACAATATGATAGCCGATCAGACATTGGTCAATCTCCAACGGTCTCTGACATCATTTCTTGGCCTACAAGAACAGATGACAACAGGCAAGCGGATCAACCGTCCATCGGATGACCCATTAGGCCTACAGAGAACTCTTGAGTTCCGTAGTCAATTGTCACGCATTGATCAGTTCAATACAAATATAAGCCTGGGTACTAGTGTTCTGGGTACATATGAGACAATTCTCACGGATATGAACAATTTGGCGAATCTGTCAATGGATGTAGCCCTAGCAGTTTCTAATGAAAGTAATGACACAGCAGAGGCGCGACCAGCGTTTCTCAATGAAGTGCAATCGTCAATTGATCGCATTTTGCAGTTGGTAAACACTTCGCAGAGCGGAAGGCGTATTTTTGCAGGACATAGAACTGACACTGTCCCAGTGATTATGTCACCAGATGGGATTAGTTATGTTGGAGACAGTGGCGCATTGAATGTGGAAATAGACGATAGTGTTACTCTGCAATTAAATTTGAATGCTCAGGAAACACTGCTCAATCGACTAGCGATTCAGGGCGACAAATCTGACCTACAGGTTGGTGTTGACGGCGGAACGCCACTTGCGGATTTACAGGGTGGTTCGGGAGTAGACATAAATACATTTACGTTTACCGATAATAACGTAGGAACGAGTGTTACAATTGACTTAAACGTACCTTCGCCACCAACAACAATTGACGATGCGTTGACACAGATAAATAACGCCCTTGTAGCTGGTGGAATCACAAATGTGACCGCAGCAGTAGGCGATAGCAACAATATCTCTTTCACTTCGACTGCCACTGGCCTGATTTCAAGCACAACCAATGTTCAGACGTTGAATGAAGGCGCTGGAATCGACCTAACAGGTGGCATTCATGTCTCTAGTCAATCAGCGGCAATTGACTTAGAAATAGACATAACAGGGGCGGCCTCAATTGGTGATGTTATCACCGCTATCAATACGCAATTGAGCGCCAACGGAGTCAGCAATGTTACAGCTTCTATCAATGTTGCTGGAACTGGTATTGATATCACAGATAGCAATGGGGTACCCCTCGATCTAGTTTTTGAAGATACTTTGAACTCGACAACGGCATCCAATCTCGGAATTAAGGGAACGGCGTCTCCTGTCCTCAATGGAAGCGACCTTTTGCCAGCGACTTCATTCACAGTTTCTGAAGGCGGTGGTACGACCGCGGCAAACCTCGGCTTATTAGGTTCGTTCTCAGGGAAGATGGCTGGTGCGGATGTAGATGCTAATTTGACATTAAACACTCCAGTCGCTCTACTAAACAATTCAAATAGTCTAACGCTTGGATCGATCAAATTAACGCAAGGGATGAATACGCAGGTTATTAATCTTTCCGATCCATCGATCGTGACAATTGGTGATATGCTCGATGCTATCAATACCAGTGGATTGAATGTAACTGCGACAATCAATTCAAGTAATAGTGGTTTTCAGATCATTTCCAATAATCCAAATGATTCCTTTACGGTCGAGAATGCCGACAGTACAGACTCAGCAACCCAACTGGGCATATTTGGCGCTGCTGATATGATGGGTTCAATGATTTTGCTGAAACATGAGTTAGAAAAAACTGGCTCTGAAACTATTGGCAAAGATGATCTTGATAAGATCATGGAAGTCCTAAAACTCGGCATGGATCAATTGTTGAACCTTCGCGGCGGGGTTGGCTCCAAGCAAAAGAGATTAGATGCAACTTCGGCCCAACTCGGGAATACAGAATTTGAAGCTGTCAGGCAAATGAGCGAAATAGAAGATGCTGACATTACAGAGCTAGTCACTCGATTGGCGTCGCATGAAAATAACTATCGCGCTGGACTTATTGCGGCCTCAAAGATTATTCAACCATCGCTAATGGACTTTTTGAGATAGTAATAAGAGAAGACAACAATATTGTTATTGAGAAATGTTATTGAAAGAATCGTGAATAAGAAGGCGCCACTAAGGGACGCTCTATCATATAGGATATGAATATGTCGAAAGAACAAGAGCAAGCACGCTCAAAGAACCCAGAGAGACAGGACGGAGTCCACGCAACTCTTAAGGTTACCACAACTCGTTTTGGTGAGTTGAATGTAACTCTGGACAAAGTTATTGAATTGGAAAAGCCAGTGTTGGGCTTTGAAACTCATAGTCGCTTTATCTTAGTGGAACATGAAGAGATGGCGCCATTTGTTTGGCTTCAAGCCATTGATGAGCCAGAGTTGGCGTTTCTAATGATTAACCCGACTTTGTTCTTCCCTGATTACAGTATTGAAGTCAATCCCAAAGAAGTTGAGGACATCGGTGTTGTCGATGGTTCCGAAGTCGAGACCTATGCAATAGTGACAGTCCCTAGTGATGCTAAACAAATGACTGCCAATTTACAGGGACCGATTGTTATCAATATGTTCACTAAACAGGCCAAGCAATTAGTTCTAGCTAATTCAAGACATTCAGTCCGCGAGCCACTCTTCAATGAATCATCATCTAGCAAGAGCTCAATTGACACTGCCAAGAAAAAGCAAACTGCGAATGTCTAGATCTAAGACAAGTAAGAACTAGTCGATACAATGCAAAGCTAGCAAGATAGAAACAAATTCATTAGTAGCAGCGCAATGGATAAAAAGCGCTACCCACAGATGCGATAGGAACGCAGATGGAACCTGCTTCAACACTACAAACAGACGACAATACCGCCCAAGAGGCGCTAAGCGCAATTGAGACATCTATAAATGAGGCCAATGCTCTACTTGAGCGTGGAGCCACATCTGATGCGTACCCACTTATTTGTGATCTTGCAAATAAAGAAGAGTCCATTGGAGGTAGCGATGGACGTCTGGCGCTGATGGCTGGTTGTGTGGCGGCGACTTTGAACAAGCCTACAGATGCAGTTGCTTGGTTTGAACGTGGAGTAAATCTCGATCCTGCCAATCCGGACGCGTATCATAATCTCGCCCTGACTCATTTTCAGCAAGGTGATTTCGCTATTGCCGCTGAAGTGTTCGGAAGAGCGAAAAGCGCGGGTATTGCTGATGGAAGTATGTTGCGAGATATCGGGTTAACATTCACAAGAATGGCTCAATTTGGCAATGCGCTAAAATGTTTTCATTCCTCAATCCGCATCTCAAATAATCCTGACGAAAGCTATGAATCTTTGTTAGAGCTTTGTTATGCAGCCAAGGAGATGCGTCGTGGAAGGCGTTACCTAAGAATTTGGAAGGAAAACAGCCCTAATGAAGTTCCAATTCAGTGGCAAGAGCGCTTTGCAATAGAAAGTGAAAGCTCAGAAAATATTGACGCGATTGATAGAATTGACACGTCTTTATCAAGATCACTTAAGGGTAAAAAAATAGCTTTCTTTGCCACCCAGCCTTCTTTTCTAACAGAAATAATGACAGAGCTGGGCGCTGAAAATGAAACGCAACTATTTCAGCAGGGTAATGTCGCCGATATGCGCCGAATTCTTGATTGGTGTGATGTGGCTTGGTTCGATTGGTGCGACTCATTATTAATTCAAGTCACAAATCATCTGCCAAAAGTGTGTCCGATAATATGCCGTTTGCATAGCTACGAGACCTTCACAGATATGCCTTCACAAGTTGACTGGAGCAAGGTCGATAAGATTGTTTATGTCAATGAATCTGTCAAGACCCTCATGGAAATGAGAATTCCGTCTTCTGTAAATCAAACCGTAATCCACAATGCGATTGATTTGGACAAGTTTACAATTCCTACTGATAAGCAATACGGCAAAAAAATCGCATCGGTTGGCTATATCAATTACAAGAAAAATCCGCAGTTACTATTGTATTGTTTCAAAGCCATACACGACTGGGACCCTGAGTTTGAACTTCACATAGCTGGAGAGCAACAAGATCCACGTCTCGAATTATATATGCGCGACATGGCGCGTAAGCTCGGTATCGAAATCCACTATCATGGTTGGATTAAAGATATGCCTAAGTTTTACAAAGAGATGGATTTTGTCATTTCTACCTCGATTTTCGAGTCTTTTCACCTATCAATAGCCGAGGGTATGTCCAGTGGTGTGATTCCGCTAGTACATGACTGGTTCGGCGCTGACAATATCTACCCAGAATCATGCAGGTTTCTGACCGCTGAAGACTGTCTAGCGCTTATCCAAAAAGTCATGGAAAGTGATAGAGCGGAATTAGCGCAAAGTTATCGTGAGCATATCATGTCCAATTTCAAACTGGATAAGCAAATAGCAGAAGTAGCCGAGGCTATCGAAAGTGTGAGCGCAAGCAAAGAAGCCAATGTGGACAAGTCCATTAATCTTGGTCTAGTCTCAATTATTATTCCGACTTACAATCGCGCCGACTATTTACCAGAAGCTCTATCTTCCGCTTTGTCGCAAACGTATCCGCACTTTGAAATAGTGGTTGTCGACGACGGCTCAACAGACAACACGCAAGAAATTCTTGCACAGTTCAAGTTAGAATGTCCTGATACAGTGACAGTCATCACACAAGAGAACAAGGGTGTCTCCGCCGCGCTAAATGCCGCGATGCGGCAATCAAAGGGTGAATATATTTCATGGTTGTCATCCGATGACGCATACCATCCAGATAAACTTTGGGAAGATATCAATGTCTTAGCTAACAAGACGAAGCTTGGGTGGGTGTATAGCGATTTCTACTATATGACTGCACAGTCACACTTGCAAGGGCGCGCGAATGTCAAACCATTGGATAATGACTCTTTTGTTGAAGAAATGTTCAAAGGAAATTCAATTCATGGCTGTTCGGTGATGTTCCGCAAGAGCGTGCTTGAAGCAACTGGGCACTTTGATGAAATTTTGGGTGGGAAAATCGGCTATGGAGCCGATGGCGCTCTGTGGCACAAGATGGGCTATCACTTCCCATTTGAGTTTATCCCCAAGGCCCTAGTCTACTATCGTTTACATCCTGGACAGGTAACTCATCAAGCGGATATACCAAAATCGCAAAAAGAGTACCGCAAGTATATGGAAGACTATTTTTCGGAAGTTAAGCACAAGAAAGAGAAAGTGGCTATTGTCGCATCTCCTGGACCACGAGTAACCGCAATGGGTTCATCAGAGCGTTTGGGATATGGCGCTGATCCTGACTTTCCTGAAGAGAAATCAGGTGGAAAACGTATTCTTTGGATTGGCACAGCTGATCCATGTGGTAACGCTGCGATGTACGCGCGCTCAATAAATCGTCACACTGAACATCTTTGTCGTGTCGTGACTTTCAAAGAAACTCGTGGGTTTGATCATGACATAGTTCTCCGTAACCAAGATTGGGCTGGGGATGATATTCACACAAATGAGTTAACCAATTCCGAAAATGAGCGTTTGCGTGACTTGGCTGAACGAGCTGATGTTTTGGTCTTCTCGGCCTGCACTTATTCGAAAATGAGCCAAAAGAGCCAAATGTTGGATGACACCGATGGACTTCTCTGGGGGAATCTAGATTGGGCAGACTATAGCAAACGAAAAGAATGTGTCGCTTTCTTCTTCGGCTCGACAGCAACTAGACAAAATGCAGATTGGTATTGGAACCGCTTTGCCAATGAAAAGAAGTGGCGAGTTGCGACAGGTCAAATCGATCTGAAGAGACGCTGGCAAGATGCACATTATGTTCCAACTTGGCTTGACATTGACGCCAAGAGGTATCAACGTGATTTACAGCCCTCGAATAAGACTCTAATAGTTCAAACGCCGACTGATCCGCCCATTAAGAACTCTGCCGAATTGGAACGTGTTGTCAGCGAACTTTCAGCTAAATATCCAAATATCGGCTTGGCTATTAAAACTGGATTATCCTATGAAGAATCGTTGAACCTCAAAAGACGAGGGCAGATAGCTCTTGATCAAATGCAAATCGACGATGGCTATTACTGCATGTCGTCATTGGAAAACTCGGCGTTAGGATTAGTGAACTTTGTCTATGTTGACAAATTCGGAAGAGATATGATTGCCAAAACATTGCAAACCGACAAATTGCCATGGCAAATTGTTAGCAGTGAATCTGAGCTAAAGTCTGGAATCGAAGACTTAATGAAAACTCCAGAGCGCATATTGCAATTACAGCAAGAGACCTACAATTGGATGCGTCAATATTGGCAGCCATCTAAGCTAGTTCACCATCTAACTTCAGCGATACTGGGAGAATAGAGACCATGCCAACAGTTACATTGCCGCCAGATAGCGTAAAAGGTGTGTTTTCACCTGAAAATTCGATTCGTGGTCAGATTATTCAAGTGTTACAGGAGCAAATGAAAAATTGCGAATCGGTACTTGAGCTTGGCGCAGGTCATTTCGAAATGATAGATGCACTAACAGCTCCAGTCCGAGTTGGAGTTGAAATTCATCCTCCCTATATCGAACGCCGTAGCTGTAGCAGTAGTGTTGTCGCGATTAGATATGACGCTACAAGAGTCGCTGAATTGTTCACAGAGAATAGTTTTGATGGAGTGATTTTGATTGACTTTATTGAGCACTTAGAAAAAGATACGGCGCTTCAATTACTCGATGATGTCGCACGAATCGCTCGTAAGACAATCTTTGTTCACTGTCCAGCTGGAAATCATCCTCAGGCGGGTGACGCGTTTGGTCTCGGTGGCGAAGAGTTTCAATTGCATCGCAGCTCGTGGGAACCTGAGGAGTTGGAGAGCAAAGGTTTTGCAACTGTAGTCATAGATGGCTTTTTTGATGACAAACCTGAGTGTGATTCTCGGGCTATCGTAGCGCTTCGCAGACTATAGAGCAGTATGAAAGAGAAATTAGAATTAATAGACGCATTACAAGGAGAGTAGTAAGATGGCTAGAATACTAGTAACAGGTTGTATGGGCACGCTCGGAAAGCCGCTCATGAACGAATTGAAAAAACGTGGACACGAAGTTTGGGGTTGTGATTTACAGCATCACGGCTTAGACAATTATATCCGTGCGGATATCAGTAATTATCGTCAAATGGAAAGAGTCTTCGAGAACGACTATGATTTCGTTTATCATTTGGCCGCTGAGTTTGGTCGAATTAATGGTGAAGAATACTATGACACACTTTGGGCGACAAATGTCATCGGCACAAGAAACATTCTCGAATGGCAGAAGATCAAAGGCTTCAAACTCATCTTTGCATCTTCGTCAGAAATCTATGGCGATTGTCCTGCCGAAGTCTTGACCGAAGACCTGCCTTTGCAAGAGCCCATCCTTCAACACAATGACTATGCCGTAACGAAGTGGGTCAATGAAGTTCAGATTATGAACTTTGAAAAACGCCATGACTCACAAACAATGCGCCTACGCTTCTTCAACGCCTACGGTCCAGGTGAGCATTATCATCGCTATCGCTCTGTAGTGTGCCTATTTGTTTACCGTGCCTTGATGGGCATTCCATATGATGTCTTCGAAGGCTATCATCGTGTTTTCATGTATATCGATGACTTCATCCCGACACTTGCAAATGCTTGTGAGCGCTTCGCTCCTGGTCGTGTATTCAACATTGGTGGCTCTGAGTATCGCTCTGTAAAAGAGCTGTCAGAGATTATCATCAAATACACAGGCGCAGATCCGTCGCTGGTGAACTATATGCCAGAAGACAAGCACAATGTCGTCAACAAGAGGCCGTCAATCGCTTTAGCTCAAGAACACTTCGATCATAACTGAATGTAACTCTCGAAGAAGGTGTTCCGCGGACAATTGAATGGATGATGAAAGAGTATGGTCTTGGTACGAAGCAAGCAAGCAAGACAGGCGTCATTGAGCGTGTACCAGCTTTGGTATAATAAATAGAAAGTCAATATAGGTTTACTGTGGTGAAGAAGAAGCAAGGCAAACGTAAGTCTGTGGCAGGGCATAAGTCTGTGCCCAGTACTGAATCAAGTACAAATCCTGTGGTGAAGGCAGAGTTCCTGCAGCCGCCAATCTTTGAGAGTCAAAGCGCTAAAGACTTATATGGTCTTCTACAAACGGAAAGCCTAAGTCAATTAGCTCTATGGCAAGAGGGAACGGCAGAAGATGAGTTTGCAAGTCTACACGCGTGCGAAGCATCGCTATTGACAGCGTTACTATGCCATAAGCTTGGTCTTTGGCAAGAAGTTTGTCGAGCCAGTGAAACATTTCTTAGCGAGATAGATGAGCTATTAGTTGAAGAGAGCTCGTCGAAACGCCAGGAACAATGTCGCAGAAATGCAGGTTTCTTAATAGAAATTGTTGGACAGAGTTATGTCCACCTCGAAAATTATCATCAGGCGGCAATTTGTTTTGAAACTGCTATTGAGTTAAACCCAGGCATGCAGAGTGGTTATTTGCACTGGGCTGAGTTAGCACAACAACTTGAAATGCGTGACTTGGCTGAACGCATTGTCATAGCAGGACTAAAACAAATACCTAGCTCTCCAGAACTACGCATGTACCAACAAGCGGTAACCAATCGCCAGACCGTATCAGTGTGTATGATTGTCAAGAACGAAGAAGAGTTCCTTGAAGGCTGTTTGCTCTCAATCAGAGACATAGCGGATGAAATTATTTTGGTCGATACAGGCTCTGATGATAGAACCATTGAAATTGCCGAATCCTTTGGATGTAAGATATATCATCAACCTTGGGAGAGTGACTTCTCTAAGCATCGGAATTATTCAATTGAACAGGCCTCATCCGACTGGATTTTCATCATTGACGCTGATGAACGACTAGTTGAGAAAGATATTCCTCATTTGAAACAATATTTGCAGAAAAGCGAATATGACTTGCTTTCATTGACGGTCTACAATGTTGCTGAGAGGTCTGGTGGTGATACAACTGTACTGCCATCGGTGAGAATATTCCGGCGAGACTTACAGTTGCGCTATGAAGGGATAGTCCACAATCGCCTCAATTTCTCAGATTCTATGAAAGAATTGCGTTGCCCTGTTGGTTTGCTTCATCATGGATACGATTTGACTCCTGAGAAAATGAAGCTCAAGCATGAGCGCTCAATGGCCTTGTTGCAGAAACAAATTGAGCAAGACGAGAAGAACGCTTTTGCACACTTCAATCTCGCGCAATTGATTCGAGCGCGCGGAAATCTTGGTAGTGAATCCGATTGTCAGAATGTCTTGCTGCATGCAACACGTGTAATTGAACTAACCGATCCAGAATCACTTGAGTTCGGAAGTATTCATTTGATGGCCTATCATCAACAGGCGACTGCCTTGCACGAACTTGGCAAGTATGAGCAAGCCGCAGAGGCTTGTCTATACGCTCTCAAAATTGATAGTTCGTATTTGGACTGCGTGATAACGCTGGCTCATAGCTTTCGTTCGCAACAGCTTTATACAAAAGCTGCGGAGTGGTACACAAAATATTTGGAGTTGCAGAAGAATTATTCTGCGCACCAGCAAACAAATACACTCATTATTATTCACCTCAATTCACGCGCCAATGCTTATTACAACCTAGGCCTAATTGCTGAAGCGCAAAGCAACTTCGCACAGGCACAGGCCCAGTATCAACAAGCTTTGACCGAAACAGTTGATTATCTGGATGCGAACACGCGTGTTGGCTGGATGTGCTATCGTTTGGCCGATAACAAAACTGCGCAAAAATATTTCCGTCGAGATATAGAAGTAAACCCGCAACGAGCGTCTGCTTATCTTGGATTGGTAGAGACATTTTCAGACTCTGGTGATCTGGGGGCGTCAGAGGCTACCCTGCGAAGCGGTTTGAAAGCAACTAATTCCGCAAGTATGATTCTTGAACGCTATAGTGATATCCTCTCCGAAAGTGGTCGTGCCAATCAAGCTCTTGAATTATTGGCAAGTCATCAAAAAACAACTTCTACAGATCCAAAACTACTGGCCGCCAGAGGTAGAGCAGAGTTGGCTTTTAACCGTACCGCCGAGGCCCGTGAGTCATTCTTGGCTTCTGAAGATATCTTTGCAGGAGATGTAAGAGTCAGAACTGGGTTGGCCGATTCAAACTTGATTCTTGAAAACAACTCTGAGGCTTGCAAATGGTATGTTCTTGCATTGGAAGATGAGCCACATTCTGCGCATTTGCTACGGAATTACGCTATTGCTCTAGCTAGAACTGGACAATTGGTACAGGCGGTCGAACGATTCGCAGAATATACCCCAATAGCCCCCGATGACAGAGAATCACGTTTCATTATGGGCGCTTTATTGTTACGTCTGGAACGTGGCGCCGAGGCGTTGCAAGTCTATGAAGAGCTATTATTACAAGAACCATCCGATGAAGAAGCGCTATTGGCATTGTCGGATTGCTATTTGTCTTTAGGTGGCTCGCAAGCAGCCGAGGTTGGCTACAAGCGACTATTGCAAGCTAATCCGAATCATGCGATTGCCAAGAAGCGATTACAAGATATTGAAGCACAACAAATACATTCAATTTCTTAACAGAGGTAGATTTGTAGGTACGGCAGTTTATTAAGCGAATAAGAAATTCAGTGGTTTGGGATTTCGAAAAGTATGTGAACAATTCATACTGAAACAATAACAGGTATATCTAGTTGAATTGATACGCGTTGGTTCAAAACAGCAATACCTATTGGGAGTCCTCTTGGAGAACCTTTTGGGGAAAACTCAAAACGTTCGGATTAGCAGTGAAGGTTTTGTCCTATTGACCGAAATAAATGATACATGAGAACCTCTTCGCTGTTAATGCATTATTGGATGTCGCAAAGAGAAGTTATGAGACTGTCAAAGTCTCACGTACAAGTAAGACTGTAAAATAGATAATAAATGCTACAAGAAAAGAACTATAGGAAATAGGGGAGGGAAAAACAAATACGTGACGAATGTGACTACGTCAAACTGGAGGGAAGCAAAATAATAGTCACAAGATTGTACCGAAGTGAACATGGATGTTCCTGCGTAGATATTTTTGGAAATCTAAAGATTAGATAGCTGTCTACGTTCTCGCAAAGAAATAAGAAAACTAAATTGACTAGCGAGTCATTCAAGGAGGAAGTCAGAGATGGCGCTTCGTATTAATAGTAATGTAGCCGCGTTAAACGCGAACAGAAACCTCATCAACTCGAGCAATATGCTCTCGAAGTCGATGGAGAAACTCTCTTCAGGTTTCAGAATCAACAGAGCCGCCGATAACCCGGCTGGTCTCGTTATCTCCGAACAGTTCCGCGCTCAGATTGCCGGTCTTAACCGCGCTATTGAGAACTCAGAAGGATCAATCAACATGATCCAAACCGCTGAGGGAGCTCTAACCGAAATCAACTCACTTCTCATCTCGATGAGAGAGCTGGCTATTCACGCCGCTAACGAGGGTTTCAACGATGTCAATCAGCTCGCTGCTGATCAGGCGGAAATTGCAAATGCTCTCAAGACAATTGATCGTATCGCCGCGAACACTGAGTTTGGCACCAAGAAGTTGCTTGATGGTTCCAAAGACAATATCGCGACTATCACCAGCGCCAATACCTCTGGTGTGACGGTTGTTCAGTCTGGCTTGAAATCTGGCACACATTCTATCTCCGCTACCAAAACCGCTGACGCCACTGCGACATTGAATACCACATCGCTCGGTTTGTCATTGGTTGGTAATGGCACACCGACGAACCTGCAAGAGAAGATTCACAATATCGATGTTCTTCAGGCTTCAGAAGTTGCCAAAAAAGAGTCAGGTTCCATCACAATTGCTGATGCGTTCTCAAACTCACTCGTCTTGGCTGCCACAGCGGACAAGGCTAGCGTTGATACAACAGCGACAGTTGGCGCCGCCACGGTTGATGCTTCGACAGCTGGTGATTACAGTGTCGTAATCAACTATCAGGAGAACGGTGAGTCAACAACAGGCGATCAAACAGTAACATTTACATTAGTTGCTGGAGATACAACTGCTCAAGCCGAGGCCAAGTTCGAAGCTGCTATTACAGCTAATGCTTCGTTGCAAGGTAAAGTAGAGACATCGGTTGTCTCTAATAGCATCCGTCTTGAGGCTTCAAACCTTGGAGCTAACTATTCAATCAAGACTACATCATCTTCAAGTACAGCTACTGCTGATTACTTCGCTTTCACAGCAGGTAGCACCGATCGCGGTGTTTCTGATAACGTTCTTAACTTTACAGCTACAACCGCTTCTAATAGTGGAGCGACTTCAGCTGTCACAGTTGGAACAGGAACATACACATCAGTTACTGCTTTGAATACAGCGGTTAACACTGCTTTAGGAACTGCGTTTGCAAAAGTTCAGGGCGATAACACTATCAACGATATCGTTTCAACAGTCACTGGAACATCTAGCGACAAGATTCAGTTCGCGACGCGTGATGAGGGTTCTGACTTCAAACTCAAGTATAATGCCATCAATGGTGATTCAGGTGATCTTGAAAACGTCTTGAAGCTGACTAATGACACAGTTGCCATCTCTGGTACTGACGCATTGGTTAGTTTCAATAACTTCACCAACACGTTGACTTCAGTGAAATATGCTGGAACCAATAATGATGTCACTTTGTCAAATGGCACAACAGGCGCCGCTAACACTGGTACCATCAAAATGGCTGTCGCTAGCGCGCAGACTGGTATCAATATCGGTAACCTGTTGCTTGACGCCAAGGCCGCCACATTTGCTGTCCGTTTGGATGCTGGCCCAGCAACTGCCGTTACAGCTGGTAAGGACTTTGTAGTCTTCACAGCTGACCGTTCACAGTCTGTCAAAGTGAATTATGCTTTGAGCTCGACTGGTGGAACAGAGACAATGTTCAATACTGATCAGTCACTTGTCTTCCAAATCGGTGGTTCAGTCGGTCAGACTGCTTCAATCGGCTTGCGTGGCATGGCTGGAAAGTCACTTGGTAAAGGTCTCACAGGCAACTTGTTTACAAGTCTAGCCCAGATTGATGTTACCTCTGTGCAAGGCGCTCAGGATGCTTTGGCCATCATTGACGCTTCAATTGACGAAGTCTCAACCACACGTGGTACGCTCGGTTCATTCCAGAAGAATACTTTGGAATCCAACTTGCGTAACTTGCGTATCGCTTCACAGAACTTGACCGCTTCTGAGTCAAATATCCGTGACGCTGATATCGCTAAAGAGATGTCTGAGTTTACCAAGAATCAGATTCTCGTCCAGGCTGGCACCGCGATGCTTGCTCAGGCGAACCAGATTCCTCAGGCCGTCTTGTCATTGTTCAGATAGTCATAGCTTTGGTGAACATTTAACCGTTAATTCGGTAACAATGGTTTTACAGCATTAGTTTTATCAAAAAGGAGCCCTCAAACGAGGGCTCCTTTTCTTATTTAGTACCATTTGTATTGTCCCCCCGAGCTATCCAGGAAAGGTGAGCAAGATATTGCAGGTACAATCAAACATAATCCGATACTTCACAGAGCCTCAAACTTGCCCTGATTCACATTACCCACTATTATCCTAGTGGGAAGTCGCGGCTCATAGGCAGTTTTATTTGCTAATTATGGCCTGACTTACACATCTTTAGTATAAGTGAAAATGGACGAAGAGAATTGTCCGCAAGAAATCACAATATCAATACTTTTGTTTCAAGAAATGTTCTCACTAAAAAACGTGTTTTCATAAAACATAGACCCAATACAGCACAGTCTTAACTAAGCCGTCTCTTACTAATATGTCCTTGTTAAAGAATCTCAAAGCGACCTCAGAACTAAAGAGCTTCACCGACGAACAATTGATCCAATTGGCTGATGAAGTTCGTGAAGTCTTACTGACGTCAGTTGCCGAAGTTGGTGGACACTTTGCCTCCAATTTAGGTGTTGTAGAATTGGCTGTGGCAATCCATGCCGTCTTTGATACTCCTACTGACAAACTAATCTGGGATGTTAGCCATCAATGCTATCCACATAAGATTCTGACTGGTCGCGCCGACCGAATGACTACTATCCGCAAACGTCATGGCCTCTCCGGTTTCACTCGCAGGGAAGAGTCTGAATATGACGCCTTTATTGCTGGTCATGCCTCGACTTCAATTTCAGCGGCTATGGGCTATGCTTGTGCGCGAGATTCACGGGGTGAGGACCACAAAGTAGTTGCTGTCACAGGTGATGGAGCGATGACTGGAGGTTTATGCTACGAAGGCATGAATCACCTAGGTGGCGCCAAAAAAGATGTCTTGATAATCCTTAACGATAATAGTTGGGCAATTTCAAAAACTGTGGGAGCGCTATCGAAATATCTCACAGGAATTATGACCGACGAACGCTACAACAAAATTCGCTCAGAGGTTTGGCAGTTGACAGGCAAATTCAAGCGCCGTGAGCAAATCCGTGAAACTGTCCGGCGTTTAGAGAAATCTTTCAAGACTCTTGTCCAACCAGGGGCTCTTTTCGAAAATCTTGGCTTGCGATATTTCGGGCCAATTGACGGCAATGATATTCCATTGCTCCGCAAAACTCTAAGTGAATTGCGGGAAATGACTGGCCCGCGTGTTTTGCATGTCTTCACAAAAAAAGGTAAAGGTTACAAGTTAGCTGAAGAGGATGCGTTGAAATTCTATTCGGTTCAGCCATTCGATTTGAAGACAGGCAAAATGCACGCCCAACCGAAATCATTACCTGCCTACACAAAAGTCTTTGGTGACGCGATAGTCGAACTTGGTGAAAAGAACAAAAGCCTCAATGTCATTACGGCGGCCATGCCTACTGGTTCTGGTGTTTTGCCATTTGGCGAAAAATTCCCCGAGCGTTATCACGATGTAGGAATCGCCGAAGAGCATGGCGTCTGTTTCACAGCAGGTCTAGCCGCAGGGGGAGTGCGCCCGCTGTTCGCTGTCTATTCGTCTTTCTTGCAGCGTGGCTATGATCAAGTCATGCATGACATTGCCTTGCAAAATCTGCCTGCGATTCTATGCCTCGATAGAGCTGGTATTGTCGGCGCCGATGGCCCGACACACCATGGAGTCTTTGACTTAAGCTTTATGCAAACTGCGCCGAATTTTACAGTCGCCGCACCAAAAGACGGCAACGAATTGCGCTCGATGCTTCGCTATGCAATCGAGGAGGACATTGGTGGCCCGATTTCAATTCGTTACCCACGTGGGCCTGTGCCAAATGAAGTAAAGGCTGGATTTGCGCCCATAGAGTGGGGCAAATGGGAATCTCTGCGTGAGGGTAGTGAACTTTGCATTTTGGCTGTCGGTACGATGGTTATCAATGCGCTTGAGGCTGCCGACAAGGTCCTCGCCGAAACAGGTAAGTCTATCACGGTTATCAATGCCCGCTTTGTTAAGCCAATCGACATGGAGATGTTAGGCCAATTAGCCGATTCTCACTCAACAATAATGACAATTGAGGAGAATGCCTTAATCGGTGGTTTTGGTTCGACAATCTCGCGTCTCATGCACGAAGCCAACTATACTGGCAAGGTGGTGAATTGCGCAATTGCCGATGAGTTCATCTGGCATGGTACGGTCGCAGAACTGTGGAAAGAGTTGGGCCTAGATTCTGAATCAATTGCTCAAAAAATAATATTGTCCATGAAGTCCAGCGGGCACACAAATGGCAAACGTAGTTTTCTCGGAAGACTCGGGTTTGGCCGCCAAGGCCAGCGTCCCCAAAATCAACGTCCCCAAATCCAGAAGACTGCCGAAAATGAATCTCTGGTCTCAACAAATGCTTCGCCAAGTTCTTCATCCGCGAACGGAACTGACTAAAACAACGGTTTCTGCACTGTGTTGACTTTCGGACTCAACGTCAATCCCAATTCAAAACGCCCTGAAACTGCGCCAACTGCCCAGCAAATTATTGCTTGGGGGCATCGCACTGGCCATGCTGTCAAGCTTTCTACGGCAACTGGCGAGTTATTGCAAAAGTCTGGCAGCGGTGTTGGCGGCTTGGACAATGTTCTCTCTGACAAAGACTTACGAGATTCAATTGATGTCTTAATTTCGCTCGGTGGAGATGGCACTATTATCACTTCTGCTCGCCTAGTGGCTGGATCTGATGTTTCAATTCTTGGCGTTAATGTTGGCACTCTTGGGTTCTTAACCGAATCTTCGCTTGCCGATGTCGATGCAAATTTAGAGAGAATAGTCGCTGGCGATTATCATATTGATGCGAGAATGACTCTTGAGATGATTCTAGAGGGAGTCGAGACACCTCCTGCTTTGAACGAAGTGGTAATTGACCGTGGCGCAACCAGCAGAATTATTACGATTGACCTCTACAGCGGTGAACGTGCAATTGCCAATTATCGCGCCGATGGATTGATTATCGCAACCCCAACTGGTTCAACCGCCTACTCGTTGTCGGTTGGTGGGCCGATCCTTGCCCCAGAAATGCAGGCGATTGTCGTCTCCCCGATTTCAGCTTTTGGATTCTTTAGCAGGCCGTTTGTTTTTGCTGATGACATGGAATTGATAGTTCGCGTATACTCCAATCATGGGTGCAGCGCACTTACTATCGATGGCCAATTTACCAAAGAATTGCCTGAATCCGCCGAGTTTGTAGTTCGTAAAGGTCGGAGTACAGTCAAGCTCATTCGCTTTAAGAATAGCTCCTTCTATAAGGTGATTCGCCAGAAATTGCACTGGGGTAGAGCGCCAATGGTAGCTCCAGAGTAAGTCTTGTGGCATCGAATAGAATAACCAACCTTATAGAGGCTTTTTTGACCTCGAATCAACTCATAGCCCGCCCAAACCAAAGATATATTATCCTTTTCGAATTCGAATAATATTATCCTGTGGGGAACTTCATCATATTAGTTGACATATAATCCTCGGTGTGTAGATTGTTAGCGCTCTGGCAGTCTGACTGCCAGTTTTTTTGTCTGCGTCCTTTCTTGCAAGTCGCAATGTTGGGGCTGACAATTCACTTGAAAAGAACATTTACTTAAAGAAATACTTTTTGGCAATTTACAGATGGCATTTGAAAACTTAAATCCACGCGAGCAGCAGGTCCTGCAAAACCTAATTGACCATTATATCGCGACAGCCGATCCAGTCGGCTCTCGTGTGATTGCCACCAAGTATGATATGGGGCTTTCACCGGCGACAATTAGAAATACAATGCAAGACCTAGAGGACATGGGATATATTTCCCAGCCCCATACATCAGCTGGAAGAGTCCCAACTGACATTGGCTATCGACTCTATGTCGATAGTTTACTGAAGCCAGAAACTCTGAGTGTTTCCGAACGTAAGAAAATTCGTAATTCATTGTCTGGTTCTGGTAAATCGATTGATGCGATTCTGGGCCAGTCAACACGAGCATTGGCGGATATCGCCATGCAAATGGGAATTACTATCGGCCCTAGATTCGATGCAGGGACCTTGACAAGGCTAGAGCTAGTTCAGTTAAGCGCAGACAAAGCGCTGGTTGTTTTGGTCATCAAGTCTGGTCTGGCTCGTTCTGTTATTTTAGAGGTAGATGCTTCACTGCCGGATGAGAATATGCACACTCTTGAGCATATCTTGAATGAGAAATTGTGCGGTCTGACACTTGGTGAAATCAGGCGAACGATAAGCAAGCGATTAGCTGATGTTGGTGGCAATGCACGACTTTTGAAGATGTTTGTAGATCCAGAATCAGGACTTTGGGAAGGCGCTTCCGATACGCAGTTTCATGTGGTCGGGGCGGATAATCTACTAGGACAACCAGAGTTTGCCGATCGGACGCAATTAGTCGATTTCGTTAAGACTCTTGACAATCAGGAGAAACTTTCGAAAGAACTCGTCAGTGACAATGGCGAATGTGAATCAGCTCCAGGGGTTCTGGTTAAAATTGGTGATGAAAACAATCTCAAAGAGATGAAACGCTGTTCTGTAGTTAGCGCCACATACAAGGTTGGCTCGATTGTCGGCAGAATTGCCGTTATTGGACCGACAAGAATGCGGTATTCTAAACTGTTATCGATGGTGGAATTCACCGCAAAATCGATTTCGGCGAGTTTGTCCGATTCAAGTAAATCGTAAACGTTTAGACAATAGAAATATTTTCAAATGACAACAGAATCAACTGAATCAAAAGAGACAAGAGGATCTGATGTGACCAGTGACAGCGCTTCACCATCAGAAGAAACTTGCGATAATTCTGAAACTACTGAGGCGAGAGCTTCAGAGAAAGTATCAGATAGCGACACGGCCTTGGCTGATGCGCAAGACAAGTACATAAGATTGGCTGCTGAGTTTGAGAACTTCAAAAAACGAAACGCTCGAGAACGGCTGGATTTGATTAATTCAGCCAATGACCGAATCTTGTTGCAAATGATTGACACAGTTGACAACTTCGAGCGCGCTTTGGAGTCGGCTGAAAAAGGTCAAAATGATGACAATCCGCAAAAGCTTTATCAAGCGCTCCATGAAGGCGCGAAGATGATTCACCAGCAGCTGGTAAATATTTTGAAATCTCACGGTGTTGAAGCGATTGAAACCGAAGGCAAACCGTTTGATCCAACTTACCATGAAGCGGTTATACAAATAGAAACAGATGAACAGCCTGAAGACCAGGTCGCACAAGTCGTCTCAAAAGGTTACAAGCGCGGTGATAGAGTCTTGCGTCACTCGCAAGTCGGAGTCTCGGCAAAGAAAAAGACAAAAGAGTAGTAGCGCTACTCTAAGTCGCATGACAAAGTAAATAATAAGACAGGATTTAGGAGCTAGCAGTTTCTCCTAATTCCCCTCATAAATCATTGTTGAATGGAGTTTGTACAAGATGTCAAACAAAGTAATTGGAATAGACCTCGGGACCACAAATAGTTGTGTTGCGGTGCTCGAAGGCAACGAACCGACTGTAATTCCAAATCAGGAAGGCGCTCGCACAACCCCGTCGGTTGTCGCATTTTCAAAGACTGGCGAAAGACTCGTTGGAGCCGCCGCCAAACGTCAGGCTGTCACGAACCCTGAAAACACCCTGTATTCAATTAAGCGTTTCATGGGCCGCAAACATATCGAAGTGTCCTCTGAAGAGAAGCTAGTACCCTACACTGTGACCGATGGCGATAGTGACAATGTTGTGATTAATGTTGGTGATAAGTCCTATGCCCCTCCAGAAATATCTGCGATGATTCTGCAGTATTTGAAGAAAGCCGCTGAGAACCATCTCGGGTCTGAAGTCACCAAAGCGGTAATCACTGTTCCTGCATATTTCAATGACTCACAACGTCAAGCCACCAAAGACGCTGGCAAAATTGCAGGACTGGAAGTTTTAAGAATCATCAATGAACCTACAGCCGCTTCATTAGCCTATGGACTCGACAAAGGTGGCAACAAGAAAATTGTTGTCTTTGATCTTGGTGGTGGAACTTTCGACGTTTCTGTCTTGGAAATTGGTGATGGTGTCTTTGAAGTTCATTCAACGTCAGGTGATACGCATCTGGGTGGTGATGATTTCGACCAGAAAATCATTGACTGGATGGCCGAAGAGTTCAAAAAGACCAACAGTATAGATTTACGCAAAGACAAAATCGCTCTCCAACGTTTGCGTGAAGCAGCCGAAAAAGCCAAAATCGAGCTTTCAAGCGCGATGCAAACCAATATCAATTTGCCATTCGTAACTGCCGATCAAGACGGCCCCAAGCATCTTGATCTAACTCTCTCACGTGCCAAACTTGAGCAATTGACCGAAGAGCTTCTCCAAAGAACAGTCGGACCTTGCAAACAGGCCCTAGCTGATTCGAAACTGAAAGCCTCCGACATGGACGAAGTTGTTCTAGTTGGCGGTATGACACGCATGCCGAAAGTTCATGAGATAGTCAAAGAAATCTTTGGACGCGAGCCGCATAAGGGTGTTAACCCAGATGAAGTCGTAGCTATCGGCGCCGCAATTCAAGGTGGTGTCCTCGCTGGTGATCTTAAAGATGTCGTCTTGCTGGATGTCACACCGCTGACATTGGGAATCGAAACTCTCGGTGGAGGTATGACCCCATTGATTGAGCGTAATACGACAATTCCAACCAAGAAGTCCCAAGTGTTTTCAACTGCCGCTGATAACCAGCCAGCAGTGAATATTCACGTCCTCCAAGGCGAACGTAAAATGTCCGCCGATGGTCGAACACTAGGTCGCTTTGATTTGGTCGGCATTCCACCTGCACCACGTGGTATCCCTCAAATTGAAGTCTCTTTCGACATCGACGCTAATGGCATTGTTCATGTTAGCGCCAAAGACAAGGCCACAGGCAAAGAGCAGTCGATTCGCATTGAAGCGTCATCTGGTCTATCGGACACCGAAATAGATGGTATGGTGAAAGACGCCGAGGCGCATTCTGATGAGGACAAAACTCGCGAAGAGTTAGTCAAAGCCCGTAATGACGCAGATCAGTTGCATTATCAGACTGAGAAAACTCTTAAAGAACATGGCGACAAAATCAGTGACGAAGAGAAGACTGCTGTTCAAGCTGCTCTCGACAAACTCAAGGAAGTTCTAGCTGGTGAATCGCTTGAAGAGATTAACACAGCCAAAGAAGAACTTACCAAAGTCGCTCACAAGCTTGTTGAAGAGATGTATAAAGCGGCCACCGCTGAGCAAGAAGCTCAGCAAGCCCCTGATGGCGAAGCCAAAACTGATGAATCAGCCGAAGAGAAATCTTCTGAAAATGATGATGCTGTCGACGCGGACTTTGAAGTCGTTGATGAGGAAAAGAAGTAGTTTAGTGGCGTAGGGAAGTTCTAGTTCAACCCTTAGATAGCAAGCTATAAGTATATATATGTCTGAAAGAGATTATTACGAAGTCCTGTCAGTCGACCGTGGAGCTGGCGAAGGCGAAATAAAGTCCGCCTACCGCAAATTGGCGATGAAGTTTCATCCTGATAGAAATCCAGGTGACAGTTCCGCTGAGGATAAATTCAAAGAGGCCACTGAGGCCTATGAAATCCTTAAAGACCCTGAGAAACGTCAGCGCTATGACCAATTTGGCCATGCCGCCTTCAATGGGCAGGGTGGAGGTGGCGGCTTCCAGTCTGGCTTCGGTGGATTCGATATCAACGAAGCGCTGCGCTCATTTATGCGTGACTTCGGCGGTGGCGGCGGTGGCTTTCAGGATATGTTCGGCGGTGGTCGGGCTCGTTCAAATCGTGGTGAAGACCTCCGTATTCGAATGTCTCTGACCCTCGAAGAAATAGCGATGGGTGTCACCAAGCAATTGAAAGTTAATCGTCTAGGCGCCTGCCAAAGTTGTTCAGGGTCGGGGGCTGCTGCGGGGACTAGCGCTGAGACATGCCGTCAATGTGGTGGAGCGGGACAGGTTCGCACAGTCACTCGTACATTCATTGGATCAATTCAGCAAGTTCGACCCTGCCCTGAGTGTCAAGGCAGTGGCAAGACAATTACCAGTCCTTGCCCAGAATGTCATGGTGAAGGACGCGCCAAAATCTCAACAGACACTGAAGTTGAAATTCCTGCGGGTGTTAGTGAAGGCAACTATTTGACAGTCGAGGGCAAAGGTAACTTCGGTCCTCACAGTGGCACACCTGGTGATTTGCAGGTGGTCATCGAAGAAAAAGAACATGACCACTTTGTCCGTCAAGGTGATGACATCATTTACCAGAAGATGATTTCTTTTGCCACCGCAGCCCTAGGGACAAAGCTCGAAGTCCCAACTTTGCGTGGTTCGGAGACAATCAAAATCCCTGCTGGTGTACAAAGTGGCAAAGCCATCAAATTACGCGGCGAGGGCATACCGCATTTGAGGAGCTATGGCCGAGGTGACCAAATCGTTTTAATTACGGTTTGGACTCCAACAAAACTTTCCAGCGCCGACAAGAAACTACTTGAGCAACTTGAACAATCCGAGTCGTTCCAGCCTCCGAAACATAATAAGTCATTTCTGCAAAAGCTCCGTGAATCACTCGGTGTCTAAATGAACTATGCTGGTATGAGTGACAGCAACGCCAAAGTTGATGGCTATTCGCAAATAACTATTTGCATTGATTCGTCACAATCTGAGTTATTCACAGATTTTCTAACTACTGAACTTCCAGCAGGCTTCCAAGAAATTGATTCAAAAGACGCATCGCTTGCAAAACTCCGCTTCTATTTGGATGAATCTCTCGTAGATTCGTTTCGCGCTCGTGCAGAAGAGTTTGTTCAAGAGCGCTTTTCTGAGTCATGTCCAGAATTTGAAGTTGAATTTGTCGCCAATATAGATTGGCAGGAAAAGTTCCGTCGAGAGACAAAAGCAGTAATTGTCGCTGACACTGTTCTTGTGCGACCAACCTGGGTCGAGAGAGAGAGTGTGGATGCGCCAGACGTGAAAATTGATATTGTCATAGACCCCAAAATGGCATTTGGAGTCGGTTCACATGAGACTACACAACTCGCTATGTGCGCTCTCAAGGACGCAGTCAAACCCGGCCAAAGAGTCGCCGACATCGGTTGTGGCTCTCTAATTCTATCAATCTTAGCCGCAAAACTTGGCGCCAGCTACGTCAAAGCTGTTGACAATGACCCAGTGGCCATCGTCAACGGCAAAGAAAATCAGCGTCTCAACAATGTCTCTGACACTGTCGAAATATCATGCGGTTCAACAGATAGTTACAGCTCCGAGCATGGAACCTACAATATCGTTGTCGCAAATATCATCAGCAAAATTCTCTTGGAACTCCTTGACGACTTACTAAAGATAGTCAAATCAGATGGAATGTTGATTCTCTCAGGCATCATGCAATTCGACGCGCAAGAAATTGAAAGCGCCCTACGCGCTCGCGGCGTCATGTCTTGGTCACAGAGCCAACAAGGCGCATGGGTTTGCTACTGCTGTTCACCGTCTAGAAAGTGAATCACGTATACGAATACCCATCGCAGGCTTGTTTCTATTGAGTTTAGCTCTAAGTTTAGACAGCCATTTGTCTGTCTCCTGTAGGGCAGGTCTAAAACCTCTTGGGCCACGGTCTGCTGCATATGCAATCTTGCCGTCAATGCCAACAATAAATAATCGATCAGGAAATGCACCATAGGCTTCACTGACAGTATTGTCAATATCATCCACGATAGTTGGCACGGTTAATTTTTCATTGTCAAGAAATGAAGCAGCCAAGGAACAACGTTCACCGAATGTATTGGGATCTTTGATATTGTGTTCTTTGGCTTGAGCTGATTCGCGGCGACTACCGAGAGCGTGCGCTTCGCGGATATAGACTAAACGAAATTCGGCGATGTCTTTGTACTTTTGGTACATCTTTTCCATTTCGTCAACCTGACGAAAAAATGGCGGTCACGTATAACTACCAAGAAACAGCACCACTGGTTTCTTACCCTCAAAATATGCCAAAGATGTTTTAGATTCACCGTCTTGCGAAGAGAGTATGAAGAGCGGAGCGGTTTCGCCAACTTTTGGGGCTTTGTCTATTCGGTCAGGTCTGGTTTGTCTGCCTTTTCCTCTTCGGCCTTGCTGGGCGTTGGAGATATCGAATGAACTAACACTAATAGCCAACATTCCTATAGTGACTACAATGAACGTTGACCTTGAGATATTGCTACTTCGTTTCAAAATCTCTTAGTTCCCACCTGTCGTATGGATAACAACTTTTGACGCCACCGCCTTCTCTACCTGTGTAAGGAGAGATAGAACATGAAGATTCTACTCGCTTGACTATTCCGAGTTCTGGAACGATCCAAAATGTGGTTTCAACAAAACGCCTCCAATCCGTCCCATCTACATTTTGAACCATAAATACATTGTCGTATTGTTTTGAGCCGATACGCATTGAACCCTGGCTCAGTACTTCACCGATGTCTGGCGCACCGTCAATGATGAAACCCGAATCTTGTGATAGCGCTCTTACTTTCCTGGTCCAGCGCACTTTATCGCCTACCCTTAGAGGAAGCAAGAATTTGTGCTCGCGTGTGAAGCTGTCATAGTTCGATTTGCTAAAGATTACGACGCTGTCTTTGTTGGTGAATACGTATTGAGTGTCTACCAATGAATCTGATTCGTACTCATATATTGATCGTAAGAGTGAAACTGTCATTCCGTTTAGAATAGTCGTCTGGCCTATTATGCTGACTGTCTTTGTGTAGCTAGGTGGCTCATCGGTGGTGTTTGGAGGAGCAAAAGTCCAGCTTGTTCCAATTCGATTGGGGAAATATTCTGGTGCACTATCAGTTCCTACAAGTCCAGGGATATTAGAACATGCTGCCAGAATGAGAGTTGCAGCTAAGAACGAAATCGACGATATACAAGTTTTGGTGAATGTCTTCATTCTATTTCACCTCGACTAAAGAGATATCTTGTAGTTCCCACATTACCGGTAACGAAAGTGTTTGAAAATGAATATCCAAAAAGGAATCTTCTATGTCATAATAGTAAGGAGATTTGAAGATAGAGCAACCAAGTGCATCCTCTTCGTCAAATATTCCATTTCCGTTTCTGTCGAATAGTGTATCACAACGCGAGCCTAGCGGGGGATTGCCAATAGATTCTCTTGGGCCGGAAGTGGAACTAAAGAAAGCACAACTTAAGAGATCTCCTTCATCTAGAAAACCGTTTTCATTCACATCAAAAATTGAACTGCAACGATTGCTTAGTGACCTGAAGGTGAAGTCAGGAGGGCCGAGAGTGGCAAAGTTTGTAATTGTATCTGGCAAAATGTCCAGATACTCTTCTGGAGTAGAGTAAACACCGTTTCTGTTTGTCTTCTCCAAGAAACTAACGATTCCAATATGTGGAACGAACCAATAGTAACTAATTGGTTTTCTTTCTCCAATGGTTAAAATTGAATTCGGGTCTATAGAGATTAGGTGAGCCCGCTCAAATTCTCCAACGCCAATCTGGATTGAGGTAGTGCGCACAGTAGTTCCCGATGGACCGAAGTCAGGCGCTTCTTTGCCATCGGTGAAAGGGTTCCAGTCCCAGGTTTCATCAGCGCGGAAAGGAACCCTGAATTCGGAAACTATCCGTAGTTCACGGGAGTTTTCTGTAACTTCGACCCACTCTATAAATCTGACGAAGGTTTCATCTGTGAAGACAAAAGTAGTGTCTTCGCATTCGGGGCAGACTTTGGAGTCCGGTTGCGTACGAACCCAAATTGAGACTGGCATACCATTGAGAACCTCGGTACTATCGACGATTGCAATGACAAATGTTGCGACTCCGGCCGGTTGGCCAGTTGCTGTGTCAGCTTCGATTGGGACGCTGTAGGTCCAGCGGTTGCCCACTTGGTTGGGGAAATATTCTGGGGTTAGCTCTGGCTCTACTGGGCCGTTTGTTAGAAACGAGCAGGATAGTAGCGCTCCGAATATCATGGTGCAAAGCGTTATGATTTTCAAATGTCTTGTGAATTTCATAATTACCTGTTTGTTAAACGGACGTCAAATTCTGACGTTAATAACGTATATATTTCGAGCGCTTATGTCAATTCAAAAAAATGGCTAGGTCTTACGGTCAGAATCTTGCTTCAAACGGGCGAGTTTTCGGAAATGTTCGCTACTTCATTGCTGCGCACTAACTTCAACAACTTAATCTCCCCGACTGTACCGCTGAAGCCGACTTCAAGTTATGATCCGACGCATGACGGATAAGTTTCCCCATGGATAAGCAGGCAAGTTCAAACGTCTACGAGACGTGCCAAATCAAATCTTCACCCCACGCAGTCGCAGTGAATTCAAAATGACCGACACCGAACTAAAGCTCATCGCGGCGGCGGCAATTATAGGACTCAACAATATCCCAAAAGCAGGGAACAATACTCCAGCGGCAATCGGCACTCCGGCGGCATTGTAAATAAACGCAAAAAACAGGTTCTGCTTAATATTTGACATAGTTTTGCGACTCAAAACTCGTGCGCGGACAATGCCGTTTAGGTCACCCTTGACCAACGTCACGCCTGCGCTTTCCATTGCGACATCGGAGCCAGCGCCCATTGCAATTCCAACTTGAGCTAAGGCCAAAGCGGGAGCGTCATTGACACCATCACCAGCCATAGCCACAACATGACCCTCACTTTGCAACTTCTTCACAACTTCAGCCTTAGTGTCGGGCATGGCCTCGGCTATTACGTCATCAATGCCGAGCTTGTCGGCCACAGCCTGCGCAGTGGTCTTGTTATCGCCTGTCAGAAGGACAATAGTGATTCCCTCTGCATGTAGCGCCTTGATTGCCGCAGGTGTACTTTTTTTGATAGGATCAGCCACCCCGATATATCCAGATAGAGCGCCATCAAGAGCCACAAACATCACCGTCTGTCCTTCAGCCCGTAGTGCATCGACTTCATTTGTCAACCCGCTTATATTGGCGCCAATGTCGGCCATCAGCTTGAGGTTGCCAAGCTCAACCTTAACTCCATCAACCTTCCCACGGACTCCCTTGCCAGTGATTGATTCAAAGTCTGTCGCTTTGGTCAGTTGCGCTCTGCGCTCCTCGGCGCCACGGACAATAGACTCGGCCAATGGATGCTCACTACCTCGTTCCAAACTGGCGACAAGAGCCAACATCCGTGACTCATCAATTGCGCCAGTGGATTTGCCAGTGAATTTGACTGTGACCAATGTCGGCTTGCCCTCGGTAAGTGTGCCAGTTTTATCGACAACCAGCGTATCAACCTTGCGCAAAACCTCAATTGCCTCAGCGTTCTTAAATAGTACACCGATACTAGCCCCTTTACCAGTTGCTACCATAATCGACATCGGCGTAGCCAGCCCCAATGCGCAGGGACAAGCTATTATCAACACAGCAACCGAATTGATAAGAGCCAAAGCCATTGCTGGCTCTGGTCCCCACATTGCCCAAGCGCCGCAGGTCATGACGGAAATCAAAATCACAATAGGTACAAAATACCCTGCCACAACATCGGCCAATTTCTGAATCGGCGCGCGACTACGCTGCGCCTCGGAGACCATCTTGACAATGCGAGAGAGAAGTGTGTCGGAGCCAACTTTCTCTGCACGCATGATAAAAGAGCCAGGGCCATTGATAGTAGCGCCGATAACTTTGTCACCAGCAGACTTTTCAACAGGAATCGGCTCTCCAGTGACCAATTACTCGTCTATCGAACTGCTGCCTTCGAGAACAACTCCGTCAACAGGTGTTTTTTCGCCTGGACGAACTCGCAGACTGTCACCAACCTGCACTTCTTCAAGCGGAATTTCTTCCTCAGAGCCATCTGCAGATACTCGCCTAGCCGAAATAGCCGCCATTCCCAGCAATTTCTTAATCGCAGAATTGGTTTGGCTTCGAGCACGCAACTCCAAGACCTGACCGAGCAGTATCAAAGTCACAATTACTCCAGCGGCCTCAAAATACACAGCCACTGAGCCTGAGGCCTCGCGGAACGAAGCGGGGAAAATATCTGGAGCGACAGCGGCGATTAGGCTATATATATATGCGACGCTCACACCGAGTCCGATGAGCGTGAACATATTGAGATTCATAGTTTTGACAGACTGCACTGCGCGCTTATAGAATGGCCAAGCCGACCACAGGCATATCGGAGTAGCCAAAGCCAGCTCTATGAAAACACGCCAGCCGTGTGGAAAAAGCTTGGAAATCGGTTCCCCAGGTAGCAAATCTCCCATTGCAATAACTACCAACGGTATAGTCAAAGCCGTTGAAAACCAAAACCGCTTCGTCATATCCTTTAACTCAGATGTATCCTCTTCATCATCAAGAGACACCGTCGATGGCTCAAGAGCCATACCGCACTTCGGACATGAACCTGGCTTATCGCTAACAACCTCTGGATGCATTGGGCAAGTCCATTGGGTCTTTGGCGGAGATATTGTGGGTGACAACAATTCAAGAGCCATGCCACATTTCGGGCAGGAGCCCGCTTGTGTCTCACGCACCTCGGGATGCATTGGGCAAGTCCAAACGGCGCTGTCGACCGTGTCAATTTCTACTGGATTATTCGCAGACATAATTTCCCTTTTTGTCGATGTGTTAACATCTTTCGTGCAATTATACACGATTAGACGCCAAGAGTCTAGTATTATAGAATGAGTCTAGTTTTGTAAAATCGGAATGGGGAAGATACAATGGAAGCTACGAAGCGCTTGAAGTCTCTTGCAGTACTCCGCTTCTCATCAATTCCAACAACTTCATCGCCCCGAGCTTTCCACTGGCGCCGACTTCCATCGATGGGCCGACGCATGACGGACAACCGATATCGCAGGCGCAGTTTTTGATATGGTCAATACAGGCAGAGAAGAGGTCGTCTGAAACTGTGAAAAGCTTTTGAGATAGCCCCACACCGCCTGGTATGTTCTCATAGAGATAGATAGTAGGCTTTTCTGTGAATGGCGCGCGTACTTGAGAGACTCTGCGCAAATCACGATGATCACACATCACCCATAGTGGCGCTATTTTGCCCAAGACTGTTGAAGTCGCTCGCAATGCACCGCCAAGCTGCTCGCCCGTGAATCCCATTAACTCTCCCAAATTCTCAGGAAACGCATACCAAAACGCTTCGGTCGACATTTCCATTTCAGGCATATTCAACTGCCCAAAACCGACATTCTCATGCGTATGGAACTTTATCTTCTTATACATAGTTGTCACCGAGCGAACAGTCACCTCACCGACACAACGACTACCATGCTCGCTTTCGTTTTCATCATTGATCACCAAAACATGCAAATCCGTCTTGGTTTCTGCGTCAGTATAATAATCAATCCGCACTTCTTTGACATAGGCCTTGCGGCCATCCCAGTCGAGTGTGTCAACTTGATAGGTCACGCCGTTGTGAATATAAATAGCCTCTTCGTGCAAATAATATGGCGCCGAAAAATAATCCACCTCGCCGATTGCGCGGTCGTTGTCACTAAGGTTCATAATCACAAAATTCTCAGGCGAGGCCGAACGCAATGAAACATTCTCCGCTGGATAAATCTCAGTAGACCAATGAAACTTGTTACCAGAGCGTCGCAATAGTTTCGCCTCTTCAAGATATTCCAGCATCCCAAGTGTGCCATCGGCGCCGAACTCTTCATCGTCACGCATAGGCAATTCAAATGCCGCGCATTTGAGATGACTCGCGCGAATTATCAAATTGTCAGGATCAATAATCCCCATTTCAGGTGAGCGTTCAAAAATATATTCAGGATGTGCGCAAAGAAACTGATTGATAGCGGCGCTAGTCGCTACAAAAATAGTCACCGAAGTTCCACGTCGTCGCCCAGCGCGCCCCGCCTGTTGCCAAAGTGAAGAAATCGAACCAGGATAGCCGAGAATAATCGAAACATCCAGAGAGCCAATATCAACTCCAAGTTCCAAGGCATTAGTCGAGACAACGCCAGTAATCGAACCATTGCGCAAACCACGTTCAATTGCTCTGCGTTCATTTGGCAAATAGCCACCACGATACCCAGCGACTTTAATCCCACGGCCAAAAGCCTTACCGACTGATTTCCGCAGATATAAAAGAAGAGTCTCAACTTGTGTTCGATATTGCCCGAAAATAATTGTCTGGATTCGTTCGCGCAAAAACCATTCGGCCAGCCGCTGTGTCTCATTCAGCGCGGACTTGCGCACTCCCAATCGTTCATCTATCACTGGTGGATTATACATTATCACATGTTTCCGACCCGATGGCGCGCCGTTTTCGTTTATCAATTTGACAGGTCCACCGATCATTCGCTCGGCGAGTTCCTCAGGATTGGCAATCGTTGCGCTACTGAGCACAAACTGCGGACTTGAACCATAGAACTCACAAATACGTTTCAAACGCCGAATCACATTCGACAAATGCGAACCAAAAACACCGCGATAGTGATGCATCTCATCAATCACAATAAACTGCAAGTTCTCAAAGAGCTTTATCCAGCGCGTATGATGTGGCAAAATCCCGCTATGGAGCATATCTGGATTGGTAATCACAATATGTCCGGCGCTACGAATCGATTTACGCACCGCTCCTGGTGTGTCACCATCGAAAGTATAGGTCTTAATATCAGCGCCAAGTTCGGTTATCAATTCATTAAGCTCAACCGATTGATCTTGCCCCAACGCTTTAGTAGGGAAGAGGTACAATGCGCGCGCCGATGGATTTTCCAAAATCGTATTAAGCACAGGCAAGTTATAGCAAAGCGTCTTACCTGAAGCAGTCGGTGTAACAATCACTGTATCAGCGCCACCACAAACCGAATCAATCGCCAAGCGTTGATGAATATACAATTCTTTGACACCACGTTTCTCCAGCGCTTGCTTCAAAGCTGGATGCAAGTAGTCAGGAAACTCCGCAAACCGCCCCTCAACAGGATCAAGAGTTTTCCAAAGCGCAATATTCTGTGATATCGCAGCATCATTCCGAAATCGATCAAGTATCTGTTCTAAGTTCATAGCTATAGTAGCAAATTTATTTTGTCAAGTAGGTCCATTGCCCGAGCCCGCTGGTTCGGGCAATGCTGTCAATTCGAAGGACTTTATTTGAGGGAGCGAGGCGCCTGTTATTTCTCGTAACCCTCCAAACATGGAGGCCAAGTTTGATTCGGCTCTTTCAATTTGCTTCTCACGTTTTGACCAAATCGCCTTCATGGCTCGTTTTTCCTGATCGAGTTGACTTTTCATATCAATGTGTGTTTGAGAAAAGACTTCCACGCGCTGCGCGAACTCCGCGCCTGTAATGTAATTGTGAAGCATCTCCATCTTTTCGTTTTTACCAACAGAAGCTCTTTTGATGCGACCAACTTCTAAAATGTGTGCTCTTAACACTGTTGCGATTATGCAGGCAATGCTCAAAAAACAACAGCCTTTTAACCCAAATTACGCTTGACCAACAAGACGGTATCTACTCGGCTAGTACGAGATCAAATTTCACAGTTAACCTAACCCCAGCCAAACGAGTACGAGCGCCACCAGTACGGCACCGAATATTTGTATTATTTGTTTTGAACCTTCATCTTTGAGAAAGGCTACCACTTTTTCTTGTGGGGTTGGTGCCAATCCCTTAGTGACGAAAAGATTGTAACCCAACTTAGAAACGTGACTTGCTGGAGAGTACGGATCGTCAAGAGTGCCGATCCACCTTTTCTTTAGTAATTTATTCCATAGATTTGCATGCTCTACCCCAATCGCCTCCTCGAGTTGGGAGAGACAGTCTTTGCATAAAGAGCCAACCAGTGTCTTATATCTGGTATCAATTAGCGACATATTGAAATCTCCTGGACATCCCCTAGTTGTTATGTGTGCCATTCTCGTCGCATCAAGTCCAATTAGTCGGTAAATACCTTCTGAGATTATCAATGTGATAATTGACTCCAATATCGAAGGAGGGGCCATATGCGTTTCCCACTTTCCCAAGAAATATGTAGAGACATCTGGTTGATAAACACTGTACCAATTGGTATTCAATGATGAAAGTGAAATAATTGCGATCGAACCTAATTCTGTATGTTGTAACTCATATCCAATTTCGAGATCTTGAGTTGTCACATTCACCCATTTCACAAAATCCGCAATTTTGCTTTCAAATTCATCCCAATTGATAACACGATCAGGAGCAAGCTCATCCATGAAAAGGTTGTCATTGAAAGCTGGAGCAATTTGAAATTCAACATCGCTTTGAAGTCGATTGAGGTATAGCACTAGATATTCAAGTGCAGGAATTGGCAATTTCCCCAAGTCTGCACATATTATAGTGACTCTTAGCATTGCGACACTCCTCAAAACTAGTATTGTAGGTCGGGTTCCGGAGTCCCATTTATGGGATGTAGAAACCCGACATCTCCTATACAGCATACATGTCGGGTTTCTTGTTCGCTTGCGCTCACTTCGGAACCCGACCTACGAATTTGACTTTTGTCTCAAACTCACAAGTCTCCTGACATACTCAGGTCGCAAGATACGACAACAAACAACCCTCAACAAGCAAGACTTGCCCCCCAGTATCACATTCTACTCAATCTCACCATTCTCAAGACAAATCCGAGCATTGCGCTTTAATCCTTCAAGTTTCGGGCGCGTCAAAGGTGTTCCGGCCGTTAGCTCCAGAAATTGCTCTTGTGATTCTAACTCCAAAACATCCTTGAGATTCACAAATTCACCCACCCCTGATTCGGGGAGGAACTCTTTGTTTGTGGTTTGGTTTGAAAGATACTGTGGTCTTTGTTGAGGATGGTTGTGAGGGCAGACTTCCTGACAGACATCACAGCCGAAGATTCTATTTCCGATTTTGGCGCGGAGGAGTGGTTCGATTTCGTTGCGCTTTTCGATTGTCAGATATGAAATACATTTGCTGGCGTCGACTACACCAGGTGAGATAATCGCGCCAGTCGGGCAATGGACCAAACAACGTTGACAATTTCCGCAGTGACCATGACGTTTTTGATTCGGTTCATCAGGCGCCAGTTCAACTGTCGTCAAAATTTCAGCCAACATAACCCACGAGCCAAACTCCTCAGTAATCAACATCGAGTTACGTCCAATATATCCCAGCCCAGCTTTCTCAGCATAAGCACGCTCCAAACACGGTCCATAGTCCACAAAATATCTGAAATCACTACGGATATCCAACTGCGGATGCGCGTCATGCACAGCCCGAAGCATCGCGCGAATCCGTGTCTCAAAAATCTTATGATAATCCCGACCACGAGCATAACGCGCCACAAGTCCAGATTCAGGTTCGTCCTGCTCAGAATTGGGTTGATAATAATTCAATCCCAACATGATAATCGAGCGCACACCTTCCAAACTCAACGAAGGATCACAGCGACGCTCAACCTTAGCGGACATATAATCCATATCCGCATGCAACCCACGATCGAGCCACTTCTGATACCGAGAAGTATCGCGATCAGGCGCATCAGGATTCGTAATACCACACAAGTCAAAGCCCGCGGCCTTGGCGTAATATTTTATCAGTTCGGAGGTTATGGTCATTTATCTAAAGCAGTTATTTAAAAAAACTTGGTTAAAGTCATGTTTTTGGAATGTTTAATAGTAAACATTCCAAATGAATATCATATCTCCAAGGCCAACCTGCAAACTTGAAAGCGTCAAAATGAGATGTGATATAGAAATAGGGAAAAGATATTGACATCTGCCCGAATGTGCAGTATTGGTTAAGGG
This sequence comes from Candidatus Zixiibacteriota bacterium, assembly GCA_024280835.1. Taxonomy (GTDB): domain Bacteria; phylum Zixibacteria; class MSB-5A5; order GN15; family JACZUZ01; genus JAJRPJ01. The sequence continues at coordinate 26,890 of JAJRPJ010000012.1, read as the reverse complement.
CGAGAAATTCTGTGTCATCGATGTCACAGGCCAATTTGCAAGGAAGTAATTAGGAGAAATATACATGGGTGAAAAACTAACCGACAGACAGCAATCAATACTGTCTTATATCCGTGACTGCATAGTCAATGATGGGCGCGCCCCAACGATACGTGAGATGTGCGAGCAGTTTGAGATTCGCTCAACCAACGGTATCCGTGATCACATCAAAGCGCTAATCCATAAAGGCTATCTCGAAAAAGACAGTATGCTCTCACGAGGGATTCGATTGGTTGAAGATATTACTCGTGAGGTTAGCAGTCTGCCGCTCGTCGGTTCAGCTCCAGCTGGTTATCCATTGACAGCCATCGAAAACTACGAGGGCGAAATAGCTATCGACAAGAGCTTCTTGCCATCGGCGGAGGCTTTTACACTTCGCATAACAGGTAACTCAATGCGCGATGCAGGCATCCATGATGGTGACATTGTAGTAGTGCAAAAACAAAGTGACGCTAGATCAGGAGAAATTGTTGTCGCTGTTCTTGAAGATTCTGCGACAGTCAAACGCATTTACTATGAGGACGACAAGACAATTCGTTTGCAACCAGAAAACGACTCATTCAGCCCTATTCTAGTAGATCCAAGAGAAGTAGATTTTTATATCGCGGGCAAAGTTGTCGGATTGATGAGACGGATTAACTGAGTCTAAAACAGAGTCTTTGAAAGTATACATAGCAAACATATATAAAGGAAAAAGAATGAATATTCACGGACAAGCAGATAACAGAAACACCAAACGCTGGCAAAACATTTTCCGTTTAACGGTTTTTTGTGGTACCGCTGTACTAGTGATTGTTCCGCTTGATATCAATGGTTGGTTGGTGGAATTATTGCGCAGTGTAGTTTAATACTGGATTAAGTAATTCAATCTAAGATTCAACCCAAAAATTAAATCGAAAGAATGTACGAAAAACTCAATGAACCAATCGATGCGTTAGTATTTTTCGAAGGAGCGAGAATCAAACCGCTACGGTTTCGTTGGAATGGTCGAATCTATCGTATCAAAGAAGTAACCGCCAACTGGCAAACACGTCGCGGGATTTACATCCAAAAACGATTCACTGCAATCGACACATCAGAGAATTATTTTCAACTATGCTATGATCTCGCCAAAAGTGACTGGAAAATTACCAGAGTTTTGCAAGACCATTGTACAGAATAATGAACAGTCCAAAGACAGAGCATCAAGCAGCGCATGAACTGCATAAACTGGATTGGCGCACATGGAAACGAGTGATTTTCCATGTGGATATGGATGCGTTCTTTGCCTCAATAGAAATTCGCAATAATCCAGAATTACGTGGCAAACCAGTTATTGTCGGTGGTCCAATTGATTCAAGGGGAGTTGTCAGCGCCTGCTCTTATGAAACTCGTCCGTTTGGAGTTCGTTCAGGAATGCCAATCAGGCAAGCGCTTCAACGCTGTCCCGAGGCGATAATTATCAGTGGGAGCTTGAAGCAATACGGGTATGACTCAGCAGAATTGATGAATCTGCTTTCTAAATTTACTCCACAAGTCGAGCCCTTTTCAATTGATGAAGCTTTTCTGGATGTGACAGGTTCAATGCGCCTACATGGAAGTCCAAGCCATCTTGCGCAATTAATCAAAGAATCGATCAATAATAAGCTTGAGTTAACCTGTTCAATTGGAGTATCAGAAAATAAAATCATGGCCAAAATGGCCTCGAAATTGGATAAGCCCAACGGTCTGACAATTCTCGACTCATTTCTTTACAGAGAAAAGTTTGGTCCTCAACCTGTCTCGGTTTTATGGGGGATAGGGAAAAAGTCTGTTGTGGGGTTTAACAAAATTGGTATTCAAACAGTCAACGATCTAGCCAAGACAAAGCCAGAGATCCTGATACATAAGCTGGGTAAATTCGGATTACACGCTTTAGCGCTCGCCAATGGAATCGACGACAGTGAAGTTAGAAGACTTGACCTATTACCTGATGAAAAGTCCATCTCCCATGAAACTACATTTCCGCATGACTCACTCGATAAAGCATTTTTGAAACGAGCGCTTTTATCTCTTAGTGGACGAGTCGCGAGGCGTTTGCGTAAAGGAACATTTTTAGCCAGAACAGTGTCAGTGAAAGTCCGCTCAGATTCATTCAAAACAATTACTCGCGATAAAACTCTATCAAAGCCAACCTCAGATCCAAAACTATTTATGAAACAGCTCGCTCATTGATTCCAGTTGAATATGGAGATAAGATTGCTGTGAGACTAATTGGAGTCAAAGCAGGCAATCTAATCAAAGAGGGGTTTGACCCGCAATTATCTCTCTTTGCAGCGACACAAACCGTTGATGATATTGAACAAAAGAATGATAGTATAGAAAGACATCGCAAAGAACTAATCGCTGCCATGGATTCTGTGCAGGATAAATATGGTGATAGCGCCTTGAAGATGGCTTCTTTGATAAAATCACAAGAGCAATAGCTCAAATTCCAAGTACTGAGAATATCTCCCGATAGACTGAACCCCTCCATGACCGACTTGCTTTTCTTGCTGGAGATTCGTATCAATCTGTCAGTGGATGAGTCGCCAATATGCTGATTTCCCACATGACAGTTGTCTGAATCTAATATATGATTCCAAGCAAATCTTTCTCTAACACTCTCGAGATTACTATGGAGAATACTCCAGTTACAACAAACTCTATGAAGAACAAACAGGGTTCCGACCCGAATCAAGAAAACTCGAAGCAAGTTGACCCCAAACAATGGGGCATCACCGAGCATGTAGCATCGCTAAAAGCATCTATCATTCGCGAGATGCTAAAATACTCGCGTATGAAAGGCGTCATCTCATTTGCAGGTGGTTTGCCCGCCCCAGAGATGTTCCCACTTGACGAACTCAAAAAAACTTGCGTGTCAATAATCGACGAGTTTGGGTCGGGTTCAATGCAATACTCTCAATCAATGGGAATAGCTCCCTTGCGTGAGGCTATTGCCAAACGCTCCAATCAACGTGGGATTGTCTCATCAATTGACAATATTCTGATTACCTCTGGCGCCCAGCAGGGTCTCGAAATGATAGCCCGCGCATTTATCGATCCAGGCGATACAATCATCACAGAATATCCAACCTATGTCGGAGCAATTCAGGCCTTTAACTATCACCGCGCCAAATACGCTTATGTGCCATTAGATGAAAACGGCATGCAAGTTGATCTCTTAGAGGAATTGATAAAGAAGCAACACCCAAAGTTAATTTATGTTGTCTCCACTTATCAAAACCCAAGCGGCATAACCATGTCGCTCGAACGCCGTCATAAATTGGTCGAAATTGCCATAAAATACAATATCCCGATTGTCGATGATGACCCATATAGTGAGCTCCGTTTCAATGGCGATCCGATAACTTCGCTAAAAGAAATCGGCGGCGATATTGTTATCTCACTGGGCACATTTTCAAAACTACTAGCTCCTGGCCTAAGAATCGGTTGGATTAACGGTCCTAAAGTAGTCATGCCTCTATTTGAAAGAGTCAAACAAGTTAGCGACTTACACGCCAATACATTTACCCAATATATGGTTTATGATTACCTCAAACGAGGTCTACTTGAAGGCCATATAGACGACATTCGCGCAGATTATTCTGCTAAACGTGATTTGATGATTAAATCCATAGAAGAATATTTTCCGAAATCCATCACCTTTACACGTCCCGAAGGTGGGTTATTCCTCTGGTGCGAATTACCAGAAGGCGCCGATGCTCATGAGTTGCTGATGCACGCAATTGATGAGAAGGTGACCTATGTTATCGGGCAGGCCTTCCATCCCGATGACGGTGGCAAAAATACTTTCAGGTTGAATTTCTCAAGCGCTAATCATGAAAATATAGTTGAAGGTATCAAACGACTCGGGAGAGTGTTCGACAAACATCTGCCGAAATAGCGTCAGTATTGGAGCAAGCTTTTGAAAAGTCTCCGAAAAAGTCCTTGCGTAATTCGAATAATCTATTATAGTCCATTCAAGATGAAGCTCGCGAAGACCATAAGCCCTAGTTTTAGCCACAATTCTGCTCGCAGTTATTGGTGGAGTGTGCCCATATAATTAGGCGGCTGACTGAACTTTGTCTGGGACTGAATGTCCTTAAATTGATTGGTTTTGAAAATTGATTGTTTTGCCCGCCAAGTGCGGGCTTTTTTGTTTTTGGGATGAATCCCAAATGCTATACTCGACTGGCTCATACAGTCGCCATATACTAGCGAGTATTCTGGAGACGTGCGTGAAGCGCTTGTTACAGGTTTTAGAAAAAAGAAGAGACAAGAGGACTTTGAAATACATACTCACAAAATATGACGCCGCAGGTAATATCTTTCTCATTGTCCGCTCAAAATCGTCTATTGCAACTCAAAAGCAAAAAGCTATCTACGCCAAGCTAGCGCTGAAAATGTGTGCTAATTTGACTGGCGCTAGCGCCGATGGACTGTTGGTAGTTAGCTCTGCTACAAACGCAGACTTTAGCATGGATGTCTTTAATGCTGATGGAAGCTGGGCTGAACGATCAGGCAATGGCCTGCGAGCCACAGTCGCTTATGCCAGCCAAAGCCTAAAACGAAAAAAGAGCTGGACAGTCTCATGTGGCTCAGATGTAGTCGCTGCCAGAATAATTGAACAATCTCCCAAAGTGGGCGTTCTAATCTCGGCGGAAGTTGGTTCGCCAGTTTTTGCACAAACAACAATGGCAAATCTAACCGTAAACAGAATTCCACAACTCCAAACTCTCAAGATTGGCGCGAAGACTATCAAATATATGCCTGTAGAAATAGGCAACCCACATGCTGTTATTCCAGTTCGAGCTTTTCCGCGCGATTGGGAAACTATCGGACACCGAGTTTCGAAACATCGGGCTTTCAAAAACGACGCCAATGTCGAATTTGTCAAAGTTGTTAATAGAGGCAAAGTCGAGGTTCGTATCTTCGAGCGTGGAGTTGGGCCAACCAGTTCTTCAGGTACAGGCGCCTGCGCAGCTGTCTCTGTTTCGAAAATCCTCAGACTTGTATCATCAAAAGTCAAAGTTCAGTTTCCTCAAGAGCAGTTAACAGTCAATTGGAAATCAATAGATAGTCCAATCATTGTTGAAGGCCTAGCTAAGGAACTCTTTACCGTACAGGTAACAGTATGATGTTTTCATTCTCAAAAGTGAAACACCTGGCCAAAGAAGGAAACGTCATCCCACTCTTTGTCCGTGTCTCGGCCGACCTCGATACTCCTGTCTCGACATTCTTGCGCTTAGCCAAAGGCAAACGATATTCGTTCTTACTAGAGTCAATTGAAGGCGGCGAAAAGCTAGCGCGGTATTCGTTCATAGCATTCGATCCGTTCATGCGTGTAGAAGTGTCAGCTCCAATTAACAAGACTGACGATTCCAAAGAACGACAGATTAAAGTCATTTGTGGCTCGGAGCGAGAAACTTTGGTAGCAACTCCTCTAAAAGTCATCAATCGAATCCTGAAGCGCTTTAAGCCCGTCAAGATTGAAGGCATTCCTCGTTTTTCTGGTGGAGCTGTCGGATACTTTGCCTATGACACAATTGGTTGGATAGAAAACTACTCAGATATTAATTCAGACGAGATAGACATGCCAGATTGTGTTCTGGGTTTCTATCAATCTGTAGTAGTCTTTGATCATCTAAAACAAGAAATTATTCTCATCTCAAATATCCTTGTTGATGAACCCATCCCAGAGGCGTCTCTTTCGCTCAAAGAGAAATACGACTCAGCCAAACAGTGGTTAGAAGCAACCGAAAAGCGCCTACTCAAAAGTATTAGTAAAAAAGGTGCGAATACTTCAACGATCAAGAGCAAATCAAAGCTGGTTTCACTGACAGCGCGTAAAGATTTTGAGCGTATAGTGCGCAAGGCTAAGAAGTACATAAAAGAGGGAGATATTTTTCAGGTAGTTCTCTCAAGACGCTGGAAAACGAAATCCACTCTAACAGCCATTGAAATCTATCGTCGCTTACGTCGGATTAATCCGTCTCCGTATATGTTCCTTCTGCAACTGGGAGACGCAGCGGTTATCGGGTCATCACCAGAAATGTTAGCGCGTATCGAACGCAGGTCAATTATCACACATCCAATCGCTGGAACTCGTCCGCGTGGGGCCAATGAAAAAGAAGATCGTCGCAACGAACAATCATTGATTCACGACAAGAAAGAATTAGCCGAACATACGATGCTCCTTGATCTTGGTAGAAACGACATTGGCCGCGTTTCCAAAACTGGCTCAGTTAAGGTGATAAGGCAGATGGAAATTGAGCGTTACTCGCATGTCATGCACTTGGTTTCTGCCGTTGAAGGTGAGCTGCCGCGCAGTGTGACTGGTCTTGAAGGTATGTTCAGTTGTTTTCCTGCAGGCACTGTTAGTGGAGCGCCGAAGATTCGAGCGATGGAGATAATAGCCGAACTTGAGGAATTACGGCGCGGTGTCTATGCTGGCGCCGTAGCGTATTTGGATTTCTGGGGGAATCTGGATTCTTGTATTGCCATTCGGACAATTGTTAAACAAGGCGACAGTTTACATTTGCAGGCAGGGGCGGGTATCGTCGCTGATTCTGTCCCTGCACGAGAGTATGACGAAACCGCCCACAAAGCGGAAGTATTATTTGAGGCTCTAAATGGTTAGAGGCGTCATTGCAAGCAAAGTGACAAATAAATTATGATATTGATGATTGATAACTACGATTCTTTTACTTATAACCTTGTGCAGTATCTCTCCGAGATTGGCGCAGAGCTAAAAGTTGTGCGCAACGACGAGCGAACTGTCGATCAGCTACTGGCGCTCAAGCCGCAAGGTATTGTTATCTCACCAGGCCCTGGGCGTCCGGAGGGAGCTGGCGTTTGCTTAGAATTGATTAAAGCTGCTGCTGGAAATATCCCGCTACTAGGTGTTTGCCTAGGCCACCAATCAATAGCTCAGGCCTTCGGAGCAACTATCGACTATGCGCCGACTCTAATGCACGGCAAGACATCCGCAATCAATCATGAAGAGTCAATTCTCTTCAAAGGTCTCACTAATCCATTTGTGGCCACACGCTACCATTCATTGGTGGTGAAACCTGATACCGTGCCAGATGGTTTTACCGTCACCGCCAAAACTGCTGATGGAGTTATCATGGCTCTCGAAAACAAAGCGCTAAGACTGTTCGGAGTTCAGTTCCATCCTGAGTCTATTATGACACCTGATGGTAAAGACATTTTGAGAAACTTCTTGAGTGAAGTTGGGATAGTGGCTACAGTATGAGAACATTCTTAGAACAAATCGGCAGTGGCGCCAGCCTGTCTCGCCAAGAAGCGAGAGAGTTGATGACTGGTATCATAGCTGGCCAATACAGCGACATGCAAATTTCAGGTTTGCTAATGGCGCTAAAAACCAAATGTGAAACAACATCCGAAATAGCTGGTTTCGCCGAGGCTTTGCTAGACTGCGCAAATAAAATAGAAATTCATGATGACTCTGCTGTTGATTGTTGCGGCACTGGTGGCGATGGTTCAGGTAGTTTCAATATCTCAACCGCCGCTGCAATAGTTGCCGCAGGCGCTAGTGTCAAAATCGCCAAACATGGCAATCGTTCAGTTTCATCCAAGTGCGGTTCCGCCGATTTGCTTGAATCCTGCGGGATCAAGATTGATCCAGGCGTGGAGGCCGTTCAAAGCTGTTTTGATGAATTGGGTGTTTGTTTCATGTTTGCTCCGAGATTTCATCCTGGAATTAAGAATGTTATGCCCGCCCGTAAAGCGCTAGCAGTTCGTACTGTCTTCAATATGTTGGGGCCTTTGCTGAACCCAGCGCGCGTGACTAGGCAATTATTGGGTGTCTATAATAAAGAAGTGATGCCACTTTTCGCTGAGGCTCTCAAGGAGCTTGGGTCAAAAAGAGCTTTGGTTGTTCATTCACATGACGGCCTTGATGAAATCTCCGCTTCCGCTCCGACTGACATTATCGAATTACGTGACGGTAAACTAAAGTCTTACACCATCACGCCAGAATCGGTTGGCGTCAATACTGTCGGCTTGGAAGCAATCGCTGGCGGTGACGCAAAGGCCAATGAAGCTTTGCTAATGGCTCTCTTGAATGGTCGCGACACAGGGGCCCGTCCAGCAACGTTGATCAACGCTGGAGCAATAATTTATCTCGCCGGAATCTCAGCGAGCATTGAAGACGGTGTTCGCAAAGCAACTGAATCAGTTGAAAGTGGCGCGGCACGTGAAGTTTTGAATGAATGGATTAACTTCTGAGTAACCAAGAGAGTGAATCATCTTTAGTGAGTAAAGACTGCAAAAAAAACATACGCTCAACTCCAGTAGATACGTCTGGTAGTAAAACTTCTGATGTACAGCTTGAGCAATTAGCGGCTGATGTCGGTTGGGTTGAGCGTTATATGGTGTCCTTGCGACTTCTGAGCGCCAACGCCAAGAGATATTTATTGGGAGCATTCTTACTTGGAATCACGCAAGCCAATATTCAACTCTTGTTCAATCTGTATTTGCGCGAACGTGAAGTTACAGAATCTGTAATAGGAAATATCCTCTCGTCACGTGCAATTGGCGCCGCTCTGATGGCCTTACCAGCGGGGTACTTGCTCCTGCGCACGAAACTAAAACCTGTGCTAATTGCCTCGGCGTTGGTTTTTAGTATTGCCATCGGGCTAATGGTGGCTTGGGAAGATGTGAACACTCTTTGGATATATGGCATGGTCGGCGGCATGGCGTTCACTTTCTACCGAGTTGCCGCCGCGCCTTTCTATATGCGTAATTCGACTCCCACAGAAAGACCAATGTTGTTCGCGCTTGGTTTCGGCATGTTGACACTCTCAGGAGCAGTTGGCTCTTTGGGAGCTGGCTATCTCGTGAAATTGTTCCAAGACTTAGCTGGAGTAGATGCCATCTGGGCACATCGTTACGCGCTCTATGTCGGTGTTTCAGCGGGCCTGTTCGCAACTATTCCATTCTCGTTGATAAAATCAAAGAAACCCAGCGCAGAAGAGGGAAGACTAGCCATCTCATGGGATGTCGTTCGTGGTAGGATTGGGATATATACAAAGCTCTTCATTCCGTTTTTTCTAGTCGGTCTTGGCGCTGGCTTTATCATACCATTCTTGAATATCTATTTCCGTGATCGCTTTCACCAGACTACAGAAGAAATCGGTGTTTATTACTTCGCGGTTTCTGTGGCAACATTCCTAGGGACAATGGCCGCGCCAGCGCTGGTCCACAAACTAGGCAAAATCAAAACTGTAGTATTCACAGAACTTTTCTCAATTCCGTTTATGATCATTTTGGCTTATACAAGCAATGTCAATTGGGCTATTGCGGCTTTTCTGTTGCGGGCGGCGTTTATGAATATGGGCCAACCAGTTTCGACAAACTTCTCAATGGAAATCGTCACCGAAAAAGAGCAGGGCTTAGTAAATGCTCTATTGATGCTGGCCTGGACTGGCAGTTGGACTCTTTCAACCAATATCGGGGGGGCGCTAATTGAGAAGCACGGTTATGAGATTCCCATGCTCATCGCGATAACATTGTACATGGCTTCAGCTATTTCATACTATGTGTTCTTCCGCAAATCTGAGACAAAAGAAAATGGTCTCTATGTTGTAAATGCAGGAGGACTCAATACATGAACCGTCTATTGCAAGAAATCATAAGCGCCAAGAAAAGAGACCTAAGTACAATTTTGAGCGCCGCAATCGAACGACCTGAACATTTGCAGGACATTCCGTTTCAGGAATCTCTAACAAAGACTTCATCGCCCGCCATAATTTGTGAAATCAAAAAGGCCTCACCATCACAGGGTGTCATTTGCGCTGATTTCGATCCAAGTCAAATTGCACAGGCCTATCAAAAGGGTGGGGCAGGAGCGTTATCTGTATTGACTGATGTGCCTTTCTTCCAAGGCGCTCCCGAAAATGTATCTCTGGCCAAAAGCGCCAGTGGGTTGCCAGTCCTATGCAAAGACTTTTTTATTGACCCGCGTCAAATGCAATGGGCCAAAAAACTTGGCGCTGATGCCATCCTCCTAATCATGCGTATCCTCTCTGATGATCAGGCCGAGGAATTATTCGCAGCTAGTTCTGAATCTGGATTAGAAGCCCTTGTCGAAACCCATGATGAGGAAGATGTTGAGCGAGCTTTGATGTTGGGATCAAATATGATTGGTGTCAATAATCGAGATTTGAATACTTTCGAAACTTCTCTGGATGTCTCTGAAAGACTGGTGAAGTACTTACCTGAGTCGGTTTTACCAATAGCTGAGTCCGGCATCAATTCAAATACTGATATCAAAAGACTGCAAACCGCTGGCTTCAACACATTTCTGATCGGCGGTTCACTGATGCGCTCCGAGGATAAAACGCAGGCGGTTATAGATTTGCGAGGTCAGACATGCTAAACTCATTTCCTCGCATAAAGGTTTGCGGGATCACTCGTCCCAACGACGCTAAGCATGCCGCCAATCTTGGAGTTGACTATCTAGGCCTGATATTCTACAAAGAATCACCACGCAAAGTCACACAGAAACTCGCACGGACAATCATTGCGGCAACGCCTCCAACTGTCCAATTCGTCTTAGTGTTTGTCAATGAACCAGTGGAGAGTGTTATTGCCACGGCCAGAAAACTGCAATGCGCTGTCGTACAATTGCATGGCTCATACAGCGCCAAAGAAATAGTTACTATTCAAAGGTCTGGTCTGAAAGTTATCAGAGCTTTCCAAATTGGTTCAGGTTCAGATGTGAAAAGCGCTTTCTCATCACGCGCGGATTTTGTTCTACTGGATAATAAGAAACAAGGCGCCAAAAGTATCTATGGTGGCACTGGCCAAACATTTGACTGGACCTTACTAAAAGACAAGACAACTTGCCCAAAGAATTTAGTACTTGCCGGTGGTCTCACAGTCGAGAACTTTGAATCCGCTCTACAGTTTACAGACCCACTCATCTTGGATTTCAATTCAGGCGTAGAGTCAGCCCCTGGAGTTAAGTCACTCACAAAACTAAAAAAACTCTTTGCCGCAGTGGAGAAATGGAGACAAAACCATGCCAACTAAGAAAGCGTCACTTGCTATGCCCGATACGCGAGGGCGGTTTGGCGACTACGGTGGTAGGTTTGTTCCTGAGACTGTTAATGTAGCTCTCGATGAATTGACACAGGCCTTCAAATTAGCCAAATCAGACAAAGAGTTTAAGCGCCGCTTTGCAAACTTGCTCCGGGACTATGTCGGCCGCGAGTCTCCCTTGTATTTTGCCGAGCGATTCTCTGCACAAGTTGGGGCGCAGGTCTACCTCAAACGCGAAGACCTCAATCACACTGGAGCGCATAAAATCAATAATTGCCTTGGCCAAGCTCTATTGGCTGTTCGTATGGGCAAAAAACGAATCATCGCCGAAACAGGCGCAGGTCAGCACGGTCTGGCCACTGCAACTGTATGCGCGCTCTTTGGTCTGGAATGTGTGATTTACATGGGAGCCAAAGATGTCAAACGTCAGGCGCCCAATGTTCGCAAAATCAAGTTCCTTGGCGCCAAAGTTATCCCTGTTACCAGTGGCGCCGAGACTCTTAAAGATGCAACAAACGAAGCAATGCGCGATTGGGTCACGAACATCGAAACAACTTTTTACATAATCGGTTCAGCCGTTGGCCCACATCCATACCCAATGATTGTCAGAGAGTTTCAGAGTGTCATCGGCAAAGAAGCTCGGCGCCAAATGCTCAAGCGTCTCGGAAAACTACCCGACTATGTGGTCGCCTGCGTTGGTGGTGGCTCGAATGCCATTGGCATTATGAGCGCGTTTTTGAAAGACACTGCCTTGAAAGATACCTCTGTGAAATTAATCGGAGTGGAAGCAGGTGGTCATGGTCTCGCAAGTGGCAAACACAGCGCAACCTTAACCAAAGGCAAACCAGGCGTTTTGCATGGTTCCTATAGCTATTTATTATTCGACAATGAGGGACAAGTAATATTGCCACATTCTATCTCCGCTGGGCTGGACTATCCTGGTGTTGGTCCTGAGCATTCATTCTTGCACGATGCAGGACGAGTTCAATATCGCAGTGTAACTGACAAGCAGGCGCTGAAGGCCTTCAAAACACTTTCAATCACTGAAGGAATCATACCCGCCTTGGAAAGTTCTCATGCTTTAGCATATCTAATGACTGGTGAAGAGTTCAAGTCCAAATCGACAAAGATGCTGTCAGCCAAGTCGCCTGTAGTGTTACTCTGTCTCTCTGGACGCGGAGATAAGGACATGGACATCGTCCAAAGTAAGCTAGAAATCGAGTAGAGCCTGAATATGACTGCAAACACAATGAAAACTGCCAAAACAATAACAGACTTCGCTCGCAAATTCGAAGAGCTAAAGAAGTCAAAACGAAAGGCGCTAATCCCGTTTTTCACATCAGGCTACCCGTCATTAGCCGAAACAGAGCGTTTAGCTTCAATAGCTGCTTCCGCTGGAGCGGACTTTTTGGAAATCGGTATGCCATTCAGTGACCCAATGGCCGATGGACCTGCGATTCAATTCTCAAGTCATCAAGCGCTTAGTACAGGTTTGAAGATGAAAGATACGTTCTCGCTCGTTGAGAGAATCACAAATAAGACAGAACTACCAGTCGCTTTGATGGGCTACTACAATCCTATCCTAGCTAAGGGAATCTCACGTTTCATAAAATCAGCAAAATCATCGGGAGTCGGCGGCCTAATTATTCCTGACCTGCCACCTGAAGAAGCCGTTGAATTGCAGGAATCGGCGCAAGAGCAAAACATGGCGCTTTGCTTTTTGGTGGCCCCAACAACGAATCCAAAACGATATTCGACCATCGCAAAATCATCAACAGGGTTTGTCTATGCTGTGACAGTCGCAGGCGTTACGGGGGCCAGAACTTCGTTTTCGACAAGCACAGACACGTATTTGCGAGAGCTAAAGAGCAATATCTCAAAGCCAATTATTGCTGGATTTGGGATTGCCAACGGCCCAACCGCGCGCAAAATGGTTCGCCACGTTGATGGAGTAGTTGTCGGTTCGGCTTTTATCGAATTGATGCGCAACAATTCTCGCACAGCCGCCAGAAAACAAGTTGGACGATTAATCGAAGAAATTAGAAAATCTCTGGATTCTGGTAACAATAAATAATACTCTTGAGGCGCAGCTCGCACAAGAGCGGCGAGAGGGAATAAGCAATGAGCCAAGCCAAATCAGATTCAGCAGAGAATGGGAAAGATAAAGCCCAAGATAACTCTGATAACTCTGGAGCTTTGGCTGAGCTTGAGAAGTTGAGACTAGAGTATCGGGATAAAATCGATGAACTTGATGAGCGTATCTTGCGTGATTTGAATGAAAGAGCAAAATGTGCAATTGAAGTCGGTTTGGTGAAAAAACAGCACGGCCAACGTCTATTTGATCCTGAGCGTGAAGCGAAAGTTTTGCGACGTTTAGTAGAAATTAACAAAGGACCACTTGCCAATGAAGCGGTTCTGCGACTGTTTGAAAGAATCATAGATGAGTCTCGCAAAGTCGAGCGAACCCAAGCCTATGATAAGTAGCGCAAGCATAAGCATTGAATTAGAGTAATGAGGTTACGGCAATAATGATAATAGTAATGAACGCCACAGCGACAACTGAAGACATACAAGCTGTTGTCGAACGCTTAACTGAGCGCGGTTTCGATATCCACAAATCCACAGGCGCCCAACATACTGTCTTGGGTGTCGTTGGTGGCTCGGTGGCGGTAGATGCTCGGGATTACGAATTGTTGCCAGGAGTCGGCGAAGTCATTCGGATTAGCGAGCCGTACAAACTTGTTGGCAGGTTATTTCGAAAAGAAGATACTGTCATTGATGTCCGAGGTGTCAAAATTGGAGGCAATGAAATTGTCCTCATGGCTGGGCCATGCTCGATTGAATCTCGCAGCCAGATATTTGAATCCGCCAAGTTCGTTAAAGAGGCTGGCGGCAAAATTCTGCGAGGTGGAGCCTTCAAACCGCGAAGCTCTCCATATTCATTCCAAGGTATGGGCATCGAAGGTCTCAAGCACATGCGAGAGGCTGCTGATGAATATGGTTTGATTGTGATTTCAGAGATTATGGACAAATCCGAATTACCGACTGCTTTGAAATACATTGATATCATTCAAGTTGGCGCCCGCAATATGCAAAATTACACCCTTTTGCGAGAACTAGGCAATATGCCCAAACCAGTTCTCCTAAAACGTGGCATGTCTGCGACTATTAAGGAGCTTTTGATGTCCGCTGAGTATATAATGGCTGGTGGAAATCATGAAGTGATGCTTTGCGAACGTGGCATCCGCACATTTGAAAACTACACACGGAACACTATGGATATTTCAGCTATACCGATTTTGAAGTCCCTGTCGCATTTGCCAGTAATTGCTGACCCGAGTCATGGCACTGGAATCCGCGATAAAGTCGCTCCTATGGCTCGCGCGTCGGTCGCCGCAGGAGCCGATGGATTACTTATTGAGGCGCATCAGGATCCAGATAATGCGTTATCCGACGGAGCGCAGTCGCTATATCCCGAACAGTTGAATGACCTGATGAAACAGCTAAGAATTATTTCCCAAGCAGTGGATCGAACAATCGCGCCCGAAAGCCAAAAGGTAACAGTCGGATGACTCGATTGACTAGCCCCACTCAAACAGAAAAGCCCATGCTTACTTCGTATACACGCTTTCAACAAGAATTCGCCACAGGCTTGGCTTCAGCAATTGAGGCAGCCTATAGCGAATCAATCGACGATGCCAGTCTATATAGCGACACACATGTCGCAGCTCTGATAGAGAGGCCGCGTAAAGCGCAATTCGGTGATTTGGCATTCCCATTATTCCCTTATGTCAAACTAGTCAAAGAAGCGCCTCCAGTTGTCTTTGAAAAAATATTTGCTAAACTATATCTACCCGATGATTTGGGAGAAGTGACCTTCGCAGGTGGCTATCTCAATCTAACACTCAACACAACTCGCCTAGCCAAGGCCTTAGCCGCAGAAATTCTACCAGCCCCTGATCAGTTTGGCTCCTCATCATTTGGAGCAGGTAAGCGCATGTTAGTGGAGTTCTCCTCTCCGAATATCGCCAAACCATTTGGTATAGGTCATCTCAGGACAACTGTAATCGGGGCCAGCCTAAACAGAATCTTCGCATTCTTGGGCTATGAGACAGTCAGTATCAACTATCTCGGTGACTGGGGCACACAATTCGGCAAAATGATTGTCGCTTATCAAAAATGGGATGGCGAAAAGGAACTCGCCGAAAATGCTATCAAAGGCGCTCTATCTCTGTACGTGCGCTTTCACGAGGAAGAGAAAAACGACCCCACACTTTCTGAAGCCGCTCGTTTGGCTTTCAAGAAGTTAGAAGATGGTGATCCAGAGATGACCGAACTCTGGGAGATGTTCAAGACTGTTTCTTGGAAAGAGTTCGAGCGTGTCTACAATGTTCTAGGAATCAAGTTTGATTTAATAACAGGCGAATCGTTCTTCAATGACAAAATGGATGAGGCTATCTCTCGCTTAGAAAAAGCTGGCCTAACATCCGAATCACGAGGCGCCGAGGTCGTGGACTTAGGAGAGTTCAACTTGCCGCCGTGTCTGCTACGCAAACAAGATGGCGCTACATTATATGCCACACGTGACATCGCTGGCTTAATGTATCGCTGGGACACCTATCGCTTTTGTGAATCACTTTATATCGTCGGTTCAGCTCAGGCCGACCATTTCAAACAAGTCTTCAAAGTTCTCGAATTGCTCGAGGACGCCGAAGGAGCAGCGCCAGATGAACGCATGACTGGCAAAGTAAAGCACATTCCGTTCGGGTGGGTGAAATTTGAAGACCAAGCGCTAAAAACTCGCGCTGGGCATGTCATCTATCTCGATGATGTTCTCCAAAAAGCTATCTCTCTCGCTGAGTCGAAAATTCGCGACAAGAATGCTGAGTTAGCAGATTTATCCAATGTTGCCAAGCAAATCGGAGTCGGCGCAATTGTCTTCAGTCAGCTATCGGTGCGCAGGCAAAAGGATGTAAATTTCACTTGGGAGGGGGCCTTGAACTATGAAGGTGAAACTGGTCCTTACCTGCAATACACACATGCGCGATTGAGTTCATTGCTGCGGCGCTATCACTCACAGTCTGATGAACAAAGTGTTCCAAACTATAACGAATTAGATTACACCGTCATCAACGACACAAATACTCATCAATTAATGGCGACAATTGCTCGTTTTCCAGCAACAGTTGAAAACGCCGCGAAAGAATACGAGCCGTTTCTCATTTCTTCCTATTTGTTGGAGTTAACAGCTTTGTTCAACTCTTTCTACCAACGCCGTGACGAAAACGGTAAGATCGTGAAAATTTTATCTGATAATAAAGCCCTGACAGATTCCTTAATGTCAATTGTCATAATGACACGCGCAACAATCGCAACTGGCTTACATTTGCTAGGTCTAGAAGCTCCAGAGGAAATGTAAGCAGTGGCCACAAAACAAAACATGAAACCAACGTCGCTGTTTACCGATGGCACACGTAGGCAAAAGACCAAGAGAAAAGTGTCTCTGCGAGAAGCAAAGATAAGGACGGTCGGTATTTGTGGTGTAGGTCTAATTGGTGGTTCAATAGCTGAATGTTTGCGAAAGTCCAGTCGTTCGCTGAAAATAGTCGGCTACGACAAGTCCAACATCGTCGCATTGGCAAAGAAGCAAAAGTTAATTGATAGCTCTTTGAAACCAGCCGAAATGCTTGATGCCTGTGACTTAATTGTTCTCTCAGCAAATCCTGCAACCAATCAAACATTTCTTAAGCAGATAAACAAACAAGACCGCAAGCAAGTCACTGGCGCCAGAACTTTGATTCTTGACACGGGTTCCACGCAATCAGAGATTGCAAGTTTAGGGCAAGCGATGAGTTGGAGTGCCGATGTTGCCTTCATCGCTGGACATCCGATGGCTGGTAGGGAAGTTCAGGGAATCAATAACCGCCTAGCCGACCTGTTCGCAGGACACCCGTTTTTCTTTGATGAATCCGTGAAACTAAGCGCGACGCAAAAACTGAAGATAGATTGGTTCACGCAAGTTCTCGGCGCTTTTCCTTTGTATGTCAACAACCTACGTCACGATACAGTGATGACCGACATCTCACATATTCCACAACTACTATCAACCGTGATTAGCGGCTTTGTGAATCACTATGACAAACAAACTATTCATCTAGCTGGAACAGGATTGAAGTCAATGATTCGTCTCGGTGGTTCACCATATAGCAATTGGAGTGACGTGTTTTCAGACAATCGCACACAGATTTGTGAGCGCCTCGACAGTCTCATCGATGAACTGAAGACTGTTCGCAACAAGATTGACGCAGGGGAGTCACTAACTAAGAGTTTCCAAAAAGCAAAGAGGAGTTATTCATGCTTGTGGTAATGAAATCCACTGCTACATCCGAAATGGTGGAAGCGGTAGTAAAAGCTGTTTCAGAGATGGGACTAAAAGCGCATCCAATCCCAGGGGCCAACCGTACAGCGATTGGGATAACTGGTAACAAAGCCCAAGTCAACGACACAGCTCTGCGTGCTTTAGTAGGCGTAGAAGATTTGGTGCATGTCACAGCGCCATATAAGCTAGTTGGCCGAGACTTCCATCCGCAAGATAGTGTAGTCGATGTTGATGGTGTCACAATTGGCGGCAAAGAAGTTGTTCTTATGGGCGGGCCTTGTTCAGTAGAGCCGCTTGAAGTCACACTAGAAATCGCTCGAGCTGTCAAGAAAGCTGGTGGGAAAGTATTTCGCGGCGGCGCCTTCAAACCTCGCACCTCCCCGTATTCGTTCCAAGGCCTTGGTGAAGACGGTCTAAAGATTCTAGCGCAAGTGCGTCAAGAAACTGGTCTCAAAATAATCACCGAAGCCATTGACCCTGAAAACCTCCGCCTTGTTGCTAAATACACAGACATTATCCAAATCGGCGCGCGCAATATGCAGAACTTCTCTCTTCTAAAGGCCGCTGGTAAATCCGGTAAGACAGTCATGATCAAACGCGGCATGTCTAGCACTGTAGATGAATTACTCATGGCCGCCGAATACGTCATGGCCGAAGGCAATAACCGTGTCATACTCTGCGAACGAGGCGTAAGAACCTTTGCAGCGCATACACGCAATACGCTAGACCTTTCCGCTATTCCATATGTCAAAGCTAGGAGCCATTTGCCAATCGTCGCTGATCCGAGTCACGGAACAGGCGTCCGCGAAATGGTCGCGGCGCTTTCACGCGCCTCGGTTGCTGTTGGCGCCGATGGACTAATCATAGAAACTCATACTTCGCCAGATAAAGCTCTCTCAGATGCTTTTCAAACTGTCACGATAGGCACGTTTGAGACAATCGCCAAAGAAACTGAAGATATAGCGCAGATACTTGGGCGTAGCTTCTAGAGACGTACTATGTTTGTAAAAACGTCTATTAACTCTCATCACCGAACCATTAACCATTGAGCGCTATTGCACTTATGAAAACTCTGAAACCGCATCGCAAAATACAAGGGGCTCTAACCCTTCCAGGCGATAAATCAATTTCCCATCGAGCAGCTCTGCTGTCATTACTCTGTGGAGAGAGTCTTCGCATTCTAAACTTCTCCGATGGAGAAGACTGCGCCGCATCACTAAAGGCGGTTCAAACACTTGGTTGTACTGTCGAATCATCCAGCAAACGCTCCTTAACTATCACTCCACCGCAATCAGCGCCAAAAGACTCTGTGAAGATTGACTGTGGTAACTCCGGCACAACCGCGCGTTTGCTAGCTGGCATCTTATCGGGTCTGGATATTCCCGCAGAAATAGTCGGCGACGAATCGTTGAGTAAACGTCCAATGAAACGAGTGATTGATCCACTGCGAGAACTAGGGGCGAGCTTTGCCGAGTCAGCTGAAACGTTGCCATTGCATATAAAGGGTGGGGCGCATGGCAGTCTCAACTACCGCATGCCAGTGGCTTCGGCTCAAGTGAAATCTTCAATACTTTTTGCTGCCTGCGCTGGCGGTGGGGAAGTGGCTGTAATTGAAGATGTTCGCACACGCGACCATAGCGAACGCCTCCTTAAGCACCTAGGCGCCACAATCACAACACATCACCCACGAGTTGAATTGAAAGAGGATCCAAATGATCCGCGCAAAAAGACACGAACTGTCCTAGATGATTGGAAGGCTCGTATTGTAGTCAAGGGCAATGGCAAACTCGCGGGAGGGGATATTGATATCCCAGGCGATATGTCCACCGCCGCATTTTTCTTTGCCGCAGCCGCCATCGGCAAAGGCGAAGTGACAATCGAAAACTTAGGTCTAAACCCCACACGAACAGCCTTTCTAGATCATTTGCGAGCTATCGGCTGCGAGACTCATGTAGAAAGTCGTGTCACTATCTCAGAGGAGCCACGCGGTGTAGTGACAGTCCGTGGCTCCAAATTGAAAGGCCGCAAAATCTCAGGCGCGTTGGCAGCACAATTGATTGATGAAATTCCTATTATCGCAGTTATGGCCTGTTTTGCGGATGGTCCAACTATAATTCGAGACGTAGAGGAACTACGTGTCAAAGAATGCGATCGTTTGGAGGCCTTGATTGATAACCTACGTCGCATGGGAGCTAAAGTAGGTTCGGTCGAAAACGATGGTATCGTTGTTGAGGCCAAAGGAGAAATGCAACCGACTGATTTCAAATCATTCGGCGACCATAGAATTGCAATGGCTATGTCAATTGCAGCTCTATTTCTTGCTGGAGAATCGACTATCGATGATGCGGATTGTGTGGCAGTGAGTTGTCCGCATTTCTATGAATTACTGGACTCGATAAAGCAATAGTACCCATGACATCTAACTCTAAGGCAAAATACACTTTCGGCCTACTCGGCGAGCGGGTTGACTATTCACGGTCACCTGAAATCTTCCAAAGTATCTTTGCGGCTGATAATGTCGAAGGTACATTTGAAATTATTAATTGTCCAGTTGAATGTCTTGGAGAAAAACTCACCGAGCTAAAGCAGAGCGGCTATGACGCCCTCTGTGTGACTATCCCACACAAGGAAGCAATAGTCCCGTTTCTCGACAATGTCGACCAAGTTGCAAAAGCTCTACGCTCAGTTAACTCTGTTAAGTTTACAGAATCAGACATTTGTGGTCTAAATACAGACACTTACGGTTTCGCTCAACCGCTTTCGGCGTACGCCCAGCAATTAAAAGGCAAGACCGCAATCGTACTAGGAGCTGGGGGGGCTGCGCGCTCTGTGGCCTATAGTTTGGCGTTAGATTGTGAAATTGTTGAAGTTCAGTTCTTTAGCAAGGGAGAGGAGCGCCTCAAGAAAACAGCGTTGATGCTAAACGATGTTTTCCCGAAACTTAGAATCAAAACAAATGTTTGGACTCCCGAGCAATCCATACCGACAGTTGATGGTCTGGCCATAATAGTAAATGCCACACCCTTAGGTGGCCCAAATGTGGCAATTACCAGTACACACAAGCTGTTCGACAATATCTCATCGGCAACAGTGTTCTATGATTTGAATTACAACGGCAACGGTATTATGACCGCCGAGGCGCAGCAAGTGTGTCGAGTGACTCTTGATGGTTTCCCAATGCTAATTCATCAGGCGCTGCGAAGTTATTACTTGTGGACTGGGCGCAAAATTGAATACGACACAGTTCGTAAATTGATAGATAGCAATGCTACCAAACAATGATTATCAATAATGATAACACGTAGACCCACAGGCCAAGTATTTCTAACTGGACTTTCAGGAGCAGGCAAGTCAACTATAGGTGAAAAACTCGCCGCACAATTGGACAGAGAGTTCATTGATAGCGATGCGCTAATAGTCACGGAAGAGAATCTGAGTATTAGAAAAATCTTTGATTCCATGGGAGAAGAGCGTTTCAGAGCCATTGAAGCCAAAGCTATTGAGCAAATTGTCGCCACGGGCGCCACAGATGCAATTGTCGCTCTAGGAGGTGGAGCTCTATTGTCTACCGCAACGCGCAAGTTGATTGCTGAAAAGGGAGACCTAATTTATTTGAAAGTAACTTGTGAATCTGCAGCTGAAAGACTACTGGCGTGCGACAATCGTCCTCTGACGCTCAGAGACAATCAAGTTCTATCACAGGCTGATTTGGTCAAGCGACTCCAAACACTATTGGACTCACGTATTGAGGGCTATTCTGCTGCAAATCATGTGGTCAAGGTTTCTTCTCGGTCAATCGATGATATTTGTCAGGACATCTCAAACTATCTAAAGCAAAAGTAAAGCTGACGCCAAAGAAAGCTAAGTACTCATGAAGTCAATTCTAGTTGGTCAAGGCAAAAGCAAATATCCTATCATGTTCACTACCTCTACTGGTATTGTGACCTCAACATATGCTCTTGCTAAAACGTCACAAGCGGTAATCATAATCGCCGATGCAACAGCCCATGCTCTTTATCCAACCTTGATGGCCAAGTTGACCAAAAAGTTAGGAAAGAAAGCAACTCTCCTAACGATACCAAGTGGCGAACGACATAAAAGCGGCAAGCAGCTGCTGAGTCTTCTAGAATCTATTATCTCATTAGGTGTTGATCGCTCAACAACAATTGTCGCCTTTGGTGGCGGTGTCACAACTGATATTGCTGGATGTGTCGCTTCATTACTCTTACGTGGTGTAAAATGGATAGCGATTCCAACGACCTTCTTAGGGACGATTGATGCGGCTATCGGCGGCAAAACTGCCGTCAATTCAAATCACGGCAAGAATCTCATTGGAACATTCTGGCCACCTCAAGCTGTGATAATCGCTGAGGACTTTGTTCGCACACAACCAAAAACAGAGTTCGCCGGTAGTCTTGGTGAGGCTCTCAAATATTATGCCTTGACTGGTAAACCATTGGTAGCAGACATAGAAGAATTGCAACGCACGTTTCCAGAGCATGACGCGAGGTTAGCTCGGAAGATTATTCAAACCTGCGCACGTTACAAAGCACAGTTAGTCAGCTCCGATGAACGTGAAAGTGGCGCCAGAGCATTCCTGAATTTTGGCCATACCATCGGCCATGCCCTTGAGTTTTGTGGTGGCTACGGGAAAATTGCACACGGACGAGCTGTCGCCGCTGGCATGGTGGGGGCTATATATCTCTCTGCCCAAGCAGGTATGCCAATGACAGGCCGAGTTTCTGGCTTTGAAGAACACTGCCGCGCTCTGGCAAAAGGTCCGAAAGTGAAAATAGGCGTTGAAGACGCGCTGGATTCATTAATCTATGATAAAAAGCGACGGAGCGGGAAGCTAATGTTTGTGCTTTTGAAAGATATTGGAAAGCCGTACCTTACCCAAGCGCCGAACAAACGTGCGCTGAGAAAAGCCGTCGAGTTATCAATTCAAGCGCTGGTAAAGTAAGAGAATCTCTATGAAACGAATCCTGATTGTCAATGGTCCAAATCTCAATCTGCTTGGCTCACGTGAACCGGAAATCTATGGCTCAGCCAACCTCGACGACTTAGAGAAGCTAATTACCGAACGCGCCCAAGCCCTAGGTGTCGAAGTCGATTTCTTCCAATCTAATTCGGAAGGCGAAATTATTGACAAAATCCAATCCTGCTCAAAACAATGTCAGGGAATTATCATCAATCCTGGCGGACTGACGCACTACAGCGTCTCACTCCGTGACACTCTCCTCGCCATTGAACTGCCAGTGATAGAAGTACACATCTCAAACATCTACGCCCGCGAGGAGTTTCGAGCCAAATCAGTTATTGCTGATATTGTCATGGGGCAAATCAGCGGACTTGGCCTTGATGGTTACCTCTTCGCTTTAGAGCGTCTTTCACTTATTAAGTAGCGAAGTGAATTCTACGCGATGCCAAAATCGTCCTTCCCACATACTGCAATCACACTGTTCATGCGCAATGTCATTCCATACGGACTCTTCTTAATACTAGCTCTACTTGGCGCTACTTCTTGTAAGAGCCCCTCACAAGTAGAAAACAAAGCCAGCTTTTTTTGCGACAGCCTAGAAACAGAGTTTGAAACAGTTGAAATTAATTTAGGAAAAGGACTTTGGAGGCTCGTCACCAGAGGCGGGAACCTCGACTCACTAAACTCAGTGCGCCGCCAATGGTTTGACCGTCTGAGTTCCAGCCAAGCGCTAACTAGAATTGACCTTCTCAAAAAGTCAACCAGCGATTCACTGCAGCTACGGCGATTGACTGTCTCAAGAAGGCAGATACTCCGTTCGTTGCTAATCAATGATCCAGAAATTTCGCGCATTGTCGATAGCCTGCGTGTCTTCGCTCTAACAGATGTTTCAAAGTCAGCAGCTTCATTTTCAGAACTGGACAGCAGTGGCATCCCGCTTTTGTATCGTCGCCGTGACATATATAGGTACCTCAACGGTTCGACGCGCGATTTGTCATCGGCGATTGTGCGACTCGCTCGACTACGAAATCAACGTGCGCAGGCCTTGGGATATAATTCACTTCTTGATTTGAATCTACACCTCAGCGATGTAAGTAGAGATGAGTTGAATCAAACACTCGCCTTGATCGATTCGATGACCGTGGGACAATACAAAGCGCTACTGAGCCGCATCTCCGATACGTTATCACGTCGCAATCTTGAAGAAGGCGACGTCTTTTTCTATGAACAAAAGATAATGAATAGCTTTCTACGCCATCGTACTCGATCAAGAACTCTCAATTTTGCTCTAGAAACAATTACGGACCTTGGAATAAAAATCCGTTTCGCCTCAGTCTTTATTGATTCAACGTCTCAGCTTAAGGGGAGGCCTTGGCTAGTAACGCCCCACGCGCCAGATGATATAAGAATCCTCTATTTGTCAAGTTCGGCTAGCAGCGCCGCCAATGATATTAGCGACCTCTTGAGTAAACTTGGGCAAAGCGTTCAATTACTTACCAATGGCGCTTCTAACTACATGCTCCGAAAGCCGTCGGACCCACTATGGGAAAGCGCCACAGGGCAACTGTTCACTGATTTGCTTAATCGCCGTAATTTACAGAGGAAATATCTCAGAATTCCGGCAGAGAACTATGATAACTTCGCTAGGGCATACGCCGACTCTGAACTACTAAAACTGCGCCGTCTGTTAACTTTGATATCGTTTGAAATTGCTCTATATGACAATCCGAACCGAGACATGAGTGAAGTCTATGAGCAAGTTGTTGGCAATGTTCTACTAGTCAAACCAGACAGTAAATACCAGTTATGGAGCAGCCAAGCGGACTTGCTCCTAGAGCCAGCAACACAATATTGTCGGTTGTATGGTTCGTTGATTTCAGCGCAAATCTATTCAGCAGCTCTAAGAGAGCACGGAACGTTGGCGGGGAATCCTCAGTTTGGCGCCTACTTACAAAAGACCTACTTTGAGCCTGCCAGTAGAGTTGATTGGCCAAGGATGTTGCTGGAGGGTACAGGCGAAAAGCTTGACCCCAATTACTTCCTTGAACAATACCTTAGATAAGGTATTTTGATCTTAGAGATATTTAAACAAACAAGTTCTTGCTCTTTCTTCTAAGTATTCAAATAGATAATTTCCCGCTTAGATTTTCACAAAAGTCATGACAACTCCAGAAAAATCAAATACTCGCAAAATACTGACTGAAGGGCCAATCTTGCGCGGTGTCATAGCCTTGGCTTGGCCGACAGCCGCCGCGCTCTTTTTAGAATTCGCTCTGGGTATAACTGATTTCTATTGGATCGGATGGCTAGGCGCTCAACAGCAAGACGCAATGACCAGTTGTATGATTGTTGTTTGGACAATGTTTTCAATTGTCAGCGTCATCACAATTGGAGTCACAGCAATTGTCTCGCGGAATGTTGGGTCTGGTGATTTGACTCGCGCTGGGTTTGTTGGCGCTCAAGGGCTAAAACTGTCCTTGATCGGGGGAGTCCTGTTTATGATTGTGGGATTGCTCTTCAGCGAGCATATCATGACTTATATGGGCGCCGATGAAGAGGTTGCTCGCTATGGCACAGAATACCTGCGCATATTTTTTCTTGCCGTGCCAGCGTTTTTCTTCGCTGACACTCTTGGAGCGATATTCCGCGCCTCTGGGGACACAAAACGCCCGATGATAGTCAGTTTAACAGGCGTCGGACTCAATATTATCCTCGATCCCATATTGATTTTCGGGTGGTTTGGCGCTCCTGAGCTGGGAATGGCTGGAGCGGCATGGGGAACCTTCATTTCACTTTTTGTCGATGTCTTTGTCTATCTCTACTTCCTAAAACAAAAAGCATTACCGTTTTCACTTAGGGGAATCAAGTCAGACAAACTAGACAAAGTGACATGCAAAGCCATCACAAAAGTTGGTTTACCAATTTCTATGCAACATTTGATTTTTGTCAGTGTCTACTCTGTGGTAATTCAAATCGTCCATCAATTCGGCTATGTCGCTGGAGCTGCGATGGGCATCGGAAATCGCATGGAATCACTGAATTACCTAGTCGTCACCGCAATAGCCATAGCTGCCAGCGCTCTTGTAGGTCAAAATCTCGGCGCAGGTAAACCAGAGAGGGCCGCTAAAGTTGGTTGGATTGCTGCCGCGTTGGGAGGCGGTTTCGCTTTCTCTCTGTCGCTATTCTTCATCTTTTTCCCAGAACAAATTGCCTCAGTGTTCTCTGATGATCCCCAAGTAATAGAAATAGCCAAGGGATATTTGGTGATTATTGGACTCTCACAGGTATTCATGGGCGTTGAAATCGTGATCGACGGCGCCTTTTCCGGCGCAGGAGATACTGTTCCACCAATGGTGATTTCTATCCCATGGTCGCTAGCCCGTATCCCTGTTGCATATTTTCTGGCGATTCCTTTCGGTATGGGTGTCAATGGTGTTTGGATAACTATTGGCTCTACAACTGTTATCAAAGCCGTACTTCTCGTTATCTGGTGGAAACGTGGTCGTTGGCGTGATAAAGTAGTTCATTAGAATTGTCCACGAAGTTGCTAGTCAATTACTCTTGTTGTGGTAGCCCTTAATTACTGATACGCAAGCAAACCATAATACATAAATCGTAGTCCCCAATCATAGCATTACAGAAGTTTATGGCTGACAAGAAGCTATATCTTTGTGTAACTTCACTATTATAGAGAGTTTCCATTCTTGCGGAGCTTTCATGCGAGGAAACAGTACAACCGCCTCGGCAATAACGGTAGCTCAACGCTAAAGGAAAACAACTGTGCGTCTGGTAAGATTTGAATCCGAGCAAGGTATTTTTTGGGGGGAGTTCCAACCAGAGGGTGTGGCCCCAATGATTGGCAATCCATTTGGTACCAATCGTTTGGACACAATTCTCCATCAGCATGGAGCGATCCGATTGTTAGCCCCAGTGGCTCCAACGAAAGTCATCTGTGTCGGCCTCAATTACACTGCTCACATAGAAGAGTCCGCAACCGCCAACGAACCTCCCAAGGAGCCTTTCATATTCCTCAAACCTCCTTCATCAATCATTGGTCCTGGAGCTCCGATTATACTGCCGAACTCATCTAACAGAGTAGACTTTGAAGGTGAACTGGCTTTAGTAATCGGGAAGAAAGGAAGAAATATCCCAAGGCCCGAGGCTTCTGAATACATTTTCGGAATCACCTGCGCCAATGACATCACCGCCAGAGACTTTCAACAGAGTGACAAACAATGGACCAGAGCGAAAGGCTTCGATACTTTTTGTCCGATCGGACCTTGGGTCTGTACCGACGGCTCATATGATCGTATCGAAATCGAATCCTATTTGAATCTTAACCTCAGGCAAAGAGCCATCAGCGATGAAATGCTTTTCTCTCCTGAGGAGATAGTAAGTTATATCTCGACGATTATGACTCT
>JAJRPJ010000011.1 GCA_024280835.1 Candidatus Zixiibacteriota bacterium | reverse complement strand
TGCGCTTTATACTTTTTGATCGCGAAAGTCTTACTTCACAGCTTTGCATGGCAAAGCTCACTCTGGTGAGAGCTCAAATCCAGTCGGCGCGACTTTGATGATTACTGTGAACTCTTCTGAACCACGTCGGACGCGGAGCTTAGTTCCAGTCGTTTCATAGGTCGAAAGTAGTTCACTATAAAAGTCCCGCAGATTTTTTGCAGGCACTCCATTGATAGTGCGGATAATATCACCCTCACTAATGCCATAGGCAAAAGCCAAACGCTCAGGATCGGCGTCAATGACTTTCAGACCAGTAGCTGTTTGCTCTAAAGCAATTCCTATTTGTCCACCTGCAGGAATTTCGCGTTGGTGAGCGGTTTGTGTCTTGGATTTTTTGATTGTTCGGGCGGCCAAAGTTGAATCGGCGCGAAAACGAATCGAACCGCTAAATGGCTCTTCGGCCAGATATTTTGTTAGAGGCAGGTCCGCCGACAAAGTCCAGATTTCCCAAAGGTCCGCAAAAAACAAATCATAACCTGGATGGCGTCGAGCATAGGCTGGCGAATTAATAGTCTCTAGGAGCTTGTCTATATCCAGTATGTCGGCGGCCACTGAGAGAGCCAAGAGTTCGACCATATTCTCGCGATGGTAGGGAGAGTGCTTTAGCAAAGCGTGGTTCAATTGCGGATATTCCAACCGTGAGGCTTGATTTATCAATTGATGGGCTACCAAATGGAGTAATTGTAAGATTCTCTCAGCGCCAGTTGGCCCAGCCTCAATGATTCCCGCTAAACGTCTGCCGCCCAGCGCCAATGTTGGTGGAGTTGGCAATTCCCAAGAGCTCAAATAACGCACAAGATAGACCTTAATTTTCTCCTGTCGCCAAGATATTCCCGCATATGTGGCCATGCTCGCTAGAGCTGAATCGCCGTAAAGCTCCCAGAATAGCTTTAGCTCTTTGCTTTGGCGGCGCGTCCAACGAGATTCTGCGCGCAAATCAGCACGAGTGGGATACAAATCTGCATTGAGAGCCAATAAATACTCTTGATCACCAGTAATGAAGCTCAATTTCGGCAAACTATCAGTAGAGCCATGGAATTCGATTGTTGATGAAGTGTCGAATGGCGGCGCTGTCTTTCGGCGAGCTTGAATTGATGTGGGCAAGAGCCATAGGCCAGCCAGAGCCAGCATTACTAACGCGGAAAGCTGCGAAGCCCGTTTTGACAGGCTGTCTGTATTCTTGTAGTTCGACATAAAGTCGAACATACAAAACATTTCTACAAAATAACAGTGGCTTTTGGTAAGAGAATTGGTTTGAGAAAAGAATAGACCTGTTTGGCGATGATAACAATATTGGGACTTTTTAGGCCTAGATTTATTGGGCAAAAAAAATCAGACCGGCTTTGTTAATCATACTTGATAAACAATTAGTGGCGACCGGTCTGATAAAAGGGAGGGTGTGCGATTTTTGACCGTCGCACATATTCTATACGAGTGTTTTGTCGAAAAAGTTAGGCAAAAAGTTCGATGAGAAAAATACATATTTGACCATACATAATTGACAGAGTCTTAGGGGCTTGTTGATAAAGTCGAATTTGTTGTGTGAGGTCTTGATTTTCGCTTTTTGAAAATTGTGACCTTACACTTTTCATAGAGAAAGCGTCGGGTCACACAACGGCAAAGAGCGCCGTCGCAAGACCCAACGCAACGTTTTTACAACTAATCGGGACTTTATCCGTAAGCCCTTAGGAGGCAGCCCTGAGCCTGTCCACTAAAGCCCCATCCTGCATGTAAATCTGACGTGGCAACTGAGCGGCGATGTTCGGGTCATGAGTAATCATGATAATTGTGCGACCCTCGTCGTGCAATTCATTGAATAGATCAACAATCGCTCCGCCTGTGCGTGTATCCAGATTACCAGTAGGTTCATCGGCAAGAATTAGCGGTGGGTCATTGGCCAGAGCGCGGGCAACCGCCACTCGCTGCATTTCTCCACCAGACATTTCTGTCGGACGGTTTTTCATTTTATCTGCCAAACCAACTCGCTCTAACAGAAAACGACAACGCTCCAAACGCAACTTGCGAGACTGTCCAGCGAAAAGTAACGGAACTTCCACATTTTCTTCGGCAGTAGCATAGGGCAACAAGTTGAATGACTGGAAGACAAAGCCAATGGTCTTGTTCCGAATATCGGCCAATTGATTCTGTGTCATATTGGCAACTTTTTGACCGCGCAGATAGTATTCACCAGTGCTAGAGTCATCAAGGCAACCGATGATATTCATCAGAGTTGATTTGCCGGATCCAGATGGCCCGACTACAGCGCAATACTCGCGCTCTTTAATTTCAATGTTTACGTCCCTTAGGGCTTCAAATGTGATTGATCCTGTGTGATAGACTTTACTGACATTGGACATGCGTATCATTTATATTCTTCTCCTATTCGTACCGTAGTGATTCCACTGGGCTGACTGATGAGGCTTTGCGTGATGGGAAATAACCTGCTAGTGTACCCATTGCTACAAGTATACAAACCACAATCAGGCCATCGATAAGTGAAACAGTCGGTCGTCCCATCATATCTAGGGCTGGGATGTCCAGCGGGACCATTTTGAAAGCTTCTGTGAGGCAGTAAATCAACGAGATTCCTATTCCGCCGCCCATGAAAGTGATAAAGAGCGCTTCGGTGATAAATTGTAATTGAATTGTTGAGCGCCGGGCGCCCATGGCCATCTTGACACCAATCTCGCGCGTACGTTCTTTGACCGAAACGAACATGATATTAGCCACACCGACTCCAGCGATGGCTAGTGTCATAAAGCCGACAAAACCGAGAAAATATTTCAGGCCCAACAGAATGTTGTCCATCATTTCTTGTGATTCAATTGTATCCCAAATCCCCAATACCTTGTCTTCGGGGTCATATTTGTATTTTTGGGCAGCAGCCAAATTGAGTCGGTCAGTAAACTCTTCCATGCGAGCATAATCTTTCTTGTCCACAGCCAAGATAAGATTATCGAAATACGGTTCGTTCCACATTGTTTGGTATGTTGTCAGTGGAATAAAGACATTACGAGAGTCACGACTGGCATAGCTATTGGTTTGCCGCTTTGGCTCCATGATTCCTACAACCGTAAATGGGACGCTATTGATGAAGATAGTTTCCCCAATAGGATTTTCGACATCTGGCATTAAATCATCTTTAACTTCGTTGCCTAGAAACACAACGCGACGTTTGAGTTCAAGGTCTTTCTTGTTGATAAATCGACCGCCCATTTGAGGATAGAGAGCACGGAGTGACTCATACTCTGGGTATAGCCCATCAACCATCTGGCTGAGAAACTTGTCCTTGTAGCTAATACGTTGTCCCCAGCGCATCATCTCGCCTGTCACTAGTTTGGCGTCAGGGAGCTTTGCCTGAAAGTATGGAAGGTCATTAGCTAGGAACCAGATTCTACGGCCCCGAGGCAAGCCTTTGAACTCTTTGTTTGTCCGACCGCCCCAAATTACCGAAAAGCCCTCGCCCATACCCTTGGAGTTGATAGACATTTGTTGATAGAGTCCCTCGCCGAATGAAAGCAGGAGCATGATAGAGATTGTGCCCCAAAGCAGGCCGACAATGGTCAGTGTCATCCGTCCTGATTGCTTACGAAAATCTCGCACAAAAACATTCCAAAGTATCGAAAGTGATTTCATAGACCTAGAGTTCCCTAGAATAGCTTGATAGCTTGGACAGGTTGTAAGTTAGATGCTTTTCTCGCTGGAAAATAGCCTGCGAAGATTGCTGTCAGTCCCAAAATCGTAACTGTTAGCATTGTCCCGAATGTGTCGATATTAGGTGTGCCGATGAATTCAGCGAGATCAAAGCCAGCGGTTTGTAACAAGAACGGTGGTAAGAAAGTTACCAATGAATATGACAGTGCGAATCCCAATCCGCCTCCGAGAACGATTAACAGTGTCCCTTCAGCTAGAAACTGCATTAGTATCATGTTCTTATGAGCGCCGAGCGCTATTTTGATTCCTATCTCCTTGGTGCGCTCTTGCACCACCACGTGCATGATATTCGCCACACCGATACCACCAGTGATGAGAGTAAAGCAACCGATAACGACCAAGAAGGATCTGAAAATGACGAAGAAGTTCACCCAGAATTTGCCGTTCTTAGTAGTGTCCCAGATTGACAATGCCTTAGTGTCACTAGGGTCATAGCCGTAGCGCGGCGCAAGAACTCTATGCACTTCGTCGATGGCGCTGGCCATTTCCACACCCTCCTTGGCTTGAAACACAAAGTTACTAGGGTAACGACGGTTCATCATGGAGTTGAATGTTGTCGAGGGAATAAACCCTTTGTCCTTGTCGCGTCCTGCGTATGCACTGTTTTGAGTTTTTTTCTGCATGACGCCAATCACAACGTATGGGACCTTGTTGATATTGATAGTTTTGCCGACTATCTCACTGGTTTTGCCGAACAGTTTTTCAGCGATTTCATCACCTAAGAACACAACACGACGTTTTTTCTCTAGGTCAAGTTGATTGAGAAATCGTCCGCCTTCTTGCGGAAGAATATTGCGCATATCGCCAAAAGCGGGCCAAACCCCAGAGATTGAGGCCGAAGCGGTGCTCCTGCCAAATTTCATATTGAAAGCGCTACTGCGGTATTCAACCGAGATTGCCGAGATTGTCTCAGTCGCGTTTTCTTTGATTTCGCGAACGTCACTTTCGGTATAGCGGATCCGTCTACCCTGTGGCATTCCATTCCAGGCTTTTGCAGTTACACCCGGCCAGACGATTGAGATTCTATCGCCCAATCCTTTGGAGTTGGTGACCATCATTTCCTGTAGGCCTTTGCCAACCGAAAACAACAGCACTACTGAGACAGTCCCCCAAAAGATTCCGACTGTTGTCAAAAGTGTGCGCATTTTCTGGCGCGAAATATCTTTGAAAAACTGACGGATTGATATGAGTCGAAATGATGACATAGTCTCTTGTATTTCTTTAGATAAAACTGTTTGGGCTTGAACTTCTCTGGATTATTCTGGCTTCTAGTTATTCTTCGTCTGTCTCTTCGCCAATTTTCTTCGGTGGGTGCTCGACAAGTTTGTCACCTTCTTCAACACCTTCGGTAATCTCAATATTGAGTCCGTCGGAGAGGCCCGTGGTGACATTGACCAGTGTGATAGTTCCTAGTGAATCCTGAATCTCAACAGTGTTGATTGAGTCAGACATTTTCACAAGGCGTTCTGGTATGAGGATAATGTCAACTTTCTTGCGGATGATTACATCTGCTGTGGCGCTATACCCAGCGCGAAGTACTGTTTCAGCTTTTAATGCACCGAGTTCAATTTCGACATCAAAGACTGTTGAGCCTTCGTTAATGCGAGCTTTCGGAGAGACTCTTGTGAGTGTGCCAGTGATAGTATCAGTTGGCAAAGCGCCAATACTGATTTCCACAGGCATGTTGAGTTTCAATTTACCAACATCGATTTCATCGACTGTGCCTTTAAATAGCAAATCCTGCATCCAAGCCAAAGACATCAACTCTGTGCCTTCTTGGAATGAGGAGAGCGGAGTAATTGGGTCACCGACATCCACCAGACGCGAAAGAACCATGCCGTCAATTGGTGAGCGGACAATTGATTCAACTTTCTTGCCACCAATGATAGTCGTACCTGATTCAATCAACGCCAGTTTTTCTTCAGCGAGACTCAAGCGCAATTTGTTCTCATCACATGTCGCTTGGGCGGATTGGTATTTACTATTGGGTTCCAAGTTTTTGGCCACCAATGATTTCAAGCGGTCGGCGTCGCGTTTTGAGTTCTCGTACGTTACTTGATAAATCTCAACCTGACGCTTAGCCTCGGCCAGTTCAACTGGTGTTGGATTAGGAGCGACTTCAAAGAGAGGATCACCAATATGGACAATGTCACCAACCTCTTTATAGATTTTCTTAACAATGCCAGAGATTTTTGATTTGACCGAAATCTCTTGGCGTGGCTCAATTTTGCCTATTGCCAAGGCCTTATCGATAATCGAGCCTTTCTCAGCTACTACTGTCTTAATCTCTTCTTGTTTGGCCGATCCGTTTAGAACCATAAAAAATGTTGAGCCACCAATCAATGCGATTGCGAGAACCAGTAGCATAATCTTCTTGAACATATCTTCTCTCCTGAATACCTATAAGAACTTCTTGAAATTCATTTTGTTTGATTTTTATTCGAAGAAGTCACTCGCTCAGAGTCAACTGAATGCTTACCATAGTTTCGTAACCTCTCTCAAGAACTAATTACGCAGGAGTAGACCAAAAGTTTCCAAATGACGAATCCTAATTCCTCTCAACCTCAAAGCTCGCGGACGGAGGGAGTCAACATTATGCACGGTATGGATATATAGTATATCAAGTTGGGAAACTCTTACTTATTGCCATAAGTCGCTATAATCTGAGAAGTCAGGAAGTTGACTGCTGGCGAGTAAGATGGAGACACTATATATTCAATTCGCAATATTCGATGCCCTCTGGCTTTGAATAAAGCTCAAGCGCATTAGAATAAATTGAGTTAACAAGAACGAATCAGAAGCAATTCGAAAACTATGACAAACAATTCTCTAGTCGGTGAAGTCAGTGAGATAGTCACCAAACGAAAACAAGGTTCAATGCCACCGTTTCTTATCGCGGGTCCGTGTGTGGCCGAATCTGCCGATTTGCTTTTTGAAATCGCCGAACACCTAACTGAGCTATGTCAGCGTCTAGGAATCAAGCTGATTTTCAAGTCGTCGTTTTGCAAAGCCAATCGACTCTCTGCTGATTCGTATTCTGGACCAGGGATTGATGAAGGTCTGCGCATGCTCTCTGATGTCAAAGAGCGCTTTGGCCTGCCGATTCTAACTGACATTCATGAAACAGCCGAAATCAAAGCCGTTGCCCAAGTCGCCGACATCCTGCAAATCCCAGCGTTCCTATGCCGTCAGACAGGGTTGGTGGTTCAAGCGGCCGCCAGCGGCAATTGGGTTAATATCAAGAAAGGACAGTTTCTCGCTCCTGAGGATATGACTCCCTTGGTCGCCAAAGCCAAATCGGACAAAGTTATGGTCACCGAGCGTGGCTCGACATTTGGTTATCGCTCTTTGGTAGTAGATTTTCGGTCATTGATGATAATGAAATCATCAGGCGCTCCAGTTATTTTCGATGCCACACATTCGCTTCAATTACCTGGAGCAGGTGGCGGAGTTTCTTTGGGGCAACCACAATATATTGCGCCATTTGTGCGCGCGGCAGTCTCAATTGGTATCGATGGACTCTTCATTGAAACCCATCCTGAGCCACTGACCGCAAAATCCGACGCCAAAGCCATGCTACCGATGAATGAAATGGAAACGATTCTGCGACAGGTCATCGAGTTTGATACTACTTTAAGCAAAACACTATAATCAAGACGCTTGAGACGAATTGACAGTCTCAGCCAGAGTGATAATATCAGCAAGAGAATGTACGGAAGAGAGAGTTTGTGAATAATATAGCGAATAAGATTGCCAATAAAATCGTAACCCCCAGTGAAAAAAAGTATTTGGATTGGGATGGATTCGTTGAGCGCATGCGCTCTATCAAATTGCTGGCTTGTGATGTTGACGGAGTCCTAACTGACGACACTATTTTCTTTGGTCCTGAAAAACTTGAACTCAAACAGTTCAATGTTTCCGATGGTTTCTATATTGTTTTGGCCATGCGCGCTGGGCTAGAGTTTGTAGTAGTTAGTGGTCGTCACTCCGAAGCAACCACCAGTCGCATGCGTGATCTTGGTGTTAAGCATGTGATGCAGGCGCCAATCAATAAAGCCAAATTACTTGAGCCAGTTATCGCTGAACTTGGTATCAAGTTCGAGGAAGTGGCTTTCATCGGCAATGAAATTCTGGATCTACCTCTGGCGCGCAGAGCAGGACTGCCGATTGGTGTTTTGGATTCATCGGTCTTGTACATAAACGAAGTCGATTATATTACCTCGGCTCCCGGTGGTCATGGCGCGGTCAAAGAAGTTATCGAGGCTTATTTTGTTGCTAACAACATAGATCCAGAGTTATTGCAACGACAAGGCGCTAAAGAGAAAACACAAACAAGTGGCAACTAAGTCCAAAATAATTGAACCAGAATCAATCGAGTTAAAGACTGTGAAAGAATCAGAAGCGGCTAAAGCAGCCATAGAAGACGGACGTGACGCCATTTTGCAGGAGTCTGTTGCTGTAGCAAAACTTGCCGAGCGACTCGATACTAGTTTTGCAACAGCCGTGCAGATGATTCTCAATTGCACTGGACGAGTTGTTTGCACAGGCATTGGAAAATCAGGCCATGTCGCTCGCAAACTGGCTTCAACTTTTACATCCACTGGCGCTTCTGCATTTTTCTTGCACTCCGCTGAAGGAGCTCATGGCGACCTTGGCGCTTTGCGTGATGGCGACTTGGTGATTGCAATTTCCAAGTCTGGCGCCACTGTCGAGCTTGAAACAATTTTTCCATCAATCCATCGTCTCGGAATACCTTCGATTCTTTTAACCGGTCGCTTGGAATCAACGCTAGGCGAGCAAGCCAGCATAGCGCTGGACTGTTCAGTTGAAGCCGAAGCCTGTCCACACAATCTCGCGCCAACTACCAGTTCAACCTGCGCGATGGTCATGGGGCATGCTCTGGCAATCGCGGCGCTCAAGGCGAGAAATTTTTCCAGCGAAGAGTTTGCACGTTTACATCCTGGTGGTTCACTAGGTCGACGGCTCTTGATGCGCGTGCGTGACATCATGCACACTGGCTCCGCCATTCCTATTGTCAGCCCCGAGTGCAAAGTTCGTGAAGCGATTTTTGAAATCACTGGCAAACGACTCGGTTGCGCTTTAGTTAGTGACAAAGATAAAATCTTGCTGGGAGTTTTCACCGATGGTGATCTCAGACGTTTAACCAAACATGAAAATTTCTTGGATCGCGAAACTCAGATTGGCATGACCAAATCACCAAAGACAATACATCCCGAAGCTCTGCTCGATGAAGCTCTCACAGTGATGGAGAAAAGTTCGATTACAGTCCTGCCTGTGGTCGATAGTGAACGTCGTATTTGTGGTATCCTACATCTGCATGATATACTCAGCTCATCAGGTTCTTCCGCTCCAAGTAATTAGTGATTGGTGCAGTGTAAAGAAGCAACGCATAACAAGCCGTGAAACGCACAATTATATTCAGATTGGTTCAAGCCACACGTTGGGTGTTCATTCATACACCCAGAGAGGTTGCGCTATTGCTCGGCTCAAGTGTCGGTTTGATACTTTGGTTTACCCAGTGCAAAGACAAGTTCCGCGCCTGTCGACATTTGCGCTGCGCCTATGGCGCAAAATATTCTCAGCGTCGGTATCAGGCGTTTGCTCGCGGAGCTTTTGTCAATAGTGGTTACAATCTATGTGATGCTTTTCGATTGGAGACTAGATTCACGACTGAAATCGCTCCCTTGATTGATGTAGTTGGTTTGAAGTATTTCTTGCAGGCCTACAAGCTAGGTAAAGGAGTTGTCTGTCCAACTGGCCATATTGGTAATTTTGAATTACTCGCAGCTTACATGGGGCATAATGGTTTCAAAACTGCTGTCATTGGACGCGAACTGTATGATCCGCGGCTGGACGAATTGTTGGTTCGTAATCGGCAAGCCAATCACATCGAAAACATTCCTACTACTCAACCACGGCAGTTAGTGACGAAGCTTCGCGATGGGTATGTCGTCGGAGCGTTGATCGACAATGACTCCCGAAGATTAAAAAGCGCCTTTGTTGAGTCCTACGGCCGATTAGCAAGGACTCCGATTGGTGTCACGCATATCGGTTTGCGACTCGGGGCCGCTTTTGTACCAGTGACTTGTCGGCGAATCGGCAAGCGCTATCAACTCAGATTTTTCCCAGCTCTTGAATCTGAAGCATCGGCGCTTGAGACAGATGACACACCGCAGGGAAGGCGTGAACTCAGAGAAAAACGAGTTCTGGATATCACTTGGCGGATTCGAAAAATACTAGACAGGGAAGTAGACAAAGATCCCACACAATGGATTTGGGTTCACAATCGTTGGAGAACTAGGCCTGTGGGCAAGAATTGATTACGGCAGACTGGCTGTTTGATTTTGTACATTTTCTCATGTGCGAGTCTAGTCGTAATCGAGAGAAGTGCGTATATTGGGCGGCGGTCCACTCTAGCCGATAGAGATTGTAGAGGCGTTGAGAAGTTACGATGACTTCCAGAGTAAAGAATTGGTATACTACAGCTATGCAAAGTATTCAAAGTAAACATGCAGAATTCATGAGTTCGATTTCAGCAGGAGTCATTAGGTTCCTGATGCTGGCCTTTGCAGTTATGGCAATTGGGGCCTGCTACGAAATCGAGGAGACCACTACCTCAGGCGACCCAGCTCTAGGAGATAGTCTGAAAATTTCCGCGACACCAGATCAGGAAAGCGAAGGAACCGTAATCAGCATTTATGATGGCGAATTGAAAACAAACGACATCTATGCTGATAAAATCTGGAAATATAGCCTGAAAGACTCTTCGGTTGTGAGAGGCCTGCAGATTGATTTCTATGATTCCGCACAAGTGATCACGACTCACCTTATCGCAGATTCGGGCGTTATCCTCGAAATCCAAAAGTTGATGATCGCCATTGGTAATGTCAAAGTCACCAACGCTGACTCGTCGATATTGCTAACTGAGGAGCTAATCTGGAACGGGATGACCGAGTTCATAACCTCGGATTCCTTTGTGACTTTCATTCGCGACAATGACACGATTCAAGGAACTGGGCTCAAAACAGACCAAGGAATGCGCAAAGTCCAAATCCTCCATCAAGTTAGCGGAGCTTTCAGCGACGATGATGACCAGTGATCCAAACGCTACTAATGTCCTATTTCACCGCTTATTTCTCACTAATTCGTAATTTGCCATAGCTCCGTGGATAAATTGAGGCACATTCGAGCATTACGACGATTCTGCCGATCTAGGGTCTTCCAGTCCTAAGGGCTTGTTGATAAAGCCCGAAACCGTTGCGTCGGGTCTTGCGACAGCGCTTTTTGCTGTCGTGTGACCCGACGCTTTCCCTATGGAGACGTGTCGGGTCACAATTTTCAAAAAGCGAAAATCAAGACCCAACACAACAGGTGGAGAACGTTTTTAGGGTATATCAACAAGCCCCTAAGAAGTTGCTCTCCGCCTCACTACTGTAAGCAAGAATGTCATTGACAAAATCCAGAGATATTATATATTCAAATCGGGTATTAGCTCCATAATTACAGAAAAACACACAATGTGGTGATTCTCTGTAAGTGTTTGTTTATCAGGAGATTATACTCACAGGTTCAGAGTCAAAGATGGATAACATATTTGACTCAGGGGCCTTTTACTAACACTACAGCCCCATAAGTAGGCTTTTAGGTCAATTTTTGGATTGGTAGAAATAATATTCTTTAAGAATATTTCTAATGAAATTACAGTATATCACTGACGGAAGACATCATGCGAAGTAGTTCAATAAGATTTAAAGACCAAAGATTAAACAGTAGTTCCGCCAAGCTCAATCAGGGCTTATTGTTGGTCGCAACCCTGTGTTTGGTTGTGTTTTCTACAACTACTAATATTCAGGCTCAGCTAATATTGAACCCAACAGGCGGATCGGTTGATTTTCAATCAGATGTGGCGCCACCTCCCAATGTCAATGCCATGTTCACCTCTCCAGGTCATGGCACAGTTATTACTTCCGACGCTTTTCCTGTCTCTCAAGAAATCTGCGGTTCTGTTTCGGCAAATTCACCATCGAGTGATGTTAGCATAATGTTAGTCTTGGATGTTTCTGGTTCTATGGGAACTGGTGGTGCAACTGGCCCTAATCGCTTGGAGCAGCTAAAAGTTGCCGTTAAGAAAATGCTTGCTGATCTCGATCCAGCGCGTACAAAAGTTGGTATAGTACAGTTTGGTCATGACGTCGCAGGTGATTTGGACGCTATAGCAGGCGCGTCGATGGTGTCTGAGTTGACCGACGATTTCTCTTCATTGGAAACAGCAATTGATGGCATGTATGCTTCTGGACTAACACCTACAGGACGCGGCATGAACCTCGCTGTTTCTCAGCTTGAGCGTTATTCACCTCCTGGAGCCGCAAAATTCCAAGTGGTTGCCTCCGATGGCTACTGGAATCTCGGCGTTGATCCAACCTCAGTCGCTACAGCGGCATACAATGATTTCGGCCAAGTTGTCCATACAGTGGGAATCTCAGCTGATCAGGACGCCGCTAAATTGCAAGAAATCGCTGCAGCTGGTGGTGGAGAATACTTTGATGCTACTGACCTGACGAATCTTGATGGAATCTTTACCGCACCTGGGGGCTTTGTCGGAGTCGATTCTGCATTCATGAACGGCGTCAATATCACCTCCGAACTCAATGCCTTTGGTCAATTCTGTCTCAATCGTGACATCGTCGAGGGCGACAATGACTTCTTCCTAGAAGGTTATGCCGGTAGTGGCTACGATTCTGACAACCTCTTGATTGTCGGCGAATCTGTTTCTGCTGTTCCAGAGCCAGCCACATTTGTTCTGCTGGGTATCGGACTTCTCGGTTTGGTGTCACTCCGCCGCCGTCGCCTTAGCTAAGTCGTAACCGATTTGCTTCTTTTAACTAGCTCCAATCTATAATCCCTATTATTGCTCGGGCTTTATCTTTTTTGTAAATTCGCGCAATCCTCTACATTTATCCTTGAATGATTCTTACAGCAGTGGCGCTAACTGTTTGCCTGATGTATTCTATTAAGAGATAGTAGGGGATAAACTCTGTCTTTACTTAACTTTGACTATAACAGAATACCAATCATGCCATTAGATCAAGACCTCTTTGGTTTTTCAAAATTACAGATTAAAGCCCTGTGGGTTTTGTCATCTCTAGCAGTTGTCACCTCATTGTATTGGCTGATTTCTGACTATAGCTCAGAGACTGCTGAAGCTGATGGGCTGACTATATATGTTGGCGCTTCTGACCAAACCTACAAGACAGTGTTTACTATTGACTTGAACCACAGCCCTGCCGATTCGCTAGAGCTGATTCCAGGAATCGGTCCTGTTTTTTCAGAACGAATTGTCGCCTATCGAGATTCAACAGGCGGATTTGGATTCATCGAGGATATTATCAAAGTGCGCGGTATCGGCCCAACCCTCTTGCAGAAAATAAAACCATATTTGAAAGTGACACCATGAGCGAATCACCTATGGCCACAGAAACTTCAACAAATGAGACATCAACAAAAGAGACTTCAACAAACTCTCGCCTGACTCCAGAGCAGATGACAGTCACAATTCCCAGCGCTGTTTCTGATAATCTATGTGATGTGTTGGTAATTCAAGGCGAAGGAATGAACAGCCAACGTATTTGTTTTGAACTGGCTCTACTTTCACTGAATCCCGAAAAAGCTGTCAGAGCAACTCTAGCTCTGCCCACTCCCACAACTGGCTATTGTCTTGGTATTCAGTTACTCAAGGAGAAAAGCGCCGAGGAATCCCACAACGTTGAAGCGCCTTATTCTTTGGCACTGACCGCAGGGCTGATCGCGCATGGCTACGTTCCAGATGAATGGCTTTGTGGGCTCATGACAGCCAACACTGGCTCAGAAACTACCTATGTAACGCACTTTGATTCACAAGGAATCTATGGCCGTTCGTCTCTGGCGATTGCTAATCTCAGTGACAAAATCAAAGCCGAATTCCCACGATTGGATATCCTGCAAAAACAACTGAAGCGCACCGAGCCGATTTCTGTGGATTCAGGACGACCATTAGAGGCTCTCTATGTCGATCATGAAAAACTTCAGCTTGATGAATCCAATCGTGAGCGGACACTTGAGAAAATATCCGAGGCCCTCGAAATCTTGGTTGAGCCACTACCTGCGCCAAGTTCGGATTTGATTTCAGCTGGACTGCGCTGGTTGGCGGCGGAGGTAAAGTAATAATGCGCATCACCGGCGGCGCCTTCCGTGGCCGACGGCTGGAAGTTCCGCAGGGAAAAGAGGTGCGCCCCACCACCGATAAGGTTCGTCAGGCGATTTTCAATATTCTCGTCCACGAAATTCAGGAGGCCCGAGTTTTGGATATTTTTGCTGGCTCAGGGGCTTTGGGAATTGAGGCGGTCTCGCGTGGGGCCGAATACGCAGTTTTCATTGAGAAGTATAGTCAGCCAGCTAAGTCCTTGCAGCGCAATCTTGATAAAATCTCTCTACAAGCGCGAGTAATTCAAACCGATTGGCTAGCTGGCGTTAAGTCGCTGAGAGCCAGTGAACAGCTTTTTGATTTGATTTTCGCCGATCCACCCTACGGAGAGTTTTCAGGCGATACAATTGCCGAGGCCGTTCTTGGGGAGGCGATACTTGAGGAGAAGCCTGATAAAACGCCAGCGAAGTCTTCCTTGCTTGCTCCCGAAGGAATCCTTATTATCGAAAGCAGTGAACGCGATGAACACGTGACCAAAATGCGGTTACTGAAGGATCGTATCTTTGATACAACTAGAATTAGTTTCTATGCCAGAAAATTATGACGTCTACCAAAAGCAAAAGTAAGTCAACCAGAACAAGACCGAAACGACGAATTGGTGTCTATCCTGGGACATTTGATCCGCTGACCAATGGACATGTCTCATTGATTGAGCGAGCAGTGCGTCTCTTTGATGAAGTAATTGTCGGAATTGCTGGCAATAGTGACAAGAACAGTTTGTTCACATTCGATGAACGACTAACTATTGCCGAACAGTCTTTGAGTAAATTTGATCATGTGACAGTCGCCAAAATTGATGGACTCACCGCCCATTATGCGATGCAGCATAATGCTTGTGCGATTATTCGCGGCATCCGAGCTATTTCCGATTTTGATTATGAATTTCAAATGGCATTGATGAACCGCAAACTCGAACGTGATATAGAAACAATATTCTTAATGCCCTCACTCTCATGGGTCTATTTGTCTTCCTCCATGGTCAAAGACGTAGCCAAAAACGGTGGGGAAGTCACAGGTTTAGTGCCAGCTCCTGTAAATCGGGCGTTAAAGAAGAAGTTCAAAGACACAAAAATATCCAAGAAGTCTTAGAGCTAAGTTCTCACAAGATAATTATTGTGGAATCATTCAGAATCAACATCAGCTAAGTTATAGCAGAAAACAAAAATATGATGAACGAACAAAAGCAAGAACAGCAGCAGCATCAAAATGCAGAGAATCAGGCTGAGCCGATTAGCGCTGAAGAAACTTCGCATCTAATAGAAACTCGACGTCAAAAAGTCGCCGACCTACGCGAAAAAGGTATCAACCCTTATCCTTATAGTTTTAAGCGCAGCCACAGTATCAATGAGGCGTTAGAAAACTTTGACGAACTCAGCGAAAACAAGAAAGTTATTACTGTCGCTGGTCGTTTGATGCTCAAGCGCATTATGGGCAAATCAATTTTTGCAGATATTCGCGATCAAGACCAGCGCATACAAATCTATCTAAAAATCGACAAAATCGGTGAGGAACAATTCCGTCTGTTCGAAAAGTTCGACATTGGTGATATAATTGGTGTCGAAGGCGAACTTTTTGTGACACGCAAGGGCGAACGCACTTTACAGCTCAGTAAAGTTGAGATGCTCAGCAAGTCATTGCATCCGCTACCAGATAAACACGCGGGGCTTGTCGACAAAGAAATGCGCTATCGTCAGCGCTATGTCGATTTGATTATGGACCCCGAAGTGCGCAAAGTCTTTCAGCTACGCTCAAGAATTGTCCGCGCTGTGCGCGACTTTCTCAATGGCAAAGACTTTCTAGAAGTTGAAACTCCGGTCTTGCAACCGCTCTATGGCGGCGCGGCGGCGCGGCCGTTTGTGACACATCACAATGCGCTCGATGCAACATTGTACCTGCGTATCGCTGATGAGCTATATCTCAAACGTCTCGTTGTTGGCGGTTTTGAAAAAGTTTGGGAGTATTGCAAAGACTTCCGCAATGAAGGCATGGACCGATTGCATAACCCAGAGTTCTCTATGGTCGAATTATACTGGGCCTATGCTGACTACAAAGACATGATGCAACTCGCTGAAGAGCTGTATCGCTTTATCACCAAGACTGCCTGTGGTTCAACTCAAGTGACTTTTGAAGAGATAGAGTTAGATTTCGAAAAGCCGTTTGCAAAAATCACTATGGTCGGTTCGGTGACTGATGAAACAGGTGTTGATCTGCTTGAAATGTCCTATGAGGAATCAATTGCTGCGGCAAAGAAACTTGATGTCGAAACCGAACGCCTCACCAATTGGGGCAAAGTAGTCGAAGCCTGTTTTGAGAAATTTGTCGAGCCAAAATTGACTCAACCAACATTCGTGATGGATTTCCCTGTGGATATTTCTCCGCTGGCCAAACGTCACCGTGATAACCCACGTCTAACCGAGCGCTGGGAAGTGTTCATCGCGGGTATGGAATGTGGCAACGCGTTTTCTGAACTCAATGACCCTGATGATCAACGTGACAGATTCCTTTCGCAAGTCGAGCAGGCCAAGTCAGGTGATGAAGAAGCGCCAAATACTTATGACACAGATTATATCACCGCATTACAGCATGGCATGCCACCGACAGCGGGTTGGGGCTTTGGCATAGATCGGATAGTGATGATTCTCGCTAATCAGCACAGCATCCGTGACGTACTGCTTTTCCCACAATTGCGTCCTGAAACGAAGTAGAGCAATAATATATCTTCTTGTAGGGGCACAGCACGCTGTGCCCCTACGAATGTATTGTTTGTTCATTTTCGTAATCACGATCTCAATCAACAACAAATGACAAACATGACAGAACCAACAACAAAATACGCCA
The DNA here is from genome assembly GCA_024280835.1 of Candidatus Zixiibacteriota bacterium. Taxonomy (GTDB): domain Bacteria; phylum Zixibacteria; class MSB-5A5; order GN15; family JACZUZ01; genus JAJRPJ01. The sequence continues at coordinate 371,019 of JAJRPJ010000011.1, read as the reverse complement.
TCCGTTTGGCGCTGGGCGCAATTTGCATCAGCTTTGCGCCTATTTTTGTAAAACTACTTTTGCAAGAAGGCATGGCGCCAACTCCGATAGGAGTTTGGAGATTGCTTTTTGGTGGTGTGCTTTTCTTTGTAGTGTCACTCTCACTAAGTGGCTCACTCAAGCTCCGCGTTGGCGCCAGCAAGTGGGCTTTTGTAGCTGGAGCATTGTTTTGCGTTGATATTTTCGTTTGGCACAAGTCAATCTTGATTGTTGGCGCTGGCATGGCGACTATTCTCGGAAACATGCAAGTCTTCGCGACTTCAATTCTGGGCCGCGTCATTTTCAAAGAGCGCCTCAGCGCTATGTTCAAACTCGCCGCGCCGCTCGGAATTATCGGAGTGATATTGCTAACTGGTGTCGGCTCGGATATTGTTTTCAGCTCTGAATATCTCTTCGGGGTTGGTCTCGGACTTTCGACCGCGGTCGCCTACGCGCTTTACATCATTTCGCTAAAGAGTTCATCAAAGACAATCAGCCAGCCAAGCGAAAGCGCCAGCGAACCTCCAAAAAAATTCAGCGCGCTGACTGAGACAGCAACACTACTTGGTTGGATATCGTTTATCTCTGCAGCGTTGCTGTTTCTTCTAGGAGTGGTTGAGGGAGAAACGGCAATACCGCAAACAGGTCTAAGTTGGCTCTATAGTTTCGGTCTGGCTCTAGTGGCGCAAGTTGTCGGTGGGCTACTAATTTATTCTTCACTCGCAAAACTTCCCGCCTCGCGTTCAGCGCTAATTCTACTTCTGCAACCGACCTTCGCCACAATTTGGGGAGCTCTACTTTTCTCCGAATCCATGACCATCCTCCAACTCTCCGGAGCCGCGTTAACACTCGGAGCCATCTATCTAGGCGGAGCAAAGAAGTAAGAACTATTCATCATAGTAGGGGCACAGCGTGCTGTGCCCTATTTGATTCAATGGAAATATCCCAATCCGTAAGGGCGCCGTTTCGGCGCCTTTTTCTTTGTGGGTTACAGAATCATGGCAAGGGCTGGGAGACCCCGCCCCTATGATTGGTGGGAGTTGTTTGAACTTTGAGCGCTGACCTTGTTGGGCAAAAGGCACAGCACGCTGTGCCCCTACGTCGTCGAAAAGGGCGCCCCTTTTACAGTACCTTCACCTACTAAAATCACCTATACTTCCGCCCTCACTGGGGCAATGGCTTCAGCGTGGATTATCAGTCTATTCACAAAGTAGATTGATAACAAAATTGGGCCAGAACTTTTATCATTTGAGAAGCAATGTCATACAATCTTGAGTTATTCATCGCCAAACGCTATTTGCGTTCTGGCAAATATTTCACCTCGATGTCATCGATGATAACCACTATTGGCGTGGGCATCGGTGTTGGCGCGGTATGTTTGTTTCTAGCGGCGCATAATGGTTTCGAGCGCGAAATCCGCACTCGCATTCTTGGGGGAACTTCGCATATCACAATCTTCGCAGTCGGTACCGAAGACAACCTAATGCACGAATCCGACAGTGTCATGGCTACTGCGTTATCGATGCCCGATGTTCTTGGCGCCGCGCCATTTATTTATTACAAAACAGGCATCCAAAGTCGCTCAACAGGTGATGGCATAGTAGTCCGCGGAATTGACCTCGATTTGGAAGCCACCACTGGAGCGCTTTCCGAAAGTATCCAACGCGGCGAGTATTCATTCACAGTTTCATCCGATCCATCCGATGACACTGAAAACGATTCAGGGAAAGCCAAGCAGCCCACATCTAAGAAACAAATAGCAGGAATCATGCTCGGAACAGACTTGGCTAATCGTCTCGGCGCAGGAATCGGCGACCCAATTATTCTCTATTCAATTAGCGACCGTACTCTGTCACCGACATCAGTGCCCAAAAAAGGATTCTTCCGTGTCACTGGTATTTTTAAAACTGGTTTCATCGAATACGACGCCCAACTAGCCTATATTTCGATTCCCGACGCACAAGAATTATTCAACCTTGGCGGTGTCGTCACGGGCGTGCATCTCAAGGTGCGCAATATCTTCGACGCCGAAGCGATGGCTCCACTTGTCCAAGAAAAACTGGACTCGCGCTATGATGTTGTGCCTTGGAATGAATTGTATGCAAATCTGTTTACTTGGGTGGAGCTGGAAAAACGATTGATCTATTTAGTGTTTGGTTTGATGATTATCATCGTGGCTTTTTCGGTGGTTTCAACTCTAATTATGATTGCTTTGGAAAAACGCTCAGAGATTGCGGCTCTCAAGACAATCGGCCTGACTAGCTCTTCAATTAGGAAAGTCTTTGTTTACAATGGACTGACAGTTGGTGTGGTCGGAACTCTCAGTGGCTGGGCTTTGGCGCTGGTCTTGGTTTGGGTACAAAACACTTTTGGTATTATCGCGCTACCAGCTGATGTCTACTTCATATCGTATCTACCATTTGATCCACGTTTGGCGGACTTCATGTACATTGGCGCTGGCACTTTGGTCATGACTTTTCTGGCGGGACTTTATCCTGCCTACACCGCCGCCAGACAACCTGTAATTGAAGCTCTCAGACGCTAAGATTCTAAAAAACTAAGAGACATCCATGACTAATACAGTGACAAAGACACCTCTCTTGGAAGTCCAGAAACTCACAAAAAGTTTCTCAACCGCCACAGGTACCTTGGAAGTTCTGCGTGATCTATCATTGCAAGTCAAAGGCTCAGAGATGGTGGCCATCGTCGGAGAATCCGGAGTCGGCAAGTCGACCTTGCTTCATTTACTAGGTGGACTAGATGTACCCACATCTGGGACAATTCAATGCGCAGGAACTAATATCGTAGCGCTAAGTGAGGACGCTCGTTCAAAGTTTCGCAATCAGAATGTTGGCTTTGTTTTTCAGTTTCACCATTTGCTCGAAGATTTCAATGCGATTGAAAATATCATGCTACCCCAATTAGCCTCAGGCGCCACACGCGCCCAAGCCAAGGAACGGGCAGAGGAATTACTAGAAGCAGTTGGACTTTCAGATCGCGCAAGTCATTTGCCTTCTGCGCTTTCGGGCGGAGAACAACAAAGAGTGGCGGTTGCCCGAGCTTTGGCCAATCGTCCCAAATTGCTCCTTGCCGACGAACCTACTGGCAACCTAGACCTCGCCACCGCTGAACGTTTGCACGATTTACTTGTTGAGATAAACAAGCGCGAAGGCAGCGCATTTGTTATCGCCACACACAATCCAGAGTTAGCCAAACGCTGCTCTGCGGTGTACAAGTTTATAGAGGGCGCCTTGGTCATGAATCCATCCTAGCGGAAAGTCCAGCGTGGGAAGTTGGTTCAGAACATGCCAAGCCGTTGAATCTGCTTAGCCCGTTTCTCTGTGAAAAATCAGTGAAAATGGCTCTAAGTGATTTCTGCAAGTGTACAGTTTTGAAACACAAAGGGACTAGATTCTGTGAGAAACTTTACTAGTAAGCATTATAGGATGAATAGGTTCAGCTAGAACTGCCGATAGTTAAACATATATGAGGTGGCTGGATAGAAACTATTGCAGACTACAATAGCAATTACGACTTATTAACCTCTGAGCTACATGGATAGTTAGACAAACTGTTTGGAAGAGCGCCATGGACAAAATTAAATGCCATAACTGCGGTAAAGACGCTGACGGTTCACTGAAGATTACTCAAGTTCGCGGCAGTCAAAAGACTGTCTTGACACTCTGTAGAGAGTGCGCTTCAGCGATGGGTTTTCATAATCCTTTGGACCAAAATCCTTTTCCGCTTGCAAAAATTCTCGGCAGTATAGTCGATCAATCACTAGCGCCACTTGATGATGATTCTGAAAATTCGTCTTGTCAGCAATGTGGAATGACATTTGCCGAGTTTTCCCAACAAGGGCGCTTTGGTTGTGGCGCCTGCTATGAAGTCTTCCGTCCAAGGCTTGAGGTTATTCTCCGCAAAATACATGGCAACAGTATTCATCGCGGCAAACTACCAAACTCTGAAGACAACGGTGTCATAAGTGTTCAGGAGCAAGAGCGTCTCGAGTCAGAATATCAGCGCGCAATCGAGAGCGAAGAGTTTGAACGCGCTGCGGATTTACGTGATCGACTCAGAGAGATTCGCGCGCAAGTCAAAGAGGCCCTTGAAAACGAAAAGCGTTCAGAAGATTCATCCGAGAAGGCAGAGCACGAAGAAAATGAGGTCAATAAGTAATGACACCAGATTTTGATAAAATGGCTCGTCGCCCAGCTTCATGGCTAACAGCCCCTGGGCAGCAGACATCGGTGGTGCTTTCTTCGCGCGTGCGTTTGGCGCGTAATATTAGTGGTTTGCGCTATCCAAATTCCGCCGACAGCGAGACCATGCAGAAAGTTGTAAGCTATGTCAAAACTGCGATTGATCGTTCAAGCTCATTAGTTAATGAAGGATTTATTGAGTCCAATGAACTCAGTTCATTGACACGGGACTTCCTTGTCGAGAGACATTTGATCTCTCCGACATTCCTCGATGATGAACCGAATCGCGCGCTATATATTGATGAAGATGAACGCACCTCAATCATGATTAACGAAGAAGATCATTTGCGCATGCAGTCAATGTACCCTGGGCTGCATCTCTACCGCGCCTACGAACGCGCCAATGAACTAGACAGTGATTTATGTAGTTCACTTGAAATAGACTATGATCCGGATTTTGGATTTCTGACCGCATGCCCAACCAATGTCGGCACAGGCATGCGCGCTTCGGTGCTTATCCATTTGCCTGGGCTGGTTCTCACTGGTGAGATAGACAATGTCATCGCTAGAATCTCAAAAATGGGTTTGGTGGTCAGAGGGTTCTATGGTGAAGGCTCTGATGTGCTCGGGAATCTATTTCAGATTTCCAATCAAACAACATTGGGCGCCTCCGAAAATGAAATCCTCAAAAGTATTGTGACGATTACCGAATCAATTATCACCGAAGAAGGTGATGCGCGTAATCGATTGGTCGAGGAAGCTGAAAACCAAATCGACGATAAAGTTTGGCGCGCTTATGGTATTCTCAAGTACGCGCGCTCACTAACCTCAGAAGAAGTTATGAATATGCTTTCGGCGGTACGCTTTGGCGTGGCTCTCGGTAGAGTCTCATTCATTGATTTGGATCAAATCAATGAAATACTTTTGCTCTCGCAACCAGCGCATTTACAAATGTATTATGGCGAAGAAATGGATCAATCCAAACGTGATGCAGTGCGAGCACAAATGGTTCGCGAGCGGTTACGTATAAGTGATAGACGCAGTGATCCTTAGTTTGTTGATAGAAAACGAGTAAGTCACGCAAACTTTGTTTGCGTGTAACAACTACGCGCGTTTAACGCATAAGTTCAAGACTAACAAGAACAAAGCAGTTGTAGAGTAGTGACAGAAATATAGCAAAGAAGACGGACAAGACGACGATAGACAACCTAGCGCAAAATAATTCTGTTGCTAAGAATGAACTACAAGCGCTATTTTTGTGTTAGAAAGATTGGAAGGAAATAAAGACATGAATGAGATGTTCACAGAAATGGCGCGAAAATCAATCGAGTATGCTCGTGATGAAGCTGCTCGTTTGCGTCACGACTACATCGGGACAGAACATCTTCTTCTCGGGCTCATACGCCTGGGTGAAGGACGGTCTGCTGAACTCTTAGCCAACCTGGGCTTAGATATGATGGACCTAAAGACTTCCATTGAAGATGTCGTCCAGCCATCAGGTGGAACAATGACAATTGGTCAATTGCCACTGACAGCGCGCGCTAAGAAAACGCTCGAAGTTTCTGGGCAAGAAGCTCGCGCGTTGAAATCCAAAGACATTGACACAGAGCACATTCTCTTGGCGCTTCTCAAAGATGAAGAAGGTATCGCCGCGCAAGTGCTCTCGATGTTTGAGATTGATTACAAAGAAGCCTATGAAGAGCTGAAGAATATTCAAAACGGTAAGCCTTCATCATTCAAGAAGAAACGCAAAAAATCAAAGACACCAGCGCTTGATCATTTCGGACGTGACCTAACAGAGTATGCGCGTCGCGGGCGTCTCGATCCTATCATCGGTAGAGAAACCGAGATTGAGCGTGTCTCGCAAATTCTTTCTCGTCGCAAAAAGAACAACCCTGTGCTCATCGGTGAGCCCGGTGTAGGCAAAACCGCTATCGCCGAAGGTTTGGCACAGCGTATTGTCGAAGGCAAAGTTCCGCAGACACTTGAAGGCAAGAGAGTTGTCACACTCGATATGGCCTCACTGGTGGCGGGCACAAAGTATCGTGGACAATTTGAGGAACGCCTCAAATCTGTGATGAATGAGATTGTCAATTCCAAGGACGTTATCATTTTCATTGATGAGTTGCACACAATTGTTGGAGCAGGTGGCGCAGAAGGCTCACTCGATGCTTCCAATATCTTCAAACCAGCATTGTCACGCGGTGAGTTACAGTGTATTGGCGCGACAACTCTCAATGAGTATCGCAAGTTCATCGAAAAAGATGGCGCCCTCGACAGACGTTTCCAAACTGTCACAGTTGAGCAACCATCTGAAGTTGATACAATTCAAATCCTCAAAGGTCTGCGCGCTAGATATGAGGATCATCACAAGATTGTTATCTCTGATGAAGCGATAGAATCCGCTGTCAAACTTTCGACTCGTTATATCAGTAGTCGGTTCCAGCCAGATAAATCGATTGATCTAATCGATGAAGCTGGAGCGCGGGCGCATTTGTCTTCCTATACCAAACCAGCAGAGTTCGCCGAGATCGAAACCCGCATCGCTGATATTCAAATCAAGAAAGAGCAAGCGGTCAAAAATCAGGCCTTTGAAACCGCCGCGCAATTGCGTGACGAACTCAAAGCCGAGCGCGAACGTCTGGTTGAGTTACAGCGTGAATGGGAAGAGCAGCGTGAAGAGAAGAAAACTGTGCTGACCAGCGAAGATATCGCCGCTGTACTGTCACAAATCACTGGTATTCCATTGTTCCGTCTCGAAGAAAAAGAATCCAAACGCTTGTTGCGTATGGAAGACGAACTCAAGAAACGTCTCGTCGGCCAAGAAGAGGCTATCGAAGCGGTCAGTCGCGCAATTCGTCGCGCTCGCTCAGGTTTGGGTGATCCACGTCGTCCTATCGGTTCATTCATCTTCCTCGGGCCAACTGGTGTCGGCAAAACCGAGCTAGCTCGCACTTTAGCTGAGTTCCTCTTTGATGACCCAGATTCTTTGATTCGTGTTGATATGTCCGAGTACATGGAAAAATTTGCAGTCAGTCGTCTAACAGGCGCGCCTCCAGGTTATGTCGGATATGAAGAGGGTGGTCAGCTAACGGAGAAAGTTCGCCGTAAGCCATACTCTGTTGTGCTTCTCGATGAAATTGAAAAAGCTCATCCAGAAGTGTTCAATATTCTCTTGCAACTACTGGATGATGGACACATCACCGATAGTTTTGGCAGAAAAATTGATTTCAAGAACACTGTTATCATTATGACCTCGAATGTTGGCACTCGCCAAATCGGCGAGAACAAGACAGTTGGCTTTGAAAATCAAGACGCCGACCAGACCTATGATAATGTCAAGAAACGTGTGACCGAGGAATTGAAGAAGCTCTTCAATCCAGAGCTACTCAACCGTATCGACGAGAGTATCATTTTCCACAATTTGGAATTGAAACATATCAAACAGATTGTTGACATTCTGTTGGTTGACATCGCCAAACGTCTCGCCGATAAAGGCATCAGTTTCAACCTGACGGAAGAGGCCAAGTCATTCCTTGCCAAAGTCGGTTTCGATCCCGCCTATGGCGCCAGACCGCTGAAGAGAGCTTTGCAGAGATACCTTGAGGATCCGCTCTCTGAAGAGATCCTGCGTGGCCAGTATGCTGGAGATGTGGATCTGATAATTGGTGTTGATGACGCCGAAGAGGCCCTGACTTTCAACTTTTCAAAAGGTGATTCAGGAACCGAAGAGACTGGTGACGAAGCGGGCGCCGCTGACAAGCCAGAGACTGTGAGTAGTTAGTTCGGTACCTAGCTGTCTTGTAATGCATTGAATTCCATCAAGTTAACGCCTCGTCGCAATGTCGCGACGAGGTGTTTTTTGATTAAGCGCACAAGAGTTCACGGAGTAGTAGCGGCTCTCTGGGAAGTGAGACTGGGGCCGAGTCAGACAAGAGAGTTGAATATCCGCTTGCCAAATAGGCATTTTATTGTATATTAGCCGACTCTCAGCGGAGACTCCTATTTGTGGAATCTCCGAGGGTTCAACTATTACCCTGAGAGATAACATCAGATAGAATTCAATTAGAAAAGTAAGATTGTAGAAAGATTACGGTATGGCTCATAAGAAAGGTGTAGGCTCCTCACGAAACGGTCGCGACTCTCAAGGTCAAAGACGTGGAGTCAAAGTATACGGCGGACAAGCGATTCCGGCTGGTTCAATTATCGTTCGTCAGTGTGGTACCAAGATCCATCCAGGTGAAAATGTCGGTATGGGCAGTGACTACACATTGTTTGCAAAAATCACTGGTGTCGTGAAATATGAGACACGCGGTGGTAGCCGTAAATTTGCCTCAGTGCATCCGTAATTTGATTCACCGATTCAAACAGATTTCATCAAGAAATTCACAAAAGTATTGAAAGCCTGCAGTAACCTGCGGGCTTTTTTTGTGGGGTCTATTCGCAATGAGTAAGCAATTGATTATGAAGAAGTGGTGAACTTTAAATTCCTGATGTTCACCTTGCCAGACTCTGATGCAGAGTTAGAAGCATGAGCGCGAACGAAGGCGTCACCGAAAATATTATGGAGCGTAGCACCTTGCATATAGGCTCTGCGTTTAGCGCTACGGACCATTTCAGGGTTACCGCATGTGAAAACCAAGTACTCTTTCAGCTCTTTGTTATCTTTGAGTGCAAGATCATGAGAGCGACCTTCTCGAAATCCGAAACTTCCCGCCTCGCCTGAAACACAAGGTACATAATGAAAGTTTGGGTGACGGTCCTCAAGAGCAAGTAATTCATCAACAAGGTATAGTTGATGTTTCTTAGATGCTCCATGATAGAGAAATATCTCCCCTGAGTGATTACTTTCAAGAGCAATGTTGATTGTCCCATACAATGATGAGAGTCCCGTGCCAGTGCCCATCAGTAAAATTGGCTTGTCAGCCTTACTTCTATCTGGAACAAAGACGCAATCACCGCGCCCCTCAGAAATTTCTACTTTTTGCCCAACATTGGCCGTGTTGCAAAGCCAAGTAGAGACAGCTCCACCTCGAATAAGTCGGACATGTAATTCGAGAGTCGCTCTAGCCTCCGAAACACAAGCCAGTGAATAGCAGCGTATCTCGCCGCTATCCTTGCGGAGATTGACAAATTGCCCTGTCTTGTACTCACGCTCCTTTGGGAGAGACAGGCTAATTTTATAAACATCGCCACTAAGAGCCTCATTCGACAATATCGAAACAGAGGAGTATGTGCCCTTGGCCTCATCAAGCGAGACAGTTAGGCTCTCTGTGGGTACATGTTGACACGCCAAGAAATAGCCCTGAGATGCAACAGCGGGTTTCAACCCTTTTTGCGACATCTCTGAAGGCTGTCCCGCGGTTGCGCGGAGCATACAGCTTTGGCAAATCCCATTTCGACAGGAATACCTAGCTGGCACGCCACAGCGCAGAGCCGCATCTAGAACAGTTTCTGATTCTTGACAGACAATTTCTTGCCCGTCTATGGAAAGTATGACTTTGTCACTTCCCATAGGGGCTAGACGTTCAAGACATCTTTTTTGGTCGAGCCAGCGATAGCCATAACTTCGCCGATCAAGTCCTCAGGGACATTCAATTCCTCAAGTGTAGCTTGCAAATGTCCAGCAACAGAAGCAAAATGCGACCCGTTCATACCACGAGCGACCATTCCCTTGTGCGCTTCGCGCAAGTCCTTGCCTGTGTAGTTGTTCGGTCCACCAAAAGCCATTGTCAAAAATGACTTCTGCTTGGCATGTTGGGCATCCATATCGACACCGTCAAAATATGCAGCCAATGTGTCATCGCCCAAAACCCTGCGATAGAAAATATCCACTGCCGCATTAACTGCCGTTTCACCACCGATTTTGTCAAACAATGTTTCGTTTGCCATGTTGACTCTCCTCTATAAATTAGAAATGTTTAAATTTTGACAATTCGTACCTGTTCTATAGTATATCGGATGCTGTAAGGACTCTCTTGACAGGCTGAAGCGCACATTGGAGCCAACAATAGAAACACTTCTCTTCTAAAGTTTCACTGTGAACCATTAGGCGGCGGCGTATCCAAAAATAACCAATATCACTTAGTGGACAGAGACGTCGATAATCTCTATCATAAATGAACACAGGCCGCGGAGGCGAGGCTGGAAGATCAGTGAATTCTGATAAATCGAATCATGCATTAATGGGGCACAAATCATGGCGAAAAAGAAGATGACAAAAACGAGAGCCAAGCAAGCTACAAAACAGACATCCTACCGCATCGAGTCCGATTCAATGGGCGAAATGAAAATCCCATCGAGCGCCTACTATGGAGCTCAAACAGCGCGCGCCGTGGAGAACTTCCAAATCTCGGGGCAGAAACCGCATGAGCGTTTTGTCTGGGCTGGCTTACAGCTGAAAAAAGCCACTGCCATTGTCAATGGCAACCTAAAGACCATCGGCAAGAAACAGTCCAAGGCAATTGTGCGAGCCGCAGATGAAGCGTTGACTGGAAAATTTACCGATTCGTTTGTTGTCGATGTTTATCAGGCAGGGGCTGGAACTAGCCACCATATGAACCTCAACGAAGTTCTGGCTAATCGCGCCAATGAATTGCTCGGTGTCCGCAAACGCGGAACCTACACCCAAGTCCATCCCAATGACCATGTCAACTTCGGCCAGTCCACCAATGATGTCATCCCAACTTGCATCCGCTTGGCAACTCTATCACTTGCCCAAGAGCTAATTGCCGAAGGTACCGCGCTAGCCAAATCATTCCGCAAAAAAGCCAAGGCTTTCGATAAGATTTTCAAATCAGGACGCACACATTGGCAAGACGCCACTCCTGTAACACTCGGTCAGGAATGGGGCGCCTATGCCACCGCTGTCGAAAAACTGATTGCGGGAGTCAAAGCCACTTTGCCTGAACTGCAAGAAATTGGTCTTGGCGGAACAGCTGTGGGCACAGGTATCAACAGTCATCCCAAATACCGCAAAGCAGTCGCCGCTCAATTACAAAAACAAACCAAACTTGGAATCAAACCCGCCAAGGATTATTTCGAGCGCATGCAATCACTGGCTCCGTTTGTCGCAGTCTCTGGCGCTCTGAGAAATCTTGCGCAGGATATTTCGCGTATCTCCAATGACCTGCGTTTGCTTTCTTCGGGGCCCAATGTCGGACTAGCTGAAATCAAATTGCCGACAGTCCAACCAGGGTCGTCGATCATGCCTGGCAAAGTTAACCCAGTGATTGCTGAGATGACAAATATGATTTGCTTCCAAATTCTCGGAAATGATCAAGCCATTCTCTGGGCCGCGCAGGCGGGGCAGATGGAGTTGAATGTCATGATGCCGCTCATCGCTTGGAACTTGCCGCAGTCGTTCACCATCATGACCAACTGCCTGAAGACGTTCAACGAAAAGTGTGTAGCGGGAGTAGTTGCTAACAAAGAGGTGTGTTTGCGTTATGCGATGACCACCAGTTCCTTAGTGACAGTCCTCAACCCAATCATCGGCTACAGCAAAGCCGCCGAAGTCTTCAAACGATCCCTAGCCACAGGCCAACCAATCCCAGAAGTAATAGTCTCAATGGGCCTAATGACCCCCGCCGAAGTCAAGAAAGTCTTGGACTTGAAGAAGATGGTAACGCCAGGGGTGGCGAAATAGGTTTGTACGGCTGGATGCTGTAAAAGTTGTTAGAAGGAATTCATGTATACCACGACTAGAATTGATAGAATGAAATAGAAGTTTCAATGACGTACAAGATGATGTGTCGAGAGGAATATTAAATGAAGAATGTTGTGTTATTCGTTCTGACTGTGTTGTGCGTGTCCTGCACCAAAACATCAGTTGTATCTGTCAAGCAGAGTCCGCAGATGAGACCAACGTTTCACTCAATTGTCGTTTCAGCTCCTTATGATAATCTGGAAATGAAGTCGAAAATCGAGAATCTTTGTATGCAGAAACTTAGCAATGCGAATGTCAAAGTATATAGGGCAATTGATGTCCTACCGCCGCTGAAGAGTTATACTCAGAGTGAAATCTCAGAGACTCTTGTGTCTAGAAATATCGAGGCTTTGGTCATTGTCGCGGTTAGTGATTTTTGGGTTGATTATTTTTCTACACCTGGTAAGACAGTCTCGAAGACTCAAAGCACTGGAGTTTCAAGCAGTACAATTCAGAGATGGGGTAATCTCTTTTCAGTGTCTACTACTGAAGCAGGATCCAGTACCACTACAACCCGACATATACCAGGCATGACACTGACGCAGTCAAATGTCAAACTTGATGCCAGAGTTGTTCGGATTGAGTTGAATAAAGAGCCAGAAGTAATATGGAGAGCAAATTCAACTACATCAGGAGATTTTATTACTTCAACGTCAAAGGTTCTAGCTGATGCGATTCGCGAGATTTCCGAAAAACTTATACTGGATGGAATCATTGCTGAAGGATTTCAAGAGCTACCTGACGAAGTGAGATTGATTGGCGGTGAGCATGGGGACATTGACTTGGGTTGCGTATCATGTCCAGAATTTGATATTGATGCGATATTCAATTCTTATGGCACATTTGGAAGGCGGGCTGAGAAATCAATATGGAACCCTGAAAGTATGTTTGGTGATGTTAATTCAGAATCGTGCCCGTGTAATCCGACTGGAACTAAGCCTCCAAGAATTGTTAACCAGTACGGTGAGCAGATCGGTTTTCTTTCGATTAACCCTGATTTTCCTGTTGGCTACAAGTCACGAAAAACGCTCAAGTGGTTAAACACAGAACTTTGCCAACTCGGAAATGAACGGGATACTGTTCGGTAGAATACAGAAAACGCGAATCAAAACCACCGCGGTTTCGGCAGATCACTTCAACAAAGTCATCTTCCTTGAGGCAATATTCTCCTCTGTCACTAGCTGGAAGAAATAGACACCGCTGGCCAAAGCAGCGCCGTTGATGTTCTGGGCTTCCCAGTTTAGTGAGTGACGGCCAGCAGGTAGACGGCCGAGGTTTGCTTGTGTGACTGTGCGTCCGAGAATATCTATTACACGATAACTGACATCTGAACTACGTGGCAAATCCCATTCGATAGTTGTGCTGGGGTGGAATGGATTTGGATAATTTTGTTGCAATGAAAATGCTTGCGGCAATACGCTCTGCTCGTCATCATCAACACCCGTGACAATGCTCGGCGTGAACTGAGTGAGTTGCACAAGAGCTCCAGTTGGATGTGTCGCGACGAGATAATCAACTCCGAGGAGAAACTCGTAGACGAAATTAGCATTACCTGCTGCGTCAGTCACAGACTCCGCCAAAACAACTCCATCAGCAGAAAGAATTACCTTAGCGCCAGCGATAGCCGCGCCGCGTGAAGCCGAACCTTTTGAGGAAACACTAACCTCTATTGTATTCTGCGCCCAATCTCCTGCTGAGACAGTTAGCGCCACCTCTTGTGGAATATCCAGATGAATCTGAACGGTCGGGTCGCCATAATAATTCTGTCCATAAATCAAATCGCGATAGTAAGGAAAATCAGCCGCCGCCATATTCATCGCCACAACAACATCACCTTCGGCGTCGCCATACAAATGCCCCCAAAACGATTCATGCAAACGATAACTCGAATATACCCAACCCCAACGCGAATACCCAACCATACCTACAGCCCCCGAGAGTTCAGTCGAGACAACACTTTCGACAAACGACGGAGAAGTGGCGACAAATGGCGGCGCATCCATATCAAAGCCACCCAAATCGCAAGAGAGCGCCACATAGAGTCCAATTTTGCCATTGGGCGCCAATTGATCTAGCGACCCATGTGTGCCATTGGCGCCCTCGCTTAGCAAATACGATTTTGGCCACGCATTGTATCCCGTAGTGCGTACACTAAATCCATCGTGCCGACCATGCGCAATGATATTGATGACACCGTAACCTTGATCAAGTGTAGTGATTGTATTGGCAGCGCTTTCGTTGTTTGGTGTAGTTGAACTTCCAGATGGAAACTCGATTGTTGATGATGTGTCCACATAATAGTAGTCAGGTATAGCATTGGCGATAATCGCATGCTGTCCGCCATTGGAGAAATCACGCATCTGATCTGACGAATAAATAACTGTCTTGCCCAAATAGGTGGCGTCACCAAACCCTGGATTTGTTTCATAAACAATCAGTTTGTCGACATAGTTCTTAGCCTGATCAATGCGGCTGATAGGCAATCTGCCAATATGCAATTCAGGTGTTAAATCAGGATTGTCTTGTGTCGGCTCGCCCCAAATACCATCTCCGTCAGTGTCCCAATCACCAGTCAAATCAGCAAAATACAAATCAGTGACCATCATGTTCTCGACCAACGGCATAGTATTTGTATTGTAATAATAAGTATGCCGAATCGGTACGACATTCTCGTCACCTGCCAGCATGACATGTGTCACACCCAGTTCAAAATAATCTTTCAAAGCATTGCGCAGCGCCTCAGCGTCATCAACACCTGTGTAGGTCGCCAAAATATCTTCTATCAATTCAACGTGAGTAGAAACACCAGTGGCGTTCTTATAGTCAGCCAAACGCTGCATCTCAGGCTCAAGTGTTTTGTTAGTGACTATGATGTAATTCATACTTGTCGCTGATGAACCCAGCAGAGGGCTCGCGGATGGTGATGAAAACGGACTGCTACTTGCTGCGCCATACTGCGGTTCCCCAATAATCACCTGTGTCGCAGCGTCAACCGAAAGAGTAATTCCTTTGACCGCATAAACATTACCAGCGCTATCAATCTCATACGGCGAAATAGTCAATTGAGCAACTGCTCCATTGGCGCTAGGTCGAATTGCTTCAAGGAACGCTCCAGAAAATCCATTCTCAAACAACTCCGCGATTGCGGGTCTGACTTCATCGTAGCGTCTGTCATCGGCTGTTGGTATATCCACCTGTGCGAATGACTCAGGAGCAATTGCTCCAATCCAATCCCCGCGTTCTGTGGTAACGGTAATTGTTGGTGTCTCACCTGCTGTTTGAATCGGAATAGTGACAGTCTGAACAGCCAATCGTAGCCCAGATGGCAGAGTCAATGGTGAATAATCTGAATACAGAAAGGCGCTATTAGCAGGATCGGCGGATATTTTCGTCTCATCAAAGCCAAGACGCAGAGCCTTACTCTCCGCTAAGGCAGAGCTATAGCTCAGACCGCACAACAGGATTGCGCAGATGGAGAGAGTTGTACGGCGCCGAAATGAGGTCGGATTTGCCGTATTGGTGATTGACTTTACCCCGCCCAGGATTTGGTCAAGCGTCTTCATAGTTTCCCTTTCGTGTTTCAACTCGGACAATAAGTATGAGTTGCAACGAAGGCGCCGAAGATGGTCACTGAGAGCAGGGAAGCTCTATGTTGTTGTTATATAGCTATTTAGCTCATGTAAAATAATGGCCTCAAGCCAACAATAGGTTGGAATTCAGGCATTGAGAATTGGAAATGGCCGCTAAGTATGGGGCAAATTCGATAAAAAAAGATTCAACTAGTAGTTAATCGGAGTCTGTGATTCTACGTCGATTTGGCTGTAGTTGTTGGAGTTCCGAAAATTATCAATTTCATCATCCGTTACTCATTGAGACAAATTGAGTTACAAGCGAAATATCCTCAGACTAATGCAGAGGAATCACTTGACTATTGATAGGGGAAACCCCTATAATGGTGAATCGTGGTGGGTTGTGGGGAAGTTTGCCGCCAATCTGGCCCGAAAAACCTGAAACTAGACTGAAAAAGAGATCAGTAAATCCCTCAATTTTGGCCCCGATAAGCGAGAACAATTGCAAGGTGGACAGTTTTTACGGCGAATACAATGTAAATCTTGATGAAAAGGGCAGAATTGCGCTTCCATCAAAAATCCGCCCTCGCGATGAGGACGGCTCGCCTCTGCAATTGACCTTGGCCCCAGGCTTAGATGGCTGTTTAACTCTCTATACGCCAGACGAATGGGAGCGTCTCACGACCAAGCTAAATTCTCTCAATTATGGCGGCCGAGATGCTCGTTTGTTTCACCGTTTAGTCTTTCCGAAAAGCGCAAAAGTTACTCCAGATAAGCAAGGTCGATTCTTAATCCCTGACAGGCTTATCGAGAAGGCGGGCCTAAATGATCAGGTCATGGTTATCGGAGTGGATACAATAATTGAAATCTGGGATCCTGAACGTTATGAAAAGTTAATGTCCAGCGGCGAAACGACTGGAACATTTGAAGAAATATCTGAGCGCCTGTTTGGTCGCAATTCGGGCTCTGAGAGTTGAGCGTAAAATTGGCGGGACAAACGCTCAAGACGAAAAAGTGAAGACAAGATTGCAGACAAGTCCAAAAGCATGTGCACAGATAAAGACAAAGGCGATGTCACACGAGATGACAAGACTTTTTCGCATCAGCCCGTTCTTCTTGATGAAGTTATACAATGGCTTTCGATTGCAGTTAGTGACACACTCGGTGGAGTGTTCTTCGACCTCACGGTCGGTGGCGCAGGGCATTTGGAAGCCTTGGCCAAGCTCTCAGCTTCGGGAGCAAATCTATACGGATTGGACCGCGATGAATTGGCGGTTTCTGTCGCGACGAAGCGACTTAGTACTTACCCGCAGGTTAAGCGAATAATAAACGCTCCTTTTTCGACCTTTTCATCGGTCATCAAGGAGCTTGAGATAGAAACAATTAGCGGCGCTCTGTTAGATTTAGGTGTTTCCTCACCTCAAATCGACTGGGCGGAGCGTGGCTTTTCGTTTCAAGGAGACGCTCCACTGGATATGCGCATGGGACAGCAACAAACAACAACTGCCTCTGAGATGGTCAACTCTCTTGGTGTCTCTGAGCTATCAGCTATTTTTTGGAAATACGGCGAAGAAAAACGCTCTAGTCGAATCTCAAAAGCAATTGTCGCGGCGCGTGACACTCAGCCTATAGTCACCACAGGTGACTTACGCAATATCATCAGCTCTACAGTCGGTCCTGCGAATCTGACACGCACCTTAGCTCGGATTTTTCAAGCGCTAAGAATCGCAGTCAATGATGAACTTGGTGAACTAGAAAAAGTATTACCGCAGGTTATTGACTCTCTGGAGGTTGGCGGACGTGTTGGAGTGATTTCTTACCACTCTCTCGAAGATAGAATAGTCAAACAAACTTTCGCGCGCTATGCGGGAAAATGTGTCTGTCCGCCAGGGATGCCGATGTGTGTCTGTGGCGCTCAAAAAGAGTTACAGCCATTAGTCAAGAAGCCAATTGGAGCCAGCGCAAGAGAGCTCGAAATCAATCCTCGTTCTCGCTCGGCGAAATTTCGCATTGCTGAACGTGTAGAGCTAGCTAACTCCGCTGGCGCATCCACTGAGGGGAATAATGAATAGCTCTCAGAATACGATGAACGCCCTGAAAGCCTTGCGGCAAAATGTTACTCAAGGCAAAGCAGGCCCAATTCGGCGGATGGTCGCTAGCAGGTCGCTGACGACTTTGTTTGTGCTTTCACTATTTATGGTTGCCGCCTGTTTGTATGTCTGGCAAAGAGTCGTGGCTTTGGACCTGATAAATGAAGTCGCGCAACTCGAAGAAGTTAATCGCTTGCGCCGTGATATTTTGATGAAGACCGAAACTGACGTGGCGGAATTGTCACGCTTTGGCCGAATTTCAGATTTAGCCAATCAAAAATTTGGTCTCGTCCAAGTTCTGCCAGAGCGCTTGTATGCAGTGCGTTTCGGAGAGGAGGCGCCTGGTGACAATGGAATCCGTCAGATGTGGAGCGCTTTGCGCTTGTCGATGAAAAATGCTCCCTCACTAGAAAGTTCGAGCGCAGTAGCCGCGGACATATTTGATGATAGAGATAAATAGAGAACTGTTTCGCGTAGTTTAGTCAACGCAGTTTGGTATAACAGAATAGATGGTCAAGTGATTAGGTCAAGAAAAGCAAACCCAAAAGAGAGTCGAAGTAGCGCTGCTCGCCAGGGCAGTCGCAGTTCCAGCGCGCGCAATGTCGCAGGTGAACGCAGGCGTCTAGCTTTGGTTTTGGTTGTCATGGCCCTAACGTTTGGTGTCTTCGGCTATCGCCTGTGGTCTATTCAAGTCACAAATGGTTCGCGCTATGCTCAAATTGCCAAAAAACGATCAACTGGAAAGATCAAAATTCCAGCTGCACGTGGAGTAGTTTATGACCGTTTTGGCAAAGAAGTCGCTGTCAATGTCATTCGTTTCAGCGCCTATGTGCATCCACGTACCAAAAAAGAAGCGCGTGAGCTCGGAAGATATTTTGATAAGCTCTTCAAGAGAAAATCAGGAACTTCGCTAAAGAAGCATCGCATCAAAGCTGGCAAGTTCTCATGGATTCGCCGTGGTCTCTCTGATGATCATCTCCGCCGTATTCGCAAAGACGCTCGCCGAGGAGTCTATGTTCGCAAAGAGCAAGGACGGAAATATTCCTATGGCACAATTGGCAAACAAATTCTCGGCTACACAGACATCGACAATAAAGGTATCTCAGGAATTGAGTCTCGCTTTGATTCAGTTCTAACAGGAACGGTCGGAATTGCCGTTGGCCGCAAAGATGGACATGCGAATTTTTACCAAGTCGATGAAAAGGCGCAAACGCCTTCAATTGCTGGAAAGTCTCTGGCGCTAACAATTGATTGGGAGTTTCAGGGAATAGTTGAGCGAGAGCTTCGCAAGGCCACGCATGAGTTCAACGCTCTCGGTGGCGCCGCAGTTTTTGTGGATTGTAACACAGGTGAAATTTTAGCTATTGCCCATTATGATCCACTCGAAAAAAATCCCGAAAGGCCAACCAAGCTCAAAGCCATCACAGATTCGTTTGAACCCGGCTCAATTTACAAAGTTATAACCGCCGCCGCGATTCTCGATGAAGGTGTTGTCTCAGTGGATTCAGTCATTGATTGCGAAAATGGACGTTGGCTATGTGGTAGGCGCTATCTCAATGATGATGAAGAGCATGGAGAAATGTCTTTCCATGATATAATAACTTTTTCAAGCAACATCGGTGTTGCTAAGCTCGCTATTGGACTGGGTGGAGAAAAGTTGGCCGCAGCCTCACAGCGGTTTGGTATAGGACAAAAAACGATGGTTCAATATCCTGGTGAACAGCGCGGTATGCTGCACACAGATATGCGCTGGTCAGAGTTCAATATAGCAGCCCTCTCAATTGGCCATTCAGTAGCGGTGACTCCTTTGCAAATGGCGATGATGATGTCGGCGGTGGCCAATGGCGGTATGCTCTATCGTCCTCGATTGGTGCGCGGAATAATCAGCGCCAATGGTGAAATTCGTGATTTGAGTGAATCCGAAGAATTATGGCGTGTCATGAAATCCAAGAGTGTTGCGCCCTTGCAGGCGATGTTGAAAAATGTAGTCGATAGTGGCACAGCCAAAGAGTTGCAGTCAGCAATTATCTCCATAGCTGGAAAAACTGGCACAGCGGAAGTGCCGCGAAATGATGGCAGAGGTTATCTGAAGAACAAGTTCAATGCCTCTTTCGCAGGGTACTTTCCCGCCGATTCGCCACTAATTGCGGGTATCGTACTATTGAATCAGCCTGAGCCAATTCATTATGGTGGTCTAACCAGTGGCCCAGCATTTAGGCGGATTGCCGAAAGCTATGCTCTTTCTAACCCGTCCAAATTCGGGCCTGCCTCACACAGGCTGACGCTTGAAGATGATCCAGCTGAACTCGAAGAGAATTATGTTGTTACGCCAAAGTTTATTGGCTTGACCTCCAAAGCCGCAAATAGCAAAGGCGCTGGGTTGGATGTGACTGTCAAAGGAGATTACTGCAACGATTGTGACCCATATTCTGGTGTTGTCTTCTGGCAAACTCCAGCGCCTGGAGCCAAGATACTTCCAGGAAGTATTGTAGCAATTCAAACTCAGCCGCCTCTTTCAAAAAGCGCCAAGGATTTTCAAATGCCAGATGTAGTTGGGATGACAGCCAGTCAGGCGTCACTATTATTGACTCGCCTAAATATTCAATTTGTTCTAGATGGCGCTGGAAAAATTCTGAGTCAGAAACCTGTCCCCGGAAGTATAATACGCACAGGAGGCACACTGACACTTAGTTGTCAGCGAGTTACAGGCAAGCAGTATTCAATGACACGTTCTGAGCGTGAGCATTATGCTATTTCTATGGATATCACGCTGGAAAACCAAAAGGGTTCAAGTCAGCTCTAGGCAGAGCGACGAGAACACAAGTAATGAGCAACGTGTCCCTCAAATTAGAAGAACTTATTGGCGCCTTAGATTCATGCGAAGTCTCAGGTCCTGTCAATGGACTTGTCGCTGGTCTTGAATATGACTCGCGCCAAGTAAAATCTGGATCAGTGTTTGTCGCTGTACCTGGATTTTCTGTTGATGGTTTCGACTATGCCGCCGCCGCTGTCGAACAAGGAGCGCTGGCAATCATCTCAGAGCGCGAAAACGAAAATAATTTGTCTGTGACCTGGGTGAAAACCGACAATTGCCGCAAGGCTCTATCTGATTTGGCGGCAAAGTTCTACCGCTACCCAGGCAAAGCGCTCAAGGTATGCGGAATCACTGGCACAAACGGCAAAACCACATCGGCCTATCTCCTAAAAGCAATTCTTGAAGGTCGCAACAAAAAAGTTGGTTTGATTGGTTCGCTCGGTTATGACACCGCGGGTGAAATCTTTGAAGCTGAACGCACTACACCCGAATCATTGGATATACAGCGCTTATTGTTTCTAATGCGCTCGAATAGATGCTCGAATGTAATCATGGAAGTCTCATCACATGCTCTCGAACTAGGCAGGGTAGAGAATGTTGAGTTCCGAGTCGGACTATTTACAAACCTCACTCGCGATCATCTCGATTTTCATGGTGACATGAAAAGCTATTTTGAATCCAAAGCCTTGCTCTTGACCAAACTCGACGGGCTTATGAAATACGCTGTCATCAATCTCGATGTGCCCGAGTTCCGCGAACTATTCGGTAGAATCTCTTCGGCCTACTTAAGTTTTTCACTACAAGATACAAGCGCTGATGTTTACACCACTGCCAGAGATTATTCAGCCAATGGAACAATTTTTGATGTTGTCACTCCGATGGGGACACGCACCATTCAAGCCAAACTATGTGGCGAGTTCAACCTGATGAACATGCTCGGAGCTTTGACAACAGGCTTAGCCTCAGGAGTAGATTTAGACACAGCAGTGCGCGCTCTCGAACAAGTTGAGCCAGCGCCTGGACGCTTTCAGCAGATTGATTGCGGTCAACCTTTTGCGGTGATAATCGATTATGCCCACACACCCGATGCAATTGCGCGTGTTATCCAAGCGGCAAGGCGCTTCACCAAGGGAAAGCTTATTGCGCTCTATGGATGTGGCGGAGACCGTGACTCTGGCAAACGCGCCCCAATGGGAGAGGCCGCCAGCGCAGCTGAGATAGTTATTGTCACATCAGATAATCCACGTAGCGAAAATCCGCAGGCGATTATTGATGAGACACTCAAAGGAGTGACGGGCGAACACAAAGCTATTGTCAATCGCCGCGAAGCAATAAAAGAGGCGCTCAGTCTCGCTCAAGAAGGCGATACAGTGTTGCTACTCGGCAAAGGCGCTGAGCAGTATGAAATCACGGCTTCAGGAAAACAAGCCTATAGCGAAGAACATGAAGCGCTGAGCGCACTAGGTCAGCTCGGCTATCAAGCAAATACAGCAGTTGGTTAGCGGTGAGAAAATTGAGTTTACAACAAGTCACAGAAATTGCACAAGGAAAGTTGCTGACACCTGAATCAGCCTCTACTTCTATTGGAGGAGTGTCGATTGACACACGCACTCTCAATAGTGGTGAGCTATATGTCGCCATTCGAGGGGCCAATCACGACGGACACAAGTTCCTCACGCAAGCTCTAGCTGGTGGAGCTGCCGCAGCTTTAATAGAGCCAAGCGGTGTCGAACTCCTCACCGAGAAACTCTCCGCGTCACTACCAGCGATCGTTGTTGAAGATTCGCATCAGGCATTGATAGACTTGGCAATAGCGCATAGAAAAGAAGTGACGTCCAAGACAACTGGAATAACTGGTTCAGTCGGAAAAACAACAGTCAAAGAAATGACACGTCATCTATTAGAAACTTCGGGCGCCACCGTCCATGCTTCAGCTGGAAACTTGAACAATCTCTATGGCCTGCCGCTATCGCTATTGCAAATGGACTCAAGCGCACAATATGGAGTTTTTGAGCTGGGGATTTCGACCGTCAATGAGATGAGTCGATTGGCGCCAATTCTAAAACCGCTTGTAGGTGTGATAACCAATGTCAGCGAGACGCATGTCGAAGCCCTTGGATCACTTGAAGGCGTCCGCCGCGAAAAACTTTCTTTGCTAGAGAATTTGCAAGAGTCTGGTAGAGCTGTCGTCAATGGCGCAGACAAAGAACTAACGCAAGCCGCCAAAGGACTATGCGACAATGTCCTGACATTCGCAGTGGCCGATTCAAAACAGTTCAATACAAATGGCGCAGATATTGTCGCCAGTGAAGTCCAATTGGATTCGGAAACAGGCTTTGTGTCGTTCTTCTTTGAAAGTCAAAGAGTCAAATTGCCAGTCTTCGGGCAAGAACAAGTTGCTAATGCATTGTGCGCATTTGCCATTTGTCAGGCGCTTGGAGTTAAAGTCGAAATGGCGGCGCTTGAGAGTTTCTCTTCTGCGGCCTTAGCGCTACGCGGTGAGCGGCAAGAAATAGATGGAGTGAATTTCATTGTCGATTGCTACAATGCCAATCCAACATCGATGAAGGCAGGGCTAAAGACCTTCGCATTATTGCAACCCAAAGCCACAGGGCAGAAGAAAATAGCTCTCATAGGGGATATGCTCGAACTCGGCTCTCTAGAATCTCAAGAGCACATAGCTTTGGGGGGATACATTGCGGACTTGCTGAAAAACTCTGGATCCATTGATGTCATCATCACTGTTGGCCAGCGCGCGCGGTTGAGCGCCGAATCTCTAATGGATTCAATTGACGCGACAAGTGTGACTATTCACTCAGTGGAAAATGCGCAAGAGGCGGGCGCATTACTAGCTGATATGTTGCGTTCAGGTGACATGGTCTATCTAAAAGCCTCACGGGGCATAGCTTTGGAACAGGCATTAACAAAATTGAAAGCGAGGAGTCAAGCCTAACTGCGAGCTGCAGTTTCTTGAACTGACGATGTTCTACGAATATCTCTATCCCTTAGCCGATCAATTTTCGGTATTCAATCTATTTCGTTACATCACATTCCGCACTGCGGGCGCGATGGTGACAGCGCTTATCATTTGTTTGATTTTTGGTGGATTCTTTGTGAATCTCTTGAAGAAATATCAAATCAAAGAAACAATCAGAAAAGATGGCCCCGAATCACACCAATCAAAAGCTGGAACTCCGTCCATGGGTGGCCTGATAATCATCATGGGCATAATAGTTCCAACACTGCTTTGGGCGGATATGCGTAACTTTTTTGTATTGACAGCTTTGGTAGTGACAGTTTGGCTGGGCGTTCTTGGTTTTGTTGATGACTACCTCAAGATAGTCAAGAAAAGCAAAAAAGGACTAGTCGGGCGTTTCAAACTATTTGGTCAAATCTCTCTAGGGTTACTTGTTTGGTTGATTATCGCCCAGTTCGCCCCCGAAGAAGCACGCTACAGTTTTTCAATTGCTCCATTCTTCAAAGACCATGTCATAGCTTGGGGCGCTCTCTATGTTCCACTCATTATTGTCGTCATCACCGGAACTTCAAATGCAGTCAACCTCACCGACGGACTCGACGGACTAGCTATTGGGTTGTGTGGAATCTGTTTCCTAACCTTAGCTGCTCTTGCCTATATAACAGGCCGCTTTGACTATTCGCAATACTTGCAAATGGAGTTCCTACCAGGAGCTGGAGAGTTAACCGTCTATTGCGGCGCCGCAGTTGGCGCCTCGCTTGGCTTCCTGTGGTTCAACTCAAACCCCGCCGAAGTGTTCATGGGTGACACCGGCGCCTTGACTCTCGGTGGTGTCATCGGTGTGTTGGCTATTCTTTTGAAACAAGAACTTTTGCTGATGATTCTCGGTGGTGTTTTTGTCATCGAAGCGCTCTCTGTGATTTTGCAAGTCGGATCATATAAATTGCGCGGCAAACGAATCTTCAAAATGGCGCCAATACATCACCATTTTGAATTACTCGGCTGGCCTGAACAAAAAGTAGTCGTGCGCTTTTGGATACTTGGAGCGTTGTTTGCAATGCTCGCGCTCTCAACTTTGAAGATACGTTGATTGAACAGATAGACTAATTAGATTTATGGAAACCATGATGATGGACATACCCAAAGCAATGACCGCAGCTGACAATCGCGACCGCGTGCAGGGACGCAATGTCGGTGTGATTGGTATGGCGCGCTCTGGAATGGCCTGCGCAATTCTGGCTCATGAGCTCGGGGCCGATGTCTTCGTCAGTGACACTCGCAAGCAAAGTGATCTATCTGCAGAGGCAGAAACACTGAAAGCCGCCAATGTCAAATTCGAAACAGGCGGCCATACCAATGTTCTGCTTGATTCAGATTATGTAATAATCTCCCCAGGGATTTCATCAAAAAGCGCGATAGTGCAAAAACTACAAGAAGCGGGCACACCAATTTTCTCTGAGCTCGAATTCGCTTCATGGTTTGTCGAGGGCAAAATCATCGCTGTGACGGGCGCCAATGGCAAAACCACAACTGTCACCATGATTCACGAAATCCTTCGGGCCGGCTCCTACACATCTCTGCTGTGCGGTAATATCGGAACACCACTAAGTTCGACTGTCAAAGATTTGAATCGAGATAGCGTCGCTGTGGTCGAAGTCTCAAGTTACCAGCTTGAATTTGTCGATCAATTTGCTCCAAGTGTCGCGGCGATATTGAATATCACGCCCGACCATTTGAGTCGTCATGGCACAATCGAAAATTATCGGCTCGCCAAGCTGCGTATCAGCGCTAGTCAAGGCAAATCTCAATCATTGATTTTGAATATCGATGATAGTGGGGTAGACGCATTATCAATTCAATCTTTGGCGCGCAAAGTGATGTTCGGCTCCGAAGAGACAATGAACAAAGCCTCTGTCGAATCCGATTTGCGGGGAGTCTTCCAACGTGGTGATGCGCTTTATGCCCCAGTCAACGGCGCCAATGTGAAACTCATCGACACCAAGCAATTGCAAGTCCCCGGCCAGCACAATCTTGAAAACGCGATGGCGGCGGCCTCATGCTGTTTAGCTTTTGGTGTCACTCTCGATACGATTCGCAAAGGTCTAATTGCTTTCACGGGTGTTGAACATCGTATTGAGCATGTTGCCAGTGTCGACGGCGTAAAATGGATTAACGATTCCAAAGCAACAAATCTAGCGGCAACAATTTGTGCCCTCGAAGCCCTTGAAGCTCCTGTGCGTCTAATTCTCGGTGGACAAGGTAAAGGCGAAAACTTCAACGATTTGCAGGATATCGTCGCCAGAAAAGTAAAAAGCATAGTTGCGATTGGTGAAACCAAAGAAGAAATCTTCACCGCGCTTGGAAAGACAGTCCCAGTGGAGTTTAGCGCAAGCTTAGAAGAAGCGACTGTTCGACTTTCAAACGCATCGCAGGCGGGCGAAGTCGTCTTGCTTTCACCGGGCTGCGCTAGCTTCGATATGTTTACCGATTTTGAAGAGCGTGGAGCTGCGTTCAAAAACGCAGTCAATTCTCTAGTCACCAATCAATCAAATGGGAAAGGGAAAAGCGTCTAAGATGAAAGCGCGTTGTCCCATAGATTGGACATTGTTCTATGCCACAGTCGCCTTGGCGATTATAGGGGCAATTATGGTCTACTCGACATCATCCCTTTTGGCCGAACAACGCTTTGGGTCTCATTTATTCTTCATCAAGCGCCAAATGATCTGGCTATTTATTTCAGCAGGTGTGATGTGGGCTGTCATGAAGTTGGATCTGAAGCGCATGGGGCAATACACACCTTTGGCAATTGTCGTAGTCATCATAGCGTTGGCGCTGGTATTTCTAATGCCCGCACGTAATGGCTCACATCGCTGGTTATTCCTCGGACCGTTCGCTTTGCAACCCTCTGAGATAGCCAAGATTGTCCTGCTCTATTATTTGGCACACACACTCTCTCGCGCCAACTGCGATATTCGCGACTACCGCAAATCACTATTGCCGCATGCCCCACTAATTGGTGTGATGGCCTTGTTAATCATGCTCGAACCTGACCTTGGCACAGTCATAATATTAGGGCTAACTATAATGTCACTACTATACATGGCTGGCGCGCGTCTCTTGCATCTGGCCACTGCTGTCTCTCCGTTAGTGATAGGTGGCGGGGTTCTGGTTTTTGGTTTGGGATACAAAATCACTCGTATCAAGACCTATCTAACGTCACTATCGGACCCACTGCAAGGTAGTTATCAAGTCAAACAAGCCATCCTAACTCTTGGCGCTGGTGGTTTCTGGGGTTCTGGTCTAGGCGATGGCCGCCAGAAACATTTCTTCTTACCCTATCCGCACACCGATTTCATTTTTGCGGCGGCTGGTGAGGAACTAGGATTTGTTGGGTTGCTGGCAGTCCTGGGACTGTTCATGACTGTTCTCTACCGCGGTCTCAAGATTGCTTCCTATCAGCCAGATAGATTTGGCTATTTGCTGGCTTCTGGAATCACGCTCTTGTTGTTCTTCAATATCGCAATCAATATTGGTGTTGTAACTTCGTTGATTCCAACAACAGGTTTGCCCTTGCCGCTAATGTCTTATGGCGGCTCGTCACTGATGGTGACACTCTTGGGAATTGCAATCCTGCTAAATCTATCACGACGAAGAGATGGATGGTGTCAATGACAACTAATCCCATAGCGTCCCAGAAAAACACAGCGTCCCAGAAGAACACGGTGTCCCAGAAGAACACAGGGACATTGCGTGCGATTTTCGCTGGCGGTGGAACAGGTGGCCATCTCTACCCAGCCTTGGCTATCGCCCAAGCTCTAGAGAAAAAACGTGGCGCCGACAATTGCGAGTTCATTTTCGTCGGCACAAAAAGAGGCATAGAGTACCGCCTACGTGAATCACTAGGTTACCCACTCGAACTAATCAATGTCCGTGGTTTCCTGAGAAAAATACATTGGCGCAATGCCACATTTCCTTTCATGCTCATTCGCGCTTTATGGAAGTCAAACAAATTGTTGAAGTCGTTCAAGCCCAACCTCGTCGTGGGCACAGGGGGGTACGTCTCAGGGCCAATAGTCTCACGAGCCGTAGCCAATCAAATTCCAACAGCGATTCAGGAGCAGAACTCATACCCTGGGTTTACAACGCGTCGATTGGCAGGAAAAGTTGATCGTGTCTTTCTCGGTTTCGATGATGCTCGGAAACATTTACCCGCTGGACTCACCGCCTTAACCACGGGAAATCCTGTCCGCTCAGAAATCGGCTCAGTTGATCGCGCCGAAGGACTAGCGGCCTTTGGTTTGGATACACAGAAAGAAACGATTCTGGTTTTGGGCGGAAGTCAGGGAGCGCAATCAATCAATGATGCGACACTTAAAAATATCGACTCACTCTCTGCCAATCGTCAATTACTCTGGCAGACTGGGCGCGCACAATATGACACATTAGTCAGCGCTGTCGGTTCAAATCCAAATGTCCGACTTTTCGCCTTCAGTGATAAAATCGAAATGGCCTATGCCGCCGCAGATATCGCCATCACTCGCGCAGGAGCGTTGACAATCGCGGAGCTAATCGCTTCAGTGACACCAGCGATTCTTGTGCCCTATCCACTGGCAACCGCAAACCATCAAATGATGAATGCCCGCTCCGTAGAAAAAAGAAACGGCGCCAAGATAGTTCCTAATGCGGAGCTGCCAGAGATAAACATCATTGAGATAGCGCAAAGCGCTCTCGATTCAGGTGAAGCCCAGAAAATGCAAAATGAATTGCGATCATGGAATATGCAGGCTGAAGCGCCTGCCTCAGAAATGATTGCTGATGATTTATTGAAACTAGTGATCCAAAAGGAACAGGCATTGTGAATGTTACAGCGTCAATCTCTCTAGAAAAAAGAGCATTGACTTTTCGCAGACAAACAACGGAAGCCAGCATGATATTCGGTCGTTATAAAAAATTACACTTTGTTGGAATCGGAGGCGCCGGAATGTCAGGTATGGCCGAGATTCTCGCTGATATCGGCTTTACAATCAGCGGTTCAGACAATTCACCAACAGAAGTGACTGAACATCTACAAAACCAAGGCATAGCTGTCCATCAAGGGCACGCCGCTAGCAATGTCAGCGATGTTGATCTCGTGGTAATTTCCGCTGCGGTCAATGATTCCAATGCCGAAGTAGCCGAAGCGCGTAGACTCGGAATCCCTGTCATCAAACGCGCAGAGATGCTCGGAGAATTGATGCGTCTCAAATATTCAATCGGCATTGCAGGCGCCCATGGAAAAACCACCACCACAGCGCTAGTCGGCGCCATTCTAAAAAGCGCAGGCGTCGATCCAACTGTCATCGTCGGCGGTCGTGTCACCGATGCATCAATCGGCGCCAAAGTTGGCTCTGGCGAATATTTGGTTGCCGAGGCGGATGAATACGACAGATCGTTCTTAGTCATGTTCCCAACAGTTGCAGTTGCAACAAATCTCGAAGAGGACCACCGCGATTGTTATGCGGACCTCGCCGATCTCAAGAACGCTTTTTGCGAATATCTCAACCGCACTCCTTTCTACGGCCAGATAATTCTCAATGCCGATGATGCCAACTTGATGGAATTGGTTCCGCGATTGAAACGGCCAATAGTGACATTCGGCATGGGCGACGAAGCGGATTACACTGTGACATCACAAAGACGAGAGTCAGATAAAACAGTCTTCACTCTCAGTCATCACGGGAAAGCGCTCGGTGAGTTGATTTCACCTCTGGCAGGAGAACACAATTTGCAAAACGCGCTTTGCGCAGCCTGCGTTGCACTCGAACTTGAGATTCCTTTTGCTGATATCCAGAGAGGCTTGAGCGAATTTGGCGGTGTCCTGCGTCGCTTTGAATTAATCGGCTCAGTGAAGAGTGACTCAAGCGATGTCCTTGTCTATGACGATTATGCGCATCACCCAACTGAAGTCAGCAAAGCTATAGAAGCTGCCCGAGAGTTTGACAGGCATGTGACGGTCATTTTTCAGCCGCACTTGTTCACTCGTACTCGTGACTTTGCCAGTGATTTCGCCAGCGCATTATCTGCCGCCGATGAAGTGATTCTAGTTGATATTTATCCCGCTCGTGAGAAACCGATTGAAGGTGTCACTACCGAATTGGTTCAATTAGCCGCTCAGGAACAAGGCCATACAAACTTCACCTATGTTGGCGCAGTCGAAAATGCAATTACACCCGCGGTAACAGCGGCCCTCAGCTCTCATAAGAGCATAGTTTTTACTATGGGCGCTGGGAATGTCTGTCGTTTGAGTCAGACGCTCTTGAAAGAGCTAAGTATCAAAGCAGGGGAGAGCGATTGATGATCAGCGGAATTCGCACTGCCTACAAAACGCTCTTCATCGTAACAGTTAGTTCCGCTGTTCTGCTCTTCGCGCTGGATACATTCGGCGCATTCTCGTTGAAACAGGTGACACTAGACGGAGAAGTAGTTCCTTTGGAAGCCAGTCTGGCTCTCGGCTTTGCTCCAGGATCGAGTGTCCTGCGTCAATCACTGGATGCCACAGCGGTTATGATGTGCCGTCGAGTTGGAATTGGGGCCGCGCATGTAGCAGTTACTTCTGCGCACACTATTGATATTAGAACTAACCAATTTGAACCAGAGTTCTTAATACACGATGCCAAGAGCAAACGTCTACGCGCTCTGACGAAGGAATTGATAGTCGCCCCATTAGATACCGAGAGTGGCTTCAAGTCAGCGCCGATGTTTATCGGTCTGGCAGGGTTGAAACTCTTTGAGCGGCCACAAGATTTTCGACTTGAAGAAATTGCGCATGGCCTACGAGCTTTGCAAGAGAGAGACCAAGAAATATTTGCCGCTGTCAGCGTCATAGATTGCTCAGAAGAAAGCTACCTAACTGTCAGCTTTCTAAATACTGAGCTGTTACTTCTAACCACATCGCTAAATGTGGGTGAATCAATAGAGCAATTACAAGCAATTGTCTTTGGCGCCTCAGACCTAACACAAGAATCGAAAATCATAGACATGCGCTTTGAGGGATTGATGATTATCCCTGGTGAAAAAGAATCAAAAAGCAAGCGGACCAAGAAGAGGCGAAATGGCTGACGAACAGAGAATTATAGCCGTACTGGGAATCGGCGCCACAAAGTTCCGCGTAATGATTGCGCAGGCCTTCGAGGATGACGCTGTCTATTGTCTAGGCTATGCCGAAACTCCCGCCGAGGGTATCAAACGTGGCGTGATTGTCAATATGGACAAAGTCACCCGTGTGATTACACGAGTTGTCGAGGAAGCGGAATCACAGGCAAATCTGCGTGTTGATTCTCTGCTTGTAGGAATTTCAGGCGATCATATTCGCTCAATCAATTCGCATGGCGTCATCAATGTCTCTCGTTCAGACAATGAAATACTCGGCTCGGACATTAGCAACGTCATTGCAACAGCTCGTGATGTTGCCATACCTAGTGACCGAGAAATAATTCACGTGTTACCGCAGGAGTACACAGTCGATGGGCAGGGTGGCATTCGCAATCCAATAGGCATGACAGGTTCACGTCTAGAAGTCGAATCGCATATCGTAACTTGCTCGGCGGCCTCGGCCAAAAATATATTCCGCGCGCTCGAACGCTGCGAATTGGCGCTAGGCGGATTTGCACTTGAGTCTTATGCCGCATCCTACGCTGGACTGACTGAGGCAGAAAAAGAATTAGGTGTCGCTCTAGTAGATATTGGTGGCGAAACAACCGAAGTCGCTGTCTTCAAAGATGGCTGCATTAGACACAGTGGCTGTGTGACACTAGGTGGCCAGAATATCACCAATGACATCGCTATTGGATTACGAATAGCAGTTGACGAAGCCGAGCGTTTGAAAATTACCTATGGCTCAGCGCTGGCTTCTAAAGTCAATGTCAAAGACATGATGAGTGTCGCAGCCTCAGGCGGTCGGCCAGAGCGCAGTATCGGCAAAACCGTGCTAGCGACAATAATTGAAGCGCGCGCCGAAGAAATATTGACACTCGTTGACCGCGAATTACGGCGCGTAGATCTCGACGATTGTTTGAATGCCGGTGTGACATTGATAGGTGGCGGCTCACTTCTCCCAGGATTAGTCGACTTAGCTGAGCAAACGCTAAACTTGCCTGTGAAAGTCGGAACTGCCTCGGGAGTTGAAAATCTGCCCGATGGTGTCAGTGGTCCAGAGTACGCGACTGTCTTGGGTTTGATTCTGCACGCCAATGAAAACGAAGTTGAAATGCACGATAGCGCAGGTGGTATGCGCGGTATGATGAAGAAATTAGAGAATTGGATAACAGGACGTTTTTAAGCGCGTCTGAAAAACAGGGACTGGAGAAATCCAGAGAAGAGGAGACAGTTATGTCTGAGAAAGGTCTGAGCATCAACATCGATGATTCCTTCAATAATTACGCAAAAATTTGTGTAGTTGGTGTTGGAGGCGCAGGTGGTAACGCGCTCAATCGAATGATCGAGGAAAAGTTAAGCGGCGTGGAGTTTGTCGCTATCAATACCGACGCCCAGGTTCTCAAGAGCAATTTGGCCGATACGAAAATTCGTGTAGGTGAAAAACTAACCAAAGGTCTCGGCGCGGGCGCCAATCCTGATGTCGGACGACGCGCAACCGAGGAAGATAGAGACACTATTCTCGAAGCGCTTGACGGCTCCGATATGGTCTTCATCACTGCTGGAATGGGTGGCGGCACAGGCACAGGCGGCGCTCCAGTAATCGCAGAGATAGCTCGTGAAATTGGCGCGCTCTCAGTAGCGATTGTCACTAGACCGTTTCGTTTTGAAGGCAAGAAGAGAATAACTCGCGCCGACGAAGGACTCGAAGAGCTCAAGCAAAAAGTTGATACGCTTATCACTATTCCAAATGAGCGCTTGCTCGGGATTGTCGATCAAACAACAACTTTGACGGACGCTTTCCGTTTTGCTGATGACGTCTTACATCAAGCCACAAAAGGTATTTCTGATTTGATTACAATTCCTGGATTGATTAACTGTGACTTTGCAGATGTCAAAACAGTTATGCAAGAAATGGGCGAGGCTCTGATGGGAACTGGCGTAGGTATTGGCGGAGAGAAAGCCACCACTGCCGCGAAGCTCGCGATCTCATCACCACTACTTGAGGAAGTCTCAATCGAAGGCGCCAAAGGTGTGCTTATCAATATCACTGGTGGCGCGGATATGACATTGTTTGATGTCAATGCTGCGACTTCAGTCATCTATGACGCCGCAGGAGCCGATGCCAATATCATCTTTGGAGCGGTAATCAATCCTGAAATCACTGATGAAATGCACGTCACAGTTATCGCCACTGGATTCAACGCTGGCGAGCAAGCTGTTGTTGAAGAAATGTTTATGTCAAATAATACCAGCGCCACACCTGGAAAGTCTATGTCGTTGTTTACTGAGGCGGCGCCACAAGCAGTTAAAGAAAGAGAAGCAGTTAGTGTAAACAGTGGGCGTAGTCGACTCCCTTCTTTCGAAGAAGATAATCGCACTATTCCAGCATACATGAGGAGGATGGAAGACTAATAAAGAAAAACTTATCACACATATAGAATATCGTGGGGACGGTTCCTTCTAAAGGCGCCAATCACACGGTTCCAATATTCTAAAACAGTTTTTTGTATTTTGCTTTTTGTAGTTTTTGTTTCAATGAAGTTTGTTTCAAGTATGTATTGCTTCAAATAAGTATTGTTTCAAAGCAGTATTGTACAAATAGTGGCCGCCGGTAACGTTGTCCTGCCGGCGGCCTTTTTGTATCTGGTAGTTATTTATTGAGATATTGTTATTCAATAAGATGTTTTCTGAATCAGAAATGATTGTACCGAATATTGATTGTGACAAATGTTGTAGGTTGATTTCCATAATGTATGGTCATTACCCTACAGTTTCTTTCTTCCCTGAAATTGCCGAATAATCCAACTCGCTGTCACTATGTCAGTTACTTAATCTGATGCCCAGCAATCTTCATGGCGGCATTATTGCTTATTCTATAATGCCTAGTAGAGCCGATTCTAGGCGAAAATACGAATCCTAACTGTTCCTACGCATAATGGGTTACTCTTGATGGATGATCTTGGAACAGAATCGGCAAGGAATTAGTGCAATGGGGTAAGGACTATGAATAGCTTATTCTTTATCAGAACACTGGGAAGTCCATCAAGTCTCAGCATTCTCTCATCATACGACAGATTGTCAAATGCGTTGAACAAATTGACAAATACAACTAATTCTCCACTTGCATCCAATGATCCGGCGGGCCTTATGATCTCAGAGCAAATGAAATCGCAAATTGCCTCCTTGAATCAGCGTATCGCAAATACAACGGCAACAATTGCCAAGTACGAAACCGCTGATGTCTATTTAGGACGTGCACGCTCTATCCTGACAGACATTCGTGTCAATACCATTGCCGCCTCAAATACCGCAACCCTAGATAGCGCCAGCCAAGCCGCTCTCAATGCTGAAGCCGAACTACTTCGTCAGGCCTTTAATGACACTATCTCAACTGCTGGATACAATGGAGCCAACTTACTCGACGGTAGCGCCGGTTCGCTAACTAATATTCCAGAATTAGGAGCGATTGATGTCACTACAGTCGAAGGCGCACAGGCGGCAATAGAGATGGTCGATGCTGCCGCAACAAAAGTCGACTCAGTGCGAGTGCGTCTTGGATCTTCCATCAAGAATGATCTCAATTCGTCGAGAAGTTCGATGGAGGTCGCAGTCCAGAACATTCAAGCCTCACAAGGACCATCGCTGTCTGATTTCATGTCAGCTCTAATGGAGTTCATGAAAGAAATCCGGCAAATACAAATCAATACAGCCCTAGAAGCGCATTCAAATCTTAACAAAGAGAATGTACTCTCGCTCCTACGTTCAAAACCATAGTGTCAATTAATGAAAAAATGTAGGCGAACAAAGTGTAGCCGAAAAAGTTCGTGTAGCCGCGAAAGTTGAAGTGACATAAAAAAGGCGCTCGCCATTTCTGACGAGCGCCTTTATCGTTTCTTGTGGAACTTACAATACCTATGCAGCAGGAGCTGCAGGGCGTGCTTTCTTGACTGAAGCGCGTTTGAGCACTTTGCCAGCCTTAATACAGGACGTGCAAACTTTCAGCCGTTTCGGCTGACCGTTAACCATTGCACGCACTAATTGTAAATTCGGATTCCAACGGCGATTGGTGATATTGTGCGCGTGGGAAACATTGTGACCAAACATCGGCTTTTTGCCGCATAATTCGCATATCTTTGCCATGATAGAATAATCCTGCTTCGCGAGAATCTCTCGTCTATACTTTTGTCAAACTGCTACTTTTTTTAATCTTCTTCTGAATCAATACTTTTTAAAGCAATACTGTAGCTCACATCCACCTACATCTCTTATGCGATGCGAGCCAACGAATATAACGCTTTTTCTCTCTCTGGCAAGCCTAAGTTTGGCAAATCTAACTGGCCATCGTTAGAATAACTAAACCCGTCCCATAAGAGCTGGGCGAGAGGTAAGAGCATGGTACACATTGGTTTATGCGCAGCACATACGGAAGAATGTCCCAATTATGACTCCGCGCCTCTCAGAATCAACTCATATCATTCTATATATATAGATCAATAGATGAAAATAATGCGTCCTGGTCGGCTCAAATTACCAATCTGGTCGGTGTTTGCTAGGAAGATTGAGGCGAAAATGCTACTATAGGGCTGGCGTTCGGCTTCTTACAGTCTTTCGAAAAATGTAGTTTGAAGAAGCCAGTTTGAAAAAGCCAGTCTGAGAAAGCCCAATAGTCATGGTAGATAGAGAACAGGTATAAGCTATAAAACAGTACAGTAGCGAGAACAAGCGAGAACAACCGTGTTAGATATTCGAGTCATACGAGAGAATCCAGACTTAGTAAAACAAGCCTCAGCCAACAAAGGCGATCCAGTTGAGGTAGATGCAATTTTGGAACTGGATACCAAAAGGCGCGAGCTAATCTCCAAAGCTGACGAGCTAAAATCTGAGCGCAATGCAGTTTCTGCTGAAATCCCCAAGCGCAAAAAAGCTGGTGAACCAGTTGAAGATATTTTCAAACGCATGCGCGAAGTTGGAGAGAGTATTACGGAGTTGGATGATACTTTGCGCGAAATCGATGAGAAACTTTCAGATTTGATGCTCAAAGCGCCAAATATCCCACACGAGTCAGTTCCCGTCGGCGATGAAAGCGCCAACCAACAAATTCGCGAATGGGGCGAAATCGCCAAACCAGAATTTGCAGTCAAGCCACATTGGGAAATCGGCGAACAACTCGACATACTCGACATGGCCGCTGGCGTTAAAATTTCTGGCTCTGGTTTCTATGCGCTCAAAGGCGCAGGCGCTCGTCTGCAACGCGCCTTGATTTCCTATATGCTCGATACACACGGTGCCGATGGTTTCACTGAAATCGCTCCACCGTTTGTTGTCAATTCTGCTTCAATGCAAGGAACAGGCCAATTACCCAAACTCCGTGATGACATGTACCATATCGCCAAGGACGATCTCTGGTTAATTCCAACTGGTGAAGTCCCTGTGACAAATCTACATCGCGAAGAGATTCTCTCAGCCGAGTCATTACCGATTTCCTATTGTTCATACACACCCTGCTTTCGCAGAGAGGCTGGCGCGGCCGGCAAAGACACACGCGGCATGATTCGTGTCCACCAATTCGACAAAGTCGAAATGGTCAAAATTGTCCACCCCGACACTGCCTATGCTGAATTAGAAACCCTAGTCGCTCAGGCCGAAAAGATTCTGCAAGGACTAGAGATACCATATCGAGTTCTCCTGCTGGCCACTGGCGATTTGTCCTTTGCCTACAGCAAGACATATGACATAGAACTTTGGTCAGCGGGCGTCGCCAGTTGGCTTGAGATTTCATCGATCTCCGTCTTTGGAGATTTTCAGGCGCGGCGCATGAACACTCGGTACCGTGATGACAAAGGCAAACCAAAATTTGTGCATACACTTAATGGCAGTGGTTTAGCTTTGGCGCGTTTGATTCCAGCAATCATGGAGAACTATCAAAACGCTGACGGAACAATCACTGTTCCCAAAGTTCTCCAGTCCTATATGGGCGGTCTAACAAAAATCGGCTAAGGTATTTTCTGTATTCCTCAGGGAGTGTGTTTCGTGGAAGACTCACGAGTTAAAATTCATATAGCTGGTTCAACCATCTTCAAACTCTTCTTGCTCTCGGCGGTGGTTGTGGTGTCCTTTGTCTTTATGTGGTACACCTATGATGTCATCAGTCAATTGCAAAAAGAAGCGCAAGGGAAGGTCGAATCCTTTGTGCGCCTTTGGGTGAAGGCGGTCGATCCTGCTACTCCTAGCGCCGAAACACAATTGATATTCGATGAGATTATCTCTCGCGCAAATTTCCCAATCATCGTCGCCTCAGCCGAGCGCGAGCCAAATTTTTGGCGCAATATTCCAGAGATAACTGATACCGAACGTAGTGAAGAAAACATTCGCGACATAAAGCGCATAATGGACAAGATGAAGCGCGAGCATGGCGAGATAGAAATCATCTTTGGAGTAAGCGCCGATTCTTCAACTAGTACCATTGGTGTCAATTATTTCTACTACGGTGACTCACACCTCGTAGAAAATTTGAAAATTGTACCCTATATCCAAATTGCGATGGTCATCTCGGTCCTCTTTATCGGCATAGTCGGTTTTGCCAATATCAAAAAGTCTGACGAACGTCACATTTGGGTCGGTATGGCCAAAGAAACCGCCCATCAATTAGGCACACCAATTTCAGCCCTCATGGGCTGGCTAGAGTTACTCAAAGAAAAATACGCCAACCCAAAGGATGATACAGTGACCGATGGACGTGAGTCTCTGGAAACAGTAACCCTACTTTCAGCGCTAGATTCCATGAGCGAAGATGTCGAACGCCTCAAGAAAGTCGCCAATCGATTCGGAAAAATCGGCAGCACACCAGAATTAGGAACCTGCGATTTCGACAAATGTATCAATGAGATTGTAGAATACTTTCAGCGGCGCTTACCGTTTGGCAGTGAAGGCGCCACACTAGAATTCAATCAAGGCGGAGTTTCAGCGGCGCTACTAAATCCTGAGCTTTTCGGCTGGACAGTAGAGAACTTGATTCGAAACTCGCTTGATGCAGTTGATTCACGTACTGGCGTGATAACTTTGCGGTCCTATTTGTCGGATGACAAGCGCCGAGCGCATTTGGAAATTACAGACAATGGTCGTGGTATTCCATTGGGGGTGCAACGCCGAATCTTCAGACCTGGATTCAGTTCCAAAAAACGTGGCTGGGGGCTAGGATTAACACTAGCGAAACGAATCATCGATGAATATCATGGCGGAAAACTGTCGCTAGTTCGCAGTTCTCCAGGAGAAACAGTGTTCCTCATCAGTATCTCGACAGTAGACAGATCAGCGGAACAATCATAACGTCCAAGAATCATTACACAAGCGGAAACAGCGTTTAGAAAATAACGCCCGAAACATTCTATGCCAAAAACAGCAACCTACAAGAAACTCATCTGGATAGACGATGAAATAGCAACACTCAAGCCGCATATTCTCTTTCTCGAAAGCAAAGGCTATTCCGTAGTCGGCTGTTCATCTGGCGAGGAAGGCCTCGAACTTGTTCGTGGTGAACATTTCGACTTAGTCTTACTCGATGAAATGATGCCAGGTATGGATGGTTTGGCGACTCTTGAACAGCTCAAGGAAATCAGCCCCCATTTACCAGTAGTGATGGTAACAAAATCCGAAGAAGAGTCACTGATGGAACAGGCCACCGGTCAAAACATTGCCGACTACTTAACCAAACCGCTGAACCCGTCACAAGCGCTAATGGCCATCAAACGCATTCTTGACTCACGAAAAATTCGCTCTGATGCACTTGGCCAACGCTATATCTCCGATATAAACCGCTTCAATCAAAAGCTCTATGGCCCCATGGCGCCAGAGGATTGGTACGAAGCCGCCTCGATTTTGGCCGAATGGGATATCGAATTTGCAGAGTTTCCCGATACTGGTTTGTCACATACACATGCAGGCTCACACACAGAATGGAACAATGAGTTCACTAAGTACATAGAGAAGAACTATGTCTCGTGGCTCAAGAAACCATACGAAGCGGGTGTCCGCCCACTACTACCGCCAGATATCATTGACGAAACAGTTATCCCCGAGATGAAAAAATCTGATCGTGTGGTTCTAGTTGTTATCGATTGCATGCGCCTAGATCAATGGACAGCGATCGAACCGTTGCTAGCGGAATATTTCAATATTGAGAGCCGTGAGTTCTATTAACTATTGCCAACTGCGACACCCTACGCGCGCAATGCGCTTTTCTCAGGCATGTTCCCTGATGAGATCAACGAGCGCTATCCTGATATTTGGAGCGCCGACGATGCAGGTTCGTTAAATCGTTTTGAGGAGAAGATGATTAACGAGGCGCTTAATAAACGTAATGTCAGTCCGAAGTCCGGTGTCAAATATGCCAAGGTCTTCAATAACAAAGAAATGGATACGGTCTACAAGAGGATTTCTGATTTTTACACACGCGAGTTTTCAACAATTGTTGTGAATTTCTTGGACATCATGTCACATGGGCGTTCAAACAATATGATTCTCAAAGAAATCGCCAGTGATGAAAGCGCTTTTCGTTCAATAACTTTGAGTTGGTTTGCCCATAGTTCATTGTTCAAAGCCCTCAGAGATTTCGCCGCGCATGGACATACAGTCATCATCACCACCGACCACGGCTCGAAGCTCTGTCATCGTGGCGCTTTAGCGCATGGCAAGAAAGACACCTCAACAACATTGCGCTACAAATACGGTGACAATCTTAATTGCGATCCTAAACAAGGAATCATTGTTCGCAACCCCAGTGACTACCGCCTCCCGAAACCTCGTTTGGCCACAACCTATTTGATCGCCAAGGAAGACTATTACTTTGTCTATCCAAATCGCTACAACGAGCATGTCCGTCAATTCCAAAACTCATTTCAACATGGCGGCGTTTCTCTCGAAGAGATGATAATTCCGCTTTCAATTCTGAGACCTCGCTGATAATGTCAGACAACTACAACAAACAAGGCGATAACGCACAAGCAGATGACACTCCTCTAGAGAGGGTTCAGGCGGGAACACATATCTGTGTGACTGAAGAAGAGACACTTGTGCTCGGACGGCGCATAGCGCTGGACCTTAGCGCTGGTGATATTGTTTGTATCACAGGTGATCTTGGAGCTGGCAAAACAGTTCTCTGCCGTGGAATCGCCGATGGACTCGGTGTCAATCCCAGTGATGTGCGCTCACCCACATTTTCAATTGTCCATGAGTACAATGGAACAATAGATGTCCTACACTTCGATTGCTACCGCATGAACAAGGCCGAAGAGGCGCTACAAATCGGTTGGGAAGACTATCTCCAAAGAGAAGCAGTTATCCTCATTGAGTGGCCCGAAATAATAGAATCACTTCTACCAGCCAATTGTCTGGGTGTCAAAATCAACTCCGCTGATGCCGTGCGTGCAATCACTATCGATGGAAAAGATTCTTGTGCGTAAAGACAGCGATAGTAACAATCAGGAGTCGCCAATTCTCTTGGCTCTCGATACATCGGGCGAGACAATAATCAGCGCCATAAATCTGGCAGGCAAAATACATTCGCTAAGTGCCGGCCGCGCAGAATCACGCCAAAGGAACATAGCAGTGCTCACCAATGAGCTACTAGAGTCCTTGTCTCTAACATTTGCAGATGTCAGCGCTGTGATTGTTGCTCTTGGGCCTGGTTCATTCACTGGCCTAAGGGTTGGCCTCTCATTTGCCAAAGGTCTAGTTGCCGCCAGCGAGATTGATTTGATTGGAGTGACACGTTTTCAACAAGTTCTCTGGCAATTGAACACCGAAGGTCAAGCCGTTCCAGATTCAATGTTCATCCATCTCAAAGCTGATAGCTATTATCGCTGCAATTCAGCCAAGAAGGAAGAGGGCGCGGTTGACGTAGTGACGATTGAAGAAATCGTAAACAGTGGGGGCTCTCTCTGTTTCATTGATTGCCAAATCCCGACTATTGATGACCAGCAACCAGATTCCAAAACATTCCTTAAGGTGTTTACTGTTTCCTCAAGCTTAGAATCTCTCTTCAATTCAGGATTAGAAATCTCAAAAAACGGAATAGCCACTTCTTGGACCGATTTAGAGCCGCTCTACATTCAACGCTCAGCCGCAGAGCTACGCGCAGAAAAGAGCCAGAATGCAAATTAGAAAAATGTATGAGACGGATATCCCAGCGATTCTTGTCCATGAATTGGAAATCTTTCCAGAACCTTGGTCAAAAGTGGCTTTTCTCGATTCCCTCGATTTTTCGGGTGGCGGCGGTTTCGTTGTCGCACATGAAAACGGCGAGAAACCCAAGGATGGGTCTGAAATTGTTGGCTATGCCTGTTATTATAGCGTCGCTGGCGAAACGCATTTGACTAATATAGCTGTTGCCGAAAGTTATCGCCGAAAAAAGGTTGCCAATCGGCTTCTTGAAGCTATCTTTGCTGAAGCCAAGGCCGCCAGTAGTGAGGCGGTGTTTCTAGAGGTCCGCGAATCAAGCGTTGGCGCACAAAAATTGTATGCAAATCACGGATTTACTGAATTGTACCGACGCAGGCGCTATTACTCGAAACCCACTGAAGATGCCATCGTACTCATAAAAGAGTTGCCTGAAAACGTTCAAGACGCGAGTAAGAATTAAGCGAGTTAAGACAAATGGAATGGTTTAAGAAAACAAAACCCGCTCTGGTTAGCCAACCCAAAAAAGACATCCCCGATGGCTTGTGGACGAAGTGTTCATCCTGCTCGGAAATCATTTATACAAAAACTCTCGAGGAATCACAATGGGTTTGTCCAAATTGCGATTTCCATTTCCGCATCTCCAGCAAAAAATACATCCAGCTATTGCTCGATGATGGCAAATTAGAAGAATTCGACCAAAACCTCACTAGCTGTGACCCACTGGAGTTCAAAGATTCCAAACGCTACCCGGACCGAGTCAAAGCCGCACAACTGAAAACAGGTCGCAACGATGCAATCATGGCGGGACTTGGGACGATAGACAATTTGCCTGTCTCGTTTGTCATCATGGACTTTTCGTTTATCGGCGGCTCGATGGGCTCTGTAGTTGGTGAAAAAATAGCTCGCGGCATTGAACGCTCCATCGAGAGAGAAATCCCACTTGTGATTGTCTCCTGCTCGGGTGGCGCCAGAATGCAGGAAGGTATTTTGTCACTAATGCAAATGGCCAAAACTTCAGCCCTTCTAGCCAAACTCGCTGAACGCGGTCTACCATATGTCTCAATCCTGACTAATCCAACCACAGCAGGAGTGATGGCCTCCTATGCCTCACTTGGTGATGTGATTATTGCCGAACCAGGAGCGTTACTAGGATTTGCAGGACCGCGTGTCATTCAGCAAACAATCGGACAAGAGCTTCCAGAAGGCTTCCAGTCTTCAGAGTTCTTCCGTGAAAGAGGTTTCCTCGACAAAGTCGTTCCGCGCAATGTCCTCCAACACACACTCAGTCTGTTCCTGCATTATTTCACCGATAATTGCAAAGCTAATCGCAATTCTTCAGCAATGTAATCTGTCAATAACCGCGCCTAAATTTCTATCACAACAACCCACTTGGTGAAAGCGTCCGTGAAAGTACCTGCAACATCAGCGCGCTATAATTCGGCGCTACGCTTTATCGAATCACGTGAATTCTTCGGCATGAAACTCGGACTGGACAACGTCCGCGATTTCGTAG
This sequence comes from Candidatus Zixiibacteriota bacterium, assembly GCA_024280835.1. GTDB lineage: Bacteria > Zixibacteria > MSB-5A5 > GN15 > JACZUZ01 > JAJRPJ01. Next base: position 328,817 of record JAJRPJ010000011.1, on the reverse strand, counting down.
AACACCTTGGCCAACCGCAGGATAATTTCCCCACAGTTCATGTTGCGGGTACAAACGGCAAAGGTTCAACTGTCAAAATGCTCGGCTCAATTCTCAAGGAGTCGGGCTACAAAACTGGCGTATTTACTTCACCCCATTTGGTGGACTTTCGCGAACGCATCACCATCAATGGTCAAAAGATTAGTAAGACATACATCACGAATTTTATCGAGCGCCACAAACCTGAGATCAAAACTCGACAAATCACTTACTTCGAAGTCATGGTCTCCCTAGCGCTGAGTTACTTCGCTAGCAGAAATGTCGACATCGCCATAATTGAAACTGGCCTCGGCGGAAGACTAGACGCCACAAACATATTGCTACCAATCACCTGTGCGATTAGCGAAATCAGCTTAGACCACACGACAATCCTCGGTGACACATTGCCTGCAATCGCCAAAGAAAAAGGCGGTATAATCAAGCCCAACGTGCCGCTAGCGCTGGGTGTCATGCAGCCTTCTGCCGAGAGAACACTTCGCAGAATAGCTCTGAAACGTTCCTCAAAAGTAGTCCCCTTAGTGTCTGAGCGAATACTAAAGCGTTATCAACCCTCACTGGCTTTAGTTGGTGAGCACCAGAGAGATAATCTTCGCTTAGCGCTGACAGTTGTTTCGTCTCTAAGAACGCGCGGCTATAAATTAAGCGAGACAAACATAAAATGCGCCCTGCAAAAAACTCGTTGGCCTGGACGCTTTCAAATCATCAGAAACCTCAACGGCGCGACAGTAATTCTAGATGTGGCTCACAATGAAACAGGCATTGACGCTTTCGTCAAAACCTTCAAACAAAAGTTTCCAGAGCGAAAGGCCTATGTTGTCGCAGGCTTCGTGAAGAAGAAAGATCACAGTCACGCCTTGAAAAAACTACTATCTATCACAGCGTCAATGGCTCTGACATCAGTCAAAACTCGCCGAACGTCTGACCCTTTGGAACTTCAAAAAATAACAGAGAGTTTCAATAATAAAAACAACTCTCCCATGGTTACAACCTACAAATCCTCTCAAGCGGCGTTCCGTTGGTGCTTCCGTCAAGCCCAACCAAAAGACTTGATAATAGTCGTCGGTTCGCACTATCTCGTCGGTGAATTCCTACGTCAGCAAGACGCTCTCTAAGTTTAAGGTTCAACACTTCCAGTAATCAAGTCTTGTAATTTCAGCACAGCTCGTGTTTCATTGTGAAAATCCAGTTTTGAAATTCTCTCTATGAGGATGTTGGCTTTCGGGCCGATAACATATTCATAGACAAAGCTCGGAAACAAATGCAACATTTCTAGTTCGAATAATGCTTCGACTTTATTGTTGGGCGTTACTAGGTGTTGTAGAGTGTCGATGAACCATTAAACAAATTCAGCTGAGAAAATACTCTTGAAACAAACCAGAGAAACAAGCGCCAAAGATCAGAATTCCACAGTTCAGCGTGTGATGCTCATTGATGATGAGCCGTCAGTCTTAGAATCCATTCGTCAGATTCTCACTGAGGACGGCTACGAGGTCGTAGCCTTCGAAGATCCGAAAAAAGCCTACTTGGAAATCAGTACCAATCGTTGGGATATAATCCTAACAGACTTGAAAATGCCTGGCTTGAATGGCCTGGAAATTCTAAAAAAAGCACGGGAAGCCGACAACAACGTCTGCGTAATTCTCTTCACTGGCCACGCTACAGTCGAAACTGCAATCGAGGCGCTGAGCATGGGAGCCTCCGACTATCTCATCAAACCAGTGAGTATTGACAGATTACATTCATCACTTAAAAAAGCGCGTGAACGTCAACATCTCGAGTCACACAAACGGAATCTACTAGAGACACTCGGAGAATCGAATCGCCAACTATCTAGTAGATTTGATGAAATAAATGCTCTCTATGATGCCAGCGTGTCATTGTCTTCAACCTCAGACACTAGAGCCCTTCTAGAAAATATTCTAGCGTTGGCAGCCAAAGTTACCCACGCAACAGTCGGCTCGATAATGCTCATCGATCAGTCAGGCGCCTACTTGACGATTGCCGCCGCATTGGGATTAGAATCGCAAATCGTCCACGAAGTCCGTCAGCCACTAGGCAAGTCAATCTCAGGTTATGTCGCCAAATCAGGAGACCCGCTATTGATTGAGAATGTGGAAGAGGACGCGCGATTCAAGCGCAAGAGCGGCGCGCGGTATGGCAATGCCTCACTGATATGTGTGCCTCTAAAAGTCGGCTCCAATATCCTAGGTGTCATTAATCTGTCGCGCAAAACAGACGGCGCCGTCTTTAGTGAGGCAGACTTGCGTTTGGCAATTATGTTCGCCGCGCAGGCGGCAGTGGTAATCAATGATTCACGTCAGTTCGATGAAATCTCAAGACAACTAGCAGAGTTCCGCGCAATTCATGATCTAACTGAAAAAATGAAGTTCGTGACTTCACAAAAAGACATGTTAGCTTTAGTATTCAAAACACTAAGTTAATTGATACCTCTTGAATATTGTATTTGGCTCCAAAACGACAATCGTACACAAACTCTAAAAGCCGTTGGCGCCTACGGAAAGCAAATGGAATACTCCGATTCTGGGAATATTGTTTTCGGTGATGACAAAGTAAGCGATCCTGTAATCCGTGGCGTAGCGGTTGAGCGCATGGAAACATCAAATCGCAAAGACTTGGAAACGTATATCGCCGAATGCCTGCCACGTATTGGCCTTGGATGCGATGCTAACGATGCCTTCATGGTAGCGCCAGTTAGTCGGGGGGGGGCAGTGACTTATTTGTTTTGCTTCGGCACTAGCTACTTGGATGACTACAATATCCATGAGCGCTCTCTAGCAGATATTGTTGTATCCCAATCGGCTTCGCTGTTCGAAAAGGAAAGAGCCATGCTAAATGCTTCACGGCTCTTAACTATGGGCAATATGATATCAGAGATATCGCACGATTTACGTAAGCCACTAACAGCCATCAAAGGCTCAATCGGCCTTCTCAGAAAAGAAATCGGCGATAGCGCCAGCGAAGATAGCTCGCAATTGATTCGGCTAATTGAAGAAGAGTCACATCGGCTAAACGAACTAGTCAGTGAGCTAGTTGACTTTTCGAAACCTCACAAATACGAAGCCGAAAAAACAGACCTACGGCGCCTAGTTGTCAGAGCGATTGAGTTAGTCGCACCCGACTTGCAAAAGCATCGCATCACCACACAATTTAGCTTCTCCGACACAAACTGGGAAGTGATTGTAAACAAAAATCAAGTGTTTGAAGTCTTGTTAAATCTGATGATGAACGCCGTGGATGCCATGCCTGACGGTGGAGAATTAACTGTTAGGGGAAAAATTGACCGTCCAGATTTCAAAAGTAGTGACTACCTAGCCCTCTCAATCATGGACACGGGAACAGGCATCAAGAAACAAGATATTTCAAAGCTATTTGATAGATACTTTACTACCAAAGAAACTGGCACTGGACTTGGCTTGGCTGTTGTCGAACGAATCATGTCCGCACACAACGGAACAATCACAGTAACGTCCGAGGAAGATGAAGGCGCTACCTTTACTCTGTATTTTCCTATGGAAGACATAACTGTTGATAGCAATATCTGACGCTTGCGTTTATGCCCTTAAGTAATGCTAGTCCCAGTTGTTTCAATATGGACGCTAGCTTGTCACATGTCTCTGGTAAGAATGAACTAGCATTGCACATGCGAATCTAATTGCCGCAAAGTCGCTCCACTTTTCACACTCTCCAGCCGATACAAATCAATAGAGGCGCTAAATACAAGCCTCTAAGAAAAGTTGCCACAAACTGTTCCTTAGAGCAGTTGTCACGGAGTGTGAGTAAGGATACTGCAATATGCCGCGCAAGTCAGAACAATTGAAAGTGCTAGTAATCGACGATGATCCAAATGTGTCATGGATGCTGAACAAAGGCCTTTCTGGTGATTTTGAATTCAAATCCGCCCGAGACGGTATCGAAGGCATCCAAATGGTGACTACCGAGTCGCCTGATATCATCCTGCTAGATATCAAAATGCCAGGTATGAGCGGCCTCGAAGTTTTAGACAAACTAAAGAAAGTTGAAAATCACCCTGATGTGCTCATGCTCTCAGGTCACGCCGAGACCGAAATGATTGTCGAAGCCATGAAACGTGGCGCGACTGAGTTTATCAAAAAACCCTTCGAAATCGAAGAAGTCGGTATTCATCTGAAAACCGCCATCGAACGTCGTAAACTCAAAAACAAAGTTGTCGGCCTACAAAAAGAGTTGAGCGCCTCACGTGACGGCAATATGTTTATTGGCGAATCAGCCGCCATGGCCAAAGTGCGAGAGCTTGTCGAGCAAGTTGCTCCATCAGAACTAACAGTCCTAATTCGTGGTGAATCTGGCACAGGCAAAGAAATTGCCGCGCGCACATTACACAGCAAATCACCTCGCGCCAAGAAACCTTTCGTCAAAGTCAATTGCGCCGCAATCCCACGTGACCTGCTTGAGGCCGAACTCTTTGGCTACGAAAAAGGCGCTTTCACTGGCGCTCACAAAACCAAACAGGGACGCTTCGAAGTCGCCGACAAGGGTACAATCTTTCTTGATGAAATCGGTGATATGCCCATTGAGTTACAGTCAAAACTCTTGCAAGCCATCGAACAGCGAGAATTCGTGCGAGTGGGTGGAGTGCAAAACATTCGCGTGGATGTGCGAATTGTCAGTGCGACCAACAAGAATCTCGAAGAAGCCATTAGCGCTAAACAATTCCGCGACGATTTATTCTATCGCCTCAATGAGATCACTCTCGGCTTGCCGCCACTGCGTCAACGACCTGATGATGTTCCGCTCTTGGTAAATCACTTTATCGAGCGCTACAATAAGATGTACAAGAAGTCACTGCCAGATATTTCATCTGAGACAATGAAAAAGCTCATCGATTTTGAGTGGGCTGGCAATGTTCGTCAACTTGAAAACTTCATCAAACAAATGGTAGTCCGCAATGACGAATCGATTGTCAATGACCTACTGGCAACTTCATCTCGTGTTGTGGCACAAGCGCCATATGAGACAAATGGCAGCTATAGCACAACCCCAACAGCTCACATTCACGAGAAGTTTTCCGCGTCATTTGATCCAGAGACCGATGGCTACTCTCTCAAAGCGCGCATTGAGAAAGTCGTCACCAAAGAGGAAAGTCAGTTGATTCGAGCGGCGCTAACCAAGACCAATTGGAATCGCCGCAAAGCATCCCAGCTACTGGACATCAGCTATCGTTCTTTGCTCTACAAAATCAAAGAGTACGCACTCAACGAAATCAAATAGCAGTCAAGAACATCCCAAAACAAAAGCCCCGTTGCGAAGTCAAAACTTCGTAGCGGGGCTTTTCATATTCGGTGAGCCAAACTCACGTCCAACAGAGTTCTATCTTCTCTTGTCACCTACCATCCAGTCAACTGCTCCAAATTACTATCAAGCTTAGCAATCCGATCTTCTAGGTCACTTTGCTTAGTCTTCTCAAGAGCCACGATTGTATCTGGAGCGTTCTTGAGGAAATCAGCATTGGCCAACTTACGCCGTAGACGATCTAACAAGCCCTTGAGCTTGTCCAACTCCTTCTCAAGACGTGAGCGTTCTTTCTCAACATCAATTAGTCCCTCCAGCGGCACAAATATCTCGGCGCCAGTAACCACAACCGAAGCTGAAAGTGGCGGCTTCTTAACCGCAGGACCAACTGTCAAGTTCTCAACTTTGACCAATGAACGGAAATAACTGTGATACTCTTCAAGTGTCTTGCCGTAACTCTCGTCACTAACTTTGACATACAAGTCACAAGTTTTCCCTGGCGGAACATTCATCTCTGCACGCAGAGAACGCACACCATCAACAACCGCCTTGATCGAATTCAATGACGCTTCAGCGGTGTCATCAGTTAGTGATGAATCTGTTTTTGGCCAAGGTCCAAAAGAAAGTGTTTGACGATCACCAGTCTTGGTTATTCCAGCATCTCGCAAACGAGTCGAAAGTTCCTCAGAAAAGAATGGCGCAAACGGATGCATCAAGCGCAAAATAGAATCAAGCGCATAATAGGCCACCCTCAAAGACTGTTCCTGTATAGGAGTGTTTTGCGTGTCAGGTTTGATAAGTTCGATATACCACGAACAGAAATCATTCCAAGCAAAATCATACAGCTCTTTCAAAGCCGCAGAGAGACGGAAACTATTGAATGACTTCTCAATATTTTCGATCGCGCTCTGCAATTTGGAGAGAATCCAACGATCAGGTAGGGCCAATCCAGCTTTAGCAGGTGCAGATGAGACATCACAACTGAAACCTTCAGGTGTGCGCATTTGCAAGAAGCGCGAGGATTGAAAAATCTTATTTATGAAATTACGCCCAAGCTCAAATGAGTTTTTAGAGAGCCAAGGGTCTTGTCCGTCAGGTGTGGCGAGTATCATCGAAACACGCAATGAATCAGCGCCGTATTGCTCAATCACCTCCAGCGGATCAATGCCATTGCCCAGTGACTTGGACATCTTAACGCCCTTGTCGTCACGCACAGTGCCGTGAATATAAACATCATTAAACGGCAACTCGCCTTGGAACTCATAACCAGCCATCACCATCCGAGCAACCCACAAGAAAATAATCTCCGAACCCGTCACCAAAACCTTTGTCGGATAGAAAAACTCAAGCTCAGGTGTTTTCGCAGGCCAACCCATAGTCGTCATCGGCCACAGCCATGACGAGAACCATGTGTCAAGCACATCTTCTTCTTGCCTGATATTAGTAGAGTCACATTTCGGGCAAGCGCTCAAAACATCGACACTCGCAGAAACCTCGCTACAGTCATCACAGTAGAAAATCGGAATCCGATGTCCCCACCAAAGTTGTCTGGAAATACACCAATCACGTATATTGTCCATCCAATGCAAGTATGTCTTGCCCCAATACTCAGGATGGAAACGCAGTTTCTTTTCGTGAAAAGCCTCAAGCGCAGGTTTCGCCAAAGGTCCCATTTTCACAAACCACTGGTCAGACAAATATGGCTCAACAACTGTGTGACAGCGATAACAAGTTCCAACATTCAACGCATGATCTTCGGTCTTCTCAAGCTGATGGCGTTTCTCAAGCTCGGCAATAATCTGCTTACGCGCCTCATACCTATCCAGCCCTTTGAAACGACCACCGTTTTCGTTGATATGTCCGTCATGTGTCAGAACATTGATACTCGGCAACTCATGACGTTTACCAACTTCAAAATCATTCGGGTCATGCGCGGGAGTAATCTTAACCACGCCCGTGCCGAACTCAGCGTCAACATATTCATCAGCGACAATCGGAATCTCCCGATCCAAAAGCGGCAAAATAGCGCTCTTGCCAACATACTTACTAAACCTCGGATCAGACGGATTAACCGCCAAAGCCGTATCACCCAGCATAGTCTCAGGACGAGTAGTAGCGACTGTCAAATATTCCTCAACGCCAGCAATCTTATAGTGGATATACCACAGCGAACCACTCTTGTCGATATGCTCAACTTCATCATCAGAGAGCGAAGTCTGACAAGAAGGACACCAATTAACAATTCGGTTACCGCGGTAAATCAAACCCTTGTCATACAAACGTACAAAAGCCTCACGCACCGCCAAAGACCGTGACTCATCAAGCGTAAATGCCGTGCGTTGCCAATCACAAGAACAACCAATTCGACGCAGTTGTCCGAGAATCTTCTCTTTGTTAGTGTCAGCCCAACCGCGGGTCAATTCCAAAAACTTCTTACGCCCCAACTCGCGACGAGTCTTGCCCTCTTTGTGCAACTTCTTCTCGACCATAACCTGAGTCGCAATTCCCGCATGATCAGCGCCAGGGAACCAATTGGCTTCATAGCCGCTCATGCGATGTTTACGAATCAAAATATCCTGAATCGCGTTATTGAGCGCATGACCCAAATGGAGAATATCCGTCACATTCGGCGGAGGTATGACAATACTGTACGGGTCTTTTGAACTCTGAGGATCGCCGTGAAAATATTCTGACTTCTCCCAGCTATCCAACCAACGCTCTTCGACCTCATGTGGATCATATGGCTTGGCGGTCAGCGCCTGTGAATCAGTCTGGGAATCTGTTGACTCTGATGTCTTGTCTGCTTGTTTACTCATATTCTTACAATCATCTTTTCTAAAATACTGCTCTACTAATACTGTTGTGGTAATTCTGCCGTTCTGGCTGAGTGTGATTGGCATTTCCAGCGCTTGTCCATATCGCCAAATGCCGAGCTATATATATGGTATAATACCCCAGAGATTCGCTACTACTCTGACGGCCGAAAACATATTTTATCATCGACACGAAGTCAATACTATCTTAATCAACTTTACACTATGCCAATAATCACTATCGCCATGCGCTGGAACAAGTTACATGGCAAAATATCTCAAGAATGCCGCAGAGGGCTTGTTGATAAACCCCGAAACCGTTGCGTTGGGTCTTGCGACGGCGCTTTTTGCCGTTGTGTGACCCGACGCTTTCCATCTGAGCGAGTGTCAGGTCACAATTTTCAAAAAGCGAAAATCAAGACCTGACACAACAAATGGGACTTTATCAACAGGCCTCAGAGCGGTTGCTCAATCAGAATTGAGTTGATACAATATACATAATGGGCAGGCCAATTCAGTCTGCCTGAGACAATGAGATAATTCCAAATCAGTGAAAGAACGATAAGTGTATGCCGACACCACCCGATAAATCCCTACCGCCGTTTGAGCGTCTAGTAACTCTAATGAAAATCCTCCGCGCCCCAGATGGTTGCGCGTGGGACGCCAAACAAACCCATGAAACACTTATTCCGTACCTAATTGAGGAATGCTACGAAGTAATTGACGCCATCGAAGAAGGCCAACCCGAACAACTCAAAGAAGAGCTCGGTGATTTGCTGGTGCAATTTGTTTTCCATGGAATAGTTGGCGAAGAGCGCCAAAGTTTTAAGCTTGATGAAGTAATCACAGGCGTGGTCGAAAAGCTAATTCGCCGTCACCCGCATGTCTTCGGCGCCAACGCCAAACTCGCTAGCGCCGCTGAAGTTCGTCAGCAATGGGAAAAACAAAAACTCAGTGAAACCCAAGCCGACGGAAAACAAAAACGCCTGCTCGACGGCGCTCCAAAATCAATGCCCGCCTTAACTCTAGCGTTTCGTCTCGGTGAAAAAGCCGCAGGTGTCGGATTCGACTGGCCAGACTCAGCGCCGATAGTCGAAAAAATCAACGAAGAACTCAGCGAATTACAAGAAGCTATTGATCTAAAAAACCTAGATAAACAGACCGAAGAAGTCGGAGATTTACTGTTTGTTGTCTGCTCTCTCTCTCGAAAATTAGGCATAAATCCCGAACAAGCGCTAAAAGGATCATTGCAAAAGTTTCGTCGACGGTTTACCTTTATAGAAGAGAGTGTCATCGACTCAGGCAAGCCTTGGGACGAATTCTCTCTCGCAGAACTCGAGAGTCGCTGGACTCAGGCCAAAAAGGCAGAAACGAAATAAAGCAGAGCCGGAATGACATCTAGGGGTCAAGCGCAACTACTGATATAGGGCTGGCAATTATGGGACAAAAAAAAGAAATAAAAAGCAAACTCGAATTGATTGAAGAACTCCAGCGCCGAATTACAAATCGCGAGGACGGTTTTCAGTATTTTGCCGCCGATAACACACCCGACGAAGAGCTCGACGAACAACCAAACATCTTTGGTGTCGATAGAATAAAATCACTAGAGCGTCTCGCGAATTTTTTTGCTGGCTGTGATCCCGAAAAAGTCATGTCCCTCGCTGATGAAATGCGCGCACAATTCATCAACTTCCTAAATCGCACCATCGACTTGCTCGAAGACGCGCGTCACTACGACATGATCGAAGCAGTAGCTCGCGACAAAGCCATCGACCGCGCCAGTTTCGTCCAAGCCGCCAACGAAATCTACGAAGACATCCCCGAAGACCTAACGGCCCTGAAATCAAGCCTAGAATTCAAACCCGCAACTTAAGCGAATAGTATTGTCAGTTACATATTTGTCAGAGTAACTTTCGTTACTTATGTTTTGAAGGTGTCCCACAATGAAAGAGCGAATCGATAAGCACATAGCCAATTCCAGCGTCATCGAAATTGAACTTGAAATTGAGGGCGAAGACGATTCGTTCTACGGAATACCAATTCTGCGTTCCCGAACGTTGGTTACTTTTTACGAAATCGATCTATTCCATCTCGATGGATTCAGAATCATAAGACTGAAAGATATTGTCGGAATCAGGAGAAATGAATTTGAGGTTACCAAGCAGAGAATTCTGAAAGAGATAGGAGCGCTCAAGAATCTAGCAAAACCAAGTGGGTTGCGAATAACTTCATGGAAAAGTCTGCTAGCATTTGTGAAAAAAGAAAGTGTATGCGCAAAGGTCGAGAGCGGTCTAATTGAAGTCGATGTTTTTGCCATAGGGGAAGTACATTCCCTGAGTGACGATTGTGTCGTACTAAAGAGCTTTGATGCCCATGGCAAATGGTGCAAACCAAAGCACAAAATCAAATACTCTGATATTACCGAAGTTGGTTTCGGTGATGAGTACACAGTGAGTTTCAGCGAGTTCGTCAATAGCTCTCAGAAATGATTATCCAATGAAAGATCGTCTAGAAAAATATCTCGCGAAATCCAGTAAGATAAAAATATATCTCGATACCCCTAGTGAAAACGATGAATATTCGGGAATACCAATTCGACTCTCTCGTTCTTTGGTAGCGATCCACGACATTCGCGAATTCCATTTTGATGGAATTAGAGTTATCAGACTAAAAGATATCGTCAAGGTAAGAAGGAGCAATGTCGAAATAGTTGGTCAAAAGATTCTCAAATCAACTGGAGAAATGGAGAATCACTTCTCGCCAAGTTGGCTGCGCATTGGTAGCTGGAAAAGCCTTCTCACTTGCCTAAAAACACAAAGGAAGTGTGTTTGCATAGAGAGGAGTATAGTTGCAAGAAACTCATTCGTAATGGGTTACATTTACTCACTCAAAGACAAGGCAGTGATTCTGAAGAGTTTTGACACGGATTTGGAATGGAACAAACCAATGCACAGTATTGAATACTCGGACATAACCGAAATCTATTTCGATGACGAGTACTCAGTTACCTATAGCAACTTTGTCAAAAATCAGTAGCTCAGACTCTTAACCAAGCTTTCTTTCATCCGTTACGTCAGGTCCTCAGACCTGACGTTAAACCCGCTCAATTTGGCAACTAAAACACCCTGGGCTCGCATTGTGAATATGCAAATAAACAACCGCATCATCCTCAAATAGCCTGCCAATACATTCAACTACTGCATCGCCGCTAGTCACATCAGCGCCAATCATCATCGCGTCACTATCATACCCCCGAACAGAAAGCCGCCGATTGTTGAGCACAACAGGAATCTCACTTTTGCCAAGTGTCGCCTCAACCGCAGTTTCGCGAATAAAGATTGGGCCCGAAGCTCGATAAGGTGAGGCAACATCATGATGAGCATAATTGATTAAAATCACTCGCTCGCCAACTTCCGCTTCCTCCAAACTAACTCGACAAGGAGAGCCAGGCTTAGTGTCAGCGATAAATCGCCTCGCGTCATGCTCACGTAATTCTGCATCCGAGAGAGAGAAGAGGTGCGAAAAAGTCTTCAAGGGAAGCCCAACTATCTGAAAATCAATCATTACTGTTATCCTTTTAATACTGACCTATGCCGCGATGACTTCTTGTGTCACACCTGACTCTAACTCCAGCAAACGCTTCTTGCGCCACAGTCCACCACCATAGCCAGTCAATGAACCATTAGCGCCAATCACCCGATGGCATGGAATCAATATCGACAAGTAATTGGCTCCATTGGCAGTAGCCACAGCCCGCACCGCCTCAGACTTACCCAAATTCGCCGCCTGCTGACCATAGCTCCGAGTCCTTCCATAGGGAATATTCAGCAACTCTCGCCAAACCTTTCTCTGAAACGGCGTACCATAAACATCAATCGGAGTTGTGAACTCTTTCAGCGTCATCTGAAAATACCTCGTCAGTTCCTCACGTAACATTTCAATATGAGCGCTGGCAGTCGCACTCTTTACAGGCGTACAAAGATACCGCTTCTCAATCCGACCAAGTATCACTTCCACACCACCGCGGTCATGCCACTCAAGAAAACAAACACCATCCTCAGTCGCTCCAGCTATCATCGGTCCCAGCGGACTTTCAATATCATCAACATAGCTAATCCGATAATCCAAACTATTCTTACTCCCTCTCAATTCCTACTCTTCCGAATACTACCAGGTGTCACATCGAATTGTTTTTCAAACGCCGCACGAAACCCACTAGCCGACTCCCAACCACAATCAAAACCTGCGCCCAAATAATCAGCGCCGCCTTCAATCAACTTCCGAGCCTGACGCAAGCGCAGCTCCCGATGGAATGCCAATGGTGTCTGACCAATTCGCTTACTAAATGTCCGCCGCAAAGTGGAAATCTCGACACCCGTCAGACTCATCAATTTTTCTTCATCCAGTTTCTCAGAAAGATTCGCTTTCATATACTTCAAAGCCGCATGATACCACTCAGGTAAAACATCAGGATAGAATTCTGACTTACAGCGTTTACATCCACGAAGTCCCGCGGCAATCGCCTGCTCACGAGTAGCATAGAACCGCACATTTTTCAGCAACGGCAATTTCGCAGGACAAGAGGGCAGACAATAAATCCGAGTCGAATGCACCCCGACATAAAACCGCCCATCAAACCCCCCATCACTCTCACGCATAGCCCGCGCCATCCGCTCTTCACTCAAGACTCTTTCGCTCATGACCACCATAACGAGAAAATACCATCCACTTTCTATCACCGCTACCGAAATTCGAGCTTTGAAGCGCTGAATATGTACTGATATGGGCAAAAGTCGCAGATGCGCTCGGAAATCTGGTAGTTGAGGGTGAAGAGGCCTGCCAAAATGGGTTCGTTTCGCATATGTAGGTCGCTCAGGGAGGGATGTTGTAGTTTTACAGCTTACAAGAGGGGATTCAAACAAGAGACATTCCATCATAATAAGGAGGTCATGAAACTACTTTGGTTCTGTACCAAAGTTGATCGGTTGTTTATGTATAGAACGAGGGCTAGGCTATATTTTGTAGTATATTGTTTCCCACAAGAGGGATTTGGGGCGTTGCCTAGTGGAAATTGCCTTCATGGGTACTCTGGCGAGAAAAAGGAATACATGGAACCAGCAAGCGACAATACACCCAAACAAAGGTTGATTCCACCAGTATCCTTGGACGGAAGTGGACGAGTTACATCACCAATCTGCATTTGGTGCCTAAAACAGATACCACCATCGAGAACACATTTGTTCCCAGAGTGCTTAGGTGGAGGATTTTTTACACATCTCAGCTGTGTGGGGTGCAATAACTATCTTGGACATAGTGTAGAAAGTAAAGTCCTGAGAAACGTTTTTCTTACTCAAGGGATAGAAAAGCTAGAACTTGCGACATCCCGCGAAGCGTTTCGACATGCACGAATCTGGGACCAAGAAACTGGTCTAGAAATGAAGATCGGTACTCAAGGCGGTGTCTCTCCTATTCCGAAGCCGATTGGCGAGGCTGATAACAAGTTTGTTGGAACTCCAGAAGAGCGTGCGAGTTATTTCGCCAAGAGGGCACAGAGGAGAAATCCTGAAATTGATGTGACTCCGCTTGAAAATTTCTTCAAGGAAGGAAAAACCGGATTGTTTTCTTTCGATGGCTATAAATATTCTACAACTGAACATCCTGAAGCAATGGCAGAGTTAAGGATAGAAGACCTTACAAGGGACCCCGCCCCAGCACTTGTTTTCAAGATTGTATACGAATTTTTGGCAATGTTGAACTTCTTAGAGCATCCTATCATAGGTCCTATACTTGATTCGTATATTAAGCGACACGATTCTGAGTCAAAAGCACCGTTCAATATTCATGATTCGATTTCTGACTTTGTCGTGTCAAACACGGATGTCTGTTTTAGGACGTGCGAAAACCTAAGAGAGATTCCATTCAAGAGATTTCACCATGCTATGCTACGAGTTACACCGAGTGGGGTGCTTTGGTGCGAAGTAGGTCTATTCACTCACATACAAAGTTGGTTTCTCTTGACGAAAATAGGTTCGCATGATTCAAAGATATTGAGTTTGCTAGACAAAGCATTTGTTTTTCCATTCAAGAGTTCGGAAATTGTCATAATACCTTTCCCGAGCGTTGAGAAAAGAGAATATTATGATTGGGTGAACGTGAAACTTGACTTCAAAGTGTCTGAACTAAACCGCGCAGGAATCCGGATTCCATGACCAAGAATACCAAACCTCTGATGCTCTACCTCTTTATGCTCGCCTGCGCCTTATCTGTCTTCCATCAATTCACCCAAGAAGCGAAATGGACACAGGACGGAATCCATATTGGTGCCCAGCTCAAACAAGAATTAGACGATAGCGGTTACCCACATAGAAAAAACTATTACAGTCTCGCTGTGTTTTGCGAACTCGCCGAGATTAGTCCAACTGGAGTCACCGATGCAACCTATCAACAAACCCTGCTAAACCAATTACTACGAATCGACAGTTTCGTCATAACGAGCGCCGAACTAGCAGGGGAGCTGCGTCTACCAATCGTCAAGAAACTAGACAGGACCAACCAGATCACTCCAGAGGCGATGCTGCTCTTAAATTACTTAGAGTTAGCTGACTCTATCGAGACTGTAGGTCTGCAATTGCTCTATAGTTTAGAAAGCGCCAAAGAATACGAATTGCTTTCAAGTTTCCATCTTTCTAGAAGCTCCAAGGATGATTTTTACGTATATTAGCCAGACAAACTTATAACAAGGGAAGAAAGAACATGTCAGAAAAAACACTAAGAGTAGTCGCCATCCTCAAAGCCAAATCTGGCAAAGAGCAGGAACTTTGCGACTACCTGAAAACCCTAATCGAGCCGACCACCAAAGAGGACGGTTACATCCGCTACGAAATGCACAGCAATAATGCCGATCCCAGCGAGTTTGTCTTCATCGAAGAATGGCAAAGCGAAGCCCATCTCAACGCTCATCTAGCCAGCCCCCATCTCCAAGAGGCAATAGCCAAACTACCAGACCTGCTAGCTGAAGAACTAAACATCCGCCGATTAACCGTCGTGGATTAAACAATCATAGTAATCAAGGCTTGGGTTGTCCCCGCAATGCCATTTGGAGGGAAGAAACAACCAACCTACACTAGATTACAACTCAAGACCTATAGCATGAGAGCAGAACAACAGAATCAACCAAATCAGACCAGAAACCACCAAAATCACAAAAAGACAACAATCTACCAACGCTGATAACTTGTATATGCAAAACGAACCCATTTTCGTTATAAGCGGAATAATAACATACGGTTACGGGCATGCAAATTATGTTGTTGCTACAACGCGTCCAAAGATGTACTTTCCTAGTCCATGCAATTTCCAGTGATCGAAATCAGAAATATCCTCGTATTAGCTAATAGCCGGTGGAGAGACTATGTCGGCTAATGAGACTACAGGGAATAACGGGAATTTCGATGTGGCGGGTCACCTCGACGGTATTCTACTTGGTAGAATCCAAACTGGTGACCAAAACGCTCTCTCGGCTCTCTATGATAGTCGCGTTGGATTAGTTTATAGTATTATCCTCAATGTAGTGCGCAATGCCGATGATGCCGAAGAAGTCACGCAGGCGGTATTTTTGCGCATTTGGGAAAAGGCGCAAAGTTTCGACCCCAACCGAGGCAGTGTCGTAGTTTGGATAGTGACGATAGCTAGAAGACTAGCAATCGATAGAACTCGCTCCAAACATCACCGCTCTCAAAAAGTAACGGTAGAGCTTGAACCCGAAGTCACCTCAAAAGCTGGTCAAGAGGCTGTGCGATCAGAGGCGGGTAGAGAAAGCGAACAAATAGCTCTTGGCATGGTAGTTGGCAGAGCGCTCAAGAAACTAGAAAAGTTGAGTAACGATCAAAGACAAGTTATAGAATTGGCCTATTACGGTGGTCTTTCGCATGCCGAAATAGCCGAACAAATAGACACACCACTCGGAACCGTCAAAAGTCGACTAAGAGCGGCAATCTCTCAACTAAGAACTCTACTGGACACAGAAGCATAACCAGAGTAGTACAAATAAGACAGATGGAACACAAAGAAGCCTACGAACTCATAGACGCCTACGTTTTCGGCGCCCTATCCGATGCCGAATATCAAGCGGTCGAAGAACACTTGCATACCAAGTGCTCTCTTTGCCATGCGCGGCTACGAGAAGTCGGCGATGTTTCGCTCTATCTTGCCCAAGGCCTAAAAGAATCATCTCCGTCAGCAGGTTTAAAAGTGTCTCTGATGCAGCAAGTCAGCAAAACAACTGTCATTTCAAAAACATCAGATGATTCAACTAGTTCAAACATCTCACCCACAGAGACCAGCTCGGCATGGTTGAAATGGTCAAAAGCTCTAACTATGACAGGCGCAGTTGCAGTCGTTGTGTTGGCGTTCTGGAATGTTACACTCAATTCAAAAATCTCAAATCTTCAAAACGAACTCGCCAATTCAAGTATCAAACTCGATCGTTTAGCCGACGACAATTCAATTCAAAACGACGCCACAATCTTACTCGGCAAACCCTGCACTCGACTAGTTGATCTCGCAGGTGTTGAACCAAACCCACAGGCTTTCGCAAAACTCTTCCTCCATCCCGACGAAGATTTCGGCGTATTCTATGCCTATAAATTGCCCGATGTACCCGAAGGCCGCGAGTATCAGGCTTGGATTAAGCACGATAGTGTCACCCAAAGTGTTGGTGTCTTCACAGTTCAGAATGATGGTTATGCGCTCCTGAAATTCCGCGGTTTGCCAACTGTTGCTTCGATTGATTCCTTCATGGTCACAATTGAGCCAATTGGTGGTGTCAAAGAGCCAACCGGCATGCGCTATCTCCTTGGCTACAATACGCTTAGCAAAATTCACTAAGCCATCCAAGTCTAGCTTCCTGAAGCTTTTCGAAGAAATAAATAGATTTATTCAATCCAATTTACAGCTTCATATCGTATTCCTCCATGACAACAACGAAGCTCCAGCTCTCCGACTGGCGCCTCAAGCGCGCGCTCAATGCTTGGTAAACGACATTTGCCAGAAGACATTTACTAAACATTGTTCGCTAAACAATTTCTTACATTTTTAGGGAGGTTTTTCAGTATGCAGAAATCAATGCTGACACTACTAGCGGTCTTCGCCTTATCAGGCGCGACATTCGTAGGTTGTAGCGGAAACGACACTATGTTAAATTCCGATGCGTCAAGCGCCACTACATCAGACAACGAAACACCAGAGTTCCAAACTCTATACCGTAGCTCGCGCGACGAATCAGACTCCGATGATTCCGAAGACAGTGATGGGCTGCGTACTTATCGTGTTACTATCAAGAACCTGAGTGTCGGACAGCCGCTAGCCCCACCAGTTATTGCCACTCATGTCAAAGGTTTTACAATGTTTGAAGTCGGCAAGCTCGCCTCGCGTGGTTTGGAGGCCATCGCAGAGAATGGTGATGTCTCATTGATGTTCAATCGCTACAGCGCTTCATCGTCTTCGACTGATGCTGTCAATGTTGGTATGCCACTGACACGTTATGGCACAATGGTCGGCAATTTCAAAGACTATGTTACCTTTGAAATCACAGGTAAGAAGCATGACCGTCTTTCGATTGCGGCGATGTTGATCTGCACAAATGACGGATTCACTGGTTTGAATTCGGTCAAATTACCGAAAGAAGGCAAACGAGTTTATTACACAAAGGCCTATGACGCTGGCACAGAATACAATACCGAGAATAGTTCAGACATTGTTGATGGTTGTAGCGCTTTGGGAGCTATTGCTCTAGCGGGTGATCCCAATGGCAATGAAAACGATGCTGTCGACTCGAGCCCACATCAGCGCATCAAAAAGCATAAAGGCACACAGGGTAATGGCGATCTCGACCCATATGCCAATGTCATCGAAAAGAAGATTACGAAAGTCACTATCGAACTCATTTCTGGCGGTGAGTCTGATCATGACAACGACAATGACGACGATGG
The DNA here is from genome assembly GCA_024280835.1 of Candidatus Zixiibacteriota bacterium. GTDB lineage: Bacteria > Zixibacteria > MSB-5A5 > GN15 > JACZUZ01 > JAJRPJ01. The sequence continues at coordinate 310,687 of JAJRPJ010000011.1, read as the reverse complement.
AGACGACGATTAGTCGAAGACTTTAAACTCTTAGCATTAGCCCTACAATAAAGCTACGAAAGAGCAGCAAAATGAGGCCCGGCAGTATATCTGTCGGGCTTCGTTTGATTGTAGTAAGACATTCGAGACATGATTGCTGCAGACTTCAGGTGAGGTACTCGAATCTGGACTAGATACTAACAGGTTCAAAACTGGCAGAGCCATGCCTAAGTTTTCCCTAGTGTCATAAGCACAAAAAAAGCCCGACAGTCTCGCTGTCGGGCTTTTTCAATTCAACCCTTACGAGCTGAATGTCATTTCAACGACTAGCGACGACGTGTGGCCTTACGCTTCATGGATGAAGTGGCGCGACGTGTCGAGCTCTTACGAGCTGAAGTTTTACGCTTTGGAGCATTACGCTTCGCGGCGGTGCGCTTGGTAGCTTTACCGCGCATTGAACTGGCCTTACGGGCGACAGTCTTGCGAGCTGTGCTCTTGCGGGTTTTCATACCACCGTTACCAGCAGTCTTGGCGACCATTGACAAGAAGTTTTTGTTCTTCTTGAGGCTCAATGAACCAGCTTTGGCGCGGACAGAAGCAACTGTACGACCAAGTGACTTGGCAATTTTGGTGTTGGTTGTGTTGCGATATTTTTTACGCAACTGGCTGATCTCACTGGCGGACCAAACTTTTACGCGAACTGTGGCGCCGCGCTTGGTGGCGCTGCGACGGGTTGTGGCGCGCGGTGTAGCATTGCGCTTGGCTGCTGGTTTACGACGTGCGGTTGTTTTACGAAAAGCCATGTGATGGCTCCTTTCAATGTGTTAATGCTCAAACGGAACTTCGCAAGAATCCAGCGCTCATATTTGATACTCAAACAAAAGCGTCTTCTCCGAACGTCATCCCCTTCTTTGTGATTAGGTTACTTAGTTCTTCTGTTATCTTCTTTTTCTGTTCTCATCACGTAGCGGAAATGCATTTCAAAAATCACACTAATCCACATAACACGATGAATTTGTTTTAGTTATCGGCTTGTCCGACAGAACCTTTGGCGATTTGTGCATTTTTTTCACACTTTTTCAGCTAAAGTTTACCCAAAATGTGTTTTCGGAGTGAAAATCGACGCATTTTGCAATGTTTCTATCAGAATCCAACAAAAAGAAGAAGCGACCTATTTGACAAAAGAAGGTCGCTAAAGCGAGGCTTAGTTCTAAGTGATAGAGATTGAGGTTGGTGAAATTGAAGGAGGCGCTACACAAGGAACGTTAAAGAGAGAGCGATAAAGAGCGCTTGAAGGTGTTGGAGTTTTTGATGAATTAGCTATGTCGTGAGATTGGCATGGTCATGCAACGTGCGCCACCTCGACCGCGGGAAAGTTCGGCGCCATTGACCGAGACCAAAGTCTTCTCTACAGTGGATGGGTCAAGCTTTAGAAACTCTGCGGGTGTCACAATACTATAGCCAGCTTCTTCAAAGGAGGCGATGGTTTCGGTGTTGCGTTCGTAAATGAAAGCGACAGTTTCGCGAGCGGCAAACAAATTGGCGCCATCGGTCCATTGTTCTCGCGATTGAAACAGCGGCGAGTCTCCACCGCACTTAAAGCGATTTGGGAAACTGTATCCGATTCTCTCTAGCGCACAGAAAAGTCCTCCTGGGCTTGAGTCATGTGTGACTTGCGCTTGGCCATTTACTAGTTCGTAGGTCAAGGCGCGCGCTGGTATGGTTGTAGTGTCATCTTCACTGAAGAGTGGTGGGAAATAGACACAGTCCTCGGGACCAATTACAGTGAAGACAGTGTCGAGATGCATGGTTGCGCGTTCGGCGGGAAGTTCAACCATAATTAAACGTTTGATTATGCCTTCGCTAAGTAGGCGTTGTGCCAAAAGCTCAACTGCGAGTTTTGTAGTTCGCTGACCTGTACCGACGACCAATGTCTCACTATCAAGCGCCATGACATCGCCGCCTTCTATATGCACTGCTTCGCCTGATGTAATAGTAGCTGCGTCATCAAGTATGTCGACTATCTGAGTCTCAGCAAACAGTCGATGATAACGGAAAATATATTGTGCCAATAATCCTTCACGAAGCCGCACACGTTTGGCGGGATGCGCCAAAATCACCGTCTGGCCAATGAAAGCCCCGACATCGCGAGTGAACATTAAATTCGGAATTGGACGAAAATATCTGCGCCTAGTGTTGGTGTCACCATCAGAGCCACTGATTAGTATCGCAGATAAGTCTTTGGTTGATAAATCTGAGCTGAGCAGGAAGTCATGGGTTTTCAGTCCGACACCTTCAAGCGCCGAGACTGCACCGACTATATCTGAGCGGACTTTGTCATCAGAGAGTATTTCAGTCAAGAGATCTGAGAATTGATGGATTCCATCATCTCCCGCGATATGGCGCAAACATTCGACGAACTCGGTGTGTTCAGCGGCGGCCTTCTTGAGAAACAGAATGTCCTCGACCAAATATGACTCGGCCATATCCGATTCAAGCGGCACCATCTCCCATTCTGGTCCTGGAGTGTGGACAATCACTTGCTGGAGAGGATGAAATTCAGAAGGTAGATTCATTGGTTTCTGCTTCGTCTGGTTGGCTGATAACTGTACTTGATTCATTGAAATCACGCTGCCATTTGCTTTGTTCTAATGTTTGTTTCTAATGATTGTATCGACATGGGAGCTTTTAAGCTCCACATGAATATAGATACGCGAATAAGTGCGGGCAAGCCTGATTCTCTCGATTTGTTTTCTTGGCTATTAAGTAGAGGTACATTGGTTAATAATATGTGATAAAGCTCTACTTGCCTTTTGGCCATTGTGGTTGTTTTTTGATAAATTGTAGGCCCAATGCGAGGCGATTTTCACTATGTATCAAAGCTGTGTATCTAAACGGCGTATCTAAAAGGACACCGACGAATGACTCAGAAGACACAAAAGAGGTGCAAATGGTGCCTCGGTGATGAACTGATGCTTGAATATCATGATACCGAGTGGGGGACTCCTGTGCATGACGACCGTGTACATTTTGAATATCTCATTCTCGATGCGGCGCAGGCGGGATTGTCTTGGCTGACTGTTTTACGTAAGCGGGAGAACTATCGGAAAGCCTTTGCTGATTTTGATCCAGTAAAAGTGGCGCGTTTTACCGAAAAGCGAATCGCGAAATTACTTGAAAACCCTGGCATTATTCGCAATCGTCTAAAAGTCAACGCCGCGGTGACCAGCGCCAAAGCATTTCTGGTTGTCCAAAAAGAGTTCGGGAGTTTTGATAAATATATTTGGGCTTTTGTCAATGGAAAACCAATCGTCAATAAATGGAAAGACATGTCACAGGTTCCTGCTAAAACTGAGACTTCGGAAGCAATGAGCAAAGATATGAAAAAACGTGGCTTTGGGTTTTGTGGTCCGACAATTTGTTATGCCTATATGCAGGCGGCGGGTTTGGTCAACGATCATGAAACCTCGTGTTTTCGCTATAAGAAGCTTAGCACCAAGAGCTAGAAACAAAGATTGCCAAATGTCTCAGATCGCTCTGCAATTTTTTCAACGTTATTGGTTAGCTCTGGTGGCGCTTGGAACCAGCGGCGCGCTTTTGATATTGTTCTTTTTCAACCCAGCGGAAACTAGCTGGTATCCGCATTGCATTCTTCATGAAGTGACTGGTTGGCATTGTCCTAGTTGTGGCGCTTTGCGAGCGGGGCATTTGTTATTGCATGGCGAGTTTGCCGCGGCGCTGTCGATGAATTTGTTGGCGGTTTGTTTATTGCCGGTCTCTTTGGCAGTATATTCATATCGCAGGTTCAGTCGAGGAGAGGGCCTTGGGTTTCGCGTCCCTATTGTTTCGCGGCCAGTTGTTTGGTTATTCTGGTTGACTGTTGGCGCTTTTTGGATAATGCGCAATATTGATATAGCGCCGCTAAATTGGTTGGCGCCCTGAGTTGACTAATTGTCTAGCTTGTGAGAGTAGAGAAAAATGGCTTTAGAGATGAAAAATGAATGTGGCCGCTGTCACACTGAACTGCAGGACGAATCGGATGCATTCATCTACGTTCATGAGTGTACTTTTTGTCCCAATTGCACCGAAATGATGGGCGCTACTTGTCCGAATTGCGCTGGCGAGTTAGTCAGACGCCCAAGAAGAAAGAGCAAATAGAGCTGCTGACTACCGTGAGGTTCCTCTAGCTCCTATATTCTACTTATATGCTAATCGCAGTTGACATAGGTAATACCAATACTGTCGTCGGGGTTTTTGACGGAGACAAGCTCATCAACTCTGAGAGGTTTGAGTCCGAAAGAGCCAATCCGCAAGAGACATTGATTCGGCCGTTTGCAGCTTGGCTAGAGAAACAAAATATCTCTCCAGAGCAAATCGCGATTGCATCGGTTGTTCCAAAACTTAGCCAGACACTGGCGACCTATATCTATGGTATGAGTCAGCGCCGACCATTGCTAATCAACGCCAAGGTCAAACTGCCGCTAAGATTAGATTTTGATGACCCGAGTCAGGTTGGAGCCGATAGAATTTGCAATGCTGTGGCCGCCAGAGAGCTTTACCATAACTCCGGCGAGCCATTGGTGGTTGTAGATTTTGGCACAGCTACGACATTCGATATTCTCTCAAGCGCTGGTGACTATATCGGCGGTATCATTTGCCCTGGCCCCAAAACCGCGGTGGAGACTCTGGCTAAGAAAGCGGCGCTACTAGAATCTGTGTCAATTGAGCCACCCTCGGGCGGAGTGATTGCTCGTAATACCAGTGATGCTATCAAATCGGGGATGTTCTATGGTACAATCGGTGAGATTGAATATTTGCTCAAACGTATCGGCCAAGAGCTTGGGCAAACTCCACAAGTTATCGCCACTGGCGGACTCGGAGCGCTAATCGCTGAACATTGTGACCTGTTTTCAGCGGTCTGTCCTGATCTCACTCTCCATGGAATTCGCTTGATTGCCAAGTTTCAGCGCTAATTTCTCACCATAACAATTGTTAAATCTGATACATAACCGTAGTTGAGGGGGAGGGCTTGCCCCTTTTTTATTTTTCTGGCGAGCGCTTGTTTGTGCCTGATTTTTTGTATTTGGTAGGAAGGCGCCCCGAGGGACGCCACTACAACCGCATTTTTGCAATTCTGCGGTACTGTAATGCGTTGTTAGGCAGGAGTTTACTTCTCGTGTCGCATATTTTGAGTTTTTGGGAAACATTCTTGACTTTCGTAGGTACTATCCTATACTGCGGCTCGCATTATTAGCGCTCACAGTAGTTGAGCGCTAATAAGTATTTGCGGCAGTAAATAGAGATTAAGAGACAAGAAATAATTACTAACTAAACAAACTGGGCTGATACAAGAGTACTTCTAATATAAAAGCTGTACCAAAAGAGAAGTATTTTCAGTTCTAACAATCATAAGGAGATGACAAACATGTCTGTACGTCCTCTAGCTGACCGCGTAATGGTCAAAGCCCTCGATGACGCGGGTGAAGTCAAAAAAGGCGGTATCATTATTCCTGATACAGCCAAAGAGAAACCACAAGAAGGCAAAATTGTCGAAGTCGGACCAGGTCGCATGACTGAAGACGGCAAGAAGATTGATCTTGAAGTCAAAAAAGGCGACAAGGTTCTTTACGGTAAATACTCTGGCACAGAGATTACACTCGATGGTGACGAGTTTTTGATTATGCGTGAGTCTGATATTCTCGCAGTTGTCACGAAGTAATGTTGTCACAACAGTAATATTATAGTGTTGTTACGATGTAACATTGCTTCAGTAGAACATTAACAAGAAAAAGAACAGAGATATTATGTCTAAAATTATTGAATACGATGCACAAGCTCGCGAGAAACTTCGCAGAGGCGTAGATAAACTCGCTGATGCTGTCAAAGTTACACTTGGCCCAAAAGGCCGCAATGTCGCGATTGACAAAAAGTTCGGCGCTCCGACAATCACCAAAGATGGCGTGACTGTTGCTAAGGAAATCGAACTCGAAGATAGATTTGAGAATCTTGGCGCGCAGATGGTCAAAGAGGTTGCCTCGAAGACTTCTGATGTTGCTGGTGACGGAACCACTACTGCGACAGTCTTGGCGCAGGCGATTTACCGCGAAGGTATCAAGAATGTTACCGCTGGCGCGAATCCAATGTTCCTGAAGAGAGGTATTGACGCTGCAGTTGCCGCGATTGTTGTCGACTTGAAGAAAATGTCCACACCTGTTTCCGATCAAAAGGAAATCGCGCAGGTCGGTACAATTTCAGCCAACAATGACGAAGTCATCGGTACATTGATTGCTGAAGCCATGGAAAAAGTTGGCAAAGACGGTGTCATCACTGTTGAAGAAGCCAAGAGCACCGAAACAACTCTTGATGTTGTTGAGGGTATGCAGTTCGATCGCGGTTACCTTTCTCCGTATTTTGTCACCAATCCAGATTCAATGGAAGCGTCACTTGACGATCCGATGATTCTTATCCACGACAAGAAGATTTCTTCCATGAAGGACTTGTTGCCGATTCTTGAGAAAACTGCGCAGATGGGCAAGCCACTCGTAATTATCTCTGAGGATATCGAAGGCGAAGCGTTGGCGACTTTAGTAGTCAATAAATTGCGGGGCACATTGAAAATCGCCGCTGTTAAAGCTCCAGGTTTTGGTGATCGCCGCAAATCAATGCTTGAGGACATCGCCACACTTACTGGCGGTAAAGTTATCTCCGAAGAGCTTGGTTTCAAACTTGAGAACACTGTCATCGAAGACCTTGGCACAGCCAAGAAAATCGTTATCGACAAGGACAATACAGTCATCGTTGAAGGCGCTGGCTCCAAAGAAGAGATTCAGGGTCGTATTGGCCAGATTCGCAAGCAAATCGACGACACAACTTCCGATTACGATCGTGAGAAACTGCAAGAGCGTCTGGCGAAACTCGCTGGTGGTGTTGCAGTGATTGAAGTTGGCGCGGCGACTGAAGTTGAGATGAAAGAGAAGAAAGCTCGTGTTGAGGATGCTTTGCATGCCACACGTGCAGCTGTCGAAGAGGGTATTGTCCCTGGTGGTGGTGTCGCTTTGTTGCGTGCTGGCGCAGTTGCCAGGAAGCTCAAGCTCGAGGGAGACGAAGCCATCGGAGCTAACATTGTCATCAAAGCTCTCGAAGAGCCAATTCGTCAGATTGTTCAGAACGCTGGACAAGAGGGTTCGATTGTTGTCAATAAGGTTCTTTCTGGGAAGGGCGCCTTTGGATACAATGCTCGTACCGATGTCTACGAGGACCTCGTCAAGGCTGGTGTGATTGATCCGACCAAGGTAACTCGTACAGCTCTTGAGAACGCTGCCTCGATTGCGTCACTGTTGTTGACCACCGAAGCGGTTATCACTGATGCTCCTGAGAAGAAAGACGCCCCAGCAATGCCAGGTGGCGGCGGTATGGGTGACATGGGCGGTATGGGCGGTATGTACTAAGCCATTCTCACGCATACTTTTTGCACATTGCTCAAATTGGGCAAATCGCGTATTCACGGATGCCAATAAGGGCGCCTCAACGGTGTTTCTCAACTTGCATTTGGTGATTACGAATTCATAAAAAGCCCCCGTGGTTATCATTCTGATAACGGCGGGGGTTTTTGATAATGGTCTATATGAGGTTGTTGAGCAAGAAGATAGCCTTTGGGTAGCTCTTGCAGGAATGCGCTGGAAATCCCTTGACATTCTGGCTCTGGCGTGTATACTAATCGCGCTGTAATGGATTAACTTTCAGGCCGTTACGGTGTATAAAGGTCATGGCAAAAATAGCAAATCAACAGCGGGCATTCAATTGGCCCTTTGGCAAAAAAAACTATCTAATCTTCGGATTAGGGTTGGTGTCAATAATTCTGGGCTATATTACTTTAGCCAATACAGCTGTCAATCCAGACCCATTGGATGAAAGTTGGGGGCAGGTTTTTCTGACTTTGTCACCAGCGCTTTTGATTCTAGGGTATTGCGTTTTGATTCCGATTTCGATTATAATCGGTGGGAAACAGGACGATACTACAGAACAGAGCGAGTAGTTTTTTGAATTTTTGAAGGATGATTTTGGTTCGAATGCTTTTGGATCGAATATCGCTTGATTCAAATAGGGCGATTAGCTCAGTTGGTTAGAGCACCTGCTTTACACGCAGGGGGTCAATGGTTCGAATCCATTATCGCCCATTTTTTACGGCGCAGTTTTTAGTATAATTGTTGCGATTACTTTGCGCCCAGTCACAGTTTAGTCTCACAAGTTTGCTCACCATATTGCGTTTTCGTAATTCAAGCGAAAGCCGCATCCCAACGGGGTTGTAGTTCAGTTGGTTAGAATGCCTGCCTGTCACGCAGGAGGTCGCGAGTTCGAGTCTCGTCAACCCCGCTTAATTGTTGTTTTTGGCCCTTTGACGAGTAAGTTGAAGGGTTTTCTGTATGTGACACATAGGGTTCCGTCCGCATAAGAGAGTTGAGAAAGAAGGGAATCTATGAGGAGGCGTCTTTCATTATTATTTCGCGCTTGATATAGTGTGTACGACTGTTCCGCCAGGTCAATAACCTGAGATCCACGTTTGAGAAAGTTGTGGTTAGTATTTTTGTGATCTCCAATCTGAGATTGGATTTGCATCAATTCTGCATTCCATTCATTTGCTCGCTCCCTCCAGTAATCTTGAGAGATTGTTCCATCCAGTTTATCCATGTAGGCTTGATCAATACGAGCTTTGATCAGTTTATGACGCGCTTGTAGAGTTGCAATTGCTTTCTCACTGAACTTTTTAGCGTCAGCATATCCTTCCATCAATGATAGTTTCAACCCAACAGCAGCTTCTGTCGTAATTTGAACGTCTCTGACTTTTTGACCCAGGAGATCAGACAAATGCGGTTCGGAAATCCAGTTACTGCATCGTCCAGAGTATTCAGTGCAGCGGTAATAAAGATACTTCCCTTTCTTTAAGTCTGGTGTCAACGAGCATCCACAATAACCGCATTTAACAAGACCTCTAAAGGCATAGTTGCGTCTCGTAGTTTTTATTGTGGAAGGCCGTTTCAATAACTGATTGACTTTAGCAAACAGCTCTGTTGTAACGATCGCATCATGAACGGCATCTTCATAGCGGTAGCCGTTGAAAGTAAACTGTCCTGTATATATTTCATATTGTAGAATCCGATGTATGCCCGCTTTATTTACGGCGTTCCCTTTTGTTGATCGCAAACCGATCTTACTCGCCAGCTTGGCCATTGATCTAAGAGAATAGTTTCCAGTAGAGTATTCTTCGAAAAGTTTTCGAACTAATGGAGCTCTTTCAGGATCAGGGTATATCTTGTGATCCTCGCGGTTACGGACATAACCGATTGGAGGACGGGACGGCCATTCACCGCTCTTTGCTTTTTGATTTAACCCTTTCTTCACCTCTTCTGAGAGATTATGCAGATAGTTCTGAGCTAACAATGCTTTGAGTCCGTGTGATAACTTACTATGAGAATTACTATCTTTGCTTAATAGTTCGTCCTCTTTTACTAAATGAACCACAACATCTAAATTATCTATTGTTCCGTAGTCTATCAGATTTCGGTAAAGACGGTCTGTTTTTTCAACTACTATGTGATTAACATTGGGCTGATTTCTAATGAAACTGATCATTTCTGTAAACTGCGTACGACCAGCTTTGCCAGCAGACTCTTCATCCTTAAATCTCTTAACTATTTGAAGTGAATACCGCTGAGCATGACTTTCCATCAGCTCAACCTGAGCTTCTAATGATCTGCCTTCTTCAGCTTGTTCAACAGAAGACACACGAGCATACGTCACTACTTTAATGTTGCGGTATTTATCAGGATAGTCTCTCATGGATTAGTATACGTACCTTGTAGTGGTTGCATCAAGCAGCAACTCACTACAAGGTACAGTTAGGGTTTCACGTTTGAGACCACTCTGAAAGAATCTCAAAGAATGACGTGACGCTTTGAACTATTTCAAGAGCGTCAACATCGCTTAGCTCGTTTCCTGAGTATGATTCCCAGAAAGTGCGAACGTCACTATAGCCGTCAGTATTTGAGACTGTCTTAGGTTTAGAAGATGACATCGATATTCTGTTATCTGAGCAAGTTTACCGATCGATGTCTGTTATGTGATCAGGGTTCAGCTTATACGCGTGCCTCTTCGGTCCTCTCCCCTCTGTTTTCTGTTCTTCTCTAATGATTATGTTAAAATCAGTAAGTTCCTTAAAGGCTTTATCCATGAGACCAGATTTCAGTCCTTCGGCTTTACCGAGTTCTAACAGAGCCCTTCTTGGAACCCATTCATTACCTATTGTTCTCAGCAAGAAAGCTTTCGAGTCTTGCAGTAGGGCTGTTTGTTTGAGCTGTCGTGCGTCACCAATGTATTCCAATGAAATAGAGTTTTCAGATTGGTCTGTAAGTCTGAGAGCCAATGAGAGATGTTCTTCCCTAAATCGAGATTTGACTTGTTCGACATCAATGCGGTCAGATTCCTTTTTCACTGACCATAGAGTGTCGACGAACGCCCATTTGTCTGTTGAACCTCGTAAGCTCGCACCAGCACTTGAAATATTCGTGCCTGGTTTGCGAAAATGATCTGAGAAAACGAATGAGATTTCATATTTCTGCATTAGCGACTTTACGCGGCCAAAAATCTTTGACATCTCTGAAGAAGAGTTTTCTTCCCCGTTATGTACTCGAATGAGAGAGTCGACTATGACCAGTGAGGGTCGAAAGTCATCGAGAATGTTTTCCAGTTTTTTTACATACTCGGAGCTATCGAATCTAAACCCATGACCCAGCGCGATTCGGAGTGTAGGCGGTGGTTTTTCGAGCGATTTCCCGTTAATTAAACCAGAGAATCTATGAGCCATTAGTTGGGGTGAGTTCTCTTCGTCGATGACGAGGACTCGCCCTTGTTCGGTTTCAAACTTGTTCAAGAACTTAGTACCGCTTGAGACAGCGAGCGCGAGATCGGCTAATATGAAAGTCTTGCCTGAACCCGGGTACCCTGCAATGATTGAAGCGGATTCTTTTGGAATAATGCCGTCGACTATCCAATTGATATTTCGGTCGGTAGTGTCAAGAAACTCTTTGAGAGTGACGGCGTCGAAATTGTCTACGTTTGTTGTCTTATATATGTCATCAATCGTAGACGAATTAGAAGGGTATCTGGTTGTGATGTCTGTAATGAGAGAGGCGAGTTCGCCTTCGAATCCTACTTTACGAGCATATCCACGAAGCAACTCGAAAATATCTTCTGAGCTAATTCCAGCTCGATGTAACCTTCCAATCAAGCTGGTAAAAGTGTTGTGTCGGTTACCGTTTTTCAAATTGCTCAGCGTAGCAGCGGTTTTTGCAGAAGGATTCATTTTGTCATTCATAAGAAGCTTCACTCTTGTGAAAAACACATCTGCTGATGTTTTGCTTGGAGTCACCATTTGAACAAACTCGTCGAGTTGATGTATAGCGCCATCTTTAGAAATCAAGTCCAATTTTGAAGCTCCTCTTGGCTGAGTTGCAAAGTGCCTGATCTGTTCGACAGTCAATTTGACCATTTGCTCGAGCGTCAATCTTACTTTGTAAAGTTGCGATCTTTGATGAAGCGTATTGGGTAGTCTAAAGAGCCGGCTCTGTTGATAGATTCCGCTATCAATTTTTAGACCATTAGCCAAAGTCAAAGCGAGTTTCTTGTGGATGCCAGGTAAGTCAGGAGATGGTGCCAAACCAAAAAACACTGATGGAATTCCAATGTGAAAACCTTTCATGCCTGAGAAGTAAATAGCTAATTGAGTTTCAGCTGAACGGTCTACTTGCAAGAGTCGCGTAATGATTTTATTAGACGTTTCGTGTGCCAGTGAAAGATCATCACTATTATCGATGTCGAGCCAAAGATAATCTGACCAAGCTACAGTTGGTGGCATTTTTGAAACACTTCCGTTCTTAGCGACGTAGTTTTTTAACTCGTCAGTAAAACGGTACATAGAAGTAAATACCGTCTGAGCTGGTTGAAAATCAGGTAAGTTGTCAATCTTTAGAATATTATTTCGGTTCCTGACTGATCCGATTGCGGTTTCGACGTAACAGTAATCTGGGTAGCTGAATGATGAGTTCACAGCCGAAGTTGTTCTTGTGTCATTTTCTTTAGACATAATGCCTCCTATTTGGTTTGCTAGGCCCCGCTCATTTTTCTTTTTTTGTGAGCGGCCCCTATAAGAGTCCTTTGCCCTTCGATCGCAACAGTTTTACGGTAACAGGCCGTTTTGAGCAAAAAACGGCCAATTTGACTGATTTGTTTTCACTCGAAATAGTCAGGAGGAACTGACTTGTAAGCTCAAATCAGAACGGAGGGAAAGAGTTACATCAGAATTGACTGAGAAAATAAAGTTGAAAAAAAGCACAAAAATTTTAGAGCAATTATGCGTACCACTTAATCTCGACTTTGTGATTCAGTGAATCAGCAAATTGTGGGATAAAATACTTCAAAAAAAGCGAATATTGTGATATTTGAATGTCTGTAGACTATGATGTCGGTAATGAGGTGCCTGTAGGAATTAGTCCTTTACTACAATTTAATACATTTGACGTATGACAAGGCAGGAAGCGAAGTAGAAGAAAAACATAAGCGCTTACGTAACAACAAACATTTCTTTTTGTGTGGAATAGAGCAATGCGATTAAAGTTGGAGAAAGCGGTACAATCCCAACAAAGACTTTCCCCGCATTCATAACTCTACCTTTGAAGTTCCGGTTAACGACGAAACGTGCTTGAGCATAGACCGTGTGCGTTGTATAATACAATAGATAGGAGGTAAGTATCGTGACTGATTTCAATAAAACGGTACTGACTGATGACGACGGTAAGAAGCTGTCGTATGCTGATGGGGAGCCAATTCGGTACGAGCATTTCATTAACGACCCAGATCCAGATACAATCTTGAATGGGCCGACAAGTATCTCAGTCGGATTTGACTTAAACAATGGTGAGACTGTCGATCCTAACCTGATTAAGAAATTTGATTTCGTAAAAGGCTCAGACGGGGTGTGGGTACAGCAAAGATCGATAGAGCAATAGACAATCGAGATGAGAATATTGCAAGAATAGTGGTCAATTGCGCTGAGCCAAAGATCATGTTCGCGAGCGTAGCGAATATCTGACTGATCATCCAGAGAGCTTGGAAATTCTGTATGAGTTTCTTGACAACGAAAAGACATCGATTCGGAAGCCGACTCCAAGTACCGCTGTTTCAGTAATGAGGTCGTATCCAAGCGACATATTCAGAGAGTTGAATCCAATAACGCCGGACACTGTAATACTTACTGTAATCCCATCGACACCGTTCACAGCTCCGAAGCTGGTTGCGATTCCTATGCTCGTTTGTGGTTCGATCCTAAGACTTTCACTTGTTGCGTCAATTATAGTCACACCGCTGATCCAAGCATATCCAATACCTACGGAAAGAGCTGGAGCAATGAAGCTATTACCAGATTCATTAAAGTCAAGTCTTACCAGTGTGATTGGTACACTCCATGTGCGAAGTTTGATTCCGAGAAGCGATCCCGCTTCAATCCCGTTGTTGTCGCCGAGAAAGTCCAATGCCTCACTGAAAGACCACAGTTGGGCGGTCTCGTCCGAATTGTATTCAAAGACTTTACTTGCCTGACTTTCAGCATATTTGATAAGTGGTTCGCTGCCACCAATCTGGGCAGATGCACAAAGCGGTATAACACATATTATAGTTGTGGCTATTATTGTAACACATCTTCTCATGTCGTGTATTCTCCGCAAATGTGGTTAAACTCAACAATAGGTTCTTGTCCCAGTAGTAGATGTTTTTGAAGCATAGGTGAATTGATTATCCTATTCAAGCTTCCTGATGTCTTTACTCTTGAGCTTCTTTTTCAGTTTCCCATCACTATGGAAAATCACAATCTTGATATCCTCAAATCCGTCAAACAAGTACAGTGGAAAATAGAAAACTGCATCAATGTTTAGATATTCAGACCCGTAGGCATTCTTGAGGGGAGTGCGAATGTACTCCGTGCTGTCAGCCTCGATCACCTCATCATTTACCAATAGTATCCCACGACTGATCTGACGAACATCATCAGGGCTTACCGATGAGTTGTATGCCGAAGCCATGAGGTTAGTTACTTCGAGTGAGACTCCTCCATTGAATTTCGCAGGATTGAACATTACCGAGTCGAGCTTGATATAATTCTCTTTTGCTGCCTCAGCGAACCGAGCCGCACGGCCTCTCGGAGTGTAAATCATGATCTCGAATCCACCCCCAATAATTTGTTTGCGAGCATTCTTAGGAATCTTTCCGGACTTCAAGTCTGACATATCTTCCTGAGTCAAATTACGCGGCTCTCCCAGTGCGATCGTAGCTGGTATTAACAGTAAACAGATAATAACTCGTTTGTACAAATCTCGAAATCTCAAGTGATTGTGTGGTTTCAATCTCATAACATCTCCTCTTCTGGTGTAACAGTTGCAAACATTCATTAACGACTTCGTTATTGCAAATTGGGAATTCGCTAAATAACGGACCTCTTATCTCTTAAACATAACGAACTCGTTCATAATATCAAGAGAATACCAATGAAATGTTGCGAAATCGTTACTGCAAGCATTGTTATGGCAATATGGAAAACGTGGTGTTTGCAGAGAGGTTAGCGAGATTCATGGCCAGTCAGAATCTCACAGTGCGTGAACTCGCCGAGAAGTCAGGCATTCACTATGTGATGATCAACAGGTATCTGAAGGGTGATCGAAAAGGCAAAGTCCCATCGATTGGAACTCTCGTTGCTCTTGCTGAAACATTGAGCTGTTCACTTGACGATCTGGTCGGCTTTGAAGTTTCTATCAAAGATGAGTCGGCGGAACCGACGATTAGTGAAACCGCTGAAAAGGTGGGAAAGTTTTTTGATGGATTAGAAGAAGGTGACACACTAAAAAAGTTACTGAAGATCGCCATAGAAAACGAAGATCACGAAAGTGAATCACGTTAACTCTTTCTTTTTGTAAAACACCCACACAGCACCGCGCTACGGCTCGACCATCTATTTCTCAGCTCGACACTCCTGTAGTTCTAATATAACACCGTGAGCCCTACTCACTCAGCGATTACGATCAATCGTAGCTACATCGATGAGTTATTGAGCCACGAACTCAATGAGCGACGCTGGAACTCTAAGAAACCTATATACTTGGAGTCTCAGCGAGAGATTCGCTTTTCCCAGTACATCATACCGTTAGCTATAGAAAAAGTGAATCTGAGCCGTGTCAGATGGGAAATGTGACCCTTGACAGGCCATGCCTTGACTCTTTGGGTGGTTTGCCTATCTTGTTGCACGGAAAGGGAATACGTCGAGCGCATTAGTTTGAATAATGGGCGAGATTCATCCGTATTTGGTAGTTATTAAGAAAACAGGCTATGGCTAAAGAAAAAAAGAACAACAACGAACGGTTTGAGAAGACGCTGTTTAAGGCGGCTGATAAGCTACGCAAGAACATCGACGCCGCTGAATATAAGCACATTGTACTCGGGTTGGTTTTCCTGAAATACATTTCTGATTCATTCGAGGATTTACACTCCAAACTATTGGCTGGCAAAGGCGACTATGAGGGAGCCGATCCAGAGGATGCTGACGAGTATCGCGCTGAGAACGTCTTTTGGGTGCCCAAGATTGCCCGTTGGTCATATCTCCACTCACGCGCTAAACAGCCAACCGTCGGTAAAGACGTTGACGATGCAATGGAGGCGATTGAAAAGGAGAACCAGACTCTCAAAGGCATCCTGCCGAAAGTCTACGCCCGGCCGAATCTCGACAAGGCCTCACTCGGAGGGTTGATTGACCTCATTGGAAACATTGCGCTTGGCGATGAAGCCGCAAAGAGCAAAGACATTCTTGGACGGGTCTATGAGTATTTTCTCGGTGAGTTTGCATTGGCCGAAGGCAGAAAAGGCGGACAGTTCTTTACGCCCAAGTCTATTGTCCAGACTATGGTCGAGATGATAGCGCCATACAAAGGTCGTGTGTTTGATCCGTGTTGTGGCTCTGGTGGTATGTTTGTGATGAGTGAAAAGTTTGTCGAGAATCACAAGGGTAAGGTCAACGATATTTCAATCTACGGTCAGGAAAGTAACCAGACTACCTATCGCTTGTGTCGAATGAACTTGGCTTTGCGCGGTATAGATGGTTCACAGGTCAAATGGAATAATGAAGGGTCATTTCTTAAAGACGAACACCAAGACTTGAAAGCTGATTTCATTCTTGCTAATCCGCCATTTAATGATAGTGACTGGAGCGGACAGCTCTTACGAAAAGACCCGCGCTGGCAACATGGTGTCCCACCAACGGGTAATG
The DNA here is from genome assembly GCA_024280835.1 of Candidatus Zixiibacteriota bacterium. GTDB lineage: Bacteria > Zixibacteria > MSB-5A5 > GN15 > JACZUZ01 > JAJRPJ01. The sequence goes on along the minus strand of JAJRPJ010000011.1, from coordinate 294,348 downwards.
CCAACTATGCGTGGATGCAACATATGATTTATCATCTCTCACCAAAAGGGATTATGGGGTTGGTGCTGGCTAATGGTTCGCTATCGTCGAATACATCTGGTGAGGGAGACATCCGCAGTGGCATCATAGGCGCCGACTTGGTTGACTGCATCGTTGCGCTGCCAAAGAATCTATTCTACAACGTCACTATTCCTGCATGTCTCTGGTTTATATCACGGAAGAGGGCAGGTAATGGTAACCGAAAACGCTCTGGTGAGATTCTCTTCATTGATGCAACCGAAGTTGGCCACATGATTGACCGCAAACATCGGGTGTTTACCGATGAAGATGTCTCACAAATTGCCAACACATACCACGAATGGCGCAAAGAGAACGGCGACTATGAGGATATCAAAGGCTTCTGTAAGAGCGCGACGCTCGCAGATGTTGAAAAACACAAGCACGTCCTCACGCCAGGCCGCTATGTCGGTATCCCAGACGAAGAAGATGACGGTGTGCCGTTTGAAGAAAAGATGAAGACGTTGACGGCGGAACTGGCCGAGCAAATGGCAGAAGAGAAGCGGCTTGATGATGAGATCAGAGAGCAGTTGAAGAGGGTCGGATTTGAACTTGAGATCACAGATTGTGACCTCAAGAGTGAACGATGAGTTGGGATAATGGCGAAATTAGGTATATCAGAGTTCTCATATAGCTTCTCTTTCTTGCACGAGCAAGTCAATAGAAATGGTGGCTCGTCGTGTGTCCCAATAATTCCGTCTCTTCGTGAAGAATCTAAAGTAGGGTATGATGCCAAACTACCGACTAAAGGGATTGATTACTATTTTCAGTTCAAGATGAGTGATTACTTGAAAGGCGGCAATGCCAAATTCATCAAAGATAGTACATACACTAACCCTTACTACCGCATTGCGCTTCACAAAAATAGTGGTAACAAACAGAATAATCTCCTTTATATGTTAGCGCAACGAAATCCGTATGTTTATTATGTAGCTCCTAAGTTGAAAACGGATCAAGCATTCTATGATGCTTGCGTTGGAAGTGCGCTAACTGCTCGGTCAAAGATGGTTCCTGTAGACTCATGCGGATATATAAGTGATTCTTTGCAACATTTCATAACGTACCCCGATGTAGGATATAACTGGAAATTCCATTCTGATCCGAAGGAGTATGATGACTCAATTGATGGTGAAAAGATTATCTCTCTGTTTGAAGAACAGTTCAAGTAGCTGGGTAAAGATTGACAAAGACTTTGCTTTGAGAGTCTACAAAGCGATCCGTCTATCCACTATTGAGTTTCAAGCTATGGAACTGGCAAGTATAGAAGAGGGTGATACGGTCGAAACCAGCGAGCGGCTAACAATCAGTGTTCAAACAATTGATACTGCCGACTTCAAATACAATTTTGATGATTTGTTCGAGGATTCGATTGAGAGATTTGATACTCAGGAGATATTGAGAAAGGCGTCCGATGTACTGATGATACTCTTTGGATGCACATTGATGATAGTTGGTGAATCAGAATAGCTATGAAGACGTTAAAGAAAAAACAAATGTCTGATGAATGGCAGGAAACGGAGATTGGAAGAATCCCATCCGACTGGACAGTGACTACACTTGGATCAATTGCGAATGTTTTGACTGACGGCTCTCATTTTTCTCCAAAGCCGACGCTGAACGGTAGATTCATGGCTTCAGTGAAAGATATGACTTACGAAGGGTTTGACTTTTCTGCGTGCAAGCACATTTCTGAGGAAGATTTTGTTAGTTTGAAGAAAGCAGGTTGCTCTCCCGAGAAGAGTGATATTCTAATCTCAAAAGACGGTGCAAACTGTCTTGACATCATATTCAAATATTCGCAAGAAGAAGAAATCGTAGTGCTTTCATCAATAGCTATTGTACGATTGAAGTCAGAATACTCTCCATCATTCTATACACACTTCTTGTTGTCTCCCGTCTCTCAAGAGATAATGAGGAGTTGGTTTATCTCTGGCTCTGCTATTCCGCGAGTAGTTCTCAAAGACTTCAAAGAAGTTCCTGTTCCCCGTTTGCCCTTGTCAGAGCAAAACTCTATTTCAAAAGTGTTAGCAACCCTCGATGACAAAATAGCACTGCTACGAAATCAAAATGAAACACTCGAGGCGATCGCACAGATCATCTTCAAAGAGTGGTTTGTGAATTTCAACTTCCCTGACAAGAATGGTAAGCCGTACAAAGACTCAGGTGGCAAGATGGTCGACTCTGAGCTGGGCGCGATACCGGACGGGTGGCGTGTGGGGGAGTTATCTTCAGTAGCTGATATCACAATTGGCAGAACTCCTCCAAGAAAAGAGAGTGAGTGGTTTTCTACTAACTCAAAAGACATAAAATGGATGTCAATCAAAGACCTTGGCAACTCTGGTGTATATGTAAACAGAACATCAGAGTATTTGACGAGTGAGGCAGTAGAGAGATTCAACGTCCCTATCATTCCGGAGAATACTGTAGTAGTTAGTTTCAAACTTACTGTTGGCAGAGTGGCCATAACAACTTGTAAAATGCTTTCTAATGAAGCTATTGCTCACATCAAGCTGACTCCTATTTGCTCCTTGTCTGTCCCCTATGTCTATTCCTTTCTAAAGAGATTTGACTACAACACATTGGGAAGCACCTCATCTATCGCCACTGCTGTGAATTCCAAATCAATTAAGGGTATCAGCGTTACGATTCCTCTTGAACTCGTCAACAAGGAATTTGCAGATACAGTTAGCCCGCTCTTTGCAAAGATATTCAGTAACATAAGCCAAACTCAACCCTTACTCAGCTGAGAGACACACTGCTTCCTAAGCTGATGAGTGGGCAAGTGAGGGTGAAGGGAGTGTAAAATGAAAGTACCTGTGAATCACATATCCATATATCTCATAAAAGAGGACTTTGCCGCTCATGAGCAAATCGTGAAGAATCACGATTCTATGAAGTCGAAAGAAGTCGATGAGGTTGGAGTGTTTTACTATAGTGATTCAAACACATTCCCTCCAGGATGGAAAGAGAAGTTCTTTGTGAAATCTCTTGACGATGTCTCTTTCACTAATTCCAGTTCAAAGGGCTTACTTCTCGTTAGTGTAAACGTCGGCAACAGTGTAATGCGAACCTTTGCTGTTCCATTCGGATATGGGTGGACGATGTTGAATCAAGCTGCTTGTGAAGAGAGATTCGGGCTGAAAACTACACTGAGTATTGTTAAACCAGATGGCTTGCGCAAGATTAGTAAAAAGAACATGTCTTCTATTCCAAAAGACACAAGTGAGCAACTTAGCAGGTCTGGTATCGTTGCTGATTTTGGTATCGATATTGAGCAGGATCTAATTCAAGCTATTACAGGCTCAACCGAACTGAAAGACTTCGGTCGTATGGTCTCAGGCAAAGATTCTTTGACATTATCAGTAAACGTAAATATATCGAATCTACACGAGTTCCTAAAGAAGTGCTATGAACGATATGCCAGCGATGATTACAAGCAGGAATTTAGATGGATCGACCAGATTGCGGAGATCAAAGATTCAACACTCAAAGAGAGACTTGATAAACAGCTAATAGACAACATAACGAACGGCGATCTTGATAAGACATGGATGGCTGTCCCTCAAATACTTGAATGGGAAGATGTTGATTGTTTTCGGTATGGAAACAAGAAAAACGTCGACTCTCACGATGATATTGAACTGTTAACTTTCATGGATTCGCTTGACGATGAAACGAATAAAAACCTGAGCATAGACTTTCTCAAGAGTAAAGATATACGTTGCATTAGTTCCAGTAGCGGAGAGACGAAATATCGTTGGAGAGCATATAGCTGTTTTTACTGCGAAGTAATTGATGACACCACTAAGAAGACTTATCTCTTGAGTAATGGGAAATGGTATGAGATTGAGAAGGAATTCGCGGAGCAGACAAATAGTGCATTTGAAACCATACGTGATGCTGGTTGCTCTTTTTCAATCCCCGACTACAATCACAAGAACGAGGGCGATTACAACGAGAAAGTCGCGAATGGTGATGTGTCCTTGTGTTGTATGGATAGGAAGAATATTAGCTATGGTGGCGGACACAGCAGTATTGAGTTCTGTGACATTTTTCGCGATGACAAGAAGATTGTTCATGTCAAGCACTATGGTGGCTCATCCGTTTTAAGTCATTTATTTGCTCAGGGCGTTGTTTCTGGAGAGCTGTTTGTAGCTGATGAAAAGTTCAGGGAAAAGGTTAATGATAAACTTGATGCTTCACACAAGCTAAGTGACACTTCTGTTAAACCGAAAGCTGAGGACTATGAGATTATCTTCGCCATAATCACTAAATCTTCAAAGAAACTTAGTTTACCATTCTTTAGTAAAGTGACGCTAAGAAATGCCCACAGAAGGCTCAGAGCGTACGGCTACAAAGTCTCGTTACTGAAAATCTCAAGAAGTGATGACAGTGATTAGAAAGATAACAGAAAACGAAGTTGAACAAGTAGCCATTGAGTTTCTCGAGGAACAAGGCTATCACTATCTAACTCCCGAGGAGTGGGATAGTGAGCGTGGTGATTTATCGGATGTGCTGTTGAAAGGGCGCTTGAAAACAGCGATTGATACACTCAATCCGACAATTCCAGAGGAAGCCAGAGAGCAAGCTCTGCGGATGGTGTCTACGCTTCCAAGCCAGAACCTTGTAGAAAACAACGAAGCGTTTCATCGGATGTTGACCGATGGAATTGATGTTGAATACAAGAGCGATGATGGTATCAAGGGCGACAAGGTCTGGTTGATTGATTTCAACGACCCAACTAAGAATGATTTGATAGTCTGCAATCAATTTACAGTTGTTCATAACAATACAAACAAACGGCCAGATGTTGTGCTGTTTGTCAATGGTATGCCGTTAGTTGTTATCGAGCTGAAAAACCCAACAGACGAACACGCCACTGTCAAGAAAGCATACACTCAGCTACAAAACTACAAAGACGCAATCCCAAATCTTTTCTACTACAATGGAATCCTGATTGCATCCGATGGACTCGACGCTAAAGTAGGTTCGCTGACGGCTGGTTGGACTCGTTTCATGGCTTGGAAAACAAGTGACGGCGCCAAAGAAGATGACGTGACAATTCCTCAGATGGAAACAGTCGTCAAAGGAATGTTGAGACCAGAGGTCTTGTTTGATTTGATAAAGCAGTTCACTGTTTTCGAAAAGACCAAGAGTGAAGATGCGACAACTGGATTCACAACAATCGAAACAGCCAAGAAGATAGCGGCTTATCATCAGTATTACGCAGTCAAGAAAGCCCTTGAGTCAACAAAGGAAGCTACAAGCGATAATGGAAGCAGAAAAGGCGGTGTTGTTTGGCATACACAAGGCAGTGGTAAGTCATTGTCGATGGTGTTCTTTGCCGGTCAAGCGGTCTTAGAGCTTGACAACCCTACTATTGTCGTCATCACTGACAGGAACGACCTTGACGACCAACTCTTTGACACGTTCGCTGGCTGTAAACAATTATTGAGGCAGGTACCCGTACAAGCGTCTAATCGAGATCATCTAAAAACGCTTCTCAAAGTCGCAGGTGGTGGAATAGTATTCACGACTATCCAAAAGTTCTCACCAGAGGATGGGAGAGAAAAGTATGATCTGTTATCAGACCGAAAAAACATTGTTGTCATTGCCGATGAAGCGCATAGGAGCCAATACGGATTCGATGCCAAAGTTGTAACGCGCAACGATGAGGCATTCACAACCTATGGATTCGCAAAATATCTCAGAGACGCCCTGCCTGACGCTACCTACATCGGTTTCACGGGTACTCCTATTGAACAAGAAGATAGGTCCACAAGAGCGATTTTTGGGAATGAAATTGATGTCTACGACATAGCTCAATCGGTAAACGATGGCGCGACTGTCAGAATTTTTTATGAGTCTCGTTTGGTCAAAGTTCATCTCAATCCAACAGAGAAAGAAAAACTTGACGCGGAAGTTGATGCAATTACCGAAGGTGAGGAATCAACTGCAAAAGATAAAGCGAAAGTCAAGTGGACTCAGATTGAGGCGATTGTAGGACATCGTGATCGGCTAAAGACTGTTGCGAAAGATATCGTTGATCACTTTGAGGAGCGACAGGTAGTATTTGATGGTAAGGCGATGATTGTCACTATGAGCCGTCGAATTGCGGTAGAATTGTACGAGGCGATTGTCGCGATACGTCCACATTGGCACGATGATGACAAGAAACAAGGTAAGATCAAAGTCATAATGACTTCAACATCGAGTGACCCTCAAAGCTGGCAGAAGCACAACACAACAAAACAGGACAGGAAAGACATTGGAGAGCGATTTAAGAATCCAGCTGACAAACTTGATTTCGTTATCGTCAGGGATATGTGGCTGACTGGATTCGACGCTCCTTGTTTGCACACGATGTACGTTGACAAGCCGATGCGTGGTCACAATCTGATGCAGGCGATTGCGCGTGTCAATCGAGTATTCAAGGATAAGCCAGGTGGACTAATTGTCGACTACATTGGCATTGGGCTTGACCTCAAAAAAGCTATAGCGACTTACACGTCGAGCGGGGGTAAAGGTGACCCGATTCTGGATATTGGTGAAGCCATCGCCACGATGTTAGAGAAGTTTGAGATCGTAGAGCAAATGTTTGCTGGCTTTGATTACAAGCGTTACTTCACTGCCAATACCAAGGACAAGATGATAATCATCTTAGAAGCGCAAGAGCATATTCTAAAGTTGGATGATGGTAAGAATAGATTTGTAAAACAGGTGCTGTTGCTATCGAAAGCTTATGCTCTTTCTGTTCCCAATGATGAAGCAATGGCTATAACGGACGCTGTCGGATTCTTTCAGGCGATTAAAGCGCGACTCACAAAGTTTACGCCTACAGGAGGTGGGAAGTCTGACGAGGAAATTGAAACGGCAATACGCCAGATTGTAGATAAGGCCGTAGTTTCTGAAGAAGTTATCGATGTATTTGATGCGGCAGGTATTAAAAAGCCGGACATCTCTATCTTGTCTGATGAATTCTTAGCAGACATCAAAGGGATGAGTCGGAGAAATTTGGCTATAGAATTATTGAAGAAGATATTAGCTGATGAGATCAAAATCAGATCGACTCGAAACTTGATTCAAAGTAAGAAGCTATCTGAGATGCTGGAAAAAGCAATTAAGAGATACCAAAACAATCTTTTAACAGCAGCTCAAATTATTGAAGAGTTAATTGACCTCGCTAAACATATCAAATCTGAAGATGAGCGCGGTAATGAGCTAAACTTATCTGAGGATGAATTGGCCTTCTATGACGCTTTGGCCAATAATGATAGTGCTAAACAAGTGCTTGGTGATGAAACGCTACGAGAACTGGCAAGATTGCTCGTTGAAAAAGTGAAAGCTAACACTTCGATTGATTGGACGATCAAAGAGAGTGTACAAGCGAAACTACGGACGATTATTAAGCGTACGTTACGCAAATTCGGCTACCCACCAGATGAACAACTGTTGGCTACTGAAGGGGTTTTAAAACAAGCTGAGCTGTTCGCTGAGGACTGGGCACTGTAGAGAGAATTGTCTGAGCGTTAGCTCCGATTAGCTAAGCTATGCAGAAATTTACTTTCCCAACATCAAAATCTGCGGGATTTGCGGCAAATACCGCGCAGGCCGGAACTACGGTTGACTTGATGGTTCGCGGTGGATTTACTTCTTTCGATATTGAGTACATGAAATATATCGATCAGATTTCCAATTTGTTCTTAGCGAAGACAGGTATTCCTATTGAAAGAATCCAAAATTTCTTAATCTTAGATCATGGGACATCTACGGACGACGTTTACATTGATGTTCCTATGGAAGGGACTGTCAAGCTCAAGGAAGGACTGTCCAAGAAAAAGGGTGAAGTCGTTTATCTTAGCGAGATAGACGAGGTCGGTGAGATAAATTTTAGCAACATTGAGATTACTCCTAATGACGCGATAATTCACGGGGGTAGAATTGGATGGAGGTCTTACCTCTATTTTGATTTTCGTAGAAATCTTGATACGGACTTATTGTACAAAATTTTGGGCAAATTGAGGCATGATACAATCTTTAAAGAAATTGTTCTCAAAGCAGATACATCAATCTTAGAGACGAACTATCCTTTGATAATAACCGAAGGTAAAACTGACTGGAAGCACTTGATGAATGCCCATGCTTCGCTGGGCAATGATCTACGGATTAGCTTTCACAAATTTGAAGATGACAGAGGAGATTCGGATATATTAAGAATGTGTGAACATTATTCAAGAATGTCACAACAGACGAAAATGATATTCGTCTTTGACAGAGATAATCCTAAGATATTGAGTGAATTGAGAGAAAAAACTCAAGGTGAGGATCGTTTTCAAAACTGGGGTAATAATGTCTTTTCCATGTTTCTTCCAATGCCATCACATAGAGAAAGATACAATAATGTCTCTATCGAGTTTTTCTACAAAGATGAAGATGTGCGACGAAGCGATACCAAAGGTCGTAGACTGCACTTTACCAATGAGCTAAGAAAAGAGATTAACCCTGATAATTCCTTACGTTTCGTCGAGATTGAGCCAGATGACAGCATCGAGTTCACAAAAAAGATAGCTGATCGTGATGCTCATAAGATAGAGAACTCGACAGGTGATAAAACAGGCATCTCTAAATCAGTGTTCGCTGACTATGTGTTGAACAGAGAAACCGGGTTTGTCGATCTCGATCTTGATGAATTCGAGAAAGTGTTTGATGTGATAAGAGAAATCGTTGAGCTGGAACAGTCAGAAGGTTGAATATACAAGAAACAGGATGCAGTGAGTTCTTGGTTTCTGATGATATAGAAGAGTCTTCCGCAATACAAAATGCTTGTGCAGCAACAATTTATCGTACGATCTATTGCCTTCGAATCCCTTAGGCTTCTGTTGTGATACAGTTGAGAAACTCGTCTCGTGTAGCCCGCCATTTTGTATCCACAAACTGTACAACCACTTACATTTGAGGCCTTACGAGACGGATTGCTCGACTGCAATCACAAGTCGTCGTCGCACAACATCTTTGAACCTAAACTGCCATTTCGAGAGTCGGTCTTGGTGGTTATTACGAGTAGGGACATCAAGTAACCATGCCGTGTTCCACAGGTCTAACTATTCAGCTGGTTTCTTAGATTCGATTTCTCGTAGCCAATCGAAAATGCTTCTAAGTCAAAATACTCTCTTCTATTCAACTCGCTGACCGCTATGTATTACAGTTTATCAACTAAGCTGTTTTCTCGAGCTAGGGATTGACGAGTATCGGAAGCCGATCATCAGGTCATACGGGCCGTCATTCCTGTCTATTCCAATATCAATACCTCCCTGAACCCCACGAGCCTAACCGGTCATGTTAACCTCCTTTGCGCCAGTCTGTTGATTGCGTTCTGGGTAGCTTGGGCAAAAATGGACTTGGCGAATCCGATTTTGGTGTTATATTGTTTGAAATCTATTGTGGCATCCTCGCTCCCCCTTTTTTTTGAGAGAAGCTTGGGAAGAGTAGCCGGATTCCTGCATGGAAAAACAAGGAAAATACGATTATGCATATCTCTTGGCGTTCAAGGCCCGCGGGTAGACCAATCTGGATACTCTCTCTAATAATGTCTATCGCTTTTCTTATTCCGCATCGGGCAACTGCTGCGAATAACTTTGTCTACACTTTGACTACCTTACGCCAGCCATACAAGATTACATCTACAGGTTGGATGGTGGGCAGTAGCAGATCCAAGTCTACCTGTTTCGGTGGGGCCACATCTACGAGTCAAACTATTCCCTTAGTTTTCGATGAGAATGGTAAGCGATACAGGCCTGGATGCGATAGCGCTATCTTCGATGACTCTCAGCTTTACCGTTCTATCACGTCCGTGAATGAATCCGGTTGGGCTATTGGTGTGGCGATTTCAAGCGGCGCATATCGTCACAAGGACGCCTCGAAAGTCTTCAAATCCTTCCTCTCCAGAGGTGACACCGTTGCTTTCTTCGGTACATTCTCCACAAATAGCAAGACCAATTTTCAGGATATAAACAATGTCGGTAAAATAGCTGGGTCTGAGTTGATTTCAACATCCGACACCACAGAAGAAGTTCATGCGGTTTTGTTTAATCAGAATGTAACTTCATTTCAACACATCGGGGTACTGTCTGGAAGTAATCTTAGCTTCGCTTACGGGATTAACAACGGTGGTACAGTAGTTGGCGCTTCTAGGGACACTTTGGTTGGTTTCCTTCCGTTCATTTGGAACGGCAGTGGAGATCCTTCACAACTCGACTTGCTTTCGGGTACGACAGTTGGTTATGCCTATGAGATAAGTGATAACGGTGTCGCCGTGGGTGTTTCTGGTAACTGGGCTGTACGTTGGAGAGGCGCGGCCGGTGTGGAAAAGTTGGAGGTTTGGCCAGGTGCAACAAGTTCGGTTGCGTATGATGTAAACTCTCAAGGTGAGATAGTCGGCCAGATTCGTGACTCACAGGGGAGGCATGGTGTCCTCTGGCTCCAAACACCAAACTATGGGCTACCAGCTGGAGCGCACAAACTTACAGATATTGTTCTCCACAATGACGGGTTCTTCATAGAGGTAGCCACCAGCATTTCCGACCTAGGGTTAATTGTTGGTCAAGCTGGATTTGATGGGGCAAACACCGCTTCGGGAGTAGTTTTGCAAGAAGCGTTCATTGTCAATTCGACTGGTGATGGTTCTGACGCTGACTTAACAGACGGAACATGCAAAACTGCCTCGGGTGACTGTACACTCCGCGCGGCCATCGAACAGGCGAATGCTTCGGCGCGAAAGTCCAGCGCGATTTACTTTGAAATCCTTAGCGTTGGTGGCGGTGAGCCAGTTGTTGAGCTTCAGTCTCAACTCCCTGCTGTGTTAAGTCGTACAATAATTGACGCATCCTCACAACCTGGATCAAACCGAGTTGCATTAAGTGGTTCATCAATAGTTGAACCATCTGCTAATGGTTTGACATTAGCAGGCTTTGATGTGGCATTCCGAAGTCTCACCATCGGTAAATTCTCCGGAAATGGAATAATTGTAGCTAACTCTCCTGAGAATCCGCACGACGCCCCAGGAGGTGTGATAGAGAATTGTCGGATAGGAATCGGTCCTAATGATGACAACTCTTGGGGTAACTCTCTCAATGGAATTTCTGTGCCGCTGGGATTTTTTGATCGCATTTCTATCGGAGAGCATGACGCTTTCGCTCTAATTCCAGCGATCAGCTCTTCAAGCGATGTGCAAGGCAATGTGATTGCTTATAACGGTGAGGCAGGAGTGTTCTTGGAATCACCTGCGGGTCTCATGGGAAACTCTATTCACGACAATGGAGGCTTGGGAATAGACATTGCACCGGTTGGGATCAGACCAAATGTCACAGACACTACCGACCGAGAGATTAACTTAAACCACCCGGCGCTGGATTCGGTTGTTTTATCTGGTGGTCAGGTAACTGTATATGGATTTGTCGAGTCCACTGAAGCGGGATTCCCGGGTGAATTCGTATTCATTGTTGAAGTGTTTGTCAATGCTGAGTGTGATGAGAGTGGCTTCGGAGAGGGGCTAATGTCAGTGGCAAGAGACTCTCTGGATCTAGCCGATTCCCGAAAGGGGAGGTTTGCGCTTACCTTTCCCAAACCCGTGCTGGGGCAGTGGTTCGTTACTGCCACATCCTCCTCATCTGGTATCACCTCGGAGTTTTCTCCTTGCATTGGTGTCATCAGCGATTTGCTGGTGAACACTGTCGCTGATGGTGTAGATACAAATCCAGGAGACGGAGTGTGCAATACAGGCAACATGACAGCATCCGGCGAAATCGAATGCTCATTGCGCGCTGCGATAATGGAGGCTAATGCGCTCTCCGGTATTGATATTATTGTTTTTGATATCCCAGGCGCTGGAGTGGCGACACCAGAGATAAGTGTCAACTCAGAACTTCCGGAGATAACTGACATTATCACAATAGACGGCTCGTCTCAACCTAATTCCCATCAGGTCGGTATCGATGGCAGTAATGCAACTTCCGGTGATGGTTTGCGCATAAGCGCAGGTTTCAGTGAAGTATATTCGCTCATGATAAATAATTTCAATGGTAATGGTATTTCGATACTGACCGGTGACAGTAACCTCATAGATGGAGTTTACGTCGGTGTTGGCCCTGATGGTGAAGAGTCACGTGGCAACACGGGAAGCGGAATCAAAGTTGTAAACTCCTCTGGAAACTGGTTTGGCGCTGATCCGGGCAGTTTCTTTTCTAGTGGCAACCGAATCGGTCACAACGAAGGATCCGGCATTTCAATATCGAATGGTGATAGCAATACTATATTTGAGAATACCATATTCTCGAATGGTAAAGCCGGAGTACTTATTGAGAGTGGAGTTTCGAATCGGATAAGCAGAAATAGCATATTTTCCAATGGCGGCCTCGGAATTGATCTCGGTCCGCCAGGTGTGACTCGCAACGACTCACTTGATCTGGACGATGGCGCTAACCATCTGATTAATCAACCATTCATCGATTCGGTGAAGACATCAAGGCCACTAGTCGGTCTTCCTGAAGTCTCCATTTGGGGTATTGTTCTAGCGAGTCCGATGACTGAATACAAGATAGAGATATTCAAAAGTTCCGAGTGTGATACGTCATTCTTCGGTGAAGGTGAGAAAGTTTCAGGATCGACGACAACTACTACAGATGAGAGTGGGCTTGCTGAGTACGTTGTCATATCTAATCTGTTTACGTTGGAGGAAAACGAATTTCTTAGCGCAACGGCAACAGACAATGAAGGCAACACGTCCGAGTTTTCGCTTTGCTGGCCACAGATAAAGAAGATAAAGTTACTTGACGCCGATAGCGCGGCTATTAAGCTCCAAACGTTTTCGTTGTCATTCGCAAATTACGATCCACCTGTGCACTCAGAAGACTTCATAATGGAGGTTAGTACAGATGGAAACGGTATCATAGACATAACGGAAATGTATAGCTCTGGGTTCTTCGTAACTGGAGATTCAATCAAAATATCAAAGATTCTCCAAGGAGACAGATTAGTTCGACGTGACACGACAGTAACATTGGACAATGGAAAATTTGATCCACTTTTCTTTGGGCTTGAATATGACACGCTCAACCGTGACACGCTTCAATCCATAGTCCTAGATCACTCAACTTTCGGATTCGATCTGGACATAGTTATCGAATGGGATGCGACTCGGGCCTACATCGATAGCGTAAAGTCTGGCATACGCCAAATGGCAAATTACTTGTACGATGTCACGGACGGTCAGGTTCAAATTGGCTATGTTACCATAAGGGAGGATTTTGATCTCGAAGGAATTCAAAATAGTGGCAGTCTGATTAATCCCGACATTCTGATTGTTGCAAACAATGTGGAAGTCCCAAACTACGACGAGCGGCGAAAGAGAATCACAATCCCTCGTAGAATATTTCTGCACTCCGACGGTGACATTAGCCACCAGAGTGCAACTGAAGACCTGACCAATCCAGCTGCAGTCAAACATTGGAGTAATCTTGCAAGTTTAGTCGCAAGGAGGTACTTGGGCTTCTTATCAGAGAACCGGACTAGACCCAGAAGTAACGGTTGTAATACCAAGCGAGAAATGGGGCTTATGAGTTGGCCGTATCCGCAATTCAATGATAACGGGGCAAATTCGGAAATGTCGTGGTCCCTAAATTACCAGAATCTAGGGTGCCGAACAACTAGCCAATACAGAAAACGAAGCATGTCTTGCTGGGAATATTTTGATATCACTTTCGAGAGAAGATACCCCGGCTTTGATGGAATTCTCGCGCCAGTTATCACCCCAGAAGAAAGAGATCTACCTCCGGGAGACAAATATTTCTTTGGCCCGAACGATAGGGACCTAGTTAACGGAGGCGTTAACCTTCAATATGACGCAGGTTCGAGAGTATTCTTTGTTGGTAACAATGATCCATCGCCTTCATTTGACGAATTCTGGAAGTTTACCCACGCCAATGGCTTTCCTATGAGAAATACGGAAGTGTATACGAGTCAATCCGACATTTTCTTCGGCGAAAGAATAATTGATCAGGGTAAAACAGACTTTAGAGGGGGATTATGGCTTGTAGGAGTTAAGGACGGCGATGAAGTTGTTGCCGCAGGCGGGAGATTTGTATCGACAATAGACTCTAGTGGTGTAGCTCAGACGGTTACAAGATGGGTTAACGGAAGGGCTGTTGTTACCACAGCTACTGCTCGTTCTAGCTCACCTCAAGCGCGCACAGTAATCATGAAGCCAATCTCTGGGGATTTTCCGCTCATTGTTTCTGCGGAACTCGATAGCTCTACTTTTGCTTACAATATGAAGGCCTCCCGCATGTTTGATTCATTGCCCACGTTGAGATATTTCAAGGATTCATTGGGACGAGTGACAGATACGTTTACACTGAATGGCCTTAGATATCAATCTACTGTAGATTTTGGACAAAGCACTCAGGGTCGCATAACTGTCGAGGCGCCGGATGATTCACTTGAATTGTTTTTCTTCAACACAAAATTCAGGATCAGCCAGGGAGTGGATTCTACGAGTGAAAATCTGGCTCTATCAGCAGATGCTTCCGCGGAATTCGAAATTGACAGTGTGAACGGAAACATTAAGCGGATGCTAGTTATCTCTTCTCTGTTCCCCACTATCAGAAACACACTTGATGACAAGAGTATTCAGATTGGACCTACATATGCGCTTTCAGTCTATCCATCAACAACGTTGCAGGGTGAGAATATTTTAGTCATTACCTACTCGGAAAATGACAGTGATACTGTCTCGGGGGCATTCAATGGCCCTGAAACTATCAAGATACATTCTTGGGATGACTTAACGCGAAGATGGAACCCAATTGAAAGCGAAGTCGATACGGTTAATAACCAGGTCTCTGCCATGGTTACCGAGACTGGTGTCTATGCTCTATTCACAACTGACATCCAGACTGATGTAGACGATGATGAATTGGTTACATTGCCCAAGAGATTCAGAATTCAACAAAACTTCCCAAATCCGTTCAACCCAACTACGATTATCTCCTACAGTTTGCCAACCAAAGCCGAAGTGACAATTGTGATCTACAATGTGGTGGGACAAAAGGTTAAAGTCTTCGACCAGGGTCAGCAATCCGCCGGAGAGTACAGTGTCACATGGAACGCCACCGACACACGTGGGAAAGAAGTTGCTAGTGGAATGTACTTCTACAAAGTAACAGCCGGTGATTTCAGCGCTTCGCGGAAGATGGTTTTGTTGAAGTAGGGCTGTTTTAGTCTGAATCGCAGTTTTCGTGCAAGAAACTCCGTTCAGCTCAAGCGCTGAACGGGGTAACCTTCTTGTCGTTCAACGACTTCGGTCGAGTTCATACTTTTTAGAAACTCGTCTCGTAAGGCCCGCCATTCTTGTGCGCTCAATCGATTTTTCCACAAATTCGAGGCGCAGTGATTTGCATCTCAGTATGACATAGTTGCTCAATATTTGGACTTGGAAAATCCACATTTCATGTTATATTTCCAGTTGCATACAATTTTGGTATCTCCATGAAGGATGAGAACTAACACAAACTATTAGAATTGAGAGCGCTACTTTGAAACGCCATCACATTTTGCCTCTGGCCGTTATAGTCATATCCCTTTCTGCAATATCGTCATCACATGCAGGAGAATATACAAATATTGATATTGGGTTCCCGGATACAACGTATCAGGTTGTATCTATTATTGATCTCAACAATACAGGACAACTGATTTGTAGAGCTGATGTTAACTCTCAAACTGACTATTTTCTGCTTACTTCCGTTGATGGCGTTTGGCATGAGGACCTTGATGCTGATGGTGGCAATGATTTGATGACAATGTTGACACCTCCTGACTCTTTTACATTTAAGTTTACAAATGGTCCTGTTGCAATCAATGATTCCGGTCAAATTGCAGGAATAATGATGAACACTTTTACAAATAGACTGAGGGGGTATTTATGGGAAAACGGAGTTTTTACACTACTTCCCCCTCCAAACAATGCAATTCTTATTGAAAATTTGGCACGGGATATTAACAATGCAGGGCAAGTAGTAGGTTACATGTGGTCAGCAATTAATGGAAAATCCACTACTGGAATATATATATGGGATAACGGAGCGGTTATTCTAGTAGGAGAAGAAATCGGTTCTTTTCCACTTTTCATAAATGATAACAGCGAAGTTGTGGGACTTACAGGAACACCCGCCAGCGAAACTTCAATATGGAAAAATGGTGTTACGACCAATTTAGGAAATCTTGGCGCTAACCCAACAATTCCCGCAGATATTAATAACCTTGGTCAAGTCATAGGGCGTTCGATTCTTCCTCAAGGTGGTTTTGATGGGTTTATCTGGGAAAATGGTGTGATGCAAGTCATTGCTCCAAATTCTTTTCTACTTGGTCTACGAATAAACAACAATGGAGAGATCATTGGTCTTTCCAATGACCCCAATATTGGAGATCATCCTAACTTGCTCTGGTTACCCGAACCTGCCTATGGTTTTGAAGCAGGGGTTCACAATTTGGATCTTCTCATTCCGCAAGCGCCCAAATTTGATTTATTCAGAGTTACTGATATTAACGACAGCGGTATAATTGCGGCAAGTGGGAATTTTGGAACCTTTGTGAAGTCAAATTCATGGCTGATGATACCACTGCCACCACCGACACTAACTGTAAATTCAATAGGTGATGCTGTTGATAATAATCCAGGTGATGGATTGTGTAACACTGGTAATACAACCGCTGGGGGAGATCCTGAATGTACCATGCGGGCAGCGCTTATGGAATCGAATGTACAAACTGAAAATGTAATTATAGATTTTAATATTCCTGGTGATCCTACTATCCAACCAAGTTCAGCTTTACCAGACATTGAAGATACTGTTTTCATTGACGGCTTCTCTCAACCCGGTAATCTGCCAGTTCTGTTTGATGGTATAAATGCAGGAAATCTTGTCGATGGACTCGTGTTTGCCTCAGATGCAGTATGGGTAGAAGGGTTATTTATCGGCAGATTTGAAGGTAATGGAATTTCAATGTTAGAAGTTTCAAAATGCAAAGTTACAGGTTGTACTATTGGTTTCTCAGATTCTTCGGGTGTCAATTTTGGAAATGGTTTTTCTGGAATCTCTCTATCAGCTTCATCATACAATACTCTTGGCTCTAAAGAGACATGGGAAAAGAACAGCATCTCAAATAACGCACTTGATGGAATTTCTATTACCGGAATTAGTCACAAAAATAGGATAAGCAATAACATGATAGGTAAAAAACCTATCTCTTTAATTGGGACCGAGACTGGAAATGAACTCGGCAATGCCGAAAACGGTGTGTACATAGGTGAATTAGCAGATTCTACAATTATAGGTATTGATCTTACCTTGAACTCAATTAGAGGCAACAATAAAAACGGGATATATATTGATGGCGCTGATGAATGCGAAGTTACCTCAAATGAACTTATTGAAAACAAAGAAAATGGACTACTTTTAGACAATGCCAGCAAGTATACCTATGTTCTTCTAAATCATATTGGCGTGACCATTTTAGGTAGGCAAGCAGGGAATTTCGGAAATGGTATCGAAATTACTTCTCTCTCTGATTCAAATTTTATTGGTACGACGTTTGGAGTTGCTAATTATATAAAGAACAACAGCGCCAATGGTATCAAAGTGCAACTTTCAAGTTATAACACTATAGAAGAAAATTTTCTGGCATTAAATGAAACGAATGGAATCCACCTCGATTCAAGTAGTAAATTTAATAGAATAATAAGTAATAAAATTGGTATTGATGAAGACGGTTTTGGCAGAGCAAATAAAAATTTTGGGATAATTGTTTCAGCTGATTCTGATTCCAATTTCATAGGTGGCGCTACTAATTTATCAAATCAGATTGCCAATAACCTTAAAGGCGGTTTGAAGATTTTGAATAGTAAATATAATCAAATCAATGGGAATGAAATTACTTTTAATGGTGGTCCTGGAATACGACTTGATTCAACCTCTAGATATAACGTTGTTATACGCAATAAAATTGGAATTGATTTTGACGGTTTTGACGGTGATAATTTGGATGATGGAATTCAAATTTATCATAGCTCTGATTCAAATTTCATAGGGCTTGATAAAGAAACCGGTAATACAATTATGTCTAATGTTATTGAGGGGATAGATGTGAGATCTTCAAACTATAATATGATCAGAGGGAATATTATTAGTTTGAATTTTGGAACAGGTTTACTTCTAGACTCTAGTAGTCATTTTAACGCTGTAACCAAAAATAAAATTGGTCTTAATTCAAGTGGTGCAGTTGCTGGAAATGAACTATATGGTATTTTAATTAGTAATACTTCCAATTCTAATTTGATAGGTGGAGATAAAGTCGATGGTAACATTATATCAGGTAATTTAAAATCAGGTGTACGAATTGATAGTTCTCATTTTAATCTAATACAAGGAAATATTATTGGTCTTGACACGACTGGAATGATTGCTATGGGTAACAAAGAAGAAGGAATTGCTATTTTCTGGTCTAATCGGTCTATTATTGGTATTGATTTTGATATAGATAGCACTCTTAAAGGAGCAGGAAATCTGATTTCCGCAAACGACTCGTCAGGTATACTGATTGATAGTATCAGTGAAGATACATGGGTTAACTCAAATATCATAGGTCGAGGAATTGATACTGTTTCGCTTCACCCAAATACTTGGGGAATCGCTGCAAATAATTCACCAGGTACTTTATTGGTGGCATAGGGTTTTTTAACGAAAATTTAGGGAACTATATACTCGATAATCATCGAACAGGTTTAACACTTTCGTCAAACGGTTGCTCTGTTTACGGTAATTTTATTGAAGACAATGGTTTTGGTAATCAAGGTGGTCCTATAGGTGGTGGTGGCATTGATATTAACGGACATTCGAATTCTATCGGTGGGGATACGATAACTACTGCCAATTACATTCTGGATAATAATGGAGTAGGTATTTTTATTGATCTGATATCAGATGAATTTGATGATTTCAATAATATAAGGTTTAATTCAATATCAGGTAATGTCAATGGCGGAATTGATTTCTTTATTAACGGTCCGAATCCAAATGACAGCCTAGATATTGATGACGGTCCAAACGGTGGGCAGAATAAACCTGAAATAGTGACAGCTACAATTACAGGTTCCAACCAAATTGTATTGACAGGAACTCTCTCAAGTGAACCGAATAAAAAATATTTAATTGATTTCTATGGTAATGCAGTTTGTGATACATTCGGATTAGGGCAGGGTGGCTATTGGATAGGTTGTGATACAATCCAGACCGATAATTTCGGGTTTTCGAATTTCTATTCTGTTACTAATCAAATTACCGGTACTCCACCAGATTTTATCACAGCTACAGCAAATAATTTCGTCAATTTTAATACCTCTGAATTTTCTAACTGTAAAGATTTTGTAGTTCAAAGTCCTGGAGTAGATTTATTTGTCGAAAAGACTGACAACTTAGATTCGTTACTTTTTGGTGATACCGTTACATATGAAATTACAGTAACAAACATTGGGTCGGACAATGCAACCGGTGTTATCATGCGCGATTCATTGCCTTCTCAGCTTACATATATTTCTGATTCAACAACTCATGGGAATTGTACAGAACTAGATGGAGTTGTGCAGTGTAACTTGGGTACTTTCGGTTCTGGAGAGAGTGCGACTATCACAGTCTTAGCTCTTTCTGTTGGTTCTGGTTTAACCGAAAATACTGCAACCGTGAGCGCTAATGAAATAGACATCCAACCTTCGAATAACTCGGCAACTGATTCAACTCACATGGTGAGAAGAATCCCAACGGATGTTAGCGACGATGAACTGGATGTACTTCCAAATCACTTCGAAGTCTCTCAGAACTACCCAAACCCGTTTAATCCCTCGACAGAAATCACTTATAGCTTGCCCATCAAAGCCGAAGTGACTGTAGTAATTTACAATGTGATGGGACAAAAGGTCAGAGTATTTGATCAAGGCCAACAATCTGCAGGCGAGCATAGTGTCACTTGGAACGCCACCGACAAAAGTGGAAGAGAAGTAGCGAGCGGAATGTACTTCTACAAAATAACCGCTGGTGACTTCAGCGCCTCGCGGAAGATGGTTTTGCTGAAGTAGAGTGGTTCTAACTTGTATCGTCATTTTCGTCACGGAGTTTTCGTTCAGAGCGACTGGTGGATGGGGGAAATCTCATGCCCCCCAACAACTTCGGTCGAGCATATACGTTTTGGTAACTAGTCTTGTAAAGCACGGCATTTTGTACCCACAAATTAACCAAACAATTGTCTATTATGCTTCAGCCAAGGCCGATTACTGACTAGCAATAGTTCCAAGGGTTTAGATTCCAGTTGTGCCACAGGTTGGCGCTGGGCCTCCTCCGAATATTCTGGCTATGCCGTAAGTGACATCGGCGACATTGAATGAATTATTGCCGTCAGCGTCACTCTCGTCCTGACATGGAGACACAGGGCCGCCACTGAAGATTCTTGCAATACCAGACGTTACGTCGGCAATGTTGAATGCCCCATTGTGGTCGTAGTCCCCAGGAGTGGCGCAGCAGGGCGCAATACTGTAGTCGACTATATAGGAAAATGGCGAGCCGTAGGTGACATCATTATGGTAGATCATGACTGTGTCGATTATAGGAAACCGTTGGGTAGGCGTCCAGATTATCGAAAGGGTATCCTGATCAAGTATTCTGACTTCTTGCAAAGATGGGGACCCAACTGTCGAGAGCGAACTTGTGTTCACTATAGAATCAATATAGGTCAAGTTCAATCCTGCGTTTGTCACAATCGTTGTTATCATGTGAGAAACAAAAGCGCTGTCATCAATAAATGTTGAGGACGATCCTTCGAAAGAGACTATTGGATCACTCAAAGTTGGCAGAGGAATCTGAAATATTGGTTCACTCCCTCCAAAAGACCCCATGTCGTTTCTAATTGTACCCAAGGCTGGATACTGGGCGCTACCGAGATTTGTAATATCCTCCACATCATTGAAGAAAACGTCAGGATCGCCAAGGTCGACAATGGGTGAGATTGGATCTAGGGTCATATCAGGATTCAGTATTGGATTCATATCAACATTTGCAGTTCCACTGAAACCACCTTCAATATCAGAATACAGCACAGGGAAGTTGGCCGGATTGGTATTAGACAATGTAATCTGCCCGTTGTCATTTCCATAGAGGATATTGTTGATCAGAATGGAGTTTCCATTTACGTTTGCGTAGAATCCCCCTGCTCGCGCTGCGTGGTTAAATGCAATGGTGTTGCTATAGAATTTTGATGGAGGGAAACACTTGTATGTGTAAACAGCGCCAGCTCCATCCCAAGTACCTGTCAAGTCGCCGCCGTCGTTGTACGCGATGACATTGTTCTTCGCTACTACCGAGGCATCTTGGATTAAGAGTCCACCGCAATAATTGTATCCTTGGTTTGAGAGAATGTAATTGCCAATCAAGAGTCCCGTACTAAAACGAAAATTGACACCACCGCCTCCTCGAAGGTTGCCGCCTGCTGGTATGGTGGCGCGATTGCCAGCAATGATGTTGTTCTTAATCAGCGGCGAGGCATGGTCCAAGTTTATACCGCCACCTTCTCGTGCGCCAAAGACAATACATCCATTGCCCCCAGTTATGACAAAACCTATCAACGCGGTAGTGGAATCTTCATTGTCGTACATTGCTACGGTACTGGCCGAGTCGAGATAGGTATACTGGCTGCCGTCAATGATTGTCCGCAGAATATCCTGCGGATCACCACTCAGAGAGTACCAGCTTGTCAGTACAACTTTCTTACCATGAAAGATGATGTTCTCATAGTAACGACCAGGGGCAACGAGTATTGTGTCTCCGTCCACTGCCGAGTTAATAGCCAATTGGATTGATGAGATGTCACTAGGGACTTCAATTGTAGTGGCTAGAATTGAAGTGGTTTGGATTGACACTGCCAGAAGCGAAACTCCAAAGGCTGCAACTACTTTCTTAATCATTTGTATACTCCTTCTCTTATGTCATTCTTGATTATTTCATCGTTCTAGAAGTATTAACAAAGCTATAGAGAATACTCCTAGCTCTTTCTCACGAACGGTATATCATGTTGCATGAACGGTATGTATTCCTCAAAAAGAGTAGTGACAGATGGCTGTCGGATGCATTATCTTGTTCACAATGAGGCGATAATAGTCGATAACTCTGGGATAGAGATGAACACCGAAGAGAATACAGACACATTTCCGAGTCGAGGAAGATTTCTACTCCTCTCATTCATATTTTGGATAGGGTGGGGCGCTTGCTTAGGCTTGATAACCTACTATGGTCAAGCGTCACTCGGGTGGGACGTCGCGCTACCATCGACTTTGATGGGCAACATCATCGGCTGGTCTTTTTGGGGATTGGTTACTCCGTTGATAAACTGGCTCAGAATTCGAATAAGGATTACTCGAGAAACCGCGATTAGGTCAATTGCTATTCACACTGTTCTGGCGTTTTCCTTTGGTATTGTTCAAAGAACCTATTTCGGCTTTTTTCAGTCAGTTATTGGTTATAGGTTTTCGTCAGAGACATATGAGCAACACATAGACTTTTACTTGAAGCCAGGGAATATACTTCAAAATGGAGCCGTCATTAGCATAGTCTATTGGCTCTTGCTTGGAGCTGCGTACGCCTATGAATATTATCGTGAATCACACGAAAAAGACATCAAAGCTCTTCAACTTGAGAAAGAGTTGGTGGGAGCCCAATTAACATCACTTCAATATCAGCTCCAGCCTCATTTCTTGTTCAACACTCTTAATACAGTAACAGCCCTTGTCTCTGGCGATGAAAAGCGGCGGGCAATATCCGTGATAAGTAGACTGTCCGAACTCCTACGATACTCTTTGGATTCCGTTAAAACGCATGAGGTCACTCTTATGTCAGAAATTGCTATGCTCGACAAGTACCTAGAAATCGTCTCTATACGATTCAGCGACAGGATCAAAGTCTCAAAGACTATTGATACTGATGCTTTGGACGCGCTTGTGCCAAATATGATTCTACAGCCTCTCGTTGAAAACGCGGTTGTTCACGGCGTCGAAAAAAACTCGACGGGCGGTGTTGTTTCGATTGCAGCTCGTGTTGCAGGCGGAAAACTACATCTCCGAGTTAGCGATACCGGAAACGACAGTCCCAAGAACGAAGCTGACAATCTCGGTACTCAGACAGGTTTAGCAAATACTAGAGCGCGACTTGTTGCTCTCTATGCCGATGAGTTTGAGATGGACCTAGCTTCCGAGGACGGATCAGGGATGACAGTTCGGCTGACTATTCCTTTCCATGTCGAGGTGTCGCGATGAAGGTAAGTATTAAGACGGTATTGATTGTCGATGATGAACCTCTCGCGCGAAGATTCATCAAAGATTGCCTTGCGCCACATAAAGACATGGAGGTTGTAGCCGAAGCCGCAGATGGTGTCGATGCTGTCTCATTGATTGAAGAGCTCGAGCCGGACATAGTCTTTCTTGATATCAAGATGCCGAGAAAAGGTGGCCTTGAAGTTCTCAAGGAGATCGTCATCGATAACTCTCCAGCTGTAGTGTTCGCCACCGCCTATGACGAGTTTGCTGTCACCGCTTTTGAACAAGAGGCGGTGGATTATCTCCTAAAGCCATTTTGTCATGAGCGATTTGATGAAGCGCTTGATCGAGTTCGGAAAACAATTGCGTCTCGACAATTGGCTAGTACGAATCAAAGTC
The DNA here is from genome assembly GCA_024280835.1 of Candidatus Zixiibacteriota bacterium. Classification (GTDB taxonomy): domain Bacteria; phylum Zixibacteria; class MSB-5A5; order GN15; family JACZUZ01; genus JAJRPJ01. The sequence continues at coordinate 270,488 of JAJRPJ010000011.1, read as the reverse complement.
TTCGTAGATTGCTAAGGTCCCTAACTAGCAAGGAGCCAATTCAATCTCCGCCTGCTCTTGATGAATTTGTTATTGACGAGTCTAATCAGTTACGAATCAAGACTTCCATTGGAACAGTTCTAATTGAGCCTTCATCAATCGACTTAATCGAGTCTGATGCTTATCTGCTAAATATCTATACTAACACCAAACGGTATTCGATCTCTGGAACCATGAAGGACATGGAGCAGTGTCTCAATCCAATAGGTTTCGTAAGAATCCACCGGAAATTCATCGTTGGCGTTTCAAAAATAAAATCATATAAGGCAACAGGCACTGGTTCCTACGAGCTATTCTTAAAAAATGGACGCAAAGTACTGCTATCTAGAAGGCGAAGATCTAAGTTGGATGCTCTAATCAAACAGCTGGGGCATTAAGTTCCAACACTGTCCATGGGTTCGGGTCACTAATTCATGCTCCTGAGTATCACAAGGCGATTCTATTTTCATTGGTGATACTTGAAGAGCTTAGCTGAGACGACAGAGTATTTTTTTTGCCGACTACTTATTCAATCTGAATCATAAACTAACAACTGGTAGGGACTTCAAACGAGTTCACGCTTCTTAGAAACTCGTCTCGCCAGGCACGCCATTTTGTATCCAGAAGCTATTCAACCACTTCCAGTTTTGGTACTACTAGGCGCCTCATAAGTTTGGTTTTCGAAGATTCAGTTGTTCCTACAAGTGTTCTCTTTGGGGGGCTATCGTAAACTTGAAAATGTTTGCCACATTGTAGTCAGGAGACTTCTGCTGTAGCCGTGGAGATTCAACGAAGCCTATTTCATTGAGATTTATCAGGAAATGGATATAAAAGCGAAAGTCTAGGTTGAGAGCAGTAAGCTGCGGACGAGTGAAGTGATGTGTTACATGTGAAAGCTCTATCACGGAAGATTATGGAGCAGATAGCTGACGCCTATGTGAGTTGAAAGCCGAGACAGAAGTCGAAGGTAGATATATGCAGGAGGTTGGTCTTGGGACTGAGATGCAGTAGAGCTTGGATGGAATAGATCGCCTTTGGCCGTGGGAGTACATCATCGCAGTAAATCAGCTGTTGTCCTAAGGGCCGGTGTTGATTTCTCAACCTTGTAGACTTCACGGGTTGTCTTTTGTAGAGCGGCATCATTCGACGCTCCGTGAGAGCGATTAAGAGTACGGCCCAGTGACAATCTCGCAAGTCTCCGCTGACTTTCAAGAGGGGAGACTTGCGAGATATGTTGTACCCAGCTGGGCAAACAGTGTCATAACTGTCGCACGGAATGATTGAATCGAACTCGTCACGGTTGACGGACCCGAATTCTACAACAATTCCGTTAGAAGTAGTGCAGGATTTGCACTCCGAAACGATTCGAGCTGAATGCCCCTACATCACTGACACCAGGTTGAACATTGGTGCTGCTGCTACGCAGGGTATAGAACACACGTGGTTGCCAGTGAGGATGTACCCGCCACGTCAGACGATTTCTCCAGACGGCTTCATTGTCCGAACGGTTGAAGTGGAACACATCTGCTACATCTGATGTGCTGTAGGACTGGTGCGCATATGCAAAGGATTCGCTCCAACTGAATCTGCCACGCTTGTCGAGTTTAAGCTCAAACCCGCCCTTAAATCCTGTCTCGGTATTACCAACATCAGAGATGCCAACTACATTATAGTCAGACGCGCTGGAATTGACTGTGCCAATAAAGCCGCCGACATAGGCCTCAAACCGTCTTGTGAAAACTTTACGCAACCGTGCGGCGACAGAAAATGTATTGTTGTCCCGCTCGTCAAACGGCGCTCCATAATTCTTAATGATATAACCGAGTGTAATTCGACCATACAGTCGACGCGCGAGACGTTGCTCACGTTCCAGATAGAATCCGACTTTTGACAGATTTGCTGGGGCATAAGTTGGGTCGGTGAGAGTGCGCGGTGTTGATGATCTCAGTGAACTCCAGAATAAATGTCTGAGATAAAAGTTTGGCGTCCATCGTACTGAGAGTTCCGTTTGGGAATGTCTCTTCTTTCGACGAAGTTCAACGCCGAATTGATTGTTATTACGGAAAGTATTGCTCTGATACAGCGAGGCGTCATAGCGAAAGCGCAACCGCCAGTTTGAACGTCTCTTTCTACTCCAAACAATATCTCCACGAGCCGCCACCGAGGTGACAACGTCATCAATCTGGTCGATTGGGAATCTCTCTGGTTTGGTTTGGTTTGAGAAGACTGTCCTGTCAGAATCGGAATAGCCGAAAACGTTGTCATCATAATAACTGCTAATTCTGATATAGCCGTCGATTTTGGCTGGACGTTTCTTTCTCTTGTGACGCTTACGACTCTTCTTTATCGTTGTTCTTGTCTTTTGGCTCGGTGGGATGATTTGAGCCTCTGAATTCTGAAGGCCAGTAAGCAGGAATACAAACATCAATGCGCTTAGCGCCACAATGTTTGTCGAAAAACGACGTGACTGTTTTCTTGATCTAAGAACCTTTTCAACGCTAGATTTGAGTTTCACTTTCTTGTGTCCTCTTTAGGTATAGAAAATCGTAGTGCCACTCCCGGGGCCTCCATTGCTGACATCCGGAAAGAGACAACATGCTCTCCTTCTGGTATCGGCACATAGAACGTCCTGCTTCGGCCTGAAATCCATTCAGGGTGATTAATTATCTTCGTAGTGAACGACTTCTTTGTCTTAAGTTTCTTTGCAGGTAATTTACGATTGTCCATTCTTGAAACAATCGAATATTGTTTGGGACCTTTCATTAGGCCGGAATAGAGCAATCGTGAAACAATCCGTAAACGCGTCGGACCAATGATGCGCACAGTAACTGGTGTTTCGGCATCCATTATCGCATAGTCGAGTGACCGCTCACGAACCTGTACAGTCACTTGCTCGCGCATTGACAGCGGATATAGGGGTGACTCTCCTACGTGAGGTGAGCTCTTGTCGAAATTGAATCTGATTCCCGCGGCTGATGCCAATGTATTCTTCAAAGAGAACCGCAACCGGTGTTTTCCCTCGCCAATGCGCACATGAAACTTGCGGGACTTGCCTGCTCCCTCAGAATTACCAAGCCAATTCCACTGACTTGAAGAAGTTGTTGAATTGAGCGTTTTAACAAGCTTCTTGCCGTCGCTCACAATAAGTGTATAAGTGACATTCGTGTGGGTTTCCGAGGGCGTAATCAGTCGAACAATCCCTGTTAATGTTCCAGGGCCTGAAAGTGTAACAAAAAGTGAACTGTCTTTTTGAATACGGTAATACGTGCTTTGTTTTCCAGCTATATCTAATGTCATGAGTTCGCCGGACTCTGGTGCGACCTGCTTTGCGTTTACATTGACGGTTGTGGTCACGGCTAGCACGAAAGCCAGCGTCAGAAATGTTCGCCTTTGGGACTTCATACTCCCTCTCCTGGTCTGGGTGTCATTACTCGTTTGCGGCGACCCAAATAGTGCTTGATATCAACTCTAATCACGCCAAAGACTATCAACGCCAGCGCGATTGTCAGCATTATTGTCGTTGAAATATTGTACTGGCCCTTGAAGTAGAGAGTTCCAATGCCAATGTCTGGGGCCTCTGGACCGATGACAGTCGTTAAACTATATTTTTCCGCCATTTTCAGCACATTCGTCAGATTGATAATCGGTATGCCTTTCTCGGACATTCGATTGATGACGGCTCGCACCGGATAATTCGCTGGAGGTAACCGCCTCGAGAATCCCGCAGGGATAATCTTATTGTTATATCGCCCTCCAAGTGACGAGAGACCGCCTCCAATATTGATATATGCCGCATAGCCAGTGGAATCTGCAAGTCCGTCATAGTATGTCATACGTAATTGAATATTCTCTTCCAGTGACTTGCCGTCTATCATTGGCACACCGCATCGCTCCATTGATTCGCGAATGAATCTTCTTCCTTCAGGAGACAGGCCGCGGCCATAGTCACCACCACCACCCATCGAGGCGGCCACAGACTTGAACGGCATAACATCTTTTTCGCGAATCAGACGCTCCATATCCAGCCAAGTCAAATCCGGACGGTTGGCTCCCCAGTCCGAAGCGCCGACAGAAGAAATCACGACAGGTTCAACCTTGAGCGCTTTGCAGGCCGCCAGCATGGCGATATCCCAACCTGGTAGAGAGCCAGTCATACCAATGGCGACTTTGTCGCCCTTGCGAACACCGGCTCGATGAAGCAAATCCACAAATGCCGCTGCGAAATTCGGATTCGTGGCCAGCACTTTTGCGGAGATGACACCTCTATCAGATGTGATAACTGTACGTTTCTCGCCAATTAGTCCAGTTCCCCAAGGGTCATTGCGCAGGTCTATTGCAATGTTCCTCTTGTGCAACTCATCGCGAATTGCCTGTTGGGCCGCCAGCGTTGTCTGCGCCGCGCGAATCTTCGTGCGGTAACGCGGCTGTTTGACCTGTGTCGCGGTTTTTTCTGCCAGCATGAATACTATCAAAGATAACACCGCAAGAGCAAGCAAATGCCAGGATGGAGCCTTGTTTTCTTTCCATTTCATAGTAGCTCAGTCCCCCCCAGTCCGATATCACCTCCCGAAAGTATCATCAACAATAGACGGATAAAGACTGCGGCTATCAGCATCATTGACAGCGTTGATATCACTCCTTGGCGCTCCATCCAGTTGGCGATAAGTCCAGGGATGATCAGTCCTATCGTATGCAACTCGAAGTTCATGCCTCCGATGTCAAATACCAACAGGTCACGTGACACCAACCCGAGAAGGAAACCGATGAGGATTGTGAAGACAATTCTGCGACGTCCATAAATGAATGCTACAGAACTGAGCAGTTTAACTGCGCCAAACGTTCCTAGAGCCACAAGGATTGTGCCGACCAAGCGCCCCGGATCATGGAGCATCAGGGCAATATACCCTGGCACAACCATTCCACCTGCGGCCAGACCGAGTGTCTCACTAAAGATGAGACTTAGAACTAAACCGAGGCCGACTGATTCAATTATTAGACTTTGTAGTGTTTCCGTAAACAACTTCTTTTCCTCTGCTCCGAAAGTAATTGACTATCTCTTCGCCTGCTCCGACGATATTGCCTATGCCATAGACTACAACTTCTCCTGTTGCGGCAAATGCCAGCACGCGTTCAAATATATCGGCTGGTGTTGCATCACCAAAATCCTCCACCAGGCCGTTGAAATCCTTATTACGTTTTGCATGCACGATTACAGGCCGCGCTCCCTCGCCGGCGACAAGACTCAAATCCGCTTGAAGCTCTCCTGCAATCAGTTCGCTGAGTTGCTCGGCGCGTTGCGCCCTGTCGGCGCGTGTTGTCACAATAGTCACAAAGCGCGCATCGGCAGGCACTCGGGCTTTCAATCGCTTCCAGACCATAATGTACGAATCCGGATCATTGATGGCGAAAGCATTGATGAATGTGATTTTCTTACCGAAAACTTCCAGCCGAAACATTCGCAATGCCCCAGGGTCTGGAGTGGAGTCATGCATTCCTCGAAGCGCCACCTGACGTCCAACACCAAGCGCCTGACACACAGCTAGTGAGAGCGCTACATTTTCGGCGTGTTCAAAGTATGAAAAACCCATCATGTCTGTATCGGGAATTGACTCTTCCAGAGCTACATTGACAGAGCAGTTTCGCTCTTTGGCTCGTTCGCAGAGCATTGGCAGACGCTCACGCTCTGCGGTGACAAGCACGCCGTCCTGAGCCACCGTCCTAGAGAGATTGTAAGCAACATCTGCCACGGTTGGACCCATCTCGTCAAGATGATCCGCCCGCGCATTGGTGATGACTGCATGAGTGGACTTGATTATCCGGTCTTCAAGAAGTGATTGTAATTCTGGTTTAATTGCCATGCATTCGACGACCAGCGCTTCTGCGCCCAGCTCCGCCGCGCGACGCACGATACGCACTTGTTCGATGATGTTTGCCTTGCCAGCTCGGACAACAGGGACTTCGGAGCCATCAGAATAGATGAACCGTGGTTTGGTGCCGGTGGTTTTCGCAATCGCCGTTATGCCTCCAGCTCGTAACCCAGCCGCAATCAGCCGAGTGACAGATGATTTCCCGCGTGTGCCATTGACATGTACACGAATAGGTATCTCATGCAAGTATTTTGCGTGACGTGAGGCCTGTGCAATCATGTATGTCGACACGATTACAAGCAGGAGAAGAGTAATACTCAGCGCTGTCATTGCATCCCTTCAAGAAAGCTTGTTTTCAAGAAGCTTGTTTTCAAAAACAAACTCGTTCATTGAAACTCGTTATATCACTTTGCTAGGTTCAACTTCCTGTTGTACCGCAAACTGGGGGAGAGCCTCCAGTGAATATTCGAGCTATCGAAAATGTAACATCGGCAATATTGACACCATTGCTGCCGTTGGCGTCAGCTTCGTCATTGCATACTGGCGCAGCTCCACCAGTAAAGATTCGATTAATCATGAATGTCACATCCGCTATATTGAATTTGGCATTATGATCCGCGTCACCGGCGACAGCACAGCAAGAGCAGCCAGTAGGATTCACAGGATCAACGACTGTCAGTTCCACAACTGCAGTATCAAGTCCACCTGCGCCATCGTCAACAATAATGTCGACTGTGTAGGGCGAACCCGCTACATCACTTATCGATGTCAGCCATTGATATGTCACAATATCTGGACTTGTCGATGCTGTCCATGTCACAGTTCCTGGACCAACTAACGAAAACTGCAGAATATCATTCACATTTTGGTCGGTTGCTGTGTAGCTCATGCTAAACATGGACCCTGCAGTTACACATGAGCTGGCAGGACCAGTAATTATTGGAAAAATATCCGCTGGAAGGCCAGTGAAAATTTGCTTCCAAGCGCCCCAGCGTGTGCCGACCCATAGTTCGGGTGGGTTTGTCCCTGGACGCATCTCTATTGTGTAGACCTTTAAACTTATCAATGGGTCATTGTACGAATACCAAGTAGAGCCACCGTCCTCAGTTACAAACACACCGCCGCCGAATGTCGCTACAAAGATGTTCGAGGTGTTGGCCGGGTTGACCAGAACTCTGCGCACTGAGTTAACTGTGGGCAAATCAACCAACAGGCTCCAATTGTTTCCTGCGTCACTGCTCTTGTACACATGGCCGCTGTCAGAGCCGATATATGCGACATTCGCCGCCACTGGATCGAAACCAATACTGCGCACAAATGCATCCTGAGCGGCGAATCCATTGAGAGATGTCACATGAGACCACGTTACGCCGCCATTGGCGCTTCGATAGAGGAAATCAACATCGGTTCCAGCGAAAATTAACCCAGATGTCAGTGGTGAGGCCTTCAATGAGCGAATAGATGTACTAAACGGTATCACGCCGCCTTTTGCGTCCACCCAGCTCAGTCCCCCGTTGGTGGTTTTGAACACTCCATTACCAGTTCCGGCATAGACCACAAGCGGGTTAAGCGGATCCGGAGTCACTGCGCGAACAAAGCGATTAATTACCAATGTGTCCGTCTTGCCCCATGTTGTCCCATTGTCAGCGCTTTTCAGTACTCCTGTGCCGTATTGCGCAGCGTATATATCACCGTTTGAGCTCATTTCAACATCGAAGATTGAGTTAAAGGAGCCGAGTGAATCACGGCTCCAGCTCGATCCGAGATTGTCACTGTGGAAAATCTTGTCTCCAAAGCCTAGCCCCGTTACTATCCTACCTGTAGAAGTAAACGCTATTCCGCGTACCGCGGTGCGCAGGAGACTCTGGGAGAGAGGTGTGAAGCTCAAGCCGCTATCATTAGACACATAGGCGCCTTCCTCGTCGAGTCCAGCTATGATTCTTGCTCCACCGCCAGCGTCCAGAATTGTTTTTGGTGTCGCGTTACCACCGGGAAGGCCACTGGCTCCTATCCAGCCGATTGTTGTGTCACCGAGATGGCGCAAATAGAGATTGCCAAGTGTACTACTGCCAGCCATACGATATGCGCTAGTGAAGCCTGTTGTTGAGACAGCCAGGTCAGAAAGCGGATTCAATGTGCTATCACCGTTGACTTGAATCGTCGTCAACCCCCCCGTTGTGCTCTTATACATGCCATTGGCGGCCGTACCAAAAATATAGCTTGTGGCATGCGAGTTCGGTGATACAGAAATCGAATTTACTGTGCTCCGAACACCTATGCTCTGCTGCACTTGAGTCCATGTCAGTCCGCCATTGACACTGCGAAACAGCGCTCCACCTGCGGTGATATTTGTAATGGAACCAGCGACATAAATTGAATCTACACCGAAGACTTTTACCGAGCGAATCTTATGTAGTGACTCCAGACTAATCGGGTCACTGACGATAGCCTTTGTCCAGGTTACACCGTCATTAGAACTGGTGTACAAGTCATCACCGAATGTTCCAGCATACCATTTCCCTGTCACTGGATCCCAGTCAATTGAACGGACAGAGTTCAGCGTTGTTTGGACAACTACCCAAGTTGCGCCACTGTCAGCGCTGCGGGCTATGTTGTCATTCGAGCCGCAGACAATTACCGCCGAACTGCGGGCCTTGATTGAGCGCACAAAGCTGTTCGTCAAGCCAAGTCGGTGGTTCACCCAAGTGGCGCCATTGTCAAAGCTCGAAAATGTGCCCCAACCGAATGACCCCGCGAACAAAATATTGGGATTGTCTGGCGCCTGTGTCATCGCGTGAATATTCTTGCCGTATGGCCCCAACTCTGTCCACTGAGCAAAACCTAGGATCGGCAATGCTACAATTGCTACTACCATGAACAATAAGGTCGAGATCGAAACTTTTGTTTGTTGTGAATAGTTGTTGAGTAGCGCAGCGGACACGTGCGCGCGACGAAGCAATGACAATGGAAGACTCATAGTGATAAACCTGCTGTCCTTGTGTTGTTGGTTATCTTAAGGCGCTGATAGAGGTTGAACGCACTACCGTGCGAGGAATCCTTATGGAAACTTACGACTGAATGCAGACTGGGGAAGTTGATACTACGACGGCATGTAGATGTTCTGACGGCGAACTTACCTTTGCTACCATAGATACTAATTTTTGACCCGCTTGTCAAGCAAAAAAAGATGCGTTCCACTCCATATCGTGGGTGATGCAATATCAGTCTTCTCATTTGCTTACCACTACGCCAATTCAGTCCCTATGCTACTAAACGCTCCAGTAGCGTCGCCAACATAGTCCCATCACCAAGTGTGTGGTGTCTCATATCTCGGGAGCAAGTTGGCACATTGACATATCTTGTATCGACATGGTTTGTGGATTCGTTAGCGCTCCGACGTTGAGTATGGGCTCGGAGATTCACTCGACTCGACAATTCAGAATGAGTAGACTTCATTCTAGTTCCACTATTTGTGACTATCATGTTGTCAATATGAAACGTTTTCTGATTCATAGGCTTACTCCTTTCTTGTATACGCTATTCTACATTGGCGCGATGAACTCAAACCACAAATCATCTACCTATATATATAGATATCTATAGGTCTAAACAGAATAAGGTTCGAATGTTTCGGTTGTGTTAACAAAGGATGAGTTTTGCGTTCATTCTACTCAATCTTTTGCTGAGTGCGTTCATGAATCAGCGCTTTGGTAAAAATCATATTTGCAGAACTCAGTGAAGTAGTGAAATTACTGATAATGTTCTTCGGAATAATGTGGTCGAGTATAGTAAGCATTGTGTAGTTCAATGGGTTTCAGTCAAGCTCATACTTTTCAGGGAAACTCGTCTTGTACGGCTCGCCATTTTGTATCTTCAGATAAGTCGATGCCGTAAGATTGGCGCTTCAGCCTATTTCTCTTGTTTTGAATGATTATTGACGATTAGAAGGCGCTCAAACATTGCGCTTGTCAATTCATAAATAAGGGTTATATTGTCTATTATCGTGTGTTTCCCTTAGTGCGAAAGTCGGCTAAGACGCTGGAGTATAGGCATTTATATGATTTCAAAGGAGTGTTGATGAAGTTATCGAGAAGTATCAATTCGAAATCAACTGGGAAGTCAATAAAGGCTCTATTATTTGGCTTCTTGATAGTCAATATTGCTTCAATTGGGGCAATCGCCGCGGTTCCTTCATTTATTGTTCATACCGACACTCGTCTAACTCGGCCTTATTGCGTTAGTAACACTGGTTGGGTCGTGGGGGCTAGTAAGTTTGGCACAGATTGTACTCATCCGTCTGGAGGCGCTGGTTCAGGTAATAGTAAGGCTTTTGCGACGAACGATAGTTTGTTTGACTATTTTCCTGGTTGCGATGTTGATGCTCTTGCTGATGGCAAGTATAAGGGCGCCTTGGCGGTTAATGACTCTGGTTGGGCAATAGGAATTGACGCCAGCTCTCGTGGAATCCGTTTTAAGACTTCCGATGGGATAGGTATACAAAGGTCGATTTTATTTAAAGCTGACACGGTAAAGTTTTTTGGTAAGTTTAACGGTAGGACTACAATATTTCAAGATATCAACAATAGCGGACAAATCGCTGGGTCCCATCTTGTGGAAGTTGAGGGAGGATTCAACATCCATGCGGCGCTTTTTAATTCTGATGTTACTTCAGTTAGAAACCTAGGGACGTTGCCTGGTGGTCGTACTAGTCATGCCTATGGAATGAATAATCTTGGGTTTGTTGTTGGTGTTTCTGATGTTAGAGTCAGTGAGTTTTTCGTTCCTGACCATGCATTCATTTGGCGAGGCGGCGGTGCGATGATTGACTTGGGAGTTCTTCCTGGTGACACCCTTAGCGCCGCTTACGCAATAAATGATAATGGTGTGGCTGTTGGTGTTTCTTGGAGATCAACTTCGAGTCCTTTGACGGCAATTAGTGGCGGTCGAGCTGTTAAATGGGAAGGGAGCGGAAGCACGGTGTTAGAAGTTTGGGCTGGCACTCTTTTTTCTGTTGCTTATGACATAAACATACTGGGTGAGATTGTTGGTCAGATTCGTGACGCTGATGGCTTTCATGCGGTGTTGTGGTTACCGCAAGATAATTACGGGCTTAACGCAGGGTTACATAAGTTGACGGACGTTGTCAATCCAGACAGGGCTGGTGGCACGCTATTACGTTTGGCTACGAGTATTTCTGATAATGGAGTGATTACTTGTATTGGCCGCGGGAATGGGCTTACGATTGATTGGGGTTTTGTACTTACTAGGCCAACTACGGTCAACTCGGTTAGTGACGAGGGTGACGCAGATTTGAACGACGGTATTTGTGAGACAGGTACACCAGGTGAGTGTACGCTTCGTGCGGCTCTTCAGAATGCGAACCTTACTCGGAGACTTTCATATATCGTTTTTGATATTCCAAGTGGAGGAAGCAATGGGCCGATTATTCGCCTGCAGAGCGCTTTGCCGCCTGTTACGGGAGACGCTATCCTTGATGGTTCGACACAGCCTGGTTCGGGAATGGTGAACCTTGATGGGTCGCTCTTGGTTGATACTAGTGTCAGTGGTTTGCTGATGAGTGGTTTTAATCCAAGGGTACGCGGATTTGGTATTGGTAATTTCCCAGGAAATGGAATTACAATTGGACCATCGCCTGGATTTTTTGATGGAGAGTACAGCGGAATAATTGAAAACTGTCGTATTGGTGTGGGACCAGATGGAGCTTCTGATTGGGGCAACGCTGGTCATGGGGTTGAGGTGATAGGCGAAGATGCTGATGTAAGTATTGGCGATGGTGAGACATTTGGATTGGACCCCAGTTCCAATGGGCTTCCGCATGGTAACATCATTGCCAATAATGGTAGGGCGGGGGTATTTGCTGATGATGTGATTTCGATTCGTGGGAATACGATTTATGATAATGGGGACATGGGGATTGATATTGCTCCTGAGGGCCCCACAGTTAATGTCGCTGGACAGCGGAATAATTATCCACAGATCGATTCTGTTAGGGTTTCTGGTGGTCGAGCTACCGCCTATGGTATAATCGGTCGAGGTATTTTTGAGAGTCCCAATTTTTTCGGATGGACGCGAATTATTGAACTCTACATAAATTTTGAATGTGATCCGAGTGGTTTTGGAGAGGGTAGATTTCTGTGGGTTACGGACTCTCTGAATTTTGATCCAGATGGATTTGCGCGGTTTGCTATAGAGTTCTCAGAGCCGATTGTTGACCGATGGTTTGTGAGCGCTACGATGTCAGACAATAGTCGGACATCAGAATTTTCGCCATGCGCAGCGCCTCCAATTGTTGTGAACTCAGTTGCTGATATCGGTGATCTTTCTCCAGATGATAGTGTTTGTTGGACGGGTAATTTTCTGCCTGGTGGGGGACCCGAGTGTACTTTCCGTGCGGCGCTTGAAACTGCAAATCAGCTTGCTGGGCCCGATGAGATTTCGTTTGATATTGATGTAGCGGGGATTCCAGTTATCAAGCCCTTGACAGCTCTTCCCGAGATTACCGAAGGTGTTAAAATTATTGGCGCGACACAGCCGAGCGCTGGAACTGTTGAACTAGACGGTTCATCGATTCCATTTGATTTTTCTCAACCAATTGTAAATGGACTAACCCTAAAGTCAATTGGCTCTGAAATTTCGGGGTTGTTCATTAACAAATTCCCTGGCAATGGTATTGTCATCGACGGTGGGTCAATTAATTTCATACATGGCAACACAATAGGAACTGGTGAGCATGGATTGATCGAAAAGGGCAATGCCCTCTCCGGTATCCTAATCACTGGTAATTCTCGCTTGAATGAAATTGGTGGTGAGAGTCTAAATGGTGTTATGAAGACAAATTTCATCGCATTCAATGGTGTGGCCGGAATATTTATCGAAGATGGAACATTTACAAATATTGTTGGAAACTCGATTTTCTCGAACGGTGATGCAGGTGTTTTCATCGCCAGTGGTGATCGCAATACAATTCTGGGGAATAGCATAGTTTCTAACGGTGGACTGGGGATTGACCTAGCTCCATTGGGTGTGACAGTCTCGGATTCTCTCGATCTTGATGTGGGTCCGAATGGTTTGGTTAATTCCCCATTCATTACGAGAGTTATTGTTGATACAAATTCCGCAGGAGTTGAAATCTCTACTACGGTGCGTGGAATTGTGGATGCTGCTCCATCTGCGATCTATGTGATTGAGTTTTTTGAAAACTTGGATTGTGATGAATCGACATATGGTGAAGGAATGATTTTTCAGAGCTCGCTGTCAATTGTTGTGAGAACAGATGCGACTGGGTTTGGTCAGTTTTCTGTTACATCCACTGAGTTCATATATGATTTTGACAGAACCCTGACGGCGACGGCAACTGATGGTGATGGGAATACTTCGGAGTTTTCTCCGTGCTATGTAGGGCCGATTGTGGTCAATTCTGATGGTGATGCGCCTGATATTGATCTAAGTGATGGAGAATGTTGGACAGGTGTGACACTTCCAAACGGCGAGAAAGAGTGTACTTTCCGAGCTGCCATTGAAACCTCCAATGCTGGCCCAAATTTCGATGAAATTGAATTCAACATACAGACGGCAAATCCACTAGCTCCAATTATAATCCAACCATTGACACGGTTACCAGAGATAACAGATGCTGTCAGTATTATTGGTGAGTCTCAGCGAGACGGTAAGAAAATTCTAATAAATGGCGCTGATGTAATTTTTGCTTTTGAGGTTGATGGATTGACAATTAGCGCTGGTCGTTGTGATATTTCAGGAATAACGATTGGTGGTTTTTCTGGCAATGGAATTGTTCTCAAGAGTAGAGGTAGCAATTACATTGAAAACGCCACGATTGGAGTGGGGGGCGGCGAACTTGATATTTTTGATCAGGGTAACGCATTGCATGGCATTTACATCATAGAATCATCTGAGAATGTTATTGGTTCAGACGCTGGTCTTGCCCAACCTCAGGATTCTCTTGTAGGGAATAGAATTGCTGAGAATGGTGGTTCAGGTGTATTTGTTGAGAGCGGCGATATCAATAAGATTCAAGGAAATGAGATCATTGGCAACGGTGGCTCGGGTGTGTTTCTGCAATCAGGATTCAACAACACAATAATGGGCAATAGTATGTCAGCAAATGTTGGGCTGGGGATTGATCTCGCGCCGATTGGATTTAACAAAAATGACGATTCTGATGAGGACGAAGGTCCCAATGACCTTTTGAATCATCCTTTCATAAATACAATTGCTGTAGACACTCCCTCTCTTGGTCCAATAGGAATCTATGTTTTTGGAAGTGTTACTGGCAGTCCTCTTACTGGTTTCGTGGCAGAGGTATTTTCAAATGAATCTTGCGATTCATTGGGAAGTGGAGAAGGCGCTAAGTCCCTTGGAATTACTTTCGCACAAACTGGCCCTGATGGTTTTGGGAGCTTTCGATTCTTACTTGATCCATCAATTGTTGTGTCAGAAACATTCTTCTCTGTGACATTGACAGATGTTGAAGGAAATACTTCAGAGTTTTCGCCTTGCTGGCCACAGCTTAAGAAGCTTCAAATACGAGATAACAATGGTGTTCCCGTAGCCTTGAAAGACTTTGAAGTCTCTTATGTGGCGTTCGATGTTCCGAACTACACCGAAACTCCGTATGGAACCTACACAACTGATGCAGAAGGCATAATTGATCTAACCAGTCTACTCAGCTCAGGAGAACTTGAGGTGGGTGACTCTATCAAAGTTACGAAAGTTCTTCGCGAGGGCGGCGGATCTTTTCTGGAGTCCAGTATAACCTTGGACAATAGTTATCTTGATCCGACTTCATTCAATCCGATTTTTGATGAACTGACTTATGACACATTGCAAGAGATCATAGTGAACCATACAACAGTTGGGTTTAGCATCACTATAGCTATCGAATGGGATGCGACTCGGGCATATATCGACAGTGTGGTTTCAGGTATGCGCATGGTTGGGAATTATCTCTATGACGTGTTTGATGGACAGGTGCGACTTGATACAGTGAGCATACGAGAGGATATCCGACGAGAGTTGGTCGATGATCCAAGTCCAGAGTTCAAAGCTGACATATTGATTGTAGCCAATAATGTTGAGTTCCCATTATATAGTTCAGGCTATGAATTAATACTCATGCCACGGAGAGGATTTGGCCCATCAACGGCTAATGTTCGAAATTTGAGCGCGGCTGAGGATATAACAAATCCTGCGGACATATTGCATTGGCGTAAGGTGGCTCAATTACTCGCTAAGCACATCTTTGGATTCTATCGTGAATCTAATCTTGAAGCGCGTAATGCAGGTTGCGATGTGTCAAATAATATGGGCTTTATGGGGTGGCCATATCCTCGCAACGGTGATGATGGCGCCAATTCAGAAATGTCATGGTCGAGAAACTATGACAATGTAGGATGCAGATTGACGAAGCAGTTTCAGTTCAATGGAACATCATGTTGGGATCATTTCAAGAATAGCTTTGAAGGGAATATTCCAGATGATGCAGGGGTGTTCGCATCAATTGCCCTACCGTTTCAGCACGGTTTAGAAGATGGTGTGAATTATTTTGCAGGTCCGAATGATTCGGATCCTCAGACAGGTGAAATGACTTTGAATTATGATGTTGGTAGTCGAATGACTTTCAATGTTAACAATGTCGTCTCTCCAGCTTTCGAAGAGAAGTGGACGTTGACTGATATCGACGGCGCTAAGTTGGCTAATGTTGAAGTAAGCAATTACCGCGGTACGGGTGCGGATGAATTCAAAGTTAAACAGGGCCGGACTAGCGATGATGGTGAGATTTGGCTAATAGGACTTAATGATGGAAACGCAGTGAGCGCATCAGGTAGTCAGTTTGTTGCATTTGCTGATTCCACTGGTGTTATCGGACGAATATTTAGATGGGTGAATGGTGAAATGGTGGTTAGCGGTGGGAATCAGCGCTCAAGTTCGCCATTCGCCCAAACGCTCATAATGTCTCCTATCACTGGCAATTTCCCCCTAATCGTCTCAGCAGAACTTGACAGCGCTTCTTTTGTTTTACGGATGGATGCAGAGCGGGCATTTGATTCTCTCCCATCTATGCGCTATGTGAAAGACTCCGCTGGATTGTTTAGCGAGGGATTGACATTGAATGCCTTGCAGTATCAAGGTGTTGTTGATATGCGAAATGTTTCTCAGGGAGCGCTTGAAATTAATGCCGTGGATGATTCGTTGAAGTCATTCTTCTTCGACATCAATTATAGATTGAGCGCCAATGTCAATTTACAGAAAGCTAAGTTCGCTGTTTCTGCTGATGCTAGCGCTGAATTCGACCTTGATACAAGTAATGTCAGTATCGAGAAGATGTTGGTCGTCTCATCACCATTTGCTATAGCGAGAGCGAATCTAAACGTGCGCAGTCTTCAAGCTGGTAATACTCAAGCGCTCTCTGTCTATCCCGCAGTTGCATTGCAAGGCGAGAATAGGTTGACGATTAATTATGACGCTGGTGACTTGATTGGTAGCGCGTCGACTTTCAATGACCAGCATTCCTTGAAGGTTCATTATTGGAATTCTGCTTTTGGTCGATGGGATGTTCTTGAGTCGGTGGTTGACACGTCCTTGAAACAGGTTAGCGCATTGATTAGCGCTGTGGGTGTCTATGCTTTGTTTACCACTGATTTCCAGACTGATATTGATGATGACGAAGTCGCTATCCTACCGAGTTCGTTCGAACTCAGTCAGAATTATCCAAATCCATTTAACCCGTCAACAGAGATTGTATATTCGTTGCCTGTGAAAGCCAAAGTTACAATTACTGTTTACAATGTCCTTGGCCAGAAGGTAAAAGTATTTGATAGGGGTGAGCAATCCGCAGGTACACACAAAGTGACATGGAATGCCACAGATAGTCGCGGTCAAAGCGTTTCCAGCGGAATGTATTTCTACAGGATTACCGCTGGAGATTTTAGCGCCTCACGGAAGATGGTTTTGTTGAAGTAGAGTCATTGCATCACTATTTACACTTTTTGTCACCAAACCCACGTTCGAAGAGATTGCTGAACGTAGTAATTTTCATCACCTTCAATGACTTCATGCGAGTAAATGCTTTTTAGAAACTCGTCTCGTAAGGCCCGCCACTTTTGTATCTTTCAGCGCTGCAACTATTTGTTCGCACACCCTTTTTGCTGTTTCGAAAATCGTCCCATTCTTCAAATTTGCGCGTTCTTCTGTGTTGTCCAGTAGACCTTTTGGCTCTATATTCGTTGGTGTCAACAAGTGAGAGTAGTCTTACTTGCCAAAAACACTAATCAAAGCGTGGCCCAGCATAGTAGATAAAGAACCAGATAACGACCAAACTCGTACTTTCCTAGCGTTGACTAAAGGTGCGATGGTGCAGCGCTATCGCATAATTGACAAAATCGGCGCAGGCGGCATGGGAGAGGTGTACCTAGCGGAAGATACCGAGCTAGAGCGTAGGGTCGCTCTAAAGTTTTTGCCGGCCAGAATGGCTCAGGACTCTGATCTTCGCGCTCGATTTACGCGGGAAGCTCAGGCCACTGCCAAGCTTAACCATCCAAACATCGTCACCATCTACGAAGTCTCAGAGCAATTCGGTCGTCCGTTTATTGCGATGGAGCTAGTTGAGGGGCAAACTCTTTCAGATTTGTCGAAAAGCAATAAGCTTGATGTCAACAGAATCATCGAGATAGCTATTCAGCTATGTGATGGTTTGGGAGCGGCGCATGAAAAAGAAGTCGTCCATCGAGATATCAAACCTTCCAATATAGTTGTCGATTCTCATGGTCGTCCCAAGATTCTTGATTTCGGCTTGGCGGCCATTAAAGGTGGTGATAAGCTCACCAAAACTGGTTCAACGCTTGGCACAATACGCTATATGTCGCCAGAGCAAGTGCAGGGGCAAAAAATTGATCGTCGGTCTGACCTGTTCTCGCTTGGAGTTTTGCTCTACGAGCTGATTGCGGGACGCACCCCTTTTGAACAAGACAATGAGGCGGCCACGCTAAAGTCAATTATTAACGACAATCCCGAGCCACTGGTTCGCTACAAAGCTGATGTACCCGATGAGTTACAACGCACTGTTTCGAAACTATTGGAAAAGCAAACATCGCTCCGTTATCAAAATGCCGAAGGCGTGACTAGCGATCTCAAACGACTTGTTGCTCCGTCTGGGAGTACAATTATTGCAACTCCGGCCAAATCCAAGAGCAAGATGCCAGTGATTATTTTGGGCTTGGTTGTAGTGATTCTCGTAGTAGCGCTAATTCTCAAACCGTGGAAATTTGATATCTCGCCAACGCAAGAAGCCAAAGCCCAAGAAGACCGACTGGCGATTATGTATTTTCATAACCTCGCTGATCCAAATGACACTCTTCGTCAGGGAGAAATTGTTGCTAGTCTCCTGATTACTGATATATCGGCCTCCACTGAACTAAAAGTTGTTTCGTCACAAAGACTCTATGATATCCTCAAGCTGCTCGGTAGAGAGGGCGCGAAGACTATTGATCGCGATGTAGCCTCACAGGTCGCAAACAAAGCCAACGCGAAGTGGATGCTCACTGGAAATATTCTGCGCACTGAGCCGAATGTTATCCTGACCGCGCAATTGGTGGATGTAGCTACTGGTAATATTTTGACGTCATCACGAATCGATGGAGCCCCTGGTGAAGATATCTTTGGACTTGTGGATAGCCTCACTGATAATATCACCTCACGATTTGATGTGCCAGCGGCTACTATTTCTGAAAGCCCAAGCGTAGCCGAGCTGACCACCAACTCACCAGATGCTTATCGCTACTTTCTCGATGGCGAAGAGCTGTTCAACCGCTTTCAATTCTTTGAGGCTAGTAAGGCATTCGAGAAAGCGATTGCCGCTGATTCGAATTTCACGATGGCATATTATATGCGTTCCCTTAGTGGCGATAATCGTAAATATTACATACAGAAGGCGAAAGAACGCATGGACAATGTCCCTGAACTGCTTCGGATGGCTATCTTAGCCCAGGAGGCAGTGATACAGGACAGCGTGATTAAAGCGATCAAGCTGCACGAGGAAATCGCAACAAAGTATCCGGATGAAAAGGGAGTCCTTACGTACCTTGGTGTACTATATGCTAGCTGGCCCACACGCGACTTTCGTTCTTCAGTGAATAGTCTTCTCAAATCGATTGAGATTGACCCACTAAACAAAATGGCCTATAGCGTCTTAGCGCATAGTTACAATCGGCTCGGGGATGCGGACAGTTCTATCTGGGCGATTAACGAATATATCAAGATAGCGCCCAATGAACCAAATCCTTACTACGTTCGAGGAGATCTCTACGCCCAAAATGGTCAACTCAAGCAGGCAATCGAATCGTATAAGAGAGCGCTCACTATTGATCCAGAATACGGAAGCGCTCTCAAAAGTTTGGCGTATTCTTATTTGTATTCTGGAAACATAGCTGAGGCCTCCCGACTAATGAGGGAACGGGCGTCACACATTAATAAGAGTGTTCGCCTCAACGGACTCGCGGGGCTTAAGAACATATCTCTCTACCAAGGTAAACTCCGAAAAGCGTATGAACGTTATGAATACTTTTTTGAAAGCAGTAGAATCGAGACAAACAAAGGCAAAATCCCGGCGTGGCATTATTCCCAGCGAAAGGATTTCGCGTTGTTGCTACATGAGCTAACTGGTGAGCGCCAGTGGGCCGATTCTGCGTTCAAGGCTTTGGATTCTTATGATAGCTTGATTTTGAATAACCCCTCATCTACGGTATCTAAAGAGGCGCTAATTGATCATACAACTTCTCTACGAGCAGATACCTGGTTGAAACTAGGAGAAATTGAGCGAGCCGATTCAATGCTCAGGTCTCTACCTAAGAAAGATATTGACACAACGGATATGCGAAGTCTGACTCGTTTTAGACTAAACGAGTTCCTACGCACGTTTTATCATGGAGAATATGACTCTGCCGCGCATTTTGCGAACCTCGCAGTAGACGCCGACCCTTCATTTACCAATTATGCTCACCTGGGTCACGCGTTATTGCTCGCTGGAAAAATCGGAGAGTCAGTTGCCGCGCTAGAGAAAGCAGAGAGGAATTATGACAACTTGCGAAGTTTCGATGTAATCCTAACTGTGCGTGTCCATTACTGGCTGGGCCAGGCATACGAAGCATCTGGATGGAATGACAAAGCAATTCAGAAATACGAACAGTTTCTGGAGATATGGAAAGACGCCGACGACAACATCATTGACCTGAAAAATGCCAAAGAACGACTCGCGAAGCTCAAGGCTTAAAGAGTTTTAGTCGGCGCATAGACTTCAACAGTATAGAGTCTTTGAAAAACTCGGCGCAGGAGGTGCGAGTGATGTGTAGGGAGTACATCACGCAGCCATTTGTTCGCTCACCCGTTTTTTGCTGTTTTGACAATCTTCCCAATCTTCAAATTTGCGCGTTCTTCTGTGTTGTTCAGTAGACCTTTTGGCTCTATATTCGTTATTGTCAAGAAATAGGAGTAATCTTATTTCTCAAAAATACTAATCAAAGTGTGGCCCAGCATAGTAGATAAAGAACCAGATAACGACCAAACTCGCACCCACCTTGTCCTGACCAAAGGCGTAATGGTGCAACATTACCGCATAGTCGATAAAATCGGGGCAGGCGGCATGGGGGAAGTGTATCTAGCAGAAGATACCAAGCTTGATCGCAAGGTCGCTCTAAAGTTTCTGCCAGCTAACATGGCTCAGGATTCTGACCTTCGCGCTCGATTCACTCGTGAGGCTCAGGCCACCGCCAAACTTAACCATCCGAACATTGTCACCATCTATGAAGTCTCAGAACAACATGGTCGGCCATTCTTTGCGATGGAATTAGTTGAGGGCCAGACTCTTTCAGATTTATCGAAAAGCAATAAACTTGATGTTAATAGAATTATCGAAATTGCTATTCAACTGTGTGATGGTCTGGGATCGGCTCATGAAAAGCAGGTTGTCCATCGAGATATTAAACCGGCAAATATTGTCATCGATTCCTATGGCCGTCCTAAGATTCTTGATTTCGGACTGGCTGCTATTCAAGGTGGTGAGAACCTTACTAAGACTGGCTCAACTCTCGGCACTATTCGCTATATGTCACCAGAGCAAGTGCAGGGGCAGAAAATTGATCGTCGATCTGATTTGTTTTCGCTCGGAGTGTTACTATATGAACTATTAGCTGGACGCACGCCGTTTGAGCAGGACAATGAAGCTGCCACGCTCAAGTCGATAATCACTGACAATCCAGAGCCACTAGCTCGTTACAAAGCGAGTGTACCTGATGAATTACAGCGCACTGTTTCAAAGCTTCTGGAAAAACAAGCATCATTGCGCTATCAGCACGCCGAAGGTGTTACTAGCGATCTCAAACGGCTACTTGCTCCTTCTGGGAGTACAATTATTGCAACTCCAGCCAAATCTAAGAGCAAAATGCCATTGATGATTTCAAGCATTGCTATTCTCAGCGCACTTGCATTTGGAGCAATCAAGTTTTGGCCATCAAACGCTTCTGTCACCAATGATTCCGCCGCGATCAAAAAAATAGCTATTCTTCCCTTTGAAAATCTCGGTCGCGCCGAAGATGAATATTTCGCCGATGGTATCACCGATGAGATTACATCGCGACTGGCGAATCTCTCCGGACTTGGTGTGATATCCCGCACCAGCTCGATGCAATACAAGGAAACAGACAAGTCTCTGCAACAAATAGGCGCTGAGCTGGGTGTTAGTTATATCCTTGAGGGAACGATTCTCTGGGACAAAACAGGGGACACAGACATTGTGCGTATTATTCCGCAGTTGATTCAGGTTTCTGATGATCGGCATCTCTGGTCTGAGTCCTATCAGCGGGCGCTAACTAAAATTTTTGCGCTTCAGTCGGAGATAGCCATCTCAATTGCCCGAGAACTTGATATCACCTTGTTACAGCCAGAGCGCGAATCCCTTCGGAAAGCGCCTACTTCGAACGTAGAGGCGTACAAACTCTATTTGAAAGGGCGGTCTCTTTTCTACACATACTCTCGCTCGGAAAATGAGCAGGCAATAGAAATCTTCAAGACTGTTATTGGGCTGGACTCTATGTTTTCGCTCGCCTATGCTGGTTTGTCTTTGTGTTACACACAGTATTCCAACTCCGGCTGGGACTACGACGAACGTTGGCTGCGTCTCGCAGAGGAATCGGCGCGGCAAGCGATTGCTTTAGATGGAAGATCTGCTGAGGCGCACTTTGCCCTGGGATTTGTTTTTGAGAACCGTGGGGATCTCGAAAATATGGAACTCGAAATGCGGAGGGCTCTGGAACTCAATCCCAATCATGCCCACGCGCATGACGGTCTTGGTGATATTCACTCGATTAGAGGAGAGCTTGACGATGCATTTCGGGAATTCTCGGCGGCATTGACGATTGATCCATTCTTACTGCCATCCTTTTGGGGTAAAGCTGATGTATATCTCAAGCAAGGTCGGTTTCGCGACGCTGAGATTACGATACAGAAAGCGTTACTGATTGACCCTGAAAATAGAGTGACGCTCTCTTTGTTGGAAAACACTTTTCGCATGTTTGCCAAGTTTGACCTATCGTCAGTGGCTCACAGTAGTAATGCAAGAACAAAGCCCACAAAAACATGGGCTGTACTTTCAGGAGACCATCTTATTCTTGGTCTCACTTACCTCGAAAGAGGTTTGTTTGAGGAAGCACGAGATGAAGCAAACATGATTTACAAGCTGACAGGTTCAAAGTCATTCAATTTTGATTGGACTTACCTGTTGGGACGAATCAGCCTTCAGCAAGGGGCGTATGTTGATGCACGGAAACAGTTCGAGTCGATACTTGCCGTTGAGACGCTAAGCGAGGTGCAGTTCTCGCATGCACGCTTCGCACTCGGAGAATGTTTCTTGCGGACGTCAAACTACCGTGAGGCCATTGGAGAATATAGCAAAGTGGGAAGTCTATCGATCGATCGATTTCAACATGACTATCCGTGGGCGAGAAGACGCTACAAGTTGGGAATCTGCTATGAGGCGTTGGGAGAGAAGGACAGCGCAATCGCTCAGTATGAAACCTTCCTCGACATCTGGAGAAATGCCGATACAGGTATTCCGTCGATTAAAGACGCAAAGGAGCGTTTGGCCAAGCTTAAGTCATGAATGGAAACGGAAACCGACTCACGCAATCCAATACACTCATCTAAACATCATCCAACCGCCCTACCAAAGAACCATCGAATTGTGTCTCACTTATATTGGCACAGAGGGCAAAGCCGTCACTTTCTAGGCCCGTTTCCTCTAGTCCATATTTTCACACTTGTTCATTGGCTGACATTTTGTATAATGTGATGTGGAATGTATAGGAATAAGGAAATCCACCCGAGCGCGAAACTCTCAGTAAAGTGACATGACTATGATTGTATTAGGGTTTTATAAATACGCAAATTTCGACAAACCGAAAGAAGTAGCTGCCTCGCTTCGAGAGTTCTGCTGTGCTGAAATCTATAAGGGAACGATACTGGTGAGTCATGAGGGTATCAATGGCTCGATCTCATCCGACAGAACAAATACCGACGCTTTGAGAAAAGTCTTGCAGGAAATTCCTGGTCTTTCAGATATTTTCTTCAAGGAAGAAGAGTCTTACAACGAACACCCTTTCAAGAAGATGAAGATCAAAGTCAAGAAAGAGATTGTTCGATTTGATTGTGATGTCGATTTGAAAAACATAGGCGACCATTTGTCTCCTGATGAATTTCTTGAGTTGTACAATGAGGATGGGAGCCTAAGAGAAGATGTCGTCCTATTAGATACCCGTAATGACTACGAGTTTGAAATTGGACATTTCAAAGGGGCTACCCATTTGGACTTGCAGACATTCCGAGAGTTTACTAAGAAGGTCGACCTTGAAGCATTAAGAGATAAGAAAGTAGTGATGTATTGTACTGGTGGAGTACGATGTGAAAAAGCTACTGCCTATGTCAAAGAACAAGGACTAACTGATGTCTATCAACTCAACCAAGGGATAATACAGTTTGGTAAAATCCATCAGCGTTCTGTTTGGGAAGGCAAGTGCTTTGTCTTTGATAAACGCATGGTCTCACCCATGAACAGCGAAGGTGAAGCTGTCTCTGTTTGTCATATCTGCAACGAAGAGAGTGATTTCTTACGCAATTGCCGCAACACGGCCTGTGATCTTTTCTACGTCTCGTGTCATAAATGTGAAGAAAAATACAACAAGTGTTGCTCTCGTGACTGCCAAAAGGTCGTAGATATTCCAATGACAAAGGTCAGCTAATACGCCAAAGCGTATGCAACTGGTTATTTGCCCCGACAACTTAAATTGTCCCAGCCTTAGATAACACGACATAAGTCTCCCCCCCAAAGCCTAGTAACTTATTGCAGGGCAGCTCTATATAGCAAAGAAAAGCGCTTAGTCGAAATACGATTTGACTAAGTTGAAACTTTTCCTTGCGGGGAATGTATTAAAGCATATATTGATACTTTGAATATCAAAGTGCTTTGAAAATAGGAGTAAAATGGATAAAGACAGAGATCACTTGGAGAGCATTACGCACATTAGGTCAATAATGGAGCGTTCGACTACGTTCGTTTCATTGACTGGATTGTCTGGTGTAATGGCTGGGCTGTTTGGGCTACTAACTTTCGTGTTGGTGGCCACGAAGCTCGGATCAGTAACAATTAGTGATGGCATTATCAATCGAATCGCCGCAGAAAGAGATATTCAATATTTTCTTGCTGTGATTGCTCTTAGCGCTCTGGTAGTTACGCTGCTGACAGCTCTGATACTTACAGTTAGGAAGGCGAAGAAAAAAGGGGAGGCTATCTGGAATAGTGTGTCCCGAAGGTTTGCCGCTCATATGTTTATACCACTTTGTGCCGGTGGATTGTTCACAACGGCGCTGGTCTTACAGGGTCAGTATCAATTGGTCTGCCCAGCGCTGCTGTTGTTCTTTGGCTTGGCCTTGCTCAACGCAGCTCGATTCGTACAAATGGACATGTTTTGGCTTGGCCTCGTTGAAATTTCTTTGGGTGTAATAGCTGCCTTTTGGTATGAAGCAGGCCTGATCCTGTGGGCAGTCGGTTTCGGGGTTTCAACTATGATTTATGGCATCCTAATGTATTTTAAGTACGAACGATGAAGCTAATTATCGATCAAATCAACAAGGTCTTTGAGAACAAGACGCGCCTAGGAATCATGTCAGCCCTCATGGTAAATGAGTCAGTTGATTTTATCTCTATGCGAGAGTTACTGGGTGTTACCGACGGTAACCTTTCCAGCAACATTTCTGTGTTGGAGCACAACAAATATATCAAAGTCAAAAAGAGATTCATCAATAAGAAGACAAATACAAGTTTTTCAATCACCAAAGTTGGTCGTAATGCTTTTCAAGCTCATCTCAATGCGTTGGAAGAGTTACTTAAATGGCGACTGAAATAATAATTACCAAGAAGTGATCGGAGTCGAGAATGTCAGTGGCCGATATGAGACAGTCAGTTAGTGTGAGATTAATCGTAATAGGAATTATTGCATTAGTGTTACTCATACCCGCATTCTTGACTAAGTCCTTGATTGCTGAAAGAGAGTTAAGGCGAGATCAAGTTGCCTCTGAAATCAGTAGCAATTGGGGCGGCAAACAATTACTCGTCGGACCGATTTTGAGTATTCCTTTTAGATATCGTTGGTATAGTGACAAGAAAGAATTAACTACTGGAATCAAATATGCGCATTTCCTGCCTGAGAGATTGGATATTGAGGGAGTCGTAAATCCGGAAATAAGAAATCGAGGCATATATGAGACGGTATTATACAACAGTGAATTGCAAATCTCTGGAGCCTTTGGTTTACCCAATTTTGCCGAGCTAGGTATTGAGCGTGAGGATATGATTCTTGAAGATGCGATTGTATCCATGGGCATTTCCGATATGAAAGGAGTTAGGGATTCCATAAACATACTTTGGAATGGTGAGAAGCTTTCAGTCAATTCAGGAGTTGAAACGAGTGATCTAATTTCGTCAGGATTTAGTGTTAGAACCGACATGTCAAATCAACAATCAGCAATAGAATTCAGCACAAGACTGAACTTAAACGGTAGTTTCGAATTGCTTTTCTCTCCGGTTGGGAAGGAAACCAAAGTCGAATTAACTTCAAATTGGCAGAATCCGAGTTTCATTGGGAGTTTCTTACCAGTAGAAAGAGAACTGAATCAAGAAGGGTTTAAGTCTAATTGGAAGATACTTCACATAAATCGTGACTTCCCACAACAATGGGTAGGGTCAAGATACAACCTAGGCAGATCAGTATTTGGAGTGAACTTGCTTTTGTCGGTGGATGAATATCAAAAAACAATGCGCACAATAAAATACGCAATTCTGTTTATTGCACTAACGTTCTTAACATTTTTTGTAATAGAGATTTTGAGTAACAAAGCTATTCATCCCATACAGTATTTGCTAATAGGAGTAGCGCTAGTAATATTCTACACTCTTTTGTTATCATTATCAGAGTATATACCTTTTTTGTACGCCTATCTAATTGCGAGTACTGGGATTGTCACATTAATATCGTTCTATTCTATCAGTGTTCTTTCGGATAAGTCACAGACGTTGATAGTTGCTATAGTCTTAATAATTCTATACGGCTATCTGTACATTGTCCTACAACTACAAGATTTTGCTCTCATAATGGGGAGTGCGTTATTGTTCATAGCCCTTGCCTTGATGATGTACTTAACACGCAGAGTTGATTGGTTTACAGTTGTGAGTAACAAAAAGAGTTTGGAGTAGGAAGAGATTTGTGAGATAAGAATCGAAGCAAAAGAAATTGTTGTGTCACGCAAACATTTTCGCTGAGGCTCTGGTTTTGTAAGTGGCGCTTGTTTACTGTCGGAAGCTTACTAGGGGAGATTGCAACGTAAATTAGCTTTGGTTCTTGGGTAGTTCGAGCGAAATGCGAATGGTCTTTTGAAACTCGTTCCAAATACTCTCAACATTTATGTTCATTTTCTCTTTGAGAAAGCAGCCCTTGATTTGGATCAAAGAAATAACTCCATTGGACTTAGCCCACAACAAAACAGTTGTCACATCTGGGTCTATATCAGAGCGAATTGAACCGTCGGAAACTCCAAGGGCGATTGCCTCCCGAAGCACTCGACCGCAGGCAGTGGCGGAATCCTGGCATTGCTTCCCGAGTGGATCGTCACTTAGAGCTTGAAACGCTTTGTCTGTTGCTCCGTCAGATAGTGATTTTATCTTATAGTAGTTGGGATAGCGCTTGGAGAATTCATAATACGCCTCCGTGATGGCCAGCGTTTGATTGATTCCAGTTTTTTCGGTGGCAGCAGCAGATGCAAACATCTCCTGTACAATCACATTTGCACGCGCGCCGATTCCGAGATAGAGCGATTCTTTATTCTGGAAGTAAATATAGAGCGTACCCTTGCTTACTTCCGCTCTCTTGGCGACATCGTCCATTGAGGCCGTTATACCGTCAGCGGCAAAAAATACTTCTTCGGCAGCATCAAGAATATCATTCAACCGACGTTGCTTCTCGCGTACCTTTCTTTCCGCTACACCCATATCATCTACCTCGCTTCAATAATTATGGCCAATACAGTCCCTGCCATATTTCTTGTGGAGCTTCCCTGAGAATTCCACTCGGCAGTCTAGATATATTCAAAATATGACCGCCTGTCAAGTAAACGTTCGTAAACGCCGAATAGTTCCATGTCAATTGGCGATGCCGTGGCACAATTTGTGATATTGCATGTCCGACTGTAAGGCACTGCCACACAGGTAGTTATATACATCCTCATAATTATATGAAAATAATGCCTTGACAATGAAACTTTTTCAAACTATAAGTCGTTATCTGACCATGGGTAAATAAATGACCATAAGTCACCAAAGTTCAGGTACGACCAGTTAAGTACAGACATACAAGAAAAGAAAAGTGTAAAAAAGCATTACTTAGGAGCGAATTGTGAGTCGGAAGAAACAAGAAAAGCAGAGCGGGGTAGTCAGTTATACTAAGTGGCTACTGAGAAATCGTCTCTTGGTGATGTTCGTGACGCTGTTGGTTGTGGCTATTGGCGGTTACGGGGCCCAGAATCTCTATTTCAATCAGGGATACAGAATCTGGTTTGATGAGGACAATCCTCAATTGGCAGCTTTTGAACAAATAGAAAAAACATATATCAAGAACGACAATGTTCTAATTGTGCTGGCTCCCACTGATGGGAAAGTCTTCACCGAGAGAACTCTCCAAGCGGTCAAAGACATCACTACCATGAGTTGGAAGATGCCCTACTCAATTCGAGTGGATGCAATTAGTAACTTCCAGCATACAACCGCCGACGAGGATGATCTCTTAGTCAGGGATTTGGTTCACGACGATCTCAAATATACACCCGCGGATTTGATATATTTGGAGGGCGTAGCGCTATCGGAGCCAGCCCTGTACAAGAGACTAATAACAGATGGTTCCCATGTCACGGCGTTAAACATTACACTACAATTCCCAGACGACGATCCTACCGCTGTCACCGAGGTTTTTGCGTATACCAATGAGATTCGCGCAATGATGGCCGAGCAATATCCTGAAATAGAGATTTACATGTCAGGAATAGCGATGCTGAATACGGCATTTATGCAGGCGAGTATGTCTGATATGTCGAGTCTTGTTCCGCTGATGTACCTAGCGATGATTTTGGTGTTATTGTTTTCTATGCGCTCAATTAGTGGCACAATTGCGACTCTGTTTGTGATTACTCTCTCAATGATTTTCTCGATGGGTATTGCGGGATGGGCTGGTATCGGACTAACTCCGATGTCAATTACCGCGCCGACTATTGTCATGACATTGGCGATAGCGGACTGTGTGCATATTATTGTAACAGCGCTGAGGATGATGCGAAATGGCATGGCAAAAAGTGAAGCGATTATTGAGAGCATGCGTGTTAATTTGCTACCAGTGTTTCTAACCTCACTGACCACAGTCATCGGATTTTTAAGCTTGAACTGGATTCCTGTACCGCCAATCACACATCTTGGCAATATAACAGCAGTTGGAGTTGCGGCCGCTTTTGCTTTCTCAGTCTTTACTCTTCCGGCGCTTCTATCATTGTTACCGATTAGAGCTCGAAAGAAGACTGAATCCACGCATCCAATATTTGGGCGTATGGCCGAGTGGGTGATTTCATCACGTAGAACTGCTCTTTGGGGTTCAGCTGTGGTGGTTGTGACATTAGTCTCGTTTGCGCCTATGAATGAACTCAATGACAGATTTACAGAGTATTTTGATGAGTCAATACTATTTCGCACTGATAGTGATTTTATCGCCGAGAATATGACCAGTCCGTATCAGGTCGAGTTTTCGGTGGCTGCAGCTGAGAGTCAGGGAATAGCCGATGTCAAATATCTGGCCAAACTTGAAGATTTCTCGAACTGGTATCGTCAGTATCCAGGCGTGACTCACGTCGCGACATTTACCGATGTGATGAAGCGTTTGAATATGAGCATGCACGGTGACGATTCAGCGTTCTATTCACTTCCAGCCAATAGGGAACTTGCCGCGCAATATTTGCTGCTCTACGAGATGTCACTACCTTATGGATTGGATCTCAATAATCAAATCAATGTTGATAAGTCATCAACAAGGTTTATTGTCACCATGAAAGGTGATGTGTCGACCAAAGAAATGCGCGGAATAGCTGGAGCTGGGGAAGACTGGTTGCGGGCTAATACACCAAAATATATGCACGCGCATGGTTCGAGTCCGTCAGTTATGTTTGCACACATTTCTGAAGTGTCGTTGAACAATACATTGCTAGGAAGTTTTCTGGCGCTGATTCTAGTTTCACTGGTAATTCTGCTGGCGTTGCGCAATGTTAAGCTAGGTGTCTTGAGTCTTATTCCTAACATGGTTCCGATTGGAATCGGATTCGGTATTTGGGCGCTCTATCATGGCGAAATAAATATGGGAATGGCTCCAGTAATAGGAATGACACTTGGAATTGTAGTTGATGACACAATTCATTTCCTAACGAAATACTTGCGCGCCAGACGCGAAGATGGACTCGACGCGGCAGATGCGGTCCGGCAATCCTTCACAACCGTTGGGCCAGCGATGGTCATCACAACATTAACATTGGTTTTAGGATTCTCAATTCTTTCATTGTCAGCATTCAGTCTCAATGCTGATATGGCGCTATTGACAGCTATAACTGTCGCAACTGCGCTGTTAGCTGATTTCATATTGTTACCAGCGCTTCTATTGAAAGTCGATGGAGCGCCAGTGACTGAGAATTTGAAACTAGGCAAGAAAAGTGGTGACACAATTACAGGCAAAATTGCCGATGCGCGCGCCTAGAAGAACGCGAGAACTACTCAAGAGACATTACAAAAAAATACAAATTGGAGATAGAGAAGATGAAACAGTTAACGAGTGTATCGGTTATGAGCAAAACGGCGCTAACGGTTGCTATTGTGATATTCAGTATTGCGGGTCTGGGCTCCAGTAGAGTCTATGCGGAAGTGGATTCGAATCAGGGTTTGAAAATCGCCATAGAAGCGGACAATCGAGATTCTGGTTGGGGAGACCTTTCGGCCAAGATGGTCATGACGCTCACCAACCGTCATGGCGAGTCCAGTGGCCGTGAGATTACTATTCGTTCATTAGAGATGAATGACGATGGCGACAAATTGCTCACGATTTTTCATACACCTCGTGACGTAAAAGGCACAGCGTTTCTTTCTTTTACGCATGTCGAAGGGGCCGACGATCAATGGCTGTATTTGCCAGCGCTAAAACGCATCAAACGTATTTCGTCGGGGAATAAATCCGGTCCGTTTATGGGCAGTGAGTTTGCCTTCGAGGATTTGTCATCACAAGAAATTGAAAAATATACCTATGAGTATTTGGGTGAGGATTCTGCCAATGGAGTGGATTGTTTCAAAGTTAAGCGCATCCCAACCGACAAACGCTCTGGTTACACCAAACAAATAGTTTGGTATGACAAGGAAGAATACCGAGTTCAAAAGATAGATTTCTATGACAGAAAGGATTCGCATTTGAAATCGCTGGTCTACAAATCATACAAACTCTATCTCGGCCATTTCTGGCGCGCTGATGAGATGGAAATGAAAAACCTTCAAACAGGCAAAGCCACATCCTTGCTCTGGGCGGATTACAGTTTTGGCAATGGCTTCACCCAACGTGACTTCGACAAAAGCACACTTAAACGCGCGCGATAATGCTCCCATTGAATTACTTTTCCTCACGAACACTATTGTTTCTAAGCTTGAGCGTCATAATACTCGTTTCCCCAAGGGCGAGGGCGCTTGAGCTTAGTGGCTTTGACCTAAGCGGTAAAGTGGGTGTTGAAACACGTGTTTTCCCTCAGAGCGCTTTTGACTCTAGGCAGTCTGATGCGGATGTTTCGTTTTTTGTCGCTCCAGAGATTTATCGTGACCTGAGCAATGGCACAGCGCGTTTCGTCTTTTCTCCTTACGGGAGATTTGATGCCAATGACTCTGAGCGAAGTCATCTGGATATTCGTGAATTGTATTACGAAAAAATATGGTCAAGCTGGGAATTGGCTCTGGGAGTCAAACAGGTTTTCTGGGGTGTCACCGAAACGCAACATCTGGTAGACTTCATCAATCAAACCGATTTTGTAGAAAACTTTGATGGCGAAGACAAGCTTGGCCAACCGATGGTACACCTAACTCATATTGGTTCATGGGGAATAGTCGAAGCCTTTGCGCTACCATATTTTCGGACGCGAACATTCGCTGGCATTGACGGACGTTTGCGTGGGCCTTTGCCCATTGACACTGACAATCCTATCTATGAGTCTGATGCTGAAGAGTATCACTTTGATTGGGCGCTGCGTTGGTCACATACGATTGGTAATCTAGATTTCGGCGTGAGCCATTTTTCGGGGACTAACCGCGCCCCAAGTTTCTTGCTAGCCCGTGACGGTGGTGAATTAGTATTACGGCCGTTCTATACGCAAACTGAGAGAACTGGTTTGGAATTGCAGTGGACAGCCGAAACTATTCTTTGGAAGTTTGAGGGTGTCTCTGAAGAAATTCTGGGAAAGAGGTCATTTAGCGCGGTTGGTGGATTCGAACGTACATTCGTTGGACTGTTTGGATCAAACTATGACTTGGGAGCTTTGGCGGAGTATCACTATGACGATCGTGGTTCTCTTTCTCCCTTGCCTTTTGAAAATGACTTATTTTTGGGTGGGCGTTTGGCATTCAACGATGTCCAATCCACTGCGGCTCTAGCAGGGGCTGTCATCGATCTTGACAATCAGTCCACTGCAATATTCTTCGAGGCCAGTCGACGCATCGGTGAGTCCATGACAATTGAACTAGAGTGGCGGGGGTTCGTGAGTGTTCCAACCAACGACCAACTGTTTCCATTCAGTCGTGACGATCATGCGCTGATTTCAATCCAGCGCCATTTTTGAAGCGTCTTAGTTTACACATGACTCTAGACAAGTGAAACAAGCGCACGTTTTGTGGCACAGCCTTAGAAGCTCATCTTGTAAACCCCATCATGTTTTCACCTGACAATTCTTCCCTTGTTCATCTAACAATATGTCGTATCTTTGTAGGAGGTCCTGTTCCTCTAAGTTAAATGATGGTGACACTAACGGAGTTTGAACGAGATGAGAAAAAAAGTTGCGCTTACGGCTCTGCTGTTTGCGCTAGCAAGCGCTCTTGCGTGTCCTTCTGCGCGCTGCCAACCTGCAGACAGTAGCCAAGTCTGGTATGGACCTAGCATGGGTAGCGATGATTTGCTGCAGTTATTCACCAACCCAACGCAGTGGGATTCCGCTAGGTCACAGATTGACGTGTTTCAGTTTCTGACTCACCATGTGAATTCATGGCCTTGCGTAGGCGGCCTGTGCAATTCTAATACACTGACCAATCTTGCTGCGGTTCAGGCGTTCACTAAACTAGAACAATGGGGTATTGAGATTGCAATTGAGGGAGCGGGCATCTTACCGCAAACACCATTCGGTACGTCTGTCGATTGTAGCGCCGAAAGGCAAAACGCTGCGCAAAATGCCTTCAACTGGACGGTGGATGCGATTGTCAATGTGCAGAACAACGGAGGAACAGTCCGTTACATAGCCATAGATGAACCTATCAGAAGATGGTATTCGCCTATCTATCCGCCTTTAGGGGGGCCTGAATGTAAAACTGAAAGCCTAGCTGAAATTGCAGCTATGGTTGCGGAGTTCATCACTATGATGAATAACGCAGCTCCATCAATTATTGTTGGTCAAATTATTCTCTATCCTGAAGTGGATGTTGATGGAATCAAGACATATGTGACAGAGTTGGAAAATCTAGGTATCAACCTTCCATTTATTCACTTGGATGTGCATGGACTCAGAATCATCGACTATGCAGGAACAACCTATGGTAGTGTAACACTCGCACAGTTGAAGACAGATCTGCAGGAGTTGGAAACGTTCTTAGGCGCTCATAGTATAGCCTTTGCTCCGATTCTGATTGACCTTAGGTTCAACACCCAGCTCTACGAGTTTGGGCAATACACTGACAGTGTCTACTACGAAGGCGCTATTGATTGGATAAACCAAGTCGATTCAGCGATCGGGCAGCCAGATCATCTTATCTTCGAGAGCTGGGCAATGCCACAGTATTCAGACACCAACCTTACAAGTGTTATAACTCCGATTAATCTCCCAGAGAATGACACACTTGTTTTCAGTCATACACGCCTAGTCAATGAAGGCATGGCTATTTTCAATCCTCCCACGCCCAGTTGTTGCAATACAGCTGGTGATGCAAACAACGATGGCACATCCAACATCGCCGATGTCACTTACCTCATCGCAAGAATCTTTGCTGGCGGCTCAGCGCCCCCTTGCGCCGACGAGGGTGACGCCAATGGTGATAACAGCGTCAATATAGCGGACGTAACTTTTCTGATTGCTCGGATTTTTGCTGGTGGCGCTGCGCCAGTGTGTGGGACTACGGGAAACTAGGGTGTCAGCAGAGTGGCCCTGACGAATATCAGGGCCACTCTGCTGCTACATTTGTTGTATCTTTTCTCTTGTTCGGTACTTTCCTGGTGGCAGGCCCATTATTCTGCTAAAAGCTTTGCTGAATGAAAACTCCGATTCATAACCAATCTCTCTTGAGATTTCGCTCAACGGTTTACGTGACTCACGAATACTTCGTGCGGCAAGTCCAATCCTCCAACGCGTCAAATACGAAAGTGGCGGTTCCCCAACCAACGCTGAGAACTTTTTGGCAAAAACCGCTCGTGACATCAGAGATTCACTGGCAAGCGAATCCACTGTCCAAGGTCTACCTGGGTTTTCGTGCATTAACGAAAGTGTCTTGCCAATCTGGGGATCCTCTAGCGCTGTTAGCCATCCCGCTGAATCTTTCGGCTCGTTGGCTACCCAATAGCGAAGTATATAGACGAACATGACATCCACTAGACGGCCAATGACTGTTTCAGAGCCTGGCGCTTTCTCATAGATTTCATTGCGCAACAAACGATAGACAGTTTGCATTGAGCCACCATCCTCCATCCTATCTGCAGAGATATGGATGACATGAGGTAGGAGTGAGAGCAATGGATTCTTCTCTTGATGGTCAAAGCTATAGCCACCACAGATCAGAGTCGTCGAACCACTAGCTGGAGCGCCTAACGCCCCACAATGATTGTCGCTCCGTTTTTTGTTGTGAATAGTGCGCGAACAACTTGCCAGCGCCTCGGCCATTGGGAGCGCTGGAGTTTCAGGTGAATCAGAGATGGTGTGCCCGCCACCGAAGGGAACCATAACCACGTCACCTTGAAATAATTGCAGCGGCTCTGATTCGGCGTCTAGTCGAAGCCAACAGTTGCCACGGCTGACAATATGGAAATGAGTTCTATTCTCTGAGTCGAACCTAATGCCCCAAGGGGCCATGAACTCTGCGCCGCAGAGAATCGCATTGCCGATTCTAGTTGCGGCTATTACATCTGCTAGTACATCCACTTAATCTATCCTTTCAAGCTTATCAGCCATAACGACCTACAGTTCTATATACGTCAAAACTGACAGTTTGGCCATCGTAAAAGGACGAATGGACAACATATCAAGCGTTTAGCCCATAATCTTTCTCAATAATTGCGCGTATATACAAAGTAGGTGGCTTGGGAATGTTGAATGAATCGCTCCAATAAGAAAGTCAGGACAGACAATTCGGCAAGCATCAATAGCGCACAAGTGGATTTGAAGAAGACTAAGAGAGAGTTAGAAAATTACCAACCCAAGAAAGTAATAAAGGAGAAAGAGCAGAATAATGGGCAAGAATTAGTACAGGAGTCACTGCTGGAATTTCGATTCAATACGGTGTGCTAGAAGTAAATTAACAAATCAATTAATAAAGATTTTGACGGAGGTTATTATGTTTAAGAGCGCCACACAGAAACTTGTCCAGAAACTAACGCTGGCAATCACAGTTACTACTTTAAGCATTGGCGTCAACTTTGCCACTGGCTGGAGTGACAGTAAGCACGAGGTCAATTCAAATAATCAGACTGAGACAATCGCTTTCAAAAAGGGAATGGTCTATGACATTGCCTACTTTTCTGTCAAATCTGGTAAAGAGAAGCAGTTGAATGACGAATATTTTCCACAGGCCTTGCGGATCGGTAAGGATTATGGCGTGAGTATGTTAGCTACATTTGGTGTGACAGAAGTTACCGCAGGTGATATCAGCCCACAAATGGTAGCTATCTTTGAGTGGCCTAGCTTGGCGGTTAAGAAGAAATTCGAAAGTGACAAGCGCTACAAGAAAATTGTCCACTTGCGTGATGACGCCTTAAGTTTCATCAAAGTTGCTTTCTATGAAGTCGGTGAAGATGTCGAAATTGTCTTTAGAGCCGACAAGTCGTACGAATTTTTTGGAGCCTGGTTGACTCCCGAAGCGGATACCTATTTGCCTAAG
Source organism: Candidatus Zixiibacteriota bacterium (assembly GCA_024280835.1). Taxonomy (GTDB): domain Bacteria; phylum Zixibacteria; class MSB-5A5; order GN15; family JACZUZ01; genus JAJRPJ01. Next base: position 234,566 of record JAJRPJ010000011.1, on the reverse strand, counting down.
TATTTTGAAGTTTCTGAGCCTATCAAACGCAGCTATGGACGACCGTACCCAGAGTTCAAAGTTACGTTCGCTTCTATCAAAGACGCGCCCAGCGGTGACTTTTCATATGTCCCGCATATGGCTGGTATTGTTGAATGGGACAAGTCTGAGGATTTTCATGTCTTGAGTTCAGACAAGAGATTCCAAAAAGATGCCGCCCCATTGATGGCCAAGGCCCTGACACGAATCGATATGCTACATACCAAAATCATGATCAAGCTTTGACGATAGATTGTCACCCAATGCAAAAGTGTCTGCGCCAAGATTTTGGCGCAGACACTTTCTTATTAAACTATGTTTGCACAAAGCTCTGCCACTTGAGTCTGGCCTGAACGAGCGCATAGTTATCTAATATCGTAGCGCAAGAACGCCAAGAATGAACCAAAGAATGAGAGCAGGATTCCCAGTCCGAGTATAGCAATATCAGCTAGTATGGGGGTGAAACTTTCAGCGAATGTTGGTGTCGGCGCTTCAAAGCGGGGCATGTCACTAATGTCGACTGTTTGATCATCACGGCCAGTTCCAATATTTACTCCAGTTTCTGAGTCGATACTGATTGAGACAAATCCCCCTTGTTCGCCGCTTTCTTTTTGTTTGGCTTCAACATAGGCGTTCCAGCGCTGGCGATATTCGGACATACTTTTTTCATAGCGTGATTTCAAAGTAATGTCGGTTCCCGCTAGCTGCATCAAGGCAAGCTGGTATGACGATGCAGGTGATAGGCGCGACAGTGTGAGAGCAAGCTTTTCTTGCTTGGCCTTTTTCTGACGTAAGTCATCGAAGAGTTTGATTTCGTATTCTTCAACTTGTAGCTCAATGATTTTACGCAATGAATCTTCACGCTCCATACGTGTCCACATCGCCATGTCATCATCACCATCAAACCCTGATGTTTCATCATTACGGAAACGCTTTTCCATATCACGATAGAACTCAGCCCATAATCCTTTGGCAAAGCCATCACGTTGACCCTCGATTTCTGCAACACGAGGCACATCAACCAAACTAGCGGCGGCCATGACTCCAGCGCGGGGGACAATCAAAACAAAAGTCACCCACATAATAAGCGACAGAAGAAACGAGACGCTTGAGTGACGAGTAATTGTCGAGAAGAAAGCTCCAATCGTGATGAACAGAGTGAAGAACAAGATTGAGACTCCGATGAGAGTCATGATTTTGGCCCAGTGTAATACAGTTAAGGGAATGCCATAGGCCACAACTAGTAACAGCCCCAGTAGGATGGGTACTAGTATAGGCAAGGTCAGGCCTAGCCACGCCCCTGAAAGTTTTGCCAGAAGATACTCTGAGCGCGGTATGCTATTGGCCATCACTAGTTCCAACGTGCCAGATTCCCGTTCACCGTTGATTGCGTCATAGGTGAAGAGAATAGCAAACAAGGAGAGAGCTATTAGAACTACAAAGGAGAAATCCACCATGCGGAAAACTGCATAGATTGGATCATCAGAGTATGGACTATGTTTTAGTTTTACGGATTCATCGGTTTTGATATTAGACCATCGACCAATGTCATTTGTCAGCCCAGAAACAAAGATACTCATGGGATCTGGTTTACGTAGCGTCGTATATGAGAAGTGTCCCCAGTTGGTTGACTCACCTGCGCGTTGATCGGCGAGAGCAACCGCAGATTCCCAGCCTTTGACTGAATTGTTGTATTCGCGAATCCCTGTAAAGATGGAAAGTATTATCAGCGCAGAACAAACGGCAAATGTCACCGAAAACTTTGGGCTGAGAATAATCGCTTTTAGTTCTTTGACTACCAATACTGAAAACATATTTCTTTTCTCTTTCTCTAGGCTATGTGCTGTACCCTATGTCGTGTTATTGCAAGGCGTAGTTCAGGCGCTCTTAGCGCACGTCATACCTCGTGAATGAAAACAGCGCGCCAGCAAAGAACAGTAGATTAAAGAGCGCTAGGATTCCCATATCCACGACAGCGGTTTCCAGTGATTCGGTGATTGAAGCTGTTTGAAAGTTAAACTTTGGCAATTCAGTAGCGTCGATTACCTTTGGTTTTTCATTTTCATCTTCATCATCGTCGGTTGTCATAATAATCATCCGCCCACCGACGTTAATGCCTGTTTTCTCTTTGAGAAAAGCGTTAAACCCTTTTCGATAGACTGTGCCTTCGTCGTAAAAGCGATTCTGCAATTCAAGTGATGTCCCAGCCAAGGCGGAATTGGCCAAGGACAATGATGCAGCTGGTGAGATTCGAGCTAGGTTGAAGGCCAAAGCTTGTTGTTTACGTTGTTTGTTCTTTCGCTCCTCGTTAAGGCGCTCTGTGAACACGTCCATTTTGCTATCTCTGATATTCGTCAGCGAGTCCATGAACTCGTTGAAGCGTTGCATGACCAATTGTATATCAGTATCGGACACATCTGATGGCGAGCTGAACTCCTTCATACCATCACGAAACTCTTTCCAAAGTTGACGTCCGAAGGTTGCTTTTTGTGCGGCTATTTCATCAACAGACGGAACATCAACCGCTCGACCTGCTAGTAGAGTTGCCGCCCGCGGAGAAATCAATGTTGCTCCCAACCAAATAACTAACAGCGCCAGAAACGAACTGGACGTGTTGACCGTTCTTGAGGAAACAAAAATAGACAGTGTGAGAAATGCGCCGAAATACAGGAGACCAGTAAGTATGATCAGCGCCAGTCTCGACCATTCATCACCACTGAGATTGACACCCAGAATCGGAAGCATTAGGCAACCCAGCGAAAGAGCTATCAACAAAGCTGTTGAAAGTGTGATGAAAGAACCAAAGAACTTTCCGAGTAAATATGTAGAACGTGGAACAGCATTAGAAAATGATAACTTGAGTGTGCCGCGCTCTTTTTCACCACTGATTGCGTCGTATCCCAAAAGAATCGCAAATAGGGAGAGGACTATAGTGAAAACAAAATTCAAATCTAGAAAACGGAAAACCGCAAAGATGGGGTCTTCATTGAAGCGACTGTCCTCTGGAATGATTTCACCGCGACTGCGGACTTCTGCTGTGCGACCAATGTCGTTTGAAATTCCAGTGACAAGCGCTTCAAGTGGTTGCGGCGGTAGAAAAATGCGATGGTTTCTTAGTTCTAGCCAGCTAGTGAGTCCTTCCATTTGTCGCATGTTTTCTGCCTGGGAGGCTGCATGTTGTGCGCGTGAAATTTTGTAGTTGGTGGCGCCGACATAGAAAGCCAGTAGAATAAGCGCAGTGCAAGCCAAAAAGCTGGCGACGAATTTTGTTGAAGTTAACAAATCGCGCGCTTCTTTTTCGATTATAGTCCTAAGCATTGTCCTATTCCTTCAGTCCTTCCTTAAACTGCAACATTGTCAATATTGTCAACATTTTCGCGATAACCGCCCATGTAGTTCATGTACAGCTCTTCGAGATTCTGACCTTGTAGGCTCGCAGCTGTTTCTTGCATGATAATTTTCCCGTTGTCCATAATTACTATCTTATCTGATATCTCCTTTGCGCGGAAAATATCATGAGTGGACATTAGAATTGCCTTGCCCTCACTCTTAAGTTCGCTGAGGAGATTCAAAAATTCGCGACCAGCTTTGGGTCGAGCCCTGAGGTTGGTTCATCCAACAGAATCGCTGGTGAGTCTTTTAGTATCGCAATCGCAATGCCACATTTTTGCCGCATGCCTTTTGAATATCCTTTGAGTTTCTTGGCATGGGATTCTTCGGCAAGTCCAACACGAAGAAGAGCCTCGTGATAGTCATCTCTTGTGTAGTCAGTCTTACCTCCAAGACGGGCAAAGAAATCCAAATTCTGCAAAGCCGTGAAGTTCTGATAGAGCATGACATTCTCAGAGACAAAAGACACTAGCCGCTTAGCTTCAAGTGGCTCCTGATGTGTCGTGATTCCGCAGATGCGGGCTTCTCCATCGGTTGGTTCAATGAAGTTCAAAAATAGATTTATCGCAGTTGTTTTCCCAGCGCCATTGCCGCCGAGCATCGCGAAGATTTCACCAGCCTGGACTTCAAACGAAATGTGGTCCAACGCCAAAACACCATCTTCGTAACGTTTGGTGAGGTTTATAGCCTCAAGCAATGGTTTTCCATTGTAGTCATTCATTTGTGTCTCTTTTCTCTCTAAGGAATAAACCTCTTGAATGTTCTTGCTATTTCTTGACAACTTGACACCGAAGATGACAATTCCGCCGACCAATCCCAGTAGAAGCATGACAATCAACGAGGCGCCCAGAACATTGGTCTCGGAGCGCACTTCGATTGTAAAGGTCTTGTCTTCGCCAGTTACGGGTTGATTGTTGGACATTGCATCAGTGCGCAATCGAATGTCATATCGACCTTCAGTGACATCCTCTGGCGGTGAAAGCGTTAATGTCACACGCCGATCTGCGCCAATTTCAAGTGACTGAATCAAATCAGGACTCAAGGTCTTGCCCCAGCGCAGTGGTAATTCTACATCGAACGCAATATTGTCAATTCGCAAACTACCTTCGTTGAACAACTCAAACTCTAGTGTAACAATTTCGCCAGCGCTGATTGACTTGAAAAGCAGCGGAGCGCGGACTAGAATCTCGCCTTGGCCGCGAGGCGCGAGCTCCAGACGGACATACCCGATGTCCAGAGCTATAATCTCCTGCTCTGTCCAGTGTTTGCTTTTCAAGTCGGGAAACTCTGCGAGTCGTCCCCGCGGTATAACCAGCGCAAAAAACTCAATTGTCTGTCCCATAGTGACTTCGTCAGTTGGTCTATCTGGCAAAGTCACTTCCAGAACCGCACGTTTGCTTTGCGATGACTCTGTGAATTTGAGCTGTGTCAGGCGAACTCGACCAGCTGGGTCAGTGAAAGAACGTGCGATTTGTCGCGGCAAGTTTACCACTTGCAAACTATAAGTGTCTCGCGAACGGCTGAATTGCTCAAGTGTCAGATCAAACTTTGCTGTTTGGCCAAGATTAACTTCTTGAGAGAACTGTTCGGATTGTACAATGACCCGATTGACCGATTCGTCCTTTTGCAAGAATATCTTGAAGCTGCGCTCCGTGCCATTACTGTAAATCAAGTAGACTGTCACGACATCAAGGTCTTGTAACATCGCAAAATCTACAGTTTGTGGCTCACCGTAGCGTAGCTCTTCGATTTTGATTTCATAAGGCTGACTGATAATGGCGCCGTTTTCATTTACCAGTGAAGCATAGACATTGTGAACGACCTCTGGCTTGAGAGACTGAAACAAATCGTCTTCCATGTTCAGCAGATGTTTGAACTCTGCAGAACCACCTGAGGTATTGGCTAATGTCAAGCGCACATGTTTTGTATTGTCATCAGCTTGATATTTCACCGCCGAGGTGACAGTGACATATTGGCGCTCAAAGAGGACTGCCAATAGTGATTGCTGGTAATTGACTTCCGCTCCTGAAAAGACGCTCTGAGCGCGCTCAAGCTCCGCACGATTGATTAGATTCCGATTGTACAGCTCTTGTTGACGTTGCAATTCAGAATTCGCTATGTCAAACGCCTGACGAGCTCGCTTGAGACCAAGAAGCCGATATTCATCATCACGCTGGTTGAATGCTGAATTACTTTGCCCTGATGCAGAACTTGTAATTAGTAGAGATAGCGCCAGAATGCCCAGCATGAGCGCTTTAGCTGTCTTAATATTCATCCGAGTCATATGTCTGCGATATGTCATTTATTCTTGACTGCCAATTAGTTGGTGATTGTCTTGATGATAGGCCCGTCTTGAGTGTCACGTTTCTTGAAGGTTACTGTGTATTCTCCCTCTTCATTGGCGAGCACAAATTCAACACTTCCGCCAACTTCAATCTTGTCATAAAGCTCGCTTAATTGTGACAGAGCCGTAATCTTCTTGCCTTGTAATTTGATAATTCTATCGCCTTTGGAGATATCTACTTTACCAAAGCGCTTCTGTGCGCCTGGCATTAGAGCGCCGATCAAAATTCCTGCGTCAGTTTCATTGGCGATAATTCCAGAACCCATCAGCATTGCAACTTCGCCTTGGAAATTGAAGTTTACATCTCCGTCTGCACCGTCTTCGCTGTCGGGGCCGTCATCATCGATGGTCATTGTCATGCCAGACATCTGTGGTAGTGACTCTGGATCTGCTTTGGCGAAACTTATCATGTGCATGCCTTTGTCACGCTTAATGCCGAATTTCAATTTCTGGCCGACTTTGGCATTTTCGAAAGCTCCTTTGAGATCTTCAAGTGTTTTCAAACGAGTTCCGTTGAACATCACGAACCGATCCCCAGCTTGAACGTCAACAGAGAGATATTCCTTCGGGCGTGCGTGTTTGTCCATAACGTGCATGATTTCGAGCCTCTTGTTTTTAAAGACGACTACAGCTCCGAGTTCGGCGATGATGTATGGCTGACCTTCAATACTATCGCCATCTAATTCCATTACCATTTTCTGGGCGTGGGACGTTGTCGGAAGAGTCGCGAAAGCGAGAGCTATTCCAATAATTAGTCCGAAAAAGGTTGCGGGTTTGTTCATTTTTGTAATTCCTTTCAGTGAAACTGTGTCTAATTGTCTCTTTTGTTGTTTTGTCTTCTTAGTAATGTTCTAGTTTTGCGAAGCGTATTGACATTCGCTTGGTGGTTGTTACGTCTGAGGATAGGGGGTCTGTTTCAATTCCCCGAGTTAAGATGTGTTAGCAAATGTTAAGAGATGTTAATGTTGAACCTAGGTGGATAATTTTGCGTATATTGGGGCATGGCTATTAGAACAAAATCAGTGAAATGGATAGTTGCGCTCTTGGCGTTAGCTCTAACTGGCTTAACAGGCTTGCAGGCCTCGCTTCTTTCTGGCGCGATGGAGTTAAAAGAAAGTACATTTCAGCGAAACGTAATGTCTGCGCTGAGTAGCGCATCGGACGCTCTAGCTGTTGGGGAGGCGACAATGCTGATTCTCTCTTCATCGCTGGCTGGTAATAGTTTAGATAGCGCCACCATAGTCGCTGTTTTTTCCGCCGATAGTCTTGCGGCTTCCGGAAATGAATTTCGCATGGACATTGATGTTGAGTATCAAGAGCCTCTTCAGATAATTGGCGATACGATTCGCTACAAAGTCGAGAATCCACAGCAGGTTAGAATCGCTAAACAATCGGTATCTGGTGGAGTTGAGACTGTATTGGTTGATTCATTTCACAATTCGGGCAACTATGAAATCATTGTTAATGATACAGACACAGGTGTCCATAAGTACTCCTGGAGTTCCTACCAAGACAGCTCACATGTATTCTCTGGCGCTCTGGGTGATGGGGACCGGTTCCAGCGTATGAGGCATGCAAATGGGTTGATAGATGAATCTAGAAAATTCAAGCTAGTCGCCAAAGTGATGAAGAATTTTGTTAACTCCGAATCGATACCAATTGAAAAGCGTTTAGATTCTACCAATATGGATTCTGTAGTACAGGAAGCATTAACTCAGGCTGGTATCAACCTTGACTACGCCTACGCGGTCTATGCTGAACCTGATGATTCGATTCGTTTGATTTCTGACAATAACTTTCGGGCAGAATTGGCGGAGTCTGATTTTCGAGTGCGACTTTTCCCAGATGATTTCTTTGCCGCGCCAGCCTATTTGTCGATTTATTTTCCAGAAAGGCAGATGTTTATCTGGGGACAAATGACACCAATGCTTGTGGCCACGGCTCTTCTTACGCTTCTGATTCTTGGTTCTTTCGGATACAGTATCCGCTCTCTTAATAGACAGCATCGCGTTTCAGAACTCATGGTTGACTTTATCAACAATATGACTCATGAGTTCAAAACCCCAATCGCTACAGTGACTCTAGCGGCTGAGGCGCTTGACCGTGAAGAAGTTCTCTCCGATCCCCAAAAGATAAAGCGCTTCAATGCGATGATTAAGAGTGAAGCCAAACGGATGCGTGGGCAAGCCGAGCGTATTTTGCAAATAGCCGCTCTTGAGGAGCGTACGCTAGAGCTCTCGCCAGTTACGGTTGATTTGCATGAGATACTTGATGATGCAATCCGAGCAATTGATCTAAGAGTCTCTGAATCTGGCGGTGTCGTAAAACGCGATTTCAAAGCCACCGACGCACACCTAGAAGCTGACAAGGTGCACTTGCTAAATATCGCACACAATTTACTGGACAATGCTAACAAGTATTCCGTTGACGCTCCGCAGATTACAGTGAGGACATTCGATAGCAATCGGGGAATTGGTTTTCGTATTGAAGATCAGGGAATTGGAATTGATCCGCAAAATCAAAAACAGGTTTTCGAGAAATATTTTCGTGCGCCAACTGGCAATGTGCATGATGTCAAGGGGTTTGGCTTAGGGCTAAGTTACGTAAAACTAATTGTTGAGCAACATCACGGAGAAATTACTCTGCACAGTGTACTTGGCGAGAAAACAGAGGTTGAAGTAATTTTACCACGTAAACAACTACCAGAGAAAGCAAAATGAGCGTTTCCAAGAAAATACTCCTGCTTGAAGACGATCCGAATCTCGGCGCGGTTATTGAGGAGCATCTCAAGCTCAATGGCTATTCAGTAAAACGTTGCTATGACGGAGAAGAGGGGGCTACTGCATTTGCACAGGAGAGCTACGATCTCTGTTTGGTAGATATTATGATGCCCAAGAAGGACGGGTTTACTTTTGTCCGCGAAGTTCGTGCTTTTGATACTCAGACACCGATAATTTTTTTGACAGCAAAGTCTCTGCAAGAAGATAGGATAGAAGGTTTCAAAATCGGATGTGACGATTACATAACTAAGCCGTTTTCTATTGAAGAGCTTGAACTTCGGATTCAAGTCTCGCTGCGTCGCACTGCTGCGGTTGACAATAGTGAATCCAATCAAATAGAGTTCAAGATTGCATCATTCCAATTCAATAGTGATAGGCGCACATTGACATCCTCAGATAGTGATCGAAAACTAACTCCCAAGGAAGCCGAGCTTTTGCGCATGCTTTGTTTGCACATGAATAAGACTTTGCCGCGCGAAACCGCCCTGAAAGAAATTTGGGGAGACGATGGGTATTTTTCTGGGAGGAGCATGGATGTCTTTGTCTCGAAATTACGCAATTACCTACAAAAAGATGGCTCGGTCGAGTTACTCAGTGTCCACGGCAAGGGTTTGCGTTTGGTGGTAGACTGAGGCAAATCGCTCGGCTGTGTCACCCAATATCAGCGAAACACATAACGTAGGGCAGGGGCGGCGTTACTTGCTAGCGAGAGGGCTTTCTGATTCTCTTCTAGTGACATAACTACTTTCGGATCAAACGTTTGAGAAGTTGGATTTGACCAGCGTGGTATAAATCGTGTGATGATATTCCATAAATAGTTTGAATGAAACTGACTTTGGAATTCTTGGGTTTCGAGTTCAGCTTCGCTGGCTGAAACAAAGTTATCTCTTCTCGAAGCTCTTTATGCCAATGCGTTAACAAAGCCAAGTCTTCTTTCCAAGATTTTAGATTTGGCTCAGCTGGTAGCTGGGGCCAGTCACTTGGTTTGCGCGGGAAGGCCCCCATTTTGGCGCCTGTGATTCTTCGCCAAACAACATACTTCCAATAAGCGCAGTGCAAAGCAATCTCCCAGATATTGTGTCTGCCTTTACCAGGCCTCCAAATCAGCTCAGGTAACTTCACTCTACGGAGCGAACCACGCAGATTAGTTCCATGCCAAGCAGTTTTGTCATAAGCTTGGTCGTAGGTTTGTAGCAGGACATCTATTTTGGGATCAAGTTTGCTATGTGACAATTTGGTTTCCTTGTTTCTCTACTAATCAAATGCGGATTCGTCTTCGACGTTTCGTCAGGTCCTCAGACCTGACGGTTTGCGCTCAGAATAAGTGTCACGTCTGAGGACTTGACACAACCTAGAAAGCTCCAAGAGTTTTGCTTAACACGACTCTACACATGCCGCAAGAAAATTACCCATCAACAAATCACAAAGCCGCCCCGTCTCGGCTTCTACCGCCTTGTACTCCGCAAGAACATCTTCGGCGCTCTTACTTACATCTGGTAATTCGTCGGCATACTCCTTAACCCAAACTTCAAGTTTGGCAGAGGTTACTTCCAAGTGAAATTGTATACCCCAACAATTCCGCCGACCGTAGGCTTGATTCACGCAGATTTCAGATGTGGCAAAATTCTCGGCGCCATCAGGAATATCAAACATATCACCATGCCAATGAAAAACAGGAAATGTCTTTGGGAATCCAGCAAACAATGGATCACTTTGGCCTGCGGATGTGAGGGTCAATTGATAGACCCCGATTTCCTTGTCGGGGAGTGGTAGAACAGCCGCGCCACGGTTGGCGGCCATCAATTGCGATCCATAGCAGATGCCCAAGTAAGCGATCTCAGCTTCAATCACATCATCCAGATAATCAAAAAGCCGCATCGCCCAGTCAGCTTGTTGAATATCAGAGACAGAGGCAGGACAACCAAGATTAATAACCGCTGATAGTGTTGCTGGATCAGGAAACTCATCACCACGATAAGAATGAACTACTTCAAAAGGAATCTTATGTTTTTCGAGATATTCACCAATCCGCCCAGGTGTCTCTATCGGATGATTCTGAATGATGAGAACTGTCTTGAGCGACATATTATTATTCCTGTAAGTTATGTCTGTAAATCATATTGTCGGTAATAGGCGCTTCACATATTCCGGCAAACCAAACGAGGCGCGATGTGTGTCGGAGTTGTAATATTCGTTCTTCATCTTGCGAGCCAGTTTGTCATAACGCTTCTGGTCGAAATCATCCAGCGGATGGTACTTCTTGGAGCAAAAAGCAAATGACCACAGCGCCGATGGATAAGTAATCATATGACACAGATACATCCTCACCAGCGGAAATATCGAATCAAGATTGGAATACAAAGTCTTCACAATCTCTTGATTATAAAACGGTGACTCCGACTGCGCTACCAAAATGCCGTCATCTTTTAGTCTCTCAAAGACAGTCTGATGGAATTGTTTCTGAAACAATTCAGCCGCTGGCCCAATCGGATCCGATAAATCCAGCAGAATCACATCATACTTGTTCTTAGTAGTTTCCAAAAACTTCTTACCGTCAGCAAATTTAACTTTTGCACGAGGGTCTTTGAGTCCAGCAGTCAGTTTCGGGAAGTGTCTTTTGCAAACTTCGACAACTTCCTTGTCGAGTTCACACATCGTGGCAGTCTTGACTTCAGGATGTTTCAAGACATTAGTCAAACACCCACAATCACCACCGCCGATTATCAACACCTCAGCTGGATTCGGATGAGCAAACAGCGCCGTGTGTGCCAATGCCTCATTATAGGCGTTATAGTCGCCCTCAGTCACCATCAAAGAGCCGTACAAAGCCAAAGCCTTGCCCAGCCCTACGGTTTGCAAAACATCAATCCGTTGAAACTTGGAATCATAGGACTCAAGCACACGATCAACTCGAAAAATATTGCCAGAATGATTGTTCTGCAATTCGGTATACCACATTTGCAGTGAGTCCTGCAAACCAGTTTGCGCTTTGATGCCGCCGACTGTCTTTGTCATAGCTGTCTTAGATGCCGATGTCTTTGATGATTGTGATTTGTTTTTCATAGATATTACTGTTCTTAACCGTGCATTAAAGACTAATCAATAATAATAATTTGCGCCTGCTTGAGTGAATTGAATCCCGAGGCCGACACTGCGCAATATGCTCCCATTGAAGGAAACACCAAAGTATCACCAATCTCAAGCGGCGGCAAAAGTATATTGTCGTAAATCACATCTACCGAATCACAAGTCGGGCCCGCCAAAACCGATGGAATCCATGTAGTATTACGGTCGGTCAAGGCACGATACGAACAATGATCATAAATCCGTCCAGAAAAAGAACCATACACCCCGTCATCTGCATAGTACCAAGTGACACCATCACGCACAGAACGACCAATGATATTCACCAACCCCGTCACCGCTGTCGCCGAAATACATCGACCAGGTTCACAAACCAATCGGACATATTTTGGAATTAGTGACTCCAGCGCTGAATTAATCGGCTGGCAGAACTCTGCCAGTGAAATAATTTCTTCAAGATACTCAACGGGAAATCCTCCACCAATATCCAAGAGCGGTGTGCCAATCCCTTCGGCGTCTAGCTCGGTAATAATGTCCGAGGCGATATTGATACCTGTCAAGTATGGCTCAGGTGTCAGGCATTGTGAGCCAACATGAAATGCCAGCCCGGCAAAAGTGAAACCAGCGGCAATAACTTCATCCACCAACCCGCGAACTTCATTGATAGCGCAACCGAACTTGTAAGAAAGATTACACTGCACCAGAGAAGAAATCTCCGCCGCTTCGACCGCACAAAAACGGACAATCAATTTAATTTGTTCAGGAGAGTTTCTCCGAAAGGCGCGAAACTTTTCTATTTCGTCACTATTATCAATTACAAAAGTAGAAATGCCAGCCGAGAGCGCTTGCTCAATTTCATAATCAGACTTAATTGGATGTGTATGTAGCAAATCATTAGTAGTTGCGCCAGCTTTGATACAATCTTCAATCTCACGAGCCGAGCAAACATCAAACTTATGCCCCTCTTCGATTATAACACTCAATAGCGCAGGGTTGTCGTTGGATTTGACTGCATAGTGTAACGCCACATTTGGCAAAGCCTCAGAGAGTTCACGCAGGTTCTCTCTAACTTGTTTGCGCGAAAGAAATAGGGCAGGGCCTTTGATATCGCGGACATCACGCTCGGCTAGAGCCATGCGGAACTGTGTCTTGCCTTTAACACCCACTGGAGTGTCTTGATATACGTTAATTGCTTTCATTGCTATAATGCTTCGACCGTTTCGACTTCAACTGTCTCAACTTCGAGTGTCTCTTCCTTTGAGCCAACCAAATTGGCTGGCTTGTGAGGCAGAATACTATCTGATTGCGAGGGAATACCTCTGGCGAATTCGCGAGTGAGCACATCCGTAGCTTCCAGTACTTCTGTCAAATAGTCACAAGCCAAAAACGGATCGACATTGTCACCACAAGTAAAGAAATCAACTGCGGCATAACCATATTCAGGCCAAGTGTGAATCGAAATATGTGACTCGGCGATAACCACCACACCCGAAACACCGTGTGGGTTGTAATGATGAAACACTGTCTTGACTATTGTCGCCCCTGATTTTCGCGCGGACTCTTTTAACCAACTCTCAATTTTTGCCGAGTCATTCAATACGGCCTTATCGCAGTTAGTGAACTCTGCGAGCACATGTCTGCCAAGTTTCTTCATCAATATATCCTTCTATTACTCTTGATGCAGGTATCTATAGTTACATTTATCAGGGACTATTACGCTACATCAATGGCGGCGCAGTTACCCAAATAACCGAAACTCGTTTGTTACTCTCGTTCAGCAAACGATGCGGTTGATTGGCCTCAAAATAGAAGCGCTGCTTCCGTTTGGCTTGTTTACTAAAACGTCATCAAATGTTTAGTAAACGATTACCGATATTACGCGAGAATTGGCCGATGTCAAGCAAATCGGATGCGTTTCTTGAGGCCAAAGATACAAATATTCCATCCCATTTTTGGGGTGGAGAATTGATGTGGGCTGGTGGGGGGGCGCAGAAAATTACTCTTGCCAAAACTGAGCTAGATTGCTACCTTAGAAAGGTAGGTGCTAATTGTCCGTTTTTGGACTCCTTGCAAGATTACGAAAATACTTGTCAACGGTTCTCCTAAAAAGGTATCTCAATGAATTGCAATCTCTTAGGTAAGAAACTTTCTCTGTTGGTAGCTTTTCTCGTAGTTTTTTCAGCGAGCAATACTCACGCCCAGACAGCCAATTTAGAGGTGCGCGCCGAAGGAAATGGAGTATCAGTTCCTGACACGATTAATGGCTTACAAGCGATGGCTGTCGCTGGCTCGAGTGTCAGACTAATCTGGAGCGCACAGTCTGCTGTAAGAGTAACTGGGGCCACTATTGGGTTCGTGTTGAGTTCACCGACAAATCCAAACATGAAATTAGGATGGAATCTCAGTGGAGATTACAATTCTGCTTTGATAATACTTGACACTTGGGACGTTAGCGTCTGGAATCTGGGTGGCCCAGCGGTGTTTTTTAGGGCAGATAGTTTGGTTCCAGATAGTTTCTTAGCCGGAGGAGTGGCGATTGCTTCACCAGGTGGTTTTCTATCGGAACCTCTTATTGATGTCTTCATGGCAGACTTGCAACTTGATGATACTGGTGTACTTTGTATAGACTCTGCTTTCCTTCCGCCGAGTGGTACATGGCTCATGTCTCCCAATCCAGTCACGACGTGGGGAGAGAGTATTGGTGGTTATCCCGATGGCGGCTATTGTATAACAGTATTTCCAGCAGGGTGCTGCACAACTCCTGGAGACGCAAATGGTGACGGCTTTGCGAATATCGCCGATGTCTCGTTCTTGATAGCTCGCATATTCGCAGATGGTGAAGCTCCACCTTGCGCCAACGAAGCCGATGCCAATGCCGACAAGAATGTCAATGTCGCCGATGTGCCATATATGATCGCCAGAATCTTCGCAGGTGGCCCAGCGCCACATTGCTGGTGGCTGGAATAGCCCAGCCAGGCCATTGTCTCAAATCCACATGCCTCAACAACTTCAAGGACATATCTTACTGACAGAGCCACGTGGCTTGCCAGTTACGTAGATTCAGCGTATTCTCCTGCTGTGCCGATTTACGCTGTCCGCGCTAAATATTAGCGCAGGGAGCCAGGCGGTCGGTGAACATGAATGAAACTAATTCAAGTTGGGGCATGCGAATAATGGCTAAAGAAAGAAACAATACAGGAACATACAAAATAGTAGCAATCGGCGGTGGCCCAGGTGGCTATCCAGCGGCGATTCATGCGGCTATCCGAGGCGCCAAAGTTGCCCTCGTAGAAATGGATAAACTCGGTGGCGTATGTCTCAACCGTGGCTGTATCCCCAGCAAAGCCCTCATCAACTGCGCCACAGTCTATGACAAAATGAAAACCGCCAGTGAGATTGGTATCGATCTGGCGGTCGACGCCAAAGTCAATTGGCCAGCGATGCTCAAGCGCAAAGACAAAGTCGTTTCGACTGTTGTCGGTGGAGTCAATTCTCTGATGAAATCGCATGGAGTTGATGTCTACAATGGCTATGGCGAAATCACAGGCAAAAATGAAGTTACTGTCACTGACGACGACGACAAAGTCACTGTCCTGAAGGCCGACAGTATCATCATCGCCACAGGTTCACGGCCAATGAACCTAGCCGCTTTCCCACTCGATGGCCAAGCGATTCTTTCCTCTGACCATCTTCTCGAAATGCAAAAACTGCCAGAATCGATGTTAATCATCGGTGGCGGTGTAATTGGTTGCGAATGGGCTTCGATGCTCGCGATGCTGGATGTCAAAGTCACGATGGTCGAGTTGATGGACAGATTGTTGCCTCTCGAAGACAAAGGCACATCTGAGCAAATTCGCCGTGAGTTCAAGAAAATGAAAATCGATATTCGCACAGGTATCAAAGTCGAATCAATCAAGTCAGGTCCAACAGGAATCAGCGCCAAGCTTTCCGATGGCGCCACAGTCGAGGCCACACAAGCTCTGCTTTCGGTCGGACGTTCATTCAATGTCGAGGACCTTGGACTCGAAAAACTGAAAATCAAACAGAACAAAAACGGCTCAATCACTGTCGACAAACACATGCGCACCAATGTCAAAAACATCTATGCAGTCGGTGATGTCGCAGGTGTTGTTCTCTTGGCCTATACCGCAACAGCCGAGGGCATCGTCGCCACAGATAATATCCTCGGTGACAAACGCACAATTGACTACAAAGCTGTCCCTTCGGTTATCTTCACCCACCCCGAGATCGGCTCAGTTGGCCTAACAGAAGATGCGGCAATTGAAGCTGGCCATAAGGTCACTATTGGCCGCTATCCAATGCGCGCGCTCGGCAAAGCTCACGCCGAAAACGAAATTGCCGGCGAGTGCAAAGTTATCGGTGATAGCAAGACTGACAAGATTCTTGGAGTCCATGTCGTCGGGCCGCATGCCGCCGATGTTATCCATACCGCTGTGCTGGCCGTTCAGCGTGGGCTGACAGTCACCGAGCTGGGCAACATGATCTTTGCGCATCCTGTGATTTCCGAGGCCCTGATGGAGGCCTGCCACGATGTGCATGGCATGTCGATTCACTTGGCCGCCAAACGCAAGCCAGCTCCAAAGAGCAAATCAAAGTCCACCAACAAGTAGAAGCGCAGCTACTGCGCCAAAACTGGCCATAAGCCCCTTTGGGGGGTATTATGTTGCCGCAAGATTTGCGTTAGCCTATCTAGCTGTTGGGCAATGAGTTGCGCTCACGGCAGAGGCTGGCTCATACCGTGTGGCGCAGGTTATGCTTCTGATCATCTCAAGCGCCCAGGTGATCCCAAACTTCCAGTTCTCCTAAGCTATTGATTGTCTTCGTTTAAGAAGGAATAATCAACTTTTGTGCAATTTTGGCACAGGACTTGATACTAAAGATATTCAGTTAGTTGCTCTTAAGTACGGCGGTGAAGGGTATTTAAGAGGTGGGGACAGGAGGAGCGCTTTTGTGAGGGAGGCGCTCCTCTTTTTTTTGTGCGCAGCTTTTTCGCCTACAGTAATCGAAGTCCCACTCTTCGCAATGTCTCTCAAATTCAAATTATGGATATTAGTGAGCGCTGCATCTCTCTCTACTTGACTTCACCATCTTAATCATTCAATATGTGTTTCTTCGCCGACACTGCGAACGTCCAATACGGATGTTCAAAGTGTACTTTCAAGCAAAATGGCGGTGTAGCTCAGCTGGTTAGAGCAGTGGAATCATAATCCACGTGTCCGGGGTTCAAGTCCCTGCACCGCTATATTATTTGCCTTACTTGTTTTATTGGGATTATTGGGATACTTTCCCCACCAGAAACTTGGTTGAGCCTCCTCATGCTCAAATAGGCAATGGACTTACACCGATTACTGCGCTTTCTGGAATTGATTTTCGTATCTAAAATTACTACTTGATGTTCATGATCGTTGGCTTGTTGTCGCAATTAGATGTAGAATGTTGTTGTAATGTGTCGATAAAGGAATGAAGACACATATCGGAGACAAACTCACCACTTCGTGAGTCTATGATACTAAAGGAGCAATGGATGCCCTCTCAATTTCATTCTAGTAAACATTCTGAAAAGTACTTCAACAATCGCTACAGCCGAACTTCCAGTCTATCTTGGCTCAGCGCGATACTTGTCACTCTGTTGACTGTCACAACTTTGGCGTTTGCGCCAGCCAGTAGTTTTGGCGCGGATAAGAAAATTGTCTTTGTTGTGCCTGATGTGAACTCCGTCAGCTCTGGGGATGCGCTTATCTTTGGTTACATTCGTGACTCATTAGCGACAGCCTCTGGCGGCTCTTTTTTACCAGAGTATATGGACGACCTACTGGCCAATAACCAAGGCTCCAATCAACTCTGGTGGGACTCTGTCAACGCTTCGGTTGTAATTTGGGCGTCTACTATTTTCGGTTCATATAATATCTCAAATATCAATGTTCCGATTTGGCTCTTCGATGCAAACTCATTGACCAGTTTCAAACTTGGCACAAAACTGAACGCCGCTGCCGCAAATTCTTGGCTCAATCCGCACAACCACTGGATAACAGCCCCAGCGCCTGGTGATACAATCTTTAGTATAGTCAATGCCAACTTACCAGTTGGACAGGTTGTCGGCGCTCGTGGCGGCGATTTACAGTCGCTGGTGCTCGCCACTGGCTCGGCAGGACTCGACACCGCCTGCATGGTCGCTGTTGATTCGGGCGCATTGCTGCAAGACGGTATCACCGCCGCCCCTAACAGGCGTTTGTACAGCGGATTCACCAACGCCGATATATGGAGTTGGAGTCATGGCTGGGACTTGTTGTTCACACGTTCATTTTATTGGCTACTAGCCGACACCGCCAACCCGATTGTTCATAACCGTGTCCGAGTCACTGATCATCTGCTAATCAACACTTGGTTCGAAATTGGTTCATGCAACATGGCTACTATCTCCGATGGAGACGATATTAGAACTGGTTTCGATAACGGTGAACCTTCTTACATGGTCAGATATGACTCGCTGGCCAGATATATTGGAGCCGCCCCCGCCGGTTTGAAAGCTGTGATTGACTCAGTCAATTTTTCAATGCACCTCAGAGCTGGTTCGGCCTACAATATCCAAGGTGTGGATTCAAGTTTTGACTTGCGCGTCTACGGAGCCAGAATTCGCAGGCAGGTAAAGTTCAATCAGGGCACCTCAACCTATGACGGAACATCTTGCGGAGTCAATGACACAGCTTCGAGTACAAATCATTGGGCCAACAGATTCACACCAGCTTATCCATCGCTCTCACGCCATCTCTGGCCGAGCAACTTAGGTGACTTAGTCACTGATTCAGTTTGGAAGGTAGAAGGCGGTAAGGACACAACTGTCGATATTTTCCCTTGGAGACCGCAAGACACCTTGCGCGAAAACAAGACCGTGACACCGCCTAATAGTTGGACAAGGTTTCCTGTCAATCCCGAATGGTTTCAGGCTTGGCTCGATACCCCGTCCGTCAATTACGGATTCGCCATGCAAACAGACACTCTCTATAGCACATCAAATATCGAGATGAACCACATTGGCCCGTCTGCGTTGCCAACTGCAAATGATGGCCCACGTCTAACGCTTTATTGGCATTATGAAACCGTGTTAGTAACTGATATCGATGATGATGATCCCAAAGTGACACTACCTGAGTCATTCAGCATTGAGCAGAATTACCCAAACCCCTTCAATCCAACGACAATTATTTCATACAGCCTGCCAAGCAAAGCCGAAGTTGAAATTGTGATTTATAATATTCTAGGCCAAAGAGTAAAAGCCTTCGACCAAGGTCAACAATCCGCAGGTGAGTACACTGTCACTTGGAACGCCACCGACAAAAACAACAAACACGTAGCCAGCGGAATCTACTTCTACAAAATCACCGCCGCAAACTTCACCGCCACCCGCAAAATGGTCTTCCTGAAATAGAATTAAGTAAGCCGAATCCCGCATCAAACAAAGAAAGTTTCGTAGGTCGAAATCCCTTGTGGTTTCGACATTTCATATTCATCATAAACTATGATTATTACTCGCCGCTACTTTGGTTGTGCGTCGAGCGGTAGTATCAAAGTGCGTAATAGTAATAATTCAAGAAAAGTCGAAACCGCAAGGGTCTTCGACCTACTTTTCTGTCTGTTCGTAATGTTACGGTAGATTTTTACGAAGTTGGATTCAAGCTAGGAGTTATCATGCGTACTAGGATTCTATTGGGGTTGTTCTTAACTGCTCTCTTGATGAGCGCCATGAGTTGTGTTACTGCCTACTATAAGCAGTTTGGAACTGGTGGGGAACTGCCGAATGTTGGGAATGGTTTTGATTTTGCGAAGATTGGTTTCGGAACTTCTATATCTGTGAATGTGACAAAAGACAATAGAGCTGACAGTGTTTACAGGATATCAATTTGGACGCATCCAATTGATATCACGAACGATAACGACAAAAGAGAATATGTTGGTGTGAGTTTTCTCGGAGCCACAATTAGATTTAAGCAAACTGTTACTGAACTACAACTTGACCAACTACGCACAAGCTCCGCCATTAAAGTAGATTACCATGATACGTACATATTTGAGGACATGGTAATTCCTAACTCTGTGGATACCATTGTGCTAACCGTATCAGTTTCTTATAGTAATCGTGGTGGAACTGTTCTCGCTGACACAACTGTGCAGTTTTTCAGGTTTGAGGATAGCGAAAAATTACCAATTGGTTAGTAGCGGAACAGCAGGCGCATTCGTCGACCATTGTAGGATTAGCGGCTGTAAGTTTCGTAGGTCGAAATCCCTTGTGGTTTCGACATTTCATATCCATATCATAAACTATGATTATTACTCGCCGCTACTTTGGTTGTGCGTCGAGCGGCAGTATGGAAGTGCGTAATAGTAACAATTCAAAAAAAGTCGAAACCGCAAGGGTTTTCGACCTTTCTGCGGAGAAAAGCTCACCCCAAGACAAAACCCGATAGATTCAAATAGCATACCGTGTGCATAGTCGATATATTCTCACAGGAAGCTGTGAGCGACCCAGCTGAGTTTGTCTGAATTGAAGGGAGTTAATATGCGTTTATATCGTTCGATTATGCTACTATTGTCATCTATAGGAGTCATTCTGGTAGCCTCTGCCTGTCACTATCGTTATTATTTGACAGTAGCAGAGGTGAGGCCGATCGCAATCGGGAACATTCAATTTGATGGCTCAGGGTTAGCGCTCGTTTCCGCTGATCCCGATGCTAGGGAGATTATGCTATTGGACACTAGCATGGAATACGTTTCGCTAGGTGTCTACATTCAAGATACAATCGACACAAAGCGCCAGCTCTTTCTTGTTGTAGACTCGGTTACACTTAAGCTTGAAGAACCTTTTGCTTCCCTCAAGCCGACTCTGGCGATAACAGAAAGTAGATTTATTACCGGAAGTGTTGGATATGGATTGGACATAGAGCCAATTGGAGTTCCCAATGACTACAAGCGAGATTTCGCAGTGTCTTTCACCATAAAAGTATTTGACCAAGAGACAGACAAGCTCATATTCAGCGATAGATTTACAGCACAAATTGAATACTATGACCACAAGTATTTTCTGTTCAACACACCATATGATTGAGCCTGTATGAAGTCAAAGCAGATGTTTTGTTGAACATCGATTCAATGACAACACAGCTAACAAAAAAAACGCCCGAAAGAAATTTTCCTCTCGGGCGTTTTTGTTTCGTAAAATTGTTTCTAAAGTAGTGACTACTTAGCCGCTGTTTCAGCCGCCGCCGCGCTTAGTGACAGACTAGCGCTGGCCTTAGCCGCGCGCTTGCGTTTGTCGGGGTCGAGGATCGCTTTGCGAACTCGTATCGCTTTGGGTGTGACTTCAACCAACTCATCATCACCAATCCATTCCATCGCCTGTTCAAGTGACAATTTACGTGGCACATCCAGCTTGGTTGCGATGTCCTTAGTCGAAGCGCGATGGTTGGTCAAATGTTTCTTCTTGGTTGGGTTGCAAGGCAAGTCACCAGACCGTGAATTCTCGCCAACAATCTGTCCAGCATAAACTCTCTCGGCAGGTTCGACAAAAACAACAGTACGCTCTTGCATACTCTCAAGAGAATAGGCCGTCACAGGCCCAGTTCCCATGCTAACCACCGAGCCACGACTACGCGCGTTGATCTCTCCACGCCAAGGGCCATAGCCAATAAATCTTGAGGCCATAATTCCTAGTCCGCGTGTGTCAGTCAAAAACTCTGAACGATAGCCAATGATTCCACGAGTCGGAATACCAAACTCTAGTCGCACAAAATTCGAACTGGTACTTTCAATATTTCTCAAGCCACCCTGTCTGCGGGCTAACTTCTCAATAACCGCGCCTTGGAACTCCTCAGGCACATCAATAATCAATTGTTCGATTGGCTCAAGAGTATTGCCAGCGGTGTCTTTATGCGTAATAACCTCTGGACGAGAAATACAAAACTCAAGTCCCTCGCGGCGCATCTCTTCAATTAGAATCGCCAAATGCAATTCGCCACGACCTGAAACTTTTACACCATCAGAGCGGCCAATATCTTCCATCCGTAGCGCGACATTCACACGTAACTCGCGAGTCAAACGCTCCTTGAGTTGGCGCAGCATAATCGCGGTTCCGTCTTCACCAGAAAACGGCCCCGAATTGACCAAGAAGAACATCGAAACTGTTGGCTCTTCGATCTCCAGTGGTTTTAACGCCACAGAAGCGTCTTCGCTGGTGGCGAATGTATCACCGATGCCAATTTCCTCTGGTCCTGCTACCCAAACAATGTCACCGACTCCGACTTCATCAGCCTCAATTCTCTCAAGACCGCGAGAAACCCAGAGATGAACACATTTGGCTTTGTTAGCGCTAACATATTCCCAACCAGCTTCTTGGTTAGACAAATCTTTCCAGCGCTGGACATGACGATTGAACTCCTGACCCTTCTTAATCGAGCCACTAATAATTCGTCCGCAACCGATTTGGCCAATGTAATCGTTCCAGTCCAGCGAACTGACCTGCATAACAAGCTCACCATCTTCCTCAACAGTTGGCGCTGGCACATCATTGATAATCGCCTCAAACAAAGGCTCCATGCCATTCTGCTCGTCTCTATCAAGGTCACGCACAAACCAACCATTAAGTCCTGAACCATACAGCACAGGGAAATGCGCCTGCTCGTCAGTCGCTCCGAGATCAATAAACAAATCAAAAGTCTTATTAAGGGCATGTTCTGGCCGCGCATTTGGACGGTCAGCTTTGTTGATAATCACAATCGGACGCAAACCGAGTTTCAAAGCCCGCATCAGCACATAACGAGTTTGTGGCATTGGGCCTTCATTGGCGTCAACCAACAAAAGCACAGAATCAACCATCGAAAGCACACGCTCAACTTCACCAGAGAAATCCGCATGGCCCGGGGTGTCAATAATATTGATTAGATAATCATGCCATTCGACAGTGCAGTGTTTCGAACGAATAGTAATACCGCGCTCTTTTTCGAGAACATTATTGTCCATCAAACGCTCAACGACTTCCTGATTATCACGAAACGTTTTCGTGGCCTGGAAAATCGAATCGATCAAGGTGGTTTTACCATGATCAATATGGGCGAGAATCGCCAGATTTCTAATCTTCTCTACTGGTGTCATAAAGCGTTAAATCCTTCTGGAGACATACTTTCTAAAGAATACATCTCTATATTATTAGCGCGGCAAAAATATCCGCTTGTTGGTCACACTCCACCCAAGGCGCTCAGCTTAATTAAGTTGGAGGGGGGGGAATATACGAAATATACATCTACGCAACTAGGTAGACCAGGACTGGCCTCCTACATACAACGCAGAGAGATAGTAAGCAACAATTCACAATCTGGCAACTGTTTTCTTGCTGTGGTAAGTTGCTGAACAAAGATGGTAATTCCATGACATTGCAGCCTTCTTCCTAGCCAGAAGTGTCATGCTGAGAGAAGCGAAGTATCTTGTTGCCAGATAATAGGATACCAGCACAGAATCTCTTCGTTTGGCCAAGGGTAACAAGAGCCAAAGCCCCAACTTACCAAAATATGTGATGTAGCTCTATTTGCATTATTCCACAACAAGCTCCTATATTTCGGTTCAGCGCAAAAGCGCTGGAGGGCCTGTTGATAAAGTCCCATTTGTTGTGTCAGGTCTTGATTTTCGCCTGTTTTGATATTGAAGCAGTGAAAATTGTGACCTGACACTCGCTCATAGGGGAAGCGTCGGGTCATACAACGGTTTCGGTGTTTATCAACAAGCCCGAGAGTATTGTTTTACCACAACAGTCAACAATATCGCCACACGCCAATTACCGCCGCTGATATACAATACTAATATTGAAGATCAATATAGAGAAAGGCGCCTATGCCAGACCTTAATGCCGTCGCGCAGGTAGTCAAAAAACATTGGGGCTATGACAGCTTCTTGCCTTTGCAAGCTGAAGCGATGACCGCCGCGCTCTCCAAAGCCGACTCTGTGGTGGTCATGCCCACTGGTGGCGGTAAATCTCTCTGTTTTCAGGCCCCCGCGGTTCTCTGTGAGGGCTTGACTGTGGTCGTCTCTCCGTTAATTTCTCTGATGAAAGACCAAGTCGATGCGCTTATCGATTGCGGTGTCTCTGCCGGTCGGCTCGATAGTAGTCAGACACCAGAGGAACGCAGCGAGACTCTCAAACATCTGAGCGACAAGACCCTCAAGTTACTCTATCTCTCGCCAGAACGACTGCTCGGAGCTGGTGGAGTCGAACTCTTAAGAGAGTCAAAAATCGAGGCGATAATTCTCGATGAAGCGCATTGTGTCAGCATGTGGGGCCATGACTTCCGCCCCGAATACCGTCGTCTCGGCGGTCTCAAAGATATATTCCCCAACACTCCGATTCATGCCTACACCGCAACTGCCACCGAAAAAGTCCGCGACGACATTGCCGAGCAATTGCAACTTGTGAGTCCAACTATGTTGGTTGGTAATTTCGATAGACCGAATTTGGTCTATAGCGTTGAGCGCAAACACAAAATGCTCGAACAAGTCATCGAAACGCTCAACAAACATCGTGGCGAATCAGGAATCATTTACTGCATCAGACGGCGAGATGTGCAGGATATGTGCGACTATCTCAACAGCGATGGCTATTCGGCTGCCCCGTATCATGCTGGTCTAGAACCCGAACTGCGCAAAGCCAATCAAGAGGCTTTTATCAACGAGGATGTCGATGTGATTGTCGCCACTGTGGCTTTTGGTATGGGTATCGATAAATCCAATGTGCGTTTTGTGATTCATGCGGGCATGCCCAAATCAATTGAGCACTATCAGCAAGAGAGCGGCCGCGCAGGTCGTGATCGTCTCGAAGCGGACTGTGTCTTGCTCTATAGTGGCGGCGACTATGGAACTTGGAATCGAATCATGCAAGGCTCCGAGCAAGAAGGCCTCGATATTTCTCTGCGCAAGCTCAATGAAATTTACGATTTCTGCACTGGTGTCACTTGTCGTCACAAAGCCTTGGTTAACTACTTCGGCCAAGAATTCGCCCCTGAGAATTGCGGAGCTTGTGATATTTGTCTGGGCAATCTTGACACTGTCGATGGCGCGTTAGTGATTGCTCAGAAAATTATCTCATGTGTCCTGCGGCTTGATCAGCGTTTTGGCGCTGCCTACACCACACAGGTCTTAGTTGGTTCGCGCGAGAAACGTATCCTAGAATTCGGTCATGACACCCTGAGTACATTCTCGATTCTCGATGAGTTTCCTGTGCGCGCGGTTCGGGATTGGGTGGAACAATTAGTTGCGCAAGGTTACTTGGCCAAGACTGGCGAGTTCAATGTGCTGGCAGTCTCCGAATCAGGCCGTGTAGTGTTGAGAGGTGACGCCACACCCAAATTGCTCAAACCCGCCGAGAAAAGCTCCAAATCCAAAGGCCCCAAAACCAGCAAACAAATCTCCGAAAATTGGGAAGGTGTGGACAAAGACCTCTTCGACGAACTGCGCACCCTACGCAAAACAATCGCCCAACGAACAGGCGCTCCGCCATATGTAGTCTTCCATGACACCTCCTTGCGAGACATGGCCCGCAAAAAACCACTCGACAGATCCAGCTTCCTCGAGATGTACGGAGTCGGCGAATCCAAAGCCCAAAAATACGCCGACGAATTCCTACCCCTAATCCGCGACTACGTCGGTCAGAAGCAGAACTGACGCGCACTCTGAAATCTGACATCAGGTCTGAGGACCTGACGTAACGAACGTTGTTAGATAATTTGATTTTCTTTGTAACTTTCCCCCATCTGTTTGATACTCTCTATATGACTTTGCCGATTATCACCTTTCATAAGGTTTACAAGAAATATGTTGAAGATATCACTCGCTTCTCATACTGGCTTTCTGGCGATAGGGATGACGCTAAGGACCTGACCTCAGAGGCATTCATTAGGCTATGGACGACACCCTCGAAAATTGAGGTCGAGACCGTCAAAATGTACCTGATAACCATTGTCAGGAATCTCTATTTACAGCAATTGCAAAAAGAGAAGAGAAAAAGTGATTTACGCGAAAACCTTCAAGACCCAAGAGAGAGAATCGACAAAGTAATTGAAGACGAGTCTGAACTTGCGCAAGTGATGATACGATTGCAGTCATTGTCCGAAATTGATAGAACTGCGTTGCTTCTCTTGGCGAATGAAGGATTCACCTATCAGCAAATCGCCGACTATTTGAAGATTTCAGTAGCAAATGTCAAAGTCAAAATATCAAGATCAAGAAAACTATTACGAGAATTATCGCAAGGAGACTAAGATGTCTAGAATTACAGAAAACATAATCACGGACTTGTTGCCACTCTATTATTCAAAACATGCCAGCGAGGATACACTTGCATTGGTTAACGATTACTTTGCGCAATATCCTGAATTTGCAAGTGAACACCATTTGCCGTTTGCTCTTGAAGCTCCACGGCTTGAACTTCCGGACGAACTCAAAGCTCTCAAGGCGACTCGGTTTTATCTCAAGATTAGGTCATTGCTATTGTATCTGGCGATATTTGCGACTTTCGTCCCTTTTGCTTTCGGCGATGTCTCATGGATAGAAAAAGAGGGTGTCCAGTGGCTTTGGACGGACACTCCAGAAGTGGCTGTAATATCATCCATGGTTGCGGTAGTTTGCTGGGTTTTGTATGCGATTCTTCACCGCAACCTGAAAGTCACCGAATTGTAATCTACTTGTCCAAACACTTGAATGCGCAAATGGGTTCGTTTTGCATATAGAGCTACGTAGGGTATTGAAGTTGTAGCGATTCAGACGAGTTAATCTGCAATGGGTGACAATCTTTGTTGAATGTCTTTCATACTATGGGGAGACATTGAGATTCAAGTACAAATATGTAGTTGTTTGGCTTGCTGATTGATTAAGAAGACCGCCAATTACAGTCAAGAATGTGCTTGCCATGAGGAAGTTATTGCGTTAGGTTGTTTTAGTGAATATATTCGGCAGAACAACAATGAATAGAACTCTTTGGACATGCAGGTTTAGTTTTCTAGTATGGCTGGCTTTAATTGTTTTTCAGGCAAGCGGTGGTTCGCAGTCAAGCCGCAATCCGATTGACCCAGACAATACAACTCCAGATACGAGTTTGACGCATCGAGATGTTGAGCCAGCGTTTGTCCTAAAAGCTGTCCCAGTTTATCCACAAGCAGCGCTAGATTATTGCCTAGAAGGGGTTGTTTGGGTGAGTTTGTTGGTAGATACTGTTGGAGTAGTTATTGATGTTAAGGTCGTGAAGGATTCGGGTTCAAACGCTGGTTTTGAAGAGGCGTCAATTGAGGCCGCTTGGAGATGTGAGTTTAGTCCAGCTATTTCAAATGGCGAACCCGTTGCGGTTTGGGCGAGCTTCCCTTTTCGGTTTAGACTGAGAGAAGATTGTGTTCCCGTAGGATGACTCGCTGGTGAAGAATATGAAAGAGAAACACCACCTTTGGTTAGTACTCATTCTTGCAACATTTGTTGGGCAGGTAAGCGGATGCGCAGACTCAGGTGTTGCTCCAGTGAAATCCTGCGCGAATGATTCTCCGGCCGAGTTTGTTGATAGGGTTGCCCCTGTCTATCCAGAGCTGGCCAAGAGGGCTGGACTTGAAGGAGTCGTATGGGTGACCGTTCTTATCGATACCACTGGAATAGTGATCGATGCGAGAATTAGAAAGAAGTCTGGGGCAAATGCCGGTTTTGAACAGGCCGCTTTGGACGCGGCCCAGAAGTCAACCTTCTCGCCTGAGATGCGTTGTGGTGAGCCGATAGAGGCGTGGTCGACTTTTGTTATTGAGTTTGTATTGTGATCTGGCGGTTGATTTGAAAAAGCTTTACTTTTGGTGAGATATTCCTGTTCCGTTAGGTCCTCAGACCTGACGTATTATTCAAGAAAACAAATATCATGTCTGCGGACCAGATACAATAGTAATCGACATAGATTCAACAACTTACGCCCCACAATTGTCCAGAGTGTGTTTTCACATTCCAGCTAATCGCCATATCTGTAATAATTCAAGACAAAATTACCTTTTTTTCAAATAACTCCTTGACTAAACAGTCAATTTGCCGTATAAACAAGATAAAGGGGTCGGAAACTCTTTTAATCTTTGGCAATATGGCTATAACTGGTCCAATAACAGGTAATTGAAACAAAAAGTAATAAAAGATAATAGAGTCCGTAATTCGGTTTGCTCGCAAGTCGGCTGTCGGGCAGTCAGGGAAAACAATGTGGCTAAACAAGAAAGAGTTGGATAGATGACAACACCTCTCTCAATACCTTTCGCAAGGACTTGGTTGATGCGCGCCATAGTTTTGCTGCTCCTTACGGTAGGAGCGCCTTCGAATAGTTATGGGCAAACTGCGAAAGAGTTCTTCAAACTCAATTGCACCAGTTGTCATCGTCTTGGCGGCGGTCGGTTAATTGGCCCAGATTTGAAAAATGTCACCGACCGCAAAGATCGCGAATGGCTAACCGAGTTCATCATGAACCCGAAAGCCAAAATAGACGCTGGTGACCCCTACGCACTTCAATTGCTCAAGGAAGCCAACGGAATCATCATGGTCACTGTGCCAATTGATAAAAAACGCGCTGAAGGATTGCTGGATATGATTGAAGCCGAATCCAAGCTAGAACTTTCTGAGTTTGGCGTCATAGAAGCTCCTGTAATTCCATTTACCGCTGCTGATATAGCTCACGGGATCGAATTGTTTAGCGGAGGCGCTCGATTGAAAAGTGGAGCCCCACCTTGTTTGTCATGTCATTCTGCCAATGGTTCAGGAGCGGCAATGGGAGGGAGTCTTGGCCCAGACCTGACTCAGGTCTTTGTTCGTTTGCAGGGTCGCGCAGGTTTAACCGCTTGGCTTTCCGCTCCTCCAACAGCGACCATGCAATCAGTTTTCAAACCTCGTCCATTAGAAGAAGATGAACTAAACGCTTTAGTAGCGCTTCTTGAAAAGACTTCAAAAAATGCTCCAGAAGCGGGTGGGGTGGTGCTTTGGATGGGTGTGATTTTCTACGGCGTCGGTGGAACTCTTGTGCTTCTACTGGCTTTCGGCGGATTTTGGAGCGGACGTTTCCGCGCAGTTCGTCGCCCGATGGTTGACAGCGCAAGGCTAAAAATACGAAAAAAACAAACTACAATAAGCAAAGAAACAGCAAGCTCGGAGGCGTATCTTGAGTACAAATACACCAGCCCCGTGGATAAAGGATGAGGTTACTCCCAATGATCGTCAATGGTAGGAGTTTTACCGAAACCGCTGGCAACATGACAAAGTCATTCGTAGTACACATGGCGTGAACTGCACTGGTGGCTGTAGCTGGGCGATATATGTCAAAGAGGGTATCGTCACCTGGGAAATGCAACAACTTGACTATCCAGAACTAGAAGCTGGATTGCCACCCTATGAGCCTCGTGGTTGCCAGAGGGGAATTTCCTATTCGTGGTATCTCTATTCACCACTAAGAGTCAAGTATCCATATATCCGCGGCGCTATGCTCGATATTTGGAAACAGGCGCGCGCAAAATACGATGATCCTGTGGAAGCTTGGAAAGCTATGGTCTCCGATCCCGAAGCTCGTGCGCGTTGGCAAAGAGCTCGCGGTAAAGGTGGATTCCGCCGCGCAAGTTGGGATACTGTGCTGGATATTATTGCCGCTTCGAATGTGCACACAATCAAAGAGCATGGCCCAGATAGAATCGCTGGTTTCTCGCCGATTCCTGCGATGTCGATGATTAGTTATGCCTCAGGTTCGAGAATGTTGCAGTTAATGGGCGGTGTCGGACTTTCATTCTATGACTGGTATTGCGATTTACCACCAGCCTCACCTGAAGCTTGGGGTGAGCAAACCGATGTCAATGAATCCGCTGACTGGTACAATTCAAAGTTGCTAGCTGTCATGGGTTCGAATCTGAACATGACTCGCACACCAGATTGTCACTTTGCCGCTGAAGCGCGTCACAATGGAACCAAAATGTGGGTCTTTGCTCCTGATTTCAATCAGGTAGCCAAATATGCCGACGAATGGGTTTCGCTGAACGCAGGGCAGGATGGCGCTTGGTGGATGGCGGTCAATCATGTGCTGCTAAAAGAGTATCACCACGAAAAACAAACTCCATATTTCATCGACTATGCCAAGAAATACACCGACTCACCGATGTTGGTCGAACTTGACACAACCGATGAAGCAGGTCTCTACAATCCAGGCCAACTACTACGCGCCAATCGTCTCAATGGCTACACCGACATTGAAAACGGTGAGTGGAAGTACTTGATGTGGGATGCCACCGATGCCAAACCGAAAATGCCGATGGGCAGTGTTGGTTATCGTTGGGGCGAAGAAAAAGGCAAATGGAACCTGTTGTTGAAGGACGGTGTCACAGGTAGTGACATTGACCCAGCTTTGACGTTCTTGAACTCACACGATGAAGTAGTCAAGGCTCGCTTTGATGACTTTGGTCAGGGCGTTGATTTGGCGCGTCCAGTTCCAGTGCGTAAAATTCAAACCGCTGACGGCAAAACAGTTGTCGTGGCGACAGTTTATGATTTGTTGATGGCGCAATATGGTGTGCCACGTGGTTTGACTGGCGATGAAAACTTCAGCTATGACGACGACGCTCCATATACACCAGCTTGGTCAGAGAAATACACAGGCATGAGTCGCGATATGGTGATTCGCTTCGCTCGCGAATGGGCTAGCACAGCCGAACACACCAAGGGCAAGTGTACGATTATTATTGGCTCTGGAATCAATCACTGGTACCACGGCAACCTGATGTATCGCGCAGGAATCAATGCGTTGATGCTTTGTGGTTGTGTCGGTGTCAATGGTGGTGGTTTGGCGCATTATGTCGGACAAGAAAAACTCGCTCCAGGTGAATCATGGGGCGCAATTGCGATGGCCAAAGATTGGTATGGGCCATCCCGTTTGCAGAACGCGCCGAGTTGGCACTATGTCCACACTGATCAATGGCGTTATGAAAAAGAGTTTACCGATTATCATACAGTTCCGAAACATCAGCCTAAAGGCACACTCGCAACTGGTCACACGATGGATGTCCAGTCTCGCGCAGTGCGCTCAGGTTGGTTGCCATTCTATCCGCAGTTCAATAAGAACTCGGTGGACGTGGTCAATGACGCCAAAGCCGCGGGAGCCACTGACGACTCTCAGGTTGTCACTGATATTGTCAAACGTCTCAAATCTGGCGAGTTGAAATTCTCAGTTGATGATCCTGATGCGCCGGAGAATTGGCCACGCGTTTGGTTTATCTGGCGTGGAAACGCTTTGATGGCCAGCTCAAAAGGACATGAGTATTTCCTCAAGCACTATTTGGGAACGCATAACAATGCTATTTCCAAAGATATGGCGGAAGATTCGGTCAAAGAGATTAAGTGGCATAAAGAAGCTCCGCAAGGCAAGATGGATTTGGTGATTGATCTGAACTTCCGTATGGACACTTCAGCCTTGTATTCAGACATCGTATTGCCAGCGGCGACTTGGTATGAAAAAGCGGATTTGAATTCTACAGATTTGCATAGTTTCATCCATCCACTTTCGGAGGCCGTGCCACCGTGTTGGGAGTCCAAGAGTGACTGGAAGATTTTCCAAGCCATCTCCAAGAGATTCTCAGAGTTCTCTGAGAAGCATTTCCCTGAGCCAGTTCCAGATATGGTTGCCACACCGTTGGCGCATGATACACCAGCTGAAGTTTCACAGGCGAAAATGCAGGATTGGCGAGCAGGTGAAGTTGAGCCGATTCCAGGCAAGACAATGCCGAATTTCAAAGTCGTGCATCGTGATTACAAGAACCTTTACAATCAATATATCTCGTTTGGGCCCTTGGCGCGCAAGAATGGTTTGGGCGCTCATGGCACTCACTATGCTATCGATGATTTCTACGATAAGGCGCTTATCACCGAAAAAACCGAAGAGTGGGGCGGCAAGAAGTATCCTTCGCTAAAAGCCGATGAGGATGTTTGTAATACAATTCTCAATTTTGCTTCGGTAACCAATGGTGAGCTAGCTTATCGCTCTTATCAGAACATAGAGAAAAAAGTTGGATTGCCGCTAGCGCACTTGGCAGAGAAATCACGTTCTGTGCGTTCGAGCTACAAAGGCCTACAAACTCGTCCTCAGCGGTTTATCAATAGTCCGATGTGGAGTGGTTTGCTAGAGAATGGACGCGCTTATTCGCCATTTACCTACAATGTCGAACAGATGGTGCCATGGCGCACACTAACTGGTCGTCAGCATTTCTATCTTGATCACGAATTGTATCTCCAATTTGGTGAACATTTGCCAACCTACAAACCGAAACCATTGCCGACTGAATATTCGGACATGCGTTTCAGTACCAAGGATGGTGATACTATCGCTCTTAATTATCTGACACCCCACGGCAAGTGGCATATACATTCCACCTATGGTGATAATCAAAGAATGACGACACTCTCACGTGGAGTTGAGCCATTGTGGATTAGCGAGAAGGATGCCGAGAAGATTGGCATTGATGATAACGATTGGGTTGAGATGCACAATGATCACGGTGTGGTGGTTACTCGCGCTGTAGTCAGCTATCGAATTCCGCCTGGAGTTTGTATTCAATATCACGCACCTGAGAGAACCTACTCCGTTCCCAAATCACCACTGCGTGGGAATCGCCGTGCGGGTGGACATAATTCACTTACACGCACAAGATTGAAACCGAGTTTAATGGCGGGTGGCTACGGTCAGTTTACGTTCCACTTCAATTACTGGGGTCCCGTTGGTTGTAACCGCGACACACACATTCTAGTCCGTAAACTACCTGAACTTATTTGGTAACTCGAGAGGAGAGTATATAATGAATGTAAGATCACAAATAGCGATGACTTTCCATCTCGATAAGTGTATCGGTTGTCACACTTGCAGTATTGCTTGCAAGAACATTTGGACTGACCGCAAAGGCACAGAGTACATGTGGTGGAACAATGTCGAGACCAAACCAGGAACTGGTTATCCAGCCCTTTGGGAAGATCAAGACAAATTCAAAGGCGGTTGGGAAAAGAGCAAAGGGAAATTGCGCTTAAAGTCCACCGGTAAAGGACGGATCGTAGCGAACATTTTCCATAATCCTAGCCAACCAAGCATGGATGATTACTATGAGCCTTGGACATATGACTATCAGAATTTGTTCAATGCTCCTGAAGGTGACGATCAACCGACAGCTGTGCCGATTTCGATGGTCACAGGTGAGTATATGGACATTGAGTCGGGTCCAAACTGGGACGATGACCTCAGTGGCACACCCGCCTATGCTAGGAACGATCCAAACTTGAGTACACTGACAGATCAACAGCGTCAGCAACTTACTGCTATTGAGCAAATGGTGTTCTTCTATTTCCCAAGAATCTGTAATCACTGTTTGAACCCAGCTTGTGTAGCTTCCTGTCCATCAGGCGCTCTCTACAAACGTGGGGAAGACGGTATCGTTCTAGTCGATCAAAAACGTTGTCGGGCTTGGCGCTCATGTATTGCCGCCTGTCCTTACAAGAAAGTGTTCTACAATTGGAGCACTGGTAAATCAGAGAAATGTATTCTTTGCTACCCACGTATTGAAACAGGTCAAGCTCCTGCGTGTTTCCATTCATGTGTCGGAAGAATTCGCTACTTGGGAGTTTTGCTCTATGACGCCGATAGAATCGAAGAAGTTGCTCGGCTCTCCGATGAAGCGTTGATTGAGGGCCATCGTTCGATGATTCTCGATCCCAATGACGAAAAAGTCATCGCCGCCGCCAAAGAAAATGGCATTCAAGAGTCGATTATCAAAGCCGCGCAAGAATCACCAGTTTATCAGTTCGTAAAAGTCTGGAAACTGGCTTTGCCACCACATATCGAATATCGTACTTTGCCGATGTTGTTCTATGTACCTCCGATGTCACCAGTGATGGCGACTCGCAAGAACGGCGCTCTCAAGAGTGTCACCGACGATTTCTTCCATGATATTGAAGAGTCGCGTGTGCCGCTAGAGTTCCTTGGCAATTTGTTTGGAGCTGGACAAACAGCGCCTGTGCTTTATGCGTTGAAAAAGCAGAAAGCCGTGCGTTGGTATCGACGAGCGGTTACCGTTGGCGATGTGACAATGGAAACAGCTAAGAAGATGCTAGCAGCAGCTGATTGTTCGGTTGAAGAAGCCGAGGCGATTTATCAACTGACATCACTTTGCACAGTGGACGACAGATTTGTTATTCCGCCATCGCATCGTGAAGAAGCTCTCGAAGCGTTCCAGGATCCAATGCAACGTAAACAGGAAGCTGGTTTCGGATTTATCTCCGGACCACATAGAGGTCTATGAGTTATTCTAAAGCCAAATTTTATGATTCACTGGGGACATTGCTACAATATCCTCAGGATGGATTTCATGAATCATTGCAAACCTGCATTGAGGAAATGCAATTGGCTAACTCAGATGGTGATATGTACCTAAAAAAGTTTGTCTCAGCTATTGAAGGCAAAGATGTCGAAGAGTTAGAAGAGTTGTTTACACGCACATTTGACATAAATACCAAATGCGCTCTTGAAGTTGGTTGGCAGTTGTACGCCGAAAACTACGAACGCGGAGCATTTATTGTCCACATGCGCCAAACACTACGTCGGTTCGATATCGCCGAGACATCCGAATTACCAGATCATTTGTCACAAGTTCTCAGAGCGTTAGGGCGCATGGGCAAGAGTGAAGCAGACTCATTTGCTCAGGGCTATGTTGCTCCAGCGATGAAGAAAATGACAACTGGTCTCAAGGGGCTAGAAAACCCCTATGTAAATGTATTGTACGCGATTCAAGCGGACGTAAAATCTCGTCATGACTTGGATCAAGCTCAAAAGCAAACTCAGCCAGAAGGTTCAGGAAAGCCAGAAAGTTCAAGAAAGGAAGTGGCGCGTGGATAGCTCAGGATTGTTGTTCGATCAGATTTTGTTCGGTGTGTTTCCGTATGTGGCGCTGTTTACGTTTTTCTTCGTCACTATCCAGCGCTATCGGGTACAGAAGTTTACTTTTTCTAGTCTCTCATCACAGTTTCTGGAAAACAAAACCCACTTTTGGGGAATGGTGCCTTTTCACTATGGCTTGATTGCTGTCTTGACAGGGCACACCGTGATGATGCTCTTCCCGAAATTGGTCTTGAATTGGAACAGTGTTCCAGTGCGGCTCTATGTCTTAGAAGCGACGATGTTCGCTTTTGCGGCCCTGTCGTTTATTGGTGTCATAGCTCTAATTCGTCGCCGGCTCAAACATTCAAAAGTGCGGATGGTAACCAGCAAAGCTGACTGGGTGTTGTTATTCTTCCTGGTGTTACAGATTGTAATTGGCTTGTATATGGCCTTGTTCAATCGCTGGGGTTCGTCATGGTTCCCAGGAGCAATGACTCCCTATCTTTGGTCTTTGGCCGAGTTCAGCCCCAATGTGAGTTACATTTCAGCTTTGCCATTGATGGTGAAGCTGCACGTAATCAACGCCTTTGTTTTGATAGGTATTTTCCCATTCACTCGTCTAGTTCATGTCTTGGTCGTCCCAAATCACTTCCTTTTCCGTCGCCATCAGGTTGTCCGTTGGTACAAGAATAGAAAACTGATTGCAGGCGAAAGAGATAGATCCTAGCTGGGTTGAGAGATCATACCGCTAATTGACACCATTTCTTTAAGAAAACAGGTTATTGAAACAGTAGAACAGAAATAGTATATTGATTCAGCTTCGAACCCTGCAGGGCCCACGTGGTCAGCAGGGACTCTACGGCCCGAGGAGCAATCCTCCGACCTGCCCGGTTTGGCAAAGGAGCTTACACGAATTGTCGATTCATGGCGCATCTTTGATGTTCTGTATTGATATCTCGAAATCCGTGACCAAACCGGTCACGGATTTTTTTATGGCGAGTAGATTCAAATAGAGTCGACAAAATGAAAAATACCGAAAGACAACCAGAAATAGCGATTCGGCAGGCCTATGTCTTGGCGGGTGGAGCCAGCCGAAGAATGGGACGCGACAAATTGTTCGTCACTGTCGACGGTCAGCCACTGCTTGAGCATACACTTGCCGCCTGTCATTCGGTATTTGAGAATGTGGCGCTAGTAGCCAAGAGCTCTGAAAAGTTCAGTGATTTCTCTCTACCAGTTATAATTGATTATCCGAATGCCCTAGGTCCATTGGGTGGCGTGATTGCCGCCTTAGCAAACTGCCAAGATGAAGCCTGCTTTGTTGTTGCTGCTGATCTAGCGGATATTGACACTTCGACTATAAAAGCTCTTTGCGCGAATTATTCAGGGGAAGATTATCTCGGTCTTTTGGAAGCTGGAAATATCCAGCCGCTTTGTGGCATATATTCGAAACACACACTTGAAACATTTATAGCTGTCGCCAAAGAAAACCGACCTTATCGATTGTGGGAAATCGTAAAAGAGCTTAATTCGCGATTCCTTCCAGTTAAGAAAACTATTTGGCGAAACATAAACACACCAGATGACATCCAAACTCAGGTTGGCCGAGAGGATGTGTCACTGTGATTGAGTTTGGGATAGTCGGAGCCAAGAATTCTGGCAAAACAACCTTGGTGGAGAAATTGATTCCATTGATTATCACCCAAGGACTGAAAGTCGCCACAGTGAAACACACTGGCCATACACACACATTCGACACCCCAGGCAAAGATTCATTCCGTCATCGCCTGGCAGGCGCGGGTTTGACTATGGCCATCGGCAAATCCGAAATGGCAGTCTTCGCCCTGCCCCATGATGAATACCAGAACATTGCTTGGCGAATTATCAAAGAAAGTTTTGATATTTGTCTCATCGAAGGGGACAAATCATCAGCCAGACCAAAGCTATTTCTCATGCGCAATCGAGATGGACTAAAAGGACAGTTACCAGAGGGTATAGTCGCCAGTTACGGCGCAGATGTCTTAGACTCTGAAATCCCACATTTCAAAGATGAGGAACTTGATTCATTAGTGACGTTTATCCTTAAAGCAGAATATACAAACAACGCAAAAGTGCGTTAATGGAAGTAATCTAGGGGCTAGATCATGAATGATAGAATGAAGTATTTACGAGTTTCACTACTTGCAGCCTGCAATTTCAATTGTTTCTACTGTCGTCCGCCGTCAATAGACTCCTATGGCCCAAAGGACTTTACTGATCCAGAATTGTTTAAACAATCAATCAAACTTATGCATCACCTTGGCATCGAGCGTGTGCGTTTTACTGGCGGTGAGCCGACACTCTATCCGCATGTCGCAGAACTAATTGCCTACACCAAATCTCTGGATGCGTCAATGCCAGTGGCTATCACCACCAATGGGCGGTTGCTCAAACGCAAAGCGCAGGAGCTAGCCGACGCGGGATTAGATAGTGTCAATGTCAGTATCGACACTGTTGACCCCGACAAGTTTAGAGCGATTACAACTGTTGACTGTTTTGAGAAAGTAGTCGCTGGTATTCGCGAAGCAGTCAAAGTTATTCCGACAGTCAAACTAAACTGTGTGGTGGTCAAAGGCGTCAATGACGGCGACGTTAAGGCAATGGTAGACTTCGCCAACGATTTGGGTGTGGACATGCGCTTTATCGAGTTCATGCCAACCAAGTACAGCGCTTCGTCGAACCGTGGCTTCGTCTCTGGCGCTGATACCATGCGCCGAATCGGCTATGCCTTCGCGCCAGCGCCAACCGAAAAAGCTTCTCCAGCGAGATATTACAACTCACCACAATTGAAAATCAATGTTGGCTTCATAAATTCAGTTAGTGAACCGTTTTGTGACTTTTGCAATCGGATTCGACTTGTCTCTGACGGCAAGCTATACAGTTGTTTGTTCTCAGGGCACTGCACAGACTTGTTTGCTATGCTTGATGGTGGCCATGAAGCCGCCGAGAAACAGGTTGATGGTTTCATGGCCCAGAAACGTTATGTCGGCTGCCACACTGAGCCAGTCAAAGGCCAGTTCTTGCCGTCACTCTCAGAAATAGGCGGCTAAGGCATGAGCAAATTAAGCCATGTCGATAAGAGCGGCCACGCCAAAATGGTGGACACTGGCGGAAAAGAACTAACTGAGCGAATAGCTACAGCAACAGTGACAGTAATCCTCAATAGTGAGGCCTATACCGCGCTAATCGAAAACAAAATAGCCAAAGGCGATGTCTTGACTGTTGCCAAGATCGCTGGCATTCAGGCTGCCAAGAAAACGTCAGACCTAATCCCGCTTTGTCATCAAATCCCCTTGCAGAGCATCAATCTCCAATTCAAATTGGATGACCAACTAAAGACAGTAACCGTAGAAGCTACTGCCAACTGCTTGTGGCGGACAGGTGTCGAAATGGAAGCGCTAACCTCTTGTAGTGTCACTGCTTTGACTATCTATGATATGCTCAAAGCGATTCAAAAAGATATTGTCATCACTGATCTAAAACTACTAGAAAAGCGTGGCGGTAAGTCAGGTGACTTTAACAATCGCAACTAGAGACGGGAGCTTATGTGAAATATAAGGTCGGCATACTTATAGTCTCTGATAGAGCCGCTTCGGGCGAACGAGCTGACGGATGTCTACCTGTGTTCAAAAAGTGGCTGAACAATTCGTTATTTGAAATTGTTCTCACAGAGATTGTCAGTGACACGCCTGTTGAAATCGAACAGGCGCTCAAAGAGTTCATAGCCAAAAACATGCAGCTTGTGCTTACCAGTGGTGGCACTGGTTGCGCCCCGCGCGATAATACTCCCGAAGTAACCGCCAACCTGATTGAACGCCCCCCTCCTGGTGTTGACGAGGCGCTAAGACGCTACAGCGCCGAGAAAGCCAAGTTCGCTATGTATTCACGGGCCGTTTCAGGAATTGTTGGCTCAACTTTCATCATCAATCTACCAGGCTCACCAAAGGCTGTTGGGGAGCTAATGGAGTTTCTATTGCCAACTTTTGAGCATCCCTTGAAATTATTGGCAAGTAGAGTAGCTGATTGCGCTGAAGAAATATAGCGCCAAGAACAGGCGTGAGAGGTAATTTTGATTGAGTTTGATTCTGCAATAAAGATGATTATCAACAGTGTGAGCGTTCTGCCAGCAGAGAATGTCGCTGTCAGCGATGTCGTCGGTCGCATTCTGGCGCAGGATATAGTCTCACCAGTCAATGTCTCGGGTTTCCGTAATTCGGCAATGGACGGCTTTGCTATTAGAGCAGAGCTACTTGAGAATTGTTCGGAAAGTTCACCGATCACATTGCCGGTGGTGGACGTCGTGTATGCTGGCGCTAGTACGCAAGATAAGGTGGCTGAAGACAATTCAAATCAGGCGCTGAAAATCATGACAGGCGCCGCTGTTCCAAATCGCTATGACACAGTCGTCAAAGTCGAGGATGTGACCTTTACCGAGGAATCTGTCACTTTTATCCGACCTGCAAAAAACGGCGCGAATGTTCGGCCAGCTGGCGAAGACCTTAGTGTAGGAGAGACAGTGTTTCGAGCGGGGCATCGCTTCACCGCCCTAGAGCCTGGGATGTTGGCGAGTATGGGGCTGGCAACCGTTAGCCTCCATCGCAGACCGCGCGTTTCTGTCTTTACCACAGGTGATGAACTGGTAGCGCCTGGAACGGAATTGCAATTTGGGCAGATCTACAATTCCAATCGCTATACAATAGCGGCTCTCATCCAAACATTCTGTGAACGAATCGAGCATAGCGCTCCAGTTGGGGATACCGAACACGCTCTACGTGGAGCGCTCGATAGTGATAACAATTCAGACATCGATATGCTAATTACCAGTGGAGGAGTTTCCGCAGGGGATAAAGATTTGGTCCCACCTGTATCTTCCGAGCTGGGTTGGGAAGAGATGTTTCACAAGATTGCTATGAAACCTGGTAAGCCAGTGTTCTTTGCCAAACGTGGCGCCCAGTTGCTCTTGGGTCTGCCAGGTAATCCACTTTCAACAGCGGTGACCTGCGCCACTTTGGTCATTCCTGCGCTTAAGAAAATGTGTGGCTATCGAGATTATTTACCGAAACCAGTGGCGGCCACTTTGAAATCGAACTCTCGCTCTGGCAAACGAATGTTACTTTGGCCAGGAAAAATTCGCCGTGAAGGTTCTGAATTTGTCGCCGAATATTCAACTAAGAAATCATCAGCGTCACTAACCGCTTTACTCAATAGCGACGGCCTGATAATTGAGCGCAAAAGGAAAGACAAAACAGCCGTCACTAATACCGTCGATGTCTTGTTTTGGGATGATTTACTAAGATAGTTCGCAGAGACGGAGCCAAGGCTATGTTCGTAAATATCGCTACTAACATTCGGGAGATGCGCTTCAGTTTGATGGAGTTCTCAGGCGGGCTCGGAGACTTGGGCACTTTCATCCCACTGGCTGTGGCTATGTCACTAGCCAATGGGATGGACATAGCTGTGGTCTTGATCTTCGCAGGAATCGCCAATATTCTCACAGGTGTCTTGTTCGGTTTGCCAGTTCCAGTTCAACCTATGAAAGCGATTGCCGCGGTGGCGATTGCCGAACAACTCGGAACAGGTGAAATTGCTGCCGCTGGATTGCTGATGGGTGTCCTGATGATAACCCTGAGCGCTACTGGCGCTGTTGAAAAAATCAAGAACATTGTCCCAGTTGCAGTAGTGCGCGGTATTCAACTTGGAGTAGGTCTAAAGCTCGCCATCAAAGGAGTGGAGTTTATCGCTGGCGCTGATTGGCTGGCGCTAGATGGGGCCTTGATTGCAATCATCTTGGGTGTGATAACGTTAGCCCTAATGCGCGCCAAACAAATCCCAACTGCGCTCGGGATCTTTGCTGTGGGAATAGCCATTATGTTTATTAATCTTCCCAGTGGTACAACATTCTTTCAGCCAGGTAGTTTGGAATTACAATTTATCATTCCGACTCTCACAGAATGGCGTCAGGGATTCCTACGTGGAGCATTGCCACAACTGTCGTTGACGCTCTTGAACTCAGTGATTGCTGTCTGCGCTCTCTCTGGTGATCTTTTCCCAAACAAACGCATCTCAACTAAATCAATGGCCACATCAGTAGGAGCGATGAACTTACTCTTCTGTTGGTTTGGAGCAATGCCCATGTGTCATGGCTCGGGAGGTTTGGCGGGGCAGTATCATTTTGGTGCAAGAACTGGTGGTTCGGTGGTCATGCTTGGAATCGGCAAGTTAATTGTCGGCATTTCGCTGGGTGTAGGGGCCATGACATTACTGCAATACTACCCACTCTCAATTCTTGGGACACTCTTGGTTTTCGCAGGCATAGAATTATCAAAACCAGCCATGTCCGTCACTGACAAGCGCGGCTTCACGGTGTTGTTGCTCACCGTTGTAGGCATACTTGCTTTGAATACTTTTGCTGGAGTTATTATGGGGCTTGTTACAGCAACGCTTCTAAAAGAGAGATAGATATTTCAAAAAATGAAAGCGAAGGCTAACTCATGAATACGCAGACAGAAGTGACTCATACAAGCTGTGATACTGCAACATCTGACATTCGAGTGTGAAACGTTCTTCGACAATTTTTCTGCCAGCGGCTCCAAATGACTGACACATCGCTGAATCATCCAATAGTTTCAAAACATAACGCGCCATAAAATCTGCGGCTCCTTTGCCGACCAGAAATCCACTTTTCCCAGCTGCAATACATTCGCCAGCGCCACCGACACGAGTGGCGACGACAGCTTTGCCGGCGGCCATATACTCGATTATCGAATTAGAAAAACCTTCCGAATCTGAACTCAGACAACAAACATCAGCCCGAGATAAATACAGCGCCGGCGCTTCAACCGAGCCAGCCCAGTAAACTCTATCAGCGATTCCCAACTCGGCGCTAAGAGACTGCAACGACGTTTCGTCTGGTCCACTGCCAAGGATCACAAAAACAGCATCTTCATTCTTGGCGCTAATCTGATAGGCCGAAATTAGAAAACCTTGCACATTCTTGATTGGACGTAAATTGGCCGAGAGAGCCACAACTTTCTTACCCTCAATGAACTGCGCATAGTCGGCAGGAACTTTGCGCTCCGTCGCGCGATCGAATTTATTTAGATCTACACCGTTATGAATCACAGTGAATTTGTGGCGATTAATACCTTCAAGCTTAGCAATATGATCCGCGACAGCTTTGGCATTGGCAATAAAATGCGTCACGAAATAATTCCCGAAGCGTGAGAGTTTCAGCTCTTTTTTGCCATACTGATAACCAAGGTTACGTCTACAAGATATGACAACTGGTATTCGAGCAAGCTTAGCGGCGATAGACCCAACAAAATGAGCGTCGGTGAAATATAACTCGACAATCTTTGTGTTAAATTCTCGGAAAATACTTGCAAGTTTTCGGATTGTTTTCCAACTCGAGAGTTTCTTGAAAGATTCGAAACCGAGAACTGTTAAAGAAACATCTGGCTCGTCGGTTGAACTGAAACGCTTGGTCCATTCAGACTC
This sequence comes from Candidatus Zixiibacteriota bacterium, assembly GCA_024280835.1. GTDB lineage: Bacteria > Zixibacteria > MSB-5A5 > GN15 > JACZUZ01 > JAJRPJ01. The sequence continues at coordinate 192,466 of JAJRPJ010000011.1, read as the reverse complement.
TTGCAGAACAATCAAATGCGGAGTGAATCGCTTGCGATCCAAATTGTGAATCAGGCGCAACAAGTGTCCTTCAGAGCCCGCCTGACCAGTTGTGATACTCGAAATCACATAACAAACATCAATTGGCTCAGACATATAGAACTATCCTGAATATAGAAAAGCGTTTACTTGTCGTTTGGTTTTGGATAACTCGGTGGTTTCTGGTGGCTCGGCGGTTTTGACTTTTCCTGAGCTTTTGGCGCCTCGGGCGGCGCCTGCCTTGGAATATCTGGAGGTGTTGGTGGTTTAGGTTGTGGAATGTCTGGAGGTGACGGAGGCGCAGGTGGCGCTTGTGACGTCGTCGGTGATGCAGGAGAGGCAGGCTCCACTTGTGGCTCTGGTTCAATATTGGATTTTGGCGCCACTTCAGTCGTTGGTGCGGCTGTTGGTGTCACTGGCTCGGGAGAGACTGGTGGCGCCTCGGTCTTGACAATGACTTTTTCATAAGGGTTCAAAGGCTGGCCGCTTTTGTGACGATGACGAGCCTCATGGAAAAATTCATAAATGAAACCAATACCCAGTCCGAAATGGATAATCGGAAATATTACTGGCAAAGAAAACACATAAGCAAATTCTTGCTTCTGCAAACTGATGTATCCAGTGGTCGCCAAAACTGCTACCAAGTAACCGACAAACATGAAGGCAGTAAACTCCTGCGGGCCATTTCGACCTAGAATACTAAGCAGACCGAAAAACACGAAAGCCAGAACACCCAATGGAGCCAGATATTGCGTTACAGATTTGACATTATGTTTGCGTGTAAACCGAAATCGCCCAACACCATAGCGGAACATCTGCTGCCAAAGACCTCTAACAGTCGAACGCGGATAATAGAAAACTCGTAATTTGGGTGAAATCCAAGCCTTCATACCAGATTGTTGAACTCGAAAATTCAAGTCAACATCCTCACAGGCATCGAAATCTTCATCAAAATTACCAAGCTTATCAAAAACCTCTCGGCGCCACATCGCGCCAGAACTTGTCGGATCAGTTTCCTTTTCTACATCAGAATAGATATCACTACTAGGATTATGCCCCAACAACGATCCACGCGCCAAAGCAACAGCTTCTTGAAACAAATTGATTCCTGGCGGGTCGAGTGGCTGAGGACGGCAGAGGCAGAAAGCGCGAGTGCGCTCAAAAGTTTCGACCATATCACGCAATAGTGTTTTGGAAGGAATATGAACGTGACCATCAATGACGATGATATAAGGCGCCGTTGTTTCTCTGATTCCTATATTACGTCCACTTCCAGGTCCGCCTTTGTCATTGGCGTAAACTTTCAACTGTGGAAGTCGGTCTTTGAATTCGTTAATGATCTCAACTGTGCCGTCGGTCGAATGTCCGTCGGCGATAACCAATTGGATTTTCTCAGCGGGGTAGTCTTGCTCAATTATTTGCGTCAAGGTTTCGGCAATGAATCTTGATTCGTTGCGCACAGGCATGACAATCGCAACTTCTGGCCAGTCGGTTCTGCCACTAGAAGTCGCTGGACTAGACGCTGGATTTGATTGCGGATTAGATTGTGGATTTTTCGCGGAATCTGTCGTCATGGCGCCAAGTTATAGGGTTGGAGGTGATTGCGCCAGATTTATAGTCATTTTCAATAGTAGTACTGCTTCTATACTAGTACTGCTGCTTTAGGCGTGGCGGCTTCGCCCCAAAGGAGACTTTACAAAACAGACTGTCTCCCAGAAGCCTATACGTGAGTAGGCGCGATTCTGTTGCCTGAATCGGCGAACCTATCAAATCAATTGAGAATGCCGTTTACCAGCCAATTCCTTGGTAGCCGTCTGGGGTTGTGCTTAAATCCGAGACAATTCGCACCAAATCAATAACAGTTTTTCCAGCGGGAATTGTCTTCAGCGCCTCACGGAACTCATCGGCTGGGTTACCAATGACGATTGTGTCGCTATCGTCGATAACCTCTTCAAGAGAGCCAGTTAGCAACTCTGAAATATGCGGAATGCCTTTTTCGATATAGGCCTTGTTAGCTCCGACCAGTCGGGCCAAAGAGACGTTGCTGTCATATATCTTGATTTGATAACCTTTGCCCAGAAGTGACTCAACGAGTGTCGCCAACGGTGACTCGCGCAAATCATCGGTTCCAGCTTTGAAAGATAATCCCAGCAATCCGACTTTCTTTGAGCCAGCATCCTCGATCATCTGAATCCCAATTTGAGTTTGGGTTTGATTCGAAGGCAGAATAGAAGCAAAAACTTCCATAGGCACATCGAGTGTCTTAGCCTTATACAATATTGCCCGCAAGTCTTTAGGCAAACACGAGCCGCCAAAAGAGTAGCCAGGTTTCATATAATAGCTAGAGAGATTCTGTTTGGTGTCTTTGCAGAAAATCTCCATGACCGTATGCGAATCAACTCCCAAAGCCGCGCTCAGTCGTCCAACTTCGTTGGCAAATGCAACTTTCAAACCGTGGTAGCTATTGTTGATGTACTTGACCATCTCGGCGGTCTTGATATCGACGACAATAAACTCAGCGTCCAACCAGCCATAAAGGTCGCGCACAGCCTGAGCGTCCGAGTCATTGCGAACACCGACAAGAGTAAATGGCGGCTCATAAAAATCTTTAACCGAACTGCCCTCGCGCAAAAACTCAGGATTGAAACACAAGCCAAAACCTTCGCCGACTTTCTTACCTGAGGCCTTTTCGAGAATCGGCAAAACAATATCTTCTGTTGTGCCTGGCAGAACCGTGCTTCGGAGGATAATCGTATGATAGCCGTCTTTCTTGGCTAATTCTTCACCGATTTGCTCGCTGACTCGTTTGACATAGTCCAGTTCAAGGTCACCATTGGAGCGCGAAGGGGTTCCGACACAGACAAGTGAAACATCTGTTTCGGCGATTGCCGCGGCAATGTCGGTGGTGGCGCGAAGTTTGCCTGTCTTGACTGCATTAGCGACAACATCGCTGATTTTTTCTTCAATAATTGGCGACTGACCAGAATTGAGCAAATCGATTTTGCTCTGATTGATATCAACGCCAACAACTTGAAAACCTTTATCTGCTAAACAGGCGGCAGTAACCGCGCCGACATAGCCTAGGCCGAATAATGATACATTCATCGTGATACTCCGGCGCTCTGTGCCACTGACTTGTCCGTCAGTTTCATGAGCTGTTGGTGAAAGTTTTGTGCTATTTTTTCCCATCGATAATTCTCTACTACAAGTGTGAAGCCATTGCTGGCGATTGTATTCTTTATATCGGAATATTCCAAGAGTTGATTCACCTGAGAGGCAAATTCTGTTGGTGTATCCCCGAGGAGAATATCCTTTCCTGCCTCCAGCGGCAAGCCCTCGGCGCCAATTGTCGTCGAAACTGTGGCTTTAGCCATAGCCAGAGCCTCAAAAATCTTAATCCGGGTGCCCCCGCCGATTCGCAGAGGAACAATGAAAATATCCCCGTGCGCCAAATATGGACGAACATCCGGAACACCTCCAGTGACCGTAATCGAGCTATCCAGATTTGCCAATTCTGACACCTCGGCTGTGGGGCGTCTGCCAACAATATCGAGCGTGATATCTGGCGTGGCGGCTTTGATAAGTGGATAAACTTCACCCACAAACCAACGAATACCATCGATATTCGGCATCCAATCCATTGAGCCAGTGAAGACCAGTTTCTTAGGGATAACTTCAATCTCTGGCTGAGGCGCGAAATATTCTGTGTCAACGCCAGTCTCGATAACTTCGATTTGGCTTGTGACTTTGAACTCATCGCGAAGAATCTGTTTATCTGATTCTGAGACGACAAAAACCAAGTCAAACTTATTGCAGGCGTTCTTCTCATACTCGGCCATGCGTTTGGCTTCATAATTGAAATAGGCCTTCTTGAGAGCATTGGTTTCATTCTCAAAATAGCGTCGCCAAATCATGCTCTCAACATTGTGTTGGAAAAGAACTTTCGGCGCCGAAGTTCTGAAATCCACGTTTTCGGCCATCTCAAGGAAGTCACAAAGGATAACTGTAGGCTCGTCCGATTCATCACAATACTGCGCTTGAAGCGCCTTGATATCTGCGCTGATATACTTACGAACAATATAAGGTAGCGACGAAATCATTCCCGCCAAAACTCGGAGATAAAATCCGGCGCCTGACTTAATTTCTTCTGGTTGATAGTAGGTTGAAACGTGTTGTGCGCATTTGGTGATTTCATCGTCCTGAGGAGCATCAGGCGTATTACGCAAAGCGACATAGGACAATTCACAAAGAGACCGCAGTCCGCGCATGAGATTGTAAGTGCGAATTTTCCCGCCTGTGTCGGGCGGAATAATGTAATCAGATTTGAGCCACATCAAGCGCATTGTGTCACCTTGCCAATTCCTTCAAAGACCGACGCAGGAGCTTGGCCGTCGACGCAAACGCGCAACCAAATTTCCAAATTACCGAGCGTCCAAATTCTCTCCTGCAAGTCCCACTCGCTACGGTGATGTCTATCGAGTGTCTCGCGGATAAACTCAGGGTTGATATATTCAGTAGCCAGTGACTTCTTACCGAGCAGAAGTTCTTCCATGACACCAAAATATGCGCCGCGAAACCATTCTTTGGTTGGAGTCGGGAAGCCGCGTTTACTGCGCGAAACAATTTGTGCCGGTACAGTGTCACCCAATGCCATGCGGATAATGCGCTTAGTGTCAAAACCCTTGAGTTTGAATTCGCGTGGCAAACGACAAGCAAACTCAACTAGTTCATGATCCAAAAATGGCACTCGTGACTCAAGCGATGCAGACATCGACATCTGGTCTTGCTTCATCAGCAACTCAAGTAAGTAGGTCTTGATGTCGGCATATAGGATTTTATCGAGCCAGTCTTCGGAGTCACACTCGTCCATCAAATGCCGGAAATTAGCATAGACATTGTTGTAAGCTGTTTCCTGATACTTGGGACGCAAAGCTGAATAGGCCGCATCACGTGGGAAAGCCGCGTAATTATCGAGGAACAATGTGTCAATGTCAGTCGGCAAATAAAGCGCTGTGCGCACTGCTTTGCGTTTGGGCGTGAATGTATCAGGTAATAAATTAATCATGGCGCGTGTCAACGGACGCAAGGCCGATGGAAAATATTTACCATAGCGCAGATTGTATACAGTCTGATAATAGCGCTCATAACCAGCCAACAATTCATCGGCGCCCTCGCCAGTCAGAACAACTTTGACATGTTCGGCGGCCAATTTCGAAACAAAGTGCAAAGGGATCGACGAAGGATGCGCAATCGGCTCGTCCTCATGATAGACCATAGTCGGCCAAGCCTCAAAGAATTGCTCAGGAGAGACTGTCACCTCGTGTAACTCTGCGCCAATATGTTCGGCAACCGCTCGCGAATATTCGAACTCGCTATAGTCACGTTCAGCAAAAGCAACTGTAAATGATTGAATCGGGTCACTGACCATTTTGCTCATAGCCGCAGCTATCACAGAACTATCTATACCACCAGAGAGAAAAACCCCAAGCGGAACATCAGCCATCAAACGTGATTCAACTGCATCATTGAAATTATCACGGAAAGCAGTGACTGCGTCTTGCTCAGTTTCAAATGTCTCTTTGGGGGTGAACTTCAAATCCCAATAGCGCTGCATATGAAAACCATCACGGTCAATCCGAATAAAATGCCCAGGCGGTAATTTAGTGATACCGCGATAGAGTGTCTCATCATCAAGCGTGTATTTCAATGTCAACTGCGCCGGAAGTTTTGCGACATTGACTTCAGCTTTGATTTTAGGATGCGCCAAAAGCGCTTTAATCTCTGAACCAAAAGCCAGCAAATTAGCTGTGCGATAAATATAAAGTGGTTTGATTCCTAGGCGGTCACGGGCCAAGAAAAGTGAATTGTCATCGGGATCATAAATTGCAAATGCAAACATCCCTCGCAGGCGACTCAAACATTCTTGTTTGTGCAGCTGGTAAGCGACCAGAATTGTTTCTGTGTCACATGTTGTTTGAAAACTATCAGCTGGTGTGTCGAGTTCTTCGCGCACTTTGAGATGATTATAAACTTCGCCATTGTAAATAATTTGTTGCGAAAGTCCACGCGCCTGCATCGGCTGATGACCGCGAGCCAAATCAATAATCGAAAGACGACGATGTCCCAAAGCCATTGGCCCAAAAACATATTCGCCCGAATCATCAGGCCCGCGATGAGTGATAGTTTCATTCATACGCCGAAGTGTTTCGACTTCCGCTGGTCGACCGTCAAGATTTATATAACCGCAAATTCCACACATAATTTTCTAATATCTAATCTCTGATTTGTTACAAAGGGCTATCTAGCAAAGACAATCGGCTCGGCTGTCTTGGTTCCTGTTTTCTTACCGCTCAAATAAATCCTACCTGATCTGCCGACGAACAATTCACGCTCGCTATTATCCAAACCAATGCGAAAACGCTCGGAGTCGTTTGTATTGCGCGCCGGGCCGAGGCGTGAAAGGATAGTTGTGGCAAATCCCGTGCGAGCGCTACCAAAATCGCTAATAAGAGCCTTAGTTTCTCCAATAATCCCATAGTCAGGCGAATAGGGCACATTGCGCACTTTAGGTCGAAAACGAATATCCTGCGCCCATTCCTGCTCTGGTATATCATCCACAGCATCTATCTCGTCCTCTGTATTATCGGCAGTCTTTGATTCAGAATCATCCGCTATGGCCAGATGTGGACTAATTAGATAATGAAATTCGGAGCCGTCCTCCTCGAATAGCAGACGCCCGACATGAGTGACATTCAGGCGAGGCGCAAGCGTCAGGTGCAGACTAGCATGGACAGGTTCTTCGGCCTCCCAGTGATCAACAACAACCAATAAGCCTTCATCGAGAACTACAATCTCACGAGCGATTTGAACCTTAAAGCCAAGAGCTGTGCTATAGCCGTTGTGACGAGTCTTCAAATAGAAACCACCCTCAAATTGGCTGGCGCTTTGTAGGCGAGCTAAAGTTTTTCTCTCCCATGTGAACCAACCCTCTGGAGTACTGGGGCCTTGGCCATTCAATAGAAGAATATTTTTCCCAGCAGCCGAGCGAAAATTGTCACGAGTTTTCAGGTCCTGCGTATAGGAACCAGTTCCACTATCAACAATGACCGACTGTCCTGATGAGTAATAGAGAAACGAGGTTGGCGCATCATGGCTGTGCCCACAGTCGAGATAACCAAACGGGCCGCATCGCGCTAGAAGGTAATCTTTTTCTTGGGTACGATAGGCGATAATACCAGAGTCAGGGTCTACCAGGTCTGGCAGAGTGGACTTCGCATTTGGCTCTGTTTCGACTGATTGGTCGACTTGGCTTTGTGTCATCCAAGAGCAATAGCCGCCTCTAGTTCTATCTGCTGTTGGTAAATCCAAATCGAACAATTCGCTGGCCGCGAATAAAGTAGGCGCCGCATCAAGCGCCTCAAGAGCAAATCCAGTCAAACGGCCACCGTCACAATCATTGAATTGAGGCAGAACCAAACTATGCGGAACAAGTTCTACGAGTCTCTGAGATAGTTTCTCGGCTGTCTTTGATATCTTGCTATCAAGTTCAAATCCAGTGTGGCGAGAAATCAGTTCGGCCTGCAAATAAAAGTCTGTTGAGTACAAATGATAACAACTGGATAACTCTCTATGTGTTCCGTCTTCATGAAACTGTTTAGCTGATTCAGCGACCAGAATACTTTCACCCAATGAACGCCAACGTTGAGCCTCTGCGAATTCTGGCAGAGCCGCGCCACAGACAAACAGCGCAAAGGCCTCACCTGTGAGGTGAGTGTTCGGCGCAAAATAGAGCGAGAGGTTGTTTTCAATATGCAAACAACCGCGCCAGATAATTTCCAAAATCCTATCAAGCAGAACAACGTTGGCGGCGAAAATATCAGAAAACAAATCCAGCGCCCAGACCAACGAATAGGAGCGAAAAGCGATTTCAAGCGACGAGCAATAGTTGATACCAATCGTGTAAGGATTCTTCTCAAACCAATCCAAAGTCAGCCCAGCAAAAGCCTTGGCATATTTCTTGTCCTGAGTAATAACATAGGCTTGCCCCAACCAATACACCCAACCGAATCTGTTCGGCTCCCAAACATGTTTACTGTCGCCAACTTGCTCGACATCCAAATAACCAATCTCACCATAGAAATCTTGCGGAGCAGTAATATCCAAAAAGAAATCCTTGCGCCACCTGTCATCACCTGAAAAATCCACAGGTTCACGAGAGAAAATTGGCATCTTGCCATCGACAACTATCTCCGCACGGCGAATCAATAATGAACGCTCCAGATCATGCTCGTCATAATAGTCCCGTAACTCATCCCGACGCTTCGCAGTCAAAAACCATTTCGCTTGACGCTCTTGAATCCAATCATTTAGTGACGATTCGTTCAATCCCAACGAATGTAGATGTCCACCATTGGGGAAGACTTTACTCTGTTTGTTTCTAATAGTGAAGGCTTGCTGCGCAAAGCGAAAGTGCAATTCTTCTGGATCGGCATCCAATGCGCGCGAAATAAGAGACGTGAGATTCATAGCAGTAGTGAGACGCTTCTATCTTTGCGTCTCACTAGAAAGAGGTGTGATAGCTGGAGCAGTATGCGCCACAATTGTTCGACGATACAAATCGCGCCACTGCGCAGAAACAGCTTCCCAGCGATACTTTTTGATTTCATTAGCGCCAAGTTCAGAGAGACGTTTCACGTCAGCTGGATTCTCTATCAGCTCTATGATTCTTTCAGCTAACGCGACATGGTCATCAACTTCCACCAAATGTCCATTGACATGGTCTGTAACAATGAACGGGATTCCGCCAGCGTTGGTAGTGACAATCGGCAAACCCGCCGCAAAAGCCTCAAGAATCGAAACAGGCATATTGTCAATCGAGGAGCTATTGAGAAAGACATCACTAGCAAAATACAAACGACCGATTTCTTCGCGTTCGACACGGCCAGTGAATGTCACTCCAGCAATATGTGAATCTTTTACCATCGCGCGCAGATTTGCCTCTTGCGAACCATAGCCGAGAATCGTCAGCTCTGCGCGTGGATACTTGTCTTTGACTAATTTATAAGCGCGAATAGAGCAGGGGATATTGTACAGCGACTCCAAAGCGCGCGAGACAATAATCTTCGGCTGGACTGACTCACGTAATCTATAAGCAACAGCATTTTCATCAACAACATTGGCAATCGAAGTCGCTGTAAAACCAAATTTGGCAAAAACCTCCACCAGATACTCCGAGGGCACAACAATCGCATCCAACAAATACATAATCGGAAAAACAATCGTTCCCCAACGAGTAAAATGGTCCTCAGCTTCACCAGAACGATAGTTGAGTATCGAAGGCTTACCATAAAATCGAGCAACCAAAATCGCTGGAGTCGGCGCCAGTATAAATGAAAAATACGAAGCTGAAAAAATATGAATCACATCATACTCAGGAATCCGTCTGAACAAAGAAATGATATAGACAAATGAGACTACCAGCGTACGCAAGTATTTTACTTTCTCCACATAGCGCAATATCCCTGGCGGCTCAGGATTGATTGGCAACAAATCCACCTGACGACCATCAGCGCGCATCTTAACCAATAACCTGTCGGCCTGCACCGCTTGGCCACCCATAATACGTAGTGACGGCGCTACCAAAAGTATGCGCGGATTGTCGGGACTCTGCTTGTTCATTACAATATCAACTTTCTCGTTTGCCGATGTATTCGCTAGCAACCTCAGAAATACTGAAACGATATTTCCCCGAAACTTCTCGCGGAATATATTCTTTGTACTCGATAGTGATTCGCATGTCGTCACCAAGAAACGAATGCGCTTTGGCCTTCAAAGTCGCTTCATCAACACCTGATTCATCGGCAACAACCCGTACCGTCACCTCGCCAGCTTCTTTCTGGTACAATTGCATTTGCGCCACCCCTGGAATCTCTGTCGAAAGAAAAATCGTCAGCGCAGTTCCAGCCACGAGTCTATCATTGGCGGTCACTAAAAACTCATTGACTCTGCCACCTGTTATACGAATTCGCGGCAAAGTTCGCCCACAGTCACAAGGGGCGTCACTGTCAACCCATTCGGCACTATCGGCGATACGATAACGAATCAAGGGCATACCGCGATTCTCCAAATCGGTCAAAACAATCTCACCAATTTCATCTTTTTCTGCAGGGTGTTCACCTTTGAGTATTTCAAGATAAATGTTTTCGGCATTGACATGCAACCCGTCATGGCTACTACACTCACTGGCAATAATTGAAACCTCGCGACAACCATAGCGGTCAAATACTTCCGAGCCAAAAACCTCTTCAATAACTTTCCGCTCTTCAGGACTCAGCAACTCCGCTGAAGTGATAATTGATTTTGGCGACGGAACTTTTAAATCCCGACTACGCAAAAACTGAGCGAAGACATAAACTGTGTGCGCATAAGCCAACAAAACTTTCGGTTGAAACTCGCAGAGTTTTTTGTAGTAGTCAGTCATCACACCAGTGGAAAGACTGACAGCATTGAGAACCAAAGTCCTATCAAGTAACTTATTCCGCAAACGAACTTTCAAATTTGTCTCGTCAGCAAAATCTTGCGCCGCTCCCCAGAGCAAACCAACTTTGTCACCAGGGCGGTAGTCAGCCCATTCGTCATGACGCAATGTCGCAGCCAAGCGCGAAACTGCGCGCGGCTGATCCAAATAGAATTTCAAAGGCTCACCAGTAGAGCCGCCAGTTTGATTGGCAATCAAGTCCTCTACGGCAAACTCATCGGAACGCAAGTCAGCTAAGTTTTCCTGAATGTCACGCTTACTGAGTGTCGGTAGTTTAAGAAATGTTTTCTCATCAAGCGCCTCGCCAACTTGGTAGCCAACTTTCGAAAAGCTCTTTCTATAAAACGGGCAATGCTCAAAAGCATAGCTCACGGTCGCATTTAACTTAGCCAAAGAAAGTTCGCGCAACTCTTCCGCTGATGCGTATTGGCTTTTGCGCAACTTTTCAAGAATTGTATAATGGTCGGAGTCTTGACGGAAAGCATCTAGTGGCGCCAATACATGACGCACAAATGTGGCATACATATCATTCATTGCGGTATTTGTGTTCTTCTTTTCGAAATTGTGCATGTCTAATGAGGCAATTTTTCTTGCCAAGGTCTACTATCAATTATCGGAAATAAAACGAGAAAATGAAAACCTCGTGGGTGAAAAAAAGGTTTTATAGCCAAAATAAAGGCGTTAACCACGACGGAGGATAATCGTTGGAGCCTCCGCTGGGCAACCAAGACGGAAAGGGAACCAATGGCCGACTCCAGAGGACGTATAGAGACGAGATTCGCCCTTTTGGTACTGTCCCCAGAGGTAAAGCTCATCAGTTATCAGGTCAAACATTGAGCGTCCCAGAAATCCGACTTGCCCACCATGGGTATGTCCCGCCAGCGAGAGGTCGATGCCTGCTAGGGCGGCCTTATCGAATGCCCCTGGGCGATGGGTCAGCAGTAATTTGAAAGCCTCTGAACTGGCGTTTGCGAATGAATTCTCAACAGCCCTCTGGTAGAATGCGTCCCTGTCGCCATTCCAGCCCAATGTCACCGGATCGTCGGCCCCTCCTAGGAAGATGTTGGGTGAGTTTGGTTCGAGCCCTGTAAGTGCAAGTCCTTCATTGACTAAGAGAGGGATAGGTCCTGCGTCGAAAGCCTGTCGGACTTGTCGGATACCACGATAATATTCATGATTGCCCAAAGTGGCGTAATGACCATAACGTGACGGAATAGCTTTGATAATTCGCAGGGCCTCTGGCAGTAATTCCAGATCATCAGCGATATCCCCAACCACAGCCACAACATCGAATGGCCCTTTAGACGAATTCTCAGCCAAATCCTCGGCCAAACTCTCCAAATCGCTCAGATTCAAAAATGGCCCAAGGTGGAGATCAGAGAGATGCAATATCCGAAGTCCGTCGAGTTCTGGGGGCAAGTTCTTGAATCGTAGTGGCAGATCAAAAGTGCGAATATCGCTCATAGAGCCGATTACACCAAAGCCCGAGCCGACAGCGGCAAGAGCAGGAAGAGCGCTTACTCCAGTCTTGAGAAAATCTCGCCGCGAGGGATTCATTGCGACAGAATTGTTATTGGAACTCTTAGTAACGCGAGCATGTAATTTCCGAATTCCTTTGTACATTCCTACAACTACAAGCGCCATAATCGAAGCCAATAGCCCAACTAGAAGAAATGCTGCCAGAGCCATCAATACTTGCGTGACCCACAGAGGAGTATTTTCTCCCAATGTAAAAAAACGAGCGAAGGCAACTAGAAGTGTCGCCACAGGCCAGCCGACACTCAACCTTTTGCCCCAACGAGTTTGCCAGAGCTCATGATCGAATGAGCGCATCAGGACAATTTCAAGGGCCCCTAGCGCCGAAAGCGAGCCAAATAGTACAAAGAGAAATCTCATATAATTTTCAAATTAGTAATATTCTAGGATTCCAGTCATGTAAAACAAATATTCAATAGCTTAGTAATTTGGTAATCTGCGCAAGTTTGTCCAGAGATAAGAGAAAACAAGCACATGCCTGCTTCTTACTCTCTTAGAGGGCTAGAGTTGCAATGATTTTTTTGACGTATTAACCCTAGAGCCAAAAGCTCTGAGTCGCGCTTTGAGGATAGAAGGAATGTTTACAGTCTACGTTTACGGATACTAGCTGTGCGTTTGCGGCCAAAACTCGGTTTTGCGGGAGTCTCTTCTGGGGGATTCTCATCGCTGTTACTTGCAGTGTCGACATTTTCGATAGAATCGGCGGTGTCGCCATTTGGAGCAGCTTGCTCAGAGCCAGCGGCAACCGCTCCTTCTGGAATAGCATCGGGCTGGTAGCCGAAATAGACAGGTGGTTTTTTCACAAAAGCCTTGTCGCTAGTTTGGTAATAAAGAGATTCAATATCAACTGCAAAGCCATCGATTAATTCACGATCAATCTTGTATCCCAAAACAGCTTCAATCGCCAATAAATGTTCATATTCTTCAGGGGAGACAATTGTCAAAGCGTCTCCAGTAGCATCGTATCGAGCAGTTCGGCCAATGCGGTGGATATAGTCGTCGGCAACATCAGGAGTATCGATATTAAGCACATGTGTCACACCAGAAATATCCAATCCACGTGCAGCAACATTAGTCGCCACTAGAATTTTATAGCGCCCTTTCTTAAAACCCTCTAGAGCCATCATACGTTGTGGCTGGGTGCGATCACCGTGAATGATTCCCACTGAATACTTCAGGTTCTTCAATTGTCTGGCGATAGCGTCAGCTTGACGTTTGGTGCGAGAAAAAATTAGCGCCGAATCCCATTTGTAGGTTTTCAGCAGGACTTTTAGGAGCTCAATTTTCTTCTGTGGGTCACAAGGAAAAACTCTTTGAGTGATGCCCTCGGCGGGGGTAGCAACGGTTCCAATAGCAATTCGCTTAGGATCACGCAAAAACTCTTGCGCCAGATACGCAATTGGCTCAGGAAATGTCGCCGAGAACAGAGCAGTCTGCCTACCACGAGGAGTCTTGCGCAATATACGCCGCACATCAGGCATAAAGCCCATATCCAGCATCCGATCAGCCTCATCAAGTACAACAATCCTAGTCTTGGACAGACTTATAACTCCCTGACGCATATAATCTATCAGACGTCCCGGAGTCGCCACAATAATTTGAGTGCCTTTGAGAAGTGTCTCTCGGCCCTGCTTAACAGAAGAGCCCCCATAGCACACGGTATGTTTGTGGCCAGTATATTTTGCAAGTTTGGTTAAGTGCTCACCGATTTGGATAGCCAATTCACGGGTAGGCGAAAGAACCAAAGCCTCAATATCGGGAGATTTCGAGGCGCTGAGTTTTTGCAAAATCGGCAACAAGAATGCCGCAGTCTTGCCAGTTCCAGTTTGTGCAGTAACTACCATATCACCACCCGCCCCCATAACATCAAATGACGCTTCCTGCACAGGAGTAGGGTTGATGAAATTTTGATCGGCCAAGGCCCGAAGAAGTTCTTCAGAAAAACCGAATTGCTTGAATGTTGTCTTTGTCTTAATCTCTGACACTGATTTTATTTCTGTCGCTGTAATTGTTGTTTGTTTCCCAACATATTCGGGATACGCTCTCGCAAAGACTACCCTCGGAATGACTTAATTCTGAATAACTAGAATAAGTCAAAGCCGCATAGTCCTACAAGAACTGCAGAGCCAGTATACGAAACCCAGATAATTATTCCAAACTTCCAATACCGATTAGCAAGTGAATAATATCAGATCTAAATGTCTCTGGGCCTAGGTTTCTCGCCCTAGTTAAGGTCTTAGTGAATCGCGCTAGATAGCCGATATAGTATCATGTGTGCCGTATGCCTCCCAACGCTGTCAGTTTTGGGTGACTTTGAATGAATTGAGGCTTTCCTTGAGTTGCTTGAGTCTAGAAATAAGCATGGCATTAGGACATATTAATAATTAACAAGTAAACAGACAATATGACACATATACTCGGAATCTCAGCTTTCTATCATGACTCAGCGGCGGCGTTGCTCTCAGATGGACAAATAATTGCAGCCGCACAAGAGGAACGCTTTTCACGCAAAAAAGGCGACGCCTCATTCCCTAAAGCATCTGTCGAGTTTTGCCTCAAACGAGCTGACTTGACGATTGCAGATATTGATCATCTTGTCTTCTACGATAAACCCCTAGTCAAATTCGACCGCCTACTCGAAACTTATATGGCTATCGCTCCCAGCGGTTATCGATCGTTGGTGCGAGGAATTCCAATCTGGATGAAAGAAAAACTCTGGCTGGAAAACATCATCTGTGAAGAGTCTGGCTATGACGAGGACATCTCTTTTGCTGATCATCATGAAAGTCATGCCGCCAGCGCTTTCTATCCTTCTCCGTTTGAATCTGCGGCAGTGTTGACTGTTGATGGAGTTGGCGAATGGTCGACTACTTGTCTCGGTCATGGTCGAGGCGCAGAGCTAACACTCACACACGAACTACGTTTCCCACATTCAGTCGGTTTACTCTATTCAGCGATGACCTACTATCTCGGATTCAGAGTCAACTCAGGCGAATACAAAGTCATGGGCCTCGCGCCTTATGGCGAACCGCGTTATGTTCAGCAAATCTATGACGAACTTATTGACATCAAAGAAGACGGGTCATTCAAACTCAATCTGAGATATTTCAGTTTTCTCGGTGGATTGACAATGACCAATTCTCGCTTTGATGAACTCTTTGGTGGTCAACCACGAACTAGTGAGGGTGAGTTGACTCAACGTCACATGGATTTGGCTCGCTCTGTTCAGGAAGTCGTCGAAGAAATCATCCTCCGTCTAGCGCGGACTGCCCAGAAGCTCTCTGGCGAAGACAATCTCTGCTTGGCTGGTGGTGTGGCGCTTAACTGTGTGGCCAATGGCAAAATCTTGCGTTCAGGCATTTTCAAAAAACTTTGGATACAACCCGCCGCTGGTGATGCAGGCGGCGCTCTGGGAGCCGCTTTGGCGCTATGGCATCGTAAGCTTGATCAGCCACGCACACCAAATCAATCCCCCGATGCAATGAGTGGGGCGCTTCTAGGGCCGGAATATTCTGATTCTGAAATTGAGGAATATCTCAAAGCCGAAGAGATTCCTTACCAAAAGTTACACCCAGATTCAATTTGCAGTACGGTGGCCAAACTTCTCGCTGATGGCGCAGTGGTGGGCTGGTATCAGGGCCGCATGGAGTTCGGCCCACGGGCCTTAGGGGCGAGAAGCATTCTCGGTGATGCGCGTGACACCGACATGCAGACACGGATGAATTTGAAAATTAAATTTCGAGAGTCGTTTCGTCCATTTGCTCCTGTGGTCAAAGAGGAGAGCGCCTCGGATTGGTTTGAGATTGATTGCGCTAGCCCTTATATGTTACTAGTAGCTCAGGTGCATCGAGACAAATGTATTGCTCCTAGCTCCGATAGCGCTTCGGGTTTTGAAAAGCTCTATCAGGCGCGGTCAGAGATTCAAGCAGTGACACATGTTGATTACTCCGCTCGTGTGCAGACTGTTAGCGCTGAGGCTAACCCTGCTTATTGGGGGGTGCTCAATGAGTTCGAAAAGCTGACTGGTTGTCCTGTTTTGGTGAACACTAGTTTTAATGTTCGAGGTGAGCCGATTGTTGAGTCACCTGCGCATGCTGTGCAGTGTTTCTTGCGGACTGAGATGGACTATCTTTGTTTGGGCTCAATTCTGCTGGATGTGACTGCTCGCAAAGGTAAACCATTTGACACGAGTTGGAGAAAGGATTTGCCACTTGATTAGTCACTTCAAAATTAAGACTCCGTCGAGGAGGCAACTCTCGCAATTTGGCTATGGCGCGGCGCTAATTTTTGGCGCGATTGCCGCATATGGGTTTTACAAGGCTGGTTACAATAGTGACAGCGCCAATGCGCAGTGGTGGTTGGTTGGCGCTGGTGTCTCGGTTTTAATGACACTCTTTGCTCGGAAACCGCTGGAGATGATATTCCGTTTTTGGATGACAATCGGCGCAGTTCTGGGTTGGATAAACCTGCACATCATCATGGCCCTGTTGCTTTATCTAGTCTTTACGCCGATTCGACTAATTCAACTAATGATTGGGCGTGACTTTCTGCATCGCAAGATTGACCGCAATGCCGAGTCATATCTGACCAAACGTGATCCGCTCAAGCCAGATCACTTTGACCGCATGTACTAATTGTTTTCTGTGGGCTGATTATTTGTGTCAGTCTGTTTAGCATTCTTTTGATCCATCACCGCGCCGATAACTATGCCCGCTAGCATACCATAGACCAAGCCGTTAGTGGAATCGCCGTAGACCATCCCGATGGCCGCACCAAAAGCCATCCCCAAGGGCATCCAGATTCCGATGTATTTGTTTTTAACTACGGATTTCTTTGCTTCAGTCTGGTCTTTGTTTGTCTCTGTCATTATTCTTCCAAGACATCGTTTCTCTTAGAGGGTGTTTTCCATAGGTATTGCTCCACTAAAATCTGGAGTTAATCTCTTTTGGGAGCGAACTTCTCTCTCGCATAAGTACGAGCGTTCTGTGAGAATGTTCGTCTATGAATTTGCCCTCGATGTAGTCCCTAAGAAAGTGGCCCTGACGCTGACTATTGTACTTGGTCAGCCTCTTTGCAGCTGGCCTTCTTGCGGCGGTCGAACACCATCCCTAGGACCATACCCAGACCTGGGAAGACTGAATAGAATATCGGCAGAGTATCGAAAGCGATGCCGAGAACGGTACCGATGCCTGCGCCGTAGATTATCCCATAGACCATATATTTACTTGACCCGCAACACTTTTTCTTTTCGGTCTGATTTGTATTTGTCTGGTCCATATTGTTTTCCTCACTGTGTGTCTATTGGTGATAATTACTTGCTGCTACTATCTATCATAATATACTAGATAAGACCATGAATATTCGAAGTTAATTTTTCTAATCCCTCTGATTTGAGCGTTTATCTTTGCTCCAGGCACCCAGTTTCGATTGTTTCTGACAGCGATGCTTAGGCCTAAGTGACAGCCTATCAGGCGCTTGCGCGCCGCTGCCGTAAGCGCCAAAACGCGCTAAGTTGCCTCTCGCGGACAATAACATGCACCAAGAAATGGGTTCGTTTTGCAAATAGAGGTAGTCGGACCAAGAATGTTGTAGCAGTTTTGTAGTGTATTCCTCTTTGGTTTGACCGTTTGTCTTGATCTTCGCGTCTATTAAGCGCCGTTGAGTATTCTGGGGTAAGTTGGCGGTCATTTTGTAGCTAGTATCATGCATCTTTTCTGTAGTATAGTATGCGAAATCTAGAAATTGTGATAGCCATGTCTCCTTAGTCACAGTATTATGTAGGATTGCTTGCATGCGGCTACTTTCATGTTGCGAGCAGGTCTGAGTTGACATTATTGGTCGTGATAGTTGCGCAAGAAGGAAACAAATGTTAGATAAGAAGATTTTGAAATTCCCTGAAGACTTCATCGACCAGTTTATTTGTGGTGATGTGGTTGACGTGTTGAGAATGATACCAGACGAAAGCGTTGAATTGGTTGTAACCTCGCCACCATATAACTTAAAAAACTCAACTGGAAATGGCTTAAAGGACGGCAGGGGTGGGAAATGGCCAAACGCAGCGTTGCTCAATGGATATGCTAACCATGATGATGATATGCCTTATGATGAGTATGTGAATTGGCAGCGCTCATGTCTGACAGAAATGACAAGAATAATTCCAGAAGATGGGGCCATATTTTACAATCATAAGTGGCGTGTACAAGCTGGTTTACTGCAAGATAGACAGGACATAGTTTCTGGTTTTCCGGTTCGTCAAATCATCATATGGAAAAGAAATGGAGGGATAAATTTTAACCCTGGATATTTTCTTCCAACTTATGAAGTTATCTATCTCATAGCGAAGCCAAAATTCAAGCTGGTCTCGAAGTGCAATGCCTACGGAGACATATGGGAATTTGGACATGAAAACAAGAACAAACATCCAGCTCCATTCCCATTGGCGCTAATTGATCGTGTAATATCATCAACCAGAGGTGGAGTCGTTCTTGATCCATTTATGGGTTCAGGCACGACAGCGCTCGCGGCAAAGACGCTAGGCCGACACTTTATCGGCATAGATATCTCACCTGAATATTGCGAGATGTCTCGTCAAAGATTGGTCAACCCTGCGTCAATTCTGAGGACCAAGAGATCACAGGAAAGTGTAAATCAAGGGTCCTTGTTTAACGGGTAGGGCTCACAATGATTACATATACGAAAGAGAGCCTGATCGAAGCATTGCGAGCAATTCGAGAACGTGGTTGGATTGCAACGAAGAGAATAAATAATGATGGCGGGGTTGGTAATACTTTAGAAGATCTATTAGGTATTGATGAAAACAATCTCCCGTTGCCAAATGCCGCGGAGTGGGAGTTGAAGGCGCAGAAAATAGGTACTTCGGCTTTGGTCACCTTATTTCATATGGAGCCGTCGCCGAGAGCATACAAATTTGTACCGTCGATTTTGTTACCGGAATTCGGATGGAGGCATAGACAAGCTGGGAGAAAATATGGCGATTCGGAGAAGAGTTTTAGGCAGACAATAAGCACCGCTGGATTCAGTAACCGAGGATTTACGGTTAGGGTCAACGAGGTTGACCGGAAAGTTCTGATTGAGTTCAACTCTCAGGAGGTTGATGATTCCGTCCATCCAGAATGGGCCAATTTTGTTAGCCGTAAACGATTGGAACCTCAGCCCTATTGGGGGTTCGACGACCTTTTCCATAAAGCCGGAACCAAATTACACAACTGTTTCTATGTTAAGGCGGAGTCAAAGAAGATAGATGGGGTAGTGCATTTCCACTATGAAGATATTTACATGATGAAGAGTCTTAGCATTGATAGATTTATTCGAGCAATTGCCGATGGGAATGTTTACTTGGACTTTGACGCACGAACTGGGCACAATCACGGCACCAAATTCAGATTAAAGTCTCAAGCGCTAGTAGCGTTATATGAAGATGTCAGAGAGCTCTAGGCAGGTTCATGCGTTGGAGTCCAATTCTCAGGGGTACTCCAAAGCTCATAAGAAGACAACAGCAATCCCATGAGTGGCAACTGATGCAATTGGTCATAGAGGAAGCTCCCATCGGTCAATATTTGTAACAGAAAAGAGAGAGACGAAGGTGATCAGTTCTCTCTTTTTTGTTAGGGTGAATTACAGGCGCTAAAACTTTCTTGTGGCAATCGCCAGTCCGTAGGTCGAAACCTTTGTAGTTTCGATATATCAATCTTGGCGGAGATGTCGGGTTTCTTTGTTCGCAGGCGCTCGCGTCGGAACCCGACCTACCTGCTAGGTCCGTCCAATTCATTCAAGCCCATTTCTTTCAAGAATTCTTGGCGGATTGGCTCTGTTGCGTCGTTTAGTTTCTGCATTCCGAAGTCCAGTCCTACCATTGTGCGAAGAGGCCGCTTTCCAGCTGGTGTATTGATTAGTGTTCCGAATGCTTTGACGATGTCCATCGGATCTGTTGGAGCTGCATTGTCTTCGAAAGCGCTCGTAACTTGCTGCCCAAACCCCTCGCTGAATTCACCAACATGGCTATACTCAGATGCGAGTTCTTGATTCTCTCCTGGGATAACATTAGCAAAAAATCCAGTTGAAAAAGGTCCTGGTTCGACTAGGACAACATCAATTCCAAGAGGACCCAATTCATAACGCATTGCCTCACTAAGTCCTTCAAGCGCCCACTTGCTACAATAGTAAATACCAAAGCCAGGTGTTGCGCATCTTCCGGCTATTGAACTCACTTGGATGATCAACCCTGAGCGCTGAGAGCGCATTCCGGGCAGGACTGCCTTGGCCACTCGGAAAGTTCCAGTTACATTAACATCCATTTGGGCGTTGAACTCTTGGGTACTGAATGCTTCAACTGGCCCGCTATATCCTACGCCAGCATTATTTATAAGAACGTCAACTGTCGGAATCTGTGAAATTGCGGCCTCAACACTCTCATCTGAGGTAACGTCCAATTCGACGACTTCAATCGTCAATCCTTCGGTCTTTGCAAATTCTCTTAGCTCAGCGGCCGCTGCTTTGTTCTTACCGTCAACTCCTCGCATCGTGGCATAGACAGTGTGACCTGCTTTTGCGAGATATTTCGAAGCGTCAAATCCAAAACCATTGCTACTACCTGTAATCAAAATTTTCTTGCTCATGCAACTCTCCGTATTGGGATAACAAAAGTTTACGATTCATAACTTTCTTGGGGCTAATAGATCAGCCTCTATGATTTGATCTTCCTCCGAAAAATCAGGTAAGACTAGAGGCAGGTATCTCTATAAGGTACCGCTTGCCGCTTCTCGAAGTCAACAGCAAGTAGGTCAAGTCCCCTTTTCAAGGACTTGACATGTTTCGCAATTCAAATAATATAGTTATACTATTCGAACAATAGTAGGTCGGGTTCCGTGTTCGCTTCAGCGAACAGAGAAACCCGACATCTCCGCCAATACTTAAATGTCGGGATTCTCTCGCGCTAAAGCGCTTTCGGAACCCGACCTACGGACCGCATCAGACATTACAAGACCATTTGTTAGAGATTTCATTGCCCCAAAGAATATAGAATTGAGAATTTGCCTCAATTGACAAGGAGCTTGAATGCTGAAAAGCGTAACCACTGTTTGGCTAGTGATATTTTTGATTCATGCTTTAACAGGATCGGTGAAACTGTTCGATATCAATACCAAACGAATCGCATTTGGTGTCTTCTTCCGAACACTGCCAGTGCATTTTGTGATAGGTGTGGGAGCGGGCATCCTATACACCCTGCTGGACGGTAGAAGCGTAAATGGGATATATCCGTACGGTCTAGTTATGCTTGCTGCTGTTTCTTACATGATCTACGCAGTATATGTGTTTGGCTACCAAATCATTGACTCAGAATTCATCTGGTTTAACGGATTATTTCGTCGACGTGTGTCTGCTAGCGATCTCAAATCTATCGAGTTGTTACAAAGAAAGAATGCAACAGTAAGAATAAAACTAGTGACATCCAAGAAGACATATACGTTGAGAAATGATATTGGCGTTGATGTGCTAATGTTCGAGTTTTCTGAGTCAACAGGTGTCCCGCTTAGAATTATCCAGATTTAGCAAAAAAAGGTAGGGTTCCAGCGTTCGATTCAGCGAACAAGTAACCTGACATGTGAAACTTTCGGTGACTACCCACTCAACCCCAACTTATGCACAAAGTGCTGTAGCCCTGCGAAGAAGAATTCTACTGCTATCATCATTAGGATTAGGCCCATTATGCGATTGAGAACTTTTGAGCCGACGGGGCCGATTAGTTTCATTATTTTGCGGGCATAGAGTAAGAGAAACAGTGTCACTGCCATCACACTGCAAATCGAAATCAGTAGTATGCCTTTGTCCACAAAAGTTTCTGTTTGACTCATTAGAATCATGACTGTCGAAATTGCCCCCGGGCCGGCTATCATCGGCACACCTAGCGGTGTGATAGCCATCTCGTCGGCGCTGGTTTCTTGTTCGTCTGATTCTGAATCACTAGGACCTTTGCCACGCAACATATCATAGCCGACAATGAAAAACAGCACACCACCCACCAAACGCAGAGCGTCAACCGAAACCGAAAATATATTCAAAATCAGGTGTCCAGCTATCGCAAAAAGCATCAGAGCTGTCAGCGCAGCCAGCGATGCGCGAATCGCCATACGTTTGCCAGCGGAATCATGCGCAGGTGACATAGCCAAATAAACGGGGAGAGTCCCGAGAGGGTTGACTACTGTCAGCAGTGAGACAAATGCCATTGTGGCAAATTTGATTTCTAACATGATTCTATTTCCTCAATTCCAGATGCTATTATGTACCAACGCTATTATGTATTAACAAGAAAAGGCCTCCCACTTTCGTGGGAGGCCTTTGATATTTTCAAGCAGACTTGTCTTTCTAAGTAACTATCTGCAATCTATTCCAATTCCATCCCACATTTGCTGGCGCATATGCTTTGTATCAATTCGATCTATACTAATCTTATCAGTCGCCATCTGCCACATAGCTTGGCTAATGACTTTCAAGCTCCCGCGGCGAGCGACTAGGGCGTTCACCTGAGCACAATATGCAGAATGTAGGTTCAGATTAGATTTCATGGTTCTATGCTTCTTATCAGTTAATTACTTCTAGGGAGGTGTCAATTCGTGCCCCTTGGCGGTGATAGTATCGCTTTTGGGCGCGAAGTCAAGCGGAATACCGCAAAGAATTAGCCAAACTGTGAATTGGTTCGGGCGAGAAACTTTCTCTTGGAACCTCTGGAATCTTGCTTATATTCCAGTGTTGTTGCGCTCTGGTGGCCGCAAACCGAGCCACCACCAAGAACTTACCAAGCAAACGCCTTTGGGCGCCGATACTTATCATAGGCAGACCTGTGAAACACACATGGCTCTCGTACGCCAAAGAACCTAGGGATTACTTACAACAATGAAACGAATGACATCCAGTTTGAAATACCTCTTGGCGCTTTCCATGATTTTGGCTATTTCGCCTGTGGCTATATCTAAGAGCAAGACAATAGAAACGCTTGGCCCTTCACAATCGAACAAATCTAGGGCAGGACTAGCGCCTCGTGTTTTGCCAGTTAAACCAGCGCAAACTCGCGTTGGGGCTTCGGCGAACATCGCCTATGTTGTAGTCAAGTTTGTCGAAAACACTCCTGTTCGTTTGCGCGCAGATGGCGCTCTGCGGTCATTGGCTACGCCTCTTGATTCCAAGCTGAGTGAGATACTGCGCGCCTATAGTGATCGCGCAGGACTCCAAAGAGTCTTCAAATCATTACAGGTCAATTCTCTCTCTCGCAAAAAAGAAGTCTCCCAAAGCGCGGGTCAAATCCAACTTGCAGACCTGAATAATTACTATCGCCTACAAGTCAATTCTGCGCAGGAAGCTGAAACAATTGTCAATGAATTGAATACATACGAGCAAGTTGAAATCGCGTATGTCATGCCGACTGTTGAAGTCGCAGGTGACATAGCGCCACCGACACCTGATTATATCCCGACCCAAGAATATCTCGATCCTGCTCCTGCGGGAATCGACGCGCATTTTGCACATACTGTCGCAGGTGGTGACGGCTCAGGTGTTAAAATTATTGACATTGAAATCGCGTGGAATACCACCCACGAAGATCTCGACTCAGCGGCGAATCCGATTATCGAATTCGGCAATACTGGTACTGACAAGAAGCACGGCACAGCTGTTATCGGAGAAATAATCGGCGGAGACAACGGCTATGGAATATTAGGTATCACACCTGGCGCCAGTATCGGCATGATTTCAGTCAGCCAAGTTTCAGTTGCTGATGCTTTCCTGATGGCTGGTGATAATCTTGACGCTGGCGACTTGATGTTAATTGAACTACACACTCCTGGGCCGCGGTTCGATTTCACTGCGCCAAGCGGACAACTAGGATTTGTCTGCATGGAATATTTTCAAGCCGAGTTTGATGCGCTTCAATACCTCTGGGCCAAGGGTATAATCGTTATCGAAGCGGCCGGCAATGGTTCCGAAGATTTCGACGATCTGATTTATGAAAGCCGATTTGACACCACAGTTCGCAACTCGCATGCAATCATTGTTGGCGCAGGCGCACCGCCTAATGGCGCGTGGGGCCCAGATCGCTCTCGATTGAGCTTTAGCAATTTTGGTGAGCGTGTGAATTTGCAGGGCTATGGACGTGATGTGGTCACAACTGGCTACGGTGATTTATTCGAACCAGGTGGTGATGTAAACCAACGCTATACAGCGACCTTCTCTGGCACATCATCAGCTTCACCAATCGTCACAGGAGCTGTTGCCTCACTACAAGGAATCTATCGAGCGGCCAATGGTGTTTCACTAACTGCTGATATTGCGCGTGATGCTTTGATTGCAAGTGGGTCCGCGCAAACAGGCTCTCTTGAGCATATCGGCCCACGACCAAATCTGGCAGGAGCGATTGCAGTTCTGACTGCGCCGCCGTCACTTTATTCCAATCCATTGTTCATAGATACATCGCTAGAAGAGGGTGTCGTCGGTACTGAATCAGTATGGCTATTAAATCGCTCGAATTCACAGGCGCTGGACTTTAGTGTAATTGGCAATGACTCATTGGCGCGGCTATTGATAGCCGACTGGGTGCAAGCCTCACCGTCATCTGGAACAATTCTTCCTTCTGATTCAATCGAATTGACAGTGACACTAGACGCTAGTGTCTTAATTGACAAAGTCGCCACCTACAAAGGTGTCCTAGATATCAGTTGGAGCGAAGCTGGCGGAGCGTTGGATTCGTTTTTGCAAGTTCCAGTATTTTTGCAAGTTCCTTGTAGTGACACAAGTTACCTAGCGACTCCTTCAGATAGTCTCGGTGGTCCTGTTTTTGCTTGGGAAGACATTACAGTTTCAGGCCAGAAGATTCCTCAATCACTGTTTACCAATAGCTCCAGCGCACCGCTTGATGACGGCACCGCAGGGGCGCTGACGATTCCTTTCGACTTCCCATTTTTTGATACCACTTACAACAAAGTCTGGGTGAGTGTCAATGGTGGAATTTCGTTCTCGGATACTTCAGTTAGCTCCAATGGATTCTTTGGCGCTTTTGGCATCCCTGGCGCGCCATTCGAAAGTTTTGTGCCTGTGTTTTGGAATGACCTAACTTTAGATTCAACCGCAGGAGGTCATGGCGATGTGTATTTCTCGCAAACTTCAAGCTCCACATACGCCATCACTTGGTTCCAAATCGGAAACTTCAATTCTGCAACTGACACTTTGGTAACGTTCCAAGTGATTCTCCACAAGAGTGGCGACATCACTATGCAATATCTCGATGTTGGGGTGACCAATCTGGCGACGACAGCTTTGATGGGCCTGCAAGGACGAGACTGCTCCTATGAGGCCTTCTATGATGCTATTGCTCCTGCTTCACTCGAAGTTGGGTCGGGCAGCGCTATTCGTTTTGAATACTCTGGAATTGTGCTGGAGCAGGCGGGAGACGCTAACGGCGATGGTTCTATCAATATCGCTGATGTAACTTTCATGATAGCTACCATCTTCGGAGGTGGGCCGTTTCCTGATCCGCCTGAGTCGGGTGATGTGGACTGTTCGGGTGGCTTTAATATAGCCGACGTGACTTTCATGATTACCCGAATTTTCGGTGGCGGTCCTGCACCTTGTTTCTATCAATTGTAAGCAGTATTGCCAAAAATAATGTTCAGAAAAGAACTGTAAGAAAGAACCTCAGAAAAGAACCACTTGAATTCTTGACGCGCGGATTCTATTGGCCATATTGGCGCTATGAATCTGCTCCTAATAGTCTGCCCGATATCCCTTGCGCTGGGTTTTGCCCTCGGCGCCATATTCCGCTGGAAAAAAGTCCGTGGTGGAACTCTCATTCAGGTCCTGACATTCGTTGCGCTAGGCTTGGGAGTTTTGCTTCTCTCTATTTCATCAGGCGATGTCAACAAATCAATCCAAAGCAAATCTTGGCCAATTACCCAAGGCCAAGTCTCTGACACCACCCGCACAGGCGAACGCGCAATTTTGCCGCTGGTGATTTACTCCTATGAGGTCGCTGGTGTCGTCTACACCGATTCAACTGATTTTTCAATCCCTGGTTTCGGTAGCCGTCGCTACCGTGGCCAAACTGCTGGCAAGGTTCTCACAGAGTACCCTCCAGGGAAAACAGTCTCGGTGCATTACAACCCCGACAATCCCACCATGTCGTCTCTACGTCCGAGCCTCCGCTGGGCGCCCCTCATGCGTTTCACAGTCGGGGCCATGCTCCTAATGGCCTTCGCCACTCTAGCGCTAATAGCCCGCTGGCAAAAGCAAATCTAACGCGGCTCTGCAATAGTCAGCGTAGTGGCGTCCCTTGGGGCGCCTTTTCCAATCAAGTCAATCACCTCCAAACAATCCAACAAGGCGCCCCAAGGGACGCCACTACGTTCTTGTGAAGATGATGGCAGTCCGTATGCCGAAGCCCTCGCGATTTCGACAATCCACAAAGTAGGTCAAGTCCCCTTTTCAGGGACTTGACATGTTTCGCAATACGAGACAGTTAGCTATATTAAGCTTAGTTGAGCAAAAGTAGGTCGGTTCTCGGCGTAAGCGCCAGCGAACATAGAAACCCGACATCTCCGCCAAGAGTGAAATGTCGAAACCACAAGGGTTTCGACCTACTATTTATATCCTACTGTAACATATTACTTGACATAGTCTTATGCTATACCGTATATTCTTTAGTAGTTAGTGTGTCCAATTCGTGCCAAACGGAGCAAGGTAATTATGGCGAGAATATACAAGAGAGACAGAGTCTGGTACTTAGACATCCGTGTCAACGGAAGGCGGCTAAGGCGACGAGTAGGAACATCCAAGAAGATAGCTGAACTTGCGCTCAAAGACGCCGAAGTCAAAGTTGCTCGCCATGAATTTGGTTTCGCTCGTAAAGACGTCACCTTAGACAAGTTGTTCTCGTTATTCCTTGAGTATTCTGGAGCGCATCACCGCCCTGGTTCAACCAACCGTTTTCGTGCAATCATTGATAACTTCAATCGCTTCATCCATGCCAAAGGAAATATAACTTTTCTATCAGAAATCACAACTGAGCTAATTGACCAATACAAAATCTATCGAAAGACTCCCCAGTCTCGGAACTCAAGAGTTCCTACAAAAGGGATCACTGCTGAGACAGTTAACTATGAATTGAAAACGCTCACGAACATTTTTAACCGAGCGATTTCATGGGGCTACTTGACAGACAATCCAATCAAGAACGTAACAAGACTCAAGGTCGATAAAGCAAAGTCGGTGCGTTTTCTTTCGCTTGAAGAATGTCAACGACTCTTGAAGGCATCTCCCGAAGATATGTACCCTATTCTCTTCACGTATCTCAGTACTGGAATGCGCAAATCTGAGTTAATTCATCTCGAATGGACTGATATTGATTTTAAGCGCAAAGTAATCAGCATCCAGTGGAAAGACTTTTGGCAACCTAAGTCTGGCAAGAGAGACATACCTATTGCAAAACCTCTCTTTAAACTGCTCCAGGAATTGAGACGTAAGAATATGAAGGGAATCAGAAGTAACTTTGTTTTTCCGCACAAAGATGGTGGCGCCACAAAGACGAAACTTCGAGAGAAACTTGTTGAAATCGCCGAAGATGCTGGAATTGAAAATCTGACGAAACTGCATACTCTTCGCCACACGTTCGCATCTCACCTTGTTATGAGTGGTGTAGATTTGCCAACAGTGAAGAACCTAATGGGTCATTCTGATATACAAACTACCATGATTTATGCCCATCTGGCGCCTGACCATTTGGCTGGCGCGGTTGATAAATTGGAGTTCTAGTATTAATTGCAGTTATTCACACCTTTGGGTTGCAGTAGCCAAAAACGAGGGTATCGGATGTAATCTGCGTCGATGCCCTGAAAACGGAAAGAGTCTCGAGTAACATTCTCGCTTGTAGTAAAATGTGTGATGGCTGTTTTCAGTGAATCGGACACTAGGCATTGTTTGGAAGCGCGGTTTACTTCTCATACCCATATGACTGGAGATACTATGAACACCTATGGTTCAGGATCTGTCGCTGAATTTACAATACACATTCCTTCCGAATGGAAAGAGAGCATTGGAAGTGGAGGAATCGTTCCTAGTTTCACGAACCTCATACAGCAAGAGGATGTCAATCAAAGAGAAATCGGATGGCTACTATACGGTTGGGAGATCCATTTCATAAGCGAGAATAGGTTATTAAATCTATACCTGCTTAATCCCTCTGATGATGAAGATTTTGACATAAGTGAAGATGATTGGATCTTAGCGTTTTCTGTTGATGATATTACAAATCGCGTCTGGCAAAACGCTGAGATAGGTGATGAAAAAATACGAATTCAATGCCTTTGGGGTGAATCACTTTGCCTTGTTACTTCAAGCACATAAATTGCAAGAGTTCTCCCATCTGGAGAGTCGTCTCCTAGAAGTCGAGTCGGGGTGGAATTCTTCGCGTACGCCCTTTGCTTTCTTTTCTATCCACCCATCTTAGAATAGACACTCTACGAAAGCGGATGAGTTTTCCCATGCGCACAGTTGGAATATATTCAACGTGTGACCAGT
Organism: Candidatus Zixiibacteriota bacterium; assembly: GCA_024280835.1. Lineage (GTDB taxonomy): Bacteria > Zixibacteria > MSB-5A5 > GN15 > JACZUZ01 > JAJRPJ01. Next base: position 163,797 of record JAJRPJ010000011.1, on the reverse strand, counting down.
GATAAACAGTACTCAGTTTGACGTTGAGCATTTCCGCCACTTGTTGAGGTGTCATCAGTGAGTCGTTCATCCGACTGGGCTTGTATGGAGTGGATTGTTATTATCCAAATTGAGCGCTTTAGATTCATCAGAATCTATCTCTTCAGATTCTTCGTGCACGTCACCCTCCACAGGCTCCTCTTCAACATTTGCCAATATTGAATCAGAGTCTATGTTTGAGTCTGTACGGAGTACCATCTCCGCCGAGTCTCCTTTCATAAGGTTTCCGTCATCACTGCAATAGTGACATTGATTTGGTGTCTCACGATTCTCACGCCACGTATGAGCGCTAAAGGTTAAAGCGTCAACAGCGATCCCGTCGAATTCAAGTTCCTCACCACTAACCATTCGCATGAACAACCATGCTGCATAACCAGCGAGAATTGAATTCAAAGCGCCGACTTGTGGCGCTGCAATGTTTTCACCGCGGACATAGCCTTGAGCGCGTTGTCTTTCGAGCTCTTCTGGATTCAGGAGCCCAGCCGACACTTCGCTCTGGTTGTATAAACCAGCGCAAAGCGGACACCAACCAGATGCTGGCGTGATATAATACACTTGACCGCCAATGGCTTTGATTGTCTGGTCATCCATCACAACTCCTGTAGCCACATCAATCACAGCGCTACCATTGGCCAGCCCAAGCGCACAAGTCGCGAAACGACAAACAACATTATCAGTGGCGCTAAAGATGACATCACAAGCTTTGAACTCCTCTTGGTGTTCTGAAACTAAGAAATCACCCTTAATAGCAGTAAAGTCCTGCGCCGGATTGAAGCTGGATATCAAGCGCGATACAAGCTCAACCTTGGAAGCGCTTTCTGCGGCGTCTTGATAGGTTGACCCCACAACACGATTGAGGTTAGTATATTCGATGATATCATCATCAATAACAATCAATCGTTTCGGGGCTAAGCGCATTAGTTTCTCAATCAATTCAGAGCCAATCCCTCCGGCGCCAACTACGCCGATAGTCAGTTGAGACAGGCGCTCCTGTGCGCCTTCACCGAGAACCTCACTGTGTCTCGACAAGGCGATTTGCTCTTGTTCGTTTCGACTGCCTTGTTCTTCAACAATATTAGTATCTATTATCTTCATTTGTCACCTCGTTTACCAAGTTATCGCAAGCTCAACATTCACAAACTCGCAATCTCGACTATCCCACATTCGGACTCGCAAGTCCGACGGCGTAGAGCCAAATAGCGCATATGTGATGTTTACTTCAGGCAAGTACTGTTTCAAGTATGGCCCTTTGACCTCGCGCGCCTCATTGTCATCTATTCCACTAAACCTAGCGCCCTCTTGCCAAGGGTGCGTGTGGATGTCAACGATGCTCAACCCATCTTCTTCGCAGCGGTCAAAGCAGTTCTGTAAGAATTCTCCGCCAAGACTTACTAAAGAGGGAGTGCGAACTGCATAATCTTCAACTGTGGGAAGACTAAGCCCCTGAACGAGTATCCGTTTAGAGGACTCGGTGGTTGATAGTCGATAGTAGCCAATTGCCATTGCCTCCTTGGCGGTGTCAGCATACAAATGCTCGACCAGCGCTCCAAAATCATGGCTTCGCATAATAATTACGTTTTGTTTTTCCATCATTCACGATCTCCTGCTTGAATCATACTCAGATGCAAAGAATCAAGTACATCTATGATATTGTTACTGTTTCTCACATCACTCGTTGGGCGCCACTCATAGCTTAGATGGAAAGAGTAACGCGCCCAATTCTTGTCGCTTAAATCATTGAAACCACCGTCTTCAAAATAGTGTGTCGGTACTTCATCATGAATTGTTCTTAGTCCCTTGCAGATATAAAATCTATCTGGGCCATATAAAAAAATGTTTGCTGGGCTGTCGAACACCATGAGAAGGGGTGTGTGTCGTTGCCGCCAGTTAGCTGGAAGTGGAAACTGTGTTATCTGCAGATAGCGCAATCCTGGCCAATCTAACCTGATCCTCTCTTCGCCAAAAATACGCTCCAACATTGAACGGTTTTTTAGGAACCATAAAGCGTGCCTACTCAGAGCCATTTGTTTCACCTTCGATCTAAAATCCGTTTGTGAACATTATCGTTGGACGTGAGCCCCCCTGACGGCTAGACTTTCCGCTGCTATCATGAATCTCGATTGTCTCTCCGATTGGTGGTGATGGCTCGGCTTCAGGTATTTCGCTTTCATGGACTGCTACTTCTGGCGCTTCTTCCGTCACTCTGTTAAACTCGTCGGTAAATACTCTCATCTTGGGCCTCCGTTTGGTTAATGGTGTTAATTGGTACTAATTCGGTTTACTTTCTGTGTAATATCTTTAAGCTTGAAACAATGAACGTGACTATCAGACCCCATATTATCGAGCCCTTGAATTCTGTATCACTACAAATATCATTTGTCAGAGCAAGCGCATCCGGCCCTGGTATTGTTGTATTTTGGTCAAACCATGCAATCAACACTGGGTAGAACAAGATGATGAGCAGGAGCGCTATTCGATGCCAGTGTATCAGATATGTTCGCCCAGGAGGTGTATCATCATCACGGATCTGTGTTTCCTCAGGCCGTTCCTGCAGAATCTGTATGAACACATAACTCCCTAGCGCAAGCATCATCAGTCTGATGGCAGTTGTAATGCCGCTACATTCCACACAAAATGGTAACGCCTCACCAAATCCTAAGTCGGAGCCACACTGGTCAAGCCAGATCCACAGCAACCGACAAATAATAAACAGAACGGTTATTCTCAGGGCTTTCATGGATTAACCTCCAGAAAATCAATCAAATCACCTGCAAGAACGACGCTCACAGAACAGGAAACTTGTATGACGTTAGCATATTGTTCAAACAACTCAGCAAGAGGACTCTTCATTTGACGTTCTGTCACTGCAAATATCAATTCATCTGGGATGGCTTCGGTTTCGAAGTCTTTCTGAAGATTAATGAGTTCTTTCTCAAGTGGATAGCTGGCGCAAATTTCAATATATTTGTCTCGCTCAGATGATACACTACGTACATCCACCAGTTTTCCATTCACCAGGCAGTATTCTATCGTCACATTGCAACCACGCTTGGATTCGCTATCACAAATACGGTGAGCGCAGAACTTATGAAGATAATCGCCCTTTGACTTCCATTGTGGACGTTTACAACCAATTAACTCATAGCCTTTGTCTGTGATTTCCCAGAGAGAGATGTTCACACGCCCACGCGGTAATACATGCCTATTGATAATTCCAGCTCGGAGTCCTACATTCTCAGCCCTAAGAAGTGTAGCTGTTCCACGGATTCCCGCTAATCGTGCCGCTTCTTTACGAAATAGAAATTGTATTTCATTGTTATGCTGCGCTCTAATGATCCGCAAAGCATTCTCGAATTCAGCGCCATGATGAATCTGGCTCTCTGTTCCAGACTTATCTCGCATTAAAGTGGCTGCTTGATTGTTACATGTCTTCACATCGGATTCTGAATGTTGTTTTGATTCAATAGCATCAGAGCACTGACCATGTCTTGTCACTGGAGTTTCAATCAGAAATCTTCGTTTGGATTCCTTGGATATGCGCTTGATCTCTTTAGGGCTAAGAGGAGCGCCTTCTGGTGTGTAATCCAATTGAACAGTGAATGGATGCGGATAGCGAATGTCGCGAACCACAGCGGCGCCGGGCTTAGCGATTTTCCTCATGTAGTCACGTTGCGCTCGTGTGAGTCCAACTGAAGAGCCAAAGGACTCATAATCGGAGCCGAGACCTAGTCCGCCTACAGCGACTTTGAGAGCGGTATTGGCTATTATTCCATCGGAGATCGACATACTCTGGCTGGAAAATAGCACACCGATGCCAAATGCCCGGCACTGGGCCACGCTATCAAGCAATATCGATGTGGTTTTGCTAGCGCTTTTGGGGAAAATTGGTGACGCCTCGTCGAATACAAACAGGACCTCTAATTTGTCGCTTCGAAGATTGTTCGCAATTCGATAGGTCAACACTTTTGCAAAATACACTGCGATCCACAAGCTTTGGATTTGACTCGGAATCCCTGCAAGGCTCACAGCCCAACCTGATTTCATTAGTTTTTGCCAGTCCAAGCATGATTCTGAAGTAACAGAATCACCAAGCATGGTTACCAACCAACTGATTCGCTCATATAAACGCGATGTTATCTCTCTAGAACTTCCACTCTTTATGAAGAAGCGCTTGTTCAAACGCGCTTTGAGTTCAGCTAGGGTGGGGTGCTTGTCCAGACTGTTATTCTCGTCATGTAACTCAAGCAATACATGCAGAAGTTCGCTCTGAGCCGCAGCCCTCAAGCCAAAGCTCGAAATAAATAATTCTGCGAGAAGATTGTACCATGACTTCGGTTGGACCCCATCTCCAGGCGCAAGAATGTTTTCGACGAAGTCCCCCACAGAAAAATACGGCATGCCTTTTCCAACAACCATTTTCATGAAATCAGGTTTACGCTCAACTATACATAGTGTCACACCATGAGTTTGTCTGAGAATAGATTCTATCAAGCGGGACTTTCCACCTCCCGTGATTCCGCATATCATCATATGTTGAACTAAGGCTGATGCTTGGATTCCCCATTCGGCGCCAGTATGGGCGACCTTGCCTAGACGAATTTCACCAGAAATACCGTCCGCATGGGTCGGATTGGTGCGCTCAAATGGGTCAGTGATAAGGAGCTCCCTTACATCGTATTGATGAATCGCATCCAGAATCAGATTTCGACAAATTTCATCGTCTCCAAACAGCGATAAATGTTGTTGTGCAGATTGGAGTAGAGGGTGCTTGTCAAGACCGCGACTAGCTAACTCAAGCCATAAGTTATTGTCGGAAGACTGATAATTGACTGAGAACTTTTTCTTTCTTACGAACTTGACCATTATTTATCCTTTACGCTCCACAAAGGGATCAAGAAAGAGCTTACGCAGAATTAAAAACTTCCGGCGTCGCTCAATGTGTTTGGCGCACTTTGGACAAACAGTGATTCCTTCGCTCACACGGCTACATACGACGCAGGTTATTCTCTTACAGGCTTGACATACCGTCACCATATCATCTGTGGCGAACTCAAAACAGCTCTGACACTGTGCAGTGATTTCTGTGAAATCATGAGGAAGCTTCCCAAGCGCTATAGGCATTTCGATCATTCGAGTGGAGCCGATATCACCCGCTTCGAAGAACACCGAATGTTCGACGGTTCTTGTTGTAATCGAGCCATTCGGCCCAACAAATGTCGTCTCATCAGTGCGTTTGCGCTGTCGATTCCTTGGTTCACTCATAATTCTGACTCTTTCTCGTGACGCTTTCTAGCCTTTGACGTGTTCTCATATAACTTGCTGGCGCTTCACTGTTTCTACGAATACTCGCGCATCATATAACCATACAGAAGTCGCCAGACTCTTGAGAAACCCGTGGCTTACTCAGCGATCACCTCGCTGAGGTTTGGACGTGACACGTCTCGCTCAATGCCGTCCACGAACAACTGAGCAGTGACCGTCACATCGGAGTACTTGAGTGTGCTCTGAATTGCAGCGACAATGTCTTCACTCATCTCCACCGCCATTTCAGAGAGTTTAGTTTCTAGCACCGCACCTCTGAAATCAACCGAATCGGATTTGTATCCATCTGAGGGAATACTTGACAATGACACCGAGTAAGGACATACTTTTCGTGAGAGTACTCCCAAAAGGTTGTTCACAACGCCATCAACGAAAGGGTTGTACCGAAGCTGATGTGCATTGCGGACAACGATTCTGATGTCGATATTTGTCTTCTTGCATTTCTGAATCATAGTTCATCCTATCTGTTTCGTAAATCATCATAGAGAGTGTTTTTGTTTGTTCTCTACTACTGGCAGGAAACAAGGTTTGAAACAAAATGCTTGCACAACGAACGCCTAAAGACTGCCAATTGGTATAACCGGCATCTATATAAGGGCTTACTGGTTCGAGGATAATGTAACAATGACTGTGATTTATTCAACAAAGACTGTGCGGATGCCAATGGCAATCATCGCAGGAAAGATACCAAATGCTCACAGCTTAGAAGAAACTGTTAGAGCATTTAGAAGGGACGGTTTACCCGATCCATCAGAGGGAACTCAAGGAAGTGGGGAATTGACTTTTGTAAATGCCTCCCAACACATCAAAGACTATCTCGTGATGAGTGACTGTCATACCACTCCAGACCACTACTTCTTCTCACCACGACTAGAGTCTAGGCCCAGGCTTGCTACATCGGAGGTGACCCAGCAAACAAAGGACGATGAGCCCTTTGATAGTTTATTCAGCGAATTCAGCAAGAAGGACTCAGGCATAAATTTGATTATTGATTCAGTCGGGGAAAGCGATGGGCTAATCAGGAAGTATGTGTTACTATGGAGTTCCGTTACAAATTTTGAAATAAGACCGGATTCGGAATACCATGAACTGAATAAGTTCCAACAAGACAGCGAGAAACTCTTTCAGATGATTGAGACTCTGTATGACGATCCATTGCGGACTCTCTTAGATCGCATTGAATTTCAAACTGGAGCTTATTACAGGGTTTAAGAATCCTCATCTGCTAATTTGGGTTCTATTAGGCAGTAGCTGAAGTCTTTCTTAACTTCAAAACGTGGGAATGCCCCGTCCCTACGTATTTTTACCAGCGGGACGCCCCCAAAAAGTTTTCTACACTCTGAAAACGCGTTCGTTAGGTTCCTTGCTTTATCCATCACCTGCTGACCTTTCGCACTCTCTTCTACTTGCCACATTGCCTTATGCAAATGATCCAGCGGCGGCTGATCAATATGGCCACTATTCAGTATAGCCTTCAGCAATCGTTGTAAGCGGGCATCGGGGACTTTCTGCAGTTTCTTCGAGAAATGATAATACTCTGCATTCGGCTCTAGTATCCAAATATCGTAATTCGATTGATCTCTTCGAACCTTAAAGTCAGACAATTCATCTTCATCAATCACTTCTCTATCTTGCCAGTTTTCATACAGGAAGTACAGGCCAGTAACTTCGGTAATGTACCTACCATCATATGAAGGCGATTCAACAACTGCGGGTCTGATTACTTGATTCGAGTTCACGCCAGCTTGAAAGTAGATTCTCAACCAATGCAACCCTTGCATCATAATCTCATGATCGATACTCCATGAGTCATAGTCTGTAAAGTCGTTGCTTGGCATTTTCACATTCCTAGATATCACATCGCCTACAGGATCGTCTGACGAATCAGGAAAGTTGTAGAGCAACTCTTCAAAAGAAGCATGTATTACAGAAAACCCAACAAATGTGTCAATTACCTGATATCTTCCATACCCCAAGGAGCCTACTGAACGCTGAGTGGTTGCCTCCAAGATATTGGTTAGCTTTTCTGCCTCTCCTCGCGGAATTGGCAACGTTTCAAATCGAGCATTCTCATATGTTATCCACATTGCTTCAATCCAACCAACAAGATCGTTGAAACACCAAAGTGCAGTATTCGTGCAAATATTCTTCAAAGTGTCCTGTTGTGCACGTGTCAGTCTATTCATGAATTATTCTTCCCAATTGGTTTGAGGTCTACTACTTTTTTGATGCTGAATCAACTCAAACTATGTCCACTTATACTATGATTCTAGTAAATGTATGTCAATTGCTTTTCCACTTCCCCAGCAACGAACACCTTTTCACCTCAACGCCCTCTCACAAGCTTTAATTATTTCTAGGCAGAGAGATTTCGGAACAATTGATCGTTTTATGGCTCTGTCTTTACCACTTTCCCACTGGTCAAATCTAATATAGTTTCCAGATAGTTTACTTTTCCATGTAATCGCAGGATGGTATCCCCAGATATCGGTCGCCTTAACAATAGGATGACCATATGCTCCATAGAAAACAGTAACAAATGGCTTACCGAGTACAAATCGTAATCTACCACGCGGATTCTCCAAGAACCAAAATCTTGGTATCAAATCAATAATCAATTTGAGAGTGTGGCTGACAACATTGATGCTCGCTATTGTTTGTTCTTTGGGTCTTCTTTTATGCCAGTGTTTATTTGTAGCGATAGAGAAATGCTGGCAAGGCGGCGAGGCCCAGATGACATCTGGCCGCCCGAATCTCTTCAAGATGTCTTCTACTTTTACGTACTTGATATCGGTACACCAATCAGGGTTGTGGTCTGGGTTGTTATCAATTGTAAAGGTTTCGTGTCCTCTTTCTCTTGCTGCTTTCGAAAAACTCTCTGTCCCAGAGAACAACTCGAGTATTTTCATTTGGAGTTATCTGGAGTAGCGTTCTCCTCATTCCTCAATTCAAACCTGTCAACGCTTGTGGATTTCCTTCTGTCACTCAGAACCTTTTTGATTGCATCACCATAATCTCTAACCGACCCAGAATACACTTTCTTGAAATTTGTTCTATATCGATTGAAATGAGGGAGTGCAACTTCTTTCATGAAGAACACGACAATTTTCTCATTTTCATCCAAGCCATACTCTTTGACTAAAATTTCGGGAATAGTCACATACGGAAACTTGAAGCTTGTTACATAGACCGCCTTCCGCAGGTTTTTCCACTGCTTAGGAACGTCCGAATCCGCCGAATATACAGGAACCAATTTCTTTATAATAAGTACGATGCTCTTACCCTAAGGATACTATAGAGACATATTTAGTCAACCCCCAGTCCTCCTTTCAATATCAAATAATGGAAACTTCAAGTGAACAGGATCAGGAAACCTATCCTTCAATTTAACTAGAGCATGACCAATTTTCAGTTTGTCTATATATTGTTGTTCATCCTGTCGAAGACTCATTGCGCGAGCCATTGTAGCAATATCTTTACCATTACCCAGCGTGAAGCAAATCTTGGCGTTGGTGTTTGCTAATAAAGAATCGCTGAGTTTAGACGGCTCCTGATCTATCGCAATAATCGATTCCCCGAATTCCCTAATCTGTCTGATTGTTGACTCGATGATTGTTTCTTCACCTGAGATTTGTTCTTTCTTGGCAGAAGCAATGTGGTGAGCCTCTTCAATCACAATGACATGCTTAAAATTATTCCGTGTGCCTTGAGCTTTGCGATAATGATATATCCATAATAGTAGAGCTTCTGTTAGAAAGATTTTCTCGATTGTCGCCAAATTGTCGAGTTCAATTACGACTTGTTGGTCTAGTAAATCAGATAATTCTTGGTTTTCGTTTGTATCTACAATATCACCCATCAGTCCCTCGAACGTCAGGCTGGCAAGTGAACGTTTAACAGAACTCATCCAAAGCATTTCACGGCCACGCACAAATTCTTTGAGCAGAATCTTCTGCACATCGTGGAAAGTCGGGAATACAGTCTTGCCTTCATAAATACCAAAGCGTTTGTACAGATCATCTATACCTTTCCTAAAATAGAACTCGGCGCCGTGCATAAAAAAATAAGCGTGCTTCATCACATCAACGATGAGCGTTAACCAATGCCGAGCTTTTGTTCCAGATGGAGGAATAAGTGGGTTAAACTTAAACGCACAATCATCATCACCCAATCTAAAGATTCTCAAATCCTTGAACCCCGAGAGGGCTTTGAGATGACGGTAGTTTTGTTTCCAATCGAAGATCAAAAATGGCTTGTTTCTATTTGCTAATTCTCGCAGTATATTGAACATCAAGTTGGTTTTACCTACTCCTGTAGCTCCAACAATTAGAAGATGACGTGGGAAATCTCTGTCCGTCAAGCCAATCTCAGCATACGGCTCATCAGGATAGATAACTGTCCCCAGTGAATAGTCGCCTTTCAATAAATCTTCAACAGGCGGCGGTAAACGAATTGGATCAGCATATGAAACACCAAGTTCGTTTTCAGCTATTGACCGAAGAAGTTGTTTGTTTTCTAGCGTTTCCAGTGGTGTACGTGAGGTCAGCCACCAGTTCCACAGATTCTCTGCTTTAGCTCCAAGTTTTGGTTCAAGTTTCCGTGTGAGGTCTTTGATTTCATCTATTTCTGCCATGGTAAGTTGGTTTATCACCCTTTAGAAGCGCTTCACGAGTTTTCTCACGAGCGTGATCTGCCTTCGCTTCTTGCATCAAACGCTCCAAGAACGCCATGTCCTTCCAAGCTGAGACGTTTTCTATCGCCTGCTGTTGTTTGAGTTGTTTAATGGCATCCTGATGATGGCGTGGCATAGTCATATCCATATCATAACGAAGTCGCCATAGGTTACACTTCTCTTGGCGCATGCTGGACTCTATTTCAGATTGTATTTGCAGATTCAACGCTTCTCTACTGGCGATTTGTCGTTCAAGAACAACAATGCGAGCCTCAAGATTCTTCGCTGGTTGTGAGAATAACGCCTCAATTGGATTATCGGGTTTATGTTTGTCGCTCATGGATGTCCTCTTTTATCAGTGTCATGTCAGTAAGCAAGGAAACTCACCTGTAATTCCATGACCGCTCTGGCAATACACTCTCCACGTTCGGTGAGAACGATGACTTTGCGATTGTGATGTCGTTTCAAGGTCACCAGACCCTGGCGCTCTAGCTTGCGGAGAACCTGACGAATATGGGTACGCGATCCTCCGAGGGTTCTGATGAGGTATGAACCATAACGGTTGTGATTCGACGCTTTGTGAATTTCAATTAGCATACGTTGCCAGCGAGGGATGGAGAGTTTTTTAGCCATTGTTAGATTGTGATGATTTTAATAAGCATGAGCTTGAATAGCCTTGGGATGGAGATAATTGGTTGGCGCATACCAACCGTTCGCAAAGGCCCAGTTCTTGCGACCAGTTTCAGTAGCTATGTCCAATTCGTAAACTTCATGGTCGGCGTTGATAAGCGCTGCGTGAATATTATGGATACAAAGGTTTGCAAACGCGATGCGGTAGAGACGAAGATCACTCTCTGAACCGAAGAGTAGTATATTCGGCGCAATTCGCTGAGCAACCATCATCAATCTACCGGTACTCGCATACGGAACAAAAACGCTCTTAACCGCATCGGTTTCTTTGATAAACGTTTTTGCCATATTTTCGACTACTGCATATGGCGCAATTCTTGGTTTTCTAAAATCACTCCTAAAATTCGTACTGCAGTATTCCGTATACAGATCACCAAGATGATCGTAATAATCAGAGGCCAGTAACTCCGAGTCATGCAGCCTCAAAACTCTTTCCGAGAAGTCTCTATCAGCATGAAGCCATTCGAACTTGTGATCGACTTTGTAAAACAAACTTCCACGCGCCTCGGTGGCAATGAATTCAATGAATCTATCCCAGCTAACTAGTGGCTCTTTGAACTTGTCAGTAAAGACGTGTAGAATATCCTCCAGCATAGTTTTGACTAACGGTTTCATTGTAATGTTTCATATGCACCTCTTTGTTTGTGTGGAGTCTAGTCCTCAATCAGTCGCACACGATAATCATCGACTTCAGGATGACTGAGTTCAAGAGTCGCCTGTATCGTTCCTGCTTTTCGTAGGGTCGCAGAAAGTGAACGCCATAAAGTCCAGGAATTGATAAACAACGCCTTGCCATCTTCACTCTCCAGCACATACTTAAAATCAGCGCTAGGGAGATTATCGGTCTTTTCCTTATTGGTAATGCGTTTGACTTTTGCGACTTTCAACCTCGAGATGGTTTCGCCGAGACGCAAAGTGTAATACTGATTGTTGAGATTAAGGTCCAGAACTGTGAGCTCTTCAGATGTTGAGTGGTTTTCAGTTTCCATGTTCAGCTGCTTCCTCCAGCTTAGTTGTCTTGTGAGGATCGAGTGAATCAAATCTTTCGTTCATTAACGTTAACGCCCTTTTGTGGCGAGCCAATTCTCTTTCATGCTCTGAGTTACTGGCTACCACAGTGTTCAGTTTGTCTTCAAGTTTCCAGAGTTTTTCGTCCTGTAAAAGCGAACTCAGTGATTCCTCTTTGTCTGTATCTAAAGTCATGACTTTTCAAAGGCAGTCACATTTATATATATTGTGTCATTTTGTAGGGACAACACTGTAAACAGTGGGTTAGCGGAGTCGCAGAAATGCTCATCACTGATGATTCGGAAATTAGAATTAAGTTGATGCTTGAAACCGAAAGAACGTCTAACTCATGCGAGTTTCAAGAAGTTTGCCCGCGCGTCTTTCAAGATTCACTCTTTTATCAATATGGGAGATACCCTGAGCGGCGGCTGTCAGTCCTTGCACCATTCCCCAAACCGTTTTAGGATCTTCGTCTTGCGCCTTCGCCGCATCCCATGCGTTTTCCACTTCTGATTTTGTAAACCTGTTATTTGTGAGACGCTTAGTGACGTATTCAAGGTCATCACCCAATTGTGTAGAGCGAGTCGTTTTTACCATTGCCCTTATATCATCACTCATCGCCGTGTTTCGCACGAATCTATCGAGAAGGGAAATACCATCACGAGCAAAGTTCCACTGTGCGCGACTTCGGTGATAAATGTTAATCTCATTGACCTGTTCCGCTCCCCAAACAATGTGGTTAGCACAAACGTAGTTGTAAAGGAAAGTCATCAACCCAAAAGTTGAACTGCCAGTTTCGGAATTCCAACAGAAAAAACCTCGCCCGAGTTTGGCGCCATCGACGTCAACGGCATCTTCTTCATTAACCATGAAGGCGAACATATCTCTATCTGAGGCATAAAGGCCAGTACCACGACCACTATGTTCGTCACTGAGCTCCGCTGGAGTTTTCCACGAAGAGCCGTCAGTAGCTTCCATCAATTGTCCGACTACATCTGCGTCCCAGATACGACCGTAGACAGGTCCCGTAAAGGCCGCTGCGACTCGCGAAGAATTACCATTTGAGTTGCCTTCCATTCGATAAAGTAGATTACAACTCTTCTCAGAATTCTTAATACCATATTCCAAACACTCCTGTGCGAGCTCTGGCGAAAGCGAGCGTAAGTAAGAGGCGGGGGCTCCAATATGAGAAGCAAGCTGCCCGAGTGACCAATGTGTCAAAGCTGCGGGACGCTCGCTACCATTTAGAACCAAAGAACCTGATGACGTCGCTTCAATATTCAAGTCTCGCAAATCTCGGACTGACTGTGAGGAGTTATCTTTCCTTGAAGATGTAAAAGCAAAGAGATCCTCAAGCGACTTGAATGATTCATCAGGTGAGCGTTTCATCCATTGCTCGTGAGCCTGAACGAGATTGATTGTCATACAAGACCGAGGAACTTCAACTATTTATACATAGGTCTTGTTTTCTGACAGTTCGAAGAAAGACTCACAATGATAGGACAATCAAGAATGAATTGATCAGTGTTTACTCTAACTCATTCACGTACACATCGTATCGAGTATGCATGAGTGATGACTGGATTAACATTTTTCCAAATCTCATCTCGGTCGAATCTCAAAGCTCTATAGGCATGCGATGGTGACGAAGTCCAAAAATGCGCTGATACACCGTGTTCAACATAAGTGCTTTTTGTATATCCTGCCGGGAGTCCCGTGAATCCTGTTGAATTCGTTGCGCCTTGATTGCCGCTTTGCCAGTGTCCAAGCCCAACTTCTTTGAGAGCGCCACCAAGAGTACTTCCACGCCAGCCTGTGGCATCTACCTCTGTTTCATTCATACCAAGATGCATCTCAAGAATCTTCCAATCCTCATCGGTTGCAACACGCCATCCCTTTGGCGCAATCAACCGACCGTCTAAAACGGCGTGTCCATTGTAGAGCAAACCATACACTTGCGTATTTGTTTCATCAAAACCAGGGTCTCCCGTAACCGCAGAAACAGCATTGCTCCAATCATTAAAAGTTTCAGCAAATGTAATTGCTTCTCCATTTCTGAAATGCCTTGTCTTGAGATTTTCTGCCATCCACAGTTGAGAGCCGATTTCGACTGTTTTATACACGTTGCCATCAATGTCGGTGACAGGTGGCGTACCTGTCTGATTGGAAACAAACTCAGTAACGCGCTTGAAAAGTCCATCTCGATCAAAAACCAATTCAGTGTGGGATTGATTCAATTCATACGAATTAAGCACGCTAGGGATTTCGTGTGACGGTGGAAACGATTCATGATTCATATTGGCGCTACGAGCCAAAATAAAACCATCACTTTCGTCGCCAAACAAAGCCCTACTCAAGTTACCGTATACAGTAAGGTAACGTGTTGAGACAGGCATTGTGGAAGTGTTCATAGACATCATTAACGCACTCTCGGGTCGCAATTCCCTGGCTCCATCGGTGAAGGGGTTCATCACAAGAAAAAATAACTCAGCGCCAAGAGACGTGAACACATCTTGGATTGCAAACTCGACCGCTCCCGCAACATCTGCGCCTCCGTGAGGAGCTCCAAATGTTACTAGAGATTCGAAATGGTCAGCATGGTCGATTACAGTTTTTCTAGCTAATACTCCTCCCATGCTGTGACCATACAAGTCAATCTGAATGTTGCTATTACGAGAGAATACCTGCGCATTTAACTCTTGATATAACCATGATGCGTTTTCGCTTACTTTTTCACCTGAGGGATACTGATACAAAAGGACTCGACCGTTGTACTTATTTTTAGCAAATTCTACCAAGCTTTGTCTTTCACCTCCGTTATCGAGAAACCTTGAAGGGTGAGACATAATTCCGTGAACTAAAACTGCGATCTTTTCGTTTGAAACACTCCAGTCCTCAGTAAACTCTTGCAACTCTCCGTTTCTGACGGTAAAAAGTTTTCTTGGTTGTCGAAGCTTTGAAGACCCTTTCACATTTACAATACTCATTGTGATAGTTGGGCCACCACGTCGGTTAAGGCTCCTGATTCCACTCGGGAAATAGGCAGCAGTTACCTGAAACGAATCTGAAACAGTCGGAAGAAGCTTGAACGAGGAATCAATGGAGCTGAACATGACAACGTGAGAGTAAGGATTCGAGATACGCAGTTCGGGGAACGTAAAGTAGATCGTGTCTAGAATTGCTCCCTCAATTCGAACACCTAACCCAATTGAGAGTGTGTCGAAATCTCCACTAGCTAGAGCGTTCAAGAGAGTGTCCTCGTAAACCGTGATGTTCGTACTGTCACTGACGGCGTTTGCTGGTACACGTATTCCATATCCATTAGATATGATCGTCGTGTCACTACTATTGTGAATAAGCGCAGTCGTCGTTTCGATGCGAGACGATATTGCCGTCTGCTCAGTGGGAGTTGAAGAGCATCCAACAAATAGAACTGTGATACAAGCAAGGGTCAATAGTTTGAACTGATCTGCACGCATTTGTAATCCCTCCCAATGTTAAATCTTGGTTTCAGTTATACATGGTCTCAAGCGCCTGCCGGCCGTCTGATTCGACGACCGTCGCATACACTTGTGTTGTTCTGATTGATGAATGACCTAATTGCTGTTGAGCGAAGCGGTAGTTGTTCTGACTCGCACGTAAGAGGAATGTTGTGTACGTGTGACGAAGACAGTGGATGTAGTAATAACTCGGCAGACCCGACTCGACTAAAAGCTTCTTGAAGTCCTTCTGTAAAGTTCGTTTGGTGATAGACACGCCCTTGAGCGAACACAGTAGAGATTGCTCAGCGCTGCAATCAAATCCTCGACTGATTTTAGCCAATATGAACCGCTGGCAAATCGCTTTGAACGCAGAGCCAACCCAGATAGCTCGCTTCTTACTTCCTTTTCCGATAACAACTATCGATGACCGGTCACCGTCTAGGAAAACATCTCGATGGCATAGCGAAGCCATCTCGGCAACTCTAAGACCAGCATGCAAGCCTAGTTCAAGCATGAACCAGCGGCGAACAATTCTGAAACTACCATCCTGAATCGCCTCGCTCAGACCCTTGAGAACCGTTGCCCTAAGTAGAGCTACTTCCTTCTCACTCATGCACTTACTCTCATCGATAGTCCATTTGCTGCGCTGTGTTCTCATCTGTTTCCTAGGTTCACGCTTCATCAGAAAAGTGAACCAATTACGGACTGACATACTCCGCAATCAGTTAGTGATTACTTAAATGTTTCGTGGAGTTGAGCTTGGCGCGAAAAATAATTACGTCGCCGCGAGGTTTTTGAAACGTAGTGCCAGTGGATGGCACTGCTACTGATTACAATGGAGCTACAAGACAGGCAAGAAACCTCACGAAGAAGTAAGGCAAACAGATTCAGAATATCTCTTGCCGAATTCTGGGAAATGACTATATTCTAGCCAGTTACAGCGTGATATAGACACCAGTGAGCCACGGCTCCAGAATAACAAAATGCATAGAGGTTCACTTTTCTGATGAAAGGTGAACCTATTACTACATACCAAGTCAACGAATAATAGATGGGAGAAATATAGAGTAGGATTTGTAGGTCAATTCAACTTCCTGCCACATTACTCGCCCTATCTTGAAGCAGTCAAATGAACATTTTCTTATTCAATCAGAGTTAAATTAACTTCCTGAGAATATACGGAAGATTACTCTTGGCTCGACAGGAAATAGTAAAACCTGCTTCGTCAATCGACAGTATCTCTTTGTGCGTGTGTTCTTGATATATTTGACCTGCATCGGATTTCACCCTGAACGAATGTTGAGCATTTGGGGAATCGTCTGCATACACTTCTCATTGAGACATTCAATTTTTGCCTTCGAGATTCCAATATCTCTGGCCAAAGATTGAGGTGGAATCACATTGAGAACAGTTCACTACCTTGGTTGAACGTACCTAATCTCCTATATCCTTCATTGATAGGAGACAATGTAACAGATTTTAACTTCGTAACTCTCGCCGAGTTCGAGAGTATCTGAACCACATGCACAGAGTCAACACACGGCAAGAATGAGGTAATTGACATCTAAGTCTCGGTTGCAATACCTTTTATGCCTTTTAGTAATTGTTGAAGTGGTGTTGAACGCCATAAATCTGTTGTCATGTCAACATACAAAGTTGACCCAATATAAGTTGGTAGTTTCTTATTTGCTGGCATACGATTACTACGGACTATGGGAATGAATTTCTTTGTTTGTCTAGCATTCAAGAAAGTCTCGGAGCTAATTACAGTCTCCATCCAACCCCTCCAAGCCGATTGTTTGCCTTGATAGTATATTGCTCAGAACATATCATTAGAAACACATTACATTCAGTAATACCCCTCTCAATGAATTCTGTTATTTCCTCCCCAGGTAGAAGATCATGTTTATCTATGATGACTTTAATACCATTCCGAGTTAGCTCATCAGCTAGCTCAAGAACCCACTTTTGGTGGTTCGTTGAATCCCAGGAGTAAGAGATAAACACACTAATTGTTGTATTAAGTTCTTTAGTAGTTTGATAATAATGTAAGTCACCTTGCGGTGGAACTACTTCAATTGCGCCGTGCCATTGGGTTTCATAAAACCGGTGGCTATAGAAACGGAACAAGTGTCGCTTTGGTTGGAACAGCTTAGATGGATTCCACAATTGTAGCTTAATATCATAAACTCCAATTTCAGCGTTATTCGGGAATTTCCAATTAACAGCATATTTGGATTTCTTTCCTGCGGGGATATCGACCAGACGAAATCTCTGCTTCTCAGCCCTAATCAAATCGCGGTCACTATCATAAACAAGTTTTTTGTGATCGTATGGATTGGCAACTAATAGAATGAGGTATACCGTGCCAATCCGAAGTCCGTCATTGAGAATTGTTATGTCAATAGAAAGTTGCTCGCCTGGCCGTATAACGCCACGTGATAGTTCGTATTCGGGAATACAAAAACTCCATCCATAACAAAGAGACATGTTTCTAAGTCTGCTGATCATAATTTATATTATTATAGAAATATGCAAGAAAAACAATATATAAGCATGCTCAGTGCTATTGATGGATACATTGTCCATATGTATTGGATGGCTTCCAGTATTTCTCAAAGTTCTTTTGTGTTAGGTTATCAGACATTGCTTTGTCATAATACCTCCTAAGCTCTTGACTCAAATCCTTTTTGTAGCTCCAGCTTGTTCGCCACCTCTTTGATTCAATAGCCTCCAATATCTCGGATCTTTTGAACGTTATTTCTCCAATATCCATTAAGACGACATCTCCTCTTTCGGTAGTGCCATTGTTTATTGTAAAATTGTATGTTTTCTCGGAGAATCCGTTTTTCCAACATGCGATGATAAACGCGATATATTTGTCAATCCAGGTCTTTGCTTCATCATTGTCACTAAGTTTGTCACCTAATACCAAAACCTTATCCTGAACGATTGTGTTACCGTCGTGTTTCAAATTGGCTAAAAGCGAGCGTTTGATGCCTCTTCTTTCAATTTCACAAATTGCACTCGCCCTTTCTCTTATTGCAATATTTATTGTCTTGTTCAAAAGGCGGATATTAAATAACAGCATTGGACTCCAGCGAATGAGGATAACAATCATTTGTAGCTTGGTTGTATATGTCTTTCTTACAGTTTCTCCCTGATCGTATACATTGAATTGCAGTCCTTGACCAATTTTCTTCATTACCCAAATATGACAATGGTGTTTAAAACACTATGGTATGCCAATCGTCGGGACGAGAAAGATTTAATTGAGAGTCATGAATATATGGATTGTCGCGCCAGATACCAAACACACTCCCTTGAATTACTTTCAATACTACTACGAAAAGTGCTCCGAAACATTCGCATAATTTATCACCATTGTTCCTGTAAATTGCACGCTGTCACTTGCATAGCTCAAGCGAAGTGACAAATTCACTTTCTTCCAGTCGGAGCGCCGAGAAGTATTGTTACAATTTTGGGGCAGTCGAATGTTCAAAACATTCTGCGTCCTCATAAGCGTTGAGCATTTGAATAAGAGGCGTTACATGCTTCTCAGCAAGACCGTTGAGGGGCATGCTGGCAACAAAGCTAACTCCGACATAATCATTTTCTTTTGGAAGAGATAGTCCCGCGTACCTCCCAGGCGCGTTAGGATTCTTATTGAATCCACGGTACACTTCAAATTGTTGTTCATCAAGATTTATTATGTAAGCCCATTCGCAAAACAAGCTGTCCGTCAAGAACTCGTGTGAATCTATCATATGCTCAATTCCTTTGTGATAATGACGCAAGTCTCCTTGGGTATTTCGAAGCAAACAATACCAATCCTCATACTTCATGCCAGCTACTCCGATGTCTGCGACCAGTTTATACCGTTCTATCAGGGTTGAACTAGGCGTTGAGTTACTGTCAATCATGACGATCCTACTGGCAAGCTTTTTCATTTTCTCAATTCCTGTGTTTGCAGCATAGCTTAGCGTATGAGTGCCCAATTCATCCGGATAACTGTCATAGTGATTGTAGGTGACTTTGTCTTTTCCTTCGAACCGAAATCCGTATGCGCCGCGAGTTCCCATTACAAGTTAAAAATATGTGCAAATAAATAGATTGGCTCGCTTGACAGGGACTTTGCTTCCCAGTTTGGGATGCAGCAATGCCAAAGAGAGAGTTACGAAACGTTTATATAATTCAAGGTTCTTGGTACTATAAACAGTGCTGACATTACTCGCGTTGCCCAAGTGATGTGACACATTCATCCTCCTCCCGGCGTGGGCGTAGGATGTTTCTGTCACAAAATGGGGGCAAAGAATAAGTAATTTAGTGCTCTTTCAATGACAGAATGACATCCAAAACAATTCCAATCATACATGCTGAAGGGAAAATTGATATACATAATCGCCTTCTTCAGTATCACCGTGCACTTGCAAACCTTGATTCAAATGCTACAATTCTACCAGATAATAAACGACTGATTCTCACTTTTATTAGGGATTGCACACTTGGCAAAACTATAAGAAAAGGAACTAAGAAAAAGATTGGGCCTGCCAGATGCCTCAAGTACATGGCGATCCTTACGAGGCTTTCTGGGGAGTTCAAGAAATCCTTTGACCAAGTGGCTCAAAAGGACATGGAGCGATTAGTCCTTGACCTTGAAGAAGGTCGGATTCTTTCAGCTCGTGGAAAACCATACAGCGAAGAGACTAGAGCAGACTACAAGAAGGCAATAAAGAAGTTCTGGAAATGGAAGGACGGAAATAATTCACAATATCCAGATTTGGTTGAGTGGATTGATGTTTCAGTGAGAATCAAAGAGATCCCAGCGCTCTCTCGGAAAGAGATTGAAAGTCTAGTTGATGGAACTCCGTCGATTCGCTTGAAAGCCCTAATCATGGTATTGTTTGACTCTGGGGCAAGAATTGAAGAATTATTGAACGTGCGACTCAAGGAAGAGCACGTCACCTGGAAACCAGAACTCGATTGTTATACTATCAGACTTGAATTCAGCAAAACGAAACCTCGGACTGTTTCGCTCCCTCTTGCGACAAAACACTTGCGAGCTTGGCTCCAGGTCCATCCAGCCAAAGATAATTCAGAGTCCCAACTATTTCCGATTCAGTATGACGCAATTCGAACTTCACTTTATCGATTGGCGTCCCGTGTTCTCCAAAAGAGAGTTACCCCACATATCTTACGCCATAGCTCAGCAACGTATTTTGCAAACAAGCTGAACCATTATCAATTATGTAATCGATACGGCTGGACGATGAGTTCAGATCAAGTTAATCGATACATTGATAGAGCGGGGATTCTTGAAGAACAAACGACCAAGTTAATCCGTGAATCCGAAACAACCAATGTTGGTGCTGAAAATAAATTGCTTAAAGAAGAACTAATGCTTCTCAAGGAACAGCAATCTGACAATGGAAGTCCATCTAAGTCAGCTTCTGATTCTGCAGGTTTGTTGACGCTCTTGGCAGACATGATGAGAAAACAGAAGGATATGCAACAAGCGTTAGAAGGCTTGTCTGGCAAGCCATTTGATGTCGTACTGGACCGTCGAGTATGACCCACAAGAACACTCACATTGGAAGGATGGCACGATTCAATACATACTGTACGATCGTCATCACAGCGCATCTTTGCGAAGCTATTTGCTTTTCTAAGTCAAGTCGTTATATTTCTTTTGTGTTTGGTTATGTGTCCAGTATTAACAACAAGCTCTTTTGGGAACGATTAGGAGCATGATAAAATGCCTGCACCCTATTACAATCTTCGCATTGTTTCTACCTGTGCTTGTATATTCAGAAGGTTCTGTTCATCTTGAATTGAACAGTGTGTTCCTTGACTCTCAAGAGCGCGCGAGTGCTGATTCTGCACTGACGAGTAGGGCGAAATGATTACCATCACAGAAGTGAAGTCGCAATTACTAGTGCCAGGTGATGGCATCGGTTTTGTCGTAATGCAACCATATCTCTTGGGACGCGTCAGCAGCCAGGAGGAGCCTTTCAAGTGGAAAGATGAGGAAAAAGCTGAGCAGCTCGACCGCATCCGTAACACTCTGAAGATTTCACTTGAGAATCTTCACAACTGTGAAAAAACGCACTTCACAATATTTCCTGAATATGCATTACCTGGGTTAGGTGCCATTGAAACTGTAGAATCGTTCATGCGGGAAGATTCGTGGCCATGCGGAACTGTGGTCATTGGTGGACTCGATGGACTCACCAAGGATGAATATGCTACACTTTGCGCAATGGATGGAGTCAGCTTCTGCGAGCCGAACAGTCCGACAAGTGTCCATGATGGCCAGTGGATAAACTGCTGCGTAATCTGGGAGAAAACATCTACTCCAGATGGAGAGAAGCTCAACAAGTTTGTTCAGGCTAAGATGAGCCCCTCTGGGATTGAGGAATTGATCAGGGCGCAGGATATGTTTTGTGGAAGTGGTATGTACATAATTGAAGGTACTTTTCGCCAAGGGCCAGCTTTCCGTTTTCTTACTACCATTTGCTATGACTGGATAGGAGTTATGGGAGATAATGCAGGTATTTTTGCTATCCTTGATTCGCTAAACTCGCGGTGGAATGTTAGTACCGATCCCAAGATGATCGACCTTGTTCTTCTAATTCAATGCAATGAGAAGCCAAACGACCCATCCTTTCTCGAAAACTCTTTTCATTTCTTCGATAGAAATCGGTTCCCTTATGTTACGAGGGATAACACCGTAATAGCGATGTTCAATGCAGCAAAATCAGAGAATCCCGTCTGCTGTAGAGGTGATTCTTTTGGAAGTTCTAGTTTGGTCTTTTCTCCGAGTTCTCCTTTCGATGTGAACACCGACCCACCTACCTACGCTGTCAAGACTAAGGCGTTGCGAAATTCTCAGAGTCTCCTTACTTGCAAGGACGCACTCTTTCGTGAAGCTGGAGAGTGTGTTCACAGTTTCAGCCTAACGCATCCCAGGTTTGCAGATCGAGCGTCACAGTACCCAAGACTCCCTATCTGTCGAGCAGTCGTATCACCGCTTACCTCAGGCCCAGTCGATCCGAGGAAAACTCACAGGCCCATCGATTCTTCTGTAAAATGGATTAACGATCAACTTGATGGACTTAATTGTCTAGAATCCGAGTTAACGGTAATCAATACACTCTTGCGAGCCTCATACGAATCGTTCATAAATGATCTGCGTTCCCAAAAGGGTCTTTACATAAGGACAAGCATATCAAGCGCAACGAAGCGAGAGAGTCCAAGCGATATTCAGATTAACTGTGACCTCTGGGATGAAGATGAGCTCAAAGTATTGAACACTTGGTCGGCCGCAGTCTCGTTGATTGGGTGTTCAAGCAAAGTAAGCATCGGTCAAGGGACGATTCACGGTTTATTCAAACACGGTAATGATTTTGTTGAAATTGTAGTCGTTGTTGGTGAAGAACATCCCAACAATATCAGGTGGGCTGATAGCCAATTCCCACTAGGCAATAAACACAAACGCCTAATCATTAGCAGGGACCGCGACGACAACCCATCAAGTTCATTGGATAGAGAAAGGCCCGTCTACGATGTACCAGGTGGAACGGTCCGTCGAACTCTTCATAGGATGAAGCAAGTATTGTCAGCGGCAGACAAAGAAGATTTCCTATATGGTGTTTCTAAAAGCATAGGAACCAATTGATGATGGATACCTTCCAACGACTGCACATTGCGATTCGCGATGTGCTTGGCAAAGAATGTGATGTGCTCAGAATGGAACCCAACTTCCACCCCATCATGTTTGTTCTTAAAGTATCTAACTATGTCGTCGGATTTGCGGAACTAGAGTTCGTACTTAAAGAAAGTTTATACACCGCAGATGAGGCATTCAGAACTTTGTATGCCGAGTACGCTTCGGAGTGGGCGGGTGCAGACCTTGCGTTAGTTATCTGCCCTACCCAATTGAAGAGCCTCCCTGACGACATAATTAATCGGTGGGAATTTGACCCATATTTCTGCCGGCGTTTCATACTGGACATGTCTTCAGCATTGGATCACCAACTTCGAAGATTACCGTTCATGCCGTTGCATCTTGGATCGGAAATCTCCGAAAGCAGGCCACCAGGAGCTTTGGATTTCTTGCTTAGCAATGGGGTCTCACGTGAGCTTAGTGAGTCAATTGTTGTGCCGCACCGTAAGAGCGAAGAAACAATACTGCGGCAGTGCCTTGAAGGCAAAATGGGCGATCTGGTATGGCGCAAGTCCTTACAAAAATCGAATATAGAAATTGCTACGGAAAGAAGAGAGTGCACTCGTCTGACACGATTGCGGATCGGCAATTTCCGTGCGTACAAAAGGACGCAAGAGTTTGATCTTGATGCGGATGTTGTTGTCTTGAGTGGTCCAAATGGAATTGGGAAGACCTCACTGTTTGACGCTATTGACTTTGCCTGTACTGGAGGAATCGCAAGATACGAGGATTTGCCACGGTCCAAGTCGGACGGGATGCAGAAGATTTACGCAAACTTGGACTATGACGGGACTGAAAGCTTCGTCGCCATGGATGTGAAGCATGGTGGCATTGAGAATAAGATAGTCAGATATGTGAACTCCGCCGCAGAATCTAAATCTGATCATGATAAACATGATAGAAAGGGTTTGTTGCAACTCCTGACGGGATCCTCTGAAACAATTCCAGGTATGCGAGTGGACAATTTGATCAATCTGTTTCGTGCTTCGCATTCGTTTGCTCAAGAGTTTCACAGTTTGACACCTGATTCTTTCAAGAAAGATTCAAGTTTCTCTCAGGAAACTGTATCGCGAATGTTGGCTTTCCAGGACTATGTGTAAGCGAAATCAAAGGTAAGCCGTGTGGTCGCGGCCGCAAACACGCGCATAAAGAATGACAAATCCAAGATTAAAGATTTGGTTGAGGAACGCGAGTCCCTTGCGCGTGAAATCGAGTTGGCAACAGTAGTTGACGATACCACAATAGCTCCAGTTGATTCCATTCGGAATAAGTCTCTTGAATTGTCACATCAGGTACACAAAAGCGGACTCATTGGAGACAAAGAATTCTCTCAGGATACGGAAGTGTTGTTGTTAGAACTGCAAAGCTCTCTCGAAGAATCCTTGTCGGCCAAAGATCACCAACTTGTCAGACTGTCAAAGTTGTTAGACTTGGCTCCTATGAACGAAACACACCACACTGCATTAGAGCGCACGAGTTTAGAAATCGCGGAGCGGTTGAAGAAGAAGACAATTGCTGAAAAAAAGTTGGTAGAGCGACGAGAAGAATCTGAGCGTCATAAACAAAGTTTTGAAAAATCAATTGAACTTCTCAACATAATGAAGAAGGAAAAAACGGACATAGATTGGCTGTTGGTTGAAGTTTCAAATTACGTGGCTTTGCAAGAACAACTAAAAGCTGTTCAAAAAGACACAGAAGCTTCCAGAATGAATATTAGAGAGCTCAAAGAACAACTAGTCCTCCTTGAAGAAAAAAAGAAATCTGTTGAGGAAACGAAAGGATCTCTCGACACACAAATTCAAGCCCATAATGAAGAGTTGCAAGGATTAGTTTCTTTAGCAAAGGAGTGGCTGGTATACAAGGAGTATGAGCGAAGTGAGGCGCGCCTGAAGGAAGAATGTGATCATGTGGATCAGGAAGTGTCTGATCTAGAGTCGCTAATTCAAAAATCAGCTGGTAGACTAAAGGAACTAGTTTCGGAATCTGTGCGCCTACAGAACTCAGTGGAGAGTCTTCAATCGCTTGCATCAGACAAACACAAAGCTCTTGATAACATTGAACGTTGGATTGAAGATGCATCTTGCCCTGTGTGTGGTGTAAATCATGGAGAACAGGATGAACTTCAGCGAAGATTTGAAGAACAAAGGGGTAAGAGGTCAAGTGAGCTGGAAAAAAAGCTAGATGCACTGAATAACTCTCGTGAGTCCATTGGAGAGATGAACGCTCAAATTGGACAGCATCGGGTTCAGTTGCAAAAACTCCAGGAGCACCAGACAGAGCTGCTCAAAGCGATCAATAATAATCAGAATCTAATGGAAAATTCGCGTGTACTGGCGGTTACGCTTGGTTTTGAAGGAATTGATATGACCGATGACTCACCAGTACAGAAACGAATAAGGGAGTGTGAAAAGCAAATCACATCGCGTAAAGGTCAATTATCATCAGAAAACCTTCAGCTCAATCAATGTCTAAGTGATATCAGTGATCTAACCATTCAAAAAGACGTAGCCAAAACAACACTAGATGGTTTAAACTCCCGTCTCACTCTCCTGAGACTGGAAATGGACAACATCGAAGAATCGGCTCGGGCAGCAAATCGAGATATTCAGCAAGACATTAGTCGTTTCCAAGCTGAAAGAGACCTTCTTTCCACGAAGGCAATCACAATAGATGCGGAAATATCTGAAAGCACCCGGGATAGTGAAAGGCTCAAGGCTGACTTGGCTGCAGTTGCCTTAGTTCTGAAACAGGAGGAAGAGGGCTGTGAGCTACTCTCATCGGAGATTGTGAAACTGGAGTACGAGGAGAGGTCAATGAGATCATCCATAGGTGAATATCAGTTACTTGTCGAAGGAGTAGGACTAGAAAAGAGTACTCAACGCGAAGGGATTGAACAAGAAGAGCAGCTCGGTAAGAAGATCCGAGGCGAACTGATGTCATTTCGTGATAAGGCAGTCGACCTCAGAGTCGCTCTAGCGGCAACACGATCATCGGCGATTATAGCTCAATCCAAGAATAAGTTGGAGAGAATAGATGCTAGTCTGAAAGAGATACAAAAGGGAATAGAAGTCCTTCAATCATTGAGCTCATTCTTCAGGAAAGTAGGCATTAACCTTGACGCCGTTCGACAAAGCTCAGTCACCAATTATATCAAGATCTTTGGTCCGCTTGCATCAAATATCCAAGCGAGACTTCGTTCAGTGTATCGATTTGGCGATATTGAACTTTTGAGTGAGTCAGGAAACATAAACGTGCGTGTAACTAGAGCAGATTCGACAACGAAGTACCGTCCTTCCGACTATTTCAGTGGATCTCAGATGCAGATTGCCATGTTGAGTCTCTTCCTTAGTGCGGCATTGACTCAGAATTGGTCTCGATTTGCTCCGATTTTGCTAGACGATCCAGTGGAACATTTTGATGATTTGAATTGTTATTCTTTGCTGGACTTGATAAAGAGTATCACAGCTAGCGCAACTACTGGAAGACAAGTGTTGATATCCACATGCGATGATAGGCTCTTTCGCCTGATGCGTCACCGATTCTCTGCGAGTAATCTCAATGTCATCTATTATAAGTTTGAATCCATTGGATCGAATGGTCCGGAAGTAACGAAACTTGAATCCTGAGGATCATGGAGATTCGAGGCGCTTCTCACTGCAATAAACGGCACTCAACGCCCAGGACGGGAGTTTGGCCGGAGAACAACTTTCAATTCGAAACTTTCGTATGACAGCATTGTTCTCCCACGTTTAATAAAGTCATATAGAGCTTGAATCTCTTCAGAGGTCTGTTTGATGATAGTTCTGCTCCCCATGCTGGTTACTTGTATTTGCAGGAAGTGAAATGGGTGAAGCGTGTTACTGGGGAATTCATCTGGGCACAGTAGGGCCCCACACAGTAGGAGACATGAATACGAAGGAACCGACAAATCAAGACAGGTCGCGTTGCGTAACACCCTGTTATTCAACACGTTAAGAGGCGTGTTGCTGACAAGGAGCAGTTTAACCAAGAAGAGATAATGTGTCACGGCGCATTTTTCACTTGCAAAGCTTGCTCACCGCTTGCTATTTTAAGTAGGGTTATGTACCCTTTAATCTTTAGCAGGGCAACTATGACAGATATGTTCCCGCCCGCCCATCATTTATGGGTAAACCCGACCAATTGGGAGAGGGTAAACATAATAGCCTCAAGTATCGTTTCTGGAAGAGCGCTGTGAGATATTTCTTTTTTTTGAATCATGTAGGAAGTAAAGACCTGGGAGTCCTAACACAAGACTGAGAACAACTCCGATAGTTTGGGTCGGTTTGAATTCTGTGACTGAGTTACCTCTTAGTCCTACGTATGCGACACACAAAATTGTGAAAACTGCACTCAAAGACAACACTAGCCCTATAAGTGATTGCGCCTTGTCGATCATAGTCATGCGATTGTTGTGCATCATTTCTCCTTTCAAGATTCTAATAACTAAGTTCGTCACATCCAGGGGGTTGGTTTACCCCATATTATGGATTAGGCTGAATTGGTTATTTTAGAATTAGATTTCAACTTGGAGGTTGTTTGGATTTGAAACATATACAATACTTCCGTTCCACTTGTGAGTCATTTCGACCTCAAGCGATGCAAGTCCTCTCCAGAATTGTTTTCATATTTGATCCCATACCTAAATCTCTTGCAAACCTCTTGCATTTACGTGCCCTGAGTGTT
This sequence comes from Candidatus Zixiibacteriota bacterium, assembly GCA_024280835.1. GTDB lineage: Bacteria > Zixibacteria > MSB-5A5 > GN15 > JACZUZ01 > JAJRPJ01. The sequence goes on along the minus strand of JAJRPJ010000011.1, from coordinate 136,154 downwards.
CATGCCCGCTTTTGTCATGAGACGCATGGACAAAGGAACAACTTAAAATGAAGAAAATGTTTTTTCTCCTTGCTTGCATCCCTGTTATTCTCATACTAATGAGCCAACAATCACCTAACGTGTTTGCCGACCTACCATACAAGCTATCACCACAAGAAAAGCAGGTCTTCGAAGACCCTTTCTTTCATTTTCAATACTTGCGCACACAAGGGGGTGAGTATGAATTTGTACATACTTCCACTGTCTTGGCAAATGACTCCCTTCTGGAACAAATAGCTACGATATCACAGACAATTATAGAGCGTTCAAGTAGTGAAATCACAGACAGTCTTGAGGCTTTAGACTCTCTATCTGTCCCCCTACTATTCCTTGTGTGGAAGCGGTTGTATTTCTTGCAGGAATATCCTACTTCACTTAAGCTTGCCATATATTTGTTGCGTAGGACGGACAATTCTATCGTGGCGAGATTCTTTGTCGCAACATCATCCTTTTTTGTGGGCCACCTAGATATAGCGGAAATGCATTACAGAGTAATAGCGCTGGACGATGAAGTCTCACCCTACCTCAAGATGCAGTCGACAATTAGACTCGGTTTTATCGAGACTTTTAGAGGGCGTCTTAGCATTGCACGTAGCTACCTTGAAGATGGCTACACACAATCCGTTCGGGGGGGCTATTCCCACGAACAAGCATCTGCTTTGAACGCCCTTGGGTACTGGTACCTCAAGGCTAGCTTGCCTGACAGTGCGTTTATCTCTCTAGAGAAAGCCGAAACAGTCCATTTGCCTAAAGCGTATTCAACTTCCGTATTTCGTTTAGGAACGAATTATGAATTGCTAATTCTTGAGACCTCCATGGATACGTTAGCTATCGAAAATGCTTTAGCAAAACACACATCCCGCATAGAGAAGAAAGAGTTTCTTGAACAGCAAACAGATTATCACCTCACAGAACTTTATGAGAACCTATCATTGGGGCATTATCGCGCCTCACTTCTTTATTCTCTTGGGAGCCTTAAAGGAAAGGGACACTTGCAAGCGTCATACGAATATTGTACGAAGCTCGGATCAATCAGCGAGAGACGCGGTGACTCACTAGCAATAATTAAAGCCGCATATCGGTATTCTTTAGTTTTGTCTCATCCGTCCATCACTTCCATAGAAAAACTACCCATGTCTGGTCAGGATGACATTAACGTGCTCTTAACGTCTAAGTTAGAAGTTGTTGCAGAATATACACGAGAAAGACGTTTGTTCTCCCTTGAGCAGCAAGCATGCTCACTCTTAACTGAAGTCTCTACGAGTTTCGCTGAAAAGGCAGAATATGGGCTGAGACGAATAGAGGATTTTCTAGCCATGAAGAATCCACGAGTATTCGCCGCAACCGATGATTATCTTGCGTTAATCAACTTCTTAGAGGAAACAACACGGTCAGCGCACTTGAAGAAGGCCCTTCAAAGAGTACGGTCGCAAAACAGAAAGTACCCTTCTGGCTTGGCAAAAGGTGTCTATTCGCAAATGACTTCGCGTTCTAATTCAAGTTGAGCGGTAACGGCACCCGCGTGAATTCAATAAAATGTAGTCGATAATACGTTGTGTTGCAAAGTGCAATGAAGCGTTCTTGCTTGTAGGAGTGTAACGTAGCATGAGAATAAGCACCCAATCAATCTCAAGAATTTACTTGTTTCTCATAGTGTCGGCGGTCGTCACTCTGGGAGCTTTCGCAGATTATTTTGCTTCTACGACACTGCAAGACAAGAGGCATGAACAACTACGCGTTTCAGAGGAATCATTATTGCTCTCCGAATCGTTACGCCAATGTGCAGTTTTTTATGACAAGATAGTCTATTCTCCCACTGAGTACGCAGCTACTCTTCCATACATCTACTCGCTAGACAGGCTGGGCGGTAAAGGAAATTTGCCAAATCATTTAGTTAAGTTCATTGCATCCAGTCTTGTCGCATCCATTGAGAAAATCGAGAACCCCGAAAACTTTGACCATATAACAAATCAACAATTAATACATCCAAGCATAGAATTGATGTTTGAGTCTAAAGAGTTGCAGTTTGATTCTTTGGATTCAGAAGCTCTCCACTTTGTATGGGCTTGGGGGCTGATTGATTCTAAAGTTGATTTTGACACGGCACTTGACCCAAATAAAGACTCTCCGAAACTAATTCGGTCGACAGGAGATATTTCTTTGGCGGAAGCATACTTTTCAAGGCTGTTATTTGACTATGGTAAGCATACTTTCGAGGATGAGTTTAGCGATAATGAGCTAAGGGAATTGTTCGAGTCAACCACTTCAAGTAGTATTACTGCTACTCGTGGGGCTAACGGAATAGAAAAGTACAGAAAGGACCTACAAGATTACGTAAGCGAGCTTGGAAAAAATATCGTTACCCATCGTAGCCTAACAATAATCGGACTCAATATTCCAACTCTGGGATGGTCACTTGAAGCAACGTTCATGATTATTCTATACATACTATTATTCATTCCAATTCAATGGTACGTAATTGTTATGGTCAATCAATTTCGAGAGCGCCTTCAGTCAGCGACGGAAACAACTAATGAATGGTCTTGGATCGCAATATCTGGAATATCGTTGGACACTGGATTCCAGAAAACGTTGTCGTATCTTTATCTCGTTTTCCCTGCTATTGTTCAAATCTGGGCGATCTGGTGGATATCTGAATATCCCCCGCAGTTTTTGCATATTGATGCTCGAAGACCATTCTTTTGGATGATATTCTCATCGCTTACATTTGTTTCTCTTGCCTACACATGGGTATGTATAACTGCCGTGAAATTCGCCGCCATACTTGTCAATAATGTGAGCACCTCGTTGGATGGCTTGATTGAGGGCACCAAGAATCCAATAGCGCGTGCTTCTTGGCGCATACTTAAGTTCACAAGCATTCCTCGACAAGATGTTGTAGAAACGCCCCAGGATGAAGGCGACAATAACCAAAGTACACCCGATACTTGAACACCGTCCCTGAGGGGCGTACATTCTAACTGCAGAGTGGCTACTACAGAATACACCTCTGCCTTGTCAACTGTGCACTGCGAACATTTATAAATCCCACGGACATTTGTACTTGAGACATTGCGAGTCCGTGTTGCTTATGAAATGACGAAGCTTTATAGAATGTTGTTTGGGAGAGAAATCGTTGGACGTATTGAGAAAAGTGGACGTACAACTACAGCTGTATCCGAAAATACATTGAACTTGTACTGGATTCGCGATCTAAATATGAGAATCCACACTCTGGCAAGTAAGAGAGAGCAAGTAGCATCAGAGGGGGATTTGATAGTCGCGCGCTTCTACACATCTCCAGCACTCGCTTGTACTGAGAAACCAAATTCAGAATGCTTTCACTGGAGCGAGTATCGAATTCCTGCAGAGGCGGTAAACAACAGGATTCTCTGGAAAAATCTCTACTACATGACAAGAGTTAATGACTTATTATAACAAGATGATTTACTCGGTTACTTCATCCCCTGTAATAAAAATCTGTTGACCTATTTGCCTGACTAGGCGATTCATACGCAGTCTCTTAGCTTCTCTTTAGTGAGGATTGGAACTGTTTCTCTTGGGCGCGACTCTCGCCATCTCGACTCTAGATGGGTAGAAGAACTCCAGTGGGTGTCAATACTCAAATCAGCTAAATTAAGACGCTGATTTCACCCAAAGCTACAAGCATCCCACCAATGACGTTGCCCTTCTTTCGATACTAGAACGGAAATGATTCAAGTACTTTGGAAGGAAGCAACAATCACGCGGTTCTCTTATACTATTCTTGCTTTGCTGTATTGGTTGCCATGGGATATATTATATTGATTCGTAAGCTACAAAATGTCTACTGAGGACCAAGAGCTGTAACGCCCATGGCGGGCTTTGATAATTAAAGGAGAGCTTTGACGGAATCTGTAGTGGAGAGACGCCATTGGGGGGCTCCAGCGATTCCCCTAGAATGATGCTTGATCAGATTAGCTCACTCTGTGACCCAACGATAACTGGCTACAGAGCAAATCGTTGGTACTATTACCTGCATTGTATTGAACGATATCGGTAAATTACTGGCAGGCAAAGAGATTCTCCTCTCTACAGATATCAGAAGAAGCGCCCCTATCTCAAGTACCTGTCAAGGACGCTCCACGCTACCTAAAACTGTCGTGGAATTGAGTAGAAATTCGTTGACAAATCGATCCATGTTGCCTATTATTGTAGTGTGAACCGCCGTCAGTGAAACAAAAGTTACAACAGTTCTTTCGTCTCTTGAGCAATAATCTATGACGAATTTGGGAGACTGCACGATGTGTCCTCTGTCAATCACTTTCTGGCTTAGACAGCAGGATGCATGATTTTGCCTAATCCGACACCTAGACTCTAGAGAGTAATTGGGTGTGATTAAAAGGAGAACAGCAGGCTGAGAAACTCATTGTGAAGTTTCAATTATTGTGTATAATTAATGGTAAGATAGGCAGAGTTGCTTTATATAAGTCTATATACCAATATTCAACACACAACTGGAACAATTTACTTGCATAAACTTATTACTCTATCAAAGTCGGAGTCACTAGCGGCAAGATTGCTCGTCTTTGTTTGCATGATGTGTGTGCCTGCATTGTGTCAAGCTAATTCAAGTTGTCTCACGACAGCTATTGATCGTTCTCCCAATAGCGCTGTAATTCAGTACGGATCAAGTGCTCTTTGGAGTCTCATCAATGACTTTGACGTGCAAAATGGTATTGCATACTGTGCCATGGCCAATGGGCTTGGTATTGTGGACGTTAGTAATCCGCAGAGCCCCAAATTCATTTCGCAATTGTTCTTGAATTCCAGATTCCAGTATATCGCATCAAACGACGGTCACGCACACATCAGTAGCTACGATCAATTCATTGACATCGTGGATATTTCTAATCCGAAATATCCGAAGCTAGTATCGACGATTGACGCGTATGGCGCGCTTGCGATTGATGATTCTGTTTTGGCTGTGGTCACAAATTCTAAATTATCACTTTTTCTGATTGCTAACCCTTTGCAACCAGTTGGGCTAGGAACGCTAGCGTTGAGTATCAGTTCAGTATTCCAGACGATCAACCTCTTGATACACGACTCAAAGCTGTATGTGGCGGCTGGCGACCTGTTTGTGATTGACATCAGCGATTTGATGCTACCTACACTCAACGCTACAATTATATCCGCAAAGAAAAGAATAGTAGACGTAGCGTATAGTACTGACCATTTGGTCATTGCAGAGAGCCCATTGTTTCAAATTGTCAGTCATTCTACCTTAACGACAGTGACGCTACCTGTTACTAATGAGCTAGCTGTAATTGACTCTATGATTTTCCCTGGACTCATTGAGGACATCAGCTCAGAAGGAGAGCTTCTCGGGGTTGCTCTCGGAGACTTGGGAGCCCGAGTTCTTACAATATCCGCTTCTGGTGATCTGCAATCGATAAGTGAAGTGATCCCTTCTGGTTACACTCACAAGGTTAACCTATCACAACCTGAACTATTCTTGAGCGTTCAAGATCGACAAATCGGTCATTTTATTGATCCATCGCGATGTGACTCCGGACAATTCTATATCACAAGAAGCAACGCCCAATCTAAACAGGATACCGCTCAGCTAGCATACTTTCTGGCGTTTGACATCACAGACCCTGAGGCGCCAGCTAAGCAAGGTTCGATTTTGCATCCTGGCTTCCATCAGGCGTTGGCGGTGAGTGAGACACATGTATTCGCTGGACGCGAGCAGGGTGGAATTCACTGCCTAAAGCGTAACGATATCAATGATTGCGAAAGTAACTTTGTGTTGACTACCAATGGATCAACACTTGATATTCATATTTCAGAATCACACCTCATACTCGCAAATGGACAATGTGGTACAAGCATTTTTAACATTTCACACATTTCCAATATTTCTCACTTGAGTACGATCAAGGCTCAAGAAGAGGCGCTCGCGGTTGCTGTCAATAAAACCTTTCTATATGTCGCCGAAGGCACAGTAGGAGTCCGAGTATTTGACATTAGTGATCCACGTTCTCCGACTGAATTGAGTAAACTTCCAACCGAAGACTATGCCGCTAATCTTCTCATCGTGGATTCCTTTTTGCTTGTAGCAGACAGGTTTGCAGGCGTTCAAGTCTTCGATATTACTGACGGAGCCAATCCTCGCTATTTGAAAACTATCAACTCCGGATGGACACTTGAACTCTCTGCCTCAGACGATCTCCTTGCATTTTCTGGAGCGAGCATAATCAGTATCTACAGCCATAATGCTCTCACCGAGGAAGAACCGCTTATAGGCTCCTATCAAGCAACAGATATAATAGACATAGAGCTTCAGGAAGATCGATTATTTTTGTGCAGATCGGAGAAAGGGATTCAGATTCTTGATGTATCTATGCCAAATTCCCCGGTTCTGCTTGAATCTTTCGATACACCTGGCTTCGCTAGAGAATTTCTAATCGACGAGCGGGAAATATATCTGGCCGACAATACTAGTGTAATGAAATTCGAATTAGACATGACGACAGGCATAGAGCTTGAAGATGATTCCGCATTCAATACAGACGATACATTTGATCTGGAGACGTTCCCAAATCCTTTCAATGAAACTACTAGAATACAACTAAGACTATCACGAACAACAACGATAGACCTTTCTATATTCAATATCAGGGGCCAAAGAGTGAAGACCATTTTAGATGGTAGCCGTGGGGAAGGTATGCTTACTGCAGTGTGGGATGGGACAAATGGGAACAACGAGCACGTATCCTCGGGAGTCTATTACTTACGGCTAGCAACCAAAGATGCGAAACAAACAAAGAAATTAATGTTAATTAAGTGAGCTACACAATTTTCACCAGCAATGGATGCCTATTACATGAAACATAATTGACGAAACAGTAAGAAATCAAGACTAATACATCGGAGGAATTACGTCATGATTAAACAACACAGTGTCAGAGCTCTCTCAAGTCTCATCATCCCTACAGTTTTAATGTGCTTGATTCTGAAAGTCGCAGCGTCAGGCGCTGACTTGGAAATGAAACCAGGTATAGCGCGATTTAAGGCTGATCGTGCGATAATTTCGATGCCCCACGGGACTAGAGGCGTTGTATTCGATACATCAGCCTGTCTTGACTGTAGACAACGACTACCTGCTTTCCGGTTCCTAGGCAATCTCAAAATTGATAGTATTATTTATGATGATGGAACAAGGACCCTTGATAGTGCGGCGCAACTTACAAATATTCGCATTAAGTCAACCGAATTGTTAATCAGTCTGGACGAAGTCAAAGCTGTGAGGCTTGAACGGAGATTTCCCAGCTACACTCCAGGTGACACACTGTATTGGGATTCTCTACTGAAAGAGTGGAAAATACTTCCAGACTTGACCTATCACTATAAATTCACTTTTGACGAATCTACGGACCTGGATTCTGTGATAAAGTCGCTTGAAACAGTTCAAGGAATCTCTAATCGCGGAGGGTATGTAATACCTACATACAATTCTTTGTCAAATTCGACACTTTCAGCAGATACCTGTGACTGTCTGCCAGATTCATTGATATGCCGATTGAATTACAATGATGCTTTCCTACAATCGGCGCCAACGGTTTTCAAGGGATACTTGGATGAAAGAGCCCCTGATGGATCTGGAGGATCTGGGTTCCAATGCAGTTGGGGTTACTTTTCTGCTGGTAAACGTGGCTATGGAATAAATGTCGCAGTGCTTGACCAAACTGTTGATACAAGCCATGAAGATTTGAATGGCAGCCAAATAGTTGTTCACGATACTACTTTCGATTCCACCTTAGATCATGGCACCAAAACAGCAGGCGCTATTGCTGCGGTTCTCAACAACGCCACGGGAATAGCTGGTGTATCTCCTGACGTAACAATACACTCATACAGTGTACAAGATGTGCTGTTTGATAGTTTTTTTCAACACGGCATCGACATCGTCACTAACGCACAGAATATGGGCCCAGACTCAGCAGCATTCGATGCTATAACCCTGATGAAAAGTTTCCAAAGAATCTTTGTAACTTCTTCTGGAAATATTAGTTTGGGTGACCCTGCACAAGACGAGTATCCGGCATACTGGGATAGTATCACAATCGGCGTAGGGTCGGTGGACAGGAGTGGGGTCGTTGCAGTACACAGCAACTACGCTTGCGATACATGCCCAAACTTCGTTGACGTCTTGGCACCTTGGTTATACTATTCTACAACACAAGTAGCTCCCACCGGATATGGTCTATTTACGGGGACATCGTCATCGGCTCCACTTGTTGCAGCGACTATTGCATTGGCACGTGGCAAGAATATTAACTTGTCATGGCATCAAATAGACTCACTGCTGATGCAATCTTCTAACGATTCGGGGCTCATAGCCGCAGATGAGAAAAAGTACGGATATGGAAGGCTTGACGCGTTCAAGATGCTCGAATTGGTATTCAATGCCGATGATCAAGTACTATCTATTTCCTCGGACTCAATCCCCTTCTTGATAATTACTCCAGATAGCCTGATTCCCTCATTTGAAGATTTTGCCGACAGAAGGATAGCTGAGGGCACCTTTACTGAAATAAGGTCGATGGAATCTATCCTATCTGCGGGGTCAGGTTATGCTGGTGATGATGCGTCCAAAGTGCGACAGTGTATTCAAGATTACTATGAGAACCATTCGCTTGAGTATGTGCTTCTCGGGGGTGACTTCGAATTGGTCCCTGGACGTTATGTCTATAGCAACCTCAATGGAGATGGTGATGTATTCTTGTCTGACTACTATTATTCATGCCTTGACGGTGACTGGAATGCTGATGGTGATACGCTCTACGGAACGGTAAACGATGCTGTCGATCTCATCGCAGATGTGTCAGTCGGAAGAATCCCCGTGAACTCGTCAACCGAAGTGACTAATTACTTCGCCAAGTTGGTCAATTACGAAGAGCCGTCTTCGTTGGACTGGACTACTGAGGCATTTGTCATTGGCTCAGAAATGTATGTTGTCGATGATGGAGAGCGATTCAGTGAATACATCGCAAGAAGTATTCCAGCCGGATTCACAACTACCAAGATGTACGATAATGGTTCGGGAGACGTGTCAGCCACCAAAGCGAACTATTTTGCGGAAATGAATGAAGGTAAGGGGCTAGTGTTTTACCATGGCTTGGCCGCCAATCACACACATTTCCACATCGTGCGCGAATCCACACCTTTTGTAGTCATTACAAATGAAGACATTGATACTTTGGCCAATGCTTCCATGCCGAGCGTGGTGATTTCAAGCACATGCTGGAATTCTAGATTTGATAGTACGGCTATCGGCGAATCCTTCATATCAAGCGCTACCGGTGGTGCTGCAGCTTTCGTATCCGCATCGCACAATGACTATAGTTTGAGTACAAGACACATGCGTCGACAGTTTGCAAATAACATTTTCGACTCACTATCTCATGGTATAGGGTATTTGCTAAACAGTGCAAGGAGCGCATATGCATCTGAAGCTGAGCTTGAAGGTGGACTTAGGCACAGCTTACTTGGGTTTACTCTTTTTGGTGATCCACAGCTAAGAGTCTGGACAGAAACGCCATCGTACTCTTTGCATGCGCACAAGGATTCCATTGTGGTGGGACACACTGTCGTGGATACGATAACCGATTCTGCGACAGGCAATCCTATTGCTAATGCCAAAGTATGCCTTCTCATGGAGCCCAAGATGTATGAAGTAGGTTATACAGATGCAAATGGCGTCATCTCATTTTGGCCGAACTTTGAACAGACAGGCAAGGGTCTACTTACAGCAACAAAGCACAACTATGTAGTATCTCAGGATAGCATTGATGTAAACCAATGCTCAGTTCTTGGGGATGCAAGTAACGATTGTGGGTTCAACATAGCTGATGTAACTTATCTTACTACATGGATTTTCAGTGGTGGCCCTGCGCCAGCAATCCCCAACAACGCAGATATGGACAGGTCCTGTGCTGTGAATATAGGGGATGCAACATATGGAATTGCCAGAGTTTTCAATGGTGGACCGGCGCCAAAACTTGGTTGCGTCGACACATTGACTGGCCATCCAGTCAAACTCGCTCACGGTAACACGCTAATTGATGATCCCTCTGATTTTCCACTGACAAATAGTATTGAAGTGTGGAAAGATACTGCTCCATCCGACGGAAGTAGTGCCTTTTCAATTGATGGGCCTAGAGATTTGACTGGTTTAAGCCTAATTGTATCAATAGCTGATAGTAGCAAATTTAACGTTGAAAATGCTACTGATGTTCCTCTTCATTGGAGCAAGACTTCTAATTATGCGACAATTGGATTATTAGATCCGGAAGGACAACGAAGAATTGGATCTGGACAGAGAGTACTTCTGAGAATCTCTGGAGATTTCACTATAGAGCAGGTGTTAGCCACAGAGATTTTGCCAGATGGCACAGTAGCCAAATATAGGCTGGGTATTCGAGAATTGGTTGCTAGTATAGGAAGCGCTGGTGGAACAATTTCGTTCGACCAAAACTACCCGAATCCATTCAATCCAGAAACAAATTTCTCGTTCAGCCTACCACAAAGGGCTCATGTGAAGATTCAGATATTCAATGTTCTGGGTCAAGAGGTAACCACCCTAGTCAATCAAGAGTATGGCGTTGGTCATCACGTGATTAGATGGAACAGTGAAAACGATGCGGGCGCGAAAGTCGCCAGTGGTGTATATTTCGCAAAGTTCGTCTCAGGAGATTTCATCCAACGGAGGAAAATGGTCATTCTCAAGTAATCTAGTCCTTCATTCATGGCCCCAATAAAGCCCTGCCAGCTCAAGCTGGTGGGGCTTCGTTTTTTGTATGATTCCGAAGCGATAGGCCACACCCATCTAGGGCGTTTGAATATTCAGTTATCACATTACTACTGAGTTTCAGTCTTGGTCTTGGCTATTCTATCAAGAGCTATTTTGTAAAATTGGGGGTTCGACTCGAACCCAATGTACTTTCGATTCAAACTTTTGCACACAACCGCAGTTGTACCAGAGCCCATGAACGGATCGAGTACTACATCTCCAACATCTGAGCCTGCTCTTATGAATCTCTCAATCACCTTCCTTGGTTTTTCTGCAGGGTGAATTGTCTCACCATATGCGGCTTTATTCGGAGTAATTATGTAATTATACATTTCTTTATGACTGAGAAAGTTTCTAATTCTGCCTCTGTGTTTACATCCAACCCAAACAAATTCTGATGCTGACAGCCAGTTGGACTTTCGTATTGAAGGACAAGGATTGGATTTCAGCCAGGCAAAGACCGTTTTGCTTTTCATGTCGTATTTCTTCGCGAGAAATAAATCAAAATAACCAACTTTCTTCCTATCAAAGAAAATGTACATCCAACCACTTGATTTCAATACACGACAACACTCCCTGAACCAAGATTCAGTAAACTCAAAGAAGGTCTCGTTGGATCCAAAGTGGTCCCACTCTCCAAAATCCTGAATTACATCACTCCTACCCTTAACCATGATTCGCTTGTTTGGCTGACTAATCATGTATGGTGGATCAGTTACAATTAGATCAACACTTTCATCAGGTATTCTCTTTAGGCCTTCTATACAATCTTCACAGTAAATCTGGTTAGGTTTCAGTTTTATGAATTGAAATCATTTAATTTGTCATATGAATTGATTTTAGATATGAGACGCCTAGGTTCGGCTTGTTGTTGAGACTGTCCAGCGAATGGAATCACAATTCTAGTCACTCTCTACCTTTGCGTAGTCATTCAAAAAGTTGACTATCGGTGGGATAAGCTTCTCTTTCAGCCCTGATAGTGGAATCACATTGATTAGCTTGACACCGTGGTAATCGTTGGAGTTTTCTTTTTGTAGGCTAGCGTAGCGTCCTGCTGCTTCGGGGTCACTGTTTGAACCCCGATATATTTCAAAACTCCTATCGTCAAGATTGACGATGTATGCCCACCGACAATGAAAGCTATCCGCCAAAAATACACGCGCATCAATCATGTGTTCCAAATCTTTGTGATACAAATGGAGACTCCCTTGGGTATTTCTTAAAAGACAATACCATCTATCGAATACGCAGTCAGTCACGTTTAGATCAGCATAGAGCATGTAGCGTCCTACCTGTTCCTTCCCAGCGATTTCATCTTTATCTACCAGCTTGATTCGCTCGGCAGCATTGTATATGGCTGAGTACCCAAATCTACTGGCATACTTCAAAATTCTAGCGCCAAGCACGTCGGGATAGCTATCAAAGTGATTGTACGTTACCTTGTCTTCGCCATTGATGCGGTAGCCATAGACTCCGCGCGTTACCATTTCAAACGAATGGTAACTATCGTAATAAATACTGTCCTTCTAAACAGGGGCGAACAATAGCTCATCGATTGCTGTATCGGACAGTGGAAACATGCCGTGTGTTTTGTGCCCATTTTGTGCCCATCAAGGTACAAAACAAACAGTAACAGGCTGAACTAAACTGAACTAGATAGAATACATAAGCTACTAGTGGACATGGCATTGCGGCGTAATGCGTTCAATGGCAAATGCTTACCTAAGTCTGTCAGAAAGACCACAAGGATTTCGATCTTCAGACTTTTGCTTTAAACTTACCAGAGGTATTCAAATGCAAGACTCAGATGAGATCAGATGGAATGAGGCTAACGCCATCTTCGACAAAGTTGTACAGGCATATGACCGAGAGAAATACAACTCATGCCTGAAGCTGTTGGCTCGATTGCGCGCTGAATTCGAGGACTTGGTAAATATATGGAATATCGACATGTGGGAAGGGTTGTGTAGTTATCAAAAGGATGAATTCCAGGAAGCTAAGATTCCTCTTGAGAAAGCCGTGGTTGAGGTTAGGACCTTGGAGGGCGAGGAGCCGTGTCTTTTCTCTGCTCTAAATGCTCTTGGTATTTCGAACTTTTTTCTAGGAAATTACTTTGAATCTACTATGCAACTAAGTGAGGCTTTGTCTCTAGTCCCTAATCGCAAGAATGAAGTCTACAAGTACTTAGATGATGTGACAATATTTTGGGCGCATTACTACAATGGGCGGTCATTAGGCATGTTGAGAAGAGACAGCGAAGCGTTGAAAGCCCTTCTCAAAGCAAAGCCGAAACTTACCAGATCTAGGCAATTCAAGGAGTATAGCAACACGAAAAAGTCTCTTGCTCAAGTTGAATATCAAATTGCTAGAGTTTACTACCTAATGTGTGAATTCAGGAAAGCAAGAAAACACTTAGAAAGTGTACAGGTAGGTAATCTTCCCGAGGAGTCGAGGAGTTTCTATTTTTCTTGCCTAGGAAGCAATTACTATTACGAGAGAAACTATAAGTCGTCCCTAAAAGCATACAATAAATTATTGAAAATTGGCATACCAGAATGGAGTGAGGACAGAGTTTTTTTTGAAATGGGTTACTGCTATTTTCGAACTTCCGACTTAAAGAAAGCCCAAAAGTTCTTCAATAAATCCTTGGAATCAGAGGCAGTTAGGCCAGAGTTCCACGGTTTTGCAAAACGAGGATTAGAAGAAGTAAAAAAAGCACTGAAAAGCTAGACTGCGTCGAAGCTGAGCCACTCCGGCACGGGTGGCCCGCCGCTTGCATTGGGTTTAAATAGAATGTCACGCCCCACAATCCCTTGAATGTTCAGGTCGGGTTCCAGCGCGAGCGCCAGAGAACATAGAAACCCGACATCACCGCCAAGATTGAAGTGTCGGGTTGCTCTCGAGCTAAAGCGCTTTCGGAACCCGCCTACGAGACTTGTCGCAGAGAACACACATTTAAGGGAAGCAGTTGAACAAGAATCTTTTGACATCGACGACCAAACTATTTAGATTCTTGCAGCGCTTGTATTCTGTACTTAGGCGATTTCTTGCCCGACTTGGCATTACTTCGCGTCTTGGCAACCCCATTTTCCCCAATTGAATGTATACATCTCAGAAATGAGAAAAACATAAGCCCACATATTGGGATGGACAGCAAGGAGGATCTAATGGACAAAGGTATATTAAGGCAACTCTGTCCTGTTTACTGAGCTTCGTAGGGCGGAACCCATACCCGTTCCCTCTTTCATTAGGAGTCAGACAATGTCTGTATTCATAGGAGCAATATTGGTTCTAACAGGAGTAGTTTCGTAGAGAAGAACCCTGAACCTCCTTCGGCTTAGTGGTTCAGCTTTCTCACAGCAATCGATACTCTCGTTTGGGCTGTAGCTGTACCACTGTTGGCTGAAAGCCACAGGTCGTTCCTTGTCACGAACATTGAGTATGCCTCGGTCAACGTATCTACATAACTTCCGCCAAAAGACCAGGTCCCCAACCCGGATGAATCAACAACCGGAAAAGTGTTTATTACTTCACGGCAATTGTCACCCAATAACTTGAAGCCAGTGTACCCCATGGCAACACCGCCAGGGCCTCCCGGGACGGTCTTGGAGCTGAATCCCTCCAGATTCCACTCAAGTGTAACTTCCAGTGTATCCAGCAGACTGTTATAGATATCAATGTTATATCCGCCATTGACACTAGCGACTCCACCGTCGGCAGAGGCGGACTGTATAATGTTAACCTTGCCGGTCACTGTCGAATCGCCGAGGATATCCACTCTAGCCCAAGCAGTTCCCCCAAGACTGGTGGCCCGGACTTTGCCATGAAACGGCAGAAACGAGGTCAAATGTTTACGTGTATTATCGCATTGGTTGATAATGCGTGGACCTGGATTTCTGAGTTCATCTGAGATAGACTGAGATCCTACCTGCGCTACCCAACCTTCACTTGTCCCTCGCACATCTATATATTCCAAAACCTTGCTGTAGATAATAGTGGCAGAGCTGTCAGCGTCTGCGACAATGTACTTGATTTGACTCTTGGGGGACGGTTCATATTCGCTACTGTCGGCGGTGACTCTTCTGGCTACAATAGAGTACTTCCCTGGCGCAAGATTCTTGACGTACGCTGACGATGTGTAGTTGCCTTGAATTCCCCCTGAAGAATCAAGGATGATAACGTCTCCATCGACTCCTTGCGGAAGTCCTGTGACGTTAAGAAGCAACCGCCCATTCTTACGACTGTACACGATTCTAACAACCAGCGAATCCCCGGACTCAAGAGGAAAGTCGAACTGTTGAGGTGTCGGCTTATACTCCTCTCCATCCGATGCAAGAACATCGCTGGCGATAACAGAATAGTCTCCGGCTTTCATGTCATTGAACAGGCGATTCTGAATTATCGGAATTGTGGCGCCATTAGGATCAGTCAAAGTCACAGCGGCGTCCGAACTGTCGGGCAGTCCTTCTATTATCACATGTATTTTGCCTTTATCGCCGACCCAAACTGTTTTTGTCTCGGTTCCCGGAGCGTTATTGCCAAATGCGCCACCGGAGTAAATGCACCCAACACACAGCACATTGTCTATAAGAACTTTAGAGCGCTCACCGGCGCCACGTCCGCGCGCTTGAATTCGTCCCTTGCCACGACTGACACCTTTCCATTCAAACGAACCGGTGTCAGCGGTAATAAAATCTTCCGTGAAACTGTACAGCTGAACAAGGTCAGAATGGGTGACCATAACCGGCCCCCAGGTCATTTTTGGGATATCCGCCGTCGGGTCAATGAAGATAGCTCCGCCACTCTGGGTGTTTGACTGGATTACCGCATCCCGATACATCCCCAGCGCCCAACTCATAGCATTCTTGAGAAACGCCGTCGCGCTATTGATGAGGTCTGTGCTCCGTGTTTTTGTAATGCCGAGCATCTTCAAAAGCAGATCGAGAACTTGCGTAGCGCGAATTGACGCCGGATGATTGACTGCGGCAACAAGGACCGCAGTATTGGTCAATTCGTCTACTGCCACAGTGTCTGTAGCCACTGTCAACGAAAACTCAGTAATCTCCGCTGGAAATAGACTTGGCGCGATTGTACCATAAACAAGATCAAACACCGTCAGCAGTGCGCCAATAATTGCCTCAGCGGGCACACCGACACCACTGAGGGCAAACAATCCGGCGGCCATTCCAACTGTGTTGGCGTAGGTTGTTGTAGTGGGCTTGACAAAATAGTTGGCATAGTCATTCAGCACGACAAATATCTGCATCTGACAGGCCAAATCCATGTCTTCGCCTCCTCCTCTGCAGAAGTCTCCCTGTTGACGCGCCAATGTCAGTGAATCAGTCAACCGGCCAAGCGAATTCGCCGCTTCATTGAAAAAATCCAAAGCGCCAGATGACGCCATCAAACCGTCCATCAGAGACATATCCGGCGCTGGGCCGTTGTTCCACGTAGATGTACCCTGCATTACTGCTGCTAGCGAGCTGTCTGTTGCCGATGTCAGCGAATCAAGCATGGCGAGAATAGCGCTCCGATATCCAGGCAGACGTGGGTCTTCGCTCGGTAGAGTCGGCAGTGAAGAATAAATCACGCGCAACGAACTCGTCAGCTTAATGAAATTCTGTCGCAACCTTTCTGTGGAGCCGTCGGCGTGTTGCAGAGAATCGACGGTCACTGCAGCAGAGACCTGCGCGACTACTTCACCGTTCTTGCGGATTTCGACATCGACAGCTCCTGATGGTGGCGCTGGCCAGTGGCTTGCTGAATCGAGAAACAGCGGAATCATTGTTTGAATCCCGGAGCTATCCCGTATGAAAATAGATAATTCACCTCCAATATAGATGTCCGTAGCGGTGTCCTCAGCAGCGACCAAATACCCACTGATATTCAGCAATGTTCCCGGCGCTCCCGATGACGGAGAAACTGTCAAGATAGTTGGATTGAGATCTGGCTCGACAGGTGATGTGTCTTCTTTGGAGCACATCAAAAGTACGAACACAGAAGCTACAAGAATTGTGGCGAGATTTGCATTGATGTGAGGTCTGCGCATGAGAACTGTCCTTCGCTATTACCAATGTTCAAGGCTGCGCATTGAGAGCGCTTGACCCGTCTGTCAAGTAATATAGCGCCATGACTGATAATCGTCAAGAGATGATTTGACGCCTTGGCTAGGTTACGTTGTTCGCAAAACAGGCTCCTTTTGCATTGCGAGATGACACGCACTCCTATTCACACATAAAAAAACAACAGCCGCCCCGTCAGTGGCGACTGCTGTCTTCGTCACAACCGACACGCTCAATGAGCACACGGCTGTGACGATTACATACCTTACAGTTTTTTGCCGTCAGCTTAACCGCTTTCGCGGCTCCATCCACATACCTCCAGATTAATGGTTAAGTCCGCTCTCTTCTTTATTAGAGCGGTGTGACTTTTACTTACTTCTAGTACTAGGGGAGTAAACTTCATCCCGAGTACGGCAATCAGACTATAGAAACTGCGGCCTGTAGTGGAGGCCCCAAGGTCTACTCAAGTTTTCAGTGTGGCTTAGAACAGCGGCAACCAATAGCGACGCTGGAAAAATAATTCGCGCCAACCCCTCCGCTCTCCAAGAGGGGAAGGCGCAAATAGATGACCCACGTAGCCACGGGAATGCTTGTTCGAAGCCGATTGTCCATTCAGCAAACAGGCGCAATACCCCCGCAGGTCTTTTATGAGAATTGGTGTCATTGGTGTCAATTGTACATTCGTCGAGCAAATTGTCCGAGATGAATTCGTCTGAGATAAGATCAGAGATGGTTTCTCGGTTGATTGTTTCTTGGTTGATAGCGCTAAACTCAGAAGAAGCGGTGGCGATGGAATCCCCACTAGGGTCTCCGTTCCGCAGCGTTGACTTTGTGTCCAAAGCCACAGCCCCTACTGAATTCAAGCTGAAGGAGGTCGAATCGGCGCCTCTATGAGTCAATGCTGTTAGCGCATTGGCGGCGATTCTGTCTTTATTTGTTCTGTCTCTATTTGTTAGAAATGTCTTATCGAAGATGCTCATTTTCTATTCCGTTTCTGGGTTCGAGGATTAGTTTTGTTTTGGGTTCTATCCTCGCAACTGACCCCAAGATATTCAGAGGACTTAAAGGCCAGTTAAAGGGGACTTAAAATCCGCTGAAAAATTCAGAAAAGTTGATGTTATTGGTTATTTGAGAATTTGCGACACCTGCTATTTGGCATAACTTAATACTGTATCGGCGTTTGTGGCTATTGGAATGTTGGTTGAGAAAAAAAGGATATTTTGCTGAAAAAGTGAGAATTTGGGGGGAATTTGGTGAAAGATGGAAAATACTGGAGAGAGAAGGGTAAAAAGTGGCGCTTTCGGACCCAAATTGGGGGCAATAGCGTCGAAGAATCAGCGGTGAATTAGCTACACAAATAGTGTTTTGGCTTTGGTGGGTGAGAGCTCGTTGAGCTTAGCGGAGGATGATTTAATCAATTTCGCGAGGTCTACGGTTTTTTGATCTGGCTCGATTTCGAGACGTTGTTGGAGGGATTTTACGCAAGCGTTGTATTGATTGACCGCGGCGGCTTTGCGGCCAATTGTGAAGAGAGTCAGCATCAGGAGGCGATGGGCTTGTTCTTCGGTTGGGTCAACGAGTAGGACTTCTTGGGAGAGGGCCAGTGTGCGGTCGTATTCGGTTTTGTCGAAATAGATTTCGGCGAGGCGCTGAGAGATTTCGATATTCTTGCGACGATAATTATCGCGTGGTCCTTCGAGCCAACTGTCGTACATATCTTCAAGTAGTGGGCCTTGGTAGAGCACGCGGGCTTTTTCAAAGTCACGGGCTGTGAGATGGACTTTGTTTTCGCTGAGATAGCGTTTGCCACTTTGGTAGAGGGCGTCGAATTCTTGAATGTCACACCAGTAATTGTCGCCCCACCCGAGGTTGTAGTTGCCGTCCTGATGGATGATGATTTCGCTGTTCTTGTATTCCTTGGTGGATTCCGTCGACAGTGTTTTTCGCAGGTTTGAGAGTGTTACATGGAATGAGGACATGATAGTGTCAGGTCCAAGATGTCCCCAGAGTGCGTCACAAATTTTATCACGTGAGAGAGCGCGGCCAGGCGTTGTTCCGACACTGAGGTAAGCGAGGAGGACGCGAGCCTTTTTTGACGGCCAGGCTTTCTCATCGATTTCGTCATGACGTCCTGGGCAAGTGACTTTTAGTCGGCCGAAACAACGGACAAGAGCGCGATGACGATTATGGGTTTCCGGTTCAGTTGGTTTTGTGGTTGTTGCTTTTGAGACCAGTTTGCCGAACCTGCCAGTGGGGCTGTCGGCGGCGAGGATTTTTTTCTGAAGTTGTTCGATGCGTTTGTTGAAATTGAGTTCGTCATAGATACTAAGCGCTTCTTTGATGTGGATTTCGACGGTTTTCAGAATTGATTCTGGGATTTTGGCGCCGCTTTTCTTGGTTTCACAGATTAGGATTGCGCCTTCGGCCATAGCTTGCGCTGCGCGGAAGGATTCACCCTTTTCGACATAGATTTTGACGGTTTCTTGTAGCTCTTTCCAGCCGCTTTTGAACTCTCCGCGAAGAATAGCTAAACGTCCTGAGAGTTTTTTCAATTGGTCGAGACCAAAATTTGATTCAGCGGTTTCAAGCCAAGTGCGCATTTTATCCAGAGTTTCGCTGGCATGGTCAAGTTTGCCAGCATCGAGAGCGATTTCTACTTCGGAATCAAAAATCGCAGGAATGAGATTGACAGCATTAATGCGGATGCACTCTTCGAACACTTTCTTCGTTTCGGCGAGCGCTTCCTCGGTGTGTCCTGATGAATGAATTGAGCCAGCGAGGTTGATACGTGAGGTTAGCGCTGTGTAAACCGCGCCGATTTGGATTTGGACTTCGAGCGCTCTGCGGAAATTGCGTTCGGCTTCGCTGGGGTCGCCAGATTCGCTATAGTGTACGCCGAGGTTATTATAAATTTTTGAGAGAGTGTCGAGGTCGTCGACTTCGCGGCAAATGGCGATTGAGCGTTGGTAGCAGGACATTGCTAGATTGAATTGACCAATGTATTGACGGACTACGCCTAGGTAATAATGCGCGCGTCCGATTTCACGTTTGTCATTGAGTTTTTCGGCCATGCTGAGAGATTTGAGGAACTCTTTTTCAGCTTCAGTGTGTCTGCCGATACGGTTGAGGATAATGCCTTTGGTGCGGAGGCCAGCTAGCTCTAGTTGTGGGTCACGGATTTCGCGTTCGGCGAGCATAGCTAGGCCACGTTCGGTTTCGCGAGTTGCGCTTTCGTATTGGCCTTGGTTGTATTGGGAGAGTCCTGAGATAAATTGAATTTGCACTAGTTCTTTGATGACCAGCGAGGTGTCGACACCAGTTGCTAACGCCACTGCACGGTTGACATAGTTAGCGATGCGCTGGTAGTTCGCGGTTTTGAAATGCGCTTCGGCCAAACTGCGCAGGAGGCGGATTTGTTCTGCTAGGTCGAGAGTGACATGTCCTAGTAGGAACATTGAAATGCAGCGAAAATAGATGACGGCCTTTCTGGCGCGACCTGATTCTAGGGCAGTGCGTCCTAGTTCGAAATAGACCTTGTAGAGTAATTGTTTGGAGTCCTCTTGCTCGTTGGGATTTAATCGACTCAGAGCCTCTCGCGCTGTTTCTAAGTAGCGGATGGACAATGAGGTCGAAAATGAGGAGAAGGTATTGATGGCTGCATGTAAATTGTGTTCGACAATATCGACTCCATAGCGCTCCGCGAATGATGGCTCGTATTCTTGCATGGCCAAGAACTGATGGAAGGGACCCTCGGTGGGATGGGTTTTTGTGCGTTTGATGAAATACTCATATAGAGTTAAGCGCAGGGCTGTGCGTCTTTGGGCTGGGATTGTGTCGAGTAAGTTTTGTTGTATCAGTTGATGGTAGAAGCTGAGTCCGCCTTGGAAATCTGAGACAAGTAGATTGGCTTTTAGTGAGCGGTTGAGAAATTGGATGAATCCGTCTTCGGAAAGTCCTGAGAGTTCTTTGAGCCATTCGGCTCTGAATTGAAGCCCAAGCAAAGCGGCCAGTCGAAAGAGATCAACTTCGCTGTCTTTGAAGCCTGCTATTCTCTCTTGGAATATGTAGGTGGCGGCTTCTGGTGAGGGTAGTTTGCCTTGTAGTTCTACTGTTTGTTTCCAAGTATTTGTTTCGCGGTTAAACTGAACTAGTCCGCGTTCGACTAGAGTGTTGAGTGTTTCATGAATGAAGAGCGGATTGCCGCCAGTTGAGTCGTGCACTTCGAGAGCAATATTATCAGCGATAGTGACACCGAAAAGTCGTTCAATAATTCGGCGAGAGTTAGCGCTTTCGAATCGTGAGAGGAGAACACGTTCGGTCGGTTTGTTGCGCCAGAGGGAGCGGTAGATTCTTTCGCATTCATCGTCG
Source organism: Candidatus Zixiibacteriota bacterium (assembly GCA_024280835.1). Classification (GTDB taxonomy): domain Bacteria; phylum Zixibacteria; class MSB-5A5; order GN15; family JACZUZ01; genus JAJRPJ01. The sequence goes on along the minus strand of JAJRPJ010000011.1, from coordinate 114,845 downwards.
AGTTCTGAGGATCGAAGTGTGATGACAAACAGAATTGGATATGGTCCCAGAGTTCGTCCGAGAGAATTGATGGCTTCCCATGTTCGTGAGTCGAACCAGTGGGCGTCCTCAAAGAGGATTACCAGTGGTTTACGAGTTGCCAAACGCAGAATGAACAAGCGGAGTCCATCTAGTGTTTGCTCCATCTCATGGGTGGGGTTGGGTGGTTCTTCCTGAGTGGGCGAGATGTCAAATGGAATCATATCTCGCACTTCGGGAGCCAATCTAGCTAGCGCCCCTGCGGTGCCTAGTTCAAATAGATTCGAGGCGCTGACATCCCGCGGTGTCGCCGATGAGAGGAAAGAGCGCAAGAGTCCGCCAAAGACTGTGCGAAAACCTGCGAAGGATGGTGCGCCATAGGTTTTTAGAATCATGGCTCCTTCGGAGCCGAGTTCGTCGAGGAAGCGGTTGACCAAGGTCGACTTGCCAACTCCCGCTTCGCCTTCGATTAATACTGTTTGGCGCTCGTTGTGGAGGGTGTGGATATAGATATCATGCAGGAGCGCAAGCTCCTCATCGCGACCTGTGAATGGTAGATGTCCCAATGATTGCATAAGTGTTTTCCTACTTAAGTGAAGCGCAGACTTATTATCCGCACTGGTTAGATATTTAATATAGCCGATTTTTCCAAATCTCCCAATTTGATATGTTGATTGTATTATTGGCGGACCAAAAAACGGGTCACAGAGAATTTCTGTGACCCGTTTATAGTCTCAAAAGACGAATTGGAGATTATGGGGTTCTTTGAACCACATAGAGTCCTGTGCTAAAATCAGAGATAATGATTTTACCGGACGGGAAATACGGAAAGACATTCCAAGCGCCGTTGAAGCCCACAGCTCCTGACGGTTCAGAGTCGTAGAATCCGACTTCAAATGGCGCGGTTGGGTCGGCGACATCCCAGATGCGTAGGCCTTCGGTATAGTAGGCGATATAGAGGAAGCCGTCTTTTTCGTAGCAGTTATGCACGACCGCCGCTGGGTTGACATCCAGATCAAAGACTTTGGTGACATTGGTAATGTCGGCGACATCAAAGATGCGCAGGTGATTACCCGATGAGCCGATTTCATCACCTATGGCGACATAGTCAGTCGCACCTAGCAGTTCGGCATTGTGCGCGCCTGAGCCTGTGTAATTGAATAAGCCTAGGCGAGAAATTGCGGCCTTGTTACTGACATCAAGGATGTCGATACCATTGCCGTTGATACCTGCGGCATACATCGTGTCATTGCGCACATCGAGATCATGATAGTAGAAAGGCTCAAAGCCAGTTCCAATTCGAACAGGAGCTGATGGTGTCGAAATATCGAAGACTTCTAAGCCACCGACACTGTGGTTGCCAACGATATAGAGAAAGTCACCGTCGACTATGCAGTTATGAGCTCCGGAACCGCCGTTGGGTTGAATTGTGCTGACTTGAACAGGATTAGTGACATCGGAGATGTCTACTATTTGCACTGGCTCGCTTTCCTTAATGACAATAGCGAAGTTTTGGTAGATTTTCACATCTTTGGCATCCGTTCCAGGCGATATCGAGGGAATGAATCCGACTTCGACTGGTGGTGTGACATCAATGTCGATAATACTGACGCCTTCATTGCGAGCGCACATGAGAGCGTATTCTTTGTTGGTTCCAGATTCAATATATCCCCAACAGTCGCCATAGTTACTGCGGCCATTCCAAGCGCCGAGGAGCTCAACGTTTAGGCTGACGCTTTGTGGGGTGGCTGAAATTTCTACGCTGGTGGTTAGCAGTGGCGCTGGAGTTCCCATTGGTCCTGGGCATTGAGGAGGAGGGCCGCCTGAGAAGATGCGAGCAATACCGAATGTTACATCGCTGATATTGAAAGATCCATCACTATTGCCGTCGGCTTCAGCATCACACACTGGAGCAGGTCCACTACCGAAGATTCTGGCTATGCCGGAAGTGACATCGGCGATGTTGAATGCGCCGCTGTTGTCATAGTCACCTGCTGTGACACAACAACCGACTACTACAGTTTCTGCGCCATAAGCCTCGACGCGATAGAAACGTGGGACACCTGTCGCTAAACTTGTGTGGGTAAAGGAGGTGATATTTCCGTCTATGCTATCTAGCAGGGTATTGGCTGGGGAAGATGTTCCAGTGTAAAGGAGATAATGGTCGGCAGTGTCCAACGCCAGATTCCAGTTTATCTGCAACTCTGTTGGGCTGGGGATAGCATAAAGGTTGGTGATGTAATGGGGAGTGACAGTTAGTGTAGCTGGTTCGTTTTCAAAGAAAGAACTTCCCGACGGCACAAGCGGCCACCAAGCATAGAGGACATCAGGATTGTCATTGAAGATATTTGTGGTGTTGTAGGTCAGGCCTGTGCCGTCATAGTCCGAGTTGAAAACGAAGAGGTATTCTCTATTGCCAAAGATTGGACTTCCAGTTCCATTGGGATCCCATTGAAGGTTTGGTGGAGGGTTACCGCCAGTCCATTCGACAAACCCTATGTTCAACCTACGAGGATTAGCAGGATCGGACATATCCCAAGCTGAGCCAGGGAAAGTTCCGACACCGACTGGAGCATAGCCTGGTCTGGCGAATGTTTGACAGAGAGTTTGCTCGGCAGGTATGGAGCTGAATCTGAGTTCGACTTTAACATATTGGTCAGGTGTAATGTTACTACCAAAGAAGTTCAAACCGATGTCAAAACTTCCGAAGTAGTTTGAGCCGCCCCAGTTAATACCAGTCAGCCATTGTGTAGCTCCGCTCCATTCAACGCTCAACGAAGGTGTTTGGGCTAGAGCTTCGAGGGGGACGTCTGCGAGAGAAGCTTGCGAGTTCTTCTTGAATGCTTTTTCAGGCAGTAAGAGAGAGGCCAGCTCTGGAGGGATGTTTTCAGCCGAGGCCAAAGTCTTGAGTAATTCAGGGACAATAGCGATTTGCGCCGGGTCATCTGTTGCTTGAGCGTTTTCAGAACTTTGCGCATATACAAAAACCATGGCTAGAACTGAAGCGACGATAGCGGTTCTTTTCATTTTGGTTGGTCTCTTCCTATTACTTTGACAACTGCGTTAACTGGACATTGTTTTCTAGGTCAGGTTCTGTTTAGGTCAGTTCTTATCTAGATCAATTGATGTTTACTGCACAAAAGTATATTCAGATGAATATCAAGATATCCAACCGCTAAATAGCCGTTGTTCGAGAGGGATGTAAAATTTGTACGGAGTTCGCATCTGACATGTGAGTTCCTAGATTCAGCATGTCGACCGAAGACAAAATATACTACCAATGTATTTTGGTCAAGAGTTATTTGGAGGGGTATTAAAGATACCTTGGATATCAGAAAATAGCGTTATTGTGAATGAGCTAGATGGCAGGCGTAATTTTGATCTTTTGCGTAGCGCTGGTTGTGAACTCGTCGGGTACTTTCTGTGAGATTGGGAAGGTCATAATGATAGTTGTGCCCTTGCCTGACTCTGACTTGACATCTAGTGAGCCATTATGGGAGTCAATTATTCTACGGCAAACCAAGAGCCCAAAGCCATGGCCGTCCTTCTTGGTTGTGAATCTTGTATTGAATGCTTTCTTGAGAAGCTCGGGGTCGATGCCACTGCCGTTGTCTTTGACTGAGACCGAGAATCTGCAGGCCTTAGGGCATTTGTTTAGGGAAATCGATATTTTCGGTTCCGACGAGTCTTTGCAAGCATCCGCGGCATTGTTGACGATGTTGTACATCAATTGCTGGAACAGTAATGGATCAGTTTCAAAGAAGATTTCGTCACTGGGGATTAGCAGATCAATTTCGACACCTGTGAATCGTTTTTGCGGGCGCATGAAGCCGACTAGTTCAGTGAGATGCGAGTTAACTTTTATAGTTTCTTTGTCACCGCCTAGTTTTGCTTCACGCATCAGTTCAGTGGTGAATCGTTTCATTTTTTCTAGATTGGTGGTGATAGCGGTCATATATTTGGGGTACATCTCACTGGCGCCTTTTTGTAATTGTAGTTCCAGCAAAGAGATATTTCCATAGACCACACCGAGGAAGTTTTTGAGCTCATGGCCTATCTCAGCGGCGACTTCACCGCGCGCGGCCAAAGTTTCTAGCTTGATTGTCTGCTCTTGAAGAGTTTGTAGTTCGTCGTATGATTGTCTGGCTTCTTCAAGTAATATCAGGTTTTCAATTGAGAGGGCTGTGTGTTGTGCTGTTACGCTGATGAGTTTGAATTGCTGTTGGTACTTGTCAATTTGCTCTGCGGTTACTGGTAGCATCAAGAAGCCTAGGATGCGATTGTTGCGTTGTAGTGAGAAATTGATAAGGTGTTCGTCTTCATTTAGCCATTCAGGAGACAGGAGCCGTTCAATTGCTTTGTTATTTTCTTGAATTACGAGTGGATGTTCTGATGCGGAGCAGATGAAAAAGTCACGTGTGACCTCTGGGCTTCTCTCCGTCAATTTGTTGAGAGGATTGGATTCAAATTCGACGCTTTCTGACTCGGTGGCTACTGTATCGCCATTGTCGGTGGAGAGAAGAGTTAAGGCATTTTCATCGGGTGACCAGTAGACTGCGGAGCCTCTGGTGATGTCACACTGAATTAGAGCGAAACCGAGAGACATTTTTACCAGCGAGGGTAAGTCATCGACTGCGTACAATGAGCGTGTCAATGAGGCCATTTTATCTAGTTCGTCTACAGAACTTTTCTTTTCAGAGGCTTTCTTTTTCTGGAGCGCATTCTTGACAGAGGCTCGAATCTCGGAGATTTCGAAAGGCTTCATGACATAGTCAAGGGCGCCTTCCTTAATGGCTTCTTTAGCTGAGTCGATATTTGCATATCCAGTCATGAATATGGCGCCAATATTGGGCTGGAGAACTTTCGCTCGGCGCAAGAGTTCGATACCATCAAAATCAGGCATCCGAATGTCGGTAATTAGCAGGTCAAATGATTGTGCTTGCAGAAGTTTTTCGGCTGCAGCCCCACAGTCGGCGGTTTCTACTATAAAACCATCGTCTTCCAGGCAATCCTGCACCAGCGATACGATGATTTCTTCATCGTCGGTAACTAGTATGTGCGGGGCTTTATTCATGATATTACTATTTGTCCAATATTTGTGACCTAAAAGTCTGGCAAATTCTGACTATTTATGGGACTTGTCCTTAAGATGGATCCGAATGTCTTCAAGTACTTTCCATAGTTCATCAAGTCCGAAAGGTTTGTTGAGCAAGTAATCATATTGTTGATTCTTTGGCGAAGCTTCGCTGTCGATACTCGGCAATGAGTTTGTCATCACCACAATCGCCTCTGGCATTAGTTTTCGAATGCGACGGATAGTTTCAAATCCGTCAAGGTCTGGCATATATGTATCGCAGAAAATAAGTTCTGGACGGACCTGTGTTACCAGCTCGAGACCCGAAATTGCATTGGGCGCAGTTTGTACATCATAACCACGTTCACTGAGAGCTTCACTAAGTAGTGAACGAATCACTTCAGTGTCATCAATCACTATTGCTGTATTTGATTTATTGTTTTGCATAGATATTCTCACTCATTAGGATGCGGGTTGATTATGAGAGCCTCCTGTTTCGAGAGATTTCGTTACCTCGGAGCGCAGTTGGTCGATTGAGAATGGTTTTGACAGAAAAGCGCAGGCTCCATTTTCGATTGATTGAGAGACTGTAAAGAGTGTTGAGTAACCTGAGATGACAATGACTTTGTAGGTTGGATCTAGTTCGATGGCCTTTCGGACAACTTCTTCTCCAGAAACTACTGGCATTTTTAGGTCAGTGATAACTAAGTCGAATTTCTGTGACTCCATTTTTTCGATTGCTTCTGAGCCATCGGCAACAGCAGTTACAGAATAGTTCTCAAGGACTTCGACGAGGAAGTCCCGCATGATTTCCTCGTCGTCGACTATAAGAATCATTTTATTTTTGTCGTAATTACTTTGCAAGGCTTTTACCCGTATAGTGTTAGCTGCGATTAATCTTGATAGTTCCAGTTGTGTCGCGAAATGGCTACAGTGTTTGTACTAGTCCTTACATTACTTCAAGACATTACTCTAAATCATTACCTTCAAAAGCCGATAATTTCTTGACTTTCAGGGACCAAATCTATTCCTGTGGTATATCGGCAGAATCTTGCTTACTCTGGAGTGGTAAAATTATTACAAATGTTGTTCCCGCTCCAATCTCTGAGGTCACCTTGATCTCACCACCATGATCTTGGATTATTCCGTAGCTAACAGACAGCCCTAGGCCAGTACCTTTGCCGACGGCTTTGGTAGTGAAGAATGGCTCAAAGATTTTTCCTATTATCTCATTCGGAATACCTTCACCTGTGTCAGAGACAAATATTTCAACAGCGCCATCAAATTCTCCAAGAGTTGGCGAATGACGTAGGCCAATAGTAATTGTCCCGCCTTGTGGGGTAGCGTGCATGGCATTGATAATTAGATTAGTGACAACCTGTTGAATTTTGCCAGCATTACCGCGAATCTCCGGTGATGAGGCAGTGATTTTGGTGACAACTTGTATTTGTTGCATCTCGAGTTGATGTCTAAGAAGCTCAACTGTTTCAATTAGGGCTGCTCCAAGGTCGAATTCAGTGGCATCACTATCTTGTGACGAGCGAGAGAATTTGAGCAGATTCTGGACAATTGTCTTACAGCGACGAGCTTGGTTTTCAATATCGCCAAGGTATCTGTTGAATGAGGCAATGTCTTTTTCCGTGATAGTTTCTGCTGTACGATTACTTAACTTTTCCAAAGCGAATTGAGAATACCCAAGAATTCCAGCCAATGGATTGTTTAACTCATGGGCGACACCTGCGGCTAGTTGGCCGATTGCACCCATTTTTTCGGATTGGACTAGTTGGTTTTGGGCGTCTTCGAGTTCACAGGTGCGCTCTCTAATCTTGTCTTCAAGAGTTGCTTGATAGTTCTCCACTTCACGCCTAGATTTTATTAGCGAATCGACCATCCGCTCGAAGGATGTGGCTAGTTGTCCAATTTCGTCACGTCGGCCAATCTCAATGCGCGTTGCCAAATGACCTTGAGAGATTTCCTCGGTCACGATAGCCAGAGACTTAATCGGTTTGATAATCATACCCAAGAACCAAGCTGTCACTACAAGCGCCAATATGATAGTGAATAGAGTCAGGCCGATGATAGTTAGTCTTGTTTCACGAATTGACTTGTTCATTGGTCCAAGGTCCACGCCTATTTGCACATGTCCCAGCTCTACCCATGAACCGTGATCAATGCTACTTGCACCAGTTTCCAATGACCCCAAACGTTCGCGCTCGACGTCACTTTCCCATGTCATTATGATGGATGCTAGATGAATGTAGCTCAGTCCGTGTGGATCTTCTATTGGCTCGGTAGTAAATGAGCCAGTTAGACTTTCCTTCGGTAGGTCAATTGAGTTGCAGTGGGGAATTAGTCCTTGCAGTCCAACGTTTTGCGGTGAGAGCTCACTAGCGAGAGCTTTGTAAGAATCGCGAACTTGCTCATAGAGCAAATTACAGTCCTGATCGTACATACGAACATAGACAACCAAAGAATCTCGGAAAGCTCCCAGAGCTAGTTTCTCTAAGTCTTCGTCGGCTCCAACTAATACGCTGAATTCCGAGTTGTAAGCGAGACTCGAGACGAGTTGTTTGCTGCGTGTAATAACTTCCTCTTGAGAGACTCTCTCAATCTTGTCGGTGAGATAGACTCCGATTATAGTTGAGCTACCGATGACTACGGCAGAAACTAGAAGTAGGAATTGGCCGCGCAGTCCAAGTAGGTTGTTAAGTTCGCGTATGCTCACTTGTAGACCTCCTTGGCGACAGCGCGCAATTCTTCAGGAATTACAATTGCGACATGGACTGATGTGTTTTCATTGTAATGAAACCAAACAATATCGGGTGTTGTTACAGGCAGATCGTTTGGATCCGCGCCAGACAATATTTTGTTACTGAGTTCTCCAACTTGTCGGCCGATGTCTTTGTAGTCAAAGTCGAGAGCAAACAGAGCCCCTGAGGCGACAATAGTCGAAGAGAATCCCATGAATGGGATTTTTTGCTTCAAAGTTCTCTTGATGACTAGTTTGGTTGAAATCGGTGAGAAGACGGAAGGGTCCGCCAGTGACCAGAGTCCATCGACAATTGGTAGCAGACTATCCAGCGCTTTCTTGACCTCTCGGCCACTACTGCGTCCTGAGTGCGCTTCGATTTTCACGGCATGTAAGATAATTCCACTGGCTTCGGCAACAATTTTTGCATGTGGTATTATATTAGCAGTTTCATCTGAATAAATGACTCCCAATTCTCTTAGTTTTGGAAATATGCGTTTGAAATATTTGAATTGAAGAGCAGGGGGGATATCGAGTGATGCCCCAGTTGCTTGTTTCTTTGGGTGTTTCTTGTCTCTAATGAATCCACTGGCTTTGGGTTGCAGGACGGCTCCAAAGACGATTGGAATAGAGCTAATAGAATCAGAGAGAATCCTGGTGATATGGCTGCCTAGCGGCACAATTATTGAAGGGTTCAATTTATGGAGTGAGTCTAGTAATGTCTTTGTATCGGGTTGAATGTCAGAGACAGTTATGACTTCTAGTGTTGCTGATTGTCCCGAACGTTTGAATACTGATTTGATGCCCCTGATGAGTCTCTTTGAGTTCTTGTCGTCTCGTTGACGAACAACTACAACTCGGCCTTCATCTGCTAGCGCTAGCGTTGCAAACGGACCCGATAGGGCAAGCATGAGAGTTACTGTTGACAGGAATGCGGCAATCCACAGATGAAGTAGTGGGCGAATCCTGATAAGCGAAGTGGTCTCTGCTTTATGTTTGTTGAATTCGCTCAAGAAAACTTATCCTACTCATAAAGTCACTGGGTTCAATTTGAGATGGCACGGAGTAGTCACATAGAACGATGTGTAAATAATACTGTGTCCTGTGCTACTTTAATACCCAACTCCGCTGCAAATGTGAATCGTCGACTTGGAATCCCATTAGTTAATCTTAGTAAAACTGAACCACAAAGCTGAACCACATTGCGCCATATGTCTGTCAGCGCGTTTTCGGCAAGATGTTAGCTATGGCTGAGATGTGGCTTGGCTACATGTTGATTGTATCGGAGTTAGGGTGGTTATGCTTGAGCGATATAGAGTTGTCGGGTTTTGGTTGTGATTTTAATCGGCACAATGGTGTTAGTTGTGATGCGAATAGTTGCGTCATGAAACAATATTACAATTGGAAGATGATAGAAAGTCACTTGTTCGGTTTGATGTGGAATTGAAACAGCGCTTGGGACTGTGACTGTTTTGAATAGAAACAAAGTCCCTGAATCACTTGAGCCGTGTTCAAGTGGGAGAATAAATGTCGTGTCTGTTGAGGCTCTATGTACAGTCCGCTAGGATGAAGAATTAGATAGTGTTGTTTGAGGTTCTAATAGTTGATTGACTCAAATAAGGGTTAAGGAGTTTCGCGGGCGGCCGACATAATATGATATGTACATGCCGTGCATTTTGTTGCTGGCTCAGCTCATCCGAGCGAACGCCTGAGAGGCAATTGAATTATTGGGCGTCAATTGTGCGCTGGTTGCCAATTGTCTTGTGTGAATAGGATTAGAATTATTGAATTACGATATAAATATATTGAAGAGATGCAGAGTTAGTGTGACGGTTTGTCATGCGATAGTCATTGTTAAGTGAGAGTATTCAATAGCGCTGAGCATGCTGAACGGCGACTGTGAGGAATAATAGCACAATGAAATACATATCGACATCATTCAACCCTATGCCTGTTGGGTCAATTTCCTCTAAGAGGTTCTCTGGCGTGGGGACGTTATTGCGTTTGGCAATCTTTGGAGCTTTGATCTTCACTTTAGGTGTCTCGAATGTTCAGGCGGCCTTGACAGGCAAGATTGCTGGCGAGGTTGTTGATAGTGAAACAGATGAGCCCATAAGTGGAGCACATGTTGAAGTCCTAGGTACGCCTTACTCAGCAATCACCGACGAGGATGGCGAGTACTATATCCTTCAGGTGCCTGCGGGAAGTTTTACTATTCGTGTATCTTCTCTTGGTTATGAATCTGTAACTAAAGAAGACGCGCGAGTTTTGCTTGATTTGACGACGCCAGTTGATTTTGAAATCGGACAGCGTACGACCGAAATCAGCGAGCCGATTATCGTTACCGCCGAGAGGCCATTAATCCAAAAAGATTTGACAGGCACACGTTATATAGTAACAGCGGAGCAGATGCACTATCTGCCGAATTCTATTTCGGTTGCTGATGTACTATTGAATGTCTCAGGTACCATTCGAGGCCGTGACGGTGGCATGCATGTCCGCGGTGGTCGCTCGGGTTCGGTGTCATACATATATGACGGAGTTATGGTGACTGACCCTGTGACCCGTGGTTTGGGTATTCGTATTGTACCTGACTTCCTTGAGGAGATCAATCTTACGAGTGGTGGGTATCCTGCAGAGTATGGTGAAGCCAGCTCTGGTATTGTCAATGCAGTGACTCGCGAAGGACGCTCTTTCTACGCAGGTTCTATCAAGCTATATGATGGCTCCACGCAGACATACAATCCTCTTACGGGCGACATTGAGGAATTACAGCGCAGCGACAATCAGGCGTTAAGCGCTAATTTTTCAGGTCCGCTCAATATTTTTGGGATGGAAAACACGACATTCTTTATCGCAGCTGAAGGACTTCGCGATGCGGGCTACTTGCCGCACAATTTCTTAGAGTCTCGGACAGCAACGGGCAAGCTAACCATGCGTCCTGTAGCGAATCTCAAACTGACGGCTACAGGCACCTACTATTTAGCTGAGCAGGATGAATACGATCATTTGGATGTAAATGGTATTTCTTACGATTTCAATCTTGATGGACTCGGGAAAATTCGTCGTCAAGCAGACATGCTAACAGTGCGAGCAAACTATGCACAAAATGAAAATACATTCTTCCAGGCGAACATAAGCCATTATAGAACACAGTTGAAGCGTGCTCCTTCTGGACTATTTAATGTCTATTGGAAGGATTGGCCTGGTTATGTTGAAGATTCTACTGGAAAGTATGATCCAGCCAATGGCACGTTGCATGTTGATAATTACAACATAGCGGCTGAATTTGGGTACACTGGCTATACAACAGGTAATGATTTCAATCCGCGATATTCTTTCCGTTCAACGAGTTATAACTCGGCGTCAGCGAGTATCACGAAGCAACTTGACAAGCGTAACCAATTGAAAATTGGTGGCGAGATTAGAAAGTATGACGTTCTCTGGGACGAGAAGCAATTCTATAATGCTACTCCATTCGGCGAAAAGTACAACTATTTCCCATCTTATAACTATGCTTATGCTCAGCACAAGCTAGAGTACAAAGACATTATTGTAAATGCTGGTTTGCGCTTTGACTATTTTTCTAGTCGAGTTGCTTATCTCTCGGATCCACTGAATCCGTTTAATAGAGACACACGGACGTCTACAGCTAAGACTCAGTTGTCTCCACGAATCGGTGTCTCGCATCCTGTCGCTGAGAACACAATATTGCGTTTCAATTATGGCTATTTTTTCCAGCCCCCGAAAACTTGGGCGCTGTTCACAAATCTTGAAGGTGAACTTAACAGTGGTTTTCCGCTTATTGGTAACCCTGACTTGAAGCCAGAGAAGACAATCGCCTATGAAATAGGTCTGGATCACGCTCTTTCTCAGAACGTAACATTGAATGTCGCGGCCTACTTCAAGGATATTGAAAACTTAGTGTCCACACGGCTGGCGCTTAGGGATGTGACGGCCAGCAATCCTAATCCGAATATGATTGTTACTGAATTTACCAATGAAGATTATAGTTCAGTGAAGGGTCTCAATGTGACTCTTTCAAAGCGCCGTACGAACTTCTTCTATGGAACTCTGAGCTACAGTTACATGATTGCTCGCGGTAATTCTCCGGAAGAATTGTTTGCTTATTACAATGTCATTACAGAACCAGGTGAGACACTTCCAGTGACCAGTTATCCGCTTGATTTTGATCAACGTCATACGCTGACTTTCAATATTGATATGCGAAGCTCCTCGGATTGGAGCGGGAAACTGTTTGGAATCTTGCCAGCTTCTGGCGTTTGGGGTATGAACTATGTGTTCCGTTACGGTTCTGGCTTGCCATTTTCCAAAATCGATTCAAAGTCATTGCAGCGTTTAGGTGGCATAAATTCGTTTAGAATGCCAACGAATTACACTGTCGATGCCCGATTCAATCGCGATTTCAATATTGGCGGATCGAAGAAAGTTCTGTCTGTATTTGTAGAGATTGAGAATCTCTTTAACAGACGTAATGTGGTCAATGTGTATTCCTTTACTGGGTTGCCGAATGATGATGGCCGCGATGTTACAGACGGTGGACTTGTGTCACCTGAAGAAACTAGAAGACTGCATAGTCTTATTGCAAAAGATCCACAGAATTATGGGGCGCCACGCACTATCCGTACAGGACTACAGTTTAGTTTTTAATGGTGGGTTTTTGAGAGAGCAAGATGCTCTGATTCAGGAGAGCCGAGGAGAAGAAGTTGATTATGTATCAGAAAGCTATGTATAAAAAAGCTATGTGCCAGAAAGCACACACATCTTACGGAATACCACTCGTACGCTTGTTGGTTATTGGGCTTGGAACAATTCTAATCTCGGGAGTGCATTCAGTAAACGCCAAGGCTCCGAATCAGGGCAGTAAACAAGTTGAAGGTGGTGAATTGTCACCTCCGCAGTTGGTATTGCCGTCGCTTGTAAAGCAGGTGGTTCACGAAAAAGGGAATATCGCTACGACAGTTGATAACTGGGGACTGATTGGTGGCTATAGTTTCATCTCCGATGAAGATTTTCCGTCCTGCGAATGGCCACGGAACTCACAACATAGTTATTTGGCTGAAATAAAATATTGGATGGGAGCTGTAACAGCTTCTGGCGATACGATAGTCTCTAATACGCAAGATGATTTTCAGCCGATAGCATCATTTGCCACTGGGGCGAATGCTTATGACATCTTGTTTTCAACTGATTCGACATCCTACAACTATGATCCAAATGACACAGTTGGAACTGGCCGCGGGAGCGCTGCGCTTGGTTGGCGTGTTTGGAACAATGATAGCTCAGCTTGGGTTTATGATCAGGTCTACTCTGCTAGTGACTCTACATTTGGTCCTGCTGGTCCTGTAGCAATTCAGGAATCTCATTATCGATTCAATGATGGAGCGAGAGGATTCAATGCTCTTGGCCTTGAGATGACACAGACTATTTATCAATGGAACTTTTGCTATAACGAGAACTTCATGTTTGTAGTGTTGGAGATTGAGAATACTTCAACCACGGACTACTCAAATTTTGCCTTTGGTGTCTACTGTGATTGGGACGTGGGTGGTTTTCATCCTCCGACCAATGAAAACGGGCGTTTGAATGATGTAGTCGACTATGACACAACCCGCAATCTTGCTTGGACTTATGATGTTACAGGATTTGACGCTGGTTGGAATTCAAAGACTGGCTATATGGGTACGAAGTATTTGCAGACTCCTGATGATTTGGGTATGAGCGCACTACGGACTGGACTTTGGGACAATCTCCCAAACACTCCTAGCCAGGATGCGGGGCGCTATGAATGGATCGACAAGCAGCAATTCGATACACCCTTAGCTCCTGATGATCAGTTCTACATCATGTGCACCAACGGAATTGATATGCCAGCGGGTAAGACTATACGTGTTGTCTATGCGATCATAGCTGGGGCTGATGAAGCTGAGTTCCGCAATAATGCCGATTTGGCACAATCACTATTTGACAGTTATTTTGTTGGCCCAGAGCCGCCACCGACACCGACATTGAAGGTGACACCTGGCGCTAACCAGACCGTTTTGAGTTGGGATAACGTCGCGGAGACTTTTGTTGATCCTCTTAGTGGTCAGCAGGACTTTCAAGGTTACAAACTCTACCGTAGCACAAATCTTGGCCTGACTTGGGGCGATGAGGACCGCGATGGTGCGACATCATGCCAATCAATCGAATATGAGACGATAGCAACGTTCCGAGTTAATTCGGCTGGTGATCCTGTGGCTCACTCTTTTGTTGATACAGATGTTGTCAATGGATTTGAGTATTGGTATTGCCTAGCGGCTTTTGACTCTGGTGATACTTCAGTTCCAGTTGACCCATTGCAGAACGCATTTGGAACACCAGGTAATGACGCCAATGTAGTTCGAACGATTCCTAATACCAATGCGGCGGGATATGTTAGCGCCCAGAGCACAGTTAGTCGAAATGCTCCAGCGGACTCTTCGGCTGGTTCAATTTGGCCAATAGTTTTGGATCCAGAACAGGCCGGTACAAATCCTCATAAGGTTGTTTTTACCGAAGATGATTTTGCCACATATTGGTCACTGATAGACACTACTACTGGTGATACACTTTTGGCGGACCAGACGACTCAGTTTATCTCGATGAATCAAGCTGACGCAGATTCACTTGTTTCATTCTTCCCGATTGCCAATGGAATTCAAGTTGCTGTTTTTGATGGTGAAATGACACCGGCGCAGATGACGCAGACAGGTTTTGCGACAGCTGGAGACACTACTTTGAGTATGGATGTCTTCTTGGGTACGACTGTTGTTGATGCTTTCGGATTCCCAGCTTCTTGGTTGGGTGGTAATATGCACTTCCGAATGGATTATGAAATACGATTTACAGGGACTAGTAATTTCGCTACAGATGCGCTGGATGATGTGACACCTGTTAGTGTGCCGTTTGAAGTTTGGAATATGACTACCAATCAACAGTGTTTTGTTGAGATATTCGATTTTGCTGGCAATGGTGTTTATGACGCCCTTGATGGGGACTTTATTGATATTCTTAATATCCCTTATGATGTCGTCGCGCATCCTGAAGCATTCCCAACTTATCATACATGGATGTTCCGCTTCGACACTTCGGCAAACAGCGCACAGCCTGGTGATGTTTACCGTATTAGTGGCGCTCCGCTCAATGGTCCAGACGATGAGTTCTATTTCTCACCTGATGGTGTGAACCTGTCTTTGGCTACAGGTCAATTGAAGAATGTAAAAGTTGTTCCGAATCCTTATTTTGCGCGCGCTGGCTGGG
Source organism: Candidatus Zixiibacteriota bacterium (assembly GCA_024280835.1). Lineage (GTDB taxonomy): Bacteria > Zixibacteria > MSB-5A5 > GN15 > JACZUZ01 > JAJRPJ01. The sequence continues at coordinate 99,702 of JAJRPJ010000011.1, read as the reverse complement.
AAAACAATAGCGCTCCTACAAAACTGAATTTTACTCACCTTCCAGAGATATGCACAATTCGTGTTTATACGCTCTCTGGAGATTTGGTGAAGATTATTGAGCACGATTCCGGCGGTGGAGATCAGTCTTGGGATTTGCTCTCGCTCAATGGACAGCAGGTGGCGTCTGGAATCTATTTCTATCATGTCGATTCGAATGCTGGTGAATTTGTTGGCCGCTTTGCGGTCATAAATTGAGAAGGTGTTATGTAATGCGAGTATCTAAGAGTTTACAGAATAGGTCTACAGCCGTGATTCGATTGGTGATGGCGTTGGCTGTCTCTGCGCAGGTGTTATTGATATCAGCGCCCGAGATTGTTCAGGCGCAAACGTTCACCAAGACAGGCACGACTAGTGGCGAATTCCTTAAGATTGGAGTTGGTTCTCGCTATCTGGCTATGGGTGAAGCGGCAGTGGCCAGCACAGGCGATGCTTTCTCAATTTTTTGGAATCCTGCGGCGTTGAGCGAAGTCGAAGGACAGCAAATCGCGATGGCCTATAGTGATTGGATTCTCGATATTGGAATTAGCTATGGAGTTTATGCGACACGTATAGAGGGTATGGGAGTTTTGGCTGTCGGAGTTACCGCGCTCAATGTGCCTTCTATGGAGGTGACGACAGTACAGCAGCAGGATGGCAACGGTCTGTTTTATGATGGTTCGTCATATGCTGTGACTGCGGCATTTGCGCGTGAGTTGACACCACGGTTTTCGTTTGGTGGAAGTGTCAAATACATATCCGAAACAATCTTTACCGAAAGAGCTTCTGCGGTTGCCTTTGATGTCGGAACCATGCTCTACACAGGTTTGCGTTCATTACGTTTGGGGATGAGCATTTCTAATTTGGGTAGCGATCTCAAATTCAGCGGACAGAACCTTAATGTTCCTATTCCAGCTGATTCCAATAGCAATAGCAATCCAGCTGCCGATGGTCAGCTAAATGTTGAATCTGGACAATTGCCATTGACGTTTAGAATGGGTGTAGGTTACGACTTCAATATGAGTCTGAACTCACGGTTGACGTTTGCAGGCGAGTTGAAACATCCTAATGACAATGTGCAACAAGGTTCTTTGGGAATGGAATATGGTTTTCATGAGCGTTTCTTCCTCCGTTCAGGATATAAGATCAATTATGATGAGGAAAACTTAACTCTTGGGGCGGGACTCAACACTCCGTTTGCATCGCAATCAAACTTAAGCATAGACTATGCTTGGTCAAGTTTCGGCCGACTCAGCTCGGTGCATCGGTTTTCGGTAAATCTTAGTTTCTAAGTGAGTTAGCTTGCAAGAAAAGTTCTGTAACCGACAAAAATTTGGTTTGATACGCATGCGCGTATAGAGGGGAAGAAGGAGAGGCATTTGCCGCTCCTTTTTTTTTGAAGGATGTCGAGGCATTTGGCCAACACCTTTTTTGTCAGGAAAGCGTCTTGGACTTGCTCAATATCAGGTTCAGTGGGTATAATGCCTTAGTTGTGAGGATGCTAATGAAGGCTCCTGATCGACTGATTATCTAGTTTGTCTTCTATATATTCTCTTCTGCTATAACAATGTTGAACGAAGCTATTGAACCTTGCTGAGAACCTTGTCTAGGGCCTTGATAAAATGAAACGAAAATACAAACGACCTCTACAATCCAAGGTTACGTCAGTGTTGTTATTTGTAACGCTAGCTATAGGCGCTGTGACCAGTAATGTGTTTGGCCAAGAAGTCACCACAGATGCCAAGCCGATAAACCCTGTCTTTGAAGGTAATCGGATGTTGCAGGAGTATGTCGATTTGGTCCAATCTGGCAGTATCGAATCGGCGTGGATGCACTGGTCACCGTATGCGCGTCTGCGCTCAGAACGTTTGGGGATTGAATATGATGGTATTTCGATAAAGGCGGACTTGAACTCTCCACTTGTTAAGTTGTCCCGTTTTCGTCCAGCGATTCAGCTCAAGTCGGGTGGGTTGTTGGATTCTACCTATTTGCGACTTCGCATTGAGGGTAAACTCAAAGGCGAAATTAGTGTTTATCACTATTATGTTCGTAGGTTTGATAATTATCCTTGGCTGACGTTTCCGCAGGACTATGTCACACAAGGCTGGGAAATGCGAGAATCGCGTTACTTCCGCTTTTACATTAGTCCTAGTCAAGAAAAATATGCCAATGGTATGACAATTGAATCTCTCGATAGTTTTGTTGATTCGTTGGGCATACTGCTTTCGATTCCGTCCGAACGTATGGAATTATTGGCTAAAGAGAAGATTGACTATTATTTTTGCACTGATGAGCAAGAAGTTCAGCGTATTACCGGTGTGGCTGTGCGAGGGTTTTACGATCTAGCCTCTGATGCACTGATTACATCTGCGTTGCCGCATTTCCATGAGGTTGCGCATTTGATGGTGAACTTTCGTTTTCAATCAATGCCTCTGACGACATTACCTTTATTGCGTGAAGGGATGGCCACTTACCTCGGAGGTCGCGCCACAAGAGCGCCATCGGCATTGTTGGATATGGCGTCCTACTTGTATCGTCTGGAGGTAGTTGATGTCGAAAGTCTGCTTGAATTGATGGCTTTTCATACCGATGTGGATGCTAGTATTTCTTATTCGGCATCGGGACTATTTGTGATGAGTTTGGTCGATGTTTTTGGTATGGACGCAGTTCTTGGCGCCTATTTGGAGCTCTCTGGCAATCTCGATGAAACTCGTCAATTGTCTGCCGCGGATATCAGAGCGATATTTGAGAGGCATTGTGGGACTTCTTGGCAGGATATTATAGAGCGTTTCGAGACGAAGTATGTTTCGGGAGAGTTTCATGGCGCGGGAGGAGATGTCTACTTGCGTCCAGGGCTGGGTGGTTTGGCGGCCAGTGATTCTGCGGGATTGGTGAAAGTTGGTAGCGCCTCAGACCCGAGTGGCAATGGAGCTGAAACGGCGCGTTTCAAGACTATCAGAAATTTGACTTTGATTGAATCTGATGGCCGTATCTTTGTGAGAGCGCGACCAGATCGCGCAGGGGAGTTATCGATGACAATTTTTTATGGCAAGTTAGAAGAGAATATTTTCCCAGCTAGTGAACTCTTCGAAGAGCAGTTTGCAGATGGGCCTGAGTTTCAGGGGTATCGATTTGGTTTACGCTTTGATGAGCATGAAGCGGGGCTTTATGATTATGCTACTTCAACTTTGTTGTCAAAATTTCTGACTTCTTTTAATCCTAGCTCTCCTTATTTCAATTCTGCGGATTCGACTGTTTCATTTAGTTTCCCACTTTCGCTAACGGCGGATGTTTCACCTCTGAACGAATCCAAGATTCTTTCACGCTAAATCACTTCCCAAGTAGTCCCACCTAGCCCTTCGTTGGCGTTACGGGGGCGTCTATCTACTGCGTCTAGATAGAAATATTACTAACTCATGGTTCTAAGACTTGTCAGACTGCGTTGGACTGTATAATGTATGTGGGGACGCACCTATATGCGGCTCTAATGGATGGAGCATTACCCGATTGATGGCCTCAAATAGCGAAGGACAGCGCGTAATTGTCCGATAATAGTATTTAGAGGCTTACGAATTTTTGAATTGGCCTTAAGAACAACACTGAATAAGTAGGACCTGAATAGGAAAAGCGGTTTGGCAATGAAAGTTTCAGACAAAGTATCCAAAGAAGTATCTAAAGAAATCTCCAAGGGAATTTCTGAAGAGAAGACGACTATTGAACAAATTGTTCCTGAAGTAGAAGCGCAGATGACAAAGACCGAGAATTATGACTATGACATCCTGATAATTGGTTCAGGACCTGCTGGTGAGCGAGCGGCTTTGCAGGCCGCCAAACTAGGTAAGCGCGCGGCGATTGTTGAGCGTCACTCAGTTATTGGTGGTGTGATGATTCACACTGGTACTCTGCCTTCCAAGACTTTACGGGAGACTGTGCTTTATATTGCTGGGCTTAAACAACGCTCAATTTATGGACTACATTTCGAGCTCAAGAATAAGTTGACGATTAATGAGTTAATGCACCGCAAGGATCAAGTTATTCAAAACGAGATGGAAGTTATTTTCGATCAACTATCTCGAAACGGTATTGATATTATTACTGGTTATGGCATTCTGACGACACCGCATAAGATATTGATTTCCAGTGGCTCAGATACTAATCGGATTGTAACCGCTGATAAAATTATTATTTCAGTTGGGACACATCCGTACCATCCACCCAATCTAGATTTCGACAATAAGTATATCTACGATGGTGAGACTATCTTGGAGCTTGATGAGATTCCGCGGACGATGACAATTGTCGGTGGTGGTGTGATTGGTTGTGAGTATGCCTGTATTTTTGCGCATATTGGAGTGAAGGTGACTTTGCTTGATATGAGAAAACATTTGTTGGATTTCATCGATGATGAAATTTCTGATGTACTAGTGTACTTAATGCGTAAAGCGCGTGTGAAACTGATTCTTGGTGATGGCGCCAAAGACATTTGTGTGCGGGATGGTAAAGTAGTCACTACTACTGATTCGGGTCGGCGAATTGTCTCTGATCGTATGCTCTATTCTGCTGGACGTGGTGGCAATACTGAGAACTTAGGTCTTGAGGCCTTAGGAATTGAGACCGACAAACGTGGCTTGATCAAGGTTGATGAACACTTTAGAACTAGCTGTAAGACTGTCTATGCTGTCGGAGATGTGATTGGTTTTCCGTCATTGGCTTCGGTGTCTATGGATCAGGGACGAATTGCTAGTTTTCATGCTTTCAATGGTGGTGATGACTTTCACAGTCCACGGATAAATGAATTGATGCCCTATGGCATTTACACTATTCCAGAGTTGTCGCTAGTAGGTGAGACAGAAGAGTCCGCTCGTGAAAAAGGTGAAGAGTTTGAAATTGGTATTAGTCGGTTCCATGAGTTGGCTCGTGGCCAGATTATGAATGACCAAGATGGATTACTCAAATTGATTTTCCGTCGCAGCGACAAGCGTTTGATTGGCGTGCATATCATCGGTGAACGCGCCACTGAGTTGATTCATATTGGTCAAGCGGTTATGTCATTTGGTGGAACGATTGATTACTTCGTTGACTCAGTCTTTAATTACCCGACATTGTCAGAGGCGTACAAGGTTGCGGCTCTCGATGGTATCTCGCGTTGGGGTTAGTGGCGCTTCAAGTGTGTCTGTAGCTGGAACGTCTATAATCGGCCAAGTACGAGTCGCGCATACTGGGCTTCGGGTTCAGTTAAGCCACGTTTGAGGGCTTCGGAGAGGTAGCGCCGTGCTCGGACTTGATCTTGACGGTCGTACGCCGCAAGTCCTACAAGTAAGAATGAATAGGCGCTGATTGGATTATCCTCAAAGATTATTTGCCCTTGTTTTTCCGCGGCAGAAGTTCTTTTTGATCCAATATAAAATAAACCAAGATCTTTGCGAATGTTGACATTGCGCGAGTCATAGCGCAACGCTCCCAGATACATAGCTTCTGCACTGTCGGGCTTGTTTAACGAACTGAAAATGTTTCCACGAGCGAGTAGCATCATCGGATTATCTGGGTCTAATTGTAGTCCCTTGTCGATGGCCTGTAAGGCTTCGGGGAGTCTGCGAAGCGCTTGGAGAGAGGCCGCTTGCGTGGAATAGAGATCGGCCCAATATGGATTGGTTGCTAATAATAATGTTAAGCGGTCTAACGACTCAGTGAAATCTCCGCGATTGTATAATAAGCGGATAGAACGATGATCTAAAAACGCCGGTGATCTACGAGTAAAACTCCACTCCCATTGGTCTGCTTTGGGGAACTCTTTTTTGAAAAAATAATGATCACGGAAATTAACCAATCCGCTAAGGTAGCGCTTCTTGCGGGTTTTGTAATCATGGTCTAAGTATTGTACTCCAGCTTCACCGTCAACATATACTGGCGCCATAGCCGCAAATGTTAGAACACCCGCGATTACAATAGTTAGGGTCGTGCGGCCAAACCATGTTTTTTCGCTGAAACGTTTTATCCAGAGATAGGCTGCTAGTACCGAGGCGGGCAAAGCAAACATTGCTATGGTTGTGATTTCTCTGGCGGAACCATTTGGGAAATCACTGATGAATATCCAGACTGCAAAACTTAGTGTCAGCATTGCTAGTCCACCGACAAGATGGTCGCAGCGCTCTTGCCACGTATAGCGCAAGCAAAGCCAGAGCGTTAATGGGAACAGCGGCCAGAGGATGAATGCAGAATTGAGTAAGTCGAAAATTCGTCTAAGTCCGAAGAGTGTGTATTCAAATTCGGGTGGTTTGCCAGCTAGTCCTACAATGCGCGCTTGTATCCAAAGGTCGGTTTGCGCTTGCCAGTAGAGAATCCCGACTATGACGCCAAGAGTTACAAGTGAGAGAATCGCCCAGAGTCGTTCTCGTTTCGGTCCAGGCGCTAAACCTAGGCCGAGCATAAAGACAGTAGCTGGTAGGATGAAGATTAGTTGTGCGAGATAGAAAGGCGCTAGAATGCTCAGCAGCGCTAAAGCTCCCGCTGAACGGTAGCGAGAGCTGGCAGTTTCAGATTTAATCATGGTTACGAAACTGAGGATTATTAGCGAGACCATGACTACTGCTGGCGCGTAGTATTCTCCACTGCCGAAGAAGAGAAGAGTTCCTCCCGATAAGACCGCGGCAGAAAAAAAGTAAATCGTTTCGGCTTTGTTGCGAGCCAGTTTCGAGCTGATTTTTAGCCATACAAAAACCGAAAGCGCTCCAGAGAGTGCTGACAGAGTTTGGATAGCAATGGCAGAATCATTTAGAGCTCTGTCAGTGACACCTGTAAGAGAGTTATAGAAGATGGAAACTATTTTGGTTGCTAGGTAGGCATAGTGATGGAGATATAACTCGTCGAATTGTTTTAGAGAGCCGATTAGAGCGTAGGTAGAGCCGAATAAATGTGAATCACTACCCAAGGTGAAGAACGCCAATCCGAGTAGGAGCGCAAGCGCCAAAGAGAGTGTCGTGTTTACTTTGCTGAATGTTTGACTCGGAGCTTGGGGACTTTGTTTTGTTAGCCAGATAAGAATTAGCGCTAAAGCCAGAGATATGAAAGTGAGGGTTAACCAATTTTCTGTGAAAGCTAAGGCATTTAGTCCCCACCAATTAGTTTCAACCTGTGTTGCAAGCAGGCGCGCAATCAAAGGGGACAAGGCTAGTGTTAGCCAGCCCCAAGATAATCTTGGTGAATGCAGTGGCGACTGCTGTGGTGATTCAGGTATGTCGGGTTGCTGGGACAAACTTAGAACTCTCTTCGGCCTTCGAGGGCTTGTGAGAGTGTGACGACATCTGCGTATTCGAGATCAGCTCCGACGGGAATTCCCCGAGCGATGCGAGTGACAGTGACGTTGAGCGGCTTAATTAACTTCGAGAGATACATCGCGGTTGCTTCACCCTCGACGCTGGGATTTGTGGCGATAATTACTTCTTTGATTTGTTCATCACCCTGCATCCGCTCTAGGAGAGCTTTGATACTTAGGTCGTCTGGGCCGATACCATCGAGTGGAGAGAGCCGTCCGCCGAGAACATGAAACAGGCCGCGAAAAGAATCTACCTTATCCACCGAGGGCACATCCAGCGCTTCTTCCACCACACAAATCAATGAGCGGTCACGTTTGGGGTCGCTGCAAATATAGCAGGGGGAGCTTTCGCTGATATTGAAACAGATCTGACACTCGCCGACTTTTTCTTTGGCGTCACGAATTGCATCGGCGAGAGCTAGCGCTTCTTCGAGTGGGATTTTCAAAATATGAAAAGCCAATCGTCCTGCGGATTTGCGGCCGATACCTGGGAGTTTGCCAAGTAGGGTAATTAGTCTGTCAACCGAGGCGGCGCTACGAAACATAGGTGTCTATTTCTTTTGTTTAACTAGGTTAGAATGGCAAATTCAGGCCAGGGATACTGAGGCCACCAGTGAGCGCTGACATTTTTTCGGCTTGATTTTCATTGACACGTTGGCTGGCTTGGTTAATTGCTGCGATGATTAAGTCTTGGAGCATTTCGATGTCCTCAGAGTTTACCACTTCGGGATCGATTGTTATTGATTTTATCTCGTGCTTGCCATTGGTGACAACTTTGACCATGCCGCCCCCAGAAGTTCCTTCAACTTCCATGGCTTCAATTTCGGCCTGCATTTCGGCCATTTTGCTCTGCATTTGCTGCATTTGTTTGAGCATTCCGCCTAGTCCTGCTTTTGACATATGATATTACTCCTTTGATTCTATTTTCGAATGTTTGTTGGTCTTTTTGAGACTATGATTTTGAAACCATAGTTTTGAAACTATGACTGACTTTTCACATCACGAACTCGCACGATTTCGCCGTCGACTTGCTCCATGATGGTTCTCAGGCGGCTGTCTTCGGCTAAGAGTTTGGCCGACTCTCCAGTCTCATCGATAATGGTTGCGGCCTGTCCAGCGGGTTGTCCAGTAGATTGTCTCGGAGCCTCTCTTGGGTCATCTAAGTTATTAGGAACAGGTTGAGATCCCATGCTGGCTGTGCCTACGTCTGAATCAATCTCGTAGTTTATGCGCAATGGCGCTCCAAAAAACTCTTTGAGAGCTTGCTCTATTTGTACACGGTAATTCGGTTTTTCCACCAAGCTTTTTTGGGTGGGAGCCGAACTCGGGAACATGACGGTGATCTGATTCTCATGAACTTCGCTAACAGAGGCCATTGCCAATTGCGAGGCTAGCATTCGATTGGGTCCTTTGAGAGAGGCCATAAAGGCTGACCAATGTTGCCGAATTGTCGGTGTGTTAATGCGCGTAACATCAACTTTGGGAGATGCTGAAACAGCAGAAGCAGTTGCTGTCGTTGTTGCTGATGTGTGGGATTGAGTTGCGCTTGACTTGGATTGAGCGCTCGTTGAAGAGCCTGTTGCTAGATTTGTGGTTACCCTTGAGGCCACTTTTGGCGCTGGGGGAGTGAAACGGGATGGCCGTGAGGCGCCTGCGAATAAATCAGAGTTTTTTTTTTGCTCGGTGGTGGCTCCAGAAGCGGGTGACGTTGAGAGGGTGGCCCCCGCCTGCAATTGTGCAAGAGCTTCCTCGATTGTCACTGTTGATTCGAGATAGGCCATTTTGACTGTGGCCATTTCAAGAGTCCAGCGGGGTTCCACATCTTTCAATTGGCGAGTGGCGGCTATCAAAATGTCGGCTAGGCGCACCAAATCACCAACGGTGAAAAAGTCCAGCTGGCTTTGGAGGCGCTGTAGTTCGCTCTCCAAAAGGTTGAGGACTTTTGAGGCTGTTTTCAATCCAGCGGAGCGGAGGATTGTCAGCGAGCGGAAATGGTGCGAGAGTTCGCGAATAAATTCGCGGATGTCTGCGCCGCTGTCGGCTAGTTCGGAGACTTTCAATAATGCGCTGGAGCAATCTGCGCGCGCGAGAGCTTCGACAAAATTGAAAAGAAACTCCTGGTCAACAAGTCCGAGAGCTTCGCTGACATGTTCGGCGGTGATATTGTCACTTGAAAATGAAATAATCTGATCGAGTAATGAGACCGAATCTCGCACAGATCCTTCACCACGGCGAGCAATTAGCCGCAGAGCGTCTTCACTGACTTTGACACCCTCTTTTTCGGCAATGACGCCGAGGGCTGTGGCCAATTCTGAAACATTTACTCGGCGAAAATCAAAACGTTGTGTGCGCGAGTGAATTGTATCGGGGACTTTTTGCGGGTCGGTGGTGGCGAAAATGAACATCGCATGCGCCGGTGGCTCTTCGAGAGTTTTGAGTAGAGCGTCGAATGCCGCGCCTGAGAGACGATGGACTTCATCGATGATATAGATTCGTTTGCGGTTGTCTGCGCTGGGCCCGTAGCGAATGTTTTCGCGCAAAATGCGGACATCATCGACTCCAGTGTTTGAGGCGGCGTCGATTTCACGGACGTCAATTGAACCCTCGGTGCCAATAGTTAGGCAGGAGTCACATTTTCCACAAGGAGTGGAGGTCGGACCTTTGTCGCAATTGATAGATTTGGCGAGGATACGCGCGACACTTGTTTTGCCAGTGCCACGTGGACCGCAAAAGAGATAGCCCGAGCCAATGCGACCAGAGGCCAGAGCATTGGAGAGGGTCTTGGTGACATGGCCCTGCGCGATGACCTCATCGAATGTTTGGGGGCGATATTTGCGGGCTAAGACTTGATAGGACATGCTTTATCGTTACCGTTTCTTCTTACTGTTTCTTCAGCTCTTCTGTGACCTAAGAATAAGCTACACAGCAATAGTTGTGGAATCTACTTTGTTGAATACATTTTCCTGGACTAGTCCAGAGAACCGTCCGATGACGGGTGATGCGACAAAATAGGTAATTGTCAGGCTAGCGCAAATGAATCGGGGTAACATTTACGAGAATTGAAGAAAACAGTGTCACAAAAGTAGAAATTGCTGAGGGTGTCAGGCAAATGAGGGGTCAGGCTGAGGGAAACTTTGTTTCGAGAAGAAGAACGGGAACAAAAATGAACAAAAAAATAGATCAGCGGCCAGACTGATCTGCAACACAGTTCGTAACCTTACCTTCCGCTGCTCCCTTCCAGGCCTGACGGGGTTCGGTAGGTCAGACTCGCACAGGGCCCAACCGCTGATCTAATTTTTCATTCAAGCTGCAAAAAACTAACTATTCACTAAAACAACACTACTTATTGCAATCACCAAATCTTAAAGTGGACCTGACCGGGATCGAACCGGTGACCTCTGCATTGCGAACGCAGCACTCTACCAACTGAGCTACAGGCCCCAAGTTATGGACTTCCCAAACGGCCTTTCCAAAAGTAAGCCTGTTTTCTGTGACGATAGATCATATCGAAGGCTCTACCATAAGCTACTCTATCAGAAACTCTGGAGCAGAAATCTCCATGCTCACGCCGCGCAATAAATACATATTTACCAAAAATGCAACCCCAGAAGAGACGTGACTTGATATTATAGCAAAAAAATATCTTCTAAGACATTTGTCAGGCTGTTTTCAATGCGTATCGCGACAGTGAAAACTTCTGGCGGTGTCATATGAAGCTGCCCTATGAAGTTTTTTATGAAACTGGGTTTTCTGGCGGCGCTTTTGGTAGGTCGTTTTGTTCAGGCTCGACGGGGCCGCTAGGAGGCGCGGGTGGCGCCTGAGTTGGAGGCGGTTGAAGTGGTTGAGTCTGTTGAGGAATAGTTGGAGTAGCTGGATAGGAGATCGGGCCGCTCGGCTGAGTATTGTAGGCGAAATTATTGAGAGGGGTTGTGAAATATCCAGCTTCCCAAACATGATTAACTAATTCGGTTTGTTTCCAGAGGAAGTAGAGTAGCGAAACTAGCATAAGAAAGCTCATGCCCAGCCCCATTACCACCACCATAAGGATGGGGCCGAGTGTCGAGAGGCTGAGATTTTCGATATCGTTCATACTGTTAGCCATCTTCGTGTTTAAGTCTAGGACGACAACGGCGATTTCCATTAGCGAGTTTAGCAACATGACGGCGAAGAAAATACTGTAGGCGATGAACACTGGTCTAATACTGAGCGGCTTGGCGCCGACTTTAGCCGCAGCAATATCGTTTAGTTTGAAGAAATAGTATGCGACATAGTACCCGACAGCGCTGGCCATTATCGTGAAAATGCTTAATCCTAGTTGGTACGTGTTCTGTAGGGCGAAATTGCTTGGGTCAAAGTTTCCAGAGTTGGAAAGCATTGAGATGAACACTTTCATCGAGACTGCAATTCCAAAGACCATCGGTAAGACATAGCTCAATACGACATAGGCTCCGAAGAGAATCATGAAGGTTGAGGGTTTGAAGGATTCGTCCTCGCCCCAAAAGGTTGCCTTCTTCAATTCTGAGGCGACCATAAATTTGTAGACGATGTAATATATTCCGCAGGTGATAACCGAAAGGCCGATTATCATCCAAAATGAACGAGGCTTACCAGTGCGAAGCGCCTGTGGGGCCGCGTTGGGTATACTTGAAGTTTCCATAAATTCCTAGCTGTGGAGCTTAGCCCATGGACTCTATAGCGCGGATGATTTCATAGGGTGTTGTGGCTTCGGATAATTCTTGGCGAAAGGTTTCGTAGCGAAGAATTTCGGCCAGAGCTTTGAAAACTCTCAGATATTGCATGTCATCGTAGGGTGGAGCGGCCATGACAAAGAACAGTTTGGTGGGGTCCTGATCTAAAGCGCCAAAATCATATCCAGAGGAGCTCCGCCCAAAGCCAATCATGAACGATTTGGCTTGCATGGAGCGGATATGTGGGATGGCTATGCCATAGCCTATCGCGGTTGTGGCTTTTCTTTCGCGATTTATGAAATCTGTGAGAAATTTGGAGCGGTTACCAATTCGGCCAGATTGTTCGAGAATGTCTACCAATTCGCCGATAATCATTTCTTTGCTTTTTAGGCGCCACTTTTCGACACTTGAACCCTCTACAAATTCGGGTACAATGGTTTCCATCTCTAGTTTTATCATCTCTTCAGACATGAAGCGAGCGATATTTAATCCCATTAGTTTGTTCTCAATCTGGTTTTTCGGCGCTTTTGTTGTATGGTAACTTCTTGTCTGACGGTTACTTGTCTGTATTGTTAGCCGTCGGTTCTTCTTTGAAATGGACGGCTCCATGTACGGTTCTTACCAAATCTGAAGACCAAAACAAGAAAAGTTGGGCTTGATGGCCTCAGCAACAACAATATTGTCATATCTTGTTGAATGTCAACCCAATAACTATCCATTGGCTATAAAGGGGCCATATAGGCTAGCCTAAAAGCAGAAAACGTTCTGGCTGGTTGCGATTCTCGGCTTTGGTCTTGACTGGAGCGGGCTGATAGTTGACAATGCTGGGGCTGAGGAGTAGTATTTTCGGCCGTTGATTGGTGGTTCTGAGGGCCTGAAAGTTTTCTTGTCGTCCATTGAAAAGTTGGCCACTATCGGGTAGCATTAGTAGGAGATTAGCTTACTCTCAGATCGGCCAGAATGGTGAGCAAGAGAATAGAATCCGCCGATACTGTAGAAGAGAGAGTTGCTGGATTCATAGCGAGTTAGTGTGTATAACTCCAATGGAATGAGAGACTCCCATTAGCAATTCTGACAAGTAGTTTCGATAAGCAGTCTCGACAAATAGTTTTGCTGAAAAAAGAATTTTTGTGAAGTTACAAGATCAACCTAGAAAGATTAAGAGCGCATAGCCAGACAATGACAGCTTCCTATTCAAATGATTCAAAAGAATCAAATCAATCGGCCGCGACTAAAAAGACGGATTCTACCGAAACGACCACCGCGACAACCATGACTTATTTTGCAGAATTGAAGCGGACACATACTCTTGGTGAGTTAAACACGTCTCATATTGGAACAACTGTTCGTCTAAATGGTTGGGTTCAGGAGTATCGTAATCTTGGTGGTGTTCTCTTTTTGGATTTGCGTGACAGATATGGCCTGACGCAAGTGACTGTCAATCCCAAAGATGTCCCAGAGGCGACGCATAACGCCGCAGCAGGGGCGCGTCATGAAGATGTTGTCGCAGTTATTGGTGTGGTCAGGAAGCGTCCAGAGGGTACGACAAACAAGAAGCTCGCTACAGGTGAGATTGAGGTTGTTGTCGAGAGATTTGAAGTTCTGAATCCCTCTAAGACACCGCCATTTGAAGTTGAAGACACTGCTCCTTCTAATGAGAATCTACGCCTTGAATATCGGTTTTTGGACTTACGTCGTAAACCGATGCAGGAGTTGTTTCGTATCCGTCATGAAGTGACGATGGCTGTGCGTGAAAAGTTTGCGGAGCTAGATTTTCTGGAAATCGAGACACCACTGTTGATGCGTTCGACTCCTGAAGGCGCCCGAGACTATGTGGTTCCGTCACGTGTTCATCCTGGTAAGTTCTATGCGTTGCCACAGTCGCCACAATTGCTCAAGCAAATCTTGATGGTTTCAGGGTTTGATAAGTATTTCCAGCTTGCGCGTTGTTTGCGCGATGAGGATTTACGCTCGGACAGACAGCCAGAGCATACGCAAATTGATGTCGAGATGTCTTTTGTGACGCCTGATGATGTTTTTAAGAATATCGAGATTGTCTTGCAACATGTTTTCAAAAAAGTTAAGGCTTATGAACTTGAGGCGCCGTTTGCGCGTTATTCCTATGACGAAGTTATCAATCGTTGGGGAATAGATAAACCAGATTTGCGTTTTGAGATGGAGTTAGTTGATCTATCTGAGGCGGTCAAAGGGTGTGGGTTCTCTGTCTTTAGTGATAATGTTGCCAAGGGGGGAGTGGTCAAGGCTCTGACGCTTAAGGGCGGGGCTTCGTATTCACGCAAGCATTTAGATGAGCTAACGGATTTCGTCAAAGGTCATGAAGCAGGTGGATTGGCGTATGTTCTGAGAGGTGATGAAGCAGATCGTTCGCCGATTTTGAAGTTTATTGGTGAGGAGCTTAAGGACGAGATTTGTAAGTTGGCGAACTGTCAAAAGGGAGATTCATTACTGATTATCTCCGATAAACGCTTGAAGACAGAGGCTATTCTTGGTCAATTGCGCTTGCATCTGGGTAAGAAACATGACCTCATCGATGAGAGTCGTAATTGTTTCTTATGGGTGACTGGCTTCCCGCTCTTTGAATATGATGAGGACGCAGGTCGTTGGGATGCGATGCATAATATTGTTTCGCACCCGATTGAAGAAGAGATGCACTTGCTTGAAGAAGGATTGAATTCAAAGTTGTCTCCGACAGACCCTGATCATCCTTGGAGTCGAATTCACGCCAATCAGTATGATTTGGTTTACAATGGTAGTGAGATTGCCTCTGGTGGAATTCGTATCAACCATCGAGGATTGCAGGAGAAGGTTCTCAATATTCTCGGAATTTCGAATGAGCGCGCTGAGCGGATGTTCGGATTCTTGCTACGGGCGCTGGAATATGGAGCTCCACCGCATGGTGGGGTGGCGATTGGTCTGGACAGGTTAGTGGCAAATATGTGCGGTGTGGATTCTATACGCGAAGTTATCGCGTTTCCGAAGACTGCGTCAGCGACAGCCTTGATGGAAGGTTCACCGTCGGAATTGGAGCCAGAACAATTAGAGGAGTTATCATTGTTGATTAAGAGCGAATAGTCATTATCGCTTTGTCAGCTAACTCTATGAGTAAGAATACAAAAGAACAGTCAGCGCAATCCGATGATACGCGTAGCTCCGCCTCTGATTCCGAATCGACAGTAACGGTCTCTTTGGTTGGGGTTGATGTGGCTTTGCTTTTCGGGAATCACGATGTCTTTTTGCGGCAGATTGAAGATGCCTTCGACTCGCGTATCACCGCCAGAGGTGAATCTATAAATATCGCGGGGCGCCCTGAAGAAGTCGGACAAATACGAGAGTTGTTTCTCGATTTGATTAGTCGTGTCAATGACGGCGAATCTTCAACCGAGCAGTATATCCGCTATGCGATTGATATTATCAAGGGCGGTGGAGAAGGTCCAGCCAAGCAAATGCGACAATCCAGTAGTGACTCTGGGACGAGAAGTCTTGGCGATAATGGTGTCAAGCCGCGGACTATTGGACAGCGGATGTACATGGATGCCATCAGTCAGTCTGATGTAGTTATTGCGATTGGTCCCGCGGGTACAGGGAAAACGTTTTTGGCAGTTGCAGCTGCTGTTTCATATTTGAAGTCTGGGGCGGTTAAGCGGATAATATTTGTGAGACCAGCAGTTGAAGCAGGGGAGTCACTTGGTTTTCTTCCAGGTGATATTCGCGATAAGATTGATCCGTATTTGCGTCCAATTTATGACGCTCTCAATGATTTGTTGCCATCAGATCGAATTAAGAAGATGATGGAGAGCAATATTGTTGAAATCGCGCCTTTGGCTTTTATGCGTGGCCGAACATTGAACAATGCTTTTGTGGTGCTGGACGAGGCGCAGAATGCAACCACTGCGCAAATGAAGATGTTTCTTACTCGCTTAGGTGAGAACTCCAAGGCGGTTGTCACTGGTGATGTGACACAGATTGATTTGAGCAACAAGAAAGATTCTGGCTTGATGAGCGCTGAACGTGTTTTGGGTAATATCGAAGGATTGAAATTTATCCGACTCAGCGAAAAAGATGTTGTGCGTCATCGTTTAGTTCAGCAGATTATTATGGCTTATGACCGCGACAGTGAGAGCGGTAGTGATAAGAGTAGCTTGTCTGACTAACGGAATAGTTGCGTGATTTTTGCGCCAAGAATTATAGACTATGTTCTCTTCGATAACAAAATCTCGTCGCGCTATTAAGCGTGCGCTGAAAATTCGGACTCGTCGTAATCGGCATGGTAATCGCCGGCGCGAAAAAGTCTTTAGGGTTGTCCTGTTTGCGTTGGCGATTGTGACTGTTGGTGTTTTCTATCCGCAGAGTGATTTATTTTCGCCAGTTTTTATTCCCCAAGAGGGAGATCGAGCCCGTGAGGACTTCATTGCGCCAATTGTTATTACTCTGCGGAAGACTGAGGGTGAGCTAGCCGAAGAACGTCGTATTGCGCGCAATGCCTCTCCGATAGTTATGGACTATGATTCGACTGTCGTTGATTCAGTGGGGAAGTTTCTGGCCAAGTTCATTTCGGAAGCGCAGGATTTACGCGATAGTCTTACTTTAGATTCAATCAATGACTTTGGCGTTTATGCTGAAATTCTTTCGCGTGACTTTCCCTTTATGTCGAGCGCCTCATTGCGCGAAGCTTACCACGCCGATTCCCTGAGTACAGTCGTGGTCAGGTTGCAATCAATTCTGAATGAGAATATCTATTTTAGTGGAGTGCTTTCTTCAATTGATCAATTGAAAGAGTATGCTGGGCGCCCGATTGTTGTACGGATGGGACGTCGAGAAACACTCCTACCTATCTCTCAAGCGCTTGATCCTGAGTTGGCGCGATCTCGATTGTTGAGCGCTCTCAATACATTGGCTCGTGATTCGGCGATTAATGTAGAATTGCATTACGAAGTAGGCAGGCACTTTATTGTTCCGAATCTAACAATTGCAACTGAGGAAATGAAGCGCCGAGAAGTGTTGGAATTGGCGGCAATCAAAGAGATAAAAGAGCAAGCTGATGTTGGCGATCTAATTATTCGAGCGGGTCAACCTGTCACAGCTCGGCAGGTGGATTTGTTACGCAGATATGCGTCTATTCGCAAAGACATCGCCCAGCAGGAGAGCTTCCTGAAAGCTTATTTGCCTTTGGTTTCGCATATCGCTTTGATAGCGATGATCTTTGGTTTGCTATATTTGTATTTGAAAGTTTTTAGAGAGGATATTTTTCGCTCCTCGCCAAAACTGTTGGCGGTTTTGCTGATTGTTGGTTTGGAGTTGTTGGTAATCGCGCTTTGTGTACGCTATGAGTTAAATATGTTTGCTTATCCTGTGGCTTTGGCTCCGATTATGTTTGCTATTTTGTTTGATATACGACTAGGGGTGGTCTCGTCATTGTTTATTGCTTTGTTGCTTGGAGCTCTGAATCAGTTTGATTTTTCATTGACGTTGTTTGCAGTTTGCGCGGGTTCTCTTAGCGCTTATTCAGTTGCTGGAGTTAGGCAACGCAAGCAATTGTTCCGCACCATGCTCTACTTGGGAGCGGTAGGTGTTGCTCTGGCTTTGGTCTTGGGATACTTGACGTCGATTGATTACGTAAATTACAGCGATGATATGCTCGATGCTCTCTTGGGAGCTTTTATTACCCCTATTGCCGCTGCCGCGGCTTTGCCATTCTTCGAGTCGCTGTTTGGTTTTGCGACAGATATCACTTTGCTGGAATTGTCAGATCTTAATCGTCCACTGTTGAAGCGCTTGGCGCTGGAAGCTCCAGGGACGTTCCACCACTCTATTGTCGTTGGCTCATTAGCAGAAGCCGCAGCCAAAGAAATCGGCGCCAATTCTCTGCTAGCTCGTGTGGGCGCTTATTACCATGATATTGGTAAGATGGAAATTGCAGAGTACTTTATTGAGAACCAAGTTGGTCTCAAGTCTAAACATGATTCTATCACTCCGACAATGTCGGCTATTATTTTGGCGTCACATGTTAAGCGTGGTCGGCAGATGGCTGAAAATGCAGACTTGCCGGATGAGGTGATGAACTTTATTGAAGAGCATCACGGCACAATGATCATGTCATTCTTCTATAATCGCGCTTTAGAGCAAGGAGCTTCGGTTGACATTGAGCCAGAGTTTCATTACCCCGGCCCGACTCCGCAAACCAAAGAAGCGGCGATATTGATGCTCGCTGATGGTGTTGAAGCCGCTAGTCGGACACTTGAGGATCCGAAGCCTGCGCGAATTGTTACGCTGGCGCAAAGTATTATCGATAGTCGTTATCATGCAGGCGAGCTAGAGGAGTGTGATTTGACATTGGCGGACTTAGGGAAAATCCGTGATGCTTTTGCTCAGATCCTCACGGGTGTTTTCCACCAGCGTGTGCCTTATCCGTCGTTAAAGACAACCAGCAAAAAATAGAGCAAATAATTTGCGCCTGAATATCCTAAAAGATAATGTCCACTCTGAGGTACGCCTTCCGCGAAAAAAGTTGGAGGCTTTGGCTGAAATAATCGGAGAGCAAGAAGGCGCCATTGCAAACTCAGAAGTTAATTTAATAGTGACTGGCGATGAGCGAGTGCGTGAGTTAAACAAGCAGTATCGGCAGTTGGACAAAACTACCGATGTACTTTCGTTCACTCTTGAGAGAAACGAATTTTCTGGGTTGATTGGTGAGATATATATATCAGTTCCACGGGCGAAAGAGCAGGCTAGTGAGTTCCATCACAGTCTTTCGACTGAGTTGTTAAGACTGACGTGTCATGGGTTGTTTCATGTCCTCGGATACGATCATGACAATGACGAGACCGCAGAGACGATGGAAGCGCTAGAGCTTGCCGCCTTGGCAAATCTTACGCTGGCGCTGAGTGCGAGCAATTGATGTCATGGAGTTAATGTAAAAGTGTTAATAGTAATGTTCTCAGTAGTGACGATGGCCGCGATTTATTTGGGTTATCTGACATCTGTTTTTGCTACTTCGGTTTTTGTGGATGCTGATCAGCTTGATTCGTTGATACCTGATGATGATGATCCACGGAAGCTTTTCTTACAGGAAATTTCTGATGACACAGGCGCTATTATGCAGTCCGCTACTTTTTTTAAGTGGTTGACTTTGTTCAGTGTCAGTGTCTTGTCCTTTAGTCTCTATCCCACAATAGCGAGCTCTCTGTCTTTGGCGCCTTTGCTGGCTTTTGCTATCTCATTGTTCTTGGGAGTTACCTTGGCTTTTGTAGCTCTTGAGGCGCTACCGCGACGTAGGTCTTTGCAGAGTGTCGATAGCCGTTTTTTGGCTTTGATACCTGTGTTACGCGTGGCTTTCATGCTCAGTCATTTCTATATCCGTCTGCATCGCAGTTCGATTTTGAAGCGGACAACACCTCTTAGCGAGGATGTCAAAGAAGAAATTGTCGAGCGAGCGATTGAATCATTAGCTGGTCAAGTTGGCGCTCATGGGACGATTATCGAAGAAGATGAGCGCGAGATGATTGAGAGTATTTTCCATCTTGATACTACTGAGGCGCAGGAGATTATGACACCGCGTGTAGATTTGGTGGCGATTGAAATTACGACGCCGCTTGTTAAAGTCAGAGAAGTTGCCGCTAAACATGGTCATTCGCGTTATCCTATTTATCAAGAAACGATAGATAATATCAAAGGTGTCTTGTATATCAAGGATATTTTTACACGACCGCCTGTCAGTGAGGAGAAGTTCTCGATTGCAGATTATGTTCGTGAGTCATATGTGGTGCCGTCGGATATGCGAATTGATGATTTGTTGGCGGCTTTCAAAATTAAGAAAGTTCATTTGGCATTTGTGGTCGACGAGTATGGCGGCACTGCCGGGATAGTGACGCTTGAAGACATTTTGGAAGAAATCGTTGGTGATATTCAAGATGAACATGATAGCGAAATTGCTGACTTTCGCGAGATTACTGTTGGAGTCTTTGATGTTGATGCAAATCTTCCATTGGCGGAACTTGCCGAGCGTCTGGAGATAACCTACGACGATGAAGAGTTTGAAACTGTTGGCGGCCTACTATACGACCTTTGCGGTTCTGTCCCGCCAGTGGGCGAGGAACTCAAGTGGAACAAGCTGACACTAAGTGTCAGCAAACTCGACGGCCAACGTATCGACCGTGTTCGCGTTGATTACAAGAGTTGATGTAACTGCCCGAATCATTACCTAACTCCAGATGTTGTAGGTGTTGCGGCGATTGTCACACTGAAGGTAGTGAAGTGTCTTTCCATGATTCGTCCTTGCTAACATCCAATAAGATACTTCGCTACGCTCAGCATGACAATGATGCCGCTCTTTTGGCTCTCACAGCCAACGCCACAACTTTGCGCTTGACACAACAAGCCCTCGACTATATACTAAACTAAATGAGAGGCATCCCCTCTGTTTCGCTTGGGCAGAAAAACTTTGTCAAAACATTCCCCAGCGTACACGCCACTCACCAAATATTGTAGGCTATGTTGGATCCGATGGCCTGCTAAGGCAAGACCGGTGATGAGTGTTATGACAGAGTCGAATCGAGTTGTAGGCAACTTATTGAAGTTGAGCGTTCTATGCGTTGGCTGGCTTTGTTGTTTAGCACAAGTCTCTTTTGGTCATGAGTTACAACATGAAGATAGTCTGTCTCAGTATTTCAGTGGACAATCGATGAATCCTCGCTCTCTAAAGAGCGCTGTAACACTAAGGCCATACTTGCAATCCGCTTTTCATGATGTTGGGAATCTGCGAACTATCGTAACCAACTACGGATTTATCGGCCAAACTCTCGACTTTACAACTTTTGGCGGTAGTTCCCTCGCGCAGTATCCCCGAAAAACAGAAACCTCTTTTCCGACACCTAGTATTCTGATAGGCGCCCTGCTTGGTCGCGACACGCTTGTCTCGGGTTTAGCTGAGTTCTTCCCGCTTCCCAAAAACACTCAAGAAACACAGGGCGAGACATTGCAGGTGCGAAGTCTCATAGACAATGTTTTCCCAAATCTCGCCCATTCTGAGCAGGATATCTCCGTCGTCTTTTATGATACCGTAACTCATCCCAATTTTGTCGCCATTGATTTTGTTGACCAGCGCGAACATCGCCCATTGGGATTGAAAATTGAACAGACGAGCTACGCTTGGAGTTTGTCACATGCTGATGATTTCATCATTTTTGATTATCGAATTACCAATGTCGGTGTACGCCAACTTTCGAAGTTATATTTGGGACTGTGGCTTGCAGGTTCAGTTAGTGGCGCAAGAATTACCGGTGTTGACGATATTGTCGGTCGGCTCACCAAGCCTCCAGCCTTCGCGTTTGGTGACTGTGGCGCCTCATTCAATTCGGGTTTTGATGTTGTTTGGAGCGCCGACAATGATGGCAACCCGAACAGTTCCAAGGATGAGTTCGATCAATTCTCGGTAACAAGCGCTATTGGGTTACGAGTCCTACGCCCAATAAGCCAGTTCAAGAAACTCTCCTACAATTGGTGGTACAGAGGACCGGGGGAAGGACACCAGCACTTTGGACCCCGTAAGGTCGGTACAACTTCGCGTCCTTTTCGAAACTTTGGATTCGATGATGCGCGACCTTTCGGTGACCGCAACACATATTATGTAATGTCCTCTGGAGAAGTCGACTATGACCAACTACTTTCAGCGATAGATTTTAGTTCCGTTGGCTGGCTTCCGCCACCTGACAGCGCTGCCAAAATCGCTATGGGAGGCGTCGTCGGTAGCATGCTTTCAGTCGGCCCATTCGATTTGAAACCCGGCGAGAACATTCCTTTCACATTCGCTTGGGTTGGTGGTGAGAACTTTCATACTTCGGCGACTAATGTTCAGGACAATTGGGATCCGTACAATCCCCAGCCGTATATCGACAATTTAGATTTTTCAGAGCTAATCAAAAACGCGACTTGGGCGGGTTGGGTTTATGATAATCCTGGTTTTGACACTGATGGCGATGGTTACAAAGGCAAGTTCCATACTTGTGTCAATGATGCTGTGCCTGTTATTGAAACAACTTTTGTTGTTGATGAGAACGCCGCTCCGTCAGAGACGACTTTTGCTGTCGATACAGTCAGTTTCATCAGTGTCATTGACACAACGTATTTCACTGGTGATGGTGTGCCAGATTTTCGCGCGGCGTCTCCACCGCCTGCGCCTGCGATGCGCATCAGTCCCTCATTTGGTAAATTGGTTGTCGAATGGAATGGTTTAGAATCCGAGACGACTCCTGATATTTTCACCAATGAGCTTGATTTTGAGGGGTACCGTGTCTATGTCGGACTGACACCACGTCGTTCGGATATGGCTTTGATTTCGAGTTTCGATATTGAGGATTATACGCAATTTGTTTTTGTCAAACGTTTTTTCGGCAAACATCCTTGGATTGTGATTCGCAAGCCGTTTTCCAAACGCGAAATCCAAATCGCCTATGCGCGCGGAAGTTCGCGGTATGACCCATTATTCAACGGTATCGACAATCCGCTGATTGTTGGTGATTCGACATTCTATTTTACCAGACAGGATTACAATCAAAGCGACTTGTCTGATCTAACAGCGATTCACAAGCTATTCCCAAACGAACCACGACCGCACACTCTCGATCTCGGTAAGGCTTTCACCGAGGACACTTGGTACAAAGACCCATTGACAGGCAAAAATGTTTTCTACGAGGGGGGCGAATTAACCGCCGATGGCAAGGGTTTTAAGTTCTATGAATACGCGCTAACACTTGATAATTTATTGCCTTCACAGCCATATTTTGTGGCGGTGACATCATTTGATTTTGGCTCGCCTGGCTCCGATTTAGGTTTCCTGGAAACTAGCCCAACTGCGGTTGCGGTTGAAGCCTTGGCGCAGGATAGGGTTGATTCAACTATTCCGAATGGCTTGAATGTAATTGCCTATCCGAATCCATATCGGGTCAACGGCAATTATCGTGCGCAAGGCTTCGAAGGGCGTGGGCGTGAGGATTTTGCCGACGAGCGTAATCGTCTAATTCATTTTACGAATCTGCCTCCCGAGTGCGTGATTAGTGTCTATTCTTTAGATGGTGATCTGATTCGCCAGATAATTCACGACAAACCAGCCAATGACCCCTCGGCCATGCACGATACTTGGGATGTTATCTCTCGAAATTTACAAGTGGTGGTCTCTGGGATTTACTATTTTGTAGTCGAAACACCCTCAGGCCAGACTCAACTCGGCAAGATTGTGGTGATTATGTGAGCGTGGATGCGGATAGTGTCGCTGCGGCGCAGGATCTGCGCTCTCGGTGATTCTTTCTAGATCGGAGGAGTTTTACTGGTTGATTTGAGAGGTTTGGGTGGCGTGGTGGCCAAAATAGTCCTTGACACCGCATTTTCTGCGCCTTATAGTGTAGAGGGCAAGAAATATTCACGTTACGGCTAGCCAGAGAATTAGTCGCTAACTTTTGCGCCTCACCCGCGCTTCATTTTTGTTCAGGCTACTTTGGTAGTTATGGATGGATGTATTTGCATATGTCATGCGGATAAATGATTTGATGTCGCGTATGTGTCTGGTTTTCGGAGATGACCAAATGGGCCGACAGGTTCTCAGGGCAGCCACCGTGAGGCTGGATGTAAGGTTTTATCGAAAAGAAAAGTTAAGAAAGAGTCGACCGACGTGATTTTAACAAATGCGTTAGGTCGTCGGAACGGGTCAACAAAGGCAAGATATTATGAAAGAGATACTCAAGAGATTTAGCGCTCTTCTGTGCCTTGTCGCAATGTTGAGTTTAGTTTCAATCCCCGCTTTTGGTGGTGAGAACCCTTGGGATTCAGACGGCAGTTCAGGTGATAATGTCAGTTCTGGAACTACTCCAAATGGTGATGGTACGGGCTTTATTGAGCCTCTGTATTTGGGTACCGTTTATATTGGAACGGATGGTCTTCTCACTTTCGTCAGCCATAGTTTCAACTACTTTGTTACGAACTTTACGTTTCTAGGTAGAATGGCTCTTGAGAATCCGAATGGCGAGACTGAAGCTAGTCAGCAGAAAAACTTCTAGTTTAGTATGAGGGAATGCGACAATTGTAAGTAGTTATTGCGCTATCGTTTAGCGTCGAAAATTTGAATAGGAGAGAGTAAAGCAGACGATCCCCCCACCATCGGCAGTTGTTAATTGCCATCGTTTGTTTTAACGCCGTGCGAAATGATTAATCCGTCCTCACATCCACTGGCCGAGTTTGACCAGCGTTTGCTGTCTGTCGAAGAGCTGTTTCTTCACAGGCGGCCGCAATTGGCCATAGAGGAATTAGCTAAGTTACCACCCGAGGCGTTTGCGTCTGCTGGGCTGGAGCGCGGTCTATTTTTGTCGCTGAGTAGCGAAAGTAATCTTCTATCCGGAAACTACGAACAAGCGATTGAATGCGGTCTCTCAGCGCTTGAATTGTTGGCCCCTTCTTCGATGAACCGCCGAGTCGGTCGTGTTCTTTGGAATCTCTCAAAATGTTACTCACTTACTGGTGAACTCAGCGAGGCGGATATGCGCGCTCGCGATGCAATTTCAGCATTTAGACGAGCTGAGCATCGACCTGGTGTGGTTTTGGGATTGAATGAGTTGGCTAAAATTGCTTCAATTCGTTCTGAATATAGCAAAGCCACTGAGTTTCTTCAGGATGCTCTAATTCTTGCCGAAGGTGACCCTGGCCGAGAACTGATATTGCGTAGTAATATTGGCCGCTTGCATATTTATACAGGTCGCTGGGATGAGGCGGAAAAGCTACTTCTAAAAGCCCTCGAGCATGATCTCAAGAACAAATTAGATTTGCCAGCTACTCGTAAACTGTTGTCTTTAGGTTACTTGAGTTCTTTGCGTCGTGATTTTAGCGTGTGTGAGGAGCGTTATGCGCAAGCGCATGAATTGATTGAAGCAAATAATCTGGGTCGCGAGCGTCTCAATCTTGCCGAATACCGTGGTCTAGTTGCTCTAATGCAGGGTGACTATCGTTTAGCTCGTACGATTTTGACTGAGTCACTTGCTGAGTCCAAGGAGTTAGCGCCTGATTCGGCTTTGGTTACCCAAATCGGTCGACTATTGACCGAGGCTCTGATGGGGCTTGAGCTATATGACGATGCCTTTTCATTAGCCCAGCAAACTCTTGAGCGTTGTGAGCGTTTGGGTGAAAAAGTTGAGCAAGGTGTATGCAATTCGTTGCTCGGTCATTTGTATGCTCTACGATCAAGCGACAGTAGTAAGGCAGACAAACAAGCCGCTCATAATTTTGATCAGGGGATAGCAATACTCAGGGCTGTAGGAGATCCATTTATTCTGGCACAGACTTTGATGCGCGCACAGCATATCTATGGCGCTTCGGAGAATGAACTTGTACTAAAAGCTTTGAACGAAGCTGTTTCAGTTTTTGAAGGATTGGGAGTTGCTATATATTCAGCCGAGGCGGAATTTGCCTTTGCGGCGGCCTGTTTCCAAGCAGGTAAGTTCAGCGATGGTTATGCTCCTTTGCGCCGTGCACGAGGAATCTTTGAGACCTTGGGAGATAGTTCGAAGCTTCGCAAGGTTGAATTGGCGCTTGCTTCCTATGCTACTGATGCGGTTGCTCATTCAATTTCTAGAGCTAATCCATTCAGCCTTTTCGGAGGTTTTGTTGGAGACTCAGACAGCGTCTCCTCGGACAGTTCTTGCCACAGCGGAGATATGTTCAAGACCATAGAAACTTTAGGCGCCAGAACTAGCGCTGACAGAGTTATTGTTATGTCTTCTGAGAATACTCGGGAGATTTTCAGCACACCTGGAATGACTGAAAACGAACGTGTGGCTTTTGTTGGTTCATTCGATAAGTTGCTCGGCGAGGAATTTTCGATTGAGCGCCCGACAATTATTTTTGATAGTTCGATTGACCCATATATCAATGAATTAGCCCCGTCGTCTAGTAGGACCTTAGTTAATAGTGTGATTGTGACGCCATTGCGCGTGGCCAATGAAACTATTGGTTATATGTACCTCGATAGGTTATGTGATAACGCAGATGGTCAACTTGGGGCCAGGCAAAGTAACACTTTTGAGAGTTTCAAGCCGTTTTCTCAGGAAGAATTGGATTTGGCGGTTGGGTTCTCCGACTTTGTCGCTTTGGAATTAGCTCAATCACAAAAGCAACGCTTGTTGGAAGACAACAAGCGTCTCAAAGAGCAGATGCAGGAAAAAGTTGGTTTCGAGACAATTCTGACACGCAGTCCACAAATGCTCGAGATGCTGACACGTATTCGTCAGGTTGTCAATTCTGATATTTCTATTACGATTACTGGTGAAACAGGAAGCGGCAAGGATCTCTTAGCCAAAGCCATTCACTACAATTCAAATCGTCGCGAGCATAGGTTCATCTCAGTTAATTGCGCGGCGTTGCCTGAGACTTTGCTTGAGTCTGAGTTGTTTGGTTATGTGCGCGGAGCTTTCACTGGCGCCGATAGAGACAAACCGGGTCTATTTGAAGAAGCCGATGGCGGAGCGTTTTTTCTCGATGAAATCGGCGATATGCCACTGACAGTTCAGGCTAAGATATTACGTGTTCTAGAAGAAAAAGAAGTGGTGCGTTTAGGTGAGTCTACTCCTCGCAAAGTTGATGTGCGCATTATTTCAGCGACACATGTTGATTTGCAAATAGCGATGGAAAAAGGGACATTCCGAAGTGATCTTTACTATCGACTTTCGGCTTTGTGTTTCCATCTACCTTCTCTGCGCGAGCGAAAAGAAGATATACCTCTTTTGATAGAGCGCTTTAGCGAAGGCAGTGGAATTACTTTCTCCCCTGATTCGATTGCGGCTATGGTCAAGTACGACTGGCCAGGTAATATCCGTGAACTCGAGAACGAAGTGAAGAAGCTGTGTTTAATTGCTGGAGAGTCTAAGCGAGTTACTCCTGAACTGCTTTCAGTAAAAATTACTGGTTCTAATAATGTAGCTGGAAGTGGTTTGTCAGAGGCGGTTGGTCTGGATAAAGACTCTATTGCTGTTGACCAAACGGCAATGAATTGGTCGGATGGAAAAATCGATTTTTCACTTTATGATTTCATCGCCGCACATGAGAAACGCTTCATCGCTCAAGCTCTCGAGCAGTCTCATGGTGTCAAGAAGCATGCCGCCGCAAAACTGAATATCCCAGAGTCAACTTTACGATTGAAAATCAAACAATACGACATTAATTTTAACGACCTCGGGCCAGTCCATTAGTTGTTGTTTGGGTTTCTTGTCAATCATTTAGTCCATCCAATCTTTTGCAATTGATACTCCATCCAACATCAGTAGAATACTTGGTTTTGCCAGAGATTTTCTCTGACTTTCCGATGACCTCTATTGGGAGAGCGAGCGCTTACCCCCCCAATCGTAATTATCTGCGATATTGCGAGAGTTTCGTAATATCGGCATTGCAGGTCTATTATGGGTAGCCGTATTGTAAGCTATTATGTAGCAATTGTTTATATTTGAAGGCCGATTGTCTGCCTGTTTTCTCGACGCAAGTATTGCGCTGTAGCGTAATTAGTAAAAGGCGAGCGAAGGTCATGTAGTTGCTATTCAAAGAGTTACACTATGAGTGGATAATTGGCGCCGCTTATGTTTTAATTGGGTGCGTGCCTCGGGGGTTGTAGTCTGCCAAGTAAGGCGCTTGGCAGGCCATTCCTACAAGGTTACGGCTAGTTATGAAGGACTTATTTGAGCTAGGTGGACGGCATGAAACTGGTTCGCATGTTAAGTCAGAGTGGCGCCTAATCAATAAATGGAAGTGTAAAGTTACTGGACGAGTCTTACTAAATGAATTTCACAGATACTAAAGCTATTTCACTAGAGACAATAGGGTCGATTGAAACTCTACTTTCGGTAATACCGTCTTCAGGTATTTGCCCTGATGGGTTAGCCTTTTCCCCGACTTTGAATATGGCCCTCGATTCTTGGATGGCTGAGTCGGCTCCGTTAGCTATGGGTGAGTCGTTTCTGCGGATATATCGCTGGGAGCCTGCTGGAATCAGTATTGGTCGCAACCAGTCATGGCGCCGAGCAATTGATTGTGGGGCGCTGTTAGCAGGTGAGAACGCTGTAAGGCGAGTGACTGGTGGTAGGGCTATCTATCATGATTCGGCTGAGCTGACCTATTCTTTTGTCACACGGGTTCAGGATAAGCAAGAAGGAGGGGCCACTCCATTGGCTGCTGGCAAAGAGATTGCTGAGCTAATTGTTAAGGCTCTTCTGCGATTCATGCGTGAGGCGGGGCTGGATGCTCAGGCTGAAAAAAGTGTGGGGTATGTTCCAGCGCACCGCCAAGATCGCCAAAGCCCGCATTGTTTTGTTTCGACTGCACGTCATGAGTTGACCGTCGAGGGGATGAAAGTTGTCGCTTCGGCGCAAAGGGTTCAGGGTGGGCGCTTTTTTCAGCATGGCTCTATTAAGCTTGGCGGAGTCGTTCGGCACCCCGCATTATTTGATAGGCCGCTCCGAAAAGATACAAGCCAAGAAAATCAGTTACGCGCTGGTGGAAACAAATCTACCCATAATGAGTGTTATAGTAAGCAGGGTAAAGGCGCAGATTCGTCATCTACGGGCACAGGTTTATTCGCCCAAGGTATATCAACAGAACTAAGGCCACATGAATTGCGCAAGGCATTCATGGCTATCTTTGGCGAAGGGCTTAGCGCGCCAGTTATTACTTCACAACAAATGGCAGAAGTTTCTCGACATTTGGCCGATATTGATTATATTGTCGGGACGGTTGGGCTGACTGATGTTGTACCCAACACAAACCGCCAATTTCTCTCTCTCACTAATTCACCTCACAAAGATAATCCTTATCTAGGCAGTCCTCACGGAGACAGTCCTCACAGAGACAATCTTCAAGAAGACATTTTTCATGAAGATGGCGCTGGTTTGGTGTCAAGTTCGCGTGGGATATTGACCTCTGGGGCTTGTTCTGAACACGGGACAATGGCCGAGAAGCCAGTAAAAGCGCCTTCAAAAAGGACAGAAAGTGAGTCTAAACAACTAGCAAATTAGCCAACAAACTCTCTATGACGTGTAAATGGGCAAACGGCTTGACTTCTGGAGCGATGGTTTGTTATTATTGGGCGATGTCGCCCCCCCCACGTTGGCCGTTGGGAAAGCGTTAGGGCAGCGTTAAGGCGATATGTTTGAAAGTTTCATTTGGCTTCATTTGGTAGGGTGTTTGACTATCCTCACGATGAGAGCTCCGAAGTGGGGCATAATCCAACTGATTAAGAGTCTGAACATTAAGTAGGAGTAAATTTCTTGCTTAAAGTATGACTTGTGAGGATTAGTTGAATAACAAAACCTTGAGTAACTTTTTCGAGACGAGCATTGTTTAGCAAGGGCATTGCTTAACTTAAGACACAAACAAAAGAAAAGTTATAGATAAGCGCCGCTTCGGATTTGCTTTGTCAGCAATCATTAGCGGAGGTCATCAGACCAGATATAAAACCGACGGGAAAAGCCCGAGGGAAACAGAGCAAGAAGATGGGATCCAGGCGCAGGTGGCGCAGGGCTGGATTACGAGAATCAATTCTGGAAGCAGAATTCGAGAGAGCGCTTATTGGGCGTTGAATTCGGAGGGAGTCGTATGAGGTCATTGAGAACATCTATGTGTAATAAAATTCTTACCAACGTCGGGATGGTTGATGAAGTGATTGATAATACTAGCAGTAAACCGAGTTTGTTGCGTTCACGCAGCGCAAGTGTTTTGCGCGTTGCGTTGACTTTTGTTTTTGTCGCGCTGGCTCTAGGTATATGGGCTGACACTTCTGTGGCTTTGGACTATGGTCAGATTAAAGGTGTTGTTACAGACAAAAAGACAAAAGAACCAATCTTTGGCGTGACAGTCATGATTGTTAGCACTGAACAGGGAGCGACAACCGACGAAAATGGTCGTTACAATATTCGCCTAGTTCTCCCAGGCACTTATGATGTTGTTTACACGAACATTGGATACCAGAAGCGTGTAATTAAAGGCGTTCCTGTTTACTCCGATCTTACTGCTGAAAGCAATGTAAAGATGTCCACTGAAGCTACTACACTTGAGGGAATTGAAGTCTTTAGTACGCAGCTTATCGATAAGTACAAAACTGGTTCCGTGCAAAACATTACGGCCAAAGAAATTCAGGCTCGTCCGGTAACCTCTGTTGATGATTTGCTAAGCACTGTTTCGGGTGTTGTTAAGTCAGATCAAGGCGAGATTCATATTCGCGGTGGTCGCGCTGGAGAAATTGCTTACATCGTTGATGGAGTCAACACCCGAGACCCTGTGGGTGGCCCTGGACCTGTAATTGGTGGTGTCTCTCTTGTGGCTGGATCGGCTGCTGAGATTCAGGTTATCAAAGATGGCTTTGACCCTGAATACGGTAATGCGCTTTCAGGGGTTATCAAGATTACCTCCCAAACCGGCCCCAAGGATCGCACAATTCTCAATATGCGCTTTATTACAGATGACTTTGGAACCGCGAAGTTGAATTCATTCTCACGTAATTATGATAATTACAGATTCACTTTAGCTGGTCCAGATCCATTTCTCTCAACCAGACTTCTTCCAGCTCTTGGCATCAATTTCATGAAGGACAAAGAGCTAACCTATTTCTTCTACGCTGAGATGGAGAAGAGTGACGGCGCTTTCAATCCCTTCGATTATATCAATGGTACAGGTAATCGCTCTTTTGACAATACTAGCATCCTCGGTGTGGCATTGCCTGAGCGTTTGAATAATTCATACAATTTGAATACAAATGTCGCATTCAAACCTCGTGGTAATATGCGCTTCATTCTTTCTTATCAGAGTACATTTAGCAAGACTCCGTTCTTTAGCACCGCTGCTGATTGGGCAAACCGCTTCACCCCAGGTACAGTGCCGATGAATCAGCGTGACTGGAAGTTGGCGTCTGTGAAGATGACACACTCGCTTTCAGAAAACTTTAACTACGAAGTGATTGTTTCGTACAAGCATAATAATGTTAAAAACGCTCCGACTGACCCGAGTCATCCAGGCTTGATTATGAGCCCTGATCAGTTCTTGCAGCAGGACTTGTGGGAAACGTTTTCTGACGTTGATAATAATGGTGTCTACACACCACCAGAGGAACTTGTCAATACTATTCCCGACACACTTTCATATGGTCAAGGGCTCTCAGGGCCTAACCAGAACTTTGGCGAGAATGTCCAGTATACAGATGTTCAAACGGGCAACGCTTGGGGTAATCCAGCGCTAAACGCTTTGCTGGGTACGTTTAAAGTTCGTGACTTCCAGTTTAATCAGAACGGTGTGGCTGATGGTCTTGAAGGTGAGACTTTCAATGACCGCAATGGTAATGGAGTTTGGGATGCTGGTGACCCGTTTAAAGATACAAACGGTAATGGCGTTTATGATTCTAATAGACGTGATAGAATCGAAGAGGATAATGCCGAGCCGTTTACAGATGGCGATCAGTCATTAGGTGAACCGTTTACTGATGTTAATGGTAATGGTGTTTATGACCCAGGTATTGATGTCTTCTTGATTGCCATCGGACCTGAGAATCAGGATCTCAACAGAAACTCTGTTTATGACGGGCCTAATCCAAATCTTTGGTCAGCTGGAATTCCTTTTGTTGATTTGAACGGCAATAGTGTTTTTGATCGTCCTAATGGTGTGTATGATCCAGGCGAACTCTATGTGGATTTGGATAAGAACGGTAGATATGATGGTCGCGATGGATTCCTTGATGTCGGCACCTATTCAACCGATGCGCGTTGGACAGAGCACACTGTCAATACTCTTGGCGCTGAGATCAAGGTCAACCGTACGTTTGCCCAGCATGATCTAAAAGCTGGCTTCGAAGTCCACGCAGATGACTTCGATTTTAATGACATTCGCCGTCCATATCAACCATACACTGGCCGCCCAGATGGTGGTGAATTCCCGACTATTGGCTCAGCGAGAGACTTCTTCGCTTACAAGCCGACGCAGGGTTCAATGTATTTCCGCGATAAACTCGAATACGGTTCGATGATCGCTTCACTTGGCTTCCGTTGGGACTTCTTTGTTCAATCCGATGGTTTGCTTGAAATCGCCTTGAACGATGATCTTAACACTGGTGTCATTGTTGGTGACAGACAGAAGTTCTCACCTCGTATTGGTTTCTCATATCCTATCTCTGATAAGGCCAAAGTGTTCTTTAACTACGGTCACTTCTATCAGTTGCCGACATTTGATCTACTTTATGGTAGAAACACCTCGTCAGCTGACAGAAATGATGTCATCGGTAACTACAATCTTGATTTCGAAAAAACCATCCAATACAGTTTTGGTCTCCAGTATGCTCTCTCTGATTCATACGTCATGACAATCGGTGGTTACTATAAGGATGAGTTTGATAAAGTTGCTCAGGGGACTGTAAGAATCGGAGCGTTGCGTGTCAGGCAATTCCAAAACAGTCAGTATGCTCGTAGTCGGGGATTTGAGTTAACGCTCAACAAACGGCGCGGTATTGTGACAGGTGAAGTGAATTATACATACGCCTTCGCTTTCGGAAAGGATTCACCGACCAACAACAACTTCCTCAATGACTTTGAAATTGATCGTCAGCCGCTTGGTGAGAAAGCGCTTGATTTTGATGTGCGTCACCTAGTCAAGACAGCTATACAGTTAGTCGTTCCGAAAGATGGTGAAGCGTCACTCTTCGGTATTCCGATCCTAGATGATTGGACACTGAGTTTTGAAGGAACATTTGAGAGTGGTCGTCCATTCACTCCAACTCGCGATTTCCCTAACTTGTTGTTGCCTTTGGGAACCTCGCCTGAAACGAATTCATTCCGTCGCCCAAGTCGTTTGCTCTTCAACGCGCGTGTCGAGAAGAACTTCCGTGTCGCTGGAGTCAGCTACAAAGCAATTCTCTGGGTGAACAATGTTTTCAATAACCAGTATCCGCGTACAGTATTTGGAGCGACAGGTCTGGCCAGCGCTGGAACTGTCAATAGTGGAGTGATTCAAGGTGGCAGTATCTTTGAGAATAACCCTTTGAGATTTGCCGCTGAACGTGAAATCCGTTTAGGCCTTCAAATGAGTTTGTAAGAAAGTTACGGCCTACCGATTTACTAGGTGGGATTACCATTAGATTAAGACAATATTTTCAAAAAAGATGAGGCCTGACATTCCGCATTGACTAGAAGTGAAGACAATAGAACACATTTTCGTTGGCGCGATAGATTAATTGCTCCACCAGAACTGGTTGCAAAATCTTCTACGGCAAGATTTGTTGCCATCAAGACTGGTTGTCATCACATAGTCATTACAAAATCAGAACAATCAGAGAAGTTGTTTTCTGAGATAAGTTCGTGCGGTAATCCTGTAGGAAGGGGAATTATGCAATATAAGAGACTGACACATACCCTCAAATCTGGTGCTTTGGCCATTTGCGCGATGGCGCTGTTTTCAACAGCTGCTCACTCACAAGCCAAAGTCGGTTCAACGGGTATACAATCGCTAGAACTCGAAATTTCTGCTCGTGGGATGGCTATGGGTGGAGCATTCACTGCGGTTGTCGATGATGTCTCTGCGGTTTTTTATAACCCCGCAGGTCTGCCGTATTTGTTTTACAAAGAAGCCATGTTTACTCAAGTGGTGCTTCCTTCGGACCTTAGCCTCAGTTTCTTTGCTTTGGGGTTACCGATGGAATCGATTGGTGGTGTCTTAGGTATTAGCGCCTCATTCCTCTCGACTGGTAACATCCTTGAGACCGATTACAATAACCCCACAGGGACGGGCAGATTTTTCTCAGCTGGTGAATACTCATTGGCTTTAAGTTATGGTCGTTATCTGACTGATAGATTTTCAGTTGGTTTTACAATGAAATTCCTCGGTTCTGACTTAGCTGATGTTAGTGCGACAGGTTGGGCGGCTGATATTGGAACAATTTACAATACTGGATTCAGAGATTTCAAAGTTGCGATGTCTATCACAAACTTCGGTCCTGATATGACTCATATTGAAAGTGCGACGCCGTTGCCGATTAACTTCCACTTCGGCGCTTCTATCAATCTTGTTCAGTCGGCAGATCATTTGGCAATCCTCTCGATGGAGGGTTCTCATCCTGCTGATAACCTAGAGAAGTATCAGGGCGGAATGGAATACTGGTTTCATGACAAATATGCGCTTCGTGGTGGAGTTCGCGTCAACCAAGATTTAGATTCAAAGTTCGAAATTGTTGACGGCGCGATTGTGCGTAGCGTTGGCGTCGGTCTGACATTTGGCGGTGGTGTGCGTTTACCGTTTGGCGAAGAGCGTGAAATGCGTATCGATTACGCTTACCAAAATTATCAAATTCTCACTGAAGTGCATAGATTCACCTTCAGTCTCGTATTTTAGCAGTCTCGTATTTTTAGGAAATGATAAGCAAAGTAATAATGAAGCATGGTCTTTGGGCCAAGAAGTAGCACAGGATGACCAGTCGATAGGACTATCGATATATTGAAGACATATTGCAAGACAGTTTGAAATCTGGCAGATAAACCTCGCTAAAGGCATTATTGATGATATCCACAAGAAGCATAAAAATACGAAATCTCTTTTGTTCTTTGTCGTTGCGCTGGTACTCAGCTCAATTGTTTACAGCGGTTGTTCGAAAGGGTTTTCTGGTGATCCATTGGCCAATTCGAGGCCTGAGGTTCGTTTTGTCAATGTTCCACCAGACGGCTCAATTTTCTCCGCTAATCCAATAGTCAATTGGATAGGCACTGACATTGATGGCCGTATTGTAGAGTTTCGTTATGTAGTCGCACTAGTTAGTGATGTCCCAGCTGGCATGACACCAGAAGAGTATGCACTTAGTAATATTCCGTTTAAGGAATGGACGGTTAAGACCGTAACCCTAGATGATCCAGCTAGCCGCGACACTGTTTCTTTGGCGGCTGACTTTGCCAATCCAGTTACAGTCTTCATTCAGCAGTATATGTTCTTAGTAGCTGTGGATGATAAAGGCGCTATTTCTTCAATCGTCTACAGAACGTTCGGTAGAAATGACCATTTCCCTGATACTCGTGTAGCTCCGATTGTGGCTGCTGGAGGAGCGTTTGTAAATGTTGTTCAGCAACAGTTCGGTCAGGGTGGTATTCCTTTGGACTGGACTGGTACAGATCCACTTGACTTCCCAGGTGTAGAGGAAGGTATTCCGTTGGAGTTTGAGTGGAGGTTCTTTGGACCATACACTCAGGCGGAATCAACGCTTATCATTGACAGCTTTGTCATTCCAGTCTTCTTGGCGACAACGAATGTCTTCAATATTGGAGACACACTCATTGACACTACTTTCGATTTCACAAAGACCGATACTCTCGTAGATTCAACTTTTGCTCATGCACCAGATAGTCTCGGCAATACATTGGATAGTTTCCTAACCGTTTCGGTTCATATCGATAAAGTAGATACATTGGAAATCGATACAACCGCCGCGGCAAGGCTATTGTTGGCAGACTTTGGCGCATTTGATTCAATCCTTGATTTGGCTAGATTGGACTCCCTTGACTTAGACTCTCTGAATACGGATTCCTCATCTCGTTTGATTCGATTCTCTTATGACCCAGTCACCAAGAGCACTTGGACAACCGATAGGTCAGTGAACTTATTTGATGTGTTCCGTGATGACCCATCTGTTGTTGCTGGGAGTGGCGCTGACACGACACGTCAGAACTCTTTCCTCTTTTGGGTGCGTTCGCGTGACGATGCTTTTGTACCAGATCCGACACCTTTCTTCTCTTTGTTGCCAGTAATCAATCCTCGACATGAGAGAGACTTGCTGATATTGACTTTTAACAGCGCGGTTCGGAGAAGGAATCATAATGGCGCCTATATGCCGTGTGGCGAAAACGCAGCTACTACAGCTACACAGTCGTACAATCTCGTTAAAGGCGCATTTGCAGGCTATCTTGACAAATGGATTCCTGGGTTTGTTGGACCTGATGGTAACTTTGGATTTGACACTGGAAGTTTCCAGCCCTGTTTTGATGATAGTCTTGTTCTGACACCTGCACAGTTTGCGGTCTGTGGTCGTCAAAAGGCGTGGGGCACAGCTCCAGATTTTCTTAACGTTGCGGCCTTTAGTTCACCTTTCTCTGCTACATTGCGAGATGTTTTAAAGCACAAAGTAGTTATTTTTCTCAAAGAAAACTTGAACAAAGAGTTTGGTTTCGGTCAAGAACTTGGTGATCCCAATCAATTCTTGGTGCAAGGACTCCTCTCAGGAAACAACTACTGGACTTTGGGTAGATCGTCCTTTCAAGCAAAAGCTCCTCTATCTGACATCTCATTGATACCTTATCAATACGGTATTTCTACCAGTAGTAGTGGTCTCTCGCCAACGTATGCTCAGTTATTCGGTATTCAGGGTGGTTTTGAGCCAGCATGGGTAGGTATGGCCGGACAGCGAGTTGTTGCTTGTGATCCTAACATTGGATGTCTGCCTGCTGTTCGTAGTGAAGATTTTATTGGAGCCGCGACTTCGGAATTAGTTTCGTCAAGTGATTTTCCTGCTCTATCAGTCGATACGAGTCGTTTACGTAATATGCTTCTCTGGACAGATAGAAATACTTGTTCACGGGATTTCATTGTTGTTCAGCAGTTCCCGTATATGGATTCTATCGCGGCGTTGCCAGATGTAGGTTTTACAATTCCGACAACTTCCCGTGGAACTGAAACATTGTATCTCTATAAATCACGTTTTGGTGAGGCGAAGTATCCGTTCTGGGATTTGGATTTTGGTGATATGCAAGGAACTGTTGTCGCTGTTCGTCTTGATGGCGGATTCTTCCGCACTTCGCATTGGCAGTTTACTCCAATTCCGCTTGATCCAGTTTCATTCCAGCCTGCGTTTAACACAATGATGGATTGGCTCTTTGCACGTCCATGGGGCGGCCCGAGTTTCGGCTCTCCAGTACAGCCAGTTGCTCCGCCAAGTGGCAAGTATGCCAGTCAGTATCTTGAACTGACACGCTCGATTGAAGCCAATAGACAGGATCTGATTAACGAAGCCTTTGCTGGTAAACGTTACTTCAAGAACCAATTAGAGTATGAGCAGCAGTTACACGACTACATGGAAATGAAAAGTATTCAAGCTGCCGCTGACGAACAAAGTTATTAGGAAAGCAAAGTTCCGAAGCTATATTCAACAAGAGGCTAACAAGCTCTCTTGAAGCGATAGATAAGAATCGATAGAATAAAAAAGGGCTGAACCTCATGCAGGTTCAGCCCTTTTTTTGTGATCCAGTTTAGGACTTTAGTGAGGGCATGGAAGTGTGATTCCATTTATTGGACATTGCTCATTATTTGCTGAAGGCGAATTAGGTTGTCATCCGCCCTGTCTGCAGTAAGCTTCTTTTGGGCTATTCCATAGACTGTTCTTGCCGCCGCAATTTCACCTTGTGATAAGTAGCCAAGAACTAGATTGACATACGCCTCAGATAGTGAGGAGTCGAGCCGAATCGCATCACTGGTGTACTGTATCGCGCTATCAAAGATGCCGATTTGTCCATAGTGATACCCCAACAGGAAATTTATTTGTGCAGCTGCCTTGAGGCGTTCTAGTCTTGTGTTCTTGTTACGCGAAAACGCCCAGTCGGAATTTTCGACAGGTGCGATTTTGTCTGGGTCGAGGGCTACGCCCTTCTTGAGGGCTTCAAATGCGTGATTTGTCTCGATGGGTGTCAGTGACAAATAGAAATTCGCTCGTTCAGACCAGTAAAGCAGGTTAGCGCCGAATTTTTGTTCGGCTACGTCCAAAACCAGTTTTGCTTGATCTTGTTTGCTATTGGCGCTTAGCGCTCTGACTCTGACGCGCAAAGTAGGTAAGTCATATGGGCACAGTTCATAGGCCAGTTTTGAGAGAGAGTCGGCGCCTAGTGTATCTCCTTGTGTCAACGCCAATGAAGCGAGGTTCATTAGAGATTCTGGGTTCTTCGGTGAGTTTTTCAATTCGAGCAGGAAATAGTGTCGAGCTGAATCTGGTTGGGATTTGCGAAAGTAGGCCACACCAAGATTCACAGCCCCGCGCGGATAGTTTGGGTTGACTCGGAGAAGTTCTCCAAAAGCGGTAATTGCTTGGTCTAACTCACCTGAGTTTAACAAC
Source organism: Candidatus Zixiibacteriota bacterium (assembly GCA_024280835.1). Lineage (GTDB taxonomy): Bacteria > Zixibacteria > MSB-5A5 > GN15 > JACZUZ01 > JAJRPJ01. The sequence goes on along the minus strand of JAJRPJ010000011.1, from coordinate 61,530 downwards.
AGGTTGGCTTCCAAATATTTGGTTCTGCCTTTTGCGTCATCTACTGGTCTACCGAATGGAAGCAGGCTGATAGTAGTGAAGACCACTGCAGTGACAAGGGCTGATATAGGAATCTGACTTGAAAGGCGTTTTAGGACAGACGAGTTGGAGTCCTTGCGCATTAGCCCTGCGATAGAACTCCAGAGTGCATGGATTCCAACTCCGACTGCTGGAAAGAGTAAGACCAATGACGGCAAACGGAAACGCTCGCTGATGAAGAATAAAGCGATAATCAATAAGTACAATCCAGCCGAAAGTGGCGCCAAGAGAACTGAAAATCGACTTGTGGAATTACAATGAGTGTCAATTTGTTGCGCCAAACGCCAGACTCCAATGATTGCGAAGAAAAACAAAATTGCAGCATTTAGAGGTGAGTATTTTAGAATGGGATTTGCATCAAAGACACTAGTCAGGGAGCGATTGTTTGAGTAGTTCCGATTGTCCGTAGCCAAATAGAGTTTTGTCATGTAATTGACGCTGAATTGTAGTGGGTTGTCTACTATCCAATCGAGGGCACGTGATGTCCAACTTTGTGAGACCTGCGCAGGCGTAAGTTGACGATTTTCATGTCGCTCGGCTAGTCCATGCATATCAGCTAGAGTCCAATTGGCGCCATATGGCTGTGGCAGTGAGGCGCTGATTGGATTAGATTCGGAATTATTTCCGATGAAGAAGTTTACTCCACCTGAAGTGGCAATTAGCGTAAAATCATCTCCAACAGTGTAATTGCGGATCGTTACTGGAGCGATGATGAGAGCGGTGGCTATGATTAGCGCCAAGGCGCCTCCAATACTTCTCTGGGATGTCTTTGCACTGTTGCGCGAATAGTGGCAATAGGCGAAGAAGGCAAAGAATGGAATCAGGGCCAAGGCTGTTGGTCGTGTCAGGCAGGCTAGGCCAAGACCTATCCCAGCTATTGCGTAGGCGCCTGTTGTTTGTTTGTCGCTGGCAATAAGCAGGCGATAAATTGTGATTTGCAGTAAGAAGGCAAACAGGAAATCTACTAGCAGTTCGGCTTCAAAGAATATCAGGCTTGGATACAAGGCCTGAAAAGCCCCTGCAATCAGAGCTATATTTTGAGACTGGCCCCCTGAGACAGATCGTCTGACAATCAGATATGTCACAAAAATGGAAACTACTCCTAGCGCGGAACCCAGTAAACGAGGTAGCAAGATAGAATCTGGAGTTAGAGCGCGATAGAAAGCGAGAACATATATATAGAGAGGCGCCCGAAAATACGTTTGCTGTCCGAGTAAATCGCCTGCGGCTATCGAATCCGCCCAATTCAAGTGATACAGGGAATCGACAATGATATCATTCCAGATTGGGCTCTGACTATATAGATAGAGATAGATTAGGCGGATAAGAGCCGCAAATAGTAGGAGGGCGGCTACGCGCTTTCGCTCATCATGTGCTATGAGATTAGTAATCGTTTTAATCTTTGCAGGCTTTGTGTTTGTCATTGCAGATGTATTATTCAGAATTATGTGCGAGCCATCAAGTGGAGCTGCCCAGCCCGTCCAACATACTTCGATTTTGCCAGAACCGCTACAGAATCCTCGTCGAGACGCGCTAGCAAAACTATAGGCAATGTTTTGCACAAATGGTCACCTCAAATATCGCTGAGCAAGTTTTAGCGTAATTATGCAGCAAAATGCGGCGCTGTTAGACGGCTCATTTTAGAGTTGCTGGCATAGCTAATACGTTGTCTAGCTTGGAGATACAGTTCGATACATTTTCATGCGTCCTAGATTACTTATCTCCCGTTCTCTGGCAGGATTCTTGCGCAAATAGTCTTTGCTATGGAAGACTACGCTCAAAATACTAGAAAAGAAGTTGGACACAGAGGGTTATTTTTCGCTCTGCTAGTCGCGGCTTTGGTTTTTACGATTATTTCAATCGGTTCAGAGCTTTTAGCTGCTCCAATTCCAGAAAAATTATCGATTAGCAGTCCTGAGATTCGTCAGGCGCTAACTGCGGAAGGCAGCGTTCAGGACACCGAGACTTTAGTTGAGGTATTGGTTTTCTTTGAGGAGAAACTGAATGCGGGTCCGTTATCAAGCATTAGTCGCATGCCGCAGAAAATGTCTGTACGCAGAAAACTCGTGGTAAATACTCTCCGCGCTTTCTATTCCGCTGATGAAGAAAATACCCTGCTACAAATTGAATCTATCGCTGGCGTCGAAATTGTTCGTCGCCACTGGGTCACGCGTAGTGTCTTACTGAAAGTTCCAGCGGCGTCTTTGACGCAGATTACTAGTATTGCCGGTGTTTCGCGCGTTGTGGAAAATGTTCGTCTAGAGTATATGGCGCCTGTTGAAGAGTCCAGCGCCTCACCGTCGCTTAGCGCTGGCGCTAGTGTGGCTTTACAAGCGCTAGCAGTGCCGCAACTTTGGGCGCAAGGACTTACTGGTAAAGGTCGCATCGTGGCGAGTTTCGACACAGGTGTTGAAGGTACACATCCAGCTTTGGCGAATAACTATCATGGGACTAATTCCACTGATCAAGCGTCATTTTTTGCGCCTAACTCAACTGAGACGGCGCCGTTTGATAATATCGGCCATGGCACCCATACGATGGGAATCATGGTCGGCCATACACCAAGTGATTCATTCGGAGTTGCCCCAGGCGCTGATTGGATTAACGCGGCTGTCATAGATCAGGGTAATTCACTCAATGGCACATTGTCCGATATACTTGCGGCGTTCGAGTGGGCGCTTGATCCCGATGGTGATCCTAATACAACATCTGATATGCCTGATGTGATTCTCAATAGTTGGGGTTTGCCTGTTGGCTTGCTTGGCCAGTGTGACAATACTTTTTGGAATGCAATTGATAATGTTGAGCAAGCGGGAATAGTGACGATATTTGCCGCTGGCAATGAAGGCCCGAATCCATATACTACACGCTCACCTGCCAATCGCATTTCATCGCCTCTGAACTCGTTTGCAATTGGCGCACTCAATCAGAATACATTAGTAGTTAGCGATTTTTCCAGCCGTGGGCCGTCGACATGTGACAGTGTCACTATCAAACCCGAAGTTGTGGCTCCTGGGTATTTGATCTATTCAGCTGATAAAGGCGGTGGCTACAAATTACGTAGTGGAACCTCTATGGCGGCGCCATTTATTGCAGGACTGGTCGCGCTTTTACGCCAATACAACCCTGATGCAACAGTTGCCCAAATTAAACAAGCGATTATAGGTAGCGCAACTGACTTAGGTCAAGCCGGCAATGACAATGCTTATGGACATGGTTTACCGAATGCGATGCGAGCTTTGGCATTGATGCCGACCACGCAGATGCCGCAGATAGCTTTCCTAGATGCGCAACCAGATGGCGACGGTATCGCTGCGCCGAACGAAACTACAAATTTGACATTGACCCTCCAAGCTCCAATCGGCGCTTATCAGACTCTCAGTGGAGTGTTACGTTCGGTCGATGAGAGTCGTGTTTCGATCATCAGTGACTCAGCGGTAATCGTGTTTTCCGCGGCTACAGGCTCTGGAGCGCTATTATCGCCATTCGTAATTCATATAGCTGATTCACTGTCGCATGGAGCGACACAGACACTTGTACTTGACTACTCTAATGCATTCGGTGGTTCTGGAAGTGTGACATTCGATTTGGTTATCGGTGTCCCGCCGATTGGCGCTATGTTTACGCATACGACCTCAGAGTTACAATTGACTGTTTCGGATTTTGGTCAGTTTGGTCTTGGCGCTGGCTCGTCCTATCAGGTGGGAGGCGCTGGACTGCGCTTTCGTGGTGGCGAGAATCTGCTCTATGAATCAGGACTAATTGTTGGACGTAACTCTCTTCAACTTGCTTCCTCGGTTCGGGATTCAAACTCGGTTTCGTTCTTCTCAGATTTTGCGCCGACTCAAGCGTTGAGTGTTTCACTTGGTTTAGAGGGAGCTTCAACTAGTGAGTCTGAATACACAGACCGCTTTGGATTGATTCCCGTGCCTTTGATGGTTAAACAGAAAACAGAGACATTCAATTCTACAGCAGACGCTGGTTATGCGTTAATTGTCTTTACACTTAAGAATCCGACATTGGAGCCCTTAACTGAATTGCGTTTTGGGTTCTTCAATGATTTTGATCTTGGTTTTGACCCAACTTCGGATAATCTCGGCTATGACCCTACTCTGAAAATGCTCTACCAATATCAAAATGGTGTAGCGGTTGGAGTTGTGGCTTTGAGTGGGTCTGCGGGAGTTATGAGTGGCCGTAATTCAGGCGGTAAAATAGGATTCAATACGAATGATATATTTGGGTTCTTAATGACTGATTCTTTCGCACTGGATAATTCTGGCGCTGATGATTACTTTGGGCAGGTGAATTTTGGACCTTTCAATATCGCTCCGCTTGATAGTGTTGATGTGGCGGTGGCGATTGTTGTCGGCGCAGACCTCAATGAATTAGCTGACAATGCTCTTCAGGCGCGCAACCGATTCCTGCGTCCGACTGGAATCGATGATGACTTAGAGGGCGAATCGACGACTTTGCCGCAGACATTCGAATTGTCCCAAAACTATCCGAATCCATTCAATCCGAGCACAACTATCGAATTCTCGGCCCCACGAGTTGAAAAAGCTGAAGTGGTTGTCTTTAATGTACTCGGCCAGCAGGTCAAATCTGTCTTTGACGGTTTGACCGAAGTGGGTGTTAATCGCATAGTATGGGACGGAACAGATAACACTGGTTCAGCAGTGGCCAGCGGAGTGTATTTCTACCGCCTAAGGACAGCTGAGCTAACATTGACACGCAAAATGACATTCTTGAAGTGATTTTTTTGAAGTAACGTACTTGAGATAGTTGACCAAGAAAACAAGAGAAGTGGAATAGAAGATAAATATGAGCAAGATAACTAACAGAAACGAGGAATCGGGGTTCACCCAGGTTGAAACTTTCATCGGCGAGACGTTAGCTTCGTATAAGAGATTGAAGATCATCCTCACGGGAACTGCAACCCACTTCGTTCAGTTATTATCAATGAGAAAGAGAATCTCAGCATGCGTATAAACTCAGCTAGGACTATTCAGATTATGAATTTTCAAAGAATGACTTCAGATAGATCAGCAAGGCGGAAGCTAATTAAGCTGTTGAAATTGATTGGTTTGGCTTTTGCGATTTCGATGCTCAATTTTCCTGTTCAGGCGGTTTCATTGCATCCGACTGTCAAACAGAAATTGCGCGAAGAAGGCAAGCTCGCTGATTACCAGCAGTTCTTGATTGAAGCCAAGGGCCGTGGGGTGAACGCGCCTGAGAAGGATGTCCTGCGGACACCATCGATGATGCGAATGATAAATGGTTCGAAACTAGATGGTCTCTTTAGAAGCTCTGCCACTTCTGCGGACGTAGACACTGTCAAGGTGCTTGTTATTCTCGTCGACTTCTCAGACAATCCATATGATGCGGCAGTTGGGCCATATGTTAGCCGTGTTTCTGCGACTCCAACTGATTTCGAGAATCTGCTATTTTCGACTGACGGTAGCAACCCGACTGGTTCAATGACTGAGTATTATGTTGAGAACTCTTATGGTACGTTTTTTGTGCAGGGTGTTGTTACAAAGTGGTATAGAATGCCGAATACTTATGCCAACTATGTTGGCGCTGATCAAGGCTTGCAAGGGTTCGCTCCCAATGCGCAGGACTTAGCGATGGATGCAGTTAATGCGGCGCGTGTTGACCATGACTTTTCGCAGTTTGACTCCTATGGGCCTGCCAAAGTCCCCGATGGCAAGATGGATGGACTCTTCATTATTCATGCGGGAACTGGCTTTGAAGATAGCAACAACGGTGGTCTCAATGATATTCATTCGCACAAATGGAACTTGCGTGTTGCAACTGTTGTCAATGGTGTCACTGTTTCGGCGTATTCGATGGAGCCAGAAGAGAGCTATATAAATGGCACGATTTCACAAATTGGTGTTTTCTGCCATGAGTACGGTCACTTCCTTGGCCTGCCAGATCTTTACGATTTCACTCCCAGCGCTGGTGATGCGGGTCGCTCAGAGGGTCTGGGACGTTGGTCGGTCATGGCTTCTGGAAATTGGTTGGGTAGTTCAAAGACACCGTCGCATTATGACGCTTGGAGCAAAATCTTTCTGGGCTTTGCAGGCGAGACACTCTTAACCGAAAATCTTCGTGATGTTTCGTTTCCGCAAGTTGAGGACTCGCCAACGATTTATCGCATCAACGGACAGAATATGCCAAACGGTGAATATTATCTGGTGGAAAACCGTCAAAAAGTTGGCTTTGATGTCAATCTTCCCGGTTCAGGGTTGCTGATTTACCATGTCGATGAAGCCGCTGTTCCAACTGGCGCGGGCAATTCAAACCAGTTTCGGTATCTTGTGGCCTTAGAGCAGGCCGATGGACGAAATGATTTGGCTTTTGGCGACAACAATCAAGGTGACGGCGCCGATCCATATACTGCTGCCAGCGCCTCAAATGAGTTCACAGATTTGACACCAAACAACTCAAAGACCAATACTGGTGATACACTATTCACTGGCGAAGTGACTCAAGTAGCGGTTTGGAATATTTCCGCTAGCGGACCGACGATGACCGCCAATCTTGATCGCACATATTCGCGGCCTCGATTGGAATTACTCAGTAGCTCTTTTGAAGACTTCGGCAATGGAAATGGAATTATTGAGCAGGGCGAGAGTTTCGACTTCTCATTTACAGTTGAAAACCTTTGGGCTAATGGCGCGGCGACTTTTGTCAAAGTGCGAACAACTAGCTCCGATCTGACTTTCGTAACTGATTCTGTATTCATAGGACAACTCGATGGGTTTAGTGCGACTACTTCTAATGCAGGCTCGCCATTTTCATTCACTGTCGCTACGAATATCACGCCGCGTATTGACACAATTTTCTTTGAATTCAATTCTGACAATGGACTGAATGTTATCACTTTGGCCTACGAGATTGAAGTCGGCGCCGCCGAGACAATTATCGTTAACGCCGATGCTGCAGGTGATAATTTGGAGTTCTATACAGGTGACATGCGCAATCGTCGCGCTCCGTATCGCACACATGTGGTGGCGTTTGATGGGCCGATAACAGGGGCGGCGCTAACTCCTTTCAAAAATGTTATTTGGTTCTTTGGCGATAACACTCTCAGCGGGCCAACATCTGGCCAGAAGCAAGCTATCAGGGACTACCTTGACAGTGGTGGTAATTTGATGCTTTCAGGTCAGAATCTTGTCCAGCAATTGGGATCGTCAGATCCAACTTTTCTGGCAACATATTTACATGCGGTCGACTTTGGGACATTCTATTCTGCAAGACAAGCTGGAGTTAATGGTTCGCCGATTGCTGATGGAATTACAGAAACAAGAATCTTTGGTAATGGCGGCGCCTCGAATTGGAATATTAGCTCTGCCAGAGCGATGACACCGACAGGTGATGCCGCTCCCGCTTTGCAAGGTTTTGGAGCTCCAACGGATGCGTACCAGGCGTTGACATTCTCGGGTTCATATAAGCTAGCGTTTTTCTCACTTCCGTTTGAGGCTATTGAGCAAAACGAGCGCGCCGCGGCTGCTCGCACACAAAGACGAGTAATACTAGAAAATGTCTTCCAGTTCTTTGGAGATTTACAAACAGATGTCGGTGATGATGACTTCGGGGCGCTTTTGCCAGAGACATTTACTCTTAATCAGAACTATCCTAATCCGTTCAATCCGTCAACGACTATTGACTACACTATTACCGCTGGAGACGGCGCAAGTCGTGGATTCAAAACAGAGTTGACGATATTCAATGTGCTTGGTCAGCAGGTGCGCCAGTTGGTTGACGCGCAAGAGTTACCAGGCGAGTATAGCATTGTTTGGAACGGTACAGCTGATACAGGTGAACAAGTAGCCAGCGGTATCTATTTCTATCGCTTGAGACGCGGGGCGCTCACACAAACTCGCAAAATGGTTTTGTTGAAATAGGATATTTGTCCCCAAAATAATTATCCTAAGAAATATATTTCTAGCGGATATCTTGATTAGTCAGTATAACAAATCGCTCCAATGTCTGAGACTCAGGTCTTGCCATTGGGGCGATTTTGCATTTGCGTCATAGACGGTCTGTCTCTATATTCGGCCAGCGCGAAATACGCATATTGTCGCGGTTTTTCTCAAAGTAGAAATAACTAATTCAACTTGAAAGAAGGAAGTAGGAAATTATGAAGAGAGTTCTATTACTAACGATGGCGCTTTCACTGTTGTCGATCAGCGCCAGTCATGCCGAAAAGTGGGATGTTGATGTTGCGCACTCGACACTGACGTTTGAAGTCTCACATATGGTTATCAGCAAAGCCAAGGGCCGTTTTACTGATTTCACTGGGGCCATAAACTTCAAGGGTGAGGAGATTAGCAAAGGTTCAGTCGAAATAATCGCCAAAACCGCATCTGTTGACACAGACAATGAAGATCGCGACAAGCATTTGAACTCCGAGGATTTCTTCGAATCGGAGAAGTATCCGACACTGTCTTTCAAATCCACCAAGGTTGGGGAAGTCAAAGATGGCAAGTTCTCGCTCACTGGTGATCTGACGATCAAGGATGTTACCAAGGAAGTCGTTTTTGAATGTGAGTTTCGTGGGATGGTCAGTGACCCATGGGGAAACACGCGCACTGGATTCTCAGCTATGCTCACAATCGACAGACGTGACTTCCACGTAGGTGGATCAAGTTTGCTTGAAGGCGGCGGATTGGCTCTGGGACATGATGTAAAAATCAGTCTTGAAATCGAGGCAGTTAAAGCCAAGGCAGAAGACGAATCGAAGAGTGATGCAAAACCAGATTCAATGAAGAGCGGTAAATAGGTCAAAACCGCATTTCTAGGCGCCGTTTGAAACGGGGCTGTGAATATCAAAATTATTGCCAAAGGCGGAGGTTATCTCCGCCTTTTTTATTGGTGTATAGCCTTGTGTAGCAGTGTGTTATAAAAACATACTAAATCGGTATGTTTTTTCGGTTTTTCTATGAATTCTTGCTTGACATTTCCGACAAAAGAGTTAGAATTAGGTGTTGCTGCAATCCAATTGCAATTAGCATTTGGCGTTGCAAGTCGAGATATCTAGCGGGACGAGCCCGCGGGATTAACATTCGCAAAATCAAAGGCAGTGGCTAGATGCGAAGTTTTCTGAAGACCAAAGGATTGAAAATGACCTCCCAGAGGGAGACCATTTTTCGGGCGTTCTTTGAATCCGAGCCGCATATGACGGTTGAGGAGCTTCACGAACGTGTCATCAACATGGACCCAGCTATTGCCTATACAACAGTCTGGCGGACATTGAAATTGATTTGCGAAGTTGGGCTGGGCGAAAAGAAGTACTTTGGTGATGGTGTTGTCCGTTATGACAGAGTCACCTCGACACCGCACGGTCACTTGGTTTGTCAAAAATGTGGTTCAACCGAAGAATTTTTCTCCAACGAAATTACCCAACTCTTGCAAGACAAAGCTGACGAAGCAGGGCTTCTACCAGAAGAGTTTCGTATTGAAGTTGTTGGTATTTGTTTGAAGTGTCGTCAACAGCAAGGCGCCACTGGCGCTGATAGTAGTGACTCTGACAGCAGTGACTCCGAAAAGGGTCAACCAAAAAAGAAGAGTAATGTCATTGATATAAGCGGCGCCGGAGGGATGTGAGTGTCACTAGCTCGCCCGACCGACGTATACTGAAATGAAAAAACAAGTAGCGCCACAAGGATAGATAGAGAAATGACCAAGCTAAGTTGTATTGAATGTGGGCAAACAGTTCGTGTTGTCGCCATCGAAGAAGGAAACATTGGCCGCCGTCTAGTTGAGATGGGTGTTTATCCAGGCCGAGCAATTTCCATGGTGCGTCGTGCGCCATTCTCCGATCCGATTGAATTTGCTGTAGGCGAGTCGTGTCTTTCTTTACGCTCCAGCGAAGCTGATCTTGTCAGTGTTGAAAAAGTTTAATCGTTGTGAGAATATGTCCGCTACCTCCTGAAACTCGGAGGTAGCGCTCCTACCTTCGCTCTTGCTGATTTGCTTGATAGAGATCGTCAACAAAGCCAAATCATGACAATAATATCATGACAAATATATCATCAAGAACAGAAGCGACTACACGCGTTGTCCGCATTGCTCTCTGCGGAAATCCCAACTCGGGTAAATCCACAATTTTCAATTACCTGACAGGTCTCCGCCAGAAAGTCGCTAACTATCCTGGTGTGACAGTTGCCGCGCATACTGGTTCGTTTTCTTTGCCGCAAACACCTGATGTTGAATATTCAATCATTGATGTACCTGGCAGCTATTCGCTTTCGGCGATTTCCCCTGATGAATATATAGCAGTTCAGACTCTGATTGGGCGTGACGACAATAAATCTGATCGCACAACAGGAGTGTCAGTGGACTCACTTGATTTGGTCATTGTGGTTCTTGACGCTTCAAATCTTGATAGAGGTTTGTACATCCTAGCGCAAATCGCGGAGGCAGGAATTCCGACCATAGTGACACTCAATCAAGTCGATATTGCCGAAAGTCGGAACATACGAGTCGATGAGAAAAAACTCTCGGAAATTCTCGGCATGCCAGTCATTGCCGCCAAAGCGCATAAAGGAATTGGTCTTGAAGAACTAAAATCCTCGATTGCCAATTTCTCGGATATAGAACCAGCCAAACCTCTTCACAAATTCAACACGGACATCGAATTGTTCTTAGCTGAATACAGTGTAGCAGGTAATGACACCGACTCGGCGTCGCTGTCGCGTCCCGAACTAATACGCGCTTTGTTCGACCGCAAAGGCCCCGCTGAAAATCACTTCTTGCGGATTTATCAAGATCACTCGCGTGAAAAACTCGAAAACCTGCGGGCGAATCTGGCAAGAGAATATCATGGTCTACCATTTGCCGAGACCTATCCGCTGGCTAAGTCGATGTCTGAGATTGCTGAAAAGGTAATTGTCCGCACTGGCCAGAAGAAAACCAGCCGCACCGATCGAATTGATAGTGTTGTTTTGCATCGCATTTGGGGGCCGCTGATTCTGCTGGGAATTATGGTGGTTGTTTTTCAGTCGATCTTTACATGGGCTGAACCAGTGATGAATCTGATTGACGGCGCTACTTCGATGTTCGGTGGTTTGGTCGGTTCGACCTTGCCCGACGGCGCTTTGCGTTCTTTGGTGGTGGATGGTGTCATCGGTGGTGTGGGTTCGGTTCTGATTTTCTTACCTCAAATTATTATTCTGTTCTTCTTCTTGGGTTTACTAGAAGACTCGGGCTATTTACCGCGAGCGGCATTTATTGTTGATAGGCTGTTTCGGTGGTGTGGGCTATCAGGAAAGTCATTTGTGCCGCTCTTGTCTTCATTCGCTTGTGCGATTCCGGGGATCATGGCCACGCGTGTCATTGAAAGTCGCCGTCAACGCTTGCTGACAATCTTGGTGGCGCCACTGATGTCGTGTAGCGCTCGTTTACCCATTTATACTGTTCTGATTGCCGCGTTTATTCCGTTTCATAGCTACTTTGGTGTTTTCAATTCGCAGGGCCTGACACTTGTTGGGCTTTACGCACTTGGGTTGATTGTTGCAGTGGTAGTGTCACTAACACTCAAGGCCACTGTGCTCAAAGGTGAGTCTGAATCATTTGTGATGGAACTGCCGACATACAAAACTCCCACTCTTAAAGGCATTTGGATTCGGATTTCGATTAGCGCCAGAGCTTTTGTCAAACGCGCAGGCACCGTGATTTTTGCTGTGACTGTTATTATTTGGGCGTTGAGTTATTATCCACGCTCGACTGAATTGTTGGATGCATATCAGGTTGAAGTTGCGCAAGTTGAAGCCAATAGTGATGCACGCTTCGCTGAAATCGCTAGCTCATTTGAAACTGGACTGACAACTGAGTCACAAACACAAGAGCTATATGGCGTCGAAACAAAAGTACGCGACTCGGTAATTGCGTTTTTGGGGAATCAATTGCAGGGCGCAAATTTGCGGCAGAGTTATATTGGTCGCTTGGGATTGACTCTGGAACCAATGTTCAAACCGCTGGGTTGGGATTGGAAAATCACAATCGCGGCGCTCTCAGCGTTTCCTGCCCGCGAAGTTGTCATTGCCACACTCGGAACGATTTACAATCTCGGCGAGGGGCAGGATGAAACTTCAAGCTCTTTGGTAGAGAAACTCAGGTCATCGACCTGGGATGATGGCGAGTTGGCTGGCCAGCCTGTTTTCAATGTTGCGGTGGCGATTTCGATTATGGTGTTCTTTGCGCTCTGCGCGCAATGTGGCGCGACGTTGGCGGTTATTCATCGCGAGACTAATTCGTGGTTCTGGCCCGTGTTTGTTTTTAGTTATATGACGATTTTGGCCTACGTTGCCGCTTGGGGCGCGTATAACATAGTGAGTGCGCTGGGGTTTTGAACGGTACTGGTGAAATATTACCAATCGTCATTCCCGCGAAGGCGGGAATCCATGGTGCGATGAGAGACTGGATGCCCGCCTTCGCGAGCAAGACGAATGTAAGTTGTTAGGAGTTTAAGAATGAGTGACATACAGACAATCAACTGGCAGGACATAATGGTCTGGGCGGCAATCGCTCTGGCCGCTGCTTATTTGTTGCGTAAGCGTATCTTACCGTTGATAAGACGTGAACCAGTCGGTTGCGAAAAATGCGGCGCCTATCAAGCCATCACCAGACGCCGCGGCGTAAAAGTCCAAAAACTCTCTCCCGAAGAGTCGAATAAGCTACGCTCAGATCTGCATCAGTAACTCCCCAACAGGCAATACTGTCGTAGTCGTATGTAGGGAAAAGCCCTCGACCTGCGGAACTGCGTCGTCCTACTTGCTATGGGGCCACTGACATCAAGGCGTAATCAAAGGTGGCGCCAGTAGAAGTTTCAGAGGCATTTCCCAGTTTATAGACTGAGCCCAAGTTGGTCTTTATCAGGAATGTGTTCGTGCTATCAAATGGTACGTCCAAACGCCCCAAGAATGTTGCCGTATCCGCTTGGGCAACTGTAACCTCTGAGAATACCTCCCCGACTAGTCTGGATATCGCGCTGCCTGATTCATTAAATAGTACACTATGAACAGCCCGTCCGGCGTTGAATAAAATACTGACGTCGGCAGAAGCGCCTGGGATTATCGATACGCTATCGATTAAACCTGAATCCAAATCAAGATATTGATTACTAAACTTTTGGAATACCGTCTGAACAGGCCCACCCGTATCTGGGCCTGAATTGTTGACTGGGTTCTTCTTATCACCACAGGCATAGCTCATTACCAGTAGCGCTCCTAAGGACATCATACGTAACGTCGACTTGTGTCTGGATTTGTTTTTGATTGTCAATTGAATTCTCTTTTCCTTGGCTTTGGTTTGTAGCAATTCTTTGAGTGGGAAGCTATTGAAATAGTGCGGGCTGGTCAAGTTCGGCACGTCTAAACTCTTGTAGTCTCGACATAGTCTGACTGGGCCTACTTTTCAGAATCAACGATATTCGGCTTGTTGTGGCAGGTCCTCAGACCTGAGGACCTTGACGGAACTCTTGAAGCCACCCTGTCACACGCTCCTAGAAACTAAATCCGAGTCGAATTGGAATAGCTGTAAGATTCAAAGTACTTTCGGGATCTATTCCATCTGCCGGAATCGTCAAATAATGAACCTCAATACCCACTTCAACGAAGAAACTTCCATTACCGCCACGCTTAAGCTCTAGTCCGAATGCCGCAAGAAGAGAGGGGGCCGTAGTAACTTCAAGCTCACCCGCAAACTCCTGCATAGGTGAGCCGGCATCTGTAAAGTTGACAATAATCTCATCAGCGCCTACCACAGAAACCCCAGCGCCGGCCTTCACATATGGCCAAAAAGACGAACCCTTGCCTTTGAGTTTTGCCTTGGCAACAACAGAAATAACAGCGGTATAGATTGTCCCATCTTCTACGCTAATATTTGTAGCGCCAGGATATTCATCAGGAGCAGTAATCAAATCGGTAAGCAATTTCTCATCTGGAGAAAATGTCTTGTAATTAGCTGTCCACACTAATGACAGTTTCGTAGATAACGCATAATCAAATCCAAGGGCTCCACCGATTCCCTTACTGTAATAATCCACAACTTCATCCGGAGCTACTGCGAGGTCAAGCTCAGGCGCCACGAAAAAGGTTAGTTTGCGCGCGTGCGCGTTGTTTGTAAGGACTGTGCTGAGCAATAACAATGCACCTGTCATCAATACTATTTTCTTCATACTAAGTAGCTTCATACTAAGTTGCCCCTGCCTCAAGTTGGTGGTTTAGTCTCAATTTCGGGATTTGACATATAGCCAATATCCCGACCGCATTAACTTAACCTAAATAGTCCATATTGCCAAACTCGACCAACGAATTGGCCAATATTAGTTCGGCTAGAAACTCGCAACGCCAACCTCTTCCTAGAGTGGCAGATAGCCCTCAAATGGGTTCGTTTTGCATATACAGTTTGCGCAGGTACAAGCGCTGTAGTCTTTTCGTTAAATTTTCCATCAATTGCTGTACTACTATTCTGTCATTCTGGACAAAGTGAAGAATCTTCTTTCGATTCATTCTGCTGGTATCCAACAAGATACTTCGCTACGCTCAGCACGACACGTCCAAGAGTCATTGCGAGGAGCGAAGCGACGCTGCAATCTCGCCGACTATAGTCAACACCAACACCCGAAAATGGGTTCGATTTGTATATAGAGTATGCGAGCATAGGATTGTTGTTGCGGTTTTGTAGAACAGTCCTTTCCTGAAGTGTGCGCGTTGAGTTTGTCATCACTTAGGGGTGGAGTAGAATTCTGGTGTGATTTGATAGTGATTCTGCGTTGGTGGAATATCGAAACTCCTTACGGTGGCGACCGTTTCGATTCATACTCAACTATGACAATTATTGGCCATGAGTCCACGATTGTGGGCGAAGTGTCTATGTTGATGTGCATGTTAGTAGGACGACTCGAAAGAGTCGAAACCGCAAGAGATTTCGCCCTACGCAACTTTGAAACACACCGCAGGAATACGAGTGCAGACTTTGTCTGCCCCAATGCGTGATTAGCAATTGACATTATTGCAAAATCACTTATATAGTAGGCGAGTAATTGATTAACAGGGTAAATTATCTCAAACAGTGAAATGGGTGACTTCTCGACGAATTGGCGCCTTTCACCCTAACAACAATTGAGTTTCCAGTGGTGGGGTCTCAGCAGGAAGGTTTTCTAATGAAACGTTCGCTAATATATAACTTTTTGGCAGTAACACTTTCAGTTCTGATAATTGGAAAATCTTACGCACAAGAGTGTAGTCAGGGTCTCACAATATATGGCTCTGGCCTGCTATCTTCTGGGCAAGTCGATTTCGGTAGAAATATCTATGAAGCTGGCGACGTGAACAATGACTCCTACCCAGATATGTTAGTGGCCGCAGATGGAGCGCTTGGCGTCAATTCTGTAGCAATCGTCTATTCAGGTCTGACTGGAAATATCATCCGAACATATTTCGATGATTTCAATTTCATTCAGGGCGCTGGCGGTTTCGGTCTATTTGATGCGGATGCTTACGCTGATATTCTAGTCAATGGCGTGATATTCTCTGGACTAACGGGTGACACTCTTGCCGATTACAGCGCCGTCGCCCGGACAGGAACCAGCGCCGGTGACCTAAACAACGACGGCAAATTCGACATAATAGTCGCAGACCGAAATTGGTCGTCCACAGATGGTCGAGTTGATATCATCTCAGGCGCCAATGGCGATACACTACATTCTTGGGTCGGAAGTAGCGCTGGCTGGTTTGGGCACTCTGCAACTGTCGCTGGTGATATTGACGGTGATGGAGTAAACGATATCGTAATAGGCGAGCCCAAATATGACAACAACGGAACAGACAAAGGGCGCGTCGATGTCTACTCTGGCAAAACCGGCTCTCGGCTATATCGCAGAGTTGGCCCAGTAGCTGGATACCAATTCGGTTACAATGTAGTTGGAGCTGGTGACTTGGACAATGACGGATTTGACGACATTCTCATAGCCGGGCATTCTTTGAATAGTTCCAGCGCTGTCACGGTGTGGGCCTATTCTCCCACATCAAACACATTGTTGTACACAGTAACGGGCAAGCACTACAAGAACGAATTCGGCGCGGCTATGGATGGCATAGGTGACATCAACAACGATGGTTATGATGATTTTGCGGTTGGCGCCTACAGATATGATTGGGGTTCTGCCGGAGCCTTCAACAAGAACAAGGGGAATGTCTATATCTACTCTGGTATAGATGGTTCTCTCATGCAAGAAACATACTCAAGTTCATCGGCGCTCGACTTGTTTGGTGTCGGAGTCTGTGGTCTGGGTGACATCGATGGTGATGGTGATCCCGAATTTGCCATTGGAGCTCTCTGGGTAAGAGCCCCTGGTGATCCAGGTCCCAACTACAGAGGCGCTGTCCATATCTTCAATTGCCAATTGGCAACTGATGTCGGTCAAGAAATCTCAAGTGTGTTGCCTACCGACTTTATGCTACGCCAAAATTATCCAAACCCCTTTAACCCTGAAACTGTTCTGGAATATTCTGTGCCTCAAAAATCACAAGTTTCAATAGAAATCTATAATATTGCCGGTCAAAAAGTTCGGACACTGGTTAATGAAGTGGTTTCAGCTGGGTCTTATAGATTGGTGTGGGACGGTCGAAGTGACACATCAGAAAAAGTTGCTTCAGGGATATATTTGTATCAACTGAAGTCAGGGAACTACACCAAAACAAAGAAAATGGTGATGCTTAAATAGATTCAAGCCAGCCGGATGGCCAAGCCTCTTAGAGAGAATAGCTGTATTCTGTTGGGTCAGGCGCCTTTTGGACTAGCGCTTGAATTAGCACGGCAAGTAGGCGAATAGTTGAATTTATGGTTATTCTATTTCGTTTGGCGCTAAAGTTCATCAAGTTATTTCAACGTTTCAACATAGCGAACTAGAGAACTGGCTTCATCGTCCCAGAGTTCAAAGTCTTTCATTCCCGTTCCAGGAATAAGCCCCTGTGGGTCTTTCACCCATTGGAAAATATAGGCGGGTTTCAATCTGTCACCAGCTTTGGTTAGGTCTGGGCCGATTTTGTTTCCCTCACCCCGTAAGCTGTGGCAACCGAGGCACTGGTAGCTTTTGAACAAACTTTGTCCCTCATCCGCATTGCCCTGTCCTTTGAGAGCTGTTTCAGGGAAGCGCACAGTGTCAACCTGCATCGAGAGATAGTCGGCCACTGCCTCTGCTGTCGAACGCTCGAATTTGAAAGACGGCATCCGCAAAAGTGGCCGAATCCCCATGGTTGCCCAACGGATAGGGTACGGGTTGAGCAGGTATTCAACTATCCAGTCTCTCTTGAGTTTACTCCCGACATGGTCAAGAGTTGGCGGAAAGCCAGCGAGTTCACGAGGACGGTCATCTCTATGACATCGGTTACAATCAAGAGTTTCGAAAATAGTTCGACCTAACTTTTCAACCGATTGGAATTTCATCGAATTCCATGGAGGAGAGCCAGAAGGCGAGAATGTCTTACGGATATAGTGCACCAATCCCCAGCGCTCCTCGTCGGAGAATTTGGCGCTGAACAAGGGGGTGACATAGTCATGATCTGAAATGGCCTGAAGAAGGTCTGTATCTTTCCGCCACTGGACTGCCCATGAGTTCAAATCTTTTGGTGGAACGGGTAACTTTGTGTCAACTGCGACGTCACCCTGACCCGTCTGGCCGTGACATGAAGCGCAACTCTCTTCAAAAATACCTGCGCCGAGTTGAACGGCGGCTGGAGAGAGAACAGAGAGGTTCTCTGTTGAAGGAGAATCATTTTGGGATGAGCCCTTACTGGTTGCCTTTGTCGAAGATTCAGCCTGCGTAAGCTGGGACATCTGAGCGTCGGCAATGTACATCGGGCAATGGTAGGTCGTCGGCTGATGGAAGAAAATGACAATCCCAACAACAATTGCCACAGGTATTCCTCCGAACCCCAGCAGTAACGCTATGTGGAG
This sequence comes from Candidatus Zixiibacteriota bacterium, assembly GCA_024280835.1. Lineage (GTDB taxonomy): Bacteria > Zixibacteria > MSB-5A5 > GN15 > JACZUZ01 > JAJRPJ01. Next base: position 43,482 of record JAJRPJ010000011.1, on the reverse strand, counting down.
TATTTTCCTATCCTTTGTCATCTTCTTATTCAGAGACATATTCCCGTTGCTATTCTTGTTTGCTATTCTTGTTATTGGGGGCTTCAAAGAGGTCATTGGACCTCTTTGAAGCCGTGAGATATCAGATTTACAATTTAACTTAAGGACACCACACATACAGGCGATTGTCCGCAATGATTGTCCACAACGGAAGACGAAAAGAGAACCATTCGGCAACCAAGGTTTCAGCTACTTGTGGTAACTTGTGGTTTGTTTTTAGTGACTACCGTGGTCGTGGTCATCGTCGTGTCCACCATCATGGTCTTTGTCGTTGTCATCGTCATGTCCACCATCATGATCATCGTCATGTCCCTTTTTCATATGGTCGCCATGCATACCTTCTTCATCGTGAACTTTTACCGACTCACGGAACGTCACTGAAGTTTCTTTTGGGTTATCAAGACCGTCTATGGAAAATGAGGCCTTCATTGTACCGTTTTTTACAGCGGAGAAATCATGTTTGGCTGAAAGATAGCCCTGAGTCGATTTCATTGCGCTATCAGGAGCTACATAGGAAAGTTTCAGTGTCAGTGTGTCGCCACCTTTTGATTTAAGGAAAGCGCTTGCAGAGAGACCTTTGAGATTTGTGATGGGATCCTGTTTTATGGTATAAACATAAACGCGAAGTTCCTTCTCATGGAATACGACTTCAAAGTGATGTTTATCTGTCATCGTAACACTTCCATCGTGGATAGACGCGCGGTCGTGCGAGTGTCCCATTGAGCCAGCCATGCTCTTTTCGGCATGACCTTTTGCGCCTTCTTTGTGCTCATGGCCTTGCGCCAAGACGCTTCCTGCGCTCATTGCCAAAACGACCGCAAAGGCCACTACCGTAGATCCGATTAGTTTTGATGTCTTCATTGTGTTCTCCGTTTCTTCCCAGTATTAAATTAGTTTGGTTAATATGTTCTTTTGCCACAATTGTACCCATACAATAAAGTTGACAAACTACCGTCCCATTATACTAGCTTTCACACAAATTGACCAATAAAAGCCGCCCCAAAAAACCTTTTCGTCAAATTTTCCATCGATTGCTGTTCTACTATTCTGTCATTCTGGTATTCTGTCATTCTGGACAAAGTGAAGAATTTTCTCTCGATTCATCCTACTGGTATCCAACAAGATACTTCGCCACGCTCAGCATGACAGGCTGTGGAGCTATCCGACTCCTCTAATCTTCCACTTTTCAAAATGGGTTCGTTTTGCATATAGAGTATGCGGGTAGAGGAATGTTGTTGCGATTTTGTAGAACATTCCTTTCCTGATGTGTGCGCCATGCGTTTGCCATCACTTAGGGATGGAATGGGGTTTTGGTGTGATTTGGTAGTGATTCTGCGTTAGTGAAATGTCGAAAGCCCTTGTGGTTTCGACTGTTCTTATTCATATTCAACTATGACAATAGTTCGCCATGAGCTTCGATAGTGCGCGGAGTGTCTATGTTGATGTGCATAGAAGTAGCTAAATCGAAAGAGTCGAAACCGCAAGGGTTTCGACCTACGGGGCTGGACCGAAATTGAAGAAGATGATTAACAAAACAATCACAAATAATCCATTCTTGGACGAATTTGAAGCTTCTAGTAAGGCTCTTCAAAAGAAGTATAGCCTTCAAATCATCAGCAGCAACTATAGTGATCTGCATTTCGGGAATGCTAGTGTCGAATTCTTGATGGGAACACTTAGATTTAGAGTGTTCAGGGAGAAGGGCTGTATCGAAATCCATATCGCAAACAGCAAGTGGCCTTACGTGTGGATTCCGTTATACTATGCACTCAAAATTGTTGCAGGAAGCAAGAGCAATTTCCCCGAAATAGAAAACTTTGCCGACCTTAGTGAGGTGTCTAACTTCTTCGAAAGAGAATATGAAAAAACACTCATAAAGCTTAACGATTACAGTCGCGTAACTCTGTGGTTGCGCTCTTGGATTATTGGACGAAAAGAGCTCACAGAATAGAAACTGGTCTCCTCGTTGAGGCCTCTTTTGGAGATTACATTCTTCGAAAGCGACACGATTTCAGATATAGGCGACGGTCTAGTCGCCCACAGTGTGCTTTGGGTTAATTGCGAAGATATAGAGAATTTATTAGCTGATGACAAAAAATGATATGCCTGAATTGCATACATTGTGCCGAAGCGATATGTTCCCACAGCAAGCTGTGGGCGACCCAGCCAAATTACGCTTGACCGACAAGACGGTATCTACGGTACTGGCAACAAATGGAAAATAAAAACATGACAGAGTTGAAGAGTAAGAAATCCCTTCATGGCGCTACTCTCAAGGGTGTCGCATTGTTTTGGATTCTCACATTAGTGTGGCTCCTTACAGTGTATGAGATCATGGTGATACCAGAGGGCTTATACATGGCACTCGCTCTTCTTCAGTTCCCTGTAGGTATCATGGCCGTTTTTTGGAATATGTTATTCTCGCCACAAGGTATTCATGCTGATGGGAATTTCGCAATAATTGGCTTACTGAATATGGTTTTCTATTACTACTTGGTCTATTGGCTAATTAGAATTTACAGGAAAGCCAAGAAGTAGGTTTCGTAGGCCGAAGTCCTTGCGGATTCGACATTTTGCGTTATAGTCATAGCCTATGGCTAATATTAAGATCATTATTGAATATGACGGTAGCGCTTATTGTGGGTGGCAGAGGCAGGCGGATCAGCGGACTGTGCAAGAGGAAATCGAGCGGGCGCTGGCGACTGTTCTCAAAACCAAAACCACGCTTTATGGCGCAGGGCGGACCGACTCGGGTGTGCATGCGCTAGGGCAGACCGCGAACTTTCACTGCGAATCTACTATCCCTGAAGACAAATTCGCTCCTGCGCTTCAACAGCATTTGCAGGATGATATTCTGATTAAGAGTTCCTGCATTGTCAGCGAATCATTCCATTCACGTTTTGACGCGACTTCACGAAAATATATTTACCGTTTGAGCGAAAATCCGAGCGCTTTGCATAATCTTCGTCGTTGGGAGGCTCCACGGTTTTCGGCTTTGACTCTGGAAAAGCTGAACGAGGTCGCAGAAGTGTTTCTCGGCGAAAGGGATTGCGCGGCCTTGTGTATTCCCGCCTCGGTTCCGGACAGTTCTTTTTGCACTATTAGCCAGTCCGATTGGGCTGTAAATGGCGATGGATTCGCATTTACCATCATCGCCAACCGCTTCTTACACAGCATGGTACGCGCAATTGTTGGATTTTGTGTCCGTTATGCGTTGCCGCCAGCTAGACATCGCTCTCCGTTGACTATAGACGATATTCGAGATATACTCAAAGCGGGAAAATGGACCACTGACCATCTGGTTGTCCCGCCACAGGGGCTATATTTGGCCGAGGTTCGGTATCCCGAGGATTAACGTAGGGCAGAATCATTTAGTCGTAGGTCGGGTTCCGGAATTCCTCTTGAGGAATGTAGAAACCCGACATTTGGCAATTGATGAGGGTTATAGGGGAGATGTCGGGTTTCTTGTTCGCTGAAGCTCACGCTGGAACCTACGCTGGAAACCGATCTTGTATTTTGGGATTGGAGTAATATAGTATAGGACAGGGGATTGGATGTATATGTACTACGAGCTACGTCATTTCCGCGTAGGCGGAAATCCATTTACAACATCGAAAAACTGGATGCCCGCCTGCGCGGGCAAGACGTTGGAAGCGTCATCGTTCATATTTTAGAATATCATCGTGCATATGGTGGAGATGTCGGGTTTCTTGTTCGCTGAAGCTCACGCTGGAACCCGACCTACTTTGTAAATCAAGAAGTAAATGTAGCAGTAAATCAAAATGAAGATAGATAGAAGAGAAATTACGCAGTGATAGAACGTTATACCCGCCCCGAAATGGGAGCTTTATGGTCGCAAGAGGCCATGTATCAGGCCTGGTTGGAGGTTGAAATTGCCGCTTGTGAGGCGATGGCCAAGGACGGAATTGTCCCCGCCAAGGCGCTGAAAAATATTAAGCGCAAAGCTGGCTTTGATGTTGCGCGAATAGAAGAAATCGAAGCGGTGACTAATCATGATGTGATTGCGTTTTTGACTTCTGTGGCCGAAAAAGTCGGTCCTGATTCGCAGTATATCCATTATGGCATGACTTCGTCGGATGTGCTCGATACGGCCTTGGCGCTGCGTATAACTCGCGCGGCGAAAATCATCGACAAAGGCATTGGCGAGGCTTTGATTAAACTGCGCAAGTTGGTCAAGAAACATGCGCTGACACCAGCAATTGGCCGGACACATGGTGTTCTGGCTGAGCCGACGACTGTTGGATTAAAACTTGGCGTTTGGTATACAGAGTTGAAACGCGGAAGAGTTCGTTTCAATGCCGCCACTGAAGAGATTGCAGTGGGAGCGATTTCTGGGGCGGTTGGTAATTTTGCTAACCTGGATCCGAAAGTAGAGAAGTATGTTTGTAAGAAACTTGGTCTCAAAGCAGCTGAGGTTTCTACGCAGGTGATTCAACGTGACAGACACGCATCGTTTATCACTTCGATTGCGATACTCTTTAGTTCAATTGAAAAGTTCGCTACTGAAATCCGCAATTTACAACGTTCGGAAATCGGGGAGATGCAAGAGGGTTTTGCTAAAGGCCAAAAGGGTTCATCGGCGATGCCGCATAAGAAGAATCCGATTACGGCCGAGCGTTTGACTGGTATTTCACGATTGATGCGCGGCTATGCTGTTAGCGCTTTGGAGAATGTAGCGCTGTGGCATGAACGTGACATTGCGCATAGTTCTGTTGAGCGGATTATTATTCCTGATGTGACTATCCTAGCTGACTATGGACTGGCTAAGTTCAATGACTTACTTGCTGGCTTAGTGATTAACAAAAAGCAAATGCTTAGTAATATTTATTTTCGTGGTGGAATTGTTTTCTCGCAGAGATTGTTGCTCAAATTGACTTCGAAACTTGGAAGTCGAGAGGACGCCTATGTGATAGTCCAGCGTAATGCGATGAATGCGCATGATAACAATGGCTCGTTCAGGGATTTGATTAGCGAGGACCCAGATGTGACTGCGCATCTCAACTCCGCTGAGATTGAAGAGTTGTTTACGCTTGATTATTATTTGAAGAACGCCAAGCAAATTGTCGAGAGAGTTCTGAAGTCTTAGGGCTTTGGAGAGTGAACTAATGGAAAGAGATGGATTCCCATTTGTATTTGGCGCATTCGCGACTGCGTTGATATGTGTGGCGGGGCGTTTTGTGCTTGATGATTCTTGGCCGTTGATTCCTGCGATTTTGTTCTTCCTGCTGGCGTTTTTCTTCATGTATTTTTTTCGATCTCCCGAGCGTGTCGCCAGTGTTGAGGAGAACGCTGTTATTTCACCAGCTGATGGTACTGCGCTTTATATTGAGAAACTTGAATCTTATCCTGGCTTCGACACTCCTGTTTGGAAAATTGCGATATTCTTGTCGGTATTTAATGTGCATGTCAATTGGACACCAGTTGCGGGCAAGGTTTTGTTTTCAAAATATTGCCCAGGGAAGTTCCATGCCGCTTTTGTAGATAAGGCTTCTGAAGAAAATGAACGTTCCGAAATAGGAATTGACTCGACTCATGGGCTAGTAGTTTTCAAACAAATTGCAGGATTATTGGCGCGTCGAATTGTTAATCGCTTGCAAGTCGGGCAAACGATTAAGCGCGGTGAAAAGTTTGGCATGATCAAGTTTAGTTCACGAGTGGAAGTCTTTCTGCCTGAGAGCGCAGAGATTTGTGTTAAGCCTAAAGACAAAATTGTTGGCGGTCTGACTGTGTTGGCGCGACTGGCGCCTGTGTCCAATTCAGATAAACCCACACTATCTGAAGTGAATATAGAAACAAGCTAAGAGTGATAATTCGATAGCGTAGCGACCATGAATCAAATAGCGAATGAACAGAACGGCTCTCGACGTCGAGATTATCGTGGCTTTTTCCCTGGTATGTTTACTATGGGCAATTTGGTCTGTGGGTTTATTGCTATCATTTCGTTTTCAGATGGTGATTTGTTAGTTGGCTGTCGTTTTATTCTACTGGCGGCATTTTTGGATATTCTTGATGGCAAAGTCGCCCGCCTCGCTGGCGCGCATTCGGATTTTGGCACAGAATTGGATTCATTGGCCGACTTCATCTCGTTTGGCATCGCGCCAGCTTTTATGGTGCAGGTTATCAACTTGAAGGGCATGGGAAGTTGGAGTTGGATAATCAGCATAGTGTTTATCATGTCTGCGAGCTATCGTTTGGCTCGGTACAATTTGTTGGCCCAGTCTGATGAGAAGAAAAACTTCCTCGGTTTGCCTGTGCCAGCAGCGGCGTTGGGGCTGGTGGCTTATGTGATATTTAGTTTTGAGGTTTGGGGGTCATTGCAATACACTGAGTACATCACTGGAATGGTAATTCTTTTCTCGGCTCTGATGGTTTCGCAGGTCGAATATGATATTTTCCCAGATAAACCGACGCGCGCAGATTTGCCCAAAATCGGTGTTTTGGTTTTGGCGGTCATTGGGGCGTTTGTGAATTACAAGCTAGTCTTGTTCCCATTGATGGGACTCTATATAATACATGGGCTGTATCGCGAAGGCGAGCGGCTTTATGATAAGGCCATGGGGTTGGTCGCTCGCACGAAGAACGGCGATTGATGAATCATAGAACGAGAGTTTATTTTACATAGGTGAACCATAGCAAGGCGCTATATTAACATCAACGATGAGCAAGATTATGACTAAGACCACAAGCACAACAGAAACGGCAGCCAAACAGGCCGTCAAAGCGACCACCAAAGCGACCACCAAAGCGATTGTCCATGTACGTTTCAAAGACGGGGTGCTTGATCCTGAAGGTGTTGCGATTCAAAAGTCATTGGCGGTGATGGGCTTCGACAGAGCGCTTTCGGTTCGTGCGGGTAAATTTTATGAAATAGAATTTGCTGATAATAGCGCCGAATCTGAAAAACAATTGCAAGAGTTGAGCGAAAAAGCCTTAGCTAATCCAGTTATCGAAAAGTTCGAAATTCAGTGGCCCGACAAGAAGTAATAAACAGAACAGGCCTAATCCTGATTTCCTCAAGGAAACTTAAATGCGTGTAGCGGTGATAACATTCCCAGGTTCCAATTCGGACCATGACTCTTATTCGGCAGTTAAATACTGTTTGCAGGAGGAAGTGGAATACGTTTGGCATCAAGAAACAGACCTCTCTGGTTTTGATTGTGTTGTTCTGCCAGGTGGGTTTAGCTATGGCGACTACTTGCGCGGAGGGGCGATTGCACGTTTCTCTCCAATTATGACTACGGTGACAAAGTTTGTGGCGGATGGTGGTTTTGTTCTTGGGATCTGTAATGGATTTCAGGTTCTAACGGAATCAGGTCTTTTGCCAGGTGCTTTGATTCGGAATCGCTCGCTGAGGTTTCTTGGTCAATGGACCTACCTGCGTGTCGAGAATAACAAGACTCCGTTTACGACACACTACACTCATCATCAAGTTATCAAAGTTCCAATCGCTCATGGCGAGGGCAATTTTTACGTAGCCGATGATCAATTGGATGAAATCGAAAGCGCTAATCGAGTTGTCTTTCGTTATTGCGATAGAGAAGGTGTTGTTAGTGAGGCAACCAATCCCAATGGTTCTCGTAACTCAATAGCGGGGATAGTTAATGTTGGCCAAAACGTTTTGGGAATGATGCCCCATCCAGAGCGTGTGGCTGATTCGATTCTTGGTTCTGGCGATGGACTGATACTTTTTGAATCGTTGCGTGAAGCGATCAGCAAACGTGGCTCAAAGACTTCTGGTTCCAATGTAACAGCTGCCTAAGAACACAAATGGTGACTTGGATTAGATGATTTACTGCTTAATGCTGAAAAGATATAGGAAGACCGAGCGTGAAATCGCGCGATAAGACATTTATCATATTTTCACTGATTCTTGCGGCAATTGTTGGCGGTCTCGTTGGTGATATTATTGGGCAATTTGTGCCAGATGGACCAGCGAAAATTCTTTTTTCTCGCGCCTATGAACTTGGCTTTGACACGACTACACTTGACCTGTGGGTGATTACGGTTTCATTTGGATTGCAGGTCAAAATAAATTTGGTTTCTGTGTTAACAATGGTTTTGGTGATAGTTTATTTTAAGTGGTGGTACTTGTAGGGTGTTTTTTGACGATGTCTTTTGAAAGATACTTTTTTGAGAATGAAAAGCTTAGTTGGAAGAAGAGCTTAATTAGGAAAGCTAACGCTTACAAGCCATTCACCATAAGATGGCCATAAGATGGATGGAGGCGGCATAATGTTTACGCAAATTTTAGTGAAAAGTGTTTTAGTGAAGAGTATGATGTTTGAAAATCCGGTGTTGGCGCTTGGGATGCCTGGTCTGCCTGAGATGTTACTGATAGCTTTGGTGGTTCTATTGTTGTTCGGCGCCAAGCGTTTGCCAGAATTGGCGCGTGGTCTTGGTAAAGGCATACGTGAGTTTCGTGGCGCTGTCAGCGAAACTTCCGATCAGCTTAAGAAAGCAATGGATGAGCCAGAAATTCCAGATTCTTCCTCGCAGACAAAGCAGTCACAAGAGAAGCAGAACATTGGAACAAACGACCCTCCCAAATCTGATTCAAACGAACCTCCCAAGTCTGATTGGAACGAAGTCTAAAGCCTGATAGATTGAGAATGATAGAGTTTAGTAAAGACCAAATTGCCGAGATTGCCTCGGCGCTCGGAACTAAGAAAGTTACTCAGGACGCTGAAAGTTTCCGTATTCGTGTCGGAGAAGAAGGTAGCGACGAGTCGCTTTCGTTAGTTATTTATCCTAAGACAAAGCTCGGGAAGAAACGCGGCGCTTTGGTTGTTGCTTATGCGCACGGGGCTCATTTGCAAGTGCACAATTGTTCGGCCTATGTTGTCTCCAAGGAATTAGGCGAGGTGACATTTGTCACTGAAAACGATGGTCAACTTTCTGGCATGGTTGTCGAGAGTTCTGGCTTTTGTTCTCTTTACGCGGCTCTCAACCGCGATCTTATCACTGGTGACTTCACCCAACTCGGTGTCGAAGCCATGCTCTCAGGAGTAGCTCTTTCCCTTGCCGAGAGTGTGATTGACGAAAAAACAAAAAATCCACCTATCGATTGATAGATGGATTATTGTTCAATCTCGAATTGAGTCTATTCAAATTCTAGCGTGTAGCGAATGACTGCACGAAATCTGATAGCGCCGCGCTGATGTCACTGGCGCGTTGGTAGCGCTCGGCAGGATTCTTCTTGAGCAGCTTTCCAACAATGTGGTCAAAGAGTGGTGGAATACGAGGATTCTTCTTAGATGGCTCTTCTGGCTCGGTGTTGACAATACTGTAAATTAAACTTGTCAGATTGTCGCCCTTGAATGGACGTTCACCAACCAACATTTCATAGAAAACAATACCCAAGCTAAAGAGGTCGGAACGACCATCAATTTTCTGCCCCTGTAATTGTTCTGGCGAAATATAATTCGGTGTTCCCATCGCCACACCTGTCTTGGTCATACTTGATGACTCGACACGCGCAATTCCAAAGTCCATCACCTTGATTGAATAGTCAGGTAGTACCATGAGGTTGGCTGGCTTGATGTCACGATGAACAATACCAGCGTCATGCGCGTATTGTAACGCCAAGCAGATCTGATGAATCATGCGTGCAACGATTTTGAAGTTAAAGTTAACTTCGCGCTTGATCATATCCTCAAGAGTTTGACCTTCAATCTGCTCCATCGCAATGTACTGCATGGCCCCTTCACTACCCACATCGTAGATAGTGACAATATTCGGATGGTTCAATTTACCAGCGGCCTGAGCTTCAAGGAATAGACGTTTCTTCATCTCTTCCATTTCTTCAGGGTCACTCAAGAAGTCGAGACGAATAGTCTTTAGGGCAACTTTACGGTCAATAGCAGGGTCAATTCCACCGTAGACCAAGCCCATTGCGCCTTTGCCCAAAATGCCTTCGATTTGATAACGACCAAGTTTAGATGTTTTGTCGCCCTGTCCCATTTCAACTAGTTGTTTGGCCGGAATGACTTTTGGCTTAGGTTGAACTGGAGGCATTGGTTCCTCTGCGGGAGTGACTGGGGCTTTAGAAATCGGTTCTTCGTCTAGTGAGATTGCTCCTAGATCACTTGGCGGGTCACTTGAGTCTTTGTCAGGTTCATTGCTGGAGACCTCGTTCTTTTCACCAATCGGCTGATCAATAATAGCATTGGTCAGATCACCAAACATGGCGGTCTCATTTGATGTCGCTTCCACTGGTTTAGGTGGATGGTTTTCTGCGGCGGCAGGAGCTGCTGCTGTGCTGTCTTTTGGCTCCAAGAATGCGGTTTTATCAGCGTTGGTTTCTGGGACCATAGTCTTGTTGAGTTCATCTGGCGAGATGTGTTGGGTTGCTTCTCCAGCGGATGTGATTGCAATAGTATGAGAAGCATCCTGTACACCAACCGACATCATAGTTTTGTCTAGACTGACAGTTTGATTAAGAGAGCTCTGGGCGGCAGGTGATGCGATAGCCATACGACCGACTTTGCGTGGCATAGTTTTGATAGCGTTGGCAACGGCAGAGCGAGTTTCTTGTTTCCGCTGGGAGTCTTCTTCATCTTCGTCGGTCTCAAGTTTGGGCCGTAAGAACGGCAAGAAACTATAGTCAATGCCCATCAGAGGACTAGCGACAAGGAAGAGAACTAACAAGAGGGCCACATAGATTGAATTGGCTAGCAGATTAAACGAGTTGAAGAGGAAGAAATTGATATTCGCCAAGGCGATTAGCCCCACTGCAACTACTATGACGCGATAGATTGAAGAGATCTTCTGTAGCGAATAGGCGCTCATCAAGCCAATCAAAGCTAGGGCTAGGATGTACAATCCCATATGGCTATCGGCTCGCATGAGATAGTTTTGCTGCAAGATATTTTCGGTAGCAATTGCCGTTAACAAGTAGCGAGGTGTTTCGTCAGCTACGGGAGTCTTGTAATACTCTGTTTGAGAGCCAGCGCTAATTGTGACAATTACTAGTTTACCAGATAGGTTATCAAAATTGACGCGTTGATTTAGTATATCACTTGCAGAAAGGGTCTTGAAACTAACTCCAATTGGGAAATTCAAATGCATTTCCCCAGATGAGTTAGTTGGTATCATTCGCTCGCCAAGTTCAATCGCTGAACCGCCGTGAACCACAATTTGTTCTGGTAAGACTTTGAGAAAGTGAGAGGCGGCCGCTAGAGATGTCGAGGGGTAATAATAGCCTTGATAGTTCATTACTAATGGTTCAGAACGCAGGATATTGTCGATGTCGATGGATGAATAAGTGAAACCCATTCGAGCTGCAAAATCAGCAACCGCTGAGTCAGGTAGTAAGACGGTGCGCACTGAGAGAGCCTGATCGTGACCGAGTTGTCCCAAGTCACTGTTGGTAATCATGGCATTGCGGAAGAGATACTTTGGATTGGTGATAGTGTCTTCTATATCATCAGAGGGAACGATGTCATATGATGCGATAACATTTTTCATCCAAAACAGTTGGTCGGCGACTCCGCCTGAGTCTGTCTTCGACTCTTTGTAATGTTCAGGCATTGGGAAGTCCAGCAAGACCGTTTTGGGGTCAGCGCTGCCTATGGCGGCGATCAAATCAGCGACAACTTCTTCTTTCCAAGGCCAAGCGCCGAGTTCTCTAACTGAGAGATTATCTATATTGACAATTGATATATCTTTTGAAGTTGGTGAATCGCTTTTGAATTCATAGAGAATATCCTGGAATTTCCATTCGAGTTTCTCGAGTGGTTCAGGTGAAATGAACTTGACTCCAACAACCAGCGCCGTTAGGGCAAGGTAGAAAATGAAGCGTCCACGTTTTCCAAGATATATCGGTTCCATGATATTCTGCGTTCCAATTTGGCTGTTACAACTTAATTGTTTACCTGCTTCGTCTATGAAGCTAACTGTCAAAATCTATGTTTATAATAGGCGGCGCTTGCAATCGAATTTGTTTATCTTCCTACGAGTAATCGCTCTCCAAGAATTTGTGGCAGACCGTGCGAATCAATACTCGCGATTGCTTTCGAAATGTCGTATTCGACACGATGATAACGAATGATATTGTTCTTGGTGTCGACAGTCACGTAGCAAGCGCGTGGATCGTGATCTCGTGGTTGACCGACCGAGCCTACATTGATAATGTATCGGCTGTCAGGATCTAGTTCAGACTCTGTAATGTAGCGCTGTGAGATAGTGTCATCGGCGCGTTTGCAAAAGAATGCTGGTAAGTGGGAATGTCCGACAAAGGCTACTTGTTGTTCAAAATGCTCGAATTGGCTACACGCCGAATCTATGTCCAAAATGTATTCCCACAAGTCAGGTGTGCGCGGTGAAGCATGGGTCATGTAGAAATCTCCATCAATTGCTTCAAGTTCAAAGTCAGCCATTGCAGTTGTTGACCGCGCAGAAAGTTCTTTGAGTGTCCACTCCATTGATACTCGAGCGATTTCATTGAAAGAATCTGGAGTTTCTAATCCCAATGCAGCAAAGTCGTGATTGCCGAGTAATTTAATATCGCAATTAGCGGCAATTAGTTCGACGCAAGGATTCGGCTCTGGGCCGTATCCGACTGCATCTCCGAGAAAATGGATTCTATCGACGTGCTGTTTTTCGATGTCTGCAAGCGTAACTTGCAGCGCTTCCAAGTTGGCGTGCACATCACTGATAAAAGCGATAATCATCGGACCTACCTCGACGCTTCGACAAAGCGGAAAGTTGATCTTCCGACAGAGATTAAATCGCCATTTCGCAACAATGAGCTCTGAACTGGCTCGCCATTTACCATAGTCTTTCCCTTACGTCCAATGTTGATGATACTGAAGACGGCGCCTTCTTTGACTATCTTGGCTTGAATGCCAGAGAGGAAGAAGCCCTTGACTTTGATATGCACGAACTTGGCTTTGCCAACAGTGGTCACTTCACGCTCAAGTGCATATTCTTTGAAATCAGAATTGTCCTCACCGACTAAAACAGAAGAACCAGCCCGACGGACGATGTCCTTGTCTTGGTCGTTGCGTTTGAGACGTTGTTTTTGTTTTTTGGTGTTGAGAATCATTGTCCCATCATAATCAGACTCTTCGTCATGCGTCTCTTCAGCGCTATTGTGGAACAACAAATGGTACTTGCCGATTGTTATCATGTCCTGATCGCGGATCATTTCTTCGGTGACTCTGCGGTCATTGAGGAATGTGCCATTTAGTGATTCGTTATCGATAATCACAGCGCCACTCTCATTGAACTCGATTATCGCATGTTTACGAGAAACACCACGGTTTTCGAGAATGATGTCGTTCTCGGCCGTTCGACCAATCGAAACACGACGCTTGTAGATAACTACTTTTTCGATGACTTTGTCATCGTATTTCACAACTATCTCAGCCATGGACAACACCCTTTGTCATTGATACTTCACTGACACAGTTTTCTACGAAACTGTCTTTAACACTGCCTATTACACCAAGGGTCAAATAGATTTTAACCCTATCGGCACGTAAGGAAATGGTCCTCAAGCGGCAATATTGCCGCATGTAGGTAGTCTCCCTATATTGTATATATTGTCGGCGCCAATTGGAGATTCTTAATTAGGCGGCGCTGACTGGAGTGAGAAATACAGGTGTTTCAGGTTGGAAGCTGTATATGTCCCAATTAGTAATCGACTCCAAAAGGTCATAATCTTGAGATTCTGTAATTTAGGTTTTGGTTTGTGGCCGTCAATTCGTTACTAGGCAACGCCTTACGGACAAAGAGAGCAGGCGAAGCATAGGGCTTGTATCGAGAGTTTATGAATCAAGAAGATTTGAAAATAATTCTAAATGAGGTCCAGCAAGGGGCAATTGATGTCGAAACTGCGATTGCGAAGTTGAAATGGCTGCCGTTCGATCAACTTGTTGAGGCCAATATCGATTCCCATCGAGAATTGCGAACAGGGCAACCCGAAGTGATTTATGGGGCTGGAAAGTCCAGCACACAATTGCTTGAGATTATCGGAGGTCTCCAAAGTTCAAATTCCGATATTTTGGTGACTCGTCTAGATTCGGAACCTGCGCAAGTTATTGCACAAAGCTTTGAGGGCTTTGTTTATTATGAGTCTGCTCGTGTTGGAATCAATTTTGTGCGTGACGCTCTGACTCCTCTCAGAAACAATCTGGGAACCGTAGCGATAATTAGCGCGGGAACTTCAGACCAGTCTGTAGCTGAAGAGGCGGCCCTGACAGCTTGGGTCATGGGCGCTGAAGTAGAGCGAGTTCATGACGTTGGCGTTGCTGGTTTGCATCGTTTGCAAACTGCGCGGCCTGCCCTTGAGCGCGCAGATTGCATTGTTGTTGTTGCAGGCATGGAAGGCGCTTTGGCTTCGGTAATTGGCGGTTTGACAGACAAGCCAGTGATTGCCACTCCGACTTCAGTTGGCTATGGGGCCTCGTTTTCAGGGATAGCTGCATTGTTGGGCATGTTGAACTCATGCGCCTCGGGAGTGACAGTTGTCAATATTGATAATGGTTTTGGGGCTGGATCGGCGGCGGCAAAAATTGCTCGTCTGATTGCCAAAGAAAGAGCCAGCGGCCCCAAAGAGAGCGATCTAAAAGCGAGTAGTAATCAAAGAGACAATATTCCAGAGGAAGAAACAGTGGTGGTGAAGACAAAATGAAAACACTCTATTTAGAATGTCACTCAGGAGTTTCCGGAGATATGTTGTTGGGGGCGCTAGTTGATTTGGGGTGTCCGCTAGAGGTTCTCAATAATGAAATCGCTAAACTTAATCTTGATGGTTTGGTTTTGATCGCAGAGAAGGTCAGCAAGTCTGGTATCGCAGCGACTAAAGTCACTCCGATTATTGAATCTGAGCGCAAACTAAAGCATTGGCGTGATGTTCGAGATTTGTTGCAACAAGCTCCTGTCTCTGAAAAAGTCGCCTCGCTTTCGCTGGCGGCGATGAAAGAGGTGGCTTTAGCAGAGTCAAAAATCCATTCGGTGGATTTGGAGAAAGTTCATTTCCATGAACTTGGCTCTCTAGATACAGTTGCCGATGTTGTCGGCGTTTGTGCGGCAATTGTCTATTTGGAATTGGATGAAATTCATTGTTCGCCGATTGCTGTTGGAGCAGGAACTGTTAAGATTGATCATGGTGTTGTGCCGAACCCCGCTCCAGCCACGTTTGAAATCTTGCGCGGTATGGCGGTCGATACAACTCCGTTGGAGGGTGAACGCGCAACCCCGACAGGTGTAGCGCTGTTGAAAACACTTACCAATCACTACAAGCTCAATCATAGCAAGGCTGATTCAGGAAACTCTGAAGCTTCTGGCGAATTACAGGCCATTGGCTATGGGGCTGGAACTGCGAATTTCACAGATAGAACCAATATTTTGCGAGCGAGTATTTTTCAGGCGAATATTGGGCGTGCAAGTGAAAGCATGTTAGAACCAGATTCAATCACGCAAATAGAGACCACGATCGATGATATGAACCCACAGTTATTTGGGCATGTTCTGGATAGGCTCTATGGCATTGGAGCTTTGGAAGCGTTTATCACGCCGCTGACAATGAAAAAAACTCGGCCTGGCTGGAATCTGACGGTTTTATGTGATTCAGGCAAAGTCGACTCTATTGCAAATCTCGTACTCAATGAAACGACATCCAGTGGGGTGCGTTTTCATCAGGTCAAACGCCTGAAAGCCCCTCGCGAGATTATCGAAGTCAACACCAAATTTGGCGGTGTGAAAGTCAAGAAAATCACTACGGCTGCGGGTGTGCGTTTTCAGCCTGAATATGACTCCTGTGTTGAGGTTTCTCGGATCGCCGATGTACCACTCAGAGAAATAGTCGAGGCGGCCAATCGAGCGGCCCTAGACGAAGCGCAAGCCCCAAAATAGCTACGAAAGATTTGTATAGATATCGAAGTGATTTTGCTGAGTTTTCAGTGATATTTCGCAGAGATTGCCAAAGCGACAAAATCGCAGTATAGTGGCGCTGGAGAGATAGTTGTCTTGACATATCCGATGACTTTCTACTCAATTACTTGATAGTGAGAAACATTTACGTTAACAGAAAACATTAATAGCTGATATTAACAGCAAACATTAACAGTATAGCAGGTTCACTGATGAACATTCTTGTAATAGCAGAACAAAAAGAAGGCGCTCTTGCGCAATCCAGTTTCGAAGCTCTTGGCGCCGCGCAATCTTTGGGTGGTTCTCTTAGCACAGTTCTCTTGGCTAAAGATCCAGCCCAAATGGCTGAAAAACTAGCCGCAAATGGTGGCGGCAAAGTCATGACCGTTGCGCATGATTCTTTGGATTTATTCAATCAAGAAACTTTCCGCAAAGTTGTGGGCGAGATTATCGAAAAATGCTCACCCGATATTGTGATTGGTGTGGCGACAATCAATACTCGCGCTCTTTTGTCGGCATTAGCGGCCAAGACTGGCGGAGCGATGGCCTCCAATGCCACTGGGTTACGTCTTGATGGTGACAAAGTTGTTGTGACTCGTCCTTGTTATGGCGGAAAAGCAGTCGCTGAGGTGACTACCAGTGATTCAGGTAAGCCGTTCTTTGTTTCATTGCGTTTGAAAGCTTTCAGTCCTGCGCCAGAGGGCGCTGGTGAAGTTAGCGCTGAGACAGTTTCGGATTCATGTTTTGAATCGCGGACAAAAGTCGTTGAGGCGGTCAAAGAGTCTGGTCAGACTGTTAAGCTCGAAGAAGCAGATGCGGTTGTTTCGTTTGGACGTGGTTTGCAGGGCGCTGAGAATATTCCGCTGATACAAAAGCTCGCTGATTCTCTTGGCGCGGCAGTTGGCGCCTCACGAGCTGTGGTGGACGCTGGTTGGATAGAGTATAAACATCAAGTCGGACAAACTGGCCGCACAGTGACTCCGAAGCTCTATATCGCAGTTGGAATCTCAGGCGCCATTCAGCATTTGGTAGGTATGCAATCCTCGAAATGTATTGTTGCGATTAACAAAGACAAAGACGCGCCGATTTTCAATATTGCCAGCTATGGTATTGTCGGTGACGCTTTCGAGATTTTGCCAGCTTTGTCTGAGCGTTTCGCGCAAGGCGGTTGAGCCGAGTCGAATTGTTTCAAAGTTCTTCTGGAAAAGTTATTGAGTTAATTAAAGAAGCCCCGTCAATCTGAGTTGACGGGGCTTTTCTATTATATCTATATCTGCATACGACGCAGACGCCAATTATTTTATGGGATAACAACTGTTGTTGAATCTGTTAGTATCAATTGAGTTGTCGAACAAGCGTTTGCGATTGTGAAAGTGACGATATATACAGCCGCTGTGTCGGGATAGACGTGAGTGACTTCACGGGCATTGGAGAATTGTCCATCGCCAAAGTCCCAGCGCCACTCTGAGGGTACTCCGAGGGATATATCTTGGAAATTATACGTTATGGTTCCAGCGATGGTGTCTTCGCTAGCTTTTGAAATTGATGCTCCAATAGTCAAGGGGCCAGCGAATGTGACAAAGCTAGGTTTTACCGCTGTCTCTGAGGAGTTAGCCCCACAGGGAGCGAAAACCTGCAATGTGACATTGTACTGACCGACAGTTGTGTAGGCATGAAAAGGTGTCGGGTTATTTGTTGAGTCAAATGTGCCATCACCGAAGTTCCAAATTCGGTTGGTAATTCCCCCAGTTGATTTGTCATTGAAACCCACGACGAATTGAGATGCAGGAGTCTCACAAGCAAACGTTGGACTAATCGCAACAAAGTCCGGTGTCAGAACGTCATTGACTCGAATGTAGTCGACTAGAGAATCTGTAGTTGATAAGCTATCTGAGTTTTCAACTGTCAGTGTCACGGTGAAAAGCCCTGTATCGGCATAGATATGCTCGGCGGAATTGACTGTGTCAGATAAAGTTGTGCCGTCACCAAAATCCCAAGTGAATTTGGAATGTGGTAGAGAATCTAGATTTGACTCGGTGAAGACTATTGAGTCACCAATACAAATTCCATTTGTGTCGGCGGCGAAAGTGAATGATGGGCAGTTTCCGATGCGGACAGTGTCAAAGGCTGTATCGACTCCACAGGCGCCATTGACAATCAGTGTGATTGGAAAGTCTCCGACAATGCCAAATGTATGTGTTGGGAAAGTGTCTGTGGAGGTTCCACCATCGCCGAAATTCCAAGCGAAGGAAGTGACACCAGCGAAACTCGGAGTGAAAGTAATGTCTTGTCCGACGCAGCCAGCTGCAGTGTCCATGGTGAATCCGCCGATTGAAGTTCCGACCACGATAAAGCGTTTCTTTGTTTCACTGTCAGTTGCTGAAGGGATTGTGTCAGTGTCGGTTATCTTTAGTGAGACAGTGTATGTGCCAGGTGTTGTGTATGTATGTGTGGGCGTGGTGTCGGTGGATGAATCGCCATCGCCAAATTTCCAAAGCCATTGGTTACGTGGTCCATTGGATTCATCAGAGAACAAGACTGTCATCGGCGCACAACCAGAATCAACATCAACGCCGAATTCGGCGGTTGGGTGTCCAGCGACAATAAATGTAACTTGTTCGGTTACTAGGTTGTCGCAACCAGTGAGACCAGTTGTCAACGCCAATGCCGTTGAGGCAATAACTGTAGTAGCGAAAAACGCGGCTACCCGTTTTGATAGCTTGCTTTCGGTTGGTTGTGAGTCAGTGGAATTAGAGTATTGTTTTGGCATGTGCCTCCAACATAAGTAACTAGAGTATTAAGTAAACTGAGTCCCGTACATCTGCGTCTTGGTCAAGATAATCCCAAACAGGGCTTCTCTCAAACAGAGTTGTCCAGAAACAGAGCTAACTCCAAGAAAAGCTCTGTGGCAATCAAAATAGGAAATTGATATTGAATTGTCAGCATTATCAAAAGAATATTATCTAAAAAGTATTATCCAAAAGCTAATCTCAAGAGATTAGCTGAAATTGTCAGACCAGTGTTTGGAGTTCCAAAGCGGGAACTTTGAAGGTGTCCTGAATGTATTAGAGATGGTCGATTCGGTGGTGTTATCTTTCTATTGAGAAAATCAGCCTTCTGAGAGAATCAGCTGGGCTTAGCGATTGTTGTAGTGGTTATTGCGATATATGACTTCGTTAGAGAGAAATCAAAGAGTGGACAATCCTCAACAGAACCCTTATCTTCGGCGAACGTCTGATGGCGCAGTTGGTTTATTGCCATAATTTTGATGGTTGTAATACTGCGCAGAGAGGTTCAATCTGGTACTAGTGGACTGATATTGCAACGATATTTGAATCCGAATTGAGAATCTAACTTGAAATCCAATCCTTTATCTGAACAAAAGTCTAAATCTTTCACTGTATCTAGGGTGCGGTCATTGGCTGCAAATACTCTCAGTGGACTAATAGTTGTCCTCTTTTGCCTTGGAATCGTGTCTTCGAGTATTTCAGCTCAGGAGCCATTGACCCAGGCAGAATGGACCGCGCGAATTTCAGCCTTACTCGCTGATCCAGTTTTGGGCCAAAAGAGTAACAGCGGCATTGATATTGTTTCGTTCGGTGGCAGTATCTGGATCGGTACACCTCGTGGCGTTTCTTTTTCCCCAGATAGTGGCAAGACTTGGTTTACCCACAATGATGGGACTGGTTTGTTGGCCAATAACATCACTGCCATGACCACAATCAATGATACTCTCTGGTTGGCCACTGTTCGGCCCGAGATTTTCGCCAACGATACAATCAATTCAGGAGTCGGTCTCCAATATACCGCTGATAGTCTCGGCGACCTTTGGGAGGGTCCACTGGATACCACTGGTTTGCTGGATTCTGGAACTGTTGGACCTCTAAGAGTCACATTCGATATTGCTGGCTCCGATTCGATGTTATTCACCGCCAGTTGGGTTGGTGGGCTGATCGGTTCGAATGATAGAGGCAAGAGTTGGAAGCGGTTTAATATTACAGCTGCCGACGCTAACTTTGCGGCCAACCCAGTTGGAGCGCCGCCTGTGACAAGCCTCTATTTTTCAGCGGTGGTTGATACCGCTCATTTCGATACAGCTATAGTCTGGGCGGGGCATGCTGGTGGTGTTTCGCGGTTTGATTTTGTTGGAGCTAGGATTAAGCCATCATCTAGCCGTATTCTTGATTTTGCCTATGCGCCGCCTGTCAATCCAGGCGCTCCAAATGACAGTGGCTTCATTTTTATTGGTGGTGATCAGGGGCTAACTCGCGCTACTCCGCTTGGCTATTCACAGTGGAAATCTGTTTTTGCCTCTGATGGAATCGGTTTGCCGACTAATGTGATCAATCAATTACATTACTTTGGTGGTTTGCTGTTTGTTGGTTGTCTTGATACGCTTGATGGCAATGGAGTTGGATTTGTTACCACAACCGATTCGCTTGATTTCTTTATGACTGTTAGTGATGGTGTTGTTGATTCTGTTTACACCAAAGTTGGCGCCAAAGTTTTGGATTTTGAGGACTTTGATTCCAGATACCTCTATATGGCAGGCGCTACCGCTGGACTGTTTGTTAGTTCCGATACTGGCTTCTCTTGGACACATGTCATAACAGATACATTCCCAGGGTTTACCACTCCTGCTTGGGCGACTGTCAATGCCGTACGCGCTGATTCAGTTGGTGACCTTTGGTGTGGAACCGATGCCGGCTTGATTAAACTCTATGTTAATCGGACGGATTTGACTGGCGCTGTAGTGGATTCAGTGGCGCATCTTCCGATGTTTGATGAATTGCAAATTGACACGGTCGGCCGGACAGGCAGTGGAGCCTCGGTTCGTAGGATAATGATCCAAAGATTCCTCCGCCCGAACGACACGACAATAGTTGATTCAACTGTGCTCTGGACAGCCAATTCGCCTCTCAGTGTCAACGGCGAATACTCGACTTATCGTGTTCTGCCCTATACCAATCCACCAGTTGTTGACTTACTGTTCTTCCGCACGGCACGTATTGACCAAATGATACATCGTAGTAGTCGAGCGTATTTTGTTGGGCTCGGGGGTATGTTTGAAATCCAGACCAACGACACAATGTTAATAAAGCCGATACCCTTTCTTTCGATTCGAGATTCATCACGCACTCCCCAGTTTTCGATTGCTCTAAACGGCGTGAGGTCTATTCTGGCTGTTGGTGATACCACTCATCTGGGAACCGAGCGGTTCTTCGCGGTCACTACAGCTCAAAAAATTAGCAATCGGCAGTGGCATATAACGCTTTCTAACACTGTGGACTTTGCGCCTGATACTTTGGCGCTTCATAACACCGCTAATTCTGGCTTAGGGGGTAATTTCGTACCTGCGATGAGCGTTCAATATCGCGTTGGTAAAGCTCCTGTTATCTGGGCCTCGACGCGTAGAGGAGATATCACAGATTTTGTAGGTGGCATAGATGTCTCATATCTCGATATGACCGATATGACAGACACGCTCAATGATTGGGTTTCGTTGCCTTTTCCCTCAGAACTTGCTGGAATTCGGGTTTGGAACTTTGCTTTTAACGGAGATACGATCTTTGCCGCGAGCGATTCTGGTCTATTCAGTAGTGTAGCTCCTGGTTCTCCGTTTACGCGACTTGATATTAATTCAACTGATGTCAATGAGCCAATTCGGATGGGAGCGACAGTCAATGGTGTTGCAGTATTGGGTGACGAGCTTTGGGTAGCCACCGATGATGGATTTGCCAGACGTTTACTTTCGGATGTGTTCTTTGATGTCTTTAAAGTCAATGACTCAGTTACGACAGAGGCCTATGCCTATCCGTCGCCATTTAACCCATCGCGTGATGGTATTGTGAAGTTCCATTATCGTGTTCCTGACGGCGCCAACAGCGCTTCGATTTCTGTCTATGATTTCGCCATGAATCTTGTGCGGCGTGTCTCAACAGATGTTAGCCGTTTCCCAGGTGAAATTGCCCATGATCTTGTTGCAACTGACAAATGGGACGGGACGAATGGCAACGGCGAATCAGTTGCTCCAGGAATCTACTATTTCAAAGTTGAGTTCTCCAATGGCGATAATTCTTGGGGCAAAGTGGCGGTAATCCCTTAAATGAAGACTAAGATGTTGCTGAAGACTATGGAATTGAGAAAAAAAACTAAATATCTCGGCCGTCGAGTTATGCTAGCCCTGATTGCGAGTGTTGGGCTGTCACAAAGTGTTAGCGCTGGTGGTGTCGGTGAAGCTGGGTTTATTGGATCTTGGCTGGAAGTGCCAATCAGCGCACGTACTGCGGCGATGGGGCAAGCTTTTGTCTCGCTAGGAGAGAGTGGCTTTGGGCCATTACATAATCCCGCTGGTGTGGCCAATTTGACTCACAGACAATTCACCACATCCTATCGTTCAATGAATATTGATCGTAAATTAACCTATGCCGCTTTGTCATTTCCATTGCCTGAGGACGCCGCTTTAGGGCTTTCATGGCTTTATGCCGACTATGGTAATGTGGATAGTCGTTCCAGTGGCGGCCTACTGACTGGTGGGGACATCGGACAGGATGAACACCAGTTCGGCCTGACATTCGCCAAGCGTTTTTCACAGCGTGTGGCAGTTGGAGCTATGGTTAGCTATTACCAATGGAAATTGGATAATATTACAACCAACTCGGTGCTCTTCAATGTTGGCGCAATTCTCTATGTTGACCATTTCCTCTACGACAGGGAAACTATTGGCCAAGGCCCTATCACCGATATTCAAATTGGTTTGGCCATCAAAGCCGCTGGGTCATCTTTCATCATCAATACAACAGAGTTCTATGGTGATGGCAGTGGACTTGGCAGATCAATTGAAGCCGAAGTGCCGCGCAAAGGAGTTTTGGGTATCTCTGGGCGCGTTCTTGAGGGAGACTTACTTTTGGCCACAGATTTTGAAATCCATGAAACACTCGGTCCACGAATCAGGTTCGGCGCCGAGTATGAGCTTTCTGAGCAGCTAAGACTTCGCAGTGGTCTCAATAACGGCGAGATTGCCGCAGGGCTCGGATTTAGCTTTAATATTGGCGAGACACCTTTGATGATTGATTATGCCTTCCAAGATAGTCGTGTCGGTGAAGGAACCGAGCATATTTTTTCTATTGATTTGTCATTCTAGTCGATTTGTCACTCCAAGTGTATCAGATAATAACTATGAAGACTCAGCCTATGAATCCTCAGTCACTGACATCAAGTAGACTCTTCCGCTCTTTTTTGACGGCCTTTGGCGCTTTGGCAATATTGTCATTGGCGGCGCCTACAATTTCCAGAGCCGATATCGGCGGTAAACTTCTGACAGTCGAGAGCGGAGCGCGCTCTAGCGCTATGGGCGAGGCGTTTGTATCGATTTCAGGTGATCCACTCTCGCAGTATTACAATCCCGCAGGCGCTGTTGGCGGCGAGGATGCGCCAGGGTTTAGCGCCTATTTTGGGCATACAGCTTATTGGGAAAATATCAGTTTTGAAACTGCTTTCTTCACTTTACGTGAAGGCGATGTCCGATTCAGCTTGGGAGCCCGCATTGCTCAGGTGAGCGACATCGAAGGACGTGGCCCTTCGGCTAGCGCAAACCCTTTGTACATTTTTGATTCTCGCGATGTCTCACTGAAATTTGGTCTAGCGTATCCGTTGACAGAGAAACTTAGCGCTGGACTGGCTGTTGGCTATCTCAATGAGCGAATTGATCTCTATAGTTCAACTGTCGTCAATGCCGACTTTGGTTTCCTCTATCAGCAATCGAAAGAATTGGCTTTTGGAATCTCACTTTCCAACTTTGGTCAGGATTTACAATTAGATAGCCAAAGTGTCAGCTTGCCAGTGACTCTTCGCGCTGGTGGTTCATACAAGAAAAGCAATGTTCTAGTTTCTGCTGATGGTGTGATTATCAATAGCATTTTTCATGCGCAATTGGGAGTTGAATACAGTGGTATCGATAAACTGTTTATTCGAGCAGGAGCTCAAAGTGGTTATGATTCCAAGAACGTCACCGCAGGCTTAGGATTCAAACAAAAAGACTTCCGCATTGATTATGCATTCGTTCCCTACAGCAATGACCTCGGTCAGTCACACCAATTCGCAATATCATATTTTTTGAAGTAATACAGTTTGAAGTAAAGTATTTGAAGTAATCTAGGTTTGAAGTAAGATAGTTTGAAGTAAGTCCTGCAACACAAATTGAATCACTTACTTGACCATCTCCGCCAAGCGCTCTTCATCAATCACCGTCACATCAAGCTTTTCTGCTTTTTTCAACTTGGAGCCAGCTTTTTCGCCAGCCAACAGGTAATTGGTTTTTGCCGAAATAGTCGCTGCGACTTTGCCGCCATGACTCTCGATTAGTTTCTTGTACACTCCACGCGGTTGGCTGAGTGTGCCTGTGATGACAAATATCTGGCCGCTCAGAGCGCCGTCAGTGACAGTCTGTTGTTGTTCATGTGGAAATGTCAGTCCCGCTTCCTTGAGTCTCTCCAGCATAGCTTGATTCTCAGCATCTGCAAAGAATTCGACTAATGCTTGAGCTATCAGTGGACCGATGCCGTCAATTGTCACTAGCTCGTCAAGTTGGGCAGTGATGATTTTGTCGATACTACCAAAATATTCCGCTAGAGCTACGGCGGCTGTTTCTCCAACGCCTGGGATACCGAGGGCATAGATGACTCGATGTAGAGCTGTTCCTTTGGCGCGTTCAAGCGCTTGCAAGAGATTTGTGGCGCGCTTGTTGGCCATCAAATCGAGAGTCAGGATTGTTTCCTTGCTCAAGAAGAAGAGGTCAGCTGGAGTTTTGAGCAATTTTCGTTCTACCAATTGCGTTGCGATTTTTTCGCCAAAGCCATCAATTTCAAAACCACCTTTTGATCCAAAGTGATAGACGCGCCCGATTAGTTGCGCGGGGCATGCGCGATTGGCGCATCGGTAGGCGGCTTCGCCTTCTGCGCGGAGAAGTTTTTCTGCGCATGACGGACATTTTTTAGGGAAACTAACTTTTTTCTCGGAGCCATCACGTTTGTCAAAGACAACTTCTCGAACATCGGGGATAACATCGCCTGCGCGCCTGATGATTACATGATCACCAATACGCAAATCGAGCGTATTGATTTCGTCTTCGTTGTGCAAGGAAGCATTGGAGACTGTCACCCCTGAAACTTGGACTGGTTTGAATGCGGCGACTGGTGTGACTACTCCAGTGCGGCCGACTGAGAAGATGACATCTTCAACAATTGTTTCGGCTTCTTCAGCGGCGAATTTCCAAGCCACCGCCCAGCGAGGCGCGCGAGCGATTGAACCGAGTGTCGCCTGCTCAGAAAGGCTATTGACTTTGATGACCATCCCGTCAATTTCATAGGCCATCGTCGAACGTCCCTTGGTGAGTTTAGCGAACTTGCTGGCAACTACTTCGACTCCCCTACAGAGAGTTGACTGCGTATTGACAGGGAATCCTTCTTCGAGCAAGAAGCTCAATGTCTGTCGATGTGTTACTAGTGTTGTGCCAAAACTCTCATCGGCCGAATGGGCGCTATAAGCAAAGAATGCCAGCGGACGAGAGGCGGTGATTCGGCTGTCAAGTTGTCGGAGAGAGCCAGCGGCGCCATTACGTGGATTGGCCATATTGGGCAGACCATTGGAGCTCAAGCGTTTGTTCATGGCTTTGAAATCCGCCAATGGCATATACACCTCGCCGCGGACTTCAAGCCTTGGCCAACGCTGAGCGGTTTTCTCAGAGAGACGTAGTGGAATAGATTTGACTGTGCGGAGATTAACGGTTATGTCCTCACCGATAGAGCCATCACCGCGCGTTGAGCCGACTGTTAGGATACCGTTTTCATAAACGAGTTCTACCGCCAGGCCGTCGAGTTTTGGCTCGATAAAATATTCAATCTCTTTACCTGCTGAATCGTCTTTGCCGAATAATCCTTCACGCACTCTGCGATCGAACTCTGCAAACTCCTCTGCGGTATTGACTTTCTGCAGGGAAAGCATGCGCTCTCGGTGTTGAACTTTGACAAACTTCTTGCTCGGTGGCGCTCCAACTCTCTGCGAAGGAGAATCTGCGGTTACCAAAGCTGGAAACTTTTTTTCAAGCTCAAGTAGAGAATCAAAAAGCTTATCAAATTCGCTGTCGGAAATCAAAGGCGAGTCATCAGAATAGTAGGCGCGGCTATACCGTTCCAAGTCGCGCTTCAAGTCGGCGTATTGTTTTTGTATTTGTTGGGGAACTGTCTGGCTCATAGGAGAACAATAAACCGCTGGAAACCGCTCAGGTCAAACACGTAATTCCGGTGACTGCAGAACTCTAATTACTATTGGTTTTCAAAGAACTACCACCAGCCACCAGTCGGCGCCATTTGGCTAGTGCTTTGCCAGCTCTGTCGGGCTGGAGGCAATCGATATAAATACCGCGCAGGATTCGGCGTTGATAGACTAGCGCTAGAACATTGTCGCCAATCCGAAAACTATCGGAGGCGCTGACATCGCCGAATTTTACCAACAGGCTGTCTTTTTGCTGGTCGCAAAGATATTCGGGTTCGGGGATTTGGCAACGAAAATCAAGAAAGCGAATATCCGCCGCAGGAGATGGAGCCGCCGAGACTCCTTTGGCGCCAATCCAAAGCCGCCGTGGTTTACGAACCTGCACAAAAATCAAACGCCCCTGATTGTCGCATTGCAAAGAAACTCCTTCGGAGTCTAGGGCAGAGTGAAAACGCGGACGCGGGTTCTCATGAATAATTGGCGCTGAAAGAGCTTCCTCTTCAGCCTGATAGAAAGCGCCGCTAATCCCAGGTGTCACAGGGAAGCCAGCAATATGCACTTTGATTTCGGTTACTAATACAGACATTGCAGTGATCTAATTTCCACCACGATTTTTGGCGTCGCCTTTGAGCTCGCTAAGTTTGTCTTTGGCTAAGAGCGCCTCGTTGGACGAGGGATAATTCTTGATGATAGAGCTGTAATATTTCATTGCATCAGTTGCTTTGTTTAACTCTTCGCTACATCTACCGAGCTTATAGAGCGCTGTCGGGCGTTTTTCTGAGTCTTTGTACTTTGTGGTCAGCGTGGTAAACTCTTTGACAGCCTGCGAATATTTCTGGGCTGAATAATATGACTCAGCTATCCAATACTGGGCGTTATCAGCGAGGTCGGAGTTTTTGCAATATTCCAGATAGTCCAAGAATCCTGCGCGAGCGCTTTCGTATTCGCCTTGACGCACCAAAATGAAAGAATCGTCATACATTTGTGTGCAATCAACGCCTGCTGTATTGGCGTTATTGTCAGTTTGTTTAACCGCTCCGCCAGAGTTACTGACAGATCCAGAGCCGCCTGAACGACTTTGTATGAAGGTCAGTCTATCTTGCAAATCTGTAAGCGAATTGGTGAGTTGTTCGATCCGCTCGGACATAGATTGAATTTGATTGGTTAGACGAGCATAGTCACCTGTCTTGCCTTTGGTGGCTATACGCGCCAGAGAATCAAGGCGATTCATCGACGCTTGCGTTTGCGCGCGGCCTGTTTCAAGACGGTAAACGCGCTCTTCAACTTTGACGACTTGCTCCTTTGTGGCGCAGGCGCTCAATGACAGACATGCCAAAGCTAGAGTTGCCAGAGTCCAAACTTTCTTTGTTTGCATATGCTATGCCTGTGCTTTCGGAGTTAGAGTTTTGGAGATTGTTTTTGAAGAATGTCTTTTTAGAGATTGTGTGTCAATGACAAAAGCCGCCCCGCTAGGCGGAACGGCTTTTGTATTATTGCATCTTGAATGTTTCATAATCAGTTATACAAACTAGGTTCCTCAACAATCGGTATTTGTAATCATATTTGCCGATACAAGAAACACATAGCTTATGTAAAACTACTGTGAAAGGATACGGAACTCAGCGCGACGGTTCTTAGACCAAGCGGCTTCGTTATGTCCCAGCACCGCTGGGCGTTCTTTACCGTAAGGGATAATTTCAATCCGCTCGGCGGCTATACCCAAATTCACAAGATAGTTTTTGGTTGCCAACGCGCGACGCTCGGAGAGAGCCAAGTTGTATTCAACTGTGCCACGCTCATCACAATGACCTTCGATTTGGATAAGCATATCCATGCTTTCTTTCATCAAATCGGCATTGTTCTCTAGTGTCGTTGAGAAATCAGGCTTGATACTCGCTTTATCAAAATCAAAATAGACAGTTGAGAACTCTGACTCTGAAATTGTGCGAACCTCTGGTTCTTCTGGAACCGTATCCACTGGTGGCGGAGGTGGTGGTGGCGGAGTTGTGTCTCCGATAACTGTACGACCATCACCATCATCACCTTTTGGTGGGCCACAAGCTGTACTCATTAGTGCAATTGCTCCAAATAGAACGCTCACAACAATAAATCTTTTCATAATAATCTCCCTTAATCTACGTCTGTAATTACTTAGCTTAGTCTGTTTGGTCGCGGCTATCAAAATCTACAAAAATCAATCGAGATTCATTTTAGATAGAAATCTGCCCATGTCGCGGCCCATCAAGCGCAATAGTAGCGCTTCGGCTCAAATCGGTCAACATAAACAGCTACTAAAGCGACCAATACAGCCACTTTCTTGGCCTATGAATAACTCATTTCTGAGGCTCTATTTCTTGCGAGTCTTGGTTTTTGGTACTACTCTCGATATGGTCCCCAAGTTGGATTTGAAGCTCCTTTGGCGTCGCCGCGGCCCGCTGTGCGGGTCAACCGCGACTGTTTACGACCGAATCTGTCCATTGTGAAAATCTCTTTAACTCCTAGCCGTGTTGATGAGAAAACAATGCTATTTCCGTCAGGGCTAAAATGTGGGTTTTCATTGGCGCCCGTGTTGGTAAGAATTCGAAAATTCTGCCCAGTTGGGGAGATAGTACAAATGTCGAATCTGCCGCTCTTGGTGCGGCTGACAAAGAGGATGACATCGCCTTTGGGCGACCAAACAGGGCTGTCATTGTAGCGGCCCTGAAAAGTCACTCTTCTAACATTGAGACCTTCGGTGTCCATGATATAAATCTGCGGCGAACCAGAGCGATCTGAGGAAAAGACAATTTCTTGGCCATCTTTCGAAAATGATGGGGCGCTTTCGATGGCTCTGGTACGAGTCAGGCGGCGAATAATCCTGCCACGCCTGTCGAGCAAATAAATCTCCGCATTCCCGTCTTTGGTCAGAACACAAGCGATTCTATCGCCATCGGGGGAGACTGTTGGCGCCGAATTCAAGCCTGGAAAACCGGCTATCAATTTGGTTTTGCCAGTCTTCAGCCCGAATGAGTATATCTTTGGATTGCCATCCACAAAGGAGGTAAAGAGCAACTCTTTGCCGTCTGGTGTAAATGCTGGCGAGAGATTGATTGAGCCGTTAGAAAGCACTTGCGTTGGCGAGGCGCCATCATAGTCGGCCACAAACAGATTCTTAGCCGAACCTTTCTTGACGATATAGCAAATACGAGTTTGGAAGATACCTTTTTCGGTGAACAGTTTCTCAACGATGTCATCGGAGATTCTATGCGCCAAAGCGCGATAGAACTTTCGGTCGACTTCAAATTCACCACTTGCGCGTTCGCTGTCAGTGGGCGCATAGAACGCTCGATAACGCACTGAAACTGTTTCAGGTGTCAGTTTGGCTGATAGTGTGACATAGTAGTTGGCTCCCAGACGTTGCCAAGCCTTGGCGTCCATTTCAGTGAGACCCATGTGCGTCATATACAGTGAATCGATATAAATCAAAGAGCAAAGCGGTGTGAAATCGAGGTCATGACGGATAACCTCAGAGATGTCCAACAAATCCTGCAAGTCCGAGGGATACAACGCCGCGCCAGAGCGGTTAGTTGGGTCTTCAACTGCAATTGGTGTGGGTGTGAAACCTTGCGATGTGTCAATGATAACGTCAATATCTTGTACGTTCGAATAGAATCCCTGCGCGCTGGCTTTTTGCGCGCCGAATGAAGCGCCAACCAGCCAAGCGCCAGTTGCAAGGGTTAGTGTAAGCGCTATGCGTCTTAGGCAGTTATTGAGTGTCGAGAGTGTCACAGATATAATTCTCCGTATCGAATATTTTGTATCATCAAAGTGGTGTCACAAAGAAAACATGCTAATTCAAAAAATACTAAAATAAGAAACTGAGTCAAAAATCAATTTGGCTTCCAAGGAAAGACCAATGAAACACCAAGCTCCTCATACTGAAACTCCGGCGGCAAGGGCGGCAAAACTCCAGCGCGCTGTACTGCCCGCAAACATCCTTGGTCATAGACAGCATAGCCAGAAGATTTTTTGATAGTTGCGCCATAGATTCTGCCAGACTTGAGTACATGGAAATAGATTGTTGCAGAAACTGCTTCACGTGGCGAGGCGTGATTTGTCCAGTTGCGGACAATCTTAGCAAAGCCACGGTAATTCCAGTCAGGATAATCGAAATTCGGATTATCGAATGCGCCCGTAAACTCTGCATTAGAAATCTGTTCACTAAACTCCGTTGTAGTGGTGTCTGAATCCTGTGACGCGCTTTCTTCCTCTGGCGATGGCTGTGTCTCTTCGGGAACAGTCGCTTCAGGGTTTTCAACTGGAACTGGCGTCTTTTTTTCTATTGGCTTAGGGTTCTTAATCGGCGTTTTTTTCTTCTTTGGAACTTTTTTCTTGGGTTTTGGTTTGGGCGGCTTCGGCTCTTCTTTGGGGGCAGGTTTTGGTTGTTCAGGCATAACCGCCAGAGAAACTGTGAGCACATCAAACTTCGGCGGTTCATCGCTGCTGAAAGGATTGCCCACCAGAAAAACAGAGAAGACGGTCACATGCAAGACCGCCGAAAACACCATGCTCTTTGTTTGAAGTCCCACTATCATATATTACCTACAGAACAATCTACCGCTAGCGCTTATTGGCCTTTGAGCGCCTAGTCTTTCTATCAAGCGGCTCGGTAATCAGTCCCAGATTGGCAATCCCTGAGGCCTTGAGTCGGGCGATAACATCAACTACCACACCATACGAGACCAATGAATCCGCGCGCAAAAACACTGACTCCGAAGAGATTTTTTTCAATTCACCTTTGAGTTGGTCTTCGAAATTCTCAAGTCGCGCCCATGTATCACCAATAAAGATTCCGCCTTTACTGTCAATGCTAACTATCACGCCTTCTTCATTGGGGTTGATTGCTGTCGAAGCGGTTTTGGGTAGTTTTACTTCAATACCCGATTGCAGTAATGGCGCTGAAATCATGAAGATAATCAGCAAAACCAGCATTACGTCTACAAGGTTGGTGACATTGATATCAGCCATTGCGCCGTAACTACGTCTGCGTGCAAATGCGCCCGAGCGTCCAGAACCGCGCGATGATGAGCCTCCTGAACCTAGATTCATGCTCATTCGGTGAACTCCGATCTGATACGACCGATGAACTCGGAGTTAAAATTTGCGGCCTGTTCGGCAAAGAGACGTAGGCGATGATTGGCCCAGTTATAGGCCACCGCCGCAGGAATCGCCGCCGCCAAGCCAAAAGCTGTGGCCAACAGGGCCTCAGCAATACCAGGTGCGACAATTGCCAGCGAGGCTGAACCTGTTTGGCCGATTTCTCTGAATGAAACCATAATTCCGACAACTGTACCAAGCAATCCCAAGAACGGCGAGGCGTTGGCGGTTGTCGCCAGCAAAATCACGCCTGATTCAAGCCGCTGCATTTCATCGCCAGCAACTTGGTCTAGTTTTCTTTCGAGTAAGTCAATCTCTCGGTCGAGGATGACGCTTGCATTTGGGTTTTCTTCGGATTGGCGTCCACGAATTGCGACTAGTTCTTGGATACCAGCCGATAATTGGTTGCCGATAGCAGTGTTTTGGAATTGTTTGGCTAGTCCGACCGTGTCAGCCATGCGCTTGGCGCGGCGGAATTGGCCCAAGAGAGCCTCAGAGCCGCTGGCTTCTGATTTGTAGAGCTTATAGCGGCTGACAATCACCGCCCATGAGGCCACCGAAAACAGCAACAAGATGACCATAATCAGGATTCCAAAGAAGCTCGAATTAGCGATTATCTCAAAAATCCCGCCGTCTAAGGCCGCGAATATCGGGGTTATCGCCAGCGGGGCTGAATTGAGAGTTGTGAGAGCCGAGGTCGAAATAGTCGACAAACTAGATAAGATTATAGAGAACACAGTTAGGCTTTTACCTCATAAGTTGGTTGTAAACAATGGTTTATCTGTCGAATGTCACAATCGGCGTTAGCCCAAAAGGGGTAGTCCGCCAATTGGACGAAACTGGCGATAAACGCTCGTCGCCAGATAGCATTTATGATACGCATAAACCACCCCAGCGGCCGATAAAACCATCGCGGATGTTGGGGGAGGACGTGATTGATGAAAATCTTGTTAGGATGCGGAGTAGTACAAACGGGGGAGTCGAAACCGCAAGGGTTTTGACCTACGTAACTGCCCTCCCCCAGAAAATCGCGCAAGTCAAAATTGCAAGGGATATTGATTTACGGCTTTAGATAGTCATTGCTGGCTTCTTTGTTGAATTTAGTAATGTTTCGGTCGAATTCCTTTCGTGCGATTGATCGAATATGTTGACATTGCGAATCATCGTTAGATATATCGAGGAGTTTCGAAGGCGAGAAAACACCAACAACAATACCAAGTATAATTTCATTATCACAGCAATTGTAATTAGGTTTCTTCAATAGAAATCACGCATCTCCTCCTAAGATTCAATCAACTCGACATTAGCCCGAGGCACGACAGCTTTGTTGTTGTCGTCGTCGAATTGGATTTCTACTACGCGGGCGTGTGAGCCGGACTCTAGGACTGTTAGAGGTGATGGTAGTGAGACTACTTTGCCGATTCGGCCAAAGTATGGGTGACGGATAACTCGCAAGGGTGAGCCGATGTCCATGCCGCCTTGTTCGTAGCCAGCGCGTTCGTCGTCGGCGTGCACATCGCCTTCGGTTGGGATAATCACCTCAGGACGGATAACACCTGCGCGAATTTGTGTCGCGCCATTGACACAGGCCAGTTGGCCTTCTTTGGAGCAAAGCAAATCAAAAGAGCGCTCAGCCATGCTGATTGATCCAAAACCTTCAGTGACAACCAAAGTCACACCAATGGTTTCTTTACCAGTGA
This sequence comes from Candidatus Zixiibacteriota bacterium, assembly GCA_024280835.1. Lineage (GTDB taxonomy): Bacteria > Zixibacteria > MSB-5A5 > GN15 > JACZUZ01 > JAJRPJ01. The sequence goes on along the minus strand of JAJRPJ010000011.1, from coordinate 10,438 downwards.
TAGCCACGCCCAAATCATAACCAAGTAAATTACGTAAATCCTGATCGTCGAGACCGCCAGTAATAATCGCGGCGACACCAACTTTGATGGCCTGTTGAATCGCATCGGCTGTCACACGAGCGCCACCGATAATTACATGACCTTTCATATCGTCAGTGATGTCTTCTGGCTTCAAATCATCTTTGCGTGATGCGACCGCGCGTTTGAGTAGGCCTGATGTCTCACCGCCGATGCCAAAGATGCCCTGCAAATGTCCACCCCATGTGGCGATTACGACACCTTCCTCTGGAAGAACTTCAATCACTTCGCCGTCGATATAGGCCTTGACCTCGACAGGACGTGGAGCGCCACGGAACAGCGCCTGACCAGTGACAGCAGAGATCGACTCAAGAGTGCCGTCAATTTTTGATTCACAATCACTCGTAAAGAAGAAGAAGTTTTTGACACTCGCGACAACTTCGCCCTTCTTAACTGTGTCACCAGCTTTCTTGAGCATAGCCGCTTCAACATCTTCTGGTGGCAAGCCGAGTCTGTTTGCAATGTTCATTGGTTCAACTGGCCCAGGGAGCATTGTTCGTGCAACGACATCATCAGGTTTGACTCTGTCGCCGACTTTTACCAGCACATCGCCTTTCAGCGGAAGAATTCGTTTTGTTTTGACTAATTGCCGATCAGTGACTGTTAATCCCGGCGCGTATGCTAAGGCCATATTTATCCTCTATAACTTCTATTACTAAACTGAAAGTGTTTTCTTTTTGTGAAAATGAATGCTCGTACAATCTGTTCTCGTCTGCGCACACGGCGCAGTTAGGTTTAACTTCCTCAGCCACCGCCTCGTTTGGCTCGGAGTCTGATGAAAATCACAAAGGCCAGTATGAAAAATGCAAAGCCGGCAAATGATTTATTCTTTCTGTAGAAATCCGCAAACCAAGATCCGCCATCTGTTGTGTCACTAGTTGAGCCGCTAGAAGTCGCTCCAGCCAATGAGGCGCTATCCTGCGAGGATACATCTACAATCTTAACTTCGCCCTCATCCTGAGCCTCACTCAAATTCTCATCAGAGAAACTACTGATGATTCTGTCAAATGTTGCCACATATCCGTCATAAAGATCGGCGCGTGAGTAGAAGTAGAATGTAGTGATGCCCGATTTGTGGAACTGCATTACCAAATGTAAAATCTGATCAACACCCTGTACATTCAGGGATGAGACTTGTGTAATTGTTTGCGCCTGACGGTCGAGTTTCGGCTTACGGGAAGTAAGTCGAGTTATCGGACCCAGAGAGTCTTGTGCTTTGACCATCTTGGCGAACTCTGTCTCCATGCCTTTGAGCATGTCTTCGGCCATGTCAAAACTGTTTTCGGATTTTTCCGAAGTGACAAACAAATAGGCGCGTGACCAAAAAGGCTCGGCGTCTATGGGGCAGAAAAACGCGTCATGTGGAACGTCAATCGGGTTTTTACCATGGAGGCGCAAGAACTCTTCAACATTGAAACGTTCAATCTGTCGCCAGTCATCAGGGACGTTGAAATAATACTCATTGCCCCAGTTGATGTAATTCTTGGCGTTTACTGAAGAGCTAGCTAGTGTTAGTGTCACTAACGTTAAAGCCACGAAGCTCATGACCCATCTCTGTAATTTGTTCTTATTCATTGTAATCACCTGTGCTTGCTATTAAGCCACCACGTTTTCTGGTTGAGCGTATGAATGAATGAGCGCGCCCTTTGGATAAACATCTAGCGCTTCGTTCCAGCGCTGTAAATCAGCAACACGCTTCTCTTCATCCTCGCTAATAGTGAACGGTCGGCCACGTCCATCGAGCACAATACCAACCACACCACCAGTTAGCGTTGTCTCCATTTTGACACCTTTACCAGCGCCAATATCCAATGTGCGAGCTGGCTCCAATGTAGCTTTGACTTTGATGCCCAATGAGTCACTACCAATTCCGACATCAAACAATTTCATGTCACCATGTTTCAAAGTCCCAGCTTCAGTACTGCCGTCTGGCATTGTAATGCTATACTGCATCACATCACCGCCCGCTTTCTTAAGTTCACCAACTGGAGCGACACATGTGCCCAAGTGAATCAAGCAATCCTTTTCAAAAACTTCAGTCGCCGCTGTTGGATGCACTTCTGAGAGCACACCAAGTTGAGGCATCATGAAAATCGAATCCACCGCTAACTGAGTGATACCTTCGGGTTGGAAAGAGTCAATCATCATCGCCGCGCATTGGTTTCTTCTTGGAGCGTGTGAGAGCACACCACCTGAGCCGATTAGCATATTCAGTGACATCATGTTCACCAGCGACTTGCCTGAACCCTCTTGCGAGAAGGCATCAGCGATTGTCCGCTGTTGTTGAACGCCTTTTAGCTGTGTCGCAAAACTCTTATGTTGTTTGAACGCCAAACGTAGCGCCTCACGAGCAAGAGCTTGTTCAAAAACCAACTCTTCCATCGACTGTGGAATAGTGGTCGGGCGAATCATTTTGTTTTTGATACGGTTACGCAAATCACGCTCGTCCATATTGAACGGAACCCAACGCATAACGTTTTTCATGCCCGCTTCTTTGAAGACATTAGAAATCGAATAACTCATTCCCAAATTCGCCGAGACTGTGCGATTGAATACTCCTTCGTCGCCGTCAGGGCGGAACACCGAGAAAATATCAGTCGTTGCGCCACCGATATCCACACCGACTGCTTCGATATTGTGAATGTCCGCGATAGTTTTGATAATATTGCCGACAGCTCCAGGGGTTGGCATAATTGGGGCGTCAGCCCAGTCCATCAATTTGCTATAACCAGGAGCCTGCGCCATCACATGCTCAAGGAAGAGATTATGAATTTCTTCACGCGCAGGGATTAGATTCTCACGTTCAAGCACTGGACGCAAGTTTGGTGTGATTTTCAAATCGACTTTGTCGCCCAGAGTGTCTTTGATAGCATCTTGCGCTGAAGCATTACCTGCATAAATCACTGGCAATTTATAGCTCGAACCCAAACGTGGGCGAGGGTCAGCGGCAGCAATCAACTCGCCGAGTTCAACTACATGCGTAATCGAACCGCCATCAATTCCACCTGCTAGCAGAATCATATCTGGGCGGAGGTGACGAATACGTTCGATTTGCTCGTGGGGGAGACGTTTGTCGTTGGATGCGATAACGTCCATGACAATCGCGCCTGCGCCCAGCGCCGCGCGCTCGGCTGATTCGGCGGTCATCGAGCGGACAACACCTGCGACCATCATCTGCAAACCACCACCAGCCGATGAGGTCGAAATATAAATATCGACTCCATCATTGCCATTGGCGGGCGTGATGATTCTGTCGTTTTCGTCAATAAGTTTGCGACCCGAAAGCTCGGCAAGCTCAGTGACGGCGTTTAGTACGCCACGCGTAACGTCCTCAATCGGAGCCTCAACTGTTGTTGGGGCTTCGCCACGAGTTGTCAGACGATACTCGCCGTCCTTGAATTCGATTAGAATCGCCTTAGTGGTCGTCGAGCCACAATCTGTGGCGAGAATGTACTTAATCTGTTCTGGATTCAATTTTGCCATAGGATGCAATAAATACTCTGGTTTAATATGGTTTCAATATGTTGAATAATGAGATTATTTTCAATAGAAACATTATGTCTTTCAGTGACTTACGGCGATTCCCGCATATAAGCCAACTCCATAGCCAAGCTCAACTAAGCCAAGCCAGCCGCTGAATATACTCGGGAGAGAGTGAGTTGTAAAGTCTGAGGAAGTTCGAGCTTACAGGGGTTGTTGGCTGACCGAGCCTCAATTGATTCGTACGAAATGACGATTGACAATCAAAGACAATACGTTTATCTTTCAGCCGTAGAGATAAACTTCGGAGGGGAACAATGAAGTATATATTTTCTGTCATCATGTTTTCAGCGTTATCGCTAGGCGCCATCTTTGTCGGTTGTGGCGCAAATGATTCACGTAGACCAAATCCAAAGCCAGATCCATTTCCCAATACGGTTGGTAGTTGGTGGGTTTATGAGCGGATTGATTCACTGACGATGGTCACTGATACCCTGACAGTGATTGTAACTGACACTCTTTTTACTTGTGAGAGAGGAGTAGCGAATCTCTGGAGATTCCTTTCTCCTAGGCAATTTATGGATGGGGGGTTGGTACGTAAAGCAAATGATACAATAGTAACATGTATCAGTGGTAATGGTGAACAATTCATTCTCCCATTTATTTCGAATGTAGGTTGGAGGAGCCAGTTAAACAACAGTGGAGACACAAGCACAGTAGATAGTATTGTAACAGCATCACTAACAGCTGGAGTCTTCGAAGGCGTCGCATTTATTTCACGGAACGTGAGACTCGGATTTGAGGGCGGCGGCGGAAGGAATTTTACAGCAATAGCGCCAAATGTTGGTATCATCAAGCGGACAGCAATCAATTGGGGCGCTGATGGTGGCGGTACTATTGACACGGCGGTTTGGGATTCATGGACGTTGCTTGATTACACAATCGTCGATACAACAGCGAAATAAGGAATGCAATAAATACTCTGGTTTAGTATGGTTTCAATATGTTGAATAATGAGATTATTTTCTGTAGAAACATTATGTCTTTCAGCGACTTACAGCGATGTTCGCATATAAGTCAACTCCATAGCCAAGCTCAACTACACCAAGCCAGCCGCTGAATATACTCGGGAGAGAGTGAGTTGTAAAGTCTGCGTGATTAGAGTTTCTAGGGTGCGCACCCGATCTTTGGAGCTTCGCCGCCAGTGAAAATTCTGGCTATCATGAACGTGACATCAGCGATATTCACTGTACAGTCACCATTGATGTCACCTGCTTTGGGTGGGTTGGGGCCAATGCCGCCGCCGAAGATTCTGTTTATCAAGAAAGTAACATCCGCGATATTGGCGCCACCATCGCTATTGGCGTCTCCGAGAACCCAAGTAGGGAAGAAGTTCACAGAGGGTGACGTGATAGCTCCGTTAGCGTCAAAAGCCTCGACTTTCCACCAATATTCATCGGCGAAATCAAGTGAGTCGACCCAGATGAAGAATGTATCGCTAAGACTGTCGACTGTGGCGACAAAGGCGAATCCAGAATCAATAGCCACACTGAGTCGATAGAGAGCAGAATCACCTGGGTCATTGTCTCCCGAACTCTGCCAACGAAAAGTTGGAAGCATATCGTAAACCCGTGTGGAATCCGATGGGGCATCAAGGGTAAACGCCGCTGGCGCCGAATTGGTCGCGTTGACCCAAAACAATCGCGTCTCTGACCAATCCGAATATTCAAATCCATCAAAGGCCTTAACTCGCCAATACGCCGCAGAGTTCTCAGCCAGAGGCGCCAATGGCGCCCAACCAGTCGAGTCGGCTTGCTCAATGACAGTTGAGTCAGCTTCGATAAGAGTATTCAGATTGAAGTCTTCATAGAGTTCGAAGACGTAGGTGATAGTGTCGGCTTCTGCGTCACTTGAGTTTTGCGCATACAGTGTTGGACTCAAAGAACCAACAACTGCTGCATCATCAGGGCTAACAAGACTCGGCGCAGAGGGCAAAGAGTTCATCCGAAAAGAAGTTTCAAACCAATCTGACCAAACCAAAGAGTTATGCACACGCAAGCGCAAATAGTAAGCGGAACCATCAACCAGAGGCGCTCCTGCATAAGTAACAAACGTATCAGCCGAAACAAAAGGCGCAGGGTTCCACATCTCCGCGAAGGTCCAGTCAGTGTCAGCGCCAACGGTGATTTCGAATGTGTCTAGAGGAACATTTGGTATTGAGGTTATCGAAAACTCGAAAGTAGGCGATTGACTAACAACGTGCTGGATGTCGTTGGATTGAACTACTAGGTCTTGTACTAGGACAGCAGCGCTTTGGTTTAGTAAGATGTAGAATGTATTTGTAAAGAAGCCAGTACCGTAGATGTCGGGCAACCCATCGCCATTCAGGTCTCTTACATGGAAATTGGTTCTGTCGTAGCTAGAGATTGTTGATAGCAGAAAGGAGTTTGTAGAATCTTGTTCGAAGATTGTTAGACTGCCGCCGCTTGAGCTACCTCCTTGTGCCGCAATAAGTTCTAGTTTCCCGTCGAGGTTGAGATCGACAAGCTCAATGTCGGTTGCTTCGAATCCCATACTGAATTGCTGCCCAATGCTATCAGTTGGGCCAGAGTTTGTAGAAAGTAGTGTTAATGTCTTTCCAGGTCTATATAGGTTGCAAGCGATGTCCAGTATTCCGTCAGAATTAATGTCACCAGATGCGATTGTTGAAACTGTTGCACCGATACTGACTGAGTTTGTCAGTGAAAAACTGCGGTTTGAGTCGTTGTAGAGGAAGTTGATTGTCCCTGCTCCATAATCTGTAACGGCAATGTCGATCTTACCATCCCCGTCATAGTCTCTTGGAAGAGCGCTGGAAAGCGATGTTCCCACATTTATAGTAGTTTCCAAAGATACACCACCGAAGCCATCACCGAAGAAGAGTTTTACATCTGGTCGTAATTCAGAACAAACGAGGAAGTCAAGTGAACCATCATTGTCTAGGTCTGCGACTTCAACAGATATAGGCTTGCCGTTACCGACAAATGTTCTAGTATTGTCGAAGCTGGCATTGCCGTTGTTAAGATGAATCACAACAGTGTTGGATGTTGAGTATGCTACGACGAAGTCAAGATCCCCATCATTATTAAAATCTCCAGACCTAATCGCGTAGGGGTCTAAACCGCTACTATATGACGCCACTAGTTGGAAACTTAGGTTCCCGACATCTTTGAAAACGCTGATTTGGTCTGATCCGAGATCTCCCACGATTGCCCAGAGTGTTGAGTCATTTCCGTAAGTATCAATGCTAATAGCATGAGGCTTCACATTTGTAGGGAAAGTTATTGGGGGTGAGAGGGCAACTGCCGATTGGGTAGTCTCAGGCACTAATGCGACGATGGAAAATACACATAAGAACACGAAAGCTAATACAGAAAGTGGTTTGAACATCGTAATACCCCTCTATCGCAATCCCAGCCCGCAACGTCGTTGGGGACGTTGATAGTTGTAGCTCTCGATGTAGTGGTCGCGAAAAGAAAAAACGCTAGTAGTATTGAAAACAGCTTCATTGTCAATCTCCGAAGGTTTTCGTTATGGCCGCTTGGGTGAAGTAAGTTAGGTTACCTGGCCAACCCAAAGATACAATAATTGTCACACTAGTCAAGAGGGATTTGGAGTCTGCGACTGTGGTATACAAAAACTACGACAAAAACTCCCAAGTTTTAAAACGTCTCTCAAGATACGGATCAGTTGTGACACCGAGAGCCCAGATGAAAACCAAAGTGGCGCCAAGGATGAGGGCATAGCCCAAATAGCCACCATATCCCAAATACTCAACGACCACAACCGGAATCAAAAAAAACATCGGGACAAACATACCTAACATTCGCTTCAAAGAAAGTTTGTTAGCCGAAGCCATTGGCAGTGAGAACGGAACGCAGGGATTGAGCAAAACAATCACCGCCACAGGTATGCGAATAATCATTACAATAAACAGCGCATGTAGAAGCGCATGAAATGGGTTTCCGAAAAAGTATGTAAAGAGAATTGACAGCCCAACAAACAACGGACACAAAAAGACAAGCGCCGTGGCAGTCCGTGAGCCTGTCAGAACATGGAGGCGATTGATAGGCGAAGAATAAAAAATCCAAGCGGCCTTGTAAGCGGCGCTATAAAAGACCGCCATCGTTATTGTCATCGGCAACATCATCAGCACAATAAAAGTATTTGAAGGCCCAGCCGTTTTTTCGGCGCTCGGCAAAAACGGATCAGAGATACCGTCGCCAGAGAATGCCAAATAAAGAAAGAACAATACGATAAACGGAATCATAACCAAAGTTTGCATACGAAACTGGACATCACCGCGAAACTGCGCTCTCATCAACATCAACACCGCGCGTGTCTCAGGAGCAAAGTACTGGCGCCATAGACGCTTCGCTAACGGAAAGTTTCGTGTACTTCTAATCGAACCAGATGACAAGCCTGTCCGAAGCAATGACTGCGCGTAGGTCAAACTAAGATTATTCGCAGTCAGGTAATACATCGCCGCAAAGACAACAATCCCCAAGATTCCAATCAAAGCCATATCAGTCTGCCAGCCCTCAAGCGCCAAGCGGAACAAAGCCGCGAACCAATATGACGGCGCCAATTTGAAATACGGAACTGCATCAATATCAAGATTCTCCAAAATCGGAATCAAACGTGAAAACCAAAAATACATCAGGGTGAAAACCATCGAAAGCATCACTTGAGCATAACCAAGAATTCGTTCAAGTTTCTGAGGATGTTTAGTACTCAACATCAGCGTGTAAACAATCGACACCATTGGGCTTGCAAAAACCCCACTCAGCCAAAACACAATCAGCGTCTCAATCCCAAGCGCGACACTCCCGCCGATAACAATCACACCTATTATTGGGGCCAAGCTCAATGACAATGTGACAACCGTCACGTGCATCAGAAAATGTATTTGTTTAGCAATATAGAATGTCTTAGAACTGACTGGCAACGGCGCAATTATAGAATAATCCTCCGCCGCAATGATCGTCTTGCCATACTCCAGCAAAACTTGAAACGCCACAATTACCGAGACAAACAACCCACCCAAAATTATGCCACTTTGCATAGTAGGCGCCTTGATGATAAAAGCCGTGACCGCCAGCGAAAGGAAGACATTCAAACCGATGACGCCCAACAATCCCGAAAATGCCCCACCGCGCTTTTGTGTCAGTGGGTTCATTCCCCCACGCCATTCGTTCTTACGAAAAACACCCAACAACGCCCGCAATTGCCGACGGTCTAGTTTCTGTGACACATCAACGGCGCTCATGATTCCCCACGGATGATACTAACAACTTCCTGCGCTGTGCTTGAGGCCTGCTTCGCCCCAGTCAAGGAATTGAATGCTGTATCTAGTGTTTGCATATCGGCCGCGTCCATAATCTCCTGCGGAGTCCCCAAAGCCAGCGCCTTGCCGTCTTTGATTATCAAAGCCCTGTCAACTAAACGTTCGACAACTTCCAAAACATGCGAACAAAAAATTATAGCTTTACCAGTCGAAGCGGCGAGACGAATCGTTTCTTTGAAAACCGCCGACGCGTTAGTGTCCAAACCCGAAAACGGTTCGTCGAGAATAATCAAATCAGGATCATGTATCAAAGCCGAAAGAATCAATGTCTTCTGTTTCATACCGCGCGAAAACTCGCGCATCATCTTGTCCGCCACATCCAGCAGATCAAAAACTTCAAGCAACTCTTCGCTCTTGCGTTCTATCGTCTCAGGATCGCAATGCTGTAAATCACCCACAAGATGCAAAAACTCTCGCGCAGTCAGATTCTCATACAAAGCCCCATTCTCGGGCACATAACCAATCCGCGACTTGTACTGATTGTCGTCAACTGTCACTGGCTGACCCTGAAATGTAATTGAACCACTGTCAGACTTAAGCATCCCAAGTATCATCTTGATTGTTGTCGTCTTCCCAGCGCCATTCGGCCCAAGCAACGCAAACACTTCGCCCGCTTTGACTTTGAAACTCAAAGAGTCAACCGCAAGGGTAGAGCCAAAAGAACGACTAATAGATTCAACACTGACCATAGAATTGTTTTCTTCCTTATGATGTGTATTCGATTCTGTGAACTAAGAAGCAGGAACAGTAAAGTAGGTCGGGTTCCGAAAGCGCTTCAGCGCTAGAGAAACCCGACATCTCCGCAAGAGCCATATGATTGATAGACTAAAACTATTCGCCGACAAAACATCTGTGAAGCTATACATTTAATCAGAGTAGTCACATGTCGGGTTTCTCCATCGCATAAATGCGATTCCGGAACCCGACCTACGATACTTTACATGATGTCCTTATCACAAGTAACCAAACTCGAACATTGCGGCAACAAGTGCGGCCGTGATACCACCCGAAAGACTAGCGCCAACAAAGCGCCGAACTGATCGGTTTGCTGGTTCAACAAACGCCAACTGAGATGAAAAACCCATGTAAGAACCGCCAATCAACCAAGCCACTACAGGCGAGTCAAATGCAATAAGAACTACTGACAGAATGACCGAACCGCTGATAAAATGAGTCCAAACGGATACCTTGTAGCTAAGCAATGCGTGCATAGTTGTGTCTCCTGTCTATTGTTTCCTGAAACCATTCATCGAGAGCCCATTTGAAAGCACAACCTGTCATGTGATTGCATCCCATCACACTCTCCTTCGGTGGTGGGGAGCGACAAACGGCCCCCTCCCACTCAAGAGCAATAGCTAATTACTAAAGTCATGCCAAAGGCTTCTCTTGTTCCGCTTTCTTTCTCCTGACACGCCATACAACAGCCGCAAGAAGAGGCAGAAGAGCGAGAAATCCGTAGCTTGGCTCTCCTACTAAACGAGCGATGCCGGGCAG
>JAJRPJ010000010.1 GCA_024280835.1 Candidatus Zixiibacteriota bacterium | reverse complement strand
TGTGTTATCCTGATCAACACAGGTAAACGTAGGAACGTAGTTCTTTGAAAGATCTACGCCAGACATGTCAATGATCTCGTATGGGACAGCTAGTTTCTGCAATACCTCTCGGGCCATTGGCTGGGCATCATCCTGTCCAAAGAGTGGCGCTGCTGGATTGATCGAAGGTAAAGGTTGGGCTACACGCTTGCTGGGTGGCAGATCGGCAAAGGATTGAGTGGCGCACAGTAAGAAGATGAAGGGTACAAGAAGCGTTATGGTAATGGCAACAAGTATGCGCTTGATCATCGGTCTCCCCGAGTCGATTTATGCTAGCAAAGCTAGTTTTGAGGAACGTGACATTGTATGAATATGTTGAATCACAAGTAGCTCTATCCTGGTACAGGATTAATTGCCAGACAGCATTAGGATGTGAAAGTATCTGAAGAAGTAAATTAGACCCGTCTTAGTCAGTCTCTCTGACAATAGTGCTACTAATTAAGATAGCCACATAGGTGGTATTGTCAAGCTACTTATTCGCAACTGCATTCGAATCTGGAGAAACCAGACGTAGTTGGTTTATGTGCCTTGGCAAGCTATAGTGGTCTTCTATGACACGTTTTAGGTTCCCGTGTTTCCACAAATCGGCGCAGGCCCACTAGAGAATATTCTAGCAATACCGAAAGTGACATCGGCGATGTTAAAAGTATCATCTCCATTGGCATCGGCTTCATCTTGACAGAATGGCGCAGGTCCGCTACCGAAGATTCGAGTTATGCCAAAGGTAACATCTGCTATATTGAAGGAGCCGTCATGATTGGCATCACCTGGGTTATCGCAACAACCAGTATCAACAGTAACTTTGACAATATTCGAATTGCGGCCTGTTTGATTTTCGGCGTCGATAGACTGGACGATATAATAATAATCACCAGCGAGCTTTCCACTGAGATCGACATTGGTAGCTGTGACACCAAGCGCCGCAGGCGTTGAGGAGCCGTAGAAATCTACAAGATTGATATCATCGATGTAGATCCCCTCCTCTAAGAACCCCAGGTCAGTGTAATAGGCCAGTCGTAGATGGATATACTGCCCGACATAGAGACTCATATCAAAAGCTACTTCTATCCAACCACCAGACGGGCCAGTGATTCCATTGCCGAGGTTCTGTCCATTGGGGTTAGTGTTGGTAGACAGAGTTGGATGGGCCACGTTGTCATAAATAAAGCCGCCATCAGTTGAGACTTGGACATAGAAATAGTCCCAATCGGTTTCAATGTTAAACCAAGTCCAAAACTTGAGCGAATCATTGGTTTGAATTCGAACTGGAGTGACAGATGTTAGCCAGTGATAACCACGATTGACACTATTGGCTTTCCATGAGAAAGCGCCACTATGCTTACGGACGCTGGAGAGCGAAAAGCGTTCTTTCGTCCAGTAGGAGTTGTCGAGCTCGGCATCATCAGTTAGACGAGCATAACCGGTTAGCTCTGTGACATCGTATGAAGCGCCAGGGTTATAGATGTCATTGTCAGCCCAGGCTAGACTTAGGTTGCCATCGGTGGAAGTGTCAGGGGTGGCTGACAGGACTGGGGAGCGTGGCGGACCTACCTTACGCGGGTTGTCCGCTATGCTTATCAAGAATAAGTCGGGTTGGATGTTTTCGGCGATGAGAATGGGTATCCGTGATGGGGCAGCCCAGAAACCGTCGAAGTTGTCGCCAATTTCTGATGTAAAAGAGAGGATATTTAGCGCGGTGTAGGCCCAGTCATCGGCTTCGCCATTAGTCGGGTATAAATCCCAACCAATTGAGGGGACATAACCATTGTCTTGAGTGAGTGAGTCGCCGATGGCCTGAAAAACATCTTCGTCGACAGAATAGAAACGATCATAACCCAGTGGCCATAGTTCGAGATTCGAATAAGAATGGTGATTGTGAATTACGGAAAAATTGCGAGAGAGTATGAAGGCGCTTAGGGCTTGTGTTTCTGGCTCTGAGAATGGCGCAGTTCCGCGATAGGTTTGCGATGCTGGGACTGGCGAGCTTCCTATATCATTGTAGCCCCAATGCGAGTCATGGTTACGGTTTAGATCGACACCTGTATCGACACCAATTGGGCGGCGGTTTTTTCGCCACAATCCCCCGCCGCCTGGATTTGTCAGTTCGTTATAGACATATCCGTCAGGATTAACGACTGGTAGAATAAATATCTCTCGAGTGTCGACTAGATTAGTGACAAATGGGTCTGAGCCGTAGTTAGAAACTAAGTAGTCCATCACTGCTAAAGTTACCGCGGCTCCAGCCGGTTCACGCGCGTGCATTAGTGACGCTAGGAGGACTTCTGGTTCACTCTCGTCCATTGCTGGATTATCGGAAATTTTTATGACCCAAAGATCGCGGCCTTCCAGTGATTGTCCGATGCTGAATTTGGCGGTCATGATTGATGGATTGGCAGCGACAGTTGAATCTATGTGCGCAACGATTTCAGAGAATGTCTCATAGCCACCCATGGTACTTAGTTGGGCTCCACCCTGCAAAGGTTGTTCGCTGAGGAATCTATCTTTGTAGAAAGTGGACATATTTTGAATCTCAATTGTGAATGGGATGCCGTATTCTTGAAGACGCTTTTGTTGCGCTGGGTTGGCATAGATGACAAAATCTTGTTCATGAAACTCAATCACATCGAATTCACCTGAGAAGATGCGTGCAAACTGGCGCTTATCTTGCGGAGTTACCGTGATTTTTGCGATAGGGCTTTCGGAAGCGTTTGCCGTTAGCGTAGGACTGAGAACTCCCGCTAGTGTTGTGGCAATAGTGAGAGCGAGAGTGGCGCTTATTCTCAATAGATTCTTATTTTTGCTGTTGAACATCCGTTCCCCTTTTCGAGTGGGTCAAACTGTGATTACCAGTTGAGGGTTACTGGCGATTTGTACATATCTGTGGTCTATGTAGCGGTCGAATTTTTGCGGTCAAAGTGAGGTAATACTGAACGCTGCATTCAAAGTACTACATGTCCATGAGGAAGCAAGACATTATTGCTGGTCGATTTCAATCCGTTTGACGACAATTACATTGGGAATCGGCCACGCGGTTCCTTTTGAGAAATCACTGAAACTTGATTCATAGCTGCCAGTGAACTCATCTGAATGTTTACCGACTTGAAAATACAATTGTGCTTCAGGTCCGCCCTCTAAGTGTTGGGCGCGGACTATTTCTAGTGGCAGGCTCAGAATAATTTCGTTGAATTCGAACATTGTCATTGGTTCTCTGCTAAAGAGAAAGAGAGCGTTACCATCGACATCTTGCGCTAACGCCGCCTCGCTCCATTTTCTTTCTTGCTCCTGCCAGCGGTTTTCACTGGGATACTTTATCAGACGTAGATTTTGTATGACATAGCTGTATTTGTCTTTTAGTGATTCTAATTCTGTTTCATCCAAATCAATAAGCTGGAACTCTGGCAGAGTGTCTTCTAACGCTCCGAATAGAGCGGCAGAATAGTATTTATTGCGGAGGATATGGGCATTGTTGATGTGTTCGCCTACCTGCATGTAACCGATGTGGGAGATGTAATCGGTATTGAACATTCCCGCATTGGTAGCTGCTACAATATTTCCTGCGCTATTTGAGTCAATGGACTCTTCGGATAAAGCCCATTGTTTAGCATTCTTGTCGTTTTCTCCGCCTTGCTGGGAGCGTGCTCTTAACTCTAGGCGCCATTGGGTCGGGTCTATGCGCATGACAATTATGCGAGCCTTGGTGTCCGACTCTGGAATAGTGACATTGAAAGATCCAAGCTCAAGACCATTGTCGAGGGTTTCCCAAGTTGTCTCATTGCTAGAGGAACAACTAGCGCTTAGTAGCAGCGTCAAGATGCAAAAGATTGCGACTTGCAGTTTTGGGGCTCTGTACATTGGTTTGTCCAACTATTGGCCTATCGGGCTTCCAGGCGGTGGCGAGAGTGGCTTTGATTTAGAAGCTGGCTCTTGGGATCGCGAGAGAAAACGTGTAATAGTATCCCACAGAAGACCGCGATGTGCGCGCATTATGTCACTATCTCGTCGAGAAGATGTTTGCAGTCGGTTTTCAAGCTTGCGGAGCGCAGCGGAGCTTAGGGCTTTGACATCATTCGTGGCCTTTTCGTTTGAAGCTAAATTGATTAGCTCTTCGACTAGAACGCGCTGTACGACTCGCTTGATAGCGGCGTCAGGTGGCTCTAATTGTTCTTGTGAAGACCAGACACTTTCCTCTAGTAATTCCAGCGCTTCTTTGAATGAAGGCGAATTCGGATTCGCTTGATGCTGGGCTTGCATCCGTCCAGCGCGTTCGAATTGAAGAATTGATTTGATAGTCATACGTGCGGCGATTTCAGCGATGCCTAGTGGATCGAAGACCCGAACTCGACTGGGAAACGTTTCGCGTGTGGCTCCGTAGCCGTAGGCGCTTGGGGGGATTAAACTGGCGATGCCTTTTGGCAACGATAGCGCCTCTGGTGTTAGGGTTTCTAGTAAGACATTCAGCGCCTGTCTTTGTCGTTGCGGAGAAACTGGCGCTGGATTGGATTGATTGTCGCCGCGAACTTTGTAAGTGTAGAGTAATCCACCTAGTGATTTGGCGGTAGCGGCGATTTGGAACCTATGTGAAAGGTAGAGTGGCGCAAGAGTGTTTTGCAGTTCTGAGAGTGGCTCTCTATTACGTAGGTTGCTTTCGCTAAAATTGTTAAGAGCGATTTTGCGCACAGCTAGCATGCGCGATAATTCAGCAATCGGGTCGGCGCCATTGTCCCATAGTGAGGCCAGTGGATGCGACGAACCAGATGCGCGAGCTCCAGCGTCAGTGATGAACAAGAGATTGCGGTCGATTGATTCGTTAATGATTTCTCCAAGAGCAGAGTCTTCGTTGAGACCCGTTTGAAAGTCGGTGTAGGCGTAGCGAATTGCTATTTTGTCCCACTCCCCTATGCCAACAGAATATGCTTCTGATAAATCTAAGGCAGTGTCACCAACTATTTTGGCGAATGGCGCGGGGTAATCCATAACTGATTGACGGTTATAGGTACTGGCGGCGAAATTGTGGGCCAAGCCGAGAGTGTGACCGACTTCATGGGCGCTTAGCTGACGAATGCGAGCTAAGGCGACATCGACAGCTTCATCGACTGAAGATAAGTGTGCGAATGTATTTGACAATGTACTCGCAAAAGGAGACTGACCGATTTCGCATTGGGCATGGGAATTACTTCCTCCAGTGAAAAGCGGCGCTAGTCCTTCGACTATTAATCTGTCTTGACGAACTCTGAGTGAGCCGAGAGAAACATGCCCCTTAATGATTTCGCCTGTGCGGGGGTCAATCACTGAGCCACCATATGACCAGCCTCGAGTCGAGCGATGCACCCATTGGATGACATTGTAGCGGACATCGAGGGCATCAGCAGTGTCGGGCAAGACTTCGACACGGAAGGCATTTGAAAAACCGGCCGCAACAAAGGCCTCTTCCCACCAACTGGCCCCGCCGAGCAAGGCGCTGCGAACTGGTTCGGGAGCGCCAGGGTCGATGTAGTAGATGATTGGTTCTATTGGATCTGATATTTCTGCTAAGGGGTCTTGTTTGTTGAGACGGTGACGGACTATTAGTCTTTTGCGGAGGGATTCATCTAGAGGAGTAGCAAAATCAAGATAGTCAATGGCGAAGACACCTGCGCGTGGGTCAAATTTGCGCGGAGTGTAGTTGTTGTCTGGGAGCTTGACGAAGGAGTGATGTTGCCGTAGTGATACGGAATTTGGTGAAGGTGTTGTCTCTCGTACATGAGGGCCCGGCTTAGAACCAGAGAAAGTTAGGAGCGCTTCGAACTCTGTGTTTTGTGGAAATGCTTTACAGGAATTCGGGTCAATCGCGCTTCGGGATTTTTCGAGCGAAAAAGAACCTTGTTCTCTGGCAGATAGTGAGCCGATGACATCATGGGCGTCGCGCAGGAGGAAGTCAGTTATATTAACCAAGACTGCCCCGTTTTCTTCGGCTATTATTTCACCGCCCCAGAGAACTGATTGAGCGAATGACTCCTCTACTGCGCGTTTCTCGGCTGGATTGTCGGTGTCGGCGCGGTAATCTAGATTCGGCTGTAGCAAAAGAACTTTTGGGCCGAAACGAACGAACTTTACGATGTGTTCTCCGCCGAGCTGACCTCTGTCTAGGCCAACAGGGTTCGAGCCTAGACCTGTGCGAAGTGAGCTGACATAAAGAAACTCTTCGTCGAGATTATCTATTTGTAGCCAGATTTGTCCAGAGCTGGGATTGTAATAATAAGTATAGAAACCTTCGACCTTTGTAGCATTCGCTACTTTATTTGTGATGGTCGAAATTGATGACTCTTCTTTGTCGCCCTTGGCTGTCTTTGCAGATGAATTAACTGAAAGTGTCAGCAACGCTACTAATATCAACAACGTGTATTTGAAACGAGTCCGTGTTTTTGTCATTCTATTTCTCATTCGAAGGGCTTGGTTTGTTGTTATTGGTTCGATAGCATTTGTGTCAGTTATTTTAGACTTTCGCATGGAGCCATGTTCCGCGTCGATAATATAGCCAAAAACCAATCGTAGAGACATAGGCGATTAAGATAACTGAAATCCATAGTGAATGAGGACTGGCGTTGTAGAATTTGACCAATAGATAGGCCATTGGAATTTGGAGGACGAAGGCCTGAACCAGACTGACGAGCATGGCAGGTTTGTTCATCCCTACCCCCCCGAATAGTCCTTCAAGCATTATCCAGACACCCCAAATTGGGAAACCAAAAGCGAAGACACGCAAAATGTCTACGGTTTCACGGATTGTTTCGAGGTCAGTGAAGTATAACTCTGCGAATTGACGAGCAAAGACATAAACAGCGATTCCGAGGATGGTCATGATACTGGCGGCGAGCGCTAGCGCACGGTCACCAGTTTTGCGAGCGCGTTCAAGCTTACCGACACCGATAGTGTGGCCGATCAGCGCGCTGAGTCCGAGTCCGATTCCGACGACCAACATTATTCCGAATCCGACAACTTGCAAGCCAATGCCATAAGCGGCGACAACACGTTCACCATAGAGAGCAACGAGCGGAGTTAGCGCTAGTCGCATCCCTGAGTCTGTGGCGGACGAAACCCATGACGGCAAACCGATTCTTAGCATATGCCACATTGTGCTTAGGCCGAGCTTTGTTTTCGAAAACAAGCGCAGGCGCAAATTTGCAAATCCGCCGAAGAAAATAATTACGCCGACTATGACAACCATGATATAGGATATGACCGAGGCGTAAGCGGCGCCTTGAATTCCCATCGCTGGGAACCCTAGATAGCCGAAAATCAAGATTGGATCGAGAATCAGATTTAGCGCAGTTGAAGCAAGCATCACGTTCATCGCCATCTTGGGGTTGGCGATGCTTCGCAAGGCGGTGAACACTGAGAAAGCGACAAAGGCAAACGGCATCCCCCAGAACATTATGGCGCCGTAGTCGACACTGTAGGCCTGCATTTGACCTGTGGCGCCTGCGATAGTTACGAATTGTGTGAGAAAGGTTAGGCCTAGTGTTCCAAAGAGAGCGCCAGCGACGAATTTCATGAGGAAAGTTTCTTTGATGGCTTTTTCGGCAAGATCGAATCGCTTTTCGCCATAGCGTCTGGAGATGACAGCTACCGACCCTGCCCCGACCATGACATTTATCGAGCCAAAGAACCACATGATATTATTAAAGACGACAAGCCCTGCAACGGCCGACTGACTGCCTGGTAATTGCGAGACCCACCATGTGTCAACCATAGTGTAAATGTGAGTGGCCATGAAACCCAGCATTGAAGGAGCGCCCATGCTGATGATGGCTTTGATGATTGATCCAGAGGTATGATCGGTAGTAGACTTCTCGTTATTCATTGGTAAGTAAATAGCCAAATCTAGATTTCATTGCCGCATACACATCACAACCATTGCAAAACTGAACAAACCGTCTCAACCGTTTTCTAGCGGTAGCCTCATCGCCATTCCCCACCGCAACAATAGTATAAATCTGGTAGGCGCCATAGTATGTTGGGGCAATCCTCTCTAGCATATTCGCCTGTTCTTCCGCAGATTCAAATCTGCCAGTTAAGGCCAAAAATACTCCAAGTTTGCGATTGAGTGCAAGGTTTTCTGGATATAAATGAAGCCCTTTGCGAGCAACATTAATTGCTGCAGAGTCATTTCGGTCGTCTGCATAGAAATTGAACTTGTGGAGGTAGTGGCCCAAGTTGACAGGATCTAATTGGTGAACTCTTGTGAAGTATTTTTCGGCCTTATCACGTTCACCGGCTCTCCCCCAATAAACTGCAGACAGGAGGTTTGCCTCTGTAGTCATGGAATCAATCATCATCACTTTTTCCAACAGGATATGTGCGCTATCCAATTGCTTGCGCTCAATCAATTCATACGCTTTGCTCGCCATAGCGTAAGCAGGAAATGAATGTTGCACTTTCTTAAGCCCTATGTCACCTATTTCATATTCACCAAGTGAGCGATAATACGAACGCCAAATATACCAACCACTCCGACTTTTTTCAGAATCCATAATGAGCAAGTCGCGGAATCGCTGTTCAGCAGAAACGGCATTAGTGTTTGACCAAACATAGCCAACTGTTCCTAAGACATTCGCAAAAACAATTATTAGAGCTAAACGGCGGCCTGATTCATATGAAAATGTTAAGGCCAGTTTCAACAGTAATATATTGAATGGCAGTATAGTAAATGACATCAAATCCCAATCGCGCGCCATACCCAAACGAGGATCAATCGTAAAGAGAAAGATTGCTCCACCAATCCCACAAAGGAGAAGGAAAAGATTTACTCTGTCCTTGAATGGGTTTCGGACAACAAACGCAAGTGGCAAAACAATCAACAGGGCAGGCAACATTAGAATCGCTAAGTTCAAAATATCATAAACGTGCTTGAAGCTAAAGATACTGTAATTGATATCCTCTTGCCTACCTTCAAAAAGGGGAAGGAGTACAGCGCTACTAGCCCAAAAAGAATTACTAATAAAGTAAATAACAGCAATAGTAACAGCCCCAGACATCACTAAAACGGTCCAACAAATTTTTCTTTTAACTTTTGGACTATAGGTTTCAGACATGCGAAGAAATAACAAGTATGCTGCTCCTAGTCCAAAAGAAGTTGCACTTAGATGGAGAAAAGACGCGAAACCAAGTAGAAGTAGAGCTGGGATAACTGAAGAACCGTTTTTCAATGACCGAACCGATACTACTATAAACATAGTCAGAAATACCCACAGAAAAGGATAGAACTCAACATATCCGAAAAATAGTAATACTATAGGAGTCATACATAAGGCAAGCGTAAATAGTACACGTTCAAAAAGTGAAGTAAACAATGTCTTTGCCAAGACTGCAATATTCCAAAAAACTATGCCGCCAGACAAGACAGATAGAAATTGAAATGCAGATTCTGATGCTGACTCACCATAACTACCTCGTAGCCATAGAAGCCCTCTAATCACGTAAGTTGAGCCGACCTCTGTACTCTTCATGAATTGCATATACAACGCATTTTCAGAGCTAAATACCGAAAGCAATGTATATCCGTCGCCAAGAAAGTGTACCTCTGATCTAAGCAGATAAAATATGCCCATCGACATAACTCCCATCACAACAACAAACGCCGTTAGATGCCTTTCCAGCATTTGCTGACCTGCGTGTAAGAAAGGCAGCGAAAGCGTTTTGCGATTGACAGCTTTAAACCCAAGTGAAACTATAATTACCCAAGCAAGGATATAAATATTTTTCCACATACTGGGTAGGTACTTCGCACTATCCACACCCCACAACCTTCCAGTTTCATGAAAGAGGGGCAAGGTTATCAGCGCGACAGTGAGAAAACCACCGACCATGCTCAATTGAATTGCTTTACTAGAGTTCATGACAACAGGATACGAAACTATCCGCTAGCTGGCAACGCCTAGAGAATCACAGTCTAAGTCGTAGATTTGAGGTGTAGTCTGGTAGGGCGTTTGACTCTTGCTCTGCTTTCGGGCTGTTGGGATTTGCCATAGTTGATTTTAGTTTTGGATTATGGTAAATCGTCTTTGGGTGGTGTGACGTGGGGATTTAACTCATAGGCGCGAGAATATTCAGCAAGCGCCAAGCGTTTGTACTGTGAACCGCGTGTGAAACGATAGAGTGTCACATATTCGCGACCAGCTAGGAAATGCGAAAAATAGTAATCGTCAAAGACATTGGTCATTTCATTTAGCAGGGCCACTGTCTCCTCTACCCGCACCAAATTTGCAAGTGTTCTGGCTTTGGCCCAGCGCCCACGGAAACTATTGGGGTGATTTCTTAGAAACTTATCAAAATAAGCCAAGCTCGAATCCAGATTTGCTACAGCGAGGAAGTCCATCCCGCGTTCGTAGTTCGTTCTTGTGTGCTTTGATTCAGGAACTCGGTAGATCAATAATGAACCATCGCGCGTCCATATCTGAATAATATTCTGTGCGTCTTTTAGTATTGGATAACGGGATTGGGCGATTTTCATTTCCGATGGAGCGACAGCTATATGTGTCACTGGAAAGCGTGAGAACAAGTCCTCTTCATAAAGTTTGGCAGAAAAGGGGTGAATCGAATTGTGCAAGTTGTTATCGATGGTAAATGCTGGTCCGTAGGTTCCCGCAATTAGCGCGTCAGGACCAATGAGAGCGCCAACGTCCGAAACTTGAACGTGAAGAGTATCCTTGGGGGCGGTTAGTCCCGCCCAGAGTAAGCTGGCTTGACGGACAGCTAGGGCTAGGAAGGCACATATAGCCAGCGCAATACTAATATTCTTTGCTAGTCTTAGACCTCGCGTAACCAATACGATAATTGCCAATGAGCCTACGATTCCGATTATCACACCAGTTGAACTTAGAGGACTCACATGACTCTTACCGAGTATGACGAATTGACTGATGACTGATTCTGTTTGGACCGACAAATAGATAATCACCAAGGAAGAAAACAATAGCGCTAGGACTGATTTGATAGTTAGTGACGGGATTTTGAAAGTTTTAGTAAAGGCCCCACGTAAAGCGGCGCTAAGTGCATAGGCTGCTAAAGCCGCTGCAGGAAGCGCTAGTGGCATGAAATATCGGGAGGGACGATAGGTGTATGGCAAGAGCATCAATACGCCTAACACAAACCATACTCCAACAAGTAATAAAACTCTATCGGAGCTGTTTGCGAGTTTGAGACGATTGGCGGCGATGCGTAGCGCAACTAAGATTAGGCCTCCCCCACTGAGAATCATGAACACTGGTTGAAAGCGAAAGAGGCCATTTTGAGAGCCATAGAGCAGGACTGACGAGACCATCTCTTTATAGTCACCTGTGAGGGCTGGCGTGAGGCCGATAGCCTCTATTTGGTTTTGGAAATACGTGAGTAGCTCAATAGGTGACCTGTCATAGATTAGATAGGAATGGAGAATGCCGAAAACAATAGTTCCGAGTATCATGGCGCCAGCCTTGATGTATCTGTCACTGGTCTTGGCGCTGGTTTTGACGTTATGGTGATTTGGTGAATCACTTTTGCGCAAAAGCGTATCAACTAACAAGGGCGCAAGAATGACTATGCCATTGAGCTTGGCCGCCAATGTGATGAAGGCTACTAGCGCTCCAGTTAGGGCCACTCCCCAGAGGCGATCCCCATGACGTAGGTATAGCCAGAGCGTCAGGCCACTTAGAAAGATTACGCCGTTTTCTAGGAGAGGTATGCGACCAGTGAAAAACAATCCGCAAGTTGCCAGTAATAGAAAGGCGGTTAGCGTCACTTCGAGACGAGGGCGATGTCTAGCTAGCGCCAGCACAAAGAATAGGAAGCCACCCAGTTGAAGCGCCAAAGCGCTGAGATTTGCAGTTGTGCGCGACACACCACCTATTAGGAAGCTCAAATAAGAAACTCCAGAGACGATGGATAATCTCCAAGAATCCCAACGCGTATAGTTGTAAGGATCCCAATCATCGAAGAGGATTTTGTTGCGAGCGAAGCTGGTGTACATATAGGGATCTGATATCTCCGATGTACTGTAGCCCGAATAGAACAATGGTGAATCGTAGTTTAGGTTTACGAAACGCAGGACAACCAGAATGACCACTAGCGCTATGAGGGACTTACTGAGCGTCTGTGTAAGTTTGGCTGAGTTCTCGGTTTCAGCAGGGCGAATTGCTTTCATAACAACAGGATACGAAACTATCCCCTAGCTGGCAACGCCCAGAGAGACACGGTCGAAAGTGTGAGTTGGAGGTGTTTTCTTGAGAGGTTGAAGATATGCTGAAGAAATAATGGTGGTGGGGGGAGGATTCGAACCTCCGAAGTCGAAGACGACAGATTTACAGTCTGTTCCCTTTGGCCACTCGGGAACCCCACCAGTTTGTTGCAGAAATGTTAAAGCAGCCTAGTACAAGACTATTGAAATAGAAGCGACACCCAGAGCCGACGAAGGGACTCGAACCCCCGACCTGCTGATTACAAATCAGCTACTCTACCAGCTGAGTTACGTCGGCGTATTCTGGATATTCACTGGCTTCACAAATTAACTTTTCAAAACCATTTCACTTTCAGAAACCATTTCACTTTCCGAAACCATACGATCTAACGCATGAGTATCGATTCAAACCTGACGGAAAACCTTCCATCCGGCTCCACTAAATACGGATTTTTTTCTATCTGTCAAGAGCCCAGCGACAAGTTTGGTCTGCTAGACTTTTTTCCGCCATTTTACGCCCTGTGGAGTGTCCTCGAGGACGATTCCCATGGCTGTTAGTTGATCTCTAATTGAATCGGCAGTGGCGAAATCACGATTTTTCTTGGCATCGGCGCGTTTTTGCACTAAGTCCTCGATTTCCGACTCGTTTTCGACGGCAGCCTCTTCGACTTTGAAATCCAAAACGCTGTTAATTCTTTTAAGTACATCTAGCGCTGTATCTCGCTCATCTGCGGTCAGATTATTTTCTGAACGCAGGCGATTGATCTCGCGAATGAAATCAAAGACCGCTGCTAGCGCATAAGAAATATTTAGGTCATCATCGAGACCTTTTTCAAACTCACGAGCGGCTTTTTCACTAACGGCATTCGCTTCTCCACCCTCGCCAGCGCCAGCAAACTCTTCGAGGTTACGCCAAAAGTCATTGAGGCGTTGAAGGGATTTAGCGGCGGCATCGAGACCATCGAAAGTGAAGTTCAGTGACATGCGGTACTGAGTGGCTAACAACAAATAGCGAATTGCGGAAGCGGAATAGCCTTTCTCCAATATCTCACGGAGGGTAAAGAAATTCCCTACGGATTTTGACATTTTTTTGCCTTCGACAATTAGATGTGCGCAGTGCATCCAGTAGTTAACAAATTTCTCTCCGCTGGCGCCTTCGGACTGGGCGATTTCATTTTCATGATGCGGGAATTTGTTGTCGATTCCACCAGTGTGCATATCGAAATGCTGTCCAAGATATTTCATGGACATGGCCGAACATTCCAAATGCCAACCTGGGCGACCTTTTCCTAGCTCGGTTTCCCAGAAGACTGTACCGTCTTCCTCGCTCCAAGCCTTCCAGAGCGCAAAATCAGAGACCGACTCTTTTTCGTATTCATCGGTGGCAATTCTAGCCCCAGCTTTTAGGCCAGCAAGATCGATACGCGCTAGTTTTCCGTAGGTCGGAAAAGCGTCAATTTTGAAATAGTAATTACCCTTGATTTCATAAGCTAAGCCGTTGGCCACGAGTTTTTTGATGATCTCGACCATCTCAGGTATGTGAGTTGTCGCTTCGGGGTAATGTTCGGCGCGTTCGATTTTTAGAGTATCGATATCTTCGAAAAAGGCGTCCTTGAAGGGACGTGTGTACTCATCGAGTGAAACACCTTGAGCCTTACAACCCTTGATGGTTTTGTCATCAATGTCAGTCAGGTTCATTACCTGCTCGACTTTATAGCCTTTGAACTTCAAATGACGTCTGAGCAAATCTTCAAAGATATAGGCGCGGAAGTTTCCGATGTGGGCATGGTTGTAGACTGTTGGGCCACAGGTGTAGAGCCTGACTTCCCCTTCTTTGATGGGGACGAAGTCTTCCTTCTTGTTGGCTAATGTATTGAAAAATTGTAAGGCCATATTGTGTTTCTACTACTCTCTGTTACTTTCTGCCTGTTACTTTTTACCCGTATACTTTCTACAGAATACATTCCCGCTCTATTTTCAATAATCGGCAAATTCCCGAGTATGTTAAGTGCGCGAGTTGTTTTGACTCAACTAGGCTTTGGGATACAAGCCTTCGACGGTCTTTCTGTCGAGGCGCTTGACGACCTCGTAGACCAATTTGACAGCATTATCATAGTCACTGCGAGCCATGATACCGTTGTGGCTATGGATATAACGAATTGGCGGCCCGATTACTACCGATGGGACTCCGACATTGCTGATGTGCACTCGTCCGCCATCGGTTCCACCGCGGTCCATGGTTGTAATTGTGAACGGTATTTTTTTCTTTTCCGCGGTATCAATTACTAGGTCGCGCAATTTTGTATTGGGAATCATGGTGGCGTCGAAGGCCAGCAACAGTGGCCCACCGCCGAGTTTTTCCTCTTTGGCGAAGCCAGTTGGCGGTGTATCCTGAGCTATGCCAATATCACAGATAATCGCGACATCAGGTTTGACCATATTGGCTACAGTAGCGGCGCCTCGCAGGCCGACTTCCTCTTGGACACAAGCTGCCCCAAAGAGCTGGTTGGGATGTTTCGTTTTTTGGAACTTGCGGAATAAGTCGACGACCATGGCGCATGAGGCGCGATTGTCGAAAGCCTTGGCTAGATAGAGTTGTTTGTTGCCCATGACTGTGAACTCTGACTCGGGCACAATCGGGTCACCGACACGGACACCGAGTTTCTTGGCGGCGTTGAAATTTGAGGTGCAACCAATATCGATGAACATGTCTTTTGGTTCAATCACTACCAAGCGCTCTTTGGGTTCAAGTAAATGTGGTGGACGTGAGCCGATGATACCCAGCACTGGGCCTTTGGAAGTTACAACGCGCATGCGCTGACCGAGGGCGACATGTCCCCACCAGCCACCGAGTGGCAAGAACTTGAGATAGCCTTCGGGAGTAATCTCTTTGACCATGAATCCGACTTCATCAAGATGACCAGCTACCAAAACTTTTGGGCCTTTGGAGTCGACGCCATGTGTGGCTACTAGAGAACCTAGGCGATCAAAGCGCACTTCATCAGCTAGAGGTTTGATATAGTTGTTCATCACAGAACGCGCGCCGTCCTCATAGCCAGAGACACCTTCGGCGTTGGTTAAATCACGTAAGAGCTGTTCGGAAAAATCTGGTTTTGGTGGTTTTGCTACTTTTGCTGCGGCCATCTTTATCTCCAATTTTAATTACTCTAGCTTCTGATTTCGCGGTCCCCTGGTACGACATTTGGGGAACATGGAGGGCATTAAACCCAAGGCTGGAAAGTATACGTCATTTGTTGATTTTTTTCCACCGCAGAGCTTTTTGATTGAAAGTTCAATGAGACGCAGTTGGGTTGCTTCAACAAGAAAGCCCACCATTCGGCGGGCTTTCTATAATCTGTTTATGGCAGCAAAACAAGCCTTAGAGCGGTTTCCAAATACCAACTGTGGTTCCATCAGAGTCCGTCAACTGGGCGAAATGACCCGCTTCGGGGACTTCCGTCGGCGGAACGATTGTTTTGCCGCCAAGACTCTCGGCTTTGTCTAGGCAGGCCTGCAAGTCGTCAACTCGGACATAGATTATGGTATTTGTACTTTCTCCAGCCTCCAGATGCCCATGTATCCCCTCTTCAGAGCCAGTGTTTATCATCCTCGCTGGGCCAAACTCTTGAAATCCCCAACTGAATAATTTGGAGAAAAACTCCTGCGATTTTGCGCCGTCTTTGCAGCCAATCTCGAAATGAACTACTGGATTTGCCATGCTACCCTTCCTTGATTCTAATTGCACGATTCTAAAAAAGTGGATTTGGCGAAGTTCTGCGAATGCGAAGAAGCCGCCCGTCTTGTATAGCCACTTAAACGTAGATCTATTCAGAAAGGTTGCATTCAGAAGTAAACAATTGCGATTTCAATATCACATTTCGCAAGTCTGCGGTCTAAGTGTGACATGGTCAACTTAGCTGAACTTGAAGTAGGAGCTGTGTGGCTCTTGGTAGTCTTTGGGGACGAACTCGCCGCTGCGGATTTCTTGGATGTAGTTGCCTTGGTAGTCTTTGCGTTGGATGCGGACTAACATGTCGATGAGTTTATCGATGTCATCGGTAGTGTTGTAGCAACCGAAACTTGCGCGCACCATTCCAGGCATGTCGCTCTTATCACCTGAAAGCATCCGCTCCTGCCATGACTGCTGTGCGCCGTCATCGATGTTTAGCAAATGGACAACATACGGATGCGCGCAAAAGCAACCACTGCGCACGCCAATTCCGCCTTCGTAGCCGAGGATTGCGGCAGTTAGGAAGTGTGGGACGTTATCGAGGTTGAACGGAATCACGCCAACTTTCTCATTTGCTCGCGTGGGGTCTGATTCACCATAGATCGTCACACCAGACATAGTATTCATTTTCTTGAGAGAATAGACAATCAATTCTTCTTCATGAGCGGCGACATTGTCCATACCGAGTTCTGTCAGCGTTTTGATGGCGGCGGCCAAGGCGACTGCGCCAACAACATTGGGACTTCCCGCTTCGTCACGGTCTGGTGTGTCACCCCAGTAGACATCAGTCTCGGTGACAATATTGACAGTTCCACCGCCTCGGTATTCAGGAGCGCTTTCGAGAAAGACCGCTTTCGGGCCGATTAAGGCGCCTGTGCCAAAAGGGGCGTACATTTTGTGTGCTGAAAGAACCACAAAGTCTAAGTGTTCTGGGTGATCATCAGGGAGCATGTCTAGTTTTCTATGCGCAACAAACTGGGCGGCATCGACAAATATTTTTGCTCCGATTTCATGAGTTTTACGCGCCAGTCTATGTATTGGTTGGACAAAGCCTGTGACATTCGATGCTGCGGAGACAGCGACTAGAGCGATTTTGCCTTTGTGCTTGGCGAGTTGCTTGTCGAAATCAGCTTCATCAAGGCGGCCCTCAGGTGTGACTTTGATATGCACGACTTTTGCTTGATTACGCCAAGGCAAGTCATTGGAGTGGTGTTCCATTTGGGTGGTGATAATTACAGAGCCTGGCCCTAGTGGGAAGCGGTAAGAGAGTTTGTTGATGGCTTCAGTAGTGTTCTTGCCAAAGATGACAGTGTTCGTTTCGGTATCGGCGCCGACAAACTCTGCCACTATTTCGTGCGCTTCGTCATAGGCGACAGTACTTAGGCGGGACTTGAAGCCAGTTCCTCTGTGGACGCTGGAATAAAAAGGCAGGAACTCTTGTATGCGATTGACGACACTGAGCATAGGTGGTGTGCTAGCGGCATTGTCCAGATTGATATAAGGCGCGAGAGTACCGTCGAGCAAAGGTGTCTTTATGTCACTTCCGTATATTAGGCCTTGTAACTTTCCGAGCGAGGACTTGCTATTCATTTGCTCTGCAGTCTCAGTCATATTATTTGCCACCTTATCAGCCATTTCAACACTCATATTCAAGTTACTTTCCTTAGAGGACGAATCCCTGTCAATGCCTACTTAAGATAATGATTTGTAGTAACACTGACAAGTGTCACTCATGATGCAGGGCTTCAATTACATCTACATTCGCCGCGCGAAAGGCGGGATACATGCCAGCAATAATTCCTATGGCCATGCAAATCAGCACAGAATTGAACATCCAAAACCACGGCATAATCATATCGTCGCCAACTACAATCACATTGATGGCCATGCCGCCAGCGACTCCTATCAGCCCCCCTGCAAAACCGAGTGTGATAGCTTCCACTAAAAATTGAATCATTATCATCAACCGATTGGCGCCAACTGCTCGTCGGATTCCAATTTCTCTGGTGCGCTCAGTGACAGAGACTAACATCATATTGGCGATTCCGATTCCTCCGACTACCAGGGAGATCAAGGCAATGAGGATGATAAATTCAGCGAGCTCTTTGTTTGTGTCTTGAATTGTTGAGAGATAGAAGTCTTGGCGGCGCACGCGGAAGTCATTGGCTTGGTCGTCTCTTAGACGATGATTGCGGCGTAAGGTTGATTCGATATCGAAGAGCGCTTCTTCGTAGTCATCTGAGGCGCTTAGTTGGGCGAGTATTGAGCTGAGATAATCCTTACCCGCCATGCGTTCTTGAGCGGTGGTGAGAGGGATAAAAATTTGGTTGTCAGGATTGAACCAGCTTTCGCCCTTTGATTCGAGGACACCTATGACTTTGAAGCGTTTGAATTTGACGGAAATTGTTTTGTCTAGAGCTGATTCTTCGGCGAAGAGTTCATCCTTGACTGTGGCCCCGAGGACGCAGACTTGGGCGCGTTCTCGCATTTCGATTTCGTTGAAAAACCTTCCGACAACTGGCTTACTATTGTCTACTTGACTGTAATCTGGGGTTGTGCCTGTTATGCGTGTGCTCCAGTTCTTGTCGCGGTATTTTGTCATTCCATTTGAAGAATAAATTGGAACGGTGGCAGTGACAACAGTTGAAACGGAATCGATTTCTCTGGCATCGTCCCATGAAAGATTGACGACACTGCCCCCTGTGTGGACACCGTGCATATAGGAAGCGCCAGGGCGGATAGAGAGAACATTAACGCCTAGTGACTCCATACGTTCGTTGATGCGACGTTGTGTCAGTTCGCCGAGAATTACGACATACAACACGGCGCTAATACCAACCGCGATACCAATCAAAGTTAGAATTGAGCGTAGTGGATTACTGACAAGACTTTGTGTTGCTTGTCCGATGTTTTCAAGTAGAGCCATAGACTTTCAGGTAAGTAGACTACTTACCTGCCCCCTGCTTTGCTTTGGAGGATTTCTTGGATGGTTTTTTGGATGGTTTAGATGTTTTCGAAGGTTTTGACGACTTCGATGATTTTGAAGATTTTGATGTGTTAGCCCCAAAACTGCGTGATTTCTTGATGCGTTGCTCAAGGCGATCGTTGGCGTCTTTGAGTCGAGAGCGCATGGCGACACCAATAGTGTCACCTTCTTGTAATCCCGAGATTACGATTGCATCTTTGAAATCTGAGCGACCGACTTTTATTTCTCGTTCGACGAACTCACCGTTTTCTTTGACTAGGACATGCCGTGAATTGCGCTCACCGCGTGCTTGTGGGCGGCCAGACGACGAGTTCAGAGCGAGCATTGGCGCCAGTAGCATGTCGTTTTCTTCTATGATAGTAATCTCGACTGAAGCGTTCATACCTGACTTTAGTAGGCCGCTTTCATTTTCGACTTCGACAATCACATTGAACTGGGTGACATTTTGCGAGAGTGTGGCTTCTGGAGCTATGCGGATGATTTGTCCGCTGAATTTCTTGTGTGGATAGGCCTCGGCGACTACGCGGGCTTCTTGTCCGATGCGGACTTTACCGACATCTATTTCATCGATTCCCGCTTCGATATGAACACGGCTCATATTCGCCAGAGCGGCTATTGCGGTTCCACCACTGACATTATTGATTCCAGAAGAGATGATTTGCCCGACTTCGACAAATTTTTTGAGCATGATACCATCGAGCGGTGAACGGACTTCAGTTTCGTCGAGACGCACCTGAGCTTGGTCGAGAGCGACACGAGAGCGGACTAGTTTGCCTTTGGCCTGAGCAACTGAGAGGTCACTATTATCGAGTTCTTCCCGAGAAATCAATTTTTTCTCAAACAATTTCTGACGGCGTGCAAAATTGTTTTCGGCTTGTTTTAGTTCGGCTTCGGCGATGTCAAGGTCTGCGCGACGTTGGTCGAAGTCGGCTTGGACATCGGTCTTGTCGAGACGGCAGATAATGTCATTTTTGCGGACAATATCGCCTTCTTCAATTGGCAGAAAATCAATTCTGCCGCTGGCTTTGGACTTAATTTCGACGCGGTCGATGGGTTTGACCAAGCCTGTGGCTGAGACATCGATTTTGAACATTCCGCGACGAACGATGTATTCTTTGTAGCGAGTTTCTCCGCCTGCGCTGTCATAGCCAGTTGAGGCGTTGGTTCCATACTTGAAAAACAGAACACTGGCGCCAGCCAGTACGATTACGCCAATAATGATTTTTGATTTTAGACTCATGTGCACGAATTCTTCCCGTTGAAGTTTGCCACCCGCTCTCGGGAGCAATATACGGAAGTTAGGAGATTCGGCAAATCACGGAAAATCCGAAGAAAATAGAAATTGAGGTATGGAGTTTTACTAGAAAAATGTGAAGACCGCTATTTTTTGAGCAACTCTTTGTACCAGTCCTGAACCACAACAAAGCCTCGCTCCTCGTTCTTTCCGACCTGCAGATTCACCAAGAATTTCTGACCATCAGAACTAGGCTGATATGCGCTACTTATAAGGAATCCGGTCAAGAAATCTTTCTCGAAGAGCTCCACTGCCTTCCCAATGACTAGATTATTCTCAATATCAACTTTTACCGCCATCAGCTTTCTACCACCAGCAAGATAATAAAACTCCTTGCCATCTGCTCTCCACAAAGGTTGTTCCCCAGCGTCTTTGGAAACCTGCCATTTGCCACCGGAACCATCGACTTGACGGATATAAATCTCGCCTCGTCCAGACTCCATTGAGGTGTAGGCCACAAAACGCCCATTGGGCGAAATCTTAATACCATATTCCCAGAATTCATTGTCTGCTACAGCTATTGACGAATCCACATCATCAAGAAAATGTAATACAACACTGATCCGAGGTGAAACTGATACATAAGCCAAGACGTTTCCATCTTTTGAGATGTCATTAAGAAGTCCACGACTTGATGTTGAATCAAACAATGCAACTGCTGAAGCCGATCCATCGGCAGGCTTTGACCAAACCGTAAATGATTGAATCGACCCATACGTATAGCAAATCTTCTTACTGTCTCCAGACCACAATGGATTATATGCCAACCCTCCACCAAAAGTCAGTCTGGATGAAATACCACGGTTAAGGTCATGAATATATATGTTCCTTGTTTTATCATTGGCATTACCTAAAGCATAGGCGACTGAGTTTTCATCTGGAGAAAGCGCTATGTCTTTGAATTCACTTGCCTCACCAATTTTCTCAATGACTCTACCGTTCCTATCAACCCAATATAGCTCAGAGAGACTCCCCGATGCGTCCTGATCAAAAACTAAAGTTCCTTCATCAGAGACACTAAACCCCGCCCGACCATTACTCACTTGTACTGGAACATTTTCAGCAATTGGAATCGGCTCGCTCAAGAGCTCCCAACTATGCTCATCAAACTCTTGGGCTAGGAGAACATTATCTAGCACATAGAGCAAATAGCCATCTCTGGAATATGCGACCCTAGAATCTGTCGCCGTCAGGCGCCGCACTTCACCAGATTCGATAGAGCCAACCATCAAACCATAACTACCTCCCGAACTTCCGCCCCCTGCTGTATCCCCCATATTGAGAAAGAGAAAACTCTTACCATCAGGGAGAAACCAAGGCCAGCCATAGCGACTATGACTGGCGCCAGTCTCATAGAGCCCCGGCGCCGGACGACAAACCCCACCAGACGCTGAGATTTGAAATAAGGTGTCTCCCATGCCATTGTCAAAGAGCATTTCACCCGCAGAGCCCCATGTACCATCTGCCACCCCATTTAGTTCACCAACAAGCTGTGCAGGTCCGCCAGAAACTAGTATTTTCTTGATTTGCTTGGAGTTCTGATTGAATCCCAAATAGCGGCTATCGGGTGACCAAAACGGACGTCCCGCCCCCTCTGTGCCAGGTAGCCTGTGAGACTCCAGTGAATTAAGTGACCGTATCCAGATTGAACGGACTCCAATTGTGTCAATTCCCAAAAAAGCCAATTGCCTTCCATCAGGCGATATGAACGGCCAAGACATATCCTCTAATCCTGGCTGAGGAGTAACACTGAAACGCCTGACTCTATCTGGCGCTTCTGGCTGGGTAAACATTACAAATGCTAGTATTCCGGTGGATAACAAGGCCAGCGTCGCAACAGCCCATGCCAGGCGAAAACGAAACTTCCTCTTTGCAGAGAGCGGAGCTGATATTCCCGCTTGGGAGCCGGACTGGGCTATCCAGCGTAGTTCATCGGCGAGATCGCGGATTGACTGCCAGCGCGCATCAGGGTCTTTGGCTAGGCATTTTTGGATTAGACGGTCTAGCCCTGGAGGCGCCAGCGGCTTCAGGGTTGCGATTGGAGTTGGTGTGCGCTCTATTATTGCGGCTATCAGACTGGCTTGGCTTTTGCCAGCAAAGGCTGGTTGACCAGCAATCATTTCATAGAGAACCACACCGAAGGCGAAAATGTCACTGCGTTTTTCGGCTTCACTACCCTCTAGCTGCTCGGGGGCCATGTATTGAATAGTGCCGATTAGTGTTCCCGCGCCAGTCAATGGGGTTGTTTGTGTAATTGCAGAAAGACTGGCGTCACCACCGAGGCCTACTTGAGTTTTAGCGAGACCGAAGTCCAACAACTTGGCTCCGTCTTTGGTGAGCATGATGTTGCCAGGTTTGAGGTCGCGGTGAATCAGGCCTTGGCGATGCGCCGAATCTAGCGCATCGGCAGCTTCGATAGCGATTCCGAGGGCCTCTGGGATGTCCATCGGTCCGCGCTTCAATCGATCAGAGAGAGTTTCGCCTTCGATGTATTCCATAACCAGATAGTCGATACCATTTTCGTGACCGATATCGTGCAGAGTGCAAATGTGGGGGTGATTTAAGCTGGAAATGGCTTTGGCTTCGCGTTCAAACCTTGCGCGAAGACTTGGATCCTGCGCAGTTTTCTCGGGCAAAACTTTTATAGCTACAGTTCTATCAAGCCGAGTGTCACGGGCCTTATAGACCTCACCCATACCGCCAGCGCCCGCAGGAGATTCTATCTCATACGGACCAAGTTTTTGTCCAACCGTTAGCCCCACTGTCCCACCTGTGATGTGTAGAGTATTGATTTCCAGGTTCACCTAGCTGCATAGAACCTGAAGTAACACCAATGCTAAGTCGGCGCCAAGATGTAACAATATATAGGACTGCGCAAGTCTTGATTTCACGAACGAGGAGAATCCTCGATCATACGCTAGTCGCTCTTAGGTTTCTGCATTTCTAGAAATGGTTTTATGATGTCCATGGGTAATGGGAATATGACAGTGCTGCTATTGGTGACTGAGATTTCGGTTAGAGTTTGCAGATAGCGCAGTTGTAGCGCTGTCGGGTGCTTTGAAATTATTTCGGCGGCCTCACTGAGTTTTTGTGAGGCCTGGAACTCGCCTTCGGCGTGGATGATTTTTGCGCGACGCTCACGTTCGGCTACGGCCTGTTTGGCGATGGCGCGTGTCATCTCTGTAGGAAGATCGACATTCTTGACTTCGACGACTGAGACTTTGATGCCCCATGGTTCGGTTTGCTCATCAATGACTGTTTGAAGTTTCTCGTTGATAGTGTCACGATTTGAGAGTAGTTCATCAAGTTCAAACTGTCCGAGAATTGAGCGCAAGGTTGTTTGGGCTATTTGGCTGGTGGCTTCGAAAAAGTTTTCGACGTTGACAATCGCTTTTTGTGGGTCGAGGACACGGAAATAGATTACGGCGTTGACTTTGATAGACACGTTGTCACGTGTGATGACATCTTGGGGTGGGACATCGAAGGTGATGGTTCTTAAGTCGACTTTGATTAGTTTATCGACTATGGGGATGAGCAGAATTAGTCCAGGCCCTTTGATACCGATCAAACGTCCGAGACGAAAAACTACACCACGTTCGTACTCGCGCAAAACGCGCAGAGCGTTCATGAGAAAGAACAAAAATATAAATACGATAACTCCTAAAGCGGCTACACTAGGCATAACATGCTTCCTTTCACTATAACTTCATCAGATATTTTCTATTTCTTGCGTACGTGTAAATGTATACCTTCGATTTTTTCGACAATAATTTCGGCGCCTTTTTCAATTGGCTCGGCGCTGGTGGCTTTCCATAGTTCACCGCAGGCGAAGACGGAGCCAGTAAGATTTATCTCGGACCGCGCATGACCGGCTTCACCGACCATGCCTTCTGGGCCAGTTGTTATTTGGTGACGATATGAGCGTGCGACTAAGTAGCCGACTAGGGCGAGTAATATTCCTAGGCTGAAAGCTACTGAGAAGATAATTCCTTTGCTGACTTGCAGCGCTGTGTTTGAGGAGTCGATTAGCATCATACCTCCTAGGGACATCGAGACTATTCCGCCAACAGTTAGCAGCCCGTAGCTGGTGACTTTTATTTCAATCATGAACAGGACTAATGAAAGTATGATGAGCAGGAGTCCTGCGGTGTTGATTGGTAGGGTTTGGAAAGCATAGAATGCCAAGATTAGAGATATACCTCCAATCACTCCTGGGAAAATTGCGCCTGGGTGATAGAGTTCGAGAATTATCCCGAGTCCGCCAATTGAAAAAAGCAAGAAAGCTATGTCTGGTGAAGTTAGTATGCGGAGGATTGATTCTATGAAACTGATAGTCAGAGTGACAGTGTGGGCTTCTTTGGTTTGGAGTGTTTTTTCTCCGACAGGCGTTTCAACTGTGCGGCCACTGATTGCGGTCAGTAATTCATCGATAGATTTGGCGCGGACATCAATCACGCCTAGGGAGTCAGCTTCGGTGTCTGTGATATTGACTGATTCTCTAACAGCTCTTTCGGCCCACTCGGCGTTGCGACCGTGTTTGTCGGCCATAGTGCGGATTGAGGCAACAGCATCATTAGTCACCTTTTCATTCATGACTGAATCAATGTCTTCGCCTTGACCACCTACTGGATGCGCCGACCCAAGATTGGTTCCATAGGCCATAGAAGCGATGTGCGCGGCATAAGTAATATACACGCCTGCAGAACCAGCGCGCGCTCCAGCTGGGCCGATGAATACTACTACTGGCACATGGCTATTTAGGATGGCCTTGTCGATAGCCCAAGTGGCTTTGGTGAATCCACCCGGTGTATCTAATTGGATGATTAGCGCTTCGGCATTGTCTTGTTCGGATTTTTCGATGGCTTCGATAACGCGCTTGGCAGTGATTGTTCCGATGGCGCCGTCGATGTTGAGAATGTAAACAAGTTTTCTAGTTGCGGATTTTGCGCTGGTGTCTGTAGAGGCGACTTCAATTGTGTCGACAGGCGTTGTTTGATTGGTGTCGGTTTCGTCGGAGTGGGTGATTCCAGCAAAAGCCAAAGGCAACAACAGCAGCGTGCAAAAGACCATCAAGAGAGGTCGCTTCGCTTTCGTTTTCATGCTCTTCCTCATGCTTCCCCCTTATCAAACATTTCTTGCAGCAATATGCTTTACATAAAAAAGCTCTTACATTTCGAAACCACCATTTGAATATACAACTTTTCCATCGATGATGGTAGCTAGAATCTCAACATCCGCCACGCTGGTCATGTTTACATGCCGTAGGCTTTGGGAGATAACGGTCAAGTCTGCTCTGTAGCCAGGGAGTATGCTCCCTGAATAGTCCTCTTCACCAGAGCTGTAGGCGGCACCTCGAGTGAAACAGAAAGCTGCTTGATGAGCGCTTATTCTTTCAGCGGTGTTGAGGATTGAGCGCCCATCCGAAGAACGACGACGAACCGCATCTCTGATTCCACCCAGTGGATTCAGTTCAACAATCGGAACATCTGAGCCGAAAGCCAGAGGAATATTGGATTCTAAAAGTGACCGAAAGACATAGCAATTCTTTGCACGCGCTCCCCAGCATGATTCTATGTCGACAACGTCGTCTGGGAGGTGGGATGGTTGCATAGAAGCGACGATTCCTGAGTCTTTGAGAGCGGGTATGTCTTGGCGGCGTATCATTTGTAGGTGTTCTATGCGATGACGCGCTTTGGTGGATATTTTACCTAGAGGTGTTTCTGAGAGGGCTGTGATGCAATTTGTGACAGCCTTGTCACCGATGGCGTGGATTGCGCATGGAAGACTGTGTTCGGCGGCTATCTTGACGAGACGTCGCAATTCTTTCGGTGAAGTGACTTCTAGGCCTTTGTTGCCATTTGATTTTAGGTATGGTTGATGTGTGAGCGCTGTGCGTGATCCAAGAGCGCCGTCAGAGAAGGTTTTCATACCAGCGATTCGTAGCCAACCTCGTTTGAGTCCGAAATGTAGGCTCTCGCCTAGAAGTTTTTCGGCTTTGTGTAGGTCTGGCGGTTGGAGATAGTATGAGATGCGCAGTCCTAATTGTTTTTTTTGCGCTTGGATACGGAAGAAATCAAAGCCTCGCCAAGAGTCAAAAGAATGCACACCAGTGACACCTCGGCTGTGGGCAATTTGCAGGGCTTGTTGGTATAGTTCGTTTGTTCGAGATTTGGTGATTTCGGGAACTTGATCTAAGATTAAGGCAATAGCAGAGTTTTCGCGAAGAATGCCAGAGGGTGCGCCATTACTTAGGCGCTCGATTTTCCCACCTGACGGATTGGGTGTACTTTGGCCGATGTTAGCGCAACTCAAGGCGGCTGTGTTGGCCCAGAGAGTATGTTGATCGCGAGTGTAAATTGCGGCTGGGCGAGCGCCTGTGATAGTATCTAGCGCGGCGGCGGCATTCCAGTTTTCTTGCGAAGTTTCCGCTATGAATAACCCCTCACCGAGAAGCCACTCTTTGGGTTTGAGATTCGTTACGTGAGCCGATAGTTTTGCTATGGCTGAATTGAGGGTTCTCTCCCCTGCTAACTGCGCTTTGCCTAGTGACAGCGCGAAATAGTGAAAATGTGTGTGGGCATCGACGAAACCTGGGTAGACGGTTGCTCCTTGCAGGTCTATTCTTTGAAATGACTTAAAGTCTGTGTCATGCTCTAAGTTCTTGCCGACAGCTAGGATGTTGCCGTTTTGCAGCGCTAGTGAGTCACAAGCGCTAATGTTAGCGGCCATTGTTTCGATGGCGCCATTGTAGAGGACCGTTCCTTTTTTACTCTTGAGCGCC
The DNA here is from genome assembly GCA_024280835.1 of Candidatus Zixiibacteriota bacterium. Taxonomy (GTDB): domain Bacteria; phylum Zixibacteria; class MSB-5A5; order GN15; family JACZUZ01; genus JAJRPJ01. Next base: position 487,218 of record JAJRPJ010000010.1, on the reverse strand, counting down.
ATTGACTATTATTAGTTATCAAGTTCTTCGAAGAAAGCTTTGAACTTTCCGCCAGCCACACGTTTGTCATCGACGCGCTCAGTGACCATCAGCCTATCGAGTTCTTCTAGGATTGGCAGGGCATATTTTCTACTTGTGTCCAGTTCTGAACGCAGCCAAGCGACCGTTAGCTCCTCACCTGATTCGAGACACTGACGAATGCTCTTTAGCGCTTCTCGCCAGCTACTGGAGTTTAGCGCTAATTCTGAGGTGACTTTGACAGCTTCGTTTGTGTTAAACAAGAACCCGAGCGCATCTTTTGAAACCTTGCCATTAGTGATGAGTTTGGCGATCAGTGGTGGCGAATAGGGATTGGCTTTCAGTTCGCTGAGTATTCTTTCAGCCTCCTTGCGAACAGAGCCAGAGACGGATAATTCGCGGCCAGGCAAACGATACAAGCCCTTTTCAGTGAGTAACTGCTTGCGTTTGGTGATTAGCTTTAGTAGGGCTGTTCCGTCAGTTATGGATTCGGCAAATGTTTTTGGCAGTAGGCGCAGGACTTCTTGTTCGTTGAGACCTTTGAGATGTGGCGCGTCATTGAAGCGCTGTTCGATATTGGTGATGAGTTGTGTCACTAGGTCATCTAACTCCGCCAGAGGAAACAGTAGTGAGTCATGTTCGGTTATGATTCCCGCTTTGATTAGTACATCGGCGGCGCTTCTTATGTCCTTTTGTGAAAAGACAGAGCGCAAGAGGATATTTTCTTTGGCTTGCGGAAAACGCAATCGTAATTGTAATGTTAGTAGATTTGATAATAGGGATTCGAAAGTGTGTTTGTCGGTTGAGTGTTTGTCACCTGCAAAGAGTTCCTCGGCGAGTTGGATTTGCCGTTTTAGCTCATCTTTGAATGGTAAGTTGGCGCTCCAATCGAGAACCACCCCCCCACCGACTGTAACTTGTGGAGTTGGAAGGCGTAGGACGAATCTGTCACCAGCAAAACAGAAAGGCATTTCATCACAGCGCAGCGCCAGACAAGCGGTCTCACCAGCGCGTAATTCTTGGGCGCCAGGTAGGCGAATTTCACAGGGGATTTCAGAGGCTCCGAAGAAGAGCAGTAGCTTTCGTCGGTGGGTGAGTTTGACAGGACACTCAGGTAGGGCTTCAACTCTGACTAGCAACACTCTGCCGTTGAGAGATGGGGCGCCTAGCTCGGGTGTTGTGACAAATGCGCCTCGCAGTAACTCTTCGCGTTCTATCCCAGTGAACGAGATTGCGGCGCGTTGTCCAGCTGAGACTGTTTCTACTTGTTTTTCATGACGATGTAGCGCGCGAATTTTTCCAACGGTTCCTGTTGGAGCAATTACTATTTCATCGCCCACTGAAAACCCTCCACCCCGGGCTGAGCCAGTGACTATCCCTCCGATTCCAGGGAGAACAAATGAACGGTCAACCGTTAGCCTTGATTTACCAATATCGTGATGACCGTCTTGCGTTGCTTCAAATTTGCTGGAAATCTCTTTGAGAGTCTTTTCTAATTCAGGGAACCCTGTGCCTGTAGTAGAGCTGACTGACACTATGGGGGCATTCTCGAGGAACGAACCGACAAGACGCTCTCTGATATCGTCTATGACAGCTGAGCGCCATGCTGGCTCGGCGAGGTCTGTTTTTGTGACAACGACTAAGCCGTGTTGAATGTTGAGCAGGCGGATGATATCAAAGTGTTCTTGTGATTGCGGCATCCAGCCATCATCGGCGGCAACTACTAACATGACAGCTTCGATTCCACCAGCCCCAGCAATCATATTGCGAACAAAACGCTCATGACCTGGCACATCAACGAAAGAAACTTCGACAGCGCTATCCGAGCCATTGGTACCATCGGTTGGCGTCCAATGTGCGAAACCTAAATCAATAGTCATGCCCCGCTCTTTTTCCTCTGGCAACCTATCTGGGTCTACTCCAGTAAGGCGACGCACCAGTGAGCTTTTGCCATGATCGATATGTCCAGCGAGTCCGATAGTAATCATAGATAAATATACAGGAAAATAATGTTGGGCGCTTGCTTGGGTTATGGCAACTGTGGAATCACTTCATTGAGGGCGTTGACGAGCGCCTCTTTATCAGCTTCGGTCACAGTTAGAATGTCTAACAGGAATGTTTCGTTTTCGATACGCCCGATAATTGGTGGGGTTTGCTGACGAAATAGTCGCGCAACGTTTTTGGCTGGCCGTACAGTTTGAAAGCTGATAGCGCAGGACGGGATTTCGGCGTCAGGCACAGAGCCTGCTCCATAACGTCCAGCGCTGGCAGTCAAGAGTAGTTTTGAGTTCTCGGTGACACTTTCAATTATTTCTCTACCAAATTTGTAGAGTTCTTTTTCAGTGCGTAGGGCCATCTTCCAGAGCGGCACGTCCTGTCGCCAGGTGTCATTTAAATAGCTTTGCAGGGTTTGCGAGAGGAACGCCAGTGTAGTCTTGTCGGGACGTAGCGCGCGATAAAGCGGATTTTTACGGAGTTTGTCGATGATATATTTCTTACCGACAATCAATCCAGCTTGGGCTGAGCCAAATAGTTTGTCACCCGAGAAACAGACAATATCGGCGCCATCACGTAGCGCTCCGATTACCGAAGGGTAGCCTGTCAAATTGACCTCAGTGGGATTGACCACAAGGCCTGAACCAAGGTCGTATATTAGAGGGATATTGTGCTCGGAAGCTACTGTCACGAGTTCTTTGATGCTGGCTTCGCCTGTGAAACCGTGTTGTGAGAAATTGCTTTGATTGACTTTCAGTAAGAGCGCGGTTTTGGGACTTAGCGCTTGAGTGTAATCATTGGCAGTAGTGATATTAGTGGTTCCGATTTCGACGAGCTTGGCGCCGGAGCGGCGCATGACATCAGGAACACGGAATCCGCCACCGATTTGCACCATCTCTCCCCTACTGAGAATAGTTTCTTTACGGTTTGAGAGAGTATTCAAGAGCAAGAATAATGCGCCAGCGCAATTGTTGACTATTAACGCGGATTCAGAGCCAGTTAGAGTACAGAGATCCGCTTCGACGTCGAGACCTCGTTTTCCTCGCGCTCCTGATTCTAGATCAAATTCCAGAGTTTGGTAGCCAGCCATGATTTCGAGGACATGCTCCATTGATTCTTTTGATAATGGCGCTCGGCCCAAATTTGTATGGGCTATGACACCAGTGCAATTGATGACATTTGTGAGTGACTTGCGGGAGAATATTCCCACTTCTTTGAGGGTGGCTTTTATCAATGAGCTATAGGTTATTGCAGGTGACTTCGCTGGGTCAGTTAGAGCTTGGCGGGCCTTGTCGAAGACTTCACGGATAATTTCAGTTAGCACCCGCTTTGAGATTTGTCCAAGCGCCTTGGCAATTTGTTCATCAGCTAGAAAGTCGTCGAGCGCAGGAATATCACGCGGAGATTCTATTGGCGCCTTCGGGTCACGATTTTTTTTGGCTTCAATTTTCATGGGCTGAACTGGTTTTGATTATTGTTCTTGATAGAGAACTCGCAAGGTAACCGAGCCGACTTCATGGAGGGCGGCGCTGTCACATTTGTCGGGCGTGTCTAAAGTTGTGTGCCAGTATTTGTAGTTCATGTCGATAATGTCGATTGTGGGCAGACCCGCATTTAGCAACGGCAAATGGTCATCGATTACTCCCTGCCCGACGGTATCTATAAAGCGCTGGACACCTAATTCTTTGGCGGCTGTCCAAACTTTGTGATTGATTGCGCTTGCAAATTTCTCGGAAAACTTTTCTTTGCGAAACTTTGCTGTTGGATGGCCAATTAAATCGAAGAGAATTGCATAGCGATATAGTTTTGTATCCGAGTGACTGGCGAATTTTTTGGCTCCGAGACTGTATTGATTAACATCGCCTTCGCGGCCCCAATCTTCGCCATCAAAAAGCACAAAAGCCACAGGAACAGTTGGGGGCGCATCTTTAATTGATGCGGCCAACTCCATCAACATGGCTACTCCAGATGCACCGTCATTTGCCGCTGGCAAGGAATCGGCTCGACGCGCAGGATCAGGATCGCGCTCACAGCGAGGCCGACTATCCCAATGCGCACAAAGCAGGATTGCTTGATTGGAGGACACATCCTGAGAAGGTTGTACTTTTTGTGTAATTAGCAGATTGGTCAGTGGCACAGTTTGCCCTGTGACGTAATCGACATGTGTATAGTCGTTTCTTTGGACATTATATCCGAGTGAATCAAAATAGGCCATCAAGTAGTCCCGACAGTCACTCCAAGCCTCAGAGCCAGGTACACGTGGTCCGAACTCAACTTGTTCTTCGATAAATCTTAGCGCTCGCTGTGCATCGAACTGTGGTTCAGGATTTGAACTCACACCCGAGACGCCACAGGAGCTAAGCGCAAGACTGGTGGCGCTGAGCAAAAGGATTAGCGCTGTTGATAAGAGATTTTTCATAATAGTCGCAAGATAGTATTTTAAATTTCGATAGCAAGAATTAGCTGTGCCTTAGAATCGCATTTCGGCGAAAATTCGTAGCTCTCGAGTGTGCGTCCCAGGGCGTGTTCTACTATTGGTATCTGTCCAAGTTGCAGTCATTCCGCCTCGTACTTGAGTTGAGAATGAATAATTGATTGTCGTGTTGACAGTAAAGGTTTCCCTACGTGAACTCGGCGAGAACTCTCCGTCTGAGCTGGCAACTTCAGTTTCATTGACACGCTTGAGAACATCGACTTTGATTGAGACGGTAGATCTTAACTTGATTTTGCCAAAGATAGGTAACCGAACTCCATTGGGTGAGCTGAAGCTATACTGCGACGAAAACCGCAATGTACTACTCTTGTCTCTATTGGCGCTTGAGAGAAGGCCGGTCTTCAAAAATGATTCACGAGTTGAATTACTGGTTTCGTAGCGCGCGTTAATATTTAGCGAGCGCTTAATGGGGATAGTCACTCCGATAAGTGGGCCACGATCAATTGCCGTGGTGCGTGATGTGGTAAAACCAGTCGAGAGATCTATTCGCTCCGTTGTCCGTCTGGCGTAGGAAGTTTGCGGACCGAATCTTCTAATGAGAGCATTCAATTGACCTTGTAGAAAACGGAGTCCCCAGACATTGTTAAAGCTACGGAACTCCCGAATAGTTATAGTTAACCGCGGCCAACTTCTATCTATCGAGACACTACCTGATCCAGTTGACGGATGGGTTGTTGCCCGAGACTCGGAGATATCAATTCGGGTTGTGATTCCACCTCTGAAGAATCGCGCTCCAGACCCAAGTCGCCAGCCAGTGGATTCCGAGAAATTCTTAGTTTGTCGGGTCACTCCGACAATTGGACCGTCAAGTACGTCAGTAAAACCAAATCTGAATTTAGGGCTTGGACGGAAACGAAGACCGTTTCGTTGTAGAGTCTGGCTTCTATCTAGGCTGGCTGTAACTGGATCGATGAAACCAGTAAGTTTCCTGAGGCTCCCTCGAGTAAAGTTTGAAACTTTAGCGCCAATCCACGGACCACTTGGGGTATTATCTTTCTTTTTCTCTTCAACTTTAGAGTCTTGATTGAGGCTATCAACATTCAGGGTATCACCCATTTCGCGTCGACGACGCTCTTCGCGGAGCTTACGCGCATTTTCGGCATTACGTCGACGGCTATCACTAGCTGCGTTGGATGAGCGCACTCTCCCTGGCTCACCAAAAAATTTCTTTAAGTCGAATGTACCACTAACTGAGAAGCGCAGATTTTGAGAGACATCATATGGCTCAAGTAAGCTATCGTTAGGGTTGGCCACTAGGAAATCACGAGATAGCGAGGCCTGTTGAAGATTTTCGGCATAGGAACTGTTGAAAGAGAACTTGTGCGTCAAGAATGGAAATAATATAGGTGAGAATTCGTGATTGAAACTTTGTTGCAGTCGGGTGATTTTTCCAATTCGGAAATCTTTGGGTGACAGGTTGATCCAATCAGGATTACGTAAATCACTACGCAGGTTGAGGGAAAATCTTGACGTCAGATTAGTCAGCCAACGGGCGCCAGTTTGAACATCGGTGTTTAATGTGCGTGTATGGCTTGATGTAATAGCGCCTTCAAGATTTTGAGTGCGGACTGTTAGATTTCGGGCGAAATTACTGCGCAATTTAAAGTTTGTCGGCGTCAAGCTTAGACGGGTTTCCGAGAGACGTTTCACTAGCGGAACCTTCGAGAACATGAAAAATACAGGAATCGGCGGTATGGTCGGAAAGCGCTGGACATCATAAGAGAAACTTGCTCCATAGCGTTCAGTTAGACTTTTGGGAATTGTCGGCGAAGTGCTCTCAGAACGATTGTAATCGAAACTGGTGCTAATGCGATTCAGGAGAACAGTGTACAATAGGTTCTTGGTGTTTTTATTGAAACTTTCCCGAACTGAGAAACCTCTGGTTTCACTGATTGTGCGTTCTTCGATTCGCCTCTCTTGTGGCAAGACAATATCACTATTGCCAGCTGTTACCAGAAGAGGAGTACGTACAGATTTTGAATATGTCACTCGAATGGGAATGTTAGCTTTCATACTCGGTGGCAAGAACTTTGACAGTTGAAAATTCGCATTTAACGAATAGCGGAAATCGGAGCTACCACTACCAAGCGAAACACCATTGCCACGTCGAGTTCCGCGAGCGATGTCACGATAGAAAGCATCCGTGAAGGATGCGCTGACTCCATAAGACGTGACAAAATCACCGATATTGCCACTGGCAGAAAAACGCAATGCGGTTCCTACATCGCGCCTCACATTAGTTAGGCGCAGTTCATCGACCCAGACTTCACCTGTGATACCCACATTAACATCGGTAGGGTCCGCGTTAGTCAAACCTGATGACATATAGCGTATGGAGCGCAGCGTTGGGAGGCCGACAACTCGGTAACGCGGATCCAAGTCGCCTGTATTTAGAAGTCCTGTGGCGCTATCTATGAGGTTGTCTTTGAGGCCGCGATCTTTCAAAGCTGTTAATTCGTTGAAATCCATCACAACTTCATTGTTGATACTCCAGCCCGGCTCTAGACCTATTCTAAACTCGTAGTAATTGAGTGAATCTGTTCCCAATCTGAAATAGTAATTTACTTGGTGAGTTGCGCCGATACTTGCATCACCATGTGTGAACATTCTTAGTTCACGGTAGCCCATGTAGTTGACCACGGTTTGCGGCTTTGTGATTTTGCCAGTGTCACCAAAGATGAAATTTTCATAAGCCATTCTCAGCGATTGTTCTGGTTCGGTAATCTGGTTGATCTGATCGACATTACCAGTGACCCCTGGCGGCGCCTCGTAGATAAAGTCTTCTGAGGTATTAATGACCGAGAGATTGAATTTGGAGCGACCTGTTGTTGGAAGAATGGCAGTTGAGTCAAATTTCAATCTGGCTGAGTCTGGCAGCACCAATAGTGTGTCCCGCCAGTTTGAGCTGACTAATTCGATGGATGCGATTTCAATCATGATTGTATCAGTCAGTGAGTCCATCCAAATACGAACCTGATTGATGTCTGTCCAACTTGGGTTACCAATGACAGTATCAACGACACTCAAGTCCTGCACAGGTATACGCAGGGTTATCCAACCAGTTGGCAGGGTTGTATCACCATCAAGAAAGGACTCTGAGCCTTTGACGAAGAAGTTGTTACCCAATGAACCTGTATCTAGACTGGCTTTGAAACTAAAGTAGTTATTACTCAGATTGATAGCTCCAGATTGTAGGAGATCGATTTCAGCGTCAACTGAGGTAAAAATCGGATCAAAGAAATTTACTTCGGTGCCATTGATCTTCTTCAACCTCTGAAGATCAGAATTGTTGAGATCATCTATGACATTGCCATTGAAACCAACCAAATCTGGTGTCTCTAGATTGTCACCAATGCCATACGGAAAGTTATCTCCTTGCGGATCATTAGCATCTGGTAAGAAACTGAGAATATCGGCATACCATAGTTTTTCAGCGGCATCATCACGGCGATCAATACCGACATCATCGGATTCGTCAGGATTATAGACGTTGTCGTCACCTTCTTGATCATTGCGGCGGTTGGTTATGACATCTTCAGAGACTTCGCCAAAATCGAAGTGAATGAATCCTGTCGGTTGAAATGGATTTCGGCGAATGCGCATGCGAATTTCGAGTAGTTCGGCATTGGTTTGGTTCCAAGCTGAGCGCTGGAGACTGTTAGTGATTCCTGACCAGTTTGCCAGAGCTGGAATAGTATCCACCGCTGTCATCTTGAACTTGTTGACATTGGCTCTCTCGGTGACTGTCGCCGAATGGTATGGAGTTTCTGTGACAGTAAGTGTTGGCGGCGTAACGCTAGAATCTATTACACTATCAACAATTAGGGTGTCGATTCTTAATGTCGTTGGCATGTAAACGATATTCAGTGGAAAAATCGTTGACGTTGATGTTGTAACTTCTTGGTTCAAGACTTCACGAGTAGCGACACCATTGCGGGGATTGTACCAATAGATATTTGCCTTAGTGGTTTTTAGCGGATCGATTTGAATTGGCTTAGAGGCAACTAACCAACGACGACGTGATGTTCCAAGTCCGACTTCTTGTCTGGACCCTTCAAAGTCATCGATAAACGCTTCGCCGTCGACATTTGGATTTGGATTCGAGCGAGCTATTTCACCCTGCAGCGAAATACCGGAGTTGCCCTTGATACTCAATAGTGGCAAAGCTCCAAAGAGACCTGTCATCCAATTGGTATTGAACTTCTTTGAGAGGTTCACATCCCAAGCGGTCATTTTGGATGTCTCTTGACCGACTTTTGGCTTTCTGGTGGTGGCCTTATCAGATTTGAAGAGAGCGGTTACGCCAAATTCAAAGGTTTTTGAACCCTGATATTCTATTCGCGTTCCAAGCAAAGTTTTCTTTTCAACAGTGAATAGGGGCGCGACCTCGTAATCCACAGTCACTTCCGCGGCAGGGTCAGTGGCTCTGTCGGAGGTTAGCTGAATGGAGTTACCGACGACATTGTAGTCAGTTCCGCGAACTAGAGTTTGCGAACCGATGCTGACGACCTCAGCGCCTTCGACAATATTGGCTCCAGAAAGTTGGATTGTATTAGTGCGTATGAATGACTCAAAGACAAAGAAGTACTTCGAGTCGTCTTGCCAATCCTGACGGCTACGCTCGACATTGTAAATACCAGGTACTCTTATGTTGAGTGTATCTGGAGAGCCAAAAGTGGCGGCTGTGTTGAAAGGCTCTCTATTAGGTAGAATGAATATTCGGCGTTGGAAATCGAACAAGCTGCTGGTGAAATCCGCTTTACCGTCAGGTACTGCTTGTGACGAGCCGATTTGATCCAGTCCTACGATCTGAATGTATTCAACACCACCTTGGTTTGATAAACTTGTCGTGGCGTTTTCATCTTTGTCGTTGCCTTGATAGACTTTCATGTCTATGGCGTTAATGTCTGGGTTGTCCCAATCGATACCTAGGCTGTTTGGCAAAGAATAGATGTTGCGATGTTCATAAGTGTCGATTAGAGATGACGTATCAGATCGGTTCTTCTTGATGAAAAGTAAGCGAACAGTGACACTGTCGATGTTTCCAATTTCGTAAGTGGGGCCGCGTGGGTCGCTGGGATTGGCTCGGCGAAGCTTGAGCCAGATACCGACATTCTCAGTTGCGGTTGGAACTCTTCTCTCGAAGAGCAAAGTCCTCTGACGGCTGAAAACTGTGTAGTTTTCTTTGGAGATAGCCTCGACGGCTTCTGAGGCTCCATCGTTGTTGCTTTCTGAGCCATCGACAATCACACCATTGTTATCTAAGCGAGGATCCAAAAGCATCACAGCGCTATCAAAAACTGGCTGTTCTGGCCTGCCGACCTTACTTCTATAGACCTCAAAATCAATGATCGAGTCATCGGGACTCTCATAGAGTTCCTCAAATCCGAGGTCAAACATTTTGTAACGCAAGTAGTTGTAATCACGTAATGTGTCGCCGCGAGCGCTGGAGCCAGAAACGATTGAGGCCCGCTCGGTGTTGGCTTTTTCTTGGGACGCGATTCCGACGAACTTGAAAGGACCAAGCTGCGCTTCGGTCTTGATACCAAAGAGGCCTCGGACACTTGAAGAGTAACGCAAGAGAGAAGCTCCGGGTAAGGATAGAGTTGTGTTGCCCGCCTCGATCTTTTGAATGACATCATCTTTCCCACCATTGAAACGGATTTCCAATCGGTTGGCGAGCGGAATGTTTACGCGCGAGTCTTGATTAACTTTGACGAAAATTTTGCTGCCAATGGTTCCGACAATGTCGAATTGAAATGATTGATCCATGCGCAGAGTTGGAAAGCGACTTTGGGAGCGTCCCGACGAAGAGACACCATCATTCCAATTTGACGTTCCGGCAAATGAGATTCGACGTGATCCAGAGACTTGTAAACCAGCGCCGCCTTCGCCAAAGAGCGATTCAAGGGCTTTTGATTTGATGGGAATCGAAACACGCAGACCGCCGCGTCCCGATTTTTGACTGGCGCGAATTTGCTCAAAGGCGCCAGAGCGGAGTCGTTGTTTGATTTCTAATTTGCGACGCCAATCTAAGAAGTCATAGCCATCGAAAGTAGAGGGTACATAGCTTTGAGTCTTATAGTAGGATTGGCCAACTGTTATGGTCTTGTTCTGCCAACTGGCGCCGAGTAATCTTGCACGTTTGGGCCGAGAGCGACGTAGCGAAGGTACTACAGTGTGGGCACGAGAAATTGACAGTGTTACTTCAGGCTCAGACTCGGGAGCGCGGGTCAAGAGTGTCAGTCGATAATTGAATGACGGATAGACGCCCGCTTCGGAGGAGTGAGCCACACGAGACGGTAGAGACAACAATAGAAGCGCAAAAACCGCGAGCGGAATTCGCTTCAAGAAAGAACTTTGCAATGTTTTGGTACGCGTAACTTCCGCCCTGAACGTTTTGAGGAAGTTGTCATTCGGTTGTTAGAAATGGGCGATAAGTTATCCTCTTTGACTTGCGGGTAATATTACAGGATTCGCATTGGTGCATGTTATTGGGTTTAATGTGAGAATGCCATTCAAGTCATTCCCCCATAACAACTAAGTTACTCAAAATCTCCGAGCGACACAACTTCTTCTTCGAGAGTTATACCATGTTTTTCGAGCGTGCGCTCCTTCAAAATATCGGCCAATTTCCGAATATCTTGCGCTGTGGCTGTACCAGAATTGATCAATATATTGGCGTGTTTCTCGTATACTCTGGCTCCACCGTAGCTCAACTCTTTTGCGCCCACCTCGTCTAACAGCTTGCCAGCAGGCAACTTACCGTAGGGTTGGGTTGAGTCGAGAATGTTCTTGAAGAATGAACCAGCCGAGTTTGGGATGCGTGGGTGCTTTTCTGAACGGATTTGGAGAATCTCTTTCACTCTGGCTGCAATCGATACTTTATTGCCAGACTTAAGTTTGACTGTGGCGGAGACCAATATTTCTTTGGTCTTTTTCAGGATTGAGCTTCGATAAGCGAACTCAAAATACGCTGTTTTTTCAGTTCTGATGACACCCTGACGATTTGCTATTTCGGCTTTGACCATAACATCGCAAATCTCCGATCCATAAGCGCCTGCATTGCCGACCACTGCCCCACCAACGGCGCCCCATATTCCTGCAGCAAACTCCATGCCAGTTAAGCCCGCTTCGGTCGCGGCATTGACCAGAGTCATATAGTCCTCACCAGAGGCGATTGTTATTTGAGAGCCCGAGACCTCTAAGCCCTTGATAATATTTTGAATCACCAAACCTCGATAGCCCTTGTCGGCGACCAGCAGATTTGTGCCCAAGCCAATCACGGCGAAGGGGATTTCCAGTTCGCTGACAGTCTTGAGTAGTGAGGATAATTGATCGACAGTCCTTACTCGCGCGAATAAGTCCGCAGGTCCTCCGACTCCGAAACTTGAGTATTGCGCAAGTGAAACTTGCTCTTCGATAAGGTCAGGAAACGCGTCTTTCAGGCGCTTGTAGGCGCCCGTTTTGTCGATGTAATTTATACCCACGTTTGATAATTCGGACGATATTATTCAGCGCTATTGTTGTCTGGACTGGCATCTTCTACAGGAGTAGTATCTGGCTCTTGCGATTCCGGTTTAGAGGCCTCATCGAGGAAGTTCATGCGCAGCTCAGATAGAGTGCGAGTTATGAACGTATCTTCATCGGTAGTGAGATTGCCTTTGGTGCGAGCGGAAAGCATAGCAATTAGATCAATTGTATACTGCGCTTGTTTTAGATCGCGCTCGACTTTGCCTGTGATCGGTGAGGCGACTTTTCCTAATTGGTACATCGCGCCCATGTGCATTGAGGTAACTAGCTGAAGCAACAAGTGACTATGACGCTCTTCTTCGCTGAGCGCATTGAATGTTTCGGCATGACTTTCGGCGCCGTCTGGGAACTGGTCCTCGGCTTGTTCGGCATCCTGTTGGGCATTGTGTTCGGTATCAGTCATCATCTTTAATCCTTTTTTTCTACGTAGTTATTTCTAAAAACACCACTCAAAAACACCCTAGGCCACCTGCGCTATTTTCTCGCGGAGAGCCGAGCGGCGTTCGTAGTATTGTACCAAATTGGAAGCGGTGTGGTCAATAGAAACTTGCTCCTTTTTAGAGGCTAATAGGGATTCCATTAGAGAGCGGGTGGCCTCAAGCAAGTCTTGATCGGCGCTGAGATTGACCATGCGGAAATTCAGCGAGCCACTTTGCTTTGTACCGAACATCTCCCCTGGGCCGCGCAATTTCAAATCGGCCTCGGCCAATTCGAATCCGTCGCTATTGGCAACGAAGTAGTTTAGTCGTTTACGCACTAGAGGTGAGATTGGCGGGGTGGCGATAGCCACACAATAGCCAGCTTTGTCGCCTCGGCCGATTCGGCCACGGAGTTGATGTAATTGTGCGAGGCCGAAACGTTCGCCATGCTCGACGACCATGACTGTCGCTCGGGGAATGTCCACCCCGACTTCGACAACTGTGGTTGCCACTAGAATATCTGTTTTGGCGGCGCGGAACTCTGAGATGGCCTTCTCTTGTTGTTTGACTTTCATTTGGCCGTGTACTAGGCCGACTCTTAGCTTTGGGAAGACTTTTTCGCTCAATTCGCGATGGGCCTCTTCTGCCGCGAGTAAATCTATGTTTTCAGATTTTTGTACCAGCGGATAGATGATAAAAACTTGTTCGGAGTTGGCTACCCGTTCGGCGATGAATTTGTGGATTTTGGCTCTGTCAGCGGCAGTGCGCCAGACAGTTTTGACTGGTTTGCGGCCTGGTGGCAGGCCGACGATAGTGGCGAAATCCAAGTCTCCATAGAGAGTTAAAGCCAACGTTCGGGGAATTGGAGTTGCGCTCATCACTAGGACATCGGGTGAGTCGCCTTTGGCGATTAGTTGCGCTCGTTGGGCAACACCAAAACGATGTTGTTCGTCGATTACCACTAGCCCTAGGCGTTTGAACTGGACGCTCGCCGAGAAAAGCGCATGAGTGCCAAAGACAATTTGAACATCACCAGCGGCGATTCGGGCGCCGATTAAGTTTCTTTGGGCGGTTTTTAGTGAGCCAGTTAGCAGAACGCTAGTGATACCGATTTCTGCGAGCGTTTTGCTCCAGTTCGCGTAATGCTGTTCGGCTAGCAATTCTGTGGGGGCCATGAAAGCGCATTGGCGTTTATTTTCGGCGGCATAGACCGCGCCCGCCATCGCGACAACTGTTTTTCCGCAACCGACATCGCCTTGGAGAAGGCGATTCATAGGGGTGTCGCCCGCCATATCGCTGTAAATAATTTTTAGAGCTTCGCGTTGGCCAGAGGTTAGCTGGAATGGCAATGACTCAGCGAATTGTTTGACCATCTTGCCGTGTTTGGCCAATGGTTGGGTCTTCTTGATTTCTTTGATATGCGATTTGTGACGCATTATCAAAAACTGTAACTCTGCGAGTTCCTCGAATGACAATCTGCGGCGCGCAGACTCACGGCTTTCGTCATTGTCGGGAAAATGTATTTGGCGAATTGTGGTGGTTAGGTCGGGCAGGTTTAGCTCTTCGCGTTTGGCTGTTGGTAGATGGTCGTCGATTTCTTCGGCGCAATTATCTAGCGCGTATTTGATAGCTTTGCGGAAACCGCGGCTTTGCATGCCGACTTTGGTGAGCTCGGAATTCGATGGATAGAGCGGCACTATGCGGCCAGTATGTACGCCCTCGGCGTGTTCGTCTTCGAGTGGTTCGATTTCGGGATGGGCTAATTGGTAGCCATTGTAGAAACCGACGACACCCGTCGCCGCGAGCAGGTCGCCTTTTTTGAAACGGTTTTGCAGATATTTGTGGCCTGCGAACCAAAGTAGTGAGATGTGACCTGTCTCATCGCCGATAATTATTTCGAAGCGTTTGTTTCGGCCGCCATACATGGTTCCCTGCGCCAACACACGACCGAGAACAGTGACAGCTACATCTTTGGAAACTTGTCCGATTGGAATTGTATTGGAACGGTCTAGGTAGCCGCGTGGATAGTAGTTAAGCAACTCCAAGACAGTCTCAATGCCATTCGATTGCAAAACCGCCCCCTTACGCGGGCCAATGCCTTTGACGAATTGGACTGGTGAGTCTAGGGATAGTTGCATGGTGAGAGTAAATTACCGCTGGTGGTGATAGATGTCAACGCGGGTCGAGTTCGCGTTCAAACTTCATACCAATCATTGAATCTGGGTCACCCATAATAAAGTATAGTCGATATGGTGGTTCATTACTCTGTAGAAACAATGAAAAACCTGGGATCGGTTTTGTCCATGCACGCTCATTCTCATCCATATCGAAATCTAACTGCTTGAACCTTATGCTCCATACTTCATTGTTAAAATTACCTTGTTCGATTTTCCATTTGGCGGAGCCAGTCAAAAGCAAGGCATTGTTCATTTCACGGAAATCAAATGGAACGTGAAGTTCCCCATCATCATGAAAGAACGATTGTTCATCACCGACCACGAGCGGAAAATCTACGAATCGAGCAGCGCCATCTGCCAACAGCTCCAACCGTGGCCGTAGTTCCTCACCAGCAGACTGACTTACTTGAGAGAGTTCAGACGCTCCATTCAGGTAGTAGACCCCATGTATTTCTTCTAGATTAGGCTCGACTGTTGTGAATTGAGAGTAAGGTGACGTCATTCGATTACCTGTGATAGCAGATCCTGCGGCAATCAAAGTGGGAACAAAGGCGACAAACATTGAAAACAGCAATCCGTACTTGAATGCCCTGGGCCCAAAGTTACCCACACGTTTCCTGTTTAGTAGACGCAATACTGTCTCCGCCAGCCAACCACCCGTATAAAAGAAATTGGAGACTGTCACGAAAAATAGAGTTGGGAGCAATGGTGGAGAAATAAAGTCAAACCAACCATCAACGAAGAGCGCGAATAACGTCAAACTAACAATCCCAGTAATAGCGAGTATCGCATTGAAGGCGACTCGTCGGAGTTCCCACCAAAAAAGAACCTGCATGAAAGTGCGCTCACCATCTGGAATTGAAAACAGCGTCTGCAACTGATTCTTCATAGGAACCTCTTTCTATCGTCTAACTATATCAAATCGGAAGGAGTGGGAATCGAACCCACCGGAGGCGACAGAATCGTCTCCCACACGGCTTTGAAGGCCGGGAGGGCCACCAGACCCTATCCTCTTCCGAGAGTAAATGTATAGCGCTGAATGTTTTGGAGCAAATCTGGCATCTTTGTAAGATTTTCGATGTCGTAGGGGCACAGCGTGCTGTGCCTTTGTCCACGCGAGACATTTTTCTCCAAAAAGAAGGGCACAGCGCGCTGTGCCCCTACAGGTTCGGGAGTTTTGTCTGGGATTGGAGAAGGCGGGGCAAGCCCCGCCACTACGGTTGTTGGGAAGGATAGCTATGAGTCTTGGTTGTATCACATTTTGGGCAGATGGTAGTATCCTATTGACCTGAATCGTTTTTTGCGCGACTATATGTCTGTGAGTAGAGAGCGAGTCATAACTGGAGCTGAAATATCCGCTGATGAGGATTTGGTCAATTTTACATTGCGGCCATCTACCCTCTCGGAATATGTCGGGCAAAAAGCGCTTTGCGAGAAATTGCATGTGCCGCTGACAGCCGCCAAAAAACGCGGTGAGCCATGCGAGCATGTCCTGCTTTATGGCCCCCCTGGACTCGGCAAGACGACACTTGCGCATATTATCGCCAATGAAATGAATTCCAAACTTGTGGCAACCTCGGGGCCTTCATTGACTCGCACTGGCGATTTGATGGGGATACTGACGAATCTCAATGAGGGCGATGTGCTGTTTATTGATGAGATTCACCGTTTGGGGCCAGCGATTGAAGAGTTTATTTATCCAGCGATTGAGGATTTTAAGGTCGATTTTGTGGTGGACAAAGGGGCTTTTGCAAAAGTTATCAATGTGCCGCTTAAGCGATTTACTTTGGTGGGAGCAACTACACGCGCGGGATTACTTTCGGCGCCACTTCGGGATAGGTTTGGGTTGTTCTATCATTTGGATTTTTATCCTGTTGATGAGCTGGCCGAAATTGTGATGCGCTCGGCGGGATTATTGAATACAGAGATTGATCAAGAGTCGGCTGGAGTGATTGCAGGACGCAGTCGCGGCACACCACGAATTGCGAATCGACTTTTGCGTCGGGTGCGTGATTATTCTTCGGTCAAATTTGATGGTGTTATTACACCAAAGATTTCTTCGACGGCTCTAGATACTGAGGGCATCGACTCGAGGGGCTTGGATTCACTCGACAGAAAGTTTTTGAAAGTGATTATTGATTATTACAAAGGCGGCCCTGTTGGTGTCGAGGCGCTGGCGGCGACACTATCTGAGGAAATGGACACACTCGTGGATATGGTTGAGCCATATTTATTGAAAATCGGATTTGTCCAACGCACACCGCGCGGCCGAATGGCCACCGAACGCGCCTGCAAACATCTTGGAGTGGCGCTTCCCAAAGAATTGGTTGGCTCGCAAACTGATGACCAGCAGGAAACATTATTTTAGTAGGCGCACCTACCGTTATCTTATAGCACTTGCGCCGTCACATTCACCTCTTCCGTACTAATCTCCATGGACATTTCACTTTTTGATTATCATCTGCCAGACGAATTGATTGCGCAGTATCCATTGGAGAAGCGCGCAGATTCGAAGATGTTGGTTCTCGACAAAGAGTCAGGGCAATTTTCGGACTCGCAGTTCAGTAGTTTTGCGGATAATTTGCAGGCGGGTGATTGTTTGGTTCTCAATGACACCTCGGTGTTTCCTGCTCGTTTGCAAAATGGTAAACGACGCTCTGGTGGCGCAGTTGAGATTTTTCTGGTTCGTAAATTGACAGACACGAGTGATGATGGCTCTGTGTGTTCTTGGCGAGCGTTGACTAAATCTAGTGGGCGACTCAAAGCAGGTGAAGAGATCATCTTTGGCTCTGATGAGAGATTTGCAGTGACACTGGTTAGGAAACATCCCGATGGGGCTTGGGAGGTTACTTTTGCCAACTACGAGATTGAGCAAAGAATTATTTCGCAATTTGGTTCGGCTCCCCTACCACCTTATATCCAGCGTGCCGCAGATAAATCTGATACCGATCGTTATCAGACAGTTTTCGCTGATCAAGACAAATCTGGAGCGGTTGCGGCTCCGACTGCGGGATTGCATTTTACAGATGAGATACTTGAGGCTTTAGAGCGCAAGGGTGTAATAATTGCCAAGTTGACTTTGCATGTCGGACCAGGGACTTTCAAACCAGTGCAAGTTGAACGAATTGAAGACCATAGGGTTGACCCTGAGTGGGCAGAGATTTCAGCGGAGACCGCGGAGAAAATTAACAATGCGAGAGCCGCTGGCGGCAAAATTATTGCAGTTGGAACAACAGTGACTCGGACATTAGAGTTTGTAGCGCGGAAGTCTGGATCAGATCGCAAAGTTTCAGATTTTGCTGGTATGGTTGATTTGTATATTTGTCCTGGCTTTGAGTTTTTGGTGGTTGACTCTCTTTTGACGAACTTTCATTTGCCAAAATCTTCATTGTTGATTCTTGTGTCGGCGTTGGTCGGTCGCGACATTGTCATTGGCGCTTATGAGCACGCTATTATCGAGCAGTATCGTTTCTATAGTTATGGTGATTGTATGTTAATTCGCTGAACTTTCTTTTTTAATTCCGATTGGTAGAGATTGTAGTAACAAACAAGATGAAAACATTAGCAATCATAGTCGCAGGTGGCTCAGGCTCGAGATTCGGCGCCAAAACTCCGAAACAGTTTCTTGAAATTGCTGGCAAGCCACTTTTGGCGCATACTATCGCGCGTTTCGAGGACACACTTGAGATTGATGATATCTTTGTTGTAGTTCCTGAGCATTTTGTAGATTTCACATATGACAAAATCATTGAGGCGAATTGCTTCGGAAAAGTTAGTCGAGTGATTGTTGGTGGCGAGTCACGAGCCGAGTCTACGCGCAATGGTTTACTGGAAGTTTCTAGTGACGTTGAGCTAGTCGCTATTCATGATGGCGCTAGGCCATTGGTTTCTCCTGTGGATATTGGTCGAGTGATTGAGTCAGCCAAAGCAAACAGAGCCGCGGTATTGGTGACACGGATTTCTGATACGATTAAGCGCGCTACTGAAGGAACGATCATTGAGACTGTTAATCGTCAAGAGCTATACGCGGCTACCACACCTCAAGTTTTTGAACGGGACTTATTATTGAAAGCGCACGAAAGCTTCGCTTCTAAAAATAACGCTACTGATGATTCGTTTGTAGTTGAGCGGTTTGGAGTGAATCCGCAAATAGTCATCGCCGAGCATCCCAATCCGAAGGTGACGACTCCGATAGATTTAGAATTGGCGCAATTGTTACTTGCCAGTGAAGCAAAACAAGCAAAAGCAGTCGAGAGGAAAAGCTGATGTCCTGCAATTTCCGAGTTGGTATTGGTTATGACGTCCATAAGTTTGACCCCAAGCGTCCGCTGATACTTGGTGGTGTTAAGATTCGTGACAATGATGGATTGGCGGGACATAGTGACGCTGATGTGGTTATCCATGCGATTTGCGACGCGCTCTTTGGCGCGGCGGGTTTACCTGATATAGGGAGACATTTCCCCGACACTGACGAAAAGTATCGCGGGATTCGTTCAACCGAATTGCTTAAAGAAACAGGCAGAATCCTGTCCGAACAAGGTTGGAGTATCGGCAATATTGATACTGTCATTATTGCCGAACAACCAAAGTTGGCTCCCTATGCGGAGCAAATGGCTGAAATTATTGCCGAGATTCTTTTAATTGAGCGTTCGCAAATGAATATCAAAGCCACGACTTCAGAAAAGCTCGGATTCACGGGACGCGAGGAAGGCATTGCGGCGACTGCTACGACGCTTCTCTATAAGACTGACTCTGAGAGCGAGAAACAGGGCTAATGGATTTTCACGCGCTTGGTGATTATGTCAATGACACAGCCAATTGGGTTCTTGGTCTGGGCGCGGTTTGGATTTATCTATTGGTGTTGGTAGCTTCATTTGTCGAAAATATTTTCCCGCCCTTCCCTGGTGACACTATCACAGTCGTTGGCGCGGCTATAGCGGCAACTTCAGACCTATCTTTTGCTATAGTGTTCCTCTGCGCTTATCTCGGCGGTATTGTTTCGACAATGCTAATCTATAGATTCGGTTACACGCATGGCCACAGCTATTTTATGCAAAGGAATTTCCGCTATTTCCCACGTCAGAAGATAATCGAACTTGAAGCCTGGCTTGAAAGACGCGGTTGGCCGCTAATCGCTGGGAGTCGTTTTATTGTTGGTTTTCGGACTGTTGTCGCGCTGTCAGCAGGGATTGCGCGTTGGCCTTTTTGGAAAATGGCTTTCTTTAGTTCGCTTTCGTTTTGGGTGTTCAATGCACTGCTAATGAGCGCGACATATTTTTTCATCGACAATCTCGAATTGCTAGTAAAATACATCAAGAACTATCAGGTAGCATTTTTGGTAGTTGTGGCCTTTGGCATTTTGTATGCCATAACTCGTTACTTGCGATTACGAAAGGAAAATAGTAATTGAACAACCAAGCTCCTAAAGTTTGTGTGCTGGCAGGTGGAGATTCCGCTGAGCGCGAGGTCTCTCTAGCTAGCTCTTTGGCGGTTAAGGCTGGATTGATTGAACTTGGTTATTCAGTTACAGAACTGGACAGCGCCATTGTTCCTCTAGATGAATTGGCTTCGCGCACAGAAATCATTGCAGCGGAAGTTGTCTTTATTGTGCTGCATGGAGGCGCAGGTGAAAATGGTGACGTTCAGAGAGTTTTGGAACGAGCTGGTAAGCGTTTCACTGGCTCAGGCTCGACTGCCTCGGCTTTGGCAATGAACAAACCACTGACAAAGACACAGGCGTTGAAACTACAAATAGTGACGCCCAAGTGGCTAGAGTTTCCAGTAACCGATAACCACGAAGAGATTAGAGAAAACATTGCACAGTCTATCGAGCTACCTGTAATTATCAAGCCAGCCGATGGTGGCTCGACTGTCGGACTGACATTGGTGCGTGAACTTTCGCAAATGCCTGATGCTCTTGCGCTGCTTAGTGACAATTGCAGTATCGGGATGGCCGAAGAGTATATTGCAGGTCGTGAGTTAACTGTAGCTGTCTTTGAAGGGCAGCCTTTTGAAGTTGTGGAAATAAAGCCTAAGAGTGGCCTGTATGACTACAAGGCCAAGTATACCAAAGGCGGCTCTGAGTATTTTTGCCCTGCAGAGATTGATTCGTCAGTACGAGAAATCATTCGCGACAACTCTAGGAGAATCTATGCAGAGCTTAGATGCGCTGGACTAGCGCGAGTGGATTATTTGCTGGACTCAGGAAACAATCCGCAATTTTTGGAAATCAATACTATTCCTGGTATGACTGATTTGTCTTTGGCGCCAATGTCCGCAGTTGGCGCTGGTATTAGTTTTCCCGACCTACTACAGAAATCGCTTCAAGCCGCTTTGGACTGAGACATACTTACAACCTGCAAAAAAAGAGGCGCGGTGGTCACCGCGCCTCTTCGAAACAAACTACAAGGATGTGATGCAAGATGTACTATTGAACGACTTGACTCTCTTCAATGTCAAAAGCATTCTTAACATTGTTTTCGATTTGTGACTGGTTCTGGCCATCACGAGGATCAAGGAACGTACCAGCTTTGTCAGCAAACCATTTACTATTGTCGAACTGGAAAGACAGGTTAGTTGTCTGTCCAGCTACGACTGTAAAGGCGGT
Source organism: Candidatus Zixiibacteriota bacterium (assembly GCA_024280835.1). Taxonomy (GTDB): domain Bacteria; phylum Zixibacteria; class MSB-5A5; order GN15; family JACZUZ01; genus JAJRPJ01. The sequence continues at coordinate 465,975 of JAJRPJ010000010.1, read as the reverse complement.
CAGGTGCTCAAAGACCTGCTCTTCGTCCAGCGCTGTTGTCCACATGAACGTGCTATCGACGAATCCGTTGACATAGCCAGCAAAGCGAATGCTGATTCCCTGCATATTCGGGTTACTTGTGTACACTGCACCGTCAGCTGAATCAAGTTGATCGATCTTGAATCTGGTTTCATCATAAGTACCAGCCGGTAATGACAAAGTACCGATGCTTTGCGCGGCGCCATTGATATTAAGATTGACAATTATTGGGGCCGGCGAATTGAAGTCCAGTGTGTCTTCGCCAACACTCTTAATGCGAATGCTAGAAATCACGATTTGGGCTGATGTCAATTGAACTGCTGTAACCGCACCAGCCAAGACTGGTTTATCTTCGGCGCCATTGCCCAAAGAAGACGCATTCGGGGTTAGTCCAACACCAATCGAAACTGTGCCTGATGTTGACGTCAATGGCGATTCACTGTTGCCACACGCGCTAAGCAAAGCGGCAAAGGCGAATACTGATACCGTTGCTTTGAGCATAGTTGTGATTCTGTTTTTGATTATTCCGTGTTTCACTGTCTTGCTTCCTCTCCTTTGGGTGATCCCATTTCTACATGTTGTTCCTTCAAGGGAAAGACATTGCAAGGGAGGCGCCAAACGTCCAGCAATAGGCCAAGTCACTGAACAACAACAGCTTGACTGGCAAGCAAAAGTTAAATTCGTAGAATTTCAGACGGGTTGGAGCAACTATGTATAGTTGCTTTCCCATACTTTGAAGTAAAGCGGGGGCAATTGAAGCGAGAATCCATGGCGACTCCGATATTGCGGTCTAATAGTGCAATTTTGGCGACCAGCCGCAGTCTCCATTATCAAGCATATCGAAAATAGGCCATGTCGCGCAGAAGTCATCTCCTGGACCAAACCAAGTGTGGGCAACTCGGATGATTCCACCATCGGCTTCCTTTTTGAAAGTGGAAACTCCAGGCAGTCGCGAACCTTTTTCGTCGAGATAGCCCATGACTTTGGTGAAGTTTGAATCTGCGCCCGAGAGACACGTAAAGCCCCAATTGCGACTTTCGGAAAACTCTTTGAGAGTTGCGACATCGTCTCCAGATACCAAAGCGAAGCCAGCGCGATCTGCCAGATGACGCCAGTGTCCGTTGAAGCCATCAGCCCACAAAGTGCAGTATGTGCAATCTTGACCCATATTGTGAATGATTATCAGGTCTGACTTTTCACCAAAGAGTTCGGAGAGGGACACGGCTGAGCCATCGGTGCGTTTGAATTTGAAATCCTCCACACTTTCACCCGAGCGTTGCTTTAGCGCCTCGAGAAGTTGTTTCTTGGCTTCTCTGACTTTTCCTTCGAGAGCTTGAATCTCGGAGTCATTTTTCTGTACAGTCATCATATTGCCTCTTGTTATAAAAGTTAACCTGACGCTTAGAATTTCCCTGCTTCGATAGTGGCCCTGGCATAACTGATACCTTCTAGGGGAGCGCCAACCATGCGTCGCAATGTTGCTAACTGGCCAATGTGTGTCATCGCATCAGCAAGTGGGCCTTGGAGCGCTTGCAAGAGTTTTTCATTGTCGGGCGCTTGTAGCTCTTGGAAAACTAAATCCAATTCTGATAAGCCTGAGCCAAATCTCTCAACCTCTGAGTTCCAATCGACTTCTTTTAATGAAGTCGTCTCTGAGGAATTGAGCAAGTGTTTAGTGAAACCCAGCAATTTGGTCATATGCCTCAGAATCTCAAGTGGACTGCGTACGCCTGAGCCAGCGTCGAAGTTCGCAAAACTTTCGGGGGCGCCATCGGTTACTCTTTTGAGCCTGAAAGCCAAAGTAGCTAAGTAGTGGCGAAAGATTTTGATGATACCGCTAGTGTCAAGATTGTCATTGTCCAAATCATCACCTACGGAATTTAGGATTGAAGTGTATTGGTATGCTAAATCGATTGGATGGGCATTTTGACAGGATCATCAATGAGAATATTCTCTTTGATAGCATAGGCCTCGGCATATTGTGTTCCAGCGCGCATGCCATACTTACGCTGGAAGATATCCATGTATTCGAAGATACTTTGGTTGGGAGCGTAGATTTGTTTGGAGGCTTCGCCTTGGTTGAACTGACTACTGTAACATTTGACTGCTTTATCTTTGCGATCTTTTTGATCGCTGATGTCCACAAGAAAACTATGATCGACATCGCGAAATGATGAGCAATAGATTATTTTGCGGGGGCGATGGGGCTTGCCCTGCAGTTCTTTGAGTTTCTTTAGTCCTGCAAGGAAACAGGCGTCGAAGCCGATTCCATGAGTTGTCAGATGATCGGGGTGTCGCTGAATCCAGAACGGTAGAATCACAAGTTCTGGCTGTGTGTCACGAATCACCTGTGCTATTTTGAGGCGTGATGCGCGATCGGCTTCGATAGCTGCATCTGGCAGAGCCAGATTATTGCGATATGTCAGCCCCATTATCTCGGCGGCGCATACCGCTTCGGCGGCGCGGTCATGTTCATCGCCTAGGGTTCCCATTTCGCCTTGAGTGAGATCTAGAGCTCCAGTTTTGTAACCCTTGTCATGGAGCTTTATCATTAAACCACCGCAAGTGATTTCAATATCATCTCGGTGCGCCGCAATCGCCAATGCGTCAAGTTTGGTCGGTTTGTCAGTTATCATACTCTGAGATTCTCGTCTTGCCTACAACGCTCAAGGACACATTCGTAGTAACGCTCATATTCGGTGACAATATTTGTATCCAGAAAATTCTCGCGCGCTCTGGAGATTGAGGCCTCTTGAAAGCGTTTGTGTCGGGCAGTGTCTTTTAGCAATTCTATCGCAGAATTTGCCATTGCGGGGGTGTCACCAACTGGATGCAGTAAGCCTGTTTCACCGTCACTGATAACTTCGCTAATACCTGAGCCGAGCGATCCGATTAACGGAACGCCGCAAGCCATAGCCTCCAGAGCCGAGAGACCGAAGGATTCCTCCTGTGATGGCAAAAGGAATAGGTCACCGCAGGGGAGAATTTCCTCGACTCGTACTTGTGCGCCTAAGAAAATCACTGAGTCCTCTATCCCCTTGCGTTTGACAAGTCGGCGAACAAGTGTTGTATCTGGGCCTTCCCCTATCAAAAGTAATTTGGCAGGGAGTGTTTTCTGGATGCGGTCAAATATATCAATAACATCAGGAGCGCGTTTAACTGGTCGAAAATTAGAGAGATGAATAATCAAGAACTCGTTTTCCGCAGCGAATTGTGACTTGGCGCATTTGTTGGCGGACGGCTCGAACCGTGATGAGTCAAAAAAGTTATGAATGACTTTTATATCCTTAGTAATATTAAACTCGCGCACTGTCTCTTCGGCCAAGTAGTTCGAAACCGCTGTGACACCATCGGAGCGATTGATTGAAAACTGAGTTATGTCATGGAATGACGCATCGGCTCCGACGAGAGTTATGTCGGTTCCGTGGAGGGTCGTGATTATCTTTGGAGCTTTGCCTTCGGCTGAGAGAATTTCGCGCGCCAAATAGGCCGAGGCGGCGTGTGGGATTGCATAATGCACATGCAGTAAGTCCAAGTCGTAGTTCTTTGAAATCTCAGCCATTTTGACTGCCAAGGGCAAGGTGTATGGCGGACTTTTGAACAATGGATAGTTCGCCACAGTTATAGGATGATAGAAAACATTCTCCATATAGGTATTAAGACGAAACGGCGGCTCCGATGAGATGAAATGTACTTGGTGACCTCTTTCGGCGAGTTTCATGCCTAGTTCCGTGGCAACAATCCCAGAGCCACCAGCAGATGGGTAACAAGTAATTCCAATTTTCATTAGTTATCAATCTCCGAAAGAAACAGCAATTGGTGGTTAGCGGTATCAAGTTCCACTGACTTGTCAATATAGTCCATTATGGCATAACCGTAGCGAGAGAGATAATAGACTACGCTTAATGTACGCTCTTGCAGGCCATGCCGTGGAAATAGAGAGTTGCCAGCGCGATAAAGCGCGGCGCGTTCATCGGCCATTTTTCGTTTGTGTGAGGCGAAAGTTTTCTTTTCAAAGACTGAGATCGCGTGTTCGATTTTCCCGAGAATCTGCCCAGAATTAGCCGCGAGTGTTTTGTCGAATGCAATGACTTGTTCGGAAAGTTCATTGAAATCCGATTTCACGCTGTCTTTCAATTTTGCGAATCTCTCTTCGAGATTATCTGGGAATGATTTACCAAGAGCTATGTTGATTACCTGCTCTATATCGCCACAAAAATCAATGAAGTTCAGGTCGTGTTTGCGCATCAATTTCTCAAAACGTTTTTCAACAAGTGTCACACTGACTCGACCGCTGAAAAGTGGGACTGGAGTTTCATAGATTTCGAATAGCCTCCAGAGTTGCGCGAAGTAGGCGACTTCCGATGGCCCTCCACCCTGCTCAACGACTGGAAACATCGAAGCCGCCAGAACTGGCCGAGTTAGAACATCGGGAGAGAAACGAGCGGATTCGTTTTGTGTCAGAGTTTGAAGTTGTTCGCGTGTATAGGTCTTCTCTCCAATGCGGTAGGCTTCACCGTCTGTGTGAATTGCTTTTCTATCTGGATCTAACAAGAATAGATGGCAGGCGCTTTCCTCTTTTTGAACTTGCAAGTGGTATCCAGCTTCAAGTATGTCACTGTTGGCGTTCTTGAGCGCTGTTTTTAGTTCTGCGTGCTTATCCAATGTTTGCTGGAAAAAGGTTCCACCTAGTCGTTTGAAATCTGTGTCACCTGGAGAGAAGATGACTAATCCTATATCGGGCATTGCATCTGTGAAGAACTTACCGAAGGCGGTAACAAAGTCTGTGCCTGTATGGTAGGCGTCGAACAAACGCGAAAGCAAGTCTTCGGTAAAATCAGTTTGGCCCAATGAGTCAACGAGCGAAGTTTTCAATTCTTCAAATAGTTGTTCGTCGGTGAATTTCAATTCATAGGCGGGCTGGCCTTCGTTTTCAACTCGGTAATAGCTACGCTGGACTGGTTCACCAAGGACATCGAAGGTGTAGGTGTGATTTATTTCCTCAAAGTCATGGTCGTCAGCGGCAATCCAAAACATGGGAATGACAGGGCGATTCAGTTTTTCAGAAAGTTCCGCGGCGCGTTTGACCGCCCAGATGGCTTTGTAGAATCCGAGCAAAGGGCCACCAAAGAGTCCTGCCTGTTGTCCTGCAAAGACAACCAATGAATCTGGCTCAGCTAGACGCTGGATATTTTCTAGGGCCTTTGGTTTGGCTTTGTAAATCCTATTTTGCTTCAACAAAAGCTCCGAAAGCGCTTCGCGGTCATAGCTGTGACTGTCAATCGACTTGGCAACAGACTCAGCGCTGGTAGTTGGATAGAGATCGCGTACGACTTTTGGGTTCTGCATATAGTTGAGATACAATTGATTGTAACCCATACGCGTAGATTTTTTTACTAGACGCTCGGAGGATGTCATCTTTTTGGGATTTATATTTGTGTTGGGCATTGTTGGATTGCTTGGCTTGTCCAGAGTCTTTAGTTGGGTGGTAGAGGTCATTTTGTCTCGCATAGGCTGGTTTCGCGTGGGTTTATGCGGCTTATGAATTGTGTCACTACAACCACTTCTTCTTTTTGAAGAAAATTACCATACTCGCAGTCGTTATGATTGTAACTATCCAGAAGAATAAGTAGCCGTGTTCCCAATTTAGTTCGGGCATTGAGGTGAAGTTCATACCCCACAATCCTGCCAAGAATGTTGGCGGCATGAGTAGGACGGTTATGAATGTCAGGAATTTAATAACTTCATTGGTTTTAGTTGAGACTGATGAAAAATAAACTTCAAGCGCGGCGCTTAGTGTTTCGCGATTACTATCAGCTATATCGATAATACGGTTGACATTATCATAAATATCTCGGAAGTAAACCTGCGCACGGTCGGAGACTAGCGTGAGGTTTCCTCGGCTTAGACGATGAAGAGATTCTTTTTGCGGACCAGCTACACGTTTAAGCATTGCCATGTGACGTCTTAGTCGGAAAATCGAGCGTACTATGTCACCATCAGGTTCTTCGAGGACTGTTTCCTCGATTTCGTCGACCTGACTTTCCAGTACATCTAGAGTGATATTGTAACTATCGATAGCTGCATCAACTAGAGCATGCAGTAACAAATCCGAGCCCCGAGACATCATGCGCTCGTTTTGCATGACTTTTGAAAATAAGAATTCGAAGACTCGATGCGCCTGTTTGTGGATTGTGATCACAAAATTACTGGAGGCATAGATATCAACCTCGGTAATTTTTAGATCGTCTTCACCGCCCTGATAATCAAGCAATTTGAAGACGCTAAAGAGGTCATCACCATAGGCGTCCATTTTGGCAACTTGGTTCTCGACAAAAATATCTTCGACGACCAACGGATGAAGTTTGAAGACTTCGCTGAAAAGCCGCTCTTCTTCTTTGCCAGGAGCTTGAATATCCAGCCAAAGCAATGTATCTGGCTCAGCAAGTAGCGCTTCGATACCTTCGACACCACGAACCATCGTGGTTTTCTGTCCTGGTCGATGTACGAAATAGCGAATCACTTGTTTTCGGCCTCCACAGCCCATTCTGGGTCATCGGTGAAATCTGTAATGACACTCTCTACTTCTTCGTCATTAGGAGTGAATTCATCCGCTGTAACCTTCTCAACGCGGACAAACCACGCAGCAAGCAATAGGATAGGAATTACATCGATAATATGCAATGCCAGAGCAAAGAGAGCGGCGTCGGTCTTTGCTACTCCGAAAGTGGATAGAGTCGCAACTACCAGCAATTCAAATGTTCCAGCGTTGCCAGGGGTGATCGGGAAAAGCAAACCAAGAGTATTGACGATGACCACCACTAGAGCCGTGGCTGGTGAGAGTTTTAGGCCAAAGGCATGGAAGAGGAGAATGATCATAAAGGCCTGCGTACCCCAAATAAACATCGAGAGTGCGATTGATCTCACTAAGTGCTTTGTTGACTTTAGGGCATTGACGCCACGGCTGAAGCTGACCGAAAAGCGCTTGATTGTGATATAGACACCTGGCCATCGTGAACGACAGGTGCGTTTGATGAATCTATCGAACCGCTTATGAAAAAGCAGATGCGCATACATCAAAGCGACCAAAACGAAGGCTGCGCCGAAGACAAGATAGGTGTAGGAACTGTACTCCGATGGAAAGACTAGCCAGAATGAACTCAGGAAAATAAAAGTCAGGAGCATCATCGCATCGAAGACAATTTCCAAGAGGAAGGTTGAAAATATCTGCGTCTTGGGTAGGTTCTCTTTTCTTGAAATCAGCAACATTCTGCCAACCTGCCCTGTTAGCGCGGGCATGATGTAATTGATAGAAGCTGCGGTTGCATAAAGAAGCGCGGCGCGTTTGAACTTCAGGCGCTTGCTGGGCTCAAGGATTATCCGCCAGCGGTTTGATCGCCCGAGTTGCATCAAAGCGCTGAGCGCCAAGACAGGGATGAGATATAGTGGATTCATCTTGCTCCAAAGCTGTTCTAGATGTTCAAAGCGAACATCTTTGAAGCTATAGGCCAAGAGCAGGATCGCGATTAACGCTCCCCAGAATCTTTTCTTTTTCAGTAATGCGGTCATATATGTGTTACTGCTAACATAGTTACTTCAAAAGTTATCAGGGAATTCGACAGGGCCACAAGGCCGAATGATTCGGATCTCAGTTTATGAATTCCCCGCAGCTGATTCAACGCCAATTCCTTCTTCGTACGGTATTGGCAAAACGGCTGTCAGTCAACTAAATCAGCGTAAAGAATCGCTAGCTGACCCTAGAAGCCTCCACCCTTACATTACTGTAACATACAGCGTCAGAATGAGTTCTAGAGACGCTCTAAAGCGTTTTGTAATACCCAGCCTTGCCGTTTATTTGCAAAGAGGGCCAAAACGAAATCACCTGAGCGTTCACGGATAACGACCTCTAGTCCTGCGGCCGCCCTGAACTCAACTGCGGCGTCTCTTGATGGACGATCGGTTACTGGGATATCTGGTAGAGTCACCACTGCCCTATCGGCGGCGAATTCATGGCGGTATTTGAAAGTTGTTAACGAAGCCAATGCAACAAACACGATGATAATCGCAACTGTGCCAGCTTGTAGCGCGATTGTTCTTTGCCGTGTAATGATTCGATAGATTAACAAACAAACTAAGAGAAACATCACGCCAGTGGTCAACCAAGCCCAAAAGTTCAAAGACGCGCCGCCAGCTACACCGTCGAAAAATTCGATAGCGGGATTAAGTTCGACACCTTCAAGTTGTAAGGAAACAAACCCTCTCGCAAAAGCCAGATTATCGGCAATATCATCATCGTAGGGGTCAAGACGCTCAGCGCGAAGATAGTTTAGGATCGCATGCCCTAGGTCTCCTGATTCAAAATAGGCATTGCCAAGATTGTGATACAGCTCTGGAGATTCCTGTCCGAGAAAGATTATCTGGTTGTAGGCGGCTATAGCTTCAATATAGTGTGAGGAGTCATATTGCAGGTTGCCTTGGGCGAACAGCTCTCTGGGATTCTCTTGCGCTACGACAGACGTCCCTATCAAATTAAGGGATGCCACAAGGAAGCCACATACTAACGCTAAGCGGCCAATCAGGGTTTGACATTTGGGAGGTTTAGAGACGTTCAAGGTTTACCTCCTGTAAACGAATAAGGATTTCATTGGCTAATTCCAGTGAACCTTGGATATCTTTTTCGGTGATTGCTCCTGACGAATAGCGAACATAATCGGCTCTTTGAATCAAACGGCGACACTTTTCTAGTTCATCGTCTTTGAAACCTGCTGTGGCAAGTAACTCTGTCACTTCGCCGATGGTTAGACCGTGGGGAGAGACATTCAATTTGTCGGCTACAAATGCGAGTATTGCCAAACGTATTTCTCCGAAGAACTCTTCGGCATGCGCCACAGAGGCCAACGAACGCGCTTGCTTGAGACGTTTGGCTGCTAAACGACCTGCTGATCTTGAACGCGCATAGCCTGAATCCGAATCAAACTTATCACGTCGCCTGCGATAGAGTATAGCCCCAAAGAGCGCCAAAACAGGTAGCGTATTGATCGCCAAATATAGATTATCGAAAAGCAATATCTCGCCGACTTTTGTGAAATCATTGTCGTTTTTTTTGATATATCTAATCGCGCTCATGCCTGAACCGACTTTGACATTATTGCCAAAATTGAATTGCGTTGAGTTGTTCAAGGCTTGCGAACTTGGTTCTACATGTAAGGGCATATCTGGTGTTTGTATGACTTTGTATTTCTTCTCTTGCGGATCAAAGAAGTCGTAGACAACACCAGGGATACTGAGCCTGCCTTCCCGAGTTGGGATAAAAGTCTGTTCGAAAGTCTTGACACCACCGAGCGCCTTTTTGCCTTTGCTGACCGTCTCTTCTGAGGAGCCGTCATAGATACGGAAGTCTTTTGTCGTGGGTGTCTTTGGCCTAGGCAGCACTTTGATATTTCCTAAACCAGAGATTCGCACAGTGACAGTTACGGGCGAATTGACCTCTGTGGTGGATTGGTCGGCGCTGGCTGTGAGAGTATATGAGCCGACAACTCCTGAAAAATCTTGCGGTTTGTTGGCGGTTGGTAGTGGTTTGACATTAATCTCCAGTGGTCGTGTGCGTAAACTCACTGATTTGCCCCGATTGAAGAAAGAGCCAAAACCAAATTTTGTTTCTCTGCGTTTGTTGGCTATTTGAGTCTCGATGAAGGCTCGTCCGATTTGCAATTTGCCTGACCGAGTTGGGAAAAGGGCTGTTCTAATCTCCCAGACCCTATAGCGCCGTCCACCAACGTTTGTATAGTAGGCGGGCTGAGAAGCGATGACCTCACTCCAAAAGTCGGTTGTCTGTGGAGCGGTATAACTTGGTTGCGTGAGTAAATTGATGGCATGGTAGAAACGAACAATCAATAGGGTTTGCTCGCCAACATAGGGATTGGCGTTATCAACTGTCGCTTCTATGAATAAATCCTTTTTCTTGCCGCCTGCATCTGCCTCTGTGATCGGCTGCTCAGCAGTCACTGCAACCGCTAATTGATTCGACTTATAGAGTTTGCCAGCTATAGTGACTTCAGCTGGACCGATGACATAAGCGCCAATTTTCTTGGGAGCTATGGTCAGGGTGAGATTGGTACTGGTTTCAGAGACTCCATTGATACTTTGGAAATTGACAGAGCTACTGCGGTTGAGAATATTGAACCCTGTTAGATTTCTTAGCGCTGGAGCTGGGGAGTTTCTGTCGGCGCCCTTGAGTGTCACTAACAGTGTCGCAGTTTCGCCCATAGACATCGATGTGCGGTCAACACTCAGTGTTACTGACACCTGCCCAGCGGCGAGAGCTTTTTGCCCCACTGCCGCGAGAAATACTACGCTCATAGACAAGATTGTCGCCCACAGAGTCATGGACTGGCAATACCGTGTTATGGAGTTAGAGGCTTTCAAAGCTTACCACTTTTTCCCGCCATACCGATATGAAGACAACAGAATTTTACGCTGCTGCTGTTTCAGTTCTTCATCATTGAGAGAGTTTAAGAGTCTCTCTGCATCCTCTTTGCTCATTTGCTGAGGATCATTGGGTTGTTTTTGATTCTGTTGATTTTGGGACTGAGTTGAATCGGGCTGCGATTCTTGGTTCTTCTCGTCGTCCTTGTTTTTTTGCTCGTCCTGCTTTTCTTGATCTTTGTTCTCGTCTTGCTTGTCCTGCTTATCTTGTTGGTCTTTTTTGTCCTGCTCGTCTTTTTCTTTTTCTTTGTCTTTGTCTTTTTCTTGATCCTTATCCTGATCTTGGTCTTGGTCGTCTTTGGATTTCTTCTCTTGCTCTTGAAGTTGATGCAGCGCGAGTTCCAAATTGTATTTGGAGTCAGTATCAGCTGGATCGAGTTTTAGAGCTTCTTTGTACTGTTCGACAGCTTTGTCGTATTGCTGGCCTTGGAAATATGTATTGCCCAAATTGAAGTGAGAGTTTTGGGTAGTGGCTTGGTTTTCACTGGTCAAAGCATTGTCAAAATCTTTGGCGGCGTCTTCAAATTCTCCCATGCGATAGCGCACAGCGCCTTTGTTAAATTCCAACTCCGCCACGGGCGCTGGCATCTTCTCGCCGATTTTATTGTACAGAGATAACGCGCGTTCGTAATTGCCTACCTGATAGGCCTTATAGGCTTGCTCTGAGATGAGCTTTTTGTCTATTTCTTCAGCAGTGGCAGAAGAGACTAACAGAAGGCCAACAGCGCTAAAAGCGTATATAGCTAGTGACGTAATCGTTACCATTTTCTTAATAAGAGTTTTTGGAGTTTTAGATTTCAACATTTATGTTCTCTTGCTCCTCGTCTGTGGGTAGTTTCTTGAAACTTGCGTTGTCACCCTCTGGCTCACCTTCTTTACGTCTGGCAAATATCTTGTTCCATAGTCCACCAGGACGTTCTGGAATTATAAACTCAATCAACAAAAGCGCCAAACCCAATAATAATGGCCATTGATAGCGGTCGGCATATTGAGTCACTAATTGACCGCCGAGTTCTTTTTTGTCCATGCCGCGGATGTCGTTTAAGACTTGCCCCAATTCCAAACCACCTGGGGTGGCGCGATAATATTTGCCGCCAGTAATATCCACTATTTCTCGTAACGTGGCTTCACCGAGGCGGCTCAACACAACTTTGCCGTCTTCGTCCTTTATGAATCCTGTGCGCTCGCCGTTCTGGTCATAAATAGGAATCGGCTCGCCCTGCGCTGAACCAATTCCTATAGGATAGATAGTCACACCTTGTTCGGCAGCCTCTTTGGCGGCGCCAAGTGGATCGGTGTCGTGGTCTTCTCCGTCGGTCAGGAGAATTAAAGCTTTGTGCTTGTCATCCTCGACATCGAAAGCTTTGGTTGCCACTCTGATGGCCTCGCCGATGGCAGTTCCTTGTTGGTCTATGAGGCCAATATTGAAAGCCGTTAGAAATAGTGACGCCGCAGAATAATCAACTGTCAATGGGCATTGCACAAAGGCGTCACCAGCAAAGGCGACCAAGCCGATTCTATCGCCCTGCAATGAATCAATTAGTCCGCGGACTTCTTGAACCGCATGCGCCAGACGATTTGGTTTCAAGTCCTCAGCTAACATCGAATAGGAAACATCGACTGCGATGATTATATCAATGCCTTCGGTTTTGACAGCTTCGAGATGTGTGCCACATTGGAAACGAGCTGTCGCCAAAGTTATCATGATGGCAGCAAAAGACACTAGAGCGCCTTTGCTGAGTTGGCGGCCAAAAGAAACCCCGACACGATTATCCAAAGTTAGCGCTAGGTCGCCGAATCTGGCGATATCGCGCTTCTTGCGCCTGATTCCCCACCAATAGAGCGCCAAGAGCAGCCCACTGATTAGAAGGAGCCAAAGCGCGTCTGTATTTTCAAATCTCATGTTTTTTCTCTACTTCTACTCTGTATCAAATAATACTAGAATATTCTACTAAGTCTACCCAGACTGAGCTTACGGAACTTTTCGCAAAATTGTCTGTGACAAAACAGCTTCCGCGAAAAGGAAAATGAACCCGAACAATAAGAAACTCGGGAATAGTTCTTTGTAATTTATGTATTGCTTAACTTTGACTTCTGTTTTTTCGAGCAAGTCAATGTCGGTATAGATTCCTGATAGTTCTTCTTCGGAGCGAGCGCGAAAATACTTGCCACCTGTCGCCTCGGCTATTTCAATGAGGACTTCCTCATCAATTTCGTTTTCCATATAGAGAACACGTTTACCGAATATTGGATCATCGACAGTGTATTGCGATTTGCCTGGCCGTCCGACCCCGATAGTGTACACTCGCATATCGAAGGTTTTGGCAATTTTGGCCGCAGTTAGCGGATCAATCTCGCCAGAGTTATTGACTCCGTCGGTGAGTAGGATAATCACTTTTGATTTTGCATCAGAGTCTTTGAGACGATTGACCGCTGTGGCAAGCGCTGTGCCAATCGCTGTGCCGTCATCTATGATACCAAAGTCCACTTGCTCCAAGAACGTCTTGAGCACCTGATAATCTAAGGTCAACGGACATTGCGTGAAAGCGGTTCTAGCGAAAACCACCAAACCGATTCTGTCGCTAACGCGCTTTGAGATGAATGACTCAATCTCCTCTTTGGCTACATAGAGACGATTATACGGCTGGAAGTCCTCGGCTTTCATTGAGCCAGAGATATCGAGAGCGATGACAATGTCGATTCCTTCGGTGGAGAGTTCACGCTCTTGTGAACCAGACTGAGGACGCGCCAAAGCGACGAACAACAACGCAACTGCTATCAAGCGTAAGATTGGTAGCAGAACGCGGTACTTTCCGCGGCCAGGTGAGCCAATACGTTTTATCATCCGAATGTCTGAATAGCGCAATGACGAGGTTGTGAAACGATGTAGCCGCCAGTGAATAATCGCTAGCGCCAAGACTACACAGGCCCCAACGACAAGCAACACCCAGCCAGGGATAGTGACATCCACCCAGTCAAAAGCCGAAATTTGGAATCCAGCCCATCTAAACATTGCGGTCCTCCTGGCTGACTTCTTTTGGATGCTGTGGCTCGGGGCTGGGCGCGATCTCTTCACTATTCGACCGACCATCAATCTCAGCTTCATTACTTGCCGATAGATTCTTTTGAGCTTGCATGGCCGCTTGGCGTTCCTCTTCAATCCGCATTCTCTCTGCGAGATCATCGCGTAATGATTGAATCACAGAATATACAGTTTCGAAATCCTGCGTTGGACGCTCGGTACGTGGTTTGGCTTTTGCGAATTTGACCATGTCGGCTTGTTTCAAGACATCTGCAATGTGCCCACGATAGACAATCGTCAGTGAATCGGCTTCTAGTGATGAGAGCAACTCGGAGCTTGTCATGTCTTGCGTATGAGTGGACAGCGCCGAACCTAGATAGTCGCGCAATGTATCTGTTAGCTCGGTGTAGTATTCTTTGTAGAGTTCCTGCGCCAAAAATGGTTGATTGCGTAGGTCAGCTAATCTGTCCAAAGCTATTTGCCAAGTTGGCCGCGGGTCAACCCATTCAGTTTCCTCTTTGCGTTTGCGCAATATAAACCACCAAACTAGAACGCCGATTACAACTATCAAGCCAATCAGCAGCCAACCGAAGAGTTTCGAACGAACGAAGCCTTGGTTGAGTCCCAGAGGATCTGGCAATGGTTCGCGCAGAGGTTTGATTGAAGCGCTATCGAGAGCGTCACCGACAACTGAGGAAACAGTCACAGTCATAGCGCTGGTCTGCGCCGAATCGACGACATCGTCTTGACCGGTATAGTAAACTGGTAGTGACGGTATCTCGCTTTCGCCGATTTCCAAAGCCCACAGTTTGATTGTAGTTCGGTAGCGCCTTCTGCCATCCTCGAGAGTGACAGGCTCGGCAACCTCCACCTCCTGAACATCAAAATCGCCTAACTTTTCGGCGAGCCCTAAGGGAGCGACACGAGCGCTGGAGTCGGCAATAACTGAAACAGTGACTATAAAGACATCTCCAACAAATGCCTCGACCTTGTCAACTGTCGCGCTGACTTCAGGCGCCGGGGTGGCGTTGTTTTGCGCAAACAACTTTGTTTGGCTTGGCGACAAGAGCGTAAACAGACAAAGCACAACGATAAACAATCGTAGAGCAAATCTACCGCAGAAGCCTATGGAGTGAGTTTTTACCATCTAGCGCCTCTTCCCCCGTCTTTTGAAGAAAGCCATTAGCGGTAGAAAATATGGCTCATCGGTTAGGATTCTGATGAGGTCAAGGTTCATTGAATCAAAGCGCTTTTTGAGACGTTCGTCTTCACGACTAACTCGACTAGCAAACTCGACCTGAAATTTCTTTGAAGACGTATCCACCAAAAACAGCTCACCTGTTTCGGAGTCTTCTAATTCGAGTATCCCAGCCGACTGGAACTCCAATTCACGCCTATCAGCGATTTTCAGAGCGATCATATCGTGTTTACGATTGGCGACACGCAGGGGTTTGTCAAAGTTACTGTCGATGAAGTCAGAGACCAAGAAGACTACTGCGCGGCGCTTGGTGACACTCATTAGGTACTCCAAAGCCATCCCGATATCTGTGCCGTGCCCTGTTGGCTCAAAGGCCAGTATTTCACGAATAAGACGCAGGACATGCCCACGGCCTTTTTTGGGCGGGATATACATTTCGATATGGTCGGTGAAGATTATCATGCCGACTTTGTCATTGTTCTTGATTGCCGAGAAGGCTAACAAAGCACATAACTCGGCGGCGACATCAGATTTAAGGCGCTCATGCGCTCCGAAGTATGAGGACGATGATGCGTCAAAGATAAAAAGAACTGTTAGCTCGCGCTCTTCACGGAACTTCTTAATATAAGGAACCCCTGTGCGCGCTGTGACATTCCAGTCAATAGAGCGCACATCGTCGCCAGGCATATATTCGCGAACTTCGTCGAATTCCATTCCAAGTCCTTTGAAGGAAGAATGATATTCCCCACCGAAGAGGTCATTGACCAATCGTTTAGTGCGAATTTCTATACGCTTTACTTTAGCGAGTATTTCACGAGAAAGAGACAAGTAATATATCCAAACAAGTAAGATTTTCTATTAACCAACGCAAGACCAGAACAACAATCGCCCTTTCCTTGCTTCACACTCTTAACGCCCATGACACATACATTGCCACTGCGTTCGCTACGCTTCGCCCTATGGCGCTTCAAACCTATGAAACTTCAATCTATGGCACTTCAATAGTGTCAAAGACTCTCGTGACCAAATCATCTGAGGTGACATTCTCGGCCTCGGCCTCATAGGTCACAGCTATACGATGACGCAGGACATCGGCGCCGATAGCTTTGATATCCTCAGGAGTCACATACCCGCGGCCTTGAATAAACGCATGCGCACGAGCGGCGGCATGTAAATAAAGAGTCGCACGAGGCGAGGCGCCGTACTCTATTAAGTCAGCGGTGTCCTTGAGGCCATACTTCGCAGGTTCGCGTGTCGCGAAGATAATATTGATGATATAGTCTTTGATTTTCTCGTCGACATAAATCTGCCCAACAATCTCACGAGCTCTCAAAAGGTCCTCAGTTGTGGTAACTGGCGAAACTTCAATTGGACATGACGACGTCATTCTATCCATAATCATCCGTTCTTCGGTTGGCGATGGATAGGTGATTTTTAGTTTGAGCATGAATCTATCCATCTGCGCTTCGGGTAACGGATAGGTTCCCTCTTGCTCAATAGGGTTTTGTGTTGCCAGCACCATAAATGGTTTGTCGAGTATGAATGTCTCATCACCAAGAGTGACTTGCCGCTCCTGCATGGCCTCCAAAAGCGCTGATTGAACTTTCGCAGGAGCTCGATTGATTTCATCTGCCAAGACTATGTTGGCAAAAATCGGTCCTTTGCGCGCGAAGAACTCCGCCTTTTGCGGATTGTAAATCATGGTGCCAGTCAAATCCGCTGGCAGAAGGTCAGGTGTGAATTGGACGCGCTTGAAGGATGCTTTGATTGTTTTCGCTAAAGTATTGACCGCTAGAGTTTTCGCTAGCCCTGGGACACCTTCTATAAGTAAGTGGCCATCGGCAAGTAGGCCAATTAACAAGCGATCTAACAGATAGCTTTGGCCAACAATCATATTTTGCATTTGCTCATTTATCTTGTTAACAAACGAGCTTTCTTTTTCCACCAATGATTGTATTTGGTCAATATCGTGGACTGCTTGATTCATTTTTGCTCCTAACTAATTCTATGTCTTTCAGGGATAACTATTAAAACAGATTCATTCTACTTGAACCATGACTTTTACTGCAGAGAAGATTTTATCAGTTAAAACTCTTCGTAGTCAATCTGTGCTTATCAGTGTCTCAGCTTCATTCTGTGATTTTTGTTTCATTCTGTGGACTAACTTGTCTTCTGGTTAGCCGCTGGCCAAACCTCATTCATGAAGCTCTCGACCTCATAGTATACACGCAAAGTCTCCCCAGGGGTTCCACGACCAGGTGAAAATTTTTCGTGGGAGCTAAGTTCTAACCAAGCGCTTAACTGGCGTTTAGTGTCCTCTGGCAAAGAAGCTTGCGACAATTCATCGAGAACAGAATCGCTATCGCCCTTACGCGCGGTTATCCATTCGCCATCGCGCAAGAGAGCATAGAGAAATTCATAGAGGGAGTCAAAAAACTCAGCTTTTGTTCCAGATGAAGCGGTTTTCAAGGCTTCTAGAGCAGAATCTAGGCGGCTTTGCTTCTCCGATAATTGGTTCTTCTGGGCTATGTCTTGGCCTCGTTTCTTTCGCAGAACAATAAAGACGAAAGCCCCTAGGACAAAAAGCCCAATCAAAACGAAGGTAATAACTCTCAAATTAGAATCGCTTGGGTCCTTGATAATCTCAGGCAGTAATATCGTCACTTGCAATTGAGGACTAACCACCGAGCCTATCCGAGAATCAGATTTTCGCAAGAAATCCACTCGGACGGGAGAAATAACACCCAGTCCGCTGGATATTGGGATCAGGGTGTAAATGTATTCTTGAGAAATCCGTTTTTTGCCACCAGCTGTATAAGGGCGGTTTTTTGCTGTCACCGAACCAACTCTCATGCGCCTTAATTCAAGATTAGGCGCCTTCCTCTCTTGTGGGTCGAATTCGTTTTCAGCCCAAGTTAGCCGCAAAGTCATCGTCGCTGTGTCGTTAAAGGACATTCGGGTAGCGCTTAGAAATGCCTCTACTTTAATGTCAACTAGTGAGCTGGCGTCTGTTATTTCAGTTGCGCCTGTCACGCTCTGCTCTTGAGCGTAAAGCGCCCTATCTACTATAGACACAGTTAGTAGAAAACTAGTTGCAAGACAAAGCAATATCTTACAAGAGTGTGTCTGACGATAACGTGGATTCATAAACGAGGATTTGTACATCTGAGCCGCCTTAAGTTGCGCTAGTTGCGCCGCCGAGGTAGACCGCCAAAAGCCCCATTACCAGACCGAGTTTGAAAATCAAAGTTGCGGCCTTTAGAGTCTTGGGTTTACTCTCGATATTCAAAAGGATGAGAATTACCAATAGTGGAACATCAACTGTCAGAAGGGCAATAAAGATGTAAGTTTGGTTGTACCAATTGAGATAGACAGGTAGAAGTGTCAGCAGAACCATCACTCCCGCTGATAGTGTTGCAATGGTTAGAGCCGCACGCGGATTGCGTGTTACAGGGTAGGTTGAAAATCCGACGATTCTATCTCCAGCAACGTCCTGAATATCTTTTGTCATTTCGCGAGCTAAGTGTAGGAAAAACGCTAAGGCTGCAGGAAAGACGCTGCCAGGTAGTTGTAGGATATTGCCTCCCGAAGCAATTCCACCTGAGATAACTGTAACGGCTCCCATCAACGCAACGACGACATTGCCAACTATGGCAATTTTCTTGAGACGGAAGTTGTACCAGACCAAAAGCGCCTCTGAGCCAACCACTATGGCGATAAGGTGCCATTCCAGTAAGAGCGAAAGAGCCAAACCAGCTCCTCCCAAGACGATCGCTACTACGCTAGCTTCGATGGCACGTAATGTTCCAAGCGGCAATGGACGGTCGGGATGATTTACACGGTCACCTTCAATATCGAGACGGTCGTTGAGGGCATTGCCCGCTCCGCAAACCAAGCCAGCGATTAGGGCAAAGAGGAACAATTGAAATAGATTAGGCTCCAGAGATTGCAAATATCCGCCTACAATCACCGCAAAACTAGCGAGAATGCAGTTCTGGATTCTAATTAGCCGTAGGACACTGGTTACGTTTCTCACGGCAAAAACATAGAGTTAATCGAGTTGCATGTCAACTACAAGCTAATCCGCTGCTCCCCTATAGATTAACAGTTATGATGCTAGAATTATGCGGCAAATTAGGATCCTGTTGGCGCCAGAATCCGCAATAATGAGGGTCTCATCACCACTGATACAAATGCCAAGCGGAGAATGCAATTTGAGGTCATAGGCGGCCCCGAGGTCACCAGTGCGTAGGAGTAAGTAGCCATCTCTATCAAAGCAGAGAATTTCACCTAGAGATTTGTCGGAAATCCAAATTCTGCCACTACTGTCGAGACTGACATCAACTGGACTTTCAAGGATCCCTTCGCCGATAACATCAAGTTGCACTCCATAGGAGTTGTAGATCACAGCGCGTCCCTCACCCTCGTCACAAACTATCATGCCTCCTTCCTTCAAAGCAAACATCCCCGCTGGCCGCTCTAGCGGCTGACCACCAGAGTTGTAATCAGCGTAGAACTCCTTAAAGAGACCGAAGTTATCGAAGATAGCTAAACGAGAACGTTCGGCGTCGCTCACCCATAAGTAGCCATCATTATCCACGGCCAGACCACTTGGTGCGCCGAATTTGAGCGCATCAGCAGTGTCAAGGAATCGGATATTGATAATCAAATTTAAGTCTTCATCGAATTGAAAAATCTCTAGCGCTTCGGCATCTGATAAATAGACATTTCCGCGGCCATCTAGGGCTAGCCGCTCTGGAGCATCTAACTCTCCACCACTCGAATTTGCTCCACCAAAGTCGACTAACGGTAAGAAGGCGCTATCGAGTTTTAGAAGTCGATGATTACCGCGATCTATCAAGAAGTAGTGACCTGAAGCGCTCCTGCGAATTCCACTAGGAGCGGTGAGTGGTTTACCTAACAACTCACCGCTGATTTCTCGAGTAACAATTAGAGCTATAGGGGTCTTCAATATCTCGGGCGCTACATCGGTTGCCTTGTCTGCGAGGGGGCGTGATTCTGCATTGTCAGTAAGTGAGCCCTTGGCGCCTGAGCAACAAGTTAGTGTCAGGGCCAGAGTCAGAACAGCGAATAGTCCACAGATAAGGCCGAGATTGCCATGAACACTTTTTGCGTACTCTTTGAAATTCGAGGTCATGAGGGTTTAATGTGGAATCAAAACGAACGAGTAAAGGCCAACATTAGTCCATCACTAGCGTTTCTACCCCTAGCTGGCTGGACTAATCTAAGAGTTGTTCTAGTTTCGGCTTTGGCATATTTTTTTCGAGAAGTGGTGGAGCCAAACTCATTGACATCATCTTCGTTACCCAGACGGTTGTTGTGCTTCTTACTGGACCGCCAAGCTAAAGCCGCCGAAGTCAGACGATTGACAACGGCAGCGATGAACATGAAATCCGCATTACGGTCTGCGCTGTTTTGGTCATTGAACAACTGACGAAAGGTTAGACGTGACTCCTGCGAATCCCAATTCCAATCCGTCTCTGGTGTATCATCGATGAATGGTAAATCTGGGTTAAAAGCTCTTCCGAGTGAGTTGTATTCTTCTCGACTTGAGTAGAATGTTAGTTGGCGAAAAAACTGTTCATCCTGCTCAATACCATTGACACCTGCGTGGCGTGTTGCAAAACGTTCGACATCGTCCTGTTTCCATCCAGCATAAACTTTGAGCGCTGCAAAACTTGCCCAAATCCCAGCCTCTGCTCCTAGAAACAGCCGTGCTTCACGCTTGTTGCCGATGTACCATTGGCCAGCTCCTGGCAATAGAGTTGAAAGCGCGACAGCAGTGAATGCTGAACGCTTACGGTAACTACTCTCAGCGGTGACCTCTTTCCTATTGTTCTTGTCGAAAAAGTCGTCACCTAATTCATCGTTTCGATTGGCAAATTCGGAGTTGCCTAGTTCATTAAAGTCTTTGCGCAATGCGGCGCTACGGTAGAGTGGGGCAACTGGCTCAAGAGTCAATTTGGTCGTAACTTGAAAGGTTGGTTGTATGTCCAAACTAGTTTCTGACTTCGACGAATCCAGCGCCAGTGCCGAAGAACTGTAGAGGATTACATAGGTGACAACAAAACACATCAAAGCTGCTAGACGTCTAATAGTCAGCATTATTTTATTCCTGTCCACAATATTGTTCATATCACATTGTTCATATCACATTGTTCATATCACATCAATAATAGTATAAGTGCGGTATTCATTCTTCGTCAAAAACTTAAACTGAGTTTTACTTCAGGAATCAAGGCCCAGTTTTGGTCGTGCCGCACTGAAGGGTGAAAACTCAACCCACCACTGGAACCCTTTAGCGTCTTGTTATGACGATTAGCGGAGATAACAGCATCGATTGATGACACCAAGTGATTGACGATGGCAAAGATGACCATCTGATCACGATCGCCAAAAGTGTTATTGGCATTGGCGCGCATTTCATTGTAGGCTAAGCGCTTTGGCGACGGATAACGATCGCCGAATGCATACTCATACTGTGAAACGCTTCCAGCGGTATCCCAAGGCAAAGTGTCATTAGGGCCAAAATCTTCAGAGCGCGCCCAGCCGTATGAGAATTGGTCATACTTGCCAATCATCTCAAAGTATTGCTGTGTTTCTGTGCTAGGGAGATGGTGACCATGATTTCCGCCTAAATCATCATTTGCGTCAGTTGTGTCACCGTAGACACTCTCAAGGTATCTAAAGTAATCTTCTTCATTCCAATTGGCTCGAGCGAAATTTTCGAAATTCCCAACAATTTCATTGGCGTCATTGTCGAACTTTTTTGCGCTTAGCAAGAAAGTCACTTCGGCGCCTGCAAACAGCGCAGCTTTGCCGATATGGGAGCCATTGTAGACTTGCCCTAAACCTGGAATAATTAGCGAAAGTAATCCAGCTTTGAAGGGGCTTTTACGGCCGGACTTTGAACCTGAACCACGATCTTCGGAGAATGAGGCGCCGTCGTTGAAATCATCCAACCCCTCTCCACCATCTTGTAGCGCCGCGATTCTATCTTGAGAGCCATAGCGTAGTTGGTGCAAGGCCAGATCTATCTCTAAGGATTTGAACTCCGCGGCAGATACTATTTGAGGGCTCGCGAGCGTTCCAAGGCTCAGGCAAAACACTAAAGCCACTATCACCCTTGTTGAATGCTTCTTCAGTTTTGTCATCGTCATATTCTTATCAACCCTCATTATCAAAAATGATTGTATTCATTATTGGGGTGCGCAACTCTTAGCGCACCACTGCTAAATCCGTAAATGTTTTTTCGGTTCCGTCTACGAATGACACTTCTAAACGCACTCGATAGACCCCAGTCGCGAATCTTCCGCAATCTATCGAAACTTCATTGGCCAAACCACCAACACCTGACCCAGAGTATCTATCGACCAATTGGCCAGTCATATCATAGATATTGATATCTACTGCTTGGGCGTCACGTCCAAGAGTGTAACGTAAGGTTGCCTGAACGCCAGTTGCTGGATTCGGATAGCAGTAGACACTGTTATCGGTGATGCCTCCACTTTGTGAAGCGGCTGGCGACAACATCGCTGACGAGAAATACGAACTGCGTGCGGCGTCAAAGCCACTCATAGGCCAAACAGCTGCCGAAGTGTCATTATTAATTCTCCAACGATACAAGAACCCATCGGCCCCAACATAGGCTAACGAAGCGCCGACAGCGTCACTAACAACAACTGGCGCTCCTCTTAGAGCTCCTCCGGCAGGTAGGGGAAAACCGAACGGCCTATCCATTCCCAGCGCATAGACATTCCCAGAGAGTGAATCATTGACTTCAGCTCCAAAGACTATATCGATGTCATCGTCACCGTCCGCGTCAAGCGCCAAGGCCGCTACGCGAGCGATAGATTGTGGGAAATCTCGGTCAATCTCTTGTGGGAAACCAGTCAAATTGAAGAACTCACGGTTAAGGACAATCAGCTCTCCATCGGTAAGAATCACAATATCAGGGTATCCGTCCCTATCGAGATCAGTCATTGTCGGGGGGGCCGTTATGGTCTTGTTTATGTCATGTCGTGATAATTCGCTAAAGCTTGGAGTGGTTGTGCCAGTGTCAATGGTCAGCGCTAAAATCGCGCCAGCGGTTGAAGTGACAACAACTTCTGGGAGACCATCACGATTCAAGTCACTGGCTATTGGGCCGAATGTGTATGAATCGCCGAGATTGTAGGTTACATTCGTCGCGCCTTTGGCAAATAGCAATTGTGATGTCGCGCCAGTTGACGTCAGCGCCACTACTGCGCCTTCAATAGCGCAGACACCTTGCGGAGCGCCTGGTAGGGCGGTGATAGTACCGTTGATATCCGCTAAGCTATCAAAGCGGCAAAGCGACAAGTCAGTTAAAGCATACAGAGCGCTATCTGTAGCGTTGTAAATAATTTGTCTGACTGGAGCGTCACAGACGAATCTCCAGAGGAAATCAGGCTTGGGCCCATCGAATGGATTACTATCAATAAACGAGAACCCATAGAGAGTATCTGCAACAGCGACCACTACCAAAACAGTATCATTCAAAGCTCCTACTACAGGGTCACATGCGATGTCGCCGGGTAGCTGTGCGAACAGATTAATTGGCAGAATATCAACCGCGACAACAGCGCTTGTATCTCCGCCGATGAGATAGGTGACAGTATCAGCAAAGACAATATTGGTTTTGACCAATGGATTTGTAAAAACCCAGCCTGGCGCGCCGTTGGCGTCTGTTATCAGGATTCGACTACCAACTGCTGTAATGATTTCCTCCCCTGCCAGCGCAGTATCGATATCATAGCTGATGGGGTTGAGGTCATTGTAATTAGTACCCACCCAGATTGGAAAGCTATCAACCAAACGCGAGTTTGAACCGCTAATAGAAATTGTATGATTGAAACTGGAACTTGAATCAATCGCAACACTGATGTGTGAATTAGCGCCAGTGGCGGATTGTGTTGACGGATTTGTATTGGGGGTAAAAGAGTTGAATGTAGCTGGGTTCCAGTAATCGCTGGCGGCGCCTGTGCCTTTGAAGAAATTACCACCCAAGTCGACAAAGCCGTTTGCCTCAACTAAGGTCACAAATCTCTGACTAGCTTCCCATTGCAAATCATTATCTCTGAAATTTGGAATCCCGTCGTCGTCGAAGTCACCAAAAGCCACCGACTCGTCGACATGGTAAATTAACAAACCATTGCCTGGCAGTAGAAAGTCATACTCGCCAGAGAGCACAGATGTATCACCTGGGATTAGTGTTCCACGAGCTGGGCCAAGAATCACGTTTCTGGCGCTGTCGAGCTTAGCGCCTATGAGTCCTGACGTCTTGATCGCCTGCTGACGATTTTCTATTAAGAAATATTCATACTTTGAAATCGGTATTTTGACTATGCGTGTGGCGTTGGCTGTATCAAGCGCCGCAGCAGCCACAACCAGCGGTGTGCCGGGAGCCAATTCGACAACTTCATCAAACCCCAAATAGGCTCTGCTCCACGCGGACATATAAACTGGAATAGCTCCAAAAGTTTGGAAGACACTCTGGAAGCCAAAGTCGATACCGATACCAAAACCGTTATTGTCCATCAGGGCGAAGTCACCTAGCTGTGTGAACTGTGTGCGTGTGCTGTATAGATCGATCAAGCCGAGTTGATGTCCGAACTCATGAGCCATGACCGCATTGAGCGCAGTTGAGCGATTGTCCTGACTGGCTTGTTCAGGGACAAACATTGTTGTGGTGATAGTTGTCTCTGGTTCGGGATCATTGGCGTCGACAATGACTTCTGTGCCACTTTTTATGAAGCCGGTGAAAAGGTCATGATCTGTCGGTGGGAAACCGACATCATTTTGCCTATCAGATCCCGCGTGAAAAAGTATTGTTGCCTGATAGTCACTAAAGACAATTTCTGGCGATGCGGAATCGGCGAGTTTGATGCAATCTACGAAAAACTCCGTTAGGCGAGCTTCCACCGAATCGGGGTTGCCGTAGTAGGACATCGGACGCGGAGCTGTGTAGGTCATTGTGTCGCCTGGAGGGAAAATATCCCAAGAGATTTGGACTTTACCACGCGAGACAAATCCATAGTAGTTGTCTAGCGCTTCCATGTGTCTGTCAAAGTAAGTGCTGTCATGCGGAGATGAATCAATCGTATGGCCAAATTCGGCATTGAAAGCTGCCGTATCCCGAAAATCCATTCTGCCACGACCAGTTGTGTTGGGATCATCTGGATCTTCAAGTGGAAAACTAATTCGTAGGCAAAGGACTTTGATTGGCCCCACTGGAGCTTGACTTGAGAGCGAGCGTTTGGGCAATGACCAAGGGTTTTCTCGTTCAAGATTCAATGGAGATTCAGAAGCGGACAGCGCTTCTGGGCAGAAGCATGAACGCATGACAGTCGGCAGTTTCTTATCGGGAAATAGCTCCTCACCGCGGTGAATGCTTTTGATTTCCAAATCTGCGGCAAAACTAGTGCCGCCAACAATGAAAGGAAAGGCGATAACGAACATTAGCGCCATGCGGACATTTACGGTTCTCAAATAATTTGAGTTGGCCGCTATTGAGTTTCTGAGGTGTTTACTTCCTTGCCAATCCATTGGTAATAAGTATCCTATTCTAATCTAATCTTGAAAACAATCTACTGCTTTTTGGCGCTTCTCTCTGGACTGCAGATGGGCAATCCAAGTCTGCGACGAAAGCGCCTTTGACGATTTGAAAGTAATACATTTAAAGACAAATACAATTGAATGCGAGGCGATAGCTATTATGCTATCGCCTCGCATTTTGATATTGAATTGACTTAGAACTCAATTGAGACTGAGGTTCTCAAAGTATTCGCCAAGGCCAAATCTTCACTTGACGGGATATACGCCAGATCAATAGGCATCAAACCGATACCTGGGATTTGCAAACGTAGTCCTGCTCCAAAGGTCCAAGCTTTGACGTCTCCGGCGTTATCATGAATACGACCAGCGCGGAAGGCGATAAAGTTCGCGTAAGTTAACTCGGCTCCGAAATTGTAAATCGGCTCAAGTTTATCCTCAACGAGTACATTATTGACATCAGTCGCTATCAGCAGATTCATTGACTCGCCACGCATTGCATTCCAAGCAAAACCAACAGCGATGTTGCGCGGAAGCGGATCGGCCTGTTGGGCGTCAATATAGGTTAGTCTTGGTCCAACATTCGTCAATGCGGCGCCCAAAGTCAGGCGGTCATGCAAACGATGCTTAACACCAACGTCCAGAGCGAAACCAGTGGCTTTACCTTTACCTATTTCAATGCCTGTTCCTTGCTGGGTCAAATTGGACACCAAGACCTTGACCGTTGCGCCAACTGATGTCTTTGAACTAATCGATGTACCATATGACAGGGCAAAAGCGAAATCAGCTGGGGCCTCGGTTCCATCTGGCTGGCCATCTGGAGTACGGCGCTCTACTGAACCGTAATCGAAGAAGCTGAGACTCAATCCGAATGTTCCCGCGCCTCTGATGCTTTGAGCATATGAGACAAAGTTATAAGCCAAATCATCGGCCAATTGTGGTAGCCATTTGGCGTGCATCAATGTGGCGTGACGCTTTGGCTGAGAAAGGAACGCTACTTTTGAACCCGAAGCATACCAAAGAGATTCACCCTTTTCTGTGACTCCGATTGCTCCACGATTACTCACACCCGCCGCAGAGAAGCGTCCGAGTTTCTGTCCGTCAAAAACAATAGCGCCCCGAACCGTGGCAATGTGAACCACACCATCTGCGTAGGCTATATCATTGATCCGTGAAGAAGCGACATTACGAGCAATCCAAACTTTTGATCCTGCACTGATATTATCACTTGATAGATCGTTTTGTTTGCGTACTTGTGTGGCAATTGTTTTGGCGCGCTCATCATTACCGCGCGCAACTTCCAAAGCAATTTCATCGACAGTCATGTCACGTGGAGCGATGTACTCACGATAACCGAACCGCTTCCAGCCTTTGCCATCATAGGCCAACAAACCTTCGTCGGTGCCAATCCAGAGGTGACCTGTGTGCGCCAAAACCGCTGTGATTTCACCTTTGATCTCTGCGACAATCGGGGCTTTGATAACTGCGCCCAAATTCAATTTCAAGGAGCCGTCTTCGCCAACTAAGTCGGGATTCAAAGCGATTAAACGTTTAAGGTAGAGAGCTTCCTCTGAGCTAGTTTTGTAAATAGCGAAGTTCTCGGCAATTTGCTCTGGAGATTCATCGATTCCAACTGTGAAATCTGTGTAATTCTTCCAACGATTATCCTGAAGGCGATAGATGTCGTCATCGACAACCGCCCAAATGATTCCTCTTTCATCAACACTGACACCCGAGACTTTACCTTCTGGTAATGGCTCGTCGGTACCGCTTGTCTGCCAACCGATACCGAAGTGCTCGACTAAGCCGCGATCTGTTCCGACGAATAGTCTCTTACCATCGGTATGGAGAGTGAGAATCATATTTGATGGAATAGTTGCGCCGCCTTCGGCGCCATCTTCGAGGGCCTTGAATGTCACCCAATTGCGACCATCAAAGCTATAGAGACCATCAGTCGAACCAACCCAGAGCTTTCTGCCGATTGCGGCAATGTCAGTCAGATCACCTGAGAAATTCATATCATAAGGTAGTTCCACTACCAGTGGGAGATAACGACGAATCGAACGCTCAAGACCGACACTTAGCCTATCGAGCTCTCTCTCGGTGAGACTGCCGTCGCTATTGTCTTTTCTAAATTTATCACGAACTCTTGCGAACCTCTGCCAGTGAATCAAAAGTTGATCATAGCTCTTCTTCAAGGTCACCAATTCGTTGGCGATATCTTCACGCTGGGCGTCATCCTCGGGAACTGCAGCTAGGACCTCTTCTTCAAAGGCGATAATCTCATCCATTGTATGAGGATTATTGGCGGCAGAGATACGCTTGAGGGCTTCTTGAATTCTATCATCATCATTGGTCTGTAAGTAGCGAGCGACGATGTTTTCAATCCGCTCATCAGGTGTTGTCTCATAGACTCTGGCTGAGCTCCAGTCTTTGCCGTCAAAACGAACTAATCCCTTAGGAGACATGGCCCAGACCTCATAGGCATCGAATCCTGAAGCGGAACTATTGCGCAGGATAGGGGCAAATTTCGTTATCGGACGATACTCAACTGGCACTTCGACTTTGTTCCAAACAGCGCTCATCGGCGCAGAGCCGAGTCCAGCCGGATTCCAGTGAGTCGAAGTCGCATCATCGGCAACTGCAACATAGGCTTCGCCCATTGCAGCGGCTCTGGCGCCAGCGGCCAAACGCAAATACAAAGCGGCGGCGCTAGAGACGGCCTTGGCGTCTGTAACCAGCATGCTGGACATTCCCAGCGCGACAGTGACAATTACAGCCAGTTTGAGATGTCGATACAAATGTTTCATAAGGGGCTTCTTTTCTGACATACTTTCCTCCATCAGGGTATTAGTTCATAACAATTAATTTTCCAAATTCTTCAATTGCGCCGCTTCCGTTTTCTGGATAGGCGACGACTTTGTAGAGATAGATGCCTGTGGCAACCCGAGCGCCAGTGCGATCGCGTCCGTCCCAGGCAAACATGTCACTATGATAATTGGCCAGTAAATCACTAGCTTCTGCGACATAGACCTCTGCTCCGGCGACTGTAAATATTTGCAGTGTCACTAAGCTCGCCGGCGCCTGCAAATTAAAGTAGAAACTTGTGCTTTCATTTCCGTTCATCGGATTAGGATAGTTTAGCAGTTCGCTAATAGCCTGGGATTCATCAAGACTGGTCTCGGCGGCAAATGCGAGGGTCGAGGAATTGTTAGCATTATCCCAAACACGAATCTTATACTGATGAACACCAGGTGACGAACTAGGAATTGTGTAATGCAGTTCACCCGCGCTGAAGCTTCCATCGTCATAGGCAAAACTGTCTGTCAGTTGCGCTTGGGTGGTTTGGTCATCATCGACAATGAACGAGATTCCATGCCCGAAAGCTCCACTGAGATTGATGCCAGAAGGATCTTCAAAACGCGCTATCATTTTTTCGGCTTCGCCGATCTTGTCACCCGAAAGAAAGCCTTCCCGGTCTGGGAAGAGCAATGTAACATTCGGGCCATCTGCATCAGTCGAGCTTGTAATCTCTGCGCTCACTGGAATTGAATCTTTTGTTCCATCAGCATCGGTCGACGAATTAGAAGCATAGACTGAAATTTGTGCGCCTTCTCCTCCGAACGTTATGTCCAGCGAAGGAATGAATCCAACACTAAAGGCGCCGTTGACCACTGGTGTCACACCTTTGAAGACAATTGGACCTTTGACATCATAAAACACATCAACATCAACATTACCTTGTAAGTTTAGCACTTTGTGGTCACGCTCAGAGCGCGAGTCTCGCACCGTGACAACCGCTTCGCCATTAAAACTGGTAAAAACTGAACCTGACTCGTCGAGAATATTACCTGAGATTATCGTCGGCTTTAGCGCCACTAGTGAGTCAGGAGTATCAGTGAAGGCAACTTTGTATTCTGGACGTGACAGACGCAAGAATGGATCGCCAAAACATGAATAGCGTCTGTCATTATCAACTGACCCACCTGGACCTTGGCGAGTTAGTTTGGCGGCGAATAGCGCTTGCGCAATGGACAGGTTTTGAGGTCCAAAGAGATGGTCAAAAGCGACACGGTTGAAATTTGCGTTGGCCGATGAATAAACTAAGCGAGTTGCGCTAACAACACAGATAGCGCCATTGTTCATGCGCAATAACTCCTCTGACATTCCCTCTTGTGTTGGAGAGTCGAAGAATCCGATTGAACATGAGGCAGTAAAGACCAGAGGCAAGCGCTTGCCGTTTGTCAAACGCGGTAAATCTGACTGGGTTGTGAAAACACGCTCATGCGCAAATAAACTTAAGTTTCCATGTCCAACATAATTGAAGACCAAGGCGCCTTCATTGATAGTGCGCACCAAGGCATCATTGACCCCTGGCCGCTCGCGAGTAGAATTAAAATCAAAATCCCAGAGATAAATCTTCTCACGTAACATTTCTGCGGGTACGTGATTCTTCTCCAGTTCCTCTGTTTGCGTTACATGCACAGATTCGTTGACAAAGTCTGCGCCAAATTCATCATCAGCTAGAAGAATTACCTTTGTTCTCCAAGGACCATACTCAGGGGCAGTTTCATAGTCAATTGTTTTGTCGATAACTCGATTGAGTTCGGTGACAGTTCGCACCGGCCAACGCGCAGGCACCATATCGACACCCAAGACTGAATCTGCGACATAGTTACCATCGCTATCAAGAAATGCGAAGGCCTCAAAATAGACATAGGTGTCATCTGATATATAGTCTCTCTCTACACGTTCGGAACGAATATAAGGCGGAATCTTGTTTGTCGCGGCGCCTGGCCCTACGTTACGGAAGTCATAGGTTCCGTCACCGACAAACAGAACAGTCGAAGGCGCAGGTGATGGAGAGTTTTCAAAGGCGTATTTTAGATAGTCACGAATGGCAGTTGGATCAATTCGACCTGCGGAGAACTCATTGTAAATGTCTTCAACAGTAACGACATTGATAGTCACATTTGAAGCGGCAGAACGGTATGCGACATAGCTGGACAGATTTTCAATCCATGTTCGCGGTGTGACGATGATATAGTCTACTTGAGCGGCAGTCGCAGAACGTAAATCTACTGTCAGGACGCGTTCGATTGAAGCAGGAGAATTAGCAGCGGCCACATCGGCGATATAGAATCGATTTGGTCCTGCGGTATCCAAATTGGCGGCAAAATTCAAACCGCCTGCTTGTAATAAGCCACCAGTTATTTCAAACGGTTGGCGAGTATCATCAATTCCCCAAACCATAGCGCCTGATGGAGCTCCAGCGATTCTTATGTCTCTGGTTCCTGATGTATCAGGAATGTAGAAATCCAATCCACTGATAACATAGGATAATTCGGCTAAGTAGTCGACTTCAAGATAGTCCAAATATGGCCCACGCAAGAACAACTTTGTTTGGTCGACACGTATCGAATTGACACCATTCTTGAGCGCGCCTGTCGTAAATGACCAGAACTCATTTTGTCCATTGGACACTGAAGTTGCAGACTGATTGTTGACGATCAATGCAAAATCTCTAGCAATGGCGTGTGCTTTGCAGTAAGTCGCCAAATCATAATTTGTATTTGTTGAAGGATTCTCAGCTATGAATGAGGCGGCGATAGTATTCTCGCCGCTCCAGAACCAGTCATAGTAATTATCGACATCGCCACGTCCATCTTTGCTGACAACCTTGTCCTGCTCGACACTAACAATTTTGCGAGCGGCGCTGATTGCCGAACCACTTCCACTGGGAGCGCCAACCACTGGGGCGATACGCTCTGCGGGATTCGCAAATGTGCCGCTGGCGGTCATCCAATAGTAATTATCATCAGTGAAGACATTGCGGATAAACTTTGGGGAGGTATTTGCAACATAACGCCAATGGTTGGCGGATTCACCATAGAAAACAAAATAATCATTAGCGTCAAAACGCCCATCACCACCATCAAATAATTTTATCGGTAATTCATCAAGTGTCGGTCTGGCAACTAATGTATCCGTTGGGTTGGCATCAGGGAGCGGCTCACCACCATTGTAAAATACTCGCACTCTGTCCGAGCTAGTTGGGATAACCATCCCTGCGGCCGCGAGGTCTGAGCCATTGACACGCACAAGACCATCAGTTGTAACATTTAACTTGTACCACTCATTGTTTTGACTAAACGGATTGACACTAGCTGCGCTACGATATAGTGGAGTTGCGGCAATTGCAGAGTTTACCCAGACTGTAGCCTCTGCGTAGTTCAGCATTGTTGCGGCAAAGATTGCTCCAAAGACACCAGGTTGAGCGATTCGAGAAGTCTTTGAGCCAACAGAGTTTGCCGACGCTGTCGGGACAAACTGGATTTCAATTTCAAGCGAATCGTAGACAATGTCGTTTTGCAAAGCGCTGACATTCAATGAAACCACGCGCCAACCACGGACATTCGATTCGGCGCCAAGTTCAAGTAAAGCCTGCGGGCCGCGTGTGGTTGTTACGACACGTTGTAGTTTTTGCAATAGGGCTGTCGCAGTGGCGCCACCGAATGGTTTGACATATCCGATTTGTGTGGTAGAGCCGAATGGAATAGCAACCAGAAAACTTTCGTTGTTGGTTTGTTTATTACTGGAACCTGCCGCTAGTGTTTGCGCTCGTTTGGCTGTGTGATAAATAAAACGTACGGCCTGATTGTCTGACTGTAAAATTGTAATACCAGAGATTGGGGCGCCACTGGCAAGATCGGCTCCTACTGCGCCTTTGGCTAGAGCAACTAAGGCAAAAGCCAAAACCAGCAAAACCAAAGCACAAATGATAAGTCCTTTGGAGACAGCGGAGCTTTCAATTAGGACACTAACCGAGCAGTATCGTCGTAAGAAACGAGTTAGCGCATTGGTTGCGCCTGCAGAGCCTAGCGAATCTGATTGATGATTTGTGGGCATTTGCGCCATAAAAAAAACGGGCTCCTGTTAGGACCCGATCCGATTACTGCGGCGCATGTAGTGACAAGCATCTCATAAGAGAACTCATCTACAAAACAATGTGGAACGCCACAACCAAAGGATCGAAGTCTGTTTAATACTTTTCCGTTTCCAACCAGTGACATTACGCGCGCTGAACTCTCACAAACGATGTGCTTCACAAAGGTGTGATTAACGACTTATGTCGCGCTTTGTCTCAGACGGTCATTTATTGCTGACCGCGATATTAAAAACGATGACCCTACCCTTAAGATTTAATACAACAAGATCCCTGCCTCGGAACCTCTCTCTTATAGATAAGGTCGGACTACAATACCTTTAGCTTATGACTTATGCGATATTCTCCAACGGTTGAGCTTGAAAAAACACTTTTAAAGACTCTTTGAAAAACTGTAGGTTACTAGAGCTAACTTCACTCGCCAGAAATATATTCCCCCGAGAGCTGACTGTCAAGGGAAATCCCAGCCAGCAAGATTCTATGCAATAATCAAGCCGAACTGCTGACAATCACAGCCCCATACATATGCTATTGCCTAACAACACCTTAGCCCACAATGACAAGTCCGAGACATTTCAGAAATTAGTTATCGCGGAAGAAAAGGCTCCTCAAATGTCTCTTTCGGGGCTATACTAAGTGAAAAGTTGCAATATAGTGCTCGCATTTATTAGTTGTCGCTCAGGTACAGCTTAACGTGCTTCTTGAGCAGTTTCTTGTACTTTTTGCGGTAGGTTTCGAAGTCAGGGAAAGATTCAGGCGGGACAGAATATAACCCATGAGACTTTGAGAACTCGATTTGTACACTGTCTTGACCACCATCTGCAAACTTACTTGCTGAATAGCCTAGCTCTCCAAATGGGAAGCTTAGGCTGTCATTCTTGGGTATGGAGACTGAATCTACTGCGAGCGTCGAATCCCAGATTATGGTGACAATGTCAGTTGTCAGACTCGGATAGACTAAGTCAAGCGGTACTTCCCTGTCGGTCAAATCTTCTTTCTCGCGGCGACTGAGTCCACTGAAAATGAAAGGGTTACAATACAGAGAATTGACTATTTTTTTGGGGTGTTGCAACATAGTCGCAGAAATGTTGATTGAGATGGGTTTGTTTTTATCATTCAAGTTAATGACTGTGAAGGAATCAATTTTGAACTTCTTCTCTGAGCCACGAAACAAATCATTGATCTTGCGTCTGAGTTCATCGCCTCCAATACCGGCCAGATAGCCACGTAACCCTGTTGCCCTATTGCCATGAACAGTCATGGTTGTTTGAAAGTTGGCTTTGAAATCACCGTTGATTCTATAGCGAGTGACTCTCTCTGTGAGATTGTCTTTGGGGGTACTGGCTGGGGTGCGCCAGAGCTCTCCACCGTTATCAGTGACAACCAAGACTTGAATGTCTTCGTCCTGCCAAGGTAATTCGCCAAAAGGGCAATTGCCACAGGTGGGATCCATCCAAACTGTGTCCTCATCTGCAACACAAACAGAAATGACATGCCCGAATCCCAGCGCCGCAAAATCTTCTGAAAGTGGACCACTACCCCGAGTCCTAACCAGAACCTGAAAAGCTTCGATGTCATTGTTCTGCAACCTTGAAACAAGCAACGTACTCATGTCTTTGCAATCACCATAGCCACGTTTTTGAGTTAATGATGCGGCATATGGCTGCCAACCACCAACACCAATTTCGATTGCCACATAGCGGATATTCGCAGTGATGTCTTCATAGTGACTCTTAACCTGCTCGTGGATATCTTTTTCGAGCGCAGTATCTGTAACAAGAGATTCGTCAGGAATGGGCAAATACTTGTCCTGATACATCTCGGTATACCAATGACCGATATTTTCCCAAGTGCAACCTTCAAGTCGGAAGCGCCCTAGTTTCAAATCTTCCGCAACAAATGTCAATTCAGCTAAAGCGCTGAACTCTGCTGGCGCATAACGGATTCTATCTTTCTTGGGAATTGGCCCAGCGTTCCAGACATAGACAATATCAGGGCCATCTTCGTACGTATCAAAACTATGCTTCAAACCCTCAAACTTGTGCCGGAAGTTGAAGTCATGCGGAGTGCGCAATGTGTATGAGGCGTAGTCAACTGGAATGTATTGCTCGAAATCAACATCCCCCCAGAAGAACAACGAACTCGACACCTTCTCATATTCGTATTCTATGGAATATGGGAAATGCGGGGCATCCAAACTTGTGTAGTAAACACAATTATCAGAATAGAGCGAATATCCTGCATAGCCGCAGGCTTTGGTCATATCTTTCTTTGTTCGCTTGTAGATTTCGTTGCCATTTGCATCCAGAACATGAATCGTCACATTTTTGAGTTTGACAAAATCGCTTTCGCTGAACGACAATTCCTTGTAGCCGATTTCGGTTTCATCATAGATAGTGATTTTGTGGTGAACCTTAAGTCTAAATCCTGACTCATCAATATCACATTCCCAAGTCCGAAAATCATACTTGGCTCCAGTCCCCGCTGCGGCGGCAGCTTGAAAACATAAGCAAAGTACCAAAACTACTCCGACTAAGATGATATTTGCTGTGCTCTTCATAGGTGGTCAGTTTGTATAATCCCAAGAGTGAGTCAGAAGTCTCTATTCAGAAGACTCGGGATAAATCGCTACTACTTCGTCCTCGCTTGCGACTTGCATGATGTCAAATAAGCCTCTCACGTCACGGTATCGCCCTGGGCCGAAAAGCGGTTTTTTGATTTTTAGTTCTGTTCGAACAAAAATTGAACTGTCGGTCAGAGCACAGGCGCGATAGAAACTAGCTCCATCCATTTTGTGGGCAATGTTTTTTGGTAATGAAAAATCCCTAGGCGAGCCATAGAAATTGTACTCGACAACATTCTTGTAAGTAAACGGATACAGGAAATCAATAGGGAAGAATCGCTTCTCGCTTTCGAATGGATTATGACGGAAACTAAAGCAGACTGGTTTCACCAAGACGTTGTTATCCAGTTCGGTTGTCATATCGTCCGTGGTAAAGACAGCTGTCACTACGAAGCGTTCTAGACTATCTAGCTCGCAATGATACGATTCGAGGGAATAATCAACTCCCGATCTATCGAGAAAACGCTCTTTGACAAACTGTTCGGCTTCTAGCTTAGAATAGTAATCACTATATCTAGCGGCATAATAACCAGTGAATATACATTTTAGGCTACAAATCGCCGCGCCAGATTCATCGAGAAAGATTCTAGTTGTGTCTATACGAACAGACTTGATTGGCAAAACCGTCAGCCCGACCAACGAAGATTGCTTGCCATTGATTAGAAGACCACCATCAGTTAGACATTGCGGAGGTAGCAGACCATAGGGTGAGAGTTCATCTGTCGCATCCAGAAACTTCCAACCATTTGAAAACTTTGCCAGAGCTATCAGATAATCAAAGTCACGCAAATTCGGTGACCCTGGGTTGAATTTCGCATTGGCGCGACGGCTAATCAATGTCGCCCAGCATTCTATTCCTACTGCCTGATGTAACTCAGCTAGTAGCAGATTCTTTTCCTCGCCTGAGCCGTGGCGATTTTTTAGTAATCCACTAATTGTTTCATTGGCAAAATAGTAGTTCACATATTTGTCGGATGTCTCAATTTCAAAAGAGACATAATCATACAACGCTTCAGACTTGTCGGACTCATTTTCCAAGCCCTGAGTAATCTCTAGGGCGAGTTTCTTGATGTCTTTTTTCTTGTTGAGATATTCGTCTGCGTACTCTTGAAAGTCGTTACCTAGAGTAGCCCAATCTTTGATATAGACGATATAGTTTCTGCGGTTTTCGAATTTGAGTAGCTGGAAGCGAATGGAAGAACGATAATCATCCATCGCGCTCATATAGGGTTCATCGGTAATCGGCGGCATATCAGTGCGGCTCCATTGATAAACTGCAATCGTGCTATTGGGATTTTCAAAGTTCATCAGAGTGGACTTCTCAGCAGTTTGCGCTGAGCGAGGTACATTTTGATAGCTGATATCATATTCAAACCCTGGTGGGATAGAAACAGTCACAGAGGAATAGAGTGTGTACAAATCGCCTTGAAAATACCAAGGACTTAGATAGCGGAAGCGCTTGCTGACCATTTCATATTCGTACTCAATTACGCATCCGATTTCGAGAGCGGGAAAAGTGAAAGTCCGCTCTTTGAAGACGCCACTCTCTTTGTCGAAGATGGCGTTCTTCTCAACTTTGTGTTTTTCGCCATCAAGAGTATATGTCCGTGCGCGGAAGTTCTTGATTTTGTCTAGTGTTTTGTGAAACCATACTGAACGCTCGCCCACATCTTCAATGCCAGCGGCGGTCAGAATCTTCAGCCTGATATGTCGCGTTCGCAGTATATCGTGCTTGCGAATGTCGATTGTTCCTCTGTCGAAAATCACGACGGCGCTGGCTTCGGGAAACTTTATTGGTGCCTCCACCAGTAGGCTTTTCTTAATGTCCTTTCCAAACCCTTGCCCAATTGCAGAGCCTGAGATTAACGATAAAGCCACAACTATGCTGAGCGCACAACTATACTTCCATCCAGAAAACAACATCCCACCCTCCGTTGAACGATACTAACTATCTCTTGGCTTCTACTTCTTGACCGAATCAATCACGGGTAGAAGATAGCAAGGGACCTATATACGGTCAAGGGCTACCGAGGATGGACAATCGAAGACGTCCTCCTCGGATTAGTCAGTTTTCCGTAGGAACAACTTCACCATATACCAAATCACAGCTATTGCGGCTGTGAAACTAACTAGGAAAATCATCAAGGGCGCCCACTGAGTTTGCACGGCCAGAGAATCTGGATTAAAACTATCCGCCAGACGGAGAATACGAACTTCATGTCGAACAACGACCATCCCCAAGAGAGACACAAACAAGGCAGTGCCTGAAGCCATGAACTTTTTCTTGGCAAAAAGATGTAAAGAGCCAAATGATAAGGTTACTGCACCTGTTAACCACCAAATTGCTGAGCTACGCATGAATGGTTTCAGATACTCACCGAAGGTCATCATATAGATCGTACCGACAAATGACGCGGCTATCATGCCATGCAGAAAAAACTTTCTACCGACTTCATAGGCCCGCTCATTGTCACGTCCAAGTAGTCCAACAAAAAAACCACCGACCGTCACAGCCCCGAGGAGCATATGCAACCATCGAAAAATGTAAGAACCGATCTCGGGATTGATAACCATGCCATCCTGCGCTTGAGCATAGAGTTCTTTGTAGAGATTCGGGTTTTCGGCCAATGAAAAAACGGCGCTATAGATGTAGGATATATATACAAAGCACACTAACGCTAATGAGAGGAATATTTTCTTGCGTGAGGCAGTAGTCTTGTCAAACGACGCCGCATAGAGAAAATAATAACCCACAATCGCCGCCGGTACAATCCACCACCACAACCAACCGCTAACAATTGAGGCTGAATAGATTTGTTCGCCATAGACAAGTTGCACAAACAGCAAAGGCGCCACGCCAAACGAAATAGTCGCCGCCATTGCTGAAGGAAATAATTTGATGAACTTCTGAACGACAGGATTATTCCAACGATCGGTAAATTTACCAAATAGAACAACAATCATTCCACCCACTAAGAAATTCATAGCCGCGAAGTGCAATGTTAGTGTGACAATATGTAGCGCTTCAATTATCCAAAGTGGAGCCGACAAAAAACTCATGCTGGCATCTTCCATAGTTTCCCCTTTTCCCTGATTCTATCTTTTCAATTATTGTTCAATACTGTTTCTTTAGCTACTTGTCCTGTTCGTGTATTTGCCTACTCTAAAGTTTGCAAGTATAGAACAAGAGCTTCCCATTGGGCGGTTGTGCCTGTGAAAGCTGGCATATTATCATCGAATTCGCCAGAGTATTCTAGGATTTCGTCATATTCGTCAGGTGACAGTCCTGTTAGCGATTCGCGGTTGTCGTTGCGTCCACCAAACTCATGACACACACCACAGCGTACTTCAAAGACTTTCTTGCCTAGTTCAACACCTGCTAATTCGTAGACTTCTTCGAGAGGACGATTGTCGGTAAAGCGCTGGATATACTCAGCTAAAGCTTCACTCTCTTCAACCGTTCCGTAGAAAGGTGGCATCGCTCCAATGACAGCCTCAGAGCCACGCACTACTCCTGCGATAAACTCAATATCTGTGCCGTCGAACGCTGGTTTCAGTTTGCGATAGCCATCAATAGTGTGACAACTTTGACAGGCTCGTCGATACAAATCAGCCCCATCGTCACCAGTGCGGAACGCTATATGTGGCAAATAACCATCGGCAGTGTAATCATCGATTTTGGCAACTTCTATAGCGTTGGCGTACATATACCCAGGAATCACATACGGCTTGCGGATTCCTTCGCGAAACAATTCAAACCCAGAGAACCATCCGAGAGCTAGGAGCATGGTCACAACCGTGACAATTTTGTTTTGGCGTTTAGGCCTCGCCAACCCAAAGACAATTAGCAATAGAGCGATAGCCCCAGCGAGCCAGTGTGTAGATCGAACAGAATGAATAACCCCAGGCATTACTTCCTGTGCAGCGCTCATAAGGGATCCAGGTAAGACCTGCACATACCACATGAAAGCTGGTACAATTATCGCAACACCGACTAGACCCCACAACGCATTATTACGCACAATGCGTTTCTTGGCTTCTGGTGAGACCGAACGATTGATAGCCAACATCGCGTACAAGCCGCCTAACATCACGCAAATACCTGTGCGTGTCACTAACGACGGCCAGAATGTTGGATTGAAGAAACTATCCCAGAAATCACCAGTGACTAGCCAGTCACCTGGTGTGAGCATGAAAGTGATGATGCCATTGATGGCAAAGAGTGACAGCCAAGCGGCGATGAAATATATCCAGCCCAGTTTGAGATGGTCTTTGGCTGACATTCTTTGCCAGCCATAGTAGTACAGTAGCGAAGCCAGTATCTCAACGACAAAGAATGTCCATTCGGTAGCCCAGACCCAAACGAAATTGTGTATCAACATTTGTGTCGCCGCAGGATTCAGCAAACCGATAATAAACCAAATCCCCACACCAGAGAGAGCGCCAAAGACGACAGTAATCAATACGAAGTACTTGCTCAAACGCTGCAAGTAGTCGAGTGTTTCTAGATCATTACGTTTACGCGCATAGTGTTCTGTCACGACAAGATACAGCCCGCCGCCAATAGCAAAATGAGAAACGAAGACATGAATTACCGCCACGGCCGCCATAAACAAGCCATAGCCGATTGAAATGTCCCAAAATGGATAGTTCATCCTTGAAGCCCCCCTTTCAAGTACTAACAACTACTACATTTACTGTTGGCTAATCTCTTCTAAGTCACAAATGAAGTGTCTTAATAATTTTGGCTGACTTAAAATTTTGAGTCCCTTGAGTGATTCTTTTTTCTTAGCGATATTCGCGGCATGTGCGGCGATATACTCGTAATGCGTGTTGGTGTAAACTCGACGTGGCATCGCCAAACGCACTAACTCACGTGGCGCTGGGACAAAATTATCTACCGACTCCTCATCGCCTCCTTCACCGAACATCAGACTGCCAATCTCCACACTACGAACACCGCACTCTCGGTACAAAGCAACCGCAAGCGCTTGACCTGGAAATTGCTCTGTCGGGATATGTGGCAAGAACTCGCCCGCGTCGATGAAAACAGCATGACCGCCAGTTGGTTTGACAATTGGCAAACCCGCCGCTTCAAGCAAAGAGCCAAGATAGGCCACTTGTGATATTCTGTATTCGAGATAGTCCTCGGCTAGGACTTCTTCAAACCCAGTTGCCAGCGCTTCCAAATCACGACCAGCTAAACCACCATAAGTTGCATAGCCCTCAACTAGAATCAACAACTCGCGCATGCGCCTCGCCAACTCTAAGTCCTTGGTGGCAATGAATCCGCCAATATTCGCCAGACCGTCTTTCTTGGCCGACATCATCACTCCATCACCAAGTTCAAACATCTCTTGGGCAATTTGTTTGACTGAATGTGATTCAAACCCTTGCTCATACTTTTTGATGAAATAGCTATTTTCGGCAAAACGAGCGCTATCGAAAAACAGTGGTATTTCGAATCGTCGACAGAGTTCCGCAGTCTCCCGAATGTTTTTCATTGAGACTGGCAAACCGCCGACAGAGTTATTGGTCACAGTTAGAATTATCACAGGGATATTTTCGGCGCCTTTGTCTTTGACAAAGCTTTCCAAGGCTGGGATGTCCATGTTGCCACGAAAGAAAGTTTCAGCCGCTGGGCTACTAGCATCAACGGGAAAATCAAGCGGCACTCCACCCTTGTGTAGGGTATTGGCGCGAGTTGTATCGAAGTGAGTGTTGTTGGGAACGAATTGGCCGGGTTTTAGAATTGTCGAGAAAAGGATATTCTCGGCGACACGTCCCTGATGCGCTGGCAGGATGTATGGCATACGGAAAATATCTTCGACAGTCTTTTCAAAGCGCCGAAACGAACGCGCGCCAGCATAAGATTCGTCGCCCTCCATAATTGCCGCCCATTGACGCGCCGACATGGCGTTGGTTCCCGAGTCGGTCAACAAATCGATAAAAACATGTTCAGCGTCAAGTTTAAAGAGATTAAAATGCGCCGCTCTAATTTTTTCTTCGCGCGTGGCTGCGTCAAGTTGCGGAATTGGCTCAATCGATTTTATGCGAAACGGTTCGACTGGCGCTTGTATTTTATTGTTCATGGTAATTTTGTCTCCAAAGTGAGTATTAGCTCACTGAACATCCTGTGAGGTAGTTTGTTAGGTCATACTCTTTAGTTCAAATTCAGCGCGAATTTCTCCGACATGTGTTCCGCGGTGGTTTTTTACGATTGGTCTTACGAACGGTTGGAGATGTTGCATATCGACGCCTTCAAGCAATCCAAGTTGGCGCAAGACCTCAACACTTGCAACAGACAAGGCGCGAATTCCTCCGTCATGAATCTTAATCACAATCGAAATGGCAGGGTTATTGAAAGCCATTGCCTGCACAGCCTCGGCGCCTACTTTGCAGATTACAGAATTGGGAGCGTCTTGCGGGAAGGTTTTTGAGAGCGCTAAATCAAATCGTCCCTCCCCTGAAATCATCTCTGGGTAAGCGCGCATTGCCTTAGCAATTCTCGCGAGAGGCCCTTCGGTGGCGGTGGCTAGTTTCAAAAACCCCAACGCCAGTTTGTCCACTGGGGCGGCAAAATTCGGAGCGCTGCATCCATCGACACCGTGTGGCGCTTTGTCGATGTCTATCTCCAGCGCCTCGGCTACCGCTGCGCGAACTGCCGACTGTGTTTTTGAACTTGGGTCTAAGTAAGTCGAGAGGTCATCACCAAAATGTTTGGCCATCGCCAAAAAACCTGAATGTTTTCCCGAACAATTATTTCGAGTTGGATCTTTGTCTTCGCCATCTTGCGGATAGATATTCTTCATGCGCATAAACGAAGGCCAATGCGCCCCACACAGTAAATCCTCAGAGCTATTGGCGCCTTTTTGCAAAATCGACAGTGCAGTTGCCTGATGAACATCGGCGCCATTGTGCGAACCGCAACAAATCGCCAACTCTTTTTCGCTCATGCCGATCTTGTCAGCGACACCCTCAGTGATTAGCGGTAAGGCTTGAAACGGTTTGAGTGACGAACGAGTGAATGTCACTGTCGCAGGGTTACCGAGTGAATGAGTGACCTTCCCTGCACTATCAAGAACTACTATCGTAGCATTGTGCAACGACTCGACACCATTGCCTCGCGCTATATATACTGCTTTTTCGCAGACACTATCTTTCATAACTATCCTTCATAAATATCTCTCGGAACTAACTAAAGCTCCCCTGTGGTGAATCGGTAACCCAACCCACTCGTCTCTGGCGGGCTGTATTACGGCCAGTATGCGCAATTGTCGGTCGGCGGGCAATGAAGTTGGAATTAATTCACGAGCGAATACAAGGAAGAACAAACAGGCTGAAGATGTGGGGAAAGAAGTAAAACTTCTTGAAAAACGCTAGAGCGAATCTCTAGTCGGAATCCGCTCTATCACGGGGCTGACTATCAAGGCGTTGATAAACTTCAGCCTAGGCTTAGGAGCGTTTTCTCGCCCGCTATCAAAACAAGCCCCTGTCGGGCCTGTGTAGTTGGGAAAACGGGCAAAAGTGTTTTCAGGCAACTGGGAGCCATCGGCATCAAAAACTGACTGAGCTAAAAAGAGCTCGTTGCCGGAATTCGAGGCAACCGAATTATCTCCGCAGTCTATCCAGAAGAAACGCAGCGGCTCTGATGGAACCCCAGGAATAGTCCTGCGCCTAGTGGTCGATTTGCGCTTGAGAACGAGCTTGACCAACTCACCGCCAGTAGGTGGCAATTGGCAAACCTCAACGCTGTCCAAGCCCATGAATTTCACCAACCCGACAATCTTGAAGAGTCCTCTTGGACAGGGGCTGGGACATTTGGGATTGTCACGCTCTACAAAATACTCCCAATTGCACGAATCTGGAAAAGCGCCAGGCAAAGCTTCAATCAAATCAAATGTCTCACGATCATAGGCTAAAGTAAAATCAAATCCAGCAATCCCTGACATCAAGGAGTTACTAGAACCAGCATAGCCACTGGAATCATCTACCTGAAGACTATCTGCTTTAAGACTGATAGTGATTGAAATAGTATCAACGGCATTTGGTTCTGTGCGCATGGCATGGGATTGAATACGGATAGTAGGGATTGGTTTGTTCTCTGCCAGAACTGGCAGCGGAGCGCCAATCACACTTAAAGACAAAACGCAGGCAATCGATAGAAGTGTCAAGTTAGAGATAGCGTTCAATCTATTCAGTATCATTAGCTTATCTCAGTAATTGTTCGTTTTGTTTCAACCAATGCTTCAAGTGAGAATCGGCCTTCCAGTAAGGCAATTGCTTTTGGGGGCATCACTTCCACTGCCACTATTTCTAAGAAAATGGCCAGACGTATTCACGTCTGGCCATCAATCAGCATAATATTATGATGTTTTTTCAAGCGGTCGTCTTAGACATCGCTTCGAAAAACGGCAACTACTTATTTATTGCCTTTGCCCTTACCCTTACCCTTGCCTTTTCCGGCGCAGGGGTTGCCAGCCACAGCGGTAACACAATATTCGCCATCCCACGCTGGACCAGTCTTGGGAGCAAACAACCAAGCCCCACTCGGTGGAATGAATGCGCTATCAAGACAGATAGAACCCGCTTGATTGGCTCGCATAGCGATTGAAATATAATGAGTCGGCTTCTCTGTTTTGGGCCAGCCTTTGTTCATGGAGACACCACCGAAGAGCACTGAATCAGGTAATTTGCCATCCCAGCTATAAACTGGTTTTTGCAATTTGCCCATATCCCAGTAGAATGTAGAATCGAAGCCATTGTAAGCGCTGATATTGGCCTCAAGCTCCTCTGAACCTTTCGGGCGAAGGTGAGTCACTGATTTGAGACCATTTTTGCCATTAATTTCAAAGCCAATAGTAAAACCGAGTACCAAGTCCGCGTTGGTGAGATACAGGTCGAGCGAGAAGTCTTTTCCAACCTGCACCGAATCCTGACCAATCACGCCATCACCACTAACTCTAAACTCCGCAGATTGAGCTTGAACACTTGGAGCTCCACCAAAAGCGAAGCCAGCAATCACAAGTGTAGCAAATGCTAGTTTTGAAATTCTTCTTGAACGCTTCAATCTGGATTTTCTTGAGTCTGATTTTTTGAAAAAACTGTGATTCATCTTCCACTCCCTATAATTCTAAATCTTTCAGGTCAGATAGTGACCTGACAAGGCCAAAATGCTGTTTCTCTAAAATGTTGCTTTTCTGTCTCTTGAGGGCAATAACTATATCTACCAAACACCTATAAAACTTATCGGAACTCCTTCGCAACGGCTTAAGCAAAGAGCTACGTCTGGAACTCTCTAGTTAAACAGCTAAAATAGGCGAAGGTTCGTAAATTGTCAACGGCAGAATAACTCCTTGCCTGTCAATAGCTTAGCTGGCGCGGATGTACTAACTACAACCTACTCTGCAAGGTCGACTTGACCTTGTTAAATAAACAGCATATTTAATTCTCCATGAATATGACTTCAAGGAGCATAACTCCAGCAACTGTCCAAGCGCCAAAGATGCTTAAGTCG
This sequence comes from Candidatus Zixiibacteriota bacterium, assembly GCA_024280835.1. Classification (GTDB taxonomy): domain Bacteria; phylum Zixibacteria; class MSB-5A5; order GN15; family JACZUZ01; genus JAJRPJ01. Next base: position 421,573 of record JAJRPJ010000010.1, on the reverse strand, counting down.
CCTCGAAAATTCGTATCTTTAGTGACTATGGTGTTGGTTGCTTTATCAATACAAAGCTGCTCACAAGATAAGGCTTCTATCAAGAAAGAGATGATAGAATTGGACCGCGTCTATATTCCGACTTTGATGTACACAAGGCAAGAAGACACAAACAAGTCGCGAGAGGCAATCACCAAGTTGCAAATTATTTGGGAGAAGTTCAATTCAAACAACTCCCGTGATTACCCCGATTCAGCTTGGCGGAATACGTTCGTACATGTCGGTGGGTTATTCGCTCGCGCCGACGGTTTGCTGAACACTAGCAACGACTTCAAAGCGGCACATGAGGCGCTTGAGGAAGTCAGTGTAATTTTGGGAGAAATGCGCACAAGCTATGAACTAAAACTTTTCAGTGACTATCTCACTGATTTCCGTAGACCGATGGAAGCAATAGTTCTTTCTGTTAAGGGCCTGAACGCCGAGACTCTGACAGATTCAACTGTTTTGTCTCTGCAAGCAATCACCACCGAAGCGCAAGCGCTGTGGGCCATAGTGGACACATTGTCACTGGACACCACACTTTACGAAGTGACAACCATCGAGCATAAACGTTTGAAAAAATGGATCGTCGAAGAATCCGCTCTACTGAAAGAGCTTAATGAAGCATTGCATGCTGATGACAAGTCGGAGGTTATTCGTCTGGCCCTACAAATCAAACTACTATTTGCCAAAACCTATACTTTTTTCGGGGGCTTCGCAGGAGCCGAAGTTGAAAGCGCCCACTAACTCAACTTCGGCTTGAATCAGCAATGAGCGCCATCTGATAACTTGGGTCACTCTATTTGACATTCGTCATTCAAACGCCTATCGTTTGATTCTTCGGTCGGAAGAAAGGCCTCGAATATGGCTTCAACACAAACGCCAACCACAAAAAAACAACCCCAACAGAATCAGTCTAGTACTCCATTTACTAGCGCCTCTATCGGCAAGAAAGTTTTGATGGCTTTCTCTGGTATAGTCTCCTTCGGCTTTGTTCTTGGGCACATGTTGGGCAACTTACAAATCTTCCTCGGTCAAGAACAAATCAACGCCTATGCACATTCATTGCATGCTCTCGGCGCAGGTATTTGGGTGATTCGCATAGTCTTGCTTTTCTTTTTTGTACTTCACATTTTTCTCGGTGTCAAATTAAAAGCCGAAAATCTGCGCGCTAAACCAGTTGGCTATAAGTTCAACGAGACTGTCAAAGCCTCACTATCGTCACGGACTATGATTTGGACAGGTGTTACTATTCTCGCTTTCTTCATCTTCCATATCTTGCACTACACAGCCCGCATAACCGACCCAAGATTCTTGCAATTGTCTTTGGATTTAGCTGGCCGATTTGATGTTTATTCTATGGTCATACTTGGCTTTGAGAGTCCCTTGATTTCTGGATTCTATATTCTGGCGGTCGGACTACTTTGTTTCCATCTCAGCCATGGACTCTATAGCATGTTCCAAAGTCTAGGGCTAACAACCAAATCGACTTCAAAAATGTTACATAAATTCGCCCACCTGGTCGCGCTTGTTCTGTTCCTCGGTTTTGCAGCTGTACCTGTTGCGGTTCTGGCGAATCAATTGCCACTGCCGAACTCTGAAATTCCGACAGAAGAGGCTCTGGACACGTTGACCACAGAATCACCGAATCAGATTTCGACAGATTCAGGAGGAGTCAGATGAGCTCCAACCAGCTTGACTCAAAAGTCCCATCTGGGCCACTAGCGAATAAGTGGGACAAGCACCGTTTTGATATGAAGCTGGTGAACCCCTCGAACAAAAGAAAATATACCATCCTGATGGTTGGCTCTGGCCTAGCTGGTGGTTCAGCTGCGGCGTCACTGGCGGAACTCGGCTATAATGTCAAGTGCTTCTGCTTCCAAGACAGTCCTCGTCGCGCCCATTCAATTGCCGCCCAAGGCGGAATCAACGCCGCTAAGAATTATCAAAATGACGGCGATTCGATTTTCAGATTATTCTATGACACTATCAAGGGCGGAGATTTTCGGTCTCGCGAGGCTAACGTCTATCGTCTATCACAGGTTTCAGTTAACATAATTGACCAATGCGTGGCGCAGGGGGTTCCTTTCGCCAGAGAATATGGTGGACTACTCGACAATCGCTCATTTGGTGGCGCTCAGGTCTCACGCACATTTTATGCGCGTGGCCAAACGGGTCAACAACTACTCCTCGGCGCTTATTCGGCGCTTAGCCGTCAAATCGGTTTAGGCAATGTTGAAATGTACCCGCGCACCGAAATGCTGGATTTGGTTCTGGTCGATGGACATGCCAAGGGAATAGTTATTCGAGACTTGGTGACTGGCGAAATTAGCTCCTATTCGGGCGACACTGTTGTCCTTGGCACTGGTGGCTATGGCCGAGTCTTTTACCTCTCGACCAATGCGATGGGTTGTAATGTGACGGCCGCCTATCGCGCACATAAACGCGGGGCCTTCTTTGCGAATCCGTGCTATACCCAAATCCACCCGACATGTATTCCTGTCGCTGGTGAGCATCAGTCTAAACTGACTTTGATGTCGGAGTCACTGCGCAATGACGGTCGGGTCTGGGTGCCCAAGAAAGCTGGCGACAAGCGCCCAGCCAATCAAATCCCCGAGAACGAGCGTGACTATTATCTCGAAAGAAAATATCCCAGCTTCGGGAATCTTGCTCCACGAGATATTTCTTCGCGTAGCGCCAAAGAGGCCTGCGACGCAGGATTAGGTGTTGGTGATTCCGGACGAGGTGTGTACTTAGACTTCGCAGATGCTATTGGCCGTTTAGGTCAGAACGTTATTAAAGAACGTTATGGCAATTTGTTCGAAATGTATCAGCGTATTACCGATGACAATCCATATGATGTTCCAATGCGTATCTACCCCGCTTCGCATTATACCATGGGTGGACTTTGGGTGGATTACAATTTGATGAGTAATGTGCCTGGGCTACACGTTATAGGCGAAGCCAACTTCTCTGACCACGGAGCCAATCGTCTGGGCGCTAGCGCTTTGATGCAGGGACTTGCCGATGGATATTTTGTCCTCCCCTACACTATCGCCGACTATCTGGCGCGTGTCGGCGCACAAAACATCTCGACTGACCGCCAAGAGTTCAAAGACGCAGAACAACAAGCCAAAGAAAAAACAGCAAAACTAATCTCAATCAACGGCAAGCGCACAGCTGAATCTTTCCATCGCGAGTTAGGACGAATCGTCTGGGATAATTGCGGCATGGCGCGCAATGAAGCAGGACTGAAAAAAGCGCTACATTTGATTCCTGAGCTTCGCGAACAGTTCTGGGCAGACCTCAATGTCACAGGAGAGTCTGGCTCGCTCAATCAATCATTGGAAACAGCAGGACGAGTAGCTGACTTTATGGAATTCGCCGAATTACTTTGCCAAGACGCACTTCATCGCGAAGAATCCTGCGGCGGACATTTTCGTGAAGAATATCAGAGCGATGAAGGCGAAGCTGTCAGAAATGACAAGGACTTCACCTATGTCGCAGCTTGGGAGCACAAAGGCGTTGGCTCACCTGCCGCCTTGCACAAAGAAGAGCTAGAGTTTGAAAATGTGAAACTGGCGACTAGGAGCTATAAGTAATGAATCTTACATTACATGTCTGGCGCCAGAAGAACGCCGACGACAACGGTCATATGGAAGTTTATCAGGCTAAAGATATTTCCGCGGATTCATCATTTTAGGAAATGTTAGATATCGTCAATGAGGAACTTGCCAAAACCGACATTGAGCCAATCCATTTTGACCATGATTGCCGCGAGGGAATCTGTGGAATGTGCTCACTAGTAATCAATGGTGTACCGCATGGCCCACAAGCGGCAACAACTGCCTGTCAACTTCATATGCGCAGCTTCAAAGATGGCGATGCGATTTATATTGAGCCATTCCGCGCACGCGCCTTCCCAGTCATCAAAGACACTATCGTCGATCGCTCCGCATTTGATCGCATCATGCAAGCAGGCGGCTTTGTCTCAGTTAATACTGGTGGCACACCTGACGCCAATGCGATTGCAATTCCAAAGACCGCCTCTGAGAGCGCTATGGACTCGGCTGCCTGTATTGGTTGTGGCGCTTGTGTCGCCGCTTGCAAGAATGGTTCAGCGATGCTGTTTGTTGGCGCAAAAGTTTCGCAATTTGCAGACTTACCTCAAGGCCAGCCTGAAAAAACCGCTCGCGCCAAAGCAATGGTGGCGCAAATGGACACTGAAGGTTTTGGGAATTGCTCTAATTACTCAGAATGCGAAGCGGTCTGCCCTAAAGACATTAAAGTCTCAGTCATCGCCAAGATGAACCGCGAATACCTCAGCGCGACTGTCAAGACTCTCAGCTAGCAAGACTAGCAGCCAAACCTCTTCAAGAAAAACTATCTTTGATTTTTTCAAGCGCAGTTGTGCATTGCGCCTCGCTGACATCCAGATGAGTCACAAAACGCACTGTTGTCTTGCCAAATTGGACGCAAAGAACACCTAGCTTTGCCAATCTTTCCACAAATTCAGGTGGCGCAATTTTTGTCTCGGCGATATCAGCTATGACAATATTGGTTTCAACCCGCTCAACATTCAGTGCGATGCCATCGATTGAGTTGAGTCCTTCCGCCAAGAAATGGGCGTTGGAGTGATCTTCACTTAGTTTGGCGAGGTTATTATCCAGCGCATATAAACCTGCCGCTGCGACTATTCCGACCTGACGCATACCACCACCAAACATCTTCCGAATCCTATGCGCCTCGTGAATAAAGTCGCGCGAGCCAAGGGTCAGTGAACCCATCGGAGCGCCAAGCCCCTTTGACAGGCACACAGCAAGAGTCTTAAATGGCTTTGCATATTCAGCTAACGAGACACCGCTGGCAATATGTGCATTCCATATCCGCGCGCCATCGAGATGAAAATGCAAATCGTTTTCATCGCAAACAGCGCCAATTTCGGCGATTTGCTCTGGAGGACAAATGCTACCGCCATGGCGGTTGTGTGTGTTTTCCAGTTCAACGATTTTTGTCAGAGGGCAATGCTCATTTATTGGTCGTATCGCATCTCGAACTTGTTCGGCGCTGAAAAAACCTCGCTCGCTATCCAAAAACGAAACCATCAAGCCAGAGTGAGCCGCAGGCCCACCCACTTCATAGTTGGCAATATGACATTCACGCTCGCAAAGTAACTCCCAGCCAGGGCGAGCAATGGTCTTAAAAACTATTTGATTGGCCATTGTTCCAGTCGGAGTAAACAGCGCCGCCTCTTTGCCAAAGAGTTCAGCAATTCTATCCTGTAAACGGTTTACCGTTGGGTCGTCGCCAAAAACATCATCACCAACTTGCGCCTCAGCCATTGCTTTGCGCATACCTGCATCAGGAGCGGTAACTGTGTCAGATCGAAAGTCAATTATTTCTGAATTGCCCATACTAGTTCAAAGTCCATATGCTGTGTAAGTTATCTAGGCCAAATATTGGAGCAATTAGAGTCATCACCAAGGCGCTAATTAGCGGAACCGACAGATTGTCATCAATGAAATCTGGAATCGCCTCGACAATTGTTGCGACGAAGGCCCCGATAACTGTTATGGCCAGTGGTATTGCAAAAAGGCTACTCCCGACATAGGCCACAACTAATGTTCCGAACAAACATGCCAATGATCCTTCAAGTGATTTGCCGCGAAACCTGTGTTTCCCATAACGTCGACCAATCAGCGCCGCGAGTGTATCACCGACGATAATAAACGACGCGCTGATCGAAGCGATAATCGGATCAAATATCGCAATCACCAAACAGAACATCCAGAGAATATAAAACGCTCCAGTAAAATCACCTTCTTCTTCATGCTTGCGCACCATCGAACCAGACAGCGGCCGAAAGAGTTGCCACATAGGCCAGTTTCTCAAACGCGAAACATCAACCAGAGTCATAAACAAAGCTATCGGTACTAAGATAGACAAAGCAATAGTTTTGTTTGAGTCCAGCCCCCACAAATATAGGGATGGGATTGCCAAGGCTCCCATGTGGGTTCCCTTGCGCAGTAGTTCAGCGGAAAAAGGAATTTGCTGAGATTCGTCTTGACTAAATGAACTCTTCTTCACCGATTTATTCTTGACTTATACGGTTGATTTGGCCGTTGAAACTTAGTTTTGCGATTCATCAAAATCATCGGGCAAGATTTCTGGCGAAAGATTCAAGCGGTTTTGGTCGGAGCCCATGACGATTCCTCGATAACGGACTGGCTCGATAGTGACTCTATGCCCTGAAATTAACTTTTGATACCACTCTCGATTAACTTCTTCATTATGAATTCGTGTTAGCTCTAGGATTATCGGTCCACGCGCTTCGTCGAGAGAGACCTCTCGTTTGACATCCAGAATCTTGACAACATGATAGCCGTATTGCGTTTTGATTGGCGCTGTAATATCACCAGCATTACCTTGAATTGCCGTGGAAAAGATTTTCTTGTCAAAATCGAGTGGCCCGATGTATCCCAAATCAGCGACATCACGTCTTATGGCTGTGTCACCCGGGTAGTATTTTTCTGCGAGACCCAAAAAGTCTTCGCCTGATTCGGCCAAAGCGCGAACGAATTCCGCTTCGACGGAATCCACAAAGACAATTTGCTGTATGCGCACAGGCTTTTCGATACGATACTCTGAGTTGTGCTCTTTGAAATATTGTTCGACTTCTCTATCTGTCGGACGATAATTTGGGTCACGTGATTTTCTGTGAATTGCCGCTCTGGAAAAGTTCTGCCTTTCACGCTCGACTTCTTCTTGATAAGCCACATTATCATCTAGGCCATGGTCACGGGCCATCAAGAGCGTTAAGCGCGCATCAATTGCCTCTTGAGCAATCGAACGCAACACTTCGACACTCAAGACTGTGCTGACTGGAATTTTCGAACGTACCATGCTTCTAGCGCGGTCATAAGTTTCAAACCGCACAGTATCGATTCCATCTGCCCAAGCCACTGGAGTTTCCCAGTGAGTCCTATTTGGCTTTAACGCCAATGCTGAGTCATTGAAAGTACTTGGATGAGCTGCTCGCAATGAGTCTCGCACTCTGGCATAGACAACCCTGGCGTGGGAGCCAAGAACATAATTGTAGGCCTGCTTGTACCTTGCAGCATTCATCGGTGGCACGCCCTTAAAATGACGGTCATAAATATAAAAAAGATGAACACCGTCACGAGAATCGACTGGTCCAATCACTTCGTGGAGAGGTGTGCTCTCATCATAAAGAACGTCTTCAACCTCGGGATGTAGATTATACCGCTCGACCCAACCCATCCGACCACCTTGTGCTCCTGTACGTCTATCTTGAGAATATTTATCAGCGAATTCCTCAAAGCTAGCTGAATCGGTAATTGCCTTCTTGAGAACATTCAAACGATGATGAATTAATGAGTCAAGGTCCTTATCCGACATTGCCAAATATTCATCAGGATCCGAACCAGTCCGATACCCTGCTTTTGAGAGTATAATATGCCCAAGGTTGACTTGGGCAAAGTATGTGAAAATATCAGGTCTGGCGAAATAGAAACTGTCCGCTTCTAGTGAATCCACTTCCGTCTGGGCGTATATGATTTCCTCTAAGAAAACTCTCCCAAGTGAAGCATCACTTACCAACGAAAGATCGCCCCACCCTGCAGCATCCTGTTGCAATTGAAATGTATCTGCCGCCAGAGAGACTAAAGTATCAAGCAACATATATTCAAGGGTGTCTGCAACTTGCTCCCAACTGATAGTCCCGCCAAGACGTAAAAGATAGCTCTGCTCAAAGCGAGACAACAAATCCGAGGCATGAATCTGAATACTATCATCAATGCTAAGTAACAGCGGATCGTCCGCGTTCATATTTCTGCGCAAAAGATATTGTGATGCGTAAGGAGAGTCACCAGCATAATGATGTGCGGCAGATGGAGTCTCAGCGCCAGGTGGAGAATACCAATGGAAATTCCCAGTCGCGCAGCCACCTGAAACAATCCCAGCGACTACAACTAATGTGGCAATTGGAAATAGGAAAAAACGAGATCGTGTCTTTTCCTGCAATCCAGCCTTTCGCTGGACAGGACAAAGTTTGCGAAACACCTCAATCATTGAATAAATCACCCCAATATTATTATGACCCACTACACCCGAGACCCTAGGCTTTATCTTGTGGACAAGGTTGCGCAGTCGGACTTCGAGCGCTAATTGCCACACTACCAGTTCCGCATAATGTACTGAATGGAGACCAGAACGCAACTCCTAGGCGCGTCCTCACTCGAATACTAACGAGAGCTCTAAAAGACATCTTAAATTGAGGATTTGAACTGTTGCAGAAGAAGAGTGTCAGAACTCCCAGGCTTAGCGAGCTGGGATAGGCGCTTTGGGAGTGCTCTGAAGACTACTGGGGTCATTTATAAGGACTGAAGTATCATTGATCATGGAATCCTCTTTGAACGCCCTAAATTGTAAGTAGAATGTCGTTCCAACATTTTCAACCGTCTCCAAATCGATTTCGACTGACATGCCTTCTGCGAGTCGATGGACAATAGCCAATCCGAGGCCAGTCCCTGTTTGTTTTGTGGAATAGAATGGAGTGAAAATATCTCTAACTTTCTCACGCGGGATACCATGCCCATTGTCGGTGACACTAAAGATAATCTTCTCTCCACTGGGGTCCGGTTTGACTCCAACAGCTACGCATTTGTCATTGCTGGGACTCCCTTGAAGAGCCTCGAAAGCGTTAAGCAAAAGGTTGAAAATGATTTGCCGAATCGGGCCTTCCGCGCCAAGAACATAAGTTACCGAGGAGTGAGCTTCAAATGTTAAGGCAATATCTGGCGAATATGATGGATGTTGTCGCATCATTTCCAGAGCCTGAGTGACATTATGGCAAAGTTCAACTTTATTCAACGCCACGGGATTGGTTCGCGCATAACTCAGGAAATCACTCAAAAGAGTGTTGAGTCGAGCGCTTTCCTTCAGAATTAAGTTGAAGAGCTTTTGCTCTTCTCCGCCTAATTGTAATTCTGACGCCAACAATTGTGCCGACCCAGCTATTGCAGCCAAGGGGTTGCGTATTTCGTGAGCCATGGCCGCAGAAAGTTCGGCTACAGCCATCAGCCGGTCACTCTGGCGAGCTTTCTCTTCCATGGCTTTGGCGCCAGTAATATCCTGAAAAATCGCTATTAACCCTGCGGCTTCATCGCTCTCGGTGTCCAATGTTGCGGTTGAAACGCCAAGCGGCAACGAGACACCATCGGCGCGAGTTAGGAGCGCTTCCATCCGCGGACGGCTTGTTGCTGTATTAAAGACTATAGCTAATTCTCGACCGAACTCAGAGAATCCTCCTTGGAAGACCTCTCTGAAATCTCTACCTCGAATTGATTCCTCCGAAATTCCGAATATCGATTCAGCGAATTCATTAAATAAGACAATCTGCCCAGCTCCATCGACTGTCAATAGGCCAGCGCTTAGCCGACGGACGATTTCATCAGTTTGCATTCGCACACGACTGAGGGCGACAGAAGCGCTGGCGAGTTCTATGTCTTTGTTACGCAAGCGCTCCGAGAAATAGCCCGCCACAAATGCGGTCACGTAGAAACTCAAGACACTCAATAGCCCCGCGAAGAACTTCTCATCTGGAGCGGTTTTCATAGCGCTCCATAACCCGCCGTCTATCTGGGCCAAGTCTGGAAGTGAGTAGCCAAACCTATTGATGATTAGGTGACCAAAAGCGGCTATCGAAGCCAGCCCTAAAGCTCCGACTAGGTTGAAAGTCAGCGCTCCAGAGATAATGGTTAAATAGAATAGGCCAGTAAATGGGGAAACCGCCGCGCCTGTGGCATTGACAATCGCAACTTCAATTATCAGTTCGACAATAATCTGACAGAGAGTAATAAAACGATGCGTCGGCTCTGGCAGACGAATACGGCTCCAGATCGTCGCTATCGGCCAATACAATGTCAGCGCCGAATAAAGCAGGATTGGGGCTCGCCACGAGTCGGAAGTTCCCAAGGTGACAATCACAGATCCAATGACCATCACATAGGTAAAGAGGCGCAATACGACTATCCACCGTCCAACTATAGGCGAATTCAGCGCCGCTGTGCATTGAGATACTTTCTTCTTGCTCTTCACGAACCTAATAATCCAGTGCCTGTTATTCTCGCTATTCCAGATATGCAAAGGGCGCTCTCTGCGGAGCGCCCAATTGCACATAATCACCTAAGCCACAAATGGGCCAAATATTTTCTTTGAGCGCTACGATTTGAGCGTCAATATGTTGCGGGCTCTATATCTTTCCGATGATGTCAAACATTGGAAGATACATCGCCACCAGAATACCACCGATGACAACACCCATAAATACGATAATGACTGGCTCGATAATCGATGTTAATGCGTCAACGGCAACATCGACTTCTTCGTCATAGAAATCAGCAATTTTGTTCAACATCTCATCGAGACCACCAGTTTTCTCACCAACTGCAATCATCTGTGTCACCATAGGAGGAAACACACCAGTTGCTTTTAGTGGAGCGGTAATGGTGTCACCTTCGGCAATCGAGATAACCGATTTCCTGATAGCATTGGCAATCACCATATTACCAGCGGTTTTCGCTGTGACTTCCAACGCTTCGATAATCGAAACACCCGAAGAGAGCAATGTGCCAAGCGTACGAGTAAATCTCGCGACCGAAGAACGGCGAACTAGCGTACCGAATATTGGGAGCTTTAGGACAATGTTATCGAATATCAGACGTCCTTTTTTGGTTCTTACCCAAAACGTGAACGCCACACTAGCCCCTACCAAACTCAATAAAATCATGACAACATTGGTTTGCAGGAAGTTTGAAATACCCATGACGATTTGAGTCGGTTCAGGAAGCTCTGCATTGAGACCACCGAACATCTTTGCAAAGACTGGTACAATCCAAGTCAACATGGCAAATGTCACACCCATCGCCACGACAACGATAACTGACGGGTAGACCATCGCGCTCTTGACTTTGCGTGTGAGCGCATCAGCTTTTTCGCGATAATTCGCCAAACGAATGAGAATTACGTCCAACGCGCCACCGATTTCACCCGCTTCAACCATATTGGTGTAAAGTGTATCAAATATCTTCGGGTGTCGCGCTAGAGCCTCAGAAAGTGTCGAACCACCAGAGACAGACTCTTTGACTTTGGTGATAATCTTGGCAAACTCTTTATTGTCAGCCTGCGAACCAAGAATATCAAGGCATTGCACCATCGGTAAACCAGCGCCAATCATCGTAGCGAATTGACGCGTAAAGCGTGAGACATCAAGCTTGTTGACACCCGTGCCAATTTTGATTGTCAGCTCTGTTGGCTTTTTCTTAACACTGGTAACAATGATTCTATTGCGCCGCAGAACTCTATCAAGCTCGGAGCGATCTTTGGTCTTCAATGTACCAGTGACTACTGCTCCACCGACCGATTTACCTTTGTATTCAAATACTGGCATCGTACTCTCTCTATCTAAGTGGCCGCTTTATGCGAACGATGGCGAAACCTGTCTTGTGAGTAGTTCATTTAATTCATCAGGATTGTGACTTTGCTCAAGAGCAGTTTGCAAACTGATTTCACCGTTCTTGTACAAGTCATGCAATGACTGATTGAAGGTCTTCATGCCATACTTCTGGCCCGACTGGATCATGCTATAAATCTGCTGAGTCTTGTCATCACGAATCATGGCTCTAATAGCAGGTGTGATAATCAATATTTCAAGCGCCAAGGCTCTGCCACCGCCAATCTTGGGTAACAACGACTGACAGACAATTGCCTGCAACGAGAAAGACAGTGTCACACGAATTTGCGATTGTTGCCCTGCCGGAAAGACATCAATAATACGGTTGATTGTTTCGGCGGCTGAATTGGTGTGCAGTGTTCCGAATGCTAAGTGACCTGTTTCGGCAATTGTCAACGCAGACTCAATTGTCTCCAAGTCACGCATCTCACCAATCAGAACCACATCGGGGTCTTCACGTAGCGCATACTTGAGGGCTAGTGCAAAAGACTGCGTGTCGGACTGTACTTCACGTTGATTGATTAGCGACTGCTGATGACGGTGAAGATATTCGATTGGATCCTCGACTGTGAGAATATGACAGGCGCGTTCGCGATTAATCTTATCAATAATCGAAGCCAAGGTTGTCGACTTACCAGAGCCAGTCGGACCAGTCACCAAAACTAACCCACGCGGCATATGAGCAAACTCACCGATAGACTTAGGCAATCCAAGTTCATCAAAAGTTTTCACCTTGTAGGGAATTGTACGTAAGGCCACAGCCACATTACCGCGCTGCATATATACATTGCAACGGAAACGACTCAACTGCTCAATTCCAAATGACAAGTCGAGTTCGTTTGTCTCCTCAAAGCGCTGACGTTGCTTCTCGTTCATAATCGAATAAGCCAACTTCTTAGTCATATCAGGCGACAAGTTGTCATGCTGAAGACGCACAAGTTTGCCGTCCACTCGGATTACAGGCGGAGCTCCAACAGTAAGATGTAGGTCGGAGGCGTTTTCCTCGATCATCTGCTCCAACAATTCGCGTAAAGTCACCATCTTTGAGATTTTCCTATTCTTCGGATACCATTGAATGTTTCAGAATTATGCGCAAAACTACGCAAGCGCAGAATTTAACGACAGCATTGCACAACAGTTCCGCGGACAATGCGAAACTCTCTTATAGTATCGGCTATATTAGGAATAATCTTGAACTATTAACTCAAATGCTAAAGCCACCTAAGACATTGCCTTAAAGTGGCTTAGACCTGAACAACGTGGAGTTAGTTTAATGGAGAAGTATATGGAAAGTTGAACCTAAATCGTCACATTGAAAACTTCGTCGATAGAGACCATGCCATCGCGCATTTTTTCAACCGCAGCCATTTGAAGGGTGTACATTCCCTCTTCAACCGCTTGTTCTCGAATCTCATTGTCGGTGGCTTTGGCCAAAATCAAGTGCTCGATTTTCTTGGAAATAGGCATAACTTCAAATATGCCTGTTCGCCCAGAGTTGCCTGTGCCATTGCAACTATTGCAGCCTTTGCCGCGAAAACCGACCAGTCCTTTTTTCCAATCATCTGGAATACTCATCATCTCGAATTGCTCTTGGGTGATTTCGACTTCCTCTTTGCAGTGCGGACACATGCGCCTGCCGAGTCGCTGCGCCATAATCAAACGCGTCGCCGAAGAAACTAAGAACCCAGGGATATTCATATCGATAAGACGGTTGATTGACGAAGGAGCGTCATTGGTATGCAGAGTGGAAAACACAAGATGACCCGTCAGCGCAGCGCGAATAGCAATTTCAGCTGTTTCACCATCACGAATTTCACCGAGCATGATAATATCAGGATCTTGTCGCAAGAATGATCGTAGAGTCTGTGCAAAAGTCAGACCGATATCAGATTTAACCAGCACTTGGTTAATGCCATCGAAGTTAAACTCAACAGGATCTTCGGCGGTCATGATGTTGACTTTGGGCCTATTCAACTGCTTTAAGGCCGAATAAAGCGTGTTGGTTTTACCTGAACCTGTTGGCCCAGTGACCAAGACAATTCCATATGGCAAATTGATAGCATGCTCAAACTTCACCAAATCTCTTTTGGCGAATCCAAGCTGGGTTAAATCTGTGCGTAGAGTTTGCTGATCCAAAATACGCATAACGATTTTCTCACCGAAGATTGTCGGTAAGACCGAAACACGCAAATCAATCGGACGACCACCAATTTTTATTTTGATACGTCCATCCTGTGGGAGACGTCTCTCAGAGATATCAAGCTCGGCCATAATTTTGATACGAGAAATCAAAGCGGCGCGATATTTGAAAGGCAACGGATCCATTTCATGCAAATCACCGTCAATACGATAGCGTACACGTAGACGAGTTTCATAGTTTTCAAGGTGAATATCCGACGCGCCTTTGCGAACCGCTTCTGTTATGATCGAATCAACGAGTTTGACTAATGGCTTATCTTGAATAGCTGAGAGCAGTTCGGACTCACTGGGGCCTTGTTCGTTTTCGACTAACTCGAGGTCAGGGTCATCCTCCATACCTTTGATGGCTTCTGCAAAAGAAGAGGCATCGGCATAGTATGTATCTATTGCCTTTGTGATTGCCTCTTCTGGAGAAATCACTGGCTGGATATTGCAACCAGTGATAAATTTCACCGCATCAAGAACATAGATATTGTTGGGATCGGAAATCGCGACGATCAAGTTACGCCTGATGCGCGAGACAGCGATAACATTAAACTTTCGGGCGATGTCCAGTGGAATCAAACGGACAATTTCAGGGTTTAGCTCAACATCCGAAAGCCGCAAAGCTCCCATATTGAGTTGTTTGCCAACGAACCTATAGACATCATCAACAGATTCAACAGCCCCACAATCAACCAGACCTTGCTCAAACTTTCCTTTGCCAGATTCAGCAAAAGAGACTGCATTGTCATATTGTCCCTGTGTGATTCTGCCAGCCTCAACCAGCAATGTCCCAAGATCTGTCTTCATCTTACCCGTAGTTCTACTTTTGCTTATATCTCATGTTTAATAAATGATGTAAAAAAGATGTAGCTTTTTGGGCCACCATAATTTCTGAAAGCTTCTTCCCGAGCCGCAGTCTTGTCCCTCAGAGCCTCTTAGCATTCCGAGTCTTACGCTTAGTGAAAAGTTTCCGCTTCCTCACGGCTCTTCGCAATTTGTAACAAAAGAGAACTACTCGCGGAAGATGTCATCAAGACGTTCTTCTGCGGAGGCCGCAAACCCTTCTTCCAACCCAGGCTCCTCGCCAGAGTCCTCAGAGGTACCAATGGCATTTATTATTTTTGTCAATTCCTGTGCAACTTCTTTTGAATACAAACGCACCATTCCTATTGTTGTACGGTCATCAAAGATTATCGCCAATATGGCGCGATCACCAATCAATGACATATGGATGTGGTCTTTCTTACCTTGATGAAACAAGACAGAAAACTCATTTTCGCCAACAAGCCGTGCGATTTCTTTAGTCGAAGCGAATGAACCCGCTAGTAAAGCCGACAGTGCAGTCGTATCGAGCGAATGAGTGAATCCTTGTTTGGTTATCAAATGACCGTCTTTGTCAACTAGCAAAGCACATCTTGCCTCGGCCCCTTTGAGCGTCTTGCTCAAAAGCGCCTCGATCTTGACAACATCTTCTTCATAAATGATCATATCCTGATCTGACATATATCCTCCGTCCTACTTGCGGCCAAATAATCTGCGGAAAAATCCGAGTTTTTTCTTTTTAGGTTTGGGTGGCGCCTGTTCGAGCGGATCGTGCCCAATCAAATCCGCTTTATTCTCTGTCTCTTGTGTACCTGCTACATTTTTATCAGCGAGCGCTCCCGATTGTATTTGCTCGGGGCTAACTGTCTCTATCTCTCCCGTTGAATCGGAGAAATCATTACTTGGCGAAGGAGCATTAACGGGACCAGTTGAGATTTCTCCTGACGGGGTCGGACCAGAGCTGGCAATTTCAGGACTGACCGCCCCAGAACTAATCCCGCCAGAACCAATATTTGAAGTATGGCGCGACCGTCCCGATGAAGAACGAGGCGCCCCAAACAATCCTCCACCGCCTGCCGTTGGAGCTTTCACTGCGGGAGCGGTTTTGACCTTATCTGTAACTGACCCTGTAACTGGCGAGGCCGAGCCAGCCGACAAAAGACCTTCTCTGGCCAACTCACCCGAATTGTGAGCCGCAGCCATCGCTGGCTCTGGCGCTGACACTGCAGTCGAAGCAGTGGCGCTTTGCGCGGCAACAGGAGCTGCAGAAGCTGGAACGCTTTCAGTCGGCGTTACACCACCTGATGATTGGGGCGCTTCTTGAGGCATCAACTTAGGCTTGGACTTGGCTTTGGAGCCACCCTTCTTGGCTTTCTCAAGGACGAGCTTCATAATGGCCTTCAGAGTATCAAAAACACCCACACCATCAACAGCAGCAGCTGTGTAACTCGGCCAATTGAACTCATTGAGCTTCTCGTCAAGTTCACTTTGTGACAAGGCCGTCGGTAGATCGGCTTTGTTGTACTGGATGACTATCGGTAACTCATTGACGTCATAGCCATACTCTTCCAAGTTCTCTTTCAAGTTTGAAAGAGACTCCATATTGTCATCATGTTTATCAGCCTGTGAATCAGCGACAAACACAACGCCATCCACACCACGTAGGACAAGTCTGCGTGTCGCATTGTAGTACACTTGTCCAGGGACAGTATAGAGCTGGAACTTTGCGGCAAAGCCGTTTATTGAACCAATGTTGATCGGCAGAAAATCGAAATACAATGTGCGGTCGGCCTCAGTCGCCAGAGAAATCAACTTGCCGCGGGTGTTCTGGGGCACTTTGTTGTGCACCACCTGCAGATTAGTTGTTTTCCCTGACAACCCTGGGCCGTAATACACAATCTTACAGCAGACTTCCCGGGTTGCATAATTTATCGATACCATTATCTAGGCGCTTTCAGTCAGTTATTCTTATTCTTCACTCTTACTCAGAACAGTTTTCATAAGAGGTTATCTATTATCAGAATTGTAATGTCCTACACTACATTGTAATGTCCTACACTACGATAGCGATTTTGCTCGCCGCGTTCTTCATTTCCAACCGAATCAATCCCATATTGACCTCTGGTTCGGTTGTCACAACCAATATTCCAATACCAACTTCGGCTAAGAACAACTTGCCATGTTGAGCCTCGACAGTCACTTCAGTCAAGGGAGTGGCATTCAAACGGTCTAGCGACTTACGGATATTTGAAGAAATTGCCGCCGCCAACGCGCCCACAGTTTCCTCTTCAACCGAATTATCGAGATCTGAGGCGATAACGATTCCGTCTTCACCTACTATCATTGACCCTGTGATACCACTGGTCTTGTTTAATTCACTCAGCGCTTCGTACATTACTTCCCTCCATGCCTGCAAACAGCGTTTCGCTGTAGCGTGCGGATATATATTTGCTAATTATATCACTTGCCTGTGACACACGGACACCCAGCAAGTCATCATCATGCACCTCGGAGACGACAAAAAGAATTAGCCGACCAACCAAGCGACATTCAACTCGTAATTCATTGTAATGTAATATGACACGGTGCGGGCCGGTTTGCTGGAAACGCTCCAGAACCCATGTGTTCTCTTCGACTAACGACAGGGCAAACGGCGACCATGACTGAGTCTCGAAACCACCACGAGAAAATGACGCGACCTCTAGCCCATCTAAGTCAACAACAGCTGCAACTCGCACCGAAGCGTCTTCGGCCAAATAATTGACAGCTCTTTCAAATCCATTGCCAGAATAACTGACAGCCCCAGGGCTATTTCGTTGACGATCCGCATCCGCTCCAAAAGCAAACTCTTCCTCTTGCGCTTCTTCCGAAGCGTTGGCATTCTGTGTGTGTGGCAAATAAGGAACAGCGCCACCAACCGTTGAATCCGAAGACGGAGCGGTTTCACTAAAACTTGGGCTACTCGACACTACCGCCGCCTTAGCCTCTAGACTCTCAGAAAACACTTCCTCAGTATCATCGCCATCGAGTCGCTCAATGAGCCACTTCACAAATGACAACATCACAAACGGACTGCAGAGAACAAATGTCGCGAAGCCCGGCAAATAGACATGAAACCCTTGACGCATCGCAAAACCAATTTCCACTCCCCCTGGAGCGAAAACCATTAGTCCAAACAAAGTCGCCAGAGTAAACCGATAGAGCGTGGCCAAGACCGCGCCCAAGAGCGTTGCTTTGAGCCCAACGCCAGAATTGAATACCGAAAAGACTATCACATAGTAGAGCAATTCTAGTATTAGTAGCGTAGAAAAAGTAAACGACAATTCCGCGCCAAAGGTATGCGGATAAAAAAGCAACGGGCCGAGCACAACGACGAGCGTAAAGACGACGATCTGCATGACTTCGCTAGAACCAAATGTAATTTGCTTAGATTTCACGCATTAAACTCCTTTTACCGAAGTATCCTGCTTAGGATTTCCTTCGTAAACTTTCCAAATTCTATTGAGGGCGCCGCGCAAACGATTGGTACTTGTCCCTGAGGTCGCGAAGAAGACAAAATGCTCATCTCCGCCATCTAAGAAATACATCTTAACACCCTCGGATTCCACTAAAACTGTCTGACAAGCCCCAAAAGATACACGCTCTAAAGTCGCATTGACACAACGGTAAGTTTCGCAAGCCGCCGAACAGTATTCGTCCTCAAATTCTTTGTTTTCCCACCTAGACTCAAAGACGCTTCCATCACAATCTTGCCGCAATGCGCCGAAAACTCCCTCTAAGGCCAATCCTTTTTCTAGAACGTCGACTACCGAAAGCACAACTGCTTTAACTGGCTCAGGAGACTTTGTCGCAAGCTCCTTTACTCCTGAGTCGCTTGCTCCTAACACATTAGCCCCAAGAGGCGGGCTTTTCTTTCGCTGTGAGCGACCAGCTAATTCCGCAGCCAATCCACCTGGGAATTTGACTTGCTCGGGTTTTGCGACCTGCGCGGCCTGAGATTTCAATGAATCCAATAGCTTTTGTAATTGTGAGTTACTCGGACTTTTCTTAAGTAACTTCCGAATCTGTCGTTCAGCCTTTTCGAAATCACCTCTGGCAATCAGTATCTCACATCGAATCAGCTCGATAGCATGCACATTGCCACCCTGCTTAGCGGCTTTTTCAACCTCTGTCTCAGCCCAATCAAAGAGACCTTTGTCCAGATTAATTTTGGCCATGACAACATGCGCCGAACCGTAAGTCGGATGACTCTTCAAACCTTGCTGGCACACCTGAAAAGCAGTGTCAAGGTCTCCCTTGCGCCGATGTGCCTCAGCTAGTGCGGCGAATATCTGTGAGCCTGGGTTGGCTCCAAGTATCTTCTCACACTTGGAGATACGCTCATCTATTTCGTGATGATCAATCATATTTGCTTTCGCGAAAACCCCTACTTTGTACAATAGGCCTATCGGGGCTAAC
Organism: Candidatus Zixiibacteriota bacterium; assembly: GCA_024280835.1. GTDB lineage: Bacteria > Zixibacteria > MSB-5A5 > GN15 > JACZUZ01 > JAJRPJ01. The sequence continues at coordinate 402,558 of JAJRPJ010000010.1, read as the reverse complement.
TAATAACCGCCGAATGTCTTAAGTCAACCAAATACTTGGGCTGATACTAGTTAAAAACCATTGTTAACTTAATGCGCGTCGAGCTTTCATTACGCCGAGCAAAAATAGCCCCGCCATAGCTGTAAATATCACTGGACGCAACAATTCTGGAGACTGAAAGTATCCAGCGGTGTCCGCCAAACGAAAGAGCTGCGCGACAACCAAGCATACGAGTCCAATGATAAAAAACTGCCAACTCTTGGCCAGCAGCCCTCCTTTTACGGTCGAGTAAACCCGAATTGCGCCAAATAATGCGACAGTGGCCACAATCAGAATTGCCCCGTCAAAGAGCGATGGCACAGCCAGCAACAATGCGATCTCTGCGGCATTAGCCGCCTCTGGCATTCCCAATATCAACAGAACACCAAACAAGACACCACTAGAAATCACTCCCAACCGACTAGGCGAGTTGTTCTTTCTTACGCTATTACAGGAGTCTTGCAAAGAGTCTCTACCTGAATTCACTGTCTGTGAAACTATGCTTTTGCTAAACATCTCTCTATCCAATCGCTGATTTTACTATTCGTTCAGCCCTATGCAGAGCAGTGTAAAAATTCTCATCTATTTGGTACCGTTTCACAAGTTCACGGCGCGCCGCCAGTGGCTCTGAAATCTCTTTCTTGACCCGACTAACCGCATTGCGGTATTGTTGCGAGCCAACAAATCTGAAGACCAACTCAAGCTGGTCGGTGAGCATGGTCTCAAGTGAACTCATCAAAGAGTGCAATCTAATCGGAGCGGGAATCTTGACCACCGCAGCGTAGAAACGATCAAAAGCTGGACTGCCATCTGCGCCAAACTCAAACCCAGGAAAATATGAGGCGATACTAGCATAATCTGGAGAGGTAGCATACTTGCCGAACTTAGCGCTAGGCACACTACCTTTTCCAAATACTTCATCAACAACCTGACGAATCTTATAGAAACAATTGTTATAAAGCTGGAAGATGATACCCAAAACGACCTCTTCCTCATTCTCCATTCCTGTAACAGAAACATTAGTCGCCATTCCAGCGCCTTCGACATAACCCGAGACAATCAACTTGTATAGCGCTCGATAACTCGGGAACTCACCAATTGGCGACATATCTATCACCTGAGGAGTTGTGCGTTCACCATTGATAAGCGGCAACAAACAAAACTCATCGATTGTTAGTGAGATTGCTTCCGAATCAGTCTGCGGCATATTAACCATGCGCATTAGTACATCGTCTTTCGGAATTACCTTCTGAATTTCTACCCATTCGTCGATACGACGCATGCCTTCCATAATCACTGACATAGTCGGCAATTCTAGCAAAAACGGCGCATCCTTTGGCGCTTCGCCATCTTTGAAATCAAACTCACCCTCAGGCCAACTAAAGAGGTTATAGACAATCTCTTCAATTTGCATCTTGAGGCACTCGGCGACATCATCGTTTGTGAAAACTTTCATGTCGACCAGAGTCTCACCGAGTGGACGACCAGACTGCTTATGCAGAACGATAGCGCGTTCAAGATCGTCCTTGGACAATTGCCCGCGCTTCAACAACAGGGCGCCCAACATATCTTCGGAACTATTCAAAGAGCTGGCAAAAATAATCACGCCTTCGCGGAAGGCAACAGCCTTGGAACGATTGGCGTCACCAATTTGCAAGACACCAGTTTTCTTTCCAGCTGAAAGCAATTGCAAAATATCAGCAAACGAAATGGTTTTTAGATTTCCAGCTAAGCTCATACGAATTCCCAGCGCCTTGTCGATGGCGCCATTTATTGGTTCACGATAAACAGTTTCACACAAACGTACTTTCATAAAGAGGTACACTAACAAAGAGAGACTTTCGCAAGAAAAGTCACAAAGACGCTCCCATTCTGAAGAAACATTGGAAACGCTTTGGCAGTAGTATCTCCTTTGATATATCGGGCAAGAGAGCCTCTACCTTTACTGGCAACTGCTTTTGGGGACTTCATGGAGCGCAATTGCTGAGATTACACATACACCTGTGACTCAACGGTTTGAGCCGTAGCCAGATCATGAGATTGGTTAATTGTGAAACAATTCTACAATGGAACAGACTTGCGAGAAAGCGCGTGGGAGGATTCGAGAAAGATTCCACTCTCATGAAGCCTTAGGGCCTCAAAGCTCTAATGCGAAGAAATTGTGACAGCCCCAACATCTTCTATGTAAGTAATGAGTTGCGCAAAGTCTGCTGTCAATTGCAAACTATGATTTCTTCGACCAGCTATAATTCTCAGTTCAAGAACGTGTGAGAAATCATTGAGCATGAGACTAATTGGGCTATCTAGCTTATCGACAACGACAATTAGTTTTGATTCAGCGTGAGAGAGGTTATTGTTTATTAAGAGTGAACGAAAAACTCCCTTGATAATTCGCATCTCCACGGCGCTTGGAGCGGAGGAAAGATAAAGCGCTCTCAGGGAACCCGAAACCTGCAGAGCCAAAGTAGATCCAAGAAACAATGAATAGCCTTTCCCCTGACTGGGCATGTCCACAGGTGTTTGCGCAGATATTCTTTGTAATGCTTGTGACAAAACACTCGAATCGATTTCAGAGCTAAATCGCAATTGATAGGTCTGAGACTCGATTTTGTACTGTGTGCGATAGTCTTGCCACAAACGCTCGGCATTGGCCGTCAAAGACAATTCCGACTGTGGAAACGAATCGCAAATAGTTAGCGCAGTGACAAGCGTTTGATAATCAGCAGACAATTGCGCCAAATGCACCTCATCACTTACATTGGCTAGTCGCAGAGCGGGTTCCACAACATATTGAAATTGACTCTCTGGCTTATCGGCAATATCTGAAAGAATCACCGTCGGCGGCGAGCCGCTGACAACCGCACAAATCCCTCCCCGCGAAGCAAGTATAGTAGTCGTGGCAACGTCTCTTCTGATACTTTGTGAAGTATGCGACACAAACAAAACTATCGGAGCAATTACTAAGACAAAGACGCCCAGTCTTCGCGCTACTCTACTAGTAAGTGAAGCCCCTAGCAAAAACACAATTGCTAATCCAACGAAAGCATAGAGCGCAGAAAAATCATCAGTCCGCAATTGCCACACGCCCTGCCCACCCAAATAGTTTAACGCCGAAAGAATACCAGTGAGCCAAAGGTTGAGAGCCGCCCCAAAGAACGCTCCTAGCAATGGCAGGACTGATGCGCCCACCAAAGTTATCAATGACAAAGCCACCGCTCCTCCGACTGCTGGGCCAATTATCAGATTCGAAATGGTGGCGTTCAAAGGCGCAACACCAAAATAGTAGAGGACAATCGGAATTGAGCTCAATTGGGCGACAAAAGCAAAAGTCAATGGCAGAGCTAGGAACTTGTACCACAGAGCACGCCGCCAACGTTCGCAATAGTGATGAATTGGAGGCAAAAATAGGATCAGCGCCCAAGTGACAACAAACGATAACTGAAATCCCACATCAAAAAGTTGATTTGGATTCCACAGTAGAATTATTGCCCCCGAAGCGGCAATAATATTGTGATAATCTATTTTGCGTTCAAATGTTCTACCGAGCAAAAACAAAGTCACCATCACACTAGCGCGAACAACCGAAGGATCATTGTGCGAGATGAACGAAAAGAAAATAGCTCCCAGTATGAGAACAAAATACCGCTTTCGGCGCCCAATTGGAAAAGGCCAAAGGAACATCCGCAACACTAACAAAGCCACTGCAACATTTGACCCCGAAACCGCCAACAAATGCAACGTCCCACTACGGCGAAACTGGCGATAGACATCGTCATCTATCCCTGTAGTCTCACCTATCAAAAACCCTGAAGCTAAAGCGGCGGGTTGCTCTTGAAGAACTTGCCTAAAAACTGATAGTATGTATTCCCGAACAAATCGTGTCAGTCCCCCAACACTAAGACTTGTTTCAGGGTTTCTAACAACTCCAAAGTGATGTGGCAAGTAGACCATTGCAAACACATCATTCCATCGCAAATAGCGAGCGTAGTCAAAACCACCTGGATTTTTCTTCTCTGGAACGCTTACAAACTTGCCTGAAAAAACAATGCGATCCGCATACTGGAAGTCTGTGGTCTGTGTGTTGACATACACCATCACCGATCCACTACGAGGCGCTGTCTTCCCATAGCGCCCCTCCGCGACAACTCTGGCAGTCGAGTCTATTCTGACAGTCAAGCGAGTCGAATGCTCACGAACATCTGGCCAGTCTGAGATGCTACCATAGATTCGATACTGTGAACCATCATCGACACTATGTAATATATGATCTGGCGGAGAGCCAGACCGTGAGTAGACAACTCGAAAAGATAGCAATGCCAATAGTCCCAGCAATGTCAATGCTATACCAGATTTGAACCTTACCCTTGAGGGCTGTGCGCCAGAGAGCGCAACTCCAGCGCCTGTTAGCGCCAATAGCGCAGTCGCTAACCATGCCCAGTATGTCAGTAAATTATATTGCCCAAGAACTATACCTGAACAAATAGCTACCAGCGCAAACAACGCTGGCCGCCGATAAGCCAGTGGAGCAAATCGGGCTGAGAGATTGGAGGGTTTGGAGAGCCCTGTCGCAGAACTTGGCTTCGGACTAGTGACTTTGGGAGTGTTTTTTTCTGATTCTTGCTCATTCATGCCGCACGGCTCACTTTACAATGAAAGTCAAAATAGCTTTGTAACGGCAAACTGTCAAACAAATCGGGCGCTGTTTATTATTGGCGCGATTAAAACTTACGACTTAGCCAATTTAGCGGACGATGCGCCTCAGAAAGTCCCAGAGCTAATGTTGTCAACCAATACACTACAGCTCCAGAGCCAACTGTGAGCATGAGTCCTGTAGCTTTGCCGAGAAGTCCGGTCATGCCCAAGGACAAATCAAATGGCTGGAAGTACATGACCAAAGCCATCGCCACAGCGCCCAGAGTTGTTTTGATAACAGACTCCAAGTATTGCCCTGCGCCTGAAATAACTTTTCGTCTATTCAAACCAACAATCAACAAGATCAAATTGAGCCACCCCGCCGCCGATGTAGCGGCAGCCAGTCCTGCGAAGCCCATCTGAACCCAAGGCGCTTGAACTAGAGCCAGCGCCAAGACTATGTTAGCGACAACTGAAATCACAGAATACCGCATCGGTGTCTTAGAATCAGAAAAAGCGTAGAAAATCGGCGTGAGAACACGCACTCCCGATAGCGCAGGCAATCCCAGAGAATACCAGAACAAAGCCCGACTAACTTCCGCAGCGTCAGTGGCATTAAAAGCCCCACGCAAATAAATTGCATTTATCAAATCCTCATTGAACAACGCCAAATACACTGCCGAAGGGATTATCAGGAAGAGCATCATCCGTGTCGCCGAGCGGACAGTCTTGGCCAACCCTGTAAAATCGTTATTGGCCACAAACTCCGAGGCGCGTGGCAAAGCGACAGTACCGATAGCAACTGCAAACACACCTTGTGGAAAATGCATCAATTGATAAGCATAGACCAAATAAGAAACCGCTCCCCCGCCTTGCATCGAAGCCAACAAGGTTGCCACAAAGATATTTACGCGAGTGGCGCTGAGTCCGATTATCATCGGAGCCATCAATTTACCCACAGCCTTGAGGCCCTTGTCTTTGAAATTGAAATCAAAGCGCAAGGAACTCCCAAGTCGATACAAAGTCGGAACCTGAATCGCGAATTGACCGATTCCACCTACTAGCACACCGACAATTAAACAGTAGACAGGAACTTCAAAAACCTCATAGAGAAAGACCATTGAAAGAATCATGGCGATATTGAACATTGATGAGGCCAAAGCAGGAATACCAAACTTGCCGTAGGAATTCAATATCCCCATCAGCAGAGCCGAAAGTGAAATAAATAACAAGTATGGGAACAGCCAACGAGTCAGGACAACAGTTAGTTCGAACTTCCCAGGCACATCTGCGAAACCGCCAGCCATCAAATAGACAAATGTGGAAGAGAATATTATCCCCAGCGCAACAGTTCCCACTAAAGCCAGAAACAACAATGTGAACATGCGAGCCGATAGCTCGTTAGCCCGCTTCTGGCCCTCAGCTACAAGAGTCTTTTTGAAAACAGGCACAAAAGCCGTCGAAAGCGATCCTTCGGCAAATAAATCACGGAATAAGTTCGGGATTCGGTAGGCTACAAAAAAGGCGTCAGCGGCCATCGAAGCCCCAAAATAGCTGGCCATCAACTGAACCCGGACTAATCCCAGCACACGAGAAATCGCAGTAGCGCCGCTAACGACCGAAACTGAGCCCATCATGCCCTTGTTCTGGGTAGAGCCATCGCTCGATTTGTTCTTTTCAACCACTATTTCGTTTTCACTCTACTATACGTAAGGTTCGTCTTCTTATTACTATCTGCATTAACCATCTGCAACACAAGCGCTTTACCAGTTTTTGGCTCATTCTCAACAACAATTATCAAAATTGCCCAATTCACCCCCGACGAGCAAAAAACCAGAGCCAGCGAACGAATATATCGAACGAATATATCGCTTGACTTTCAGCGGCAAATCAGTATAGTGTGGCGCTGAGTTGGTTTGCAATCAGAAAGGAACAAATAGAGTTGCCACAACACAAATCTTGTAAGAAACGTCTAAAAACCTCTGAAAAGTCGCGGTTAATCAACCGTAAAGTCAAAGGTTTAGTACGCAGCGCTGTCAAAGCGGTCATTACCGCCGAATCACACGACGATGCCGCTGCAGGCCTCTCCACTGCCTATGCCGCATTGGATAAAGCTGTCGGCAAGTCCGTCATGCACAAGAACGCCGCTGCTCGTAAGAAATCAAATCTTACAGCTCATGTCGCAAAATTGCGCGGCTAGATAATTCAAACCCATTTGATGTATGAATCTGAATCTCAGATTTGATTCATAGAATCACTTGTTTTCAAGTTACAATATCAGGCGATGATAAATTCATCGCCTTTTTTTGTGCCATCTATTCTTGTGGCATTTACTTTTTGGGAATTGGGCATTACCGACGTAGCCGCTAATGCAGTTTCAACAATCTATCAAATCGAGATTCTTCCAATCAACAAGCTATAATCATCAGATTACCAATCAACATTGTGCGCCTGATCTGGAGTCAAAAACAGCGCCCCTCGACCATTTTTCTTCAACTGAACAAGTGGAAAACCTTTGCGACTCAGATTGGTCAAGATGTTGTAATACGGCTGTTCGGTACCCTCAGGGGTTATTACACGCAACGCGTATCCGCTGATTTGTTTTCCCTTACTAACAGTCGAACCTCTTGAGACGATTATTGTCAGCGCTAGCATATCGGACTCGGGCGAATAGGCCACATCAGTAAACACACGCCCCTCTCCAAATGTCGGATAGTCCATCATTATTGTCCCATTGATAGTGTTGATATTATACAAATGCGTTTTGGTCAGCAGAAACACGCGCCCTCGGGAACCTTGATAAATAATCTTGAGCGCTGTCGGTCGTGAAACTTTGTGCGTCGAAAGTAATGTGTCGAGTTTATAAAGCGATACACTCCCTCTGGAAAAGGTCGCTATCCGTCTCCCTGAAAGCGAAAAGTTATAACAGTCTGCGGCAGGATATGAAGCAAGTTTATCACCAGAAAAATAAAAGTGGAATAGGCCCTTTGAGCCAGAATCCACTAGAAACCCACGTTCACTGGGCGCAAAAATAACTGTATCACAGGAGGCAACATGGCACAAACCAATTTGGACACCAAGGCTATCAAAAACAACAATTTCTACTCCCGAACCGACATCCGAATTTGCGATCAAATACCGCCCTGTTGAACTCAAGTAGAACTTGGCGTTTTTCGAGGCGCGTCCCACATGAATTTGACGCCCCATGACATCATAAAGCGCATAGTAGTTATTCCCCTTTGGTAGTCCACTAATTCCAGTCAGCTCTGAATCACTCTTAGTTTGAATTTCAGACTTTGAATATCCTGAAACTAGGTAGTTAAAACCATTGGGCGAAAACCAATAGCGCTCATTAGCGCCAACGGGCAAAGTTAGCCTTACCCGACCAGTCCTATCGAATTGTTTGACGACCTGACTGTCAATCAGATACAACGCTCCGTTGATATTTCCTGCGTATTGGCTGGTGTTACTAAATGGGTATACCGAACGCTTCTGTACAGCTCCTTCGCATTCCCCACCAGAGAACAACACAACTCCCAGAGCGCAGAATACCAGCGCTAGCAATCTAGGAAGCGCCAGTCGAGTCAATTGAGGAGCTAGAGTTTTCATTAGAAGCTTATACACAATAATTCATCAGGAGGATGATAGTATTGACACACCCCGAAACAGTTTCAATCAATATATAAGTCTATAATTTGATACCATTCTGCAAGGACATCATTTTCCCATTCTGGGGCCACTTCAATGGGTTGTATACCAAGGGCGGTTTAATATCCTCAGGAGTGGTCGGCAATCCGTGACAGTTATAACGAGCTGGATTATTCACTCTATCAATCAGCTTGAAATCCAGTTTGTATTTCTCATGATATCTTTTGAGCATCTTTTCCCTGGCGCCAGTTGTGTCTGCAGTTTGCCCTGTTGCTTGAAAGTAGTATGCCGGCGAATCGATGCAAAGTGTCACTTTTTCGAAACTGATTTCCTGTAGTGTCACCTCCAAGAAACGTAAGCCAGTAACAGCTGCAGTGGCTACCCCATCATCGGCGGGACAAACCACCCGACAGCGAAACATGATACCATAGTCTGGGGCCGAAAACGACAACAACATAGCTTCTCTCTTGATAGCCTCTCCCTTCACCGCAGAAGGCGCTTTGGAAGTCTTAGATAGAGTCTTTTGATTCTTGGCTAGCTGACTATCATAAATCGGACCGACAGATTTCTCGACTGGCCAAGCCGCTACATACAGAGTCACCGAGGGGAGAGTCACCGAGGAGAGATTCACAGAGGATTGGGCTTCTGAGGATGCCGATGTTGATTTTTTATTCTTCTTGCTCATACACATTCAATGAGCAAGAAATCGGCCTCTTTGAAGACTAGTAGCCAGTCTTTGCATAGCTGGCTACACATGGCTCCCCACTGACAGCACAACTCATGCAATCACAACAGCTTAGGCGAGCGTACGCGCCATAAGTAATTGCATTATTCTTGATCTCAAGATTGAAGCTGGAGGAGTAAAATGAAGCTGTTTGCACACTTTGCTATTGCCGACTACTTATTGTCCACATCCAAGCTCGAAAGCAACTGTTCGCGCAAATCAGATTTGGCAACTTCGATATATTTTGCTGTGGCGCTGGCGACAAGAACTCCCACCTGATTGTGAGCGCTTCCCTCAGTCAAAAACAAACGACCCCGATGTTTGAGCACACGAGCTTCGAAGTCAATGCGGTCGTCGGTATTTACGGGCGCCAAATACTTGACCGTCATTTCTCCAGTGACAGCAACAATGTCCATCGCCAGTATAGCTTTGATCATGACCTCATCAAGAATCGTCGCCAGTATTCCGCCATGCAGGAGCCTGTGGTAACCACAGAACTCTTCTGTAGCGGTAAACGATGTTCGGCAGGCTTCGCCATCCCAGAGGAATCTGAGTTTGAGGCCGATGTCATTTTTGTCACCACAAACGAAGCAGCCAGAATAGGCGACAACTTCTACTTCTGTTTTCCTGTTTGAACCCATACTAGTTATGATAGAACTTCCCCAGCCGACTCAATGAATTCTTAGAAAGCTATTAGATCTATTACAACGTTCACGTGTGATTGCTTGAAATCAATTCCAGCGTCAGTTGTCTTTCCCGCCGACGCATAGACGGCTGCCTGCCAGTGCCGAGCGAACTCATAACCAATCCCTAGAAGAACGCCAGCGCCTGGATCATTGGCATCGAAATCCTGAACATCAAACACATAAACACCAAGCCCAAAGGCCGTAAAGAAAGACTTTCCCTGATCACCATAGTAGTGATACCATGCGGCGCCATTAAAACCCTGCGTTATTGTTTGGTCACCCAATCCAAAGAAAGCGCCTGCCGAAGAAGCAACCTCAGATGAATAGGCGCTGACATTGCCCTCATAGACGATCATATTCCGCTCGTCCCAAGCGTAGCCGATCAGGATATTTAACCCCAGGCCCGCTTTGTCTTCGCTGACTGGAGTGTTTTCAATCTCCCAATGGGAATTGGCCGCTATTCCAAGCCCACCACCAACAACAAAACCTTTGCGTTTTCCATCAAAGGCCTCCGTTGAAACAGCAGATAGCATCAAAAGCCCAATAGCCAGCAATAATGAACTTCTTAGTATCATGCTCTTAGTTACTGTCTTCTTTGTCAATGTCTTTTTTGTTAACGTCTTCATCAGAAATCCTTTCAAGGCCTACCCTAATTCCCACCGTTTTCTAGGCAACTTTAGAAATTACGATTGTAGCCAATGAATGTCAACCGCTCTTCGGTGCAATTTGAGCACAAATCACGGCCCTACTTCTGGGGGAAATGTATTTCAGAGACAAATCAAAAAAGGCGCCTCGACAATAATCGAGGCGCCTTAATAGACTTGGTTAGGTTACGTTACGTTTCTCAACTTACAAAGCCGGAGCGCAAACTTCGATGACATAATTCCAAGTTAGGGCGCCAGCGCTGAGGCTAACAGTCGCCGAGCCATCACTGAAGTTGGCTGTCCCATCCCAAGCAATACTGGTCGTATCAACAGCGGATCCATTGGTGACTATCTTTACTTGGCTAAGTGAAAAAGCTATTGTGCCAGTTGATGGACATCCTGTTCCCCAAGTACCACCCGCTGGCTGAGGAATTGTCACTCCTGAAACAGCGCTTGAGAAAGCAAAACTATCATCGGTAATGACTCCGCTAGTATCGATTGTACGCTTGAAAACGGTATTGGCATTGGCGCCATTGATAACAGCATTAGTAGAGTTCAAACCAGAGAACACAAAACCGACATCGCCAGTCAGATTGGCATAATCAGCGGTTTGGTTAATCTGGGTCACGGCCCAATGATGCCGATAATCAAGCACGTCCGCGCCAGTGGCAGACTGCTGTACAGTCATACCAGTCATAAACTGGATAGAGTCATTAACACCCAAGATAACGAAATCGTTGTTGGCGACTATTGTAATGTGATGCCAACCCTCGGGAGTGTATTCATAGGTCGTTTGATTGGTTCCCCCTGGAATGCCAGGTCCATAGAACAACTTAATCTCACCATCGGAAATAGGGACTTGGTTGTAGGAGCTCAAACCAGCGGAGAAAGCGACAAAGACACTATCAAAGAAAGCATCTACTTGTGGTTGAACTTCAAGAAAAGCAGGGTCTGTCAAAGAACCGCCTCCGACTACGGGATTATTGTCGGAACCACAGCCAATCGCTATCGTCATTAGCGCCGAAAGCGCAACTGCAGATAGTCCCCGTCTTAATACATTCGCGTTCATAGTAGAAACTCCTTCTCTGTGAACGCTCGCGGGAACCATCCTGACTGGGCGACTTCAAATCTGTCGCCCCTGTCTTTGGCCCTCGCTACTGTTGTTTCAGCAAGAAGGCCATAATGGCTTTTTGGACATGCAGTCGATTCTCGGCCTGATCAAAGACCACCGAATTTGGCCCATCCATCACTTCATCCGTGATTTCACGCCCTCTTTCGGCTGGCAAACAGTGCATTACCAAACATTCCGGATTAGCTCCGGCAAGCAATTCTGAATTTATTTGAAATTTTCTTAGTAGCTCACTTTTTGCTTCAGCTTCATCTTTCTGGCCCATAGAAGCCCAGACATCTGTATAGACTACATCGGCGTTAGCAACAGCTTCTTTAGGGTCGTCAGTCACAAGTATCGAGGACTCAGGGTTGGCTTTGGCACGGCTTAGAATCTGCTCATCGGGTTGGCAACTAGCAGCTGTTCCGATCCGTAAATCCATCGGAACAATCGAGGCCAAATTCAGCCAGCTATTGGCGATATTGTTTCCATCTCCAAGGTAGGCGATTCTGAAACGCTTGATATTAGGCAGGCTTTCTGTACAAGTGAAATAGTCACCCATAATCTGGCATGGATGTACCAAATCTGTCAAACCATTGACGACTGGAACGCTGGCATATCTCGCTAACTCATCAACATCACTTTGCTTAAACGTACGAATCATTATCATCCCCACAAAACGTGAGAGAACCTGAGATACATCACTGATACTTTCGCGCTTACCGAGTTTGATTTCTTCGTCGGTAATATAAAGTGACTGCCCACCAAGTTCGCGGATTCCAACTTCAAATGAAACTCGTGTGCGGAGTGACTGTTTGGCAAAAATACAAGCCACTGATTTTCCAGCCAATGGACGAGGCGCGATTCTGCCATTCTTCATATCTGCGCAGAGTCGCATTATGAAAAACACTTCTTCTTCCGTCAGATCAGTTATCTGAGTAAATGAACGAGCTACAACTTCCTGATCAACTACTTCAACTGCCATTATATCTAAACTCCAAAAATTATGTGTTCTCTTTGAATTTACTTCAACAATCCTAGCGCCAGAATCTCTTATATTTTTTATAGCATATAACGACTCAAGTCTTCATCCTCGACAAGTCCCTTAAGCGTGCTTTCAACCATTTTCCCTGTCACATTGACAGTCTTCTTCTTTCCTGGAGACTCAAACATAGTCTCTTCAAGCAAAGCGCTCATAATCGTATGTAGACGTCTGGCGCCAATATTCTCAGATGATGTATTAACCGCTTCGGCTAGTTCGGCGAGCTTCTTCAAAGCTCCTTCGGTGAAGGTCAACTTGACTCCTTCGGACGCAAGCAACGCCTGATACTGCTTAACCAAAGCGCTTTTCGGCTCAGTCAGAATCCGCACAAAATCTTCAGCCGAAAGCGAATCCAGCTCAACCCGAATTGGAAAACGACCCTGTAGTTCAGGAATCAAATCGGATGGACTAGATGAATGAAATGCGCCTGCGGCAATAAAGAGCACATGGTCGGTATGCACTAAACCATATTTTGTTGAAACAGCGCTACCCTCAACAATCGGCAGAATATCACGCTGGACACCCTCACGGGAAACATCAGGACCCGACTTAGATTTCTCGCCACAGATTTTATCAATTTCATCGAGAAAAATTATCCCTGAATCCTGAGCACGTGACACTGCCTCGCCAATCACTTCATCCATATTGACCAAACGCGCCATTTCCTCGGCGACAATAATCTTGCGAGCCTCGGAGACAGTTGTCTTGCGGCGCTTGGTTTTCTTGGGCATTAGGCCAGAGAACATCTCCTGAAAGTTTGCGCCCAACTCTTCCATGCCTTGCGGTGAAAATATTTCCACGACAGGGAAATTACTCTGAGTGACATCAATATCAACCATACGATGGTCAAGCTTGCCACTCTCCAACATCTTGCGAAACTTCTCACGTGTCTTTGAATTGACATCTGAAGATTTTTCTTCTGGCTCTTCTTTGGCTGAACCATTTGTCTCATCAACGTCGAGGTCGGAAAGTACTCCTGGCATCAGACGCGCCAACTCCACGGGGAAACTCGGAGTTGAAGACGCTTTCTTCTTTGCCTTTGGAAGTAGCAAATCAAGTAGCTTCTCAGTGGCGTTTTCATTGGCCTTCTTGAGAACCTGCTCACCTTTCTCACGTTTGACCATATTGACAGCCAAATCAACAAGATCACGCACCATCGACTCGACATCCCGGCCGACATAGCCTACCTCAGTAAACTTGGAAGCCTCAACTTTGACAAAAGGGGCGCCAACAAGATCCGCCAGACGACGAGCAATTTCAGTCTTGCCCACACCAGTCGGGCCAATCATGATTATATTGTTTGGTAGAATATCATCGCGAATCTCTTCGGGCGCTCGCCTGCGACGCCAACGGTTTCTCAGCGCAATCGCCACTGATTTCTTGGCGCCATCCTGACCGATGATGTGACGGTCAAGCGCCCTAACGATTTCCTTGGGTGTCAAATAGCGGTCATCACTAACCATCACACCCTGATTCTGCTCATCACTCTGCCCGCTACTGCCAACGCCAGAACCATCAGAGCCACCGGTTTCAACTTCTTTCATCTTGGCATTGTTCTTCGTAGAAGTACCTTTGGAAACTGCCTTAGATTTTGACTTGGTTTTTTTTACAGGTGTGTCTTTCTCGCCTGTTTTACTTGCAGCGCTGAACACTGGTATTCTGTCTAACTCTTGCGAGTTCTTCTTCGTCATAATAACTCTATAATGTTTCTACATTGATGTTAGCATTGGTATAAACACAAATCTCTGAAGCGATTTCCATTGACCGCAGAGCAATTTTCTCAGCCGACATTTTCGGCGCCTCGGCTATCAGCGCCCGAGCGGCAGCCAAAGCATAAGAGCCGCCAGAACCAATAGCCAGAATGCCATCGTCTGGTTCAAAAACATCCCCTGACCCCGAAAGCAAAAATGTACTTCCTTTATCAGCAACAATTAGCAAAGCTTCTAGTTTTTGCAAATACTTATCTGTACGCCAATCTTTGGCCAACTCTACTGCCGATCGCGCTAGGTTTCCAGCGTACTCCTCAATCTTGCCTTCAAAACGCCCAAAGAGCGTTAGAGCATCCGCCGCTGATCCAGCGAAACCTGTGATTATTTGGTCGTCATACATTCGGCGCACTTTGCGCGCCTTGGCCTTCATCACTGTCTCGCCAAAAGTTATCTGTCCATCGCCAGCCATCGCAACCTGCTGATTGTGACGCACGCAAATAACTGTTGTCGAGCGCACTCTTTCTGTTTTCATCGAATCATCCTTTATCATGGCTGTGCTTCATATACCCCGAAACGCACAATTTCGTTCAAATCCAGTTGAGCCACTTTGGGCTATTCTTGCCAGTTAACCAGTGAGCCAGTGAACAAGTTCGGCAAACGCAGAGCCCACTGGATATACAGCGGCTATGATACACCTGCCAAGGCTCTGGCGCAACCTAGGGATTCCTAATGATTAGGCTCGGGGGTGGGCTTTTTCGTAGGCCTCTTTGAGGCGGGCGCTGGAGACTTTTGTGTATTTTTGGGTGGTGGCCAATGAGGAGTGGCCGAGCAATTCTTTGATAGCCATTAAGTCAGCGCCAGCGTCCAAAAGGTGGGTAGCGAATGAATGCCTGAGCATATGCGGTGTTACTCGCCGACCGAGCCGCACCCTACCTAATTGCAGAATTATTCTATCGATTGAACGAGTGGAAAGCCCCCCACCACGATTGTTGACCAGCAACCAACCCTCATCTTTGGCGCGCAAATCCTTTGAATCAATAAACTGTCGACGAGCGACAATATACTCGCCCATCACACCTTTGACCGCTTCAGTTAGAGGCACAAAACGCACCTTACTACCTTTGCCTTTGACCTCAGCGATTTCTCGGCCGCGTTCAATATCTCGTAGTTTTAGCGAGGCAACTTCCTGCCTGCGAAGCCCTGTGACATAAAGAATTAGCGCCAACAAATAATCTCGAAGGGCAAGAAAATTATTTTGGGGGACGGTTTGCATTAAAGCGGTTGGTGATTGACGTGACACCAACTCGCGCGCTTCAGCAACTGTTAGCCCTTCGGGAAGTTTCTCGCTGAACTTCAAACGTGTAATTGAGAAAATGAAACGGCTCGGGGCTGAGACGTCTTTTAGGAAAGATTGAAAATGGCGCAGAGAAGACAGAAATCTTGCCAGTGAACGAGCGCTAATACCGTCACGCCGCCGCTGGCCAAGATAAGTGCGCAGTATGACTGGCTCGGCTTTTGAGAAACCACCGAGATTCTCCTGCAAATGCGCCACCCATGGCGCTATGTCACGCAAATAAGCCGACTTGGTATGGGATGCAAGTCCCAAGTCATTTTCAAGTGAAAGACGATATTTTTCGAAGAGTTTTTCTGGTGACATATCACAACATACGTCCCACACTATCAGAGAGACAAGTTTAATATCTCCCCGAAAGAACATGGGTTATTCAAAATAATACCGCGAATTGAAATTGGAATAGTAATTAACTTAGGCCGCTGCTGAAGACTTTGCAGTAGTCTTCTTCTTGACTGCCTTTTTGGCTGTCTTTTTCTTGGCGGTAGTCTTCTTAGCAACAGTCTTCTTCTTGGCTGTCTTTCTCTTGGCAACCTTTTTCTTGGCCGTCTTCTTGCGCGCAGTTTTCTTTTTGGCCTTGCCACCACCGCTGAGTAGTTTTCTCTCATAGAGCGAAACTGCTTCTTCGAGCGACAAATCATCAATCGGGGTACCTTTGGGTACCGAGACATTGACTTTACCGTCTGTGATATACGGCCCAAAACGACCATCAAGAACTTTGAGCATGACACCTTCTCTATCAGGATGCTCACCGAACTCTTTAAGCGATTTCGGCGTGCGAGAGAATTTCCCACGCTTCTTTTCTTCCTTGTAGATTTCGATGGCTCGCTCAAGAGTGATAGTCAGGACATCGTCCTCACCGGCTAGAGTTCGGCTATCGGTACCCGATTTCAGATAGGGACCATAGCGTCCAAGGTCAGCGACAATCATCTCGCCAGTCGTCGGATTATCACCCAACTCACGTGGCAAAGACAAAATCTTTTCGGCCATTTCAAGTGTCACAGCCGATGGCTCAACACCTGGCGGCAAACCTTTTTGCTTCGGCTTGGCGGCGCCTTTGCCTTCGGCTCGTTCACTAAGTTGGACATAGGGGCCAAAGCGACCATGTATCAAATAGACCGATTCATCAGTTTCACTGCTTTTGCCTAACTCTTGTGGACCACCAGGATCATTGGTCAGCAAATCGAGCGCATAAGCTAATGTCAGTTCATCAGGAGGAGTCCCCGCAGGAATACTGGCGCGTTTTTCGCCACATTCCACAAACGGACCATATTTGCCGACTCGAATATCAACCGCCTCACCAAGATCATTGGCGCCAAGTCCGATAGTGCACATACTGCGCGCATCTATTTCTTGCTCAATTAACTTAGCTAAACCTTCCCAGGAATCGCCGCCATGATAGAAACGCTCCAAATATGGAGTGCGCTCTAGCTCACCGCGACTTATCGCATCGAGATCATCTTCCATGCTGGCGGTAAACTCTGGATTGACCAAACGATCAAAGTGACTTTCCATCAGTTTGACAACTGCATAAGCCACAAAAGTCGGCACTAGCGCCGAGCCTTTTTTGAAAACATAGTCACGACGCAAAATAGTGTCGATAATCGCCGCATAGGTGGACGGTCGACCGATACCACGCGCTTCAAGTTCTTTAATTAAAGTCGCCTCTGTGAATCTCGCTGGTGGCTTGGTGGTATGCCCCAAGGCCTCAAGCGACTCAGCGGTCAGCTTGTCACCAACTGCCAGCTTTGGCAATGTCACTGTCTCATCATCGCCATTGGCGCTCTCGCCATTGACCTTCGGCAAGGTCCGGCTATAAACTTTCAAGAAGCCATCGAATTCAATAACCCGTCCAGTGGCGCGAAAGCGCGTATCTTTGGCAGAAATATTTACAACTGTTTGCTGAATCCGCGCGTCCGCCATTTGTGAAGCCACAGTCCGTTTCCAAATCATCTCATAGAGTTTGAACTCACGAGGATTCAAAGCCGAGCGCAACGTCTGCGGATCAGGGAATTGGAATCCAGCGGGACGAATCGCCTCATGCGCCTCTTGGGCGTTTTTAACTTTGGATTTAAACTGCCTTGGCGCTTTTGGCAAATACTCTGCGCCATAATCTTTTTCGATTTTCTTTCTAATTCCAGACAACGCTTCAGAGGCGATTGAGATTGAATCAGTACGCATATATGTAATGTAACCATTCTCATATAGCGATTGCGCCACACGCATAGTTTCGCGTGCGCTCATACCTAAACGGTTATTAGCATTCTGTTGTAGAGAGCTGGTTGTGAACGGCGCCGACGGTGACTGCTTGACTGGCTTTGAAGTCGCCTCGGCAACTTCCCAATTGGCGTCGTCGAGTTTCTCTTGCAGCTTCTTGATACCACGCTCGTCAAAACAGACCAACTTATCGTCTGCAAGCTTACCAGTGTCAGCATTGAAGTCTTTGCCTGTGGCTAGTTTCTTGCCGCCAACTTCTTTTAGAGTCGCTGGAAAACTAGCGCCTGAGGAGTTCTGTAAAGTAGCTTTTAAGTCCCAGTATTCTGCTGAAACAAATGCTCCGCGCTCTTTTTCTCTATCGACGATAATTTTTATCGAAACCGATTGCACACGACCAGCCGAGAGTTTCGGCGCGACTTTTTTCCACAACAGCGGTGAAATCTGATAGCCATAGAGACGATCCAACACTCGACGAGTTTCCTGCGCCTGCACTAGATTGAAATCAATTTCGCGTGTGTTTTCCAGAGCTTCGGTTATTGCGCGTTTAGTGATTTCATGAAAAACCAACCGCGAATAGCTCTTGGGATTCAAAGACTCTTTGAGGTGCCAACTAATAGCTTCTCCTTCGCGATCTTCGTCTGTCGCCAAGTAGAGATGGTCAACTTTTTTCAGTTGGTCTTTGAGTTTTTTGACTTGAGCCTTCTTCTCAGAAGGGATAACATACAGCGGTTCACAATCTTCATCTATATTAACACCCAGACGCGCCCACTTTTCACTTTTGAGCTTCGCGGGAATTTCGGCGGCGCTACCTGGCAGATCACGGATATGACCAATTGAGGCCTCGACAATATAATCTTTGCCGAGATACTTTGAGATTGTCTTCGCCTTAGCGGGTGATTCGACTATTACAAGATGTTTTGCCATCGATCGTTGGTGACTGTTTTCTGATTAGCGTTGTTCGTAGTTTTCTTTTGAGCTTTGCAAAAGATATATCTCTTGTGCTTTCTCAGCTCATCAACAGCGCAAGCGAGCCAAGTGCAACTTTTTCTTTATTCGACAAACCAGCCTATCACTTTAGCGTTTCAAGGCCAATTGGGTGTTTCAATTCCTACTAATAATGAGCTAAGCGCCCAGCCCAAGACAATACCAAACACAATATCTATGGCCACAGCGCGCAGACAGGCGGAGGGAGAAAAAACCTGTCAGATACTACAAGATTCTTTTTGAGCTATTACTCGGTATCTTTGCCGTCTGATTTCTCAGGACCGTAACCAAATTTGACTTTACCGTCGAGAACATCATTTAGCGCTAGAGTAGTAATCTTCGTTCCGTCAATTTCGATTTCAGAATCTTCCATCATCATCTCTAGTAATTTCAGACGATGAGTATTAATTTCGCGAGCGCGTCGCGAAGTTACAATTACGGCCTCATAGCCGTTCTTTGTTTGCTTAGACATGCCATCTGCAATTAAGAATACCATTGTTGCTCTCCATCAAGGACGCCGTTTAGCGCCTACCAGTCTTCCAAGCCAGTCATACGATTTCTTACAATCTCATACAATCCAACTCAATCAATACTCTTCAAAAATCAGCTCCGAAAAAATCAATTCCTAAACATCTCCCGAAGCTCCTACTTAAACAATATTCAGCACATAGTCTCTCACGTTTGAGACCACCATAATTACTGATACTCTATATAATAGAACGTCCGACAGCGCTCTAACCATAGGAACCGCCAGACAAATACTCAACACTTTGCCGACCATAGCAGTTCCATGTCGGCGGACAATACTAGGGCGCCAGTACCCGAGAGTCAAACACTCTTTTTATCAAAAAACACAACCTCCTGAAATACATAGACTTAACCGATAATCCTATCTATTCGCTTGAAGTCCGAACTCTTCTTTCTGGCCTTAAATGAGTGAATAATGCTATCCACAAGCTTTGTCGCCACATCCAGATTATCATTGATTACTGTATAATCAAAGCGCTTGTAGAGCTTCATTTCCGCCAAAGAGCGGTCCAAGCGAATCCCCAACTGCTCTCTGGTCTCGGTTCCGCGCGACTTAAGTCTGCGGCGCAATTCGACTTTCGAAGGTGGTAGGATAAATATCGACACCGCCTGAGGAAAAGCTTTTTTAATCTTAAAAGCCCCTTTGACATCGACATCCAACAAGATAACCCCACCTGCCTTGCAAACACTCTCTATCGAATCTCGGGGCGTCCCATACAAGTGCCCATGCACCTTACACGACTCCGCGAATCGCCCCTGACTGCGAATTTCAGCAAATTGCTCACGACTGCGAAAATAATACTCGCGACCTTCACGCTCATTAGGGCGCTTTGGTCGAGTAGTTACTGAAATCGAAAACGTCCAGCCATCTTTCTTATGTAGCGCAAGCAGGTTTCTGGTCAGCGAGGTTTTCCCGCCTCCCGAGGGCGATGAGAGAATAACAATCCGCCCCGAGTCATGCGAACTACTCGACATTTTGTACCTGCTCGCGAATACGTTCTATTTCTTCTTTCAATTGAATCACTTCCGATGAAATCATCCCACTGGCAGACTTTGAACCAATAGTGTTAACCTCGCGGTTCATTTCCTGTAAGATAAAGTTAAGACGTTTACCAATTGGCTTTGAAGACTTTGCTGCATCAGTAAACTCATCGATATGGGAATTAAGTCGTGTAATCTCTTCACAAATATCTGACTTCTCAGCTAAAAGAGCGACTTCTTCTTCCAAACGTCGTTTATCCAATTGCGCGCCGTTGAGTAACTCGTGCAAGCGACGCTCCATCCGCTGGCGGTATTCAACCATCACCTTGTCTGACTTCTTATCTATGCGCTTGACGCCAGTGACAATTTTCTTAAGTCGCCCTAACATATCGCTCTTTAGCCGCTTACCCTCTCGCTCACGCATTGTCCTGAGTCCGGCCAAAGCCTTCTCCAAAGCAGGAGATAATAGCTTCCACAAATCATTGTCATTGCGACTTTCCTGCCCGCCCCGCACAACTTCGGGGATAGCCAACAGGTCAGTTACATTAATGTCACCAGAGAGTTTATGTTTTCGTTGAAATGCGCGAATTTGCTTGAGATAGGCCAAAGCCGCGTCTTCATTGAACAGTGACTGCCCAGCGCCAGAATGGCTGCGCTCAAAGTTGACCAAAATATTTACCTTGCCGCGCTCAAGAGACTTTTGAATCAAAGCTCGAATCTTACCTTCATTTGCGGCAAGATGTCGAGGCATACGAAATGAGACATCGAGAAAACGATTATTAACGGCGCTGACCTCGACACTATACACTCCACCAGAAGTCTTTGCCTCTGCCCTTCCAAAGCCAGTCATTGATTTCATATTGATTGCATCCCTATTTGCATCTCTCTTTTCAGAGCTGTTTGCAACTCTGCCCTTTGATTACCTACACTCTGGCGCCCTAACGAATCTCTGCCATGAATCAAGAACTAAGATTAGGCCAAGCCAGAGCAGATGTCAAATCAATGACTGCGACATCCAGCTAAATGTGAAACATTATCTATATAAGAGACATTGTCTTTATGTGAAAGACTGTCTATGGAGTATCATCCTCGTGGTCAATCCAAAGCGCTCTCGTTCTGCATGCGCGATTGATACTTCCTACTTGATTCCGTTGGTAGCTCAATCATCTTTCCAGCAGGGGTTAGATACGACTCCGGATTTACCAAGTCCAATAACTGGTCGGTCACATATCCGATACGGCGAGCGCTCTTTTGGATTTCCAGCAATCTGGTTTTGGCGCTAGCGCTTAATTCAGTTTCTTGCGCACAAAGCATTTCGACTGTCGCCAGAATCTCACTGAGGGGATTGTTGATTTGATGATTAATAGTCGCGACAGTCTCTCGGAATGTTACTCTGCGCACTCTCTCCGCCAATGATTCGCCTTTGGCTATGGGGCTACTCGGCCCCTGACTAAGGAAATGTTTTTGTGATTCACGAGCTATGCGCGCCAAAGCGGCGCTCCATCCAGCCGGAACATTGAGGTAATAATCATCCACACCGCTCTCAAACAATCTGCGCAAGAAGTCTATGTCCGCCGAATCAGTTAAAGCAAAAGACCCGAGACTAGACTTGTCGGACAATACCCTTTTCCCGAGATGGTCATCTTCCGACCATTCATTCTCATCGGCTACAAAGAGCAAGAAATATTGACGACCAAGCACAGTTGCTGAAACATCGTTGAGTTGTTGGCAATACACGACCTCTGCCTCTGGCACATTGATTGACAATGCTCGCTCTAAAGAAACCAGAGTATCATCATCGAGTCCACAACAGCAAATCAAAGTTTCTGCTCGATTAGATAATTTCAAATTTGTCATGACCATCAACTCTACATCGGATAGTTTCTGTATTGAATGCCCAGCGCCGTACTCCCAAAGGCGCACACCAAATTGCGCTCTGTGCCAAGCCTTCAGCCAAGCTAGAGCTTGTTATAGTTTATCGGCTATTTCAGAAGTAGGATTAACAAGACTGGCTCAAACTATCGTTACTATCAATTCCCAAAGAGTCCTTTCAGGAAATTGGCGCCCTGCTCTTTGAGGGTTTTAGCGAGAGCTTTGTTGATCGCATCAATATTGAATGCTGGAACGGGCTTGGCGATAGTGCCAGAAACTGTAAACGGTACTCTAACCGACCCCTCAGGCATTGAGCTTAGAAACCCTGCCAAAGCTCCAGCTAAGGCATTATTCTTGGGGGTCAAAACGCGAATGGTTGACTTGGTTGGAACCAGAATCCCAGAGAGCGACAGCACACCATCAAGATCAATCGTCCCCTGTAGATTCCATTGTCCAATTTCAGAACTAAATCCTCGCAAAGTGTCCACCTGAAGTTTTCCGTTGACGAATCGCAAGCTACTGGTAAAAGATCGCAAATCCAGCGTCTTGTATTTGTCGTTGGCCAACTCTTTACCCGAAAGACGCTTAATTGACGAGACCAACGATTGAGAGAGAACCTCGCTGGTGAATTGCAAACTATCGGCGTTAGAAAGGATGTCCATTGTCAGACCCGATATGAACTCTTCCTTTTGCCAACCACTGGCGGCATAGGAACCACTAGCGGACATCTCTCCACTTAAAATTCCAGCGCCATCCCAAGGCGCAAAGCGACCCACGAATTTTTGCATATTGAGATTGTGAGCCGAATAACTCCCCGAATAATGCGGTTTTTGCAAGTCAGTTAAATCAATCAAAGCCTTGCCGTCGAATTCTCCCTCGAAAACTAACCCACGTGCATTCTCGCAAAATATTCTGCGACGCTCAATGCGCACATCTAGTTGCACGCTACTAAACTCGATCTCAGTATAAATCAGCGTATCAATCTTAACTGTACCACTGCCCTTCATCTCTGGCAGAAAAATCGGCGGCAACGCCTGTTCTATTACCACAGCCTCATCCGTAGAATCGCCAGCGCCTCGACCAGATGAACCGCCAGGGGTCGCTTCAGGGAAAAGACGATCAATATTGAGTCGCTTTGACAGCGCTTCAAATTGCAAATACGGACCAGTCGATTGATCTCTGACCCATTGAGAAACGGGTAGCATATATGGAAACGGATTAGTGATTACTCCAGAAAGCTCTAGGTCCGACTCGCTAAACTCGAAAGCCAAAGTCTTGATTTCAATCCGACTCGGATAAATCAAAAACTCAGCGTTCAGCTTTTCGAGCCGTTCGGTAGCCGCTGCCACAGCTTCCGACTGCTCGACCGCCATCCCCCCATCAATAATTGCCAACCGTCCCTCGACCTTTGCTGTCTCGAAAGCCCACAGCGCTCCTTTGATAGTCAAGTCAAGCTCAACCTCTCCCGAGTAATCCGATTTGCCAGCGTTCGGCATGACGCTGGCCAATAATGCAAATGGCGCCTTCCCGCTGACACTCAATAGCCCTGAATTCCACTGCTCATCTGAGAAAGGAAACTCACCTTTAACATTCAAACTACCTTCGGAGCCACCTGCGCCTACAAATGTTATTTGGCCTTCTTTGAGCGACAGGCGCTCTTCCACAGAGTTGTATATAATGTCATAGGCCATCGCGATGCTGGGTAGTACAACCGACATCATGTCATTCTCAGAGCCAAATGCGATTGAATCAAAACTCATAGTTCCAACACTTTGATACATCCCAGATTGGCTAGAATCATTCAATCCAGAAAGATTCCCTTTGAAATCAAAACCACTGATTGTAACTCTCGAACCAGAAGCAGCCTCAAAGCGCTCAATAGACCCATCACGAATCTCCAAGTTTCCAAAACTCAAACCACCCAACGCCAGCTTAGCGCCTGTCACATCGGCCTTAGTAACACTCTTAACCGAACTTCCATCAACGCTCTGCGAATGGCTATTACCCTCTCCCTGATTACTAATTCGGATCAGAGGCTGATTCACTATCAGTCTATCTATGACATACTGCCCACTGAACAATGGCCAGAATTGCACTTTGATATCAACCGACTCGACACTAGCATAGAGGCCATCATCAACGCTTTGCTTATCAATACTGTCTGTAGTGTCTCCAACTTGTATATCCGCAACGGAGGCGCCCAGCCCACCCCAAAAAGAAACTCCCACCGATCCAATACTCACTGGGCGCTGCAATTCAGCAGTCGCTCGTTCCTCTATCATCAAGCGCAATTTTTCCGCTGGAAAGAAAAGCGCCACTGCAATTGCACCTAACACACCTACCGACACCAATGAGCCAACAATCCAGAGAAGCGGTTTCTTAAGTTTCATATTCAACATGCACTCACAAATTTCAATGTTTATTTATTACTAAATTGTCTCTTTTGCTAAGTTAGCTCTTTTGAAAACTATATCTTAATTGATTCCATTGGAGCCAAAACAACTGGCTCAGCCTTTGTTCGCGCCCGAACTTTCTCGGCGAACTCTTCTGGGTCAGCGGCAATCGGTGGCCATGTATTGTAATGCACTGGCACAACACGCTTCGGCTGAATAAAACCTGTGGCCGTAACCGCATCATCAATGTCCATTGTAAAATTACTACCAATCGGCAAAAATGCCAGATCAATCTCAAACCGTTCGGCAATAAGTTTCATATCATAGGTCAGAGCAGTATCACCGGCGTGATGAATCAATTTGGCGCCAAGATCAATAATCACTCCAGCAGGGTTACCAACATAACGATCACCTAGCTCACCAGCCCCCGAGCTGTGATGCGCGATAGTGTAACGAACTGAGCCAAATGGAAAATCAGAAGCCCCACCTATCCCCATCGGATGTACTTCACATCCCTGACTCTGCAACCACAAGGCCAATTCATAAGTCGCCACACAAATAGCTTTCGTACGCAAGGCGATAGCCACGGTGTCACCAACATGATCACCATGCCCATGAGTTAGGACAATGTAGTCGGCGTCAACTTCTTCAGGCTTGAGCGTGGCCTGCGGATTCCCTGTCAAAAACGGATCTATCAAAATAGTCGTTTGGCCATCACTCAAACGCACAGCAGAATGTCCCAAAAATGTCGCTTCCATTCCTTAAACTCCTGTATCTAATAATATTCTGGTTGTTCGTGACTCAATATTGGCGATGACTTAATATGTACCATATCATAGAATCACTTCAAATGCCGCACAGACATTGTACACTTCAACAATAACCTTGAAAACCTTGTTTCGGTCAATTTCTTCCGCCACGGTGGAATATTTTGCCATCTGCCTCTCTCTAGCGCCAAGTCTTCGCGCACACGGACAGGTAACGTCATATAAGACATAGCGTTACGCCTGCACGCAAACGCCCCAACCTTGGCGCTAGATTTGCAATGTCTCGCTTGCGTTCAATGGGCGAAGCCGCCAATGGCCACTTCGCCTTGATTCTATGGCAACACATTTTGTGGTAACACTTCTTGTATTTCCATAGCTGTCAATCACGCCGAAATGCCAGGGAGGCAAAGGCAATTGAAGAAGTCAACGATAGACTGCGATCTACACCTACACACCAATCATTCATTCGATTGCGAATCGCCAGTAGCCGAAGTTCTCCGCTGGGCGGAAACCAAGGAGCTGGATGTTATCGCTGTGACTGATCACGATCTGGTCACCGCCTATCTTGAGGCTCAATCAATTGAGTCAAAAGTACGTGTAATTCCAGGTGTCGAAGTCACAACCAAACTCGGCACACATTTGCTAGGCTATTTCATCACTGAGCCAATCATCTCAAAAGACATTCTCGATGTCATCGATGAAATACATGATCGCGGTGGCATTTGTTCATTGCCGCACCCCTACCGCAGTGACACAGGCTTGATCTACAATCAAGAGATCAAAAACCTCTACACTTCTGACGAAGTCGCTCAAATAATTGAAGCCGTCGATCTAATCGAAGGTCTAAACGCCAAATGCTCTGATTCTGACAGAAACAAAACAGAACAATTCAAAACAAAGTACGCCCATAAAATACACACAGCGGGCTCTGATGCGCACCAGCCCTATGAAGTCGGACGCGCTCGTCTGCGACTGACTGTCGCCAACGCTGATGCGACCACAATGACCGACGATGAACTCAAGATCGCATTGCTCAACAATCAACGAGAAATTATTCGCGAGACAATTCAGGAACTAGGCTCCGCCGAAACATTGACTCTCTCAGTAATTGAAGGCGCACGCAAAACGCTAGAACTCTCCAAATCGTTAATCCCAACTGGCGTTTGGCATAGAATGCGCTCGGTCTATATGCGTTCAACAGGAGCTGTCAAAGTCAACAATGAATTGAAGTCTCTCCAAAGTAATCGTAAATCAAAAGAGAAAGTTCTCTAATGGATATTAGTCGCCGCATTTTTGACCTCAAGCAAACCACACGTGGCCGTGTTTTGCAATTACGACTATTAGAAAAAAGCCAATACTGGAGCGCCGAAGAGATGGAGCGCTACCAACTGGAAATGTTGCGCAACCTGCTGACTGAATCTGCGGCCAACGTCCCCTATTATCGTCGCCTATTCAAATCACTAGATTTTGATCCCAAAACCGACCTACGCAAACTATCAGATTTTTCACAACTACCACTGATGACCAAACCGCATGCCCGCACACTGGGCACGGACTTGCGCAATGAACGCAAGAACATCCCGCATATCATCGAGCGCACCTCTGGTTCAACTGGTGAACCATTCGTCGAACATATCGCCTATACCCAAATGGCGATGGAAAAAGCCGCTGTCTGGCGTCACTGGAAATGGTCAGGCTATCAGTTCCGCGACAATGTCGCCACAGTCCGTAGCTACATCCCCACAGACGGACAGCCATTGATCAAGGACGACCCACTGCGCAATTTTCGATTTTATAGCGCCTATCATATGGATGATGAAAACACCGAAATGTATGTCCGTGACATGCTCAAATGGTCACCACATTATTTGCGCGGGTATCCGTCTTCTCTGGAAATCTTGGCAGATACCGCCGAACGCATGGGAGCCAAGTTCCCTCGCCTCAAAGGTTTCTTTACTGCCAGCGAAACTCTCACCGACGCCCAACGTGTCAAGCTCGAAAAAGTTTTCGACGCACGTGTCTTTGACTGGTACGGCCTCGCCGAGCAAGTTGTCTCTGCCAACGAATGCGGAGCACATCAAGGCATGCACCTGAACTCCGAATACGGTCTCTGGGAACTTGAAAAGCGCCCATACCTCAATGACAATGAACGTATGATTGTTGGCACCAACCTTCGCAATCACTGCATGCCACTGGTACGCTATGAAACAGGTGACATTGCAGTTGTTCATGAAAACGGCAAAACAACTTGCTCATGTGGCCGCACATTACCGCTTATCAAACAAATCCGTGGACGCAAGGACGACTTGCTCACCGCAATCGGTGGTATAGCTGTGCCATCCGTGAATTTCTACTCACTATTTCGCGAGTACGACTCTGTCAAACGTTTCCAGCTAATACAGCATGAAACTGAGCGTGTCGAACTGCGTTATGTCGCCGATGAACTCAGCGCCGCAGACAGCGAGTCACTCAAGAAGGAACTCCATGAACGCCTTGGCGCAGGAATGAAAATCGAACTAAAACGCACTGGCGAGTTCCTCATGAACTCAGTCGGCAAACGCCGTCCTGTGCTCTCACTAATCGGCCTGAGTGAATCATCACAGACACAATCAACCGAAGATTCAACGACATCCATAACAAAAATAGATACAGGTGTAACCAATGAGCGCTAACAAAACTGCAACTGTCACAGTCAATCGTCTAAACGGCAAAGTCAAATCTAACTCACGACTCGCTAGCGCTCCTGCGCCTAGTGACGCCATATCGCGGCTCAAGCCTTATGCCACAGTAAATCAACAAGCCCTCTTTTTGGATGACCCCAGTGTCGCCTCAAAGCTTGACTGGAACGAGTCAACACAAAAAGCCTCGCAAGCAGTCACTGACGCGGTCATCGCCTCACTTAGTGACGGCTCGATGCAATGGTATCCTGATGTCAACAGTTATGAACTAATCCATGAACTAGTGAAATACACTGACATCCCCAAAGATTATATCCAAACCTTCCCAGGCTCGGACGCAGCGCTTGAATACACATGCAGAACATTTCTAAACTCTGGCGATGAAGTCCTCATGGCAGGACCGACTTATGATAATTTTCGTATTTATGCTGAAAGCTGTGGCGCAGACGTTGTCACTCACCTTGGGCCTTCGCCATTTGAAGCAGACGCCGCAGGTCTCATCACGGCCATTACTAAAAAAACAAAAATTATCTACATCGTCACACCCAACAACCCAACTGGAACTATTTTCTCTGAGCAAGACATGCGAAGCGTTCTAGGAGCGGCGCCAGAAGCCTTGGTAATCGCCGACGAAGCCTACTTTGAGTTTTGTGGTTTTACTCATTCAGCGCTCACTCTTGAATATCCCAATCTTTTGGTTTCTCGAAGTTTCTCGAAAGCCTTCGGCTTGGCGTCTTTGCGCTGTGGCTATGTACTGACCGATCCACGCAATATCGCTTCATTGAATCTCATACGTGTGGGCAAAAACCTGTCGGCGCCTGCGCAAGTTGGCGCAATCGCTGCGCTGAAGGACATTGATAATATCAAGAAATACGTCCAAACAGTCAGAGACAATATGGACAAGCTCTCACAAACACTCGGCGCTATGGGTGTCGATGTCGTCACTACTCCAGCTAATTTCATTATGCTCAATGTCAGTCAACCAGAGACCGTAATTGAGTTTCTAAACAGCCGCGACATCTATGTCCGTAACCGTAGCGCCATGCCACAATTGGCGGGGTTCATCCGTATCACTATCGGAGACAACATCAGAACCGAAAGAGTCGCGCAAGCATTCCGAGAAATGCCCGCCGAGTATTATCAAAAATCAAAAATTGATACTTCAGTGGAAGTCAAAATCAGAAACGGAATCAAAGTAACACTCAGGCGCAGTCCCGAAAAAGCGCTCTCGATGAAACAAGCTTGATGAGTAAGTAGTTGTTTTTGGGTAGGAACAGAAGCGAAAAAGGATTATCCGCTTGTACAAATGGCATTTATTTCGGAAGCAACTCGCTCTGCTGACTCCAGCGCGCCTTCCATCCAGCCCAAGCGAAGTGACGCTGTATGCTCTCCAGCGAAATGTATTTTGCCTTCTGTGCGACGAATCAATGCCATTTGGTCTTGACTGAGAAACTGTGCCATCGAGCGCGAACCGCGAATCAATCGATCTTCATCCCAACACAGTGAGACACTACACTGTATAAACTCACGGAAGTCAGGCAAGAACTCCTCAATTCGCTTAGCGATTGTCGCGATGCGTTCCTCTTGTGGCAAAGCCATCAACTCTTGCGCATCTTCATCCTTGGTATACGAAATAGTGATTGCCGTATCGCGAGTAAAATCTAACCCAGGACTCCAAAGCTCGCCAACAGTGTCTGTCACAGCGAAGCCACTCAATCCTTGAGTCTGCCAGTATTCAGTCGGTATCTCAAAATACACCAAAAGTCCTGGCCGATACTCAAGTCCAGAAATCATCTCAGCTTTGTCACTTTTCAAAGTCGGCGCGAAGGTCATATCTTTCAAAACACTATACGGAATCGCCGAGACAACATAGTCCGCGAATTGAGTCTTGATCTCTCCGTCGGAAACATATTCAACCAAAGCGCCCGACGATGTCTGTGTAATTTTGCGAACTTCGGAATGTAATGAAATACTATCTGAGATGTGCGATGCAAACGCTTTGGCAAAAGTATCCACACCGCCGCTAACTCGAAACATTTCAATTTCATTTTCTTGATCAAACATCCAACTCTCTTCGTTTGTCAGAACCCGAGGAATCCAGCTAGGCCGCACTCGCTCTCCAAACTTTCGGCGAAATAATGCGCCCCCCAAGTAAACCAACATGTCGCCTTGAGTGTTGTAGAAATTGGTATAGGGCAGGTTGAACTCATTGAGGTATTCACGAACTCGATAGTGATCAGCGGCAAAACGAAACCCACCAGCATCTGCGCAAAGCCCAGAGCGGAATGGACTGCGGACAGAATCAGCGCGACCACCAATTTGCGCTCCAGCTTCTAGGACTGTAACCCGATGACCACCTTGACGCAATAGATAAGCCGTTGCCAAACCAGAGATTCCGGCGCCAATAACGATTACCTCCGCGCGAGAAGACTCTGGAATCGCCACATCGGCTCTATGACTACGAGCGCGGAAAGCGCTTTCAATTTTGGCGCTATTGACCCTACGTCGAATTCCGTTAACCAATCGACGCGGAATATCTAATCTATGTAGTTCAATATTCATGGAATTCTCAATATCTGGTAACACTTGTATTGCAATACTTTAGACATCGGTTTCGGCTGGGAGATACCTTAGATTTCCCACCCTTGTCAGAAGCCAATCTTTGCTATACCATGCTGGCAACAACTGCGATAACAACAATCGCAGGGCAGTTGTTTCAACAGCTAGCTGTTTCAATAACGGGCTAATATGGGCAAAGGCAAGGCAATCTTATGGAATTTGAGCCACAGAAAACCAATCGAGGGCTAATTCTCTGGCTTTGGATAATCCTCGGACTAACAGCGGCAATGGTAATTATTGGTGGAGTAACTCGGCTCACCCATTCTGGACTTTCGATAGTCGAATGGCGCCCCCTGATGGGAGCTATTCCCCCACTGAGCGAGCAGACTTGGCAGAAAACATTCGAGAGCTATCAAGAATACCCGCAATATCAAAGACTCAATGCAGGGATGTCATTGGGGGAATTCAAGCAAATATTCTTCTGGGAATACTTCCATCGACTCTTCGGTCGACTGATTGGTCTAGCCTTCTTTTTTCCATGGATGTGGTTTATCTACAAGAAAAAGATTCCCAAAGGGATAAATCTAAAACTGGCGGGATTATTCACATTGGGAGGGCTACAAGGACTCATGGGCTGGTACATGGTCAAAAGTGGCTTGATCGACAATCCCGCAGTCAGCCATTACCGCCTAGCCGCGCATTTGATATTGGCTTTCGCAGTAATGGTTATCGCCTTACTGTTGATATTCAAACTAAGTGACCGTGAACGCCCTTCAAAAACCCCGACGCATTGGCTGGCCAGAGTCTCGTACTTCGTTTCTGGTGTGATTGTTTTGCAAATAATCTACGGCGCCTTCACTGCTGGACTCAAAGCTGGATTCGGCATGAACACTTTCCCGAAAATGAACGGCGAATGGATTCCGACTATCGGATTTAGTATGACACCGTTGTGGTTGAACTTCGTTGAAAATAATTTTGGCGTGCAGTTTATTCACCGAACAATTGGCTGGCTATTGCTAATCGGCATCAGCGGCTTTTGGTGGCTCTCACTAAAAGCGAAACTCAGCGCCGCGCAGACCAAAGCGATCAACCTTTTATTGGCGATGACAATCGTGCAGTTTACGTTGGGAGCGCTGACAATAATTTATGTAGTCCCGTTGACTCTCGCAGCGGCTCACCAAGCTGGAGCCTGCGCGCTGTTATTGCTCACTGTGTCCGTGAACTACTCGTTAACACCTAAATCCACGACCCAAGACATCTAATGCTCCAGAAGTATAAAAAGCGCCAACAGCGCCTAGAAGTTCCTCACGACACTGTTCAGGTACTTCTCACTAGCGGGGTTTAATTCAAGTGAGCGTTTCAAATATATCTCTCCTTGAACATTAAACTTCTCTTGCTTGAGATAGTGCCCCAAGTAGAAGTACGCCCGCGCCAAGGACAAGTGCGCCAAACAGTCTGTAGGGTTTTCTTCGGTCAATTGTTTGCCAACAGCCAGAGCGCGATCGTAATCTTTCTGCGTTAGCAGAGATTGAAACAATCGCCGCTTGGCGGCACGATTGGTGGGGTTTTTAGTCAAGAATAATTCCGCATAGTAAACAGCGCTATCAGCGGAAGATACAGTCCGTATTTTCAAAAAACGATCGCTTTTTTCAAAGGCAGTCTCTGGAAGACCGCGCATTTGAGAAAACGATCCTCCGAGACGTAGTAGCCGCACTCCTGTATCTCGAAATGTCCAGAGCGCCACTTCGACCTTGTCTTTAGTTTGCGGAAACTTAATGTCAGCCTGATCAAGATTGCCATAGTCACCTGCCAAATGAGTAATTGGAAAACGACTAAACAAATCAGCGGTTTCATATTTCAAACCGAAAGAGTAAATAATGTTCTTGTGAGAATTATCGATTGTTAAGTTTGGAGCATATGGTCCAGTTAGTACGGCATTTGCAGATAGCGCATTTTCCATGTCCCGCGAAGCTGTCACCATGTCATAGGTGAGATTACTAGCCATACGATAATACCAATACCCCTGATAAACGACTGAGCAAACAACCAAGCTCAGAATTGTGTAACGCAAGATTGTGTAGCGCACAATTGACAGTGAGGGCCGCTGCAACACTTTCATTATTAGCCAAATAACTATGACAATTGGAGCCGCAATCAGTGACGAATACTTGACAGTGGCGACAACACTATCACCAGAGAGTTCCGACCCGAAGAAAACTAGCCACCCTTGAGTCATAATAGTTGCAACACCAAGATACAGCAGAGCCGCTGCAAATATTTTCTGCCACACTTTCAACATCTTGTTATTGGACTTCGCCCAATTCGCGCCAGCTGAAAATATCTGCGAGACCAAACAACCCAAGACACCCAGCGCTGGAAAAATGACAAAAAGAGAATAGCGTAAAGGCCGATATTGAAAAACCATCAATGACAACCAAGCGCAAATAAACCAAACAGTTAGAAAAGTCAGCGCAGGTCTCTCACGCCAAAAAGAAAGTGTCCA
This sequence comes from Candidatus Zixiibacteriota bacterium, assembly GCA_024280835.1. GTDB lineage: Bacteria > Zixibacteria > MSB-5A5 > GN15 > JACZUZ01 > JAJRPJ01. Next base: position 369,514 of record JAJRPJ010000010.1, on the reverse strand, counting down.
AGGAGATTCATCGCCATAACGCAATGAAAGTAAACCGCCATAGCCAACAACAATCAAAGCTGGCACAAACAAATGAAACTGGAACAATCGCAATTCAGCGCCATAACTAAATAGCTGAATAAAGAAAAACTTCACAGAGGTCAATCCTGGTGGAAAGCCATACAATCCTGTCGATTGCTCTTGCAAGTAAGTGTGATAGGCAGCAGTATCATCACCTAACACAAAGAGATACCAGAGAATTGCAGTTACTAATCCTCCAACTCCAATTAGGGCCAACTCTTTCCATTTGTTTTTTGAGGATAAAACCACAGTGACAAACACGGGAGCCAGTAGAATTAGCCCAAACAATTTCCCTGCCAATGGAGCCAAAGCCAAGAGAGCGCCAATCGACAAAGCGCCCCAAGGCCCTCTCTCGCGGCGCACAATAACAAAGAAGCAAACAGCGGCAATCAGCAAGAGACCATTTTCTAGAAACGGCTCGCGGGAATAGACAATCAACACATGAGAAAACGAAAGCCCTAAAGCGGCAATAGCAGCACTGAACCATTTTGACTCTGTTAAACTAGGTGAATCAACATTTTCAGTGGCGTTATTGGACTTGGTATAATGAAAACCCCGATAAACACCAGACACCAACAACACTGTAGCTCCAAGATTCAGCAAAACAGAAGTCAGATTCGCAGTAAGCCGTGAGACTCCGCCCATCATAAATACTAGCCAAGCAAAACCCGAGACCAACGACACTCGAAAAGCAACCCAGCGGTTGTAGTCAAATATTTCCCAAGAACCAAAGAGAACTTTGTTGCGAGCATAAGTCGTAATGTGATATGGGTCTGTCATCAACGCCTGACCCAAACCAGCAAAGTAATTCGGCGTATCGGCTGTCAGATGATAGAGACGAAGTCCGGCGCCAATTAAAAGCGCGCCAATCGTCACGAATGTATATAGTCGAGTTCGGGTTATCTGCATAGGAGAATCGACACTACAGTTATTTACAAGCGCTTAACAACCAACATCGTAATGTCGTCAAGCAATGTCTCACCGTGAGTGAATTGATTGACTTCATCTCTAACGATTTCACAAATCCGCCTAGCGCTCTCATGCCTAATTCGCTTGAGCAATTCCAACAAACGTTCCTCACCCAAATAGGCGCCAGCAGAGTTCTCCGCCTCGGTCACTCCGTCAGTGTAGAAAAAGACAATATCGCCGGAACCCAAACTCACTGAGCGCTCTTCAAACTCAGCGCTGCGAATAATACCAAATGGTGGTCCACCTTTATCGAGCAAAGTAACAGAATCATCACTGCGCAAAGTTATCGGCGGGTTGTGCCCTGCGTTGCTATAGGTAATCACATGGTCAAGAGAATTAAGCGAACCATAGACACCAGTGACATAATCACCTGGCTCAACTGAATCATGGAGCAATTTATTGACCTTCTCACAAATACTACTGATAGTGAACTGATTACGAATCTCGGCTATCAAAGACGCACGAAACGAAGCCATAATCAAAGCCGCAGGTACACCTTTACCTGAGACATCAGCAATCGCCAACCCCATTTGCCCATTGCCTGTGTCAATGAAACCAAAGTAGTCACCACCAACTTCACCCGATGGTATGTTGATCCCAGAGACATCATAGCCGTCAATCTGAGGGTCTTCATCTGGCAAAAACTCAGTTTGAATCAGATGCGCTATTTCAAGTTGTTTTTCCAGCGCTTGGGCGCCAACAATTTTCTTATGCAAACGTGTCCGCTCAATAACCATCGCCGCCTGTGCGCCAAAGGCTCGAAGGACATCTGCGGTATGTAGGTCATAAGCGCCAACCTCATTCGACTCAAGATTAAAAACTCCAACAAGTTGGTCATCAACGGCCACAGGAGCGACGATTTCCGAGCAAGTATTTTCACGCACGGCCACATAACGGTCATCGGTTGTCACATCAGTGACAATCGCCGTCTCCCCATTACGCGCCACCCAACCGATTAAACCCGAATCCAACTTGAGATGCAGGTCACTTTCTCGCTTGGAATCATAACCATGATGATAAACCGAACCGAACTCATTTTTTGCAGTGTCAATTAAGAATATCCCGCCTGCGTCGAAACCAACTAACTCACGAGTCGAATCCAAAATCAACTTCAAAGCATTTTCCAAGTCCAAAGCCCCTGAAAGTTTTGAGCCAACTTCAAATAGTTTCTCCATCTCTTGCACACGTCGCCGCGCTTCACGAAGCAATTGACTATTGTCGATGCTGATAGCAATCTGATCCGACAGTCCCAGCAGAGTATCTCTATCAATTTCATTGAATTCACCGGCTTGCTTATTGATGACTTCCAATGCGCCAAAAACTTTGCCGCGAGAAATCAATGGCAAAACAATCAGATTCTCGATATTGAAATCCACCTGATCTGCGATTTCAGAGTTGTAGCGTGGATCGCTTCGTGGGTCATTGAGAATCAGAGGCGTCCCTTTCTCCAGCGCCCAACCGGCCACACCACTGCCATGCTCTTTACGCAATAACCGTATATCGCTATCACCTCTCGCCCAGAGACGCACCCGACGATGATCTATATGACTATCGATGCGATAAATGAACGCCGCCTGACAAGTCACTGCATCGCAAACAAGTTGCAAGGCTAGCAGTATCAAATCTTCGTATTCAACTGTTGAATTGAATAGCCGTGAGGCTTGCAAAAGTAATTTTTCTAGACGACTATGCCCAGAGCCATTCTTCAATACCTCGGTTCCCTTCGCCGCTTTTGTCTTTCTAACTTCTTTCGCCACTTCTTCCAATTGCTCTCTTTTTGTAGGTCCATAATTCAGCACAACCACGACAATACTTACGCTTAAACTCGTAACCTCATCGTAGATGAAACATAAGCCTATGGTAACAGATTCTCTACAGAAAAAAAGTCCGTTAGCCTACTTTCGCTATGTTCTCAACTCACAAATCCCATAATCTTTGCTTTTTATGGTCATTGCCTTGCATAGTTATTGTCTTTTATTGGGCAAATTCCGTATACTAAAAAGCCGTAGGTTCGGCGGCTTTTTTTACGTCGCTAGAAACCGATTGGCCGTATAAGCCATTGCAAGATAGTACAGGCACAAAGTTTACAAGCGCTTGAACCATCTTAGAAACCATCTTAGAAAAGACATCTTCGACGGGAAGATAGTCAATAGAACTCATCTCCAAAGGCGTAAGTCATGACAAGAATATTTGCAGCTCTTGCTCTAATCACTCTAATAGCGACGCCAAGTCAAACACAGGCAATCGTCCGTGTCAATGTTGCCCCCGAAGTTGGCCGCTATATGCTCCAACTCGATTTGGGCAGAACTGGAGCCTTAGAAGACAATTCTGGAGACAAGGGATTTGCTTGGTCAGCTGGATGGTCATACCATGCCGACAATACCCTCGGATTCGGTATCACCATCGGAAGTAACCCCGCAGAATCCAATGTATCCCTAAGCAATGGCTATTCTTTGGATTTCAAATACGACTATCTCACAGCAACAGTACATGTCCGCACGCCAACGCGCAGCGCTTTTTTTCCACACCTGCAAGCCGGCTTCGGCTATTACAAACTTACTATTGACGAGTTTCTACCCAATACAAGCTCACCAGCGGTTTCCGTTAATAACGAAGAGTTCGGGATGTTTTTCGGCATCGGCGTAGACTATCTAATTGTTTCTAACCTTTCGATCGGCATAATCGGCAACTTCCACTATATCTCTCTAGACCAGTCGCTCGAACAAACACAAGGTCTCGGCGACTGGTACGACACTTGGGACGTCAAAGGAGTCATTACACTCTACGGCCGTTGATTTCTTCAAAAGAAAGACCACTAGGTACAACCAGATACAAGACAAACTAATTATGCAAAAACAATAAGAGCCGCCTGCAATTCAGCAGACGGCTCTTATTTTTTTCTTCCTACTGTCGCGTCAGTGTCTCTTTGAGAAACCAAATCTACTTGTTCAACTCAGCTACCGCAATGTCAGCATTATCGGAAATCTGGAAAATCGTCACCAATCGAGTAATCAATAATACTTTTTCGATTTTGTCGATATTGGCCAAATGTAACTTTCCATCACTTTTGGAAATAGTATTCAGTAAAGCCACCAGCATTCCAAGCCCAATCGAGTTCATCCAATCCACGCCAGAGAGATCAAGCACAAACTTGCGCTCTCCCGCTTCAATTGCCTCAACTACCATACCGCGCAACATTGTCGCAGGCTCTCCGCCCATGATTTTGCCGCGTAACTCATATACCTTAACCCCATCCTGGGTGCGTTCAGATATCTTCATTTATATTCGCTCTCCATTCTGTTCATCAAATATTCTGTCAAAAACTCCATCAACTTCGTCAATATCTAATGAATTGTTGAGAAAGGCAAGCGCTAGAAATACCAGAAAAAGTATATCTGCGAATCTTTATATGGCTACTCTTTCTACAACCAGAGGCTTCTGTCGAGTGTTCGATAGTGCACAGCCTCGGCAACATGCTCAAGGGTTATATCAGCGCATTCGGCCAAGTCCGCTATTGTCCGAGCAACTTTGAGAATCCTATCATACGCCCGCGCAGAAAGCCCTTGTCGTTCAATTGCCATCTTGAGCAACGATTGACACTGATCATCAACAGGACAAAAAGTCCTAATCGCCCTAGACTCCATTCCGGCATTGGAATAAATGGACTTCTCATCGGCAAAGCGCTTAAGCTGCCTCTGACGTGCGGCGTTAACTCGTTTGCGGATATCTGAGGATTGCTCCTCCATGCGAGTCGAGGCAATATCCTGAAATTTAACCGCTGGTACAGTTATATGAATATCAATTCTATCTAGCAATGGTCCAGAAATCCGTGACATATACTTCTGAATCTGCCCAGAAGTACAATTGCAGGGGTTGTTTTGATCACCAAAAAAACCACAAGGACAAGGATTCATGGCCGCCGCCAACATCACCCGACACGGATAGGTCAAAGTCGTCAGCGCCCTCGAAAGCGTCACTGTGCCATCTTCCATCGGCTGACGCAAGACCTCAAGCACATCTCGCCGAAACTCGCCAACCTCATCGAGGAACAAGACACCATTATGCGCCAATGAAACATCCCCGGGCTTAGGAATTGAGCCCCCCCCGATTAGCCCTGCATTCGAAATAGTATGATGCGGCGAGCGAAACGGCCTAGTCGCTATTAAGGCCGTGTCATCGGGCAACAAACCAGCCACCGAATGAATCTTAGTAGTCTCAATCGCCTCATCAAGGGTCATATCGGGCAATATTGTCGGCAGACGACGCGCGAGCATGGTCTTGCCAGACCCTGGCGGCCCTATCAGGATAATATTGTGCCCACCTGCGGCCGCGACTTCCAATGCCCTCTTGGCGGACTCTTGTCCCTTGACCTCGGCAAAGTCCACAGGATATTCCTGCCGCTGCGAAAATATTTTCTCAATATCAATCTTGTATGGAGCAATAGTAGAAGAATCCTCAAGAAAGCTCACAACTTCACGCAATGAACCAACAGGGTAAACTGGCGCCCCCTGCGCCATTGCCGCCTCGCGAGCATTTTCTTTAGGGACAATCACTCCCTTGGTCCCATTACCTGCAAAGTGCAAAGCCATTGGCAATGTCCCTGGAATCGGCCGCACCTTGCCATCAAGCGAAAGCTCTCCGAGAAGCACATAGTCGTCAAAACTATCTTTCAGTATTTGTCCAGTAGCCGCCAAAATCCCAACCGCAATTGGCAAATCAAAAGCCGCGCCTTCTTTGCGAATATCAGCTGGAGCCAAGTTTATAGTAATTCGCTTACTCGGAAAGACGAAATCCGAATTCTTAATCGCCGCGGTCACTCGCTCTTTGGACTCTCGCACCGCTCCATCGGGTAGCCCAACAGTACAAAAGGCGGGCAATTGTTGCTGAATATCTGTTTCGACTTCGACAGTATATGCGTCAATACCCTCAGTGGCTGATGAAATAATCTTGGAATGCATTTTTTTCGTCTCTCTCTATCTGTTGTCTTCACTGTTGTAAATATCCTAAACCGCAATTCAGCAACGGCGCTATCATTTTAGATGCCCGACCTCTGGATTGATTATGCCTACGCCACACGCCAATGCGCCGTTACACCAGAGATCGGGCGCTCGAATACTCTGGCCCCACTATAGCAAGAGGCGCTGACAAAGCCTGTCAGTGAAAATTATTAAACTTTATGGATTAAAATAGGAAGTGTGGAAAACAAAGAGACAAACTGTCCAAATCACATGAAACTAGCGACGGATTGAGATCCGCATAACTGTATCGGCAAAGTTAAGACCTGGCTCAGAGCCACCAAAGAAGAACAAACTATCGTCTGTGCAACTAAAGACGAAAGTACCAAAAGGAATATTATCATTGGCGCCATTTAGCCCAAGAAAAACAATCGAATCAACAAACAAACTATCTTCGGTCAAACGATACGTTGCTGTCAAATCGTTGAACCGACGCTCAGGATTCAAGACCGAAGTATCCACCCGCATGGTAAAAACAATGAAATTACCCAGAGAATCACTACGAAACTGGAAGACACTCCGTTGGTTGATAGTTCTGGCAACAGAACCCGTGTTATCTGTCCAAGTATATTGCCCGTGCAGAGTATCACTCGGCGCTGGTTGAACTGCAGGACAGCCCAACGAGGGCTGAATTGTGTCTTCACAAGCCCCAACCAATCCAACAACCAGAGAACCAAGTAACATCAGAAGCAAACGCTTCGTAAAGCGCATATTTATCGTTGATAATACTTTACATAATTTCATAGTCAAAAACATAATTTGAACCAACAGTTCTAGCGGACCGTAATCCTATTTCACATAAATTATTTTCATCAAGGAGTGCCAGTTAGAACCAAACGAAACTCGACTCTAACTCCATCAGACGGCCTTTGTTGCACTAAAATCAAGCTATCACCAATATCCTTGGTCGGCGGATTGGTGTTGATTGTTATGAATCCGAATGAAACTTCGACTACGGAATCAACAGAGACTTCGACTAATGAAGTTGGTAGCAAACTAACATCACAGGTCGTATCTTCAACAGCCCCTGGCTCTAGGACAATCTTCCCATTTCTAATAAACCAAACACCGCTAAGCATATCACAGATATCAGGCATGTCGGCCGTATCGAGCGCCAAAGTATCAAAGCGGTGGGAATAGACACCCTCGCTAAAGTCATCAGGATTTGAAAGTTTGATTTCAAAAACGATATTATCAGTAATAATGACATTGGTCGTGGTTATCCGAAGCAATCCAGAGTACTCCCCTTCTATGCCACGGTGTGGTTTGCTCGGCAGTACAGGCGACGCACATCCAACATTCACTACCAGCAAAACAAATCCAAGAGACCGCACCGACAAACGCCCTAAAAAGCGTTTAGCTCTGGTTAAAATAGGCAGACAAGATTTAATCATGTGCAATATCCAAGAAGACGTAATCATTACGTTAATTCAAAACTACAACATCAACAACCCTGCCAGATAGTTGAGAAGAATCTATTGCAACTATTGCAAAATACCTGTGAGAACCAACCGAAACTCAGTGTTGATACCATCTAAGTCACGACTCTGCTTGAGAATCAAGCTATCGCCAAGGACTTCAGTCGGTGGATCAGTATTGACTGTAATAAAACCAAAGGAGATTTCAGTCTTCCCCCCACCTGCTATATCAATTATTGAAGTCGGAACCAAGGTTTCATCGCAAAGGTTAACACCCACTGGACCTGGCTCAAAAATTAACTTTCCGTTAGAAAGCGACCAATCCCCTTTAGGCATATCACAGAAATCTTGGAAGTCGGTGGTATCAGTATTCAGCGTGTCAAAACGATGTGAATATGTGCCAAAGTCAGGAAAATCTGGGTTTGTTAAGCGAAAAGTGAAAACCACATGATCAGTATCTGTAACAACTGGCGTGCCTCTGGTGATAATAAGCAAACCAGCATACTCGCCATCAAAGCCACGAGCCTTAGGTAAAACAATGTCAGCCTTACAGGCTGTCAGAATAACACCCGCAACTATTGATCCAAATCCGATGAGAACAATTCCTCGAAGAAATCCAAGCTTCACTGATATATCCCTTTCAATATGATTCGCCACATATAAATAAGTTCTAACTGATCTGTCCCAAACAACTTTGAAACATGTTCTGAGACACTGCCAATGAGAAGAAACTACCTCTCCCACTGAGCCAAAGAATATACGGAGTAGGCCGCTCCGAATCAACATCTGACGACCACGAAACTCAGGCCAACTTTCCTCCTAAACAAGCGCTCCGCCTCTAGAAAGCATAGCGAATTCAAAGCCAGAACATATCACGGCCCCAATTTGACAGTTGGCAACCCCACTAGTTAAGCCACGAATAAGCCCAATCTTGCAAGTCATTAAACAGCTTACGATTAGACACATGGCAGTCTAGCTGTGAGTTTAGTCCCAACCACTAGACACAGAGTAGTGAGCCTATAAGCGGCGCAGATACTGCGCATTCAATCCCAAAACTCGTAATATCCGCCTAGCGCATGTATGAATGTGATACCGAAGGTTGGATTGCGGGGCGCATGACAGAGAATCCACTTGACAGAATGGCCGAGAGTCCTATCATTGAGGTAGGGAGTCTACTACTTTCTGCGTTTGCCCTGCGGGGATTACCCCCTCTATCTCTGTATTCGGGCAAAACCGGTGGTGGGCTCCTTTTTTGATGCTCTCTTATTACCGCTCATTCCTGAACAGACTCGACAGGATAACCAGTCCCACTCCACTCAATCATACCACCAATGACATTGTACGTGTTCGTATAACCGAGAGTTATGAGCGCAGTGGTGACATATGCTGACCGTCGACCAGAGCGGCAAATGCAGTAAATATATTTGTTTTTGTCGCTGGGTAATTCTTCGAGGCGCTGCAGAACATCAGTATGCGGAATCAAAATATCCACTTCAGCGACATGCCCCGCCTGATACTCTCCTAGGCTGCGAACATCCAATAAGAAAATATTCTCATTCTTGTCGAGAGCAACTTTCAATTCTTCGACAGTAATTTCAGCGTCACGCAGAGGAGGTGTCACTGTATTGACATTACCTGAAGACAAATCCTTCGAGGAGACATCTCTTGATGATTGATTTTCTGGAGAGTCGGACATGGGTGTCATTTGAATTGCGCTATCAAGAAAAGCGTTACTGCGGAGCGACCATAGTCCGAAAGCTATAGATGCGCCAGCGCTCTCCAATCTTCCGCACACCAAACTTATTAAACGTTTGTATGCCTGTGTCCCTGTCAACAAAAGAAACATCGACAAATGCCGAATCACCGATGATTTCCTCATCACCAACCACACGTTGGAAACTAAACCATGTCTTCTTAGTCAGCCCATCATTCGTCAAATCTTCAAAGAGCTGAGTCGGCGAAGAAAACACCCGCGGCGTATCAATATTCAAAGCATAGTCTAATTGACGTTTTTCCATCAACCCCTGTATATCCAACACACTGGCCAGCGTCGGCACATCATTCTGCTCCATCGCCCCAAAAAGTTCAATAACCACCAAGCGCGGACTCTTCGAATCAGAAATAGAGCAACCAACAATCGAGCCACCAACTCCCAGCAAACAAATTGTTACTGCCAATACCTGCCTAAATCGTTGAGACTCGCTCAGATTCTTCTTGATAGAATTCTTCTTGATAGATTTTTCCCTGATAGGATTCTGCATGAAAATACTCTTCGTCTTCATTTCTCGCACCCTGTTCTACAAATTGCCACATAACCTAATGTTCATCAATGAACTATTACGAAACTTCCCTGCAAAACGCTCTATTAAACTCAGGCGGAAGAACTTGGTAGCCCAAACAGTCTAGCTTCGCAAACAATCTAGTAGAAAAGTGGATCAAAATTATGCGAAATCGTAATTCGATGAGATTCGCCTAAATCATTCATCGGAGTAAATGAATAGTCGATACCATAGGCCTCAAGTTTGAATCCAACGCCGAATGAAAATCCAGCGATTGACGATTGGTCGCCGACTGTTTTGAAATTCTCTCCAAAACCCGACCAACCAGCGCGTAGAACCAACTTGTCGATGTCGTCATATTCAAGTCCAACCGCAAAATAAACATCATTGTCAATAGGCTTGATTGCATCAGCGCTAACAGTCACTGGCGCCCCACGCGGCCGCCCAGCCACACCAAAGCGAAAAACTGTCGGCAATGGGTCTTTTTCGGCGGTATTGGTGAATGCCGAAAGTGTCTTACCTAGATTCTGTACAGTCAGTCCAACCGAACCAAAACCGCGATTACTGTGTTCATAGTTTTTTTCTTTGATTGTGTACCGTAATCCAATATCTGTCGCGACACCAGTTGAGGTAAACGAATCCAAATTCGAATAGATAAGTTTGGCATTGGCGCCAGCTTGAAGTTTCGGCCCAAAGCGACGAGAATAGTGTCCACCCAAAACAAATGACGAAGCTCCGAAGTTTCCGATTTCTTCACCAGTGTTGAGAGTGCGCACAAAATCGCCATAGTTCACATAACTCAAAAACACACCAAGTTTCTGCGCGCCACCATCGATAGCATCTTGATCACCAAGCGGATGCACATAACCCAAAAAACCAGAATTGATTCCCGCCACAAAGTTCTGATAGCCAGCTATCAACCGTCGACCGCTAAGAGCGGCAACTCCAGCAGGATTATAGAAAAGCGCCGATTCATCATCAGCCAGCCCAGTAAATGCCCCGCCCAAACCAACTGCCCGAGCGCCAACATCCTTCTTCAGAAACGCAAAATTACGCGTCCCAACTTTGGAGTTGCTTTCATCAGCCCGAACCACACTCGCGCCCAAAACACCTACCAACAAAACACCGAGACAACCAAAAGCCAGACCACCAAAAGAATCTATCCGCATGTTTTTCATCTACTATATCCTATAATATTCATCTTAGAGCTTATACATCAACAGCAACATAACGGACCAACAGCAAATACCTACGCTCTGCGGCCACAGACCCCCAAGATACACCCCTCAACCCAATTAAGCCAGCAATTTACACCCCAACCCAACCATCCACCCCTAACCATCGGAAGACCGCTCCCCACCAGTCATTGCGAGCGAAGCGCGGCAATCCCAACGATTCATAGGACCCAGCGAATTTGCTTGGTGGATTTACTTAGCGTCAGGTTCTGCTCTCGCTATGCTCTCCAAGTATTTTTCACTTTGACTAGTGAGGAGATCCTCACTAGTCTTCTTCAAGACTTCTTCAAAGTAGACCTTTGCACGATTCGGATAACCAAGCCAAAAGTACGCTTCGCCGAGGGCGTAGTCTACAAAGTCCTTCTGAGTCGATGCATCGGCGATCGTTTGATACTTCTTGTAGAGAACAAGTACCTGATTATGGTTTTTCTTCCTATTCTCTGCAATTATCCAGCTTGTAACATACATGTTGTGAAGATCATCCCGTAGTAATTCCAAATTCACTTTTGAAAAAAGTCGCGCTCCGCGACGGGGATGCCCCCAAAATACATGTGTTAAGCCCATCTGGTAAGTCATGACGGCCAAGTAACGTCTCCTATTCACTCTTGAATCAAAATTACGAATCTCTCGCTTGGCTTCTTTGAAAAGTTTCATAGCTTCTTTATACTTCTTCTGCCAGCGGAAAAATATTGCTTTCACGCTGAAGTAATAGTATCGAGACATTGCCCATTCTTTGCCGCTAAAGGTGTGCAGGATTTTATCACAACTCAGTATTGACTCGTATGCTCTTATCGAGTCACTCAGACTGACTTGACACCTCACTAAGCCCCAGCCAATTTCTAGCAAATCAGCGGCTCTTTGGTCCTCCTGCGATAACATTACCCCAACTTTAAAAGCGTTCACAAGTATTGGTTCCGCCTTTGAAGGATTGAGCAAGTGTAAGTAACAGTGACCGACATTCTTCGCTAGTATGGCATATTCTAGCTCAGTAGGAGCATGCTGCAAAAGTGGCTCTAGAATCTCGAGGGCTTGCTCGCAATTATTACCTTCAATGGACCTAAGGCCGCGGTCTAATTCTTTCTTGAAATCAATAGTCATTCAGTTGCTCATTCCACACAGGAATGCTCTGGTAGTGCATTGGTATTGGCTTGGCGCCTGTCCTTAGAGCCAATTCCTAAACACATCCTACCAAATGAAAACCAATCCAGCAAATAGATATTGTCTTCTCTTAACAAAACTACTACAACCTCACACCTAAATCTATCCACACCTATTATGGACGAGACAGTCATGCAAACAGACAACCAATATGAGATATTGACAAGAATACTACAACATTATGACATGGACGCACCGTATATGCGAAACGAACCCATTTCACCGAAATAAGCCAAGAAAAGTGAGTATTACGTTGCAAACATACCGTATATGCGAAACGAACCCATTTTATCAGTGGAAACACCTATAATGAACTACTAAAACTGTTAGGGGAAATTGCAGTTGTGTCAGGTCCTCAGACCTGACACTTGTAGTTACTAGATAAACGTCAGGTCTGAGGACCTGACGCAACAATAAAAACTGTTAGAGAATATGTAAAAAGGCGCTGATGGCGCCTACCAATTACTGCGGGTGGTTTTGTTGAGGATGTCGACTACTATTAACTCGGTGGCTCGGGCTTGGCCGTCTTCTTCGGTTTGGGTGGCCGCGTCATAGATTCCTTCTTGGGTGAAGGTTTCTTTCCAAATTTCTTGTTCAGACTCACGCTTGCTCAGAGTCAACTCAACTGTCAGTTTGACAATATATTCTGTCACCTGATCGGACTCATCAAAAGCATTCGGCTTGCTAGTGTAACCAATCAACGCCCCAGTGAGAATCGCCTCGGCGGTCGAAGAACTGACAACATCAATTGTACCGTCAGCGAGCATTGCATCAACGACCAACTCAGTAATCTTATCAGAGATTCCCGCCTGATTAATTCTGTTCTCCAGTTGCTCAATAGCAATGCTCTCGACCAAAGCGCCTCCAGCGCTACGGAAACTATAAACACCGCAAGAGGACAGAAACAGAAACCCACAAATAAGTAAAGCTAAGGAGTTGAAGCGTAGGGGCAGGGCTCCCCTGCCTTTTCCAAGAATAACAGGCGCCGAAACGACGCCCCTACGAGTCGTGCAGTTAATGCCAACCTGTGTCAATGGATTACTTTTCATCATGAGACACAACCAACTTGCCCGCTTTAACAACAGACGACACAAGATTAACACCATAGTGATACGGAATTTCACGGTAATCATGCGCATCCCAAACAACAAAATCGGCGTGACGACCTTCCATCAACTGCCCACGTTCACCAGCCAAGCCCAGCGCCGCAGCGCCGTTAACAGTTGCCGCAGAGAGCGCCTCGGCAGGTGTCATGCGATAATGCAAACAAGCAAAAGAAACCATCATCGCCATCGACTCAGAATAATTGGACCCAGGATTGCAATCAGTAGCCAGCGCAACAATTCCGCCTCTACTAATAAGCTCCCGAGCTGGAGCGTATTTGTCGAGCCCAAGACTATAGCTTGTACCTGGCAATAAAGTCGCTACAGTTTTCGATGATGACAAAGCCTTAATCCCAGCCGAAGAAACAGCAATCAAATGGTCAGCGGAAACCGCCCCAAGCTTAACAGCCAATTGCGCTCCACCACTCGACTTCAATTCGTCAGCGTGCAACTTATACTTCAGACCATATTTGCCAGCGGCTTCAAGAATTCTCTCAGACTCAGCAATCGTAAAGACACCCTCTTCGCAAAACACATCGCAAAATCTCGCCAAGTTCTGTTTGGCAACCTCGGGGATCATCTCTTCAATGAGAATCTTAATATAGTCTTCCCGCTTGGCGCGATGCTCATCGGGAACTTCATGCGCACCCAGAAAAGTCGGGATAATCTCAATCGGGTGACGCTCATTCCAGTATTTGATAGTCTCCAGAGACATCAACTCAGATTTCGTCGAAAGTCCATATCCAGATTTGGCTTCGACTGTTGTCGTACCATGCGCGAGCATTCTATCGAGACGTTTGCGCAATTCGGCCTTGAGAGTTTCTTCGCCAGATGCGCGTAAATCGCGCACAGAAGCGCGAATACCACCATCAGCGCCAGCAATATCCATATAGGACTTGCCCTGCAACCGCAAGGCGAATTCTTTTTCGCGCGTCATATTAAAAACAGGATGTGTATGACTATCAACGAACCCCGGTGTCACTAAGCCACCTTTGGCGTCAATCAATTCACATTGCGGAGCCACAGGCACACGGCCTTCAACTTCGTCACTCGGACCAATCGCCAGTATTCTATCACCAGCGACAGCGATTCCAGCGTCTTCAATTATTCCAAGATCATTGAGCGCAGGCCCAACACGCGGCGAAGGACCGCGCATAGTGACAAGTTGACCAATATGTTTGACCATCAAAGTCGCCCGAGAAGGCGGCCCAACTGGTTTGCCGTGAATAAATTTGACTTCCGATTCGGGCAAGAAACCGTCAGAGGTGTCGGAATTGTTGTATGTCATCGTTTCTTTCTGCTGGACTGTATTTGTGTTTTCGGAGAATACATTCTAGAAGATAACTACATTTCAGAATTTCAGATAATAACCACGACTCATGCCGCATATCACTCCAGAGGAATATGCAATCAAATCGACGGTAATTGTATCTTTTTCTTTTTGGCAAAGTCAATCGCCTCGGAATACCCTGCGTCAGCGTGGCGCATGACTCCTGTTCCTGGATCGTTGGTCAATGTACGCTCGATCCGCACGCCCATCTCTGGAGTTCCGTCGGCGACAATCACCATCCCCGAATGAATCGAGTTTCCGATGCCGACTCCTCCCCCATGATGAATCGATACCCAACTGGCGCCAGAAGTGGTATTGAGCATAGCATTGAGCAACGGCCAATCGGCAATCGCATCGGAGCCATCTTTCATGTTTTCAGTCTCGCGATTCGGACTGGCCACTGAACCACAATCAAGATGATCACGGCCAATAACTATCGGCGCGGAGATATCACCACTGGCGACAGCCCTGTTAATCAATTCGCCAAACTTAGCGCGATCACCATAACCTAGCCAACAAATACGAGCGGGCAAACCTTGGAACGGAATCTTCTCACGCGCCATTTTAATCCACCGACAAAGTGATTCGTTTTCTTTGAACTCTCTAAGAATCAGGTCATCGGTAAAATGAATATCTTTGGGAGAGCCAGAAAGCGCCGCCCAACGAAATGGCCCTTGGCCAGTGCAAAACAGTGGGCGAATATATTCTGGAACAAAACCAGGAAAAGCAAAAGCCTCATAGTAACCTGCGCTTTCGGCCTGACCACGGAGGTTATTACCATAGTCAAAAACGATGCAACCAGCTTTCTTGAAGCGCACCATAGATTCACAATGACGCACCATCGTTTCATAAGAACGCCGAATATATTCTTTCGGTGATTTCTCTCGCAAGACATCGGCCTCTTTGACAGTCATCTCCTGTGGGATATAACCGTTGAGTTCGTCATGAGCGCTGGTTTGGTCAGTGACAATACTCGGCAACAACCCTCTGCGGAAAATCTCTGGGAAAATTTCGCCGCAATTGCCCACCAACCCGATTGATATCGGTTTGTTATTCTTGATTGAGTCTTTGACTAATTTGATAGCTCTGTCTAGTTCTTTAACTTTGATGTCACAATAGCCATCTTTGACACGTCGATTGATACGCGCCTCGTCAACTTCGACACAGAGAACTGTCGCGCCATTGAGAGTTCCTGCCAGCGGCTGAGCGCCGCCCATGCCTCCCAGGCCGCCAGTTAGTATCCATTTGCCAGCGAGACTCCCACCAAAATGTGTTTTGGCGGCGGCGGCAAAAGTTTCGTATGTGCCCTGCAAAATGCCTTGGGCGCCGATATAAATCCAACTGCCAGCGGTCATTTGGCCATACATCGTCAGGCCAAGTTTTTCTAGCTCACGAAACTTCTCCCAAGTCGCATAAGCGGGAACCAAATGCGAATTCGCCAGAATGACTCTGGGCGAATATGGATGAGTCTGAAAAACTCCGACTGGTTTTCCTGATTGAATCAGCAATGTTTCGTCGTTCTTGAGTTTCTTGAGAGATTTCACGATATCAGCATAGGCCTGCCAGTTACGCGCGGCCTTGCCAGTGCCGCCATAGACAACTAAGTCTTCTGGCTTTTCGGCGACGGCTTCGCTGAGATTGTTTTGCAACATGCGCAAAGCGGCTTCTTGTGCCCATCCTTGACAGGAAAGCTTTGTGCCATGTTGCGGTTTGACGGGCTTATATTTGGGTTGCGTTGAATTCATTTTTTTCTAGAAAGAGTTATTCCCTGAAAAGATTATTACCTGAAAAAATATTAGCTAAAAACAGTTGTGAGTTCTACTAATCTATTCGACGCGGTTATGGCGTTCTGCTGTGAATATAGTGATGTCTTCACCGCCACGCAATGAGCGTCATATTATTACATATTTTTTGATTTCAGAGACAGTTGCTTGTATAATTGAGTATGAACAGCCAACGAACATTCCTAAAAACGACACTGGCTCTACTTATCGCGTTAGGGTTAACTGGGTCAAGCTCTTTTGCTCTCAGCCAGAAACAAATTGACGCTACTCACAGGCGCGCCTTAGCTCTGCAATCCGTCCTTGAGCTTAGCGCCGAGCAAACAGACTCACTTGAATCTCTCCTGATTCAAACGTTTGAGTCTGGTCAGCGACATCGAAAGAGATTTGACGATGACTATTATGCTTTGGCTTTAGAGAATCAAAAAGAGATGGACAGTATGCGTTTTCGGGTAAATGCACTACTGACCAATAGTCAGCGCGAACAATATCGCCTTCTACAAAAAAAATCGAAAACGAAATATTCATCTAGAAATGGTGAGGTTCTGGCTAGACGCCTACATCTCGATAGCTCTCAGGCGGTTCTTGTTGATGCTATTCTTTCGTATTCAGAGCAAGACATGCGGGAATTTCGCCGAAAATCTAGGCAACCATCCGGACGTTCTGGCGGAGGATTCGGCCATAGCGGAAGACGTGGAGCGATGTCTGGAGCGATTGCTAAATTGCGCAAGGCCCATGATGATATCGAAAAAGTTCTCACCAAAGACCAGAAAAAAGAATTCCTTGAGTACCGAGAAGAGAAAATGGAAGAGCTTCGTCCACCTGACGGAGATCACACCAGAGGTCGCAACAGAGGTCGTGGCGGCGGATATTGACTTAAAGGTCTGGATCAAAGAACCCCCAGAAGGCCAAGAGCTAACTTTTCTTGAGCAACCGACAAAAAACACTGGCGTAAACTCTTTCAACATCGCATATCATTGCCAGCATGAAGTTACTGGCCAAAAATTCCACAGCGCGACTCCTAGTTTCCGCCATATATAATGACCGTGTGATTCTTGAGTCGGCTCTTGAATCTCTCGAAAAGCAATTCGGCCGTGTTGACGCCGAAACCGAGGAAATGGAGTATTTGCATACCCATTCGTATGTCGAAGAAATGGGTGAAGGGCTGAAAAGACGTTTCTTCTCGTTCATAAAGCCCATAAACCCCGCCAACCTTGCTGACGCCAAAGAGCGGACTATGAAAATAGAATCCAAATTTGCTGATAGAGTCTCAAATTTGGCTTTCCGCAAAGTGAATCTTGATCCCATCGCTTTGGGAGCAACTGGTCTGACAATTGCGACCCAAAAAGACGCCACCTACCGGATTTGCATTGGCAGAGACATCTTTGCCGAAAAGACTCTGGCTCTGGTCGGCCGAAAGTTTATGCCCTTCCCTTGGACTCATCCCGATTTCATGGAGCCAGATGTTCAGGAATTTCTCGAGTATACGTTGGCTGGAATCGAAACCTTCCCCTCTGAATTCGCCAAACATATTTCGATGAATATGTTCTAGGCAATAGCTTCTCCCTATCGCAAACTTTCTCAACAAACACATCTTCACAAACAATTCTTCGCGAACCTACTGACATTTAGGTTGGTATTACATTTATTGAAGTCCGCTTGTATGTGGCTTCGAGTATCCAGCGGAACATGAAACGAACTATGAACGATTATGGAATTAAGGCCGATGATACAGAAGACTAGAAAATATTCATTCCTGACGATTGTTTGCGCTTGTATCTTTAGCGCTTGGTTTGTTATGGGAGCCGCGACTCTGTCTTCGGCGAAATCATATCGTGTCGCTTATTTCGAGGCTGGAGATTATCCGTTCTATCGCACTTTGCAGGGGGAATATCGAGAACGATTACTAGACCATGCTCCTAAGGATGTAAAAATTATATTCCCGCCCGATGGTTACAAAACCGCCGAATGGGATAGGGCGGAATGTAAACGCATGGCACAAGAATTATCGCGCAATCGCAATATCGATTTGATTGTCGCGATGGGGCCTTGGGTCGTCGAAGACCTTCTCGAAGCCAATTGCAAAAAGCCAATTGTCGCTATGGGACGTTTTGATCCAGTTCTTGAGGGTTTAGCGGGGAGCAATGGACAACCCAAGATTAAGAATCTGACCGTTAGAATTAGCCCAGGTAAAATATTGTCTGATTTGGGCGCGATGACAGCTATGTACCCTGCGAAACGTATCGGTTTGCTATATTTCCCCGCTGGTAATGAATCTGCCATAGTTGAAAGCTATATCCGCCGTATTGCCGAACGCTATAACGCAAAACTAATCACAGCCCCAATCAAACCTGGCGAAGACAAGTACCTTTTCTTCAAGAAAATTGATGAACTCAAAGGCAAGATTGATGCGTTGTATATGACCCCTCTTTATGGAATGCCAATTGATCAAATCAATGGCTTCTTTCAGCTACTTAAACTAAGCGCTATACCCGCTTTTAGCTCCGAAGGCTTGGCGATGGTTGAACGGGGGGCTTTTGGCACCAATACAGCCTATAATGTCTATGGGCTTGCCAGATACCACGCCGAAAAGACCTTTGACATTTTGCAAGGCGCCTCACCGCAATCATTACCGACAGTCTTTCGCGATGCTCGCCGTTTGACAATCAATCTTGGCGCATGTCAGGAACTGAAAATTACTCCACCCTCTTCTCTAATTGCTGAGGCTCGACTTATTGAAGCTCCCAACGATCCTTCTGCGAGATTCTATTCGGTAAAAGAAGCTCTTTCTGAAGCGGCTCTAGTTAATCCTAGCTATCTAGCTGACGATGAAGCCCTAGGAGTGGCACAAGCACAAATCGGTGAGCAGCGTTCAGCTATATTTCCACATCTTTCCGCCAGCGGCTATATTCGCGGTTACTCCGATGACCCGCCCGCCAACTCTTATCCACGGAACGCTCTGGGCAAGAACGGCTATGAACTAACACTCACTCAATCACTTTTTGATCTCAGCGCATATAAATCGATTTCACTGGCGCGGCATGATTTCAAAACAGCCGAGGCGCTCAGAGACATACAGAAATCAGATTTCCAGCACAATGTCACTGCCGCATACTTGCATTTATCCCGAGCCTATGAATTGCGCGACGCTTATGAACGTAATCGCGAAAAGACACATCGCGGTTTGCAGGTTGCTCTGACACACTACGAACTAAAGACTTCCGAACGGTCTGAATTGGTTCGCTGGGAAGGACGCAAAGAGAGCGCTACTGTGCAAGCGCTCAGCATCAGAAGCAATCTTGAAATCGCCAAGACAGCGTTTCTAGCGCAATTGGGCCGGCCGGTCCGTGAAGCCTTCGTCATAGACCGAGGTATTTATTCCGAAGATGAGTTTGACTATATCCGCCGAGCCAACAAAGCTCTGGATAATACTAAACTTCGGAATGCAGCGGAAGATTTTTGGGTGATGGAAGCGACTTCACGTTCACCAATACTAAATGCGGCTCATGCCGCTCTCAATCGTTCGGCAACCGCGCTGAGTGTTAACACGGGCAAGGTTTTGCCGACTATCTCAGCTAGTGTTGGGTATTTTCAGGACAGCTATTTTGAAACTCAAGCGCCTTTGGGTGTTGATGACAATGGTCTCGTCATCACCGCCAAACTCTCAGCCCCGATTTTTGACGGCGGTAAACGTCTCAAGGAACGCTCGAAAATTAAGGCGCGCATCAATGAATTGGGTTACCGGCTTGATGATGCGACACTCAAAGTTTCCGAACAAGTGCGACGTGATTTCAAAGAAATGGTCGGGGCTTTAGATAGGGCCTTATTCTCGAAGCGCTCTAGAACATTTACTGCCGAAGCGCTTGAGGCGAACTTCGACGCCTATGAAGAGGACGCAAATACTGGAGATGAATTACTCCGTGGACTGCAAAGTGAGCTTACAGCAGAAACAGACGCAATCTCCGCTCGTTATGACTTCTTTGAAGCGCAATTGAAACTCTGGCGTGATGTTGGTTATGGTTATCTCAAGCGGAATGGTAGTGGCCTAAAGGCGATAAACAAGCGCCTTCAAGATTATCAGGCCAGCGTTAATTAGCTAGAGCGCTACCAAAGCCGTAGTGGATCTTCTTGGAGAAACAATACCGCCAGAGCCAGCAGAACCATTGTCAAAGCAATAGCTCGGAGTTTGTCGGCTAGTTTGTTCTTCTTGGCAGGAGTATCAATAGTTCCCTGCTTCTCTGATTCGCTCTTAGCGGTGATTTTGACAAAAATTTTGATATAGTAAGCGCTTGAGACCAACCACAGAGCCAGTGTCAAAGGTTCAAGTATTGCAATTCCAGCTTCAAATCTCGCGACATAGACCGCCAAGAGAAAAGCCAGCGCAACAAAGTAGTATTTACCTGGGAGATTTGAGGGTAGGTCAATTTTGTATTTTCGAGCCAAGACGGCTCCAGCGGTCATAATCACCGCATCCCTGCCAAGAACAAGAATCGCTAACCAAAGTGGAAAAGCGTCTCGCATTATCAATCCAACAATCAAAACAATTGCAAAGAGCTTGTCTGCGACTGGGTCAATAATAATTCCGTAAGGATTTTTCTGGCCAGTACAACGCTCAGCGCGCCTAGCAAGGATGCCGTCGAAAAGGTCTGTTAGTCCCGCAAGACTCAAAATTAAAACTGCAGCTCGTGTCGCTGGTAGCGTTTCCATTTGTAATAGAAACAGAATCCAAATCGCCAGCGGAACACGAGATAGTGAAAGAATATTCGCAGGAGCCAGAATCTCTCTAAGTGACATTGCATGTTTCCATACGGGCTTTCATACATACTTAACAGCAGAACATTACTACAGATTGAGTTCTTTGCGCTGCCATTGAATTGTTGGTAGAAGTCCCTCCTCTAAAGAGACTTTCGCGCGCACCCCGAGTAACTTAAAACACTTAGTGTCATCAGGAATGCGCCGCATGACATCTTCGTAGTTCTTAGCGACATCTTCATATGGAATAAACTCCAGTTTCAATTCTGGAGCATCTGGAATCAGTGAATGAATCATCCGCGCAAGTTTTTCAATTGTGATTTCACGAGTAGAACCAATATTGAGAACTTCACCGTTGGCGCTATCTTTCAATGTTGCCGCCACGATACCCCGTACCGTATCAGCAATATAAGTGAAACTACGAGTCTGTTGACCGTCGCCGTGAATTGGAATGACTTCTCCTCTGAGAACCTTGTCAATGAAAACCGACTGTGGGCCGCCCCACCAACTCAGGTGATGACGCGGACCATATGACCCGAAAAAGCGCAGCAAGGTCACAGGATAACCATAGGCGGCCATACTCGCCAGCGCCAAGTGCTCGTCATACATTTTTGAAACTGCATAGCTCCACCTTGGTTTTGAAGGGGCGCCAATTAGTAAGTCACCCTCTTCATTAAAAGGTAGCGCCGAACTCTTGCCATAGACGTCCGATGTGGAAGCAATTACAGTTTTGCAATCAAGCTCACCTGCCAGCTTGAGAACATTCACTGTTCCCAAGTTATTGATGACCAAAGTGTCGATAGCTTTTCCGTAGCGCGGAATTTTGAAGGCCGCCAAGTGAACAATGCGCTCAACACCCGAGGCGCAGGCCAATAAGTCATCATAGTCGAGTACATCGAGTTTATTGAACGAGAAGTTCTTGCTTTTTTCCGCTACAGCGAGATTTTCCATTCTTCCCATGGAGAGATTGTCGACCGCGACAATCTCATGCCCAGCGTCAAGGAGCGCGTCTGTGAGGTGTGAGCCGATAAAGCCTGCGGCTCCTGTGATTAGAATCTTCATAAGTTTATATTACGATTTCTTAGTTCTGGTTCTGGTTGTTGTAGTGGATTGCAATTCAGTCATATCAGATGAATTGATATTCTCAATATCACCAAAGATACGGCGTTTCAATATTGTCAGGTTTCCAAATGTCTTCATTGGGGCATAGTTCAACTCTATGAACTCTGGAAGCCCCTCGATTTCTTTCAAGCGTTCTTTCGAACTGTAACTCTCGCCAGTAATCAGCGGCAATCCATCTTGCTCGCCAATGATGATATATGTTGGAGGCTTGGATAACAAATCGACCATTAGCTCTGTCTTCCAATCCTTGGCGACTTCACCGGCGAAGAAAGGTGTATTAAACAAGAACCGTGATGAAGTCCCTAGTTCTGAGAGGAAGTATATCTCTGGCTCAAAGCTCCAGACAAACAACCTATCATCTGGCTCAGAGTCCGCACGTAGGTATTTTCCGATTTGATAACTAATTGCGCAGGGATAATTTCCTGTGGAAAGCTCTTCATAGTAGATATCACTATAACTTGAATCTGTGACCATTTTCCCTAGCGAAATATAGCGCTGTGGCAGCGCCCAAATATGTGCCAGACCGATAGTCAAAGTTAGCAAAGCCATTGTTTTGGTCCAAAAGGTCGCGCCAAAATCCTCAATGGCGCTCAAAGTCGAAACCGCAACTAAGACAGCAAAAGGCCCCAGAAGCGGAAGAAAATGATAGTGCAAATATTTGCCTTGCAGGGCGATAACAGCTGCGTAAATGAGACCAAAGGTCAGAACAATATAGGCTGTCGTCAGCGATTTTTTTACTCCAAACAGTTCAGGGAGATTTCGTTTGCACCAATGCGAGAATACCAGACAACTGAACATGACTAACCCGATTATCATCGCGGGATAAATCTCAATCAGCGCCTTGAGAATAAACAAAGAGTTCGCTAGCTCATGCAATAAACCATTTGAGTGAGAGACACTTGTATAGGACGGCAAGTAAGTAAAGTTCAAGTAAAGCCAATCTTCCATAGCTCCTGTGCGCAGTAAGTACATCCAGCCAAGAACAAGAGGCGCAGCAAAACCAATTCCTACTGCTAGAACCGACAGAAGGCGTGTCTTCATTGTTCTGCCAGTTGAGACAAAAAATGCTGCGGCAACCGCAGGAACTATGTAAACCGCTCCAGTGGTCTTGAAAAGCATTGTTGACCCTAACGCCATGCCAGCCCAAAACCATAGAGAGTAATTTGGCGATGAGTTTTGCGCTGAAGATGAATGCTGTTCTGGCTGGGAAACGGCTTTGACTACCAAAAGCATACCTAACAGCAAAAATGGCGTGATGAATGACTCACAATTGGCTAATACTCGGTAATCGTTCGGCAAATAATACCAAAGCAAGTATAAGACCCCAGCGACCACACCAACATGTTGCCCACGTACGATTCGTAAATTGATTGTTAACGCATAGACCAAGTAGACACTGGCTGCGGCCAAGAGCATGTCCATCAATCTGACACCGTAGAATTGTGAGTCGGTTAATTTTAGCGCGAGTCCATACGCCCAATACACCAGTGGCGATTTGACATCCCATAAGTCAACATAGAGGCGAGCTCCGTTAAATAAACGCTCGCCGATATAGGCAAAGACTCCTTGATCGCGGCCGAAGGGATATATCAAAGTTGGCAAACCAAGTAGCAGCCAAGACAATCCCAGCCACCAAGCCGACTGAGAGTTCAGACGCGGGAAAAGCTTAAGCTCCTCCGTAACTATGGTTGCTCTTCTTAATGATGGTGATTTTTGGGTTGCGACAGACATAAATTACTTTTTTGTTACTTCTCGTTGAGTATTCCAGTTGGCATCGTGGCGTCCTGTTTTCGTAACGCTTCAATGACATCAGTATAATGAACTATCGGCAGATTTGCATCTTTCGCCCTCTGAAATGATTCCCGCCACCCCCACATCAAGAGCGTATCGGGAGAATGTCCCATAGTATTGTTGTGAAAAACGACATTCACTATCTCACTTTGAAATGTGGTCGTATCAAAGATGGAATCCAAGTATTCTGAAGCGAAATCCTCGTCGTCCTGAAATAAGAACGGCAACTCTAGTATAGGCAAAGGAAAGCCATTTGTGTCGATCGGAACGAATGGGAAACAAGTCCCAAACAAATACCCTGCTATCCCCTGTCCAATGGGGCCATAAGACAAATCCAATCGCACGCCAGCGCCAGCTAGCTTGCGCAGCATTCCTGTGTAATTTTCGGACCATAGCAACCAATGATTCCGATTAATAGAAATCTTTGAATCCTTGGGACTAGGCATTAGGGCTTGGAGAGATTTTTTTTGTTCGATAATTGAATATTCGATTTTGACTGGTCTCAACCCAGGCAACCCTGGGCGCTTGAAGTAAGAGTATTGATCGATGTGCAAACCAACTTCGCCGCCAGCGCTGATTATTTCACTGAGACCTTTCTCGGTAATTGCCGCTGGAGTGACTAAAGTTGCAGAGGTCACTCCCCAAATCTGTTCTTGACGCGCCATCCAAGCAGATTTATCGCCCATGCCCTCTTCATCATGTGACATGATAAAAGCGCCCTTCGGTGAACTTTCAAAGAGAGGCGCATTTGAAACTTGACCACTGATTAGCGCGAAGAGCCCGTGTTCAAAAAGATCAAAGAATGGAGTGAAACCAAAGTAATAGGAACTATCAGCGCAAAGATCGGAGCTGACAATTGGTAGCAGGCCAGTTCGTTTTTTTATCTTTGCCGTGACAGAAAAATCATCATTGGGTTTACCTTGCTGGATAGTCACTGCCATTTGTCCGAAATCAAATGTGGCCACTAGTATTCGTAATCCCAAGCGACGCTCTTCTCGTAAGACAGGCAGGCTGTCAAAAGAGATTAGTGTCACCAGTCTTGATTTGGCGTCACTGGCAACTAATCCATCACACTCAAACCTGAATTCTGGCACAGTTGGTCCAGTAAACTCTGAGGGTAATTGAATTTGAGTCAGTTGAGAATATTTTGTCGATTCAACTTTCTCACCCAGTAGCGACATTACCGTTAAGTTTTTGGCGCTTAGTGTATCTGGCGCTTCCAGATAGACAACAACCTCTTCTCTGCTCTGGTTCGCTCTGGCGCCTTTGGCAAGGCTATCGAGCAAGGCACTTAATTCGTCGCTGGCAGAGCCTGCAAGGGCTGAGCGTGTAAATATCCAAATTGAACGAAAAGCATGATTCTCTTCCGAGTTTAGTTCGGAAATATCAATGACATCATACTGGCGTGACTCTTGGAGCAGGAGATTTATCCAGCCGTAGCTCCAGTCTGTCTTGGAAAACTTACCCGACTTTCCAGACTGGCGAATTACACTCGTATCAACAACCAGAGCGATTGGATATGACGAATTCGCCAGGAAAACCTCGCCAAAAACCTCTGGCTCATCAGCAGCTCTGTGAATTGGATAGAAACTGAAATAGTTTGTAATTGCTACAGCCACAAGGATCAGCGCTAGCAGCAGAATTAGTTTGGCTAAACGAAGTGACGGCGCAGAATTGATCCTCACTGAATTCCTCCCTGCCTGTTTGTAAGCCTCTCAAAGCTTAGCAAGAACTTTCCTTGCGGTAAAACAATTCGCCAATAGGGAGAGCCAAGAATGCGCACAGTATCTATTTGAACAGCGTTAGGATTCTCAGAAGCTCCTGCGTCATGTGTACTCACTGTTGGTCTGTATAGATTCTCTTGTGGAACAATCAAAGCTAGACCTGCCGTTGTAGTCTGGCAATAAACTTCGACACCCTCTGAATCTGACTCCCAAGTAAGTTCACTTTCTTCACGCGCTTGCAGAAAATTTTCCAGTTGACTGGCGGTGAACATTGTGTGGCCACTGGCCAATGCCAAGTCATAGGATTTTTGCCAACTTGTATAGACCGAATAATCTGGCGCCCATGCAAAAGTATTGTTGTGATAGAGAGCGACAATCACACCATGAAATTGCTCAGCATTGTCTGCGAGAATTCGCTTAATCCAAACGCTATCGGCGCTGGCAAAGTTTTCTGTCCAAGTCACTGGCGTTTCAGTGAGCTTAAAGCTGGCTCCATTGGCGTCCAGTGGTTGAAACGGAAAGGCGCCGCCAAATAAATAACCTTTGTCATGCAAGTCAGGGCCATAGCTAAGTCCATAGTAACCCCCACTGCTTCCAGCGCTCTAAATGGCTGATAAAGATCCTCATCCCAAAGGAAGTAGTGATTGCGATTGTAAATCGTTTTCACACCCAGTGTATCCAGCCAATCAATTTGCGACTGCCAACTGCGTCGACGCCGAATCGGGCGCCAGCGCCCTAGGCCAAGAGTTTCGAGAGAGGCTTTGTCTTCTCTGTTGAAGCGATTCCAATGCAAACCAATTTCACCGCCCTTGTCAATTGTCTCTTTGACACCCTCTACGCTGAGCTTATCAGAACGCATCACAAAAGTTGTTGAGTTAAGTTCTCGTTGATATTCATAGTCATTCATCCAAACACCCGCATCACCGAGACCTTCGTCATCATGTGTCATCATGAAAATTCCAGCAGAGGAATCAGGCGCTGTGAACCATCGCGGGGCCAATTGCAATCCAGCTACTAGATTCCCAAGTTTCTTTTCGGCTATATCCACCCAAGGGTAGTTGGCGTTCAAATACGCCGCATCCGCGACCAAATCGTTTGCCTCCAGTTTATCTGAATGTCCAAACTGATTGTAGCGGTTTTCAGCTCGCAGGTTCTTATCCGGAAGTCCTTGCTGTGTTAGAGTCACCCAACGACCGAAGTCCCATTTGGTCAGGACGATCACGCCTGCGCCCAATGAAACACTTTCGAAAGCGACAGAGCCTTGTAGCATTGATGACGATTCTGTCTTGCTAGTGATATTTGAAACATAGGTTTGAATGTCCGTGAAAACAGGTAGTGAAGCTGGTATTGGCGCTGTGGTTTCTTCGCTGAACATACTGCCAAGCAGTAGACTCAACTTCCCAGCAGAGAGTGTTTGCCCCATGTCACTCTTTTCCAAGCGCTTTAGATCAAAAGGTGCTAATATAGTATTGCTAGGATAGTCCAACACTGCCAGTCCACCTGAACGCACAAACTCAGTGACGAAA
The DNA here is from genome assembly GCA_024280835.1 of Candidatus Zixiibacteriota bacterium. Lineage (GTDB taxonomy): Bacteria > Zixibacteria > MSB-5A5 > GN15 > JACZUZ01 > JAJRPJ01. Next base: position 342,251 of record JAJRPJ010000010.1, on the reverse strand, counting down.
CTGACACCATTGGCTGTCACTTTGTTGCTTTGCAGCGCTGATGAACTAAAAACAACTGTTCGATAATCGGCTAGCGAAACGCTTTCGACTCCACCTACATCCCTCACATCAAAATAGCCAAACTCCTGTTGCAAAACGCTTACCCAGCCATAGCTAAAATCCGCTTGTTCAAGTTTTGCATGAGACCAACTTTCTTGAATTCCGAGAGTGTCGACCAGTAGCAGTACCTGTGCGCCTGACTCGCGAATGAGGAAACCAGCAGGCTTCTCCCTGTCTAACTGCGCTGAGATATTAACTGGATAGCGATGCAAAAAATACGCCGCGCATAGAGAGAAAACCACGACACCAAAAGAGCCCAATATTATGGCTAAGATATTACTATTTGATTTGCTGTTGGCGGGGTTCATCGTGGCGATAATTTAGCAGAAACTGACACTACAGCTGATATTAAACTCGTTAATCTTGGTGCGTAATTTCGTGAGCGCATTCTCGACCAAGAGTTACCGCAGCGTTATTGTTCAAAGTTGAGTTGTAAATCATTGAAGTATTGACAACATAGACATGCGCCATCGGAGTTTGAAACCCACCCATGCGCTGGAGATAATTGACTTCCTGAAGAGGCTGGACATAGCGTTCACGAAACACCCGACGGTGCAGAATTTCATCGTCAGATAAATCGGGATACATGGTCTTCAGAGCGCCAATAAACTCAATGTAGATTTCTTCCTCACTCATTTCTTGCACTGGGTCTTCAGGCGGCATGTACTTTGGTAAATAGACAATATGCTTGTCGCCCATTTCCTCGGGCGAGACGATGTTGGTGACTTCGATGACACCTGTGAATGGCAATTGTTTGTCCAACAGATTGGTGACATAGTAAGGCGACAGTGACCTCTTCAAGACAAGAAAAACGCAGGCAATTGAGAGATATTCTACTGCGTCAAGATTTTCCCAGTATTTATGGCTATGGCTTTGGATATGACTTTCTAAAGCGCCTAGAATCGTTGGGCAAGGAGTTGTGAAGACTACTTCATCAAAAGTCTCTTTATTGAGCTGCGCCTCTCCTCCGCCGTCCGTGCTCTTGAATGAGACAGAAACTTTATCGCCTTCAACTGCTTCAACTTTCACAACCTCCGCCGAAGTCACAATAGTCACACCCAGATTATTGAGAGTTTCGCTGGCAGCGGTGAGGATTGTGGCATAGCCGCCTTTAACATGTCCCATTTTTTCTTTTTGGGCGCCACTTTCTCTGGCGCCGAAGAGTCGATTGATGGTCGCCCAAATGAAAGCCGCAGAGGTGCGCTCGCGAGCGGCGCCGAGTTTACTTTTTAGTAATGGCTCCCAAAACTGTTCATAGAGTCGTCTGCCAAAAATCGAAGTTAGCCATTGGCGAACAAAAATCTTGTCGAGTTTGGCGGGATCAGAAATACGCGAACTCCGCAATATGCCGAATCCCAAACGAAACTTGCTCCATGGACTCAAAAACGGAAACTTGATAAAATCCCAAGTGGAAGAGAACGAAACTAACTTACCATTGCCATAGAAACCAGCTTTTGTCTCGCGCCAGAAAATCTTATCAGCCACACCGATCTCTGCGAGAAATTCTTGCAGAGGCGCATCAGTTGAAAGGACAACATGGTAAAACCGATCCCAGCAAACATCTTCCCAACGATACGCCGAACTCAACCCACCCAAAGATTCACCTTTTTCGAAAATAGTAATTTGATGATCCGAGTTTTTTGCCAATTCCAAAGCGCAGGCCAAGCCTGTCATACCGCCACCGACGATGGCTATCCGTTTGGAACTATTACTTGTAGACATACTTACTTTCGGATATGGCGGGAATCAGTTTAAGCGTTAGCGCGGATTGCTTGTCGTTGAAGATGCCGTAACAGGAGAATTCACTTTACCGGACTCGCCTTTAGGTAGTGGCTTGTAGAAGGATGAAAACAAGTGTTTGCGAATGACCCGAAAATAGCTGGCGGCGGTCTTGAAGATTTTCATCTTGGAGTCACCCACTCTAATATTCGAATCCAACAACATTGGAGTTTCGACAATCTTGGCTTTGAGCGCTTTGAATTTTATTAGCAATTCAACCATGCAGACAAACCCATGCTCAGTAATCGCCTTCTCACCATAATTCTGAAACAATTCAGCTACGACGGAACAACGATACATCCGAAAAAACGAGCTGAAAGTATTCAGACCACGCAAACCCAGCGCATATTTGAGCATAAAATTAGCGAACAAACTCAGCGCCCGACGAGTCAATGGAGCTCCAACAATCTTGCCGGCGCCATATACTGAAGCTAGCGCAATATCAGCCCCACGATTTATCTGTTCACGCATTCGACCTAGAATACACAGGTCACTGGTATTGTCAGCTTCAAGTGTCACAAAAATATCATCGTCATTGGCGGTTTCGAGAGCCTTGCGGAAGGCCGCTTCAAAAGCAGCCCCAGGGCCACGATTCTCAGTGAAACGTAATAAAGTCACTGGCATAACGCTGGAAAACTCGTCCACTTTCGCAGCTGTCCCATCTGTGGAACAATCATCGACGATTATTATCCGATAATCACTTTCCAAATAAGCGGCAATACGACGCAGATTCGCAAAGAGAAAGACAAGATTGTCCACCTCATTGAAAGCTGGAATCAGGAAATAGAATATCGGCGCTTTTGAATTCATATTGTAGTTTCTGGTAACCTGACTTGTTATGTATTGCTTACTTTCAGTAAGTCCAACTGTAGTCTATTCTAGTGACAAAATCTATTTGGCCAAAACTATTGCAACGATGTATCGTCGCTGAATATATATCGAGACGCATGTTGAATAAAGCCCCTAGAGAGGATTCTTCCTTATAGAACCGATAAATACATAAAACTGAACATCTATTCGGTTCAATAGTATGGTTAGACTAGTCCAAAAACTCTGCTGGAACACTCTGGTGAAAAATGTTGTACTATGTGTTGTATTATACGGAGCCACTTCCAGGTGTATTCGTATAATACATATGAGCAAAGACAGTACCGAATAGACTCGGCAGAACCAACAATAGGCGCTGTCGATTCGGACTCGATAAGAGTATCAGATAAATCCAGAGCAAACGTCAGATAAAAGCGGATATTTAGAAGATGAACCCAAGACACCTCACAGAGATTCAAAAACAAGCCTCTAACATTACCAAGCGTATTATCAAACATTTTCCCTCTAGATTACTTTCGCGCAGGATAGCAAAAGGAATCAGCTCTGTTCTACTTTTTGGGGCGCTGGTTTTGGGGGCGCTGGCATTTTCGACAAATTCTGCTTTGGCTGATACAAATTCTAGCCCTTGGAAAACAAATGACGAGGCTCGAACTCGGCTCCTAACACCGTTTGGCCTTGAAGAAGACGGCCGCACAGTCTGGATAGGTCTAGAAATCGACCTTGAAATGGGTTGGCACTCATACTGGAAAAACCCAGGTGACGCTGGATTGCCGCCTGCATTTACCGAATTTGACGAAGAATATTTCAGTGATGTTGAGGTTAATTTCCCACCACCGAAATTCTATCCCTTCGGAGGTGGACTCGACGCCAACGGTTATGCTCATGGAGTCACTTATCCAGTAAAGCTGACTCTGACCGACAAAGCTCTCGAAAGCGACAAAATACCACTGAATCTCGGTATGTTCTACTTGGTTTGTAAAGACCTCTGTATTCCACATGATGAATCATTTTCTGGAGAATTAGTTCTCAATCGCGCTGGATCAGCCAGCTCGAAGGCGCCATATGCCGACAAAATGCGCAAAGCATTATCACTTTTGCCCAAAAGCCCGCAGGATATTCCAGAAGCAAAATTGTCTGAATCGCTGACTAAGTCTGGTGAGGATTATGTCTTGACTATTGCTTTTCGCTCTCCTGTGAGCGCTGAGAATTTTCCATCTATCTTCTTTCACCAAGTTCCGTCTCTAAAAATGGGCGTCCCCGAATTCAGTGTCGGTCAGGACAAACAGGATATCATCATTACAGTTGTCACTACTCCAGTTCAAACTAAAGTCGCTGGAGAAGTTCTGGACACCATTACAATTGGATATTTATTAACTAATGTTCCGTCACAGGATGGAATCATCTCGATTGAAAAAGTCGCTCATTTGAAAGTCGGCTCTGTTCTAGCCACTAACGATAGTTATTTGAGCGGTGCAACAACTGGAGACGCTGGCGGCTCCTTGGTGACACAAGAAAACGAGATATCTCTCTTTTCGATGCTAATCTATGCCTTTTTGGGCGGATTGATATTGAATATCATGCCCTGCGTTTTGCCAGTGCTTTCAATAAAGTTGATGAGCATACTCGGGCAAAGTGGTGAGTCTAGATCGGTGATTACACGCGGAATGCTACTTTCATCTGGCGGAATTATCACTTCGTTTTTGATTCTCGCAGCCGCCGCGGTAATAGCCAAAAGCGCTGGCGCCGCTATCGGTTGGGGAGTTCAGTTCCAAGAGCCTGCATTTGTATCGTTTCTGGCGATTGTTGTATTTCTCTTTGGTTTGAATCTATGGGGTGTTTTTGAAGTCACTTTGCCCGCCTCAGTTTCGACTGGCGCGGCCAAAGCTAGCCAAAGCGGACATTTCACTCAGGGAATGCTGGCCACATTACTAGCGACACCTTGCTCAGCGCCATTTCTCGGCTCGGCGGTTGGCTTTGCATTTTCCAGCCCAGCTCCAATCGTCTTTGCAATTTTCTTCGCGCTTGGACTCGGAATGGCCTCGCCCTATCTGACCTTGGCATTGTTCCCGAAAGCTGTCCGCTTCCTGCCCAAACCTGGCGACTGGATGGAAAAAGCCAAAGGCTTCTTCGGATTCCTAATGATGGCGACTGTTGTCTGGTTGATGTTTATCCTCTCTGTACAAATCGACACTGTATCACAGGCTTTCGTCTGGTTGGGATTACTCCTGCTCGCTTTGGTCGTTTGGGGCAAGCGCGCTTTCTCACCCTATTCTTCTTTCTTCACCAGTTTCGGTGGATTGTTGACAGTCGCGCTGGCAATCGGAGCCTCGGCTCTGACAATTCAATGGGCCACAGACGGCCGTCTTTCAGGAAACGCCGTAGCCGCTTCGATTCCAGAGTCAGGTATTCAGTGGCAGCCATTCACCGAAGAGGCAATTGGCGCTGGACTAGATGAAGGCAAAGTTGTCTTTGTGGACGTTACCGCCGATTGGTGTTTGACCTGCAAATTCAATGAGAAATTATTCCTCGAAACCGAGGAAGTCAGGACTCTTCTTAAAGACAACAATATTTTGTCCCTACAAGCTGATTGGACCAATCGCAATAAAGAGATTGGAGATTTTCTTGCCCGCTATGGCCGTTCTGGAATTCCGTTCTACATCGTCTTCTACGGCGGAAACCCGAACAATTTTATCACTTTACCAGTTACAATAACAAAAGGCTCAATCACCGATGCTCTCAAAGAGGCCATCGCCAAAAACTGAGCGTCGTCGGTTTAAGTCCAAAAAGTACGAATGAGTAATAGTAGCCCATCCCAAATAGGAGTCAGCAATGAGAAAACATAAGCCCATACTCTATTTACTGAGCGCATTTATTCTCTTGGCCAGTAGCTTTACCGCCATCAGTGTCTCACACGCTCAACGTGACTCACTCTCTACCAGATCATCTGAGATGTCTAAAGCCACAATGTCCAAGGCCACAATTAACGAAGCCACAAAGCACATGGCGCGAGTGGGCAAAAAGGCGCCAAATTTTACCCTTGTCGATCAATATGGTAAAAAGCACAGTCTCGAAGACTACCTTGGGAAAACTGTAGTTCTCGAATGGGTCAATCCCAAGTGCCCGTTTGTTGTTCGCCACTACAACGACGGCACGACTGTAGATATTCAGAAACAATTCGCTGGAAAAAAAGACAATGTGGTCTGGTTGCGAATCAATAGCACCTCCGAGTCTCATAGAGACTTCCTGTCAGCCAAAGAGACACAGGCTTGGGCCAAAGACAAAAACGTCAAAGGTCTTATCCTTGGCGATCCTAACGGACTCGTGGGACACATGTATGGAGCGAAATCAACTCCGAATATGTTTGTCATCGACAAGTCGGGTAAGCTGGTTTTCAGCGGAGCGATGGACGACGACCCTTATGGCAAGAAAAAGACAACGGAACGCGACAACTATGTGGCGAATATCTTGGCTGCTTGGAGCGCTGGCGAGGATGTCAAACCATTCGCCAATGACTCCTATGGGTGCAGTATCAAATACTCTAAGCATTAACTCACTTCAGTTACCCAAGCAACTATAAGTTTAGTCAAGGTCGATCGACTACTACCCCACTCCGTTGGAATCTTCATGGAGTGGGGTTTTCTTATGTGGGTCATCTCTGGAGGATTTGGTTCTGGAGGATTTGGCTTTGGAGAATTTGTGGCTAAAACTAAAGAAGACGGGCCGGAACTTACGCCCCGACCCGTCGTCTGGAAGACCTCTTTCGAGGAGGTTTTATTCGCAGTACTGGAAGTTTTTAGCGATACGGGGAATCGAACCCCGATTTCAGGAATGAGAATCCCGTGTCCTAACCGTTAGACGATATCGCCAGTTTTCCGCACAGCGCTAAGAAAACCGCTGAGCCAATTGTACACCCACACAGTACACATTGTCAAGCCATATTACATACTTGCCAATTATTGTCTGGGCGCCGCACTGACATATAGTCTGTTGTCTTGTAAGGTCTTACACTTATCAGTGAAAGTCGCAAATGCACTATTTCTTCACCCCAACCCTCTAAGCCGCTGTCGGACAATGACCATCATAATCTGCCTATTTCGTCAACTTTTTTTGGGAGCCTCTCGGTTCTGTTGGTCTGGCAACGATTTACAGCGAGACCTTTTAGCTAGATTTTCTTCTCAAATAAGTCCCAAGATCGTCAAAACTCTGGCCGTCGCTCCGCGTGGGCCATATGGACAAATAAAAGGCGCCGTCCATGCAGGGCGGCGCCTCTAAGAGACTAGACTATGATTAAGACAAATACGCCATCTGGCGGCGCTTTAGAAATCAGCTCCGAACGAGAAATAGCTCTTTGGTCTGGGAGTGACCGAATTGAAGTCAGTCGCCCACGCCATATCATACCGTAGGAGCAAGAATCCAAGATTGGCGCGTAGACCCCATCCAAAGCCACCTTTGGGGTCTGCTAAGCGTGTAGGGCCGCTGTCCGAGGTTGTGAAATTGAAGTCACTACCCTGCCAAGTTGCTCCAAAGTCGAAAAATGTGACCCCTTGCACCCGAGACAGAACCATCGGTAATGGGAAATGAAGCTGCAGATAATCTATGAACGGATACCGAAACTCGACGTTGGCAAGGAAATAGCGTGTTCCCGAAAGTTCATAGTAATCATAGCCACGCAGCGGAGTCACAACGTCCGAGAAGTATAGATTCTCAACTTCGTAAACAGACGCATTGTTGATTCTTCTAGTTATATAATTTGTCGTTCCACCCAAGAAATAGCGCTTGGGTGTGTCGCCGAATGACGCTCCAGCCGAAAAGCGAGCCGCCGCAGAAAATGAACGGAAGAGATGCCAATATTTCCGGTGATCAACTTCCGCAGAGACAAAGGAAAGTTTTTTCCGACGTTCGCTTTTAAACAATATCTGTGATGTAGCGCCAGTGATAATCGTGTCCACAATAAAGGAGCCATTTTCATCGGTTAAAATACGCGAAGTTTCCCCCGAGAAAAAGTCGTTGGCAACTGAGAGAGTCAACTTTGAGCGACTACCATTGACCGGACCTGTTATTCCCCAAAGAACATTATCATGTGTGTAAGACATCGAGAAAGTGGCCGCTTTAGTTGAGCGTGGGACACGTGGATCTGAGAACCTAACTGGCCCACCGAGCTCTGGGAAGTCCGCAAAGATGACACTGTGGTATCTTCTATCGATAACTGTCAGCGAAAGATCGAAATCAACTCGAGAGAATGTTGAAAATGGATAGGATGCGGAGCCAGTCCAACCGTAGATTCTATCTGAGAAAATTCGATCATTCGCAGAACCAGCGAAGTCCTCGACGTAAAAATTCTTGCTATGAAACAACCCAGCCCCAAGGCGTGTTCGGCTAGTATTATTGAAATAGAAAGCCTGCAAATTGGACTGATCGATAGAATTCGATAGGTTTGCGACTAGAAATATTTGGTGCTCACCGAGATAGTCACTGAGAACAAAGAATGATTGCCCACGAATACCGAAGAATGTGTCATAATTTAGCCCACCAGTCACTAGGTCAGGTGTAAAGCGTACCTTATAGGGTTTGACGAGATATTCATCACCGACACGGCTACCTGTAATTGAGAGATCAAGAGGTGGAGCTCCAAAACCATTGCGCCTATCAGAACTATCGGGTTCTACATCTGAAAGTAATCCAGCCAATGGATCACCGCCGCCAACACCATCGCCGACTTTGTAACGCGGAGAAAACGGATCATCCTCGGGAGCTGGCGCATCATCGGAGTCATCGCTATTGTCACCGCCGCTTGAGTCGCCTTGGGTAGTATCATTTGGTTTTGAAGCTGTACTAGGTTTTTCAGAAACAAAGACAAAGTCGCCATCGTCGTTAATTCCGCTGGTATCATTCACTGATGCTACAGATTCTGAAGTCAAACTGCTGGAATCTGCGCCATGGGACGAAAGCGCTTGATGAGATTCCTGTGCGGTGGAATCTGCGGTCTTCCAACCCATGGTTTTCGGAGACCAAATCATAACGGTTGTATCTATTGTTACATCCGTTAGTGTTGGTTCAACATAGTCCTTCTCGAACTTGCCGAGGAAATAGTCGGAAGCGACCAAAACTCCATTGTCGCCCTCTGGCAGAATCTCATCCAAAATGAAAATATCAAATCCACCCTGATTGAATGAGCTAAAAGCGATTTGCTTGCCATCTGGTGACCACGATGGTGAGCCTGCGCCAGTCAGTAAATCAGTTATTGCAATTGAACCGACTGAATCGATGTAGTGCAAATAGATATTAGCGATACCATTGCGGTTAGAAATGAAGCAGACCTTTTTGCCATCAGGCGAAACAGACGGCTGTCCGTTATTGCCTTCACCAACTGGAATAGCTTTGGTGGCGCCTGTTTCTATATCTAGCATGAAGAGATTGTAAGCCCCAAAACGTAAAGCCGAACCATCGTCAATTGTATAGACACCAGTCGGGTCAGTTTCAATTCTATCAACGTTGTTATCAGAATGCGGTCTATCTGATGAGATGATAAGCGTCTTTGAATCTGTCATCCATGAGGCGTCTCTGTCATCATGCAGATCATTGGTAATTTGGCTTAGCTCATCACTTTCAATGTCATAAATAAACATGTCCCGCTGGCCGTTTAATAATGCGCTATAGGCTATTTTTTTACCATCGGGCGACCAGCGCGGTGAGCGAAGTCCGTTGGCTTCTATTTCTCTCTTCAAATAGATTTTGCGCTTGGCTGTATTGATGAAAAAGAGGGCATCAAAGCCATTGGATTTAGCCACGAAACATAGATTCGCGCCATCGGGCGAGAATGTTAGTCCTGAAAAATATGAATGTAAGGACTCAAGATCACCTGTTCTCGAAGCCTTGGTGAGCTTGCGCATGTCCTTGCCGTCAGTAGCGGAAATCAAATAGATTTCTTCATAATCGGCCCGGTCAGAAAAGAAGGCAATCTCATCACCGGTGGGTGAAAAGACAGGTTTTTCATTGAAGAAACTTCCATCACGACCGTGTTTGGTCAATTGTTTGGCGATTTTCTTGGTTGTATTTCGCCGCGCAATAGAGGGCCAATAGCGCTCTTTGAGCATCAGATTGTAATCGCCAAACAACTTTTCCATGCTCACACCGAGCGCCGCTTTCACAGCTCGGTCCATCGAGAGCATCAGTTTGCCCTTCCTGAGAATCTCGCTGAGTTTGTCTTCGCCATATTTGTTGGCAATATAGCTGATGAGCATTGCTCCCTCGGTATAGGCTAGAATACCCATAAACCCCGGTGGCCGCAGATAGCCATTGATTGTCGCATCACGGACAATCATATCTGACTGATAGTGCCAATGGTCGCGCGAACTGTATTCGGCAAAGCCCTCAGCGAACCAAAGTGGAAGGTTGAACAAACGCTGACGAGAGATCAACGAACTAAGCGAATTGCCAAACATCATGTCATAGACCACAGCATGAGTTAACTCATGGTGCAATAAGTGACGGTAGTCAGCATAAGAGCCATTGAAATGTACAACGATGCGCTTCTTAAAAGCTTCAGTAAATCCATTGACTCCTTCAGGCAAAATGCCAGAAGTTATATTTGTCGTTTGAAAATCATTGGCCGAAAGATAGATGAAAACAGGAATGCGATTCTGTAAACCATAATCTAGTTGGCCGACAATTGTCTCATAGGCGGTTTCGAGAACACTTGCTGAAAACTTTGCGATGTCATACTGGGAATCATAATAGTAAATGTCGAAATGGTCGGACTGGATGTACTGCCAGCTAAACTTCCGATACGAGACTTTATTCTTACCGAAGACTGTCTCTTGCGACTTGGCGTCTGTTGCGGTCACAAGCGAAACTGCCAACGCGATGAGGAGCGCAATAGCAACTGTTACGAGCGATTTTCCAGCGGCGCTCGTAGGTCCTTTACTTTCGATTCTATCGATTTTGGGGGAGAGTTGTATTTTTGTCCTCAATTGTGCCATCTATTATTTCCTTAGCGTTTAGAATGTGTTTCACCAACTATATGTTATTTTCGGCATAAACAGGACTTTGCCACATGAACTATTCACACAAAACAGCTCATATGAACTGCCCTCTCACGAAAACGACCCTCGAATCTTTAAGATATAGACATACAAAATCCGACCCCATTGAAGTCGACAGATTGCCTCCTAGGCATTGCCTCTAAGACTTTGCCCCTAAGTGTTCAATTTCTGCTCATACCTACTGGAATAACTCTTTTGTATACTCATCTTTGTATCTCGTGGCGTAAAGTGAAATGTGCCAATTAACATAATTGGCCCTATGATGTGGTCCTGATAATGTCAGATCCTAACTCGTTGAGTTTCTCATCGAGACGGTCATAGCCTCTGTCTATATGGTAAACCCTATTCACGACAGATTGTTTCCTAGCAGCCAAACAAGCTATAACCAACCCAGCCCCCGCCCTAATGTCACCTGCCATTACAGTTGTTCCGTTGAGCTTGGCGACACCACGAATTATCGCTTCATCTGATGAGATAGTTATGTCCGCCCCCAATCGGCGCATTTCCATGGCATGTCCAAACCTATCTTCAAAAATCGTTTCACGCAAACGACTTACGCCATCAGCGACCGTCATCGCTGCCATCAAACAGGCCTGCAAATCGGTCGGAAAACCAGGGAATGGGTAGGTCACCGCCAGACAAGCCTTCAAACGAGACCTGGCTCTGACTGAAACTGTATTCCGTTTGGCGCTAGTTTCACAACCCATTTCATGCAATTTCTGTAAGACCATAGTCAATGAATCCGGAGAAACTCCAGTCACAGTCACCTCTCCGCCTGTCGCGGCAGCCGCCAACAGATATGTACCTGCGACAAGTCTATCGCCGGGGATTGAATAGGTGGTCGGCTTGAGAGCTTTGACCGCCTCGATTTCTATTTGACCTGTCCCCGCCCCGCGGACTTTGGCGCCAGCGGCTATGAGATAATTCGCTACGTCAATAACTTCTGGATCACAAGCGGCATTGATGAGCGTGGTCTTCCCAGAACCAAGCGCCGCCGCGAACATGATATTCTCTGTTCCTGTATGGCTTTGTTTGTCGAAACAAACTAGAGAGTTTTGTCCTGTTCGTGCTCGATTGAGTTTGGCAATGACATAGCCATCTTTCTCTCGAATCTCGGCGCCCATCGCTTTTAGCCCACGAATATGATAATCAACTGGACGAGCGCCGAGTGAACAGCCGCCAGGCAGCGAAACTTTTGCCTCTCCGAGACGAGCCAGAAGTGGTCCTAGGACAACAAAAGCTCCACGCATTTGACTAACAAGCTCGTAGTCAGCGAGATGACTGGTGAGATTGCTGGCATCAACCGAGATTGTGTGCGCCTTTTTGTCGTACTCAACTACAGCGCCGAAAGACTCCAAGAGCCGCACCATAACTGCAATATCTCGCAGAATTGGGACGTTCTTGATAATTGTCACGCCCGTGTCCACGAGCAAGGTTGCCGCTAGAATCGGTAGAGCTGCATTTTTGGAGCCGTCAGTTTTGATTTTACCTGAAAGGGGTTTGCCGCCGTTGATTGTGAATGAGTCCATTAGATTCTTTTCGTGTATTGAGATTTATTCAGTGATGTCTATCAGGCGTCAACAATCCGCCCCGCTGGGGTACAATACAATATGGACATCACCTATGCTTCATACAATTAACATCAATCTGCTCTTATTGTCTAGTCTGGCCCTCTCAGAAAAGACGCCGCACAACAGACAATAACTACAAGACTTTATACCCATAAATTCGCCGCAAAACGAATCGCAATTCAATAAAACATTCAATAATAATTTACGCTGTTTGCGTAAATCAACCCGAGCAAAAACAAACAGTTGACAGTAGCGTATCAATCTGCTACTATTGCTTTCGATGAAACAATGAAAACATAGCGCTAGCCAAGCCCACATGATGGGTTTGCTATTAGAGATACTCTCGCGGTGAAGTAACGCGTATCGAGTTAAGGAGGTTCTGATGATTTATATGTTAAAAATGATGTTAGCAAATACATTTGAGGACCTCTCTGCGCTCAATTCTCGGCGACAGAATAATTCTACCTCTCGAATGTTAGTTAGTGGTTGCAGTGCGAATTTGTGCGCTGGCAATTCATTGACAGCTAGCCCTACTTTAGTTGGCTGGACAGCGATGTCCCCAACAAGATTGCGGGAGACGTTTATCGGATAAGGAATCAAACTCATTCTTACCGTTATTACGCCACCCGCGACCGAAAACATTCGGACGCGGTTTTTTTGTATCCAGAACGCTCTCTGGAATTAGAAAGTGAATATCAAGCAAGAATACAAAGCGATTAGAGAACATATATGACTAACAAACAAGAACATGAAGAAATCGAAATGAGCTCTTGGGATGCGCTAAAAATGCTCATACCGCTCTTTGGGCCCTACCGATGGGGTGTCGCTTTTTGCGTCTCGCTACTGGTGGCTATTAGCGCCCTGATTGTTTTCAAGGGCTTGCTTATCAGGCGAGCTATCGACAAGAGTATCGCCAACAGCGACTGGGACGATCTACTTGTGGTTGTCGGATTGTATTTGTTGGCGCAGGGCGCTTTGCTGGCGCTCAGCTATGCGCAGCGAATTCGACTCGAACAAATCGGCCAGACAATAATAGCAGGACTCAAAGAGAAATTATTCGCAAAGATTCTGCGGCTCTCCCTCTCTTACTTCGATCGCAATCCATCGGGCAAACTGATGGCGCGCGTTGAATCCGACACTGATAGTTTGCGGATGTTTTTCACATTCGCAGTCACTGTCATTGTTGGAGATTTCTTGCTGCTATCTGGAATTCTGACTGCCATGTTAATCATCTCACCGAAATTGACTTTGGTGGTTTCCAGCGCCTTACCCGTGGTTTTGATTTTGACTTTTGTCTATGAAAAACTGACCAGTAATAAGTTTTTGGAATCACGGAAACGGATGGCCGATATTACTGCGCGCATAGCGGAGTTCTTGCAGGCTATTACAATTGTCCAGGTATTCCATCGGATGCGCTATGCGCAATCCAGACTCATGGAAGTCAATCGTGAGAGATTCTTGCTCGATAGCTTTGCAAGCATTGGCGCCTCGACCTATTTCAATGCCATTTTCTACACAGAGGCGGCGTTAATTGCTGGAGTCCTGTATTTCGGTGGCAAGTGGTTGGGAGAGCCAGCTATTACAATTGGCGTGATTGTGATGTTCATCCAGTTCTTGCGCAAAATGTTTGAACCAATTTATCGTTTCTCTGATGAACTCTATGTTGTCCAGAAAGCTATTTCGGGACTCAAACGTATCAATGACTTGCTAGAGACTCAAGAAATCATTCCGCAAGTGGAAAACAGATTTGGATTGGAAAAGATGAAGCAAAACATTCGCTTTGAAAATGTCAGCTTCTCATACACCAATGACGACAACTATGCCCTGCGTGATGTTTCTTTTGAAATCAAACCAGGCGAAAGAATTGCGCTGGTGGGTGTCACAGGTGGCGGCAAGAGTTCGATCATCAATCTCTTACTCCGTTTCTATGACCCACAATCTGGCGCAATCACTATCGATGGCACAGATATTCGCAAGTTGAAGAAGGAAGAATTGCGTGGTTTGTTCGGGCTCGTTTTGCAGGACATCTACCTCTTCCCCGGTGATGTGCGTTCCAACATTACATTGGGCGCTCCAGATATTTCCGAGGAAGCCATGCGCACGGCTGCAGTCGCAGTCGGAGCAGATGAGTTTATCGCAACGTTGCCCAATGAGTATAGCGCAGAAATTTCCGAACGTGGCACAAATCTCTCGCGCGGCGAAAGGCAATTACTTTCGTTCGCCCGCGCGCTGGCGTTCGACCCGCAGGTTTTGATTCTCGATGAAGCCACTAGCTCTGTCGACCCTCAAACCGAGCGTAAAATCCAAGAAGCGCTCTCACATTTACTTGAGAACCGCACATCATTGATAGTCGCGCACCGTCTTTCAACGATTCTGGCTTGTGACAGAATTCTGGTAATCAAAGAAGGACAAATAATTGAGAGTGGCGCCCATTCAGAACTGGTAGCCCAAGAGGGATATTACCATTCGTTGTTCCGGCTACAATTTGCGCCAGAACAAGCCGCTCGAAAGGAGAAAGCACATGTCTGAAACGACTAATATTATAGAAGACTTGAAAAAGCCTGATTCGAAACATGTTGATTTGAAAAAGAAAGAGGAAACATTCACCCAGCGCCAGATGCGATTCACGTGGGCGCAAAAAATCAAATGGATTGCTGCATACTACGCGCGCTTTCCGTATGTACTTTTTGTGCTGTTGTTTTTCACAGCCTTGCATGCCGCATCAATGGTCGTCCAGCCGATTATCTTTCGCAATGTCATCGACAACTTGCGCGGAGGTCCCGAGGCGCTAAACCAATATGACGACTTCATTACTCGTTTCTTGGTGGACAATGGCTGGACTTCCACTGGAGATTTGTCACTAGTGTTTTTGGCTTTTGCCACTATCTCATTATTGATCTATTTGATTGTCCAAAACCACCGCGCCTGGATGAACTCCCGACTTGAAATGGAGTTCCGTCAGGAAGTTTTCGCCGATATCAGTGAGCATAGTCCTCGTTTTTTTGGCGCCTTCAACACAGGTGACATTATCACTCGGCTAACTGATGATGTCGCGGAGAAACTGTCGTGGTTTTCTTGCTCGGGGATATTTCGATTCTATGAAGCGCTGTTGATGGTCGCTTTTAGCGTAATTGTCATGCTGAGTTTGAATGTCAAACTAGCGTTAATCACTATTGCGCCTTTGCCAGCGCTGATAATTATCTATGGGTTTTGCGCGACAAAACTCGATAAGCGTTATGATTATTTGCAATCACGAATATCGAAGCTTAACGATTTGATGGACGCCTGTTTTTCAGGGATCCGCGTAGTCAAAGCCTATTGTCAGGAAGAGCCACAGAAGAAACATTTCGCCAAGGTCGTCGAGGACCGCCGTACCGCTGAGATTTCCGCGGTGCGTGCGCAAACTGTTATTGAGTCGTTCTATACATATATCCCAGAGTTCGGAATTGCGCTGGCTTTAGTGGCTGGTGGGTATATGGTGATTCAAGGCGAGATTACTTTGGGCGGATTTTTGGCGTTCGATTATTTTGTGATGTTATTGATTTTCCCGATGTTGGATATAGGCAGTTTCTTAGTCAAGGGGCTACAATCAGCAGTCTCGATTGACAGGTTGATGGAATTGCAAAGCTATAAGAGCGGCAAAGTGAAGTCAGGGACAAAGCCACTACCTAGTGACATCCAGGGTGAGATATCATTCGAGGATGTGTCACTATCTTTGAGTGATAGCCGCTCGGTTCTTGCTAATGTCAGCTTCACGATTGAGTCAGGACAGACAGTGGCCTTGGTTGGCAAAGTTGGCTCGGGTAAAACTTGGACAGCAAATCTAATTCCACGTTTGATTGATCCTGATTCTGGTATAGTTAAAATTGGCGGAATCCCAGTGACTGACTTGCGTCTTGAAGATTTGCGTGGGCTGATTGGTTTCGTTTCACAGGAGCCTGCCCTATTCTCGGACACAATTGAGAACAACATTCTTTTCGGCAGAGAAAACATCAAGCCTGCCGATATTGATTGGGCGATTGAGGTTTCGCAATTGAAATCTGAACTTGCGCGTTTCCCCGACGGCCTGCAAACCTCTGTCGGAACTCGCGGGCTAACAATTTCGGGCGGACAAAAACAACGTGTCGCGATGGCGCGCGCACTGGTTACCAAACCGCGAATCTTGATTCTCGATGATTGCACTTCGGCGCTGGACGCCAGCACCGAGGACAAACTCTGGGAGGCGCTGAATAATCTGCCCTACCCGACAACCAATATCGTCATCACTCATCGCACGGCGACCCTGAGCGCAGTCGATAGAATCCTAGTTTTCGACAATGGCAGAATAGTCGCAGACGGAACCCACGAGGAACTAATAGCCCAAGGCGAACTATACGCCGAGCTATACAGACACGACAAATTAGTCGAGGCGGTTTAGTAGGTTCGCAACCCATGTGGGCACGGCGCACCGTGCCCACATGACAACCCACCAACCGTAGGGGCACAGCGTGCTGTGCCTTTCGCGATTCACAATAAGAACGTCGTATTGTAGGGGTGGGGTTTCCCCACCTTTCCTGCGATAAGTGGCTTTGGTCAACAAGAGAAAAAAGGCGCCGAAACGACGCCCCTACGGATTGTGATATTTGCCATGAACCAAAGAAAGGCACAGCACGCTGTGCCCCTACTGCAACAGACGAACTATCGAAATATGTACAACAAACATAAACCGCCGTTGTGTCGGGTCTTGATTTTCGCCTCGCGAAAATTGTGACCCGACACCGAACAAGCAGTGTGTAGGTCATGTCCCCTTTTCAGGGACTTGACATCTCGCGAATCAGGTTCCAGTAGTTCCACAAACAGGAGCGGGACCACCAGAGAATATTCTAGCGATTCCATAAGTTACATCAGCGATATTAAAAGTGTTATCGCCGTTGGCAGATACTACAAGACTAAGTTTTTCTTTACGTGTCGCAATGATTTACACGACATATGCGGCGGCGATATGCTAACTCTCTTAGTTAATAGATGTCACTTCTACTTGAATCTCAACTATGTTTTTTGCAAATTGCGCTTCGACTGCAATCTTGCGAGTATGAGTTTTAGACGATTTCGCCCCTATGATAAGCGAATTCGGGTGCTCGTCAACAGGGAAACCATCTTTGTCATTATACTTAGCATCAAAGTATACTTCGACGGTCTTGTCACTATTATTATGAAAAGTAACTTTCCATGACAAATACCAAAATGCACTGTTTTTCTCTACTACACGATATGCGACAGAATCTATTGATACTCTTGGTGTCTGATGAGTAGGCACATCGCTAGCTTGCGTTGCCGCATCCACGGGTTTCTCAGCGACAGTGGTTGTAATTGGGATGTTCTTACTACTATAAGCCGACACATCACCATAAGGAACATTAGCCGCCTTATTGAACGCGCTTCCAACACTCCATCCGACAACGAACACAAGCCCAAGGCCAGCGTAAAAGACAACTCCACCAAACATCAAGACGACTTTCAGGAATCCTATTATGCTTTTCATATATTTACTCCTCTGGCGAATGAGGTTTCATGTTATTGTGTGCAATCACTTACAATACCAAACTCGGCTGTCGTTGTGACTTTGTCTTTCTCTTGGCCAGGGTCTAATAGACCACTTCCATCAGAAAACACTTGGATACTCAGGAACCCTTCTCGCGTTTCTTTCTGTACAACGACACAATCAACGTCACCATCCTCTAAGTCAATCACCTGATTCCCTGTGCCGTCAACTGTCCTATTCCCAAATGCCCCACTCCAGCTTGTGTCTGATTCGACCCTAACCTGCCAATCCGCCGTACAGCTAACGCTGAAAAGCAGCGCGAATACGCAAAAGATTGTCGCGAACTTCTTCATAAAACTATCCTCCATAGAATATGTTGTGATGTAGCAACATCCACAATGTTGCCCACCGAATCGATCCTGTCAAGTGAGTCATTCAGTATCCAACATACAAAAACTGTCAGAGTAATCAAGCTGTATTTGAGGCGTATTTGTCTTCTAGTTGCAATCGGATTGCAGTGAATCCAAAAAAGAAGCCGCATCTCAGTTTGAGCTAATATCGCAGATTATTGGTAAGGACTGTTCACGAATCTTTATAACCTACTTCAGACTCTACACTTAAGCGCAACGCACAGATGGCCTACCTTGCGAATACAACCAGTATCTTACATCGCCGCTTGTGAAAAAAATATCGTAAATACTTTACTTTTTCGTATTGTATCCGTATAATAGAGATAGAACGGAGACGCTTGGACTCTTCGTTAGTGCGCTGTAAACGCATCATAGTCGCATAATAGTCATTGCGAGCGCAGCGCGGCAATCCTAGGGATTCATTAAAAGGGATTCATAGAATTAGCATCGACGAGATTGCCACGTCGCTATTTGTTACCAAATAGACTCCTCGCAATGACACTCTAGGTAAGAATATCCCACTGTGGATAGAGAAAGAAGAACAAGAGAATAACTATGAGAATATCGGCAATGGAAGAATACGGACTGCGAGCGCTACTGTGTTTGGCGCGGCTAGGTAGCTCCAAGACTGGTAGCTCAAGCTCCTTAACTATTCCCGAAATCGCCGAACATGAGGGCATCTCGATTCCCTATGCCAGCAAGATTATGCGCAAACTCCGCCAAGGTGGACTTGTCGAAGCGGTTCGCGGACGCACAGGCGGCTACAAGCTGACAACTACTCCAGCGAAAGTCACATTATTGCAGTCTCTCGAAGCACTCGGTGGCCCGATGATGTCCGATGATTATTGCGATCGCTATCCAGGGGCGCTAGACGAGTGTATCCATACCTCAGATTGCTCACTTCGCGGCGCTTTCGGTGGATTCACTGGCTTTCTAAAACAAATACTTGAGATGACCACGCTCGCAGATATGACTAACAAAGAGTCTGATGCGCGCTTGGCGGTTCAACGTTCAGCCGAATTCTTAATCGGCGGGCTAGAACCAAAGTTACCATTAGATATGAAAAGATAGATTTCAAACAAGAGAAATAAAAAAATACTGTTTATAATAACACGATTTTCGGGGCTAATAATTTCATAAATAAAAAACAGGCAATGCCTGTTGGAGAACTAAGATAACAATGAGCAATTATATACTACAAATCAAAGACGTGCATGTCGAAGTTGAAGGCAAAGAAGTCGTCAAAGGTGTCACACTCGACATCGGCAAAGGCGAAGTGCATGCGCTAATGGGCAAGAACGGCTCTGGCAAATCTTCACTGTCGAATGCAATCATGGGTCACCCGAGTTATTCGATAACTTCAGGCGATGTCTTGCTTGACGGTGTCAGTGTTCTGGAGATGGATCCCAATGAACGTTCACTAGCTGGACTGTTCCTTGCTTTCCAATATCCGCAGGCAGTGCCTGGAGTGACAGTTGCAAACTTCTTGCGCTCGGCTTTGATGGCCAGACGCAATGACGACAAAGCTATGCGCACTTTCCGTAAAGAATTGTACGCAGCGATGGACGCATTGGAAGTCGATCACGAGTTCGGCGGTCGCTATCTCAACGACGGTTTCTCAGGTGGTGAAAAGAAACGTCTCGAAATCTTGCAACTCTCAATGTTAAAGCCAACAATGGCGCTGCTTGATGAAACTGATTCGGGCTTAGACATTGACGCATTGAAAATTGTCTCCGAGGGAATCAATAATTATTGCTCCGCAGAAAACGGTATCCTGCTGGTGACACATTATCAACGTATTTTAGATTATGTTAAACCAACCAAAGTGCATGTCATGATTGACGGCAAAATAGTGAAAACTGGCGGTCCAGAAATAGCGCTCGAACTTGAAAAGAGTGGCTACGAGTCTTTCCAACCAGAATTAGCTGAAGTGAGTGGTTAAATATGAGCGATAAAGCACAGAATACCCAGACTGCGACAGAGTTGCCACCTGATCCAATGATTAAGGGTGATGACTATGCCGAAAAATACGGTTTTTATAGCGCCGAGGCGGCTAAGAATTATTTTCTCAAAGGCGGCAAAGGACTCAGCCATGAAGTAGTGGAGAACATCTCCCGCATTAAGGGCGAGCCACAATGGATGAATGACTTCCGTCACAAGTCCTTGGATATTTTTCTATCCAAGCCCATGCCAAACTGGGGTGACACCAAGCTCATGGGCGAGTTAGATTTTCAGAATATCTATTATTATATCAAGCCAACTGAAAAGTCGGCGCAAGATAACTGGGACGATGTCCCAGATTATATCAAGAACACATTTGATAAACTTGGTATCCCAGAGGCCGAGCAGAAATTTCTCGGTGGTGTTTCGGCGCAGTTTGAATCCGAAGTTGTCTACCATTCTTTGAAAGAAGACCTTGCGAAAAAAGGCGTGATTTTCTTAGACATGGATGAAGCGCTCAAGCAACATCCTGACCTAGTCAAGAAATATTTCTCGACAGTCATCCCACCTTCAGACAACAAATTCGCGGCTCTCAATAGCGCTGTTTGGTCAGGTGGCTCGTTTATCTATGTTCCCAAAGGTGTCGATGTTGGCGCCGCTCCCCTACAGGCTTATTTCAGAATCAACGCCGAGAACATGGGACAATTTGAACGGACTTTGATTATCGCCGACGAAGGCGCGCGCGTTCACTATATCGAAGGCTGCACAGCGCCAATCTGGTCAAGTGACTCTTTGCATAGCGCAGTGGTCGAAGTCATCGCACATGACAGCGCATACATTCGCTATACAACAATCCAAAACTGGGCTAACAATATTTACAACCTCGTCACCAAACGCGCTGTAGCTAAGAAGAATGCTACAGTCGAATGGGTCGATGGTAATCTTGGCTCCAAACTGACAATGAAGTTCCCTTGTGTCTATCTCGCCGAAGAAGGCGCGAAAGCGGAAATTCTCTCTGTTGCTTTCGCTGGAACTGGTCAGCATCAGGACGCAGGCGCGAAAGTGATTCATGTTGCTAAGAACACTTCCAGCCGCATAACTTCGAAATCAATTTCGAAAGACAAAGGCATCGCTTCCTATCGTGGCATGGTCAAAGTCTACAAAGGCGCTGAAGGCAGCAAAGTCTCAGTCGAATGTGACGCATTATTGATCGGCTCCGAGGCGCGCTCAGACACTTACCCGACTATGGAAATCCATGAGGACAATGTCAAGATCGAGCATGAAGCGCGAGTGTCAAAAGTCTCTGAAGAACAGCTGTTCTATTTGACTAGCCGTGGTATTTCAGAAGACGATGCGCGCTTGTTGATTGTCAATGGCTTTATTGAGCCATTCACAAAAGAGCTGCCAATGGAATATGCTGTTGAGCTAAACCGTTTGATCGAACTGGAAATGACTGGCTCCGTCGGATAATTTCTGTATAACAACGCTATTTGAAACAATAACTATAGAGATATATATGAGTGATACAACAATAGACACAGCTCTCCTAAAGCAGGTGACACAACTGCCAGAGTCAAGAAACAAACAGCAGGACTCTTTCGCCGAGTTACAAAATAACGCACGAGCGAAATACAAAGCCGAAGGCTTGCCAGATAGAACTTTGCATCTCTGGCGCTACACTGATCCGTCACAATTCTTGTACAGTGACGGCTCAGAGTCACATCAAAACGGTTCAGCTATTCCGGCAAATGCGCCAATTGCCTCAGGTGTTTCACCTGCTTACGACACAGCGCTTGAACAGCTTAACGCTGGCGAATTATCAGCTGTCGCGCTTGATAACGCTGATGTTTCTTTGAGAATCGAACTCACTCCTGTCGCTATAAAAGCAGGCCTTGTGGCCCTGCCTCTCTCCCTAGCTGGAGCTGATTACAGCGACATCCTTAAACGCCATTTGGCAACTGAAGTCGGAGCTGATTTCGGCAAATTTGAAGCGCTAAATACAACACTCTGGGAAGATGGCATTTTCATCTACGCTCCAGACAACGTCCGCATTGAAGAGCCAATACATTTGCTTCGTCGCGGTTCAGCCAGTTCGCGTTGGACTTTCCCCCGCACACTGATTGTTGTCGGAGAAAACAGCAAGCTAACAGTTGTCGACGAATACTATTCAGCTAATGAAACTGTTGCTGGAAAATCCAATGCCGTTGTCGAAGTCTTTGGACATGCCAATAGCGAAGTCGAATACTTTGTTTTGCAACGCAACAACGCCAAGACTCTCTCTCATTATACCGAAAGAACAATTCTTGTCGGTGACACATCTAAGTCGATGTTGGTTGCAGCCTCATTTGGCAGCAAGACCCACAAAGCCAACCTCGGAACGATCATGCAGGGCCGTCAGACAAAGAGCCTGCAATATGGACTGGTCTTCGGCTCAGACAAACAGAGTTTCGATCACCACACCGAACATATCAACCGCGGCGCCAATGGCTATTCGGATCTTGATTTCAAAGTCGTACTCAAAGACAAAGCCCATTCAACGTATACAGGCTTGATTCGCGTCGATGAGAACATCAAGAACTGCGAGGCCTATCAATCCAACCGCAATTTATTACTGAATCGCGGTACAAAAGCTGAGTCAATTCCAGAGCTTGAGATTCTTTGCGATGAAGTTGTCTGCACACACGGCGCCACAGTCGGACCAATCGATGAAATGCAAGTATTCTACTTGCTCAGCCGCGGTATTCCGCGCACTGACGCAGTTAGAATGATTGTTCGTGGCCATGTCGAACCAACACTCAAGATTTTACCTGAAAGTTTGCAACCCCGTGTACGGAGCTATGTGGATGAGCGCTTGGCCACTCTCTAGAATTTTCGTGAACACAATTAGTTGAGAAAGTAATATTAATATGTCTGTGACAAAAGATTTGACGGGCTTTGTAAAGCTCGCAAAAGTTAAAGAGATTCCAACAGGAACTGTACGCACATTCGACACTGAAGAAGGCTCAGTCGCGCTTTGCAATGTTGACGGTAAGTTTTATGCCATCGATAATGTTTGCACACACGACGATGGGCCTCTTGGTGATGGCTCCTTAGTGGGCTGTGAAGTTGAATGCCCCCGACATGGCGCAAGATTCGACGTCCGCACAGGCGCTGTAACTGCCATGCCAGCGGCTGTTGGAGTTGATACTTATGAAACTTATGTAGACGGTGATGATATCTATGTCAAACTTGACGACTAAAGCAGCAGTTGAAACTATGACTGACAATACGAACAAAGCGCCTTCGCAAACACTGGACGTAGCTCGAATTCGACAGGACTTCCCTATTTTAGGCCGCACTATGAACGATAAGCCGCTGGTCTTTCTCGATAGCGCCGCTAGCTCACAAAAACCCAATCAGGTTGTCGAGGCCATTAGTAATTACTATCAAAACCACCACGCCAATGTTCATCGCGGGATGTATACTTTGGCTGCCGAAGCCACTGACCTCTTTGAAACTACCCGTACAAAAATCGCGAAATTCATCGGCGCCGCTTCAACCAAGGAAATAATCTTCACTCGTAATGCCACTGAAGCAATCAACCTTGTGGCCTACACTTGGGGCGAAACAAACCTGAAGCCCGGCAACGAAATTCTTATCAGCGAAATGGAACACCACGCCAATATCGTACCTTGGGTGCGCCTCTGCGAAAAAACTGGCGCAGTCTTGAAAGTGATTCCAATTGATAGTGATGGTCGGCTAGATTTGACCTCGCTCGACTCACTCCTGACTACGAAAACAAAACTTGTCGCGCTCTCTCGTATGTCGAATGTCATGGGTACGATCAATGATGTCGCTCCGATCTTTGCTAAAGCCAGAGAGCTTGGGGCTGTCACATTAGTCGACGCCGCGCAATCCGCGCCGCATATCCCAACCGATGTGACTGAATTGAATTGCGATTTCTTAGCGCTTTCATCGCACAAGATGCTTGGGCCAACGGGTGTTGGTATCCTTTATGGTCGCGAAGAATTGCTCAATGCTATGCCACCGTTTCTTGGTGGCGGTGAAATGATCGACCAAGTTACATTCGAGAAAATCACTTACAATGAATTGCCACACAAATTCGAAGCTGGAACACCAGATATCGCTGATGTCGTCGCTTTCAGCGCCGCAATTGATTATTTGAACGATTTGGGCATGGACGCTATTCGTCAGCATGAGATTGAAATAACAGCTTATGCGCTGAAGAAGCTCGGCGAGTTTCCTTGGCTAACAATTTACGGGCCACGTGACACGAACAATCGCGGCGCGGCTCTCTCCTTTACAGTCGAGGGCATTCATCCGCATGATGTCTCACAGTTCCTTGACAGCGCGGGTGTTGCTGTTCGTGCAGGTCATCATTGCGCGCAACCGCTGATGAAGGCGCTGGGTGTTGATGCAACCACTCGCGCTTCATTCTACATCTACAATACCGATGCCGAAGTTGACTCACTCTGTGAGGCGCTTCTGGATTTACGGAAATTCTTTCAACTCTAAAAGACAAGTATAGAAGATTATGTCACATCCCTTAGAAGCCCTCTATCGCGATATAATTTTGGACCATTACCGTGCGCCGCGTGGAGTTGAGCCACTCAAGTGTGCTGATGTTTGCACGCGCGGCTCAAATCCGTCCTGCGGTGATGAACTTCAAGTGCAGTTGAAAATTGTAGATGGCAAAATTGCTGATTCAAGCGTCAAAGCTCGCGGATGTGCGATCTCAATTGCTTCGTCATCTATGTTGACCGAAGTGATTGAAGGTATGACACTTGATGAAGCGGTGGATTTCGGTGAAAATATCCGTAAGATGATGCACGGCCAAGAAGTCTCGAAAGACATTGACCTTGGCGATTTGGATGCTCTCAAAGGTGTGCGAAATTTTCCTGTGCGTGTCAAATGCGCTATGCTCGCTTGGGTCGCGATGCTGGATGCTATTCGGAAATACCGTGACAGTGAAGCTGGCGATGCAAATATTCAAATTACAACAGAAGAAACAGAAACTTAAGATGTGCTTTTCTCGCATCTCTGAATAATACGCGCTTGTATAATGGAGCGAATCAATGACTGAAAATACGAATCCAAAACAATCACAGCCAGAAGTTAAAGAGCAAGTGACACCTAAGCCAGAGGCA
This sequence comes from Candidatus Zixiibacteriota bacterium, assembly GCA_024280835.1. GTDB lineage: Bacteria > Zixibacteria > MSB-5A5 > GN15 > JACZUZ01 > JAJRPJ01. Next base: position 316,913 of record JAJRPJ010000010.1, on the reverse strand, counting down.
AAACAGGAGAACTCTTCGGACGCGACCTTACCGACCAAAGAGCAGTTCTTCGAAATCCTGATGCCTGTCCAAGATCCTGAAATTCATATCAGCATTGTTGATTTGGGATTGATTTATGATGTGATTGTCGAAGATGATAATGTCGTAGCTGTTAAGATGACTCTAACTACACCAGCTTGCCCCTATGGCGAAATGTTAATCGCCGAAGTCAAAGATTTGATTTCCAGAGTGCCTGGAGTCAAAGAAGCCCGCATTGATCTCGTCTGGGAACCACTCTGGGACCCACGTGAGATGGCTTCAGATTACGCCAAAGATCAGCTTGGCATTTGGTAGATGTATATACCAACAATCAACTCTGATAGAGTTGTTTTCTGATAAGTATTCTTTTCTGACAAATATGCAAAGTAGAGTTACGATACGTCGTGACTCTACTTTTTGTTTGTGTGATTTTTTGAATATATCTCTATGATTTCATCAACAACTTTTGAGCTGCCGATAACTGTCGGACAAGTATGGTGCGGAGATTCAGGAACAATATCCAAAAGACTCTGATAACCGTCAGTAGCTTTACCGCCCGCTTCAACTGCCAGACGAGCAAGCGGTGCAGCTTCGTACATCAGGCGAATCTTACCAGTCGGGCTGTCGACTGTCCCAGGATATAAGTAGACTCCACCCTTGAGCATGTTACGGTGAAAGTCACCAACTAAAGAGCCAATATAACGAGTAGCGGATTCTTTGCGCCCTGTGCGTAGGTAATCAACAACTTCCTGAGTAGCGCTATCCCATTTGGGATAGTGCGCATCATTGACGCTATAGATTTCAGAGTTCTCTGGAATTTTCATGTCTCTATCAGTCAGACGAAACTCTCCGATAGACATATCTAAAATAAAGCAACAAACCGAAGTATGCTCCGACCAAAACACAAAATTTGTCGCTGGCCCATAGAGCGCATAGCCACAGGCAATCAAGCTACTACCAGGCTGGAGCAAGACATCTTCAGCTGAGGAATCTTTCGGCAAACGATACAATCCAAATATCGAACCTATAGTGACATTGACATCGATATTCGAGGAACCATCAAGTGGATCATAAGTTAGCAAAAACTCTTCCGCCAAATCGTCACTCCCGACATGAACGGGAGCGCCCATTTCTTCAGAAATCAACGTCCCCACCAAACCATTACGACGAAAAAGCTCAACGAAAACTTCATTGGCAAAATCATCGAGCTTCTTGACCTGCTCGCCATGAACATTAGTCGTACCAGTTTCGCCAACCATACCATCGAGCCAAACCTCGCGCACCTGCCGAGAAATCATTTTCCCCGCCAAGGCGATTGTCATAATAATATCGGAGATTCGATGCGAGTCTTTCGACGAATCGTCTGTCACAGAATTAATAAATTGGGAAAGAGTAGTTCTCTTCATCGAAGTCTCTTCATAAGAGTTAGGTCAACTAGCATATAACAAAAATTTCTTTATCGTAATTTCTGTATCACGCGCCGAATATACCATGAGCGTCAATCGGTATCAAGGCCAAGCTGGAAAAGTTTACCAACGCTCGATATGCATGTCAAGATTCTCACGAACGAGATTCTTTGCTGCCGATTCATCAACCAAATATGTCAATTTTCCGCCACTCGGAGCAATTTTCGCAGCTGAAGTGTTCTTTTCAACTAAAGTCCCCATAAGGGCTTCAGCCTTAGATTCACCACCGATCATAAACACGCAATGCCTAGATGCGTTAATCAATTGCGGAGTCAATGTCAGGCGATAAGTCTGCTGTGAGCCAACAAATACCGCTGCGGCCAGTGACTCATGCTGAATATCGCCACTTGGATAATCTGGAAAAACCGAGGCTGTATGTCCATCGGGCCCCATTCCTAGCAAAACCAAGTCAATTACTGGATAGCCCAAAATCGAACGATCTTTGATACGCCGCTTCAAGGTTTGCTCGTATTCCAAGGCGGCTTCAGCGAGATCGTCGCTCTCGCCTTTCATCCGAAAAACTTGATTCTCTGTAATCATTAGCCTGTCAAAAAGATTCTCTTTAGCCATGCGGTAATTCGAATCGGCATGAGACGGAGCGACGGTCCGCTCATCTCCGAAGAAAAATTGCGTTTCCCGCCAGTCAGTCATAGAGGCAAACACTGACCCCGACAAGCAACGATACAACTCAACAGGAGTGCTACCACCAGCTAGAGCGACATTAAACTGCCCACGCTCTTTAACCGCGCGGCGCATAATTGCGGCAAACAATTCGGCGGCGCGTTGGACTAGTAATTCAGTGTTAGAGAATCTACTCAAACTGACATAGCCGCTACCTTCAGATAGTGACTGTTTGTTTGAAAACAAGGCCAAGGCGCGGCGTAGTGATGCGGTATAATCTCCGCGGCGATGTGTATCGCTGAGACGTCTGATGATGTAACCTGTTTCATCAAGCTCGCGTACTTTGGCCCTATGTATTTTTCGTCCATTGACACTTATGACATAGCAATGACAGCTTTTTTGTGTGTTGGCCTCTTGATCTGGAGCTATCGAAAGTGTCGTTTCTGGATCATCATTTGTAGCGCTGAAAACAAAATCCAGCGCCAGCTCTGGCCGACCAGCGCCCCTTGTCATCGACGAGCCAGACGTCGAAGAGTTAGCTGCGCTGCGAGGCACAAACACGCAAGTAATTTCTTTACCATTGGGAGCTTCAAAAAGCGCACGTTTGCGAGTCTCGGCGCCATGATAAACAAGTCCCAGTTTCGAAGATAACCAGCCACACAAATAGATAGCCCGAGCATTGAATGAACCTGTGAATGAGTGTGAGACGATATGAATCGCACTCAAATTCGGCAGAAGCTTTGTGACTTCTGGAAAATCAAAAGCCAACTTAATTGCCTCACGTAGTGGATGGTCTCGTTCGTATTCAATGTCAAAAAGACGGTCATACTCACCAGCTTGGGCTTCAATTTTGGCAATAAGCTTGCGGCGGTTTATTCGTGAATCAAAGAAAACATAATCAGCCAGAAGGTACAACTCCGAAGTTATACTCTCACCAATCACCGCAGGCAATAGATCAACAACGACCAAACGGTTCAATCCTGAAGTCAATGAACGCACAACATTTGGCGCAACTGCCAACTTTGTTCGCGGCACACGAACAGTTATCCGCTCCCAGCAAAGAGAGCCGCTCTGTCCGCTCTGTGAGATACCACAAGCGATTCCAATTTCAGCGCTTAGTTCCGATTCACCCTCGTTTTCCGCTTCAACTTTCAGCTCGCCAGCGCCAGCAAATCCTTCGATAGTCTCATCGCCACTATCAACAAGTATTAAGATACAACGGCTCGGCCTCTCTTGTGCGAATTCAGCAATCAGTTGTTCTGCGCGCTCGTAAGTCGATTCACCTGCAAAGACGACAAAATCAAGCAACGAAACTCGCGAATAATTTTCAGATGCGCCTGATTCACTCTGAGATTTCTCCCAAAGTTCATTCAGCTTTTCGTTGATAATAGCGCCATTGACTGGCAATCTCTCAGGATCGTCAAAGGTGTCAAATGGTAGGTCAAAATTTGATTTTGCGGAAATAGACATGGCTGAACGGACTGTTATCTGGGGTTTGCTATTGGGTTGCGACAGATTAGAGACGCAACCATTCTCGTGATGATCGCTCAAGTAGCGCTGACGACTCTTCAGGCCCCCAATTGCCCGCCTGATAGTGATACAATGGCGCAGCATTAGCCCCAGACCAACTCTCGATAATCGGATCAATCAATTTCCATGACAGGTCAACTTCATCCTCGCGCGCAAAGAGACTCGCCTCTCCGAGCATCGCATCCAAAATCAAACGCTCGTAGGCTTCAGGAGTTTGTTTGGCAAATGCCGAACTGTATTTGAAATCCATGCGCACAGGATCAATATGAAAACTAGGGCCAGGTCGTTTAGAAACAAAGCTCATCGAGATGCCTTCTTCAGGTTGAATGCGAATCCCCAAAACATTCTGCTCAGGCGCGTCGCAGCCGAACTCTTCAAAAAACGCCAACGGTGGACGACGGTAAACGATATTCACTTGACTGACACGTTTGGCTAAACGCTTGCCTGTGCGAATGTAAAAAGGCACACCCGACCAGCGCCAATTATCAATCTCAAGTTTCAACGCCACAAAAGTTTCGGTTTGTGATTTCGTTGGAACATCTTCTTCCTCCAAGTACCCCAAACTATCGGCGCCATCAACAACACCAGGTTGGTATTGGCCACGGACAACATTGCGAATCGCCTCCATGCGAGTAAACGGCTTGATAGCCCGCAAAACTTTTACTTTTTCATCACGAATCGACTCACCACGAATTGCAATCGGCGGTTCCATCGCAATCAATGTCATCAATTGCAAAATATGGCTTTGCAACATATCCCGCGCAATTCCAGCGGTGTCAAAATACCCAGCGCGTGAACCAACACCGATAGTTTCAGCTACAGTGATTTGCACATGATCAATATATCTGCGATTCCAAAGCGGTTCAAAAATACCATTGCCAAATCGAAAAGCCAAAATATTCTGAACGGTCTCTTTGCCGAGATAGTGATCAATACGAAAAACCTGTTTTTCGGAAAATGAATCATGGATTTGAAGGTTGAGTTTGCGAGCGCTATCACGATCAGTCCCAATTGGCTTCTCAACAACCACTCGGCGAAACGCGCCATTTGATTCATCAACCAGACCAGAGACTTTCAGATTTTTCAGAATCATCCCGAATGATGATGGCGGTGTCGCCAAATAGAACAGGCAATTGCCATGTGTCCCATGCTTTTCAGCTAATTCCTCAAGACGTTTACCAAGAGTCACAAATGTTTCAGGGTCGCTATAGTCACCCACCTGATAATACAAGTCATTGGTAAAGGCTGTGAACTCTTCAACAGTCGCCGAGCGCATGCGTGAAAACTTCTTCAGGGCTTCAGACATTTCCGCGCGAAACTGTTCATCACTACGAGAGCTACGCGCAAAACCAATTAGTGGATTATGCGAATCGACATAGCCCCCCTGGCGCAAGGCAAAGACCGCAGGGATAAGTTTTCTCTGGGTTAAATCACCCGAAGCTCCGAAAATAACTAAAGCGCAAGGCGCATCACCAATCGTCACTTCATCATCAACGCGAAATGGATTAGCCAATTCGGTCGGCGCATCCTTGTAATCTGTTGAACTCTTCACAGTCACTTCTACTCTACTTGCCAACTGGCTCAGGTGATTCAGATTTCTTCACCGCATGTCCACCAAACTGATTCCGCAGCGCTGCCAATGTTCTATCAGCGAAAGTGTTCTCCTGACGTGAACGAAAACGCGCCATCAAAGCATGTGTCAATGACAATGCTGGCACATCCAAATCAATCGCCTCTTTGACAGTCCAGCGCCCTTCACCAGAGTCACTAACATGGCCCTTAATCTTATCAAGACCTGGATCGTCCTTGAGCGCCAATTCCAACAACTCAAGTAACCATGAGCGCACGACAGACCCCTGCCCCCAAAGACCAGCGACGGCCTGCAAATCTATATCATATTTTGAAGCGTGCAGGATTTGAAATCCTACAGCGTAGGCCTGCATCATTCCATACTCAATGCCATTATGAATCATCTTGACATAATGACCCGCACCAGATTCGCCAACTCGCTGGAAACCATTCGGCGGAGCCAAAGTTTTGAAAATCTCACTGGCATGTTCTACTGGTTCGGCGTTGCCACCAACCATCAAACAATACCCAACCTCAAGCCCCCAAACACCGCCTGAAGTTCCAGCGTCAATAAAATGTACGCCAGTAGCTAAAGCGACTTCATGACGACGAACGGAGTCTTTGTAAAACGAATTACCACCGTCAATGAGAATATCATTGTCGTTCAAGAATCCAAGCGCCGATTTGAAGACTTTTTCAGTGATATCACCTGAAGGAACCATCATCCAAACAATCTTGCGCTCTCCGAGTTTACCAATTGCATCTTCAAGAGAATCGGAACCGATTGCGCCTTTGTTGACCGACTCCTGTATGTTCTCAGCAGACGTATCAAAGACCACGACACTGTGCCCTCCATTGAGCAGGCGCTCTGTCATATTGGCGCCCATTTTTCCAAGTCCAATAATTGCTAATTGCATATTTTCAATCCTTCTTTCTTTTTGCTCTTATGCGACAGAGACAACTCTCCAAGAACTCTAAGCAGAAGCCATAGCGTTCTTGCTTGGAGTGGAGTCCTGTGTCAATAGTGTCTTAACGGCGGAGACAATCGCTCCTGAATCAATACCCATTAGCTTGTACACGTCAGTTGCTTTTCCAGATGGACCATATTCACGCACCCCAAGTTTAATTATCTCTGCGCTCAAACCCATTGCAAACAATTCAGATGAAAGCGAAACACCAATGCCAGTATTGACATTATGATCTTCGACAGTCACTATCTTACCAAATTCGGCAATTCGTTCAAGATCCGCTTCATGAAAATCCGCCCAATGCGCCGATGAAATCAAACGCACATCAATTCCCTCTGCGTGCAGAGCCTCATATGCCGCGACACCTTCCGCCGCCACATTGCCAGCGCAGAACACCGTCACACCTCGACCATCACGAATCAAATCTGTGCGCCCAGCTTGGAACTTATAATCAGTGCCAAAGAGAGCCGAACCGTCAGGCGCTGAAATCGGATTCATTTTTGAGCGTCCCATAACAATTAAAGCATTGCCATAAGTTGAGCTGATGTGACGCACTATTCTGTCTGTCTGATTCGGATCGGCTGGAGTAAACAAACGCCAGCCAAAAACAGAACGACTGAGCGCAAAATAATCAATACACTGATGTGTTTTGCCATCCTCGCCAACATCTAGCCCGCAATGCGTGCAAGCGATTTTCAAGTTGGCATGGTTGATATCGTTCAAACGACTTTGATTATATGTCTCACTAACACCAAAGACTCCAAAGTCGGACCAGAACGTCAAAACGCCTTCGGAACTTGTCGCGCCAGCGGAAGTGCAAGTTGAATGTTCGGCAATTCCATACTGAATGAAATTATCAGGAAACTCTTTGGCAAAACCACCTGTCTTAACCGAAACAGCCAAATCACAATCATAAACCACACAAGCCAATCCATCTGCTTTATCTATGTTATTGACTTTCCCAATATCTACTAGGGCATTGCCCCAAGCGCTACGGTTATCGACTTTCTCATCGACTGGATATGTGCGCGGTTCGCCCTGTTTGACCTTTGGCTCGACCGTCGGAAACGCAGGTAGTGTCACCGAGGTTCCAGCTTTGCGCGTCTCCGCTAGCTTATCAAGATCGTCATAACCATCGGCGGTCAGACCCAACGCAACGAATGCCTCGCGAGCTTGCTCTGGTTTGAGCGCGGCGCCGTGATAATTGTGATCATTTTCAATTGCGGGATAACCCTTCCCCATAATGGTGGTGGCAATAATTACCGTCGGAGCGGCGTCTGTGCCTTGCGCGGCATAACTTGTTTTAAGAGCTGCATATAAAGCGTCCAAATCATGACCGTCCACTTCAACAACATTCCAACCATCCGAGCGCCATCCAGCGGCGATTTGCTGAGGCATCACATCACTTATATCACCACTAATCTGCAATTTATTGTAATCAATCAAAGCCGTCACCGAGTTGAGTTTGGTTTTAGCGGCGAATCGTCTCGCTTCGGCAATTTGACCTTTTTGCTGTTCGCCATCACCCATGATAACGAATGTATGGAACGATTTCCCTAGCGCCTTGGCGGCAACAGCTTTTCCGCAAGCCGCAGAAAGCCCCTGTCCAAGATTGCCTGAATCCCATTCAATCCCTGGCACCGACCGCTCGACATGTCCCTCAAATGGTGAACCAGCTAAACGGAACTCCCGCTCGGCATCTTTGACATTGAAAAATCCATTGTAACCGAGAGCTGAATAGGCGCCTGGTGAGGTGTGACCATGCGAAATTATAATTCTATCGCGATCTTCCCATCGTGGTTCGTCTGGACGAAGTTTAGCCAGCGAGTACAAGAGCAGATACATTTCCAAAGACGACATTGAGCCGCCAGGATGTCCCGAACCAGCGTTGGTGGTCATTTTGATAATCGACCCACGCGCATAGGCCCCGAGCATTGTCAGCTTTTCTTTCACATCCTCAGACAGTTTATCTGCTACAAAGCCACGATCATTCTTGAAGAAAGCTTTGGCGTCCCAATTGGAACCAAAACTACTGGGATCAAAGTTCGAATCCATGCTCACTATTTCTCTCCTTATAGACAGTCACTACTGTCGTGTTGGCAATCTCATCTTACGTTTTGTGCTCTACAATCTCGGCCATAACACTCTAAAACAACAAACTCTAAACCTGAGCAACACTCTCCGCAAAGGCCATATCAATCTGTGCCGCCAGAAAATCGATGGCTACTTCGGGTGACTCGGTGGCTTTGAACATTAGTGTCGGCAAATTACGCTTCACATAAGATCCAGTATCACCCAAGGCCTGCGCCAGAATCAATTGATTAAAACTAAACTCTGTTTCGGGAATTTCCAGCTCTTTACTATCAGGCCGAGTGAAGACAATAAACTGTCCTTTTGCTGCGCCACCTTTGTAAAGCTGGCCAATTGAATGCAAATAACGCGGCCCATAGCCTCGCAAAGTGGCCACACCAAATTTGCTACGAATAATAGTCCGCAAATTCTCAAGAGCACGCTCTGTTTTAGCTGTGCGTTCAAAGTAGCCCAAAATTGCAACATACGAATCCTCGTGCAACCCAGTGAAGAAACGTTTGATGGCCTTGCCTGGAGTCTTTAGTTCATCCTGTTCAAGAGCGGCGATATCACCGATTTCATAGACACTCAATCCATCCCAAAGCGCTTGCACAGTCGGCTGCGGCAGTTCGCCAGTGTTCTTCAATTCATCAAGAATCTTAGCAGTATTGTCTTTGGATTCCTGAACATTCGGCTCATCAAAAGGATTAATACCCAAAACAAATCCCGCAGTAGCCGTGGCAACTTCTTGGCGTAAGAACTCGAATCCGACTTCAAGTGGATTCCGCCATTCAATCGAAGCCACAGGCGCTCCAGCGCGAAGCGCGTCTTCGCGCAAAGCAACTAAAGCCTCATCGGCCTCACCGGTGATTGTTAAGAACAAGAACATCCTGTCATCGCCATACTCTGAAAAACTCGCCACTGGCTCAGCATCCAAAGGCACAACACCTTTGCCTTCTTTGCCTGTTGACTCGGCGACTAATTGCTCAATCCAAGGAGCCAATGGCGCCAGTGATTTGGATGTCACAATGGTCAGTTTATCTATATCCACTTCGGCGCATACTCCCCAAAGAGCTCCTAGTTGGTAGGCGCTATTCTCTGAGGCGCTTTGCTGACTCAGACGCTGGTAGCCCTCAACTGCGAGTGTCATCATCACACCCAAATTTGCGCGCGTAAATGCAGCGGGAACCAAACCAAAGTATGACAGCGCCGAATAACGACCACCAATATCCGCAGGATTCAAAAACACTTTGCGGAAACTATTCGTCGCCGCAAACTCTTCGAGAAATGACCCTGGATCTGTGATAGCAATAAACTGAGCGCCGGGCTTCACAATCTCGGCAGTTTCCAATTGCGACAAGAAAAACCGCGCCTGAGAAAGTGTTTCGACGGTCTTGCCTGACTTACTAGCGACAATGAAAATTGTCTTAGCCAAATCAATACGTGACAATAATCCTCGGAGCATTTCGGGATATGTCGAATCAATAATATCAATTGTATCCAGAGCGCCACGGGTATGGAAAATCTTCGCAAAAGTTTCAGGCGCCAGTGAACTGCCGCCCATGCCCAACACAACCAAATGTTTGAATCCCGCGCTGATGACACCATCTGCGAAATCACGCAACTCTTGCGATTTCTCGGACATTTGCTCGACAATCGGCAACCAGCCTAGACGATTGTTAATCGACGCTAACGCATCACCGCTTTTGCCAAAGACTTCTGCCTCACGCGCAAAGAGACGCTCAACAAAACGCTCTTTATCACCACGCTGTAGCGCTTCCTGGTATGACGAACTAACCCGTCCAGCCTCAATCTCGAAAGCGACACTCAATGTGTTTTCCTCACTCATGGATAACCTCTAATGATTTTTGGATAGTCGCAATCAAGTCATCATAACTCTTACCAAATGACTTGAGACCCGCTGTCAGTAAGTCAGCATTAATTTCTTCAAGTGAAATACCCAAACTCTCAAGTCTTTTCAACTGCGCTTCAGCTTCGTCAACATTTTCGAGCGCAGCATTGGCTCGTATCACGCCATGATCTTGAAGCGCCACAATTGTCTTGGCTGGAATCGTATTGACCGTTTCTGGAGCCACTAATTCAGTGACATACAATGTGTCAGAATATTCGGGGTTTTTTGTGCCCGTGGAAGCCCAAAGTGGACGTTGAACTTTGGCGCCTTCTTTGGCGAGCTTCTCAAAGCGCACATTCTTGAACAGACGCAAGTAGTCCTGATAAACCATTTTGGTATTGGCTACACCAATTTTACCCTTAAGCGCATCAGCTTCAGGTGATTTTAACGCAGTCAGTTGATTGTCGACCACTGTATCAACGCGACTAATGAACACCGAAGCCACCGAGCTAACGTCACTCAAAGAGTTACCATCAGCTAGCCTATCTTCAAGACCCGCGATATATGCTTCAGCTACGTTAAGATACTGGTCACGAGAAAAAATTAGTGTCATATTGACTGAAACGCCATCGCGAGTCAAACGGCGCAGCGCCGCGATTCCCGCAGGTGTAGATGGAACTTTTACAAACAGATTCGGACGGTTAACAATCCCCGCCAAACGTCTGCCTTCGGTTACAGTCTTCTCTTCATCCTCAGCCCATTCTGGCGCCTCTTCCCAACTGACGAATCCATCAACTCCACCAGATTCATCGTGTAATGTGCGCATAATATCCGCCGCGCCGATAACATCGGCGCTAGTAAGCGCCTCATAAACCTCAACTACATTTTTCCCTTCGGCAAGAAAGCGCCGAATATCCTCAGGATACCCACAGTCACCAGAAGAAATCGCTTTTTCGAAAATCGACGGATTCGTGGTAACACCACGAATCCCCTCTTTATAGACCATTCTCTCCAAATCGCCTGATTCAAGCATACATTTGGATATATCGTCCAGCCAGGGTGACTGGCCATGGTCCCACATTTTGTGCGTGTTTAATTTATCAGAACTCATCGTCTATCCTTTCGATTATTGTTTCCTAAAAATGCTCTTAAATAGGGATACTCCGTAACCAGCGGTCTAATCTCCACCAGAAAAGCCACGCTAATATACAAGCTTTCAAAGTCACTCGGAAAGCTCTTTTCCGTTTCCTTAAACCACCATAACTGGCCGAGGTTCCTGTTCCAATTTGCAACAGGAACGGCTCTAGGTCAATCAGCGGGGTGGATACTATCCATCTATTTGTATCGGCTGAAATCAAGGCGCTGTTCACTCTTAGAACAACTCTAATTCGTACTATCGAATAGCCTCGCATACAAACCAACAGCCGTATTGCGACATGATAACTACACGACACTCAGAGTCGACTAATTTCTGGGCAAGACTTGCGAACTTTAGCGATTGAACTCTTATTATGCAATATGAAAAAACTCCCCAACTCTCGTCCGAGCCATCTTATTCTCATGGCCTTAGCGCTGGCATTGAGCGGAATCCATTGCGCAACCAATAGCCCAACCGAAGATTTAATCATTAGCGGCGGAACCATTTACACAATGGACCCCGAGCGGCCCACCGCTGAAGCCATGCTAATTCGGGGCGGAAAAGTAGTATTCTTTGGCACAGAAGCTGGCGCCCTAACTTGGACAGGAGAAAAAGCACAGCGAATCAACATCAATGGCGGAATAGTCATTCCAGGTCTAATTGACGCGCACGCCCATGTCGAGGGAGTCGGGAAACTCTTTAGCCAACTTGACTTGGTGGGAACCAGTTCGTCCGCAGAGATTCGTGACCTAGTCATTGAAGCTCTGGCCACGACTCCAAAAGGCGCTTGGCTACAAGGCCGTGGCTGGGATCAAAACGATTGGACAGAGAAAACTTTTCCCACTTTCGCCGACCTTACCGAAACAAATTCACATCCCGTCTATTTGCGCCGTATCGATGGCCATGCCTGTTGGGTGAACCGCCGCGCTCTGGAAATCTGCGGTATCGACAGCCAAACCCAAGACCCTCCTGGTGGAAGAATTGTCCGAGACACCAACGGCGCCCCAACTGGCATATTTGTCGACAATGCGATCGACTTGATATCAAAGTTTCTCGAAAATCCCTCCTATGCCGAGCGCCGGAACTGGGTCGCCACTGGCATCAGGGAATGTAATCGACTGGGACTTGTCGGTGTCCACGACGCAGGAGTGGATTCGGTTGGACTAGCCATCTACCGTGACCTCGCCCAAAACGACTCACTGACTTTGCGCATCAATGCCATGCTCAGTTCCACTGAAACTGCCCTGCTTGATTCGTATCTCCCCAAGGGCCCAACGACCGAAGCCAATGGGTTCGTTAACATCCGCTCAATTAAAATCTACGCCGATGGCGCTCTGGGTTCACGAGGCGCTTGGCTACTTGAGCCATATTCCGACAGGCCAGAATTATCAGGACTAGCCCTCACCGCACCTGACTCTGTTTTAGCTCTAACAGAACGCGCTGTTGACGCTGGCTTTCAGGTTTGCACACATGCCATTGGTGATAGAGGCGTCCGCGAAACACTCGACTCTTATGAGGAAACACTTACCAAGACTGGAGCCTCCGACGCTCGCCTACGCATAGAACACAGCCAAGTGATTTCAGAATCAGATATCCCACGTTTCGCAAAACTCGGAGTGATTCCCGCGATGCAACCGACACACGCAACTTCAGATATGTACTGGGTCGAGGAGAGAGTTGGACCAAAGAGAATCGCAGGAGCCTACGCTTGGCGTAAATTGCTTAATAGTGGTGTGCGGATTCCTTTGGGATCGGATGCACCAGTGGAGAGTATCAATCCACTCTGGGGAATTCATGCCGCAGTTACTCGCCAAGACCACAACGGCTGGCCAAAAGACGGCTGGCACGCAGAAGAAAAATTATCTATAACCGAGGCAGTGCGCGGTTTCACAATCGATGCAGCTTATGCCGAGTTTGCAGAAGATGAACGTGGGGCACTGGTAATTGGCAAACTCGCGGATATCACAGTTCTTGACAAAGATATCTTCAAAATATCTCCCGAACAAATCCTAAAAACCAAAGCCCTCTATACTATCATCGCTGGGAAAGTCGTCTATGCCGCCGAATAGCTTTGGATAAGATAATTTTCTATCTCAATATCGCACAACAAACGGCAAAGCCATCAGCGCCACACCAACTATGACCAAAGTGACAACACCAGATACAAAATACGGCACAATACAAAGCAGGATTCCCGACAATAGAGCTACGCCCTGGCGATTCTTTCTACCATAAACGAGATAGCCCCCACCGATCGCCCCAAACAAAATCCCCCAAAACAAAGTCGCATAACTCTCCATCTCCTACTTCCTCCAATCAACTATTGGCTCCCAAACAAACAAACAGTGTTTCACCGCGGCAACAACTGACCTACTTACGTGGATCTGGCTGCGCTAGAATCGCATCAGACTTGGCTTTACGGAATGCCGCAATCTTCGCACGAATCTCTGGACGACTAGTACCCAAAATCGCCGCCGCAAACAAAGCCGCATTGATACACCCCGGCTTACCAATCGCCAATGTCGCCACAGGAATCCCCGCAGGCATTTGCACTGTCGAAAGCAACGAGTCCATACCATTAAGCGCCGCAGATTTCATCGGCACACCCAGAACAGGCGCGGTAGTCAAAGCCGCAACCACTCCCGCCAAATGCGCCGCGCCACCAGCCCCAGCGATAAACACTTCAACGCCATTCTTCTCGCTGGCTTGAATAAACTCAACCACCGCATCATGTGTCCGATGCGCCGAAAGCGCTCGCACATCACATGCTATGTTCATGTTCTCAAGTGTCTCAACTGCATGACGCATCTCGTCCCAGTCAGACTTCGAACCCATAATCACCGCAACTAATGGCTTACTATCACTCATAATATCTCTATTCCCTTTTTGTCCCTGCTTACTCTTCGCCCTGAGCTTTGGTATAACCTAAGCTACCATCAAACTCATTTAACTTTTCGATATTCAACCATCGATGACCCACAGCAATTTTCGCCAACAATGACAGTATCTCTTCGTCACTAACCACCGCCCCAGCCGCACGGGGCATAAACCGACAACGCCACTGATCAACACAATCAGTAAATCCTTCTTTCAAAGGAAAAACCTGCGCTCCGCGATTCGAAATGTTTTTCAGCTTAAGTGAAGAACCTTCGGCGACAGCTTCCATTTCGGCGCCCAGCGTCGCTGGACTCGCATCCGAATCAAGATGAATATCCACACCAACTGTGCGCTTCGACTCCGCAGAAACCATAACAGGATCAGTACTAACATTCGGCAATTTCAATGGCTTCCGCTCACGACGAATCATCTCCTCGGCGGTCTCACCTAAGTTCTCAATAATCGCGTCTGTAAATTCGGACGTACTTGACGGCTTCAAACCTTTCGGCGCAATGTCACCTGTCAGGACAATGCCTTTTTCGAGTGTATGCACAACTGCGTTTTCAATTTTGTCAGCGATTTCAAATTCGTCCAAATGACGCAACATCAAAACCGTCGAAAGTATCAACGCGGTCGGATTGGCTTTCCCTTGTCCTGCAATATCTGGCGCTGAACCATGCACCGCTTCGAAAATCGCAATCTCCGAGCCAAGATTCGCCGATGGCGCAAAACCCAAACCGCCAACCAAGCCCGAGGTTAAGTCACTAAGGATGTCACCGTTCATATTGGTCGTGACAATCACATCAAACATTTCCGGACTCTTCGCCAACATATGCGCGCAATTATCAACGATAATATGCTTGGCCTCAATATCGGTATACTCTTTGGCGACATCCTCAAATGTGCGCTTGAACATCCCCTCGGTGAGTTTCATGATATTGGCTTTAGTCGCGCAGTGGATTGTCTTGCGACCCTCGGAGCGCGCCAACTCAAACGCCAAGCGAATAATCTTCTCGCTACCTTTGCGTGTGATTAACTTGATACCCTGCGCAACCCCTGGAGTCGGCATATACTCAATGCCCGCATACAAATCTTCGACATTCTCACGAACCACCAAAATATCCAAGCCACGTCCACGATACGGCGTCTCTATCCCTGGCAATTCACGAGCCGGACGAATATTGCCATAAGTCTCGAACAACTTACGCAAAGTCACATTGGCGCTCTTCTCGCCATAACCCACTGGAGTCTCCAGCGGCGCCTTGAGAACCACCCGAGTTTTCTTGATCGACTCGATTGTCGCATCAGCGACACCTGTCGCATTACCCGCCTTAAAAACCTCCGCGCCCGCCAGACATCTTTCAAACTCCAGCGGAGCCCCAGCGGCCTCCAAAATCTTCAATGCCGAGTCCATACATTCCGGCCCAATCCCATCCCCTGGGATAACCGTAACCAATTTCTTACCAGATTCCGTAATATGCGCTTTCATCTAAAACCCCTAACAAAAACATCATCATCCATTTATACACCCATCAGGTGGCCCACCCTCTGGGTGGGTTTCTCAAAATCCACAGCCAGCCACCCACAAAAGCAGGCCACCAACACAGCCAGTAAACCGCTTGACGGAGCTGGTGTCAATGGATGGGGATTTGCTTAGATATAGAGTACCAGATATATTCCTCAGCATATGATTATGGGTGAACGGAAACAATTCATAGAAAAAGAATCGAGTCTCCATGAAGGTACAGAAGCGCATCCTTGTATTTGGTAGAATACTTCTTGTGGCATCAGTTTTTGTAAATGCCACACTTCTAATAATAAACCTACATCTTGGCGAACTTGAATCTCGACTGACAGAATTGCGAGGCGACGAGTATTACTTCATACTCAATAAGCAGACAACATCTTCAGAGTTCAACAAGATTGTGATTTTGGGCGCAATCGCCAATCAAATGATAATGTTGAGACGACTGTCCGCTCAGCATCTTTCGGACGCAGACGACATGACTATACGCGAAGATATACTCACTACGCAGAAAAGTGTCGAGAAGTCATTGCGAGACATTACTGCGATGAATTTCCACATGTCGAACAAACTCGACAGCTCAATAGATCCTTTTGAACTCATGAGAGATATTGACAAAGACAGTCTTAGTGTATTAAATGCTCTCTATGCTGAACAAGCGTTTGAAGTAGTTGTTGAGCTGAAGAAAAACATGAAGGACGTATCTGAGCAAGTTACTAGATGGAGAGCCAATCAATCTGTTTTGCTGGTCTTGAACATGTTGTTATTAGTCCTTGGTAGCACATTTTTGTTTTGGGAAAGTATTAGTAACAAAAGCTAGAACGAGTGGAATTGCACTAGGAGTCAAATGAACCTATTCTCAAAATTATTTCAAAAAAACTATGCTTGCCCAAGCTGCGGTGATGACCTCTCGCAATTGAAGAGAAGCGAGCTGGGTCGCCCGCAGCTAAGTCAGAACAGCCGACTATTGATATCAATTTCGGAGAACAAATCAGCAAATTCAGATTTACTGAAGAGTAAGAGATGGTTGAAATGCATGGAATAGAAAAAATTGAAGCATCGGATGAAATACGTCAAGCCTGGAAAGAGATCTTCGCAGGAATAGACCCTTGTGAGGACTCCTTCCAACTCACTGTTGAGAAGAAAATGCTCTTGTATCCACTTGTAGCATTTTACCTAAACGATGACCAGTACCCCGCTTTTATAAGTACATTGAAGGAACTTGGAGAGAGTGCTTTCATAATCTCGGAAGTAGAGTGGGGTGATGACTTTTTTGAAAGGGGAGCTAACTGGCTCTGCAAGCTTCCTACTGACGCGGAATATTGCAAAATCCCCCACAATTTACATACGGCCATCTACTCACTAAAGGGTACATTTGGTATGCTCATTTCTGACGCTGATCATGCCATCGTTGGAGGAACCGCAGATTTTATTGACACATTCAAAAAGCATTATCCAAAGTGGGAAGAAGACCGAAAGGAAATCTTGCGAGATGAGGACTTTCCCGACAAACTAGCGCATGAACTTCTGGCTTTTACAGAGTGAAATTATCGTGCGGGAAGCCAAGTATGTCAGGAGCCATGTGCTCCTGACATCTTCGATAATAGATAAAGCCTAGATTCATAGACACACTTCAAAAACAAGAAGTCGGGAGCGCACGGCTCCCAACCTACTCCTATTACTCAACTCAATTACCCTACAAACTCACCCTAAAATCCCACTCAGCCCCATCTGTGAAAGAACGGCCAAACAAACAACCAGCGCTCGACATATCTAGAAAAAAGATGTCTATATGCAAAACGAACCCATTTCACCCTACAATTACTGGAGGGTTGGTGGCCTGCATGAGAAAACTGTTACTGATTATGCAAGCTGCAATCAAGAAACAACAACCTTTCAACCCTAATTACGCTTGACAGACAAGACGGTATCTACTTTTCTTGTCTAGAACAAATAAGGCCGGGTCGAATAAATATGTGACTCTTTAGCTTTGATGACAGACAAAAGCTAGACTCAATTTCCCCAGACAGGAGGCCAAAGCTAAGATATTTGAGTACATCGAAGTGTTCTACAACCGTAAACGCCACCACTCGACGCTGGGCAATATCAGCCCACTTGACTTCGAGAAACGGCAAACCCTATCTTCTTAATGTGTCCGCTTTATCGGGGGAAGATCAAAGTAGTATCCACAAAAGAAAAATATCTACAAAAATAGTTGGCTTGGCTAAGTACTAAATTGAAAGGGCAGAGTTTCAAGCTCCCCTACGATTTCTTAGCTGGGTCGTTGGCAGTAATTAAAACCAAACGATAATCTTTAGGCAAAAATACAATGAGAAAAAATCGACAACTAAATGTTCCAATGAAATTATTATTGATACTAGTTTTTGCTATTCTTCCAATTTCTTCTTATTCCCAAAATGAAACAGATTCCAATGAGAAAGAACCGTTGAATATTGGTTTTGTATTATATACAAAAAGTAATACACCTGGAACATTATTCGCAAGATGGAATTATGGCAACGCCTATAGTGGTCCTGGAATTGCAACTGGAGGACCAAAGGAAAGTGGATTTGTTGGAAATTATCACGTTCGTTATTTTTTAGAGAATGGAGATTTTTCAGATGAATATGACCTTGTAATAGAAAAGACAGGAGATTTTTATGATGTTTCGTGGCTGATTAAAGGTAAGGTCGCTGCTAAAGGTGTTGGAATGGAAGTGGAAAATGGATTAGCAGTCGGATGGCGCAGAGTTACTGATTAGATTTAAAATGATTATTGCAATTGAATTGAATAAAATAAAAACTACTGCCAACACCGTGTATAGTTCATTGCGTCTGAATTTCCTTTCGGCTGGTGGCCCGTCCGCTCTGTGGCGAGTTTCTAGTGATCGCGCAATATTGAATACAAATATGAAGCCACAATTCACAATTACTTAGCCGAGTAGGTCAGGGGCCCTGTGCTCCTGATTTCTTTGATGACAGACAAAAGCTCAGATTCTTTCACACACTTCAACTACAAGAAGTCGGCTGCGTGGCCGTGACCTTGGTCGCGGTTTCAATCGTTTAACTGTTTGTTTGTTTCATGAAATCTAATAGTCTCGTAGGGCAGGCCACATTTCGTTAATTTGTATCTAGCAGCTAGGTGCGTGTCTCATGCAGATAAATCGTAGCATAACGCCGAAGGGCGTCTTTGCGGTGGGGCCAATAGGGTTCAATTCCCCAATACAACTGTGGCCAGCCTTCTTTTCGAATCTGCCTGACCTCTTCGTGAATCTTCTCCACCTGATAATTAAGCGGTTGCAAACCATGACGCTTTGTCAGCTTTGCACGCTGATGTAAATCCACGCCATCGAGAAAAACCACCGCCTTTTCATTGAGCAGTGAGAGCATATTGACAAACATCTTCTGCGCCATTTCAGGCTCAACATTAAACAAAACATTCTGTAACAAAAGAATATCTGCTTTGCCTGTTTTTTCAACGAGATTGGCATCGAGCGCATCAAGTGGCAAAAACTCCACATGCTTCATGATATTTGAACGCACCTGATAGGATTGACCATCCTCCGAATCAAACGTCCGTGAGACAAAATCATCACAAAGTGTCTCATGGTTATAGACCTCTTCCCGAGTATAGATTCCCTGCTGACATTTTTCGACCAACTCCTCCTTGATATCACCAGCGATCATCTCGAACTCAATATCCGAGCGCTCATTGACAATCGTCGAGGCAAAAGTATACGGCTCAGCGCCATTTGAGCAGGCCAAAACCACAATACGAAGTGGGCGCCCCAAACTCGCAGGATCCAGAAAATCCAAAGTCGGCCCAGTCAACGCTGCCAATTGGGTCGGATTTCGAAAAAAACGAGTGAAGGACTCATGCGGACTACGATCACTAGTGCGCAACGCCACACGACCCCTCAAAACACGCGGCCAATACATCATTGCTCGACCAAGACGAGAGTTCAAAAACGCTCGCACCAATGGCGCCTTTTTCAATAGCGTCTTAATCTGCTCTACCATAATCGGATTGCCCAGTTATCGAACCGACTTCTCTTAGCTAGCTGAATAACTCTGATGTATATGTTCCTACTATTTAGTCTCATGCAAATAAATAGTAGCATAATGCCGCAGCGCATCTTTGCGATGGGGCCAATAAGGTTCGACGCCCCAATATAATTGCGGCCAGCCGTCTTTGCGAATCTGCCAAACTTCATCGTGAATTTTCTGCACCTGATAATTGAGCGGCTCCAAGCCATGACGCTCTGTCAGTTCCGCCCTCTGATGCAAATCCACACCATCCAGAAAAACTACCGCTTTTTCATTGAGCAGTGAGAGCATATTGACAAACATCTTATGCGCCAAGTCTGGTTCAACATTTAGTAAAACATTCTGTAACATAAGAATATCTGCTTTGCCAGTTTTTTCCACGAGATTCGTATCGAGCGCATCAAGCGGCATAAATTCCACATGCTTCATGATATTTGAACGCACATGATAGGCCTGACCGTCATCCGAGACAAAAGTCCGCGAGACAAAATCATCACACAGTGTCTCATGGTTATAGACCTCTTCCCGCGTATAAACCCCTTGCTGACATTTCTCAACCAACTCCTGGTTGATGTCACCAGCAACCATTTCAAACTCAATATCCGAACGTTCATGGACAATCGCTGAGGCAAAAGAATATGGTTCGGCGCCTGTTGAGCATGCCAAAACCACAATACGAAGAGGCCGTCCCAAACTTGCTGGATCTAGGAAATCCAAAGTCGGCCCAGTCAACGCTGGCAATTGACTGGGATTTCGGCAAAAACGCGTGAAAGCTTCGTGCGGTCCGCGATCACTCGACAAAAGCGCCAAACGGTACCGCCAAACACCTGGCCAAAACATCATTGCTCGACAAAAGCGAGTTTTTAGGAACGCCCGCACAAACGGCGCCTTTTTCATGAGGGTCTTAATTTTCTCTACCATAGTAATCTAGTTATGGAAAACCACTAAAACCCAGTGGCCATAACCGCACCCGTCCTATTCATTTGCTGAAATCAGCCTGCCTATATTTCCGTTATCGACTACCATTTTGATTCTCTTTACCAGAGCCTAAAGAAACTGTCGCACTCTGAAACTTCTCAACTACAACGCCCAATTTCCCTATATTGCCACACCTTAACTCCAATTCGGCTCAATAAGCGATGAACCACCCAAACAAACATCAACAGCTCGCCTTTCACTACAAAAACACTCCGCAATGCCTGATTTCCCTAGGTCAATGTGCAAAACGAACCCATTTACGTTGGGTTACTGGGTATCAATAACAGAGGGAAATGTAGCTAACGTTCTAGTTAACAAGCGCTTATGAATACCGTACTGATTGGTGTGTAAATAATCCATAAAAAAGGCAAATGCCTATTGCAATCTGATTGCAATTAGCCTTATCTATCCCTCGATTGTCCACATTCGGCGACGACAGATGAGTCTGACGTTACCAAAGAGAGACAAATCGAAAGTCGGGTTTTATCAAAATTAACCAATAGTGAGGAAGAAGCCATGTGCTCAAATCTCAGATTAATCGCCCCAGTGGCTCTCATGCTTGCACTCTCAACCGCTGGTTTGCTCACAGCTCAAACTGGCGAGGAGCTTTACAAATAAAAATGCGGTAGATGCCATGCACTCGTCGCTCCCTCAACTTATTCAGCCGAGCAGTGGCCAGGAGTTATCCGCTCAATGAAACATCAAGCCACCCTCTCAACAGAGGACATGGCAGCTCTCACAAATTATTTGGTTAACGCGACAGAAACCAATAGAGCCGCAGCAACCGCCAACACAGACGGCGGCTCAGGACCAGAACTCGGTGGCTATCTGTATACTGAGTATTTGAAGACTGACCAAAAGACGGTCAACTTTGATATTCGCTACCTAGCGCTTTGGGCTAGCGGATGGATTAACGAGAAGATTGCCTACGTAGGTGAATTTGAACTTGAGCATGGTGGAAAAGGTGAGAATACATTTGTTGAGCAGGCCTACATCGATTTTTGGCTAAACCAAAATGTAGCAGTCAAAGTTGGGGCGATGCTGACACCCTTTAACCGTTTCGATGAGTTCCATGATCCACTAACAAATGCGCTTATCACCAGACCACAAGTTTCTCGCGAGTTAGGTGTCAGCGCCTGGAGAGACGTTGGTGTTGATTTGCATGGCTACTTCAACCTCAGCAAGCAAAGCTCAGTGGCCTTCGACCTCTATGCTATCAACGGTCTAGGCAGTGGCTCCACGTTGCGCAAAAGCCGTCAATACCGAGACAACAACGAAGACCTCGGCTATGGCGCCCGGTTCAATTTCCTTCTCTATGACATTGTAGAAGTTGGTTTCTCTGGCTATCAAGGCGCTTGGGATGACAATGGGGACTATAAAGTCACTTTACTTGGCGGACATCTGATGGTCAAAACGGATCTAGTGGATCTCTATGCTGAATACACAGATGGAGCCTCCGAAAACCCAGCGCTCGATACTCTGGGCTCTACCTTGGCGGACGGTGACATGTCTGGTTATTTCGTTCAAGTTTCACGCCTCTTCGAAGATAAGTATAGACCAACTGTGCGCGTCGGAGCCTTGGACTATCTCGACTTGGCCAACGGTCTAGGTAGAACTCCAACCAACAAAGACCTAATCGAAATAGACTTTGGCTTCACCTACTACCCAACTCCAAAAGTTGCTATAAAGGTGGAGTACACAATCTTCGACGAGACTGGCAGAATGGCTGATTTTGACAACAATCAAATCGGCTTCCAAACTGCAGTAAAGTTCTAAGCATCCCTTCTTGGGCATCAGTACGGTAGGTCAAGTCCCGTTACTTGGACTTGGCCTACTAGTTGCTTATTGCGCTGAGACGTTGGCGGTTTGCCAATAGTCACGGGGGTAGATTCTAGTTAGAGAGGCATCAGCCCCCTCGGTACTCTTGAGATACTCTTCCCATGAGTCCAGTTGTTTGTCTGGCCCGATGACATAATAAATAGCATTACCAGCTTTTGCCGATTCTACAGCCGATGGGCCATAGCCAGGGAGAATCTCACCGTATATGCTCTCCATCCTATCTTGAATCTTCTGATAGAAATCATCACGCTTGCCCAGCTCAAGAACCTGACTGCGGAAACGCGAGACCACCTCAGGTGTCACACCATCGGCAATGTCAGCGGCCATATCTTCGCCACGCTGCTCATAGCGAGCTCCAGAACGCATCCCGCCGAAGGCCTGCGCCATCGCGTAGCCGCCGAGGGCAGTGTCGAATGGCGCAGCTCTCAGTTGGTCGACAACAAACTGCATCGTCTGCGCCAAATCAGGACAGCGCTCGGCATAATAAATCAAACGTCCACGCTCCTGCGAACTGCGCAGTCCATTGGAGTAGGCCAAGCCAGCTCCCCAGGTTTTCATAAACATGCTATGCGCTCCCCCGCCGCCATAGAGACGAGCCGAAAGGAAAGACAGGATGGCCTCCGAATCAGTCTCGGTGAAATCAGCGCAGTCAGCAGTATGAATCTGCACACCCGCGCGAGTGTTTTCATTGACGAGTCCGACGAAAATCGGTGGAGTCGTAAACGCATCTCCCAAACGCTCATTGAGACGCTCCATGACCAACGGCTTCGTAGCGCTGGCATAATCAAAACGCTTTGATGGAGAGCTATCAAGTTGACCAATTATCTCAGTTATCAATGGCAACGTTTCTTTTCGGTCATTGGAATTGGAAATCATAAAGCAACGTAGATTGTCACTATGACGAATCAACTTCAACAATTCTTCAAACTCACTAAGAGCCAATTGTGGTGGCACAGACAAGTCTGCTGTCATCTCCGCGGCCAAATAACGCATATCACGCGCCAGTGATTGATCAGGGATGTCAGAAAGCGATGAACGCAAATCTTCGGCGGCATCATGAATCAGCGCGCTGTAGTCGTCATCTCCGCTGGCGCCATCTATTAGAGTGTCCAATCGCGCGTTCAACTCTTCCCGATTATGTGCACTGGAGAACTCGGCGATATCGTTGACGAAATCTCGGAATTTATCTATGGAGCCGTCCGCGCTCTTCAGGCGCCAGCGCAAACGATGTAGCGCATGCGCCTGTGTTAGAAAACAGTCGGCATTCAAGAGCAACGGGTTGTCCTGCTTCCAATAAGAATAGACAGGAGTGTTGACCCATGACTCTTCGGAGCCGCGCATACGGTTCCGCGCTGAACTAAGCGCCTGATCGACAGCATCACGAATACGCGGCAGATTCTCAGGTCGTAAATTGGGATGGAACAACATCGTCTGCAACCATCGCTGGGCTTTTTGTGTTTCACCAAGGTCACTGCCAGCGCAACGCAAAGCAAGCTCAACTCGCTCTGTACGTGAATCAGTGTCAAAATACACACTTAGCCCCTGAACTTCTTCACGCAATATTTCAGTGAAGTCATCATACTTGATTGGCTTACCATCTTTGATAACACCAACCTGCCGCAAGAGTGTCGGTAGCACAGGCACATACATCATATACTTCTCGGGTGTCACATCCAGAGAGAAAACATAGCCCACCGTTGCGCTGGTCATATTTTCAAAAGTAGAAGCCACGAATGGAACAGAACTTGCTATTGTCGTCGTAGAGAAATCAAGGACATCATCATTGCCAAGCGGTGGATTTTCTACGAACGACGGCATAGAAATTTTCTCAGCCTCTTTGGCGATAGTAGCGGTGTTCGCATCGTAGTCAACTTTGTACCGCTCAATGGCCTCTTTGTCAGTCGTCACATTGTATTGTTTCTTGAGACCAACAATATAGTCAGTGATTCTTTTTTCGCGAGCGGTTTCGCTGGCATCAATCATATCTGGATCAGCAGTGGTTGCTGCGCCATAAGGAGCGCTTGTGACTAACTTCCACTTGTCGATGAAGTATTCCCAGAAGTTTTCATTGCCTGAAAGTAACTTCTCGGTTTTGGTAAAGACATCAGTCACTGCTAGATTGCGACGGAATTCACCTCCAGCATCGAGGTCTTGAAGGTGATCAATCCATGTCGAACCAGTTCCGCGGTATCCCCAGCGTGGTGGAGAGTTCAAGAAAGTTCTTGTGTTGCGTCTGTCCTGAATAACTTGATTCTGGGCGCGTTTGTTGAAGGCCGCTAGTTCGTCTGAGCCGTCAGGTAGCGACATGATTTCACGCAAGTCATCAAGTATGACATTGCGAACTTTCTCGATTGTCTCGGGTGTACAATTTGCAGGGTCTACATTACTGAAGCCAAGAAAGATTGGATTGCCGAGTTCTTTTTCGCGCCATTGGAAGACGGACGATGCGCCAATGTCCATCAAACGAGTTTGTGAATCGATGAATTTACGGTACAGGTTTGAAGTAGGCCCAGTAGCGACTAGGGTTAACATGAGATCAAGCAAATATGATTCTTCGAGACCAAGGTCCAAACGCTCCGCTGGCCAAGCAAAAGCCATCAACCCCGGTTCGTTTGTGTTTTTGTTTGGGAAATGAGTAATATCAATTTTGCCATACGGCGCAGGTTGTGGCTGCGGTAGTCTATCTGTGATTTTTGTGGGATCTTGGCCTGCCTCTGCTGTCGGCTCAGCTGAATTGAGAATTGCAGAGAGCTTTGTGAGACATTCAGAGAGAGCTACTTCTGAGCCAATCGATACCAGAGCGCCCATATTGTTGAGATGATGAGTCGAGCCATGAAAGTCACGAAGATTTTGCGGGGTCATCTCTCTAATAGCTGCTGGAAGTCCACCAGCGGACATTGCCAATGGATGTGACTCCCCATAGATGTTTTGAATCAATTGGCGATAGAGATTACCCCAAGGGCGTTCAAATGAGCTTACCATCTCATTGTAGACAGTACCTTTTTCCTCAAGCCATAATGAAGAATCATCTGAATTGACAGTTACACCCATATTACAAACTTCGCGACGTATTTCTTCGTCAGAGAAATTCGGGTTTACCATCGCGTCCAATTTTGCTTCAAATAGTTCGAAATATGTCTTGCCGCCCGCTGCTGTATTGAAGTGATAACAGGTGCGGCGTTGTTCGGTATAAGCCGAAGAACGACCGAGTGACATATCCTCAAGAGAAGCGACATAGCGGCCTTTGTTCCCTTTACCAAGTAGCAAATGCTCAAGAGTATGTGGTTCTCCCTGGTCGGATGGTGGTGGTGAATTTACCCACATGAATCCCTGCGGCAATGACTGGATGCGCAGGATATCCAAAACAAAGCGACTCGGGATATGGCGAAAACGAGCGCCGATAGCCATGCCAGTTTCATTCTCGTAGATTGCTTCGACTTCGAACGAAGACATTTTTTGTTGTGGCTCAAGAGTGTTGAACTCGTTTGCATTTGCACTTGAAGTTGAAAACGCCACTATTGACATACAAACGCTCCCCAGCAAGACTGCTAAGTTAAGTGTGGCTAGTTTGATTCGTAACATCTGATTTTCCTTTTGAGTTTGTGAAGCTCCAGCTCACTAGTTTCGACATGGTATATGGCAAGTGGCATGAGTTTTTGTTAACTGCGAGTAGGTACAGAAAGCGACTTTTTAACTCGCCAACTCATAGCGCATGCGGGTAGGAATATAGTGTATAGGAATTGTAAGGCAAACTAGGATAAATCAGTCTGAGCGTCACTGTAGAACAATAGTTTGATAGGTAATCTAGCGAGACCTGAGGCAGTAGGCCCAATTGGAGAGCAGAGCTATTCTAAAGCTTTTTTGGTGGATAGCTTAATAGAATTGAGGGCTTTGACCAAAGAGAAGTTGGCATTACAAACAAAATCGAAACTTTCTTCATCGAGGAATGACCCAATAGAGCCTTTGCGCATCAACAATGTCTTGGCGCCTATGGCCTGATAGGCGAGGCAAACTTCGTATAACTCGGAAGCGCTTGGGAAGGCGCTATCGCAGATCAGAAGTGTCGAGCGCCCGTTTCGGCCAATTGTGAGCTTGTCAAGTGAGACTGATAGGACACAATCCACACCAAGTTCCTCACTTTGCTGGCTTAAACGTTGGACCAACTGACTATCATGAGTTAGTAGAACAATTAGGTCATATTCAACGTCACAACAATGGCTGACAATCCCTAAAGAGTTATCGATTGCAAGTGGAAGCTTCAGGACAAAAGTCGTCCCTTTGCCCAACGTACTTTCGACTGACAGTTTTCCATCATGCTCCTCGGCAATGTTGCGGCAGATAGCAAGACCAAGTCCAGTGCCGCTGTTGTTGTCTGTACCCCAGACTCCTTTGGTAGAGAAAAATGGGTTGAAGATTTCTTCGATTTGGTGTTCGGGGATGCCAGAGCCGCTATCACTGATTCGCAGAACCACAGATTCATCCTGACGACTGATAGTCAGCACGATAACACCACCGTTACTTGAAATCGCATCCACTGCATTGGAAAGGAGATTCAGAATTAGTTGTTGAATTTTTCCAGCTGAGACAAGTGTTCGAGGAACTTTTTCAAATTTTGTTGCAATTTGGATGTTGCTTTGTAATGCTCGTTTTGTTATCAGCGGCAGTGTTGACTCTGTCAATTCGACAAGGTCTTCGGCTTCAACATTGCTCTGTTTTTTTCGACTATAACTTAGCAATGCCATTGCGACTTCATTGGCTCTATCGCCTGCTTCAATAATATCTCTGACAACATCATGCGCTTCAGGACTAGCTTGCGTGTCCTCTAGGATTTCCCCAAGGTATTCTGCATTTCCAATTATGGCAGCAAGATAGTTTTTGAATTCATGAGCAACTCCGCTGGCTAGTGTGCCTATCGCTGCCATTTTATCTGCAGCAACAGCAATTGTCTTGGCGTCACTCAATTCAGTGACATCCATCGAAACACTGAGAACTTCTGCACCGATGGCAGTCTTTCTTTGCAATAGTTTCTTTGAAGTTAGCAGCCAACGCTTGTCTCCATCGACATTTGTGTACTTCTCCTCGCGAGAGACATATTGAGCCTGTTTGTCAAACAGCTCCATGTCATTCTTAGTGATGTCAAATATCCCTTGACCCACAAATACGTCTTCAACAGGAGAATGCCCAAGTAACCCATCGCGACTCATGCCGAGGAATTTCTCAAAGGCAGAATTTATTAGTGTAAAACGTCCAGCGCTGTCACGGGCATAAATCAAGTTTGGAGCATTGTCTATGATACTATACAAGTATTCTTGTTCACTTTTTCTCTCTGCTAGGAGAGCCAAGTCCTTCAGCCGTAAGGCGACTTCAGCTTCACGCTTGGCCGTGACATCTATACACGAGTATAGTCGAGTAAACAAGCGGCCATTATGGTCAGATACGACGCTCGTGGTCATACTTATTAGTGCGGCTTGACCATTGGCTCGTGTTATGTCAATTTCAATTTCGCGAGCTGTAGCAACTCCGCCGCCCTGATCTCTCTTTTGGGTTAGTGATTTTAACAGGCGCTGTGTTTCCTTGTCATCACCAACAAAGTCTGAAAGTCTTCGGCCAAACATGTGTTCCTCGCTATAACCGAAGAGGTTCGCGACTTTCTTATTGGTACGGATGATGAGTCCGCTATCATTGACACTAAGGCACGCATAAGGGGCATCGGTAAACAAACAACGGTACAGCTCCACGCTCTGTCGGAGTCTCACTTCACTGGCTTTGCGCTCAGTTGTGTCGCGAATAACTCCTATGAATTGTCTCTGTTCTTCTCCACTAATATTCAATGCCGTTAGTGTAATTTCGCAGGGAAAGATTGTCCCGTCTTTCCGCATTCTTTCACCCTCCAAAACGCGCTTTGGGCCACGAAGATATTCTTCTAGGAAGTTACTTTCGCTATCCTTCCCAAAATTAGAGGGTGGGGTTTCTGGCATGAGAATTGTGATGCTTCGTCCTATGAGCTCCTCTGGTTTCCAGCCAAATACATTTTCGATGGTGGCGCTGGCTGAGAGGATATATCCGTGTTCATCCATGTGAATCATGGGATCTAGTGACGTATTGAAGATAGCACGATGCTTTATTTCACTAATGTGAAGCAACGCCTCTGTGTGTTGTTTGGATACTTGAAAGCGAACTAGTATCCACACAACGACTAATAGGATAAGGGCCAATCCAGTAACTACGATTGCTGCGATTGGCGCCACATACTCGGTTATGCTCGCAACTTCTTCACTAGAAGCTTTGGATAGAAAGTACAAAGTAAGCTTATGTCTTTCACCATCGGGGCCTGAGTTATGGTCATCAAGACTCAGCCCATTCTTTTCTGGCTTCTCATCGTAACGTTCATTCCTTACATGAACTAGGTGGCCAAATTCGTGATATTGATAGTTTGAATCTGCAACATTCATTCGATAAACTGTGAATAGACCAGAACTGGTCAACACTTGACTCTCACCGTGAGTAATTCTTCGCCACTCTAACGGAAAAGACTTCGCGAAACTACTACGTTGTCGACTTGGAATTAGATGGCTCCACTCGACTTCTGGATTCTCAGCGAGAATCCAGTTTCCATCTCCATCAACAACCAACGGAGTGGCCGGAGATAAGGACGTTCGCCTAGATAGTAACTCGAGTAATATGGAAGCTTTGTAGTTCAATGCTAACAGTCCTGTTCTAGTTCCAGCGGCATTGGTAATTGGCTTGACGAACCGCAGCGTTGCACGGACAGGAATTTCTATTTCCCCATTTTCGACATTCAGATCCAAATGTGAAACAAGAATTTCGTCCGCCTGGAGTTTTAGGCCATCACGAACATAGTATCTAGAGCTCTTGTCCTGTAGTTTTGACCTATCAATGGCTCTAACAATTCCAGCATCTGATTCATAACGTAGTATCTCCATCCCAAAAGTATCAAGGATACGTGCCATATCGTATTGGGGATTGATTCGCATGAATGCTCCAAACTCACTGGCTATGCTTAGATAGTTTTCTGTTGAAGCATTATTGATAAACGCAGGGAGTTCATGCTGACTGCCTAAAGTCAGCAAATCGCCGATTATGCTTTGCATTTCAGCTTGAAGTTTCTCGCCGACTTTGCCTAGTTCATGCTGTTGGTTACTTCGTAAGAGAGTTAGTTGACCATCGCGATGGACTAGGAACAATACCAGCGTTATGGCAAAGTATATAGAGAGGACAACTGTAGAGGCAGGCAAGAACTTCTTGAGAACTTGCTTAGCGCTGACATGCGCAGACGAATTGTTGGAGGTATTGTTTATCATTCTAGAAACGACTTTGACTAACAAAGCATGCCCAACTTCAAAGTTTAGACGGTTGAACTTTTATGAAACTGAATTCACGACGCCATGCCAAGAGCAAACAGCGTATACTAGTTATCGGTAATGTTTTTGGCATATTGAGACGATTGCACATACCAAGTCAAATTTGAAACAACGTAAAAAGAGGCTCTGTTTATTATTGAAACAGATACCTCTTTATTGTCTAACAGATTTCTTTTTATTGTAAGCTTGATTAAGCTCAAGATGGATGTTTGCGCTGCGGAGGATACTTAAAGGTTAGGCTTTTATGGTTTCGACATGCACGGCTCTGTCTAGAGTCTCTCGGACTGCCTTGCCAATAGAGTCTCGAGAGTAGGGTTTCCGGACATAAGTTCCAGCTCCAAGTCTATGCATTTCATCGACTCTGTCAGTTGCTGCGAATCCAGTTACAATGACTGCTTTTTGGTGGGGCTGGCTCTTGAGCATTTCTCGATATGTATCCAACCCATCAAAGCCATCTTCCATAATCATGTCCAAAACCACAATATCGCTTGGACGGGCTTTCAATATCTCGACACCGTGCTCTCCATTGCTAGCTGAAACGACGTCATATCCAAGACTCTCTAAGAGCGCACAGGCCAAGTCCCGTTGGCTACCATCATCATCGACAACCAAAATTGTCTCGGAACCACGATAATTGCTTGGCTTCAAGTACTCAGGCTG
Organism: Candidatus Zixiibacteriota bacterium; assembly: GCA_024280835.1. Taxonomy (GTDB): domain Bacteria; phylum Zixibacteria; class MSB-5A5; order GN15; family JACZUZ01; genus JAJRPJ01. The sequence continues at coordinate 286,374 of JAJRPJ010000010.1, read as the reverse complement.
GACTTCTCCCGTAACTATCGGCAAATAGATAATGAACTCTGTACCGCGGTCAACTTCGGACATCACATCATAATAACCACTATGATCCTTGATGACTCCATAGACAATCGATAGCCCTAGCCCGCTGGTAGAACTAGCTACATGATTCCTATTGTAGTAAGGTTCAAAGAGCTTACTGAGGTGTTCTTTGGTCATGCCTTCACCTGTGTCGCGAATTCTTAGGCCAACATAATCTCCAGGTTCGAGGCCACTATCTCCAGTCAAGAGGCGCTCAAGATACACTTGTGTTGTCTCAATTGTCAGCTCTCCACTGCTCGGCATGGCCTTGAAGGCATTCGCGCAGAGATTCAGTATTGCTTTTGCTAAGTGAGATTTTGAGACATTGACAATTCCCAGGTCAGTTTCAAGATTTACTGTCACCTTGACGTTTGTATTTCTTCGTTCAAGATCAACGAAATTTGTCGAAAGCATGACATCTTTGACAATAGAATTCATATTGCCTGGCTGCATTTCGACCCGACCGCGACGAGCTAGAGTCAACAGATCCTGAATAACCTCTGCGGCGTGCTTGGCGGACTTGCCAATTAGTTCAATGCGTCCCCGCAGTGGGCTGTCTGCAGGCAATTTCATGAGAATTAGTTCTGGATAGGCCACAAGCGGGCCAAGAATATTGTTCAAGTCATGAGCGACACCACCTGCGAGCGCCCCGATTGATTGCATACGTTCGGCGCGTTCGAGCTTTTCTTGCATATCACGATTCTGACGTTCACGCCTTTTGCGCTCAGTGACTTCTCTAACAACCCCTAGGTAGTGAATCTCACCACTAATAGAAAGTTGCACCCCAGAGACTTCAATATCGATTATCGAGCCATCTTTACAAATATCTCTAGCAACGCACTGGTACGACGCATCGGTTGCCAAACGCTCCAAGAATTCTTGGAAGACTGGCAAAGAATTCTTGTGAATGAATTCGTGTGGTTGAAGTTTCAAGAATTCTACCTCAGACCAGCCGTGCATCCTACTGGCAGCGCGATTTGCCTCCTTTATCTCGCCTTGAGAGTCAAAAATAATCAATCCGTCATTGGAGGAATCAAATATACTGTGGTAACGGTCTTCACTTTCCTGCAATGAGGCAACGGCTCGCTCTTTCACTGTAATATCGCGGAAACTCCAAACTCTACCCGCTGGTGCGCCATCCAACATCAAAGGTCGAGAGTAGCGTTCAAACATACGTCCATCCTTGAAGAACACTACATCAAAGCTATCTCTATCTGAATTGTACAGATCCTGAACCTTCTTTAGGAAGCGATCTGGCTCTAGCAACTGCCCGACCGCATGCTCTAACATTTTGTCGTCATCAGCTTCTTCTACTAACTCACTTGGGATACCCCAAAGTTCGGCGAAACGCTTATTGGCTAACATCACCTCGCCGTCCTTGTTGGCAACCATGATGCCATCAGCTGTCGAATCGAGTGTAGCATTTAGAAGCGCCTTGTTGGCGTTTAGCTCTTCAAGCGTTTCCATTCGCACTAGTTCTATAGCAGCGCGAGAAGCAAAAATCTCTAATAGAGTTCTTGCAATATCTTCTTGTGGAATTGGGGCAGTATGGAACACGTTGAGGATACCAATAGCATTCTCATTAGAATCAAATAGTAAGGTTCCCATATATGATTCAATGCAACATTCCACCAATATTTCATCTTCTGGATAAAGTGATATGGCATCACCTCGGACGTGCATGAAACCTTTTTGGACAACATCATTACACGGTGTACCTTCTAGTTTGTATTCCATATCACTACTTAGTGTGCCCCCGACACCGAGCGACATGCTTTTCATGCTCTCATTTGACCCATCGACCCATTTTGTAACCATTGCAAATTCCACATTCAGAACCGAACACAACTTGCAAACAAGCATGTCGAAAAACTCTTTGCCGCTGAGCGAGGAAGTAGTCGACATGACTTCATGCAGAGACTCATACATTTTTCGCTTTTCGGCGCTGACGACAACCTGAGCGAATTGATCTGCAATGGCGGCAATAAAGCCTGAATCATGAGAACTCCATTCTCGTCTTTCACCCACACAACTAACAAATATGTAGCCAACGACCTTTCCCGAAACTCGAATCGGAGAGTCAATTGTAGAGCGAATGTCCCTAGGGATTAGATAGTTCTTGCAAATTTCTTTGGTTCGCTTATCTGTTAGCGCATCAGAGACTCCGATTGACCTAGAGTTATCCAGAGACTTGAAATATTCAGGGTATTCATCAATTGATATAGCTTTTGGGATTGAATGTTCGCCTGTTGACTGGCAATGCAAGTCAAGACATGAAATTGCAGTCCCACTTTCATTGAGGAGCCAAATACTGGCGCGTTCGACTGCAAGGGCTTGGGTTAGTGTTTCTGTGACTACTCGTGAGGAGTCTGAGAGTAATCCATCAACGACACTAGAGTTCTTGGTCAAACTAAAGAGGGCCTCATGGTATTTTTGAATATCCTTGAAATTGCTTTTGGTATTGTCGGCTGTGGCTGCCACGCGTTTCAAGTCCGTCGAACATTTGACGGTCAGTGCAATACAAGCCAAAGACAACAAGAATAGAATACTAGAAACTTCTATAATTGAAGAAGTATCTTGTAGCAGTTGAATATTCGAAAATCGAATACTCAAGTACGTGACAACAATACCACAAAACATCAGCGCCATCACGACGTGATAGTATGTTCGCCTTCGCATTATGTCTTTAAATTGTCCGAGCAATGCCCTACCCCTAATCCTTAAACAGAGTAACTCACAATCAGTTGCCGTCACTGGATGAAACTGATGATTCTCCAAGACTCTGATTTGCAACAAGGAAATACCTAGCTAAGATATTCCTTAAATCCGTACCGACTTGCCAATTGCTTTATATCGTACTGTATCGGCGCTTCCTATCATGGACTTGAAGCCGACAACTAATTCACACACTGTTCCTGATTGAACCAAATACGATTTAACCGCTAGAAACTGAATCGTGTCGGTATTGAAACATTTTCACAAATCCTCCATACAATCATCAATGTATCTTGTCATCAAAGAGAAGCCCTTGCGCCTGGCATGGACATCCCCTACATTGGAATCATGAGTTCACCATTTACACTACCGAATATTGTCACTGTTGGCCGAATTGGCCTTCTGTTCGTTCTAGTTATGCTGGTCTACGGCGATAGCATCTCCGCTCGTTTGCTGGCCGCTTTTTTTGCGGTTTTGGTAATTGTTGGTGATTGGCTTGATGGCCATCTTGCGCGGCGTCTGAATCAGTCGACTGCTCTTGGTAGCGTCTTGGATATTGCCGCCGACCGCATAATCGAAAATGTTATGTGGATTATTCTTGCAGATATAGATTTGGTTCCTGTCTGGATTCCTGTGGTCTTTGTAGCGCGCGGCATTATGACCGATAGTATTCGCAATTATACTTTACGATTTGGTTATTCGGGCTTTGGCGAAAAGTCAATGATGACTTCGAAACTCGGAAAGTTTTTGACGGGTTCACCATTGATGCGCACTCCATTTGCAGTTTTGAAGGCTTTTACATTTGGCTGGTTGCTGTTACTTGCTGTAGCAGATGAAATACCTTTTGTGCAGGAAACAATTTCCCCTGACTATTTGGCTCTTGGACTACAGATTGGCTATTGGACCGCAGTGGCTTCTGCAGTGATATCAATTGCTCGAGGGATTCCAGTCATTATCGAAGGTGTTAACCTGATAAATCGTTTCGACACCGACAATAGCGATACTCCTTCAGGCGACGAGTCTGGCAAGTCGACAACATGAGTTCAAAGCCAATTGTCTTCTGGGACATCGATGGCACTTTGGTCTCAGGTAGTTTAGAGCGTGAGTTCATTCGTTATTTGCGCGATCAAAAACTTATTCGTTCCAGCGCCATTCCATTTAGGTTTCTTTCGCTGGCTTTACGTTGGCCCCTTCCTCAGTGGTATCAAGTGAAACTGTGTTATCTCAGAGGGGTCTCGGGCACAGAAGTTGAGATGTGGGCGGAGAATTGTTGGGACGCAGAATTAAGAGCAAGGTTATTCCCAGATGCAGTTGATGCAATTCGACATTTTGCAAGTCTCAGTCTGAAGCAGGTTCTCCTGAGCGGCACTATCAAGCCGTTGGCTGATCAATTAGCAAGACAAGCGAGCATAGGCGAAATTATTGCGGCCAACCCCGAAGTCGTCAATGGCCACTACACTGGGGCCACCGAAAGCGCTCATCCGCATGGCTTGACCAAAGTCGCACTTGTTGAAGAATGGCTAACAAAAAATAGGCGCAATTGGGATGAGGTGATTGCAATTGCTAATCACTGGGATGATCGCTTCTTGCTTGAGAGATGTGGGACACCTATCGCTGCACATCCTGATGACAAACTTCGAGAGTTCGCGATTGAGCGTAATTGGATGATTGTTGATGAACTTGTTGAGTTAAGGCGCCTTTCTTTCGGCGAACGCTAGGCCTTAGAACGCTTGAATCCGAATTATCGCGAGGAGCTTAGGCGGAGTGCGAAGCCCCCAGCGATAGCATAGAATCCAGCTCCCACCAGTAGAGCAATAGTGAAGCCAAAATGCAAGACCACCATGAAGGCGATGACAGTTGCGGCTACTGAGGTAAAACTGTTCACTCCCCACGCCCATGGAATTGCGTCACTATTTGTTAGACTGACTTGACGAAGCCCTAAAGGTAGCGCCATCCCGAGTGGAATCGCTAGCGGCGCCAATGTCAATGATGCAAAAATAATTCGCAGCCATGTCGGCCAACCAAATGCTATATGAAATATAGGTGTGATGGCAAAAGTATAGACAATAATCATCAGCGTAATGCCGCCAATAACGCGCGGGAGGGCCTTGACGATTTGGTCGTCAGCAATGCGAGCCGAAATTGCGCTTCCTATTCCTGCGAACAGTAGGAGCGAGAATAAAGCCACGCTGAGGGCATAGACTGGATAGCCCAAGAACACACGGTACATTGAAAGCAGAGGCACTTCGATGAGCATGAAACCAACACCCAAAGCGGCAAAGTAAAAGAGCGCCCAAGGCGGCGGCAATGACTCGCGATGTCGTTTTTTCCAAAGGAGTGGTAGCAAGATGGCGCCAAAGGCCAAACCTGAAACGACTATCAATATCATATAGACGATTGTCAAACTTTCATAGCTTGTCTGAGTTACCGAACTAGCGCCACGAGTAAATCGATCGCTTGTCTCAATATTTTGAGTTGTCTTACCCAGCATACGATCAAGTATCTGCTCAAAACTTAAAAACGTCAGGATGTATGGACGGTTTTCGTAGACTGGCTCAAACAATACTCCCCAACGTTTTTGCAGTGTTTCCTGTCCGTTTGGAGAGAGAATTATGTCATAGGGATACTTTGCTTCACGGTCTGGGGCGACCATGATTTCGAAATCCAAACTTTGGGAAATTGAATCAACTTTTGCTAATTGTTCTGGTGTAATTGCATCACGGAAGTAAAGCATATTGACAGTTCCCTTCCCGCCATCACTATCAAGGACTCGTATATTGCGCACAATCAATAAGTGGTCTCTAACGTCAGTTACGCCTCTGAGTTTAAGAGCTTCAAGCATAGTGAAAATCTGGCGGAACTCAATAATCAACTCTTGATTCAAATTGAAGTTGGTGATACTCAGGATACCGCCAGGAGCGAGCTTGTCGAAATACTGATTGTAGGCCTCAACAGTGTGCAGAATGCCTTCGTTGAGAATGGCTCCTGAGGCGGCCTGAGAAAACCAGTCTCCAACTTGTGGGAAAATCAGCACATCAATCGGCTCTTCGGTCCGCGCGAGCAAGCTGCGACCTTCGTCGGTGCGGATTTCGATTTTCGGCTGTGTATAAAGGCCACCAGAATACTCTTTTAGTTCATTGAGCAACAAGTCACGAAGTGATGGATTAAAATCGGCGCCAATAATTTTCTGGCAATTGAAAGTTGTTAACGCCAAGACATCCAACCCACCGCCCGAGCCAATCACAAAAGCTGTGGCGCTATCTTTTAGATGAAACGCCAAATAATCCACGCACTTTTGAAAATACTGAATGCTGTCCAGTTGATTGTCATATTTGACAATTGGACATTGATACTGCCAGCCGTCAATGCGCACTCGCAGATACTTAGGTTTGACATTCTGAACCGTTTTTGAAAGTCCGTAGAGATATGGTATGTCACTAGCATATGGACCGAGAATTTCTGTGTATATAACTGGATTCCAATCGCTCAGGATTCTAGCTGGCTCGGAGCTGTAATCTAGGGCGCCGACTTCTGCAATTGAAAACTCTGAATCAGTAATTTCCTGTGCATTGACGTAGCTAATCTTGGCGAGGTCAGAACCCTCATTAACTATCGCAAGTACGGACAGCAGAACTGTTAGACCAATAGCTCCTAGACGGACCGACCGACTTTTTTCAGCTAAGGCGAAACCGACACCAGCCGATGCTCCAATAGCGCCGACAAATATTGTGGCTGACTCTGCGGATAGCATTGTCAGCAAAACTAGACTGAGCGCGCAGCCGATTCCAGCCCCCGCCAAATCCCATGAGTAGAGGTTTGAAATCATGCTAGAGCGGCGAGAAAGAGCGAGTGTTACACAAGCTCCTGAGAAGAAAAATGGCATGACGATTAGAGCTAGCAATCCAATCCCAGTCAAACCAGCGGTGACTGACGAGGACAGGTATTCTTTGGAGAATGAGAATTGTAAGTTTACAGTCAAATAGAGAAGCAAGAATACCGAGATTCCAAATGCAATCGACGAGAGGGAAAGAACTCTAGGCACATTTTCATCAGATATCTTATTTTGCAAAAGGAAAACGACTGTAGTCGAAAAGCCGATTCCCAGCAAGCCCAGTGAGATGACTAAGAAAGCATAACTGTAGCCATAGGTCACCGCGAAGACTCGAGTTAGAAGAATTTCAAGCGAAAGTGTCGCTAATGAAATTAGAAAGATACCTGAGAAATACGGAAATCGCGCTTTCGCGTTTTGTCTTGCAGAGCTTTTGCTATCTTGCACTTATGAATATCCCACATTTTTGGCGCATCAACATCCTTTTTACACAAATAGTAATATAAGACTATTTATCGGTAAAGAAAGGAATTAGTTGCGCGCAAATGTGGGCCATGAAATGGCAAGCGTACAGACTATGGTCGCACAACAATCATGCCTAAGACCATATTGTCTCTCTGTCAATACTTTTTGGGACTATGTTTTTTACCGTGGCAAAGTAAATAGCATCTTCCTTTATTGGAGCCCAAGTCTTCGAACTTGAGAAGACCAGTATTAGGGTCAGGTGTGACAATCGCGATATCGAAGTTTATTAAATGACTGTTATTTGTCGAATTCCCCTGGCTACTAGGAACTCCATGTGGATCATGACACACCGAGCAGGGAGCGTCTTCGCCTACTATATGCTTCTTATGTTCGCCGAAGCTATCATCATTGAGGATCGAATTTCTGCTGTGGCAGGAGTAACATAGCGCATAGGCGAAGGATGATTCCTGAGTATTGTCAAGTGTGGAATAATTCGATTTTAGTAAGGGGCCAAATTGTGACCCATGCGTTCCCGCTGGATTTCCAGGGGGTGATGAGTGGCAATCCGAACAGGATACAAGAGAGTTTTCTGTCATAGGAGAAATCAGGGATGGAACATTTGGGTTCATCCCGATGGTTGTGACAGGGTGAAATGAAATCGCAGTGGGACTTATGTCAAGACGAGTATTCAAAGATTGGATTTGCCGTGTGACAACAGACGTTGCTCCATGACTATCACCATGGCATTTGAGACAGACTTCATAGGAACTATTGGCAGGATCTATAGGATTACCATTGATATCAATACCAGAGACATCCTTCAGCGCTCCCGGCAAAGACGGCGGCGGTAAATCAACGTTGGAAGTTGCATGTGGATTGTGACAGTCAACGCATTCTACATGACGTGTCATGGTCAGCGGGTCTTCACTGAATTGATGTACTCCTGTTGTCAATGTCACGGGATGGTTTGAAAACAGATTTATTGCAGAGCTAATATCTGAGCCGACATTGCCATTGTGACAAGTCAAACAATTGTTTTCTTCCTGCACTGAGCCAAGCAAATGAATCGGCTGCCCCGCTTCATGTGGTTGGTGGCAATTTTGGCAGGCGTTCTCAGCAACAGTCAACCCATCGGCATGTTGCCATGGGTCAATTCCGACGCCGTTCCAAGTTTGATTCGATGATTCATGAACCGAGCCAACCCAACCTGATTTGGAATGACAACTGATACAGAGCTGGGAAAACTTTGGATCTTTGCGGAGGAATTTCCCGAAATCGTCCTGATGGGCGTCGTGGCAAGTTGCGCACTGCATTCTTCCCCGATGATCGAGAGGCAAAGCTGCTGGCAATTCGGCGGGGAATTTAAGTTCGGTGTTAGCGTTGGCCAGCGCATTGTCGTAGATGAAAGAAATCGGATGGTCATCGGCGAGATTATCACCAAGTAAAGAATGATCAGCTGGTAAGAACACTATTCCGCCTTGAAATTCAATCACTGCCGATTCGGAGGCGATAGCTCCCAATGCGATTGTTCCATCATGGCATGAGAGACACAGTCTGCTTGAGCCAGTTGGTTGGCCTGGTGTTGAGATCAGAGTTGGGGAGGTGTAAGTTGTGTAGGTCGCGCGACTGTCTTCCCTGTTCCACAATGGCGAGTTGCCAGTCGATTTGTGTGGCGCATGACAAAAGACACAGATTCGACTTTCAGTGGTGGCTTTGACAGTACCTAGTCCAGAGCTTGAGAGATTGTGTTTGGTTTGCGAAATCGATTGTGCCCACACCAACTGGGCCGCAACCAAGAGAATGATTGGCACGCCCAGGGCTACCAGTAATTGTGAGCGGCTATGGCTTGCGCTTTGACGGCTATCGGAGTTCTGCTCGCAGCGGTTTTGTTTTGAAAATTTGTGTATCACTTGCTTATATTCTCCCATCGAAACACTTGAACTCGTCCATTATATGAATCGGCAATATAGATGTCCCCGCTAGTGCCAATCGCGATTCCCATTGGCTGCACAAACTGCCCTGGCGCCGAACCACTAGCCCCCAAAGTTAGTAGTAAGCGGCCCTCTTTATCGAAAATCTGCACATTGTCGAAGAGCGCATCAGCAACATACACCCGACCCTCTCCATCAACAGCAATGCCCTTGGGTTTCGAAAAGAAACCTGGGCCGTCGCCAAAACCGCCTAGCTTTCTAAGTGGTTTCCAGTTTGGTGAAAAGATTGCGACACCACCTCCTAGCGCCTCGACAATATAGATGTCCCCCGAAGGACCAACAGCAACAAATGATGGCCCCTCGATGACAACACTATCAGGCGCCCCGTGTGTGGCGACAACTTCGCGACTCAGAGAGATTTCAGTAATAGTATTGCTGGCTAGATCTGTCACCAGCATTCGTTTGGTGTACTCATTATAGGCGATTCCAACAGGTCGAACAAAAGCGCCAGTCAATGAATCGACTAATTCTCCACTGGCATCCAACACAAAGACCGCCTTGCTCCGCGAATCTGTCAGCCAGATAGAACCATCTGGAGCTACTGCAATAGCAATTGGAGATAGAAACCTACGCTTATTCTTGGGGAACCTGGCTGAACTCTCTAGCGCTCCAGCTGCATATGTCATCTGGTAGATAACACCACGAGCGCCATCGAGAGTGTAGACTTCGCCATTATTTCCGAGAGCCACAAAACGTGGGCGAGCAAAATACGTTCGCTTGCCTTTGTCTTTAGACTTCGGGACTCCTTGGGCGAAGACTTTGGAACGAGTGTCGTGCAATAATGACACTAAGCGAAGTCCTGGGCCGCTTGTGTCCGCTGGATAGCGATAGTCAGGAACTATTCTCTGCCCTTGTTCAGTGGCGCAACTTATGTTTGGTATTAGCACATTAACTAGCACACTAACAAAGAGCGCAATCGTCACCAAAGCCAGCAGCGCGTTGTTGGCGTTACTGGAACTAATCGTAGAGGCGCTTTTGTGTTCTTGCTGAAAGGTCATGGCTTTATCTTCAATTTGCAATTTGATTATTCTTATAATTGGCGCTTAATACTAAGCTTGATACTGAAACGGTTTTCGTCACCAACAAGGTCGACTTGACGATCATAATAGTCAATACGTAATTCACCGAGTAACAAACGTACATTGTACCGTGTTATTGACGATAGAACCCATGACTCTCCATCATCTCTGCGTCCGATTCGTTTGAGGAAACTAAGACGCATACGAGAGTTCAAGTATGGGCTAAACCGTCGCCAAAGCGAACTATTAACAGTGATTAGCTTGGATCGTCCTGTCTGGTCAGTGAAATCAGTCACAGAGTAGGTTGTCGAAGTCGAGATTGTCATGCGTCTTGCTATTCCTCTGGATAGTTGCCCAGAGAGAGAGCGGGTTTTAAATGGATTTCGAACTGTCCGACGCCTCTGATATTCTGCTTTGAGACGAGCGTCTTTGAAGCGCCAACTAGCGACCACTTGGTCTGCTCGAGTATCATCTAGCTGATTGGGGGCTAGGCCACTCAGAAGAATTTGTCTTTGCGAAACTCTATCTGCGCTTAGTTGGAAACCATGAGTAAATTCTAAGGTTACTCCGTATCGATTCTCCACTTCTTCAAAAACAAATGAAGCATTAGTTTTGTCAGGACTGAACTGCTCAGTGTATGTCACGAGAAGCGAATCACCAAATTGGACCCCCCCAGTCAAGAGGATTATTATCTCAATACGAGACCCAGTCTCTACTATTTCATAATGAACTCCATTCAAGAAACTAAATAAGGCGCTTGAGTCAGGAGATGTCACAACAATCGAAAGAGTATCTAGCGCTACAGCGCTCAGGATCAGTGGAGCGCCTGGTAGGAATTCGAATTCATCTTGACGTTGCCGTGGGGCAAAATATGCGCCCTGATTGAATCGTTCATCATGTTTGCGATAGCCCAGCAGATACCGCATGCGCAAAGCGCCAAAGAAAGTTGTTTTGCGATATGAAAAATTTGCTCTAGGGTTATATTCTCTCTCGCTACCTTGATTGAATATTGTCCTATAGCCGTCAAAAGTGAATGTGCTGATTAGACTTTGATAGAGACGATGCGAAGCGTTTCCAGAGATTGAGTTGGTTTCAGAAGTTGAACGCTCGACTTCATTGCGCCGAAACGAGAATGAGCCAGAACTTTCGAGAGAACTTGTGATTTGTTGGTGAGTACCGATTCCAATTTGTCCGTTCTTGTTACTTGAAGCCGCATTGCGCTCGAAGTAATTGCCACCTAAGCTAAAAGTGTGTTTGCCACGTTCATCTAAATTGAAATAATTCTGTACCCTAACACTGTGCCCATTAAAGGAGGCGCCACTTGTGACAAACTCTATGTCGTTGTATTCATAATTTGCTGTACTGGTGAGTTTATTCTTACGGAAACTTGCATCATATATTACAACGGAGCGTTTCTCTTCCACATTCACAATTCCATCAGAGGCGTACTTATTTTTCCTAGCGGACAAAATCTGAACTAGTCGGCCTTTGATGAATGATAAAGAGCCACCGTAGCCGCGCGTGTTGACATTTGATGAGGCAGAAAAGTCGGCGTCAGCTGTTGAAGTATTCCGTGTGGCAAAAAATCTCGCTGAGATATTCCGATCCTTGAAGATCGTTGCCCCTAGAGTGTAGTCCTGTAGGTATTCTGAAAACTTTTCTGTGATGTTGATTGTAGAGTTTGTAAAACGTCTCTTTTTTAACGTGACACGTCCATCGGCGTTCCATTCAACCAAACGCCGATGATATATGGAGCCGACATAGTTCAAATAGAGCGATGTTCCGACACCTAGTTCATTGTCACGCAAAGGACCACGTAGCGACGACCAATCTCTTGATAGTTTATCGGAAAAACTGTTGATCTCCAGATAGCCTGATTTGCGTTCTGCTTGAAATAATTTGATTCCCTGCGCCGGAACCGCCTCTGCTAATATAGCAGATAGGAGAACTCCCGAGGCCAGCCCAAGAGCCAAACACACTCCCCGCTTGAATTCCACTTTTCCCCCGCTTATGGTGTTATTTGGTTTCCTCATCGCTCACCCACAACTCCGACTCTGTCACATGCGGTGTGACAAATTCGGCGCCCAATCACACTAATTCATCAAGAATTCATCCTCGGACATATGTGGATTATGACATTCGGTACAGTCATCGTCTTCTTCTAGCTCAGGATGATCATCTTCGCCTTCTGGGATAGATTCATCGTGACAGCCCAGACATAACTCACGCGCAGTTTCTGTATTGAGGAGATGGGCAAATCGTGAGCGATGCGGTTGATGACATGTCAGACATTCGCCTTCTTCAACAGGTGAATGGATACTCATTCCCTGCTCTTCGGCATACATAGCTGATTTGTCCTCATGGCAAGTAATGCACAAAGTCTCAACAGGCATTTTCATGAAACTTGTCTCACCATTAGAGCCGAAATTAAACGACAAATTACGCCTTGACTCACCTCTATCAGGCATTGTATGACATGCCGAACATTTTTTATCGGCGTACGGCTGGTGCATTTGCATTTGATTTGCCGCGGTGACAGAGTCCATTCTAGCCTGACGCTTCTCTGCGCGAAACGCGCGAAGATCAGTAATTGTATCAGATCCAACCCCATCTGCTGTTGTGTCCTCTTCAGGCGCTCCATCAAAGAGAAAGGTGAGGACATTGCGGCCGCCAGCGCCACAGGCGCTAAAGGATGCGCTGAGTGTCATACTCAAGACAATAATCAACGCCAATCTCTTCGCAGGGAATAGCGCTTGATTATTGCGGTTATCAGAAATGGGCTTCATAGTATCAGTCGCTCCTACAACTATCTTTATTCATTTCCAACTTCAGAATCAGACGCTGTCTTGAAGGATGTTGAGTCCGCGTCAATCGGAGTCGAAGAAAAGTCTTCAAAATGCTTTTCGTCACCTTTGCCAAACCCGTAGATAGAGACACCGTCTTGGCTGTATTGATTAGCAACAACTATGACATATTCCAATTCAAAACGTGGATCAACAAAAGACTTGAACACATCCAAATCAGAATACGAAATTGTCACTCCAGAGGGTAAATACATGTCCCCTGGCTCACCGCCTGAGCCGCCAAAGAACAAGACAAGGTTCCCCTCTTCTGGCTCAAACATTTGCACGTTTTCAAAGGCTGCATCGGCGACACTGAGCAACCCTGCTGAGTCAACTGCTAATCCTCTAGCGCGGGTAAATGTCCCATATGTGTCACCTGGGCGTCCGTAGTTGCGAACAAGCTTTAAATCTTCGTCGAACTCATAGACAGTATTAGCTAGCATGTCCGAGACAAAGAGATGTCCTTTGGGAGAAACTGTGATGTTCACGGGCATGCGGAATGGGCCGAAGCCTGCTTCGTCTTCTGGACCAGAAAATGTTCGAATTAACTCACCTGTCTTACGATTCAGAATTTCAATTTCTTTGCCAGTGATATCTGCAACATACAACTTGTCGCCATGCACAGCGACACATGTCGGCGAGAATTGTCCGTCTTCACCGATGACACTTTGGTATTCATCTTTTTCATTGAAGACAAAAATGCGCTTACGGCCATTGTCAGCGATGTATTTGAAACCATCATCGGCGATTGCAACAAACATCGGTTTGGCGAAGACTATGCCTTCTTCTTTACCTAGTGGCTCCATTGTCTTATTGACAATATCCATGACAACAACTTCAAAGCGCCGTGAATCGGCGATGTAGAGTTTCCCTTGATGGTAGACTGCTGCATGGGGTTTGATGAGTTGATCATTTTGCTCTTTTTCGCCAGTGACAAATTCACGAAAGCCGCCGCTTTTGATTCCAAGGTCCTGACTGTTTTGGTAGCGGACCAAAAATTGAACTCGTGGCATTTGTGGTGGTGGCGGGTAGAAACGTGTGACACTACTCAGTGAGGCTTTTCCGCCGCACCCTGTAAATACCAATAGCATTATTGCACTAAATACTAACTTCGTCCCAAGACATTTGATTCTATTGCCTGGAACGCTTGGCGCTTGAGCCACAAGCAGCCTAGTTCTGTCAAAATGGCCGAGCTTCTGGTTGTGTTTCATTTTCTTTACCTATCCCTGATAAATTATAACTACATGCTACAATTTCACTGCCCCTTATTGGGCGATTCAAATATAGCATATTCCGATGAATAGAGAAGCTATTAGTCCACTATTTCCGTTTTTCTCAAAAGAGAGAATTGCAACTTTAATTGACACCATCAGGCTTGCAATCGTCATATGCGAAAGAATGCATGGAATCATTTCTTGTGGCAAGATAAGCAAAGCCCAGAGGCGGAGCCTTGTGATGCTTTCATTGGCGCTCGTAATAGTTGTGAACCTCTTTGTGCCCCATTGTTGTGCACATCATGGCAACTTGAGCAAACGACTTTCCCATTGTCGAGAACATCATTAATCGAACCCGAAAAACCCAAGGGCGATGACGGACTATGTAGGCCATCGGCATCGAATGGATCATAAATATATTCAATCCCCACGGGATGAGTCCTGCCGGAATTGTTATGTTGTGTAAGTCGACCTGGGACTTGAAAAGCTGAATTGTAATCACCGATAAAAGCAGACCCGCCGCCAGAGGCGCCGTCGTAGTCGTCTATAGCAATCGTTCCGTCATGACATCCAAGGCACAATTTTGATGTGCCTGATGGCTGCTGGGCGCTAAGACCAGCCGATGAGACATATGTTGTGTATGTGGCCTCGGAGGGAGCGTGATTCCAAAGCAGTCCGCTTTGGTAAATATCTTGGCCAAAATCATGAGGCACATGACATGCGACGCAAAGCTCACCAGTAGTATTCCGACTGTTTGCTGACTGGCCAAGGTTAGAAAAATCATGCGGTGAGTTGACTATGCCCCCGCCTTCGGCAAAAATTGCCCCTGTGGTGAATACCAATAGTATCAGACAACCAAGAAAAATCGATAGGTATTGCGCTCTTGAAGCGCTGTTGTGATTAGAATTCGACATGTTTCGCCTCGCTGAACATTTCGTAACAGTTACATGTAGCCCCAACTGCTTGTGCCCCGACTGAAGCCGATAAGCAGTAGGTGAGTATCTCCAGAGACCAATCAAACAATGTCTCTGGCTTATTGTTAGAATCGGTACACGTAATTCAAATATTATCGAACATTTTCTAGCGGGATTGGTACAGGGGATTTTGTTCAATCTTGCGCCACAATCTTTAGTGGAGACAAGTAAGAACCACGGACAATGGTTCATCTTGCGACAGGTTTGCCCATAGATTCCGAGCACAACAAGAAAATCGGTCAGGCAGTAATTGCCTGACCGATTCTTTTTCGACGCTTTCTAGTGGGTGTCGTCCCTGCCCCCTCTGTTAGCGTCAGATACTATCTCTGTGTTAAGCTTACTTGTTATGGCAAGATAAGCAGAGTCCAGAGGCCTGTCCCTGTGAAGCTTCTTGGGACACACGTAGGAGGTGTGTATTTGCTACTGACTCATTGTCATGAACATCGTGACAGCTTGAGCACTGAACTTTACCAAGGTCAAGAATCTCATTAATCATACCTGAGGTTCCCATTGGTGTGGTTGCCGGATCATTCATGTCGTCGGTTACGCCAGGAACGTAGTCATAGACAACGCTCAATGGATGCGTGCGACTCAGATCATTTGCATTGGTGATGTTGCCAGGAACTTGGAAACCAGCGTCGTAATCACTAATGAATACTGTTCCAGCGCCTGTGTTCTTGCCATCCCAATCATCAATACCAACTGTACCATCGTGGCATGCCAAGCAAAGCTTAGATGTGCCGTCTGGCTGTCCAACTACTGTACCATCATCAAGCGTGTAGGTTGTATAAGTGGCGCTTGATGTGGAATGATTCCACAACAATCCAAGCTGATAAATGTCGCGTTGGTGATCATGAGGAACATGACATGTGCGGCAAAGCTCTTCGCGGGTATTCCAAGCATTTTCAACACCAGTTGAAAAATCGTGTGGTGAACCAGAGATGCCAGCGCCTGAACCATTTGCGCTAGCTGTTGGACCCGTTAGCAACATTGTGCCTGCTGCGATTGCCACGGCTGCGATTAGGGTTAGTTTTCTCATCTTGTACTCATCCTTTCTAAAACATCATGAAGTAGTTTTCAGTGGACACTTCTTTTTGTTCCACATACAAACATTATGCAAGTGCGGCGCCAAAGTCACAAGAATGTCACGGAATAATTAACGTGCTAGGCCACAACGCATTAGCAACGTAACCTTTTTCGTCCATATTGTCAAGACTGTATTTTTTCTCACAAAATGGAACATTCGCGATATAGTTCTCATTTCTGGGAAGAATTCGGAAGAATCCGACTGATTGTTCCGTCTTTTTGCAAAAGAATCTCCTCGACTATGAATAGAACTTGGAACTAGCCGCAAAGAGCATATATTGGTAGTGGCGGTAATAATAGTAGTTTACGCATCAAGAACTTACGTAATAGGACTAAGAAAAACAATATGACATCTCCAGCAAGACGACTCGTGCGGACTAATACAGAGACTACAATTCCCTTAGAACGGCAAATCCAACAGAAGCGATACAAGAGTTCACTGGCAACTTCGTTTGCAATTGCTCTAATTATGGTAGCGTTAGCTTTTCTGACGGTTCCAGCGTTTGCTGATGATTGCGGAACAGTTGTTACGCCTGAAGTGATGAAACTGCAGAAGACTCTCCCCAATGATCTTAGTGTTACATCGAATCAGCGCGGATCTCAGGCTCCCATAATCTACAATGTACCAATTACTTTTCATGTAGTTCGCAGAAGCGATGGTAGCGGCGGTCTCTCTGAGGAGCGCTTGAACCAAACAATGATTGATCTCAACCGACACTACGAGCAAGTCGGTATTCGTTTCTTCCGTTTACTTGATGGAGACAAATATTACGTACATGAGATTCATAGTAATAATTTCTATAACAATACAAATAGCTCTTCAATGTACACCATCCTACGCCAGCAAGGCCCTGTCGAAAACACACTGAATGTTTGGTTCACAACTAACACTGGTCTTTGTGGTATTTCCTCATTCCCTGGCCAAGGAGTACAGGGCATTATTATGGACAACGCCTGTTCTGGAGTTTCTGGTAACAGCTCGACAATCGCTCATGAAGTTGGGCACTATTTGTTTTTGTACCATACACATGAAACCGCCTTTGGCGTAGAATGCCCAGATGGGCTAAACTGCCTGACCACAGGAGACTTGCTGTGCTCAACCCCAGCCGACCCAACTCTTTCAGGAAAAGTGCTGGGAACTTGCGTTTATGGCGGCGGAGTCTCACCACCATTCGGTTGTGGAAGCGACGCTTACAATCCTCAAGTTGACAACTTGATGTCTTATTCGAACAAAGCCTGCATGGATTTTTATACTCAAGAGCAAATCGACAAACAAATCTGGGCTTTGGTGAATTTGCGAACTGAGATGTTTCTTTTTGATAGTTCCGACTATGACAATGATGGTATTCTCGATGTCGCTGATAATTGCCCCCAGATTTCCAATCCCGATCAAATCGACGCTGACAGTGATGGTTATGGTGATATTTGTTTGCACGCCCAAACCTATGTTGACGAAACAGTAGGCAACACACCGCATGTAGCTAATTTCATAGGTACTTCCGATGTCGCAATTGTTGATTGGAGCTGGGACTTCGGAGACGGGAATTTCTCGACAGAGCAATCCCCCGCCCATATCTATTCACAAACTGGCGTGTACCATGCTACACTCACAGCCTCAACTGCTGATTCAACTTATGTTTCTAGAATGCTGGATTCGGTTGTGGTGGTTGCGGACACTTTGGGAATTAATACCGAGCCGATTGGCCTTGGCGATGACACAGTGCGTATTGATATTTGGGCTCTCAACTCTTTGCCAACATCGAAGTTTGAGATTCCATTCAGTTGGTCGGGACCATTTGATTTGGAGTTTGTTTCAGTTTCAACCGCTGGCCTGCGGACAGATTATTTCGAGATTGCCGAGGCGATCAGTGTTGACCCATTCAATAATCGTGTCACACTAAACTTGGTGTCTTCATCCGATAACAGTCAGCCATATCTAGCCCCTGACTCAGGCGTTATTGCATCCCTGTACTTCACATACACAGGCGACCCAACTGGGGCCAGCTTAACGCTAACGACACAGGCCTACGGTATATATCAACTCTCATATTCAACAGACTTTGGAGTCTATTCGCCTGCTGCTCTTCCTGGCTCTGTTAGCGGAGAGCAGTATGTTTGTGGTGACGCTGATGGCTCGGGTTCTGTGAATGTTAGCGATGTTACATTTCTTATCACACGGGTATTTAACGGCGGTCCAGGGCCTGTTCCCAATGCAGCGGGCGACGCAGACGGTGACGGGCAAGTGAATGTTGGAGATATAACTCATCTGATAGCCTTGATTTTTGCAGGTGGCCCACCGCCAGTTTGCCCCTGACTTCGGTTTTGATCTTGATTTTGATAGCGTTTTCTAAGAGACGGCGCTTTCTCGAAACAAATCACTACCTTCAAGCGTTCATACCAGCGACGCTGGTATGAACATATCCCTCATTGACATTCGATTGTAGTACTAATAGTATATTTGATGCTAGCGATTAGTTGCACTTCGCCAACAATACCGATTAGACCAATCATGATAAAGCCAACAGCAAATTCTTCGAGACGACATTCTATATGGTCTGCTGTCTGCGGATTGCTGGTGATTCTATTAGTTGGGTCATGTTCATCTTCATCTGGCCCAGATAATCTCGCGCCAAGAACTCCACCGATTCCTACAGGTCCTTTGTTGGCTTTGATAAACCAGCCAACTACCTATAGCGCAAACGCCAGTGATCCTGATAATAACTTGGCTACCCTCACATTTTTCTGGGACGGCCAGGAGTCAACTGCAGTCACTCTTGCTCAGGGGGCCACGAGCGCTGAGGCTACTCATATCTACACCAAGCTTGGTAGCTTTCAGATATTTATCGTTGCCACTGATGATGCAGGTTTACTTTCGGATTCTTCGTCTGGATTGCGGATAAATGTAATTGAACCAGGACCCTTGCCGCCCACCTTACCTGACGGTTCGGACACTACATTTCTAAATCAGAATTACACTTATACTAGTGCCGCAATTCTCCCCGATGGTGACTCATTGTTTATGATTTTTAGTTGGGGTGACGGTGACTCGACATTGACTGGCTGGGACACAAGCGCGGCTCTGTTCAGCGCCAATCATATTTACTATGACACAGGAACATTCGTAATCCGTGTCAGAGCCATCGACGATTCGGGTCGAATTTCTTTACCGTCACTCGGTAGAACAATCCGCTCAATCAATCGCTCCCCTCTGAAGCCCTCAACTCCCTTGGGGCCGCAAACAGCCATAGTTAGCGAAGAAGTTATTTTTCGTAGCGCAACAGCCGATCCTGAGGGTGATTTGTTTTCGATGTCCTTCCAATGGGGAGATGGCGTTTTTTCCAAAACTGCGCTGGCCGCTGGTGATCGTCAGTTCACAGCCACTCATCAATATGCTGACACAGGCATGTTTGCTGTTCGCGTTTCAGCGACTGATTTGTTTGGTAATATTTCAGACACATCTCAAATCACCATGTTGCATGTGCCGATCTTCCCATCGGATACGATTCAGTTCATCAACTCAGCCCTAGATAAACAATTAGTGACAGTCCAACAGTCATGGAGCGTGACTTGGATAAACCGTGACCAAGGGATTGTGCATACAATAGTCGCTGACGACTCTATCCTCGTCAATACTAACTTCCAGCCAATTTTCGGAACCAGATTCCTCAAAATAGATGACGCTGACAAAGTTACGTTTGAAACCATCGGACTTTTCCCATATCACTGCGAAGACCATCCTTTTGATGACACTGAAAAAGGTAGAGTCAGAGTTCGGTAGGTTTCCTCTCGCAACGTTATCAATTAGTGTATTGCACTTTATTTTTTCATATCCATATCACATTCTGAGGCGCTTGGCTTGCGGCTTAGGCGTGAGCGCCGCATATTCGGGGCATGGCAGATAGATATTCTTATTCCAAGCTGAATCAATTTGAAAGATGTCCTCGACAGTATAAGTTCAATTATATTGACAAAGTACCTGTCGAGAAAGAAGTCACCATTGAGCTATTTATCGGTAGTCTCATGCACCGTGTGCTTGAGAAACTCTATAGCGCGCGCATGCTCGATAAAGTTCTCACCAAAGACGAGTTCCTAGGGCTATATGACGCCGAGTGGGATACCGCTCCTATTGAGCAGTTAAAAGTGACTGGCGATATCATGCATGCCGATGACTTTGTCAAACATGGACGCACAGCTCTAGGCGTCTATTATGACACTTACCAGCCCTTCGAAGACGGCAAGACTATAGCTGTTGAGCAAAGAGTAGATTTCACAATTGACGAAGGCCGCGGTTTCAAAATGACTGGCATCATTGACCGTATCGCCCGTCAAAAAGATGGCTCAATTGACATTATCGACTACAAATACCAACGCGGTATTCCACGTAAGGACGACCTTAAGCGTAACCCGCAAATGGCGCTCTATCAAACAGGTCTCTATCAATTAGCCGCCCAGCAAAACTGGCTCGGTTTTGAAAATGTCCAAATTCGGATGATATATTTGCGTCAAGGCGAAGAGTTCAGCGCGCGTTTGGAACCAGATGTTCTTGATGAATTGCGCGAGCAAACTGTTCAGCGAATTCTGGAGATAAAACGCGCGGTTCGTGACAATGATTTCCCGACCAAAGTCAGTAATATTTGCCAATGGTGTAAGTTTGTGGAAATCTGCCCCGCTAAGCGCCATGAGTTGATGGTCCAAGATGAACTGACCGCCGATGAAGAAGCATTGCGCGCACAGGATTTGACTGAGAGGTATCTCGATCTGGCCGCCCAGGAAAAAACCGCCAAAGTCGCCAAAGAGTCACTCAAAGATGAGATTACAGAGCTCGCGCGAAAATTGGAAGTCAATGCCTTTACTGGTAAACGTGGCTCGCTCAGTATCACCGACAAAGAAGCGCCGAAGTTCCCCACCAAGACTGAAGACCTCGATGCAACATTGGCAATTACAGCCGCAGTCAAAGAAACTGATTTCGATTTATTTGAAATGTACGCCAATCTGAATCTCAATGATTTGTACAAGGCCTACAATAAAGAGCAATTGCCCGAATCGCTTCGCGAAAAGCTTGCACAGTATATCATCAGCAAGCGCAGTGTAATTCTGCGCACAAAGTACAAGAAACCTGGCGATGATGAGAAGTAGCTAACTCTTTCTAATAGAAATTTTGTAGCTACGTGAGCTTCGACTTACGTCTAGTATTAGAGGTGTTACATGTTCGACAATAGAAACTGGCTACACAAGTTATTACTGGTACTGGCCATTTGCATGGGAATTCCGAGTACCAGCGCCATCGCTCAAGAAGTGGATGCTTCTGTTGAAAATAAGATAGTTCAATTAAAGTGCGGTGCAATATGTATTCATGACAGCAATTGGCCAGATAATTCGATAGGCCAAGGAACTGGCCTAGACTCTATCATTTACTTGGGCCGAATTGATGACCCTTTTCGTCGAACCAGATTCTTTCGCTACACCTCTCCAGTAGGTCAGACGCTTGGCCTGTCTGATATTCTTGCCTGCAATGACGATTCATGTTGGGGAATTGAATTTCCGTTCTTTGCCAACGAAGAGGATTCTTCATTCTCATTGGAAATAGCTTTAGAGCAACTTAACTCTTTTATTAGCTATGAATCCTACAGCATGAATAGCGACAGTGAAGTGATCAGTACCCTTCACTTTATTTTTCAAATATGGCAACCAGGGTTGCAGGATTTTCCTATGATACTTAATAGCTGGACTGACCTTTTTAGGTCTAGTTATCTTGCATCTCTGTATAACTCACTTGAATCTGGAAGAGTTGATCCAGCTACCGACGACCCTCTTTACGAAGGGTTACAGGAGTCTGCAGATCGTATTCCAAAAGAATTAAAGGCTATCATCTCTCCACCTGAAATAGTGCGTTCAGACCAGAAATCATTGCTTTACAAGCTTTTCACAATGGACATGGACGGATGGGTTCACGAAATTATCGTGGAATACAAAGATGGTCACTATTCTGAGAAATCGACAGTTTTCCATGGAGCATTTGGAGCTGTTAGGTTTCTAGATTGATTTGTGATTGGGTTATTGTCTTAGAACCTAGGGATTAGGCACAAGCAGAAATAAGAAAAGGCGGAGCCAGAGGCTCCGCCTTTTTTGAGTACTCATTTATTTTCGAAACAATCGAATCTACTTCTTCGATTTCTTGCTCGATTTGTCTTTCGGCTTGACAGCTAGTTCGCCGTTTATCAGTACTTCGGGATAGATTTTGAGCTGCAAATTGCCATCCTTCATATCACTGTAAATAAACAACAATGAATTCTGCGGGGCGGTGGTGGTAGTATCAACGAGCAGCCCCTTGCCTTGACCCTCGGCGTGTAAATAGACGGTGGCGATAGAACCATCGCCTGGCTCTAGTATTTTGGCATTGGGGCTGAGAGCGGCAATTAGACCAATAGTCAAACGCTGGATGGCGCTATCGGCGCGCGCGAATTTGACTTGAAAATGGTCAACTCGTCCACCTGTGAAAATCGTTGAATCGATATAGACTTTCCGCAATCCAGAAGTGAATTTCAGGGGAATTGAAAGCCCAAAGAGATCCTCATCATTGAAACAAGAAACATCAACTTTCCATGAGCTTTCACCGATGGACTCGACATTGACAACCAAAGTGTCTCGCTCTCCAAGCGCATCGAGAGTTACTACCTCTGGCTTGTCGGTAGCTGTAGAACCTGAACGTGACTTGGTTGAATCTTGGGAGCTTACTGAAATGGCGCTGGTCAAAAGCACGCCAAGGCATAATACGCTGGCGAGACCGACATTCAGTAAGGTGTTGTTTGATTTAGAGTTAAGCATGTTTCCTGAAGCTCCTATTATAGCTAATTTTCAACAATTATTTTGAATTAAGATTCGATCATCATCGTAACTTGCAATCTCTGATACAATTATCGGCATAATGCGGTTCTCAAATACTTTGGATATTTCCGCTCCGCACTCGCAATTCAATATAGTGGATATTTATGGAAAGCGCCTGGTTGTCCCTAATTACCCGAAACTGGCCAAGAGGATTTGAAGACCTCAAAAAGCGCATTGGCTGCCGTCGTATCAGAGATTTTATCGCGATAGAGCAAGGCGCCTCGCAATGCGCTACGTCGTCCAATTTCAGTTGTCGGGAATTTTCGGGCTATTTTTTCGAGACTCTTGGCGGCCTCGATCCAGTTTTCTTCCAATCGATAGACCTCAGCTATGAAACTATAGGCAGTGGCTTCCATGGCGCTCCCTCGTCCCCGCCGCGCCGCTAGGTCATAAAAATCGAGCGCGCGTTTTTGCCATTCGCTATAACGTTTGTTATCACCAGACTTCAAGTAATGCTGAAGGATTTCGGTGTAGGCGCGAAACGAGACTTGCGATTCAGGGAAAGTTTCTATCATCCAGCGATATTCGTTTTCGGCGCGACTCCATTTACCAGCCCGCTGAAAAGACTTGGCAATCAAGTCCTGAGCTATGGCATTGCGCGCGAAATACTGCTCATACTCGTTCTTGATTTTGTAAATAGCGCTTCGACAGGAGTCATATTGCTTGAGTTCCAAATAGGCCTCCGCGCGTTTGAAAAACAGTAGCGGAACAAAAAGAGTGTCGTCTCCAGTTAAAGTTACTCTGGCTATGTCATCGAGAGCTTTTCGCGGAAGTTTGAGCGAAAAAGTATTGATGTCCCAAGAACGTATTCGCGCCTGTAAGGCCTGCTGGCCGGTTGAGTCAATCACCAAAGACAACTCTTCTAGAGCATCAACAAAGCGCTCTTCACGCTGATAGACCACACTCAAGAGCGCGTGAATCGCAACCGCGAGGTTTCCGTCGGGATAATCTCTGAGCAATTTCTGGTAGTATGTCTCGGTCGCATAGACTATTGAATCCCGTTCGCTACCCTCGGTTACTTCAGTTTCGACGAGATATGCGTTATATGGTAGGTCCAAGACCGCACGAATGACTTCGCCCTTGGAATCCAGCGGCGGATAGAAAGCAGTCACAAGATCATCGTAGATAACTTTGGCGCTGTCCCAATGTTTGGAGCGCTGGAGCACGCGTCCGAGTTTCAGTCTGGCGGTCAAAAGATTCTGAGCTGGTAGTGTTGCTCTGGAAAGCAGAGATTCAAGTATCCCACGAGCCATCTCAAAATCTCTTCTGGAGAAAGCAATACCTTCGGCGCGTTGTGAGGCCTCATAGGCTATCAGATGCAATTGCCGCCACTCTGCAACATCTACTTTTGAATCGATACTATCAGCGGAGTTGAGAGCCTGCTCCATCACTGCTTGGTACATATTGCGCAGGTTCTCGATTTGAGAGTCCTCAACCGATTCGGGTCTAATGCGAAGTTTTTCATTTTCCTGATTGGCCTGATAAAGCGCTTTTTCAGCATCATACCGCAGTTGTAGTGGCCGCGTGTCCTCACAGGAGACAATTGTCAATGAGAGCATTAGCGCCAGCGTCATAAGCATAGGCGTCCGACGGGTTGTTTTCTCAAAAGCAAGGCTCAATATTTGTGTAATCATTGTTTTTGACACTGTAATCTTCGATGTTGTTTTATTAGCTAGATTTATTCCGCTTCAACAGGACTCATGATACTCCCCAGCCACAGTATCAGACCAATCGCGGTCTGTCAATATTGAAAGACACGGTCGATACCAATAGACCATTCTCATGGCCTGACAAATTCACTATTGATTCGATGTAGAATCGCACTGGCAATCTCATTGAAGAGTCGTCTGAAATTGAGACCATTATGACTGAGACCACAATGACAAAGCGAAAACTACTCCACACAAAACCACATTTTGGAGAATCAACTATATGAGCAAAAAGCGTGAGAGACCTTCTCCTATCATTGAAGAGACACAGAAAACAAACGCAGGAATTATTGAGCCACGACTTGAGGCGTCCAACCTCAAACATGAGCGAACGGCTCTCGGGTCACTTGGATCTTTCAGACGTTCGGCTTTAGGTGGAGCCAACTCGGGCTCTTCACTTACATGGCGAGCTGGCGAAATCTCGGCGCGAGAGCTACCAATTCGACTGTATCGTTTTTTGAAAGAATCAATTCCTGTGGTTAGCAGTTGTATTTGGACATGGAGTCGGTTATCGGCGGCTCCAGCAGCGTACAGATTACCAGACGATATTGATCCTCGGGTCGCCAAATCCGCCCAGCGAGCTCTCGACAATATGTCACAGCGACTCTTGCCGTTTAGTTTTCGCCGCACGGGTGGACTTTGCGCATTCCTACCGATGATGTTCGATGGACTTTTCACCGACGGAGCTTTTGCGGGATTTGTCGAATTATCCGCTGATAGGTCACAGATTGCGCGGTTTGCGCCTATCGATGTGTCGTCAATTCATGCTATTAGCAAACGTGATGGTCAGGTCGGTTTGGTTATGGATTCTGAAGGCGGCATGGTAGATTTAAGCAGGCCTGACTTTCATTACTTTGCCTTGAACACTGATCCAATGACTGGACTCGGCCGCTCGATTCTAAGTTCGATTCCATTTGTGACCTATGTTGAGCGTCAGTTAGTCGATGATATGCGCCGCGCCAGCCATAATAGTGGCTTTCATCGGCTGCATGTTACTGTTCGCCCGCCAGAGCGTCAGCCAGGTGAAACAGATACAGATTACACCGATCGCGCCAATGAGTATTTTGATAGTACCGCGCGGATGATTCGTCAAACTGGTGTAGATGATAATCCGGTGACTTGGGATGATATTAAGATTGAATATATCGGACCTTCACAAGGCCGTAGTTCTTCCAATGCTGAATCATGGTTTATCAAACATCGGGCGATGATTGAAGAAATCTGCGCAGGAGCGAACTTGGCTCCGTTCTTACTTGGGTATTCTTTCGGCGCCACTGAGACTTGGAGTTCGTTCAAATACGATCTGGTGCGCCGTCAGGTAGAAACAATACAGCAAGAAGCCGCTCGCTTGATGGAGTGGTTGGGCAATCTCGAATTGGCTCTGGCTGGGTTTGATTTCTCCTGCACGTTTGCTTTCGACAACCGCATTAGTCATCAAGCCACAGAGCGCTCCCAGATTCGCTCCGCGGAGATTGACGGCCTAGTTAAGTTGTTTGATGCAGGGTTGATTGAAAAAGACGAAGCCAGCGTTGTCGCTCGAAGAGCGTTGTCATAGAGAAGAACGTTGTTATTGAAGATGCGCCAAACCACCCAACACGTAATGAGTGGAGCAAAGCCTTAGACGATCCAATTTATTTTGCCGAAAGATTTCTGCATGTAACCCCCCATGCTGGGCAGAGGGTCTGGCTGAGTAACGCTACACACAAACAGAACCTGTTGGTCACTGGAAATCGCTGGGGCAAATCATTTGTCTCTGCATTAAAGGCGCTTCATCATGCGGTTTTTCAGACACGCGACTTGCGATACGACAAGCCAGGACATTATCGCATTGTCACCGCCTCAATCACGCAAGATCAAGCGGGGATTATTTGGGGTACAGCCCTGAAACTCGCTCGTGATTCTGATGAAATTGAACCGCTGATTAAGGAAATCTCGCGGACACCGTTTCCGCGGATTCTCTTTGGCAATGGTAGTGAAATCACCGCCCGCTCGACTCAAAACCGTGGCGAGTATTTGCTGGGTAATGACTATGATTATTTCATTTTCGACGAAGTCGCCTTCGAAACACATGCCGACTATGTTGTCAATGAAGTCATCCTGATGCGTTTAGCTGACCGTGAAGGTGAACTGGATTTTGTGTCCACCCCCAACGGCAAAAACTGGTTGTACCACAAAGCTCGTGAAATGCAGGACTCTGAATCTGGAGGCCATGTTCAATTTGGCGATAGCCGTGAGAATGTAAATATCTCAGCGGACTATCTGAATCGCCGTCTTGAGTTTTTTAGCTCCGATCGCGTCGCGCAAAACATCATGGGCCGCTTTGTTGATTCTGGCCGAGAGATTGTCTCCTCTGAAATGGTCGACAGCGCCCTAGAGCAAAGCAATCTACAATTTCTTGAAGAGCCAAATAAGAACTTTCGTTATAAGAACTATCGTTTCTTGAGTGGTTGGGATTTGGCGCGCAAACGCACAGCTACAGTCGGTGTGACTGTCGCTGTGGACACAGATGGGACAGCAACAGTTATCGCCGTTGAGCGCTTCAAACGTATGGACTGGAGCTATGTCTTCCAGCGGATACGCAACCGACAGCAGGAGTTTCCTGGAGTCTTAGTATTGGATGCCACTGGTTTGGGAGATGTCGTCACCGAGGAATTACAAGACCTAGCGCCAATGCCATTTATCTTTACAGAAAAGAGCAAAGCGGCGCTACTGACGAACCTTGAGCTATTTCATTCATTGAAAAAGATTCGTTACAGTCGCTGGGAGATAAGAGAACAGCATGGAAAAGTTTGGTCACTGGAAGATGAGCTACGATCAGCGACTTGGGATGACAATGGTCGCTGCGATGGTGTCATGGCTCTGGCATTGGCGCTTTGGCCTTTGCGTAGGCAGACCTTGGCGCCTATCACAGAGCCGAGAGTTAGCGCCGTTTGAGTAGTGTTGGAACTTTTGTCGCTTTGCCATCTAGGCTAGTTGCCTCCGGCAAAACAAAAATGTTGTCCAAGGCCGCATTGTCGACATAACCGCCTTTATACGGATTGCCAACACCATCACCACCAACATCAGAAAACGTAAAACTCATAGCCATCGCAAAAACTGCGAATGCAAACAACCACTTAAAGGGTTGCGAGACCGGCTCGTTCATGGTGCGGATTTGTATTTGTCTGTATCGTCTATTCATAATAAAACTCCTTCCTGTACTCCTTCTTAGGGCAAAGCTCGTGCCAAAGCGGCCGTGTGACATACCAGACTACAACTTACTGCCCTGACGAGCTTTACACAGCTCTCGATTGTCCGCAGAGTTTTGCTATCAATGCTCAAATCGCAAAACTATGCGCTTGATTGCATAATTTGCGCCCTCCAGAACTGTTTGAACGAAACACCACAATTCCGCTGGTCTTTTTGGAGCGAGCTATTTGATAGGGACAGTCACACAAAACTCACAGGAGAACTCGCTTGACACAAAGCTCCACAAATACACCGTCACACAATGCTCTGACAGAATCTAATGTACAATCCGTTGTCCATAGACTATCAGTTACAGCTCCGGTAAATGAATTGACCGAGGCCACGACATTCATCGATGAGCTGAATCAAGCAATCTGCCCACCAAAACCCTTGAGCGCTAGTGACGTATATGTTCGCGCAATGCTCTTGGTTTCCGATGAGCGTAATCAGCATGGTGGTAAGTTTCCATTGGAGGAATTGCAGAGAGTTTCAAAATTAGTCATTGATGCGCCAGTCTTAGTGGGCCACCGAAAAGACCATCTGCCAATTGCGCGAATCTTCAAGGCCGAGATGGTCACCCAAAATGGCGTTAACTGGGTTAAGGCCTATTTGTACTGGCTGAAAGAAACCGCTGGCGCCGAAACGTTACGAGCCAATATTGATGGAGGTGTCTGTAAGGACTGCTCTTTGGGATTTACTTTCGAGCAAGCAGAATGTTCGATTTGCAAAGCTGATATTCGAGCCTGTGGCCACAATTCACTAGCAACGTCTGAATCAAAAGTTACTTACGAGACACCATGCTATTACTATCGCAATGTTCAGCGAGCGCTCGAAATCTCACTTGTCTATCGGGGAGCTAATCCTGGCGCCAAAGTCGGAGCTGACCTAGAATCAACAACTCAAACTAATATTACATCAGCTTCCTCCATTTCTGAAGCCAACTGGCTCGCTGAACTTAGCATTGATCGTTTAGTCCAAGCGCCTGATCGCAAGACAACCAAC
Source organism: Candidatus Zixiibacteriota bacterium (assembly GCA_024280835.1). Classification (GTDB taxonomy): domain Bacteria; phylum Zixibacteria; class MSB-5A5; order GN15; family JACZUZ01; genus JAJRPJ01. The sequence goes on along the minus strand of JAJRPJ010000010.1, from coordinate 257,357 downwards.
AGCAGCCAGATAGAACTATCACGTTCTTCTGGGCCAATGGCGCTAACCTATCCATTACTTGACGGGCTTCCATTGTTAGTTGGACGCCGAAGTGGTCAGACAATTGTCCTACTCGACAATGGCGCCCCCGCTCCAAAACGACTCTCCACTTTAGTCACTGCGCTCTGCAATTTTGGCGAGTGTGACATCCTTGGCGCCCCTGAGAGTAATATAGATAGTGACGGTGACCGTGACTTCCTGTTATACGCTAGGATTGTTGGAATGCGTGGCAAAAGTAAGCGCTCCTCGCGTGAGTTACTAAAGTTCCTTGCCGATGACAGTGGGCGCGTGCGTTCACTCAGAATCCGAGCTCTGGCGCTGTTGCGATTCGACGATCAGTGGCTGAATGCCGAAAACGCCACTGATTTCCAAGAAACTCTTCGCACTATTTGCCATTCACAAAAAGGACTGTGCTCAGTCCAACACCTAAACATGCGCTCAACAAGTGTAGCGTCTACTGACACAGAAATACTTAGCATTCCTGCAGATGGACAGTTCCGTCTTCTACGAAACCACAAACAACCAGTGATTCATGCACAAGTCACCAGCGCCAAAACAGTCGCAGTTATTCTCGCCACCGAAAACAGCGCCAACGGAGTCACAACCAAAGAATCAGTGACAGTCTCGCTGGAATTACCCAAACATATCCAGCGGGATGATATAGTTGGATTGGCCTTCGATCGTCTTGCGCAAGAGGGCAAGACCTTCAAACTCATTAATCCGCGAGTAACCAATCGTTTTGGCGCTTATCACAGTGAAGAAACTTTGCTCAGGAGTAATTCCAACGCCACATTTATCATATCAGAGTCACGCTTGCGAGATGGAGTTATTGTTCTTCAACCCTCAGATTCTCCTATTGGACAAATTGATGAGCTAAGCGCTGGGCTGACTGTGACCGTTGATTCAACGGTAGACGCCCGAAGAGCAAGACTGATTTCCCTAAGAACAAAAACGCGGGATTACACAGGATTGCTCCTTACAGATAATTCCAGTCAAGGCACAGTCCATGAATGACTCCCTGCTAAAACAGCGGAATGACATCCGCTTGCGTGACCATCTCTTCAAGATATTGATGGCGGTTATTGCAGGACTGGCCGTGTACTTTCTGACGATTCAAGACCTCAAATCTGCCATTGCCGATAAGGCGCCCAGACATCGAGTGCAGGAGATTGACACGCGAGTTGGACAACTAGAGACATCCCAAAGAGATTATTACACAACCACCACTGACTTTCGTCGCTTCCGAGAGGAAGTCATCACTCGCCTTGTGAGAATCGAATCATTGCTTGAACAAAAAGAAGGACGTTGAGACAGGACTATGATATCCAAAACTAAGACATCTATGAGCACACAAGACGATTTGAAACACTTTTCCCAAGCGCTACAAAACGCAGATGACGCCATAAGTTCTGTTTTGAACGGCACAAGCGATGAACTGGACTTGAACTCTCTGCAAGATTCACTTTCGGAGGCTCAAGCAACCTATGGCGCTACACTGGCCCCAGTTGAGACCTTGAAACGTGAGTTCGACCTTCTACGTGTCGACTTGACAGGGCGGACACTAACTATGATGCGAGCCATCAATGTTGCTCTCGATAAGCGCTCTCCAGAATCAGAATTAGCGTTATCCGAAGAAATAGCAAACTCATCGGCCGAAGAACTTTTGCGCTTCTATCGCCGCGCCTGTGTGCGTTTCCGCGACACGTTCCCTGGGGCCTCACGGCACATCGGCTCGGAGTCTGCATCACGCACAGACTGGAGCGAATTCAAGAGCCAATAAAAGTTCACAGGATTTTTCGAGACAATTTCGCAAAACGACCTCGTGGGAAGTCTGACATGACCCAGCTACGTACAGCTTGGCGACTCCCCGTTCCACCGTGGGGGAAACACCCCGGACAGGCCGCAGATACACATTATCATTCAGAACTCATTACAGATTTCTCAAACAAAAAATGAAAGAGCACATACATGGCAATACGACCACAAAGACTAGACACTATTGCGCCAGTGATTGCATCGTTTTCGATTTCGCAAACGGCCAGCGTTGACGACCTCAAAGACGCAGACATCGGCAAAGCCGTCACTATCTCTGCGAACACCACAGTTTCACCCTGCGCTGACGGCGACCTGACACTCGGGAAATTAATTGCGCTGACTCTCACAGACGCAGACAACGGCGAACGTGTGGCTTCCGTGCAAATCGGCGGCATTTGCCGATTAACTACCGCTACAGCATTTCCTGTAGTCGGCAATCGCATCGTCGGCGCAGTTGATGGCGCTGTCAAGCAAGCGCCTGCCTTGGTGGCTGATGATCCCGCAGGCGGCGCCATTGGTCGCGGAACAGTTTTGGAAGTCAACGGAACTACTGACTGCTTGGTTCTCTTTAACTAGAGCACAGTAAGCGCTCACTATTAAACAACACAATATCACAAACGAGGAACAGACTATATGAACTTTGATGAATTTATTAGCTCCGGCGCTTTCTCTGCGTTGGAGGGCGAACCAACCGATCGCCTGCATGTAGGCGCAGTTGATTTCACTGGGGCCAAAGAGCTCAGCGTCACACGCGAGACATATCTTGAAGCCGAAGCGCGCGGACTCACCTTGAGTGAATTACTTGAGACATCCGAATACGACCCCTCCCCGACTGGTTCGGCGCTGGATGCCTTCGAACGCCAGTTGGCGCTGGCAGGAATTCGCATTGGCGGAAAACGTCCGTCAACGGTCGAAGCGTTCTTGCAGGCCTCACCGACTTTGCTGCCTGAGTTCATGCTCCGCGAAATTCGCCGTGGCATGTCGATGCGCCCAGAGTTGGATTCACTGCTAGCAGGCACAACCACAATCGCCAGCAATCGCTATACACCCTTCTTTATTGACACTTCAGCAAAAGACAAGTTTTCACTGCGCCCGATTGGTGATGGCGTCGATATGCCCCAGCTGCTGGTTACTGAACAACAGCATGCGGTCAATGTGCCAGACTATGGTTTGGCGTTGAAGGCCAGTTACAAGGCATTACGCTATCGTACGACCGCGCAGTTCCGTGTTCTGCTTTGGTATGTGGGATTCCGTTTGCAAACCGACAAAATCGGTTTACTGGTCGAGACCATCATCAATGGCGACGGTAACAGCAATCCTGTCTCCACTATCAATTCCGCTGCTACAGGTGTTTTGACTTATAACGACCTCATTACTCTCTGGGGACAATTCGACTCATTCGAGATGAACGCCCTAATTTGTGACATCAACAATATGAAGACGATACTCACACTATCTGAGTTCAAAGATCCCATGGCAGGTTTCAAATTTCAAAATCGTGGCGAAGTCTTTTCACCGCTAGGTGCAACACTAATCCGCTCGGACTCCACACCGTCAGATATCATTATCGGTGTCGACACACGCTTCGCAATTGAGCAGGTAATCACTCAACCATTGATGGTCGAGTTTGATAAGATTATTGAACAGCGCTTTGAAGAGGCCGTCATCTCAGAATCGGTAGCCTTCGCTAAAGTCATCCCAGAGGCGGCAGTAGCCTTAGACACTGCTTTCTAGATTCATCTTCTATATGAATCTTTTTACTTCACTCTTTTGAGCTGATCTCCTTTTGGGAGATGTAATTATCATTCTGGGGAGAGGGAGCTCGTGACGCTAGGCCACTAGCCTATCGAGGCCAAACGAGAGACGCACGACATCTTGCTCCTACACTCTAACCCTCTCCCCAGTTTTTTATTAGAAACTATTCTTCAAAACCAGTAGCGCCACAAAGGAACCAACAACAATTGCAAAACGAATTGATTACAACTTCAACCGCTGGCAGCCCACTAGGCGATGGGTCCGCGCGAAAGCTCTTGCGTATCACTGAAGGAACTTATGCCAATCGTTTGGTTTTGCTCTATCAAGATACACCCAGCTCCATCAGCTTGCGCTACGCAGACCCCCCCTATGACAATTGGTCGACTCCGCAAACTATCGCCAGTGATTCAGCTGACTCGCCTTTTGATTGTTTCATGAACACTAACGGTGACATCTTCTTGGCCTACACCGCAGCAACAACATTCGACATGCTCCATCGGCAACTAACATTCTCAAGCGGATCATGGACTGTTGGAAGCGCCAATACGGTCTATAGTGTCGATGATTGCTACTTCCCATCTATCACCCTAGAGCAACCTAATCGGCTATGGATAACTTACACTCGTGTTGTCGGCAGCAATCATTATATCAACGCCATAAAGTCTGACGATTGGGGCGTCACTTGGATAGTTGGCGCGGGTGAAGAACTCGTCGGACCTGTCACCTCAGCCTATAGTCAAATCATAATTGCCGACAATCAACTTTATGTTTTCTACACTTACAGTGGGTCAAATTTCGTAGTCCGCAACAAATTCTTTTTTGTTGGAGCCTTCTCGTCCGAAGTTCCTTTAGCCTCAGGAACTGGGTTCGACCAACATTTCCATGCCCGTGTCGCCGCAGACAACCGTATAGGTGTCACCTACGACGACGGGGCTCTCCACTATCGCGAATTCGATGGCTCACAATGGTCGACGGTTGAAAACATTGACGCCACTGGTGGACAGTACCCACGGGTCGGCTTCATCGACAATGCCGCTACAGTCTATTATTTGCAAAACTTTGGGTCCAATCAAACGCGTTTGCTCTATGCGCCAAAAGAAAACGGAGCCTTTTTAGCTGGAGCAGACTTAATACCCAGCTGGACTCAATTAGATAGTGTGGCGTTATTCTCGCAAAGCGCTGGAACTTATGTCGACCTAACTTCTGAGTCTTCAACTAGCGCAGCGGCGGATATTTTCCATCCTACGTCAAGCGCTCTTCTCGATACAATTGGTGATGCCGTCTATTTTGGCCATAGCGCCCCATTCAACTATCTTAAGCTCATCCTTTCAACTGCAGGTGTCGGCGGCTCTGTCACTTGGCAATACTTCGATGGCTCAGGCTGGGTAACATTCACACCAACTGACGGCGCCTATCACCTAACCAGCAGCTCACAAGAGCTAACTCTTTGGGCGGACGGCTCCGCGGCCCCCACTGACTGGCAACAAACTGTCATCAATGGCTCATCGCGGTTCTATGTCCGCGCAATCGTCAGCGCCAGTTATTCCACCAAACCGGTAGCCACTCAATTAACAGCTATTGCCAATCTGAGCGAATTTATTACTGAGGCCTAAGATCAATGTCCTATACAACAATTAGTCTAATCAAAAAGCATGTCATCGCGCCAGTGACTGAACCGCTAAGTACTGTCGCACTAATAATTCAGCCATCAGGAAGCGCTTGGTCGACGCTTAGCGGCGGCCCACTCCAAAATGGCAGTGTAGTTGTTGCTTCGCTAACTAGAGACACGCCGCTTTCTGAACCACTAACTTTTGGGGCCTCACAATCTCAAAGCGCACAATTTCCCATTGACCAAGGAAGCATTATTCTAGCAAGTGATTCGTCACTAGGAACTCAATACATTGAAAACGTAGATTACACAGTGGATTATCAAACAGGCGCTATTCAAGCCATATCTAGCGGCGCGATATCTAGCTCAGCGTCTGTTCATCTTTGGTACTTCCCCTTGACTCTCTACAGCGAAGGAGTCGATTACGACATTGATTACACCCTAGGCAATCTACGCCGTCTTGCGGCTGGAACCATAGTCGACTCCCAAACTCTGCAAGTAACATTTATGCCAGTCACGCAAACACTGGACGATGCCATCTTCGCAGAAGCTGTCAGCGAAGCCAACCAATTCATCTCAGCCGCTGTCGATCCTGACGAGGACTTTGGCGCAGACCTAAACTTGCAAACCGCCGCTACATATTTAGGAGCGGCAATAGTCTGCCGTGCCGCCAGCGCTTTATCTCTGGCAACCGCCAGTGATAGTAAGAATGCCAGCATGTGGCTCGCCTTAGCGGAGAACTTTCGTCAAGACAGCGCAACCGCATTAGATCGTTTTCGCCCACCACGCAAAAACCTCACGGGTCCAAAAAGCGTTTAGAGGCTTTCCCAATTTAGTGCTTCTAATGAAATCAATAATCATGAAAGGAGTTTGATGAACACATTAGCCTACTTGCGCGGCCATCGAATATGGTTCATTCCAGGATTTATCGTTTGGGGCTCATCATCTGGAGCCGAAATATCATTTATCACTGTAAATACAGTCGCTAGCCAAAAGCAATTGTCCTATACCGAAACTTCAATCGGCGGCACGCGCCAAACTGTTTCATTCGACGCTCTGATAGACCATCGTGGCAATAACTTGCCCACAAACCTCAAGAGTCCAAAAGTCATCCCGCTCTCGAAAGGCGACGAAAGAATTTTCGTAGTCGGTAGAGAGTTCAATAGCGGTTTTTCAATTTCACGTGATAGCTCAGGAACAACTTCTGTCGCCACTGATTTGCTGATAGTTGAATTGGACTAGTCTGTGTCGCAACCAAACAGTTTTGCGCTTGAAAAGAACGCCAAACCAACGGTCGTACCTGACAGCGACAATGAGAAGATATCATCCCTAGTAGACCTAGTCTACAAAGACATATTTAATGAAGGAGGTCGATTCAAAATTATGGAATTATTGAAAGCGCTTGAATTCAAACGTAAGATCGCCCCACCTGACGATCGCGAAGGTGACTTTTGGAATATGATTGACGAATTGCGCCACGAGAAACAAGTGCAAGACCGCCAACAAGAACCTACGACCATAAACTCGCTACCGTCAAAGCAGAAGGCGCCAACCAGCAAGAAACTACCATTTACGCAGAAAGGCAGAAACCGCAAGGCTCAATGACCTGTCCAAAAACAAAATACACCTTGATTCTAATGGCAACTCTCTGCCTCACTCTTTGGCCATCTATCATTGAAGCTGGTATTTGCGTTGGCTGTCGCGAGTTCGTCACCAATGCCGATAGCGCCGGTATTTGGTTGCGAGATGGAGATCCCAAAGAATCAAACCCAACACAAAAGCGCGGAACAATCACATCCATGAACTTTGGCAGCGATGCCTCAGGCTCATACCATCTCGTCTTCCAAGACACACTCGTTTTCATTGGTGACACGTCCTCCTCTGGCGCTGGCGTTCCTGTAGGTGATTCCGTTGTTGCCTGTACACTATGGCTAACACCGACAAGCCTCTTTGCATCGGGAGTAGATACAGTCATCTATGACCTCTATTCAATTGACCAGTCTTGGAATGAAGATGACGGCAACGCTCTCTCATGGGACAATCGCACTAACAATGTCAACTGGACTCAATCGGGTGTCAGCGGCGCCCTGAAACTCGCAGGGGCAGTGAGAATGGTGCGCCGCGATGCAAACTCTTATACATGGGCTACAAATGTCGCTGGGACATTAACGCTTTGGGACAGTGTTCTGATTGCCAGCGGCGACAGTGTCCCAGTTCCACTACCTACAGGCTTGGCCAATGACATTCACAACGGAAGCGCCTATGGCTTAGTTCTAAAACTAGATACTGCCTTAAGTGTCAACGGAGTCAATCACACTTTTGCCTCTAGTGAAAATGCAACTCCAACTCGACGTCCACAATTTCAATGGTTTTCAATCACCGTGACAGACCTGAAAGTCGTCTTCGTTGACAATGACACAACATCTTTGGATGCCGACACTCTCATGTTCAATTATGTTCGTGACTCCCTACAAACGTTTGACGGCGGCGCGTTCATCCCGGAGTGGATAGATGACTTGCAGGCACGCAATTACTCACAGGCACAATGGGACTCAATAGCTCCTGCAGTGGTTATCTGGACAGCTAGTAGTTTCGGCGGCTATGACATGTCCGCTATTACTGTGCCAATAATCACTTTCAATCGCAACCAGCAAGACAACTACGGCCTTGGTAGCTCATCGAATTCTGCTAGCGCCAGCAAACTACTTCTCATCAATGGCAGCTCTTGGGTGACAGCCCCTCTCGCTGGTGACACTTCATTTCCGATAATCGGCTCTAACTTATCCTTCGGGCAAAGCATTGGGGCGTCGCAAGGTGACCTACAACCGCTCTTGCTTTCTCTTTCATCTTCAGGCCCTGACACTGCGACAGTCGTAATTGTCGATTCCGCTGGCATACTAAATGACGGAATTGCAACAGCGCCAAATCGTCGCGTATTCTCAGGAATAACAAACCCAAATCTATGGAGTTGGTCACATGGTTGGGATGTCGTTTTCAAACGTTTGTTCTATTTCGCTGTCAACGACACAACCAACCAGGCTGTACGCAATGAGATTCGCATAGCTGACCACTTTCTTCAATCGACATGGTTTGAAATCGGCGCCTGCGACATGGCCACTGTCGCCACAGGCAACACTATTCGCCCAGGCTACGACAACGGACAACATGTTGGTGGATTGTTACGCTATGACTCACTACTGTCCTATATCGGAGCTGCGCCGACGGACTCTGTGATTGTCATCGACTCTGTAGAATTTTCACTGTTCCTCAACTCAACCAATGCCTACAATATTCAAGGCGCGGATTCAACCTTTGACTTCCGCTTGTATGTCACTCGTCTGCGCAGACAAGTGGCCTTCAATCAAGGCACTTCCAATTACGACGGCTCCACTTGCGGAGTTTCCGACACAGCCAACACAACAAACCATTGGGTCAATCGCTTTTCGCCATCCTATCCATCAACTTCTCGCAATCTCTGGAACTTTGGCTTCGGCTCTCTTTTAACTGACTCGGCTTGGTCTCAAGAAGCCGCCCGAGACACGGCCAAAGATATCTTCCCGTGGGGACTTGCTGACACTGTCCGCACTAATTTGACAGCTACTCCTCCCGATAACTGGACCCAATTTCCTGTCCGCGCATCATGGTTTCAGGACATTGTTGATGGACAATCAAACTTGGGCTTTGCTATTGGTCAGGACACAATCTACGACACCAGCAATTGTGAGCTCAACTATCGCGGCCCAGCTTCATTGCCAACCACCGATGACTCACCGCGCCTGACCCTTTGGTGGAGCTATGCCGCGTCAGGCGCCCCGCAAGACAATAGTGTTCGCCGCCGAACCATCATTCAGCAAACCGCAGAAGTTGATAACGACATCATGCGCGATTGGGGATTCACCTATCAAGGCCGCGGCGCTTGGGGTGGCTCAGCGCTCGCAAGCGATGGCAGTGAAAACATTGAGCTTACAATTTGGAACTACAACGATCGCATGGATGTTAATGCTGACTCTGTGGTTGACGAAAATGATTTACTGACTCTTATGCGAACATTACTACACAAAGACACTGTCGAATTCTTTCAGAGCCACTTCGACTTTCACAAATAAAGGAGGCAGACAACCCTGTGACTAATCACATCAATTCACATCATCTTAATTCACGATGTTGGCGCCAAGTCCGGCCCATCACATGGCTTCTAACCAAAGTAGTATTACTTGTAATACCAATAGCAGCGCTTTCATCAATTCCACGCGCCCAAATCGTTAATAATTCAAATACGGGAGAAACATCCGAAGACAGTCTCACAGTTTCAGCGCTCGCGCTGGACTCAATCGGCAACCCTGCCTCGGCAGACTCATTCTATGTTCTGGTCTTCGGTGGCGGAAACTCCAATTCTGTAGTTTTTGCAGACAGCGGAACCAGCTCGATGACTGGTCTCGATAGCGTCATCACTGGTGGCGTCACATTCTACTACTACAGTCGAAAAACCGCCGACATTGATGGCGCTGGCTCACCCGGGTATTACAGCGGTTTGATTATCGCCAAAGCCACCACAACAAACCTATCTACAGTGACACGGTTCTCATTTCAAATTGTCAGCTGGGAATTGGACAATCTTGGTGATTCAGTTGGCCTAGCGGCGGTGCACGCCAAAGCCATACATGACACTCTCGACAATGGCTTCGCATCTCTGGCGCCAGTGACGGTTGATTCCATAGCTGTCAATGCCATCACTGACACAGCCATTGCAGACTTGGCGCTGGACATTGATGAATTCGCTGGCTCTCTTTCCTCCTCACAATTTGAATCTGGAGTCATGGACTCAAATGCTATCTCTGGCTGGGTCTGGAACACGCCTGCCGCCAACCATACTCTCGCAGGAACTTTCGGAGACAATTTGGACAGTAAAGTCTCCAGCGTCAGTGGTGGTTCAGGCGCCTTCTCTGTCTCGTTCCTCGCCCAAGACTCAGGCAGCTTGCAAGTCTTGTCTGGCGCCGCTATCACTGTCAGAAACATCGCCCAAACCGCCGTCATAGCCCTTGGTTCAGCCAACAACAACGGCATCGCCTCGTTCAACCTTGATGCGGATTCTTTTGTGGTAGCCGCGCGCTTATTGGGATACAACTTCCAAAGTTATGACACAATCGTCATCACTGGATCAAAGCTCGATACACTCAAAGCTGTGGCTTTCGATCCAGGCGCCCCCGCCTCACCAAATCTGGTTCGCGCATGGGGCTATATCACTGACATCGCGGGGATTCCCGACACATCGGCCACTATCAGCGCTGTGCTCAATGGCGGAGTCGCTCGTGTCACGGGAACTATAGTTTCACCTTTCACTATCAGCGTCACCACAGACTCAACTGGATATTTCTTTTTGGATATCCTGCCGAACGAAGCGCTAACACCGACAGGCACAACCTATCAATTCACAATTGTTCGCAGTGACGGAACTATCCTTCGCAAGCGCCTGATAGCGCCCGACTCAACAAGTTGGCGCCTAACATGGTAGGGCGCCACTTCCGTCACTAAAGGAATCACTATTACACTACACTACTGCAATCCTTAAAGGAGAACATCGATGATAGCATTAGCATTTTTTGGAGACATTTTGAGTTTCATATTTGGCAATATCGGAGCTATTCTAGGCGGAGTCGGTTCAGCGGTTGTCGCTACCGCTGGCTGGGTAAGCGCTAAATATCTTGCGCCGTTTCTGAAAATCGGCAAACGCAAACAGTTCGCTCAATGGATTGCTGTCATAGCCGACGAAATCACTGACGAGCTTGTGCAGAGATACCCTGATAAGAAATGGCTGGAACGGCTTGACGAAGCAGTCGACAGACTCGCCGAAGTTTGCCAAATCGACAAGAGTATAAGTGGACGAGCAGTTCGAGCCGCTATTAGCCGCAAGAGAATCTAGGTAATAGCGCAACACATTACCCGACAGCTCCCTTCCCATAAAAAAACGCAGGTCAGGTTCATTTCTCCTACTTAGGAAACTCGGAACCTGACCTGCGACAATTCTTATCGCAACTGCATTATGGAAAAATCAACGACAAGGCGCAGGACCACCAGCAAAGACCCAGTTAATATAGAAAATTAGATCCGCAGTATCGATACCGTTATCACAATTGACATCACCGCGGATGGCGCCGCCAACAGGTGGAGGACCGCCCTGAAGTTGGAAAGCAATCAAATACACCAAATCGCCAATATTACTTAGGCCATTGCCATCATAATCGCCGATTGCAAATGACGCGCAATTCAGTTCTAATAGAACTGTTTTTTCACCTAGATTAGAGTTTTGGTCTGTCACTTGTGAAGTAATAAAATAGAGTCCACCATCAGTCAAACCATTAGACATTGAGTCCAATAAGAAACTCGCTTGAGCGCTAGGTCCAAAAATGAAATCGATAGTAGTCCGGCCCGTTGTCGACCAATTCGTTGGGAAGAGACCAGTGATTATGTCAACCGCTCTCCATGAGCCCTGATAGAACATTTCCGCTCCATCAAATCCATCACGCCAAAATAATGTCTTGATGGCGCCGTCACTAGGGTCAGATACACGAACTCGATAATTATTTGCAGTGGCTGGCAATCCATCGTAGCCGTCAACAGCAAACCAATTACCAGCGCCGCCATTGACCCCAGCAACGCGAATCATCGCGCAAACACCGAATTCCTCTGTCCAGTTTCGTAGCGTCTCATATGAGGCCTGACGTTTGAATTCAAGCCGCAATTCGCTGAAACCAGTCACTATCAAATACTGACGGAATCCGAGTACAAAACTTTCGTCGCTGAGACCACCGTTAACACGAATATTCATGAATGTTTCCAAACGCTCGACAATTTGCGCATTCGTCAAGGTGCCGCTACCGACTCTAATCGACTGGATAAAGCCTTGGTCATGCCAATAGCGCAACGCCATCGCTCCCACAGCAGGGCCACCATAGAAATCTCCGAACTCACCTTCCGAGGCAGGATTCCCGTCGGCTGTGTCACCATCAACATCACCGAGCGCGAATTGATACTGCGTCTCCAGCGTTTGAGAAAACTGCAAATCTCCCGACTTTTTCAAAAGGAGAATACTGGTGGGGTCTTCATCGATAATATCATAGAGCAGACTGAGTGTATCGCAAAATCTGCTAAAATAGGATGGCTCAGTTAATATTGGAACAGGCGGTGTCGGCTCCAAGAAAACCGAAACAGAATCAATCGCCATTTGCGCTAATGAATCATAGATTTCAACTTTTATCCAATGTGTCTCTTCGGTTTCAGCGCTAAAATCCCAGAGATAGGACAAACCCTGTCCTGCTCCAAGTGTCGCACCTCGGCCAAAAGCAATGTCTTGATTCGCATCAACACCGATTCGTGACCAAGAAGTGGAAGCTGTGCGCTGATAGAACACTGCGCTATCAATAGCTGGACTACCCGACGTTTCAGCGACCCAAATATCAGTGGAACCGAATAATTTATCGTTTTCGGCAGGGCCCAGAATAGCAATCCCTGGAATTGGCACTGGCGGCTCACCACCAACGATTCCCTGGGACCAAAGCAGCATCCGGCCATCAAAATCAAAACACAACAAACTGTCACCGGGGGTAATGTTATAGCAAGGGTCATCTGGCAGGAACGCCTCGTGTCTTATCGCTGTGTCATCACCGAGATCAACAAACCCAATCGTCGAATCCCAAAAGTTGTAGGACACGCACAGCGCCTCGATTTCGTCGGTGACTAACCGCACTCCCTGAGTAGCAGGAATCACATCTGGGAAGTTAATCCCAACAAAATATGGGCCATTGACTACAAGGGGCACATCCAATGGAATAGCAATATTGAAGAAATCCTTTGACGGGATAGAAATAGAGCCAAGCGAACCGGTGAAAAGTATCGGGCCTGGAATCGCGCAACCAGGGGTAGTTATCGTATCAACCCCACGAACATCAACTGACACATTGTATACAAATGGCAATAGCGTATCAGTTGACCCAGGGAAAAAGTCCAAGAAAATGTTCACAGTATCAATCGTAAATGGATAAGCTCCAGGACAATTTATTGAAGGGTCTTGATAGGCCGTATAGAGTTCTTCACCAGTTATCCAGCCACCTATCAACCAAATCGGAGCCCCACCCAATGAACCATCACATCTATCACCAGGAGCCGCTGGAATAAGCGACGCAGAAGTACTCACGCCAGATTTGGTGACCACTAAATTTTGCGCGGATTTCGCGCCCAGCCGCTGAGCTGTTAGGTTCTGCGCATTAGGCCGTTTGGAGGGGCCAGTAGCCGCGACGACACTCTGCGCCGAAAGTGTAAACGACAACAATGAGCAAAAGATAAAAGCAAGAAGCGCCCTAGCGCCAATCTTAGCGCTAGGTCCAAGACCCAAATGTATTTTATTCTTCTTCACACTATCTCCAACTATCCACATAGGGTAGCTCCAAAGTTATGTATCAATGTTCTTGTATCAATATCTTTGTATCAAAACTGTTCAGACAATTCATTGAGTATTGTTTTGAACAAATACTGTCTTGAACACGAAATTTGACCCATATAATCAAAGGCTTTCAATCTCTATCACCCTATAATATCAAAGAGATAAAGTGGCTCTGCTCTTCCTTCAATATATCGAATCTCTGACGGTTTTGCTTAAGACGTCGGCGAAAATAGTTCTCCGCTGAGAGGGGTTGACGTCTGGAACTGCTCAATGCTCATACAGACAATAGGGCAGAACCCAGATTTTGGTGAGGAACTTGACTCTGTGGCTCTCCCTGAGTCAATAACAATATAGCGCCCAATAGTTATTCTTGCCATCTATTACTGTTTTTTCCTACTGGCCTGTTCTATCGCCAGCTCTGATGAAAATCTAATGGAAGTCCTTGATTTCACACAATTCGAGCTGGCAGACAAGAAGTATTCGACTATTCTTATATGCCACAAATCCAATATTGTTCGCACTTCGAATCACAATAATTCTCCCAAATCATGCAAAACACCAGCCGAAGACAATGCAATCTTCGACATTCGCATTTTGCCATATTGGAGTCGCCCGACGGTCAGTCGTAATTAAGCACATTCCCAACAACGCCAGTGACTAACACAAGACACCAGTCGATATGCTCAGTATGAGTAAGACAAATCACAAGCCAGCAACCAGCGCAGACGTGAGTCAAACAGACGTGAGTCAATACGCTTTGTCTGATATGCCGGTGAATATCAGCAACTTGGTTGTCGTTGATGACGAGCCATATCTGTGTAGTGTCATCACGGAGTTCCTTACGGGTCTAGACGGGATTAGCGTCATTAGCTTTACTGACCCTGAGCTTGCCGCTAAACATATCAAAACTCATGACACTGACATGGTCATAACGGATCTAGTGATTGGCGAGATTTCGGGTGTAGATATATTAGACACTACTATTGAAGCGCATCCAGAAGCGATAGTTATTCTGATGACCGCTTATCCGACTGTCAAGACCGCGATTTCGGTATTGCAAAAAGGTGGCTATGACTACCTTGTCAAACCTTTCAAACTTGAGCGTTTGAAAACAGTTGTGATGCGTGGTCTTGAGTCACTGAATGTTAAGAGAGAAAACATTCGACTCAAGGATGAAATCGGACTTCTAAAAGTATCTTCGGCCATGCTATCTGATAGCGGAATTTCCGACACTTTGAATCATGTCAAAGACGCCGCTTTGCGCGACTGCGGAACATTGGCGGTTGGATTGTCCCTAAAGACATCCAGCGAGAGAATTGACTCTCTTTGCTCACATCAATATAGAACCAACGATCCAGTCTTAATCGCAGACTTGAACATTCGCGATTTTCTAGCGAGCATGCCTGAACTATTGCCAGACGGAAAGAACTTCCGCAGTGTTGTTAATTGCGAGACTGTAAGTGGTCTAAGGCGCACCAAAGTCAGTTTGCCTCTGCGTTCGGGCCGAGAGTTTTATGGCTGGTTGAATGTCATATTTGGGCGTTTGTGTCATGACGCTGATTTGCGTTTTCTGGAATTGCTGAGTTCAAGCGCATCGGCGGCAATCAGCCAGACACTGCTTGGCGAAAGACTGACCGAATCCAACCTTGACGCTCTACGCGCATTAGCCAATGCTATCGAAGCCCGTGACAGATACACTGGCGGTCACACCGACCGTGTCTGTGAAATGGCTGTCTTGATAGCTCGCGAAATTGGTTGGGGTGAAGATAAGATTGCTGAACTGCGCCAAGGCACAACTTTGCATGACATTGGGAAAATCGGTGTTCCTGATGCAATTCTCAATAAGACTGGCCCGCTTGATGATTATGAACGCAACATCATGCAAAAACATCCTGAAATGGGCGTTCGTATAATCGAGGGAATCGACTTCCTAAAAACGGCGTCACCATATATTCTCTTCCATCACGAACGCTTCGACGGGCATGGCTACCCAATGGGGTTAGCTGGTGATGACATACCGATCGAGGGTCGTATTCTGGCGGTAGCCGACACTTTTGACGCTATTGTTTCTGATAGACCTTACAGACGCGGGGCCAAGCCAGAGCGCGCGCTTCGTGAAATCGAAGAGCATAGCGGCACACAATTCGATCCAGATATTGCACGAGTGTTCTTGCGGATTTACCGTGATAATCCAGATACGATTCAGAGTCTCTACAAAGACAATCGCGCTGGTCTACGCGTTCAAAATCTCATCAACGAATTCTAGGCTTAGCGCTTTAACCAATAATCAATCTCTATCTTTGACTCTGCAAATAATTCGCCTTGACATAAGCGATGTGCTTATTGCCTAATGATTTTAGGATTGTTCCACCAGCTGTGAAGCAATGACTCACATCCGAGAGCTGTCCATAGCGCAAGAGCGCCATTCGCCCTTCACCGCCACCAACATAGGTGCGCACTCCAGCCTCAGTGGCTTTCCCTAGTTCTGCGATAAACGCCTGAGTTCCGCCAGCAAATTGCTCATCCTCGAATTTGCCAAAAACGCCATTGTAAAACAATGTCGCTGATTCTACGGTCTGGCCAAACTCTGCAAGTTTTTCGGAAAATAACTTTCGCGACTCTGGGCCAATATCCATCTGCGACTTCCCTGAAGGAATACTCGCGCTAATCTCTCCATCGTTGAGCACAAAATCCACAGGCAAGACAACTTCAATTCCCAGACTGTCACACTCTTTGAGCATTCGTTTGGCTTGCTCTATACGCTTCTCTTCAATAAAAAACTTAGCGTCACTGTCTTCCTCGGCTAAGCCAAGTCCAAAATCGGAGCCTGAAAGTTGCGCTTGGGCTTTTTTGAGAGCCATTGCCAAGGAACCTGCCGCAATTATCATTTTCAGTTTGCCACGCTCAATAACTTTTTCTAAGTCATTGAGCTTATCGATTTTCAGTCCACTGAAAACCACCAACTGTGATTCACGCGCTCCTTTAACATGCTGAGTCATTTCTTCATTGAGATAGAAACCATAAGCCACTTTATCCATCAATAACGGCAACACCACAGACGAGAAATCAAAATTTGACGCCGCCAAAGCCTCATTGATAACTACAGTGGCAACGTTTCGATAAATATCTTTGCTCAAATTATAGAGACCGCCCACCGCATCATCAAAGTCATCAGGAGCTAATTTCCACAAAGTACGCTCGACAGCATACTTACGAGTATTCTCCAGCATCACAACTTGTCCAGAACCATATCTCGAAACATTTTCGCGAAAACAATCGACGAGTGAATCACCAGAGTCAGAAATCCAATCAGCGACAAAATCAATTTCAGTTCCAAGAAGTTTCCCTAGAGCCTCGGCCACACGCTTCAATGAATTCTGTGGATCACGACCTAAATGACCAAACAGAATTGGTGTCCACTCTTGCGCCACCGCATATTTTACTGATTTAGCAATTGATTCCAGACGTGATTCATCAACAACTGCGCCATTCTCCAGAGGCACATCGAGGTCACAACGCATCAGAACTCTGGTTCCCGCAGGTAGTGACAACTGTTCGATACAAGGAACAGGAGCCAAAACCTCTTCCAATGAAAGCGCGTTAAGTTCAGGCTCCTGCGCAAAAATCCTCTTCAGGGATTCAGCAAACTCTTTCTCAGTAATCATCAAATTTATCCTTAGAAATTATTGATTCGACTTAATTGGGTCCAGTAATTCGGCACAGCATTATTGGCAATCCTGGGCGAGATGTTGCATATAAGTAACAGACTAATCACTGGCGCGTAACAAAAACGCCAGTTCTAATACAGAAGATGAAAATGTCTCTGTTCTCTGTCAAGTCATCTACTGAAAGTGAAGAAGAAATAGCATGTCTCAAATCTCTAGCCCTCAATATGCGATTTTTCTCAATGGCGGATATCCTGCCGAGGAAGATTCGTTTTATCGCCATCTCATTGAAAAGGCCGATTGTACGATTGCTGTCGATGGCGGACGGTCACTATTTGAGCGACTGAGATTGAATCCTGATATTGTGTTGGCTGATTTTGACTCTAGCTCTGCCCCAAATGACGATTACACTGGTGAGATAATCACATTTGACACAGATAAGGACAAGACAGACGGCGAGTTGGCTATAGAATTGGCTCTCACTCGCGGAGCTGAAAAAGTCGCGCTTTGCGGTTACAGCGGTGGACCAGCAACTGACCAAGTTCTCGGCAACCTGATGCTCTTGCAACGAGCCGCAGACCTCTGCCCAGATACCGAGGTACTTTGCCAAAGCGCCACCGAGCGTATCTGGTTTATCAAGGACAAAGCCATCAAGCTCATTGGAGTCCCAAGTGAAGTCATCAGTATTGTCGCTCTCGATGCACAGATTCGCCTCAGCGCCGCTGGCGTCCGCTACCCTGCTACTGACACAATCATCAAGCGCGGAGAAACAACTGGGCACAGCAATAAACTCCTAGGAAGCTCTTGCGAGATATCGATTCAAGGTTCGTCGCTGGTTTTTATGCGTCATAGCTCAACTGAAACTAAACCCTAACAACCAGCTTTTGCTGGTGAAAATGCTGTGAAAAAGCCAGATTTGACTTTGGCGCTAAAAAACCTATTTTAGCGCCTGACCAATTGGGTGTCTATCACACAATTGATCATCCCTATCTTCAACTAATGGCGGGTCGTCTAATGGCAGGACAGAGGATTCTGGTTCCTCCAATCGGGGTTCGACTCCCTGCTCGCCAGAGGGGACGTTGTCCCCTTTTTAACCTCTTCTCCGCTATTCTGCTGGAGAATACTTTTCTACACTTTAGAGGATACCCAGAGGATATTGGGGATCTGGTCTATCTGGGCTTGTTTATAAAGTCCCACTGAGTTGTGTCAGGTCTTGATTTTCGCTTTTTGAAAATTGTGACCTGACACTCGCTTAAAGAGAAAGCATCGGGTCACAACCACTGGGTGTCAGAAACACAACGGCAAAAAACGCCGTTGCAAGACCCAACGCAACGGTTTCGGACTTTATCAACAAGCCCGAGTTATGGCGTATTGGGTTGTATTATATTGGATCGTGTTTGCTAGCCTTCTATGCCTAGTTCTTCCATTTTGCGATAGAGGGATGAGAGCCCTATACCCAAAAGCTTCGCCGCTAGTTTCTTGTCGTTATCGCAGCTAGCAATAGTTTTGAGAATCATATCTTTTTCGAAAGTTCGCCGCGCATCGCGTAGATTTCCATCAACCGACCCGTCATTTCCACTGGCGCTAATCAAATGTTCAGGTAGGTCAACCAACTCGACTTGCGCGTTTCTTGACAGAATCACAGATCGTTCGATTACATTTCGCAACTCACGCACATTCCCAGGCCAACTGTAACTACATAGAGCATCAAGCGCGTCCTTGGCAAAAACCGAAACATTCGTAGCGCCACGACCTCTGAGTATGCGTAAGAAATGTCCAACCAGCTCGGGAATGTCTCCGGGGCGCTCGCGCAGAGAAGGCGCTTTGACTTCAATCACTGCAATTCGATAATACAAATCAGACCTAAAGGCGCCCTTTTTGACTTCTTCCTCAAGTGGCCTACCTGTTGCGGCTATCACTCTGGCATTAAGCGATATTGGTGTTCCGCCACCGACGGGATAGACCTCGCGGGACTCAAGAGCACGGAGCAACTTCGCTTGCATCGCTAGTGGCAAATCGGCGATTTCATCGAGTAACAAGGTTCCGTTTTGTGCGAGCTGAAAAAATCCTTTCTTATCACGCACAGCGCCTGTGAAAGCCCCACGGACATGGCCAAAAAACTCTGACTCCAACAATTGTTCTGGCACTGCCGCACAGTTAACTGCAACGAATGGGCCATCACGCCTGGGAGACTCAGTATGTAGGGCGCGGGCGATGAGTTCTTTACCTGAACCACTTTCTCCGTAAATCACCGCCATCGATTCCGAACCAGCAACTTGCAGTATCAGCTCTTTGAGGGATCTGATTTGAGGACTATCACCAATAATTGCCGAGACACCTTCGGCACCAGACTCTTCATCGCGCTTGAGATGGGTTTCTAGTTTATTGCGAATGTCTTCGAAGATAACAGGCTTCAACAAGTAATCAACCGCGCCTGAGCGTATGGCATCAACTGCTGTTTCAACAGTGCCGTAGGCAGTAAAAACAAAAACCTCAATATTCAAATTGCGCTTGCGGATGTTCTTCAATAAGTCAATACCAGACATACGTGGCATGCGAACATCAGTCAGGACAATGTCTATCTCATTGTTGGCAATTGCATCCAGAGCCTCAACACCGTCACTAGCAGTGAAAGTCTTATAGCCAACCGAACTCAAGTATTTAGCTAGTGGTTCACGCAAATCACGCTCATCATCAACTATTAACAGGGTTGTCGAATTAGCTGCTTTGGGGTCGCTCTTGGTCATGATGATTTCTCGATGTTGAGCTTGTTGGTGTTGAGCTTGTCGGTGTCGAGCACAATTGTAAAAGTTGTTCCGACTCCTACCGAACTCTCGACATTCAAGCTACCACCCATTTGGGTGATTATCCTATGTGTAATAAACATGCCTAGTCCTGTGCCTTTGCCTTCGCCCTTGGTTGTATAGAATGGCTCGAATATATGCCTCTTAGTATCAGAGGACATTCCACAACCATTGTCTGAAACAATTATCGTCATTTCATTATTAGTTTGCTTGGT
The DNA here is from genome assembly GCA_024280835.1 of Candidatus Zixiibacteriota bacterium. Classification (GTDB taxonomy): domain Bacteria; phylum Zixibacteria; class MSB-5A5; order GN15; family JACZUZ01; genus JAJRPJ01. Next base: position 237,018 of record JAJRPJ010000010.1, on the reverse strand, counting down.
GACAACTTTGATAACTGGATCCTCGACATCGGAAGTTGCATCCAACGCGTTCATCATAATATTTAACATCGCCTGCATCAACTGATCCCGAGGCACGCTAAGGATTTTTTCCTCCTTGGCGAAATCGTGCGAGAATCTAACATTCTTAGCGCGATGATCATAAGTGGTTATCTCTAGCGCATCTGAGACAATTGTACTAATCCTTACTTCTATTATCTCATCAGTGGGTCGGCGAGCGAAGTCTGAAAGACCACGCACAATACCGCTGATACGTTTAATATGATAACTAATTAGGTCGAGATTGTGTGATGTTGTTTCGGGATTTGGATTTGTGCGCATCAACTGAGCGACAGACGAAATCGCCGACAATGGATTGCCTACCTCATGCGCGACCCCAGCGGCAAGTTGTCCTAGTGAGGCCAATCGCTCGTGGCGCTGCAAATTCTCTTCCACCTTCCGTTTGATTGTCCCATCGACAAACATCACCAATAACATTGGCTCCTCGCCCTCGGGGTTAATAATTCGCGCCTGAACCTCAAATATTTTCTCGATTTCTTCTGCATCCAGATAACTCTCAACTCCTGAAACGCTATCTGCGCCACCAGATTGTCTCCAAGCTCGGCTGACAACATCGCCACCAACTATTTGGGACAAAACAGCGCTATCATTTACCATCGAGCCAATGATTTTGGGAACCCTGAGACCTACATGTTGAGCAACCCGCTCGTTTGCAAACTGTACTGTGCCATCCTCCGAGACACCGATTATTGCTTCAGGGGAATTATCAAAGATTAGCTTTAGCTTGTCTTTCTCGGCAAGCAGTTCAGTTTGCGAATGACGTAACGATTGCGTTCTCTCAGTAACTGCCGTTTCTAAGCGTTCATATGAGCCTTGCAAATCTACAGACATTTTCTCGATATGCTCATTTAGAACCCCTAACACATTATCGTTGACTCCAATTCTGTTAGAGATTTTCGACGAATTTGGTTCTGAGAGAAAGTCACCCGAGGCGATTGCAGACAGTCGTTCAGCAATACCTAGCAATGGCCGGTAGAGTGAGCGCCTCAGCCAAATCAAGATTGACGCAACTAAGAGAACAAAAACGATCGAAAGCAAGATAATCAAGAGACGCCGAGTTGAAGCTATTGATGTATCAAGTTCCGACAATGAGAAATCAGTCACAATAATTCCACGGATCACATCTCCAGCGTCATGACACTCTTGGCAAACTTTTCTATTCACCATTGGTCGAGTAAAATGGTATAGTCGTTCGCCGTTGACGCCAGCGTAGATGCGCTCACCTTCGGCAAGTTTCAAATCATTAGCATGGCAATCGGAACATCCATCCTCGACAGTTAGATCTAACTTTCGTCCTACTTCAAGCGTGTCTGACGAGAAGGCAATCACTGTGTCCGTTGAAAAGACGCGAATGTTTGCCATTTGAGCATTTCCCGACATGCCATTGAGATAGGCCTCTACCCTATCGCGCTTGAGTTTCGACGGCGCCTCCATGATACTCTCGATGATACTTTTCATATTCGAGACCTCGTGACGCATCACCACTTCATTCCGCTCTACGTAAGCGTGATCTATTACCAATCCCACACCAATGAGCAGAACAACAAAAACACCAGCGAGGACAATTGTGGTGCGCATAACCAGACGCATCAACAATTTGCGCTCTCGAGAAAAATCTCTTGGCGGCTGCGGGTTATCTGGTATTTTGTCTTGTCTATCCATTAAGAAATTGCTTCCAACAGAACATCAATCTTGCTAGTCTACTATTGGCTCTTACAGAAACTGTGATCAACTTGTTGTTAATCTACTTCACATTGATGGCCACGAAAGCCTTGAGAACATGATAGTAAGAAATCCATTATAACAAAATCATTCAACGCTCATTGCTAACTCAACCAAAAAGTCGGTGAGTCACTTTGACAACAATCTTACAAAGTTTCTGCGTTAATAGTAGTCTTGACACATTCAAAGCCCCTATTCCTTGCAATTTTCTCATAAATAAGAAAATCTCGCCCAAAATCGCAACGCAACACGAGGCTAACTCGATATGGACAAACTCTCTTGCTGGCAATGTGCCATCAAATCACAATTAGGTAAGCTATTCTGACACTTGCCATTATATATTTTGTGCGTTTTTTTTCAAAAAACAGACCTAAGAAGGTTGACATTAGTATAAACGGCGGATAAGTTGCCGATAACTAAGTCGTAAACTCCACTATGGCTTTGTTAACTAAGAAAGTATTGACTGAGAAGACGATAAGAAAAAAGAGCCGAACATGATCTATTCACAGGCAACTACATACTCACTCGAAGCCTTGGCTTTTCTCGCATCAGCTCCTAAGGATGCAACAATTAAAGTCCGTGACCTTGCTAAGACACTTTCTATACCTGAATATTTTCTTGGCAAGTTACTGAGCCAATTGGTTAAGAAGCGCTTTGTAAAGTCATCAAAAGGCCCGACAGGCGGATTCTCGCTGGCGGTCGACCCATCTAAAATAACTCTGTATCGCATTCTTGCAGCGATTGACAGCCTGACAGTCCTTGAAGAGCAATGTGTCATGGGTTTGAAAAAATGTACTGACGAGACCCCCTGCGCCCTGCATGACTCATGGGTACGGTTCAAAAAGGACGCCATCAAGAAGTCTCAAGAATTGACACTGACAGAATTATCAAAAATTATCATCGCCAAACTTGCCCTCGAAAAACAAGAAAACAAGAGTTCAGATAGCGAACAGACACAGAAGATATAGTAACGACAAGTAACCTACATGTTGTAGATTTTATAAGGAGAGTCGAAAATGTCAAATTCATCTACGAATCACAGATTTACTCATCAAAGCCGCAATATTATCGCCATTACAATCGCGGCGATAGTTTTCGCTTGTGGGACTTTGTTGACAACAGCCACCGCCGACGAAAAAGCGGAAGCGCTTCATGATTTTGTTGGCGCAAAGAAGTGTAAGATGTGCCACAAAAGCAAACAAGCTGGCTCACAGTATTCGATCTGGCTGGATTCAAAGCACTCCAAAGCCTTCGAGACTTTGGCATCCGAAGACGGTCTCAAAGCCGCCAAAGAAGCTGGTGTCGAGGACCCGCAAAAAAGTGGCAAATGTCTCAAGTGTCATAGCACTGCTTACAATTTCACCGAGACTATGGCTACTAATATAGCTGTCAAGAAATCCACAGGCAAAGCGCGACTAACAGTTGAAGAGAGTGTCGGTTGTGAGAGCTGTCATTTTGCTGGCGGGGACTATAAGAAAAAGAAAATCATGAAAGATCATGATCTGGCTGTTAGTAAAGGTTTGAATCCTGAGCCAAAGAAGATGTGTCTCAATTGTCATAATGACGAAAGTCCATTCTGGGATACGACACGCTACAAACTTGCCGACGGCAAAACAGCTGGTTTCGACTTTGACCAAGCTTGGGACAAAATCAAGCACCTTCGCCCAAAAGCGACGGACACCAAATAACTCAAATGCCAGTAACTCAAATATGAGTAACAGAAAGCCGAGTAAACGGGCCCCAAGACATTTACCGTGACAGACTATTCACTTAAAGCAGCGTACTTGGAGCAGTTTACTAGGAGGTAGAAATTATGATAGCGACTATTGGTGACTTAGGAATCTACATAGGGACAATTGGGCTCTTTATCTCGACATTCCTCTATCTCTTGGCCTGGAGAGGAGCGGCGCAGTACCGCAAACACGCTCGTTTGGCCTACAATGTCTCAGCAGTGGCAATCATTGTCTCAACTGCAGCATTGTTTGACTTAATTATTTCGCATGACTTCTCTGTCAGCTATGTCGCACAATACTCTTCACGCGACTTGCCTCTCTTGTTTTTGATTTCTTCATTTTGGGCAGGACAACTTGGGACATTCTTGCTTTGGCTGGCGATGCTCTCTGTTTGCGGTATGATTCTCACTCGTAGTCACGATAAACTTCGCGATGGTGTGATGACTATTGTCTCACTAGTTGGCATTTCCTTGATTGTAATCCTTATCAAAAAATCTCCTTTTGAGATTTTGCCAGTTGCTCCTCTCGATGGTTCAGGATTGAATCCGCTCTTGCAAGATTTTTGGATGGCGATTCATCCACCGATAATGTTCATCGGTTTTGCCACAGCGGCGGTTCCATTTGCTTATGGCATGTCTTCACTTATTTCACGGGACTACTCCAATTGGGAGAGCGCCTCGCGGAACTGGACAATTGTCGCTTGGCTAACAATTGGTATATCACTTATGATGGGTGGCTACTGGGCCTACAAAGTCCTCGGTTGGGGCGGATACTGGGCATGGGATCCAGTGGAGAACGCTTCGCTGATACCTTGGCTCTTGCTTACAGCGCAATTACATGTGCTGGCGCTCAGACGCGGCGGGGCTGGGATGCGTAGATTTTCCTATGTAGCTGTCAGCTTATCCTTTCTCTCTGTGCTATATGGAACATTCCTGACACGCTCTGGAGTTTTGGCTGATTTCTCGGTTCATTCCTTTGTAGACTTGGGCTTGAATAGTTTCTTGATTGGTTCACTACTCTTTTTCAGCGCCATGACTGTTATTGCAATCGCAATGCGCTGGCCAGAGGTCACACCTCCTGAGAAGCCTTCGTCTGTTAGTTCAATGGCCTACATGGTGACGCTCGGCGTGGTGTTGCTTTTTGTCGGCGCCATACTAACACTTGGTGGAACTTCCGCCCCACTATTAACCCGCTTTACAGAAACCCCATCTGCGGTGGAGATTTCATATTATATCGCGACTATGACACCGATTGCCTTGTTGACATTATTGTTGCTGGCAATATTCCCGTTCTTCAAATGGACATCGGGGATAACCAATAGAGCAGGATTAGCCTCGGGCTTTGGCATTTTCATCGTTTCTGTTTTAGTCATGAAATTTGGAATCGGCGTGGAGTCACTCTGGTACGCTACCATCCTCGCCTCGGGCATTTGGGCGCTGTATAGCAATCTCTGGCAGTTCCGTGTGGTGATGAGTCAAGGTCGTTTACCAGCGGCTCCAATCATTCATATTGGTTTGGCTTTGGCGCTAATCGGCGCAACCGCCTCATCGGGCATGGAGCAACGAGAAAAATTCACACTGACACAAGGCGAGCCCCAAGTAGCTTTTGGAACCTATCAACTCACATTCACTGGCTATGAGTCATTCGGTCTTGACACTACGTTTGCGGTAGCTGTCTCTGAAAATGTAGGTGAAGCTGAAAATGAGAAGGGTTCATTCGTTGCAAGTTTGCGTCACATCAACAAAGACCCAGACGCTGGCGTTGTTCGCAAGCCATATATCGATAAGTCGCTATGGATGGATGTCTATATTTCGCCATTGGGTTCGAGAATCGGCCCACCTCCAATGCCATCTGGAAAAGTTGAATTGCTTGAAGGTGAGCAGGTTAACATTGGTGAATATTCACTAACCCTGCTGAGAACCGAGGCTCTGCGTAAGTCACCAAGCAGTCCAGCGACTAAACTAACCGCAGTGCTTGAAGCCAGACGGAGTTCTCAGTATGGCGAAACAATTGAGACGCTTGATCTGAGACCTTCGCTTTCGATGGTGGGGGGCGAGCTACATACTCACCCAGCTTTTCTACCTGATAGCTCTGGCTCGATTGAAATGATTCTTGAACAAGCTCCGCGTGGCGGAACAGTCTTCGCTGTTAGTGGCGGTTTCTTAGTTCCAGAAATGGCAACTTCGGTGTCGGCCGATGTTTTGGCGGTTGAGATTTCAACAAAGCCCCTCATCTCTCTGCTTTGGATTGGTTCAGTGTTAGTATTCCTAGGCGGTGGACTGGCGCTGACTATCAAACCGGGCAAAAGAACCGATTCGCATTCGACGACCCATACAGCCTCCAGTCCAGCTGTCCCAAATAACCGAGAAAAACAATTAACTAAAGAACGACTTAAGGGGTAACCAATAATTCACTCTTAGGTATCATTTGGGAACAAAAACCATTACTTTGAGCAAAAGAGTAATCTTGAACGCAGTTTTGAACAATACCTTAACTTTGAGCAAAAGAAACCACTTTACGAAAGTCTAATAGCAAGACATTAGTAGGATGAATCTTATGGCAGAAATGCAACACAAGTCCGGTTCCACTGATCGGGGCAAAAAGCAGAGCATCAAGCAACCCACCAAGCGTGATTTCTTAACGACATCACTGGTAGGGTTTTCAACAGCGCTCGCGGGGTTTATTCTCTATCCCCTTGCGCGCTTTCTAAAACAGCCTCCCTCGGCTGGTGGAAATATCAAGCGCACTATTGCCGCTAAAATCGATGAAGTCCCTGTGGACTCTGGAAAGATCTTCCGATTCGGTAATGAGCCGGGGATAGTGCTTCGTACACCTAGTGGCGAATTGAAGGCTTTTACCGCGGTTTGCACCCACTTGAGCTGTACTGTTCAGTACGTTCCAGAGGAGGCATATATCCTTTGCGCCTGCCATAATGGCAAATATGATCTGAACGGCCAAGTTATTTCTGGTCCACCACCTCGCCCTTTAGAGGAGTTCAAAGTCGATGTGCAGGCTGACGACATTGTTGTCACGCGAGCCTAAACATTTGAAACTAGAAACAATGTACCTAGAGACGATGTACACAAAAATAACTAGCTAGCAAAAATTAGAGACTCATTCAACGAGACATAATTCTGTTTTCCGAGTTTCAGGGACGAGTTTTAGAGAATAATAGGAAAGGGAAAAATGGGAAACCCAATCGATTTCATAGCAGAGCGACTCCCGCTCGATGATGTTATGGACGCGCTCAAACACAAGCAGGTGCCTGTTCATAAGCGCACCATCTTTTATTACTTGGGAGGTATTTGTCTATACCTTCTGATAGTTCAAGTCATCACTGGTATACTCTTGCTCTTTTATTATCAGCCCACAGAGGCATTGGCCTACGAGTCAGTCAAGTTTATTATGACCAAAGTTAATTTTGGTTGGTTGGTACGCTCAATTCACGCTTGGTCAGCGAACTTGCTGATTTTCTCGCTGTTTATTCATCTGTTCTCAACATTCCTTTTGAAAGCCTATCGCCCACCACGCGAGCTAACTTGGATGACAGGTATGGCTCTCTTTGGTATTTGTTTGGGACTTGGTTTCACTGGCTATTTACTCCCTTGGAATGAGCTAGCTTATTTCGCGACAAAAATCGGAACTGAAATGCCTGCCAGTATCCCAGTTGTAGGCGATCTTATTAAAGAGTTCTTACGCGGCGGACCAAGTGTCACTGGTGTAACACTAACACGCTTTTTCGCTTTCCATATTTGGATTTTGCCACTAGCGCTGGCGGGTGTGGTTGGTATCCATCTCCTGTTAGTGCAAAAGCTCGGTATGAGTCGTCCGCTCTCCCAAGAGTCAAAAAACAACCGTTCAATGCCGTTCTTGCCTCACTTTGCCTTGCGAGACCTGAATGTTTGGCTAGTCGTCTTGGCCGTGTTGCTTGGTTTGAGCTATTACTTCCCAGCTCACTTGGGCAACCCCGCTGACCCACTATCACCGACTCCAATCGGTATTCTGCCGGAATGGTATTTCCTTTTCATGTTCCAATCACTGAAACTACTCCCTGCGCACATACTCGGAATAGAAGGCGAATTGGTCGGCATGATGTTCTTCGGACTAGCTGCGCTATTTGTGCTGCTTGTTCCATTCATAGACAAAAAATCAGCTAACGGCCTGAAGAGTCCACTTTTTACAGCTATCGGTTGGGTAATGATTGCCTTCGTTATCGGCATGACAATCTGGGGAAGGCTTGGTTGATAATGAAACAAACAATCTTAGAAAAAACACGCATGAATAAATCTCATAAAGTAAGAAATCAGTCGCTTTCAATTGTTTGCGCACTGGTACTATTTACAACCTCTGCAACACTGAGCTATGCTGAATCTGACACGGAAATCGGCGCACATTTGAAAGACAACACTTGTATTAGCTGCCATCTCAATGAAGTCGATGATGACAACACTGAATTGACAGAACATTTCCTCGACGGTATCCACGCTCGCCGTGGTATTTTTTGCGCGGATTGCCATGGTGGTGATCCAACCGCAGAAGATGAGGATGATGCGATGGATGAATCTGCGGGATTTGTTGGAATTCCTGAACGTGAGGATATTCCCGAGTTTTGCGCGAAGTGTCACGCGGACCCGAATTATATTCGCGGATTCAACCCAAATCTACCGACTGATCAATTCGCCAAATATAAGATTTCCGGTCATGGTAAGTTGTTGTTCAAGAATCATGATTCCAAGGTTGCTGTATGTACAAGTTGCCACGGAGTTCACGGGATTCTCCCACCTGATGATCCTAAGTCACCTGTTTATATTAGCAATATCCCTGAGACTTGTTCGAATTGTCATAGTGATTCGACTTATATGGCTGGTAGAGATTTACCAACAGACCAATTCGACAAGTATCAACATAGTGTTCATGGCATAGCGTTACTAGAAAACGGCGATCGCGGCGCTCCGGCCTGCACAGGTTGCCACGGTAGCCATGACGCTCGTCGACCAGAGCCAAGCGGCGTTGCCAATACTTGCGCGCAATGTCACAACTTCATTCGAGAAATGTTTGTCGCTTCACCTCATAAGGCTGCGTTTGACGATGAAGACATTTCAGAGTGTGAAGTTTGCCACGGTAACCATAACATTCAGAAGGTGACCGATGATATGCTCGCAGGCGGCGACGAAAGCGTCTGCGCTGAGTGTCACGACAGTGATTCAAAAGGGTGGGCTGTCGCTCAAGAAATGAGCGCACACATCATCACGCTACGCAACAAGATCGACTCGATCTCACATATAGTTGATTCTGCGCGTAAGATTGGTATGGATGCTGAAGATGCAATCTACACTCTTAAGGAAGCCAAGAATGAACTTGTCAAGAGCCGAGCTCTTGTACATACATTCGTCGCTGATGATGTTAGCGCCGTGACAGATGTGGGACTCGAGAAAGTTAAGGAAGCGGGAGTTTCAGGCCAAGAATTACTCGAAAACTTTGATTTCCGCAAAAGGGGATTCTTAGTCTCTTTGTCGGTAATCCTGCTTCTGTCAATACTCCTAACCATGAAGATTCGAGCTATGAATGGAAGCTCTAATGTAAGCGAATAGGGGAAATTAGTCACGCTCCGCCTGTGGACTACACAGGCGGAGTTTGGCGCTCAAGCAGTGATGTGTTTTTTTAGAACAGTAGTTGACTCATGGCTCCAATAGTAGACCTTTATTGACGACACAAACATTAAGAGGAGCGGAGCCAGAGACATAGAGACATTGAGACACATCAATTAAATGGGTCGGAGATACGAGAAGGCAACGACTTTTTTTAAGCGCTCTCCCGACAAGCCAAGAACAAGACACTGCCATGTAATGCTGGGGGGCTATGATGGGCATCACGAAAAGAATATTGCAGTACGTGTTCCCTCTCATATTGGGAACAATGATTCTGACTGTTAGCGGAACAACCGTGACTAGAGCGACAGGCACCGACTTCGACGCCGTTGATTGCTTAGACAGTTATGATGACACATCCCCGACCATATTCTCTGGCTCACCCACGAATATCTATGAGCGCCTTGCTCTATCTGTGCACTCGGATGTAATTGGATCGCCATATGGCGACGAGCTGTCACCTGCGAATGAATCGAATCTTAGTCTCTATGTTTGCGGCAAACGAAACAACAATCCAGAGATGACCAAACAGTTTGAACTCAACAATGAAAGATTCGCGTCAAATAAAGAAGAAACATCAAGTAGGCGACATATCGTAAACCAATAATCATCACGACAACATACGGGAGTAATTCGAGATGAACCGCAGCAGAAAACTACCAACGACTTATTACAACTGGCTAACTATGACAGGGGCCTATGTCTCCTCTGTCAGCTTGATGTTGATACTGCTTTTTTGGGCAGTGAACTTGATATTCGACTTTGCTCCCAACCCGTACCTAGGCATCGTTCTCTTCCTCGTGTTACCTATGATCTTGATGCTCGGTTTGGTTCTAATTCCTATAGGTGTCATTCGCACAAATCGTCGCATTAAACGTGGCGAAGACACGGGGCGTCCTCCGTCACTGAAAATCGACTTCGGCAAACCCAGCCATCGCCGAGCTGTGCAAGTAGTCGGATTTTCATCGGTAATACTATTGTTTGTGGGTACTATTGGCGGCTACCAAGTCTACCACTATAGTGAGTCTGTTGCTTTTTGTGGCACAACCTGCCATGAAGTTATGAAACCTGAACATGTCGCCTATCAAAACTCACCGCATGCCCGTGTTCCTTGTGCGTCATGTCACATCGGCGGCGGCGCCAGTTGGTGGGCTAAATCGAAAATCTCGGGGGCCTATCAGGTCTATGCTGTATTGACCAACAAGTATCCAACTCCTATTCCGACACCAATCAAAAACTTGCGTCCAGCGCAAGAGACTTGCGAGCAGTGTCACTGGCCAGAGAAATATTATGGCGCTCAGCAGAAACGCTACAATCATTTCAAATATGACGAACAAAACACATCTTGGCCGATTGATTTACTTCTGAAAACAGGTGGTGGTGATGAACGCTCTGGCCAAAACTTTGGTATTCATTGGCATATGAATGTTGGCAATGACGTTGAGTACATTTGCCGTGACGAGCAACGCCAAGAAATTGCTTGGGTGAGAGTTAGAGAACGCAAGAGTGGTCGTTCATTAGTCTATGAAAATACGGAGAATCCACTGACTCAAGAAGAGCGTGACACTCTCGAGGTTCGCACTATGGACTGCATGGACTGTCATAACCGTCCGAGCCATATTTATAACTCACCCGATAAGGCCATTGACCTTGCGCTCTCGGTCGGCAGGATCGATGCGACCTTACCAAATATCAAAAGCATCTCGGTTGAAGTCATGGACAAAGAATATTCAACCGAACCTGAAGCTTTCGACTCTATTGCCACTGGAATTACCAACTTCTATGCTGTGGAATATCCAGAGATTCTTGCGAGCCGACAAAGTGACATCGAAGAAGCTATTGCCACTGTACAAGATGTGTTTTCAAAGAACATCTTCCCTGAGATGAAAGTTCGCTGGGACGTCTATCCGAACAATCTCGGCCATCTCACTTCTCCAGGATGTTTCCGCTGTCACAATGAGAATCTGGTAGCGACTACAGGCCAGACTATGCACACCGAGTGCACAACCTGTCACAGTATTCTCTCTCAAGGTAGTGGCGAGCTTGCAGAGATGGCCAGTTCACCTGAAGGATTGGAGTTCAAGCATCCTGAAGACATCGATGAGGAGTGGCAAGAAACACTTTGCTCGGAGTGTCATTCTGGTATTCAACCTTAGTCTTCGTGCAAAATTAATGAATCTGCGCTGTCGGCAATAAAACGAGCGTATGAGCGCGCTAAGTTTTCAAAGCGCTCATGCGCTCGTTTTAGGTCTGAGTCGTTGTCAATGAAGAATGGCTCAGCTATGAGACATGGCACATTGGTGTTCTTTAGAAGATGAGCGCCACGACCACTGTCCTTAACACCAACAACTCCCCTATCTCGCAATTGCAAACAACCTACCAAGGAGCCTTGTAGCGCTAGGGCTAGCGCCTTGCTGGTATGTGACAAGTAGTAATACATTGTCTGAGTTCCAGAAGTCTTTCTGTTGAAAGAATTGCAGTGCAAGCTCAAACAAAAGTCAGGCTTGAGCGCGTTTACTTCTTGCGGCAAGTGTTTGTAGCTCTTGCGGTTTACAATTGTGATTCGCACATCAGGATTATCACGCAAACAATGCTCAATCATTGCGGCCAACCGCGAATTGAATTCAAACTCGCTTATCCCATTAGTGAGGTTTATCGCCCCAGATCGTAATTTGGTATGCCCAATTATCAGGGCAAAGTGAATCTCAGAGGAGCGAATCTTAGCGGAATGTTGTTTCGTCTCTTCCACATAAGTGTGTTCTTTGCCGAATCACCATTACTTTGCCAACTCAACTGCCTATCAATTTCGGAACCGATATTGCTTTGACATGCCACAGTTAGGCGCTATCTTTAAGTATCTACAGCAATGGCCCGTCAGCTCTTGCGCCGCCAGATATGTCAAAAACATCCAAACTCTCTTGACCTTTTACTTTGGAGTACGATTATGCGTCCCGTCCATTTATGCTTATTGGCTTGCTTACTATTTGTAGCACAACCAATTAACGCCCAAACGTTGAATGACAAAGCCATGACATCATGGTCCAATACGGACTTTTCGGAGTATTCCGCTACTGGTGACTTGTCTGGAATATTCGCTAATGTGAGTCTAACAGCTACGACTTCTGCTGGCGAAACTGTGCAAAACTCTTCACAAGAATCATCTAGCGCTCAAACGCCGTTTGCTCTTCGTATTTCGCAAAAGGACTTTCAGTTTCAAGGCCATATAGCGACCCTTGCAATTATTTATGACGCTGGAACCGAGCCAATAAGTAGCTTTGACTTTGAGTTTGCTTTCGCATCAAAGGCATACAGAATGCGAGACGTTACTGTGGGGCCTGCACTTCAATCAGCTGGTTGGACAAATTTCACATACGATACGGCCTCCTTCGATTCTTGTGTCGATTTGTGCCCAGATGTTCTACTTAAGATTCATGCTAATAACGCTAGCTCTGGTGGACAAGCAACCTCAGCGACAATAGCATCCACATTCTCGCCTGGCGACACATTGGCGCTTGTAAACTTACTGGTTAGCAATGACCGCAATCTTGCTTGCGAATTCTTAGCGCTTCGATGGAATTGGTCAAACTGTAACAGCAATACGCTTCTTTCAACGATGGCCGATACAGTTTACCAAAGTCAATCGGTATTCGACTATGTAGGGTCCAGCCGTGATCCTTTGACCAACTTTCGACAAGACATAACTGGTGTAACAAACTCCCAGGCTGTACCTGGAGGGATGCCTCTAACATGTGATGGAGCGTCTCAAGGATTTGAAAGAACAGAACTTCGTTTCGTGGATTTCAAAAACGGCGGCACAGCAATTTTGTGTGATGAAATAGATGTCCGTGGAGACATCAACCTCAACGGCATCAGCGCTGAACTCGCTGACTTAGAAATGTTTGCTGCATACTTTGCTATGGGAAGAACCGCCTTCGGCACACATCAAGAAGGCTCTATCGCCACTTCCGAGGTAAATGGTGATGGCATCCCGCTAACAGTCTCGGATATGGTTTACTTGATTCATATCATATTGGGTGACGCTATACCAGTTTTCGATCTAACCCACGAGCGCGACACTGTCACTATCACCCAACGTGGTGATAGTATCATTACAGACATACCGCTTGGGGCTTTGCATTTGGTTTTTGAAGGTGAAACTGATGTCGCACTCATCGCACCAGCGTATGACACCGTCTATTCCTCACCAATGACAATCAAAGTCGGAATGGTCGGCGGCAATACACATGTGTTACTCTATGACATAGATGGCAGCCTACTACGAGCAGGAGCGATTCTCGATCAGATTCAAACAATATTGCTCTCAGCTGACGCTTCGGATTTCGATGGCTCGTTAGTAGCGGTCAAGCTAGACACTGGCAACAATACCAATCGCATACCGTTTTCTTTCCGTATAACTCAAACAGATGAACTGGAATTGTTTATTCCTCCAGGCAATCGAACATCCGTTTATGTCGTGTATGATCAAGGGTCGGAACCGATCAGTGACTTTTCATTTGAAATGCAATATTCCGCAGAATTCATAAGGATTGAAAACGTCTTGTCAGGGTCTGCATTGCAAGAACTGGGTTGGGCGCCAATCTCATTTGAAATCAAATCGACGGACTCCTGCACAGGTGACTGCCCCAAAACCATACTAAGCTTCAATTCTTCCACACCTGCAAGCGTCACATCTCGTCCTGAAACTACTTTCACGTCTGGTGACACAATAGCCGTAATTGACATTTTTGTAGTAGACGACAGATTCCATGAGTGCCTTTTCATTCCTCTCCGCTGGAATTGGTCTAACTGTAATAGCAATATTCTTCATTCGCAGCAGAGAGATACTACCTATCAAAGTCTTACTGTCCGCGACTATATAGGAACAAACTATGACCCAGAAACAGGACACAGAAACGACTTGGCTGGCGCCACCGATTCACTTTTCGAAGCAGGAGGCATGCCGCTATCCTGCGACAGCATCATTCAGCCATCTGGCGTAACAGCTCTTCGCTTTGTTGAATTCAGCAATGGAGGAGTTCAAACTATCTGCTGCAACGACGATGACCTCCCAGGAGACATAAATGGCAATTGTCTTGCATTTGAGGAAACAGATTTACGGCTCTACATTGACTATTTCACTCTAGGAGACTCTGCTTTCGCCAAGGCCTCTGGAGATAAATATAGAACCGATACGAACGCAGACAACAAATATCTAACGGTATCCGACTTGACCTACATGATTCGAGTCATGCGTAGCGAAGAGTTGCCTGAATCACAGCTAACCCACGAGCGCGACACTGTCACTATCACTCAACGCGGTGACGACATCTATTCTGATATGCGACTTGGCGCTTTGCACTTGGTTTTTGAAGGCGAGACGACAGTTAAACTAGAGGACGATGATGACGAGCATGATGGACACGGTAATGGCCATGACAAGGGGCATGGTGATAGCAACTTGAATACTGGAAACAGTATTCTCCTCACTTCCCTCTTAGATGATGACGATGATGAACAAGATTCTCACGACTCGCGTATGACTCTTGAGGTCGGACTCGTTGACGGTAACACTCATGTTTTGATTTACAATATCGGCAATAATCAACTCAAAGCGGGCGAGATTCTCGATGACGTTCATGCCAAACTGCTATCGGCTGACGCTTCAGATTTCAATGGTTCGTTTGTGGTGGTCAGATTTGATTTTGTAACTGATGTTGGTGATGGCCTCGGTGATAATGGAACAACTCTGCCTACAATTTTTGCTCTGCATCAAAACTACCCAAATCCATTCAACCCCACCACGACAATCGAGTTCTCGCTTCCAAAACGTAGTGATGTTGAACTGACAATCTACAATATGCTCGGCCAAAAACTCCGCACATTGGTTTCAGAATCAATGCAAGCAGGAGAGCACAGCCTAGTCTGGGACGGCCAAGACAATAGCGGCAGTTCAGTAGCCTCAGGCATGTATCTCTACCGTCTAAAAGTCGGCGAAAACATCAGCCAAACGCGAAAAATGGTGTTGCTGAAGTAAGTAGGAATTTAAGTGAAGTAGGGCCTAGTAACCGAAATCAGAAAAATGGCGGGGAAACCGGGATTCGAACCCGGGGTACGGTCTAAACCGTACAATGGATTAGCAATCCACCGCCTTCAGCCACTCGGCCATCTCCCCAGCTATATTCGACACCCAAAAACAAGGCATCTCTTCGCTCGATAATACGCGAGCACAGCCAAATTGTCAATCACTTGGGGAAATGCATGTTGAAAGCGGACCATTGTGCGGGAAAAGCAGATAAAAAATACAGAAATCGGCGGATTATTGCGATTTGTCCTGCTTGGCGTCATAGGGATCCATCACAACTCGGCCCGAATAGCAACACATCGAAGTCGGCCCGCGCTCTTCTTTGACATCGTTGTAAACGATGCCAAATTGAGCTTTGACACCTGGGTAAAGAGTATGAGTGGCGATAATTTTGGCGTCTTGCAAGGCCTCTATTTCTGCGGTCAACTTACTTTTGATATCTTCAAGACCTTCAATATTCGCTGGTAGATCCTTGCTAAAGGTCCGCAATTTATCGAGCGCATCCTTCTGAGCTTCTGGCAAGGCGCCATTCAACTCCAATCTTGCCAAACTATAAATCGCCTTCTTGACCCTCGCCGAGTCTTCTTGCAGACGCTCCATCTCTTCATCAACCTCTGCAAGTTCCTGACGCAATTTCTCATCGCCAGCGACTTTTATGACAGTCGCTGTCCAAACTTCACTACCGAGGAACGCAGCTTTGACTTCCTTTTCGGCGATGATTTCTCCACCACTGATTCGTCCTTCAGAAGACGTCACAACTACTTTACTACCTGCTTCAAGGCGTGCGTTAAGAGCGTCACCACCGATCTTGATGTCATGCCCTGCGATAATATGCTGTCCTTCGACATGTTGAATTGTCACATTGCCTTCGGCTTTTACCAAGCCCTCACCGCGTCCCATAAAACCAGACTTTATCAGAATGTTGCCTTTAGCAATAACCTCAGCATCCTCAACGGAACCGTAAATCTCAATATCGCCCTCGGCATGGACCTTGAATCCCGCTCTAACATCTCCGTTAATCCTCACCGAACCAGGTGAGTGAATATTCCCCGTGGAGTAATCAACATCCTCAGAAATCGTGACTACATCACGCACAGACACCTGATTGCCGCGTGTGAAAACAATTGCTCCACTAACTGTGGCTTTCAACTCTAAACCATCTTCGGATACTTCGGTGTTGGTGCCTTTTTGCAGTAACCTATCCTTACCCTCAACAGCAGAGATAGCTTCACCAGAAACACCTTTGCCAGGAGTTCCAGGAGTCGCAGGTGTTTTTCTCATTAACACATGCCCCTCCTCGATACCTTGCAAGAAATTTACTTCACGATAATCGATTCTCCCAGTTGCATCGGCTTTCGGACTGTGATCTGGGGCTGGGTCGAACATGTAGGCAATTTGCGCGTCAAGCCCAGCAACAGGCGGCTCACCCTCAGCTATTGTCACTAGCTCCTCAAATGGCCCCTCTTTGGGTAGGATCGCAATGGTTGCATCTAACAGACCGAAGACAACACCAGCGCGCTCTAGTCTATCCCGAATTTCCTCTTCGGTAATCTGTTCTTCTGAGCTTTTCAAGCGCGGAAGTCGAACGCGGGCCGTGAGTTGATCGCTACTGATTTCTAGGGCAATACGAGAAGCAGTTGAATCAGTGTCGTTTTGCGAGGTAGATATTTTGACATTCATAATATCAAGTTCCGTTATAGAGAATCGTCGGATGCTGGATTTTGCGGACCAGATAGAAGAGCAGCTGATTCTTGCTTCGGCATACGCATTCTCCAGTAGACACGCTCGACTATTACCGCAATTTCGAACCCCTTGAATGGCTTTGTAATGTACTCATCAGCCCCCAAGAGGATCGCGTCTTTGACAGTGTACATGTCGCCATAACCTGTCATCAGAATAACACCAAGAGCAGGAAACTCCTTCTTGATGAACTCTAGCAATTTGTAGCCATTTTCTTTTGGCATTTTGATATCGGAAACAACCACATGAAATTCCTTAGCGCGAAGCGCAGAGCGCGCCTCTTCGACACTTCGAGCACACTCAACGGAATAGCCTTCACGTTCAAGAATACTTTTCAGAAGATTTCTTAATGTTTCTTCGTCGTCAACAACTAATACTTTTAGACTTCCAAGCATCAGCCCTCCCGCAGTTCTCTTACAGATTGCATGCTGTCGATATGGATTATCATGTTCATCACTATATATATCGGCCCATAAGTTAATTCCGCTTAGAGCATATTCCATTTAGATATTTTCAATTGGAAAAGTCACCCGCGAATGCACACGGCGGTGTTAAAAGCGCTCAATTGTGTTTCAAATTGAACTATGTTCGCCTATTAAATCGGCGACGCTGTCTAGGAATTCTTCTATCCCCACTGGCTTTTCGAGAATAATCCGAGCGCCAGCGCAACCAGACTCACGCTTCAATTTGTCTGTGGCATTTCCGGTGACAATCATTATGGGCAAGTGCGGATTTATCGCTTTCAAGCGCTTGACTGTTTCGACCCCAGAGAGTTCTGGCATCACTAAATCTACTGTAGCAAAATCATAGTCGTACTCTTTCGCTTTTTCGATTGCCTCCAAGCCATTGTAGCACAAATCTACACTGAGTTCGGGCGCTAGTTCACAGAACTCTTGTAGTACACTACCAACCCATGGCTCGTCATCAATGACTAAACCACGAAAAGTCCGCTGCCGCTTGTCCGCTAAGGCAGCTATTCTTTCACATTGCTTCAACTTAAATTTGTTTTGCATCTTTAGCGCCTCCAGGCCACTTCTATTTCTGTACTCATATTAGAGTCTCGGGTTCATGGTAACTTAGCGAGACTCAAGTCGATCGATACTATCAAGTACACGTTGGCTTTGATCTAGTATCGCCTTTAGCTCTTGTTTCAATTGCACTGCCTTACGAAAATCACTGTCCTGGCTGGACACAATCGGTTCACCGGAATTGATGGCATTAATCATGCCCCCGATTTCACGCGATGCTTTTACCGCTTTGTTGGTCAAAGTCGAAAGATCTTGCTTTACCTGTTTTAGGTCTACCGAAGCTGTTCGCGTTTTTGCAGATTCAATTGCGACATTTAGTGAGACCAATTTTAGCTGATCCGCCAAATCCAAAGCTCGTTTGGCGCTTTGCAGAGCGTCTGCTCGACGCAACCGTTCTTTAACTTCGGCGCTACTAGCAATACCCTCAGGGGTGCTTTCCGATTCCTGAGTAAAGTCATCGACTCCAAATTCTGCTTTTGTCACACTTGCCGATGTAATCGCATCTTTGTCACTCTCGTGAGAAGTTTTATCATCATTTGTCATGCTCTATCCTAATCCAATATGTGCCGAATGATCGTTCCTGTTGGTCAAACCGACTAGCCAAACCACTCGTTATATTTTGGGGTGTTACTTCAATTTCATTTTCTTGAGAATTTCATTAGCCAATTTGTCGGCAGCGCGCCATTCAAGATTCGAAAATAGCCTTTGCTTCTCGGAAGCCGCCGTTCGCAATCCAGAGACATTGGGGTCGTCGTCAAGCGCTTGCCAGCTAGATTTGCTCTTGAGTGTTACCTCAAAATCCTTCTGCACAACCATCCGCCCTTTTTCTGAGTCAATTATTCTCAATGTACCCCTGAGAACAGCAACTTCAGAATAACGAGAAAGCAATAGTGGAATAGAAAGTCCTTTGCGCGTCTCCAACTCCTCTGTCACATTCTCAAGAACTATGACATAGCGCGCACGATACTCCGCTCCAACTTTAGCTAAGTAATCGGAACTCACATAATTTGTCGCCGAAGGACTTGTCTGCCAATTTGAATCAGCAATCACTTCAAATTCGACTCCCCGATAACCAGAAAGCCTATCCAAGAGTTTGGCCGCAAAATCAGAATCACTCCAAGCGGAAACAGGCTTCTCCACATGCAACAAAGCATACAAATTACCTGCGCCAGAATTCTGGACAAAGATGAAGCTTACACAAAGCCAAACAGCCAATGCAATCATCCTGCCGTTGGCGTCAATTCTATTTGACAAATTTCTTATGTTTTTCGAAAATTCCATTTATGTACTCCAAACACTTCTCTAGCCGTGACGAACATTCTGCCTTACTAGTTTTCTTCTGTTGTGATAAACTCTGCTAAAACATTTGCCGCCTGCATTTCAAAACGCTTGAAGCGAGAATCCAATAGCTCAAGCTCGGCCCCTGAAAGCACATCCATTAACTGCTCTCTACCGACAAATGCAACACCCATCAGTGCGGAGCCATCAACGATTTCAACTCTTCTAACAATTGCTAACACATCTGAAAGCTCGATATCGCCTTGCAGTTTAAAAGACATTGCGATTAATGAGCCGCCAGCAACAACATCTGCCGAGTCAATCAAAGCTCCACCTGAGGACAGATTCAGAATACTCCCCTGCCGCAGTTCGTCGACCCCTTGGGGAGCAAAAGAATCACCAGGTTGTTTTATCTCTCGAAAAGTTACAGGCTCAGCAAGTTCCAGACGAATGTATTTACGGTTACCGTCTGTTTCGAGTTTGAACGGAGAGCGCACCTCGACTGTACCATCCAGTAGCTGCATTTTGTTTACCAATCCCATTCTTGATCCAGTCTTTCCTAGTTAGATATTCAAGCTTCGTTTTTGTTTTTTTCTAATCTGCTTCAGAGAAATCCAATTTTGGCGAATCCCTAGCGCACGACCTACAATCGGCCCTCTTGTCGCATCTTCAGCTCATACTCAAAGACATAAGCGCTGAGCTTGTTGGCTATCATTTCACTGAGTTTCTTGAGTTCCTCAGGAATCAAGAGAATTTCTTCTGGCATCAAGTATGATTTCATGCTTCTGCGAGATATGAATTCCAAGCCCACATAGTTTACACTTCCCATGCGGTGAAGCCTTCTCCATGAAGCCAGCATGAACTCAGGCGCCATCGGCAACTGTTCTCTATCAAACCGCAAAGCAAGCAAATCACCGACCACACAGGACGGAGTTGCTCTGGTCAAAATCCCCGAGAATGAAAAATTATCTGAAACTGACTCTTCCCATTCTAAAGCGTCAATGTCTACTGGATCTTCAATCGGCCTGTTGATGACGGCTATATCCAAATTCAAACGCACAGGCACACGCACTGCGGTGCGACGCTGTGTTAGACGAGCGCCGCTGAGCACACGAATAGTTAGTGACTGTCTACCAGAGTGAATTCCAGTATCCAGTATGCCATCAAATTTATACAGACCTTGATCTCGCGTAAAAGTACATTCGACACGCTCGCCATAGCGGAGCTTTTGCTTGGCATCAGGAAACGACACATACAAAGTTCTATCGGAAAAATCATCAACACGAGTCTCAAACGTGGTGTTTTCCACGTCCTTCATGAACCGCACTTGAATTTTATCCCCAACGCCCAAATTGCTGACGCAAGATTCGGGTCGTTTTCTTCTTTTTGAATCGCTTTGTGTAGCCATTGTCTTGAACACTCTTGATTCTACAGAGACGCTTAATTTACCGCTGCCTGTTTCATCGCTTCACGGTTAATTTGACTTTGCTCCATGGCAAGTTCCAATATCCTACGCGCCAAGGCGGTTCGAGACTTATCACTCTGATACCGACGTACAAATTCTTGACCGACTTTTAGGACGCTATTGAAGAAGTCCCGCGCCTCAGCGTGCATACCAATACGGCGAGAGATTTCAGCAATCAAATAGCACACTTGAACCTGCTGATTACCTGCCGATACTTCTTTACCCTCTTCAAGAGCGCGTGTATAACTTTCAGCAGCCATTCTTAGCGCATCACGTTCGTTCAACGGCACTCCATCCCACTGTTGCTTCAGTGCAGCCATGAGCGAAAACACATCAGGACTTGACGAACCGACATCACCAGTTTCGTCTTCGCCCAATTGAATATTTGGTTTGTTGAGCGCTTCGGATAATTCCGTTTCTAGCCCACTTAGTTTGTTCTCGTGCGCCAAAATCCGCTCCTGAAGCTCACGCCAACGCTCGGCATCAGTAGCAAATCGGCTCTCTTTATCTGAAAGCAACGAATCCATCTTGCTAAAGAGACTCTGTCGGTTGTTCAACAAAGCTTGAAGCGCCTCAGACCAAGCCTTCAATTCAATATCTGCGTTTTCTGTATTGGCCATAGAGACAGCGCCTTCAGGGAATGAGTCCATACCACGGAATATCCAACCAAGTCGGATATACATCCTTCCCAAATCCAAATTCGAAGGTCTGTCATTGAGTTGTTCGTCATACACTGCCAATAGTAATTTGGCGATTGCCGTTTCGTTAGGACGCTTTTTCAAGTCGATCATTTCACCGAGGCGCTTGATGATCGAACCATCCTTCGCCAACTCTTCGAGATGACGCTCTTTGACTCGCTTGAGACGATATGTCTTGAAAGTGACATCATTCTGCCATTTCTTGAATGAATCATTGAACTCTCGGCTATAGAGACAATTCGGACAGGTCGCCACAAAAAACACTAGCGGATTAACGTTTTCATACTCAGGAAAACGCCACTTGATATCAGTCGGACAAAAGTCTGTATCCCGCCCAGACTCGACATAGGCGCCAACCCGTATCGTCTCGAAATTATTCTCTTTCTTACAAACGGGGCATTCAACTGCTGTATTGAAAAATGCTGTTTCCATAATTCACTTCTTTATGTTTTGTGTTCTATTTTATACTCGTATTTATCTCTGAGAAAGCCAATTAGCGCTCTTGATTGTCAGCGTCTCACACCAAGTTCAACCAGTCGCAGCTCAGAATCTGAAATCGGTAATTCACCACGCACGCGCTCACTAGATTGACCTGCAGTCAACATTTCCTTGGCCAAACGAATTACATCCGCGCGATTGCGAGTGTAAGAGCCGTTGGCGCCACTACCAGCCACAGAGTTTTCTGTCTCACGATACTGCGTAACGGCGTTCTCTACACTTTCTCTATTGTTCACAACCATGGGACTTGCAGCTATGCGATTGCCACCGACAGAATCGAATGAAACAAATCCAGCAACTGGCTCGGAAGCCAATGCTGTTGGCTGCATTTCTTTTGTACTCTCACTCATAGGCGGAACGCTTCGGGTGTGTTCATTGTTAATCGAAACAATCTCTGCGCTTTGCGCGACCACCTCTGGAAGCATTTTCTTTAGGTGACGCTTAATAATTGAACTGAACAACACCAAACTCAACCCACCTGCGGCGAGATATCCAGCGGCATTCAGGCCAACCTGCAAGAGCAGCGCCTTACTGATTTCAATTCCAAATAGTCCTAAGTCAAACATGATTCTTTCCTCCTCCGAGGTTCTGGCGCGAAAGCGCCTATCCGGTCACGTCAATGTGACCTTGCGATTCTATATTTTTATCGTTGCTATCGTTATCTTGGCTAACCTTGCTATTTTCAATCTCACCAGAACTGGCAGTTTGTTTAGCTTGGCTTACCTTTGTCTCTGTTGAAGACTCTTCTGTATTGGGTTTTACGGTCGCAGAATTTCCAACATCAACAATCACGGCCGCAAACTCTTGCTTAGGACTTTCGTCGTCTTTCTTGTGTTTATCTGACTGACTTTTGTCATTACTCTCGTTGTTCTTCTTATCACCGACACGCTCTATTCTCAACAAGCGCTCATCCCCTGTCATCCGCGACAATCCACTAATCTAACTTGAACCATCCATCTCTCTCCCTCGCGCCGTCAGTTTCTCTTAACTGATTCAGCGGCTGTCGAGTGTCACTCGGCAGGGCCGTTGTAGCGCTCCTGTATGAGTCCGCGAAGTTTACCAACCCCTTTGGTGTGAATCTGCGAGACGCGTGACTCTGAAATTGTCATCACAGCGCCTATTTCCTTGAGGGTCAACTCTTCAAAATAGTACAAAGCAATTACTAATTTTTCCTGATCGGTTAGGTTGTTGATGGCAACTCTTAGGAATGTGCGCATCTCCTCTTTGAGAACCTTCTTGAGAACAGATGTCTCAGATTTATCTTCGACAGATTCGATACGTGGAACCTGGCGATTCTCATCATCACGAAACACCACTTCATCAAGTGAGAGAATCGTGGCGCTACTGACATCACCCATAGCCATCATCAAATCCTGATGAGAACATTCCAAATGCGCCGCCAATTCATCTTCAGTTGGCGGACGGCCATGATCGTTTTCAAGTGAGACTGTTGCTCTATCAATATTGCGCGCTTTAGCGCGAGTTGAACGGGGCACCCAGTCTAACGCTCGAAGTTCATCTAAGATGGCTCCCCGAATACGTGGCACTGCGTAGGTTTCGAATTTGACACCACGGTCTGGATCAAACTTCTTGAAAGCTTCAGAGAGCCCCAAAACACCAGTGTTTATCAAATCTTGAATGTCAACCGATCGTGGAAAGCCCATTGCCATACGACCTGCGACACTGCGCACTAACGGCAAATACAAACCCAGCAAACGACGTCTGCTCTCTGGAGAACCTGTGCGCTGGAAACGTTTCCATTCCAACGCCGCTAACTCAGAACGACGCTCACGACGTTTCTTTTGTGGGGTCATCACCTCATCGACAATTTCATCAACTGTAACTTCTTCGCCCGTTAAGATTGTTTCCACTGTATGTTCCTCTTGTGCTGCCATCGTTACTGGTCTTCTTTCAGGGACAGATGCAACGACGCTGGATACCTTAGCGGTCACATTCGTTCTAGTTGTCGGTGTGGTAGTTCTTGTCGCGTTCTTGGATGCGATCTTTGTTCTTGTCGCTGCTTTTGTCGCTGCTTTCTTGATTGTCTTTGTAGCTGTTTTTGCCACTGCTTTGATCACTCTCTTTGATGTAGACTTTGTCGCAGTTGCCTTGACTGCTTTTGCAACAACAGTTTTGCGGGAATCCACTTTGAGGCGTGTTGTTCTCAGAGCTTGCGACGCGCTCTTTTTTGCGATGCGCGTCTTTATCGATGTTTGTTTCGCCGTAGAAGCCATGCGCCCTATTCCTTTTTATCGGATAGTTGATGTTCAAAATTGAGGGCGCGGAACGCGCCTGTATCATTTGCGCTCACTGTTCGGTTTTTGAACAGGCGAGCGGAGATTTGTCCTGTTAGCGCTGATAATTGGGAGGAGATTATCGAGGTTCCAGCTGCAGCGAAGACTGAGCGTTGGCGCGCCACTGCCTCGGCAACAGCGTGATCTTCTTGCAGGAACCCGAGCGGGATTGGCTTTTGACCCAAAAATCTCTCACAGAGAGTATTGAAACGCGCCGTGACATCCTTGGCCTCAGCTACCCCACTAACTCGATTTACCAGCAACGAACCCACACTTTGTGGATTGTGTGACAACAGCCATTTGTACATTCCGTAGCCATCGGCAATTGCGGTAAGCTCAGGATTCAAAGTCACGATAAAGTCATCCGACAGCGAAACTACAGTCGCAATTGGCTCATGAATTCCAGAAGGTGTATCGATTAAGATCAGGTCATAGAGTTGCAGAGTTGCACGGCAATTCATTATGAATTCAGCCAACCTCTCCTGCGTGGGCCATTGGCTTTGACCAGTTACTGACGCCGAAGCCAGCAATGAGGCATTTTGCCCAATTGAAACTACAGCGTCACGCACATAGCCATGATCAGCCACGACATGTTCCATGCCATGGGTCACATTGGCATTGGCAAGAATGTGAAGTGAACCCATGCGCCAATTCATATCCACGAGCAAGGTCTTGATACCGTTTCTTCCAGCTGCAATGGCTACATTGTAGGCAATCACAGATTTTCCCACGCCGCCTTTGCCTGAAACAATACTCACAATTGCTGGCGCCCCAGAGAGACCTTCCTTTTCAGTTGGGCGTCTAAGTGTCAACCTTTGTGTCATTCGGTTTGACTGTCTATCTTCAAACATTATTTGTTCCTCTCAAGAATACGCCGCGCCATTGCTCCTGGATCTGGTGGCAGCATATTGCCAAATGACCCAGGGCTATTGGTGAGCGCACATATCTTCAGGCCACTATCAATCGATGCGGTATAGATACCGCCAACCGTATCTGTGAGATCTGTATGTGTCGCGATAATGTGTGTTGGATTGAAACTTTCGAAACGTCTAACCAAACGAGAGACATCTGAACTTCTGGTCAATGCAGAAACAACCAAGAACACAACCGTTGGTTTGAGAGCCTCGGCGCGATCTTTCAAGCGCATGAATTGACGCTGGTCATTGATATTTGAATGGCAATCGACAAGAAGCGCTCTCTCTGGCGCTTGTATAGTGTGCTTGAGCGTCGCGGCAACTTCATCAGCATCGACATACGCCGCTCCTAAGGCCTCACTGCAACTAGTGATTTCCTCTTGAGCGGCAATTCTGAAATCATCAAGAGTGGAGAGCTCTGTTTTGATTTTCTTATTGAACAGCAAATCGACAGCTACTTTGCCAAGAACCGATGTCTTTCCTGAACCGGCGGGACCAATAAAGAGGGCCACATCGCCTGGTCTAATCAACATCTCAGGCACACACCGAGCGGCAAATTCAGCCACCAACACTTCTTCGGCGTATTCGAGTAATTTATCTTCAGAGCCAGAGTTTATCTTCTCGATAATGCTTCTGAGTATTGCTCGCGAAAAACGTTCAGGGATATCATGAGCAGCTATGAGACGCGCTATCGGAGCGACCAATGACGGAACCTCGCTGGTAGCGCCACCAGTTAGTTGTGTATCGAGAATCAAGTCCAACTTTTCTTCAAGCCGCTTGGCGAATGATTCCATATCTCGGATATCAACCATACCAGGGCGTGTAGCCTGATCGCTCTGGTTCTCATCATTGACTGTCCCAGAAATAGAACTACCACTGGGCTCATCAACCTCATTGTGCAATTTGTCATTTCTCATATTTGTGTCACTCTCTGCAGATTGTAACTCCACGGCTTGCAGCGCCGCGAGAGTTTCGCTACGCTTAACTGGCGCTGTTTGCATCGGCGTCTTGATTTCTTCTTTGGGGTCCGCTAGCGATGAGCTAAGCGCTCCGACACTCGGATTCTCCAAACAGGCGGTTATCTCCACCATCCGCCGACCTACGCCACTTTCGCGCGCTGTCAATCCGCGAGTCTTAAGCACCACGGCTTTGGAGCCTAACTCAGCTCGGATCATCTTCAATGCGCCGGCGACACTTGGCGCGACATATGACTTAATTACCATCGCCTAACCTCACTATTCCATTTGAAACTATTTCTATGTCGGTGACAATCTCGTTGTAGCTAATGATTGCCAAATTGGGGCTACTGCCTTCAACCATCTTGCGCACAGCCAAGCGTATGTTCGGCGCACACAGGCAAATCGGAACTTGTCCTGCGTCGGACATTTTTTGTGCTTCGCGATTAATTGCACTAATCATTTGCTCCATCACATTCGGAGCTAGTGAGAGCATCAAACCCTGCTTAGTGTTCTGTAACGCTTCTGAAAGAGTTTGCTCAATAACAGGATCAATGGTGAAAACATTAATTTTGCGTTGGTCATCCTGAAACAAGTCACTAATCCTGCGCTTCAAAGCCATACGGGCATACTCGGCCAAAACCTCTGGGTCTTTCGTGGCTTGTGAATAGTCTGCGATTGTTTCAAGGATTGTCGCTAAATCGCGAATTGGAATCCGCTCGTTAAGCAGCGCTTGGAGTGTGCGTTGCAATTGAGAAAGAGTAACCAGCGCTGGAACTGTGTCTTCAATTAATGACGGCGCAGTCTCTTTGAGATTCTCAACCAAATGCGCCACATCCTGACGAGTCAATAATTCGCTAGAGTTAGAGCGAAGTATCTCAGTCAAATGTGTTGCGGCGACCGCTGTTGGCTTGACTACGGTATACCCGCGCGCTTCAGCCATTTCTTTCAAATTTGGAATTATCCAAGTGGCATTGAGCAAGAAAGCTGGGTCTTTGGTGTCGAATCCTTCTAACCTATCTTCGATATACCCTGGATTGATGGCCAACAGATGATCACCCATCAATTCAAAACGACCGACTTCGACACCATTGATTTTGATACGATAAGTATTTGATTCAAGTTCTACATTGTCACGGATTCTCACTGGCGGAATAATGATACCCAACTCAATCGCGAGCTCTTTGCGGATAGTCGAGACACGCTCAAGTAAATCCCCACCCTGATTGGTATCCACCATCGGAATCAATCCGACACCGATTTCTATTTCAATCGCATCAACTTTGAGCAAGTCCTCTGTGCGTTCTTCAACTGGCTCTTCAACTGGCTCATCTGAGACTGCCGCCTCAACTAGCGCTTCTTTCTCCAAGTTCCTCTTGGTTACATACCCAGTTGCCGCAACTGCAGCTCCGAGTAAGAAGAAAGTGATAGTCGGCATACCAGGTACCACACCAAAAACAAAGAGCATGCCACCAGCGACAAGCATTGCATCGGGCTTACCAGTCAATTGCGTAACCAGATCACCACCCATACTTTTCGCCGATGCGGCCCGTGTAACAATCAAACCTGCGGCAACTGAGACAATCAAAGCCGGAACCTGTGTCACCAAGCCATCACCAACTGAAAGCAACGTGTAAGTTCGTAGCGCTTCAGTGATACTCATGTCCTTCATCGCCATGCCAATCACAAAACCACCGATGATATTGATGAGCGTAATCAAGATTCCAGCGATAGCATCACCACGAACAAACTTCGAGGCGCCGTCCATGGCGCCATAGAAGTCTGCTTCTTGTGAGATTTCCGCACGACGTGAGCGGGCGTCATCTTCTGTGATTAACCCTGCATTCAAATCAGCGTCAATCGCCATTTGCTTACCAGGCATCGCATCGAGAGTAAAACGCGCCGAGACCTCGGAGATTCTTCCAGCTCCCTTGGTGATAACGACAAACTGAATGATAATTAGGATGGTGAAGACAATAAAACCGACGACATAATTACCGCCGATAACAAAATTTCCGAAAGTATTGATGACATCTCCAGCGAAACCTTCGCTAAGAATCAATCGTGTCGAGGCCACATTAAGAGCCAAGCGCAATAGTGTCACTACCAAAAGTAGACCTGGGAAGACAGACAGTTCTAGTGGCTTTTTGATATACAAGGTAGTCATCAATATCACCAACGAAAAAGTGATATTGAAAGCTAAACCAAAATCAAGGAACCCTGACGGAAGTGGCACAATCAAAACAGTCATGATTGCCAGCACACCAAAGGCTAACAACATATCCGAGCGTTTTAGCAACATCTCCATGACGCCTCCACGCTTTTCATCAGCCCCAGAAGTAGCGTTTGGCGCTATTTGTGTCTCGTTGGCCATTTAGATTGACTTGCCTTTCAGTTGATAGACATAGGCCAAGACTTCTGCGACAGCTTTGTAGAGTTTTTCTGGAATTGTCGCGCCAACTTCACAAACCTTGAAAAGCGAACGCGCTAGTGGCTTGTTCTCAATGACTGGCACACCCGCTTCGCGAGCAATTTCTTTTATCCGTTGAGCTATGATGCGCTGACCCTTAGCTACCACAGTTGG
This sequence comes from Candidatus Zixiibacteriota bacterium, assembly GCA_024280835.1. Lineage (GTDB taxonomy): Bacteria > Zixibacteria > MSB-5A5 > GN15 > JACZUZ01 > JAJRPJ01. The sequence goes on along the minus strand of JAJRPJ010000010.1, from coordinate 208,300 downwards.
AGCGTCCATTGAGTCCTTGTCATATTTCAAAGCAATAGCAAAATGTGTCGGGTTAGTAATCACAACATCAGCGCTCGGGACATCCTGCATCATGCGCTTACGAGTCATCTCGCGTTGCATTTGGCGAATCTTCGCTTTCAGAGCAGGATTACCATCGGTGTCCTTGCTCTCTTCTTTGATTTCCTGCTTGGTCATACGCATTTTTTTCTTATGCTGCTGACGCTGGAAGGCGTAATCAAAAACGGCCAAAGCCAGCAAAGCTGCGGCAATTTTCAAAGCCAACCACACTGCTAGTGAGCCAAATTGCTCCGCGAAGCGCTCGGTCGATGAATCCATCAATTCAAAAAAGCTCATCACATCTGAAATGATTATTGTGTAAGCCACATAACTGACTAGAAGAACTTTGACTATGTCACGGAAATACTCGACGACCACTTTGACGCTGAACATTCTTTTGAGACCAGCAACAGGATCAAGCTTGTCGAACTTCGGCTCTAATGGTTTAGTGGTAAACCGAATACCCACCTGCGAGATGTTTATCAAAGTACCAATCACCACCATCGAAAGGAGAAATGGACCGAGAGCCATGAAAAAGGTCGCCATCGCATCACGTAGAATCACAACAAACGAACCAGCGCTAACAGACATTGATGGCGCATTAGTGAAAGTGTGTTTCATATATGACATCATCTGATCACTAATCATTGGCCCCAAAGCGAAGAGCGTCATGAATCCGAATCCTACGATGGCAACCGAGCTGAGCTCCATTGATTTGGCGACTTGCCCATCATCCAGCGCTTTGCGCATTCGATGGGGCGTCGCCTCTTCAGTTTTTTCTTGTGCGCTTTCGTCAGCCATTTCCTGAGTTCCTTAAGAACCTCTCTAGTTGCCGCTGGCAACTGCTCCGATAAAGACATGCATTTGCGCATCGAGAAAATTCGTCATCTGTCCCAAAGCCCAGGCAAACACTGGAAGCGACATCGCCATCATCAACGACGCCACTGCGATTTTTACAGGGATACCGATTACAAAAATATTCATTTGTGGGATTGTGCGGGCCAAAACACCCAAGGCGACATCAACCAGAAATACCGTCAACAAAATCGGAGCGGCTAATTTGAGTGACATCGTAAAAACCGCGCCACTGAGACGCATCAACAGGTCTAACGCATCAGGACCAAAAGTAGCCTTGCCGATTGGAATCATCGCATAGCTATCAGCAAGCCCTGAGATAACAATGTGATGACCATCGATGGCCAAGAATATTACTGAGGCGATTAACACCCAAAACGCGCCAAGCAAATTGACTTGGTTTTTGGTTGTTGGATCAACAATGCTCGCAACTGAAAGTCCACTTTGGAAACCAACAAACGAGCCTGCCATCTCTGCTGCGTAGAAAAGAAGCTTCAGAATGAAGCCCAAAGTCACACCAACGAGAACCTCTTTGAATCCAATGCCTGCGAGATCAGGAAGTGACGTGGCCAAAGGCAACGTGTTTTTCATGGCGATCGGTAATATTATTATCGCTAGTAGCACTGCGAAACCGACTTTGACAATCGACGGAATCGAGCCGCGACTCAAAATTGGCGCAGCCAGCATCAAACCGCCGATACGAAAGTTCACCAGCAAAAACGCCTGCATTTTTTCAGCGCCATAGCCTAAGAAATCAAACATTGGCGCCTCCAAGATTACTGGAGTTTTCGGGAGTTTTTTTGATGGAATTGTCGCTATACGACGTTCGCTCTATGGTAGAATTCGCCTTCATCGACAAGGGGTAACGCAATCCATAAGCCGCTCTGTCTCATCCTGAGACGTATTGCTTGTAAGTGATTGAATAACATGAAGATGAATAACTAGCTGGAGTCGGCCTGCGAGGCCTCAAATTGCGCGGATAACTGTTATTGCGGAAATAACCTCCTCAGCCGAGGAAATCATTTCCCGCCCACCAAATCCCAATTCTCAGTGGAGAGTGGGAATTATTGCGAACATGCGATGGGTAAAATCAACAATGAGATTGATCATCCAAGGAAGAAACAGCAACAATGCGCTTGCAACAGCCACGATTTTCGGCACGAAAGTAATCGTCATTTCGTTGATTTGAGTTACAGCCTGAAAGATGGAAATTACAACTCCAATAACCAGCCCAAACATCAACATCGGCCCAGAGACGAGCATAGTCAGCGTCAACGCCTCACGCCCAATAGCAACAACCATTTCTTGACTCATAGTATCCTCAACTCTTCCTTGGGCTTGTTCTACCCAATGTGGAATGACTCCACAAGTGACTTTATCAGCAAGTACCACCCATCAACCAAAACGAACAGCAATATCTTAAACGGTAAGGAAATCATTACTGGTGGCAACATCATCATGCCCATCGACATCAAAACCGAAGCCACCACCATGTCAATTGCCAAGAACGGAATGAATATCAAAAAGGCAATCTGGAATGCCACTCGTAATTCCGAAATCACAAACCCTGGAATTAACACATGTAAAGGAATATCATCTGGTCCCTCTGGATTTGTAATCCCCGCCAATTCGACAAACAACGAGAGATCCTTTTCACGCGTTTGAATCAGCATGAATTCGCGCAGAGGCGCCATAGTTTTTGTAAAAGCCTCTTCCTTACTAATTTTCTCTTCCATATAAGGTTTGACACCGTCTTCATAGGAGCGTGTCGCTATAGGTGTCATGATAAAAAATGTAATTATCAATGACAGAGCAATCAGTAATTGGTTAGGTGGCGCTTGTTGCGCGCCCATAGCCTGACGTAGGAAAGACATCACAACCGCAATACGGATAAAAGAAGTTGTCATGATAATAATCGACGGCGCCAGAGTCAGCACAGTCATCATCAAGACGATTTTCAGTGAAGTTGAGAGATCTGGACCATCGGCTGAGCCGCCGATTTCCAGTGACACTTTTGGCAGTGTCTGCGCAGAAGCGTCAGAGCTGAAAATAAGGACCACAATAACGGCCAGCAAAACATATAAGAGATAGCGTGTGCGCATACATTCAATCCTATTGAGTGATTTGCGGAACAATACTTGAGAACACCTCATTTGGCGAGACATCTCTGCTATTGTTCACTAGCCCCTGAAGACTCCGCTTCAGCGACATACTGCTCTGACATCCCGCCGTCCTTCCTTGGTCGGCGCATGATGTCGTTAGATAAAACTGAGAAAACCAACAATTACTACCATCGAGTCTGACTATCCTGTCAACCCAATACTTTGTAACACATACTTACAACTTACTTAACACTCACTTGTTCGACCCGTGACTCCTCGCGGTTTTTCAGCGCATAGGAGCTTAGGTCGATAATTTTTTGTTTGGCAATACTTAGCGTCTTGCGAAAATCAGGCGTGTCTGACTGAGAACTAAGTTTTTCCAATATGTCATTGGTCTCATCCGGACTGAGTTCCATCAAAGTTTCAATCGTATTATCGGCAACTGACAACAGCGCCCCCCGACTACCAATACGCACCAATGAAATCGAACGCTTGGGAGCTAAGTAACATGTTTCGATAATTTGAATGGCGTTGGCGCTACCGCCACTGGATATCTTGCGCCCCATCACTTTTTTGAGAAGCGTCAATGTCAAATAGATACCAGCAATGACAGCAATCAAAGCCAAAGTAATCTTCAAGAAACTCGGGAAAACACTCTCTCCCGCTACATAACCCGAAAGGGGGTTGCCGCTGGCTGTTGTCTTCGTCCCATAGGGGCTTACGTCTGTAGTTTTCGTCTGTGAACTCTCAGAGACCTGTGCGCCCGTTTCGGTGGTTGCTTCTTCGACTGTTTCTGTAGCTGTCTCGGTGGCTATCACAGCGCTCCCTGCGCTAAATGACACTGCCAACACTAATAGCGCTCCAAAAAACAGAGCCTTCGCCAAGGTTGAACTAAAACTATTTCCAATTGCGTTACGCATTATTCTATCCTCAAATACGGACGCCTATTGCGTCAATGATTTCATTCTATCGGCTGGTGACATCAACTGCGTGATACGAACACCAAAGTTCTCATCCACAACTACAACTTCGCCAAAGGCCACAGTCTTCTGATTCACCATCACTTCCACTGGCTCACCTGCAAGCTTGTTAAGCTCGACTACAGAACCAGGTCCAAGCGCCAGAATTTCGGCGATAGACATCTTTGTGCGACCCAATTCAATTGAAATTGGCAACGATACATCCAATAACATGTCAATTGAGCGTGGCTCATCAGAATTAGAGTCCGAAGACAGTTGTTGAAAATCTGCCCGTTGCGCAGTTTGCTCAGAATAGTTTATCGAATCAGGAGAAATCGGAGCAGCTTCTGGCAAGCCCGCCAGTCGATCATCCAAACTAGAATCATCACCACCGACCTCCTCGCCTTCCATCATAGCCAGCATTGCCGCTTCAGCGTCACCCTCATCAGCATCTTCTGGATTACTCTTACCGACAATATCCGACGCGGCAGAGTCATCGGCGCTATCAGCGCTAATCGCCGCATCATCTGGAGTCGGCTCACTTGCGCCGTCCTGCTTTTCGGCATCTTCATTTTGTTCGTTCATATCTTGCTCTTCGGACATATTTATTTCTCCCCTTGAGAATCATCAAGGACTTCAATTATTTGACAGGCTTCCTTTTTGCCAGAGAGGCCTGGCGAACCACGGAATTTTAGTTCGCCGCCTAACGACAGGTCTATTGGCTGATGAATTAGACGATCCAGTGGAATGATATCTCCAACACGCACGCCCAAGAACTCTTTCACCGATAGGTCCGCGTCACCTAAAATAGCGGTCAATTCAGTGCCAACTTTCATCAAATTCTTATTGTTAATAATTCTATCAGTTGCGCCAAGTTTCTTCTTTGTCGAATCAATCCAGTTTTGTGCGGAGAGTTTGTTGATTATTCCCTCAAGAGAAACATAGGGATAACAAATACTCAGTAATCCGCTGGTCTTGAATAACTTGAGTTGGAATGAAACAACGACTACCGTTTCCCCAGGAGGGACAATCTGTACGAACTGTGGATTACTTTCAAAAGACTGCTGTTTTATTTTGATTGGGATAATATGCTCCCAGGCTTTTTCCAAATCTATGTATAGAGCCTTAGCAATCTTGGCCATAACTGTTCGCTCAATACCTGTTAATTCCCGCTCGGACTCCATTTCTTTACCTGAGCCGCCAAAGAGACGCTCGACAAAGCTAAAAGTTAGGTTGGGACTGATATCCATCACGCAAGCGCCTTCAAGTGGATCGGCTGTGAATGTGTAAGTGCACGAAGGCGACACAAGTGACATGATAAACTCAGAGAACGTGATTTGATCAACAGAAACTAATTCCACTTCTGCAATCGCGCGCATTAACGCTGACAAAGAACTACCGAAATGTCCGGCAAAGTTGTCATGCAGACTTTCCATCGTCCGAATCTGATCCTTAGACACACGATTCGGATGTTTGAAGTCATAAGCGACAACAGGCCTGAGGAGTTCATCTACATCATTAGAGTCCTCATCCGCCATAGTGACATCTCCACTGGCGACTGTCGTCAATAGAGCATCAATTTCGTCTTGTGAAAGTATCTTTGCCATTTGTTTCGCTTACTTCAATTTCAATTCGTTGTTTTTTTAAGCAACATTTACTAATCAACGTACAGTTTACCGCTTACCTCGAACCCATTCCTTTAATCTACTGAATCACAAAGTCAGTGAAATATACTGCCAACAACTCTTCTGTATCTAGAAGCTGAGTAACACGTTTCTTGATTTGTAGACGAGCGATTTCTTTTTGCTTCATATCTGTCAATTGTTCAATATTCTTGGAACCAAGAATTGTGATTAGAGCATCACGTATTTGTGGCTGACGTGCTTCAAAGAGCTTCATAGTCGTTTCATCCTCAACCTCAAAACCAATTGATGCAGAAAGGAAACGTGTTCCACCTGTACCAGCGGGATTAACAATCACATCGCCGACTTTGAAGATGTAGGTATCAGAAGAACCCTCTTCGCCGTGCTCAGAAGATTTTTTCTTTTTCTTCTTCTTTTTCTTTGTCTCTGCGTGTTCGTTACCCGACTCATCACCAGCATCCGCCATCTCGGCGCTATCACCTCCATTGACCATCGGCTTCACAAATTTCAAAGTGACAAAGTATCCTCCGACAGCCATGACAATCACTATGCCCAGCATAATGCCATACTTCTTCATCGGGGAACCTGCTGGCGCAGGAGTGGCTTCTTCTCCGCCGTCTTGAACCACTGTCTTATCATCATCTGCCATAATTTGGGCCTCCATGCCCGGAACCAATCCCCGCCGAGACACTAGCTCGACGAGGATTGTCCGTATCTTACTTGCTTAATTACCGTTTCAGGTTCACCAGTTCTTCGAGCATACTGTCCGAGGTCGTAATGATTCGTGAGTTCGCTTGGAATCCACGCTGTGCGATAATCATATTTGTAAACTCGACCGCGATATCAACAGAACTGGACTCCAATGCCCCAGATGTAATTGATCCAGAAATAGTCTCACCAGCAATTCCAACTACGGCTTGCCCTGAGTTTGCAGAGACCTGAAACAATGACCGACCAGCCTTAAGCAAACCGCCTTGGTTGTTGAAATCAGCCAAGACCAGTTGCGCCAAACGACGACTGATACCGTTGGTAAAGATACCGTTGATATTACCTGATTTATCGATGGAAATCTTGTCGAGAATACCGACGGTGAAACCATCTTGATTGATTATCGATGCAGTATGTGGTGAGGCGAAACCTGTTAAGCCGTTGTATTCGCCAATTGAACCAACGTCCAAACGGATCGTCATGTTCTCAGCGCCATTCTTTGGATCAATCACCATAGGTGAACCACCAGTGAATGACTGCAAGGTTCCATCTGGATTGAATGATATTTCGCCAACCGCGCCCGAAACTGGAGCCTCACCGTTAGGTAGCTTCACTTCCCAGCTCCATGTATTGGTGGAAAATTGCTTGGTGAATTCAACCGTCAACGCATGAGTTCCACCTTGACTGTCAAAAACCGTGATTGAACTCGAATGTGTTGTCGCTTCAGTTACAATTGTCGCTGTTCCCGCTGACAGCGGAACATTACTTTCGATATTAACACCACCGCTACCAAGTCCTGAAATGCCAACAACCATACCTGTGTCTGGATCATAAACGGGGGTAAGTATTTGCGGTCCAGGAGGATTACTGACACCTGGCGCAGAAAGAATCATCGTATCAACAATCAGCATATGGTCTGGCGTACCATTGGCGGCAGTCAAACGCGCATTTGGAGCGACACCAAAGACTTTGTCTAGAATATCTCCACCTGAGCCAGAAGAAAGGGATGATTGTATGTTGAACTTCGCACCCTCCCCTGCATAGTCACGGGTGATGACAAGCTCGCCACCTGCCAGAGAGGCTGTGACACCATTGAGTTGGTTGATAGCGCTTATTAAATCACCAACTGTTGATGTATCTGTCAGTCCACCAATTAGAGTTGAACTCGGAGATCCATCAAGCGCCAAACTAAATGGCGTAAAGTCTGTGATACCCAAATCATTCTTCAAACTCGTTCCGCTAGTCAGTGTCAAAGCAGCTGGATTGGTTCCAGCGAATGATGACTGTGTCGGCTGAAGGACTGTCTCACCAGGCTGAAGAGCTATAGAGACTGTGTGAGTTGCGCCAACACCGTCCTTAGCTTTACCTGTCACCAACGAAATGTTCGTAGGGCCAGAGCTTGAGAGCGAAGCAAACGAATCAGTCGAAGTCGAATTCAAGTTATTAGCAAATTTGACAACCTCAGTGGCTTTGGCTGGATCTTGCTGGCCGAACGGCAGAATAATATTTCCAACTTGTTCTGTGGATGGGATATTACCACTAGCGTCAGCCATTTTACCCTGCACGAACAAGCCAGTTGACGGATCAACCATGCTAGAGTTCGCGTCAAAGCCAAATGCGCCAGCGCGTGAATAGAATGTACCAGTGCCATCAGAGAGCACAAAGAACCCACCACCTTGCAGCGCCAAGTCAGTGATTTGACCTGTGGACTCTAAGCCACCCTGTTGAAACAATTTATCGATTGACGCAACCTGCATACCGAGTCCAAGTTGGACTGGGTTAGTTCCACCAGAGATAGCAGTAGCGCGTCCAGCGCCTTTTGTAGTCTGGACTAATGCTTCCTGAAAATTCGCACGACTGGCCTTGAAGCCAATAGTGTTGACATTAGCAATATTGTCACCGATCACATCCATGCGGACCTGATGGTTACGTAGTCCGGAGACTCCTGCAAATAGTGATGCGCTTAAACTCATGTGTTCCTCAACTTCCTTACCGACAATTAGACAGCGATAAGGGCCTCCCTGCTTCTTCCAACGATTTGATTCATGCCAATCGGCATTACCTCGTTCAAAACCGTTTGCAGAGTCCAGCCATCCCGCTTACTGTATTTTATGTCGTTTTGTTTAGTTAGTAATTATCCTATTTATCTTTTTTGTACTTGTCTTGTTTATTGCTACAGATTACCCACAATTACAGAATCACTGCCGAATCTATTGACGTGAACACACCCTCACGAAGATTGTCGCGATCAAACGCGCTAATAACTGTGCGTGTTGCTGGTGACACAACAAATGCCGCATCGTCAGTTAGAATCAATGTCTCTTTCGCGCCTTTGCTTTGAGCCTTGTCCATTGCCGTGGACAATTCTGCGAGTTTCGCAGGTGTCATCTCCAACTTGCGACTATGGATTCTGGCAAGCGCATGTTTGGAGAATTGAATCTCTTTGGACTGAGAGGCTTCAGGGACACCACTGGCCTGCGAAAGTTCATTGGCAAATGTCGGCTTTGACACATTCCCAGCCTGCTGAGTCGCCACAACTGGCGCTCCCGCGGTTAGTGAGCGTGGTTTGCCAGACGAAGGACTTGCGCCCAACTGCTGTAGCATATTCACCGACGAGTTGTAATTGCTAATCTTCAACATATCTTGTTCTCCAGATAACTTCATCTGTGGCCGTGAAAGCGTCTCTAGTTACCTTTGTCCGTGTTAATCTCACGAACAGCGCCAAGGGCGATTTCCGCTCCGTCAATCTTCAAGAACGCCTGACCACCACGATAAACAACCCCAGTCACTACACCCACTATCGACAGTGACGGCTCCATTGTTGTTCCATTGGCTGTTGTCGCTGAAACGTCAAGCTGGTAAGACCCTGCTGGCATACGGTCACCAGCGTCGTTGTTACCATCCCAGACAAAACTATTACGACCACCAGCTATATCTGTCAACTTTACTGTTCGAACTGTTTCGCCATTGAAATCGATAATATCGATTGTCACATCACTCGCGAACTCTTCAAGTTCATAGGTTATTTTAGGAGTATTATCTTCTCCTAATGCCAATTCAGACAAGTTCGCCGTTACTTCTTTGCCAATAATTTCAGCGGCTACTGAATTGTTAATCGTTTGATTGTTAATAACATCCCAGTCAATCGACGAGAGCAAGTTCTCATTCATGTTCTGCAATTGCTCAAGTGAGCTAAACTGCGCCAACTGCGCGATAAACTCTGAATCCTCCATCGGACTCAGTGGATCTTGATTTCTCAACTTGGTGACGAACAATTTCAAGAAGTCATCTTTGCCAACATCCTTCTGTGAGCCTGTTGGCGCCGGCAAACCGTCGGCTGTCGTTTGTACTGGTGCGATATCCATATTCTTCTCTTCTCTATCTTTTCCTTAAATCTGTTTTTATTTCTAAATTGAAAGCGCATTTAGGCCAGCGCGTTGACTCCACTGGCGCCAACAACATCCATCATCAAAGGCCTAGCGATGCGTTCAGCAATCGGTAGTCGGGTAAAATCATCTGAGCGATCAAATGCTCTTTGTACTAATCCGCTTTGCAACATGTCATTGTAACGACGCTCTAATTCTTCCTGACCTTGACCAGCGCCATCGGATGAGACTTCGACGTTCAGCGCATCGAGAGTCAGACCTTCTTTACTCAAACTCTCAGCAAGCGCATCCAATGAATTCAGCGCAACAACGCGAGCAGCTTCACTTGAGACCGTTAGAGTTCCTTGCACGTGATTCTTAATTAGCTTGACTGTCAATTGCGCTTTACCCAAATTCTCAGGTGAGATTTGCAATTTTAGTGAATTCATACCGGCTTTGAATGTTGAACCAATTTTTTCAGGTATGACTAATTTACCAGCGCTGGTAGCCGCTTTGGCTTTCGCCCCAACAATTGATTCTGTCTCGGAAGATTGCAGTTGGAAGGTCCCATCCAGTGTGACATTCTTACCGTCCAAGACCAAGCCTTCATCGATTGCAGGATTCTGTAGTCCTAGAAGATTTGCGCTTGCGCCAGATTGTTTGCCAGTGAGATTGGTAACTTCGGTGACAGTATTAGCGCCATTGACACCAATCAAGTCACTGGCCACGCCACTAACCGACTGCTGACCCAACGGTGAAACTTTACTTGAGTTAGTTGTTACTGGACGACGCCCTTGGTCTTTGACCCCAATCGCACGCATAACATTCGGCGCAATTGACTTCACAGAGCTAAGCTGATCGAGGGCTTTCAAATTGTTGGACTTGGATCCATCTTCAGCTTGCGATACGTTTGCAGTAGCTTGCTGCACATCAAATTCTTGAAAGAGTGAAGTAGGATTCAAAGAATCCAACTTGCTAATCTGCCCTTGAATCTCTTGCCCTAGACCCAGTTGACCAACAATCTTTTGACCAACAATCTGTTGTCCCAAAAGCTTCTGATCGGCCACGGCTTTCAATTCTGAAAGTGTTCCAACTCTCGGTATCTCATTGAAAGCGTTTCTGACTTGCTCTTTCTCATTTGTAGAGCCCATCACATCTTTCAAAATATTTTCAGTCATAGAAGTAAGTTTCGACGAATCAAAACCACTAATGTCAAGTTTTCCGTTGGTTGAATTTTGTGCTAAGAGTGCGTTTTCATCAAACGCAGTGTTAGTAGTCATCTTGGCTATCGGAGAGCCTGACAAGAGAGAGCGACCTAGTGTATTCGACACTGCCTGTTGCAACACTTCTCCGCCAACACTGGTGTTTTCAATCAATCGCGATGTGCCAGAAGCGCCTTGCGCTTTGGCTGTATTCGATTCCTGTCTAGTGTTCTGCTTTGAGGACTTAACGTGCTGCTTCGAAGCGCTTGTGTCAGTCTTTGAATCTGCTTGAGTAACTCTCTTAGTAGATGATGTGTCTTGTCTATTGCGTGACAATTTGTGCGTGTCTCTTGTTGAATCATCGCGACGTGACACCTGCTTTGAATCTCTAGCCTTATCAACGAGAGTTTCTTTGCGTGTAGCCTTAGCCTGCGGCATGGCGCTATAGTCTGCAACCATAGCTCCAAAATCGCCTGCGCCAGATAGCGCCTGCTCGTCACGCTTCTTGCTAGGGCGTGAGTCAGCGTTGCTATTCGCGCGCGGCGCAAATAAATCGCTGATTGAAGTTTGTGTTGCAGTTAAGGCCATTGTTTATCTCGTTTGTCTTCTATGCTTCTAATACTTCTGTTACTTGTTAGGCTCTGTTACTTGTTAGAGAGTGTAATCATTGCTTGTGAAATTTTTGCGCCTCGAGAGGCTGGTAACAGTCCCAATATTTTCGACGCCTGCGCCGATTTCATACGTGGCAAAATCGCCACAATCATTTTGTCATCGAGTTTGACCATCATCCGCACCACTTGGTCGGCTTTCATGCCATTGTATAGTTTCGCAAGACCAGTCAAACGCGCCGCCTCGGCTTGATCTACTTTTATCAGCTTCTGATTAACTGAGCGCTCCAAAGCCTCCAGCCGTTTGGCCTTCTCATCAAGCGCTTTGCTACGGTTGCTAATTTTTTTCTTCTCAGCTTCAATCCAACTCAAAGCCGCAAGCGAATCCTCAGCGCTAGTGGCGCCTTGACTATCTGCTTTAGCTTTTCCAGATTTCTTAGATTTCTTGGAATGACTCTTCTTGTCTTTTGAACTGACATGCCCATCTGTGGACTCATGCGAGTCGACTAACTCAGGGAAAAGCGTATCACCCAAGAAGCTCAAATCATCCAGTTCCGAAAAAATATCAGGTGTCTCTTGATCTTCAAGTTCGTCTGAGCTGTGATCAGCCACTTCGGCATGTTCATCCTCGACCCCTTCAGCATCCGCGCTGTGAGTCGGCTCACCCGACATCAAGCCCAGCATCACGCTCATAGTCACCACCAAAGCTCCAACGGCAACAATGATGTACATCATCATGTCACTCTTGGCCTTCGGCGCCGCTGCTCCCGCTTCGACTTCTGACTCTTTAGCTGAACTGTCTTTTTTTTCGTCTGCCATAACTCTTCAATCAATAATTCTGTTTGTAATAGAATCTCAAGCGGCCTTTCCGCTCAAGAACAATTATCCGATTGACGTCTTGCAAGAGTGGCGCCATTACGCGCATACTTACCTTAAGGCCTTATGTAGCAATGTATTACTGGATACAGCAAGAGATGGAATGAGCTCTAAACCGAGTGGAAATCGAAACTATTTCCCGACCAGTGGAATAGTTTTCCGTATCGACGGATAGCGCGCAGAGGGTAATTGGGAACAAGAAAAACTAGAGAATTATGAGGGAAATCTACAAGAATAGAAAAATCAATTGACCGATTAGTCGAAGAAGCGAAAGAAGCAGTTACGCAGAGGCAATATTAGATTGACCTGATTCAGAAATAGAAACTCTTGAGGAAGTTGATACAGTGTTCACAGAAATCGGCCCTGCTACCAGATAATCATCCTTAATTGAGTCTGCAAAGACTGTCTGTATTTCTTTGTTGCCGCCGATTCCATCTGGCAATAAAACTCGCAAGTAATTGTCTGTCACTCCCCACCAACGTCCGGTTTCGGCCTGTTGGTTTTCGGAAATCGCAGTGACAGTTGAACCGATAGCGCGCTTATGCGCCTCCAACAATCGCGCTCGGGAGATTTTCCGCAAACGCTTGTGACGACGCGCCACATCTTTGGGATCACACTTTTCTGTAATCGCAGTGGCATTGGTTCCCGCTCGATCTGAGTAAGTAAAAACATGCAAATAGTCCATAGCGCCGCTCTCAGCAATCTCACAGGTCCTCGCAGAATCCTCATCAGTCTCACCAGGAAAACCAACAATCACATCGCCGCCAATAGTGATTCCAGGCAGAGCAGCTTTCAAGGAAGTGATAACCTTAAGATACCGCGCTCTATCATAGGGACGGCGCATCGCACTAAGAATCGCATCAGAACCAGACTGCAAAGGCAAATGCAAATAACGACACACACGTTGTGTGTTTTCTGACATAAAGCTAATGATATCTTCAGTGACTACTTGCGGTTCTAGCGATGACAAACGAAGTCGTGATAAATCAGTTTCAGCCAGAATCATTTTCAACAAATCAGTTAACGAACCAACATCGCAGCTTGAATCTTTAAAATGTCCAATATGCACGCCAGTTAGAACCACTTCATGATAGCCAGCAGTCGCCATTTGATTGATATCCCGAATCACATTAGCGGCGCTATTGTTGCGCAATGGCCCACGCACAGTCGGAATTATGCAAAAACTACAACGCTGATTACAGCCATCTGAAATTTTCAACCAAGCCCGACTGCGTTGATAGAAATCAGCTACTCCAGAAGAACCAGAAGCGCATGCTGGCTCGGTTCTCTTGGCAAACAATTTTGGCCACATCTGTGACATCAACTCGGTGGCTTTGTTTTTCTCTCGATTGCCAATCACCAAATCAACACCCGCTAGGTCTGCGACACGTTGCCTGTCAGACTCGACATAACATCCGACAACCACCAACTTCGCAGACCCTTTGCGGCGCGCTACGTTGGAAATAACCTGACGACAAGTCGCATCGGCTTTGTGAGTTACAGTGCAGGTGTTAATCACATACAAATCCGCCTGCTCATCAAATTCGACTCGCGCAAAATCATACGGCTCAATCCGCGAGGCGATTTTTTCGGTCTCAAACTGATTCAATCGACAGCCGAGAGTATGGGTAGCAAGTTTCTTCATGGACAGAATATACTGTAAGCGTAGCAATTGGCAAGAGTCGGCCCTATTGGATCCAGTTTGGTTGTCGTCACTCTCATCATGCAACACATTACTCAGTTTGACACTCAGGTTGACATCGTCCTCGTTGGCGTCGTATATTCAGCGCCGACAGCAATGGGCAACACTTCAAGACACTTGAAAAGAACTGACTACAATGCGAACGACTCAATTGTCTCATCGACTAAGCAGCTACTTGGCCCTGTCTTGCGCTCTTATCGTTTGTGGTTTGGGCAGCGGATGCGCGATTGGCACATATATTGACGCCAGCGAGGCATTCACAAACAAGCGTGCATTCACCAAACAACAAAACAATTCCAGAATCATAGCTCTAGTCAAAACCGATGGCGAGCGGGTGGATTTTATCAATAGCGCTATGTTCTCTCGAGAAGGCGAACGACACTTCTATGGAATTACGACTGACTCAGTGAAAGTCCGTATTCTCGCAAAGAATGTAGAGAGAGTTTACGTTAGGAACGCCGTCGACTGTAAGTCTACATCTTCCGAGTACCTCCCCAACATATTCTTCGATTTCAATGACATCGACCCATCGCCACAGGGGCTTAGCGTCGATGGCTATGTTGTGAAAAAAGTTATCTTAAGTGACGGAAAAGAAATTGATATAGCAAGACCCGGCCTCTTTTACAACTGCGAAGAAAAGCTATGGACCGGCTCTTCGGTTGCAGGTAAGGCCCTCAGTATTGCCGATGACCAACTTGCAGAGTTGTACTATCGCAGGCCAAACCACGCCGTCAACATGCTCATCGGCGCCGCAATTATTGGCGCCACAGCAACAGTGTCAAAGTGACTACTTTTTTGTAGTTCTCTATCGAAACCTACCAGTTTCAACACAAAAAAACACTGCCTGCGAATATTTTCACAGGCGGTGTTCAAACAACTTACTTATCTAAAAAAGAAACCCTACAACTGCTCGTCCTCAGATGGAGTCTCGACTTCTGGCTCCGCCTTCTCAGCTGGAGTTGTAGCGACTTCCTCGTCCTTTTTCTCAGGAGCGGGAGCGGTCTCTTCAGCCACTTCATCAGCCACGTCGGCTACTTCAGCTACTTCAGCCACAGCCACTGGAGCCGCCTCTGCGACTGCTTCGGTCGGAGCCTCTTCAGAACTCAACCCCGCATCACCTAAGGCGTCAGCCATAGCGCCGTTGGATTTCTCCTCGGCCTGCTTGGTCAAGAATGTCTCCAATTCGGCATTATCGCGACCTTTATAATAGGCCTCAACCGAAAGCGTGATTCTTCTGGCGGACTGATCAAACTCAATCACCGACAAAGGAACCTGCTGACCTTCAGAATACAATTCTGGTGGTTTGACATCTTTCTTGCCGATTTGGCTAGCAGGTACAAAACCCTCAACCTCACCGTCAAGTTCAACTACCAAACCTCGGTCGAGTGCGCGGGTAACAGTGCCCAGCGCCTCGGCGCCAACACCATACTTACCAGCCAACTCTGGCCATGGATCTTCTTTCAACTGCTTGAATCCAAGAGAAATCCGACGATTATCATGATCAACCTTGAGAATCTTAATCGTAATGTCTTCGCTCTTCTTCATCACCTCAGAAGGATGCTGAATTCTGCGAGTCCAAGACATATCAGAAATATGCACCAAACCATCAATACCAGCCTCAAGTTCAACAAATGCGCCAAAGGCAGTCAAATTGCGAACCTTACCTTCGAGAATCCTGTCGACAGGATATTTATCGTCGATAGTCTTCCAAGGATCTTCCTCAAGCTGCTTGATACCCAGAGAAATCTTCTCAGATTCCTTATCAACATTAAGCACAACAATCTCGATTGAATCATTAACATTCATAATCTTCGAAGGATGCTTGATATGCTGTGTCCAAGACATTTCGCTAATATGAATCAAGCCCTCAATACCCTGCTCCAGCTCAACAAATGCGCCGTAATCGGTGATTGAGACCACACGACCAGTTGTTTTCAAACCGATCGGGTATTTCGATTCAATATCATCCCATGGGTATGGAGTCAATTGCTTCAGACCTAATGAAATGCGTGAAGTCTTTTCGTCGAAATCGAGAATCTTAACATCGATTTCGTCACCAAGACCACATAGCTCAGAAGGATGCTTAACTCTGCCCCATGACATATCAGTGATATGCAAGAGACCATCAACACCGCCAAGATCAATAAAGACACCGAAGTCAGTGATGTTCTTGACAATACCCTTACGAGTCTCGCCATTCTTGATTTCCTCAAGCAACACTGAACGCATTGACTCACGTTGCTCCTCAAGCACAACCCGGCGCGAGATAACAATATTGCGACGGTTCTTGTTGAGTTTGATAATCTTGACCTCAATGTCAGTCTTCACTAGAGCATCAAAGTCAGGCACCTGACGCAACGCAACCTGTGAGCCAGGCAAGAATGCGTCGACACCCATGATGTCAACCACAAAACCACCCTTAATACGTTTGACACCTCTACCAGTGACCAAATCACCAGCATCGTGTATCTCGCGGACATTCTCCCAGACACGCATGAAGTCAGCTTTCTGCTTCGATAGCAGAAGCTGACCACCGGAATCTTCCATTGCTTCTAAATAAACTTCAATTTCGTCACCAACTACAATGTTACCATTGTCGGTGAACTCAGAAAGCGGAATCACTCCCTCGGACTTAAAGCCAACGTCGACAATCACATGGTCATGGTTAACACCCATGATTTTACCAGTGACAATCTCGCCTTCTTTGATGTCCTGAATGGTGTCTTCATACATCGCCAGCATTGTTTCATACTCTTCTGGCGTGTACTCCATCGCGTCGAGGTCGGTCAGCTTCATTGAAGCAACTTCGACCTCCTTTTTAGGAGCAGCTGCGCGAGCTTGGGCCTTTTCGGACATACGCTTGGTACGTGACGTCGAGACCTTCTCTACTTTTTTCTTCTCAACAACCTTTTCAACTACGGCTACTTCTTGACCCGCAACTTTTTTGACTTTGGTTGTTTTTGATTTGCTCGCGCGTTGTGTCTTACGTTTCGACACATCTGTTTTGCGCTTTGATACTTCCGCTTTAGCGGCCGGAGCCGCCTTGGCTGTAGCTTTCGCTGTTGCCATGGGTTAGGGTTTCCTCCTGACGCTTCATCAACTCTAGTTTGCTGAAACGCCACTTCTGGGTATTGGTTAAAGGTTTAGTACTACTATTTCTATTACTCTTTGTTCTCTTATCTACAATCAATCCTGTATCAATACTGCTCTTATTGCCGCGCTTCTGTGGCGTCGTCTACTTCAGCGTCATCTCTAGAGCGGGTATCGACCTTCTCGCCAGAAACTTCTGCTCCTGATATCCCTGACACCCTACTTGAATTGTCGCTACCTAAACTCATATCTTTCAAACCAATATCTCTCAATGGTTCAGCGGCAGAACCGTCATAGTCGACACTGCCACCGCTTTTGTCAATCTTTCCAGCATTTATTTTGGGGACTGCATCCTTCTCATGAGCGTCAACCACGGCCTCGCCACGAATCTCATCACGCATAGCCACCAAACGGCTCATCACCTCATCAGCTATTTGCAGCCAAGCCTCTTTCGAGGACGGCAGAGAACGAATCCAATCGGCGCTAATCGGAGGTCCATAACAAATCCGAATCCGCCTATTGCGCTTAACCGCCTCCCAAGGTGTCTCTGTCCCCTCTACAAAACACGGGACAATCGGAACCTCGGCCTTGCGAGCGATCATCCCAATTCCAGCTTTTGGCTCCAAAAACTCAAACCGAGAACCGCGCGTACCCTCGGGAAAAACCGCTATTGGCTTACCTTCCTGCAAGAGCCTAACCGCGGTGGTAATAGCTCCCCTATCAAATACGCCGCGCTTGATAGGATGGACATTAATCCGGCTCAAAATAAACGCCATCAAAGGATTCTCATATAATTCCTTCTTGGCGAAAAAATGGACCCGACGAGGCACAAATGAACCACACAAAGGCGGATCAAAATAACTAATATGGTTCGGCGCTAGAATAAAGCCGCCTTCTTTTGGAATATGGCTCTGTCCTTCAGTCTTTGCGCCCATAATTACCGAGCCAACAAACCGACTAAGAGTCCAACCAATATCAAACATCAACTGCATCTACTTTGAACCTGCATCATTCCTTGACCGTTGACGCTGACTAACAAGCTCCAAAACCGCCTCAACCTGCCCACCAATTGTCATATCGCTTGTGTCGAGTCTGACTGCGTCACTAGCTTGGGTCAATGGACTGGCCTCGCGCGTACTGTCAAATTCATCACGATAGGCAATCTCTTCAATTTGTTCCTCAACTGTCGTCGACATACCATTGGCGTTCATTTCTTTAGCGCGACGACGAGCGCGCTCTTTTAAGTCAGCGTCCAAGTATACTTTCAACTCCGCATCAGGAAAAACAACCGTTCCGATATCACGTCCCTCGGCAACAATATTTTCAAACCGCTCGCCAAATTCCCGCTGACGAGCAACTAGCGCTTTGCGCACTTCTTCGTCAGCGGCAATCACCGAAACCGAAGCAGAAACTTCAGCGCTCCGAATCTGTGAGGTAATATCTGAGCCATCAGCAAGTAGACGTAACTTTGATACCTCACCAGATTTGTTTGGCAGACTTTCAGCGCCAACCTCATCAGTAAAAAACTCTAGCGCTACGGTTTCTGAAATTTCTCGCGCAAGTGAAGTCAGGCTCTCAGCATTATGCAAGGCATCACCATTGGCAGTGGCTCTCAAAGACTCCAATGCCAAATACGTAATCGCACGATACATAGCGCCTGTATCCAAATGGTAATAACCAAGCGCCAAGGCAACGCGTTTCGCTGTAGTGGATTTGCCCGACCCGGCTGGGCCATCGATAGCTATGGTGAACAAGTGTACATACCGCTAACCACCCCGACGACTCACCAAACGAATCCTCTCGTTCAGCCCCTAGCCGCATATCTCTCGGGCGGTCCCTCCTGATTGCAACAGTATAATTTAGCGGCCATACCGAGAAGTCTAACAATTGAGCCCAAAAAGAACTCAACAGCCGCCAGACTGTTGCGACGCGAAGATAAGCTATAAACCCATAATGGCAAGCGATTTCTGACGATTTTGACGCAATTTATTACCTCTGTCGGATTTATCAGCTCCGATCAACTTTTCTGGCATTTCTTGTAGTCATTCAAGCTGTTAGCATCAAGCCTTCAGAAATACTTGCCAAAAACTCACATCTATGTCCACCTTTTCATCGTAATCTTATATAAAGGCCACATAGGGCTTGTTGATAAAGTCCCGATTGGTTGTGTCAGGTCTTGATTTTCGCCCGTTTTGATAATGAAACAGTGAAAATTATGACCTGACACTCGCCTAAAGGGAAAGCGTCGGGTCACACCCACTGGGTGTCAGTGACACAGTCGGCAAAAAGCGCCGCTGCAAGACCCAACGCAACGGTTGCGGGTTTTGTTGATAATTCCCGACCATATATTAACCGAGGCGGAACCATTCTGCCGCAAAAGGAGTATTACTTGACATGGATAAGATTCCCAGAGATATAGCTAGTAGAACTAGCTGGATAACTCCAGCGGGCTTGATAATCGCCATATTTGCTTTGGCAGTCTTTGGGCTCTTTGGAGTCCGAGCCAATGGCAATACCGAAACAACCCAGACCACAAACACCGAGCCAACAAAAAAGATTGAGAACAATAAGGTTAAAAAAACACATATGAACGAACTAACCCCAGATGAAAAACGCGTAATCGAGAACAAAGGCACCGAAGCGGCCTTCTCGGGCAAATATTACCAACACAAAGTCACTGGAGTTTATCACTGCAAACGCTGTGATGCGCCCCTCTACCAATCAACCGATAAATTTGATTCAGGCTGTGGCTGGCCAAGTTTTGATGATAAGATTGAAGGCGCTGTCCGCGAAATACCCGATGCCGATGGTCGACGCACCGAAATCGTTTGCGCCAAATGCGACGCCCACCTCGGTCATGTCTTCCGCGGCGAAAATCTCACCGACAAAAACACTCGCCATTGTGTCAATTCGATTTCAATGAGTTTCACTTCTGCCACAAATGAAACAACCGCGCCAACTCCCGATTCTCTAGAGACGCGTACAAGTGAGAAGCAAACAACCGAATCGCAACCAACCTCAGCAAAAGCTTATTTTGCTGGCGGTTGTTTTTGGGGAACTGAATATTTCTTGGAGCAAGCCGAGGGTGTCATTGAGGCCCGCGTCGGATATATGGGCGGTCATGTCGAAAACCCCAGCTATGAGCGAATCTGCTCTGGAACCACTGGACATGCCGAAACAGTTGAGGTCGAATACGATCCCACCAAAACAAGTTTCGAATCTCTAGCGCGACTGTTTTTTGAAATTCATGACCCAGATCAGGTCAACCGACAAGGCCCAGATATTGGCCCGCAATACCGTTCAGCGATTTTCTACACCGACGAAGAACAAAAAACCGTCACTGAGAAACTAATCGGACTCTTGCGCGACAAAGGGCACACAGTCGCCACCGAAGTAGTCAAAGCCGAAAAGTTCTGGCCAGCTGAAAACTATCATCAGGACTATTACAATCACAATGGCAAGAAACCATACTGCCATTCTTATCAAGAAAAGTTCTGAGGAAGCAAAACATTTGACGCAAATCTAGGCCGTCTAAATCCATTTTTCAAACCAAGTATCTTCAGCATCTTTAAGCCTAGATTAGAATAGAAACACCATTTGCCCCAACCAGTCTCAATTCTGCCTCTCATGGTCTGGTTAACATAACCGTTCTAAGGGCCATACTAGATAGTAATGTTGCAAATTCTTGCAACTTATTAAAATAAACTAGCTTAGCTCAAATATTTTACTACTTTTTCATTGCCTTATTGAATTTGTCATGTATATTCCCATGTGAGTTCGTCAATGTACTTGACGAATGAACATATATTTAACGCGCATTTTTTACCGAATCGTTACTACTTCGTTTTAATAACATCACTATGAACCACAAGTTTGGGTCAGATCATCTGAGTTAGGGCAATTGCACCATGAAGAAAATATTATTGACACTCATCCTCGCGCTATCATTTACAGGCAGCGCCCAGGCCTTTCCTGGTTTGCTAGTTTATGTTCCAGGAGCAGATTATGACGTTGCTACCAACACGTTCGTGAGCTATTCATCTGAAATTGATGTCTATGTTTATTCGGCCTCAAGTATCAGCAATCTACAGATGACTGCTTCCACGACCTTCGGATCATCCTTCTCTGGTACAATGGCAGTTGACGGCTATGGTTATACTGACACCGATTTCTCTTCGGGTTCGCCGTCAATATTTGGTCGCAGAACTACTGGAATCGAATCATACCTAACCCATGACCTAGGTAGTGTCGGCCAATGGAGTTTGACCAAATTTACTATCAGCATCCAAGGCGATGGATACATGAATTTTGATTTTTGGGGATATGATGACAACGGCTACTTACAACATTCGTATCCTGCAGTACTCGCCCGCTCTGGCGCTTCCGCAGTTCCAGAGCCAGCGACAATGTTGCTCTTCGGAATCGGTGTCTCGGCCTTGGCTTTCCGTCGCCGCAAAAAGGTCTACGTTTGAAAAACGCCGCCTAACTTTTTCAAGACCATCAGTAAGATAAAAAAAGAGCCACAAACCTCATTAGGGTTTGTGGCTCTTTTATTAGTGGTATAGTGGCCTGTCGACAGACTCTAGAGAACAACTTTCACCAAGCTGACCTAACTAATCGGCCAAGGAGCGCCAGTTTCAAAGCTCTTGAACACCAATTCTGCATAACGATCGGTCATCCCCGCTACATAGTCACGAACCACAATCGGACGTGGCTCATCTTTGAGACGCGCAGTGAAGTTCTCAGGCATTCGACCTGGTGTTTCAATAAAATGTTTGAAAACCTCTCGGACAATATTCTTACCCCGATTAGCCATAGCCACCACTCGCGAATGCCGATAGAGCCGATCTCGCAAGAATAAACGTAGTTCATCAAGTTCAACTGCTAACTCAGAAGAAAAACCAGCAATCGGTTCAGTTTGCGCCCGAACGTCATCAAGTGATTCAATCTTTCGCGCTACAAGTTCACGCTCAACCGCTTCAACCAAATCTTGTATTTGACGACGAACCAATGCTCTCACCAAAGCATAGCGCCGTAATTCATCTCGCATTTGTGGATATTCTGATTCAGACTCCTCAAGCACACTACGGCACAGCGCCAGCTCACGTAAATCATCAAGCATGAACAAACCGCTGGCCAGCCCATCATCAATATCATGACTGTTGTAAGTTATCTCATCGGCAATATCAACAATAGCCGCCTCTAGTGTCGACGCCTCTGTAGGCTTGAACTCATCCTGATCAAACTTGGCGCCTGGCGAATCATGCTTGGCAATACCTTCACGAATTTCATAACTCAGATTCAATCCCTGATGGTCAGGGTAGCGCGTTTCTAAATAATCAATGACGCGTAACGACTGCTCATTGTGATTAAATCCACCTGAATCCGCAAGAATCTCATTTAGCGCCTGCTCACCAGCATGACCGAAAGGTGGATGCCCCAAGTCATGCGCCAAAGCCACAGACTCCGCTAAATCTCCATTGAGTCGTAAACTCCGCGCTAACCCGCGACAAACCTGAGCGACTTCCATCGTATGTGTCAATCGAGTCCGATAGTGATCCCCTTCAGCAAAGACAAACACCTGCGTTTTGTATTCCATCCTGCGAAACGCTTTGGAATGCACAATCCGATCACGATCACGCTGGAAACATGTTCGGTTAGGGCTCTCGGTTAGTGGATAAGAGCGCCCACGGCTAGTGACAGCCTTGGCGGCGTAGCTGGCGAGGACTTCATCTTCAAGCTCTTCAAGTTGTTGGCGGCGTAACATAATGGCAGGCTTTTTTCTATCTATTTTTTCTGTTTGGTAATTGAGCTTCTACTTTCCTGTAAGTAGTAAGCTAAGTGTCAAACTTTGCGAAAATCCCAAGGCTGGATGAATCGAACCAGCATAAATGAATGTAACACGACTCTTACTAATTTCAAATCCCGCTCCATAAATCAATGGCTCAGAACTAATCCCCCAAGACAACTTAGCAAAGTCGGTGAGCGTAACAGTTTGCCCCAAACCAAAATTCGGACGCGCTCTCTCCTCAAAGCGCGCGCTGGCAACGATGGTAAATGAGGCCCTTCCCGAAAGTTCAGCAAAAACCGAAGCCTGTCGAGGTTCGGCAGGGGCCGATTCAGAAAATGTCGGTCGATTGAGATTATCTACTGCAAGATGCACAGTTCCATGTCTTGTTCGCAGTCCAGCTCCAAAACCAAGCGCTCTGGAGTTCAAACTTTGATAACCTCCTCCAAATTCGAAACGCTTAAACGAAAGTGTCACCGAAGCAGATACATTCCTTAAGCGATAACCCAGAGCCGCACGCGCAATTTGTTCAGCAAACAAATCACTAGAACCAAACTGCTGGACACCCAAGGAAAACAACACATCACCGCGCCGATAACCCAACGCCAAAAACCCAACATCCAGCTCACTCAACTCAAACCGCCGAGCCACACCAGCATCGACATACAACCTGCGATCTTTCCCAACTAATCCAGGCGCAGAAAGGAAATCAGTAGCAGATGGCGCGGATAGTGACAATGAGCCGCCCAGCATATCAGCGCGGCTAGAACGAATACCAAATGCCAAAGCATCCGCTTTTGCGAACAGAACGATAGCAATAATCACCAAAACAGTCCAGAGTCTCATCGCGCCACTACCACCGTTTTTTTTATCGAAGCCGTGTTTTCTATCTCAACGTAGATAATGTAAAGACCAACAGGAACTCGTCGGCCTGAATCGGTTCTGCCATCCCAGTTTAAACTTCCCGAAAATGGAGCGCCATCAAACAAACGCCGCACCACACGTCCATAGGAATCGTAAACAACGACCGACATCTCGCCGCCATCAGGCGCCTTAATTTCAATCAAAGTTGCTTCGTCGATTCCATCACCATCGGGCGAAAAGGGATTCGGATTGATCGAAACAGACAGACCAGCCGCACTTGCAGTCAGCAAAGTTCGATTGCTATCACTAGGTGTGCCACCATTTTGTGCTGAACGTCCCCACAATTCGTGAGTCCCTTCTTCCTCACTCCTGCTCCAGCTCACGTTCGCATCAAAAACAGTCGAATAAGTAACACTATCAACCAGAAAACCAAATCGATCAATCAAGCGCAGCATATCACCAGCATTATTGAGCGTCCGCCAACCAATAACAACATTGGGAGTAGGAACCTGATTGTAAAACATGGAAAATGCAAATGGGTCTTGCGCCAAAACAAGATAGTCACCCGATTGAATAACTAGCTGAGCGGCGCCTGTCGTGTCCAATAACCCAAATCCAAGTTCATCACCTAGCCCCCATCCTCTAAGGTCGATTGGAACACTAGAAATATTCTTTAGCTCTACCCATTCCGAACCCAACGGTGCTTGTGGGTTGGCCAAAAACTCATTTATCAATAATGGTGGGAAATCAACACCTAGAATTGTTGTGACAATAGTATTGTTTGGTAGTCGCTCATCTATCACAGCCACTGCCAATCCGATAGTGTCATAGACTCCAAGACCAGAGACAAAAACACTGACCACCACACTCTCAGATGAACTCAAAGCTGAAAACGGCTCACAAAACAAACTATCACCATCTATTCCAAACTGCGCCACTGGGGATAGTATTGGGTCACCGTAGACTAACAAACAAGCGCTTGGAAGAGCCAGTGTCCCAGAGTTGCGCACCGTGACATCCACACGTGTCGGCGCTCCACGCGCAGGGACAATCTCAAATCCAACAATTTCCCAGTCACGCCCCAAAGGACTAACAGAGTTTGCTCGACCAGGTGTAGCTCCTGAGACATCCACAGAAGAAGCCACCGAATCAACCCCGACAGTGACCCGCTCCCATGAAACACCATCGGAGCCAGATCTAGGCCAGACCAACTTAGTGATTGTAGTGTCATTGCTGATAGACAGTTCTCCTGCGCTATTCTTGAGAGAAAAGCCGAGCTGTATGAGAGCATAATTTTCAAGCAACGAATCATCACCCCAAACACCACTACTATCCCCAAAATGTTCTTCAAATAACACAACATTACGGCTGACTACCAAATACTCATCAGGTTGCAAAGTGATATTCCCAAAGACAGCCACAAATTGATTGTCTATCCGTAGTGTGTCATCCAGAAGTGTCACAGGGGTTTGAGCGCTATTGAACAACTCAAACCATTCCAAAGACACTTTCCCGTCTGGCTCATTGACTAGCGCTTCGTTGACTACCAGACCACTCGCAGTAGCCACTCTATGTGTAAACAAGAGCAATAGCAGACCCACTGCCCCACTCACTAGAGCCGAACGCAATACTCTTCCCATATTCAGTCTCACATCTGACCTCACCATTGTGTTTGCACCTCAAACCGCGCAACAACTCGCGAAGCGCTCGAATCATTATAGCGATAAACCAGTTTCGTCAAAGCCACAATAGAACCACTTTTGTTAATTGGCGCAAGATATTGCAAGTAACTGTAAAACCTTTCAATCCTACTCTCTCGGAATCTATAGCGTGAGACATTCAGCCACAACTCCAACTTACTCCCTGTCCGAAAGCTCCGTGAAATCCGCGCGAAGACACCAATCGCAGGGCTCTTGTCTGTTTCCTTATGATAAGTTACTGCAGTTCGAAAACTCGTCATTTTTGGTTTGGAGCTCAGTTGCGCTCGCAGGCGCCAGCGACTTCCCAGAGTTGAAGTAGAGTTTGTAACTGTCCTACCTCCCGCTTCAAGCTTGAGATCATGCCCATTGATTTTTCGATGATATGCCAAAATATAATCTCCACGTGTAGCGCCGCTACGGCCCTGACTGCTGAATTCAATGCCTGTCTCTACTTTACTCACACTACTTAGTGTCGTGACACTGCGCAACAACCCACCCGTTTGGTTAATCCGTCTGTCACGATAAGAAAACTCCAATTCTTCAAATTCAATTGACTCATATAGAATCCCAGAGCGAGCGCCACCAGTTAGATTCCGGTAGGAGCGCGGATAGCGCCAAGCCGCCCCGCGCACATTTCCTGCAGAGCTAGTGTACCGCCACTCGGCGCTGGCCGCAATAGTCAAAACTTTCGCATCACTTTGTTTACTAACCTGTGTATTGATTTCCGCATTGAACCACAGCGGCTTGGATTTGGCGGCCCCAAGAGAAAGAGAATACTGATCTTGAACAAACTCACCTGACCCATCACGCGCTCTAAGTGAGTTTCTCCCCCATAAGACACCGACCGTCAAAAAACCCGAGGTCGTCTTACCCATCAAAGCCAAAGTCCCCAGACGATTTGTAATGTCCCGATGACCCGAACCAATAGCCTGCCACTGGATTTTTCGACTCGCGGTCACTGATGTCACACCTGCCACGCTGACTCCATTAAAACCACCGCGGTCAGGTGTCAGCAATGACTCAAACGAAAGCGAATTTTGTCGCCCAAGAAGACGTCCGCGACGACCAAGAGCCAAACCAGCGCCCCAAATCAAATCATAATTGCCCAAAACTATTGAAAGCTTAGATTTCTCGGCAGACTGCCACTTCAATGACCGAGAACGCCAAAGGGCTTCTCGTCCATAGGCGCTACCGATTGCGCCCTCAAATCTCCAGCCACTATTTTGTCCCACTCGAAATTGATAGACATTCCTTGAACGTTCACCACCATTTAGTTCCTGATCAATATACATTCGCACCCAAGCCCCTAGACCCTTGTTATTTTTCGACAAATCTTTGGCCTTGGAGCCTTTGATTCCAGCTAGTTGCTCTTGTTGCAACTTATCCAATTCAGCGCTATTAGTTATCCCTACCAAGTCCAGATTCGGAATAGAGCCTGCAACAATTGGCAACTCTGGCAGAGTTGTTCCGTAGAAGTATTCAAGTAGAAGCTCGAACTCCTCAAATGTTATTTCAGAATTGAATAGCGCATCCCGTAGCTCTTCTTCAGATGGAATAGTGAGATTAGAAACGCTTTGAGCATAGAGAGTTTGGGAGTCAACAAAATAAACAAAACACAACGCCAATAGCGCCGCCTTGAATATCATAAGAAAGACAGCGAAATAGGCGGAAGAAATCGGAAAACGGTATTGCATTTCAGAATCACACACAATACACAGAAGCGCTCAGGACTCAGATTGTCAAGCATTCTCAAAAGTAACTCACCAGACAATTGCAACCGCTGGTCAAATTAACTCAGACCGTACTTCTTCATTTTGCGGTAAAGAGTGCGTTCACCAATACCCAGTCGTTCAGCGGCAATGCGACGATTGCCACCAGTGATACGCAAAGCCTCGCCGATTAACTTGGACTCCATAGCATCCACCGACTCGACTGTCGCCACTTCCTCAGCGCTGACTATAATCTGTTCTCCACCCTGAGTAGCTGATGAATTCGGCCTATAGCTAGGAGCGGCCGTTTGTGTAGCATTGTTAGCATGATTTTGTTGGTCAGGCAAATTAGAGACAATCAGTTCACGCAAATTCTTAACCTCCGAACCCAGTTGCATCAAAGCCCGATACACTAGGTCCATGCCAACTTCCTCTTGCGGTTGCTGGGCGACTACTGGCAGTGTCGGCGCTGAAAACTGTTGCTCAGCAATATAGGCTTTGACATCTGAGACACTAACCTCACCGTCACCAATCAACGCCGAAATCCGCGTAACAAAATTTTTCAACTGCCGTACATTACCTGGCCAGTAGTATTCCTCCAATGCGCTCAAAGCCTCAGATGAAAACCCACTCAACTGTGAACCAGAAGCAAAAGTCATCAACAAGGGCGCAATATCCTCTGGTCTTTCGCTTAGTGACGGAATCGAAAGCTTTATTGCTGACAGACGGTAATACAAATCCTCGCGAAACCGACCTTCACCAATTGCTTGCTCAAGTTCTCTGTTTGTCGCCGAGAGCGTGCGCACATCCACACTCAAAGGACGGTCACTACCAAGTGGATAGAACGAACCTTCTTCAAGAGCCCTCAGAAGTTTTACCTGCATATCCGGTTTCATTTCACCGATTTCATCCAGCAGAATCGTCCCGCCATCCGCTTGACTAAAATAACCAGACCGCGAACCAATCGAACCAGTAAACGCGCCCTTCCGATGTCCGAATAATTCGGACTCAATCAAACCCTCTGGAATAGCCCCACAGTTCAGCGCCACAAACGGCTTTCCCTTGCGTCGTGAATAATTGTGAAGTGCTCCAGCAATCAACTCTTTGCCACTACCCGAAGCGCCAACAATCAAAACACTAGCATCTGTTGGCGCCACGCGCTCAATAGTCTCAGCTATTAAACCCATGCGCAGAGAACGTGAGACAATCCCCATCCCAGCCAGCAAGGTCTTCTGATGCAAACGTCGCTCAATTTTTTCGCGCAAGGGCTTCAAGCGCACCGTATTAAATAACTCCATCCCCAAAGAGTCGTCAAAACCATCACTCAGAGATTCTGACGAGCGCGGAGCTGCGGTGATTTCCCAAAGGTCCACCAAAGGTCGCAGCGAACGAATCCAGCCTAGTAATTCAGGAAACCTCTTGGCGCTTTCTTCTGTAAGAAAAACAATCTGCGCCTCCGCCAGCGCAGTAGCCAACTCATTGACATCATGTCCAACAGTTTCAATATCAGAGACACCAACAAGTCCTTGAAACTTCATCAACGACTTGCGAACTTTGACCGAAACTTTCTGCTGGTTATCATCAATCAGCGCGACAACTTCCCTAGCTATTGAATCTTGTGCAAAATCGTTACCCATCAATCTCGGTTCCGTCTCTTGGAACTTTTCTTGACGCTCTTTGTGGCGCTCTTCTTAGCGCTTTTCTTGACAAACTTCTTAGCCCCAGTTTTACTCTTTGAATTCTTCTTCGGACGACTGGCCTTATCCTTCTTGGCGCCTTTCTTGCCCCAAACACCTGACTTGCCTGACTTGCCTGCTCTGCCTCTCCTGTCGCGTTTATCATCACCCTTCCCAGCGGAGTGCTTTAGTGATCCCGCCACCAGAGCCAAATCAATCTCACGACGCTGTGCGTCAACGCTAACCAATGTCACCCGCACACTATCGCCAAGACGAAACACCTGCCGTGTCCGCGAACCAATCAAACGATGACGCTCACTATCAAAATGATAGAAATCATCATCAATTGAACTGACCCGCACCATACCCTCGGCATGCACATCACTCAAACGCACAAAAATTCCACGCGCCACAACTCCTGTAATCACCCCCGAGAACTCATCACCAACATGTTTCTCAAGAAACAGAACCTGCATGACCTTGATAGCCTCGCGTTCGGCTTCAACTGCAAATCGTTCGGTTCCTGAAATATGCTTGCCAATTGTTCCCAAGCTCTCATTAAGAGCTTGGCCATAAGCTACAGAATATTTCCCGTTTTTAATTTCACGCAAAGAACGATGAACAACCAAATCCGCATAGCGCCTAATCGGCGAAGTAAAATGTGTGTAATGTTTGAAACCCAAACCAAAATGTCCCAGATTCTGCTCCTGATAAACTGCTTTCTTCATTGAGCGCAAAGCCAGTTCATTGAGATACTCCTCTTCAGGAGCGCCTTTGATAGACTTGAGAAAACGCTGTAACATCAATGGTGTAATATGCTCACTAAACGGAAACTTGTGCCCGCATGATCTAGCTAATTCAGCGAAGGCCTTCAATTTATCAGGATCAGGTTTGTCATGCACTCGATAAAGTATCGGCAGTGACGCCCGTGAAAAAGTCAAAGCCACAGCCTTATTGGCCGCCAACATAAACTCCTCAACCAGACGATGCGCCTCAAGACGCTTACGAATACCCAGCGCCACTATCTGGCCTGTCTCTTCATCAAAATCAATCCGCGCCTCACTAAGTTCAAAATCCAAAGACCCGTCAGCGAATCGACGCGCAGCAATCTTTCGCGCTAGAGTTTGCGCCAACAACAACGGCTCGCGCATACTCGCAGCCAAATCATTGGCTGGAGCGCCATCAAAAACCGACTGCGCATCCTCATAGGAAAGTTTGGCGCGCGAACGAATCACTGTATCAGCAATTCGCCAATCAAGAGCATTACCGTCTTGGTCGTAATCAATAATGCAAGAGAGAGCCAAACGATCTTCATGCTCTTTCAATGAGCAAAGATCATTCGAGAGTGACTCAGGCAACATCGGAATAACCCTGCCAGGTAAATACACCGAATTACCACGGCCATAGGCCTCAGCGTCCAAAGCAGTCCCTTGTTGCACAAAAAATGAAACATCGGCAATATGCACTCCCAAGCGATAGCCACTTTCGGTTTCTTCAACCGAAACAGCATCATCATGGTCTTTAGCGCTGGCAGGATCAATTGTGTAAATAACCTTCTCACGCCAATCCTCACGGCGCTTGAATTCTTCAGGTGTAAAACCCTGCGCAGACTTCTTGGCCTCACGTAAAACCTTAGCGGGAAAATCCGTCGGTAAATCATAGGAATGAATAATCCCCTCAAGTTCAACTCGCGGATCACCTGGCTTGCCAAGAACCTCGGTAATTTTTCCTTCAGGATTTCTATACGGATCAGTCCACTCGAACAACTCTACACTAGCCTTGTCACCTTGTTTAGCGGAGTTGGTCTCCTCAGCGGGAATATAAATATCGCGGTGCATGCGCCTGTCATCAGGATCAACAAAGCAAAAGTGCGGCGAACGATGAAAAACACCAACAATCGCATGGCGCGCACGTTCGAGAACTGTCACTACCGCGCCCAATTGTCTACCGCGAGAAATCCCCTCGCGACGCACAGATACTCTGTCACCATCCATAGCGGTTAGTAAATGCTGCGGCGGAATAAGAATATCTTCGGCCTTCGAAGAACCTTCTGGGGCATTCTCATCACCAACGAAACCCGTGCCAGATCTAGTAATCGAAATCCGCCCGATAACCAAATCCACTTGCTCTGGCAAACCCAGCCGACCTCTTTTAAGCGAAATCAGCCGCCCCTCTGTCATCAGCCCTTCAACTGCCTTGCGAAAATCGCGGTACTCCTCATCGGAGATTCCCATTTCCTTGGCCAATTCACGAACTCGCAATGGACGTGTGGCGGAATTGCGGACGTACTTAATAATTTCTTCTGTAAATGCTTTCATTCTATCCTTAACTATTTCTGTCTAAAACTGTTTTGTGAGCCAAAGCGCTATTATTGTTAATTCCATGCGCCCTATTTCTATTTTAGCCCCATATTTCCATTATGTTCCACAATATCGACGTAAATCGCAGAGAGTCAAGCCAAAACTGGCAGTTATTATGCCATTATGACCGAATACGCGAGCTGTTTCCACTTTTCTTCGCTATGTGCAATCAGATGCGTATCCATGCCTAGCAAAGGACAACTTTCTTTGATTATCGACGGCCCGAAGCATTATCAACAAACCCCACGAATAGCTAACCGACTGGCCTGCCATGCATTAGCGCTAGGGCGTTTGAGAGAGGCGCCGAATTTGCAACACTTATTTTGACTATGGATTGTTTCTTCGGATCATATTTACGGACAGAGGCGGAAGCCCAACAGAAAAGTAAGCTGGTCTCATTTCGGATACCCGAATTGGGCATCTCTTTCAAGGCCCCTTTCGAAGGCGGCAAGGACCACACTGACTTTGCATCTCTACTGGCGCTACTGGAATTCATTGATCTAAATCGCAAACTTTTCGGCGATAAGTCACTGCAAATTTTTGGCGGCAACCTCCGTATTGTCGAGCAAGTCAAGACCAAACGCGCCTCAGACGAAGACTTTGTGCCATTTCTGGCCAAAGCTCTCAAGTACCAACAAAAGTATCGCTATTCCCTCGACTGGACCTCCGCTGACAATAATCCTGCCCTCCGACCTGATTGATTTCAAGCGCTAATCCTCCTCAACTTTCTCTTTTGCTTCACACCTCCGACTGTTTCTAATGTATGATTGTGTGTATCATTGTGCCAGACGCGACTCTGGCGCTATACTGCATTTATGAAAATGACACCATCACAAATGGGAAAAGCTGTCACCCAAGGAAAATTTGCAGCAGCTTATTATTTCTATGGCGATGACGATTTCCGTATGAATGAGGCAATCCGTTACATTCGAGAGAAGTTCCTGCCCTTTGCCTTACAACAATCCAATAGTTCACGAATTGATTTGAACTCGCAAAAGTTCGGCGATGTTCGTGATGCGCTGATGGCTCTCCCATTCTTTGGTGAAAGTTCATTAGTGACAATTGTCAATCCGCAAAAATTATCCCCCAAGCAATTGACCGAAACCCAAGCTCTCCTAAAAGTTCCTGCCGAAAGCCGAGTAGTCATTTTCTATACACGCGCCGCCAAGAAACCCGATCGACGTTCGTCACTACCCAAAAAACTGGAGATAGTCGCGACAGTTGTTGAGTTTCCGAAACTGACTCCTATAGAAGCGCAGAATCGAGCCACACGAGCGATGCAAGCCTGCGAAATCGAGATTGAACCACTGGCCGCGCGAGAATTAGCCGAAATGACCAGTTGTGATTCAGGCAGATTGACTGGTGAAATCGATAAGCTCATTGCCTTTGCCGCTGAGGAAAAGAAAGTTTCCCTGCAGATGGTTCGTCAAGTTGCCTCCGAAACCACCAATCGCAGTGTTTATCAGTTGGTTGATTATGTCCTAGCTGGCAATACCTCTGGCGCCCTTGAAGCCTTTGAACCAGTTCTCGAAGGCGGCGACACACCAACAGGTATTTTATATTGGCTGGGAGCTAGTTTCTTAGATATTTACCTTGTCAAGGGTGGCCGCAAACTGCCGCCCTACAAAGAAAGATTTCGCGGTAAACTCGAGCGTCAGGCCAATCGATTGTCACTTGCACAAATCGAGTCTGCGCTCTCATCGATAACCGCCACCGAAGCGGCGCTAAAAGGCGGAATCGCCAACGGCCCCACCGAAGGCAAAGCCGCTTTGCATGAACTAATACTAACGCTTTGCGCACCACAAGCGCAGCCAAGACAACAAGCACAGGCTCTGAATTACAGATAGAAGGAATACCATGAAGAAACGACTATATCGTTCAAGAGAAGACAAAGTCATCAGCGGTGTTTGCGGCGGCATAGCCGAATACCTAGATGTCGACCCAACAATAGTCAGAGTAGTCACCGCCTTAGCCGTAGTCTTCACAGGCATCCCCGGCCTAGCCTACCTAATAGCCTGGATAGTAATCCCCGAGCGTCCCTATACAGTCGATTAGATTGTTCAATATCCCGCCAAAATATTCTTGATTTACAAGAATGGATGCGCATGGCACAATCCTATCAATATTATGTGGTGTGTATTGCAAACTATCAGCGTAACATGATTTCATCAAATACAGGACCCTGTTTGGTTGCACATTCTGACAAACGGTGGTACACTTCATCACATGGTACGACAAGACTTGAACTCACGGTGGCTTTACTTGGTATTGGCCATTGTTTCGATAGTCTTTATCCTTCTGCGATTTGTCAATCTTGGCTATGACACACCGCTCTTCTACTCAAATCTTGGCACTTCTGAACTAACCGACCCATACATGTACACCAGCTTCGCTCGTAATAAAGTACTATATGGAACTTGGAATCTCTATGACTCAGAAAGACTAATCTCAATTCAGAGTTCACTTGTATCGGGGATGGCATACTTAGTATTCTCGATAGCTGGTGTGTCACGAGTTACTGCAAACATTGCTGCCCTCATTCTTCAATTGACTGGGTTAGTATTCTTTTTATTTGGATTAAGAAAACTGTTATCTCGTAATGAAATGATTCTCACAATATTTTTATTGGCCGTTACTAATCTATTTTTTTTCGGAGGCAGAGCCCCGTATCTTGAAACAGGTGTTGTCTTTGCATCAGGGCTAATCGTCTTCGCACACTTTCGCTATGGCTGGTCGACTCAGGGCGCTCTGGGGGTAGGATTCCTCCTAGCGATAGCTGTATTCGGCGGCAAACTTACTGCCGTCGCTATTGCGGCTCCATTAATTGTAGACCATCTAATCTATTCTAGAAAAGAAGCGTTACGTAATGGGCTGGCCATGGGAGGCGGATTCTCGGCCGGACTTATGTTCTATGCTGGAATGTTTTCGAATTGGTCACCAGTGGCGTTGATTAATTACTACAAGACAATTACGTCTGCTGTTGGAATTTCGCCTAGCATGCCAAGTTCACTTGGTGGCGCTATGCAATCCATTTTTTCTTACGGTGACACTGGTATAGCGCCATTTCATCCATTTCTGCTGTTGCTAGCTTCGGTAGGAGTAGCTCTTGCCGCAACCCAAGTAACAAGAAAAAGCGACACTCAAGGAGAGCGAGGAAAGGGAAGAGTCCTGACCTTCATGATTGTTTGGATAATAGCAGGGTTGGGGATGCTAATTCCGTTCGAATATCGTCCATACAGATATTTCATACCATACCTTATTCCTGTGTGTGTCCTGGCCGCCTATGGAATAGCACAACTCGTCAACGGAGAAGTGAAACTCCAACTGAGAAGAAAACGAGGCGCCTTCGCAGTCGTAATTCTAGTTTTTGTTGGTGGATACGTCTTTGAACAGGCCTCGTTTTGGTGGGCTCACTACAATCAAGCTGTAACAATTGGTACAAAATGGTTCAGCTTAGGAATGACAGTAACTGGAATCGTTTGTGAGCTGATTGTTTCAGCGTTGTTATACCGCAAGAGCATTACATTACCTAGAATCCCAAGCTATATTTCTGTAACAGTCCTTCTATCATCATTTCTCGTATTCCAATCCTACCTAATTTATCAGGGCATGTACTATCCAAGAAAAATCTTAGAGCGCCAGAACATGGATATTGCCCAAATTCTTGGAGACAAAGCTGTCTTAGCTGGTAATTTCGCACCAGCCTTCACAATAGACAATACACACAAGAATTTCTATCCATATGGAGGGCTCCGTTCAATCAACAAGGATGTCATTAGTGCAGCTGGTATCACCCATCTTGCCGACCCACAACCTCTCGTACGCGTGGCAATTCAACACTTACGGACACCTGATACTTTGCGCGTTATGAAAGTTTGGGCTCGCGAGGCTACATATATGATCTACAGCCTTCAACTGCCTAACTACACTCCCACTGATTATGAATTGGCAATGAGTAGTCGAACAAGGAATCGTTTGGATTCAGCGCTGTTTTATTTGGATCGTTTCTTAGGTGAATTCCCAAATAATCTCACGGCTCAATTAGAGCGTGCTAATATCTACGCAACTATCGGTAAAGTTGAATTAGCGGTCAAAGAACTGAAGCGCCTCTCACAAGAATATAACAACCTCTTCTATGTCCATTATTTGGTGGGGCAGTCATACGTACCGATAGCAAAGATTACGAGAGATCGGAATATTTTCCAAAACATGCGCGAAGAATACGAAAAAGTAATTGAGCTAAACCCTTTTGTCGCAACAAAACTCCATCTCTATGAATTGATCAATCTCATAAAACGCACAGAGAACTCGTTGAAAACAGCTCCATAGAAATCTCCTTGCCTGTCAAACACAACTGCGACAGAATGGATCCGTATTCTAACCACGCTACAACTACGTGATTACCTGTGGCAGTTGCTCCACCACTTAATCCCCTCCCACGCCTCAATTCACACCCAATGCAACTATTTCTCTAATTTCTCGTTTGATTAACCTAGGAGAGTTCTGCAGGTAGTCTCCTGCTAACAGGTGCAAAGGAGGAATAACATGAATAAACGACTATTTAGATCACGACAAGAAAAAGTGATCGGCGGAGTCTGCGGTGGAATCGCCGAGTATTATGACATCGACCCAACTATCGTTCGTCTGGCAACAATTCTCTTAGTCCTAGGACTTGGTTTTCCAGTTGTCGCCTATTTGGTAGGCTGGATAATTATCCCACGCCGACCATTGGTGGCTGTGCACACTGACAATGCGCACACAGACCAAACAGTCAACAAAGAAACGACTGCGGCTGACACGGCCCCAATGGCATATCCTGGCCCAAACGCTACCGAGGCGCCTGACGATAAATCAAAACCCGGCATGTCGGCAATGATCCCAGGCATGGTGATGGTAGCGCTAGGTCTTTTTGCCCTCCTCAAAGGTTACTTCTGGTGGCATTGGGACGACCTAATCCCTGTAGGCTTGGTTGTCATAGGCATTTACTTGATTGTGCGTCACCTTGACCTCTCTATTATTTCCAAGAGAGATAGTGACACCCACGTCGCAGGCGCCACTGAATTCTCTGCTACAACGGCAACAGTCGGCGCAACAACAACCAGCGCCACACCTGCGCCGCCAACAAAAGATGAGACATCATCTGATACCCCTCCCAGCAATAACGGAGGTATCTCATGACTTCTGCTCGTTCACTTCGTTGGGGACTAACATTCATCGCCTTTGGTGTGTTTTGGTTGCTGATTGAAAAAGGTGTCATTGCGTCAGAAGTGTTCGTATACGCCTTAGCGCTGTGGCCGATACTCTTGATAGCTATCGGAATTGAAATGATTTTCAAGCGCACCCAACTCAAAGCTCTCGCGTTCATTTCTCCCCTATTACTGGGACTAACCCTCACACTAATTGGTGTTGAGGCCTACAATCTCGAGCAAGGTGAAAGCACAGCCTATCATTCGTCATTTAATCGCAACCTCGACACTGGCGTTGAAACTTTACACGCCTCAGTTGAGTTAGGTAACTATGACCTCTATGTTCGCGCACGAACTGGAGAAAGAATTCGCGGCAAAATGGTTGGCTCGCACCCAGGGACAAACCTAGTATTCACCCAGTCTGGAACTACAGCGGACTTGGAAGTCACAGACTCCGATAGATGGTTTAATTGGGGCAGTCACGGCATTCCGCTCTTATTTACTTCCCATGGATTCGGTTCAAATCGCGACCCCGAGTTTCGACTGGACGTACCAGCCCAAACGACTCTTGACTTGACCTTGAGCGGTTCAGATTCTTTCGCGGAATTAAACATGACCCATGCCTCTCTCCGTAAATTGATAGCAAATCTCGAAGAAGTGCAATTGAAGATTAAAGTCGGTGACAATGAGCCCTTGGTGGATGTCACTCTCTCAGGAAAAGACAACAAATTAGTTTTACTTTTCCCAAATGGCGGCGGTGTACGACTCGACGGCAACGGTATCACCTCTGACTTGAGCGGTTACTTGTCAGGACAAGGCCTAGTTCAGGACGGCGAAGCATTTGTCTCACCAGGATTTGACACACTAACCCCCCAAGTAAGAGTGAGTGTCACCGACGACTTACAAAGTTTACGTATTGAAACTTACGATATTCAATAGTACAGAGTCTTGTACAAACAAACTCGGCATTAAGCGCTTGTTGATAAACCCTAAAAAGGTTGCGTCGGGTCTTGCGATGGCGCTTCTTGCTATCGTGTGACCCGACGCTTTCTCTATGAAGAGGTGTCAGGTCACAATTTTCAAAAAGTGAAAATCAAGACCTGACACAACAAATCGGGAATTTATCAACAAGCCCTTAAGAAAAAGGCGCTGTTTCTCCAAATAAACAGCGCCTTTTTACATCCTTTAACGATATCCTCAGGAAGGGATCATTTGAGCTTGTAAAGCATATGCACACCACAGCTATCAACCATTGGGTATCGCTCCCGCAGCGCCTGATGGAAACCAGGAGTGCGCGCGGAGCCAGGCAAGAATTCAATATAGTAATCAGCCCCAAGGTCTCTAACACTATCAACAACTGCAATGCTTTGAATATTTTCAGGAATACTAAATCCCCGACGATCCATCCAATAGAACATCCAAGCGGCGTTGTAAGCAACATCCCGTCCCAAAGCCGAACGCGAATGGGCGCCCCAGCAAGCCAAACGCGACGTTTCGGGGACATTAACAACAAAGCGCTCTGCGCAATCTCTCCAATCCACATAAGTTTTCTCCTGCGGAACTAACCTGAAACTTCTCGCGGTCAGCGCTACCAAAACAATCGCCATAACAGTGATGACAAAGTTATTGGTGAATGAAGGTTTTCTTGTAGTAGCGCCCGCAGACTCACTTTGTAGGAATATACTTCGATACAATAACATAGCTATTGCCAAAGTGAAAGTCAGAGAACCAAGCGCCAACGCCAAGGTCAGCGAAAAACCAAGCGCCAATCCGATACCAACACCTGCTACTGCTGTAGGGATGCCAACTACAATCAAAGACACACCGAACTTCGCCCTTTTGTCCGACAGGGCTATTTCCTCGCCGAAGGCGCCAAGAACTATTCCAGCCAGAGGAATTGTCAAAGCATGATAATAAAATGCCCAAGGCGCTCCCGTTGTATAGAGAGTGGCAAAATAAAAGACGCTCAGTGAAGCTCCAAGAATATAGATCGGCTTGGCAAGCTTCGATTTCCTTAGTGTCCAGAGCCCGACAATTAGAGCCACTCCACCAGGATAACTGGTGACATAAGAGACAGAATTCTCAAGAAACCCGTGATAGTACTTCCACATGAACAATATATCAGAGCCAATAAGATGGGATTCATTGGTAACGCCCAAAGACAATCCATAGTCTAACCAAAACTGATGTGAGTGAGTCACCCACGCCAAATTCGGCAGGACAATAATAGCCGAGGCGATATAGGTTACTTTATTGGTAAGTGTCTTTCGCAATCCATTGCGACGCAATGTGTCGGCAGCAAAAAATAGCGCATACGGCGCCGCTGTTGCCTTGCAGAGAATCGCCAATGTCAAGAATGCAGAGCTAATCAGAAAGTCACGAGCTTGCGATGGTTCACGTATGTGACGGAAATAATAGTATAACGCCAAAGACAAGAACAGAAACATCAATGTATCAGATTGCACTGCGGTCGAAAGATATATCAAAAGAGGATTAACTGCAAAAAACGCAGTCGCTATCAAAGCGCCAATTTCATCAAACAGCATAAACGACATGCGCGTCAAGACAAGCAGTGTCAGCGCTGACAATATCAGTGACAACAGTCGCGCTAGTTCCTCGTGAAAGCCAAAGATACTATAGGACTGAGCCACTAACCAAGGGTAGAGCGGGAATTCACTTTCGACAAAACCAGGAGTGTCTTCTCGCCAATGAGTGCGAGGATAGAGAATATTGTTGTCTTCATTGTAAAAGTTGTAGGCGATAGAAGCCACATCAGTCTCACGCCAAAGCGTGGAATTAATTGTCGCTGTACCATCAATCGGTCGCCAAACATCTACAACTCGCAAATATGTCCCAACCGCCATGATAATAGTCAAAACTATCAACGCTCGAAAACTAAGATTAATAACTTTTGTCTGTGTGGGCATGACAATATCTAATTTAGTCTGACTTGAGTTCTATAACTTGCCGCTAACAATATAAGACAAAGCTTTGAGCGCTTGCTCAACATTTTCAGCGACTGCCAATGCAGTAGCGTCAACCTCTTTGAGCGCATGTGTAAACTCTGGTGGGTGAATCACTATCAATGGTTTGCCAAGGGCGCTGGCATAGCCCGCATCAAAGGCAGCGTTCCACTGACGATATTGCTCACCGAAACGAACAATTACAATATCAGCGCGTCCAATCAGAGTACGAGTGCGAACCGCATTTAGTTTGGCGCCTTTATGGTCTTTCCAAAATGGTTTTTCTTCCTCACCAAAAATCTCAACACCGCAATTGTCACTTGCTGAATGATCTGTTACAGGAGATAAGAACTCAAAGGACAATCCCCTAGCTTTGGCGCCGTCGATTAGTCGCTGGCGCCAATCACTGTGTATTTCTCCAGAGAGATACACTTGCCATGTAGGTCTAGTATCCATAACCACCCTATTTCATATTATTGATGAGGATAGAATATCATTCTTATAAAGAGACTCCCGAAACGTCGACGATTCGGGAGTCCCTTGCAGTGAATTGTCACTATTGCTTCTCTACCATTATTGCTACTCTAGCGTAATAGTTTCTCTAAGTAATAACCACTCAAGTGTAATACTGTCCAATAAAGCGACTTAGAAATCTTCCACTATCGTACGTTGCTCGGCAATCTGTCGCTCAATAAAGTTCTCAGACTTGGCCTCAAGAATTAGCGCAGTATACCACTTTTGCCAGACAGCGCTTTGCTTTTGTGAAAGCAAAGATGCTGCAACAGAGTCGCTGGCGGTATTGAACTCTTCTAGCCCTGGTGTCTCTTTTTCTAAGAGCTTGAAAAGAGCCGCGCCACGGTCGGTGGCAATCGGCTCAGAGACATCACCGACACTAGTCAGAGAAAAAGCCCCACCGATTGCTCGTGGATCTGAACCGAGTGGCGGTGGGAAAGCCGCTTTACGCGAGAACTTTGTTGTCTCTACATAATTCTGGTTATGTGCGCGAGCCGCATCAGCGATGTCGGCCCCGGCCTGCACCTCTTGGTAAATCACACGCGCTGTATCCAAACAGAGAGCTTTGAGCTTTTCGTTCTTGACCAAATTCTTGACGCTAGCGCGAACATCAGACAAAGGTATGTCGCCTTTGGTCTTAATTGCGTTGAGTTCCATGATGAAGAAATTCGAAGCGTTGTCATAGATACCAGAGAGATCACCAAGCTTGGCATTGAAAGCCCATTCGCCCGCAAAATAGTTCTGCCCCAAGAAATTGATAGCGTCATTGCGACGGAACGGCACAACAGTTTTCAAATCGACACCCAGTGAATCAGCCGCCGCTTGCATTCCATGTTCCTTGGCAATAACTCTAAAATCACGAGCCTGACGCTGAGCATTATCGACTGTCTCATCTGATGGCTTTACTTTCAACAAAATATGCGCTGTATGAATGCTAGTGGCTTTCTCAGAGTCGGTTGTGACTTTGTCGTCTTTATCTTTCATTTCGATAAGCTTGATAATATGCCAACCAAATGAGCTTCTAATCGGCCCTGAAATAGCGCCAATCTCCAGAGCTATTGCGCCAGCAACATAAAGGGGATCAAGATTAGCAATGGGGTAGTATCCCAAGTCACCACCGTTTGGAGCAGAGCCATCATCACTAAATGAGCGCGCTAATTCAGCAAAGTCCTGATTGGGCTTACGCGCATCATTAGCATACTCTTGGATTTCTGATTTGACACGTTCCCAATCAAGCTCAGTAATGTCTTTCGAGAACAACGCCAACAGAATTCCGCGCCGAGGCTCCGATTTGAAACGATACATATGTGAATTGTAGTATTCATTGATTTCTGCGTCACTAACAGTAACCGTCGAATCCGGGAATGACGAAGTCAATACCGAAACAAAACCAAAACGCGCCAATTCACGCGAACTCAAGAATGAGCTTTTGACTTCGAATTGTGTAATACGCGCCGCAGAAGTAACAATCTCTTGAATCATAGAAGTTCGCACTTGCGGACGAACAGCCGCTTCCACTTGCGCCCACATCGGCGCATTGGTTGGCTCGGCCATAATTTGTAAGTAACGTTGATAATCGAAAACTCCATCAGTCTGGAACTGAGCCTGACTCTGCATGAAATCTGGCGGATTCATTCGCAAGTATGTGTAAACCGCCTCATCGCTAACGACCAAATCCATTCGATCCATTTCTTGCTCAAGAGCTTTTTGGGCGACAAGGTTTGCCCAAGATTGCTCTTTGATACGCTGAAGATCGGCCTCGGTTGGCTCAACCGAAGAGTTCCCGAATTGCTGGTTACGCAAATTCTGATATGTAGCGTTGTATTCGTCGCGAGTTACCTCTTGGCCATTAACTAGACCTGCGGCGGCTGTTGGGCCGCCATATTTATCTGAATTGGCAATGTCCATGCCCCAGGCAAGAACAATTGTCCCCATAAAAGCGACAATACTGATGTATGTGATTGGTTTAATCCAACTGCGAAGTAAAGAAAACATGAGCTTCTCCGAACAAAGGGCTTTGAATGATTATTATTTCTTCATTTATATCGTTGTCTTCAGAATCAAAGCATACTTTTGCATGCTTATTCACATTCTAGGCGCCAACTCTCATGGCCTATAATACTTACAACATAACCTTACAATATCGATATCTCTATCTACACTACTGCCTTATAGGCTAGTTCTACAATTCATTGCTGCTTTTCCCATCGTGCTTTTCAACCTGAAAATCTCTCAAAACCAGAAAACAGGCAATGGGTGACAAATATACGCCTAACTGGCAATT
The DNA here is from genome assembly GCA_024280835.1 of Candidatus Zixiibacteriota bacterium. Classification (GTDB taxonomy): domain Bacteria; phylum Zixibacteria; class MSB-5A5; order GN15; family JACZUZ01; genus JAJRPJ01. The sequence continues at coordinate 166,090 of JAJRPJ010000010.1, read as the reverse complement.
CGGCAAGTGCGACTTGAGATTTTGTCTGCCTCTAACCCATTTCTGTGGGCTGGATTCGCTAGTAATTCCGCAAGATTCGGGCCAAATCTCGTCCAAGAGCCATGATTGAGCCTGAAACTCAAAAATAACTGCTCTCAACAAGTCAGTAGCATTTCGGCGAAAAGGCAAACTGCCATAATAATCCACTATATATGCCTGCCAAACTCGTTTGAGTTTGACTTCATGGGAGCTTTGAGGGTAGAATCAAGAGATGAAAACGAATCGTTGGCTACAAGCCATTTGCTCAATAACTATCTCAGCAATTACCCTTTCTTTGCTAGGAACAACCGTCCTTTCTGGGGCAACATCTTCCTCAAAATCCGCAAATAATGGCCCAAGATTGGATCCAATTTGGCCCATGCCAGCAAGAACAGACCTCTCATCAGGATTTGGAGATTATCGTTCAGGACGTTTCCATTATGGCCTTGATTTACGCACTGGCCCTAAAAACTTGGCTGTCGTCGCGCCTGTTGATGGCTATGTCTCGCAGGTTTGGCTGCAGTATTTCGGCTATGGCAAGGCGCTGTATCTAGCGGGTGATGACGGCCGCACCTATGTCTTTGCGCATCTTGCGCGCTACGCACCATCAATAGACAAAACAGTCCGCAAGATTCAAGTCACCAAAGAGAGCTATAATATCCGCGAATGGTTTGAACCAAGTCGCTACCGTGTGCGCCAAGGCGACACTCTGGCCTTTTCTGGTAAAACTGGAATCGGCGCCCCACATATGCACTTCGAGATTCGCGACAGCGAAAACGTTCCTCGCTCCCCTCTCCAGCAAGGCCTGAGCATCTCAGATAAAACTGGCCCGCTTATAAAGTCATTGACCTTCCGTTACCTTGATTACCAATCTCTTTTTGCCACGGGAAAACGCACAAAAACTTTAGATTGCAATCCTGTCGGAGTCAGTGGCGATGGAGCAGCGCATTACAACTTAAGCTCATTCCCATACTTGAGCGCTCCCTACGGAGTGACTATTACCACCACAGACTACCCAACGAATAAGAGCTTCAATTCCAGCCCAAGAGAACTACGCTACAAAATTGGCAAGTCGGCTCTCTCAGACACTCTTCCAGACGGAACAGTCATCCTCTATAAAACACAATTCAAACGTAAACTAGATTCGCTAAAGTACGGCGAAGGCGCTCTTTCTTTGGATGTCTACGACCAAGCGCGAGCCCTCAGAGGTGAGAAAAACTCATTCCTACTTTATCAACGTCTGGAAACTAAGAACAGCGATACTGCAAACGGCAATGTGACAGTTACACGACCTGGAAGAGTTCCCGCGCGGCTAAATATCTCAGCAAGAAAACTCTACGGTGTCTACCCTGCGCGAATCGAAGTCACTGACGCCTCGGGGAATTTGTCGGTTCTGGACTACTCATTTTGCTATGGCCCCCCAGGAGATTTGTTTGAAGTAACAGACATCGGGACTAATTACGCGTTACTAACAACTCCAAACTGGAAACTACTAGATAAGCGTCTACTTTTTAGCGAACTGCTTGTCTATGAACTCAAAGAAAACGGTGGCTGGGGTCTCTCCGAAAAAACAAAAGTCACTACCGTCGGTAAAGGCGCCTTTCGCATAACTGTTAGCGAACATATGCGCAATCGCAAACGAGTCTATCGCGCAGTCCTCAAAGGTCGTGACGGATGGTACAAGCCCGATGTTATCTTCAGCAATGTTCCAGCAACAGCAAAAACAAAAGTGGTATTGAAACATCACCTCACTGACGGTGGACTCTATGTCACAGCCACAACAAGTTCTCCAACAACCGACAAACCAGAACTACAAGCGCTAAGCGCCGCAGGTATTGAACAAAACCTACCAGTCCATCAGGTAGGCGCCAATACTTTCAGCGCATTTGTGCCATATAACACTGACCAAGAAACAATAGTGACACTACGCGCTTATATCGCCAAACAATATCCCGATACAGCCGCTGAAATTACAAACCTCCACATTAGCGTTCCACCAAGTCTGGCGAACGCAACCAAGGCCAGCGATAATATCAGAGGCCATGGAGTTTTCTATGCGCCAATAGTTGGACCAGAAGTCAATCACCTATTAGAACTTCATAACTACAAAAAGAGCGTCCCCCAGCGAAAGTCTATTCTCGCGGGCCCTTTCTACCTCGGGCCCAACAACATTCGCTACGATTCCCCAACTCTAATTCGCCTGAATGCCGACTCTGCGGTCAACCCCGCTTCCAATGTCGCAATATGCTCGCTCTCAAAAAAAGCCGATAAATGGAACTGGTTCACCACTGATTACAATGAAGATTTCTTTGCAGCGCCATTTAGCGCCGAAACTAAGACCAATGGGATTTTCGCGCTGATGATAGATAATGTTCCGCCACAAGTGACAATAATTCGCCCAGCCAATGGCAAAACTCTCAAAAACTCAATGCCAAGAATCACAGCCAGAATCGCCGATGAACTCTCTGGGATCTGGGCGGATACACTATTTGATATAAGACTCGACGGACAGTGGCTGATTCCTGAATACGATAATGAAGACAAACTCTTAGTCACCGAACCCAATCAACCCCTCAAAGCCGGGGAACACACTTTAGTGATTCGGGTTCGAGACAATGCGGGAAATCAAACGCAACGCAAGGTGACCTTTCGCGTACAATAGAACAACACTGCACCGAAGCAACTAGACAACAACAATTAGCTAAAATAGATTGACCACATACCATGTTCTTACCAATTAAAGATGACAATCCGACGATACGCACTCCCTATGTGACTATCGGAATCATTGTCCTCAACGGCCTAGTCTATTTGCTAACTGACCTCTTTGCCACTGGAACTCAATCGCATCTATATAGTTTGAAACTAGGCTTGATTCCCTATGAACTAACCCACTTTGAAGAAATCTCAGGACTAATCGCCGAGCGCAGTATTCGCGGATACTTTGACAGTGGCAATCTTGGCATACCGATTCTGCTGACTCCGTTCACCAGCATGTTCATGCACGGTGGCTTCATGCACATCGCTGGTAACATGCTATTCCTTTGGATTTATGGTAACAATATCGAAGACTATTTCGGTCACGTTCGCTTCTTGACATTCTATCTTATCGGTGGCCTAGCCGCCGCGGGCCTACATATACTGTTTGACTCAAACTCCCCAATCCCAATGATCGGCGCCTCAGGAGCGATTTCAGCTGTGCTGGGAGCCTATTTTGTCCTCTATCCAAGAGCCAGAGTCATGATCGTCTATTGGTTTTTCTTCATCGGCACAACTTGGCTACCCGCCAAATGGGTTCTAGGGTTCTATATTGTAGCTCAAGTTTTCTACTCAGTTACCTCGATCGGCTCCAGTGGCGGAGGAGTCGCCTATTGGGCGCATATAGGTGGTTTCATCTTCGGCTGGGCGCTACTCAAATTGCTCACTATCAAACGCGGCGGCCCACAAAACTTCACCGATGGCGGCGATAGACATCAAGTTTACCGAATGAAATATTAGCGCTGCGAAGTACTAAAATTGAATCTTCTAGTTTTCAAATATTATTCCTACATTATCAAAAGCGCTAACTACATGTTTTAGCGCGAATCTGAAGTAAGACTTTGAACAAGACATAGTCTATTGAAGTTACAGGAGCTACATAGTGGAGCGTGCTAGTCAGCTCCACTTCTCCTGATAAGACTCTCTATAAGTTAAGGCAAAGATTCAATCATGATTACACGCGAAGACGCTTTAGAATACCACAGCAAAGGACGACCAGGCAAAATCGAGGTCGTACCAACAAAACCATTCCGCACACAGCTAGACCTCTCACTCGCCTACACCCCAGGCGTCGCCGAGCCATGTCGCGAAATCCAAAAAGATCCGCTAAATGCCTACAAATACACAGCCCGAGGCAATTTGGTCGCAATTGTTACCAATGGCACAGCCGCGCTGGGCATGGGCGACATTGGCCCTCTAGCTTCAAAGCCGATCATGGAAGGCAAAGCGGGACTCTTCAAACGCTTCGCTGACATTGATGTCTTCGATTTAGAAGTCAATGCTCACACTGTTGAAGAAATGATTCAGGTTGTTAAAGCGTTGGAACCAACTTTTGGCGGTATCAATCTTGAGGACATAAAGGCCCCCGACTGTTTCATCATTGAAGAACGTCTTGAAGCCGAAATGGATATTCCCGTTTTCCACGACGACCAACACGGCACAGCTATCATCTCAGCGGCCGCTCTGTTGAATGGTCTTGAGATCGTCGGCAAAGACATCGCCGATGTCCGTGTTGTTTATCTTGGAGCAGGCGCCGCGGGACTTTCTTGCGCGCGGCTTCATCGCAAACTTGGCGTCAAACCAGAGAACGTCTTTATGTGTGACAGCCGCGGCGTAGTTTACAACGGCCGCGAACAGGGCATGAATAAATACAAACAAGAATTCGCAGTTGACACTTCGGCAAGAACACTCACAGACGCACTAAAAGGCGCTGATGTTTTCGTGGGAGCTTCGGGAGCTAACTTAGTGACACCCGAGATGATAAAATCGATGGCCAAAGATCCTTTGGTTTTTGCACTGGCGAATCCAGACCCAGAAATCACCTACGAACAAGCCACTGCCGCTCGTAGTGACGCAATCGTCGCCACTGGGCGTTCGGACTTTCCCAATCAGGTAAATAATGTGCTGGGCTTTCCGTTCATTTTCCGCGGAGCTCTAGATGTTAGCGCCACCCACATCAATGACGAAATGAAACTCGCCGCCGCCTATTCACTCGCGAATCTCGCCAAAGAAGATGTGCCAGATGTTGTAGCTCAGGCCTATGGTGTCGAACGTTTCTCATTCGGACGCGAGTATATTATCCCCAAACCATTTGATCCACGCATTCTAATGTGGGAGTCAGCCTCTGTGGCGCAAGCGGCAATGGACAGTGGTGTCGCCAGACGCCAAGTAGACATTGAGCAATACAAACAAGCGCTTGAAGAGCGCATCGGACTTTCACGAGCAGTGATGCGCCCAGTGGTGCGTTATGCCAAAACCTCACAAAGAACAATTGTCTTCCCCGAAGGAGATAATGAGCGCGTTATGCGCGCGGCTGTTGAAGCCTCCGATGAAGGAATCTGTCGCCCAATATTACTCGGCAAACGTAAACGCGTACGCAATGCCGCCGCACAATTTGAAATTGACCTAGGTGACATTGAAGTCATTGACATTTTGGATTCCGCACACACTGAAAACTTAGTCCAAGCCTTCTGGCGCCGCCGTGAACGCAAAGGCGCCACTCTCGAAAACGTTCGCAAAAATCTAGAGTCGCGCACCTACTTCGGCATGATGATGGTCGCCGAAGGACTCGCCGATGCAACTCTAGTCGGTGTCAGCAAGCATTACAATGAAGTTGTCCGCCCCGCCATTGAAGTCTTTGACTTGCGCGAAGGTGTCTCCCGTGTTTCAGGTTTATACATTGTCATCCTAAACAACAAAGTCTATTTCTTCGCCGATACAACGGTGAACATTGACCCAACCGATGAAGAACTCGCCGAGATAGCGCTTTTGACAGCTGATGTCGCGCGACGGTTTCACATAACACCCAAAGTAGCCATGCTTTCCTTCAGTAACTTTGGCTCAGCGCGCTCCAAGCAAGCCGACAAAGTCGCTCGTGCTACGGCGATAGTCAAAGAACGCGCTCCTGAACTAGAAATCGACGGTGAGATGCAAGTGGACTTAGCGATGATGCCTGACACTATGAAACAAGATTTCCCGTTCAGCGCACTAAAAGGCAAAGCCAATGTCTTCATCTTCCCAGACTTGAATTCTGGCAATATCGCCTACAAGCTACTACACCGCCTCGCTGGCGCTGATGTCATCGGCCCAATCCTGATGGGACTCAACAAATCGGCCCACTTGCTCCAACGCGGCTCGTCAGTTTCCGAGATAGTAGACATGGCCGCCATAGCCACAGTAGACGCCGAATGGCTAGCCCGCAAAAAATAGCGAAAGTGGTCTTTGGTAATTACACATCAAGTACGATACAATATCAGCTAAGCTCAGTACCATCGCTAAGGATCTTCAAATAGCTGTCATAAACGAACATCTTGTTTCGCTTCTTACCCGTGATTTCTTTAACCATTCCAGAGCGTTGAAGCTTTTGGAGCGCAGAAGTTACAGTTGGCTGTGACAAAGCCGACAACTTGGCAAGCTCTGGAATTGATATAACGGGTCGTTTCTGTAGCGCCAAATGTACTTGAGTGGCCGACCCTCTAATCTGTCCTGAGATTTGCTGTATCTCTCCCAAGTCGATATTTATCTGCTTAACCAAAGACTTTGCAGTCTTGACAGCCTGCTCAGCAGTGTCAATAGCGCCAGATAGAAAGAACTTCAACCAGCTTTCCCAGTCACCAGTTGTGCGCACGTCTTGCAATAACTCGTAGTATCTCTCTCTATTCTGTTTGAAATAAAGACTCAAATAAAGTAAAGGCTCATTGAGTACTTTGGCCTCACAGAGGATTAGCGTCACAAGTAGCCTCCCAAGTCGTCCATTTCCATCCAGAAATGGGTGAATTGTTTCGAATTGTACGTGAACTAGAGCAGCCTTCATTAACACCGAAAGTCCTGACTCTCTTTCTTGCATGAAGCTCTCAAGTTCTCCCATCTGTTGAACTACCAACTCTGGTGGAGTAGGAACAAATTTGGCATTGGTGATGCCAGTTCCACCAATCCAGTTTTGTGATCTTCTGAACTCGCCAGGATTTTTTTCTTCCCCACGACCTTTGCTGAGAAGTTGCTGATGGATTTCCTTTATCAGTCGCAAGGAAAGAGGGAAGCCCTCTTCGAGCCTCTCCAGTCCATGCTTCATTGCCACAACATAGTTTGAAACTTCTTGGACATCATCTATTGGAACACCTGGCATAACGTCATTTTCAAATAAGAGAAGGTCAGATAATGATGACTGAGTACCCTCTATCTGCGAAGACAACACCGCCTCTTTTCTTATGTACATGTAGATGAAAAGTGAAGTGTCGGGGAGTAATGCTGAAATTGTATCTAGTCTTCCGATTGCGAGCAAAGCTTTATCGTGCAATTCCTGCAATTCCCCAACCAACACCACTGGTGGTTCTGGCGGGAGAGGTTGCGGAACAAACGCTTCACATTTCTCTCCTGAGCTGGATATTGAAACGTATTTACCAGTTATTCTTCTCATTCTCGACGATTTTCCAGTACTGACTCTTATTTTATTATTAAAGTTTCTTTATTACTACTAAACCTTATTAAAGAAAGGGCCCCATTCTTTAATAAGCAACTTTTTATTAAAGATACTTATTGGTTCCTCAAATAGCGTGAAGGATAAGCAATATATGTCTCACCCCCCACACATTGTGCAACTTTCGCTCAGATTCTCAGCTTCGCTGTCGATATATAGAGATGAGAGAACCTAGCTGAAAAAGGCTAGAACTGGCCAGATAGCGCGATTCGACGTAAGTGGCCAAGACAAAGGCAGATAGAGGCCTAGTCACGGCAAAATCTTCCGCGATAATCTTGCTAGTAGGACTTGCCCGAATGTGGCGCTGAGGGTATATATTATGATTGAGACAGAGACGGCGAGCACAACGCCAGCAGAAAAAAATCTAGTAGACCGAAATGGCGCTGAAGCAACAAGAGCACGGAACGCGCAAGTAGGTTATAGAACAGTCGCCTCGGGCGGCCTACAGACAGGGAAAACACACGGATTGTTTGACGTAATTTCCAATGACATCGGGATCGACCTCGGCACAGCCAATATTTTGGTTTGGGTGCGTGGTCAGGGTATCGTCCTCAATGAGCCTTCAGTTGTCGCAGTTGAACGCGCCACTGGACGCCCTGTGGCTATTGGTTCAGCCGCCAAAGAAATGATCGGACGTACACCCGGCGCTCTCGAAGCTATCCGCCCGCTCAAAGACGGCGTCATCGCTGACTTTGAAACTTCCGAAAAATTGTTATCTGATGTAATCAAACGCGTTGTTCGCAGACGCTATCTAATGAAACCACGAATCGTAATTTCTGTGCCTTCAGGAATTACCGAAGTTGAAAAACGTGCCGTGCGTGACTCAGCCGAAAACGCTGGCGCTCGTGAAGTTTTCCTCATGCAGGAACCGATGGCCGCCGCAATTGGTGTGGGCCTCGCAGTTGAGCAACCTAGCGGAATCATGATTATCGACATCGGCGGCGGCACAACTGAAATCGCCGTAATCGCTCTCAATGGTATCGTCACTAACACCTCGATTCGTATCGCAGGTGATGAGATGAACGAAGCGCTGATTACTTATCTCAAGAAAAATTTCAATTTGCTTATCGGCGAACTAACCGCCGAAGATATCAAAATCAATATCGGTTCGGCTTATCCGATGGATAAAGAATTGTCCATGGAAGTTAAGGGTCGTGACTTGGTCGCAGGTGTGCCGAAGACTTTGAAACTCTCGTCAGCCCAAGTCCGCGAGGCGCTAGTTGAACCGATTGATAGGATTGTCGAGGCGGTGCGTGAATCACTCGAAGCCACCCCACCAGAACTCGCTTCGGATATCCTCGATAGAGGCATCATCCTAACTGGCGGCGGAGCATTACTCCGCGGCCTCGAAAAACGCCTACGTCAAGAAACAAATCTCCCAGTCTATGCCGCCGAAGACCCGATTACATGCGTAGTCCGTGGCTGTGGCGCCGCTCTCGAAGACATGGCACGTTACAATCAGGTCCTAATCCGCTCACGCCGCGATTCTTAGGCTTGCTAACTTTTCCTACTGATTCTTGTCGTTATCCATTCTTTGCAGTGTACAGCTGTTACTCCGAATAGTATTGACCATGATATTTGTGCGGGATAGCAGACTCTTGAGCCTTGCCAAAAGGTGAAGCCTGATGTCAGGATGAAGTATGCGTATATTCCTGCGAGTATGATGGATTCGGGTTTTCTTCCGCTTACAAATAGTATTATTAAGCCCGCTATTGTAGCTATTACTGGAATGTAGTTTATGTAAAGTTTTTCGGGTTGTCTTACCAGCTCTCGAATTTCGTCATAATTTTTTCGGAGAAGGTATTCTGTCATCCCGTCGGCGGCGAGTGTGTTTTCTATTACCAGCTCAGTATAGGCTTTGAATAGTTTTCTGGGGTGATTTGCTATTAGATCCTTCAGAACTTTTAGATAGTATTGGTTTTCGGCTTTGTTTGTTATTCCGTCTGGGTTTTGTTCTTCTAATTCTTTTTCGAAATTCTTTCTTACCGCATAGAAATCCAAACCTGGGGTTTTGTCAGCTATCGTTTTGGCGCCGAGGTATACACCAGCTGCGGCGAGGCCTGTTCCGGCTACTACTGCTGTTCCGTGAACTTTGTAGTTCCGGATTATCCAGCTGCCTACTAATAAAGCTGTCAAAGCTACTGAGACGCTGGTGAAGATTATTATTTTTCGTTTGGCGATCTTTAGGGAGCTTTGTGGAATTAGTAATGTAATTATTAGGAAGAGTAGTGGTAGGAATTGAGCTACTGAGCGGGTGAATGTTGCTAGCGCTAAGAGCGCTCCGAGGATAAGCGCTCTTTTTAGGTTTGGGTTTTCTATTTGTTTTAGAAAAAGTAGGATGCAGATACAGAGGATAAAGACAAATAGGGATTCTGAGAGGAACATTACACTTAGGCCGAGCGCAGTTAGTGAGGTGGCATTTATCAGCCCCGCTACAATTCCTACAGTTCTGTTTCCTGTTAAGGTTTCTCCGATTTTGTAGATAAGGCCAGCTGTTAGCGCTGAGATAATAATTTGTATTGTCAAGGCAAAGTAATAGGATTTGAATGAAACTAGAAGTAGCGCCGCCAGAAAAGCGCTATAACCAAACCCCGTCATATACAGATAGTGTTCGTTTGCTATTGTGAAGTTTGAAAAGCCGTTTGCTATGTTGATATATAGGACGGTGTCAGGTGGGCCTGACAGTAGTGATTCTATTGGTGATTGGGTTGAAATTATTAGCCAGTATATTAGACGTAGGCTTAGCGCCACACCTGTAATAATCCAAAACGTCTTGTCGCGGAATATGATATTTGAGAAAAATCTCTTGAGGCTCATAGTAGGCGCTAGATACTGGTCTTTCTAGCGCTTGCACGCTGTACCCCACCCCTTGGGGTGGGTTTCCTTAATAATAGCAACACTCTCCACAAAACAAAATCCCACCCCAAGGGGTGGGGTACCCATGGGGCACCTAGTCATATCGTGAGTTTCCCTCAGCTTTGAATTACTTCAACCTAACCACTCCTACAGCTTTAGCAATACCGTCAACTCTCATTTTATATGAGAGTCCTGACTTGTATATGAGAACGTTAGGCATGAATGAGTAGTGATACTCATAGTAATATTCAGTTTGTTCCCAGATCTGTCCATTGAGCAGTTTCACCACAGTTTCACCGTCCCATCCCTCGAAATCATCCTCTATTTGGGTTTCAATCACAGAAGGTGATATTAATTTACCCTGCATATATTCTATGGCATCCTCCACCCCCTTTTGGTGGCCCGCCTTATATGCTCGATCATAGGAATCGACAAGAATAAGTCTTAAGTTTTCCTGTTCCTCTGATGTAAGCTTATCAAACCCAATTGCCTTCTTCTCGACAACAGTTAGCATGTCGTCTGGACTAGCATTCTTGAGTCTTTGAGCCAACGTTGAACTCACCAACAACATGAACAAGACTGTAATCGCTGTTACTTTCATCATTCTATACTCTCAGTATTTAACTATTGAATGTTGCTTCAGTGATTTTCTTTGTTCCGTCAGGTCCTCAGACCTGACGGAATTGCGTTGTGAGTGTCAGAAGCGCAGGGCTCTTGACCTACGGTTGCTACTTCAAAGAGTATCTACTCCATAAGCATGAAGGTTCCTGGTCAACCCCATTCTCTTGAAATGACCCATCAGGTCAAATGATAGCTTGTGAGGAGCTTTAAGGCTCAGAGTGTCTCCTCCTAAAGCATTGATTTGTGCAAAATAAGAAGTACGAGCGCTATCAATGCTGAATCGCTTCCTTCGTGCCCATTCTGTCAAAACCAAAACATAAGGACCATGTTGTATCATCCCCCTCCTATTAAAGTCGGATGTGATCGCTCTTACTGAGTCAGCTTGATCAAGCGGCACACCCTTGACCCAAAATTCGAATTCGGCCATAACGCCCGCCAACTCTATTTTGTTTTCTTGCTCAATCCTTGAATCAATAAGCGCCTGCTCTGAATCAAACTGCTTGCTGGAGAAATACAAAGTAACCAAGACAGCGACCAAGGCAGAAATGAGCGGATAAGTCAACGTGAACAATCTAGTTTGATAGAATTTTTCGTCTGATAGGACGTCACTCACATCTATGCTTACTTCAAGTTTATCAAGCCATTGATCAACATCACCAAACCACTGCCTACCAACAGTTTTCTTGTCATGAGCATCAACGCTTTCATATGTGCTGCTTAAATTCACACATTTTTCAAATTCAGAATAGAGACCATCTTGCGGACCAAATACATCTGAAGTCAATCTTCTAGCTCTTTCCATCCATGCAATTCGCAAGGCCGTCTCACCCAAAATTTCTGGAGAAAACTCAGCTTCGAATTGTTGGCTTAGCCCATCGAACCTTTTCTTTGCATCTGAACGATTCATTCCTGTATCCCTCTACATCCCAGAATAATTCGGTCCGCCACCCTCAGGCACTACCCAAGTAATAATCTGATACGGATCAGCTATGTCGCAGGTCTTACAGTGAACACAATTTGAAGGGGTCAATTGCAATTTCTTTTGGCCAGCTTTGGATTCGTCGTCGACCATATTGTATACATTGGCAGGACAGAAGTGCTGACAGGGGTTGCCATACTCAACTGTGCACTTAGTGTTACAAATATCATAATCGGAGATAACCAAATGCGACGGCTGATGCTCTTCGTGCATCGTCCCCGAATTGAAAACATCAGTCAGCTTATCATAAGTATAGGAATTATCGAACTTGACTTCTTCTTTAACAGGATCACCGCCATACTTATTGCGATAGTCAGTGAGCTTCATAACATGCTGATGGTCAGCCGCAGTTTCGCGGCGATCAAACAACCCACGTCCACCAGTAATAGTTTGGAATGCAGTATGCACCATACCCATAAACAGTCCATCCTCAAACCCAGCATGGAAATTGCGAACCTTATACATTTCCGCATGCGCCCATGAATCATCGAAACGCTTCTTGTAAGCCGACAATGCGTTCTCGCTAAAGTCCTCAGCGCCAAGACAATCAAAAATCGTATCAGCAGCCATCATTCCCGACTTCATTCCCAGATGAATCCCTTTAAGACGCTGAGCATTCAACAACCCCGCCGACTCACCAATCACCAACATCCCAGCATGATAAAACTTCGGCATAGCAAAATAACCACCCTCGGCAATAGTCTTAGCGCCATAACGCACTAACTTACCACCATCAAGAATCTTCTTGACCAACGGATGATTCTTATAACGCTGGAACTTCATATGCGGGTCATTAGTCGGATTCGCCCCATTAAGCGCAGTCGCCAAACCGATTGACACTGTGGTGTCAGACATCCCATAAATAAACCCACCACCAAACTCGTCATTAGGCTGCGGAAAACCAAAAGTGTGAATAATCTCACCAGCGGCAATCCGCCCAGTCGGAACTTCCCAAATTTCTTTGATACCCGTCAAATACGAATGCGGCAATTTGCCCTCGCCAATACCCAGTTTACTGTAAGCCTGCTTGGTCAATGAGCCACGCACACCCTCGGCCAAGACCGTAACCTTAGCCTTGAGCAATGAACCAGCTTCAAAATTGTCACGCGGCTTGCCGTCAACACCGCGCCCCATATCCACAGTTTGCGCGCCGACAACCTTGCCGTCTTCAATCAGCAACTCAAAGCCACCTGTGCCAGTGAAAATATTGACTTCCATCTCCTCGACCTTTTCAGCCAACCAAGCGGTAAGTTTGTTCAGAGAAATGATGTACATGCCATGCACACCCAACCCCGGAGGAGTCAACGGAGACTTGAACGAACCATTCTCGCTCAAATAAACCAGCGAATCTTTGCCAGTCTCAGACTCAACAGGCATACCCTGCGCCAGATAATCAGGCATCAGCTCAGCAATTGCCCGAGGGTCCATCACCGCGCCCGAAAGCGAATGTTGTCCGACCTCCTCGGCCTTTTCGATAATCACAATTTCTGGCATTTCGCCGCCAGCGGCTTTGAATTTCTTGGCTAGTTGATAGCCACAGGCCAGCCCAGCTGGGCCCGCCCCCACTATGAGTACATCAACCTCGATCTCTTCACGTATGATGGCTTCTTGTTGGGCTTCGGTGTTCACAGCAGCTCCTCTTTTATAACCTATTGAGTAATATCCAATTGTTCAAAGACCATGCACAGGCTTTCCAAATACTGGGTTTCCATATACAAAGTCCCAGCAGGAATATAGTTGATGAAGGAGGTAAGTAAAGGAACGGAAAATCGTCAGGCCTGAGCGCCTAACTCAACGAAAAAAGGCGCCCCAGAGGCGCCTTTTTTTGTATTCAGATTTCGATTTCTCGCTACAGCTTCACAGAAATCGCAACACCGTCACGAATCGGGACGATTGTAGTAAAGAGTTTAGGATGCTTGTAGACCAGCTTTGTATACTTGCGGACTGCTTCTGTGTCTTTGTCGCGGTTGCTACCGAATACTTTGCCCGACCAAATCAAGTTATCGGAAATTAGCAAACCGCCTTTGTTCAGGCGGGGTGTCACAACCTTAACAACTTGCGGATAATCTATTTTGTGAATGTCATTGAGAACAATATCAAACTTACCGCGTGTCTTGCCAAATGACTCAAGAGCATCACCAACATGATAAACAAACTTGCTCTTGAGCTTTCCTCTGCTGAAGTATTCCTTGGCCATATCAAAATTTGACGGATCATCGTCGGTCAGATGAATCTCCGCGCGCTTACCCAAAGCCAAACTAAACCAATAGGCTGTGTAACCATACCCCGAACCAAACTCAAACACACGAATCTTAGCCTTGGGATTATTGACACCAAACAAGTACGCCTGCTGAAAAAGTAACCTACCAGCGAGTGGGCCAATTGACGGAAAGTCATGCTTCTTGGCATACAGCTCCATCGCCGCCAGTGTTCGGGAGCGAGTTGGAATTATGTTTTGCAGATACTTATCTAACTTAGGATGTAAATCACTCATAATCTAACACTCACGAACTCACACTTTGAATTTTGGTCTTCGCTTGTTCCGCTAACATTCTTGCGGACTTTGCGCTCTTGCGTTTAGCGTTGCCCTGACGAATCGTAATTCCACCACCGATGAATACCAAGATTGCGCCCAACCAAAACAAATTGATTAGCGGCTTAACAGTCACTTGCGCGGCCATAATATGTACCGCTTTTGTTTTCGGCTCGGGCACAAACTTACCAAAGAACTTCAACAAAACCGAACCAGTGTTCGCATCAATATTGGCAACATAAACTTCACCCTTGTCATCATCAAACTTAACACCAGTTGGCTCAAGTCCGTTAGCGCCCATCACCAATGCTGGTGAAATATCTATACTCTGGCCATCAAACTCTAAAGTGAGCTGCGCGTCAACTTGTGTCGGCGCCTGCGACTCGCCGTCATGCCCCGATAATTCGAATCCATTAAACGTCACTTTGTAAGGCCCCAAAGAATCAACACCATCAGTGCTCAATTCCATCAACCCTGGATCTTCGCCGCCCTGAACTTGCACAGCTTGGGGAGCGATATATAAATCATAAAGCAAGTAGTTCTTAACATAAGGAATACGCATGACACCCTCGCCGCCCATCCCTGGCTTGGCAATCGTCTTCGCCAAATACATTTCATCACCGTCGACTTCAGTGACTTCAATATTCTGGTACTCCTCTTTGCCTTCAGGGTTGTCAACACCCACAAACTTGAAATTGTAACCAAAAGCCTCAACCGTCTGACCTTCAGGCATACTGATATTGATTGTCTTATCCAATCCAGCCGAAGTAGTGGCGCCAATAATTAGAAGCGCCAGCCCGACATGAATCAAATACGGCGCAGCGATATGGCCCTTTGAACTACGCTTGTAGAGCAAATAACCATTACTAAACGCCGCAGAAACTCCCAGCGAAATCATTGCCATATGCGCCAGTGAAGCGATATCCGCAAAGAAAAACAGAACTAGATACATCCCCAGCGCCAGTCCAATAGCAGTGAAAAGAATCGCTTTCTTTTGCACTCCCGAATCCCATTTGAAAGTTGGAAACAGCGTCAGCAATGTCAAAATTGCTATCGCAATCGGATTCATGGTCAACTGATAGTAACTCAGGCTGACTGCCGAAGGATTCTCAGTGAAACGTGTCAACAACGGCGCTGAAGTTCCCAACAGAGTCAAGACACCGCCAAGGAAAAGAATAACAATTCCAAGTGTCACAAAATACGAACGTGAAAGAACCGAGGCAAATGATGAACCAGACTTAATATCATTCCAGCGCATCATAAACAAAACCGTAGTGAGAATAACAAAGAACATCAAGCCGCCAATCAAGAAATTGTTTATTCCTAAATCAACGAATGAATGTACAGAGAAATCAGCAAGCACACCTGAACGTGTCAGGAACGTGCCATAGAGAATCGAAAGAAAAGTCAGGTTGACCATAAAGAGGCCAAAACGATTCATACCCTTGCGGCGTTGACTGATAAAGGTTGTGTGGATTTGTGTAGTCAGGAAAATCCAAGGAATAAACGAAGCGTTTTCCACAGGATCCCAAGCCCAAAAGCCACCCCAGCCAAGTGTTTCATATGCCCAATAGCCACCCTCAATCAAAGCAATGCCAAGAATCAACCAAGCAAACAAAGTCCAGTTACGAGACTTCGCCGCCCAGTCATCATAGGAACGCTGGGTCAAAGCCGTTAGCGCAAAGACACATGGAATTGCAGTGGCGGCAAAGCCAACAAACATAGTCGGCGGATGAATCGTCATCCAGTAATTTTGTAACAGTGGATTGAGACCATTGCCATCAGGCGGCGTGAATGCCAACACATCAAACGGAGACTTCTTAACAATGATAATTAGCACAGATAGAATAATTAGTCCGAGATAGAACATTGTGCCGCACTCGTATTTTTTGCCAACTGTGCGATAGAGGACCACCCCCATAATAGACATGAAGAGCAACCACATCAAGAACGTGCCTTCTTGCCCACCCCAAAAAGTTGAGATCAAGAAGTAAAGCGGCAAGTCATTGTTAGAATAGCTAGCGACATAGGCAACATTATAATCATGTGTCAGAATTGAGGTCAGCAAAACCGCGCAGGCGCCAAACAAAAATAGCGCACCAGCGGTAAAAAGTATTCGTCCAGGTTTGACATAGCTTTCTTTCCCCCGCCAAGCGAGGAAGTAACAAACCACAGAAGCCAGCGTCAGCAAGCCGGCATTGTATATGAAAAAATCACCCATTGAAGGTAACATGGAGCGCCCCTATCTATTTACCTTACTGATTCATTTATCCAAACTGAGAACGCTCGGACAATCCTTAATCACAAACGTCTCACGTATTATGTAACAACTCAATTTATTCCAAGCGCCAAATGTGCATGAAATAAATCACAATTAATCTTGTTTCAGGAACAATCATCTTTCAAGGCGAGCGTATTCACATTTCGTGACTTAACTGGCCGCACAACACTTGCAACCCCGCCAGAAAGTTCAAGCAATCTATCTACAACGCCATCAACCAGAAACTCCGGCGTCGAGGCGCCCGCGCTAACACCTATATTTTTGAGAGGTGTTTCTCTATTAGTGAACCATTCCATCTGCATGTCTGCTTCACAATCAATCAAATACGCTTCGCCACACAAAACCTCGGCCATCGAGGCCAAACGCACAGAGTTCGCCGAAGTTGTCGAGCCAACAACAATAATCATATCAACTTGCGGCGCGAGTTTCATAATCGCACTCTGACGTTGATTGGTGGCATTACAGATCGTATTAAAGACCTTGATATGCGGCCAGCGCTCAATCGCTTTCTTTTCGGCCTCTGCGTAGTCTGTCGCCTCGGCAGTTGTCTGCGTAGTCAACGCTAGCTTCTCAGGTTGCTCTTCGGACTGAGCCATTAGCGTAGCCATATCAGGGATGATTGTCATCATCCCTTCTTTGGCATGACCAAGAACACCCATAGTCTCATCATGATGCTTATCGCCAAAATGAAGAATCTTATATCCGCGAACATCCAGCTTGTCGATGATATCATGAATACGTGTCACCAGTGGACAAGTAGCGTCAATAACATCAAGACCTTTGTCTTTAGCAGCCTGAATGATATGCGGTGAAACACCATGCGCTGAAACGATGACTGTGCCATCGTCAATGTCTTGCACTTCAAACTGTTGATCGATTCCATCTTTGCGGAACTTCTCGACTACAGCATGATTGTGCACAATCTCTTTGAGAATAGTCACATTCTCCACACCGCGAGTCTTTGTGTCTTCAGCGATAGTGATTGCGCGTTTGACACCCATGCAAAAACCATGATGATCCGCGATGATAATATTTTTCAAATCTGCGGCAATAATATCCGTTGCAGTATTATCCATATTGTTTCTTATCAAGATTGTTACCTAGCTCCCTTGTAAATTCCTCGATGAGGCAACCTATGACGCATTCGCCAGCAGTTGCTTCGACTGGTTGAACGCGCGATACGACGACCGCACTAGCGGCCCGGCTTCGACATGACCGAAACCAATTTGTTTACCAATTGCGGCTATTTCTTCAAACTCCTCTGGCGGATAAAAACGCTCCACAGGCAGATGATCATCCGAAGGCCGCAAATACTGCCCCACTGTTACTATATCGGTTCCTACATCGCGTAATTGATAAAACAGATCGGTAATCTCAGCGAGAGTTTCACCGAGTCCAACCATTATACCAGTTTTGACCACCGAACGTGGTTTGAAATTATGCGCTTCTTTCAAAATAGCTAACGAGCGATGAAGCTCGGCCCCAGGCCGCACTCTTCGATATAACCTCTTGACTGTCTCAACGTTATGAGCAAATACATCGGGATGGCTCTCCAGAACTACCCGCACAGCATCCATATTACCTTGCATATCAGGGATAAGAAACTCCACCTTAACCAGCGGATCGTGCATCCGCAACTCCCGCAAAGTTTCGGCAAAAATCTCCGCGCCGCCATCGGGCAAATCATCGCGAGTCACCGAAGTGATAACCACTTGCTTCAAACCCAACTCAGCAACTCCTTCGGCCAAACGCCGCGGCTCATCTCTATCTAGCCCCAATGGACGGCCAGTCAGCACATCACAAAACCGGCAACCACGAGTGCAAAACTTACCAAGAATCATAAATGTCGCAGTGCCCTCGCCCCAACACTCGCGAATATTTGGACAAGCCGCCTCACCACAAACTGTGTGCAAGCGGTTGTCCTTCATGATACGTTTGACACGCAAGTATTCTTCATTAAATCCAACCGAGATTTTTAGCCATTTGGGAAGACGCGCCGAACGAGGCATAGCAGCGCCACCAGCGCATCCTCCGCCACCGCCAGTCGCGGCGCCAGTAGAATCCAACTCCGCTTGAGCGTTATCTAGCGGTTGGGTGTAAATGTTTTTCTTCATTGGAATATGCTTATCTCTAAAATGAAATTGTGTTGATGAAATTGTGTTACTTCACTTAAGCGACTTCTCTTGAACGCAACTCAATGTCCGTCAGTTTTTGCTCTTCGCTGTTTGTCATGCTACTTGATACTATATTCAAAAAATATCGAATGAATGTCGTGTCATCATGCAACTCTGTATGAAAAGCGCTACCAAGAATATTCCCTTGACGAACTAAAGTCGGTGTGTCAGCAGTAGTCGAAAGCACATCAACATCAGAGCCAACACGCACAATCTTCGGCGCGCGAATAAATGACACAGGCACGACAAAACGTGTAGCGCCGTCAATAATTTCTATGTCATCCTCAAAGGAATGTATCTGACGACCATAGGCATTGCGAGTAACTGTCACATCCAAAACCTTCAACGGCTCAAATATCATATCAGCCTTGCCAGAGCCATCTTCAATCGCCGAACTGAGCAATATCAACCCTGCGCAAGTTCCCCATGTCGGTTTTGTCTTCACAAAAGACTTCAGAGATTCCCACATATCAAACTCACGCAACAAAAGCGCCATCGTCGTCGACTCACCACCTGGCAAAATCAACGCATCAAGACCATCAAAGTCTTCGACAGAACGCACTTCACGCGCCTTAACACCAACACGCTCCAACGAATGCACATGACACTCAAAGTCACCCTGAAGCGCCAAGACACCAACCATTAGGTTAGACTTAATATCTGAAATCAATTCACTCATAGTCAACCGTAGAAACTTCGCTTAACGCACCTGCAATAATTCACTCTCAGGAATAGCAGAAGCCTCAATGCCCGGCATAGCCTTCCCCAGCCCCCGACTCGTTTCGGCGACAACTTTGTAATCTTTGAAAC
Organism: Candidatus Zixiibacteriota bacterium; assembly: GCA_024280835.1. Taxonomy (GTDB): domain Bacteria; phylum Zixibacteria; class MSB-5A5; order GN15; family JACZUZ01; genus JAJRPJ01. Next base: position 146,584 of record JAJRPJ010000010.1, on the reverse strand, counting down.
GAGCAGTGGCTTTGACAATTGCGCTAGCAAAAGAAGCAGGATCATTTGACTTAAAAATACCACTACCAACAAACACCGCTTCAGCGCCAAGCTCCATACATAATGCCGCATCAGCGGGAGTCGCCACGCCGCCAGCGGCAAAATTCGGCACAGGCAGTTTGCCATGCTTAGCCACCCAGCGCACCAAATTCAACGGCGCGGCCAACGTCTTAGCAGCCGAAAATAGTTCATCTTCATCTAGTGACGCCAACCAACGCATTTGGCCGTTGATCTTTCGCAAGTGTCTCACCGCGTGAGAAACATCGCCAGTTCCCGCTTCACCTTTAGTACGAATCATCACCGCGCCTTCACCAATACGCCTGAGCGCTTCGCTCAATCCACGACAACCACAAACAAACGGAACTTTGTATTTCCATTTATTGATGTGATGCTCTTCATCAGCTGGTGTCAATACTTCGGATTCATCAATGAAATCAATTTCAAGTGTTTCAAGCACACGAGCTTCACTAATATGTCCGATACGACACTTGGCCATCACAGGAATACTAACAGTGGCCTTAATCTCTTCAATCATTTGTGGATCAGACATACGCGCCACACCACCGTCACGCCTGATATCCGAAGGCACACGCTCCAAAGCCATCACTGCCTGCGCGCCTGCGTCTTGCGCAATTTTTGCCTCACTGGCATTAGTAACATCCATAATCACACCGCCCTTAAGCATTTCTGCCAGGCCGACATGGACACGATGTTCCTTTGAATCAAATTGCTCGTCGATATTCATACTCTACACTACCCTATCAAAAAAATTATTGTCCTCAATATGCGCCTTCAAGAAAGTAACTAATTCTCCAATACGCAAAGCTCTACAACCAGCATTCCGCACAATGCGGAAGACATCCAATGATGCTACACAGAGTTGCCGCTGTCCAGCCCGAAAAGAAGGTCTTTCTAGTCGATTCTCTCTGATTGGCGCTACGATGGTCTTACTAAGTGCTAGACAGCCGCTTTGGCTACAGTTTCGGCATTGACATATAGATCCATCGTCTCATTGGCGAGACTGGAAGTATAGGAGTCTTGCTGGCGTTTCCAGAAATGGCGCATCTTGCAATCTTGGTACATATCACAGCAACCAAGATTCTCACGGCAACACTGGTTCAACGAAATCGGCCCCTCCACTCCCTCGACAACATCAAGGAATGAAATCTTGTTGGCCTCGCGGGCCAATTGATAGCCCCCATGGATTCCCTGAAAGGAGCGCAGAATTTTAACTCTGGTCAATTGCTTCAGAATCTTGGCTAGGAACTCTCTAGGAGCTCCTTGAGCTTGGGCAATTTGGCCGATGGAGGCCAGTTTGCCTTCAGGTAGTTGTGCGATATGATAAACTGCTCGCAATGCGTAGTCGGCTTTCTTGGTTAATTTCATTGTCGTGTCCCCTTTGTTTGTTTTTTGATTCTGACACTCTCGGCTCTACATTCAATTTCCGTAACATAGACGAAACTGTCTACGATAGTATAGTAAGTAAACATGGACTTCGCAAGCTAGGATAATACCTAGCATCTAGCCTGGAGTCTTTCTTTCTGCTACTAGCCATACTAATTGATAGATTTCAATCAAACCCTAAGCAATAAATCACCCACAATAATCCACTTTGAGAATCTACAAAACTTGTTATATTTGAATTGGTTCGCAAAGGGCTACCTCGCTGGCGAACTTTTTGGCCAATCAATTGTTTATATCTTTGATTGTTTATGGCTTTGATTGTGCCATCTAGCCTTGACTGCCGATAAACAGAGGGATATTATTACTCAGAGACCTTCTAGGTCTCTGTTCGCAATCACTTACGGTTGCTACTAGAATTAACCTAATGAAGGATAATAAGTTATATGAGCACACCAAATCCAACACCACAAGCCGCCTCAACTGGAACCGAACCACTTTTGGCGATAACCCCACCAGCGGTCAAAGAAATCAAGCGCCTGATTGCCGAAGAGGGTGAAGAAGGTATTTATCTGCGCCTAGGAGTGGAAGCAGGCGGCTGTAGCGGACTTTCCTATGCTATGGGCTTCGACACCAAGAAAACCGATAGCGATCGCGTTTTCGACTTCGACGGTGTTCAGACCTTGGTTGATGCCAAAGCCTTACTCTATATGGCGGGCACAACCCTCGATTATAGCGGCGGCATGATGGGCGGCGGCTTCAAGTTTATCAATCCGAAAGCTCAGCGTAGCTGTGGCTGTGGTTCTAGCTTTAGCGTCTAAGAATTTATCAAAAAAGATTGCCTAGGGCCTTGGAGAAACCTCTTTGAAAATCGTTGATATCAAATCGTTTGTCGATGGTGATATATTGATCGAAAGCGAATTCCTCAATAAAATTGAGGACTACGATTGGAGCCAATTTCAAGACGAAATGGTTCTGATTCGTGGTTGCAGTGATATTATTATCCCGACTTGGGCCTATATGTCAGTTACAGCCAAATTGTCGGGCCTCGCTAAAAACATCCGCTACGGCAATGAGCATTCGAATATCGTTGTCTTCAGACGTTCCAAAACCCTGACGCCAAAAACACCACCAATTTCGAGCTAAATGCTCGCTCACTTTTTTCTCGAATGAAGACCAATAAATTCACCGAGAGACTCTTTGACATGCTGGGCTGTTTGGCATAATATATGACCGCTCGTAATTCGTTAGCATAACATTGTAGAGCAAACAAGAACATAAGAATTAACGAAAACGGAATTTCTAGATATGCCTAAAGTACGATTTGAACCAAGCGGAGTGGAAGTCGAAACAGCAGAGGGAACTACCATTCTCGACGCGGCCCTAGAGGCCGATGTTGAACTCGACCACAATTGCGGCGGTAACTGCGCCTGCTCAACCTGCCATGTCATAGTTGACTCAGGTATCGAAAGTGTCAATCCAATTACCGAAGACGAACAGGATATGCTCGACGAAGCCATCGGCTTAACCGAAAACTCTCGTTTGGCTTGCCAATGTCAACTGACCAAAAATGTGACTGTCACTATCCCAGACACCTCTGCCCAATTCGCCGACTTTGACGACTTCGATTGACACCTGAACTAGAATGAATCAAAGCGCTGAATTTCGATTCCGCGCTTTGTCAATTCGGCCATAAAAATATCTGGATCAACCGCCAACTCCTGCGGAACAACCCCTCGTTTTTCAATCCGACCCGAAGCCGCCATCCAGGCGATAATCGCAATTGGAAAAGCCGTCGTACGCATCATGGCTGTCAAACCAGTTTCTTCATCCTGCCTATCGAGAATCTGAAGACGTAGTTGTTTTTGCTGTCCGTTTTGTTTGCCTGAAAAATCTACCCTCACCAAAGTCAAATCTGGCTCACCAAAGCTGAGATTCTTATCGAGAACTTCACGCAGCACAGAACGCGGCTGAACCTTCACACCATCAACAGTAACTTCCTCACGAGAGGCCAGTCCAATTTCCAGCATCGGACGAAATAAATCACAATGCCCCGGATATCGAATTGTCTTGTAGTCCAAGAAATCGACAACACCCTGATAAGTTTTCGGTAAAGTTGAAGTCCCACCAGATGTATAGAAGGCTTCGAGCTGGCCAATCTCTGCAAACTCAAGCGACTCGACTCCGCTCATTGGCTCAACAGTTTTCTCCTGACCACCTTCGAGAATTACAACAGGTTCCCAGTACTCATTAATCAATCCTTCAGCAGAAAACACCATTTGATAGTTCAACGGCGGGTGTGGGTTCTGCGGCAATCCGCCAACCCGAATTTTCAGCGAATCAACATGTTCAAACTCACGGATTCCAGCAGCCGCCAAAACCGAAACCATCCCTGGAGCCAAACCACAATCAGGAATAATAATTACATCGGCGCTCTTGGCGGCGGAATCTCTTTCGAATTGCGCGGCCACTGTATCATTATTGCCACCCAAATCAAAGAAATGAGCGCCAGCGGCAATCGCCAAATCAGTCAAGAGCGGATTGAACTTATATGTCACAGCCGAAATAACGGCCAGAGAACCATCAAACGGATTATCTGACGCTACCGCTTTCGAAACATCCAAGCTCTTCCCAGTTGCTTTGCTATCGCCATATTTCTCGGCGACCATTTTGGCCAATTCACCATCGATATCAAAGACATCTATTGCCGTAACTCCATCTGCGCGAGCAAGATCATAAACTGCTGCTCGTCCCATCAAACCTGCGCCAACAACCGTGATTTTCATTTATCCACATATCCTTCCAGCTTTTGATGCCCCTTGTGAACCATTCCGTATAACTCACAAAAAACGGAAAATATTCGTTCACCGAGAAACATGACTACCGTTTATTCTCTATAACGAAACATTTATCTGAAACAGTCCAACTCAGCAGCTTACGAATCAATCAAATCTGCCGATGACAATAGTACAAGAGAGTTAGCTATATATCAAACTCTTCTTGAAACTATCGCCCTTAGCGTATCATAGGACAGAACTGCTAAACTTTTGGAGTAGAACTCAACATGAATGACAAGACAACAACTGGTTCAAACTCTGCAAGCTCTCCAATGGATAATGACGAGCGTCAGTTGTTTGCGTTGGACTCACCCGAAGGGCAGGAATGTCTCAAGGAATTCTTCTCTGCCCAATTTGAATTGAATCACGACCTCAATAATCCATTGGCAGGAGTTGTCGGCTATTTGGAGTTGGCGCTAACAGGCAAAGAGTCAATCCCTGAGCGTCCCAAAGAGTTGCTTCTCAATGTTCAAAAATGCGCTAACCGAATGGATGAGCTAATTCAAGAATTCGTCAAGTCCAAACGCCGCTTGCAGGAAGCTGTTGACCTCAGTGATGTCATCTGCGAAGACTAGCCTCTCTCCTTTGTAGAGCACACTATCGAGAGTTTTCTTCAATCACAGATTCAGCTTCAATCACCGCATCAACTTCAATCTCAACCAGCGCCTCATCATCAATCAACCGTCTAACTTCCACCATCGTTGTCGCTGGCTTAATTTGGGAGAACACTTCCCCATGAGCTTTTCCAACTTCGCGCCACCTTGAAATATCCGTCACGAACATTCTGGTGCGCACAACATCACTCACTTCAGCGCCAGCTTCTTTCAGCGCAATAGTGACAATCTCCAAAGCACGTTTAGTCTGCGCGTAGATATCGTCAGGAGAAACAACAGCCCCATCAGATCCGAGACCTATAGTACCAGTGACAAACACCATGTTACCAGAACGCACCGCTCGTGAATAGCCGACGATATCTTCCCATGGAGCGCCACTTGAGATGTTTTTACGTTTCATTGTCCTCTCCTTTGGAATTATCATTACAATGTATGTATAGAGTAGCCTGAGTAGCGCTGTTTTAGGCGTTTGACCAACCCTGTGGTGATGGAACTGCTAAAGCAGTTGCAAGCGTTTGCGAATAAACCACTCAATAGAAAGCGCCGCTATGAAAATCGCAAGAAAACGCCAATCACCACGGAGCGGGAATTCTACTTCTTCAGAAACGATTATCTTCTCACCAGAGAACACCTGCGCCAAATCATCTAGACGTGAGATATGCGCATACTTGCCACCCGTCTTTTGCGCTATAGTTTGTAGCGAACCAAAATCTGGTCTGGTCTCGCGTTGTTCAAGTGAATACTGAGTGACTTGCACTCTGCCAGTGTCGGTTTTGATTAACTCACCATCGACAAATGAACGTCCCTCATAGCGATATGTCCCAGGTGTTAGTCCGCTGAATTCAGCGCGATAACTCCCAACTCCCACCTCTTGTAGAGTCGCTACCAAAGTATCTGTTGTATTATTCTGGCCATAGAGAAATACATCAGCGCTATAGCCATCTAAAGCTCTGTAACTTTGATCAAAAGCTGAACCAGAAAATACCATAACCTCGCCGCGAGAATAAATAGAGCGCTCAGGTTCGATTTTCACAGGTGAAATATCCTCTGTCACCGAAAGCCAATTAACAGCCCCATTGATAAACTCACTAAAATGCTCTGTGGTTTGTTCGGTAGACACCGACTGGAAAGCCATTCGCCAAAGCGGAGCGCCATGGAGTTGCAAGACCTTACCCGAGCCACGTTTTTGCGCCGCCAATAAAATAATTGGCTTAGTCGGTCCAGATTGGGCGGTGTCACCTGGCGGAACAATCCTATTGAGAACCCTAGGCTTAGGAACTTCGATTTGGTAATCACTTTCCGCCAAAACCAAAACCTCACCTGAATCGGAATCAACTTCAGTCAACGGGGTCACCGAAACAAACGGTGGGAAACTCCGCCAAACTTCACGCACATCTTCATTCTCTTTGGCTATTCTCAATGCAGGGTGCAGTATATTCTCGCCACGTAAACTAATTGCAGTGCTACGCTGAAGGTCAGCGCGATACCCCGAAGCCACAGTCAGCGGCAACAACGAGCCAACACCATTCCCATTCCCAATCACAGCCCCACCAACAACAAACAGTCCCCCACCATGACCACTCACATAGTTCTGCAGAAGTCGATAGCGATTGTCGCCTCTGGCCGCTGATGGATTCAGGAGAATAATAATATCAAATTCATTGACCGCACCTTGGGTCGCCGGAAACTTATCTCCCAGATAAAGCCCCTCTTGTTTCTCCACAAAATCACTTACCTCAACACGCTCATTCTCGTTTAGCGCCTGCTTGATAAATTTGTAATCCCAGCTAAGCGTTTCGCTAACTAGCGCCACTTTCAATCGACTCTTGAGAACCTTAATTGAAAACACACGAGAATTATTCTCGGCGCGACGTTCATTAGCCGCAGTAGTAACAATCGCCGACAGAAAAACAGCCCCAGGCTTAGTCGGCGTGTATTGCAGTTCAATTTCAGAGCTTAACTCTCCTCGGCCAAGTTTGATTCTCTGTATTGTTTTTGAAGATGTCGAACTAGAGGGTTTAACGGTAGCGCCATCGGAGTCAACTTCACGCAAAACAACCTGCGCTTCAAGCGCCGTCTCGCCTACTCCACGCCATCGCAAAGAGATATTGATTGGAGTTTCAGCGCCAACATACGCCACAGGGTTGAATCCGATTTCGGCAATTTCAATATCAAAATCCTGAGACTGCTCACCCACGCCAATCGTATACAGCGGTGTTTGCAACTCATCGCTAACCTGAACTGGCTCCCGACCAGAATTATTGATGCCATCAGAAATCAAAAGCCAAAAATCCGCGGGTTGATCAATATCACTTTGCGCTAACTCTGCAATTGACTCACCAAGCGCCGTGCCGCTAATCGACCCAGAAGTATTCTTATCAGAACTTTCAGCATTAACCGCCTCACGAGTCTTCATCAAACTATCAGCGAAATACCGCCAAGTAATATCGTAATCCTCAGACAATCTCCCCAAGAGATTATCACCGCTAGCAAAAACGCTATCAACAGTTTTCAAACGCGATGAGCCATCTTGCGACTGGCGCATCGAACCCGAGACATCCAAAGCAACAGTCACTCTCTGACGACGCTCACCATTGAGACCATATGAAATCACTGGCTCCAACAGCGTCAAAAACAAAGCTATCAAAGCAATAGCGCGCAATGCCAGCAATGGATACTTCACTTTGGCGGGCAATGGTGGATTAGTGCGACGATAATGATAGAATGAAAGAGCCAAAAGCATAGCCAACGCGCTCCAGCCAAGGAACGGTGATTTGCTAAGAAACTCTATTGAGAAATGGGAGATGTCACTCATAGTGTCTTATACTGCGCTTTCGCTCGATTAGCGCCAGAAACAAGCCGAGAAAGTTTAGAGAAAGACAATGAACAACGCACAAAGACCATGCACCGTGAAAAGAGCCACAAAAATAAACGCTCAACCAGCTCGTCGAGTGGCAAAATGTGCTATTTCAGTCAGAGATTCGAAATATTCGGAGCCATCAAGGAATTTCACGCCAGCGAAACCCTCTTCGCAAATTTGCTCAGCGCGATTATAAGCATAATCAATACCACCAGAAACACGAACAAATTCGAGAACCTGCTGGAAACCCTCTTGGTTGACACCCTCGGTCAGCAACTTCTTGACCTTTTCAGCTTTAGCGCTGTCGCCATGTTGCAATGAATAGATCAGCGGCAAAGTCACCTTGCCAGTCATGACATCATTGCCTGGCTCTTTACCAGTGACACGCGCATCACCAACAAAATCCAAGAGGTCATCAGCAATCTGGAAAGATGCGCCCAAAGCTGAGCCAAACTGCGAACACTTAATCCGAGTTTCTTCATCCAGACCACCCAGAATCGGGCCAACCTGACAGGCCACATCAAAAAGCGAAGCCGTCTTGTCGCCGATTATGCCAAGATATTCTCTTTCAGAGACATCATAGTTACGAGTCTCTTCAATTTGCCGCAATTCACCAACTGAGACTTGCTCAGTAGCCCGTGAGATTGCATTCATCAATTGCAATGAACCAATCGAACTCATGATTTTGAAAGCCTTGGCAAACAGATAATCGCCCATTAGCACAGAAATCAAATTCGTCCATTTGGCATTGACAGTCTCTTGATTGCGGCGCATATAAGATTCATCGACAACATCATCATGCAACAATGTTGCGGCGTGAATTAGCTCAATCGCTAATGAAGCGTCTACAGTATGTTTGTTACAAGCGCCCGCGGCGCGAGTCAGGAGAAACAGCAATGCTGGGCGAATACGTTTGCCTTTGCTCTTGAGTAAATGCTGAGCAATCGAAGAAATCAGCGGACTGTCGCCCTTCATAAATTCCGCCATTTTGTCATCAAAGACAGTAAAATCAGCTTTGACTGGTTCAATTAAGCGCACCAACTCCGAAGAATCGAGGCGTTTCTCAGATTGAGAGCCATCTGATGAGCCACTATTAGACCCATTGCGTAAATTTACTTCGGCTGTCTCAAAATTCATAACGTCTTGAACCACAATATCTTTTTGATTCTTCTTGTAGATTTATTTGTAATATTTCTCTATTGAACTTTGGCAAAAAACTTGAACTATCTCAAGCCCTGATGAGAAACCAACCCATCGGAGGGTGAATATACATTGTGGAAGCCAACTGTCAAATCCACAATAACTTGCAACGCAAAATCAGCCGCCAAGTTCACTACTCTTGGAATATTCTCACCGAATCTATTCCCACTCAATAGTCGCAGGCGGTTTTGAGGAAATATCATAGGTCACACGATTCACACCAGAAACTTCATTGATAATCCGATTTGAGATTTTTGCCAGTATATCACCAGGAATCCGCGCCCAATCAGCGGTCATTCCATCCAGCGAGGTCACCGCGCGCAAAGCAATCACATGCTCATAAGTGCGCTCATCGCCCATCACACCAACTGTACGAATCGGCAACAATACCGCAAATGCCTGCCAGATGAGATCATATTGACCTGTCGAATATAATTCTTCAATAAATACCGCATCAGCCTCACGCAGTATCCTCCGGCGCTCATCGGTTATATCTCCCAAAATACGAACCGCCAGCCCAGGCCCTGGAAATGGATGACGAGCCAGAAACTTCGGCGCCAATCCCAAAGCAACCCCAACCGAACGAACTTCGTCTTTGAATAGCTCTCGAAGTGGCTCGACCAACTTCAACTTCATACGATCTTTAAGGCCACCAACATTGTGATGCGACTTAATAGTCACCGAAGGCCCCTTGAAAGAAACAGATTCAATCACATCAGGATACAATGTCCCTTGAGCCAGAAAATCGACACCGCCGATTTTCTCAGATTCCTCTTCAAAAATATCAATAAACGCCGCGCCGATTATTTTACGCTTTTTCTCAGGATCGCTAACACCGCTAAGTCGCTCCATAAACAACTTGGTCGCATCCACTCCAGTAACAGATATCTCAAGCTCCTCAAACATCTCCATCACCGAGGTGAACTCATCCTTGCGCAAAAGACCGTTATCAACAAATATCGGATATAAACGGTCACCAATCGCACGGTGCAATAACATCGCCGCCACTGACGAATCTACTCCGCCTGAGATTCCAAGAACAACTTTTCCATCGCCGACTTTTTCGCGAATACTAGCGATAGCAGTATCAATAAACTTTTCGTCGGTCCAATCTCCAGAGCAATTGCAAATCCCTGTCAGGAAATTATTTATGATTCCGCGACCTTCTTCGGTATGCGAAACTTCTGGATGAAACTGTACACCAAAAATGTTGCGCTTGAGATTTTTGAAAGCCGCAATCGTCAGAGAGTCTGTGCTCGCGGTCGTTTCAAATCCATCAGGCAATGTAACTATCGAATCGCCATGACTCATCCAAGCCTTACTATTTGCTTTCAATCCCGAAAAGAGCGGATCATCTTTTTGGCCTCCGCCAATCGATAGTTCAGCTTTTCCATACTCACGTGAACTCGATTTTTCGAGCTTGGCTCCGAATTCGTCGGCAATCAACTGCATACCATAGCAAACACCAAGAATCGGTTTGTCAGTCTCAAAAAGACCTTCAGGAGCCCGAGGCGCTTCTGCGTCAGTCAATGAACTCGGACCGCCAGAGAGGATATAGCCACGCACATCAGCGTTAGCATATTCAGCCAAAGAATGTGTGCAGGGCATAATTTCGCAATAGACATGCGCCTCGCGGACACGACGCGCAATCAACTGGGTGAACTGCGAGCCAAAATCTATAATTAAAATCATCTCACCTAGATGTGAAGACGAAGGTTTATTTTCCAATGTAGCTTTTGCCGATTCAATCTGAGACATGGTATCCGCTTATTTCTCCAATTTCTCTGAGCAAACCAGAAACTGAGTCAGATTTCGGTTCGATAATACTATCGTGTTTCCAGCGCGAATCATTGGCTTCGGGATAGTCCGCCAAATAATGCAATCCGCGTGACTCATGACGCTGTAGCGCCATCTCGGTCATCAATAACGCCACTAATGCTACATTGCGCAACTCAAGCGCCGCATAGACATCAGGCAAATGCGCAAATTCACGCCCAATCAAGGCGTTGATATTTAGCAATCGCTCACGAGCCAAGGAAAGCCGATCAAGCGAGCGCACAATACCCAAATAATCAGACATCAATTGCTTCAAACCTTTACGCTCATGAGCCAAGATTATGTTCTCTGTATCACGATTAACAATACGCGTATACTCAGGCGCCGCCACTCCAAATGTCGGGCTGAACTTTTCGATATTTGCGACCGTCCATTCAGCGGAAAATTCAGCCATCACCACCGCCTCCAGCAATGAATTACTCGCCAGACGGTTAGCGCCGTGCATGCCTGTATGTGCGCTTTCGCCACAAACCAAGAGACCTTTGACATTGGTGACTCCTTCAAGCGAAGCGCGAATACCTCCACACAAATAATGCGCCGAGGGCACAACTGGAATCGCCTCTTTAGTTATATCAACTCCGCGATCCAAACAACCCTGATAAATATTGGGGAATCTGCTGTGTATGTCTTCTGTGGAAATACTGGAGATATCCAACAGCACATGCGACTCACCAGATTTTTTCAACTCACTATCAATTGCCCGAGCCACAATATCTCTTGGCGCCAGATCCGCTCGTGAGTCATAGTCCTGCATAAAGGCATGGCCTTTGATTGTTCGCAATATTCCGCCATGCCCACGCACAGCTTCGGAGATTAGCAATGAACGCTCGGCCTCTTCATAGAATGCAGTTGGATGAAACTGAACAAATTCAAGATTAGCAACCGCCGCGCCAGCCCGAAAGGCCATCGCAATGCCATCACCTGTGGCAATCGAAGGATTAGTAGTGTATTGATAAACCTGCCCAACACCACCAGTGGCCAGCATCACAATCCTCGCATCAAAAATCACATAGCGCTCGGTAGTCGAATCAAATGTCACAACACCTGTTGCGCAAATTCCGTTTCCGCTACGAGCGGTCAAAACATCCGAGGCAATACGGTTTTCATAGAGCCGCATATTGGGCGCGTTACGGCAAGCAGTCAAAAGCGCGCGTTCAATCTCTCGACCCGTTAAATCATCAGCATGAATCACACGCTTGGCGCTATGCCCCCCCTCAAGCGCAAGGTCGAACTCTTGCTTGTCAGAGCTATCTTTCTCAGAAGCTGATTCGGAAGTTGATCCGGAAGATAACTGTGTAAAACAAACTCCGATTTCAGTTAAGCGCTTAATCGCCTGCGGGCCACGCCTGACAACTTTTTCTACTACTTCTGGGTGACAAAGTCCTGCGCCTGTTTTAATAGTATCAGCTAGATGACTTTCAAAACTGTCGAGCGGCGACATAACTGTGGCAATGCCACCCTGAGCATAATTCGTATTAGACTCGCGCTGTTCCTTCTTAGTGACAATCGCAACCGACAGCTGGGGATTGCCCTCAGCTACTGCCAGCGAGTATGACAGTCCGCCGATACCCGAGCCAATGACAACTACGTCACATTCTATGCGTTCTGGTTTCATAGTCATATTTGTATTGTCTCTTAACTTGTTCAATCAAGCATGTTCGAAATTGGAAAAATTTCACTAAACATTAAGCCCGAAAACTTTTCCTCTTCACTAATTTCCGCTCGCACAGTCATAACCCAAACCTGCAAACTCCAATCAAACTCTTTGAGCTTAACCCAATCCTTGGCGCTCGTCAGAATCGCTGCTGCGCCAAGCTCTTTCGCCTGAGTAGCGATATCCGCCACGCTTTCTGTATCATACTGAAAGTGGTCAGGAAATCCAATCGAACCAACCGATTGAATATCCAAACGCTCTGCGCTACGGCAAAAGTCCGAATTATCCGCCAACCCCGAAACCAGCAAAACTGCCCCAAGCAACTCTTGCCCCTGAGAGGCTTCAGAGTGTGTCGGATAGACGCAACTAACAGCCAGATTAATAGCCGAATTAAAAGTGACCCCAGTATAATTACTGCCGACTGCTTTTGTAATCTGTTGTTCGGGTTTATTATCAATAGAGTCGAGCTTACTATAAATCACAACATTTGCTCTTTGGAGAGCCTCCATCGGCTCTCGCAGGCGTCCCACAGGCAAAAGACGAAAATCTGCCGCGACAGACCGTGAGTTGATTAGCACAATTGAGAAATCTGGATCCAATCCCCGACTCTGGAAACCATCATCGACCACAATCACATCCAGTGATTTCATCATCGACAGCGCCCCAAGGGCTTCACGCTTCGATTCACAAACTGCAAAAAACACTTCAGGAAACTGCTCTGCCAATTCGCGAGGTTCATCACCCGTTTCAGACGCTGGTCGTGATAGAAGTGTCACACCATTGGCGATCAGCGCAGTCTTGTCTTTACGGCCATAACCCGAACAAACGACAGCAACATTTTTGCCTTTGGCTTGAAGAAGCCTAACAAGCAAAGCCACCAGCGGAGTCTTACCTGCCCCCCCAACTGTCATACCACCAACGACAATCAAAGGTATCCGTAATTCCAGCGCCTTTGGAGCCAATAATTTGCTAATGGCAAAACCAAAACGATAAACCAATGACAAAGGCCACAGAAAAAACGCCCGAAAGACTCCCAAAACTGAGCCTGACTTGGCGTAAACAATTCTGAGCCACAAAGTCTCAGAAGTATTCTTGCTATTTTGCCGACTAGAGTCCATGCCCTAAGATTCCTTCAATCTTTTCAATCGAATACAACATAGGACTAACCGCTCCTCCTTGGATGGAATCATGACTCTCGTCATTCCACTTCCCAAAAGTAACTTTACCTAGAACTACTCGCTCGACCTGCGCCTCAAAATCATTCCAATCGGCAACCTGCAAACCGCAGTTGCGCTGGACAACCAAAGCGACACCTTCAGTGACATTAGCAGTGTGCGGCCCAAAAACAACAGGCGTCCCAACTTGTGGTGGCTCCAGAATATTATGTCCACCAATTGGAACCATAGTCCCACCCACAAAAGCCAAATCAGCGGCCCCATACAATTCCTGCAACGCCCCAAAGACATCAACAATTATGACAGCGTTTGTTCCACTACAATCAATACCAGTTTCTCCGTTGAATATCTCAACTGCTATCCCCAGTCTTTCAGCTTCATTCTGAATCTCTGCGCAACGCTCAAGATGTCGCGGCGCCAAAACAAAACGCAACTGTGGATATTGCACTGATAAACGCTGATAAACTTCCAAAGCGCCCACAAATTCACCAGTGCGAATCGAACCGCAAACCACCAGAAAATCTTCCTGCGCTACTCCCAAACTAGTGCGTACTGCTTCTTGCCTCTCAGAAGAAACCAGATTGATCGGAGCATCATTCTTTATGTTTCCCGAAACACAGATCCGCGCCATTGGCGCTCCCAGTGCCGCAAAGCGCTCGGCATGCTCAGAACTTTGGCACATAATCATCTCGTAGTTCGCCATTGTCGACGCCACAAATGAATGCGCTTTCAAGTACCCTTTCAGTGAACGCTCTGTCAAACGCGCATTCAGCAAAACATAGGGTATCTCACGCGCCCTCAAGGCCGCAGTCCAATTTGGCCAAATTTCCGTTTCAGTGAAAATAACTATATCAGGACGAATACTCTTCAACGCTTTGCGAATTGATTGCGGACAATCCAACGGCAAATAACGCACAGCCACAATTCCCGAACGCAATAAATCATCAAGATCAGCGCTAGCAGTTTGATAACCACTATCAGTCACAACCGTCACAACAACTCGCGTGTCACTATTACGCCGACAATAAACGCGAACAAAATGCGCCAATGCGCGCGCCTCACCAACCGAGGCCGCATGAGCCCAAATCAATTTACCTTGCGCTGCAAAACTAATCCCAAAACCCCGCCCCAAACGATTGCGCCACTTCACCGAACCTGCTAACGCTAGCAAACCCAGAACAGGGAAAGCCAGCGCATACAAGACGAAAACAACAATTCTGTAGAGAACAAATAGCATAACTTATCAGACAAGTTTTTTTGTGAAGTGTATTCTATAAACTATTGCTCGTAGTATCCCGAAACAATTTTTGCAACTCGCTCCGAAGGTGATGTTTCACCAGTCAGCGCCAACTTTTTGCGCACAGTCATAAAACGACTCACCATACTCACTCGCTCACTTTCATTCTGCAAAAGTTGATTCGCACAATCAGCAATATTCTCAGCGCTAGCTTCATGTTGAATAAACTCTGGCGCCACTGACGCATCAGCGACAATATTGGCCAACGCAATTCGCGGCAACTTTATCAAGCGCTTGGCAATTGCATAGGTCAAAGCGCCAGTCTTGTAAATCACTATCATCGGCCTACCAATCAACGCCGTCTCAAGTGTCGCAGTTCCAGAGCTGCTAATCACCAAAGCCGCGCTGGCAACCGTCTCACGAGTCTTGTCGATCAACAATTTCCCTCGGAAATCATCAAACTTACTCAACACCGACTCATAGTCCAGCCCAGCAGAACGCCCACAAATCCGAAAGTCCCATCTATCAGTTCCCATCTTGCGAGCAGTCTCAAGCATCACAGGTAACATGCGCTCAATTTCTTGCTGACGAGAACCAGGCAGAAGCGCCACAATACGTGAATCTTTGTCATATGGTGTTTGCAGAATCTCCGAAGTAATATCGTCCAGCAAATAATGTCCAACATACTTCGCCTCCATACCGCTTTTAGCAAAGAAATCCACTTCAAAAGGCAAAATCAAAAGCAATTCGTCAATAACTTCTTTCATTTCTTTAACACGCCCCGAACCCCAAGCCCAAACTTGCGGAGAGATGTAAAAAATAACTGGCACACCACGTTTCTTAAGTTGCTTGGCCAGCCGTAAGTTGAATCCAGGGTAGTCAATCAATAACGCCACCGCTGGCTGACGACGGTCAATTTCCTGCAAAGTTTTATTGAAAAGCGCTCGAAAAAACGGATACTTCTTGGCCACTTCCCAAAAACCTAATGCCGCAAGTTTCTCACCAGCGACAAGCTGCTCCTGACCAGTTTGGCGCATACGTTCCCCACCCAAACCAAAGACCTGCACTTCAGGAGAACTCTTACCAAAGCGCTCCAAAAAATGAAAACCGGCGATATCCCCCGAGGGGTCGCCGGCTGAAACAAATAATGACTTATTTCCAGATGGGGGAATCATTTCAATCACCCTAGCTTAACCAATTGCAACTTGGACAATGAGGCTGGACAATGAGAGCTCATCGCGATGACTCAATCAATTAATCTTCCAGCCTGCGCCACACGTTCAACTTCAATCGCCACTTCCAGCGCCTGCAAAGCCTCTGCGCCGCTCACAACCACTGGCGCCTCGCCTGTAATCGCCTTGAGAAATGCAGTCAACTCCATACACAACATATCTTCATCGGCATGCTCACGTTCCTGACGGTGAATCAACCCACGTCCTGAATCACCAAGTGGAAAAACTGAACCACTCTCGGGACGTTGTGACGGATCATCACAATCAATCAGATTGTAAAGATCAGCCGTCTTACTCGCAAAATCCAGCGCATAGTAACTGTCACGTTGAAAAATTCGCATTTTGCGCATCGCCTGCAATGATATCCGACTAGCTGTTAAATTCGCAACCGCGCCGTTTTCAAACTCAATGCGCACATTAGCAATGTCAGCCAAGTCAGAGATAACTGGCACCGCCGAAGCATGAATCGCCTTAACTGCAGAACCAACAAAATGCAGCGCCAAATCAATATCATGCACCATCAAATCCAAAATCACCGCAACATCAGTCGCGCGTGGGTTAAAAGCCGCCAACCGATGCGCCTCAATAAAACGCGGCTTCACCGTAGCCCCAGAAAGAGCCAATGTCGCAGGGTTAAAGCGCTCAATATGTCCAACAGTCAATGTGCAATTGTTCTGCTTGGCCTTGTCAATCAACTCTTGCGCCTCAGCAACTCTAGCTGTAATCGGCTTCTCTATTAGGACATGCTTTCCACGCTCAAGAACCTGCAAAGCCACATCATAATGCGCAGAAGTTGTAGTGACTATCGAAAAAGCATCAGCGCTATCTAGCGCTTCCCCAAGTGAACCAAAGGCCTTAACTGACAACTCACTGGCCAAAGCTTCTGTACGTTCAGGACTCTGGTCAAAAACACCAACCAGCTCGCATGCGGAAATCTTACTATACCAGCGCGCATGATGCCCGCCCAAACGACCGACACCGATTACCGCAACTTTTGTTTTTTGCATTGGATTACTCTATAGCTGATTGAGGCGACAATACTTCTCGACTGACTTTTTTAGTACTTACTGCTCAAGGTGTTTGCTTAGCAACGTATCTACTTTACTAAACCACGTGTAGACTTCTCGATAAACTCCAACAAATACTGCACTTCAGGAATCTGTTCAACTTCGCTCTTGATTCTCTCAACTGCCTGAGACGTATTCAAATTTGAGGAAAACAATAGTTTATAGGCGCTATTGATTGTCCGAATTGTTTCCCGTTTGAATCCACGGCGCTTAAGACCAATCAGGTTCAATCCTGAAATACGCAGCGGATAACCACCCACCAGCGCATAAGGACAAACATCCTGCACAGTCCGGAACCCGCCACCAATCATCACATATTTGCCAATATGCGTAAACTGATGAATCGTCACACCGCCGCCAATAATAGCAAAATCTCCAATCTCTACATGGCCGCCCATCTGAATAGCATTGGCGAGAATCACTTCGTCACCAAGCTGACAGTCATGCGCCACATGCGCGTATGCCATAATCAAACAATTCTTGCCGATTCGCGTCTCACCGCTTTCGGATGTTCCCCGATTAAGAGTGACATATTCGCGAATAACAGTCCCAGCGCCGACTATCATCAATGTTTCTTCGCCGCCAAATTTCAAATCCTGCGGCACACTGCTCACTACCGCTCCATGATGGATAATCACATCCTCGCCAAGCCGAGCGCCTGAGGCAATCAGCGTATTTCCGCCGATTTTGCAACCGCTTTCAATAACCGTATTAGCCTCAACTATAGCCCCAGGGCCAATAGTCACATTCTCACCTATCTCGGCCTGCGGCGAAATAACCGCCGACGGATGAATCATATTCTCGATAGCATTGCTCATTGATTTACCTATCCTACTGGCTTACCTATCCATTACCATAGCTTTAAACTCCGCCGAAGTGACAAGCCTGTCATCGACAAAGGCCTTGCCCGACATTTTACAAATTGAATGACGGAACGAGTGCATATCAATTTCAATACGCAATTGATCGCCTGGTAGCACTGGCTTACGGAACTTCACTTTGTCAATTGACATGAAATATACAACTTTGCTCTGAGGATCATCCAGCGCATTGAGCAACAAAACCCCGCCCGCCTGCGCCAAAGACTCAATAATCAAAACACCTGGCATAATCGGATGACCAGGGAAATGTCCCTGAAAGAACGGCTCATTGATAGTTACATTCTTCAGCGCCGTGACATGCTTATCAGGCACAACATCAATAATTCTATCAATCAGCAAAAACGGATACCGATGCGGCATAATATCCAACAAACCATTGATATCCATAAAAGCATTCTCATTGCCTTTCTTGGACTTTTGCTGCATTTGCTGTTTCTTCTGCACAACGCGGATTTTCTTAGCCAACTCGACATTAGCTTTGTGACCACTACGAGCAGCCAGAATATGGCCTTTAATTGGCGCCCCGACTAAATACAGATCACCAAGTAAATCCAAAGCCTTGTGACGCACTGGTTCATTTGGAAAACGCAAAGGCACGTCATTGACAATGCCAGTTTTGCCAACTGAAATTTCTTCCTTGATATCCAGCGCAGCGCGAACTCGCTCAACTGCATCCTGACCATCTTTGGCGTCGCTAATTACCACTGCATTATCTAGTGAGCCGCCTTTGATCAAACCCGCGCTCTTCAACGCTTCGACTTCTGTCAAAAAGCAAAATGTTCTCGCTGGAGCAAACTCCTTAACAAACTCTTCTTCAAGGTTCACCAAAGTTGTGTACTGAGTGCCAAGCGCCTCATTATGGTAATCAACCATAAAAGTAATCCGCATGTCAGTCGAAGGTGTCACCACCAAATCAACAGCGCGTTCAGGCTCAGCATATGACAGAGGCTCGCAAATCTCAATAAACCGCTTATCGGCATCCTGATCGACAATCCCCGCCGAAACCAACGCCTCAACAAACGGCAATGCCGAACCATCCATCACTGGTGGCTCATTATCAGAAAGCTCAACATCAATATTGTCGATTTCCAAACCAGCCAAAGCCGCCAGCACATGCTCAACTGTATAGACTCTAACATCACCCTCAGCCAAAGTGGTCCCACGCGCAGTATCGACAACATTATCAATGTCAGCTTTGACCCGCGGTGAATCCGGCAAATCGGTGCGAACGAAATGCACACCGCTATCGATTTCCGCGGGACGGAATGTCATCTTACAGGTTTTGCCTGTATGCAGTCCAACACCGCTAATGGTGGCTTCGCCCGAAATTGTTCTTTGTTTTGTATGCATTGACTCTCTCAAAAAACGATTAACACTATTCTCGAAAACGAGTATAGCCCCCTGAACCGTACAAGACAAGCTCTCCAGCCAGATGGACCACTTTCGACCTATATCTCCTTGATTGACTTTACCTTACGCGCTTTGCGAAACAATTCCACATATTCGCGCATCATCACCTGCTCAGCCTCCGAGATTCCACGCATCACAGGAATCCCGACTTTCAACAAAGCCCGCACCATATCAGCAACCGTCCTGTCATAAGTCGTCGCCAACTCCTTCAACTCCGCTTTCAATTCATAAGAAACAAAAACATTCAAACAATGTTCACCACGCAACTTCTTAATCTGACCATTCTCCTTATTCTCACTACCTATCAAACTAGTATTTCCCGATTTCATAGTTTCATACCCTTTTTTCAATTAGTTCCAAAGTTTCAAATCCTGCCAATTCATACTCAACCCGATTCATGTTCCGTCCGATTCAAGCTCCGCCCGATTCGTGTTCCGTCCGATTCATGTTCCGTCGGGTCTTTCCTTGCCGAAGGCAAGGTGCGACCCGACGGTTTACTTTCCCCAATTCACTCCTCCCCAACAACAACATGATACTTCACATGCCCAATCAACATCTGCGGCGAGCTAATTTTCAAACCCAAATGCTCATCCAACTCACACATAACGCGCCTCCAAGTTTCCTCCTGATTCTTACTACCAATTATTTCCTCCGCCCTCTCTCGCTCAACACAATCACAAATCAAACAGCGCCTCTCATCTGCAATTCCAACCTTGAACCGCCTCTGAACAAAAGGAGCCAACAACCGCCGCAGTCTCAACTGAGCCTCGCGCAACCCTCTCTCCAAGTCTCGCTCACTAATTCCCAACTCCCCGCAAATCCGCTGACTCGACTGACACATCAAAAAACGCCTCTCTATCAAATCTTTTTCAAAATCCGAGAGTTTCTCCAGCGCCCCACGAACCGCCCTTTCAACTTCAACGTCTCCACTCTTCTCATCTGAATCCCCATCTGAGCTAAAGACAACCATCGCATCCATCCATTCCTGATAGCGAACAATCTTCTTAGACAATCTCTTGCCTCCTTTTCCGCATGTTGTTTGCAGCGCACAGAAAAACACTTCCGCCGCCGATTCTCACACAGAAAAAACCGCAGACCACCGCCCACGTCTACAACATCGATGACACATCAAAAATGGGTAGTAGTGTGACACTCACATCACATCAATCACATTGTTGGGGGGAAAGAGTTTACAGCAGTAATCAAATACGCTTATCAGAAAACATTCCCAAAAAAAAGAGCACATATCACACACATCACAACCATCACACGCACACACCCGTAGGGGCACAGCGCGCTGTGCCCTTTGCGATTCAAAGAATATTCCTGTTGCGTCGGGGTCTTGCGACAGCATTTCGACTGTCGTGTGACCCAACACAACGAGTGGCGCTTGATCAACAAGCCCTTGGAGCCCACACCTAACCCACAAACCGAAAAAAACCAGTTAGTTCATATTGAAACATTTCAAGCCCTTACGCGAGACCGAAAAACATCTGCGAAGGTTGAGTTGTCTACAGCCGATAAGAGTATATATTGGGCTTTCTGTCATTCTGCCCTCCCAAAGGATTGGGAGTTACGCTAGCAGAGGCATCAATCAGTCAATCAAATGGACTAATTCTGATGACAAACAATACAGACGACATAAATAATCTCGAGAACATCTCTCACCTAGCAGAAAGCCCTATCGCTCCTGCCGATACTGGTGACATCTTTGAAACTGAGGGCTATCAGCGCTCATGGATGACCTATATCGCCCTCTTCATCCTGATTGCCTTTCCGCTTTCAAACCTTCTCGCCACTGGTGACCCCGCCGACACCATCAAATTACTAGCAAAATTCCCAATCGTCTTCTATGTCACAACCATGCTCTTCCTTTGGGCGCTGTTTGCGATGGTCTATGTCGCGGTTTGGAAAGAAGGACAAACATTTCGCTCAATAGGCTTCACTGGCCTGCGCGGACTACACTTCATGCAAGGCTTTACATTTTTCCTCGTCAGCGCCGTGGTTCTCAAAGGACTAGAATTTATCCTCGAAGGACTAGGCTATCATTCGATCGGAGAAATCTCACTGCTCTTACCGGATGACAATCTTGAAAGAATCATGTGGATAGCGCTTTCGATAACCGCAGGAGTTTGTGAGGAAGCGGCTTTCCGCGGCTACTTCATCACCCGTTTCAGAGAAATGACTCCCAAAAGCTGGCCCAGCAAAGTCCGCTGGCTAGCCCCTGTCGCTCTCTCGGCCCTCGTCTTCGGACTCGGCCACACCTATCAAGGCGTTTCTGGCTTCGTAATGATAACCGCCTACGGAGTCATGATCTCACTCCTCTTCCTCTACACTCGCTCAATCTGGCCCTGCGTCTTCGCGCATTTCCTCCTAGATTTCATCAACATCTTCGTCCCACTAATCAATTCCAGCTCCAACTAAGGTTCGTTTCAACCAATCAATTCGAATCCTCTTTGACCGCAAGAAAAGACACGCTAGTTCAGAATAACAATAGCTCCACCAACATTCTTTCTATCTTGTATCCCCATTTCACTGGCATTATTCTGGTGGCATGAAACAACTCATCTCCCATCTTCAAACAATATCAATAATCACCGTCAGCGCTCTCATGTTTCTTGGCGCTGAGACAGTCAACGCCCAAACAAATGACACAACGGCTCTCTCTCTCGAAAAAATCAAAAACCGTGAGCGCGAAGGTTTCGCGGCCTTGCTTGAATATCAAAACCTGCGGCGCTCGGATTTTGGCTTTCGAGATGATTACATGCCCCCCGACAAATATGCCCTTGAGCGCTTCCTACACTTCAACCACAATCCACTCGATCTAATCAATTTTGTCGATGATTGGTCAAATGCCAACCATGAATCAATCGAGCAGACACTAACCCGAGCGCTAGAGGATTCGCGACAGGCCGAAGGGTTTAATGAAAACAAACACTCCGCAGTTGCCGAAGCGCCAATAAATATGCTCAGTGGTGTCAATTTGTATTACCAAAATGACGACCTCAATGCTCTACTGACTTCCTTACACAGTACGATTTTCGTAACACTTCCAGCGGCCACAGATTCAGCTCTAAAAAACCTAAGCGCCAAAGAACGTAAGTTCATCACCACCGCAGCCCCAAATCTGTTACTCGAAGATGAAAACATCAACGACCGCGACATTTATGCCATAGACTCAATCCAACAAACCGAACGCCAGCAAACTGTCACACTCGCAAAAATCGGCGTAAACTTCCGCCCACGTTTCTTGAATCAACAAGGAATCGAAAGTTTTCTAGAAACTCTCAAGCAGGTCAAACTATTTGTCGCAGGACTCCAAAGACACGGTACATCGCTCACTGATGTAATTCGCACAGACGTTGAAATCCCAAATCGTGTGCGCAAAGAATTATACCTCGGCCAACACGACGACTGGAAAATCAGCGGCCCAGGCGATGACTACCACACTGGCGAATTCTCAGTCATCATCGACCTTGGCGGCAATGACCACTACGACCTCAGCTACAACCCCGCTAAACCACATCCAACTATCATCATCGACCTCTCAGGCGATGACATCTACAACGGAACCAGCGATTTCACCATCGGCGCCAGCCTGTTCTCCGTCGGAATCCTCATTGACCTAGCTGGTGATGACATCTATCGCAGTGGCAACTATTCTATCGGCTCTGGATTCTTTGGAGTCGGAATTCTCTATGACGCAGAAGGTGATGACAGTTATCTCGGTGACACATTCACCGAAGGCGCGGGCGGCTTCGGAATGGGCATTCTCTATGACATCTCTGGGCATGACATCTACCGCGCGGCGCTACTGTCACAAGGCATGGGCTTCAGTTCTGGTGTCGGCTTGTTGATTGATAAAGGCGGCAATGACAATTACATTGCTGGCAATAAATACGCCGACTACCTACGCTATGACAATCACTATCTGTCACTATCACAAGGCTTCGGCTATGGCCTGCGCCCACATCTCTCTGGCGGCATAGGCGGACTGCTCGATTTCGCTGGCAATGACACCTATCTCGCAGATATTTTCGGACAAGGCGCGAGTTACTGGCGAAGTATCGGGTTCTTATTCGACAAAAGTGGCTCCGACCTATATCTGGCTTATCAATATGCCCAAGGCGCAGGAACACATATGACACTTGGCATTTTGGTCGACAATAACGGCTCCGATGTCTACCGCAGTAAAGGTGTCTCACAAGGTTGCGGACATGATTATTCATTCGGCGCCCTCTATGACCGAAGCGGCTCTGATATCTACTATGCCGTTGACCTGTCACAAGCGGCAGGCTCGGCCAATGGAGTCGGTTTGCTCAGCGATGTTTCAGGTGACGACCGCTACCACATCGGCAACCCCAAAAACACACACGGCTATGGCAACCCTCGCCGAGAGTTTGGTTCACTCGGTTTGATGCTCGACCTAGATGGCCAAGATGATTACGACGGCTATGGCGCCAACAATAGCGTCTGGCAAGCCGCAGGAGTCTGGGGCGGTGGCTTGGACTGCCAGTGGGAAGAATGGCAAAAAGAATGGTTTGTCTCACCACAGGCAACTGACAGTCTAGGAGGCGGACAATGAAACACGCAATACTATTACTCGCAATTTCTGCTTCTACTTTGCTGACCCCAACTTTGAATGCTAAAGCTCAAAGTATAGATAAGCTCGTTGATTCATTGTTTGTAGTCGCTAGTTCAGGAGAACTAAAATACCGTGATCAAGTTGAACCCGCAAAAGCCCAACTTGCCGAACTCGGCGCCAAAGCTGTTTCGCGTTTGATAAGCAAACTCACCACACCCGATGCGCGCGAGCGCTTAACAGTCATTCGTATTCTCAAAACTATCGGCCAACCCGCGGCGCCATTACTGAGTTCAGCGTTACAAACCCTGCAAACGCCAATCCAACTAAAACGCATTTGCTGGGCGCTAGGCGATATTGGTCCCGAAGCGCTAGAGGCCACTGACGAACTCATCAAAGCCTGCGAGCATGACAACTGGCAAGTGCGCGAATATGCGCTGCGTGCGCTAGGTAAGATTTTGGGAAACACGCCAACAGACGCCGCTTTCAATATTGTCTCACAAAGAATGTCGGATTCAGTTGGCCAAACTCGCAAGTCCGCAGTATGGGCGGCGGGACAATTTCAGGACCTAGCGCTGACTAACAATTTGCTGATAGCCCTCAATGACAGTTACTATGGAGCGCGTCTGAATGCCGTCTCGGCGCTAGTTAAAATAGCGACTGATTCAGCAACCATAGCTGGTAACACAGAACAAGTTATCGATGAGCTAGGAAAGTATACGAAAACAGACCATACCGCCGCCGGAGATTTGGCCTGCCGCGCCTTGGGTATGATTGGCGCCAAGTTAGCAAATCTCCCCGAATCTGAACGAGATAATTTGACCGCCCAAATCGTTTCGGCGCTCGAAAAACAATTCCGCTCCCAGCGTAAATTGCGCCGTGGAGCTGCGGTTCGAGCCTTGGGAGAGTTCACCCCTGGCGACGAATGGGGCATTTTGGTAAATTTGCGATTGACAGAGTCCTCAATCTACGTTATCCAGTCTATAGACAGCGCAATTGCGCGTTTCGACGATACAGAAAAAACACCAGAGTAATGCAATCATTGATCTAGATTCAATCAAGAGATTGCGACTCTATCTCTTGAAATGCAGAAACCACAAAAAAAATCACCGGCCCAATCTTCAACAAAGTCCTCGGCTGAGGACACCAAAGCCCGTCTCAAACGCGCCCAAGCGCAATTAGGACGCTCCCACACAGCTCTGTCTTCTGCCAAAACATCTACTGAGTCAAAATCAAAAACGACTGTCTCCAAGAAAGCCGAGAAACTTAGAAGAGCCTTGGGCGGAGAAATTGTCAGCTCCTCTTCTGGGGAATATCTTTGCCTAAAACAACACTATGACCATGATTATATTCATGGGTCAATAAAGTTCAAGTCTCTGCAAAAAACCACCTACCTACTCTCACATTTCTCTGCCGCAGGTGAAGACATAGAAGTAAGACCTAATGACTTCTTGTTTTTCGACACAGAGACAACAGGTCTCTCTGGCGCAGGCGCTGTGCCATTCTTAATCGGGTTTGGTTTCTTTGTCTCAGGAGGCTTCGAAACACGTCAGTATATCATTCCTGATTTTGCCGATGAAGCGGCGATGCTAGAAGATATTTTCGCAGAGTTTTCCGAGAAACGTATTCTTGTCTCTTACAATGGCAAGTCCTTCGACAAACCTTTGATTGAAGACAGACTCATCATCCACCGCATCGCCCGTGAAATCCCATTCCGTCACCACATTGATTTGCTACACCCCTCACGTTCATTATTCAAACGCCGCCTAGGTGATTGTTCACTCGGGAATATCGAACGTCACGCCCTAGGCTACGAGCGCGGCGATGACATCCCAGGCTATCTGGTGCCCTCAGTCTATCTGGACTGGATTCATACCGATGAAACATCTCAGCTAGCCGATGTAATTTCACACAACCGCAAAGACATTGTTTCACTGGCGGCTTTGGTCGCGGTAATCTCTGAATCTTTCACAAGCGCCAGTTCGACTTTGCAGTCTCCGCTGGATGCCTACTCACTGATGCGCATCTGTGAAAAACGCAAAGCAGGTGGCCTGCGAGACTTGGCTGTCAAAATCGGTAAAGAACGTGATGACGAGTTCACCAAACTTGGCGACTCTGAAATCGAGTTCCAACGCGCAATGGTTTTCAAACGCGCAGGTGATTTTGATAAAGCTGTTGGAATCTGGCGCCGCCTAGAATCCAGTGACTGTTTTCAACCAAAGAATCGTCGTCCTTCACAGGCGGCGCGCTTGGAATTGGCCAAATGGTACGAGCATCGTTGCAAAGACTATCAAAACGCATTGGCGCTAACCGAAAGCGGCCTACGTTTCAATTTGAATCATGCGCTAACGCCAAAAACCAAAACTGATAACTGGGACAAAAGACGTCTGCGCCTTAAGAAACGAATCGCCGCAAAAATCATCTCAAAATCTGCCCTAACTTCTTCCAAAAAGTAAGATTCGCAGGTCTTTAGGCCGATAATGCGAGTATGAAACCAGCAGAAGCCAAACTCCAATCCGAGGCTCTTTTCGAACGAATCTTATCCGAAAACCCCGAGCTTTCATCTTTGCCACAAACTCTGGCTCAGATTATTGCTTTGGCCGACGATGAAAACGCCTCCACAAATCAACTTGCCGATGTGATTCGTCGTGATCCAGGATTGACTGCACGAATACTTCGCGCTGCAAATAGCCCGCTCTATGGTCAAGCGCGCGATGTTGGCAGTATCAACAAAGCCACTCAACTAATTGGTTTCAGATCGGCCCTAAGTTTTGCCTTGGCTTCATCGGTTTATTCACTGACAGAATCATTGCAGGGCGCCCTGTCACGACCACGCTTTTGGCGCCATGCGCTAGAAACAGCAGTCGCCGCAAAATTGCTAGCTGAAATCATCAACAAATCAACCTCTGAAACTTCAATCGTTGACCCCAGCGAAGCCTTTATCGCTGGTCTTTTGCATGACATCGGCATGCTGATACTCGACAATTCATTCTCGGTGCGCTATCAGGAAATCTGCAATGAAGTTGAAGCAGGCGGCAAACTTTGTGAGCTCGAAAGCAAAGAATGGAGCGCCTCACACGCCGCAGCGGGAGAGTTCATTCTCAAACAATGGAATATCCCAGAGCACATCTGTAACGCTGTTGGCAACCATCACATGCACTCGGATGCTGTCAAAACATCGAAACAATTCAGCGGCCTTGAACTTTGCATCGCGCTCGCCAACACTGTCTCAAGAAATCGCATGTTCGACCGCTCAGGTGATGCAGTAGAGCGCTATGAATTGCGCGCAGCGATTGTCCAACGTTTGTCACTGCCCAATGAAACGCTGTTTGAAATTGAAGAGAAAATGGCCGAAGAGCTAATTGTCCAAGCCTCGTACTTGCAAATCGATGTTGGTGACAAAAACAGCATGCTCAAAGACGCTAATAGCGCACTCTATGCTCAGTACTTGCTTGTCGAGGACTTGCTCAGCAAAAACCGCGAACTACAAGATGAAATCGTTCGTGAGAAAACCGAGAACTGCTTTCTCAAAACTCTCCATACAATTTCTGGCTCATACAATCACTATCTCAACAACGCCAATGCCACAATTCAAGGCCACACTCAGCTCCTGCAAATCCGAGCCGCGCGAGGTGATATCTCAGATCCCAAAGGACTAATCGATCGCAGCGCAGATATTATTCATAGCTCGATTGACGTCATGAAAGCCACTCTCGAGGCCATCGACGAACTCACAGAATTGCAAACAGTCCATTATCATGAAGAACTTGTGATTCTGGACCTCGAAGGCAAGATCGTTGAGCAAAGAAACAAGATTGAAAACCTAAGCAAGAATCTCGTTCCTGCCCAAATTGATTAGCAATCAACAAAACGCCAGCTTCAATCAATTATCGTCTTACCCATCCACAATAACACCTTGCCAAATTCCCGACCTTAGACTATCTTCTATCAGCGTCATTTCGTTGGCATTTTTGCTTCAATAGCCGCACGTAATCATACGCTTACAGTCCAATAAAGCCGTCGTTTCTGATTCAGCACAGTCTGAGCTAATACAGGTCTTACGCACATTACCTCACTTCTCAGCGTCTAGATACAGTAGAACCATCCAACGAAATTGTAGACCTGCAACTATATATCCCTTGAATTACGGAAATAGGCGTAGGACAGCAATAATTTGCGCAAGAAATTGCGCAACAGTTCTCCAAAAAGTCGCTTGCAGACAGCCGAAAGGCTAGATTTACTGGGGTACAGACTGCGATTTAACGCGAAACATCAACTAGTATAAGTCACTGTCAGACAAAGAAATACGACTAAGGCAACATTGCGCCGAGTCCAAAACCGAGGAATCACACCGAAGCAAGACACATCTTTCAGAGGCCATGCAGTAGCTCAGAAGCCCTCTAGGGAACAACTCGTCTGAAGTGGCACAATCTTTGCGCTCCACTGCACCGAAGAAAGCATGTCTTCAGTATTTCGAGCAGATTATTGAAAAAACTAGAATTATTGAGATGATGATACAAAAAGAAGCTATGAACCAAAGCCAATCGCAACTAGATATGATGTCTTCAAAAAAGCTATCGCTAGAGAAGCCTAGTCTAGAAAAGCTGTCTCTAGAAAAACTCTGGGGCAAAAGTCCAGTTTCCCTATTGGCTATTCTATGGGTCGTATTTATGGTCTTCTTTCATATTTGCAGCAATGTCCAAGCGGCGCCAGTGAATCAAACCTTACTGCATCCAACCTTGCTCGAAAGAGCCCAGAGACACGACCAGAGCCTAGTATACTATCTCTCAGGCGCCAAAACTCGCTCTTATAACTCAAATCAGGTTCTCAGCTACCAAAGTTCCGAATCTTCAAGCTACTCGGCCTCTTCGGCAAGTCTCGCAGATGACATTCGGCTCTCCGAATCAATCTCACCCGCCCACTTTTGGCAAAGTTCACCAACTGTCTGCCAATTAGCCGATGGTTCAATTATCGTGGGCTTCGAAGACCAGCGCGAAGGCAGCCAAAAAATCTTCCTGCAAAAGTACACCGCAACTGGCGTAGCTGTCGGAGGCAATGTTCTAATCGCTGGACGCAATGACGGTTTTGACTTGGCCGATCCTCTACTAGTTGCCACTATATCTAACAAGTTCTATCTCGGTTATCGCGACGTCGCCGCTGGAGAAATCCGAGTGGCCCGACTCAATACTGACCTAACCATAGACTTGGCGGACTTCGTCGCCAATGACGCCTCCTCTGGCGAATATGCGGGACCATTTACCATAGATGCGCGCTCCAATGGAGAATTTGCAATAGCCTATGAGTCACACCTCCAAGGCTCAACAATCTCTTTACGCCGCTATAACTCCAGCGGAGTGTTAGTCGGCGCCACACAAACAGTCAACACCGATATCGGCCTAGCCTCACATTGGGTTCCAACTCTAGCCTTCGATGAGAACGGCGGCTTAGGTGTCGCATGGGAAGATTACCGCTCAGGAGTCGCAGATATTTACTTACGCCGTTATGATTCCGCTGGTGTCGCACAAGGCCCCGAAATCAACCTTGTCGATGTCGATGCCCAATCGCAGGGCCAGTTCTTACCGGCCTTGGTTTATTCTGGAATCCACGGCTTCGTAACTAGTTGGTCGGACACACGCTCGGCATGGACTGTATTCATGCAACGCTTTAGCAAACAAGCTGGTGTCGGACTAGTCGGAGCGAATCTTCCTGTCTCTCCTCTCGATAGCCTAACACTCTATTTAGATGTCGATATGGCTGTCAGCGCCACTGGCCTAATCTCAGCAACATACTGCGGCTACGGCGCAGTTGCCTTTGCTCTGGCACAAAAATTTGACGCCTCACTAACCCAAATCGGCGGACCAGTCGTTCTCTCCAGTGAGCCAACTAATCAACCTGTCAGTCCAGCGCTTGTCTGTGGTGATATGCACGCCCTAGTTTGGGAATTGCAAAACGCAGGCGACAAAGACATTCGCTTAGTAGCCGCCGATGTCAACCTCGCGCCCATCACCAGCTCACCTGTAGCAGTCAATGATGATCTCGCTGGCGCGGTTTCGGATCAACCCGAAGTTGCAGTCATTGACGGTACTTCAATCGTCACTGTCTTCCGCGACTTACGCCGTGATGGTGGTGATATTTATTTGCAAGCCAGCCGAATCGACGGCGCTTTAAGCGGCGCTAATCGCCTACTCAATGAAGACGCCGCCAGTGGAGTGCAATCCGAACCAACAATAGCCGCCAATACACAGTCATACATTGTCGCTTGGAATGACGAACGATTCATCTCTGGTGTTAATGGCTCACGAATTTTTGTTCGCTATGGAATCGCAGGTGGCGCTGTCACTACCAATGAAATATTAGTCTCTGGCGATCCAACTAGCGCCATAGCTCCCAAATCAACTCCAAGTGTAGCCATCGCCTCCGATGGCTCTGCGCTTGTTGCTTGGCTGGACTCTCGCAATGGAACACCCCAAGTGTTTGTACGTTTTCTGGATGCAAGTGGCGCAGTCTCTGGCTCTGAGTTCTCAATCTCAAGCGTTGGCTCTGGGAATATCGCTCTCAAACCGATTGTCTCCGTGGATAATAACAACGTCTTCGTCATCGCTTGGCTCAGTCCAGCGGCTTTTGGCGGAACTACCATCAATGTCAAACGCTACAACACTAGCCAAACAATTCTCGGCTCATTCGTCTTTGCCACAGATGTAGCTGGTGTCACTATCTCAGACTTTGATAGTGATGTCGACAATAGCGGCAAAATATTCCTGCTCTGGCAAGGAACAAACGCTGTTAATCATGTCTCAATGTACCTAACTGTCTTCTCAAACACAGGCACAAAACTTGCCGCATCAATTGAGATTCCAGACAACCTAGACGCCGCTCCTGTGGAACCTTCAGTTTCTGTAGATGAGTTCGGTAATGTCTTGATGGCTTGGGTTGATTCACGAGGTCTCGAACGCAGGATTTACACCCAAAACTTCAACGCCGATATAACACCCGCAGGCGGCAACCAACCACTGTCACTAGCAGCGGCTCCGTCAATGACCGCGCCCAGCGCTCTCGCTGTGCGTGGTAGATCTTGGGTCAGCTGGGTTGATGCGCGCACTGAAGGCCCCAATGTTTACATACAGGGTTATGTACACTTCCAAACTGATGTCACGGATGACGATGATGTCACCTTGCCCAGTGAGTTTTCATTGGCGCAAAACTACCCCAATCCGTTTAACCCCACCACACAAATCGCTTTCACATTAGCTCAGCGCACAGATTTGACACTAACAATTTACAATGTGCTCGGCCAAGAAATCCGCGCCCTAGCGCAGGGCGCCTACCCCGCTGGCGCCCATCAAATCCTCTGGGACGGCGCCGACAATTCCGGCTCATCAGTAGCCAGCGGCATCTACTTCTACCGCCTAAAAACCGCCGACTACACCCAAACCCGAAAAATGACCCTACTAAAATAACCCCCAGCAGTAATTCCCACCTCAGTCATTGCAAGCAAAGCGCGGCAATCTCAAACGCATGTAGCCATCACTTCAACAGAATCATCTTCTTAGTCTGCACAAACGAATCGCCAACTTGTAATTTGTAAAAATACATCCCCGAAGCAACCTGCTGATTGGCATTATCAGCGCCATCCCAAATCACTCGATAACTCCCAACGCCAAGTGACTTGTTCGTCAAAGTCCTGACTTGCTGACCAAGTGTATTAAAAATAGTCAGAGTGACATGCTCACGCATCTTCAGTGAGAACTCAATCGTTGTCTCTGGATTAAATGGATTCGGATAGTTTTGATTTAGTTTGAAGTTCTTTGGAAGTACATCATCCTCAATAGTCTCGACATCTGTGGACATATCAAACCCAGAAAATAGATACACCAAGCCTTGATTCAACGCCGCCTCAGCTGAAATCGCGAAATCATCAATCCCATCACCATTGACATCACCAATCCCAGCGACGCCATGACCAAAAAAATTCACTATGTTCGGTAAATCATTCTGAGTGATTCGCACATCCCAAATGCTATCCATCTGAATGCCACCGAAAAAGATGTAGACAAAATTCAATCCAGGCACCGCAACTGCTGTGTTCGTTATCAAGTCATTGTAGCCATCATTGTTTATGTCTCCCAGGAAGTTTCCGTCTCTAGGTTTTACTGCAATAGTTACATCGGGGATAGTATCAAGAGCTATCCCGCAATAATAAACGAACGACAAAGTATCAAAAGAGTTTCCTGGACAAGCAAAAATGTCATCATACCCATCGCCATTAACGTCACCAAGATTACGGAGTATCGAACCAAATTGTTCATTTCCTCTGGAATAAATTCCTTGTCTCTTTATCACATAGTCAGGAATGGAATCAAAACTGTCCCCTCCCCAAAAGAATTGAATCTCTCCATTTAAGCTATCAAGAGAATGCGCACGAAAACTCACGGCAATATCCACGACACCGTCGGCGTTGAAGTCTCCCTTGATCAATCCTTCTCCAAATGTTGAGAGTATAGTCTGATTTTGGGCTCCAAAGAAAATGTCGGGTATTGAGTCACCATCGCTTCCTAATTCATAAAGCTGTATTTCATTGCTATTAAGATTTGTGGCTATGAACTCTGGAGACCCATTTTGATTGATATCGTTGGTGACCAGTGGGTTACCTATAGGTAGATGATTATCAACGCCAAATCTCATATCAGGTATAGTGTCGATGTTAGGGCCACCAAAGAAAATATTCATGCGCCAGTTTGCAGGAGACCTCCCATTTGCGGCTATATCATCATACCCATCGCCGTTGACATCTCCGACATTCGAGGATATTGTAGAATGGAAACTGTCTATTCGTACTACAGATAGAGTGTCAACTACAGAAGAGCTATGAAATACATATCCATGACCTGCGACGTTCGACAAAAGAAGATCGTTCAATCCGTCGTCATCTTGATTTCCAAGACTTACAATACGAACGCCGAAAATTGAGTTGATCGTATCAGACGGAATAGTACGAATCAGATTGAGTGGAAATTGCTGACCTTGGGTGGTAGCGCTAAAAACAAACAGTAAACTTAGTATGAGTGTTAATCGTTTCATGGCACCAGAAAGATACGACAAATACGACTATCGACAAGCCTAAAGATATGTCCTGCACTACAAGAACACTACCACTCAACACCAAAACCCCAACCTACCACTATTAGATGAGACCAACTCCCAAGCAAAAAAACTACAGCCCTCAAACCTAACAAACCTCTATATGCAAAACGAACCCATTTACGTTATAAGGACAAACCAGCAAATGACTTAATCAGTAAGATACAACAAAGCGCTCGCATAGCCCAGATTCAAGAAAACCTCAATATGCGAAACGAACCCATTTTACGGTAAGCCACAAATGATAAGAGAACTAACTGCAGAATTGTAAGATTAAGATTCTTCGCTGCGCCCAGAATGACAATGAAGGGGGATTTCAAGAAAAGTGATTTACCAAGAAATGGGGCGACCTAAAACGGCTTAATCAAACTAAACTCAACACTACCAACCGAAGGCGCGGGAGCCTCGGGAAGTGTCTTGGAGCTATAATTCTGCGCCTCAAAACCCTGCGCGCAAGCCAAAACTTCATCAGCGGTGATAGTCGCATACAAAGGCGCGCCATGATGCAAGGTCAATGACAAATATGCCTCAGCAATCCAATCTGGCATATGATTCAAAAAAGGTAGCGAATAATGCGGATCAAAAATCGCTTTGGAGTCAGGAGCATGCAAATACAAAATCCCCCCGGGCGCCAAAATACGGCGAAACTCCACAAAAAGATCAGACCAATCAGCACAATTACGGTGGATATTCTGGCAAATCACCAAACCCACCGACTCATCAGAAATCAAACGCCGACCAGCCGACGAACAAAAAGCTCCCTCAACAATCACACGCGGCAAATTCAAAACAGCCCCCTCCAGATATTCGTCGCAAATAGCGCGAATGCGCAACTGCATTCTTCGATTATCCACAGGCGCAGGAGTGTCGGCCTGATAAACCTCCACACGCAAAGTCTCAACCAAGACTTTCTGAGTATCTACTTGTGCTTCAATATTGTCTTCCATATTACGCTCTCTGAGGCCATCTGGTTTACGCTAAAGGCCTTAGTATTATTATCGACAGATTCCCATGAGTTATTCACTAACTCTCAACCCTAGGCCCAAGAGGACCAATTCCGACTTTCAAACAAGAAAGAAGCGCCCGCCAATTATGGCGGGCGCTTCTGGTAAGCATTGTCAGACAAACATCGTCAGAGATGTCAATCCGATATTAGGTAGTCACGTCGTTAGTGGTATTGATTAACCTACCGTTCTGGTCAATTGTCCAGACATCATTGGTGGCGTCATCATCAAGACCAGTCGCTGTCGCTGTGGCTGTGAAAGCGGTGCCAGCAGTAATTGTGACTGTGTAAGAATACAAAGCTGAAGCCATAACCTCGACACCGAGAGCTGCCAAAGCTGTTCCGGTAGCGGAGTCAGCTGGGCCACCAGCAAGGTAAACGCCATTTTC
The DNA here is from genome assembly GCA_024280835.1 of Candidatus Zixiibacteriota bacterium. Taxonomy (GTDB): domain Bacteria; phylum Zixibacteria; class MSB-5A5; order GN15; family JACZUZ01; genus JAJRPJ01. The sequence continues at coordinate 112,029 of JAJRPJ010000010.1, read as the reverse complement.
CTGACGGTATGTGCGCTCCATGGTATAGATCTGCTTGAGAATCTGTTTGGCCTCAGACTGCTTGGATTTCGTAGTCGCCTGCATAAAACGCGGAATCGCGAGGGCGGCCAAGATACCAATGATAACCACAACGATCATCAACTCGATGAGTGTGAAACCTTTGTTGTTGTTCTTACGAAGTGTGGATGTGTTCATGTTCTTCTCCCTTGGGTTTTGGTGAGTCATTTCTCTGTAAGTTCTTCTTCTTTTTCTTCTCTTCTGACGCTCTAAATCTTGTCAACCTGCCAGCGCCTGTTATTCTTTTCGGCGCCTAACAAAACAAATCGACCATAATTCTTCATGCTAACTTTTGCATTTAGACTAACTTAGTATTCTATGCTCTCGCTTTTCCTGTGTTGCAACTGCGGCGCCAATTTGCATCCCGCTTGACCTGCGAGCTGTTAATCTCTTGCCTGCGCTCGTTTTACAATTCGACATTTCTGACTTTGCTTCTGCTACCGTTTCGAATTGGAACCTATGCGCTCCACTTAACTCGACAGGTTTCTCGCGTTCTGCCATTCTGTCTTGCATTTTGCAATACAATCTCAACGAACTTCGCCCTTCGTCTAACACCTACAATTGGGCGTCATCCGAAACCATTGTCAGCGCGCCAAAGTTATCCATTGTCCAGACATCATTGGCGGGATCATCATCCAAACCAGTGGCTGTGCCTGTGATAACAAACGTGTTCTGTGTCGCAACGATTGAATATCTGTACATAGCCGTAGCCATAATTTCGACAGTTATGGGCGCAAAATTCTGACGATTAGTTGTGGCGCTATCGGAACTGATTCCATTTCCCCAATAGGAGTTGTTCTCCTGACGGTAAGCGCGTTGGTTGACATATATCTGCTTGAGAATCATCTTAACTTCATTCTGCTTCTCACGAGTAGTGGCAGACATAAAACGCGGAATAGCAAGCGACGCCAGTATACCAATGATGACCACAACAATCATCAATTCGATAAGCGTGAATCCACTCTCGCGTTGAGTCGCATTACTATCAAGCGTAACGACATTCTCTTCGGATAAATCGATTCTGACCTTGTTCATATTTCTATCTCCTAGTTTGCAATTACCGTGACTCCATGCATTCAAGGGTTGCAAGCTTCGTTCCAACTCTGCTACCTGAAGCAGGTTTTCAGTGTAATTGCGCTACTGTTCAACACAGCGCTCTATATTCTTTCACGATTCTTTCAAGACTACTTATGGCTTTTCTGAGAACTTCTTCAATTGCTCTAAGTAGTTCTGTTCCCAGTAGCCCTTCACTCAGAATCACTATCTTCAGAGTCTTGGCCTTTTTTCTTTGTCCAGCCATACCGCTCGAGTTTGCGATAAAGCGTCGAACTGTCGATTCCAAGTGTCTTCGCCGTACGCGACTTGTTGCCACCGTGCTCTGCCATGATATAGTGTATATAAGCCTTCTCAATGACCTGCAAAGTCGGTGTCAGAGTATCTAAATCATCACTTACCAACCCACCCTTAGTGGCTTTGGAGGTTTTGTCGGACTCGCTTCTAGTAGAGTTCTGATTATCAATCAGTCGAGCAGGAAAATCATCTGGCATGATTGTCTCAGTTTTTGCCAACAAAACTGCGCGTTCAATTGAGTTTTCAAGTTCACGAATATTACCAGGCCAGTCATAGGCCTTGAGCGCCTGACACGCCTCATCAGAAAGTGTGTGTAGTGACTTACGCAAACGATGACTGTATTGCTTGACGAACATTTCGGCCAACGGAATGATATCATCGGGCCGTTCTCGCAAGCTGGGGATTTCAAGCTGAATGACATTCAGGCGATAGTATAAATCCGCTCGGAATGTTCCCGCCTCGACATCCTTCTCAAGATTGGCGTTGGTGGCCGCGATAAGACGCACATCGACTTTGACAGGTTTTGTTTCGCCAAGCGGAGTTATCATCTGATCTTCAAGAACTCGTAAGAGCTTCACTTGCATGGCATGCGAGACATTACCGATTTCATCCAAAAACAATGTTCCACCGTTAGCGCTTTGAAACAGTCCCTGCTTGTCACGAATGGCGCCAGTGAAGGCTCCTTTCTTGTGACCGAAAAGTTCTGATTCAAGGAGACTTTCAGGTAGCGCTGCGCAGTTCAAAGTCACAAAAGCCGCGCCTGCTCGCGAGCCTGAATTATGAATCGCCCGTACTAGTAGGTCTTTTCCGACTCCTGACTCCCCACGAATAAGTACTGTGGAATCGGATTCGCTTACTTGCCGTGCAAGTTCTATTACACGTTTTAACCCTTCGGATTCACCGACGATGTTCTCGAAAGTCGCATCGCGTCCGAGCTCTTTTCGGAGACTTGTGTTTTCTTTCACCAATTCGGATTTATCGAGCGCTTTGACAACTGCGAGCTTCACTTGAGTGATATCGAATGGTTTGGTGATATAGTCTGTGGCGCCGAGTTTCATGGCTTCGATAGCGCTGTCTAGTGATCCAAAGGCAGTCATAACAATAAACTCTTGTTTGGAATTGATTTCTTTGCTCTTGCTAAGTAATTCCAAACCAGACATTTTTGGCATCATCATATCGGTGACAACCAAATCGAAAGAACACTCGCGCATCGCCTCAAGAGCTTCAGGTCCCGAAGCCCGAGTCGTCACAGAGTGACCTTCCTTGGTCAGCATGATTTCCATAAAGCTCCGTAGAGACTCTTCGTCATCGACAATCAGAATCGATCCAGTCTTTGCGGATGTTGTAGGTGAGGCTATAGATGTTTTTCTGGCTGTGGCCATAGTACTCCCGCGTACAATCAACTTCAATCGGACAACTTCAGTTTGAACGCCTCCAGAGAGGAGTCGCCATATTCATCATTCGATGTGTCGGCGGCTACAGGCCCCAGTCGGTTCTGAGAGTGAGCTTTGTTCACTGTTTTGGCGCCAAGTAGGGCGATTCCGTGAGGGGACTTCCCCACTCCTTGGCTCCACTTTGCTCATTTGGCGTTACTTTGTTGCCCATGGGGAGAGCTCCCCATATATTCTGAATGAGAATGGAATCTATCGTTCGCTAAATTGGGCGAATGAACAAAACCAAGGAAACTCAACCAGAAGACTGAAATACTATAGAAGAATAGAGACAAATGCAGATGACACCACGAGAGAGAATTGAAGCATTGATTGCCGGAGAAACTCCGGATAGACCAGCTGTCACTACTTGGCGGCATTTCTATCATCAAGAATCCACGGCAGAGGGATTGGCTGAAGCTATGTGTGGATTTCAGGAGAAATTCCAATGGGATTTGATGAAAATAAATCCGCGCGCTAGTTATCATATGGAGGATTGGGGTAATACACTCGAATGGTCAACTAGTGAATTTTCAAAGCACAAGAAAACAAAGTTCGCTGTCGAAACTGTCACTGACTGGGACAAGATTGATGTACTGCAACCCAGCGCCCCAGTTCTAGCGGAGTTGTTGCAAGCCGTCTCTTTGATTCGCAAACGAATCGGACCTGATTTGCATTTGCTAATGACCATGTTCACACCACTTTCGATTGCTGGTGACTTGGTCAAAGACGACCAAACTTTGCTAAATCATCTGGCCGAAGATAAACCGCGAGTCATGGCTGCATTGGAACGCATCACCGAAACTTACAGAATGTATGCCGTAGCGCTACGTGACGCTGGCGCTGATGGATTGTTTTATGCCACCACTCAGTGGGCTTCAAAGTCGTTACTGACATTTGATCAATACCTAGAGCTAGGTAAAGCATTTGATTTGATTCCCCTTGAAGCGGCAGGCAAAGACGCCTTGAACCTCTTCCATGTCTGCGCCAGTGAGAACTATTTGGCAGAACTAGCGGATTATCCTGCGCAAATTGTTAACTGGGACGAATCCGATCCGACTAATCTTTCCCTAGCTGATGGCATTCGGGCTATTGATCAAAAGACTTCTAGCAAAACTGAAACCAAAATAGCACTCGGCGCTTTGGACCATAATGGCTGGTTACTCAAAGCCACACCTGAAGAAATCGACTTCAAAGTGCGGGATATCTATCACCGCCACAAAGACACGCGGTTTATATTTGGCCCAGGTTGCTCAATTCCACCAGAAACACCATTTGCAAATTTGCAGGCGCTGGCAGATACAGTGCGCTCACTTTCGTATTAGGACATAATTTTTGGAACATAGTCAATGGAAGACAATAACCAGCAGAACATACTGGCGGACATTCGCCAAACCGCTGAACAATCCGCAAGTCAAACTGATTTACTTGAGAAGATTGTCAAGATTCTCGATGGAGCCTTTGAACATTTCACTTGGACTGGGTTTTATTTAGTTGATGGTGAGCATTTGCAAGTCGGACCTTATGTAGGAGCGCCCACGCCTCACACTAGAATAAAAATCGGCGAGGGCATTTGTGGCGCCGCGGCTGAAAGCGGACGAACTATAGTTGTTGAGGATGTCAATGCCGACTCACGCTATCTGGCCTGCTCGATACAGACTAAGTCTGAAATCGTAGTCCCCTTGATAGATGAGGGAAGGATTCTTGGAGAGATTGACATTGACTCAGATAGAATATCCGCTTTCGATTCCAAGGATGCAAAGTTTCTTGAGCAAGTCGCGGAGATTGTTGTTAGTAAACTGAGAACTTTTTAACTATCAATTGAGAAGCGACCACTAAAGATTATTGAGGAGATAGATTATGCTATTCTGGGGAGCCACACTAATTGTCAGTGGAATTCTGATACTCTTAAATAGAGCTGGTATCTTAGACCTACAACTTGGCGAATACATCGTGCCTGCGCTCTTGATTATTTTCGGAGTGCGTATGCTAGTTTCTAAGAAGAGAAGCAAATAATGACACTAGTAGAAACTGGAATTATGGATGTTTCGTAAGAAGGGTCACAAACTCAGCCGTTTTGTCGGCCAACTTGAAGCGGACATTATGGAAATCCTCTGGAACCAAAGCCCTTTACCCGCCAAAGAGATTCGTCTGCAATTGCGTCTTAAGAAAAAACTCGCTTCAACAACTGTCCTGACTGTTTTGAGTCGCTTAGTGGAAAAAGGACATCTGCGCAAAGCGACTTCTGGCCGTTCAAACTATTTCCGCCCGACAGTAAGCAAAAAGACTTTTCTCCAAGGTCACATTCAAGAATTACTCAAAGATTTGCAAGACGAATTTCCTGACGAATTCAAGCGAGCGCTTGAGCGGCAGACAGATTCAAATTCATAACGTTCTATTCTTCTTCAAACTCTATCAATGTTCCGCCTGTAGATTGCGGATGCACAAACGCCACTGGTTTTCCAAGAGCGCCGATGCGAGGGGTTTTGTCAATGAGACGAAAACCATCTGCGGCTAAGAGTTTGAGCTTTTCGGTGAGATTTTCGCAACTGAAGCAAATGTGATGCAGACCTTCGCCACGTTTGGCGAGGAACTTGGCAATCGGCCCAGTCTCGTTAAGCGGCTGTAACAATTCGATGCGTCCTTGAGCGCTATGGGGTGGAAAGTCTAGAAAACAAACAATCACGCCTTGTTCGCCAACTGTAATCGTTTCATTGACAACCACCTCGGGGCAAAGCTGGCGATATAACGCTACGGATTTTTCGATATCGAAAGTGGCTATGCCAATATGTGCAAGTACGCTGGACATTGTCTAGATTCGTAAGTTTATGTAGGTAAGTCTGCCTTTTGACTTCGTTGATCTCAAGCTATTATGCTCAGTCGTCTGACTCTTCTTCAGCGCCTCTTCTGTATTCTTCTAGATGCTGATAGAAAATGTCATTGTCATGGGGATTCGTCGAAATCGGCTTAATCCACCGGCCTCTTTCACGAAACAAGAGTTGTATTGTTTTCATATACCGCTGGGGTACTGTCTCGTCAAGACCAACTGTCATTGTCAAGAACGCTTTTGCTGTGTCACCCGCGACAACAGCGCTATCGAGTGTTAAAGTGGTAACACTATCTGAGTTAGCTTTTGGGACTTGCCGAAAACGAATTCCTGTTAGGTACTGATCCAATGAAATGTCTTGGCGCAAATACGAGAATTCGTTTTCATAGAAGGCGCTATTATCATTGGCCTTAACACGCCAGAAAATTTCCTGAAGCACAGCGTTAATTTCGAATTCGTCGCCAGTCAGGTCTCTAGACACTGGGGCTGCGTTTACTACTTTTCCGGTTGCCTGCGCCAAAGCATCTGTGCTAAATAGAATTGCACTAGAAGTCAGAGCAAACGATACAAGCATAACACGCAAAACTGATTTTTTCATGATATCCAGACTTTCATTTTCAATTCTATTCTACTCAGGAGCAACCGAATGCGAAGACTAGATTTCGCCACCAGCTCGATACTCACCCCATGTCTCACGTAGGGCATCGGAAATCTCACCTACTGTAGCATAAACCGTCACAGCCTCAATTACCGCTGGAACAATATTATTTGTCCCCTCAGCGACTGTTTTTAATTCAGCTAACACTTGCCTAACTTTTTCATTGTCACGCTTTTGGCGCAACTCTGCGAGCCGCATCAATTGCAACCTCTCCAAAGCGGGGTCAACCTTCATAACTTCGGTATCTGACTCTTGTTCGTCCACATATTTGTTTTGCCCAACTATAATTCTCTGCTGGCTTTCTAGTTCCATCTGGAATTGATATGCAGAACGACCGATTTCGTTCCGAAAATAGCCACTCTCCACAGCGGCGATGGCTCCGCCAGCTTCATCGATTGTGGCAATCAAGTCCTCGGCTCTCTCGATTATCTCGGAGGTCAATTTTTCAACTAAATATGATCCACCGAGTGGATCTGCAGTTAGAGGCACACCAGACTCTTCGGCTATTATTTGCTGAGTGCGCCAAGCGACTTTCGCTGAGCGAGCTGTTGGCAAGCCGAGAGCCTCATCGAAGGAATTAGTATGCAATGACTGTGTGCCACCCATGACTGCGGCCAGCGCCTGCACTGTTGTGCGGACAATATTGATCTCTGGTTGCTGAGCGGTTAAGGTTGAGCCGCCTGTTTGCGTATGAAAACGGAGTCGTTGAGACTTCTCTGATGTAGAGCCAAATCTATCGCGAACAATTCTGGCCCACATCATACGTGCCGCCCGAAACTTGGCTACCTCTTCAAAGAGATTGTTATGCGCCGCGAAAAAGAAAGACAATCGCGGAGCGAACTGATCAATTTCCAGCCCAGCATCTAAGGCGCACTGCACATAGGCGATACCATTGGCCAAAGTAAAAGCCACTTCTTGAACAGCTGTAGCTCCCGCTTCACGAATATGATACCCCGAGATTGAAATCGTATTATAACGCGGTAAGTTTTTCTGCGCGAATTGCAATATATCCGCTATCAGCCGCATCGACTGACGCGGCGGATAAATATAGGTTCCGCGCGCGATGAACTCCTTGAGAATATCATTTTGGACAGTGCCTGCGATTTTGTCATCGGCGACACCCTGCTTGCGGGCAACTGTGACATACATTGCCAGCAGAATCACCGCAGTGGAATTGATAGTCATCGAAGTCGAAACCTCAGCCAACGAAATACCGTCAAAGAGAGCTTCCATATCGGCCAAGGAATCAATTGCGACTCCAGTCCGGCCGACTTCTCCGCGCGCCAAGTCATGGTCGCTGTCATAACCAATCTGTGTCGGCAAATCAAAAGCCACTGACAGCCCAGTTTGTCCTTGATCCAGCAAACGTCGAAAACGCTGATTGGTTTCTACCGCCGAACCGAATCCCGCATATTGCCGCATAGTCCAAAGACGACCGCGATACATATCAGGATAAATACCACGTAAGTACGGAAACTCACCTGGGGCGGTTTGCTTCTCAGATCCAGTTGGTAAATCACTTGCTGAGGCAACCAAGGGTAGTTCAATGCCCGAGGTTGTCAGCGTAGAGTTGGATTTGTTGGCTTTCTTTGCTTTCTTTGCTTTGTTTGATTTTGCTGTCACAGTTGACACCTAGACATACTAGTCACCTTGTCATATAACCTGAATGATAATTCAGTTTGCAAATTCGATTAGTGTCATACCTTTTTCGACTGAGTCTTTGGCGCTTACATGAATCTTGCTGACTTCTCCGTCACCAGTAGACTTGATCGGATTTTCCATTTTCATGGCTTCTAAGACCAACAGTGTCTCACCATCTTTGACTGTGTCACCAACAGAAACATTAACTTCGAGCACAAGACCTGGCATAGGGGATTTCAAAATGCGCGCCATAGATTTCACGTCTTTGACACCCAGACGATTCTTCAATTGAGCCAGTTGATAATTCGCCACTGACGTATTGAACTCTTTGCCAGCGACAAAGACATGCCATGAACCATTGTCGCGTCTCATGCTGACTTGATGTGACTGATTATCAATCAGAGCATGAACATCTCCTGAACCGCGAGAGATTTCTGAGAGATCGGTTAATGAAATCTGTTTTGCTACACCGTCGATAGTAGCAATATAATTTTCGCCGTCTGGTCTGACAACAATCTCGTACTCGGAATTTTCGATTTTAACTAGGTAGCGCTCTTCCATAATTTTCTCAGCTATCGTCTGGACTTATTTTCTACGCATCATCAGCGACCGACCGCGACGTTTCCATTGTGACACCGCAGAGGTGGAAGATTCAAGTGAGTTAGGCGCACTTACATTAACTGAGTAGACACTGCTTTGTGCTGGATGTGAGCGACTATTCTCTCTGAACTGTGAGACGGCGGCAATTAGCGCCGCTGCCTCACGTGACTTCGCATTATCAAGCCCATAAACATTATCAGGAAAACGCTCGTTTAGAAACGCAGTTGAAATATCACCGCTGCGGAAGGTTTCATCATTAAAGACGACCTTGGAGAACTCAATTGTCGTATTAACTCCGACAATTCTATATTCAGCGAGGGCGCGTAACATTCTCGCAATGGCTTCGTCTCGTGTGGCGCCATAGGCGCAGAGCTTCGCCAGCAATGGATCATAGTAGACACTAACTTCTGAACCTGCACGCACGCCCGACTCCACTCTAATCCCTGGCCCCGACGGCTCTTGGTAGAGCGTAATTTTTCCAGTGGAGGGCAAGAAATTGTCTTCGGGTATTTCCGCATAGATTCGCGCTTCAAGCGCCCAACCATTGAGGGTAATTTCGGACTGTGTAAAAGACAGCGGCTTTCCCTCAGCGACATTGATTTGCTCCCTAACTAAATCAATACCTGTAATCAATTCAGTGACTGGGTGCTCGACCTGCAGTCTTGTATTGACTTCCAGAAAATAAAAGTTCTTTTCACTATCCACCAAAAACTCAACTGTGCCCGCTCCAAGATAGTTCGCCTCTTTGCCGATTGCCACAGCCGCCTGCCCCATACGAGCTCGTAAGTCATCATCGACAAAAGACGATGGCGCCTCTTCGAAGACTTTTTGATGACGACGCTGGATTGAACATTCGCGTTCATTTAGGTGAACAACAGAGCCGTGCGCATCACCGAAAATCTGAATCTCAATATGGCGTGGACGCTCAATATATTTTTCAATAAAGACGCGTGAGTCACCGAATGCTGATTGAGCTTCACGACCCGCAGCGGCGATTGCCTCAACAAGCTCAGAATCTGAACGAACAATACGCATACCCTTACCACCACCGCCAGCGGCGGCTTTGATCAGCGCAGGATAACCGATGTGAGTCATTTCTTTTTGGATAATCGCAATATCAGTTATCGCCATATCAACACCTGGGGCAACTTGCAAACCAGCGCTAAGCGCCATTTTGCGAGCTTGAATTTTGTCTCCCAAAGTGGTGATAGTTTCTGGTTTGGGACCAATAAAGATTATCCCAGCGTCACTACAAGCCTGAGCAAATTCTGCATTCTCTGAAAGGAACCCATACCCTGGGTGAATCGCTGTAGCTTCAGTTTCTTTGGCTGCGGCAATAATTTTCGCGCCAATTAGATAGCTTTCACTGGCGGGGGCTGGGCCGATGTGTACAGCTTCATCGGCAAGACGAACATGCAATGCGTCACGATCAGCATCCGAGAACACTGCTACGGTCGCGATTCCCATATCACGACAACCACGAATCACACGTACAGCAATCTCGCCACGATTAGCGATAAGAACTCTTGTGATTTTGCGTGCAGTCTTCATGTTTCTTGCTCTATTGACTTCTGGTCTGTTGCTCTTAGAGCGGGATGTTGCCATGTTTTTTGGCTGGGTTAGTGACGACTTTGTTTTCCAGTGTTTGGAAGGCGCGAATTAGGCGAGCGCGAGTTGTACGCGGTTCAATAATGTCATCGATATAGCCACGCTCTGCGGCTTTGTACGGATGCGCAAACTCTTGACGATACTCTTCTGTCTTATCGGCCAACGCTTTTTCTGCATCGTCGGCATCGGAGATCTCTTTGCGGAAAATAATTTCGGCGGCGCCTTTCGGACCCATCACTGCAATCTCCGCTGTCGGCCACGCGTAGTTGAAATCACCACGAATGTGTTTTGAGCTCATAACATCATAAGCGCCACCATAGGCTTTGCGTGTGATAACTGTTACTTTCGGAACAGTCGCCTCGCAATAGGCATAGAGTAGTTTTGCGCCATGTTTGATAATTCCACCGTGCTCTTGCTGTGAACCAGGCAAGAACCCAGGCACATCTTCAAAAGTCAGCAGATTAATATTAAAGGCATCGCAAAAACGCACAAACCGCGCGGCTTTCAATGAGGCGGAAATATCCAAAGCGCCAGCGAGAACCATCGGTTGATTGGCAATCACTCCCACGGACTGTCCAGCCAGACGACCAAAACCAACAACTATATTGCCAGCATAGTCAGGTTGGATTTCAAGAAAATCGGCGTCATCTAGAACCCGAGTTATTACATCTCGAATATCATAGGGCGAATTTGGATTATCTGGAATAATAGAATCAAGCTCAGGAACCTCTCTGTCAAATGGATCTGTAGCAGAACCACGCGGAGAGTCGTCAGTATTGTTCTGGGGCAGAAAGCTCATCAGCTTGCGAGTTAGTTCAATTGTTTCGGCCTCATTGTCACAAGCCAAACTCGCCACACCAGAAACTGAGGCGTGTGTATCGGCGCCACCGAGTTCTTCTGATGAAATCTCTTCATGTGTCACAGTTTTGACCACGTTCGGCCCAGTGACAAACATGAATGAAGTATTTCGGGTCATCAAAGTGAAATCTGTAATCGCAGGACTGTAGACCGCTCCACCAGCGCAGGGACCCATCACCAATGAAATCTGTGGGATGACACCTGAAAACAATGTATTGCGTAAGAAAATATCCGCATAGCCACCGAGCGAGACAACGCCCTCTTGAATACGAGCGCCTCCCGAGTCATTGATACCGATTATCGGAGCGCCAACCTGCGCGGCTTTGTCCATCACTTTGCAAATTTTCTGCGCATGCGCCTCGGCCAATGAACCACCAAAGACAGTAAAGTCTTGTGAAAACAAGAATGTCAGTCGGCCATTGATAAGAGCCGAACCTGTGATTACACCGTCACCGAGCGGCTTGTTCTTCTCGAGTCCAAACTCGCGTGAGCGATGAGTCATGAAAGCGTCATACTCTTCAAAAGTATTTGGATCGACGAGTAGCTCAATTCGCTCGCGCGCAGTTAGTTTGCCGCGTTCATGTTGCTTGTCAATACGCTGCTGACCGCCGCCAAGTTTTGATTTCTGACGCGCTACAGCAAGCCTGTCAAATTTGTCCTGATGTGGATTTTTCTCTTTTGACATTAGCCCTTCTTCCTTACTGGTTCTGCATGCAAGGTGACTGGTTCGGCGACTATTTTTCGACCATCACTTTTGAAGCGAACTAAGTCATACTGATGATCATGCGCCAAAGCCACAACCACATCAGAATCAATCAATGGCAAGATATGTGTTTTCTTAAAAGCCACTGTTTGCAAAGGATACAAATCAACTGAGGCCCCATAGGGTAATTTGACATGCTGGGCGGTTGGAACGACATCACAATAGTTAACAACTTTCTGACCGCACGAGACAAATTCAAAGCCCTGATGCGCCGCTGTGTGACCACCTGTCACTACTGCTGTTACACCTGAAGCAATTTCTGTGTCACCATCAAGCAAAACCAAACAGCCAGCATCAGACAGCGCTTGCACGCGATCATGAGAATAGGCCGCGACACTGCGTTCATCAGGATTTAGCGCATCTTCAAATTCACGTCGCTGGACATAATAGGTGGCTTTGGGGAATTTGGGAATAAACGAATCACCATCGGCTACAACTGCGCCACCAGCGTGATCAGTGTGCAAATGCGTTAGGAGAACCACATCAATATCATCAGCAGTTAAATTCAAACGCGCCAGCTCTGAATCAATCGCGCTGTCATTACTTGCGCTATAGATTTTTTCTTCCATGGGAGTCAGACAACCGCCAAGCCCTGTGTCTATCAAATAACGCTTGCCGTCTGCAACGACGACGTATAGTGTGCAGGACATTGGAATGAAATTATCATCGTCGACAGGCAGAAGCCGGCCCCAGATTTTGCGCGGCACTACACCAAACATTGTTCCGCCATCGAGATAAAACCGATGTTCAACAATCGGGGTTATTTGAAATTGTCCGAATTCGTATGTCATGGAAACTTTGTTTTCTGAGAGTGTAAACAGTGTCTCTCGAGAGTATACCTACAGGCGCGGGACTACATTAGTTTTTCATCAGAACGATTGCGTTTTACCGAGGTGCGCACAAAATCAATTATATCGGCAATTGGCGCGCCTGGCGTAAAGACACGTTTGACACCTGCCTTCTCCAAAGCTAGTTTGTCCTCATTAGGAACAATTCCACCGCCGAAAAGCACAATGTCACTGACACCATTCTTTTTCAATTGATCGAGAATCGCAGGGAAAAGTGTCATATGCGCTCCCGAGAGAATTGAGACACCAATACCGTCAACATCCTCTTCAATAGCGGCGTTGACAATAGTCTCAGGGGTCTGACGCAGGCCAGTGTAAATCACTTCCATGCCCGCGTCACGTAGAGCCGCGGCGATAACTTTTATGCCACGATCATGTCCATCAAGCCCTGGCTTAGCCAGTAGTACTCGGATTTTCTTTTCTGTCGCCATATTAGCTACATCACTTTCAGGTTCTAACAAACAACTCTAACAATCAAATTGAGATAACAACTACTACACTCCTACACCAAATAACAACAAACTAGATAATCGGTGGCTCGGTATACTCGCCCCAAACTTCACGCATGGCATCGCAAATCTCACCGACTGTGGCATAGGCTCGCACCGCATCAAGAATCGGATACATTGTGTTACCGTCACTGCGCGCGCAAGCTTGCAATTCAGCTAAAGCGGATTTGACCGCCTCATTATCGCGCTCTGCGCGAACTTTCTGGACAAACTTAACTTGCTCATCCTCGACTGCTTGATCAATTTGCAGCACAGGAATTGTCGGCTCACCTTCTTAGATGATATAGTCGTTGACACCAACGATTACTCTCTCGCCAGATTCAAATTCGTTTTGGTAGCGCGATGAAGCGCGAGCAATTTCACGCTGGAAATATCCCTCTTCGACGCAGGTAATAACTCCACCGCGCTCTTCGATTTCATCAAGATAGGCCATAGCGTCGGCTTCAATTTTATCTGTCAAAGCTTCAATGAAATAACTGCCACCAAGCGGATCAACGGTGTTTGTCACACCCGTTTCTTCGGCTATAACCTGCTGTGTGCGTAAAGCAATCAAAGCCGCCTTGTCACTTGGCAATGCCAATGTTTCGTCCATTGAGTTGGTATGTAGTGACTGTGTGCCACCGAGAACTGCTGAGAGCCCTTGAATCGCTGTGCGGACGATATTGTTTTCTGGTTGTTGGGCTGTCAAACTACAACCAGCGGTTTGGGTATGGAACTTCAGTTTGAGACTTTTTTCACTCTTGGCGCCAAAGCGCTCTTTCATGATTTTGTAATACATTCTTCGCGCGGCTCGGTATTTGGCAATCTCTTCAAAGAAATCCGAATGCGCATTGAAAAAGTGCGACAAACGCGGAGCGAATGCATCAACATCCAAACCGCGTTTGATAGCCTCTTCTGTGTAGCAAAAGCCATCGGCTAGTGTAAAAGCCAATTCCTGCGCAGCGGTTGAGCCAGCTTCACGAATATGATAACCAGAGATTGAAATCGGGTGCCATTGCGGGGCTTCTTTGACACAGAACTCAACGAGGTCTGTCACTAAGCGCACCGAAGGCCGTGGTGGATAAATCCATTCTTTTTGCGCTATATACTCTTTAAGAATATCATTTTGCAAAGTGCCGCGGATTTTGTCCCAACTAACACCCTGCTTTTCAGCCAGAGCCAGATACATAGCGAACAAGATCGAAGCGGGTGAATTAATGGTCATTGAAGTTGAAACATCGGCCAGTGAAATCCCCTCAAAGAGAACCTCGAAATCAGCCAGCGTGTCAATCGCCACTCCACATTTTCCGACTTCGCCAAGTGCGTGAGCATGATCAGAATCGTAACCCATCAGAGTTGGCAAATCGAAAGCTACAGACAGGCCGCCAGTTTTCTGAGCGAGCAAATAATGATAACGTTCGTTGGTTTGTTTGGCGTTACCCATGCCTGCGAACTGCCGCATTGTCCAGCGACGCGAGCGATACATATCGCGATGAATCCCACGTGTATAAGGAGCCTCGCCTGGTTCGCCAAGCTTATCTTTCAAAGCGGATGAATCAACATCATCAGCGGTATAAAGACGATTGATTTCTACATCAGAAATTGTGCAGAATTTCTTGGGTTTGGGGCTTTTTTGAGAACTGTTTTGAGAACTCTGTTGATGACTCTTGGCTTGCGAGGATGTTTCGCCAGTGGAGGCCGCTTTGGCCTCTTTGATACTTTTCTCTGACATAATTATCTATCCCCCAATTGATTACAAAAAGTATTTTTTCAAAAGATATTTTTCCCGAAAAGTATCTTTCTGAAAAGAGATCTCAGACAGCGCTTTTCGAGCAAGTCCGAAGGTACATTCGAGTTAAAACAAAGCCGCACAAAAGCCGCTTTCTCGTTGAATATAGGGCATTTAGGGGGATTAGCAAGGCCGTTGGGCGAGGTTGACCGTCTCGAATAGTTTCTCGGCGCTCGAATATGGATCGGCTTCACCAGCGAGAATTCTCTCAACTACATTATCAATCTCGCCCTTGCTGGCGATTTTTTGCAAAGTTTCGGCAAAAAGTCTTTGCTGAAGGATTTCAGAAACTTTCCGCTTCATTTGTTCACGTCTGCGAGTATCGAATTCGCCACTATTTTTCTTGTCTTGTATCATATTGGTAAACTTCTCTACCAAAGAGTCGAGATTTTTTCCACGCACAGCATCGGTATCCAGCACAGGAATCGACTGTGACTTTTGTGCATTGGGATGTGTTTTCAATTGATTCCTAAGCGCCAACATCGACTCTAAATCCGCGACAACCCTATCAGCGCCAGGGCGATCAGATTTGTTGACTACAAAGACATCAGCAATCTCTGTCAAACCAGCTTTAAGGGTCTGAACTGCATCACCAGATTCAGGCACCAAAATCACAACAACCAAATCACAATTATTAACAATATCCAATTCAACTTGGCCAACTCCGACAGTCTCAATGAGTGTGTAATCAAAACCAAAAGCATCCAGAACTAAACTGGCGTTATCAGTAGCGCGAGATAATCCGCCGCTTGAGCCACGACTTGCCATCGAGCGAAAATAGTGTTTGCCGCCAGTGGTCTCTTCTTTGAATCGCACTCTATCTCCTAGGAGAGCGCCACCAGTAAATGGCGAAGTCGGATCCACAGCCACAACACTAACATCATTTCCTGATTGCAATAACATGCGCGAGATGCCATCAACCAAAGTAGATTTACCAGCGCCAGGCGGCCCAGTCAGACCAATGCGCACGGCATGGCGAGGTTTGCGATATAGGCGAGAGAGTAAATCAAGATAACCCTCTTCTTCATTTTCGACATAGCTGATGATTCGCGACAGAGCGCGAATATCACCTTGTTCAAAGCGTTCTAATGTAGTCAATTGATGGGGCCCTCAGAACTCACGTGATTCTTTTTTGCCACTTAAGCGATATAACCTGAATCAAGCGAGTCTGTCGAATAGCGAACGTCTTTGAGTTGCAATTGAATCCGCTTGACACCATTCCAGACATTGAACTCAGCGACATAGACGATATCAATTGGCGCGCTACTCATGCGCAGTGGTTCAACAAAACGTCCCTGACCAAAGCCAATCACATCATGAGAAGCGCCGCCTTGACGAACGCGCATACGAATATGATTGCGCCCAACAAGTGTCGGCTGACGTGAGGTGTCACAATTTCTACTGATAAAAATCGGACGTAGATTCTTGGGGCCAAATGGCTCAAACTCCTCAAGTGAGGTCAGAAATTCTTCGGTGATATCGCTTAGCTCAAGTTCCTTGTCGATAAACAGTTTCGGAGCTAGGTCTTCGCTATTGAGTTTGCGTTTTGAGACTGCTTTGAAACGCTCAGTAAACTCAGGAATATTTTCTTGTGCGATTGAAAGACCAGCGGCGTACTTGTGTCCGCCATAGCGCATCAACAAGTCTTCGCATTCTTTGAGAGCCTCACACAGATGGAAACCAGGAATTGAACGCGCAGATCCTCGACCGACCCCCTTATCAACAGCAATCATGATTGTCGGGACATGATGACGTTCAACCAAGCGGCTGGCGACAATTCCTATTACTCCCTGATGCCAACCTTCCGAAGAAAGAACAATCGCGCTATCTTCGTCACCCTCGGCTTGAGCCGCCAACATTCCATCAATTTGCTCTAGAGCTTGGTTGAGTGTCTCACCGTCGATTTCTTTGCGGCGACGATTTTCTTCTTCGAGCTTATGCGCGATTTCTGAGGCAATCCTATCATCGCGAGTCGTTAGCAAACGAATCGCCATTGAAGCGTCACCCAAACGACCAACAGCGTTGATACGCGGCGCCAAAACAAAAACAATGTGATTGGCATTGAGTTCCTTGCCTATCAATCCCGAGACAAACTCAAGTGACTTCAAACCAGGCTTGTTTGTTCTCGCAATTTCGCGAATACCAAACTTTGTCAGGATTCGATTTTCTTTTATCAGCGGCACAATATCGGCCGAGGTACCCATCGCCACTAAATCCAAATGCTCATATAGTTCGCTGCCGTCTTGACCCAAACTTTGGTACAAACCCTGCGCAAATTTAAAAGCAACACCAACACCAGAAAGTTCACCACCAACATAGGGGCAATCAGGTTGCTTGGGATTGACAATCGAGACAGCTTTGGGCAATTCACCTGCGGCTTCATGATGGTCGGTAATTAGCACATCAATGCCTTTACTGCGCGCGTATTCAACTTCTTCAAGCGCTGTGATGCCAGTGTCAACTGTGATAATAAGTGTGCAACCTTTTTCAGCCGCCTTGTCGATACCACTATGAGAAAGACCATAGCCTTCCACCAAACGATTCGGTAAATAATATGAGACTTGCGCGCCAAGGCGATTGAGAGCCAAATAGAGCAAGGACGTAGCGGTGATACCGTCAACATCATAGTCGCCATAAACTGTAATTTGCTCGTTAGCTCGAAGCGCCTCACTCACCCGCTCGACACCAGCTGTCATGCCCTTGAGCGTAAACGGATCTTCAAGCTGATCTAAAGTTGGATAGAGAAAATCCTTAACCGCCTCGGCAGTCTTAACTCCGCGACTGACAAGCAATGCCGTGATTGTCTTCGGAAGTCCAGTCTCCGCTGCGATACTCTCGACTAAATCATTGTCTGGAATCGGAGTCAGTACCCACCGATCTTGAACTGTTGTAGCTGTTTTCACATCCGCCTCGTTAATATATCTACATCAAAAAATGTTTGGGAGGTGTTCGAGATCAGAGCCAACTAACGCCCATTCGGGCACAAAGATTTCTGACACAGAGATTTCGAACACAAAGATTGATGAATTGAGGTAAGATAAAAAAACGAGCGGAAAAATAAGCCGAGTTCTGTTCATCCAAAACAAATCTGTTTCCAGCTCTGTTTCGAACGGACGACCATTTATCTTGACGGACTGTTGCCAGTGCGCTCTTCGCGGCCTACCCGGAAATATTAGTGGGCTGAATCATCCCTCTTTCCCTATTTGGCCTTGCGCCGGACGGGGCTTGCCTCAAGAATCGGTTACCCGACTCAGGCGGGGGCTCTTACACCTCGTTTTCACCCTTACCCAAAGACCCGAAGATCTCGTGGCGGTATACTTTCTGCGGCGCTTTCCGTCGAATTACTTCGCCCCGGCGTTACCGGGCGTCCTGATTCAGTGGCGCTCGGACTTTCCTCACTATGGACCTGAAACAAGCGCTGATTGCTCAATGTTTGTCTCTTCCCTACGCGCGATCGTCTTTTCCACTCGCAAGTAATTTCTTATCTCTTAAATCTTCTCTCTGCCACCCCTTATGAATTCATAGTTTAGAGGTCCAGCCTGACGCCGAGCCATGACAACTTCCCTGAAAATACGCTCTTTCTAGAGCTTCACCTATCTAAAATCCGCTATCTGCAGACAATAATATCTTGCAAATAGTAACCACAATACAAATCGTAGTCTGAACCACACTATGGTAGACAGTAGATGGCGAAAATTATTCGAAGACTATTCGAAATCTAAACTGCAGAGCCACTTGGAGCGGATTCTACATTCGGCGGTAATTAGGTGGTTCCTTTGAAATCGAAATCGAATGCGGATGCGACTCGGCGACACCTGAAGAGGTGATTCGCACAAATCGCGCATTCTGCCGTAAATCCTCAATATTACCTGCGCCGCACAATCCCATACCAGAGCGAATTCCGCCAATTAATTGGAATACCGAATCGACCAGAGGACCTTTGACTGGCACCATGCCCTCCACACCTTCTGGAACAAATTTGGAAATGTCATCAGAACTTTGCTGAAAATATCTTTCGGCCGAGCCGCTTCGCATAGCGCCTTGCGAACCCATACCACGGTAAACTTTGAATGAACGTCCTTCAAAAAGAGCCGTCTCACCTGGAGATTCTTCACACCCTGCTAACATCGAACCGACCATCACCGAACTAGCGCCAGCGGCTAAAGCTTTGACAATATCACCAGAATAGCGAATACCGCCATCTGCGATAACAGGTATATCATATTTATCTGCGACATCTGCAGCTTCCATCACAGCTGTAACCTGCGGCACACCGCAACCTGTCACCACACGTGTCGTGCAAATTGACCCAGGACCAATACCAACTTTGACAGCGTCGACACCTGCGTCGATTAACGCTTGCGCTCCTGCGCCAGTAGCAACATTACCAGCAACTACTGCAACATCAGGATATTCGCGCTTGATTCTTTCAAGTCCGCCGAGAACACCTTTGCTGTGCCCATGTGATGAATCAACCACCAGCGCATCAACACCGGCGGCAACCAACGCCTGCAAACGCTCATCCAAATCGGAGCCAACTCCAACAGCCGCTGCAACACGCAATCTTCCTCGTGAATCTTTGCAGGCATTCGGATACTGAATTTTCTTCATGATATCTTTGACAGTTATCATGCCCTTGAGATGATTCTTCTCATCGATAATCAATAGTTTTTCGATGCGGTGTTGATGGAGTTTCTCTTGCGCTTCTTCGAGTGTGATTCCCTCTCGGGCGGTGATCAAATTCTTGGTCGTCATGACTTCGGAGATTGGCCGATGTGTGTCACGAACAAATCTCAAATCACGATTTGTCAGAATACCAACTAAGATATTATCATCACCAACTATCGGTATACCTGAGACTGAGAAGCGCTTCATAACTTCCAGCGCCTCGGAAATCAAACGCCCTTGCGTGAGCGTAATCGGATCAACAATCATACCCGACTCGGAGCGTTTGACCTTGTCAACTTCCTCGGCCTGATGTTGCGGAGACATATTTTTGTGAATCACACCAATTCCACCCTGACGCGCCAAAGCAATCGCCAATTTTGACTCGGTGACAGTATCCATCGCCGCTGAGACTAGCGGTATTTGCAATTTTATCCCGCGCGCAAAAGTTGCGGTTACATCAATATCAGCGGGTAGAGTCTCTGAAAAAGCAGGCACAAGTAACACATCATCAAATGTCAACGCCACTGGAGGTTCAGGATTGCGCGCAGTCTCACCACTCGCGCCACTCGCCGTTTGGCTGGCAGTAGCGTCGTGAGCAGTAACATCATGCGCAGTAACACGCGCAAATTTATCAGTCATCCGATTCATCGTAACTCTTACTTTCCGGCTTCCCTCATATATCCAATCACCAGCGATTAACTCTTACTAGTCTTGATCGGCATTCTCTGAATGATCAAAAACCAATAGACGCCCACAGTTGTCACAACAAACAACTTTCTCGCCTTTGCGAATTTCATAGTATCTTTGTGGCGGTACAGATTTGAAACAACCACCGCAAGCGCGTTTCTTCAACGTCACTACGACTCCAGCGCCTTTACCACGACGAACACGCTCATAAATCGACAGCGCAGGCTTTCCAACTTTCGAGGCCAAACGCTGACGTTCGTGCTGTTGTTTCGAAATTTTGTCACCAACCGAGTCAATCCGCTCTTGTAGTTTTTTGAGTTGCTTGCCATTATTCTCGGCAATTGTTTTGGCGTTACTCGCCAGCGCTTCCTCTGAGTTTTTCAACTCTTCAATCCGCTCTTCGGCGCTGAGAATATCATTCTCATATTCTGTCACACGAGTCTTTATAGTATCGATTTCGGTGACCAGAGCGTCATACTCTTTGTTGGTCTTGATTGAAAGCATCTGACTTTGATAGCGCTTGAGATCTTCTTGCAATGACGCAACTTCCAATTCGCTGGTCTTTTGCTTAACGGTCAAATCTTCCAATTCCGTTTGCGAATTCTCAATTGCTTTGCTTGAGACATCAATCTCATTCTGCAAAGAGCCCATCATATCTGGCATGTACTCCTTGGAGCGTTCCAATTCGCCAATATCATAGTCAACGTGCTGTAATTTGAGCAACAATTCCAAATCTGGATGCATTTGCTGTCCCTCACCAGTTCCCACTACGTTCATGCTCTTCGCCTCTACACTATTCATGAAAATTATCTGTTTCTCGCTAGAATCATTTCTTATTTAATAGCTATCTTCTTCTAAAACAACTGCACTGAAACCGTCTATCCTAAAACAATATATCCTAAACAAAAGGCGCAGGCGCCGTGCTTGTTATACACTGTGCGTCCGCGCCTCGATTACGTTTGTTGTTCGATGTGGAGCTTTCAAAGAATCACCGAAGAAAACCCAACAGTCAGGCAATTCTCCAGAGAATCCAGAACCCAATCGATTCTGAGCCAATAACTCAGAATGCCCACTAGAACACCAACTAGGGCCAGCTCCGTTTCTGTCAGCTCTATTTCTGATAGCGAGCTTCATCAGCTAATCATCCGTCTGAAAGAACGAAGATTCCCAAGGGCTGTCTTTTGCTTTTCGCTATGTTCGTTCTGTTCGTTCATGTTTCTTCTGTGATACCATTTTCGTATGCAAGTACGGTGTCTGTTTTGTTAGAAAAACCGACCCTCTTATATCAACTCTTTTTATCAACTGACCAGCTGGCTAATCAACCAATTGGGCAATACTGGATTCGAACCAGTGACCTCTCGGATGTGAACCGAACGCTCTAACCAACTGAGCTAATTGCCCTAGATTCGGCAGTCTGGCGCTTCCTGAGAGTTAGTCAGGCAATCCAGTCATTCCTATAAGTCTCTCCCGTTCATCACCTTGGAGCGTCAAAACCTCGGCTCTCTGGGATCATCGGGTATCCATAAATCGTATCCTCAAATACATTGGGCCCACCAGGACTCGAACCTGGGACCCGCTGATTATGAGTCAGCTGCTCTAACCAACTGAGCTATGGGCCCAGAGACCATAGCCCGCTAGTATAGCAAGCAATCAGAGACCCGTCAAGACCCCTTGAACGATAATAAGTTAGATAAGATGGAGATACAGTTGGTTCCGCAGACCCCACCAGCGCCTCTCAAGTTCTCCGTGCAGTATTTTTTCGTCTAAACTTCATAGTCAGCTGCTCAATTAGGACATTTACTGGCAATGCTAAGTGGAGTGATTGCGACAACAAGATGAGATCTAGATAATTTGTAATCAGTTGGGAAGCAAGTTCATTGCGGCGAAAAGTAAATGAGCGTTCATTGAACTTTTCAAATCACTTGCAAGAATTCTTATCGCACTTTTTCTTATTGCGAGCATTGAGAGCTAGTGCAATAGCTGGCCCCATGGCTACACCAATCGCCACCCAGAAACCCATGTTATCTGTCGCAGCGCCAAAGGCGGCGCCAAACCCAACTCCAAGCCCCACTCCTACACCTAAGTACTTGCCGTATCGATTGTTCTTCTTCATGGATTCTGCTTTCTCTTCATTCATAGTTATTACCAACTTCCATGTATTCAAGAATTGTTGTTGCCCTCATGTCATATACTGCAGATTGGGCCGGAAATATCACGGATAGATTACGCCTTGACCAGCCTCAAGTGATCTCCAGCCCCCTTGAAGGACCAACCACACCAAGACTCTTTTTCTTGGCTAGTTCCGTAGATCGTAACCCTTGTGGTTTCGACATTGTTCTCTAAGCCACAACTCTGCTAATTTGCTGAAATGTTTGCAAGCCGAAATTGTCGAAACCGCAAGGGTTTCTACCTATCTGTACTGTAATCGTACTTACTTAAGTACGACTAAATGATTTGTTCTTGAGAATGTAGATTAGTCGAGCTTACAGCTCATATCTTGACCGCAACACATTGGTGACTTGATCTTACCGTGACCATTTGGGCATTTAGAAACTTGAACTTCTCTACCGTCATCCAATTTCAGTGTATCGTTAACAAGTGGCGCATCACACTTGGCACAACTCGCATTGACACCCATTCCACATTTTGAACATTCATACGTTGCCATTTGGTATCCTTAGTTAAGTTTTGGTTTCTAAATCTCTAGCTGACTGCGGTATGGACATTAGTCCGTGTTTCTCTTCTCTTATTGGATAATACAACAAGGCAGAATCTTGTGCAATGGTTGATTTGAGACCGCAACCATGGGGCTTTATCAACAAGCCCATTTGACGGGTTTCTCTTTTCTCAGGTTTAACACATCTCCAAAATCAATGTAGCAACTTGAATTCTCCCGTCAAATACCCTAGAACACTAATAAGCTTAGCAAAAGTTGATTACGAGACATTCAACTGCGCCTTCCCAAGTTCTCCGTGCAGTATTTTTCCATGTAAACTTCATAGCCAAACACGTGGGCAGAAACCCACGTGGTCTTGACATTTCCTGCTGACATTAAACCATGACAATTGCTCGCCGCTACTTTGGTTGTGAACGGAGTGTTAGGTGTGCAATGCGTAATAGCAACACAAACCGAGAGAGTCGAAACCACAAGGGTTTTCGACCTACGAGAAGTCTTGCAAACGAGTTTATTCAATTTCTCGTTCTGAGTCTATTGAATTGGCGACACGAAACATAGTCCGCCAGGCTCCGGCTTTTGGGAAAAAGCGCGGGGTAACAGCGGCGTATGCTTCGTATGTATGACCGAATTGTTCTGCAACTTGGCGTTCCTCTTTCAAAGCTAACCGGTAATACATAAAGAAAACCAGCGGCGCAAGAATCAAAGAAGGCAACGTAGGCCAATGCACAAGTTGTCCGAATACAGCGATGAAGATGCCTGTGTATTGTGGATGTCTGACATACTTGTACAATCCGTCAGTGACCATCTTTTTCTCTTTAACCCCTCGGTATATTTGTCGCCATCCAGCGGCAAGTAGCAATATCCCACTGAACATTATCGCATACCCCAACACCATCTCAAAAAGAGCGCCAATATCGCCTAGCCCTAATAATTAACTCCACAAGTGGCCCCGCATATGCAACCACGGAATATCCACACCGAAGTAGCTTGTCAGGATATAAATAGTCAGCGGGAATCCATACATCTCAGCGTAAAGCGCGATGATGAACGCTTGGAGAATACCTGCGGCGCGCCACTCTTTCCATCCTTTGGGAACTAAATAGCGAAATACTAACCAGCCCACGATGACTATCATAAAAATCGCAATTATCCATTGTCCGCCCAAACCACCAGCGCTTGTGTCTTCCATTTTCACTCCCTTTTGTCAAACATTGATCGAAGCATATTCATTGCTGTTCTTGAAACTACGCCAATTCTCGCCAGGTGAAATGCTCGTAAACACCTGACCAATACATCCCGAACCCGAAGGCGAATAGTAGCTCCTCAATCGGCATACCTATCAGTGATAGCCCTGAAAGCGCCTCAAGGTTCCACACACTTTCAATATACCCCGGAGCGGAAATCCTGATACCTTGCAGAAACACTGTGTAAAAAACTAGGAACAGCCCCCCTCCAACCCAGGTCTTCTTCTTCAAATCAGGCCGACAGAGTATATTCGAAAACCCGCCCACAAACATAGCGATAATAGCTGGATAAATCGGATTCCAGCCCACAAAATAAAGGGCGATGAACGTAATAAAAAGCGACGAAATAGCCCAATAATGATGTTTGTGGAGTGGTTTTCGCTTTTCACCTGGGGCAAGAGGGCGTGCGGTTTTCTTGGTAAGAACGTTATATAGCACTGCTCCCACTCCACCAATCCCGAAGCTGAAAATGAAACTCTCGATGTCAAATCCGGTGTCTCGCGCGAGGTTGAACAAGCTCGGCGGATTCCAATAATCAGGCACAAACAATACTTCTGACAGCCCGAAAAAAGTAGTGAACAAACTCGCCCACCACATTTCCTTACGTTGTCGCGGGAAATTCCAAAAGAGATACCCCCAGGGTATCAAAAAAGCGCTAGCCCATATTAGCCATAAGTATTGTGGTTGTTCCATGGTATATTCTGCTCCAATCTACTAGTTGCTAAAGAAGTCAATAGCTTCACAAATAATCCTTCTAGGAAATAGATTACCACATTGCTTTGGCAGTTTCAACCTAATAGGTCAACTTCTGGCAGGGTGGCAGGCCCATTCGGGTTTGTTGATAAAGCCCGAAACCGTTGCGTTGGGTCTTGCGACGGCGTTTTTGCCGTTGTGTCACTGACACCCAGCGGGTATGACCCGACGCTTTTCCTATGGAGACGTGTCGGGGCACAATTTTCAAAAAACGAAAATCCAGACCTCTCACAACAAATGGGCAGGGTGGCAAGGACGTTCGTCCCTGTTTCA
This sequence comes from Candidatus Zixiibacteriota bacterium, assembly GCA_024280835.1. Taxonomy (GTDB): domain Bacteria; phylum Zixibacteria; class MSB-5A5; order GN15; family JACZUZ01; genus JAJRPJ01. The sequence continues at coordinate 86,810 of JAJRPJ010000010.1, read as the reverse complement.
TCTTTTTTGTCTGCGAAGTTCTAGGCGAGTGTCAGTTCACATCCACCCAAAAACGGCGGACATGACCTGATACAACTCAGCGTGGTTTTATCAACAAGCCCCTTGTGTGGGCTTCTCATCTCTCAGGTTTGACACATCTCCAAAATCAATGTAGTAACCCGAATTCTTCCGTCAAGTCCCCATGAACGATAGTAAGTTAGATAAGCTGGTTCCGATAAGTTATGCGTTGAGACAATGTTGATTGAGACGAGCAAGACTGTCTCGGAGTGAGAGTATACTACCAGAGGTTTTCATCGATAACTGTGGGGCCAGCGCATCCAGTCCCAGAAATGGTTGTACTAGTATTGGCCCATATTTCCCCTGTACTCGGCTTATACGCCCAGCCGCCACGCGTCCCAACAATCACACCTTTTGTAACACCAAGAACAATCGAGTCAGGTGCATTTGTTGAATGCTGATAGGGGTTTTGCGGAATAGCTTGGAGAACAACTGAGCCTATCGTATTCATGGAATCAAGCGGAGGCCAAACTGACGAGCCCATGCGAACAATGTTTCCACTTCGCCATACCGATATGGCCGTACGTAATCCACCTAACGCTCCATTCGTAGATTCCCTCTTCGCACTTGAGGTAATGTCCTGGTATTTAGGTATACTAACGCCTGCAAGTATGCCGAGTATTACTATAACGATTATGAGCTCAATCAATGTGAAGCCGTTGTGATTGGTATGCCTAGTCATTATTCATGTCCTCAGCCATTGAATTACACCCAACAATAATGGCCGTTATACATGATATCGTCAGACTCACAACGCTACCTTAATCCTCTTGCACAAGTCGGTGTGCCTGTGCAATTATTGCTCCTAGTCAAGAATTGATTTATTGACTGCGAGAGTTCGAAGTTGAAGTATGAGCGCATGCAAGCAATCAAAGACTCGTCAAGACACCTTGAACGATAATAGGTTAGTTAAGATGGTGGTACACTTGATTCCGCAGACCTCACCAGCGAATACCGATACTGACGCCGAACCAACAAAGGCGACCAACTTTTCCAAAACCGACGGAATAGGTATAGAACATAGTCAAAGTGTAGGCATTGTGAAGAAAACAAAAGATGTGCTATACTGAACTGATAACAAGTAAAGAAAAGATGTACATCGTTAAGGGAGTCGAATGAACATCAAGTATCCGCTAGAAGAGCTATCACCCAAAGAGGTTGAGAAGCTAGTGGTTCTCGTTTGTGAGAGAATATCGAGTGTAGCAACAATACTGAAAGCGCAGTGTATCAATCTAAGACCTGTCAATCAGATTGGCTCTTGAAGAATTACATGAGAAAGATTATCAATGGTTTTAAGAAGTAGTTTTGTTGCCGTCGTTCTAACAGTATGTTTGGCTGGCCTTTCTATGGCAGGAGTACAAATTGAAGAAGCAATCTTGGCTGGAGAATGGCAAAATGTCCATGATAATATTCAGCAGGCTGACGAACTCAGCCCATCGATTCGAGAGTTCATCTACGGAATAGCCTGTTTGGAACTTGATCTCGGGTGTTCCCCCTTTATACTAATGACCTCTTTACCGATAGCTCGAAAACACGATCAGGAAAACGAATGGGCCATGCAATTATTCAGAGACAACCCTTCAAGTTCAATTGGCGCCTTCTTGGTTGGCGCAATTCATGGACGCGAAGGGGATAGATCAGGGGCATTAACTTATTACACGCGCGCCATCGAACTCGATAAATCAAATGCTATGGCGCACCTTTATCGCAGCATTCAATACGCGACTTGGCAAAAACATGCCCAAGCAATTGAGGAGTTGGACATTGCGATTGAGAGTCGACCAGGGCATTCTCTTCTCTACACCAACAGAGGGGCATCCTATGACGGTCTGGGCAAATATGAAGAAGCGTTGGCCGACTATGATAAGGCAATCAGCATAAATCCAGGGTTTCAAGTCAATTACTATAATCGAGGTAACACCTATAGACACAAAGGAGATAATGAGAGCGCCATCGTTCAATTCACTAAGGCGATTATGATAGACTCTTCCGCTGCGTCTGCCTTCCTCAACAGAGGCAATGCTTTCAGTGATGAGGGAAGATTCGATGAAGCGCTCAATGATTATCAGCAGTTCATATCAATAGCCAATGAAGAATCACAACAACATGTGAAATTCGCAAGATGGCGTAGCAAGGCAATTTCAAAGTTGCTTAAGAAATACCCTTCAGACAAAGCAGCAAGACTTATCCAATGGGCAGTTGACATGTTTGAGCAAGGTGAAAGCAAAATAGCTCAGAAGTTTTTGACTGAGGCTATAGCAATAGACTCAACAAAGTCTGATGCATATTATTGGCTTGCTGGAATATATTCAAAGACAGGTAACAGCCAAGGCGCACTAGAGAATTTCTCCAAGGCTATTTTCTACAAACCAAACGATACGACAGCCTATTTTAATAGAGCTCTTCTACTATCCGAAAAAGGTCAACATGGTAAGGCAATAGAGGACTACACTTCAGCGATTGATCTAGACAAAACATATGCCAAAGCGTATATGAATCGCGCCAGATCTTACGAACAAACAGGAAAAGTGAATCTGGCTATTATTGATTACCAGAGGTCCCTAAAGTTGACACCAAAAAGTCAGTTAGATCGTCGAAAGAATATCGAGAATATCCTGAAAATCCTAAGGTCAGGCTCGAAAGTCGAGGGAATTGAAGACGCTAGAAGCTCCATAGAAACTCTCCTCACCGCTTGGGAAGACAAAAAATGGTTCGAGATGACATCTGGGACAAATCTCAAAGACTTGGAGAAATTTAGAGAATTGAGCATGCCCTTCTCTGAGAAAATAGGCAATTTGGAGGCGGCTCAATCCAAGTACTTTTCGCTCTATGGAAATATCTACTCTTGGGAAAACATGAAAAACTGGACTCCTCAACAATACTTTACCATACACCTGCAATTATTGTCATCTGAAGAATCACAGTTTCACGATTACTTCAATATGTCTCTCGTAAAAGTAACCGAAGTTTTGGCGCGATCAAGCTATAGAGTAATGTACAGCGCCCGAATAACCATTGGTAGTAAAGAGCAACAGCAAGAATTAACAATAGAAGGCTATGCCACAAGAGTTGACACCGAATGGAAGCTGGATCTTCCATCAATTTTCCTAAATGTCGCTCAGGAGTTGAGCAAGTATTAACTGACAACGGTTGAATCTTCACTTGGGCTACTTAACGTAAATGAAATAGCATCTCCCAAATCCTTCTTGGAGTAAGGCTTGGCAATGTATTCGCTGAATCCACAGTTTGACGCGTTTTGCCTGCTCACTGTCTCACTAAATCCAGTGACAAGAATGACAGGAATATCTGGCCTAATATTGTGGATCTCTGCGGTCAGCTCTGCACCAGTAAGGGCTGGCATTCTTTGATCTGTCACAACAAGATCATACTTGTTTGGATTCGCAGCAAAGGCCGTCAAGGCTTCGGTTGAGACGGAAAAACTTGTTACTTCATAACCAAGCTGAACAAGCATGGCAGAGCACATTGCAACCAACAGCTCTTCGTCATCAACTACCATCACGTGCTGACCTGATCCTTTAGATGTGTCATGAGCCACTGATTCTGGTTCGCAGGGCGCATCTGTTTCTGGAAGGTAAACATGAAAGGTGGTTCCCTTTCCTTTGGCGCTATGTACCGAAATAGCGCCTCCCATGCTTTTGACACTGCTATGGACTGTTGCCAGACCAAGCCCTGTTCCTTGACCGACATCCTTAGTCGTGAAGAAAGGCTCAAAAATCCGCTGGATATGTTCTGGGCCTATTCCATGTCCAGTGTCGCTAACCGTTATTCTGACGTACATTCGATCTGTCAGAATCAGATGCTTGTTTGCAAAATTGGCGGTTACTTCAATCATGTCCAAATCTATCGAAAGCATCCCGCCACTTTCTTCCATCGCTTGGACCGCGTTGCTGCAGAGGTTTAGAATAACACGATGTATTTCTGTCTGATCGCTCATAACGCGACCGATGCTTCCATCTGCGTTACTTTCAATATTTACGTTCGATTCAACAGTAGACCTTAGATCCTTGACAATGCCTTTGACGATATTTTCGACAGAAACTGGTGTCAATTTCTGTCCTCCATGGCGACCAAAGTCCAGAATCTGTCTGACTAGGTCTTTCGCACGTGAACCTGCAGAATGTATACTGGCAAGTTGAGTTCTTTGTGCGCTTCCCTCCGGAGCAGATAGCATAGCGAGTTCATTATATCCAAGAATAATTCCAAGGAGATTATTGAAATCGTGTGCAATTCCTCCAGCGAGAGTTCCAACCGCTTCCATTTTCCGAGACTGTTGCAATCTTGATTCCAGTTCCAACCGCTTGCTTTCAACTGATTCCTTTTCCCGCTCTCGCAAGTTTATTTCTTCAATCATTTCATTGAAGTGATTAGCAAGTGTCCCGAGTTCGTCTGACGAAGTTCTCTGGACATGGCTGTCGAACTTCCCACTCGAAGTTATGTCCTGAATTGTACTAACCAAATTTTTGATTGGTCGCGATATCCTACTGCTTAGGAAATATGCTAGTCCGAAGCTTATCGTTAGAGCTACAAGGCACAACAATAGTGCAAATTCGCGAAACTTGGCCGAACGACTAAACGCTTCCAGAAGGGAATAGGCCACAACAACTTCAAGCTCATGGCCTCCTGTGCCTTTTGCCTTTGAAATGGCAGTAAGGTAGTTTGAGTTATCTTTGGTGATCTCTTCTAGAGAGGAACCAGCGATTATGTTGTTGCTTGGGTCAAAAGATGCAAGAAGTTCGCCCGACTCGTCAAAGAGGGCCACGAAAACTACTCCTGAGTCTGCAGAGGCTAGACTAATCGTTCTCGAAACAGTTTCAAAATCACCCGTCCGCAACGCATGGCCGACTCCACTGGATGTCATGTCGGCCATTACCTGGACTTTTTCCATCAAACTGGAGATAGCAAATTGAAGATGTTTTCGAGGATAATAGTCGTATACGAATAAGACAATCAACATAGCCGGGATAGTAATGCTCAGAATGAGCTTACTCCTGATTGAAAAGCGAATACGTTGTGGCAATTTTGTCGTTCCATCGCTCTCAGAAATTGGAAGACCAACACGCTGTTCTCTCTTTGTCATTTTGTATCCAACAAACCTATTACGAGTGTCTTGATACCCAGAGTTGTATCTATATTCGATTGAGCCACGACACCAATGGCGCCTGGATTATTCGCAACGTAGGTTATAACATCATCCGTTTTTCCGAATGCGAGTGGGGCCGATCCATCACCGCGGAAGACTTTTTTCAGCCAATGCCTGCGAAATTTCATTGCAGAGATACCTAAGTATTCATCGAAGAAATATTTCGCATGCCCGCTTTTTGAATTGTAATAAGATGGCCTAATCTTTGATTTGTCATTCCACTGCTTTGAATTGCCTAAATAAATATCTCTTAGCTCGCCAATTGAAAGAGTGTCAACTGGAACTTCGCTATTCGCTATGACTGTCAGTGGTATGATTGTCGGCGGTGGTCCACCCGACACAGGGCCATTCAGAAGGAATACGATACAAATGGACAGTAAGTAACGAAGACTCTTTGGTAGATTCATTTGTGATTCCTCCTTTCCTCTATACATTCTTTGGCAATTGACATCGACTTTGACAATCTCAAGAGCTTGCTCAAAATCCAATTGCAAATTGGCTCTCAAACTTGTTGGACTTCCCGTCAAATTCAGAATTTGTTCGATTGAACTCTATCTTGAGAGTTGTAAGATAATTGAGATCGTAGCGCAAACCGACAATGAGCTGTGTCATGTCGTTCTTGACGTAATATGTTTCTCCCAATTCGAAAACCATTTCTTCATACCTTGCGTAAGGTGTAAATGCGCCTATTCCATATCCAGCGTAGCCGTAATAGGTAGTTGTTCTCGTAGTAGGTAAGGTTGAAAATGAATTAGAGACTGAGATAATTTCTGCAATAAACTCGAGTGAGTTTGAGAATGGGAGGTAGGTCAACATGCCGTTGATAAGTTTTTGATCCATTTTTTCTGTCAGAGCAGCGCCTTGAAGCGAGACAGTTCCTTTGGATACTTTATCATAGTAAAACGACCCTCCAAGTGTAAGTGACTGTAATGGTTCAAAATGCAAAGCCAAGGTATATGACTTGTCGGCATTATCGTCCGCCGTTGGTGTAGAACCAATTCCGTTTGCGACCATCAGGTCATAACCGAAGCGCGCTTTTCCAATATTCGACCCAGAAATCATGAATCCAGTTGAGTGTATTGGTAGTATCCCTCCTTCGTCTTCAAAAAGAAATGAAAGAGGACGTTGAATAGTGGGTTGTATAACTGAGCCATGGTGAAACGCTGTATTCCAGTACCCAATAGGAGTATGCTGCTTTCCTGCTATGAGGTTTAGATAGTTTGTGGCGTTGTACTTGAAAGTGACTCTCTCAACATCCACTATCCATCCTTCATCGTATTCGAAAACAACTTCACCAAGAAACGATACTCTGTCCGAAATCTGAGATGTGACGTAAGTATCATACTGCCCGATACCAAAACTGGAATTTTCGCCAGACTTATCACTTGCACTGAATCGCACATCAGCAAAACCTGCAATTGCAGTCTTTTCCTGAGCTGCCGCAGAAGCGCCAGCTAGAGAAACGCTGAGCAATGCCAATAGAAACTTGGTTTTCATGACATTTCGTTTTCCTGTTTTGTACTAGATTTGTCCACAATTGGCTCACACGCACAACTTGTGCATTCTTTGTTATATTTCGGCAAAGAATCTAAAACATTCACACTTCTTGCAAGGGGGAAATGTCCCCATCAAACTAGTTGAAGGAGATAATTTGCGAATAATGGCTGTAAGAAACAGTGGGGCAACGCTATATTGCTCCCCATTGGATGACGCATTCGCCAATGGGATTATCTTGTGAAAAGTATCACAATAATAGAAACGATGGACGGAGACGCTTAAGTTGACCATAGCAAAATACTGTGAAGCAAACGCTTTCGTCCCGTATCAGTACGCGCTGAAGGCTTTAGGATCGACAAATAGTCCTATAGCTTGAACTTGTCAACCAAGGATATGTGATCGATGGATTGCTGTTTCACCGCATTTGAGAGCTTCGATGCTTGGTCTGCCGACGCCGAAACATTATGGATGGCGTCTGTTACTAGACCGACACTTTTTAGAGTCTCTCTGGAAATCTCGGCGTTGCTGTCTGCGGATTCTTTCAAACTGTGAGTGCATTGAGTTATTCTTTCAATGTATGACATTATGTCCTTGAATGCCGAATCAGCCCCTTCCGCCAATTTGGCGCCGTTTTGAGCCTCATTCGCTCCACTCTCAATTGCGCTCACGACTTCAAAAGTCGCAGTGCGAAATCCTTCAAGCATCGTTGCAACTTTTCCGTAGCAAGAGAACATTCTTCCGCAAGCTTACGAACTTCGTCTGCAACAACCGCAAATCCTCGTCCTGACTCGCCAGCTCGCGCAGCTTCTATTGCCGCGTTCAAAGCGAGGAGATTTGTTTGGTCCGCAACTTTTTCAATTGCGACAATAACTTCTGAAATTTCATCCGTTGCTTTCGAAAGACTTTGAATCTCAAGACTTGCGTTTGTAACTCCCTCAGAGATACGCACCATCCCGCTGAGCACATCTTGAACTGACCCAGAACCTCTGGTAGCGGTCTCTAACGCTTGGTCAGCAATCGTCGAAACCTCTGTTGCGTCAGACACCGCCTGAGACACACTCTTTGATACAGCCTCTATGGACTCAGAAACCAAAACGATCTCATTGGACTGCTGTTTGGCTGCTTCGGCGTTCTCTTCTGCAATTTGGCTCATTTGTTGGGCTGTCGTCAAAGACATGCTAGCGCCCATTTTGAGTTCTTCCATTATTGCGCTGAGATTCAAACGCATACTACCCATCGAAGAGCCGATTTGCTGTTCTGCCAAATTTGCACTATTGATTGCTTCGGTTAACGCTCCTACCTCGTCATTGGTTGAGACCGAAAGATTCTCAATACTTTGGTGAGAAAACTCGTTGGTTAGGTCAAGCTGCGATACCTGATTGACCAATGCGCTACTCTTTGTTAGGTTTTCGCGCACACTTTCTGCGAAGTCTACTACTCGCAGAATCGGTCGAGTGATTTTTTTCTGCATTGTCAACGCAAGAGCCATCGCAACTATAAGCGCACCAAGCATAGTGAGCGCAGCTCTAAATACTTGGTCAAGAAAGAATTCGTCCAATTCGGCCAAAGAAGCTTCAACTACGATGCGGCCAACGGGAGATCCATCTTCACCGACAGGCGCAACTACAATTAGCATATCTTCGGTCCTAGTGCTATCTACTTGCGACACCAGATCGCCAAATCCCGCCTTGCTTTTATCTCGCGAAAATGAAGCGAAAATATCGCCGCCGGTTGTAACTAGAACAGCTCGTTGGATGGCTTCGTGAGTTGACAAACCCTCCATTAGCTCCTTGGCGGATTCTTGGTCATCAAACTCCACCGACCCCACAATGTTCAAAGCAGTAACATCGGTTATGGATTGGTTTATTTCGTAATGGCTTTCTCGTAGTACTTCAGTCTCATACGAAAGTATGACACCTGTCACAGCAAACAGGCCTACAATACAAGACATCATGCAAATGACCAAAATTTTATACTTTATCGTCATAGAATGTTCCTTATCCCAATGAATCTAGTCGGATACTTATTTCCCGACTTTTCCTGCTGCCTTAAGTAGCTGAGGACTGAAACGCAACTTCAAGGATTTGTACTTTTTGACATTTACCTTGAATTTGACTTGATTGTTCTTCACGAAAAACTCTACCGTGCCACCGTTCTTGGCAAATCCGTCCGACTCTCCCACTATCAACACATCGGCCCCTAGGAGTCCACCGAAGATATCTACATCCTTACCGTCCATCGATGAAGATACATAGACAACATTACAACCTGACAATTTGTCTAGGATATCTGACTTCAATACAGAGATCGGCTGCTTTGCTTGGGAAACCATTTCCTCAAGAGCGCCTTTGAAAGGATCTGCCCCAAGAACTCCAACCACTATCGGCTCTGCACCTGGACGAGACTCCCAACTCGTATTCTGGATGATTTTGACAAGCAGGCCTGCCTTAATTTGAGATTCTGATAGTTTGGCGTCTTTAGCTACAGCAAGTGGATTTGTCACCACGACCGCCAATGCGACGGCCAAAGCCAATCCCACAATTACTTTTATTTGAAAATTGTATTTTCTCATCTTAGAATGTCCTCGCAAGTCTAAACTTTACTACCCAGTCTGTTTCCAACGCTGGCCCATCAAGTGATTGATAGAATGGCGCTCCTGCCTCGAACACGAGTCTTTGATTCTCCAAGATACCTGATTGCCCCAAGAAATTGAGCCCCACCATAGCCCGAGACGTAGAACCTGAACGCAGTTTTGGATCTGCCGTTGGTGTCATCATCGGATTGAGTAAAGGGTCGTTTCCGACAATATCACCAATCACATTGCTCTCTATTGAAAGCGAAGGACTGAACCAATCCGTTGCACGCACTCCAACCCAAGTATTGAGCTTCAGCTCTGAACCTGCCTTGTAGCCAATTTGATTTTCACCTGTACTCGCTGACCCGCCAAACTTCACACCAACATTCCAACTCTCAAATTCTCCTAGATATGTAATAGAAGGGTGGAAACGAAATGAACCAGATCCGATCTGCATCGGATAAGGTAACTGTTGCTCACCCATCATCGGGTTCGCCGAAAAGTCTGTCTGTTTGATCGAACCAGTTGGAATTGAAACTCCTGGTGTCAGAAGCAGGCGATGTTCTCCCCGCTCCATAACCGTTTGGATTACCCAAAAGGAAATGTCTCCGATTCCTTGGGATTCGGTTCTAAAACTCCCTCCGCCCATCATTGGAGACAACTCAATGTCCATCGATTTTGTAATGTAAGGAATCATCAGCATCAACGATGTGGCGTCACTAGGCGCATACATGATGTCAACCATATTCATATTCATATGCATTTTCGTCGGAGACATTCTGTAGCCACTATTGAACACAGTTGAGAGACTAAGGTCAGCGGTCCCATCAACGTTTCCATTCATGCTCATTGACATGAGTTGATATCCAACCATCCATTCACCTTTGTGGTGTGTGTGTGCTCCCATGACATCAAGCCCTTTCAACTTGTATGTCGTGAGATCTTCAAAACTCCACTCTGAAAGATTACTACCGCTTTGCCCAGACTCTCCGGCTCTCACGATACTCCCTATTGACAAAATGCAAATCGATGTAACTAGTACAATCGATTTGGCTGAGAATGCATTGCGCATCATCTTATGCCCCCTGTTCCAAAACAATTAGATATGATACATGAGTTTCAATACCAGTGTCGGCAGTAGATTTTCGCGCTTAACATTAAACTGGGCACATTGTGCCCAGTTTAATAAAAAACTTTCGCTTCCGATGATGCAAGGGGTACCAATCTCAACCGAAGAGATTGCCAATCAGGACGTTATGACAGTCACTGTAGTGATAATCATATTTGAAACAATCAACGGGGGTTGACTACTGTCTTGGGAAACACAACACATTTGAAACAACTAGTTGGCGCTGACTATTGTGCTTGACAAAAACCACATGTGTCACGGTTCGTGAAGGTTTCCTTACTGAAGGATTTTTTGTTCCCCCCTCGTTGTAAGCCATCCAGAACAACTCTATCAGGTAAGACAGTTTTTGCGTAAGTTGCACTTGGCGCCACATCACGATTCCAGATTCCCGACTCCTTGCCGCTTGACGATCGGCCTCATGGCAACAAACAATCCAGTGACGCAACCAACGGTGATTCAACCTTAAGTATATTGAACAAATCCCAACACCTTTTCTTAAGTAGGGCTGTTATATATGTTCAACTCAGTGAATATTCCGGAAACCGTCGAGCATCGCTTAGGCCAACCTCACACATGATTTTATTGAAGACATCAACCTCGACAATATGCTTATCGGAATATCCATGTGTGGCGTCATGCCAAAGCGCTACCTCTGCAATTATCCTACTGTTAAGAGTGTTCCGAGACATCTTCTCTGGTAAAAACCACTGAGTGAGTATATCTTCCCAACTAAGGTAAATCACCCGATGGGCTAGAGTAGCGACATTGGCTAAGAATAAAGAGAAAAGAGTAATAAGGAAAATACTTTGAACGTTGCCATCCTAATTTTTCCGAATGTGCAGATCATGGATTTCGCCGCCCCCTTCGAAGTTTTTGGTCAGGCCGGTTTTAATGTCTTCACTGTAGCTAGCTCAAAAGCTACTCTGGAAACTTCCTTAGGGTTAAAGGTAACTCCGAAATACTCACTCGTTGAACATCCCAAACCTGATATAATAGTGATTCCAGGTGGACGTGAGTTTAGTGAGCCTGTGAACTCTGGTGAAATCGAATGGCTAAGACAATACGGCGCTGAAGTTGAGCACGTTCTCTCAATTTGTTGCGGAGCTGTAGAAATCGGACGCGCAGGTTTGCTCGACGGATTGTCGGCTACAACCCATCATAACTACTACAAAGACTTGGAAGAGTACGCACCCAATGTTACAATCGTCACTGACAAACGCTGGGTGGACAACGGCCGAGTTGTCACCTCTGGTGGGCTCTGCTCGGGTATCGACGGAGCGCTGCATGTCGTATCAAAAATCAAAGGTGTCGACGAAGCCTTGCGTATCGCAAAATGGCTAGAATACACATGGTCCGAAAACAATCAACGCTAGCATAATTTCCCACAAACCCATCCTCATCATATACATGCGGCCCCATTACAGTTCAATTTACCTTTGGCTGTTTTTCTAGCCCTTTGACATCCCCAAATAAACAATGTAACTTATTACATAATAATACGTCTAAACAATTATGAGGTACAAATAATCATGGTGACCAAACGCAAATCTAAGAAGAAGCAAACAGGAAAAGACGCTCTTCTCACAATCGGTGAGTTGGGATTGGCTAGTCGATTAAGACGACTCAGCGACAGATTGATGCGTGATGTCTCAAAAGTCTATGCTGAGTTAGATATAGATTTTGAGGCCCGTTGGTTTTCCCTGTTGTATACTTTGGCCAAAGACTCTCCCAACTCGATAACTGGTTTAGCTGATTCCTTAGGAATATCCCATGTCGCAATTAATCACACTGCCGCGGAGATGAGCCAAGCGGGGCTGGTGAAATCAACCCGAGACCGTAAAGACGAGCGTCGACGACTTCTCTCGCTAACTATAAAGGGCAAAGCGCTGGTTGGGGAACTGCAACCTATCTGGAAAGAAATTCGCCGAGCCACCTCGGAGCTACTTGATGAAACTGAAATAGATTTCTTGGGCGCCTTATCGAAAATAGAAAAGAGTCTTAACCGCCTGAGCATGTATGACAGAGTCCTTTCTGGCAAGAAAGGTGACGAATTACCTACTGTGCAAATTGTCGACTATCGTCCAGCCTACAAGAAACATTTCAAGGCGCTAAACCTTGAATGGATAAAGGCCTTCTTTAAAGTCGAGCCGATTGACGAAACCTACCTCTCTGACCCTAACGGAAAAATAATTCGTCGAGGCGGAGCAATTCTCTACGCTCTAGTCGGCAAGGAAGTCGCTGGAACATGCGCGTTGATAAAATATAATGACTCCGAATATGAACTTTCCAAAATGGCAGTTAGCCCCAAATATCAAGGCTATGGACTAGGCCGCGCCCTAGGCGAAGCGATAATCGCCCGCGCAAATGACCTCGGCGCAAAGAATATCTTTCTACTGACACATCATTCGCTCGATACAGCCATCGGCTTATACAGCAAACTCGGATTTAAACATACTGATAATACTAAATACGGCGCCGAAAAATACGAACGCGCAACCGTAGTGATGGAATTGAAACTAAGAGTACGTAAACGCAGTAAATCCCGAAAGAAAATCTAACAGAGGCAGAACATGAATTTGCAAATCAAAACAAACGACACTCCGGTAGCGCTCACTATAAAAATGATGGCAATAATGACAGTAGTGACACTACTGACTCTGACTTCCACTTCAATCAGTATCTCAGCCCAATCCATGGGCGCCGATGAGACAGTTCGAATCACAAAAGACAATCAATCCGACATCATCGACAGTCTCACCGAAGCTCTCAATACAGTCTATGTCTTTCCTGAAGTGGCCAAAGACATGGAAAAACAAATCCGCAAGAACTTCAAGAAGGGCAAGTACAAGAAAATCACGTCACTAGAGGAATTTACTCAAGTCCTGACAGAAGACCTCCAAGGTGTAAGTCATGACTTACACTTGGGACTAAGAGACATGCCACCGGAGGATTATTCAGCCATGCTTGAAGAGAATCCCGAGGAGCAGGAAAACTTTCAACGTAAACAGATGGAAAGTCTGCGCCGATCCAATTATGGATTCAAGAAACTGGAGATTCTGCCAGGTAATATAGGCTACCTCGACCTACGCGGATTCATGCATGCTTCATTCGCTGGCCCCACAGCTGTCGCGGCAATGAATTTCCTTTCTAATAGTGACGCTATCATATTTGACCTACGCAATAACGGTGGTGGTTCCCCACGCATGATCCAACTCTTGACGAGCTATTTATTGGAAGACCCGACACATATCAACAGTTTCTATGTCAGAAAAACTGATAGCATCATGCAATTCTGGACAAGCGCAAGTGTTCAAGGCCCCAAAATGGTAGAGACACCAGTCTATGTCCTAACCAGCCGTGGCACATTCTCAGCTGCAGAAGAGTTTACTTACAATTTAAAGAATCTCAAACGCGCGACAATTGTCGGAGAAACAACTGGCGGCGGCGCCCACCCAGTCGAGTCCCATTTCTTCCGAATCACAGACAAAGTCTTTTTCCAGATGCGTTTACCTTTTGGACGCGCCATCAATCCAATATCTGGCACAAATTGGGAAGGAACTGGTGTCGAGCCAGACATAAAGGTCCCCGCCGATGAAGCGCTTGATGTCGCAATGCTTGATGCTTTAGGAGCAATCGCCAAGGGCGCCCAGGACGAAGAACATAAAGCTAGCTTGCAATGGGCCATCAAGGGCTTGCAGGTTAAAACACAACCAGTAACTCTCGAAGAAATGGCTGAATCGCTATACACAGGCGCCTTCGGACCAAGAGTAATAACCTTTGAAAATGGATCATTGTACTATCAACGAGACGGAAGAACAAAATATAAGCTGACCCCTATGGGTGACGACTTGTTCGGCCTTGAAGGGCTAGACTACTTCCGAATTCAGTTCGTCCGTGAGCTTGACGGAACAGTAAACAAATTGGTAGGTACCTATGACAACGGCCGTAAAGATATGAATATGCGCACGCAATCCTAGAATTATGAAATAGGTACAAAAAACCACGCACACACTATGAGAGATTCCTCAAAGTGTGTGCGTGGATAGTTTTAATTGTACAAGCCCGTTATGAGCAATTAATTCGAAAAAAAGCGTCCTCAGCGATAAGCTTCAATACTACGAATCTTCAGCGAAAATTCTCCCGCCTGACCGCCAGCAATTAGAAAACTAAGCTGATGAATCTCAGCTGAATCGATCTTACCAGCTTCAGGTTTTAACTGACCATGTGCGCTGAGCACAAAATCCGCAAATGGCAAATCAATCTGCATCCACTCGCCATTGGTTGTCGAAAAATCATGCTTGAAAGATTCACCTCTTTCATCTGATTTTCTATGAGCTCGAAGTTGATAGCTTTTGCCGTCACCTTGCAAACTAACCCGCAAGCCAGTGTATCCCGCGCACTCTTTGAGATCTGAGGTACTACGCACTGAGGCAAAACCACCACTGTTTTCCAGAGAAACAGAACCGCTAAATAGTCCAGTCCCCTCTGAGTCCGCCGCAAAAACGCCTTCGGATAATCCGCCCATGACATTGTCAGTGACAACTGTCCAAAGCGCAATTGTATCGGCGCTGTCAAATGCGCAAAGCTGTAGGCCTTCACTCATTACTCACCCCTATAAATTTCAAAGTTCTTGAAATGCGTCGGATAGTCGCTAGCAGGAATTTCCTTATCAGGATGTAGCGATTTGGCGCGTTCCAGCAGTGTCATCTCTGGTTCAATATTTTCAAGGTCTGTGATACAGGAATCAACTGGACAAACATCCGCGCATTGAGGGACATCATAATGTCCAACACATTCTGTACATTTCGTCGGATCAATAATATAAACATCATCACCCTCAGAAATCGCTTCATTGGGGCAAGGATCAACACACTTATCACAATTAGTGCACTCATCAGTAATCAGGTAAGCCATAACACTCCTCCACAAATGTATCTAGAAACCAGAGCCAATATCAGCTCAATTAGATCTAATTCTTCTTCTTACAACTATAGCTCATTGGGGGATTACTACCACACATTTGGCGTCTCTCCAGCAAAAGAGTCTCTCTCGCACTATGCAATCTGCACTGTGCATCCTGCGTTGAGAACCAAGTAGGTCGCCCCCGTCCGATGGTCCAATATCAAATGTACATAATCTATAATCGGAGTCAAGTTTTTATGTCAGCGCCCCTTGTGGTTGATTCGATAGTCGTTCAAATGCAACATCCACCCAGCAAAACATAAGTTGGAAGCGCAAAACCCTTGCTTGACACTCGCAGCGAAATCAATTATCGAATGTCCATAGGAAGTTTCTTCTAATGCAAGCAATTTCCATAATTCACAATTGCTTTGTTTTATATGAAACGGGTTACTCTCACACTTACACCAAGGGGCAACATTTATTATGGCAGCGGATACAAAATCACTATACGAAAGACTGGGCGGCGCTGATGTCGTGGCCTCCATCGCCAATGACATTGTCGATATACACATGGCCAATCCGGTCCTAAATCCAAGATTCAAAAACTCTAACCCCGACGAGCTAAAAATATTGGTTCGCGATTTCTTCGCGATGGGTACAGGCGGACCTAACAACTACAAAGGCAAAGACATGCTTTCGGCACACTCAGGAATGAACATCAACGAGACAGAGATGATCTCCACAATCGACGATGTGATGGTAGCCCTCGATAAGAATGGTGTCGGTCAAGAAGAGAAGAACGAGGTTCTGGCAATTCTTTACTCATTGAAAAATGATATTCTCCACGTTTAGCTTTCTTCATGTTTCCTTTCTCTAGAATCCGATTTGTTAGTCTTCGCTATCGAGATTGGTCTTACCAATCTCGATAGCTTTTTTTGCCCTCTATTTCATCTCATCCAGACAACTGCGACTAGCTCAAAACCATACATTCAAGATAGATTGCTTTTTTAATCGGATTCACTTATCCTCACCCTAGAAAATATTTATTACCTTAGGGTAAGTAACGATACGGGGGTGGTGCATGTTCCTACTAAACAACAGCTGTTTCACAAAACCGAAACGACTATCAGGGATATTTGGAATAATACACATCTGCATCTCTCTCATATTCCCTGCGATGATTCAGGCGGCAGAGATCATAACCGATAGACCAGATCAAACAGAATCAAGCTCAGCGGTCGGATATGGTGTCACTCAAATAGAGTTTGGCTGGATGCAGACCTTTGAAAGAACGGGACCTCTGGAAGCTCGCCTCAATGAATTCCCTCAAGCGCTCGTGCGAATCGGCTTGAAATCAGGGTTCGAATTACGAATAGGATGGGACGGATACGCATTTATGAATCCCAGCTCGGCTCTAGGCGATAGTTTTCACGGCTCAGGTGACGCGTCTATCGGCGCTAAGATTGATCTTTGGAAAGAGGATGGCCCTACACCCCAAGCAGCCCTACTGATCGACGTCACATTACCGATTGGAAGAGATTCATTTACAAGTAATCGAGTTGACCCTTCGGCGCTCATAAGTTTATCAAATGAACTCAGCGAAATATTTTCACTGGGTTGCAACCTTGGAGTGACTTCATCCTCCGCTATCGAAACATCCGGAAAGACAGAGACCTCAGTATCTGGATTATACACAATCGCTCTAGGAGCTGGCTTGACCGAAACCTATGGTGCATTCCTCGAAATATTCGGAGAAAAAAGGTTCGACCAAGACGAAGCTCCATTACATTCCCTTGACGGAGGTCTAACTGCGTTGTTTAGCAAAGACATTCAACTAGATATCGCCGCTGGTTTCGGACTTTCGTCGGGAGCGCCAGATTGGTTTATTACCAGCGGACTTTCGATACGCCTACAAAAATAGCGTTAAGCTAGGAGGTGAGTATGAGCGAGAACAAAACCAAAGCAACTTCTTCAAGCGTCACTACTTTTCTCAATTCTGTAGCGGATGAACAAAAACGAAAAGATTGTAAGACACTGGCTAAACTAATGAAAGAAGCTACTGGTGAGCGCCCAAAAATGTGGGGCGAGGCAATGGTCGGTTTCGGCTCCTATCATTACAAATACGAATCAGGACGCGAAGGCGATTTCTTCTTGTCAGGCTTTTCGCCCCGCAAACAAAACCTGACTATTTATATCATGTCTGGATTCAAGCCTTATTCTGATTTGATGGAGAAACTCGGAGAATTCAAAGCCAGCAAATCCTGCCTATACATAAAAAAGCTTGAGGACATCGACATCAAGGTTCTCGCCAAGTTAGTCAAACTCTCTGCTGTTTGTATCGCCAAGCGATACAAACAGCCTGCGAAATAATTGTTTGTCTATTCTCTAGGAAAGCCGTAACTTTCCCAATGCAAGTGTCGACAAAGCCAGATCAGCCTCTGCTATTGCTGGAGACACTTCATGAACACTGTCGATTAGGATAAAAAAGGGGACAAACATGGCGTTATCAAAGAAAATGTGTGCGGCGATAAACTCGCAAATCACTGCCGAAAACGAATCAGCTTATATTTACAAAGCGATGGGTTACAAGTTTGAAGCGATGAACCTCACTGTCTTTGCGAAATGGTTCCACATTCAAGCCGCCGAAGAGCAAGCCCACGCCGAGAAATTCGCAAGATACATTCTGGATCGAGGCTCTGAAGTAACCCTTGAGACAATCAAAGCTCCCAAAGGAAAATGGAAGACTCCCAAAGAAATTTGCTCAGAGACTTTGAAACATGAAGAGTACATCACAGAGCGCATCAACAAGCTAGTCGATCTAGCTCGCGAAGAAAGAGACCACTCAACCGACAGCTTCTTGATTTGGTTTGTTAATGAACAAATCGAAGAAGAAGCCAGCGCCGCAGAATTGTTGGCAATGGTTGAACTAGCTGGCACACTACCGCAGATATTTCTACTCGAAGACAGGCTCTTGCGCATGATTGGCGAGCGCGAACAACAACCTGCGGAGTAGGGATGATAACGCTAGTATTTGGTTTTGCAAAAATCTCAGAAATCAATGAGTGTTGACTGAGATTTCAGGAAATATAGATGTTGGATAATACAGATGTTAGGGAACATAGATGCTTGGAAATGTAACTGATATTATCATTCTCGCTTTGGTAGCGCTAATGACTTTTCGTGGTCTCAGAAGAGGCGCTATTTCATCGGTAGTGTCATTGGCCTCCTACGGCTTGGCCTATCTAGCGGCTAGTTTAGTCTACAAAACCTCACACCTAGAACTAGCGCTGACCTATGGCGAAGCAGGCCTGTATCTAGTGATTCTCCCTGGTGTCTTCATAGTCACTATCGTCGCAGTGCGCATGGCGGGTCGGTTTGTGACAAAAACATTGAATCTGACACTAGCTGGGCCAATCAACAAAGCTCTCGGTGGCGCCATGGGTTTCGCTAAAGCCGCAATCATAGTCGCCGCTTTTGTCGCCGTTGCTATTTACCTAACGCCAATCAGCGGTGAATGGTATTTGGATTCACAGGTGATAACCTTCCTATCGCCATATGTCAGCTAAGAAGAGCTCACCCAAATCCAGACCCACTTAATTCTCACCATTCCCCTTGCTAATCTTGTATTGAAACACATCAGGCCGCGAGTAGTGACCTGCAACATCAAAGAGCCACTTTTGCGGCGCAATCAGAGAGAAGTCCAGTGTAGCATAGATTGTCTCTTCTTTGCAGGCCAATGGCTCAGTGATGTATTTCCCCCGCGGATCAATAACACAGCTATTACCCTTGTTTATCCACTCCTTACAACTTGGATAAAGCTGTTTGAATTCAAAACTATCTGGAATGTCATCCATCCTTAGCGCCTGACAGCAGTTGATGACAAACATACCACCCTCCCAAGCGATGTGCTTCATTGCTGTCAACCATGTCTCGGAAGCATCCCATGTCGGCGCAACATAGATTTGAACACCAGCGCAATACATAGCATTGCGCGCCAGTGGCATCATGTTTTCCCAGCAAAGTAACCCACCTAGTTTACCGATAGGCGTATCAAACGAAACCAAAGTCGAACCATCGCCCTGCGACCACATCAATCTCTCTGGACCAGTGGGAATCAGCTTACGGTGCTTACCCAAAATTCCTCCGTCAGACCCAAGGTACAACATCGTATTGTACAAACTCGCGCCACTAGATTCTGTGTTGCGCTCATTAATCCCAATAACGACAATTATTGAAGCGTCCTTTGCCGCCTGAGACAGCGCTCTTGTGGTTTCATCAG
Organism: Candidatus Zixiibacteriota bacterium; assembly: GCA_024280835.1. Taxonomy (GTDB): domain Bacteria; phylum Zixibacteria; class MSB-5A5; order GN15; family JACZUZ01; genus JAJRPJ01. The sequence continues at coordinate 67,210 of JAJRPJ010000010.1, read as the reverse complement.
GTATAGAAACTGAATTCGCTAGCAAATGTGAAAACATTTCATTGATCAACGGTTTTTTTATACCAGGTGGAGTCACCCAAACCCAGTCTGGATAACCGGGAATAAACGCTTCAGGAAAAGCTATTAACTTCGCTCCTTTTTCCCCTGCTTCGGCAATAATTCTACAAGCTTTCTCAGTCGAGGCCAACTTATCCAAAAAAACTGATGACGCTTGCGCGACAGCTATCAATACTTGTTTGTTCTCTGTACTCATCCTCTACCCTTCATCCAATATTGTTTTCAACAATGTTTTCAACAACATCCTGCATACAATCATCATTGAATTACAATAGAATAATTCAACAACGCCGCCAATAAGAAAATAGGATTGTCAAAGAAGACAAACGGCTACGAACCAGTCGCGCCGCAAACAGGCGCAGGACCACCAGAGAAGATTCTAGCGATTCCATATGTCACATCAGCGATATTGAACTGACTGTCACCATCGGCGTCAGCTTCATCCTGACAGGCTGGAGCCGTTCCTCCGGCAAAAATACGAGCAATGCCAGATGTCACGTCGGCAATATTGAAAGCGCCATCACGATTAAAGTCTCCAGGGGTCAAACAGCAGAAACGTATTAACGTGGCGCTTCCACCTTGAGGCGGGTAGCTACCAAAAGGTGTGACAAACGACAGCAGACCTGCCAGATTGTCACCGACTGTGAACATTGCAGTGTCTATACCAGCGCCAGGTAAAACATAGAAGCCAACACTCAATATTGGCCCGATCCCTGCAGAAAGGATTGAATCCAGCGGTGCGCTTAGTGTATAAACTAATCGTTTGTTACCCTCATCAATCGCAGTCAGCGCAGGTGCCATAGCGCTCGACCGCAATCCATCGGTTGTAGCTGAGATGTGAATGATTTCCAAAGACCCGCTCCAGCTAAGTGGAATTTGCACAAACTCCAAATCGATAAAGTTCCGCGCATAAATATCCAACTGAGCCTCGGTTCCACCAGCGGAAACAGTCGAAACTGGCAAAACTGAATCGGCATATATGCCCACAAACTTTTCTTCGGCAGCTGTCAAAGTTCCTTCGGAGGTTTCAATAGAGACACTAACATCAAACTGACCTGGGGATGTATATGTATATGAAGGTGACTGCAACATTGAAGTTCCACCGTCACCAAAATTCCATGACCACTGCAAGGCAGTCCGATTGGTTATGCCTGTATAATTTACTGTCAGAGAGTCTTCATCAATTGTAGTGTCTGCGACAAACCAGACGCCGTTGTAGACATTATCAAAGAGAAAGAGCAAATCATCGGTTTCATCAATGCCAGTCATATCCAAGTCACCGTCATTGTCACGATCATGCAAAACCACACATGACCCCGTGGAACTAGCGGGATATGTACGAACATTACCAAATGTCCCATCACCAAAGTTCTCATAGACTTTCCAATTATTGCCACTGAAACTACTAGAGACCATGTCAAGATCACCGTCGCCATCAAGGTCTCCAAGATCAATAGCAATTACAAATGCTCCCGAAGGATATGTAGTCGCAGGCAACAAACCACCTAGGCCATCCCCGAGTGAAACTGAGACATTATTCGACGTCGAATTGGCAGAGACAACATCAGCGAATCCGTCAGCATTGACATCGCCAACAGTAATCATCCAACAACTGCCACCTGATGATATTTTACTTGTAACAGCTAGACCACCCGCTCCATCGCCGAGCAACAAAACGAACTCTTGCGAAGAAAGGGCGCCGACAAAAACATCCTGAATACCGTCGTTATTGGCGTCAGCCACAGCAATAGCTGTCTCAGCAAATCCACCAGTTTCAACAAATGTCGGAGCCAAAAACTTCCCTGTCTGGTCATTGATAAACAACGCCAAATTGTTGCCACTTCGATTGGCTGTAATGAGGTCATCGAAGCCGTCACTATTGAGATCGATCACAGCGACACCTCGCACGCTCGATGACGAAGTGTAAATTTCCTGTGAAGAAAATCCACCCAGACCATCCCCTGCCATGACTACCAACTTATCATTTCCACCACTGCCTACCGCCAAATCAATTTTCCCGTCTAAGTCAAAGTCGGCGCCTTCATTGGCGCTGGGGCTAGAACTACCAGGCATAGGCACAACAGAAAAGGAATTGTACCCACCCGCGCCATCATTGAGAAACACACGCACATCATTGCTGATTTCATTCGGAGCCGCAAGATCGGTCCAACCATCATCATTGAGATCGCCTGCATAAGCGCCATAAGTTTGCACGTGGATCTCACCTGCCAGTCGCACACTAATCCTTTCAGTCTCCACTAAATCCAAAGCGCCGGGCAATGTCTCGACCCAAAAATTAAAAGTGTATCCGCCAACTAGCGAATCGCCAACACTGTCATCCTTAATAGAATGAGAAAGATTAACAGTCACCCATTCGCCGTAAAAAAACGTCTCTGTCGCTTGCAATGACATCACGAAATCGGCGCCATCAGCAAAAAACGATGCAGTATACTCCGCCGGCCCCGACCAACGCCCAAAGACTCGCACCGACGATGAATCGATTGTTGTCAAATCCAATGTTGAATTAAAACGGATAAGAATTGGACTATTAGGCTGCGCTTCCAAAGCCTGTGACACAGGCGTTGTCGAATTGACAATCAACTCCGCACGAAGCGAAGACACAGACAAGGCCAGAGCAAACACTAGAGCCAGAAGAATTGACACAGAGACATTAATTGGACGACATACAAGCCGCTGATTCAATTGTAGGTTTTGTTGCGAAGCCATGAAATCTCCCTTCGTGTGTTTGAAAGAATAGCGAGGGTATAAGTTTTTCACGAAAAATTTGAATATGAGTATATCGCTACCAAGTGGAGGGAAATCTTAGCGCAAGAGTAAGATAGTCCACATTGGAGGTTTCGCCAAGAGATTCTTTGGCCTGTTGACTGTCCAACTATCTCCAAAAAAACAAAGGCGCCAATTGGCGCCCTTGAGATGAAAATGACGGTGATGTAAAGATGGATGCTGTGAGGACGGCAAAAAACATAATTTATCCAAGCGCTCACTAGCGCTCTCTAAAAATATTCCAAATAAACAATGCGCAAACCGCGCTCAAAAGATTCGGCCTCGCGCCTATTACTCAATAAGTCACGCGCAGTAAATTCGATTTGCAAATTATCAAAATAGACCCACTTCAGAGCCAAATTCAAATATCCACGGCCACGCCCAAACGGCAGACCAGATTTGTTGTCATCGAGAGCAAAATCATACTCCACCGCGAATTTTAGATTGCGACGTAATTCCGTGGAGAGTCCACCAAACATATTGATACCTCGATCGGTGTCAGTCACATTATCAGCGGTTTCAATAGAATAATTTGCGCCGCCATGCAACTCCCAAGCATAGCCAGTAATTGCTATCGCTTTTGAGAAAACGCCATAGAAACCTTTAGGTTTGTATGTCGAACGATTGAAACTATCGAGATAGGGACCTGCGCCCTGCGATGTAAACCCCAACGCCAATCCTGGCACTGTCTTGCTCTCCTCAGTCAGACGCCACTTAACACTGAATTCAACATTAGGATTGTAAGAAGGATCGTCCTGCGAAAACACACCATTGGCGCCATAAGAAAAACCAACCATCAGAAACTCCGACAAGCCAACATTAGTCGCAGCAGTCAACGCCCCACCCGCGTTAACTTGGAAATTCAAATCAAAAGCCCCACGTGGAAGAGAATGCGCAGTCGGTGCGTCAATCAACAAGCGATTGCCAACTTCGCTGACATAATGAGTAGTCTCTTCATAATCAACAGTCTGTCCAATCGCCATCGATGAAAAACCCGTCAATGAAAAAACAAATACCAAAGCGCTCATCAGAACACTGGCAAGACCATACCTAACACTGGATTTAGCCCACAGGGCTTTTCTAACTTGCATCACTTCCTCGATTCACTTTCTATGGCGCTCCTTCGATGGCGCTACAAATCACAAGAAACCAACAGACACCATACCAACTACTAAAAGGCGCTACTGGCGCGCGCCAAGCAAGAAAAAAACGCCCACTGGTGGGCTTTATCAATTTCTAAGTGGGTGACAAAAGGTTCAACGAGTTAGCAAGAAATCATGTAACTTCAAGCTAAGAACTGGTTTGGAGTAAGAAATCGGATTCGTAGATGCAAAAGATTCCCCAGTGTTATCATTCAGCTCAGAAACAGCGAAGGCCCCTCTAAGCGAGTTAACACCTATGACTTCATCGGCCGCGAACAAGTCAGATAGCTCAACCTTGCGAATCTCAAGTTTGAACTCAGGAACCAAGGCTCTCCAATTCTTGATGATTTCCGCACGGCAAATTCCAAGGAAAACATCCTCAGAAAAAGCAGTTACAACATTTTCACTTTGGCGAACAAACAACGAAGCCGAACTGAACTCAGTGACTCCAATTGAGGGATGATAGAGAATCTGCAAACTCTTGGAATTCTTGCCGCGAACCTGAGCAAACTCTGGGGTCGGATGTGAATACAACATCCGCGAAAGAGTCTTATGCTTGGCCAGCCAATGCAATGAAGTAGCTGAATAAACAACTTCGGCTTTTGGTCTCACAATTCCTCTTGAAAGGCTATGCTCCCTGACAATAATTACCAGTCTGTTATCAATCGACTCATCCCCCCAGAGACCATCGCCTGAATTTCCGCCAGTCAGCATGACCCTAATTCGCTTGTAGCCATCCTGATTCCGCCCAAGCGCCTCACCAATAAACTCTTCTATTTGATTCGAAGAATATTTTGGAATCAATCCAAGCGCAAGGCAAGACTTCTCAAAACGCGCCAAATGCTCACCTAAGCGAAACACAAGATCACCCTCGGCCAGCATAGTCTCAAAAACACCATACCCCGAAAGCAGGCCACTATCGAGAATAGAAATCGAAGCTTCATCTCCAGTGACTATCTGTCCATCAATAGAGATCACAATCACTCCCTCACTCCCTCGCTCCCCCACTCATGGCCGTAACTCGGGGCCGATAGCTTTGAGTAAGTTGCTAACTTTCAACGCCGCCTCTTCATACTCTGAATCAGCCTCACTGTCGGCAACGATCCCTCCCCCAGCTTGGGCATAATAAACACCTGAGTTTGCTGGAGCCGCTTGCGATTTCGGAACATAAGTCAAAGTCCGAATAGCAATATTGAGATCCAACTCCGAACCATATTTGTAACCAAAACTACCAGTGTAAATCCCACGCTTGCGGCTTTCGATTTCACTCAAGATTCTAATAGCTCTGCGCTTAGGAGCGCCAGTTATTGAGCCACCAGGGAAAACGGCATCAATAATCTGGGATGTTGTGACATCCTCGCGCAACCTGCCGTTGATTTCAGCAACCAAGTGAATCAAAGAAGAGTAAATCTCAGGACTCCACAGAGTCGGCGTTTTGACACTTCCAGTTTGGCAGATTTTCCCCAAATCATTGCGCAATAAATCGACTATTATCAATAACTCCGCGCGGTCTTTCTCGCTTTCGACCAATCGCTGGCGGTTTTTAGCGGTTTGAGACTCCGTCACTCCCACAGCAATCGTGCCCTTGATTGGGTTGGCGGTAATTATCCTATCCTTGACTGAAACCAACCGCTCTGGAGTTGAGGAAAGAACCGTATAATCACCCAGATTAGCATAGCCACCATATTGACACGGATTCAGCCTCTGCAACCGCCGATAGACATCCCAAGGCGACTCCTCAGATTCAACTGTCCATTCGGCAGTTAAATTGGCCTGATATATATCGCCCTCACGAATATGACTCTTAATCCGAGCAATATTCTGGCGATACAACTCGCGATCAGGTTTCGATAGCATCCTCGCGCGATTGGCTACACTTGCCACCTCCCCCACACTAGCAAACACATCCTCAGTTACTTGAACATGAGAGTATTTCAAAACAATGGCTTTGTACTCAGGAACAAGCTGTTTGGCGCTATCAGACGCCTCCAGCTTTTGCTTAAAGACCTCTCCTGCAACCAGTTCCGACCCAAAATCATAGGAGAAAAATAGCGCGTAAAAAGCCGAGGTATCCGCCAGAAAAGCATCCAAGCTATTCATCCAATCCGTCGGAATCGGTTCATCATGTTCAATCGCCCATACCGCCACAGGATATGTCGCAACGAAAGTCCTCCCTCCTCTTCCATAAGCCGAAAGCGAAGATTCCAGCAAGACTGCCCCAAATTCACCTGCTCGGGAGGAAAATTCGGCCCGAATATCAGTCTCACCTATGGCCACGGCCCCAGTCTGACTAGACATCTCGGCCGCTTCTATTGTCTCCTGTGTCTCCATACAATCGACAATAGAGTTCCCATAGAGAATTGTCAATCCAGCCAATACTCGGTCGGACCTTATAACTCTTTGCAGGACAAGAACAATAGACTAAAAAATAATCAAAATAAGTGGAACCACAAACGCCTTTGATTGTATATATTACAACAAGACGCCAAATAGGCCTTCAACAAGCTACTATAAGCTACTATTTGGTGTCAGCCCTGAAGACAGAGCCTCAATGATTTAACAATAGTCAGAGGCCAAAGAAAAAACGGAAACCGCCGGAGTCACATCTGAAACCAAGCTCACGAACGACTCAATAGCATTTCTTTTCATTAAGTCACTTTAAGCTATTGAATCACACTATTAGCAGATTTCCGTCTTCGTTTAGAGAACCAGAAAGGGCGAACAAATATGACTAAGAATACTTCCAAGACAACAGCGCCTGTCCAGTTAGAATCGGCGCCAACTGATAAGAAGCTCGAGAAGAGTGAGACTATCAAAGCCAAAGATTTTGCTATCATGCGCCGCATACAAGCTGGTGATATGGTGGCTTTCAATGAAATGGTTGATAATTACAAAGACCGCTTGATGAATGTCATTGGTCGGATGCTCTCAAGCACCGAAGAGGCCGAGGATGTCGTGCAGGAAGCCTTCGTGCGCGTCTACCAACATCGCCAGTCTTTCGATTTCAAACATTGTTTTTCAACTTGGATGTACACCATCGCCTTGAATCTAGCCCGTAACGAATTGCGCAAACGCAAACGTTTCAAATTTCAAGATATCTTTGATATGCAGGGCAATGAAGCCGAAATTTCGGTAGAAATGAAATTACCCTCACGTTTAGGACCAGTCCTAGAGCGTGAAATTCAGGCGCTTCCTCAAAAATACCAAGAAGCTTTTGTGCTTCGCGATGTTCAAGAAATGTCCTACGAGGAAGTCTCACAAGTTATGGCAGTTCCGCTAGGAACAGTAAAATCACGCGTTAACCGCGCTCGTGCTATCTTGCGCGAAAGGCTCTTACCCCAAGTGGAGGCACAGCATGCGTTGTCAAAAACTACGCTCCTTGCTACCAGCGTACTGTAAGTGCGAACTGGACAGCTCTGTGACTTCGGACATAGAGCGCCATTTTCACGAGTGCGACAGTTGCCGCGAGGAACTTGCCGCACATCGCCTAATCGCCACAACTCTCACAATTTTGGCTGATTCTTCTCCAAATGAGAATCACACCGAGATTCAAGAGAACTCTACTGCGCTCTTTGAGCAGTCTGGCTTCTCTGATTCCGATAATGCCTCAAAACCAACATTTACCCCCTTGCAAGTTTCCAATGATTTCAATAATCGTCTGATGAGACGTATCGCCAATGAGCGTTTCGCCGAAACACGCACCCAAGCTCACAAGCAAAGCAATCAAGCATTTTTGCCAAAAAACGCGCCGCATTTTGCCTTTGGCAAACTCATCCCAGCCGTTGTTTCAGTCGCCGCAATTGCAGTCTTTGCTCTTGTAGGTCAACGTCAAGGAATGTTTGACAATCAAAATTCAGATAATAGCAATCTTGCGACCCAAAACGCTTCAACTGAGACACCAACTAACTTGGCCTTCACTCCAGACCCAATTCTCAGCGCTCCTGCTTTAGGCGAGCATCTGGGCTTAAGCGAAGAGTACATGACAGCGCAGCCAATAAACAATCCTGTCTACAGTTCAACCGCAACCAACGCCACCCAAGGCCCGTCTTCACCTTCAACGGCCAATGGCGCATCACTGGTTTCCGCGCAAGGAAATCTTCCAGCTTATAGCTCGCGCCGCTGGCGCTTCGCTAGTGACTATGCGCGGACTCGCAGAATTTTGGCTATTTCAAATTCCATGTGTCGCAGTGGCGGCTATTTCCAAATTGTCCGTTTCGACGCCAACGGTGTTCTGCTTGGTCCAGTCGGGCGCATTGTTTTCCACTGCGGTCCATCATCTGGTCGTAATAATGTAGTCGGATCTCCGCAAATTATTGTTCAGCCTATGCCCAATGCGCCAATCCGTGAGCAGGCTCCTCAAGGACGTATGGTGCGCGGATCTTTCTAGAGAAGTTTACTTCTATAGCGAAGCCCCCTCAATCTACTCATATTCACCTGATTTCAGATAGTACAAACCATGCGTCTCCCAGCCAAAGCGCCGCATGTCACATCCCGACTCTATAAGTTCAGCGACAACTTCATCCACTTGTCTTCATATTGTGTATAAGAGGTATGCAAAGTAGACGAGGAAAGTTTATGAGTTTGTCCCAAGAACAAAATATCCCAACTACTCGAGTCAATCGGGTTATTCCAAGAAGTATTGCTATAGTCACGTTTTCACTTGGCTTTCTATTGATTGGAATATGCAGATCGGCCGCCAATGAGACGCCGACTTTATCCTCTACACACCAATTGGATATGCAATTTCAACAGTTGGTCAAGAAACTCTCCCACTCCTTAGTCGCTGTCCAAGTCGCCTCCAGAACTTCACCTTTTCAGTCCGAAGTCTCCCCAAAAACAGCCGTTGGCTCTTCCCAGCCGATTTATCTGCGCAATGTCACCGCCTTAGCGGTAGATAGCGGCGGCTACTTAATCTGTGCGGCGGCTCTGCTATCTAATCAAGACAGCCTCTGGCTCATCAGGGATGGAAAACGCTATGCAGTCGAAAGAATCGGCATTGATTTTCGCTCAGGGTTAGCCCTTCTAAAAACAAACGCCCCGAATCTGTGCTCAGCCACCTATGTGCCCAACCCATCATCAACTGGCGCCCTGAGTTTATTCCTCAAAGCCACAGGCTCAGAGTCAGTTGAACCGACTTTGGCAATTGCCAGTGGAGCCTCAAGTGTCGATGGCTATCTCGAATTCAGTGGCCCAGTCGGCTCAGGTACAGTCGGCGGAGCGTTTTTCAATATGGACGGTCAATTTCTCGGCTTGGCGCTAGGCTCTCTATCCGCTAGTGGATCATCCAATAGAGTCTTTGTTTTGCCAGCATCTCGCATCGAACCAATTGTCACTCGGCTAAAGTGTTGTGGCGACCGTGAGGCTGGATATTTGGGCGTGCAAGTCGTCGGAACTATCATTCGCGGGTTAAATCCAAATGCCAGCAGCTCCTATGGAAGCGCGAAACTCTCTACAGAGGATTTGGTACATTTCGCCTCTGACAACGATTGTTCAGAAACTACCCAGATAGAGCCTGTAACTGACAACGTAACTCAAGGAGCGCTTATCACAGTCGTCGAAAACGGTTCACCTGCCAATAAGGCTGGGCTCTTAGTTGGCGACGTAGTCTACAAATACGACAACCAAGCAGTGGAAAGCGCCAATGCCTTCCGAGATTATGTCCGTGGCTGTGCGCCTGACTCGATTATCTCACTTAATCTTCTGCGTGGCAATCAGCAAAGAAAAATCAGCGTCCGCCTTGCCGATGCCCCCCTAAACGACGCAACTCCGATGAAAATCCGCTCCTACGAAGCGCCTGCAATCAAGACCAAACAGGGCGATTACAGCGCATTGCTCAAACGCATCGAAGAACTCGAACAACGTCTACGCGATCTCGAAGGTCAGCGCTAAGACGCCTGCAATCGCCTGTCTCTGGCGAAGTTGCCCTTATCATTCTAAGTTCCCCTTGCCAACCGCTTTCACTGGCCACTATCTTGACACGCTAATCTTTGAGAACATTTGCGAACAAACCTAACTTAGCGTTGCTCTTGAGGATAGGACTGTGTACTTTTGCAGACGGTGAGATGGCTATCTGCTTTGGAAAACAGATTCAAATCCACCAAGGACATTTATTACGAGTAACAAACAACATCGGCGTCAGACAAGTAAAGAAGCATGAACGGGACAATTCAATTAACCCAACAGGCCGGCAAGGTCTCCCAAGCCATCGATGAAGCGCAGTCCGACTCCATAGCTCTGGCGGCGTTTTCAGGACTAATTGCCCACAGCGAAAGTTTCCTCACCAAACGAGCCATTGAGGCTCTGATTGAACGCAAGGTTTCTTTGCCCGAGTTATATGAAGTCCTGTTGCAAAGCTATTTGTTCTGTGGGTTTCCGCGCATGCTCGATGCGCTATTTGATCTTGCGGCACTTGTCGAGCCGAATAGTTACTTGCCTAGTAACACCAAGACAAAAAGAAATAGTTCCCAACTGGCCTATACTGCTGACGAATCAATGTCCTACGAGAAACGCGGACGTGATTTAATCCAACTCATCTACGGCAAGAATTACCACAAATTAGAGCATGCTATTTCAAAGATGTCGCCTGATGTTTTCAGGTTGATGATTATGGAGGGTTATGGCAAAACACTTTCACGTTCAGGACTAGACGTGAAAACTCGTGAGCTAGCCGTTGTCGCCGCATTGGTTGTGGACCGCCGTCCGCGTCAACTACGCGCGCACCTACGTGGAGCGCTTAATGTCGGAGTGACACCTGAAACCCTACAAGAACTCTTTCGTGTATTGGCTGTTTTCACTCCCGAAGCAACCATCCTGATGAGCGCCAATATGCTCGCTGAGGTTCTCCAAAACTCATGAGACACTTCCTATTAACACTACTTAAAGTCGTCGCTTGGGCGCTGTTCTCAGCAGCGCTCTTAGTGGTAATAGTCTATGTCGGTGTCTTCAACTTCGGTTTCTTGGAATTCGGCATCAATTATAAGTTAAGCGAACTTGTCGGCAAAAATACTCCTCTGGAAGTTAGTATCGGAGCCATTGAAGGCGACTTTTTTAACACATTGTTCATCAGTGATGTTAGTGTTCGTTATTCAACCGACAGCCTATCCTATCCCGTGGCGGAGATACCTTCTATTAAAGCGTCATACTCTCTGGCGGATATCTGGCGCGGAAGATTCGACATCAATATTCTCGGAATTGACTCAGCGCACTTCACCATCCGTCAAGATGCCAGCGGCAAATGGCTAATCCCCAAGCCAGAAAGAAAGACAGCCACCTCACTTCCCAAGATACCATCTTTCTCTGCAAACTTGCTCCGAATCTCCAATGCCAGTATGCAAATGTTTGGACGGGACTCCACTTGGAGTTTGGATAGTTTGAATCTAACAGCTGGAGTTGTCTCAGCCGAAGGCGCCTTCGCGGTGGACTTGCGAAGCTTTGACTTTGTCACAGACTATCATCAATCAACTTTGCGTTCAGCCAAGGGAAAACTAACCTACTCAAACGAACGACTTGTTTTCAAAGACCTGTCAGTTGATCTCACTCGCGGCGGAATCATTTGTGACGGTTGGTTGGCCTTTCCCGATACCGCCAATAACAAACCGCTCGCGGGTCATATTGAAATTGAAAAATTATATGCCGAAATGGATTACCTTGGAGGCTTCGTCAACAAGCAATACATCGGGGCCCTCTCTATCGGTGGAGAACTAGATATTGATGACGAAACCATAGACGGAACAGTTACTATAGAAGGTGGTTTTCAAGGTCGAGAATTCGAACGACTCTTCGCCTCAGTCCACTACAATGACGGAAAACTCCAAGCCGACACGCTTTATGGTACAATTCTGGGCGGATGTGACATTGCTGGGAAGCTTAGCATGGATTTCTCACATCCCGATATCAGCTATGAGTTCGACGGAACTATAGATAGTCTAAATATCGCCAACCTAGCCAATGGCGCAATGTCCACTAACATCGCTGGCGAAATCGCTTTGCAAGGTAGCGGTCTTTCCAATGACGATATGAAAATTCAAGCAGGCGTAACACTAGAGGAGTCATTCCTAGATATTTTCCATGTCCACAGCGCCACAGGCAAGATGGATATTTATATCGATAGCTTGCGCCTTGAGCCAGGTTTTGCTGTCAGCTATTATGAAAACTCATTCAGCGCTAGTGGATTGATAAAGTTTGCTGGCCCTGTAGATATCAGTGGCGCCGCAGAGCTAAATAATCTCACCCGATTTAACGGCCAAACATTTATTGAAGACCTCGCAGGTCGTGGGCAAGCCACCTATACATTGAACGGCACATTCAACGACCCCAATATCAGTGGGAAATTCTATAGTGACAGCGTTTGGTTTTATCAAATGTACGCTGAGCGCGCTTGGTATGATTTCAATGTCAACCGCTTCATGACACGCCGCAACGGAAAAGTCAGCGCCAAGCTAGGCTCAATCGACGCCTGGGAGTTTCCAATCGATAGTCTCAGCGCAGAATTACGCATCGACTCTAATCTCATTCTACTCGACTCTCTAACTGTCTTCACTGGCGAGGCCAAACTCTCAACGGCTGGAGAAATAGATTATCTAGCGGAACCACAACCAATCAATCTGCACAATATCACAATGGCGTTCCGCGACAATATCTATCACAGCCTAGACACGGCGCTATTGCTATTTGACACAACAGGCATTGAGTTTGTGCGCACTGAGTTCCAAAGTCTCCAAAAAACTAATGGCGACTCCCAAGAGTCATTCAGTTTCAAAGGCCGCGCTGGTTTTGACAGAGACCTCTCTTTCAAAGTCAACTTAGAGAACATCGACATGGCCCCTTGGACAGGACTTATCACAAACTCAACAATAGAAGGGCGCCTTTCATTGATTGGTGACTTCACAGCCGAATCTGAGAAAATGCAATTCGATGCGAATGGTAGTATTGATTCGTTGGTCTATCAAGACTTGCTCATCGGTGATCTAGAGGCGGACTTCAACTACGCCGACCAACTCCTACAAATCGACACATTCAATCTCCGCACTCAAGGCGGAGAACACAGTCTTCACGGAACAGTCCCACTGGATCTCAAGTTTGGTTCAATTCCAGAAACACTTTTCGTAGGCGAACAACACTTGGAAACGCATTCATCAGAGACAAACTATGATTTTGTTAGTTACTTCCTGCCGCAAATTGAAAACTTGACTGGACAGCTACATATAGACGCAATCATCAAAGGCACACCAAAGCAGCCAACATTTTCCGGCGCTGGAAGTTTGCATGACGGAACTCTGAAAATATACGAGTTAGAAATACCAGCCGAGTCTCTCAATGTTAATTTCATTATGCAAGGACGGTTGATAACAATCACCGATGGCGCATGCCGTTTTCCACCAGAGGTTCGTCAGCCAAACAAGAACAAAGAATACAAATCCCAAAAATACGGTTATGTCACTATCGACCATGGCTCACTCGAAATTCTAAATATCGACAGCATCGACTACAATATCGCCCTGAGCGCCACAAACTTTCCATTTGAATATTCTCTCGGAGCTATCAAAGGCAAAGCCGACGCCAAACTGCTAGTCAGCGGAATCACACCCCCAAAAGTCACTGGTGAAATTGATTTGATTTCAGCTTTGTATGAAGATGAGTTTCTCGAAGAAGACGCAGGCTATTTATTGCTAACACAATTCGAGCGTCCCGAATCATGGGATATGGATGTCAATGTCACTATAATTTCTAAAGCCCGAGTGCGAAATACAGAACTAGATGCAGAATTTAAGGGCACAGCACGCGCAATCCGTACCGATGGCCTTTGGTCATACTTATACGAATTGAAAGTCATCCGTGGACGAGTCTTCTTGACAACCAGCTCATTTCGTATGGATCCAGGCGGCACAGTCATCAATGAAGATGAAGCTCTCAATAACCCTGAACTATCTCTAATTGCTCGCACTAGAGTTAGGGTCCCGAATCCCAGCGCACCTGGAGAGATTTCCACTGGAACACGACAAGTTGAAGCTGCCATTCAAGTCACCGGAACACTAGAAAAACCGATTATCACCTACTACAATGATCCATCAACTAGCGACAACGACAAAATCGATGAAGATCAATTATACACTTTATTGGCATTCGGCTTCCAAGTCGGTAGAAATGACCAGAATCAAACCGAGATGATCGGTAGACGCAGCGCTGAGATGATAGCTAATTATCTCAGCTCGAATTTAACTCGCGTGGGAGCTCGTCGCATCGGAGTTGAGACATTTGAAATTGACCCAAGTGTTGATGTCGAGCAAACTGAAATAACGCTAGGAGTGCAAGTCCTTCCAAGTTTGTACACTTACGGAAAATCCGATTTTTCCGCAAGTGGTCAGGAGTTCGGTTTCGAATACTACCTTGGTCGCCACCTGCTAGTTCAAGGTAAGCGCGACGAAAACGACCAGTACTTCTTATTCCTAAACCTAGGATGGGATTACTAGATGCAAAGATCTAACTCCTCCCTCACTTTCGTTGTTACTGTCGCCACAATGCTTCTTTGGGCAGTGTTAAACATAGCGCCGAACGACACTATGGCTCAATTCGACAGGGAGACATTGCGCTGGATAAACCACCGCCCCAAAATCCGCAAAATCAAAATTGAAGGCCACACTTTCTTTTCGACAGACGCTATCAAAGCTAAATTATTCAGCAAAGAGTATTCGTTCTTCAATAACTTGAGAAACTCCCGTAGTGTCATCTTGCACCGTGAAACAGTTGTCCGAGACACCTCCGAAGTAAAAGCGATGTATCTGAGCGAGGGCTTTCTCGGCGTGCGAATTAAAGAAACATTTGAGCCGCTGGCAGACTCAAGCGCGCGCATTCACATCACTATCACTGAGGGCACACGGTTCATGCTCGGCGCTGTCGACTACCTCGGTAACATCCCTGAAAAACTACGCAAAAAAATGAACAACCCAACACGCCTGATGCGCCGCAAGGGCCCTGTCAACTTGTTCAATTTGCGCCGCGTACAGTTGAACCTCAAAGAACTGTTTGCCAATAGCGGCTATCCATACGCTCGAATCAACTATAGTGTCGATACAGTGCAAGCCAGTTCCGAAAAACGCTTAACCCCAATCCACTTTGCAATTGAAACTGGAGCTATCGCGCATTTCGGTTCAATGGAAGTTGTCGGCTCGGATCTATTTGGTGAACATGCTGTCATGCGCGAACTAAAAATCAAACCTGATAAACTATATCGCCGAAAAGATATTCAGGACTCGCAAAGACGTTTATTGCGCTCGGGATACTACACAACTATCCAAATACAAGCCAAAGACTCCATAGAGACTGGCGCAGACTTTGATAAACACCGTCCAGACTTTCGAGTCCGAGTCAAAGAAAAACGCCCGCAGTTTATTACTCTACGCGGTGGCATAGCTCAAGACTCAGTGCGTGACTTGGTATGGGAACAATCAATCGGCTGGGGAAAACGCAACCTCTTCAACACACGGCGAATCGAATTATCCGCCGAAGGAGTCTTTGTGCCGCGTGACGAAGGGCTCCTCTCACATCGTTATCGAGTGCGTTACGTCGAACCGTGGTTCCTTGGTATACGAATGCCAATGTCACTATCGGCCGAAATCGAACCTGGTGTCAAGTCGCAATTGCAGCCGTTCCGAATCCAAAAGTGGCGTTTCGATGTCGAAACGCTCTGGGAAAAACGACGCAAAAGACGAGTTATCGTCGGCACACAGTATGAAGCCGTCAAAATCTTCGATATTGAACCTGAAGCGCTAGCTGACTTTCGTGAAGCCGAAGGAATCTCTGTGCGCCGAAAACTATACGGATCAATTCGCCTAGATTCTCGTGATGACATCTTTGTGCCACACAACGGCGGTGTCATCGAAGCCAGAGTCGATTTTTTTGGTGGTTTTCTCGGCGGCGATGATAACTTTGTGCGCTTCGAAGGTAGTTGGTCAAAATCTCAACCATTTTGGAAGTCTGTCTTGCGAGCCACTCGCATAAAGTTCGGCTTCGCAGAACCACTTAGTACAAATGATGAAGTTCCATTCATTGATCGTTTCTTCATTGGCGGGGCTAACACTATCCGCGCTTTTTCAACCGATGAATTGGGTCCGCGATCCGACTCCTCCAATGTTTCACGCGGCTCGGAGTTCTACTTTATCTTCAACGAAGAACTACGCTTTCCAATATTCAAGAAATTGTGGGGTAGCATGTTTTTCGACGCTGGCAACGGCTGGGAAGGATTGGATGACCCCAAAATATCCTTCAAAAATGCCGCCTACTCATATGGTGTCGGTGTACAGTATCTCTCTCCCGCTGGGCCTTTGCGTTTGGACTATGCCCGTCGAATCAGAACTCGTGGAATCGAGTTCAACGATCGCCTCCATTTCACCATCCTCTATGCATTCTAAGCTATTACCCTACAACAGTCTATTGATATACTCTACACCCATCAAATCTCCATCCTTGACAAACAATCAGCCCCCTATATACTAACCGACAGGGGCAGTTTGAATTCACCACACAAAAGTATAGTATTGAAATTCAACCTACTGATTCAACATAGTGATTCATTGACACATATTTGATATAGCCTGATCTTAGAACAAATATATTCTTAAAACAAACATACTTATGAAACAAATCTATTTCGATAATAATGCCACAACACAAGTGGCCCCTGAAGTCTTAGAGGCAATGTTGCCGTATTTTTCTCCCCAATACGGCAATGCCAGCTCCATGCACAGTTTTGGCAGAGACGCCAAAGTTGGCCTAGAAAACGCTCGCGAGTCCTGCGCCGAAATTCTCAGCGCCGAGCCCTCAGAAATTGTTTTTTGTAGCGGCGGCACCGAAGCGGATAACATCTGCCTCAAAGGCGCCGCACGAGCTCTCAAACACAAACGCAGACGAATCGTCATTTCTGCGATTGAACATAGCGCAATCTTGCAATCCGCCGAAAGTTTGGCTCAGGAAGGATTCGATGTACAAATCGCGCCAGTCACATCTGAGGGCTTTGTCACAACTGAGACTCTTGCGAATTTGGTAGATGAAGACACTGCTATTGTTTCTATCATGCAAGCCAACAATGAAATCGGTACCATACAAGACATTCCGGCGCTAGTAGAAATCGCCCACGCCAAAGGCGCTCTATTCCACACCGATGCTGTGCAGGCCTTTGGCAAAATCCCTGTCTCTGTTGAAGAGCTGGGCGTTGACTTGCTTTCACTTTCGGCGCACAAAATCTACGGCCCCAAAGGAACTGGCTTAGCTTTCGTCAGAAGCGGTGTCAAAATTGAATCACTAGTCCAAGGTGGCAGTCACGAAAAATCTCGCCGGCCTGGCACTGAAAACGTCCCTGGAATTATCGGACTGACTAAAGCCATGGAAGTCTCTGTGACAATGATTGAGGAAGAGTATCTGCGCTTGAATAGACTCTCACAGAGATTCTTAACCTCAGTCCGTGCAAATATCGCCGACGTGATACTCAATGGCCCAGAGTTCCCAGAATCAGAAATCTCGAACCTACCAGATAGTCTTCTGCGCACACCACAGACAGTCAACCTATCATTTGCTGGAGCCGAAGGCGAAGCGATAATCCTCTCGCTCGATCTTGAAGGCATCGCTGTTTCATCAGGTTCCGCCTGCAGCGCTGGAGCCGTTGACCCCTCGCCAGTTCTGCTGGCTATAGGTCAAACACCAGAACTCGCCAAATCATCAATCCGGTTTTCGATGGGTCGCCATACAACACAAGACGAAATTGAATACGTAGGCAATGTCCTACCAAAAATTATAGAGCGCCTCAGAAGCATGTCTCCAGCCTACGCCGCATCCAAACGATGAACAAGAATAATTCCACAGATTCAGAAAATAATCTCAAAAGCAAAGGCCGCGTCCTAGTCGCACTCTCTGGCGGCGTCGACTCTTCAGTAGCTTTGTACTTGTTACAAGAGCAGGGTTATGAAGTCATTGGCGCTCACATGAAACTGTGGGATTTCTCTGAAGTCGGTGGAGAGATGAAAAAAGACGGACGTTGCTGTACGCTCGAATCTATCGACGATTGTCGTTCACTTTGCGCCAAAATCGGTGTGCCTTTTTATGTCCTCAATTTCGTAGACCGATTCCGCGAAGAAGTCATCGAAAACTTCGTCTCAGAATATCGCGCAGGACGCACTCCCAACCCTTGCGTGGTTTGCAACACTCGCATGAAATGGGAATCATTCCTCAAACGCGCTCGTGAACTCGGCTGCGACTATATGGCCACAGGTCACTATGCCACAATCAAGCGCTACGAAGAAACTGGCCGCTATTATCTAATTCCTGGCGAGGACGTCACTCGTGATCAGTCATACGCACTCTGGGGATTATCGCAGGACGCATTGGCGCACACTCTTTTGCCTGTCGGTGAGATGGAAAAGTCAGAAGTTCGCAGACAAGCGCACGCCCATGATGTCCGCACTGCCGACAAACCAGAGTCACGCGAGATATGTTTTATCACTGACAACAATTATCATCGCTTCTTGCGCGAGTGGGAACAAAAACGCGGCAGAGACTTCGAAGGCGGCGATATTGTCAATGAAGAAGGCGAAAAAATAGGCCAGCATAAGGGCGTTTCATTCTATACTCTCGGACAACGCAAAGGTCTCGGTATTTACTACCGTCAGCCAGTCTATGTCAAAAAAATCGACACCGCTAACAACCAAATTGTTGTCAGCGGCGCCGATGGTCTACATGAATGCGATTTGGATGTCAGTGAAATCAATTGGATGGCAATCGACCGACCAACTGAGCCATTCAAAGCCAGCGTCAAAATTCGCTACTTACACAAAGCCGCCGAAGCAACCATCACACCAGTCGACGAAAACACTGTTAGAGTAACATTCGCTTCAAAACAACGCGCAGTCACTCCAGGACAATCAGCGGTCTTCTACCGCGACAAAGTCGTCCTCGGTGGCGGTGTTATCAGCAAAGTCGGCTGAACTATTTCTCAGTAGATTCACGCGTGTAAATCACTTCGATGACTTTGTAGTCATCTCCAGCATGTAAATCAAACAGCTCCATCTTGATTGTCTTCTCATCAGGAAAACTGTAGACATACTTAACAGTTCTTCCGGTAACACTCAACATCGGCTCGTCCATCTCACCATACAAAGTAATATCACCCGTTTTCGGATGACGCTGTCCAGTCATAGACAGCAAAGCTGTGCTCATCGAACTAGCATAAGAAGCCGTGTAGAGATTGCGATAGTTATCATGTCCCAAAAGCATAACTTCATCAAACTGTTGTCCCATCATTTGCCCAACAGTCTCAAACTGTACAAAGCGCTTGCCAAGAATCCACTTAGCTGTTGTCGTACCTTCAGACTCGGTCGGCAATGAATCAGGACCAAGCATCCAAACGCGGCTAAGGGTTTTCCATTCACCAACGAACTGCTCCAAAAAGTTGTGATGTTTACCTGGCAACAGTGAATTGAGATACTCTTTCATTTGTTTTGGAGTCATCCCTTTGGGCGCTTCCATTGTCATCTCACCGTGAGGATTAGCTTTGGCGCTCTGTTGACGTGAATCACGTTGATGTGGATCACTCTGCGCCTGAGCCACTGTCACCGCTAATAATAGAATCGAAAAGATCTGGCTAATTAGTTTCATGATTCCTGTTCCCCGATTTTCATTCCTAGGTTTACTGTTCTTCAGTAACACCTCCAAAAAATACCTTACGGTATGAAAAATCGCAAGCGGATAGAGCAAACTTGTTTGACTAGCGGGTACACTTTTCGGTCTATAACCCTCGCAATTCTTAGTTTTGAGAATTGTCTCAAGAAGTTTGTTGAAAATTATTAGAGCTTTACGCAACAAAGTCGTTGACTTTTTCGAATAGCGCTATATAATGACTCGCTCAGCTCGTTCACTTGAATTGACAAGGCGTTTGTCTCATATACAAGTATACGGAATAATCAACAACGGTCAGCGTGGCGTAACGCCACTGCCGATAGCAAACATAACAGAATTCGCGATATTAATTATCGGTGTAATATCGCCAACACTGAAAGGATGGCACATGGATTTTCAAGCAAATAGATGTCTCCGAACAATATGCCGCTATAAAGCGGCCTTTAGGTGACGCAGAAGAAGACTGTTTTGAATAACACTGTTTTGAATAACACTTTACGTTTTTTCCCTTCCCAGTAGTACCCTTTCTTCTTCTGTAAAAAATTGATAACAATTATTGGTCCTAGCGCAACTATTCCCGTGGCGCCAAGCGCTCTTCTATGCGCAGGACAGACCCCGACATTGGCGCGGGCGAAGAAAGGAATCGTCGATGAAGTTTTTGAACAAACACAGCTTGAATAAATACTGTTCGATTAAATACCGTAAGCGCCGCTTACTGAAAGCACTGACCAAAGCGCAGGAACTTTACAACTCCGATAAGTACGTCAAGGCTATCGGCCTGTATGGTCGTATTCTCGAGATGATCGACGAATCCGAAACCCGCCGTCGCGCTAGTATCTTCGAAAAAATCGGAGATATGTATAACGAGCATGAGTTGTACGCTGACGCCAAAGCAGCCTATGAAAAGGCCGTGGCCGCTGAGCCAAACCTCTCTCATGTGCGGTTTTCTCTTGGAATCTGCTACTCAGAGCTAAAAGAAACTGCAGATGCCAAGGAGCAGTTTGCTCATGCTTTTTGGTTAGTAGCTGATGACTCCTCAGATCTCCGCCGAGGCGCCTCGTACCTTGAGAGCAATGGCTGGACGGATCTAGCGGACGCTTGGACTGAACGAGCGGAAAAACTTGACAGTCAGAAGTCATGGAAGAACGAGTAAGCTCTCGGTTAATACTGAGATATTGCAGGGAGCTTATACAATCATGGCCGGAAACACGTCTTTACGTTTCCGGCCGTGATACTTTTGGAGCCAGATCTGCCACTCTGACAGCTAACAATTCTTCTTTACAGATTCCCAGCCAACTCTTATCTTCCACCTGAGCGAATATACTTGCTTTTCCTTCTTCATCCGCTCCTCAAGAATGCCGAAAACTACTTCTAGCGGGTTCTAATCCGTTAGATCAATATTCATCAGATGGAATACAGCAAATGAATAAACGAATCTATTTTGTAGCAGCGTTAGTTATCCTCGGTGGCGCCTCCATATCTCTCTGGAAAACTTCTAATACAGTCGACAACGCTAATCAGCTGGCATTCAGTGAACCAGCCCAAAAATATCCCAAACCTCCTGGCAAACGCCCGAGTGACTGGTTCTATGTCCAACGCTCTTTCCCATACGACACAATCTCACAGGCCAAACGACAAGCGAGCTTAAAATTCGCCGTTGCCGAAAACCTAAAACTCGCGGCCAATTCAAAGCTTCGACGCAGCGCCTCAGCTCCACCTGTTTGGGTACCTGCCGGACCCACCAATATCCCTGGGCGTATTGTCGATGTCGAAGCTGTAGCTGGAAACATCTCAACTGTCTACGCAGGCAGCGCTGCAGGTGGAGTTTTCAAATCTACCGATAGCGGTAATTCTTGGACGCAAATTTTCGATAATTACGGTAGCTATTCAGTCGGTGACATCGCTATTGATCCCAACAATTCATCAGTGATTTATGTTGGAACAGGCGAATCAAACCCAGCTTTCGACACCTATGAAGGTGATGGGATCTACAAATCCACCGATGGCGGAACAACCTTTACCAATATGGGCCTGCCAGACAGTCGCCGTATCGCCAGAATCGTAGTTGACCCAACAAACTCCGACCGTATCTTCGTCGCCGTCGGTGGCCAGCATTTTGGCGGAGGCAATGGCGCAGGTGGTCTCTACCGCTCGGACGATGGCGGCGCCAACTGGACCAACAAATTGTTTGTCTCAGATACTACTGGCTGTATAGACGTAGTCCTCTTTCCTGCCACTGGTGTAGTCATTGCCGCAATGTGGGAGCGCGTACGTCTCGTCGACGAACCTTCCCGACTCGGCGGAATCACAACTGGTATCTATCGCTCATCAGATTTAGGTGAAACTTGGACACTACTCACCTCCCTCGACGGCCTACTTGACCCATCAGACTTAAACGGAAGAATCGGCCTAACCGCTGTCAGCTCAGGAACAACCGCCTACGCGCTCTTGGCAACCAGTAGTGGCGCCTATGACGGATTCTACAAAAGTATCGATCAAGGATTGACCTGGAGCAGAACTATTGACAATGACCTAGTCAATGCGCCACTGAACGCCAGTTGGGGCGGTGGGTGGTATTTTGGCCAAACGCGTGTCGCACAAAGTGACCCATCAATCGTCTTCGCGCTTGGTTTTGATATCTATCGCACAGCTACCTCAGGCGACAGTTGGGATTGGCGCTCAGCAAGTATTCACGTCGACCAACACGCTCTCTGGATAGACCCGGCCAATCCACAAGTGATGTATTCAGGCTGCGATGGTGGTGTTAATTTCTCGAGTGACGGCGGCCTAACTTGGGCTGTGCGCATCGGACAACCCTCAACACAATTCTACGCTATCACAATCGACCCCACCAATCCTGAACGTCTCTACGGTGGTACACAGGACAATGGCACACTACGCACACTCACTGGCGCTACCGGTGACTGGACAAGAATCTGGGGTGGTGACGGCTTCTATGTCATCGTCGACCCCACCGATCCCGACATAATTTATGCTGAAAGCCAAAATGGCTGGCTAGTCAAAACTTTCAACGGCGGCGCCAGTTGGACCGCGGCGCGTAACGGAATGAATTTTAACGGCGAGCGCCATGCTTGGAGTACACCTATCGCCATGGACCCCAATGACAATCTGACATTATATTACGGCTCGGAGGGTCTCTACAAAACTACTGACGGCGCAGCTAATTGGACAGCTATTAGCGCCGACCTATCTGATGCCCCCCACCCACGTAGCAGTTTCGGGGTAATTACAACCATCTCTCCCGCTAAGACCGATAATCAAGTTGTTTATGTTGGTACAGACGATGGTAACGTCTGGGTCACACAAAACGGCGGCGGCAGTTGGACGCAAATTGATGCAGCTATTCCTGACCGTTGGATAACCCGTGTCGCCACAGACCCACGCCAAGCCAATATCGCCTATGTAACAGTCTCGGGATACCTCTCGGGTTCATCATTGCCCCACATCTTCCGCACCGAAGACTTCGGCGCGACGTGGACAGACATCAGTGGCAACTTCCCTGATGCTCCAATCAATGACATCATTCCGTCACCCTTCGACTCACTGGCGTTAATCATCGGCACAGACATCGGCGTCTATGAAACCGCTGACCTGGGAACAACTTGGGCTCCACTCGGAACTGGCCTACCAATTCTGCCAGTGCATGACATCGACTTTCACCCAGCCACTGGAAAGCTAGTAGCGGGAACGCACGGTCGCTCCATGTATTCAACCACAATTGATGTGCCACCAACATCATGTTGCGTAGTTGCTGGCGACTATGACAATAATGGCTCTTTTAATATTGCCGATGTCACCGCTGGAATAGCGCGAATTTTCAACTCAGGTTCAGCCCCAATCTGTCAGGACGAAGCCGATGCCAACGGCGACAACTCATTCAACGTCGCCGATGTAACCTATGGCATAGCCCGAATCTTCAACTCAGGCCCTGCGCCAGTCTGCGGCACAACAGGGATCTAGCATTTAATCTAGTATTGATTGAAAACATAGAATTAGCCCTTGCTAAAAAAGGGTCCTGAATGTAAGTTGTCAATTGTGGTCTCATAACTGTCCATGCCTGGACTAACCCTACTTACCTCAGGAAGGGAAACACATCATGCGTAAACTAAATACTCGGCCCTCACATGCTAGAACTTTCAAATTCTTGCTGCCCTTGGGAATATTTGTCATCTTTTCGCTACTGACACTCATTCCTGAGAATACACGAGCGCAGACCATTTGCGGTGATGTTAACAATGATGGGAAAAACGATATAGCTGACTTTACAACTTGGCTCTCATACCTTTTTATCGATGGCCCGGCGCCAGCAGACATGGTCTTCGCTGAAGCTGTCGACGGTGTACCCCAAGCTACTATCGGCGATGCTCAACACACGCTCAACATGATATTCCGTGGCGGGCCAGCCCTTGGATGCCCCTGCACTGATTTAACTCCACCTCCAATTCTTCGTGACCCAGGCGTCAATCTCTCTGTGCAGGAAAGCATATTACTTGCTGGAGCGACTACAATAACCTTGCATGTGGACCTGTCCACAAGTATTGAGTCAATCGGCTACTCATTCCCTTTGAGAATTCGCGTCGACGGAGCCATACCAACTATTTCAGCAGTGCGGGTGAATGGGTTCGATTGGAGCGGTTCATTGCCTAATCGTTTCCGTATATTTCCCGATTCTGGAATCGTCATGATTGGCCACCTTGATTTTGTTCCCCAATCTCCACATACGGGAGCTTTGGCAGAAATTGATATTACGCTACCGATGGTACCAGCCCACAGAAACATAGAAATCTCCTGGGCGGCAGTTTCACCAACCAATGCTCCCTTTCCAGATTGTTCTATTACCCCGACACTTCTCGGTGTCGAACTAGACCCAATTTCTCACTGGGAACCCTATCTGAACGGCGCTATCAGTCCAGTCACCTGCAATGACGACACAACAGGAGCGCCGTCTCCACCAGACAGCGACAATGATGGCAGACCAGATGTCTGTGATAATTGTCCGAATACTTTTAATCCTAACCAAAACGACGGAGACAATGACGGACTCGGCGATGCCTGCGACAACAGCGATCTTGATAGTGACGGAATACTGGATTTTGCGGACAACTGTGTCCTGACTCCCAATCCAGACCAAGCAGACGCCGATGGCGACGGTGTCGGTGATGTCTGCGACGATTGTCCCAATTTTGATAACAATTCAGAAACCGATGGAGATTGCCTAGCGGGAGTAGCTGATAATTGCCCAGTGACTTTCAACCCCGCCCAAATAGACGCTGACGGAGACGGACTCGGCGACCTTTGCGACAATTGCCCCAATACCGTCAACCCGAACCAAGACGACACTGATGGTGATGGCTTTGGTGATATGTGTGATGAGTGCCCAACAATTGCATTTGGAAATGGCTTGTGTCCAGACAGCTGCGATTTCCCAGGTGACGCATCTGGTGACGGTGTATTAAACATTGTTGATGTGGTTGAGATTTGGGACTACCTCTACTTCGGAGGAAACGCGCCTCAAGTTCCAGTCAGCGCCGATGGAGACGGTTACCGCCTTATCACACTTCGAGATATCGTCGCAATCCGCTCATATATTTTTGATGCAGGCCCACTGCCGACATGTCCACCGGCGAACCCGCCTTTTAGCAACATCGATACAACTATTTCCCTCATCTACAATAATCGAGTCGGGCCAAATCAAACTGACATAACTGTGCGCTTGACCCTTAGGAATCTCGTTAACGTCATTGGATTTAATTTCCCGCTAAGAGTCAAGGTTGGTGGAACCATACCTACAATCGACTCTGTAGTTTTTAATTCTCTTGATGCCTGGAACACATGGAACATGGAACCAAGAGAGGCGCTTCGAATAATCGACAGCTCTGGCATTGCCTTGATAGCCGCCTACGGTTTCGTGAATTGGTCAGACAGTGTTGCGAGTGGTTTCCACAATCTCGGAATCATGCATCTGACAGTCGACCCAGTTCCCTTTGAACGTACCGTCACTATTGACTGGAAAGCAATATCACCTATTCAACCACTGTCAGATAATTACCCTGATACATCATTGTATCCGCTGGTAATTAGTGCAGGATTTACCCCGAACCCAACTGCAAGGGGAGCTAGCGCTGCTGGATTCCTGCCACAGTACACACCATCCCTTATCGCGATTGCTTCTTGCTGTGTGACACCTGGAGATGCAGATGGCAACGGCGCATTCAACATCGCCGATGTTACATTCGGTATTGCTCGAATATTCAATTCAGGTCCAGCTCCAGCATGTCTAGACGAAGCCGACAGCAACGGAGACAATACTTTCAACATAGCTGATATCACCTATGGAATAGGTAGGGTCTTCGGCGGCGGCCCAGCTCCAATTTGTGGTACAACGGGACAGTAGATAGGCGCTATTGTTGCCAGAAGATTAGGTTGAGAGATTTTACAGTCGTAGGCCGATTTCGGTATACAATTCACCAGATTGCAAGGCGCTGTCAAAATACTGACGATAACTGCCAGTAAAGAAATAGCGTTTACCTAGCGGACGAGAAGCGCCTAGATCTAGATAATAATTCGAAACGGTCGTTGTGCCTGTCTTATAAGTGTACAGCGAACCAGTCAAATAAACACGTGTCCGCCTACCTATCGGAAAGCGATAAGTCACATTCGGCCTGTAGCCAGTTGTAAATTGTGTCTGAACATAAGACATATTGAGCGCCAACGAATGCCCACGCCTTGGGAAACGATTGAGCCGCGCTCCAAATGACGCAAACGTATTGTTGCCGATGCTTTCGCCACGGAGTCTCAAACCAAGATTACCGTGAAAACGAAGATTCTTGCGCGCGCGTATACGAAAACCGCCGCGAACTCCACGATGGGTAGAATTATCAAACAAACTATCAGGAGTCTCAGCATTATCAAAACGGCGTATGTTTCTCCGCGAGTCATATGTCACATAGACATTTGCATCAGATAAGACACTCAGATTCACAGTTCCGAAATAATTGCTAACTTCAAAGCTCTTACCACTAACATCACGTCTCCACCCTCGATTGATTTCTAGTTCAAACGACTGATTCAAGGAAATCCATCTACCGTGAGTGTATCTGCTCTGAACATACAAGAAATCACGACTAACCGAAAACGACTCGGTCTCGGAAGTTAATGAACCTGTCAATGACAACCTCTGCACTCCAGCGTCACCAACTTCGTAACGCACAAAAGCCCCCAATTTCACACGCTCTAATTGCAAACCCGATGTTTGCGCATTAGGTGTTGCTCCTCCTGCAAAACCAACACTCAATTTGTCACTAACTCTACGAAGATAGAACGCTCCATCAACATACCCCATCCCTCGCACATACGGAACCAGCATCCGGCCGAAACCCCAACTAACTGGAGACTGACTATCCCCATAAGTAATCCCCAAGCGATAAACCTGATGCGACCACTCATCAGTCTCCAGATTCGCTCCAACTGACCGCGAGCGTTGATACAAACGTGAGCGATGACGCAATTCGAATCGAATACCACTGCCATTGATATCCTTAACAATCACACGACTACGAATCCCAGCTTGGTTAGATGACAACTTTGATCCAGTTAGATCTTTTCGATATAGATTTTCAATAGAGACTCCACCAGAAACCACATTCGGCGCATTTCTAGATCTTCGTGACTTGAGCTTTGTCCCTTTCGTCGCCTCAGAGCCACTAGCAACATCTCTCCCCGAATAGGATTTTTCCAAGTTGCTAGTTTTCTTGAATGCCGACAGCGGCAAAACATCCCCAACTTTAATTTCTCCAAATGTTTTTAACAAAACACAAGCCGCAGAAGAGCCTGAAACACTCTTGACCATCACAATCGCCAGTGTATCTGCCTTTCTTGTCACTACTAACGTATCGCCAATAGTCAATCCCGATTTTGTGCCA
Organism: Candidatus Zixiibacteriota bacterium; assembly: GCA_024280835.1. Lineage (GTDB taxonomy): Bacteria > Zixibacteria > MSB-5A5 > GN15 > JACZUZ01 > JAJRPJ01. The sequence continues at coordinate 39,621 of JAJRPJ010000010.1, read as the reverse complement.
GCATTTATGTATACAGCCTCCGAGGCCAAGTATGTAACTTTAGCTTTGGGAGCTGCCAAAGCGCTACTGACTGTGACAAACACACCAACAAACAGCAGAGCGAAGACTATCGATGATTTGTGTAACACTAAACAAAGCTTTCGCATACACCTCTCCTCATCTCTACTTTCTTCCGTTTGGATGACATCCGATACAAGTCGGCCCATCAGACGCATAACCATTAATTGATTTGTGTTTGTCATCCATCTTTGACAGCCTATGCTCATGACACCCTTCTAAACACGTGAAAAATGACCTCTGCTGCGGTTGCGTATGACAATCAGCGCACTCGTTCCACTCACCATTATGCTTGTTCGAATAAATCGGAAAGAAGGCAGCGTCATGATCAGTAAACTTTCCTTTCTTGCCATCGGGATGGCAACTCAGACAAGTAGGACTATCAAAACTATACCCAGGCATCCCTTAATGAGTAGCATCAGAGCTAGGGTTTGGATGGCAGGAAAGACAGTCAAAGACTTTCCTGTCAGTTGGAACGTTATGACACTCTGAGCATTCATTCCAAGTATTCAAATGTGTCCCCGAAAAAATCGGGAATAACTGTGCGTCATGATCAACAAATTTTCCTTTAGTTCCATCTGGGTGACAACTCAAACAATTGGGACTGTCAAAACTGTACCCAGCCATGCCTTGATGAGTAGCGTCAGTCCCAGGATTTGGATGGCAGGACAAACAGTCGAAGACCTTACGAAGATTCGGGTCAGTGTGGCATTCAACACAATCACTCCACTGATTGGCGTGCGACCCAGAAAATATTGGAAAGAACTGGACATCATGATCTCCAAATGAACCCGTCTCGCCAGTAGGATGACACAGATAACAATCCTGACTATTGTAAACATACCCGCTAATTCCCTGATGGTCACTGTCTGTCTGTGTTTGTGGATGACCATGACAATTGAGACAACTGAAATCTCTATTGTTGGTAGTATTAGTGTGACAGGTTGCACATTGATCCCATTGTCCACGATGAGATCCTGAATAGATTGGAAAGAAAGGATCATGATCGGCCAGAACCGCAGGTTGCCATAAATTCATTTGATGGCAATCCTGACATTCAGTAGTAAAGCCACCTGTGATATGATTCGGCGAGACGACATTCAGATAATCTTGCTGATGACATTCAACACCTCGTGTCGTATTGAATGACAAATCCTCTCGCGGCAGCCCAGGGTGACAATTCTGGCAGTCAAGCAAAGCATGGCGACCCATCGCCGGAAAATTCGACGCCATATGAATCGTCTGTATATCCATTATATTCCAACCACGCGAAGATGTATGGCAACTCTCGCAATCGTTCCCCATCTTTGCCTCATGAATATCCTCATGACACACCGCGCAGTCCTCATTAGCGCGGCTAAAGTCTTCGACAACATGACAACCCAAACAATCCGCCTTGGCATGATTCTCATCCAGCTGATGGCCAGTCAGATCATGATCGAAACGAATATCTGTAAACGACGCAGCGCTATGGCACTTCTCACAATCGAATTTCAGATTCTTATGCGGATTCTTTGATGTACTCGCGTGAGCAACCATAATCGCCACCATCGACATCAAAGCCAAAGGCACAATGATAAACAACATGTTCTTCTTTATATTCATAGCCTTCTATCCCGTCACAAAGTCTGACTTCTATTTCTGCTTCAACAATTCCAATGTCTCAAGTGAATGACAGCTCTTGCAAGCGCTATCCAATGGACGGTAACGCACAAAGCGCTTACCCTTCCGCTTCTCTGTCTTGTGGCAATTTTGACACAAGGTCTGTGCGTGCGCACCTTCTAGGACATACTTCGAATCACGATTATGATCGAATACTAATTCTTGCCAAGCATCGGCGCCGTGACAATCAACACAGCCTTTCTCGGGACTTGTGACAGTGAATTGCCCAAAGTGAATATCTGAATGGCACGCCACGCAATCGGTCTTCTCAAAACTAAACTTCATAACCTTGGCGCCCTTCCCTTTCTTGGGTGTCACATGACAAATCGGACAGGGTTGCGCCAAATGCGCTCCTGCCAACTTGAAAGCGCTCTCTTGGTTGTGACGTTCAATTGTGAACTGCGACGGCGCAAATCCAGACACAGTGTGGCAACTCTCGCAAGCTCCGCCATCTGACCTATCAGCAAATTGACCCTTATGCGTGTCAGAATGACAATCCGTACAATGCTCCGATTTGAGCGTCTTCGCATCTTTGACACCAGTCTTATGGCAACTCTGACACTTCACTGCCTTGTGCTTACCAAGTAACGGATATTCTGTTTTGCCGTGGTCAAAACTATTGCTCTTCAAAGAGTTCCAACCATTAGTTTTGTGACAACTTTGGCAATCCTTACCCAGCTTCGCCTGATGCACATCAGTATGACACGACTCACAGGTTCCAAATTCCAATCCCTTGTAGGCCGCAAAAGCATCTTCGACTTTTCCGCTCTTACCACTAGAAACTTTCTGAGCGCCAACACTTTTGTGACATTTTTCACAAAGCACACTCTTGTGCTTACCAGTCAATGCAAATTTCGTCGAACTATGATCAAATCCACTAGCTGGAGACCAAGCCTTTTGACTATGACATTTCAAACAATCATCGCCCAGCTTACTCTGATGTGGATCCGTGTGGCAAGACACACACTTTCCAAAACTCAAACCTGTAAACTCACTATAAGCGCTATCTGAGACTCCTGCTGGAGAAATAACGACCCTGTCATTAAGAGGCTTATGGCACTTTTGGCACTGGACAGTAGCGTGTTTGCCAACCAAAGTAAACTTCGCCTTGTCATGCTCAAAGCCTCTCGCTGGAGTCCAATGATCCGAGCCATGACAGTTCTGACAATCAGCGCCTAATTGCCCCCGATGCTCATCGCCATGACAGCTCAAGCAGTTATCCGTTAAACCCAAGAACGTCTTGCTCAAATTCACTTGCTGATGCGCCAACAAGAACTCAGTCTTTGCAAAATCAGGTTTGTGGCAATTACGGCATTCCAAGCTTTCGTGCTTGCCCTTGAGAGCATAGCCAGCCAATTGATGCTCAAACTTCTCAATGCCGTTTTCCCAATGTATCAACTTGAACTCTTTGCCCGAATGATCACTATGGCACGAAAAACAAGCGCGCTTGTCCTGCTTAACAACTCGATAGTGATAACCTTTCTCCGTTTCAATAGAAGCCTTCACACCTGTATGACAACTCAAACATTTATCAGCGCTGGGCCCCTTACCAATCTCATGACACTCGGTGCAATTCGTCAATCCTTCAAATGCGGAATGTGGCGCGGCCAAATCACCAGGGGACAATTGCGCCTGCGCAACTCTCGCGCTCAATATTTGCCAGAGAACAAGTCCAATAATTAGCGCCACCATCTGGGTAGCAGTCTGGAGCGCTCTTTGGTGTAATCTTTCCTGTGTTCCTGTCATCTCTCTAGCTTTTCTAAGCACATCTCGTCTAAAATATCCAGCGATAACCAAGCAACACAGTCACTAGCACATGCAAAATCACAACTCCCACCATGATATAAGCAAACGGCTTGTGGATTACATGCCAATAATGAAAGAGCTTAACAAAAGTATCCAAGTATGCGCATCTCCTCTCAAGCAATGCTTTACGACGCGCAAGTTTCATCGCCTCAGCAATTGCCCTTGGCGGAATATCAGGTGTGTCACGCTGAATCTGCCTCCTCAATTGACGAAAACGCAAAGGGCGCTTAATATCATTCAGGGCGATTGCAAACATGGCTTTAACACCAGCATTTTCTGCCGCCGCTCCTGACTCCGAAAACGAATTGAGCATATTCAGTGATGTTTCTGAAAGACCATAGGTCTCTCGCAAAATCGCCTCCAGTGAATCACTAGCTGACTTAATATCTCCCAACTCCAGCTCAGCTCCTTGAGCGCCTCGAGGAATTTGAATATAAATATACCGCCCGAAAACACCGCTAAACATCACTGCCAACATCGAATAGTACCCTATCGAAACAATGCCATTAAACTTAAAGGCCGTATGCAAAGTCACCAACAGTGGCCCCACAATTCCGAAGTAAATATGTACTGCCAACCATTTACTTGTCTTGCCCCAACGGATCCCAAACTTCTGTCGCTTACGCAATGAATACAAAAACAGCAACATTATCATCGTGCTTCCGACGATCCCATACCCATGCCCCCAAAGGCCACCGGGCTTCAGCATTGTGTGCATTTCCAGTCGCGGACGATCAATAAGTGGAGCTGAGTAATACACCCAACCAGAAACAAAGGCCACAACAATCAATGTCAGTGAAACCGCATAGAGCAAGGTCATCACCAAAGTGAATACGTCGCGTTTATTGCTCGCCATACTTCGTCACTACCTCAATTCCGATTTGATTCAAAAATCCTGTCGGGAGTATCCCCCCGATAAAAGCAAAAGTATATTGGTTCTCAATTGCTATAATTTCTTTGGTGTCATTCAACTTTTCAAGTATAACAATCTCTTCTTGTATTTCTTTAACACCGCACTCTGGAATAAACCGCAACCAACCCGCATCAATCGCTCGTTGAACTTTTTCACGATTCTCGGCATTCGCAGCCTCAAGCGCCTGACCGCGGCAAGCGAGTGTCACCTCTGTCCCCTCCTGCTCACCAAGAGCCAAAGCGCCTTCAGCGGCGCTATTGCCACCGCCAACAACCAGTAATTTCATGCCTTTGTATTGCTCTGGTTCAATGAGCTTATAAGCAACTTTCGAGGAACGTTCGCCGCTAACACCAAGCTTGCGTGGAGTCCCGCGCCGCCCAATCGCCAGCAAAACATTCAACGCCTCATGAGTAGTCTTACTGGTAACAATTTCAAAATGACCATTGGACCGCTTGATGTCTTCAACCTTCTCTTCGGTCTGCACTTCGATTTCAGCGGTCGTCATCACCTTTTCCCAAAGTTCAAGCAAGTCCTCTTTAATTATCTCTTTGAACTTAACTTTCCCATACAACGGAATATCCATTGGCTGTGTCATCACCAACTTCTGTCGTGGATAACTCAAAGCCGCCCCACCAACATCTTCCTGCTCAACTGTGATATACTTCAACCCAAGTTTCTTAGCCTGCAATGTCGCAGCAATCCCAGCGGGCCCTGCGCCGACTATCAGCACATCATGAATTCCATTATTCGAGCGCCGACCAGCTTTGACAATATAATCCATCGCTTGCTTGCCTTGCGTGACTGCATTCCGAATCAAACCCATCCCACCTAATTCACCAGCGATATATATCCCTGGAACATTTGTCTCAAATGTCTCTTTGACGGCTGGAATATCTACACCACGGCGAGCAGTTCCAAAAACTAGTTTTATCGCTCCAACTGGACAGGCGTCCAAGCAGGCTCCATGACCAATACACTTCGTTGGTGACACTAATTCGGCCTTACCGTTAACAATACCAATAATGCCACCTTCAGGACAAGCGCTCAAACAGGCGCCAGCGCAAATACATTGCTGAGCGTTAATTTCCGGATGAAGCGAAACAGGCTCAGTCAGTCCGTCAGTAACAGACTTGGACAGCTTTTCTTGAGCATCCTGAGTGTGCCCAAAACTCTTCTTCCAATACGACCGAACTACTAAGCCGCATAGAAAAACCGCTCCGACATATATTATTTGCTCTAGTGACATATTTTGAGACCTTTGCTTCTTACGAATCGCTCAAACAACATTGTGAGTTTGCAATACTGAGCATGTGAGGTGTCGTCTTGGTGGTGTCGCCTTGAAACTGCTCTTCTACTAAACTAGTTAGTAGAAACCCTGATCACTTTTGGGAATGACTAATTGCGAAAATAAAACGCGATGATCAACTTTGTCTCTGACGGTTTGGTTTGACAACAAAATAATCTTTGAGAAGGAGTAAGCTTCTGAGGTAAGTTATCGGCCCCCATTATGCCAAATCTTACTATGCAGTTATACTTTATCATCCATATCGGTGTCAACAAAACTCAGCGAGTTTCATAGAAAAACTACGAACTTTTAGGACTACAGAGGTCTTAAACTAGACATTCGAACATCTACATTGTGCTTATCGACAACATCGTCTATTTGAACACGCAACCCTGAGCTCTCATCAGCAATTACCAAACAAAAAGACACCGAGCGCAAAGTTGCGCTCGGTGTCTAATTGTAATAATTATAAAACTCATGCTAGTCATTCAACAACACAAATGAACACAATTGTCGACCTAACACTAGCTGGCTGGCTTAAGCACCCCAGCAAGCTCTTGTAAAATATGCCAATTCCGCAATCGGTCATTCTGTGAGGCCAATAAAGTCTCCGAAGGCTTCCCGTCTTTGTCAAACTGCTTAGCAAAACGACCCTCACTACGGGCGAACCAAACAAAATCCTGTGTAATTCTCTCACCAGTTTTTTCATCGACATGCCAATCCTTCTTGAATGACGGATTGGCTTTTAATTCCAAACGCTCTTTGAATGTCTCACCATTGCGCGGGTCATAAACATACAATGGGAAAGCACGGCTATTAACCGCCGAGATGCCCGCTTGGAAAGTCATATTATCAGCAATTTGATGCTCTGGTGTACATGACGAATAGGCAATCAACACCGAAGGACCCGGATATTCAAGCGCCGCCAGCACTGTCTTGAGATAGTGATTGTAGTATGACGGAGAAATCTGCGCCACAAATACGTCAGGATGATTCATCGCAATCAATCCCAGTTCTTTACGTCTATCCATCTTACCTGGAATCTCTGTTCCATGCACACTCATCTTGGCGTTTTGACCTAAGAACGTCGCTGTCGAGGCCTGACCGCCTGTATTTGAATACGCTTGTGTGTCAAGCACCAAGACATTGATATTCATATCCGAAGCTAGCAAACGTGACAACGCCTGAAACCCAATATCAAACATCGCGCCATCACCACCAAAGACCCATAGCTTCGTATCTTTCTTGCCCTCTTGATCAAGACGCATCCGCACACCCATCGCCGTGGTCGGCCCATTTTCAAACAGTGAGTTCGTCCATGGCACATCAAAAATATTATAAGGATAGGTCGAACTATAAACTGTGTTACAACCTGTCGAAGCGACAATCGCCATATTCTTGCCATACTTAATTGAAGTGGCGGTCAAAGCCATGTTGATAGCAGTAATTTCACCACAACCGGCGCAAGAACCAGCGCCACCGTCACTAACCCAACAGCTCTCACTCATATACTGATCAGTAAGACGTTTTTCACTAATATACTCCTGCGGAGTCGGTGGAAACTCTCGCTTCACAAAATCCACACCCTCGGCATAACTCTCCATCTGCTCTGGACTCTTATCACGCATACTCAAAGCATCGCGCGAGCCACAAACCTCAACACAAACACCGCAACCTTTGCATCTATCAGGATCAATCCAGAGTGAAAAATACGCTGGCTCTTCACCCTTTTTCTCAAAGGATTTCCAAAGCTTGCGAGTTTTGACAAATTGATCACGCATACCCGAACGGGCGCTTTCATCAGAGATGTTATTCAAAGCGGACTCAAGTTTTTCCTCTGTAACGCCTCTTGAGCGAATCGCAATATCAGGGCAAACGATGATACACTCCATACAAGCCACACAATTCTCAGCGTGAACAACTGGGATTTCAGAGCCAACAAAAGCAAAGCTACGTTGGCTAGCTGTGTTCGGCGGCATCAAAGAGCGCGCCGCAAGCTCATCAGCCACGACACCATGATCGCCCTGACCCTGAAGATATGGCGACAATACTTTATCTTGGAAACTATGTAAGTCTATAGGATGATTGCCACCCTTAGCCCCAACCGCCTTATCTTTCACAGCATCTTTCACTGCGGGTTCTGGCTTTTTTGATGATACATCCTGAGAAGGATTATTCTTAGACGATATATCCTGCGTTGCCATTCTATTTGCCCCCTTGCAAAACTTGTAAATTCAACGGGACTTCAATCACCTCTTGGTATCCTTTGCGAATACAGGTCATATTGTCCTCGACGGCTTTCTCGCCGCGCTTACCAAAATACTTTCTAACAATCTCCTCAACACCGCTCAACGCCTGCTCTTCATTGAAACCATGCGCCGCGGCCAATGGAGTTACTTTCAGGAACACACCCAGCAGGATAATTCCCTGCATACGATGTATCAAATCCACATTGCGAGCGATATCACGAGCAATTTTTGTCGCATCCAAACCATACAGCCGAACACTCTTATGCTTCATCTCTTCGCGCGTGGCCAATGGCAACTCATCCCAAATAGCCTCAGGGGAAGTTTGCGAAGTCTGCATAAAGACCGCGCCACCCTCACTCAAACCATCCAACGGATTGCCACTACGAAAAACATTGATATCATTGATAGCCACAAAATCAACAAGCTTCAATTCTTGATGACTTTGAATATGGCTGTCACTAACCGCCAAGAAATACATCGTCGGCATGCCCTTTTTCTCTGCGCCATATTTCGGATAAGCCTGAACACTTGAACCGAACAAGTCAGCGCAAACAGAAGCGATAATCTTATTGGTCGTCACAGAACCAAAACCACCAATCGAATATCCACGCATCGCAAAATATCCATCTGTCCGCAAATCAACTTCTTCAGCGGGAGCCACTAAAGCATCATCATGACGAATTCCGATGCAATAACGAATATTGCCATCTTTGCCGCGTTTCATATTTTCGATTATCGCCTGAAAATCCCCAGCCCGAACATCAAAACTACCCAAGCCACCAGCGCCATGTTGCAAAACTGGCATCCTAGAAATCTCAAGGTAATCTTCATGCCCCCAAAGAGCGTCAGCAAAAGCCGACTTAATATCGCGCGCTAATGGATTCTCTGGCGATGCAGAATCATCCATCCGCTCCAAAACCGAAATCACTTCAACGTTCTTAAGAGCCTCAACCAACTCTGGTCCTGGGAATGGGCGATATGAACGCACAGTCACCACACCGACTTTGATACCATCACGCTTCCTAATCGCATCAACTGTCGCTTTGGCCGTCTCCATATAAGAGCCCATCCCGACTATCGCATATTTCGCGTCATCCATCCGATAGGTCTCAATCAAGCCATACTTACGACCAGTCAGCCGATAGAACTCCTCGAAGTTGGCCTTTAGATTATCCTTGATTTGCCCATAATAAGCCCGCTGCGCAATCTTGCCACGCATATAAGCATCCTGATTCTGCACAGTGCCACTCATAATCGGATTCTCAGGATCAATCAGATTGACCAGCGCCTCTTTTGGCGACTTAAGATAGGTCTTGATTAACTCTGGCTCAGGCAGAAGCATATCCTCAACTGTATGCGTGGTTAGAAAACCATCCTGCACACTAAAATATGGCGTATGCGACTCTTCGGCTGTCCGCCGTGAAATCAAACAAAAGTCCGCCGCCTCTTGCGCATTGCAGGCAAAAATAATCCCCCAACCACAATCAGCAACACCCATGACATCATCATGACCCGCATGCACATTAAGCGAATGAACCGTCATCGCACGAGCGCCAATATTGAAAACCATCGGCAGACGTTTCCCAGCAATAGTGTAAAGAACTTCTTTCATCAGCATCAAGCCTTGACCAGAAGTGAAATTGACAACTCGACCACCTGCTGCAGCATAGCCCTCACATACACTGGCAGCGGAATGTTCGCTCTCTGGCTCAAGAAAGACAAGACTATCACCCCAAAGGTTCTTGCGCCCATTGGCCACCGCCACTTGATACCCAGCTCCCATCGAGCTTGATGGCGTAATCGGATAAGTCGCCGCGCCTGTCGAAGCATGTGTCTCTACCCAAACAACCGCCTCGCTCCCATCGCGTGTGGCGGAGATCCCAGGAAACGGAGGTTTTGTATTTGATGTTGACATATTAGTTATTCCCCTTTTCAATGAAAATTCACACTGAATACAACAACTGAAAAAAACATTAGTAACCAGACCCCAGAAACTCACTCTTGAGTCAAACATCTTCCTTTGCGGTCTTCGTTTCCGCTAGGGAGAATTCAACAGCGCCGATCCAACATACCAACGAAAGGTAATAACAAGGTCGCAAAATCAACTATGGCAATCTTACCACTAATCCTAGCCCCAAAATTAACTTCTCAGCGCCTCACCTTTCTTACATATATCGACCGAAAAGAGCCAATAATCAGCGCCATCGTAAAAGCCCAGCGCCAGAGATAATCTACGCAATTTCTGGCATTTTACAAGCTTCTGAGACAGTATCTCAAATCTGAGAAAAACCCCCAAAAGCCGTATAGCCAACAATTGGCCCGCAAAGCTCGAAACAAATCAGCTTTTAACTCAAAAAATCGATTTCCAGACTGCTGTGTCTGGAAAAGAACTACTTTATAGACCAATATCTCAACTTTCTACTATCCTCCAATTGTCCATATTACCGCGATATCCTATCCTTGCTTCCCATCCATACTTCAAAACAACAGCTTTGAGGGCAAAGTTCCGATATTAACAAAGCAGGATTTGAATCAGAGCTTGTCAATCAATATTGACCAAGAATCAATCCCAGATAGGCTATTCCGACTATTGGTCGAAAAACTTGGACGAAAAAAATTGACCGCGATGGTGACAAACTAGAGAGATATATGTACAATGTCCGATGGTGATTCGTCGGCGCCTGAGAAATGTTCTTTCATGGAGCGTTTAGTATGGGGTGGACGAACAAGGAAAGAAGCGCTATACAACGTTGGTATGGCGGCCAGCAGCCGCCAGATAGGAGTTAGGAATTATGGCCTACATTATCACAGACGAATGTAACCTTTGCGACAAATGTGTCGACCCCTGCCCGAACGAGGCCATCACCGAAGGCGACGACATTTACATTATTGACCCAGACAAATGCACTGAGTGTGTCGGATTCTTTGATACACCACAATGCGCTGATGTTTGCCCAGTCGATTCATGCGTAACAGACCCGGACATCGTTGAGGACGAACCATCCCTGCTGGCCCGAGCCAAAGTACTACATCCAGACAAGGAAATTCCAACAGAATATCCTTCACATTTTAGAAACTAACAACAACCAATAGAATCAAAAGTAACGAGCCATAGACAGATGCAAAAAGAAGTCAGCGCGGATAAAGCGCCAGACAAGTCTTCGCCTATTGACGAAGATAGACGCTCGAATGCGCCTGAAGAATTAGACATAACAACTATTCGCTTTGCCGGAGATTCTGGCGATGGTATGCAGTTGTTGGGAACACGTTTCGCCAATACCTCTGCGGTTTTTGGCAAGGATGTGATGACTCTCGCGGAGTACCCCGCTGAGATCCGCGCCCCTGCTGGAACTATAGCAGGGGTCTCTGGCTTCCAACTCTCTATGGGCCCGCAGGATATTTACACTGCTGGTGATATGGTTGATGTGCTGGTAGTAATGAACCCAGCCGCGCTCAAGAGCAACCTTGAGCATGTCAAAGAAGATGGCATTCTAATCGTCAACGAGGATACTTTCACAGCAAAGAACCTCAAAAAAGTCGGCTATGACGAGAACCCTCTGGAAAACCATGCCCTCGCTGGCTATCGAGTCTTCCCAGTTGGAATCTCACGACTGACAGCTCTGGCTCTTGAGCCACTAGGTGTTGAACGTGAACAGGTCAACAAATCCAAAAACCTTTTCGCTTTGGGTCTGATTTGCTGGCTATTCAATATGCCGCTGGATAACACCCTGAATTGGCTCAAAACTAAGTTCGGCAAAAAACCAGACGTCATCAAAGCCAACACCGAAGCGCTCATAGCTGGCAACAAATACGGCGACAGCAATCAGCTTTTCGCCACTAGCTATGTCATCAAGAAGCGTGAAAAACAAAAGCAACCAGGAACCTATCGTTATCTCAACGGCAACTCCGCCCTCTCAATGGGTCTGATAACTGCCGCCAATAGAGCTGACTTGCATTTGTTCCTCGGAAGCTATCCAATCACACCAGCTTCAGATATTCTGCATGAACTAAGTCGTCACAAAGAATTTCCTGTGACAACTTTCCAGGCCGAAGACGAAATTGCCGCTATCGGAGCCGCAATTGGGGCTTCATTCTCTGGCTCGCTGGCGGTCACCAGCACTTCAGGGCCTGGCATGGCTCTCAAAACCGAATTCATCGGTTTGGCGGTCTCAATTGAATTGCCCTTGGTGATTATCAATGTCCAACGCGGCGGCCCATCAACTGGCCTACCAACCAAGATGGAACAATCCGATCTCTTTCAAGCGCTATGGTCCAGACCTGGGGAATGTCCACTGATTATTCTCGCGGCCAATTCACCAAAAGATTGCTTTGACACAGCAATCGAGGCCTGTCGTTTAACTTTGAAATACATGACACCTGTCATCATCCTCAGCGATGGCTATATCGCCAACGGCTCGGAAGCTTGGCGCATCCCTTCTATGGATGACTTACCTGAGATGAAAAACGAATTCTACACCAACGCCAAAAAATTCCACCCCTACCAACGCGACTCCAAGACTTTGGCGCGTCCATGGGCCATACCTGGAACACCTGGACTAGAACACCGAGTTGGTGGTCTAGAGAAAGAAGACATCACAGGTGGTGTCGATCAAAGCGCTGACAATCATGCCAAGATGGTGCATTTCCGAGCTGAAAAGGTCGCCAGAGTTGTCGCAGATATTCCACCACTCGAAATCGAAGGCGACAAAGACGCAGACTTACTAGTCGTCGGTTGGGGCAGTTCCTACGGAGCTATCACCAGAGCGGTAATGAACGCTACTGATGACAATGTCTCGGTTGCCAGTGTTCATCTGAGACACTTAAGTCCTCTTCCGCAGGATTTGGGCGATATTCTAAAACGCTACAAGAACGTCCTAATCGTCGAGAATAACCTCGGACAACTCTGGACACTCCTGCGCTCGATCTACTTGGTGGACGCCAAACTTCTTAGCAAAGTCAATGGCGTACCATTCAAGATTAGTGAAATTGAAAGTAAAATTCATGAAATGGTTAAGGGCTAGTCATGGCTGAAGCAATAGAACAGAAAGAATTAGTCCGTAAGGATTACGTCAGTGACGTTGAAGTCCGCTGGTGTGTCGGTTGTGGAGACTACGGCATACTCAAATCCTTCACTGTCGCAATGGCAAAACTACAATTGCCAAAAGAGAAAGTTTGTATTGTCTCTGGAATCGGATGCTCGTCACGCTTCCCATACTATGTCGACACCTACGGTTTTCATAGTGTCCACGGACGCGCTCCGGCAGTCGCCACAGGAATCAAGTTAACCCAACCCGATCTATCTGTCTGGGTTATCACAGGTGACGGGGATGCGCTTTCAATTGGCGGAAATCACTTCATACACATGCTCCGCCGAAATCCAGACATCAATATGATTCTTTTCAACAATCAAATCTACGGTCTCACCAAAGGCCAAGCTTCACCGACTTCACCAATTGGTAAAATCACCAAGTCTACACCATTTGGCTTGATAGACGGCCCCATGCACCCATTGCCAATGGCATTGACCGCTGGAGCCACCTTCGTCGCCCGCGTCCCCGACACAGACGGAGCCATGATTACCGACATTCTGATGCAAGCCCACAAGCACAAAGGGGTCGCCTTTGTCGAGATTCTGCAAAACTGCAATATCTTCAATGACGGAGCTTGGTTCCCTATTGCCAAAAAGGCCAACCGCGCCGAAAATAGTATTGTTCTCAAGCACGGCGAACCGATGACCTTCGGAGCGGATAATACTAAAGGCTTCCGCCTCAATGGAATGAACATCGAAGTAGTTGACATGGAGAAAGACGGAGTCGATATTTCAGAGTTGTTGGTGCATGACGCCCAAAGCCAAGATGCGACGCTCGCTTTCAAACTTGCAAACCTAGCTCATCCGGAGTTTCCTTATCCAGTGGGTGTCTTCCGCCAAGTTGAAGCGCCTGTCTATGAAAGCGGTGTTAGAAAGCAAGAGCATGAGGTAGCCGAAAAATTCGGAAACGCCGATGTCGAGAAAATGCTACACTCTGGAGAAACTTGGCAAGTAGAAGCCTAAGTCATCTTTTGTGTGAGCCCTGAAAGTCTCGCTCTATTGAATCACTTGTTATTGTCCGGATTTCTTACCCGGGGGCTACAGTAACCTAATCAAGCCAAAACTGGCTTAAACAAGGTAGTAACCAACGCAAGGTTATGGATTATTTCTTTGTATTACTTTTTGTCGGACTAGCTGTCGCCCTCGTCGGGGGTGGCTTGGCTATTTCACACCTCATTGCCCCACATCGACCTAACATAGTCAAAGCCCAACCTTATGAATGCGGCGAAAGAACCGTCGGCCCAGCCTGGGTGCATTTCAATGTCGGCTACTATCTCTTCGCACTGCTATTTCTGGTATTTGATGTCGAAGCGGCATTCCTCTATCCTTGGGCTCTAGTCTTCCGTGAAGTTGGAGTGATAGCCCTCTTAGAGGTCGGAATTTTCATCGTTATCCTGCTAGTAGCTTTAATGTACGCTTGGAAAAAAGGGGTGCTCGAATGGGTCTAATTACTGAAAAATTTCCAGAGCATATAGAAAAAATGCCTGGTGGCTCGTTCATGCTCACTCGCATGGATCAAGTCATGAATCTCGCTCGTTCCAACAGTCTCTGGCCGTTAACTTTCGGCACAAGCTGTTGCGCAATCGAAATGATGATGGCCACTGGCGCCTCGCGTCATGACATCGCCCGTTTCGGCGCGGAGGTCGCTCGCCCTTCTCCGCGCCAAGCCGATTTAATTATCATAGCTGGTACAATCGTCAAACGCATGGCCCCGCGCCTGCGCACTCTCTATGAGCAGATGGCCGAACCACGCTATGTCATAGCTACTGGCGCCTGCACAATCTCGGGCGGACCTTTTATCTATAATTCCTATACAACTATTCGCGGAGCCGATGAAATTATTCCTGTCGATGTCTATGTTCCAGGTTGTCCCCCACGTCCAGAAGGTCTTTTCTATGGCTTGCTGACTTTGCAAAGAATGATTAAAGAAGGCGAAACCGTCCGCAAGCCTGGCATTCGCAAGAAACCAGTCTTCAGCGCCCTGCCACCTGATATTTCCATGAAAGAAATTGAAGAGCAGATGAAAGCCGTGCTCGAAAAAGACTCCGAAGTCGATGTCGAGAAAACTCGCAAAGGCCTAACTTGGCCCACTGGAATCTAACATTTTTAAAAACATTTTCAAAAAACACTTTTAGAAGTTGACTCATAGTGAGTAGTCAGAGAAATACTTAGAGTATATATATTGTGACTGAAAAATCACCGCAGGACAACAAACATCCAGAGAAGCCAGCCCAACAGCCGTCTACTCCAGAATCGTCTGCTCCAAAGCCGACTCCCCCGCCCGCTCCTGCTAAACCAGAAGAGCAAGTCGAAAAGCCACCGCAACCACCAGAGTTAACTCTAAAAGTTTGCGCAGCTATTTCAGAATGCAAACCATATTCTGCCGCCTCAGATTGTCCTACAGTTGAAGTCATTCCAGAAAACCTAGTCAAAGTCCTAACCGCTTTACGTGACAATCAAGATTTCGCATTTTCCATGCTCATGGATCACACCGCAGTAGACAGAATCGAAGACGGAAAATTCGAATTAGTCTACCGCCTCTATTCTTTGACCACACTCTCGATGCTCTTGGTCTCAACAAAGATTCCACGCGATAAACCAATAATTCCAACTGTCAGCCACCTCTGGGACATCGCCGAGTGGCAAGAGCGCGAAGTCTATGACCTCTTTGGCGTGCTTTATGATAACCACCCAGACCTACGGCGCGTTTTCCTCGAAGATGATTGGGTTGGTTTTCCGCTGCGCAAAGATTACAAAGACGATTTCATGTTAACCTTGGATATTGATAGTCTCAGGGAGTGATGTAGGTAATTCATCACCAAGGCAAATATGGCAGTCAAAATCTCCACACTCGAAGAACGAATCAGTGTTCCAGCCGAAGGCGATAATCCGCTCAACACGCAGGAATACTTTATCAATATGGGACCACAGCATCCCGCAACTCATGGCGTCCTGCGGCTAATGCTCAAACTCGACGGCGAAACAGTCCGCGAGGTCATCCCTGTACTCGGCTACATTCATCGTGGCATAGAAAAAATCGGCGAACACCAAACCTATCGTCAATTTGTCCATCTGACCGACAGATGCGACTATCTCTCGGCGATGATGAACAATTGGGCAGTCTCACTGATGGTCGAAAAAGCCATGCAGACCCAACTCAATGACCGCATTGAATACATCCGCACAATCATGGCCGAACTTGAGCGCATCCAAAGCCACATGCTCTGGTGGGGCGTGCTGGGCATGGATCTCGGCGCCTTTACACCATTTCTCTATGGCTTCCGTGACCGCGAAATGATTACCGACATTTTCGAAGAAACCATTGGTTGTCGCCTGACAATGAACTATATCCAACCTGGCGGACTGATGGATGACATCCATCCGAATTTCGTCAAACGTGTCAAGGATGTCATTGCCTATGCCAAACCAAAAATCGACGAATACGAAGAACTACTTAGTGGCAATGTCATTATTCAAGAACGCCTACGAAACGTCGGAACAATCACCGCCGAACAAGCCACATCACTGGGTGTCACTGGCCCGGTCTTGCGCGCCAGCGGAGTAGCGCTTGATCTACGCAGAGTTGCTCCCTATGGCGCCTATGGCCAAGTCGACTTTGAAGTCGCAGTCGGTAGTGTTGGAGATTGTTGGGATAGATACTGGGTGCGTGTCGAGGAGATCCGCCAATCATTTAGAATTATCGAGCAATTGATAGACAATATCCCCGCAGGCAAAACCATGCTCTCCAAACCAGCCAAGAAAATTATCTTACCAGAAGGCTCACACTACGCCCAATTGGAAACTGCACGTGGAATCTTAGGCATTTACGCAGTCTCCGATGGCAAATCAGAAAACCCTGTCCGAATTCATATGCGCAGCCCGAATTATCATAATGTCTGGTCGGTAGATGCCATGACTCGCAATGCCAGAATCGGTGATTTGGTCGCCAACATCTCCTCACTCGATATCGTCGTACCTGATATAGATAGATAGACGAAGAATTAGTTAAGCTAGTTATGCTCGAAAACTTACTCACACACAGCGCCTTTGAAATACTGACGCTCTCGGACCGCGCCGCGCAGGCCTTGGCCGAGAATCCATGGGAAGCCGCAGGATACACCCTCTTAGCTCTCGGAGGCACAGGCGCATTCTTGAGTCTGCTAGGGATGGCGTTAATCTATGTCGAGCGCAAAGTCGCCGCTCATTTCCAATGTCGCCTCGGACCCATGCGTGTCGGCTGGCACGGTATGTTGCAGTCAATCGCCGATGCTCTAAAACTGCTACAAAAAGAAGACATTATCCCCGAGAAAGCCGACAAATTACTGTTCTTCCTCGCGCCAGTCTTCAGCATCATCGCCACTGTCCTGGCTTTGATAATCATCCCGATGAGCCCCTCACTACAAGTAGTGGACTTAAACATCGGAGTAATTTTCATATCAGCTGTTGGTGGTTTCGGAGTCTTGGGTATCCTCCTAGCTGGCTGGAGTTCAAACAACAAATGGTCACTTCTCGGCGCCATGCGCGCTGGCGCTCAGTTCATTTCCTATGAAATCTCAGTGACACTTTCACTCTTAGTGATAACTCTCCTAGCAGGTTCGCTACAACTCTCAGAGATAGTCCAAAGTCAACAAGATGGTTGGTGGATCTGGCGGGGTCACATCGTCGGTGTCGTCGCCTTTTTCGTTTTCATCATCTCCTCAACCGCCGAGCTAAACCGCCCGCCATTCGATCTACCCGAAGCCGAAAGCGAACTAACTGGCGGCTTCCACACTGAATACTCTGGCCTGCGCTTCTCGTTCTTTTTCCTCGCCGAGTTTATCAATATGTTCATCGCCTCCGCTCTCGGCGCGACTCTCTTTTTCGGAGGCTGGATGCCTTTCCATATCGGTGGCTTTGAAACCTTCAATTCAATTATGGATTTAATTCCACCTGGACTATGGTTCGCTGGCAAGACCGCCTTCATAGTTTTCTTAATGATGTGGGTCCGCTGGACATTCCCACGTTTGCGTGTTGATCAACTGATGCGACTCGAATGGAAGTTCCTCTTGCCAGTCGGCTTTATCAATCTCTTCGCCGCGGCAACCATAGTCCTAACCAAACTATATTTCTTCCCTGGACAGTAAGCGAGAAGCTAGACTTATGGGATACATAGACACAAAGAAAAGTACCAAAGCCAAAGTCACTACTGTTGGGAACACTCCCATCAATGTTGTCATTGCGCCACGTAGCCCCAGCGGCGCCGATAGCGAAAGTCTCCTGACCACAATTTTCAAAAGTGTAAAATCCCTCTTTGTCGGCATGAAAGTCACCATCGGCTATCTAGTCCGCCCATCAACTGTTGTCACCCAACAATATCCCGAAAACCGCGAAACACTAAAAATGTTCGACCGTTTTCGTGGCCAGTTGCGTTTGATAAAAGATGAAAACAATTACATGAATTGCAACGGTTGCAATTTCTGTGAAATCGCATGTCCTAACGGCTCAATTGTCATCACCGACCAACGTAATCCAGTTAATGAAAAACTAGAACTCGAACGTTTCCTCTGGCGCCTCGATTCATGCACTTTCTGCAACGCCTGCCTGCAGGCCTGTCCGCATGACGCGCTCGAATGGTCAGATGGTTTTGAAGCGGCAGTTTACGACCGACGACTCTTGGTGTATACTCTCAACGACTATGCTGGCCCGCCAGTCAAGGCCATCAACCGCGCCAAGAAAAAAGAGGATCGTGTAGAAGAGTTATTGGCCACCATGGAACCCCGCAAACAATACGGCGGACCAGTCCCATTAGCTGGAAGAAAAATGCCAGGCGTGCCAGCTCTAGAGACGGAAAACACCAAAGACAATGCGAGTCCGAAGCACAAATAACACTCAACATTAGACCAACAAAGTATCACAGGATAATAACCAATTGAACCCCGCTGAACTGACACATACAATTGTCTTCTACGGACTCGCGCTAGTCTCAATAGTCGCGGCTCTGCTAGTAGTCACTGTCAAACGAATCTTTCGCGCCGCTGTCGCTTTAGCGACTGTCTTGGTCTGTGGAGCGGGATTCTATATTCTCTTAGACTATGATTTTATCGCTGGTATTCAACTCTTAGTCTATGTCGGCGGAATTGTGATTCTGATTGTTTTCGCCGTGATGCTCACCAGCTCTCTCGAAGACACTGAAATACGGCCCAGCAAATCACGCAAAGCTCTCGGGATCATCTCCTCGCTCGGCTTTTTGGCAACAGCGCTAATAGCTTTCCAATCAACATCATTTCCACTAAGCGCCCCAACACCCGAACAGCCTTCTGATGTCGCGCTGGAAATCGGACGCAAATTGCTCGGCTACGGCTCCGATGGCTATGTCCTGCCCTTTGAAATAATCTCACTTCTCTTGCTCTCTGCGGTAATCGGAGCAATTGTCGTCGCCAGAAATCCACTCAAAAAATCAAGTGATCTATCAGGTCAATCAGAACAATCAGATGGGAGCGCAACGTGAGTTTCGTCCCAGGCCTGTTCCATTGGCTCTGCCTCTCGACCATATTATTCTCAATCGGTCTCTATGGTGTCATGACTCGCAGAAATGCTGTCGGTGTCCTAATGTCCGTCGAGCTATTACTCAACTCGGCGGCAATGAATTTCCTGATATTTAATCACTTTGCCGCCAAGCCGTTTATCGACGGCGCAGTTATGGCCCTCTTTATCATCGCGGTCGCCGCCGCCGAAGCCGTAGTTGCGATGGCGCTCTTTGTGGCAATTTTCCGTAGTCGGAAAACTGTTGATGTCACCCAAATCGACACACTCAAAGGTTAAGAAGCTAACCAGATGAACGAACTAGCAAACAACGCTCTCGCCAACAGCTTCGCCTTCAACAATGCTTGGCTAATCCCGGCCTTGCCGTTTTTCTCATTCCTCTTGGTCGGACTCTTTATCAGGCCCTATTCCGAGAAACTTGCTGGCATAGTAGCCACACTCTCAGTCTCCACGTCGGCGGCCTTGTCACTATGGCTAGCTTTCGATTATTTCAGCGCCTTCCCCGCTGGCGCCGAACACCCAGCCCTAGTCTCATGGAGTTTCCAGTGGCTACGGTACAATGAATATCTCGTGGTCAATGTCGGCACACTCATCGACTCGCTCTCAATTCTCCTGATGGTTGTCGTGACATTCGTTAGCTCACTCGTACATTTGTATTCCATCGGCTATATGAAAGGCGAGGACGGCTACGGACGCTACTTCACTTACTTAAACCTCTTCACCTTCAGCATGCTCGGCTTAGTTGTCGCCCCGAACATTCTCCAAACCTATATCTTCTGGGAGCTAGTCGGTGTCAGTTCGTTTTTACTAATTGGCTTCTATTACACAAAACCCAGCGCAGTTGCCGCCTCAAAGAAAGCTTTCATTGTCACAAGATTCGCAGATTTATTCTTCCTAGTTGGAATTCTTCTAATTGCTGTCGTCGGTTACAATCTAATGTCCCTCTTCGGCGTTCCAAACGGCCTACCCGAAAATGTCTCCGCCTTTGACTTCGCCTTCATCACCAACTCTGGCGTCTCAACAATGATGAATAACTTCGGGATACTAACCCCAGCGCTAATCCTAATCTTCATCGGCGCCGCAGGAAAAAGCGCACTCTTCCCACTGCACATCTGGCTACCAGATGCCATGGAAGGTCCAACACCTGTCTCCGCGTTAATCCACGCCGCCACTATGGTCGTCGCGGGTGTCTATCTTGTTGCTCGACTATTTGTAACCTTCGCCGCCTCAGAGTCAGCGCTGCTAGTCGCCGCTTATCTCGGCGCCTTCACTTGCATCTTCGCAGCAATAATCGCCTGCACACAAAACGATATCAAACGCGTCCTAGCCTATTCAACCTTGAGTCAAATCGGCTATATGATGTTCGCCCTCGGTGTCGCCAGCGCCACTGAAACTCTCGGCTACACAGCCTCACTGTTCCATCTCTTCACCCACGCCTTCTTCAAAGCTCTCCTATTCCTCGGCGCAGGCGCAGTGATTCACTCCGTCCACACCAACAACATCTGGAACATGGGCGGCCTCGCTAAGAAAATGCCCATCACTAACATAACTTTCCTTATCGCCACCCTCGCCATCTCAGGCGTCTGGCCCTTCGCTGGCTTCTTCTCCAAAGATGAAATTATCGCCGCGGCCTTTGGCAACCATCACTATGTCATCTTCGCCATCGGACTACTCGTCGCCGGAATCACCGCCTTCTACATGTTCCGAATCTATATCGTCACCTTCTTAGGCAAAGCCCGCTCCGAAGCCGTCGACCACGCGCATGAAGCCCCCATGACAATGACCATTCCCTTGATGATACTAGCCGCCCTCACTGCTGTCGTGGGCTTCATCCACTTCGGAGACTACGTTAGTGTCGCCAGCATAATAACAGGAGACGCCACAGGTCACGCCGAAGGCGGATTCCCAATTTGGATTCCCGCCCTACTCTCTGGCCTAACTGGAATCGGAATCGCTTGGTTCATGTACGGCGGCGAAAAAGACCGCGCGACAGCCGTCACCGAAAAACTCGGTGTCATCTATCGTGTCATTTGCGCAAAGTTCTATATCGATGAAATCTATCAGTTCATCACACACAAAATTATCATCCGTTTCATCTCCACCCCCATCGCTTGGTTCGATAAACGAATCGTCGATGGCGGAGTAGATCTAACTGGCTGGCTAACACGCCGGAGTGGCGCAACGCTCAGCCATCTACAAACAGGACAAACACAAACCTATGCCGCATGGCTAATCAACGGTGTCATAGCCGTTGTAGTGATTATCTGGCTCTATGCCAGCTGAGCATAATTGTATAGTAGATATATCTTATGATAGGCAAACAATAAATGGGCTTAGTTAGCTGGCTTTTCATACTTCCGTTCGTCACAGCGCTGGCTGTCATCATGACACCTGCGGGACGCTCCGATCTCGTGCGCAAAATCGCGCTCGCAGGTACGTCTCTGCATTTGCTCCTAACTGGCTATATCGTCTACAAGTTTATTCAGGTAGCCACCTTCTCAGGCGAAGGAGTCAAAGAAGCCCTCATCACGCAATTATATTTGGTCGAAAAAATCACGTGGTTCGAAAGTCTCGGTATTCAATACTTCGTCGGACTCGATGGCATCTCGCTCTTCATGGTCGTCCTAACTTCAATAGTCATCTTCACTGGTATCCTCGCCAGTTGGTCAGTCGTCGAGCGCTCCAAAGAGTTCTTCGCCCTCCTACTGATTCTCGTCTCGGGTGTCTTTGGTGTCTTCGTCAGTTTCGACTTGTTCATGTTCTTCATGTTCTATGAAGTCGCCGTTCTACCCATGTATTTGCTCATCGGCATTTGGGGCACAGGACCAAAAGAGTATTCCGCCATGAAACTAACCATGATGCTCATGGCTTCATCAGCGCTAATTCTTGTCGGCTTCCTAGCTCTCTATCATGGTAGCGGCCTAGAGACCTTCGACCTTATCGAAATCTCAAAAGTCCACTTCCCAATCGCTTTCCAAAACTGGGTCTTCCCGACAATCTTCATCGGCTTCGGTGTCATCGGCGCTCTCTATCCATTCCACACTTGGTCACCCGACGGTCACTCATCAGCGCCAACTGCCGTCTCGATGCTCCATGCTGGCGTGCTTATGAAACTCGGCGGCTACGGAGCCTTGCGCATCGGACTCTATCTCCTGCCCGAAGGCGCACAAAACTGGGCGCTGTTCTTCATGGGACTCACAACCATCAACATCATCTACGGCGCCTTCGCCGCTATCAAACAAAAAGACCTGAAATTTTTCACCGCCTACTCATCAGTCAGTCACTGCGGCTTCGTTCTCTTCGGAATCGTCACCTTGAACATGATTGGTGTCAAAGGCGCCGTCATTCAAATGTTCTCGCACGGAATCATGACGGCGCTCTTCTTCGGACTCATCGGCATGGTCTACGGGCGCACCAAAACACGTATCGTCACAGAAATGGGCGGGCTCGCCAAAGTCATGCCGTGGCTGGCGGTCTGTTTCTATGTCGCAGGTCTAGCCTCACTAGGACTCCCTGGTCTAGCTGGCTTCATCGCCGAATCCCATGTCTTCCTCGGAGGTTTCATCGGCAACCCGTGGACCGACGCCACAACCATGCGCGTCCTGACTGTCATCGCCACCATGTCCATCGTCGTGACCGCCGTCTATGTCCTCCGTGGACTCGGGCAGGTCTTCCAAGGACCACTCAAAGAACAATTCAAGACAATCACCGATGCCACTCTCACAGAAAAAATCAGCACTGGTGTCCTAGTGGCGACTTTAGCAATCGTCGGACTCGCGCCGTGGTTCTTCATAGATTTGATTGAAGGCGCAATTTATCCGTTGATAAATCGTCTCAGTTTAAATGCCAACACATGGATGACATTCTAAGATGAATATCCTCAACATGATAATCGCGCCAGAGTTAATAGTCGCTCTAACTGGATTCGTCGTCCTCATCACCGACCTCTTCATCGAGGACAAAAAGAGACACATCCTCGGCCCAATAGCCCTAATCGGAATCCTGCTCGCGAGTGTCAGTGTTTGCAATCTGCTACCAGAAACATCATCAATGTTCGGCGGCCGTTTTGTCTTTGATCCTGTCGCTGGCTGGTTCAAACTATTCTTCCTACTCGGCGCCGCCTTCACCGTCATCTTCTGCTGGCAATCAAAAGCCCGTGAAAAACTCCCCTCAACTGGAGAGTTCTATTCGGTCCTGATGTTCACAGTCGTCGGCATGATGTTCATCATCTCAGCCCGCGACCTCATCACACTCTACATCTCGCTCGAACTAGCCACCATCCCACTCTTCGCACTAGCCGCTTGGAGAAAAGGCGACAAACTCTCAGGCGAAGCGGGTCTAAAATACGTCATCTTCGGCGCTCTGGCCTCGGGCCTGTTGCTCTATGGACTAGGATTACTCTACGGACTCAGCGGAAGCGCCGACTTACTCGTCATCAGCCAAACCATAACTGACTCACCAGCGCTATGGCTAGCAGGAGCGCTAATCCTAGCTGGTATCGGCTTCAAAATCACCATGTTCCCATTTCACATCTGGGCCGCCGATGTCTACCAAGGCGCCCCAACAGTCGTCACTGCTTATCTCTCGGTGGCTTCCAAAAGCGCTGGCATGGCTTTCATGTTCCAAATATTATTCGGGATTTTTGGTAATGCTCTCAGCGAATATGGTTGGCTAATCGCCGCTCTAGCCACTGCGACAATGACACTCGGTAATTTAGTTGCGATAGTGCAAAACAATATCAAACGCTTCATGGCCTTCAGCGCCATCTCGCAAGCGGGTTACATCATTCTCGGCTTCCTCGGACCATTCTCCGAAAGCGTACCGTCGATGTTATTCTACTTGTTCATCTATGTCTTCACCAACATGGCTGTCTTTGGAGTGATAATTTATTACAGTGACACAACTGGCAAAGAAGAAATCGACGACTACAAAGGCCTCTCGCGGACAAACCCCGCTATCGCATTTGTCATGATGATCGGACTCTTCAGTCTCGCTGGCATCCCACCACTCTCTGGCTTCGTCGGCAAATTCTTCCTCTTCAGCATCGCCGCCAAAGCCGGCTACCATTGGCTAGTAGCTGTCGCCGCCATCAACTCAACAGTGTCACTATATTATTATTTGAGAATCATCCGCCAAATGTACATGGAACCCCCAGCCGAAAACGCCAAGAAATTACCAATCTCAAAAACCCTAGCGCTAACCTTCCTACTAACCACCCTAGCCGTAATCCTCCTAGGAGTAATCCCCCACGTCTACGAAACAATCCAAACCCAAACCACAAACTGGCTCCCCACACTAAACCAACTCCCGTAGGTCAAGTCCCCTTTTCAGGGACTTGACAGTCTCCCTAGACTACGACGGCATTATCAAGTCGTCTAAATAGATGTGATAGCAAACTTAGAGCATCTAGGCAGTCTTTCTCTGAGAACAGATCAGAGGCAATCAGGTCTTCCCGTTCTTCGTGATTGAGTGGATTTCTGCATCCTGAAACAACACCCTGTGAAAAGTATCTTTGGCCACTCTCAATGTTTTCGATTGTGAAATTAGTAAAAGCGTTTCCGTTGGGCTTAAGATAGTTTTGAGCAACCTTCAATTTAGGCGTTTGTGCACTAAAGACATCACTCATGAGACTAAAATCGGAAGTTTGGTTGCTGCCTGATTTAGTTCTAACCGCCGTAATGTACCTCTTTGCGGCTTCGATGAATGCTCTGTAGTAATCACCTCTTTCGTAGTCTGCTCTTGAAGCGTCCTGAATCTCTGAATGCAAATGACGCCAATGGTAATAAGTATACTCAGGTACGAGTTCGTGAATACTCTTGACCGCTTCAATGTGAGATTCATCAGGCAATTCCGAATCCTTCACTATTGCTAAGACTAGTGGTTCAAGATGCTCTCTAACTGCTTCAGGTACTTTGGAAAACCAAGCCCCAATATCAATGTTAGTTACTTCTGTAATTTTCCTCTCCCTTAGTTTAGCCCTCTTTTCGCGCCAAACAATCTGAAGTCGCCTCAACAACTCTTGCAGATATTCGCGTAGACTTTGCAACTCTGGATGGTCCCAATTGAGAGACTGTCTATTTGTCGCTATAACATCTATATCTAGATCGTCGATGAAATCAACTTCAAGCCATCCAGTGAGATAGGAATAGAAGTGGCTAGAAGCGCTCTCAGAAAAATACTCAGGAAGATTGACGAGTTTCTTTCTAGAGAAGAGAACGATTCCTCTCATGTTACTTCGTGGGGATATCGGCTTCTGTGCGGTAATGAGCTTTCCAGTGATTTCTCCTTTACGCTCATAAGTAGATTCGATTAAAGATTCATCTGGTATTGCCCACTCTAGTTCAATTTCTAAATCGGCGAATTTTGTCTCGTTATCAAGCTTTACAGGTTCATTATCATTGTGCTGGATAATTATCTCAAAGTTTGGATCAATAATGAATATCTTAGAAAGACTACTGACTAGTCCTATGGGTTCAAAATCGCTTGCTCTTTGAATTTCTGTAAGCGTAAATGTTGTTCCATTCTCATCAACCGAGCAGTCTTCATCATTTTTCAAAACAACTGGGTGATAGTCCGCATCGGTGCCCTGAATACCTTGCCAACTCATCACAAAGACGTTTTCCTTACCAGCCTTCTTTGTTGCGATCTCGATCTCATGAGCAATTCCAAAGAAAGACAGTTTACCGAGTCCTTTCTTGCCAATTATTTTGCGGCCTTTGGCTGTTGGCTCATCTCCTTCCTTTTCTCGTCGGTTCCGACCGATGCGCAGGAATTTCTTGCCAATCTCTTCAAACGTCATTCCATCGCCGTTATCTTCGACAATAATTTTCTTGTACTCCTCATTGTCAATCAAAGTGATCTTCACCCAATCGGCATCCGCATCATAGGCGTTGGAAATCAGCTCTGCAATTACAGGGGGCAAAGTCGAATACATTCGAACACCGAGATGTTCAATAGTATTCGGATCGAAAGTCATCGTTAATAGTTCTTCAGCCATGTTGCCCTCCATGAGATGCAGCAGTTTTGAGAATATGCCTTCCAAGGATCGTAGCAAACCTAGGTGGGACGGCATTGCCAATCATTTTCGCAATCGACTGTATACTTGACCCGTGAAACTTATACTTCTTTGGGAAAGTTTGTAGTGTAGCTCCTTCACGGAGTGAGATTGCACGATTCTCTTCTGGATGTGCGAACCTTCCGTTACTGATACTGAAGAACTTCGTAGTTATTGTGGGCGCTGGCTTATCCCACCACATTCTCCCATAAGTATCATGAAAGATGTTTCCTTTATTTCTGTAACAATCCAATCCTAAGTCTTCAATCGCTTGCCACTTAGTTCTATTCCCGCCATCGCGCGGAGTTAGCTTCAATCGCTTAATGTTTTTTTCACTCAATCCAGACACTGTGTGCAAAAACGGACTCCTATCTTTCGTGCCAGCGCCAATCTTCATGAACCCATTATGAACACCGATTGAATCCCTCACTGATTTCTTAGTCTGCCTCTTCTTCGGTAGAGTCATTTCTGTCAGTCGCGAGGCAAGTAGCGTGAATCGTCGTCTACTTTGAGGTATACCATAGGCTGACATATCAGTAACTTCGTGAGCTACATGATATCCGAGGCTCTCAAGTTCCCAAATGAATCGTCCCATTGGGCTATCAAGTTGAGATGAAACTCCGGGAACATTTTCGACAATTATATATCCAGGAAGAAAGTAGTCTATGAACCGCTGAAAATCTAGAATCAAGTCTTTACCCTTACGCGACCTTTCCCTAGTCGTGTTTATTATACTCCAATACTGGCACGGTGCGCATCCCGCGAATATTAGATTGTCATCATTCCTCAAGACACCGATTTCTTTGGCTAATTCCGCTGGATTGTACTTCGAAATATCCTTACAAAGATACTTCGAACCTGAATTATTTACTTCATAAGTCATCTTACAAGATTCATCGTTATCAATTCCTGCGAGCACATCAATTCCAGCTACTCTTAGCCCATAAGTAAGGCCGCCAGCCCCCGAGAAAAAGTCTACCGCTCTAAACTGTTTGTTTCGTTTCATATCAACTCATATAGAATGTCAAAATTTGTGTTCTGGTATTATAGTTTCCACGCTTCATCAATATCGTATACCTTTGACTCAAGCGCAAGACAATAGCCCTTCTCACTGACAGGGCATGTCAGTGAGAAATGCAGAACTGGATTGCCAATCCTCACAATCCTCTCAGTAGTAGACTTGCTATTGAGCCAAATTCCCCACCAAACCACCACAAAATCCCCAACCCACTACTATGTATGAACACCAAACACCCGAATCTCACATCAAGTCCGAATTCCAAACCAATACACCGTATATACAAAACGAACCCATTTCAAAGGCCAGAAAGCAACAGCATCCATCTAAGCCAAGCTCTATATGCGAAACAAACCCATTTCAACCTCGACACAAAAAAGGAGCGACGAGATTAACTCGTCGCTCCTGACACAGACTACTTATTGACTACAATCTTTTCAAAGTAACAATCTTTCCAAAGTTGTGTCAGGTCCTCAGACCTGACACTCAAAAAAGAAGAAAAAACCTACAAACTCTCAATCAACTTACGATTGTAACTCTGCAAAAGTTTTTCTTGGCGGATAACACCGAGGATTTTGCCAGATTCTTTGCTATCAACAACGGGCAACAAAGACAGGCCTTTGCCCGACATAAGTTTTTGCGCGGTTTCCAGCGAGTCTGTTTTTGTCACAGTCAATGGAGTCGAAGCAATGTCTTGCGCGATAATCAAATTAACAGCGGCCTCCGCGGCCATAGCGCGATGCAAATCACTAAATGTCAGCACTCCCGTCAAAGCCCCTGCGGAGTTGACCACCATAAAATACGCCTCCCCTGAATCCGAAGCGTGTTTCAAAATCTGCGGCAATGTTGACGAAGCTGGCACCAGCGCCACATGATCGTCCATCGCATCGGAAACATTCAACTGCCGCAGAATATCAATATCCTTACCAGCCTTAAGATTGATACCGCGCTTAGCAAGTTTGATAGTGTAAATCGATTGCTTCTCTAGTCTCTGAGCCAGCAAAGTTGTAAAAACCACCGCCACCATTAGCGGCAATATTATCCTGTAGTCATTAGTCATTTCAAAAATTATCAAAATCGCAGTAATCGGAGCATGAGTCGTTCCACTCACCAAACAAGC
The DNA here is from genome assembly GCA_024280835.1 of Candidatus Zixiibacteriota bacterium. GTDB lineage: Bacteria > Zixibacteria > MSB-5A5 > GN15 > JACZUZ01 > JAJRPJ01. The sequence goes on along the minus strand of JAJRPJ010000010.1, from coordinate 10,846 downwards.
CATTCCCACCAAAGCATAAGCCCCTGGATTAACCCCCAAGCCAGGGAATAGCAAATCAACCAGAAAACCAAAAGCCCCACCAGCCATAGCCCCCATAAACAACGAAGGCGCAAAAATACCACCCGAAGAACCAGAACCAAGTGTCAATGATGTCGCCACTATTTTCAGAAAGACCAAGACAACCAACAACTGCCATACCAGAGAACCCTCTAGCGCATAAGTGACAGTCTCATAGCCATCCGCGAAAACCTGCGGATAGTACAACCCAACAAATCCGAGCAAGAGCCCACCCATCGCAGGTTTGATATATGGCGAGATTTTCAGGTTATCCCAAAAGTCCTCCGACCAATCCAAAGTCTTGGTAAATCCAACTGCGACAAAAGCCAGAGCCAAACCCATCACCGCATAAATTGGAATCTCCCATGACGAAACTAATTCATGGGCGGGAACCATAAACGCAGGATGATTGCCCATCAGAGAGCGTGAAACAACAGAAGCCACAACCGAACTAATCAACACAGGCGAAAATGTCTTAATTGCAAAATCACCCAGAATTACTTCCAATGAAAAAAATACTCCAGCTATAGGAGCATTAAAGACCGCCGCAATTCCAGCTGCAGCTCCACAGCCGACCAAAATTCTCACACGATCAACCGACAATTTGAAAACCTGCCCAATAGTCGAACCTATCGCCGAACCAATTTGCACAATCGGTCCCTCGCGACCAGCCGAACCTCCAGAGCCAAGACAAATCGCCGAGGCGATAGTCTTGACCACTGCCACACGAGGACGAATACACCCCCGCTCACGAGCAACTGCGTTCATAACCTCTGGAACACCGTGCCCCTTGGCTTCCTTTGCAAAACGAATTATCAAAGGCGCCGAAAGCAAACCACCAAGCATAGGTACCAACAATATCCAATACGAAGGATTAACAGCCGCTCCATAAACTGTCGGATCACTTATGTCCACAGCCAAGCCCGTAAAAAATTTGATGAGCCTGAAAAATACATAAGCGCCCAAACCAGTAGAAGCTCCGACTATCACGGAGAAAATGATTAATATCTGTGTCTGTGAAAGGTGAAGTATTGGCGACAAAAAACGCACCAATCGATTTGAACTACTGAGCATCATATTTTTGCTTCATTCCTTCAATAATTACAACTCTAATACACACGGCACCGTTTGGCCCTTAACACAGACCTAAGTCACTGGCAAACGAAAGTAATCTTCTTTATCCGATTTACCAAGTCATTGAACAGAAAGTTCAGCAAGAATCGCCTAAATAAGCAAAATAAATCATCTTTGCTAGTCTTTGAGCGCCCAATCAAACTCTAACAAAAGGCCACGAACACTTTTTCGAATTTCTTGACTTAAATGCTCTCAGCCATGTACCTTGACCCCTGCCACTGAAACGGCACACACGCAACAAACAAAAACCAGAGAATACATAGAGAAACATTGAGCAAATCAGCGGACATAGTCATAATCGGCGGCGGAGTCATCGGACTCTCCTGTGCTTTCTACATTGCCCGCGATCTCTATAACGGCCAAGCCCAAGGCAAGGTCATTATCATCGAAAAAGAACCTGTCACTGGCGCAGGAGCCACAGGCAAAAACGCAGGCGGAATTCGCGCCCAGTTTTCAAGCCCAGAAAATATCATTTTCTCACTCCGCTCAATCGAGGCCTTTGAATCCTTCGAGGAAGAAACTGGTAGCCCACTAGTCTTCCAGCAATGCGGCTACCTGTTTCTTCAATCAACCCAAGATCAAGTCGACTCATTTGAAAAACAAGCCACACTCCAACGCTCTCTCGGTGTCGATGTAGAGTTCCTCGCGCCCGATGAAATCAAAAAACTAGCCCCTGCTCTAAAAGTCGATGACCTCATTCGCGGCAACTTCTTCAGCCGCGACGGTATCGCCGACCCAGGTGACATCGCCATGGGCTATTACAATGCTGTCAAACGCTTAGGCGTTGAGGTCATGACCGATACAACTGTAACCGGTCTGACAATGAGTGGCGACTCAGTCACTGCTGTACAAACATCTCGTGAATCAGTTCAATGCCAAAACGTCATCAATGCCGCAGGACCATTTGCCGCGGAGATTGCCAAAATGGCTGGCTATGACCTCCAAGTAATTCCTGTAAAACGGCAAATCGTCGTCACAGGCCCCCTCGACTACATCAACGATGAATTTCCTATGGTCGTGGATGTCTCCACAGGTGTATACTTCCATAAGGAAACGCCTGGTCTCTTGATGGGCTGGGCTGATCCAAAAACTAAACCTGGTTATGATGAATCAACCGATGATGACTATACTGACGAAATCCTGATGCGCACATTAGAGCGCCTCCCGCGTCTTGAAGACGCAGAAATAGGCGCCGCTTGGGGGGGATTATATGAAACCACGCCCGACCATCGCGCAATTATCGGCAAAGCGCCAGGTATCAATGGACTAATTTTTGTTAATGGCTTTTCAGGCCACGGACTAATGCACGCCCCAGCGGCGGGAATGGTAATTGCAGATATAATCTCTGGCGCCACTCCCAGATTCGACATCACAGACTTTTCCCCCGAGAGATTCGCCAAAGGAGCGCTCATCCATGAAACAAACATTATTTAGCAAGTATTCTTTTGACAAGTTTTCTTTGAACAAATATTCTTCCACTCTAGCCCTGCTATTAACTCTCGCAATCTTTCTTGGTTCCCCAACCATCGGCTTCACCCAAACAACAACAAGTAATTCAACAAACACTGATACCACTACTATACTCAACAGTTTGGATGGTACTGTCACTTTGCATGACAGTTTGCTACTTTGCTATACCTACAAGACGAACCCAAAGAAAAAAGCCAAAGCGCTGATAGTCACTCTGCCAATGCGCTCAAGAACACGAGCGACCTATAGCAAGATAGACGACTTTTTGGCGGAAAAGTTTCCGCAACTGTCCTTTATAGATTTTGATTTAAGAGGTCACGGAGCATCTGTACTGGCTGGCTCTGATACATTAGATTTTCAGACGATGAGCCGCGAAGCCTACACAAAAATACCGCACGACATAAAAGAAGGCCTGAGGCTAGTCCGCAATAAGCATAAGTCACTTAGGCGCATACCAATAATTGTCATTGGCGCATCAATCGGGGCCAATAGCGCTGGCATTCTTGCCAATATCGAGGACAGAGTTAAAGCTGTAGTCCTACTCTCCCCTGGCAAGGATTACGTGGGACTTATACCAGAACCACATTTGAAAATGACTGACCACAAAGACATTCTCTTTATGGTCGGCAATCAAGACACCTATTCCTTCGAGTCCACCAAGGAACTGTACGAAATTACCGAAGGCCGTAAAGTCCTAAACGTCTACAACTCCCCAAGTCACGGTACAAACATTCCTAACAATATTGACCAAGCGTTAACAGACCTTGCCAACTGGCTACAAACAGTTCTCAAAACTCTAAAGAAGTAACCAACCTAATCTCGGCCATCTTCCTTGTCTTTACTGTCCCTGCCTCTACTATCACTGTCTCCAACGCTGTCTGTAATACGTCTTCTCTTAAACTGACGGCGACTTGACTTATGATCCGAAAACCGATCATACCGGTAAAGAGCGGCAAAAACTCGATCCTGTTCGTAGTCTGAATCAATCCTGTCAGCAACTGCAACAAACGCATCGAATAGTGTTTCATCAGCTGTATACAGCTCCGCAATTTTCTCCAAAGCGCCAGCCTTCTCATAGTCAGAGCTAAAACCGTCAATCACAGAAAGAACAGACAGCAATGCCTGCTTCGGAGCGCCATTATCAAGGTCAAGTCTATTAAGCGCACGCTGCGTATCATAGTCAGAATCAATGTCTTTAAGAGCCGCAACATAGGCCTTATAGAATGCAGCCTGCCCCTCATTGAAACGTGTCATATCAATCAAAAGCTCAGCTCTTTCGTAATCTGAATCAATCGTTCTTGCCAAATCCAGAATATTCAAAGCCATCTCTTCGCTGAGCGTACGGCGCTTCATAAGTTTTGAGAGTACACGGCGCTTCTCATAATTTGAATCAATATCGACCAATGCGTCATAATAAGCATTGGCAAGGATGTCATCATCCTTCATGAATCGAGACATATCACTAAGTAACTCTGCGCGTTCATAGTCCGAGTCAATACTCCGCGCCATTTTCAAAATCGCCAGCACGGTCTCTTTGTTCAAGTTCTTGCGTTTTGTTATTGCTTCCAAAGCGCGGCGTTTTTCATAGTCAGAATCAATTCCATCTATGGCCAATGTATAAGCCTCAACAACTTCATCATCATCAAAACCATCTTCAGCTAACGCCGACAACAATTGTGCGCGTTCATAATCAGAGTCGAAATCCTTGGCCGCCAATAATAACCCTAACATGACATCCTTGGGAATATCTTGGCGAGAGAGAACGGTCTCAAGAGCGCGACGTTTTTCATAGTCAGAGTCTATAGAATTGACCACCGCAACATAGGCAACTAAAGTCTCATCATCACTCAATGCGCTTTCATCAATTTCTGAAAGAATCTGCGCCTTCTCATAATCAGAATCAATCTCTCCAACGATGTGAGCCAGAGCCGCACGAATTTGAGTAGCGCTCATTTCACCACTAGCAAATGACGCGCTATAATATGACCGCTTAACATAGTCAGATTCGATAAACTCTATTTCTTTGAGTAGCCCAACTATACCGTCATTCTTCAAGATTCTTGCGGCGCGATCTTTGGCGCCCACTGACGAATTTCGTAAGAGAAAAAGAATTGACTCTCCAACCCAAACTTTCGCTTCATCATCAAGTTCAGTCCTACGGCCATCGACATAGTAAGTCTTATCCAACTCTCCGTCTTCATCAGCAAGAACTTCATACTCCCTGTCAAGACCGCGATCGCGCTCATGAACTGAGAAATAGCCATTGTCTGAAATCGAAAGGACATCAGATTCGTCATCCCTAAATTCAATTTCGCCTTGTGCGCGAACTTGGATTTTGTGACGACCGTCTGACCAGTTGAAATTCATCACACCACCGTCTTCATTGTCAAAGTTCCAATTACCAACTCCATCAAATGAAACTTTAGGAAACGAAATGTTAATTCCATTGCTATTCCTGGAAGAGACAATGACAGCAGGGGCGCTTGGGATTACTGGTACTGTTGGAAAAGTTCGAATGCTTGGGACACTGCGCGGCGCAGAGACAATTGCCAGTGCCCGAGAAGGGACTGTAGGGAATATGGCCACGGTAGGCGCTACTAGTGTGACTGGACCGATGGCGCCAATAATTCCGCCAGAGCCAAAGAACCCTCGACCAGTTGACACTCTTGAGAGCTTCTTACTCAGACGCTCAAGCTTTAACGTGTAGTCATCCAACGATCTTCTGAAAGTCCTCAGTCGAGCCTGACGTTCAGGTGTCTGCTCTGCGGTCTTATCCTGTAATTCCGCTAGGGCGACTCTCAATGAACTGATCTGCTCTTCAGCGCTACGGCGTTGACCCTCGTATTTTCTGAGAATTCTATCACGCTTGTGACTCGCATCATCCATTGCTGCTGCAATGCCTTCTCCGGAACGAATACTAGGTGCAACTACAATACTGCCTTCATTTCCATATACTTCGTAAATCTCATAACTGCCATCATTGTCTTCGCTGTCATCACCAGGTCCTTCAATAGCCACAATCGCTGGTATCAATGTGAATTGTGCCAAGGCTAATGTCAGAACAACAAATGATGCGATAACGGTTGCTCGTGAAAAACGTGAATTACCATAGGTGGCGCTACTTAGAAGTCGCTCAACACGTTCAACAAGACGATTCTTTCGGATAAACGTCCCCGCAACCAGAACGCTATGGCGCGGAACAGTCGCCAGTTCGGCGAGTCGCGCCAGACATGCCGCATACTTGCGTGGTGAACCAATGTGGGCAATCACTTCATTGTCACAAGCCACTTCGCGTTCGAAATCCATTCGACTGGCAATCCAAAATGTCGCAGGATTCACAAAGAATAAAGCCTGAGCTACCTGCTGCCAAAAGACACTCCAATCATCCCGACGTTTCAAATGCGCTAGCTCATGAACAATAACCAAATCAAATTCAGCATCCGTCAAACTACTTAGTATCCCCTGCGGAAGAATCACCGCTGGCGAACCAAAACCCACTGCCAACGGAACAGAGATATCAGAAGAAATGAGCAAACTAACATCACGGTTTATTTCCTGCTTGTCCATCCAGAGCGAGAACTGTCTTTGCAGTTTCTCCGGCGCCTCAATCGCGGATGCTTGAAGCTCCTGTAAGCGCCAATAACTGTAAACCAATCTCAAAAGCAGAAACACCGAGACCATCAACCATAATCCGAAGATACCCAGAGCCATCGTTCGGCTGAGAACAAATGAGAGTAAAGTATCTTCTTGAGTTTCAAGCGTCGTGTTAGAAACAGCTCCTGCAGCAAACTGGTTGCTCTTATCACTAGTGGTGTTGTCACCAACATTGCTGACCGAAGGGGAACTACGTGCAATGCTACCTGCGAAACTCTTTGAGTAGCCAGATTTTTCGAAGTCAGTCACAGGTATCGCAGACTGACTGGCGCCGCCAAGCGGCCCTGTCCTAGATTTACTAGATGAATTATCCGTTGTCCCAACTGCGAAAGTAGTTGGACTATCAGCAAACAAGACATGTCCTTGTTCGCCAAAATTCTCTCTGCCAGTAGCCCCATCTATAGCAGGAGAGTCAGATGCAACGTTTGAACTCCCTGATACAAAATCCCCTGAAACAAAATACTGCGCTACAGCGGAGGGTAAAAGTTTCTGACCTGTCACAAACGGCAGACAAACAATCACCGCCAATGTCGCTGACCAAATTGCGAATCTTCCACGCGGATGAATCCGCGGGGCAACTCTTATCATAGCCCAAATCACTAATGTCAAAGCCACACCCTGCCATAGCCCATTCAACAGCGCTTCGATCGACATACGAGACATCGTTTCTATCAATTCTATGAGATTTGTCCACATAGTATTAATTCTCTCCTTCGATCATACGTTTGATCTTTTCAAGATCCGCTGGATTGATATCATCGCTTTCGATAATGTGTTGCGCTAATAATTCTGGGGAATTGTCGAAGAAGCGACTGAGCATATAGCTAACAGCGCTTTTGCGTGCTTGAACTTGATCAACCAACGGCGTGAAAACATGCGCCCGTCCCTCTTTGACATGATTCACATATTCCTTTTGCTCCAAAATTCGAAGTGTCGTCAGCACTGTGTTATAGGCCAACGGCTGTGAATCTGGCAGAGCCGCTACCAAGTCACTAACCGAACCACTGCCTTTCTCCCAAAGGATGTCCATCAAACGTAATTCAGCATCTGTCAGAGTTGGTGATTTCTTCCTTGCCATATGATTCTCTCCTTCAATCCGACCCTCCTGCCATTCTAAATGGCTAGAAGTCGCGATTCACTTGGATGTATTTGTTTATCTTTGTTAATCTAAATCAGTGTTGCCGCAAATCAGTGAATACCATGAAAACGACCTAACAATTAAGGAATTAGTAATTCCCGTTGATTAGTATACGCCAAAATGGCGAGAAAGTTAACTAATTCTTTAGTTTTTAAGGAAGATCACACAGAACAGGGAGCTAAAAGCAGATAATTCGTTGTCATGCAGGAGGTTACATCTAGAAGAAAAATCTGTGCGTTGATACTAGTCCGACTTCTTAGGATTGTCGTTTTCTTCGGAATCACCCAAATCAGTCATTTTTTCATCGCCAGCATAGCTCACTGAGCGAGCTTCAGTGAGCCGTAATAGTTTCTGAGTGACATCGCGAATTTGCATCGCCGACTTTTCGACGATTTCCAATTTTCGCCGAACCGCGGGAGTCAGTTCATCGCTTTTCATCAGCAATAACTGAATATTCCCCAGAGCCGCAGTTAGAGGATTGTTGATTTCATGATTAACAGTTACAGCAGTCTCCATAACCGCCTCTAGGCGAACCTTGTCTATTTGGTCCTGACTCATTTCACTAGCGCCACTAGCGGGCGCATAATCGGCAATAACCGCCAGTGTCACTGAGGCCGCTAGAGCCTCAAGAAAATAATCTTCGCGAATAATGCCAGTCTGATCGGGCTTGACTCCAAAGGCGGCCCCCATCAATTCATCACCACGAACAAGTGGAACAGTGAATGCCGAAAGCGGCTTTTCGCCACCAAACGAGAGAAAAGCGCTGCGCAGTTTGCGTTTTTTGCGTAATCCCTCGAAAAGGTCTTCTTCGAGTTCATCGAGAACAACTAGCGATTGGTCGTCAGCGGCATGGCAAACATTCAAAGCCACAGCTCCCGTCTCTCCCCAAAGCACAATCCGCACAGCAGATAGCCCCAAGAGGGACGCAGTGTCAGCCAGAGCGCTCTTGACGGTCTCAGAGAGATTACTCCCCTGTGCGCCAGAAATGGCAAGGCGCCGCAATATCTCAAAGCGGACTAGACTATTTGATTCGTTATTTTTATCCACTGATTCGTTACATTCGAGAAAAACTCTTCATAGACACTTTTCTTAAAACTCTGTATAAGTACTGATCCCACAACTAACTGGCTATACAACCCTGGCTATACATCTTCGGCTAGTTACTTATGCTCTGAGCAACTGCTGTGCCTCGAAACGTCCATCTTCGCAAAACCCAGCCGATTCCGCCGAATCGGCCTAGCAAAGAAAGTCTATTGTCGAATATCAAAGCAATATGCGCTATTTCGTAAAGCTAATCGGTGACAAAATCGTCGGTAAGTACAATAGGTACAGTCTGAACGCGCTGGCGTTTCTTTGCAGTCACACCAGAGGTATTTCACAATATAAGCGATACATCCTCTCTGGCAAACTCGTCTTGCGTCTTTGGGTCTGTTTTCGCGCATGAAAGACAAGTAACTGCTCCAGACTGTGAAATCTCTTGCACATTCAATACTCATCTGGCCCGACTTGACAGGTCTCCAAAGGGGCTGTTACTTGGCGCCTTCTGGTGGTGGAACAACTCCTCATCAGAATCGGGCCACCAAGGAATGACTGTGGGGATTCAGTGGGAATGATGCGAGACAAATGTGGTGTTTTTGGAGCGGTCGGGCTATCTGACGCCGCTCGTCTGACTTACTTCGGACTCTACTCCCTGCAACATCGCGGGCAAGAATCCGCAGGAATCATCACCTCCGATGAAGGCAAGATCGAACTGCATCGCGGCATGGGACTCGTTAGCCGCGTCTTCAAAGACCCCGCAATCCTAGAGAGACTGTCTGGCTCAATCGCTATCGGCCACACGCGCTATTCAACGACTGGCGCCTCTTCAATCACCAATATCCAGCCGTTCTTAATCACCAACCGTCAGCGCAAATTGGCAATCGCCCATAATGGCAATTTGACTAATAGCCGCACTTTGCGGACTGAGCTAGAAGACAAAGGCTCGATTTTCCAGACTACATCCGATACAGAAATTGTCTTGCATCTGGTGGCGCGTTCAAAAGAAGAAAAACCGCTCTCTGCGATTTGTGAAGCTCTAAAAACTGTGACTGGCGCTTATTCAATTCTGTTTATGACCGAAGACTCGGTGATCGCCGCTCGTGATCCGCAGGGATTTCGACCACTTTGTTTGGGCAAATTTAACGGCGGCTATGTAGTGGCCTCCGAGACTTGCGCTTTTGATTTGGTGGGCGCGGAATATATTCGTGATATCGAGCCTGGCGAAGTTGTAAAGATTACCAAGGACGGACTTGAGTCTGTTTTTCCACATCAGAAACAGAAGCACGCATATTGTATTTTTGAATACATTTATTTTGCCCGTCCTGATTCAAAGATCTTTGAAGAAAATGTCGATAAGATTCGTCGCCGTCTGGGTCGTCAACTGGCAATTGAACATCCTGTCGAGGCCGACATCGTTATTGGTATTCCTGATTCGGCTAACACTGCGACACTCGGTTATTCCGAAGAGTCAGGAATCAAATTTGAAATCGGTTTGATTCGTAATCATTATGTTGGCCGAACTTTTATTGATCCTGATCAGAAGATTCGTGATTTGGATGTGCGCGTAAAATTCAACACTGTCAAAGGCGTGCTTGAGGGCAAACGCGTGATTGTCGTTGATGATTCAATTGTCCGTGGCACAACCTCCAAAAAATTGATTAAGCTTATCCGTGAGGCGGGCGCCACAGAAGTGCATTTCCGCGCCTCTTCGCCACCGATTATCTCACCTTGTTTCTATGGCATCGACATGCCCACCAAGAAAGAGTTGATTGCTTCATCAAAGTCTGTTGAGGAAACCTGCAAATATCTCGGTGCCGATACACTCGGCTATCTTTCGGTCGACGGCATGCTCGGTATGGACTCACTCCCAGCCGAATCCTATTGCGTCGGCTGTTTCACCGGCAAATACCCAGTCCCAGTCGAACCCCGCAACGGCAAACTCTTCCTAGAGTAGCAGATAACCCTAAATGGGTTCGTTTTGCATATACGCTATACTACCAATTTTCCGTCCTTCAAATGGGTTCGTTTTGCATATACAGCGTGCGCAGATACAAGCGCTGTAGTCTTTCCGTCAAACTCTCTGGCAATTACTGTTCTTCTACACTGTCATTCTGAACACAGTGAAGAATCTTCTTTCGATTCATCCTGCTAATATCCAACAAGGTACTTCGCTACGCTCGGCACGACATTGATGTAACCAGTGCTGTTGTCCCCCCAAAATGGGTTCGTTTCGCATATGCAGCTTGCGCACATAGGATTGTTGTAGTGTTTTTGTAGAATCTCCCTCGATTGTAGTGTGTGCCATGAGTTTGCCATCACTTACGGACGGAGCAGGATTTTGGTGTGGTTTGATGG
>JAJRPJ010000009.1 GCA_024280835.1 Candidatus Zixiibacteriota bacterium | reverse complement strand
TCCGCTGGGTTCATTTGGTTGGATCGATTACCCATTGGGTAATCTCGTTCCTGGCCCGTCCGTGACGTATCACATTTCAGTGCGTTGGGCTGGTCCAGATCCGTCAATTACTGGCGGTGGTAGTGGTATTGGCGCCGATGATTTCCAAGCGCCAGCCCTTGAAGGCTCTCTTGAGAATGTTGCTTCGGTCTATTTTGCCGACAATGTTCTTGATTTAGAGTATGCTTCTTGCCCGACTCCTGTTGGACTCGAAGGCTGGAGCAACTACTTTGCTACATTTGGTATCAATCCTGATTTCTTGATTGATGTTAATGTATGTCATGACGAGTTCATCGATTGTGAACTTGTTGAAAGCGCTGCGACTTTCTCGTTTATCTCCGATTTCTTCGAAACCGATGGATTTACTGGATTCTCCGGCTTGTATAACGCTGGTGGCGACGAGTGTCGTATCGATCAAGCGACCATATATTTCCACAAATGGGAAGATATCACAGGTATCGAAGTTGGAGTTTACTCCGACGCTGGTGGCGCCCCTGGTGTTGCTCTTTACAGTGAGATTATTCCTTCCACAGCATTTGCAAATCCTGCTGGTGTAGCTGGAACTCAAGCTCAGACCATTTTCCCTAATGGTGGAGCTGGTATCCAAATCAGTGGTGGTTATCATGTTGTCGCTCGCCCTCAGTTCACAGGTAGTGGACTTGGACTATACAGAATTATCATCGACGATGGTTCTGGTGGCGTAAGAGGACATTATGAATCTGGTGGTAGCTGGTTCCCATCTGATGCCGTATTTGGCAGTGGAAACAGTTACTTTACCGAGAGCTTCCGTTGCTGTGTGCCGTTCAACGAGCGCATTTGTACACCGGGAGAGGATTGGCCTACATATCAGCACGATCAGCAGAGAACAGGCGCATCCTTTAACGCTCTTGGCGAAGCCAATTGTAATTTGAATTTGCTTTGGTCTGCACAGGGTGGTTCTAACTCATTCAGTGGTTCTGTTATCTTCGGCGATAAGGTTCTTATCTCTGACGATAATGGTATGGATTGTCGTTTGCTCTTGGACGGTTCACTCGTCTGGGATCAAAGTACAGATCCTACTGTTAGTGGTTTGTATAGCGGCGCCATTGGCAACCGCACTCAGCCAACAGTCGCCACAGTTGGCGCTGTCCAAATGGCGTTCCTTGGCACTGGCTTGAATCGTGACGTTATTGCGGTTGATGCACAGACCGGCGCTTATATTTGGCACAACACCACAAATTCACCGTTCCCAGGGCTTGCCCCGAACGCGACGAATGTCAAGACTGTTGTTTTGAACGACGGTGTTGATGACGTCTTGTATTATGCAACTCAGAAGAAGGTGTATGCTGTTCTCGCCGCAACTGGCGCGATATATGCTCCTTGGACGGTTAATCCGTTCTCGATGGTTGCTGATAATATTAATGCTTTGACGACAAATGATGAAGCGGACTTCGCTTCTTCACAGATTGTTTCCCCAGTATTCAGTGGCGCTATTGCCGGTGATGTCTATGCACTAGATGCCGGTGATGGTAGCTTGATTTGGTCATTGTCTGGTCGCCTCGGTACTGCTGGTCTCCAAGCGGATGTTGACGCGCTTGCTGGCTATATCGGTAATGAGGGCTTCTTCTCTGGAGCTTCTTACGATAAGGGCAACGATGTCTACTGGGTTAACTCATATCTTGATGCAGATTTCCCAGAAGAGGGTTACTTGTATCGTATCCCATCCGACTCAGCTGGAACTATTGAGACAGCTAAGTCAGTCCGTTCGCAACGTGCGACACCGGCAATTGATGAGAATCAGATTTACGTTCCTGCGTTTACCAAGTGGTTAAACCCAGTAACAAGTGGCGAGCAGATTTTCTCGCGCACTACTGGTAATCTCATTGGTGGCATGGAAGGTAACATCGCTGGCGATCGTCAGTGGGGTGATGGAGTTCTTACTTGCGAGCCAGGTACCGATGATTATTGGATTCATGGTACTGAAAATGGTGAGTTGAACTTCTATCAGGTTGGACTTGTCAATTCATTACAGTTCTATCGTGAGACTTCATTATCTGGTTTCACCGCTGGGCAGTGGAACAGTGGTTCCATGACTGTAGACGCGGTTCTCTTCACAACCTTCGGCGGTTTGACCGTCGCTCTTGGACCTGGAGCTAATCGCCCACGTTTGACATTACCTGTTGGTCGTCAGGATCTTCCGGTTCCGTTTGGTACACCGAATGGTTTCGACGCTACATTCCCAGCAGTTATTGGAAATAGTGGTTGTGCTGATTTGACAATCAATGGTATTACATTCACAGATCCGACACCTCCATCTGGAACTGTTATTGAGTTCTCAGCTGTTGATGCGGTTCTTCGCGCCAAGATGTCAGAGCGCGCTGACTTCACAACCAACTCAAGATTGTTTGAGAAATTTGGTTTGATGTTTGGCGAAGCTCCAGCTGGCGTTGTCGGTACATATGATGCCGACAATACGGTTTCTTCATCATTGAGCTTCCGCGCAGCTGTATTGCCGGATGTGGTTGATGGAACAACTGGCGACAATGGTCTGATTTCACCTTCAGTGGGCGCTCTTGTCGCTCCTGGTGATATTGTCGACTTGCATGTTGCGATCAATGGTCCTATGGTAACACGTGGACCTCACGATTTCACAGCTCACGTCGACACAGATGATCCGGATTATTATCTGGACGATCCACTTGGTGTACCGACCGTCGCCTTGCGCGTAATCGGTGGTTGTTTAGAGGATTCCGTTCTCTTGACATTCGGTATCGGTGGCGCCAATAGCGTAATTGTCTTCAATGACGCTTTGGTTCAGCGTTACTCCAGCGATGGCCACGCTTCACTCGACATCGACGGTTTCGATGCGAGTGGTGAGTTCTTCTCTGGTATTCGCGGTTGGAGCATGACTCCTATGCGTATGGCCTGGTCAGGTCAGGCGTGGGACTTTGGTGGTGGATGGCAGACCATTCTTGCCGAAGAGAACTACTGCACAAACGAGTGTCTTCCGACTTTGAAGTCTGACGTCCTCTTGGGCAGTATCTCTACGGATAATGGAGCTACCTACACTGATGTCTTTGGTGATCTTATCGGCCTGTCATACATTGACTCGGCTCGTGATTACACAGGCGGTGGCGGAGTTTGGGATTGGCAGTCCAATCCTGATGCGTTCCTACCTGATTCAACCATCGGTATGTTGGTTGATGAGACACATTATGGCGCCAAGGATGTGCTTGGACTCAACAACATTCAGTTGATGCGTTTTGATGTCACAAACCGTAGCGCTGTTAATTCAATCGACGACCTGCAGCACTTTGCAGTTCACGATGATGATTTGTCAGGTACTGATCATATGCTTGGTGGAGCTTCATTCGGTTATATGTTCGGTGAGTTTGCCGCAACAACAAGTATTCACGGTTATGGCGTAGTTGGCTATGGTTGTGATGTTGCGCCTTCTTTCCGTGGTAAATCTTGTGACGCTGGTATCTTCATGTTCTCGACTGGTACTGGTGATGCTGCAAAAGCTTTCGATTCCATCTACGTATGGGGTCGTGAAGCCGCTTCAGCTGGTATTACCGCTCAGGCGAATAGCGCAGTCGGTGACGACGGTAGCGGTATTGCTGATGGTGAGTCATACTATAACTTGGGTGGCGTAAGCCTCGCTCCTGGCGAAACCAAATCCATGGGCATGTATCAATTCGCCTTCTCGGCGACTAGTGATGCAGCAGTCTATGATCAAGATAAGATGAATGCCGGTCAGTTCGAAGGCATGGCGGATCTTGTGAATAAATGGGCTGGTTTTGGCCGTGGTGATGTTAACGACGATCAAGTCATTGACTTGGCTGACGTTGCTTACCTAGCTGGTTCAGTTGGTGGTGGTAATGGTCCGTTCCCGTTTGCTCACCTCGGTGATGTAAACAATGACGGCGCTGTTGATGCTACTGATGTCGCCTACATGGTTGACTATTACTTCAATTGTGGTCCTTGCCCAGTCGGTGACTGGACATTGGCTCTTTGCACCCCGTAATAACGGAACGCAAAACGCGATTGAATAGTATTTGAATTTCGTTTACGAAATTTCAAATGCTGATAATGAGGGAGGCAAGAGGGTTTTTATCCTCTTGCCTCCTTTTATTGTGGAGATGGATTTTATAGTGCGACGTTGTAGATTCCAACAATCTTGAGCTGAAGGAAATTGAGCTATAGCATTTCTTCCGGAGTGATGGTGTACTTCTTAATTTTATCGAAGAGTGTTGTGTAATCAATTTTCAAGGCTTTGGCGCATTTGCGCTTGTTGCCTCTCACTTGTTTGAGTACACGAATGATAGCGCCACGTTCGGTTACCATTTGTGCGTGTGCGGCAATTTCTTTCAGACCTGCGCCTTCACGCATTTGAATCTCTTCGGTGCGTTGCAAACGAATAGCCAAGTGGTCTGGGGAAATCTTACGTCCATCAGCTAGGATAACAGCGCGTTCAATAGTGTTTTGTAGCTCACGCACATTCCCTGGCCAATGATATTTACCCAATAATCCCATAGCATCCTTTGAGAAGGATTTTGCCGCTTTGTTCATGTCACGACAGTATTTCTCTAGGAAATAGTCTGACAGTGCAGGGATGTCGTCGAGTCGTTCACGGAGCGCTGGGATCTTAATCGGGAACACCGAGAGGCGATAGTACAAGTCTTCGCGGAACTGTTTCTTGAGAATCAAATCAGTCAAGTCTGCGTTAGTCGCGGCGACCACACGTACATTGACATTGATCGGTTTGGAGCCGCCCAAGCGTTCAATAGTGCGCTCCTGCAATGCGCGCAACAATTTGGCTTGCAAAGGTAATTCCATGTCGCCAATCTCGTCCAAGAAGATTGTTCCAGACTCTGCGATTTCAAATTTTCCGATCTTTCTGGCAACAGCGCCTGTGAAAGCGCCTCGCTCGGAGCCGAATAGTTCGTTTTCAAGCAATTCACGAGGAATCGCTGCGCAGTTTATTGTCACATAAGGTTTATCGCGTCTTGGTGAAAGTGAATGGACTGCGCGAGCAAACAGTTCTTTACCTACACCAGATTCTCCAGTGATGAGAACCGATGTGTCAGAGTTAGCGACTTTGCTGATAAGGCGCGACACTTCTTTCATCTTGTCGTTTGTACCAATGATGTCACTGAAGCCGAGGTTGTGCGAGAGCTCTTCTCGAAGCAGAGAGTTTTCCGCTAGCAAGCGTTTGTTCTCAAGGGCTTTTTGCACAAGAATTGTTAAGTGGTCGCTTTGGAAAGGTTTTGAGATGAAGTCGTAAGCGCCTAAGCGCATTGCCGCGACAGCATTCTCAACAGTGCCGTAGGCAGTCATAACTATCACCGCAACGTCAACATCCATCTCTTTCACTGAACGTAGCACTTCGATGCCGTCCATATCCGGCATTTTTAGATCGGTCAAGACTACATCAAAGCCTCGCTCCCGAGCTAGGTCAAGACCAGCTGAGCCGTTGTGGGCAGTTGTGACTTCGTGGCCCTCTTCGGTGAGCGTTTGAGAGAGCATTGAACGCATTGATTCTTTGTCGTCGATGACGAGAATTGATGACATAGTTTGTTTTCCTGTTTCTTCCCTGTAGTCAATAAGAGCCAGTTGTCTGTTCTGACAGTTCTAACGTCGATCCTGCATTGATTCCGCCAGAGGTCCTATCGCAGGCAGAGAAACTATGACTAGGCGTAGGCATATTGCCTTGAAGTATTCCAATCCACGCCAAATCGGATTTGTAGTGTGACACTTTGTATTAGACTGTTTAAATTACTGCTGTAATTTGGAACGGTACTTTACTTGTCAGTTACTAATGCAAGTAGTGTCTCTACCATATTGTATCGGAGCGTCTCTATAGATAAATAGGTTTTTGTCGGAGTAAATATTGAACAATGTCACTAGGGTAAAGTTGATGTGACACATAAAGCAGTCCAATGTGAAACAGTCATATTGCAATCATTGTCATAGGGTAATTCACTTGCGCAAATGGAGCGCGCTCTTGCGACTGTTTTACGTGAAACATGTGAGACGCGAAATGTTTGAGGCGAAAATGGCCTGCGAGTTAGTAGAGATTGTCGTTTCGTCTCGGAATGAGTTGTTCAAATTGTGGGCTTGTTTATTGGGGTTGCTATTGCGTATCATTGGGGTATGAAAGTTCTGCGAATAGTTGCCCTTGTTTTCTATTGTTTGACAGTCGCGAATCTAGCTCTCGGGGAGAGTACAGGGGAACGGTGGGCTGTTGAGGAGCCAATACCTGGTGGTATGTATCATGCACAAAGTGAAGAATGGCTCATGTCCATTAACGCGAGAATCACCAAAGCCAAGTCTCTTTCAGATTCATTGTTGGGGGCAGTCGAATTGGAGGCGTATATATTATATATCGCGAACAGTGATGCGCAATTTGATTCGCTTGTTCAAGGAGTCTTTCCGCATTGGGGAGCGGCGGCGGCTCTGCCGCAATTGCATAGAATCGTTTTGAAGTCTCCGCATCTAAAACTAACGGGAAAGACGATGGAGACTTTGGCGGCTCATGAGTATTCGCATTTGCTGATGTATGCTCTCACTGATGGCAAGGCGCCGCGGTGGATGGATGAAGGATTGGCCATGTATTTTGCTCAGGAATGGTCTTATCAGGATTTCGTCAATGTGTCATGGGCGGCAATTCGAGGAACAATGATACCGCTTGCGGAAATTAACTCTCTGAATACATTCTCAAAAGCGCGAGCCGAAGTGGCCTATGCCGAATCGTATCTGGCGATAAACTATTTGTTTGAGTATTATGGCGCTGAGGGGATGAAGGAAACTCTCTCAGGATTAAAGGCGGGACTGAGTATTGACTCAGCTATGCAAATAGCCTTTGGGCTGGATGAAGCTGGATTTGAGCAAGAAGTCTTTGCGAATATAAGAGAGAATCACACATTACTGGGAATTCTAATGGGATCAAATTTGTTTTGGGGAGCGTTGGCTCTGATTGTTGTCATTGGCTTTATACGCACACGTCTAAATCGCAAAAAACGCTACGCTCAATGGGAAGAAGAGGAGCGCTATCAATCAACCGATTTCGACTATGGAGACCCAGATAATCCAGAAAAGATTGACGATGAAGACGAGCCGTGGAAGCAAGATGATTGAGTTTGGACTTTTCGATGAAAACAATCACTAATTACATTGCCTACACTATCCTCCGCATACTTGGTTACTTTGTCAGAACTTTGGACCATCAGGAAGCGCATGACTTCGGCGCTGCAGTTGGACGATTTGGGATGCGTCTGATGAAATCTCGTCAGAGAATCGCAGTCGACAATCTTGCGCAGGCATTCCCTGAGCTCTCCGCAGATGAGTGCGAGAGAATCGCGGAACGAGTTTTTGAAAACATCGGCCGCACATTCACTGAACTTGCGCGTTTTCCATTGTACTCGCCTGAAGTTATCGATGAGATTACGACACTACGAGGAACAGATGTCTTTAAGTCGGTGACCGAACGCGGCAAAGGATGCTTGCTTATCACACCGCACTTTGGGAATTGGGAGTTGATTGGCGCCTGGCCGCAATCACGAGGTTATCCGACATCCTGTTTGGCTGGTCGTCAAACGAATCAGTTTATCGACGAACTTCTTAATCAACTGCGGCGTAGTGTAGGCGTGAATATCATCCATACAGGTTCCTCTGCGCGAAAAGTTCTTGGAGCTTTGCGCAAAGGTGAGTTGGTAGGAATTGTACCCGATCAGCATTCGGCAATTGGACATGTAGTGGTCAATTTTTTTGGACGACCAATCGCTGCGCATAGGGGACCAGCGCTATTTGCCTACCGCACCGATGCAGTCGTTGTCGTGGCGTTTTTGATTCGCAAGGACGCTGGGTGTCATGAGGGGTGGTTTGAGGAGCCGATATATGTTGACAGGAGCCGTTCTGAGGAGGAAGAAGTTCAGCGGATTACCCAGCAGTATTTCAGTCGATTCGAGGAAATAATTCGTGAGCATCCTGATATGTGGATGTGGACACATAGACGCTGGAAACCTGTTCCTAGGTCCACGGACTTTGCAATTGAGGAAGACTCAAAAGCGACAGATCAAGATAGTTAGTCAAGTGATATGAATATGGCGTCAATTATTTTTTTGCCTTAAGCTGGTTAACTGCGTACAATCATTATATGCCAAAACTAATAGTCAGAACGCCGAATCATCTTGGGGATAGTGTCATGGCCCTATCAGCTATTGGGGCGATTCGTGATTTGTTCCAAGACTCAGAAATCAATATTATTGCGCCAGAGTTTGTAGCTGGCTTGTTCAAACGTCATCCTTCTGTTGATTCTGTCTTGAGTCTAAAAGACGGAACCCATCATGGTTTCAAATCTATCAGCGCCACAAGAAATATATTGCGTGACTCGGGTGACGATTTTGAAATTGGTATATTGCTGACAGATTCTCTGTCAGCGGCAACCGCTTTCAAGTTTTCAGGTGTGACACATATATATGGCTACTCTGGCAGCGGAAAGGCCTTGGCGCTTAGTGGTTCCCTAACGCCTTCAAGCGCTATTATACATCGTTCGAAACGTTACCAGAATCTCGTTCGTTTTGCGGCTCTTCGTTTCTGGGAGAATCCATACTGGGTGAAGGATGTAAAATATGAAGATCCAGAGTTCTATTTTAGTGATGTCGAGAGAGCGGCCGCCAAGGGAATCCTTGAGCGTGCAGGTGTGATTGAGACCTCAAGTGATACAGCATCCAAGTCGGGAGCATTTGTTGCTCTGGCTCCCCAAGCTGTGGCTGAGTCACGACGATGGGGAGTTGAGAATTATGGCGAACTGGCCCAGCGAATTGTCACGGAGCTTGATCTCGGAGTGGCTCTTATCGGTTCACATGCGGACCATGAAGCGGGAGAGGCAGTCCGTTTAAGTGGTGGTGGCGAGAGAATTGTGAATCTTTGCGGTGGCTCACGAATCCGAGGCGCTGCTGCTCTCTTGGAATGTGCGTCAGCATTTGTTGGCAATGATTCGGGTTTGGCGCATTTGGCGGCCTTAGTGGATGTATCTTTAGTCGTTCTCAGCGGGGCGGATAATCCAGCGGAAACATCGCCGATATCCACAAAGAAAATTATTGTCGAAAGGGCTGAACTGGATTGCATTCACTGTGTCAAGAATACCTGTCGGCTCACTGGTGAAGGCCATATGAATTGTATGCGTTTAATCTCAGTTGATGATGTTTTTAGATCATTGGAGTCTATTTTGGCGCAATAATTTCCTCAAAAATTTGGTGAATTCGTCAATTCGTTCCCTTGGATATCAAGAACAGGCAAATCTTTGTGCCGACAATCTGTTGTTCTGCAGCGGGTTAGAAGTTTCTGGCCTGCTTTGGCGCTGTCAATGACTTCCAGTAGGTCAATTCGCAACCATTCTACTCTACTTGCGTAATAATTACAGGGGTTCCTAGAGAGGAGCCTTAAGGGAATATCTCGAATTCTCGAAAAACTATGACATCGAGTTATGATTCGAGCATAGAAAACCGCAGCGGATTGGGGTAATTATTATCAGTGACTTGGATGACAGAGATGGTCGTGGCAAACTAGAGCGGCCATGGGATTCAGAAGGGCGACCGGCTAAATACAAATCTAGAATGGATGTTATGAAGAAGAGTATGTCCAACAAAAGTATATCCAGAGGCAATGTTTCTCAATTAGCTCATAAAGAGATGGGTTTCAAAGAGGCAGGTTTCAAGAAGAGCGTTGGAATTACGGTCATAGCGACTGTCATGATGGCGGTCTTGATGGTTGGGGCAGTATCTGTGATGGCGAGATCGCAACGTCGCAGTGATTCTGCGGATTCATCGTCCTCGCGTTCTAGCATGAGCAAACGCAGAATGAATATGGGGAACGAGATTGTTCGTTTCGAGAATCTGAAAGACCGTGACTTAGTTGTCAAAGGTTTTGAATTAACTGAGCGGACGCGCATAGACATCAACGCCACTGTTGCAGCCCTCGGCGGAAAAGTCTTGAACGCTTATGGTTGGATTCTTGATGCAGAGACTCGTGAACCTGTTTGGTTGATGGAGGAAGTGGATACTGATAGTCGTGGACGGTCAAGTGTTTTGCGTGAGCTTGAAGACCACATGACATTACCAGCTGGAAAATATGAAGCATATTTCTATGTCGGCCATCGTAGTTCGTGGAGTGGTTCGATTTCAATTGGTGAAATTGATGATCTCGAGGATTTCTTTGAAGAGCTGGGCGACAAACTTGGTGAGTTGGGTGATGAGTTAGAGGTTCACCTCACAGATCTATTTGATGATGACGACTATGATGATAGAAACGATGACAACTCTAGGGATGGTAGTGAGCGCCGTAGGCGTTTGAGAGAGAAGTGGAACAATGGCGCTCGGAAAATCTTTTCCATAGGAGAAGGTGGCTCTCTTTCCAAAAAAGAACTTAGAGCATTAGAGATGTCCATTAGCGCCGATGCAAAGACATTCAAGACAAAGACATTCAAAGAAGCCTCATCGCCTAGTCTTGATTCAAAACTCGATATTGTTAATTTTACTGAGGTTAACGATGATGAACGGCTAACACAGGGTTTTTCACTCAAGCACGAAACAGTGATTGCTGTCAAGGCTCAAGGCGAATACTCTGGTAGTGGAAACATATTTGTCGACCGTGGTTGGATAATCAATGCGGAGACGGGTGAAAAAGTTTGGGGTATGGATAAATGGTCGACTCGCTACGCTGGTGGGGCCAAGAAGAATCGTTATTCTAATGACACTATCACGCTACCTGCTGGTAACTATGTTGCGTTCTATATGAGTGACGATAGTCATTCTTCGGAAGAATGGAACGCGCCTCCACCACATGACCCACTCAACTACGGTTTGCGCTTATCTGTAAAGAGCGCCTCTGATAGATCATCAATTGGTGAGTTTACTTATGATCCTGACAAGAATGTCATTTTCGCCTTAGATAGGGCGCGCAATAATGAGTATCTCACGCAAGGATTTACGCTAGCGAAAGAGACTAGACTTCGCGTCCTTTGTTATGGAGAGTTTGCATTCAATAGTTTCGCCGATTATGGGTGGATTGAAGACATTGCTACCATGGAGCCTGTTTGGGAAATGACAGAGGACAATACTGACTACGGCGGTGGCGCCACAAAGAATCGCGTTTTCGATAATGTGATAACGCTACCTGCTGGTGATTACATGGCTGGATATGTTTCTGATGGTTCACACTCCTATCGTTCTTGGAACTCTGCTAAGCCGTCTGATCCTACCAAGTGGGGGCTGACAGTCTACGGAGTTGGTAGCCAGAGCGATTTCTCATCAGTAAAATTATTCGATGAAGCGCCAGTAGGTTCGGGAGTGTTAGTCTCGCTGACTCGTGTCGGAGATGATGAAGAGGTTTCAGATCACTTTAGTTTAGATAAGAAAACCAGAGTGACAATCTCGGCTTTGGGTGAAGGCATGAACGGCAACATGTATGACTACGGCTGGGTTGAAAATGCCAACAGTGGAGAAATCGTTTGGAAGATGCGTTACCGTAAGACACGTAGCGCAGGTGGAGCTGATAAGAACCGTATGGTGACAGCGACAGTGACACTTGAGGCGGGTGACTATGATGTGATTTTTGTTACTGATGGCTCACATTCATTCCAGCGCTTTAACGCTCGTCAGCCGCGTAACCCACAACGTTGGGGAATAATTGTCAGCTCTAAGTAGTGCGTTGAAGTACAATGATAGTATGAAAGAAGATTTGAAGTAAGAGAAAAGTCGAATTATGAAGAGGCTATCCCTCTAACTTACCCTACTGATTGGTCCCAGCGCATGGCTCGGAACAGCTGTTCGTTGGAGCAGAGGCTAATCGGTAGACCCTTCACCGTAATGCGGCGCTCCTGTTCTTCTTAGCTGAAGTTAGGGGCGCCGCTCCTTGTTTGCGCAATTATCTTTCAGGCTTGTGTAGCTTAGCCTTCAGCTGATTGGAATCCGATTGGTTTATCAGAAGGTTGATTCTGGCCATGAACTTTAATATCACCAAATTGAGTTTCGAACTTTTTGATATTATCATCAAGCGCCTGACGCAGCATTTTGGCATGCGCTGGGGTCATGATAATCCGCGCTTGAACGCGAGACTTGGTTGAACCTGGCATAACTCGTGCAAAATCGATGATGATTTCGTTGGGTGAATGAACAATCATGGCCAGATTGGCATAAATGCCCTCGGCCTCTTTTTCGCCCAGCTCGATATTGATTCTCTGGCCAGCCGCTCCCGCGTTTGGGCCTTGTGGATTTCCTGCTACTTTGTTCATTGGAACTGCCTTTCTATAATTCTAGACTACTTATTACGCTTCAAATTGTGTTTAGTTGCTATTTGAAGTGGAACGCCTGATTCTGGATTGGCCTTCCACATCGCAATGTATTGTAATATATTCCCAGACCTATGCAAGCTGGAGAAGGTCCAAGAAAAGCAAAAAGAGCTAGGCGTGGGAAAAAGAGTCTGAAAAAGAATCTGAAAGTAAATAGGAATAGTAGTAAATCTATATGCGCTTAAGTCAATCACGAATACAGGCAATTACCACGCAAATGGGTTCCGCGAGGATTCTAGTGCTGGGCGATATCATGATAGACCGCTACTTGTACGGTACGGTTAGTAGAATCTCGCCTGAGGCGCCTGTGCCTGTTGTTGATATTCAGCGGGAAACGATTGCCCTCGGTGGCGCTGCCAATGTCGCGGCCAATATCGCAGCTCTGGGGGAGACTCCGCTACTGGTTAGCGTCGTTGGCGCTGATAGTTCGGCGGAAACATTTAGGCAAGCCTTGGCGAATTCGGAAATTGCTTCGGATATGCTGATTGTCGATAGTAGTCGCCAGACGACAATGAAGACCCGGGTTATTGGTGAGTCGCAGCAAATTGTTCGCGCCGACCGTGAAGACCGTCATGAAATTGGCGGTGAGATTCAAGGACAAGTTCTCAAACTCGTTTCTTCAAAACTGGATAGTGCTAAGGCTTTGATAATCTCAGATTATGGTAAAGGCGTGCTGACAAAGTCGTTGCTTAAGGAGGTCATAGCCCTAGCCAATAGTAAGGGAATCTTCATCGCAGTCGATCCCAAAGAAACACACTTCATGAATTATTCTGATGTCTCAGTAATTACACCGAACCACCACGAGGCCTCATTCGCTATCGGCAAACGTATCCTAAATGAAGAAGTCTTGCTTGAAGTTGGCTCAGAGCTTATGACACGTTTGCGATTGAAGTCATTGTTAATCACTCGTGGCAAGGATGGCATGACGTTATTTGAAGCCGATGGTTCAAGCTCCGTACATTCTCATACAAATTTCCCAACTGTCGCTCGCAGAGTTTTTGATGTTACTGGGGCTGGTGATACAGTGATAGCCAGTTTCGTTTCGGCAGTTTCGGCAGGAGCCACGCTCAAAGAAGCCACAATTATTTCCAATTGCGCCGCGGGAATCACCATCGGTGAACTAGGCGCGGCGACTGTTAGCTGCGAAGCTATTGCCACTGAATTAATTAGGCTATCTGATACGACTGCTGGATGATTATTGTCTCTATTGTTGAGTGGCTTTAGGTCGTTTTGGGAAGCGTTTGGGCTGCGATTTTTTCTTGACAAAAGTCAGTAAGTCAATTAGACTTATTGAAAGCCTCTCCCGCTGACCGCCAGGACTAATACCAGAGGGAATTTAAATTGAATCTCCGTTTGTTGTCATACCTTTGATTACTCCCAAGGAGGGAAGTCATGAGTAAGCTGAAAAGTTTTGTTTGGTTGGCGTTGATAATTCTAGCGCCTGTAGTTGTTGCCGCTGAAGATCCAGGAGTCAGAGACACTGTCCTAATTGAAGGTGGCCCTTTGTATCTCGGGCAGTCTGTTCCTCTTCGGTTTCGTATTGTCAACGACAACATCATTAGGGCCATGGTTATAGGCACAATTGTGAGAAGCGTCGATGGCGGCTTTGCAAGATTCGATTCTCTGGTTTGGACTAATCGCATGGCTGACCCATCGGTCATGCCTTTCAGAGCGAATGCTGGACTTCGAGTCAACGGCTCGGAGCCAGATTCTATAATGTTTGGAGCCGCTCTAAGCGCTCCTCCTTCCAATGGCCTGCCGATCGGTTCAGAAGATATTGGATTGGTATATTTCACTGGTGTACAGATTGGCTCTATCAAAATTGACAGTTCATTCCTTGGTGGTGGGTCAACTTTCCTCATGCAACCAGCTTGTTGCGGGGCGTTCGTGCCCGAGTTTGTGGCTGGAGAATTCGAAATTGTAGCTGGAAGTCCTCCGCCAATTATTCTTTCACCTAGGAGCTCTATCCAAGGTGTAGTTGTTTCGGAGTTGGCTATTTCTTTGGAGATAGTCTCTACTGGACTAGGAGGAATTGGAATTTCAAGCTCTTCAATAGTAAAATTAGACGATCCTCAAATAACGCCAAGCTCAACGCCAACAGCTATGATTTCTGACTCTCTTGAAATTAACTGGATCCCGAATGCACTCGATGTCGGTGTCTGGGAGTATTCGCTAGTGATTTGTGATACAGCAGGTAACTGTGACACTGTGCTTGTTGAATTTGATGTAGTCATTGACGAAGAAAGCTTGGTGGACTTTACCATCGAAGAGTTCGATGTTGCAATCCATTGGACAGGGCTGCATCACGGAGATTTGGATCATGATGGACGCCCTGAAATTGTGGCTACAGGAGCTGCGCTTAATGTGACCTCGCGAATGGCCGTTTTCAAATATGACCCATTCACTGGACTTTCTATTATCCAACAAGAGACAGACGATAATTTCAATTTGGCTCCAGCAATTGGTTTTCTTGATACGGACGACGATTTGGACTTAATCACATTCGGACCAGCCGCTACTTACCAATCGTTCTCAATTGTAGCTAGGTTTTTTGCAGGCTCAAGTGGCGCGCTACTGGATTTGATAGATGAATCATTGTCTTCGCCTTTGCAGGCGCCTAGGGATTCCAAAATCGCAGAACTTACAGGTGATGGTAGGCTTGATGTGGTTAATGTTGGTCATTTCACAGTTTCGATTCTCAGTTCCAACTCTAGTAATGTGATGGTTCCGTTTTCGCAGTTCACTGTTCCTGACAGTATCAAGTCTGTCAATACTGGTGACTTTGATAGAGACGGTGATATTGATTTGGCATTGGGTACAGTCTCAAATCTGCTTGTCTATCTCAACGATGGCTCTGGAGTCTTTACGGCTGGTCAGAGCTATCCGCAAGACTTCCGATCAATGGATATTGAGGTTACCAATCAAGGCAGTGATTTCAATGAGGATGGAATATTTGATCTTTGTATTGCTACTCCATCTGTCGGCGGCCTAGCTAGTGAGTTGATTATTTACACAGGTGATGGAAATGGAGGCTTCACACAGGAAGTTATTCGTACATTATTAGGGCAGGTCTCTGGTAATACTATCGGTGATTTCAATGATGACACGCATTTGGACATAGCGTTTTTGAATGCCTCAAGAAGAGAAGTTGGTGTTCTACTTGGTGATGGTGATGGCGGCTTTGAAAACGAACTCCGTTATTCAATCTCTCATCTTCCGCCACGCAGAATAGACTGCTTGGATATTGATAGTGATGGTGACTTAGATATCGTCGTCGGTTCAAGTCAAGAACTTTTAGGTGGGGCGCTATATGTGTTGAAAAATATGTCTGACCCAGATGGGTTGACAGGCGTGGATGTCACGATAGCTGGGATGAACAATATTGCTCTCGGGATAAGCGCTCAAGACGGTTCGGTACTCAATAGTGTTCGGAACTCTATGCCTGGTTCAGAGTTCTATTTTCGCGACGTCGATGTGGATGGCTCTATTGATGACTTTGTCAGTATGGGAATAGCCAAGACTGGAGCGCATATAGTCACAGCGTCACCGAGTCCTGCGTATTCTGCAGGCTCCCCATTCACACTTGAAATGAAACTTGATGGCGTGACGTATCGACTAGCAAAAGATTTGCCTATGGCTGCCTCAGGGTACTCGTTTGAAATTTATCCATCTGGTGGCTCGCCATTCATTCCTATAAATGGTTCGTTTGTGCCAAGTGATGCCCCAAGTTTCTTTGTCCAAACAACTACTGGATTTGATTTGGAAATCTCTGAAGATATTTCATTTGCAACGCTATTACATTCCGCTAGTGTTGAGGGTCCGCTTTATTCTTTGCCGATCTCATTGCCAGTTGTTGATACGGCCATATTTTATTGGCGCTATCGGGTGACAGGCGGTGGGGTGTGGTCAGGGCCAATAGCGCTAAATGCGTTGGTCGCAAATGGAGCTACTTGTGGGGATTTGGATGGTTCGGGTAGTGTCAATATTGGTGATATTGTCTATGGTATAGCAAGAATCTTTGTGGGTGGTCCAGCGCCTGTGGACCCTGCTGGTGGTGATGTTAACGCTTCAGGTTCATTCAATATAGCTGACATCTCATACATGATTTCATATATTTTCACTGGAGGCTCTGCGCCAGTTTGCCCTTAGTGGAACAATATCTTAGTGAAATAATATTTTAGTGAAACAATGCTTTACAGATACTAACAGATGTTATCTGGGTCTTGCTACTTTTTGTTTGTGGTGATAAGTTGGTTTTAGGGGTTATTGCATTAACAAAAAGTAGATGAAGATAAATATTGATTCAATGCGCGGTTGGGTAGCTGAAAAGCTAGTCAATATCTCTGGTCATAAGAACTATGACCAAATGGAAAAGCATTACCTGAAATCCATTGAGAAAAATCCTGACTCCGCCACTGACCATGCCCAATACGCCAGATTCCTCAAACGCCACCGCGAGGACCTTGACAAGGCCGAAAAGCATTACCTAAGAGCAATTGAGCTTGAGCCAGATAATACTGAATGGCTGACGCAATATAGCAAAATCCTTTCATACGATCGCTCTTCGTCAGTTGAAGCATTACCGTTCGTTGAACGTGCAGTTGTATCCGACCCAACGTACTCAACTGCTTTGCTAGAACATGCCAGAATCCACATATATTATACGGAAAAGTATGAGCTGGCTGAAAAGTCTTTGAACGCAGCATTTGAAGCTGAAAACGACTGTGCCTATTATTGGTTTCTGCGTGGCAAACTGGCTTTCCATTGGAAGAAGGATTATCTTGAGGCTGAAAAACACTATTTACAAGCTCTTAAGCATGATGCCACCTATGATTGGGCGCTGGAGGACTTGGCATACATATATCACACGGTCAAGTTAGGCTTTGATGAAGCAAGGTCGATGTATAAGCGACGATTGGCTATCTCTGAAGACAATGTTTGGGTGCTCCAAAACTATGCAATACTTCTTTCAAGTCAGTTGGGTGAAAAGAAGCTTGCTGCGGAATTCTATCTTAAGGCGATTGCACTAGCGCCAGATGATGTTGAACTCAGATTGATGTGCGCGCAGTTCTTTGATGGCTACGCGGAAGAGAGAGCATCCGCTGAGGGCCATTATGAGAAAGCGCTGGAGCTGGCGCCGGATAATGTGGATGTCCTCTGCGAGTTTGCGGATTACCAGTTTAGGTTTAAGGTAGACTATTCATGTGCTAAGCAATTATTCGAGAAGGCAATTGCTCTGGAGCCAAGTTCAATTAAAGTTGTTGGCGCCTTCGCGGCTTTTGCTTCTGTACGACTTAGAGACTATGCATTGGCAGGTAAATTGTACCGCCAGTTGGTTGAATTGCCAGATAAAGAGTATCAGTCACATCTAGAGTTTGCATATTTCTTGAAAAACTGTATGAAAGACTATGAAGGCGCTGCTAGTCAATTGTTGTTAGCTGACTCGATTGACCCTGGAAATTGTACAGCAAGAGTACAGTACGCCCATCTACTTACAGGGAGACTGAAAAGAACTGAAGAGGCAGAGCAAATTTTCGATGAGCTATCGGAAAAACATTCTGATGATGCGGAGTTCCAATGTTCATATGGAATCTTCCATGGTTTCTACAAAAGGGATCAAGCTTCTGCAGAGGTATTCTTTCATAGGGCGATAGAGTTGGATGAAAGTTGCAGCTATTGCGTCTCAAACTATGCCTACTTTTTGCATCGCTATAAACGTGATTACGTTGAGGCGGAACTTTATTATCGCAAGGATTTGGAGATTGAGCCCGACTCAATGTTTTCGGAATCGATGCTGGCTGGGTTGCTTTTTTTATTGGGGAGGCCAGTAGAGGGCGAATCAGGGATGAAGCGGGCTTTTGCACTGATGCAGCGCAACATCAGGTTGGAGTATCGTCTCAGTCTACTGTTTTGTAGCTATGCCCATTGGGTCGTTGAAGACAATGCGATGAAGGTTCTCAGAGAGATAAAAAGGGTTCTTCCAGACCTCCGAGGCGAGGAATGTCATTCCTTGGACCTAGATGTGGAAGTTGCCACTGCAGCTGGGCATCCTGCGCCAAAGTTTTTGGCGAAGTTGGCTAAGGTTCTCGAAGGTGAGGCAGAGGTGTCAGAATTGAATGCTTTCGCAGAATGGCGCGAATTGGGGGAGTAAACGTCTCTCACCTTGAAACTCAATATTTTGCCAATGGCTTACAATTGGTTATTGTAGCTGTCGATGGAACGGTTGCTCTACATAGCATTTGGTGGCGCCATTGGCGCGGTTTCTCGCTACCTTGTCTCGGGGTGGGCGCAGGGGCTTAGTTCAGGTGTGTTTCCTTGGGGGACACTGGCGGTCAATGCGATTGGGTCGTTTTTGATTGGGGCGCTCTCAGCGCTCTTTGAACGTCAGATGGTTTCTCAAAATCTGCGCCTGTTTCTGATGATTGGAACTTTGGGCGGCTTTACGACATTTTCATCATTCTCACAAGAAACCATAAATCTCTTTCGTGATAATCAAGCGCCGTTGGCGTTGTTTAATATATTATTGAATAATGTGGTAGGAATCGGCCTAGCGTTAGCTGGGTTCATGCTTGTGCGGATGGCGCTTTCGCAGAGTAGATAGGGAATTAAGGAGTATCTGGGAGATGAAACTACCTGAAGAAGGAATGCTGCTGCGTGTGTTCATCGGCGAAGCGGACATGTGTGATGGCAAGCCGCTGTATGAGCAAATTGTCCTCAAAGCGCGAGAGCTAAATCTTGCTGGTGCGACAGTCCTGCGCGGTGTGATGGGGTTCGGCGCCAGTAGTCGTTTGCATACCACAAAGATTCTGCGCCTCTCGGAGGATTTGCCGGTTGTCGTCGAAATAGTTGATAGTCAGGAAAGACTTGAACTACTTTTGCCATTTCTGGATGAGACTGTCAAAGACGGGATGATAACTATGGAGAAAGCGCGAGTTATTAAGTACCGTCACAACGGCAAAGACCTTTCCGAAGAAGATAAACCTGCGAATGAATAAAACGCCTAGCAAAAGAGCGTCCGCCAAGAAGGCTTCGCTCAAAGACTTCGTCATTGCGCGCAAATCATTACCTGAATTGTTAAAGCGTATTGCCAGAAAGAAATCCAAGAAGAAGATTGTCTTCACCAACGGCGTCTTTGATATATTGCATGCCGGGCATGTCGACTATTTGGCCGAAGCCAAAGCGCTGGGTGATATCTTGATTGTGGGGCTTAACCGTGACTCATCGGTTAGGCGTCTCAAAGGGCCAAAACGTCCTCTACAAACTGAACGAGATCGAGCTTTGATAGTCGCGGCGCTTAAGTCGGTGGATTATGTGGTCTTGTTCGCCGAAGACACCCCCGAACGACTCATCCAAGAAATCCGGCCAAATGTCTTGGCCAAAGGGGCTGATTACAAGCTCAAAGAGATTGTAGGTGGAGATTTTGTGCGGTCTTACGGCGGCGTTGTGCGGCGTATCGCTTTGAAGAAAGGTCGCTCTTCGAGTTCATTGATTGCCCGCATGGGTGGCTGAATGGGGCCGACAATAGTTGTGTCTAGGCTCAGGGCGCAGTATACTAGAAACGATGGATAGCAACGACAAACAAGACACAGAAATGGCTGTCACAGAGCCGACAGCGCCTCAGGCGCCTGTTGCTGTTGTGAATCGTATGGAAGAGGTTTTGTCCGCTGTCGAATACGTTGAACCAAGCCCATTTGAGGTCTTGACTGTCAATTTGGCCACCAAACCGCCAGGGTATTCATCGGCGCAGGCATTGCAAGCTCTCGACGATGGTGACGCTGAAGAGGCGCTGGCGATTTGCGATTCAGCTGACGCGCCGCTTGGCGATTCAGTCGTGCCACTGTCGCTCCATCTAATACGTGGACAAGCTTTGCTGACCTTAGAGAGAGCTGACGAAGCCGCTGAAGAGTTCCACAAACTGTTGCGACTTGATCCAGAATGTCCCGCGGCGCTCAAGGGTTTGGGCGACACTTATTTTGCGCAAAACAAAGATGTCATCGCTTTCACATATTATGAGCGTGCTCGTGAGTTGAGTGGGAATTACCAAGCGCTATCCGAACGAGTTCACTTTACGAATACTTCTACTGTGATAGTTGATGATACAGTAACTGAGCCAGCCGAGATAACTGTTCCAGAAGATACGCCCGCTGAAGTTGTGATGTCTGAAAGCGCGGCTCCAGTAGATGAGACTAATGAACCAACTATCGCGACTCTTGAAGAGATAGTCGTTCGAGATGCTGAAGAAGAGTCTGAGGATGTGGCAGAAATTTCTGAAGCGTCTGTTTCTGAAGCATCTGTCTCAAGCGTTTCCCTGACTTTGAAACGCGGCAGCGAAGAGGTTGTTACAGAGATTAGTTCTGATGAGACGGTTGTTGAGTCTGTAGCTGACACAGTAACTGAATTAGTTGCAGACATCATAGAAGATGAAGAACAGGAAGTGGCTACGATTGAGTCTGCTTCAGCTGAGTCAGAGCCCAAAGCGTCTTCCCATGGACATTCTCCGAAACCTCGCGCTCGCAAGAAAATCTCACCTGCGGAATTGACTGAACGCTATGATCGTGTTCAGCGGCCAGCGCATTATCAAACAGAGACGATGGCGGATTTGTTGTTCCAGCAGGGATATGCTGATGCGGCTTTGGACATTTATCGCGTTCTGGTAGAGAAAAACCCAATTCAACGTCTTCAAGAAAAGCTCGCAAAAGCCGAGTCAAGTCCGAAACGTTCCCGTTGAAGTCTATCTGCAGTCTCAAAGATTTTTCGTGTTTCGTAACCCATTGACATCTTGCTCCATTTCATTTCGTAGCGCTACTTGCCTGTATTCTCATATTTATACATATTTCCAAAAGGCGGGGCGCGAATTGGTCTTTGTCGTTAAACGCCTATACGAACCAAAGAATTATTTTAGCGCAAATCAGACGAAACATTTCATAGCGTAATCAGGGTTGAATACATGAGTGTCAAACGAATTGCATCATTGAAGAAATTACTGATAGCCGAAAATCTAGATGCGATGATTGTTAGTCGCAATGATCACGTGCGGTTTTTGACAGGCTATACTGGTTCAAACGGCTTGCTAGTTGTCGATCAGCGCCGAGCATACTTTTTCACTGACCCTCGCTATGACGCGCAAGCACATAAGCAGGTCAAAGGCGCAAAAATAGCAATACTGGCGACAACATTAGCAGCGGGGTTGCAAGCAATACCTTCGCTGGCCAAGCGATATTCGACTGTTGGATATGAAAGAGATTACACTACTATCAATGGCGCAGAAGAGTATAGAACATATTTGAATGGTTCTCTACTAGCTGGAACACGTGGGCTGATTGAGCGTCTTTCGGTGGTCAAAGAAAAGTCCGAGCTGGCATTGATAGAGAAGGCCGCAGTCATCACTGACAACGCGTTTGCGCATATTTTGTCATATGTTAAGCCGGGTGTTCGTGAAAACGAACTTGCAGCAGAACTTGAATACTATATGAAAATGCACGGCTCCGATAAACCAGCGTTTGAGACTATCATCGCTTCAGGGGCTCGTTCGGCTTTGCCGCATGGCATTGCTTCAAACAAAAAAGTTGCCGAAGGTGATTTTATCACAATTGATTTTGGCGCTACTTATCGTGGGTATGTTGCAGATATGACACGCACAATTGTGGTCGGCAAAGCTAGTGTACGTCAGAAAAAAATCTATGGCATCGTTTTGAAAGCCCAAAAAGCGGCTCTTGCGAAAATTAAGAGTGGACGCAAGGCCGCCGATGTAGATATTGCGGCCCGAAATATTATTACCAAAGCTGGTTATGGCAATAATTTCAGGCACGGCACTGGGCATGGTATCGGGTTTTATGTCCATGTTCCGCCACGTGTGGCGCATACTTCAAAGGACATTCTCGCACGTGGGATGGTAATTACAGTTGAACCAGGTATCTATATCCCGAATTGGGGTGGAGTGCGGATTGAGGACGATGTGGTCGTCACAAATACTGGTGGAAGAATTCTCAACAAATCGCCAAAAAACTTGCTGGAAGTATAGAGAAGCCCTATCTATAGAACTGGGAGCCGCAGAATACGGAGCTAATTTTTCGGTATTTGAAGCGGCGATATGCGAGTTTGCCCAGAGAGTCAAATAGGATTACTCTTAGACGGCATACAATAAAAGAACGACAAATAGAAGACCACAAAACTTTTCAGCGAATATATGAAGCCCGAGACTATAAAAAGACTTATCGAACTTGTTCAGGAATCTGAAATTGACGTCCTAGAGGTCTCCAGTTGGGGCCGAAAGGTGAAAATTACTCGCAAGCAGATGGCTGTCAATGGCTCTGCGCCTGTGGCTACTCATCAAGTTGTTGTACCAGAAGCGGTTATTGCTTCAGCCCCAGCCCCTGCTGTTGCGCCACAGGCGGCTAGCGCCGAATCTGGCGCTGCGGTCCCATCGTCAAATGCCAATTGGGTTGAGATAAAATCTCCAATGATCGGTACTTACTATTCATCGCCTTCACCAGAATCTCCGGTTTTTGCCAAAGTCGGCGATAGTGTCAGTGAAGGGACTGTAGTTTGTATTGTCGAGGCCATGAAACTGATGAATGAGATCGAATCAGAAGTTAGCGGCAAGATTGTCAAGGCTTTGATAGAAAACGGCCAGCCTGTGGAATTTGGGCAGGCCCTGTTTCTTGTCGACATAAACGCCTAGTAGTCAATAGCTTATCTCGCCACATGGGCGCTCTGGGCGCCCTCTTTTCGTATACATAATCCAATCAAGTATTTCCTTCAATAACAATAGCTTAACTACAACTGGTTATTGGCCGACATCTCTTTATATGAGATAGTTGAATCTCAGTTGTCTTCCTAGCGATTGCTTTCTGTCGATTGTTTTTTGCAATGCCAATTCTGAATTGGCATTATTTGAGGAGATGACTGTGAGAATATTTGCTAAGGATACTTCGATATGACTTTGAAACAGCTGTTGGTGGATATGCTCCAAAAGAAAGCCTCCGATTTGCACATACGT
Source organism: Candidatus Zixiibacteriota bacterium (assembly GCA_024280835.1). Taxonomy (GTDB): domain Bacteria; phylum Zixibacteria; class MSB-5A5; order GN15; family JACZUZ01; genus JAJRPJ01. The sequence goes on along the minus strand of JAJRPJ010000009.1, from coordinate 101,769 downwards.
GTTGGTGTACAACCGTATTTGCGAATTAACGGTGATTTGCAGCCATTTGATTGTCCTCCAGTTTCAATTGAGGAGATGGACTCCTATGTCAATCAAATGCTCAATGAGACACAGATGGAGCGGTTTCGTAAGAAAAACGAACTTGATTTAGCTTTATCGGTGATCAAGCTCGGCAGATTTCGTATTAACCTCTATCGCCAACGCGGTTCTGTCGGAATCGCGATCCGTGCGGTCAATGACCAAATTCCGACGATTGAAGATTTGAATCTACCAGATGTAGTCAAAGCTATTTCTGAGAAACGCCGCGGTTTGGTGGTGGTAACTGGTATTACTGGTTCCGGAAAGTCAACCACACTAGCGTCGATGATCGAGCAGATGAATGCGACACGCTCGGACAATATTATTACCATTGAAGATCCGATTGAATATGTATATCGCGATAAGAAGTGTATTATCTCTCAACGTGAAGTTGGTGGTGACACCGAGAGTTTTTCGGCGGCGTTGCGTCATGCGTTCCGTCAAGACCCAGACATTATTCTCATAGGTGAAATTCGTGACTTGGAGACAATGTCCATTGCCCTAACAGCCGCGGATACAGGGCATTTGGTTTTAACGACTCTGCATACATTGAACGCTGTGGAAACAATCAGCCGCATGGTGAACTTTTTCCCACCACATCAACATACACAAATTCGTTTGTTACTAGCCGGTACATTGCAGGCCGTGATAAGTCAGCGTTTGTTGACGCGCTGTGATGATGGTGGGCGGTATCCCGCCTGTGAGGTTCTGATTGCTAGCCGCGCTGTGCGCGAGTGTATAATGACTGAGAGCAAGACTGGCGATATTATTGAATTGATCGAGAGTGGCGGAACCGCATATGGTATGCAGTCATTTGATCAGGCGATTATGAAGGCCTATCGCGCTGGCGTTATCAGCTATGAAGAGGCGCTCAGGAACGCTACCAACTCCGATGACTTTGACTTACGTGTCAAAGGTATCACAGGCGCATCCGACGGCTGGGATGATCAGAAGCATGACATCAACAACGACTCCGCCGAGACACCTGTCTCAGATAATGTGCCCGGCATGCAGAAGTTTTAAGTAACCAGAGCTACAGATTCAACCACCTGTTAGGCCCATGGAGTGTTGCCCTTTTCTGCACATCTGTTGTTGGCGTTTCAGTATTCTATAGAGCAGAAGATTCTATAGAGCAGATGTTCCACAAATTGGCGGGGGGCCACCGCCGAAGATTCTAGTAATCCCAAACGTTACATCAGCAATGTTGAACGCGTTATCACCATTGGCGTCAGCTTTGTCTTGACACGCTGGGGCGCCCCCACCAGAAAATATTCTTGATATTCCGAAAGTAACATCAGCGACATTGAATGAGCCGTCATTGTTGGCGTCACCAGGGATGTTACAACACCCAGTACATGCAGCGGGACGAGCGCATGAGTTTTGGAGGGAGTATATATGTGTAAGATTTCGGTCGATGGCCACGACGTCACTCAAACAATCTCCATTGATATCACCGGGTAGTGAAACATACCAGCCCAATTTTTGGTTGGGTAGCCCAGTAAATACGCCAATCGAGCTTTGATCCGCTCCAGAGAAGAGATAGACCTTGCCTGCATCGTTATCAGCCAGCGGCGAACCAATCGCTATGTCAGGGATACCGTCGCCATCTACGTCCTCTCCGCCTGTTACTGAAATACCAAAGAATCCCAAATCGGGGGTTATCTCTGGGCTAAAGGAAAACATCAAAGCGCCTGTTTGGCCTGAAAAGACGTAAGCCGCATCGACGCCAAAAGCGCCGATGAGAATGTCTGAGTGTCCATCGGAGTCCAAGTCACCAGCTGTTGAAATCGCTGAACCAAATTGACCGGCGCTAGAACCATTAGAAAGCACATAGAGTAGAAGACCGTTGGAGCCTGAATAGACAGAAACAGATGCGTCAAGACTAGACCCAGAGGAGAGCGCAAAGTCCGGAACGCCGTCATTGTTTGCGTCACCAATTCCAGCAACTTCTTTTCCTAAATAGTTATCGGCCGCTCCAGCGTAGTTGTAGAGTAGTTCGCCATCAACACCCGAATACACATAAGCATCCCCATACGCATTTGGATAAGCGTTAGTGGTATTCTCTGGGGCTCCGACTACGAAGTCTCCGAAACCGTCGGCGTTGATATCGCCGATTCCAGCGACTGTCCAGCCATGAAGAGCGCCTGGTTCGGTGGCAATAACCTTGTATAGAAAAGCGCCAGTTTGACCATCAAACACATCAACGCGTCCTGATAGTTGCCAGACATCTGTGCTCCAAGGAGCGCTAATGAGAATGTCGGGGAATCCATCACCTGTCAGATCTGGAACGCTGGCTACTGAGTGTGAATACGAGCTGTCTAGCTGAGGAGGTGTTATTTCGAAAAGGGTAGCCCCGTCTTTTCCAGAGATAACTTGCGTAACTCCGCTTTGAGAACTAGTGAGAATAATGTCCGCGTAGCCGTCGGAGTTTACATCGCCGATATCCGCTAATACTCCAATTTCAGCAAGCGTGGTTGAAGTTGTCGATGTACACGAGGGAGCTGCGTTAACTCCTTTGGAGTGGTGGAGCAGACCAAGAATTGTCATTGCGGCTGACAGTCCAATAATTCTTGCAAAGGAAACATTAGTGCGAGGGCGCATCCATTACCTCCTGAGGTGGCGGTGTTCTTGTTTTTCAAGATTAGTATAACGAACTCTGTGCTTGTTTGTCAAGATGTTTTCTTGGGCACGATGTGTCTTGGTCGAGTTGTCGAATAGTCGTCTTAAGGAGGGCACGCTTGACGAGTGATGGCTAGTGGAGTATGTTTTGTTGAGCATGAAAATGCCAGTTAGGTTATTCGAAAACAATGATAAGTAAAGAAAACACATCAACAAAAGTTGGTAGCTTGCTACTTATCTTCGCGTTGGGGGCGATGTTTGTTGGCCTTGGCTCGTCTGTTTCGGCCAAAGGTGATTGGTTTGTAAGGAGTGTTGTTAGCTCTAGTCGTTTCGAGGCAGGTATGAGACCAATCGCATATGGTACGTCATCCGATAAAGAAAGTTTAGCTATTGGGTTCGGTAAACTCTTGTAAAATTTGGGTCGTTTTCTCTGAGTCTGGGTAGTGGTTATGAGGACTCTCAAGACATTGGGTTTAATTCAATACCGCTAACTGCCGAATTCAGATATACCACTCATAGCCGTATTCGAGATATTACTCCATTCGCATTCGTTGAATCTGGTGTTTTCTACGGATACTCGGCGCCAACAAAGTTTCAGAGGACAGAGCGCGGAGCAAAAAAGATAAGCGCTCTAGGGAGTAACTACGCCATTGGTCTGGGAGGGATTAAGGAAATTGACAGCCAGTGGTCATTTGAGTTTTCATTACTTGCGAGGTTACAAGTCATTCCAGGAGAGTTCGGGCTTATGCCAGCATATGATGGCACCAATCTACTATTACCTATTGGAACAACGCCTGTAAACTATTCCTTAGACTCACCCAGCTCTTTGAACTCATCTCTGGCGTTTTCCTTTGGCCTCAGGTTCTGATTTTACAGCGTCTAACCTCTGCCTAAACCACCTAATTTTTCCTCTTTGAACTATTCACGAATGTAGTATATTCCTTTTCGCCGTAACTGGCGTTTGGGGTGTATCAAGTATCGTTACAACTCTGGCATAGTAAGGCGTTGTTAAACAAGAAGATATGGTGGCTCGGCGATTTGTTGGGCCAGAGGGAAAATTGAGAGAAGATGTTTAAGAAAATACTAATCGCCAATCGCGGTGAAATTGCTTTACGAATAATTCGGGCCTGCCGTGAACTCGGAGTTCCGACTGTCGCGGTCTATAGTGAAGCTGATAGGGAATCATTACATGTGCGCTTCGCCGATGAAGCCGTTTGTATTGGCCCCCCACAGTCGAATTTGAGTTATCTCGATCCAAGACGGATAATTTCAGCCGCAGAGGTTACCAATGCCGATGCGATTCACCCTGGTTACGGCTTCCTAGCTGAGAATGCTGAGTTCGCTGAGATGTGCGCTGATTGTGATATGACATTTATCGGCCCTGCTCCAGCTATGATTCGCCAAATGGGTGACAAGGCCGAGGCCAAGGACAGAATGCGCAAAGCTGGAGTGCCGATTGTGCCAGGTTACGATGGTATACTTTCAGGCCCAGATGAGGCGCTGGCTCTCGCGAAAAAAATCGGTTTCCCTGTGATGCTCAAAGCCAGCGCTGGTGGCGGTGGTCGCGGGATGCGTCTGTGTTTCTCTGAGGACGATTTGGTGGGTAATTATCATGCCGCGAAGTCCGAGGCGGAGGCCTGTTTCAATAATGGCGCAATGTATTTGGAAAAAGCGATTATCGGTCCACATCATGTTGAAGTGCAATTGATGGGTGACAAGTTTGGCAATGTCGTTCATTTCGGTGAGCGTGATTGTTCAATACAGCGTCGTCATCAGAAGTTACTCGAAGAGAGTCCTTCGCCGCTTTTGACGGATGATCTAAGAGGGCGGATGGGGCAGGCGGCGGTTCTCGGAGCGCAGTCAGTTAATTATCTTGGCGCTGGTACAGTTGAGTTTCTGGTCGATCAGGAAATGAATTTTTACTTCATGGAGATGAACACCCGAATTCAGGTCGAGCATCCAGTTACTGAAGAAGTCACAGGTATTGACTTGGTCAAAGAGCAGATTCGAGTTGTCGCTGGCGAGAAAATGTCTGTGACACAAGCCGACGTTTCTTTGAGCGGTCATTCTATTGAATGTCGAATTAACGCCGAGGACCCCAATAAAGATTTCCGTCCTGGTCCTGGCAAAATCACCAGCTTCCACGTCCCTGGTGGATTTGGTGTCCGAGTCGACACTGCCGCTTATGCGGGCTATGTTATTCCTCCATACTATGATTCAATGATCGCCAAGCTAATTGTCCGCGCTGATACTCGGAAAGAGGCGATAGTCAAGATGATTCATGCGCTCGATGAATTTGTCATCGAGGGTGTGCCGACAACTATTGATTTCCAGCGGAGAATCCTTGGCGAAAAGGACTTTGTTGCTGGCAAATTTGACACTTCGTTTGTCGAGCGGATGCTTGAGGCCGACGAGAAGTCGTCCACCAAATCTGTTGCATCGCCTGATAAGACCACAGCTACCAAAAGCTAGGCTTAGGTCTCGCTGTCAAAGTGGAGCCAAAATGTAAGAAGGCACAGCTAGCTGTGCCTTTTGCATTTGCGGCTGTTTTTGCGGCTTCAAGTTGGCCAAGCCAATTGTCTAGATTCCAGTCGGCTGGCATTCAGGTTGTCCACAGATGGAACCCCTAGTAAACTCGCCGCGATTCCTTGACTTTCGTCGTCTTTTTCAGTAGAAATTATTCGTAATAGGCGGTTCTCGAGCCATTAGGCAAGTGAGTTAGATTCATGTTGTCTGAACAGAAGATATAATAAGCAATAATTAGCAAGCCACGGAGGCCGATTTGAACATCCCAGAGCAATTATTCTATACCAAAGACCATGAATGGATAGACGCAGAACGCGGTCATGCGACAATCGGAATTACCGAGTGGGCACAGTCTGAGCTTGGTGATATTGTCTTCGTCGAACTTCCTCAAGTCGGTGACGAAATCGTTTGTGGTGAAACTTTCGGTACGATTGAAGCGGTTAAGGCCGTGTCCGATTTGTTTGCTCCGGTCAGTGGAAAAGTCATTGAAGTAAATCAAGAATTGGATTCAGATCCGATGATTGTCAATCAAAGCCCATTTGATGACGGTTGGATGATTAAAGTATCTTTGAATGATCCCACTGAACTGAATTCATTACTTAGCGCCGAACACTACTCTGATCTAATTGATGAACAGTAGCTGTCAGATGAGTCTTGCTGAACAATAGTTTTCAAAGAAACAAAGTTATCACAGAAGTTGTCAAAGAAACAGATAGTACATTACTGCAAAGCAAAATAGACCATGCCATTTATACCTAATACAGATGCCGACCGCGCAGCGATGCTCAAACGCATTGGCGTTAAGAGCTTTGATGATTTACTTGAGAATGTGCCGCAAGCTGCACGTGTGAAAGCGCCTTTGGACTTAGCTCCTGCGCTTTCTGAACCAGAGCTTGAAGCTGAGTTTAGCTCACTAGCGGCGGAAAACACACCACTGGTGTGTTTTGCCGGAGCGGGAATCTACGATCACTATACTCCAGCAGCTGTCAAGTCAATCGTCAGTCGCCCAGAGTTCATGACCGCCTACACGCCTTATCAGGCCGAGGTCGCTCAAGGAACCTTGCAGGTTATTTACGAATTCCAAACGCACATTTGTCGTTTAACAGGGATGGAAGTCGCCAACGCGTCAATGTATGACGGCGCTAGCGCTGCCGCTGAAGCTGTCATGACAGCTCTGGCGAAAACCAGACGCAAGAAAGTTATTATTGCTGGTGGTCTAAACCCTCTCTATATCGATGTTATCAAAACCTACGCACAGGGATTTGACGCAGAGTTTAATTTGGTGGATGAGGCGCCTTTGCAGAGTTCAACTGGAGTCATGAATCTTGAGGCTCTCGATAGAGTCATTGATGATTCCTCGGCTTGTGTGATTGTCTCCCAACCGAATTTTTTTGGTCTCTTTGAGAATATCCAAGAGATTGCTGATAAGATTCATGCTGTTGGTGGAATGATGATTGTCGTCGCAGATCCGATTGCTCTGGCTCTAATCACGCCTCCTGGCAAACAGGGGGCAGACATTGTAGTCGGTGAAGGACAGCCCTTGGGAATCGCAATGTCCTATGGTGGTCCGCTAGTTGGTTTCTTCGCTACTCGCAAAGAATTGATTCGCAAGCTCCCTGGTCGTCTGGTTGGCAGAACGACTGACGCAGACGGCAAGCCGGGTTATACATTGACACTACAAACTCGTGAACAGCATATCAAACGCGCTCGCGCTACATCAAATATCTGCACTAATCAAGCGCTGTGTGCGACCGCTGCAACAGTCTTTATGTCACTACTGGGCAAGCACGGCCTACGTCAGCTTTCCGAGTTGTGTCTTGAGAGAGCGCATTATGCCGCAGGCAAAATCCAAGAGATTGACGGTTACAGTCTAACATTCGCTAGTGCGTATCATCGAGAGTTTGTTGTCTCATGTCCTCGCCCTGCCGCCGAAATCATTGCCGAACTATGTAAGCAAGGCATACTCGCTGGGGTCGACCTAGGTAGGTTCTATTCAGGGATGGGCAATCAATTGCTCATAGCTTTCACAGAACGGCGGACATACAAACAAATCGATTCACTTATTGACGCCTTGTGCAAAGGCGCCCAATCGGAAGCGTCGGATAACACTTCAAAAGATACCTCAAGCGACACCTTAGTCGAACCGCAGGGTTGTGCGCACTAGACTTACCAAGGAACCACTAGAAGGGAAGATTCTTTATGAATGATTCTGATGCAAATCATCAAGACCTTGAATGGATTGTTATTGGGTATGTCGGAGACAAGCTGACTGCAGATTTCGTTATGGAGTCTTTGGAGTCTTACGAAATCCCCGCTGTCTTGAATTCGAAATCTGGTTTCTTGGGAGCCATAGGTCTCTCTAGTATAGAGTCACCATTTTCTGGTAATGTTGCCGCCTATGAGATTTTGACTATTGCTGAAAAAGTTGAAGAAGCCTGCGATATCGCTGGGATGGTTGCTGGAGATAAATGGGAGCCAGCCGTTACCGAAGAGTAAAACTAGTAACAAACATCACTTAAGTAGTCTTGTTTAGGTAATTCTGAAAAAGGTTCAATCTATGAAAACTAATAATACTCTTAGAGTCACTTTGTTTCGTGTCGTAGGCTTATTGCTTGCCGTCTTAGTTTTGTTTAGCGCGCCACAGGTCAAAGCTAAAGCCAGTTATCAATTCACTGCCTATGAAGGTTACGAGCAAGGGCTAAAAGTTGCAGCCGAGTCAGGGAAACTCATCCTGCTGGATTTCTATTTTGATACGTGAACATATTGCAATCAGATGGACACAATAACGTTCATCGATCCGGCAGTTGTCGGATGGATCAAAGAGAATGTAGTTTTCACCAAAATCAACGGTCACAAAGCAGATGGGTCACGAACAGGATTTGCCGATAGCGCAGGTGTGCGCGGATTTCCAACTTACATCTTGCTAAAATCAGATGGAACAGAAATTGATCGCGCCATTGGGTTCATTGAGGCCAAAAGTTTCATCGAAACTTTCACAGACTACAGCGCAGGAAAAAATACTCTAGCGGATTTTCTCAGTCGACAGGCAAAAGCGCCGACTGTTGAACTCACTTATGAAATTGCCAATAAGTATCGTTGGAAAGGTGAAACAAAACTAGCTGAAGGATATTTTAGGACAGTTATTGGGCTAGACCCAGATGACAAGAAAGGATTCACCGTCGAGAGCGCTTATGCGCTAGCCGATATGGCGCGTCGTGAGAACAACTACGACTTAGCTATCACACGCTATCAGCATTTGATAGATGATTTCTCCAAGAGTGAATACCTCCCTGAATTCCATATCTATCAGGCAATTTGCTACAAGAACGACGGTCAGTTTCAAGCGGCAATTGATAAGTTTGGCGAGTTCATTAAGTTGTTTCCCGGAAGTGAAGATGTTGAATACGCTCAAGGGAAAATCGAATCACTAACTGAAGAGTTACAAGCTGAAAGAATACAAGCAGAAGAGTTACAAAAGAAATAGTTACGAGAAGAAACAAAGCAGTCAAACAAGTAGCTGGTCTTAGCCAATAAAAAGATATACGCATGAATACTCCGACATCACTCATATACGACAAGTCAACTCCAGGCCGTCTTGGCGCGCATTTGGAAGATCTCCGTTACTCCGAGCAGGATAAACAAAAGTGGTTGCCAGAGTTCTTGCGCAATGCTAGCGCTCCGCCATTGCCAGAGGTTACCGAAGGCGAAGTGATGCGTCACTATGTTGATCTCTCGACTAAGAATTTCCATATCGATAAAGGTTTCTATCCGCTTGGCTCATGCACTATGAAATACAACCCCAAGCGTAATGATGTCGCCGCCGACAATCCATCATTTGGAACAGCGCATCCACTTGCGCCAGAGTCTGAGGTTCAGGGGTGTTTGCATTTGCTGTGGGATTTGAAAGCGGCTTTGATGGAGATTAGCGGCTTCCCTGCGATGACACTTCAACCTGTAGCTGGCGCTCATGGCGAATTGACTGGTGTGCTAATTATGAAAGCCTATCACGAACACCTCGGTAAGCCTCGCAAGAAGATTCTAATTCCGGATAGCGCCCATGGCACCAATCCCGCTTCGGTTTTTATTGGTGGTATGGTTCCTGTTGAGGTCAAATCTAATGCCAAAGGTTTGATGAGCGCTGAGGCGGTCAGAGAAGCCCTTGACGATGATGTCGCCGGTATCATGTTGACCAATCCGAACACACTTGGGCATTTCGAATCTGAGATTATTGAAATTGCTGATGTGATTCACAAAGCTGGGGCGCTTTTGTACATGGACGGCGCCAACCTCAACGCCGAGCTTGGTTTGGTGCGACCTGGAGCTATTGGTTTTGATTTGTTGCACATCAATTTGCACAAGACATTTTCAACTCCGCATGGCGGAGGTGGCCCAGGAGCTGGAGCCTTGGGGGTTAGCGCAGAACTTGAGAAATTTTTGCCGAAACCTGTTCTTCGCCACGGAATGCCGTCAACTGGCGATTCCAAAAGCGCCAGTGAGTCGCCCAGCGAGTTCTATTTGGATTGGGACAGACCACTATCGATTGGACGGATGCACAGTTTCTATGGCAACTTTGCCAATGCGGTTCGGGGTTATGCATATGTGCGTACACTAGGGGCCGAGGGGCTACGGCGAGTCGCCGAAAATGCGATAATCAACGCCAACTATTTGCGAGTTCTGCTTTCTGACGCTTATGAAATCGCCTATCCAGGCGCCTGTCAGCATGAAGTAGTTCTCAGCGCTTCCAGACAGAAGAAGAATGGTGTTCGCGCTGGAGATATTTCCAAGCGTTTACTGGACTATGGTTACCATTCTCCAACGACATATTTCCCGTTGATTGTGCCTGAGGCGTTGATGATTGAGCCTACTGAGACGGAAAGTCGTGAGACGCTAGAGAAATTTGCTGATGCGCTCAATAAGATTTCCAAAGAAATTGAGACTGACCCTGAGATGGTCCGATCCGCGCCACATAACACACCTTTGAGAAGGCTGGATGAAACTGCCGCAGCGCGGAATCTTGATGTCGCATTTTTACCTGAGGAGTAATTGACAGAATTATCGCCCAGACAGATAATTCTAGCATTTTTAGTTCAATTGCTCTTAATCTGGGCTTGACTGTCAACGCACAGCTTGTATACTTGGCGCTGTGTGTCCTTTTAATCGCACCCGTGAGAGGTGAGGAAGGGAAATAAAATCTTGATGAATACAACATCTCCAAAATCCCTGACAATCCTTACAAAAACACTATTTGCTTCTATGCTATACGCTAGGGGTAGTTTTGTAGCGCAAAACGCTCTAAGGAAGAATGTCGCGCAATAAGTATGTCACGTAATAAAGATTACCTATGGTATTGAGATACTCTAATGGATGAAAAATCTACAAAAAAGAAGACTGTGAAGAACAAAGTCGCCAATAAAAAGTCTGCGAGCAAAAAAGCGGAATTGTTCCTTGATGGCGCAGGAGTTTCGCGCGCATTGACGCGCATCGCGCATGAAATCTTGGAGCATAATCGTGGAGCTGAGAATGTAGCTTTAGTAGGCGTGCTCACTCGCGGCGCTACACTTGCCAAACGCTTGCAAAAGTTGATTGAGCAAATCGAGGGAGCCAAAGTTGAGCTCGGGATGATGGATATCAATCTCTACCGTGACGACGCTACGACTCGTCTTGAGCAACCAGTTATTCAACGCACTGACATTCTCTTTGATGTTGTCGATAAGAACATCGTTCTAGTAGATGACGTGCTCTATACTGGCAGAACAATCCGCGCCGCAATTGAGCAGTTAATTGACTTCGGGCGGCCTAGTTCAATTCAGTTGGCGGTTTTGGTGGATCGTGGTCATCGTGAATTGCCGATACGCGCCGACTATGTCGGCAAAAACATTCCAACAAATCGTACTGATCGCGTTAGTGTGCGGCTCAAAGAAGATGATGGCCAAGATGGCGAAGACTCAATTAGTATCGAACGTGGTTCAAGTAAGAACTAAATAGAAGCAAATAGAACAAGCATAGAAATTATTACATCAATCTAAACATATAGAACATATAGCCACAGAATCTCTATGGGACTTGCATCACGACACCTACTAGGACTCGAAGGAGTCAGCGCCGAAGACTTGACGGAAATACTGGACACTTCAGTGATTTTCAGAGAAATCTTAGAGCGACCAATTAAGAAAGTGCCGACATTGCGCGGCCTGACAGTGTTGAATCTCTTCTATGAGTCATCGACTCGCACACGTATCTCATTCGAATTAGCAGAGAAACGACTGTCCGCCGATACAATTAATTTTTCGGCTTCAACTTCATCGGTGAGCGAAGGCGAGAGCCTGCGTGATACAGTGCAGAACATCGAGGCCATGAAAATAGATATGGTGGTTGTGCGTCACAAGTCCGCTGGCACACCGTATTTTCTGACGCAATGTCTCAATTCAAATATCATCAACGCTGGCGATGGGGCTCATGAGCATCCGACACAGGGTTTGCTTGATATGTTTACCATCCGTCAAAAATACGGCTCACTAAAGGGCTTGCGAGTGCTATTAGTGGGTGACATCAAACATTCACGTGTGGCGCGTTCAAATATCTGGGGACTTAAGACAATGGGCGCTGATGTCGCAATTTGCGGACCATCGACACTGCTACCGTATGAAGCCGAGCGCTTCGGGGTGGATGTTTATACGAATCTCAATGAGGCGCTCGAAGGTGTGGATGTTGTCAATATCCTGCGTATACAGCTAGAGCGTCAACAGACTGGTATGTTTCCATCGCAACGTGAGTATACTCACTTGTTTGGCCTCTCGAACGAGCGTTTGAAGCGCTTAAACAAAAACTTCACAATCATGCATCCAGGGCCGATCAATCGTGGTGTGGAAATCACCAGCGAGATAGCTGACAGCAATAGCTCAGTTGTCTTGGAACAAGTCACCAATGGGCAAGCCGTACGAATGGCAGTTTTGTATCTCCTTTCGGGCAAGAAGAGCGTCACTGAGGAGAACGAATAATGAACGCAGCCAAGAAAACAAACGACAGCTACGATTTGATAGTCACTGGCGGAACGGTCATTGATCCGAAAATTGGTGTCCTCAACGATGCGACAATTCTAATTCGTGACGGCGAGTTCGTTGCAGTCGAAACCGACAAGAAGAAAGTCGCCGCCGCTCTCAAAGCCACAGACAAAAGCAAAATCATCGACGCCACTGGCAAACTTGTCACTCCGGGGTTGATTGATTTGCATGTTCATTTACGTGAACCAGGCCGTGAAGATGAAGAGACGGTAAGAACTGGCGCCGAGGCCGCTTCCGCAGGTGGGTTTACCACTATTTGCTGCATGCCGAACACCACACCGGCCATTGATGACCAAGAGACAGTTCGTTTTGTGCTTTCCGAAGCGGTTGGCGCTCCGTGCCGCGTTTTTGTAGTTGGAGCTGTTACAAAAAACCGCGCTGGCAAAGAGCTCGCCGAGATTGGTGACTTGGTTAAAGCGGGAGTAGTGGCGATTACCGATGATGGTGATTTTGTTCAAGACCCTGATTTGATGCGCCGTGCGCTTGAGTATGCTCAAATGTTTGATATCCCGATTATGCAACACGCCGAGGACAAGTTCCTTGTTGGTGATGGTGTCATGAACGAATCATTTGCTTCTGCAAAACTTGGTATTAAAGGCAGACCAGCTGTCGCTGAAGAAATCGCCACTTTGCGCGATATCCAGTTGGCGCGTTTCACTGGTGGTCGCGTGCATATTCAGCATGTTTCTTGCGCAGGTACGGTCGAAGCAATTCGCCGCGCCAAAGCTGAGGGTGTCAAAATCACAGCCGAAGCCTGCCCACACCATTTCTCTTTGACTGACGATGAAATCGAAAAGAAATTCGATACGAACTTGCGTGTTAATCCACCGATTCGCACACAAGCCGATGTCGAGGCGGTCATCGCTGGTCTGGTTGACGGAGCAATTGATTGCATCGCCACTGACCATGCGCCACATAGCGCCGAAGAGAAAGATGTTGAATTTGATCAAGCGCCAGCGGGTATGGTTGGACTTGAGACGGCTTTAGGACTGATCAAAACACGTCTGATTGACACAGGCTTTCTCTCATGGACTGATGCGATTCGCAAGTTGACAGTCAATCCTGCGCGAATTATCAATCAACCGCTAGGAGATTTGTCAATCGGTCACTCTGCGGACTTGACCATTATTGCTCCAGACGCCGAGTGGACAGTTGATCCATCGGAATTCAAGTCGAAATCGCGCAATACACCATTCGCTGGCTGGAAGCTCTCTAGCAAAGTCGTTAAGACTATTCTGCGTGGACAAGTCGCCTATTCAAGTGATTAAAGTTCTTGAGAAAGTCATTGTTTAAGAAAGCCATTTTTTAGGAAAGCCATTGATGAACGAAGAGAAAAAGCGCGATAAGCAGTCGTTGGAACCTTCGACTGGCGCTTCATTCTCTACGGTCATCTCTAGCAATTATCTCTGGATTGCTCTATTTGTCCTGACAGTCTTAGTCAGACTAGTACATCTCTCAGCCGATCCACCTATAGGTTTGTCGACTAGTCAGGGTGTTTACACTGACCCTGCGGCTTACACTATGTATGCCAAAAACGCTGAACTTTTTGACAATTACAATCCTCTTGGTGACACGCGTTTCCCCTTGTTCCAAAACTCAGCGGTGACACCTGTTGCTCGCGCTGTTTTTGCAGTTTTCGGAGTTGGGTACGCACAGGCCAATTTCAGTGGCCTCTTGTTTTCCATGTTGACTGTTCTCTTGCTTTGCCTCTTGGTGCGTAGGCATCATGGCCCAGCAGCGGTGTTTTTCATGCTGGCCTTCTTGGTGTTGAACAAGAATCAATTCTTCTATGGTCGACTGCCATTTTTGGAAAATCCAATGGTGTTCTTTGGCATATTATCATTTTGGTTAGCCGAAAGTTATCGTGAGAAGCGAATCATTCAAGTTCTGGCAGGAATCGCGCTTAGCGCTTCATTCTTGCTAGGTAAGTCTCATGGATTTGTCTTTGTCGGTGTTTTTTCAGGATTCTTTCTGTGGCGTTTACTAACAGTAACCGCGCAAGAGCGAGCAGGTCAATGGAAACGGATCATCGCTTTTGGCGCTGGTCTGTTTTTGGGTAGCGCCATGTGGCTGGCCACAATTGGCTGGCCCAACCTTGACGCTATCAGTTATTATCTCGCCGAGCAATCCACAGGGCTCTACGGCCCACCCGAGGCATTTGAGAGCCTAGCCAATTTCTTCTGGAAGCTCTTCTCGTTAGGAACTGACATTGAAGGACTATCAGTGGCGGCTTTGCTGGCTTTCATTTTTATGGTCACAGCCATGTACCGATTAATTGTGGGGAGTAATGAAAACGGCGCAAAATCACTCTCAGGCGCCACAGTTTTTATGTCTCTCTGGATAATTCTGATTTGGGTAGAGTTATTCGCTTGGAATTATCGTCCGCTTCGCTATCAGATTCCGCTTACCTATCCGGTTTGCGCGCTAGCGGGTATCGCCTTGGCGCGACTATTAGACTCGACTAGAGAGAAACGAGCAATGAAGGCAGCTAGAAGTTGGAGTCTTACAAAACCGTTGATAGCCTTCTATCTCGTTTTTGGATTTGCACTTATTTTTCCTGTCTACCAAATCTGGTTGCGCATATCAATCATGCAAACTGATGATTTTAGTTTTGATGATAGTAAGTGGTACGTAGTCGCCACTGCCTCGGCGCTTTGGCTAGTGTTCCTCGCTTATGAGCGATTTTGGCGTAAGGGAGCTAGATTTAGGTTATCGTCAAGACTGGCAACCTTAATTCTGATCGTGGCTCCAGCTCTTGCCCTTGGCTCAGGGCTCAGTTGGTATATCTCTTGGGTTCAGAGACCGACTTATAGCATTGTCGCTGTCTCGAAAGACTTACCGAAAATTCTTGGCCCTGACGCGGTAATTTCTGGTCCTTATGGAGTCGGGCTGGCGCAGGATAATGTCTTTCCAGCATTGGTACATCAGTTTGGTGTTTCTGATCCTGATACGACATTCTTAGATGATTTTCCTGTCACACATTTGTTGTTGGATGAGTCGAATATGACACGTTTCCGAGATATGTACCCAGTAGTGGCTGCGCGCTCATTTCCGTTGCATACCTATCACGTAACCAACCTCAAGGTCAGTCTGATTCGTATATCGGGAGCGACTAAGAATCTAAAAGCCAGAGCTTACCAACTCTCAGCCTTTGAAATTGGTCAATTGGTCTTGGATGGCCACATCAAGGACCCGTCAGGTCAGGCGGTGGCGGGCATGATGAACATTGACAGTTCGAATATTGCGGTTAATTTGTACTTAGCGCGACGGGCCGAGACAATTGGCGCCATAAAGGAAGCTAGGTTCTTCCTGACCTGCGCCTCTGACGCCTCCCCAACAGATTATGATACTCAGGCGGAATTGGGCCGAATCAATTTGGCCTTGTATAAGCAGAGCGGCACCGATATGTTTCTAAAGGAGATGTTCCTAAAAAGCTCACTGGAGCGTTTTAGGCTGGCGCATCATCTGAACCCAGGCGCAGAAAAAATCACAGCGAAACTAGCGGAAGTCGAAGCTCTTAGGTAAGAGCGCCGATATATTTACTATGACAAACTCTCAGCCAAATCCTGATTCAAGGGCCGATCTTTCTAACGGTCATGATAGTGAGCAGCTTTTTGTCTCTGTTGTCATTCCTGCAATGAACGAAGAGGGCAATATTGAAGAATTGTGTAAGCTCTTTGCTGAGATGTTTGAGGGGGCTTCGTTTCCTGGCGAATTGGTGCTAGTCGATGATGGTTCGACTGACAAAACTCTTGAGAAAATTCATGAGCAAGCCGCTCGGTACTCGTTTATTCGTGTGGCTGTCCACACCCGAAACAGAGGGCTCACAGCAGCCTTGCAAACAGGTTTTTCAACTGCGCGTGGTAATGTCTATGTTTTCTATCCTGCTGACTTGCAGTTCTTGCCAGATGATATTCCTGCGATGATTGAGAAAATCCGTGAGGGGGCCGATGTTGTCACTGGTTGGAAACAAGGTAAATACAAGAAACGTTTTGTCTCAAATATCTATAATGCACTCAGTCGAATGATATTTGGTATCAAAGTTCACGATCTCAATTCCGTCAAAGCTTTTCGCGCTGAAATCGTCGAACGGATGTTCCTGCGCCGTGACTGGCATCGCTATATTGTCGTCATGGCCGCCGAAGAGGGCTATGTTATTGATGAAGTCAAAGTCACTCTCTATTCTCGCCAATGGGGCGCCTCCAAATTCACCAGCATCTGGCGCATCCCAATCGGCATTCTCGATATGTTGGCTGTAAAATTCCAAATCAGTTTCCTCAAAAAACCACTATTGCTGTTTGGTGGGGCCGCCGCGGTTAGTTTCATTCTAGCGGGGCTGGTGGCTATTTATACTTTCTATGAGCGCTATGTTTTGCACGTGGGTAATCGAGCTTATTTGTTCCTAATCATGCTACTAGCTGGTTTGGGGCTGGGCTTTTTTATCCTAGGTTTGCTGGCGGAAGCTCTGACAGGTATTCGTGAAGAGGTCGGCGCCACACGCGAAACGCTCTTGAAAATGTCAAAACCCAAAGATAAGCCAGAGCAGAGCTAATAAATAACCAATAATTGTTGTAGTCGTTCGCTTTACATAATTATTACCAATTTCCCCATCTGTACCGCGCCATTCGGCTCTTCAACTGTCCAATAGTAAATCCCGCTGACTATCATCTGAATATTGCGTGTTACTAAGTCCCAAGAGTCGTGCATACTCTCTGGTGAGTTAGGGGCGGTGTCATGCTCAAACTGACGAACAAGGTCGCCATCAATTGTGTAAATGCTGATATTGCAAACAGGTGGAAGGTTTGTGAAATGTACCGCTCGCGTTCGTTCATCTGGTAGGTCAGTATGTCCTCGGCCTTCAAAGCCACTAGCGCGATATGCGCCGTTGATGCGATAAGGATTGGGATAGACAATTACTCCAAGATTGTCAGCGATGATTGCATCAGTTGTATTCTGTGGGTATTCGGCAACAACATTAAAGAGCGGACTGGTTTCCAGCGCCGCAAGCCCAGATGCTGGAGCGCCAAAGTCAAAGGCAGTCACCGACACAAAATATCTTTGTGATGACAGCAAATTGTTAAGCGTGTACTCATACTCAAAATACTTGAAAAACTTGTTGTCCTCAGTCAGTTCACCATCTGGATAAAATGTCGTGTCATCTGAGAAAATATCCACTAGAAAAGTATCTGTTGTGAAAGCCGAGTCCAGCCGCAAAGTATGTGGGTAGGGAGCGTTACGATATTTTGCTGGTCGATGTATCTCTCTCTCATCACTCAGGTCATCGCGGTTGAAGTCCTGAGCGGTAAAATAGAACAATGAATCACCCACACGCAGAGGTTGCGTTATGCCATTGTCGAGTGGATTGTAATCAGGGTTGTCGTTGGCATACAATATCCGAACTTCTTGCAAACTTTGCGGTGGTCCAGAGATTTCCCAAACGAGTGTATTGTCATTGAAAAAATAGTGTGTGAAGTTTTCTTTGTCATATGAAGACTGCAAAACTAAATCGGTCGAACGTTTGTCCAGTCCCATATATATGCGATAACCTTCGAAATCCAGCGCGTCACTAAACGGATCAGGAGTGGTTTCTGAGCGAAGTCCATTCCAGCGGACAGTTATTTGGCCAGGTGTTGGATCAAGTCGAATTGTTGGCGCAGGGGGAGGGCTGGCGCCACGAAAATCAGGCACGCCGTCACCTTCATAGAAATTAGTGTCTACATCCACAAAGAATTCGCGTGGGACAATCGAGTCAATGAGAGAAGAATCTTCATTATAAAAGGTGTCGAAGATAGTGTCGATGTCGTTTGAATCATTGATACAAACTCTGAACTTCCCTTTGTAGCCGTCACCGTTCGAATCAACACCTGGATTGTCATAGATCCAAGCTGCCCATTGGGCGTTTATGCCTAGTTCTTTGAAGTTTAGTTGGTCAGCATAATCGTTGGGCTGGAAACCATTGTAGATACTGTTCATCGCCTGTGGGTTTGTATGAAAATTTTCACCAGCTACATAGGCGAAAGTGATTGGCAAGGTTTCACCAGGGAAAACAATAAACGGCCCAAACGAGAGTAAGTAGCGAGTGTCGAAACCATTGGAAATATCCACTGATTGAGGACCTGGAGGGAGCCAGCCGCTTGTAGTTCGATCAACTGCGGCAAAGAGTTGGTCATAGTCAAATTCTTCATGACTCATGATATAATATTTGTTTTTGTCACCTTGGGGAGTTCCGAGAAAGCCGCCGAAATCACGGAACGGATCATCGTCAGTTCCAATAAGTCTTGGTCCAAAATCTAGTGCAGCATTAGCGTTTGAGACCCACCAATTGAAAGAGAAATCAAGTGAATCCGAGGGTGTGCGTACGACTCGAGTACCAGTGACACTGGTAGGGTCAGTTGCCCGTAAGAATCTGTCTTTGCTGGGTGGTGTGATTGGAACTTCGGTTCCGTTTCCGTCGTTGTCAGCAATCCAAGCGATACGAATTGTATCAGTATAGCTGCAGTTCGTTCTCCTGAGATTTAATTGGTCGACTGCCAGCCGGAACCCGCATATATCATCAGTCGAGCCAAGTCCACCCTGCCCGAGCGTTGCAGTATGTCCGACATCGCCATCGACATAAATACCCAAATAGACTTTCTCTAAAGTTCGGGTTGCGATATTTGTAATTTTGTAATCAAAGAGAACGAAATCATCGGCATAGTCGTAGCTCCAAGCGTAGGTTGTCTCGCGAACCTTGATACCCAGCGGAACATGATTGACATTGAACGCGTCCGATGCCAGGCCTGTTGTTAGAGTGTCAAAATAGACAGATGTAATATCCTCTTGTGATTTTGCCAAAAAGAACTCAGGGTTTTCAGGATCACTTATCGAACGAATTTTCAGCTCCTCGCCATTAGCTAGTTGTTCCTCCAAACTCGCTGGATTGAATTCTAGGCCAGTGGATTGCTGCCAGCCATCAGCGCCCGTGCTGACAACAGTGTCACGGCCAACAACCGCACCAATCCAAAGAGCGCCAGCAAACAAATACTCAATGGATGAATTGATAGGATACTCCGCTGAAGGAGCCGTGCCTCCGTCTGGGTCAGTTGGGTTACTAAGAAAGCCAGTTCCAAAAGTTCCCTTGTTGGAAACGGTCATCGATAGCTGTCCGACTTTGTGTACCGAGATGGAAATAAAAGGCCGACCCACTGCGATTCGTTGAAGAGTGACTTCTTCTTGCTCGGCTTGTTGTTTGGCGTCGAAGAGCGCTCTGGCTGCAGTATTGATTGGAACAAAGAAGAATATGATTGCGGCAGTGGCTAGCGCCAGCCCTAGGTTCGCGAAAGCGGTGCGATTCGGTTGCGGTTGGAATGATTGAAACATAAATGGAGTTCCCCTCTCCTAATGTGGTTTCGGCGGTTAACCAATACTCACTCAAGCAACGCTCATGCCAGAGGGGCGGCCGATTGTCAATAGCCTGACAGGCAGTGGCTTACAGGCTTTCATGCAGCTATTCAGGTATCGCAATAGGGCTTGTTCCTAACGCAGAAAATACGTTTGCTAATGGCCTGTCTCATGTAAATTGATGTCAACTAAAGAGATGCGCGCCATAGTCATTCCGAGTGTCTACTCGTCATTCTATACGGCTAAGAGAGGTGGGGTAGAGAGAAACGCTCTGACAAACATGTTGGTCATGAATGTCAGAGCGTGTTTTTTTTGCAAAGTTAGATTTAGATAATCAAACGCACACCGCCGAGTTCAGCGAGCCCGTAGGGGAAGCTCTTACCAGGCGATCCAATGAACATGAGATTTGTTGGAATATCCCATTGGGTCGAGAGTCTTTGTACAAGTCCTGGATTGAACTTGTCTTCAATAACTAAGAACTCTATGTCAATTGTTGGATAGGCTTCGTCGAGAAAGACAAGATCCTTTTCCAGTTTTGGTGGGACTTCAGATTTGTCACTGACTACAGTGACAATTTTGACACGATTGGAATGTTCATTGCGCAAAATATAGAGCATCGCATTATTGAGATTTGCGACATTATCACCGCGAGTAAAGAATACAACTTGCTGTGAATTGATTTGCTCGATTCTAGAACGAATCGATTCCGTGAAATTCCCCATTGGTCTGACAAATGAAGCGATGGCTGTACGAATCAAATAGAGTGTGGCCTTCAACAGATCAATACGTGTTAGCATGATGCTGACTATCAGGAATGTCGGAATAAAATACTGCAAGAAAACTTTGAGGTACTGCGGGTTCATGATGGCATTTCCCACTAAGCCCGCCAGAACTGCGCCCATACCTAGCATAATCGCTGGCCAGCTGGCGCTAGTTGGCCGAGGCAAGCGAGCCCGTTTGACTTTTAGCAAAATATTTCCGAGCGCGAAAAGCGCCATCACACCCAAGAATGAAATAGTGTAAACCCCAGCCAGCGCTTTCAAGTCTCCCGCGGTTAATAAGAGAATCGAAACTGATAGTAGGAAGAAGCCGATAATGATTCGATGAGTAGAGCCACGACTGTTAGTCTTCAGGAGGAACTGTGGCAAGCATCTGTCGAGTGTCATTCTACGCACCAAACCATTGACACCAATAAAACTGGTAAGAACCGCTCCGCTGAGCACCAAAGCCGCGTCGATACTGATTATCCATTTCAGGGTTGTGCCGCCAGATAGGAATCCCATATGCGCCAACAGCGCTTCTTGGTGTTGTCCCACTTCGCTAATCGGTAACAATGCCAAAGCCAAGAAAGCCATAATTGGATTGAATACCGAAACGGCAATCCACATGTTGCGGAGTGTCTTTGGGAAAACACCACGTTTTTGTTCTTCAACAAAGTTGGAAGAACTTTCAAAACCGGAGATGCCTAGCATCGCCGCCGAGAAACCAAAGAAAATAGCCAGCATGAATCCGTTTTCAGTTGGTGTCGACAGGTTCAACATCAGTGTTTCAATGCCGTTGAGCGCGACATACGAGCCGCCGACAACCACCAACACAGTTAGTGACACCAAGTGGAAAATGAATATCCCTGTCGCTACTTTGGACGATTCACTAATACCAATAATCGAGAGGATCATAAATACTGCCAGCAAGCCAATAGTCGCCTCCATGACCGGCAAGCCATGCCACAATGAGCTGACATAGTGCATGCCTTCACTGGCGGAAATAACCGCGGTGGCCATGTAAGAGAGAATAGTAAGGCAGGCGGCAATCGATGCGCGAAACTTACTGGTTGTATTGAGCAGAGCATTGTAAGCTCCTCCGTTGAGCGGCAAAGCGCCGACAACCTCAGAATAGATTGAGCGGAAGAAATACAACACTCCAGCGACAATCAAAAGTGACAGTGGCGCCCAACGCCCTGCATAGACAATCGAGAGGGCTGAGACATACAAGCACGACGATGTAATGTCATTACCGCATATCGCAGTTGCCGCTAACTCGCCTAACTTGCGACCTTCGCGTTCTTGATCTTTGGCCTGCCGAGGATCTACCGTTGCTACAGATTCTGAATTCGTCTTGTTCACTATATAATCTTCTTAATAATATTTTTCTTCATAGAGCTATGTTTGGTGATGTGCTCTAACGGTAACTATTTGTCCTGATACTGATCTCTTAATTCGTTCATCACTGCCGGGTCGGCCAGCGTGGTAACATCGCCGAGCGCTTTCCCACTGGCAACATCACGCAATAACCTGCGCATAATCTTTCCTGATCTGGTTTTCGGCAAGTCTGCGGTAAAGATGACTCTTTCGGGTTTGGCGAAGCCGCCAATTTTTGCTCCAATCCAAGCGCGTAATTCAACAGCGAGTTCGTCAGATGGTTTGTACCCATCGCGCAAAGTCACAAAACCCACTAACCCTTCACCCTTGATTTCATGGGGCACGCCGATGACAGCCGCTTCGGTGACTGTCTGATGTTCAACGAAGGCGCTCTCAAGCTCGGCGGTGCCGATTCTATGCCCTGAAATATTGACCACATCATCAACTCGGCCGACAATCCAAAAATAACCATCACTATCACGATAGGCGCCATCACCAGGAAAATAATATTTACCGCCCCATTTGGACCAATATGTCTCGCGGTATCTTTGTTCATCACCCCAAATACCACGCATCATCGCTGGCCAAGGCTTCCGAATTGCCAACAATCCCTGACCTGTCTTTACTTCAGAGCCGTTCTCATCAAGTATCACAGCGTCAATGCCATAGAATGGGAATGTCGCTGAACCAGGTTTGGTAGCAATCGCGCCTGGCAAGGGTGTCAAAGAGATTGACCCCGTTTCAGTTTGCCACCAAGTATCGACAATCGGACAACTCTCTGCGCCGATAGTTTTGTGATACCAACGCCAAGCCTCAGGGTTAATCGGTTCACCGACTGTTCCCAGCAGGCGCAATGATGACAAGTCATGTTTTTGCGGCCAATTGTCGCCCCATTTCATAAACGCACGAATAGCAGTTGGGGCTGTATAAAAAATAGTAACCTTTTCGCTAGCGACAATCTCCCAAAACCTATCTGGCTCAGGATAATTAGGAGCGCCCTCATACATAACCTGTGTGACACCGTTTTGCATTGGGCCGTAGATGACATAACTGTGCCCAGTAATCCAACCCACATCCGCCGTGCACCAGAAAACATCATTGTCATCTAAATCATTACTCTTTGTTGATTTGCTATCCTTAATGTCAAAAACTTCACGTGTCGAAATCATTGTCCCGAGAAGATACCCAGCGTGGGTGTGGAAAATGCCTTTGGGTTTGCCCGTGGTTCCCGATGTGTAAAGGATAAACAGCGGGTCTTCGGAGTCCATCGACTCTGGCTGGCAAGTATCAGCGCCAAGCCCGAGCACAGAATCGTAATACTTATCTCGCGCATTTGACATGCTATGGGCAAACTCTTCGGTGTTCTCTTTGTTGCGCTGAACAACCACTATGTTTTTAACAGCGTCAATTCCACTTAGCGCCTCATCAACGATATTCTTCAATAAGAGCTTTTGGCCGCGCCGCCAAGCGCCGTCAGAAGTGATAACCAATGTTGCGCCAGAGTCTTCAACTCTGTCACGAATTGAGTCAGCCGAAAAGCCTGCAAAGATAACTGTGTGTATGGCGCCAACTCGGGCGCAGGCAAGGCAGGCAATTACCAACTCTGGGATCATCGGCAAGTAGATTGCGACTCTATCGCCTTTTTTCAGACCTAATTCTTTGAGACCTGAAGCGAACTGATTTACTTCGGCGTGCAACTGCCTATAAGTAAATTCGCGGCGGTCACCTGGTTCACCAACCCAGATTAAGGCTTTCTTGTCGAATGTGGCTGTGTTCTGATGTTTATCGAGGCACTGCACCGATGCGTTCAATTTGCCACCGACAAACCATTTAGCAAACGGACGATTCCATTCCAATGCCATCTCATACTCTTTATTCCAGACAAGTTCCTTGGCCAATTCGCCCCAGAACTTTTCTGGATTTTCAATCGACTCTGTCCAGCGCCTGCGATATTCTTCAAACGAAGGAGTCTGCGCATCTTTCGCCCAAGCTGGCGGTGGATACGTCTCAACTTTGTCTGAAGAGTTTTGGTTCGGCTTGGTCATATGAGTTCTTTGGAAGTGAGTTGATTGACTTTAATGGCTGTATCTTCTGGGATGTTTGTCTTGGATTACAGATCGTGTTACCAAAGGTGGTCGTTAGACGCCCGAGAATATACTCCCATTGGTTAGCAGACACAATTACAGGCGCGAACTTTTACTCTACAACAAAAAAAGAGGTGGGTTAACAAAACCCACCTCACTTTTTTATCCACATAGCTGCATTAAGTTATTGCAATTAGATATGTTAGGGCATAATGCGGTTGTCTTCAAGTCCCAGTTGTACCGCAAACTGGAGCTGGCCCACCACCGAAAATCCGAGCGATTCCATAGGTTACATCAGCAATATTGAACGTATTGTCGCCATCAGCATCAGCTTCATCCTGATAGGAGGGAGCTACACCAGAGGAAAATATACGCGCAATTCCTGCGGTGACATCGGCAATATTGAAAGAGCCATTGTGGTCATAGTCACCAGCATTCAAACAGCAAGCAGGGGTGAATGTCACGGAAAATGTGGTAGTAGTTGATGTATTGCCTACAGCGTCTGTTGCGCGCACACGCCAGAACGTCGCAACGTCCTCAGCGAGTGAATCAGCTGGGGTATGATCAGAAAAGGGTATCCCCGAAACTGTGGTTGTCAGCGGACCCACAGGAAATCCCGCATCAGTTGATATATCTATCGAATAAGTTACAGAGCTTATCGCATCAACCGCATCTGTCCAATCGAAAGCTGGCTTGGGATTCAGTGTTACAAGTAAGTCGATTGGCGCCAGCAGTGTTGGGGTTGAAGGTGGAGAGCCATCAACTTGGAAACTGTTAATAGATGAAAACTCTGTGCTATCACTATTTGAAAGATTGAAAGTCTTGACACGCCAGAAATATTCGCCGTCAGTCAAAGCGAAATCTAAGACATTGAAATTTGTGTCGACAGTTCGTGTGGCAACGATACTTGAGAATGCGGCATCATCGGCAATCTCAAGGCGATACTGATCGGCGCCGTTTTTCCATGAAGTCGCCCATGTAAATGTTGGCGAAGCGGTAGCAAAAAATCCACTGTCTGGCAATATGAGCTTCGGCTCAAGGAGAGGAATATACCATGATGAAGTATAGACCTCAGAGTTTCCATCACGGCTATCAGTCCAAGTGGCGCTAATCTTATCATGAAAAGCGCCAAGCCCGATATACTCACCTATAAGGCCAGCCTGTGGAGCTGTTGGGCTCAATAGTGGAGCATCTCGTGGGTCAAATGCTCCTGAATAGTCAAAGAGTTGCGCCCGACCATTCGACTCACTTGACGATTCACTTGAAAATAATGAGTTAGGGCTTGAAGAAACATCGGTGATACGATGGTTGCTGGTGAAAGTTTGCCCACCATCAAATGAGTATGTGGCAAAAAGATCAAAGTTTGTATATGTCGGCGGGTTAAGGCGATTGTCATAGTAGATAACAATCACAACACCTTCTTCATTGACGAACAGCCAAGGGTGAAAACTATCGTTGAGTTCGCTGTTAGAATCATCGTTGAGTTTTACACGATTGGTCCAAGTCAGCGCGTTGTCCGTGGACATCATGAAGTCAACATCTGTGCGTCCAGCGTCCTCTGCGCCCCTATTGGTAAAACAAAGATACATGTTCCCAGCAAACGGACCCGAGGTGCGGTCGACATCAACCACTGGCTGGGAGTATGTATTGATGCCACCTTGAGCCGATGTGTAGCCAGAAACTTGTTGAATATTATCCTCAACAGTGAAAGTTAGACCGCCGTCCGTTGATACAACATGCTTTATTGACGTAAAGCCAGAACAGAACCCAGAAGAATCCAACCGTGTGCCTTGCCAGAAAACATGAACATCTCCATTGGCGCCCACAATCGGAATTGAAAATTGTCCAGCGTCAAATATGCTAGCGCCGCAGCCCGTTGAAGTTTGAGTTGGGCCGACAACTACAGTGTCTTCAAATGATGAAGCGCCATCTGTCGAACGAATAAATAGCATTCTGTTAGGGTTAGGAAAGCGTGTCCACGACATATAAACATTGCCATCAGTAAGCCCACTAGAATTATCGACTGTCACGAATTGCTTATCCTCAAAAGCGGGGGCGAAAATCGGGCTTATTGGAACTGGCCCTGTCCAAGAAAGTCCTGCGTCGGTAGATTTGTAAAATACTGCTGTCGATGAATCGTTGTTAGCATTTGGAGCGAAATCAAGAGCAGAAATATAGAAATTGCCAAACCTATCGACATTGAGAGTAGGGTCAGACTGCCAATTGTTAGTAACAGACTGCGCAAAAGCAGTGATGATATTGATGTACTGCATCTCTGGACTAATTAATGAATCAGTCCAAGTCAATCCGCCATCAGTGGAACGACCAATACCTATCTGACGGTATCCTAGTCTGAAATCCCGCCAGACAGAAATTATGATATTTGAATCTATGGGAGAAATTGCCGCCTGCTCTTCGTTGTTCAATTGTGGAATGTTTGTTACACGAACATTGAGAGGTGGTGGGTAAGAGCTTGTCGCCGAGACAACCATCGGCATCAATAGTAAGCTCAAGACAAATAGTGTTGAGATTGTAGGGCCCGTCTTAATTGTTACCGATTTCATCGACATTCTTACCTTTCGTTACAAATAACAAAGTTGTTTTAGAAGCAAAAAGAGTATTTCAAAAGTATAATGTGTGAGAGAATCGTTAAAGAAAGCTGTTATAGACCAATGCTGATAGATAAAGCTATGAGGCCGAACACTTCGAGGATGAAACTCTCCTCGTTGAGGACTCTATGAATATAGTCAAAGTCGTCCAGTTTGCAAGGATAATCGAAAACGGTATATTGAGCGCCAAGCTACGATATGGATTGCGTAAGTCGTTGAAGTTGGCTATGTTCGCGTGTCTATGTTCGCGGCTGGTTTAGACGCAAGAACTTAAATAGGAGCTACATGTCGAAATCACCGAAAACATCTATTGCCTCACAGGCCGCACACACCCTTAGCGGGAAAGACCAACTCGCGAAGATAGACAGAAATAATCTGTTTCCGTATCTGTTTTTCACCGTGGTTGGTCTTGGAGTTCTAATTCTCTTTCGCAAATTCGTCTTCTCGGATTTGATGCTCTATGGTTCAGACACAATCAATGCTGGTGTTTTCTTCCGCGAGATGTTGGTCGACCATGTGCGCAATGTTGGTGGTCCTCCACATTGGAATCCCTACATCTTTGGTGGTATGCCTTATGTCGATGCTTTCCATGGAGACATATTTTATCCCCTTTCATCACTAAAATATTTTGGTAATCTCTTCAGAATGCTGGGCTGGAATCTGGTGGTCCATATTTTCTTGGCAGGATTATTTATGTACTGGACCGCGCGAGAGTTTGCGCTTTCCAGAACAGCCTCCGCGGTGGCCGCAGTTTGTTATGGCTTCTCTGGATACTTGGTCAGTTTGGTAGCGCCAGGTCATGACGGCAAAATCTTCGTCACAACCTTGTTCCCCTTGGCTATTCTCTTCTTAGATAGAGCTTTTAACCGCAGCATGATATTGAACTTTACTCTGCTAGGCGCTGTAATTGGGTTGATAATTCTCACACCACATCCGCAAATGTCATATTTCACTCTTTGGGCGTTGGGTTTCTATGCTTTGTATTTGCTCTACCAACGTTTCAAAAGTATTCGTTCAGCGGGAGCCAATGGCGGCTCAATGTTACCGCTTGCGACACATAGCGCAGGGTTTGCTTTGGCAGTGGTTCTCGGTTTGGGAATCTCCGCAATTCAATTCTACCCTGGCGTGCAATACACAAAGAACTTCTCGCCACGCACCGACACCAAAAGCGGTTGGCAATGGGCGACAAGTTGGTCAATGCACACCGAGGGTGTAGTTGGGTTGATTGATCCAGAGTTCGTCGGAACTTCAGTCGACAGAACAGAGTATCCTGATGTACATTATTGGGGTAAGAATGCTTTCAAAGACAATTCTGAGTATGTCGGCGTTGTAGCCCTGTTTCTTGGAATCATCGGTGTGTTTTTCTATCGTCGCAAAGGAGTGTTCTTCGGAGGGCTGGCTCTTTTTGCCTTGTCCTATGCGCTAGGCGCGACTACGCCACTTTTCAAGCTATACTTCTATCTAATACCCAATGTCAAATCTCTGCGCGCGCCTTCGATGATTATGTTCATTTTCAGTTTTTCCATCTCGCTTCTGGCGGCGATGGGTGTGCAGTGGGTATTAGAAGAATACCGCGAAGCTCAAGCCAAATCGAAAGCGCGTTTCCGTAAGTACCTGTTAATATTCGGTGGTTCTCTCGGAGCGCTGGCTTTGCTCTGGGGGATGGCAGGGGAGAGTATGCTCAGCGCTTATACAGATATTTTCTACAGCGGTATCAAGTCGCAACTTGTGGCGCGAAATACCACCAAGTGGAATATCGCTATGGCCAATTTGCCAGCAATTCAAAAAGGTTTCTGGGTGAGTTTCTTCTTGGTAGCCGCTTCAATCGGCGCTATTTGGGGTGTGATACGTGGGGCCTTGCCGCGGTTAGTTTTGTTGGCTCTGCCGCTTTTGGTGATGGTTGATGGTATTCGCTTCGGTGGAAGATTCATTCAAACTGTTGACTCGCAAAGAATGCGTCAAAGTTTCGAGCCGAACCCAATCACCACCTATCTCAATCAGAATTCAAAAAACTACCGCACTTTCCAGTGGGGCATCTTTCAGGGAGACTTCTTACCTTACCATGGCATAGAAGTTGTCTCGGGGTATCATGGCAACCAACTCAAATGGTATGATGATTTGCTCGGTGGGCCTGGGATGTACGGCAACCAAATCCTCAAAGGTAGCGCCCTCAAAAATATTACCAATGCCAGATTCCTGAATCTAGTCGGCGCCAAATATCTGGTATTGCCAAAGCAAAGCGCTTTCCCTGCAGGACATTTTGGTCCTCAGCCAGTAACTATTGCTCTCGATCTTGGCAATGTCGCAGTCTATGAGAACCCCAATGCTTTCTCGCGTGCTTTCTTGCCAGATACTATTGTCACAATAGCCGAGCGAAAACAGATTTATCCGCATATTCTCGCTGGAAAAGAGAACTTACTTGAGGTTGCCTTTGTAGAAGAAATGCCGACAGAATGGGAGTCGGCGCTAGCGCAATTATACCAATTACAAGCTGATTCAAATGCGGTGAATCGCCTCTCTCAAGACAAGATTCAGGTTGTCTTGAGCGACATGGACAGCATCGTCGTCAGGTATGATGTTCAAACCGCAAGACCAATTGTTGTCACCACTGCTTTTTACGACGGTTGGCTCCCATACTTAAACGGTGAGCTGATTCAATCAGTGAGGACTGATGGAGCTTTCTTGGGCGCATTGGTTTCAAAAGGCGAGGGGACATTGACTTTTCGTTACGCATCCCCTTTGTATGAGAAGGGCAGAAACATCACCTATGTTTCTCTAGTATTTGCCTTTGGATTGCTAGGACTGGGTTGGTGGCGCCGTGAGGACAATCAGCACGAGCAGATAGTCTCTGCAGAAGTAGAGAATTAGTTTGGAAGAATATTTCTAGTAACGCATTATTCGTGGAGTAATAGCATTGAGTAGTTCAGGCAAAATTCTGATTATTTTCCCGACATACAATGAGCGGGAAAACATCGAGAAAATCATCCATGCGGTTTTACCGCTGGACCCACGTATCAATGTGCTTGTAGTCGATGATGGTTCACCAGATGGCACAGGTGATATTGTCGATAGACTCATCAAATCTGAGCCACGGGTTAATATCCTCCATCGCGAAAAAAAAGAAGGTCTCGGACGCGCCTATATCGCTGGTTTCAAATGGGCATTGGAGCGAGAGTTTTCTCTGATTTTTGAAATGGACGCCGACTTTTCGCATGGCCCACAGTATATCAAAGACTTCCTACACGAAATCAAAGAATACGATTTGGTAATTGGTTCACGCTACATTTGTGGAGTCAATGTCGTCAATTGGCCGATGAGCCGTTTGCTCTTGAGTTATTTCGCCAACACATATTCAAGGGTTATTACTGGTCTACCACTGCGCGACGGCACTGGTGGCTTCAAATGTTTCCGCCGCGAAGTCCTTGAAGCCATCGATCTTGATGCCATCCAGTCCAATGGCTATTCATTCCAAATTGAGCTGTCCATGCGAGTTTGGAAGAAAAAATTCCGTATCAAAGAAATCCCGATAACATTCGTCGACCGTGTGCAGGGCACCTCGAAAATGTCCAAGAAGATTGTCCGCGAAGCCATTAGAGTTGTCTGGTATTTGCGCTGGCTTTCGATGATAGGCAAGCTGGACTAAGAAGAACGAAGCCGATTTTTCTAAGTCAATTAGTTTAACCAACCCTCTGGAATTACTGACAGGCTGTGGCTTGTCTCCGAATTTCCGCTTATATTCCCGACATGATGAATCCTGACGGCTTATGTTTGTCTGTAATTATGGTATTGCATAATAGCGGGGAAGCTTTGTCCAATTCGGTAACCGTCTTGGCCGAAGAATTGAAACAACTCCAAAAATCAAATCCTAGCTATCAGAGTGAAGCGCTATTTGTCGACAACGCCAGTGACTCCATCAACTCCAGTGAATCAGCAGAGACAATCAATCGTCACTTGCAGCAAGGCCGCATGATAACTCTAGTTAATAATGTTGGCTTTGGGGCTGGTTGCAATGTCGGCGCTCGGGAAGCTCGGGGAGAGTACTTGCTTTTTCTCAACCCTGATGTCATTCTTGACTCTGGAGCAATTTTAGAACTTATCAAGACACTCAAAAAAAAAGACAACGCTTGGGCTGCTAGTGGACGGATGCGGAACGCTGATGGCTCATTCCAAGCCACCTGCCGTGAGCTGCCCACAAAGTTAAATATCTTCGGCTCACGAGGGTCGACACTCAGCGCTCTACTAGGAAGCAAAAGTGTTGGGTACACTCTGCCAGATTATCAAACAACCACAGAAGTTCCAGCTACTGCAGCCACAGCATTGATGATCAAACGTGAAGTGTTTGCCAAACTAGGCGGTTTCGACGAGCGGTTCTTCATGTTCATGGAAGACACAGATATCTCAGCGGAAATCGAAGCCCAAGGCGGCAAAATATATTTTTGTCCGCAAGCAGGGGCGCTTCATTATTGGGGAGCGGGGTCGCAAGCCTCAGCGTCAAAGCGCTCACGTTGGCACCATCTTTCAGTTTGGCGGTATTATCGC
Organism: Candidatus Zixiibacteriota bacterium; assembly: GCA_024280835.1. Classification (GTDB taxonomy): domain Bacteria; phylum Zixibacteria; class MSB-5A5; order GN15; family JACZUZ01; genus JAJRPJ01. Next base: position 70,735 of record JAJRPJ010000009.1, on the reverse strand, counting down.
AAACGTCTGCCAGGTTTTTTCTCAAACGCTGTCTTGCCGTTGGCTTTACTAACCAATTTTATCATTTCGGCCTGCGTCAGCGCTCTCAAAGGTAACAAATGATTAGCGATCCTTCACAGAACATCACAGGTATGTTATTGGCGCTTGTATCGGCGCTGATAGTGTCACTGCTCGTTAGTCGCGCGCTAATTCGCTTTTGTCTGCAACACGATATTGTCGATAAACCTAGTCAACGCAAACGCCACAAAGAACCAGTTCCCAATATCGGTGGCGTTAGTGTAATACTGTCGATGATTGTCTCTATGTCGTTGGTAGGGCTGCTCTTTCCGGATTGGGTAGGGCCTAGCATTCCTTGGCTACATATATCTCTTGGCGCCCTCCTTATCTTCGGCATTGGTCTCTATGACGATATTCAACCTGTGTCGGCATGGCTAAAACTACTTTCGCAAGCCGCCGCAGGATTGCTTCTGTATTTCGGCGGTATGGTAATTGATCCACTGTACATTCCTTTTGTTGGCGAAGTACATCCAGGCGCATGGTCAGCGCTGATAAGTGTCTTTTGGGTGATTCTACTTTCAAATGCTATCAATCTAATTGACGGCCTCGATGGTCTTGCCACAGGCGTCGGATTAATCGGCGCCATTGCGGTTGCCGCCATTTCATTTCTATTAGACATCCCTGGCGGAGTGGCGTTATCACTGGCTTTGGCGGGAGCTTTAGTTGGTGTGCTTTACTTCAATCTCTATCCCGCGCGACTTTTTCTCGGCGACTCTGGAGCCTTGTTAGTCGGCTATCTTTTTGCAGTCCTTTCAATGCTGGCCCCGATCAAGTCATTCACAGGCGCGGCATTATTCCCGCCTTTGGTTGCTCTGGCTGTGCCATTGGTCGAGACCTTCACATCTTTTACGAGGCGATTGCTCGCTGGCAAGAATGTCCTCAAAGCCGACAGGCGGCACTTGTTTCACTATTTGGGCTATTTGGGGCTTAGTTATTGGGCGACAGTCCGGACATTCTGGGCCTTCAGCGCCATAACTGGAGCTCTCTCGATAGTTATGTTGTTTTGGGACAAGTCGTTAGTGGCGCGAGGGCTGGTTGTGATTATGGTTGCAGTTCTGGCGCTATTCCTTATCTTAGGTGGCCGTCTGCGGGGCGCAGCATTGCAAAGAAAACAGCATTGCAAAGGAAGCAGCATTGCAAAGAAAAACAACGCAGAGTGATTCAATTGTTACGATAGGTCGTGTTGCCTGAGGTTAAAGAGCCTCAAGCGAGAGAGTAGTATTATGGCTGATGGAACATTCTTAGACTTTGAAAAGCCGATCGTCGAGTTGGAGAAAAAAATCTCCGATATGCGCGACTTTGCAATTGGTGAAAATATTGAGCTAACCAGTGAGATTTCTTCGCTTGAAGAAAAACTCGCAAAGTTACGCAATGATATTTTCGCCAAACTAAGTCGCTGGCAAAGAGTCCAACTAGCGCGTCATCCACGGCGGCCATATACGCTTGACTATATCAAAATGATGACCACCGACTATATCGAGTTGCACGGCGATCGTCGCTTTGGAGATGACAATGCGCTCGTTGGTGGTTTAGCGAAAATTGACAATCAGCCAGTCATCATTCTCGGCCAACAAAAAGGACGAGACACCAAACAGAAAATATTCAGAAACTTCGGCATGGCCAACCCTGAGGGTTATCGCAAGGCCGAGCGTTTCTTTCGACTGGCTGAAAAATTCAAGCTGCCTGTAATCTGCCTGATAGATACTCCAGGCGCATTCCCAGGTATCGGCGCAGAAGAGCGCGGTCAAGCCGAAGCGATTGCCAATAATATCTTCGTTATGTCTCGTTTGCGGACACAAATTGTTTGTGTGATAATCGGTGAGGGCGCCTCAGGTGGCGCGCTAGGAATCGGAATCGGTGACAAAATTTTGATGATGGAAAACAGTTGGTATTCAGTCATCTCACCTGAAGGATGCGCGGCAATTCTTTGGCGCGATGGAGCGATGGCTCCACAGGCCGCCGAAGCGCTAAAAGTTACATCAGATGATTGCATGCGATTGGGTGTCATCGATGATATCATTCGTGAACCTGTCGGTGGTGCGCATACCGAGCCAGAACAGGCCGCCAGAATCCTCAAACAAGAAATCCTCAGCGTCCTTTCTGAATTGCAAAAGATACCGACTGAAGAGTTGATTGATTCGCGTTTGGAGAAGTTCCGCGTGATGGGAATGTACCGCGAAGTTTAAGACTCAATATGAAGTTATTTGCTTTGTTTTTGAAGCATAACTGGAAGTGTTGCTGGAATTATTATTAGAAGTGTTGTCTAGAATGTATTTAGAATATTACAGTTATTCCACAAGGGAAAATTAGTACGATGAAGCTCTCAAAGTTTTGTGATGAAAATCTGATTGAATTCGAATTAAGCGCTACTACCAAAGACGAGGCCATTGAAGAATTGGTTAAACTTGCCTCTGGTTCAACTTTAGTCAAAGACGCGGACCTCTTGCAAAAAGACGTCAGCGAGCGAGAGGGCTTGGTGACAACAGGTGTTGGCTATGGTGTCGCTTTTCCGCACGCCAAAACAAAAGCCACCAAAGGTATTGTAATTGCTTTCGGCCGTAAAGAAGAGGGCATCGATTTTGACGCCATCGATGGCAAGCCGGTCAAATTGTTCTTTCTTATCGCCGCTCCAGAAGACGCGATTGGCGCTCATCTGAATGTAATGGCGAGATTGTCATATATGATGAAAGTCGAAGACAAACGTGATAAGCTCATGGCTGTCAATTCGCCAGCCGATTTGTTCGCGATTCTTGACTCCGTCGACTGATTTCATCCCCTACTTCGTTTTTCGGGCGCCGATAGTCGACGTCGCCCGCATTCCGATTAGATGCAATTCGCATCCCGAGTGGATGCAATCTGCATCTACTATTTCTATTGACACTGCAGTTTTTGAGTGGTAAAAGACGTGGCTTTAGTTATATGTTACAGCCATGAAGTTCTTCGAAACACTCTTCGAACGCAAAGCGTCGATTACCCACCTGGCTCTGATAGCCCTAGTTGGGGTTATCATGCTGGCAGGGAAGGATTATATCTATAATCCGCTCAGCGAGGGCGCTAACTTCATCTTCAAGAAACCATTCTTTGAATTGAAAGTCAGTCTGGCTAGCCTCTATAAAGTCAGTGAACGTAACGCCGAACTCGAAGAGGCGCTCTTACGAGCCATGGTTCAAGTCAATGATCTCAAACGCCAAAAATCAGAAAACGAACGACTTCGTGCACAGCTCGGATATGCGACAACCTCAGATTTTCGTCTGATTCCGCTTGAGGCCTATTCAGTAACTTATCGTGGAATTCCCATTGCGATTAAGGTTAACAAAGGAACCGCTCAAGGATTGCTCATTGGCCAACCAGTAATTAGTGGAAAAGGCTTAGTCGGAAGAATCGATGAGCTCAGCGCGAGATTTGCCACAGTTCAACTTCTCAGCGACCCAGGTTGCCGAGTGGCCGCGCGTGATTCCGAAAGTCGTGAGCAAGGGATTGTGCGTTTTGTGCCTTCGCGGGGATTGATTCTCGACAATGTGCCGATTGATGGCCAAATTAAGACTGGAGATTTGATTATTTCTTCTGGACTGGGTGGAGTTTTTCCTGAGGGGTTGCCCGTTGGAATTGTTGAAGCAGTGACTCGTGATGACAATGCCATCTTTGCTGGTGTTTCCCTCAAGCCTGTTGTAAATCTCAACGCGATTGATGAGCTCTATGCTCTAGCGCAAATCTCTGATTCTAGTAACGCCTACACTTTTCCCTTAGCCCCAGAGACGAAACTGGAGGGTGAAGAGTGAATTTCAGCCTGATGCGACTCATACCCTATATAGTTTATTTGTTCCTGATTTCGATGTTCCAAGTTTTACTTGCAGAGCCACTTTCAATTGGTAGCGCACATATCGCTCTAGCGCCGTTGATAATCTCCTTAGTCGCGATTTACAAACCGCAAGTAGTAGCAATTTGGTTTGGAGCCGCCGCAGCTTTTGTAGTTAACACAGGTTCACCAGAAGCCGCGGCCGCAGGGATGATAGTGGCAGCGCTAATAGCTATTGGAGCCAATTATTTCAAAAGCCGCCTCAACTTGGATTCGTTACCAGCTAAAGTTGCCGTAGTTTGCAGCGGTAGCTTGCTATTTGAAATGGCGCGAGTGACCTTTCTCTCGACATCAGAAGTATTCCACATTTTTGCAGTTGAATCGCTACCCTCGACTCTCTACACAACTGCGGTTGCCTATATGTTCTTACTCTTCAAGGATCGCTATATTAGCTATGATCGTGTTCGAGAAGTATTCTAGGCGCTTTCAAGCGCTGCTACCCTTGCTGGAAGCGATCATAGTGAAGCCCGTTGAGGTGTCACTATGAGTCCTCGCCCTATGCGCAAAGACTCGCAGGGCCGTTTGGCCTATGTCGCAGTGACAATTGTCATTCTGATTTTGGTGGGTGGTATTTCTCGCCTACAAATATTTCGCCACGTTGAATTGCTAAATCAATCGGAGCATAATCGTATTCGCGTCCAACCGATTGTCCCCAAACGCGGTGTTATATATGACCGTCACCGTGAAATCTTAGTTGATAACCGTCCAAGTTATTCTATCTCTTTGGTGCGCTCCGAACTGACCAAGGGCAAAACCATTCCAAGTTTAAGCGAATTGATTGGCTTTGACACATCACTGATTCGTAAGCGTTTGCTTCGCAATCGTGAGCCGCTTTATTTACCCGCAGTAATCAAACGTGATGTTGGCTTTGACAAAGTTGCCATCCTCGAAGAACAGTATGACAAATACCCTGGGATAACCTATGAGCTAGATAGAGTTCGCCGTTACGCCAACGACATTCGTTCAGAGAGTTTCACTGGTTATGTCGGTGAGGTAAATGACGCAGAAACATATTCTGGGCTTCTCCGTTTGCGAATTGGCAGTTTACTTGGCAAGCAAGGAATCGAAAAAGAATATGACAGAGCGCTGCGTGGGCAAGAGGGAACTCGATTTCTTGAAATCTCCGCCCGTGGCGTAGTACTAGGTGATCTTGCTGATCGTCCAGCGGATTCAGGAATCGCAGGCGCTGATTTAGTTTTATCGATTGATAAAGTCTTGCAGCGTGAAGCCTCGCTGATGTTCGATACTTTTTGCTGTGGGGCGATAGTGGCGCTTGACCCTGCCAATGGTGAAGTCTTAGCTATGATCTCAGAGCCGAGCTATGATGCCAATATTTTTTCGGGAGCTATTCCGACTGATGTTTGGAATAAAATTATCTCAGATCCGAACAAACCACTCTTGAATCGTCCACTCGACGGAACCTATCCACCTGCGTCACCATTCAAACTCGTCACAGCCGGGGCGCTGTTGGAAGAAAAAATTGTCAATCGCAATTCCACTTTCAGCCCTTGTGTTGGTGGATGGCAGTATGGCCGTTGGTTTCGTTGCTGGAAAGCCGATGGTCATGGTTCGGTCAATATCATCGGGGCTATCGCCCAGTCCTGTGACGTCTACTTTTACCAAACAGGCCTGAAACTCGGAATCGATAAGCTAGCCGACTACGCAAAGCGTTGTGGCTTCGGAATACCAACTGGAATAGATTTGCCGCACGAAAAATCTGGTTTGGTCCCAACTTCTGAGTCACTAAATGCAATGTACCCTGATGGCTGGACCCGTGCTCTGACACTCAATCTGTCAATCGGTCAGGGTGAACTCTTAGTGACACCACTACAAATGGCAAAGTTTTTCACTGGTATCGCCAATGTCGGAGCCAATGCTGGCGTTGTTTACACGCCACATCTTCTAAGACAGATAGAATATCCAAACGGAGCGGTGATTATCCCGCCGCCGTCAATGTCTTTGCGTTTACCTTTTTCGCCTTCTACGCTACAAGTTTTGCGTGAAGGGATGTTGGACGTGGTGCACGCCAAACATGGAACTGCCAAAGGTCTGCTGACCGATGAATATCGCGCAGGTGGTAAGACAGGTACTGCACAAAATCCACATGGTGAAAATCACTCATGGTATGTCGGGTTTGCGCCGTTTGATGATCCTAAAATAGTTATCGCTGTGATTGTTGAAAATGGTGGGCATGGCTCGACAGTAGCCGCCCCGATTGCTGGAAAACTAATAAAGTTCTATCTAGATCGCCTAAAAAATTTAGCATCACAAACTGAAGGTTCTGCGCATACAAGAAATGCACAATTGAACTGACAGGACTAACTGAATTAACAAGAATTAAGATAACGTAAGAGCTCTTAGCAAAATGTCTGTCTCATACTATTCGCTAGATTGGAAATTGATTCTCAGCGCTGTCGCGTTGACGCTAATCGGTGTGGCTCTGATTTATTCCGCGCAGTATTATTCAAGCTCCGAAGTGATACGTGGCTACTATCTTAAACAGATGCTTTGGTTTGCTATCAGTTCGGTTGTCGTTGTCGTTGTGCTCTATATTCCCTTGAAACTTTTCGATGCGGGCGCCTATCTTCTATATGGCATTGCTCTAGTTCTACTAGTGGCCATCTTTTTTGTTGGCTCAACTAGGCTTGGAGCTACACGCTGGTTCTCATTGGGGCCAATCAATCTTGCTCCCTCAGACATTGCCAAGTTGGCAATGTTATTGGCGCTGGCTCGATATTTTGCCTACACACGAGGAAATCCTGTTGCCCCCAAAAACCTAATTGGCGCCTTGGCATTGACCCTCATCCCGATGGCGTTAGTGCTCAAGCAACCCGATCTTGGGACGTCATTAGTCTTCATCGCGCTCCTGATAGGTATCTGGTTTTGGGCGGGACTTTCAATCGGCTATTTGGCATTGTCTCTTTCGCCAGGAATCTCGATGATCGCTAGCGCAAATATTGTCACTTGGGCGCTTTTCTTTGTAGTCTTGCTAGCGCTGATTTTCTACTTGCGACCAGGTCTATTCTATGGCTCGACGGCTGTCTTGGTCAACCTTGCTTGCGGAGTGATTACACCGTTTATTTGGAATGGACTCCACAATTACCAAAAACTTCGCATCCTAACTTTTCTTGATCCAGGCCGCGACCCTCGTGGCGCAGGGTATCAGATTATTCAATCACGAATTTCGATTGGCTCGGGTGGCATGACAGGCAAAGGCTTCCTCCAATCAACTCAAAGTCGTCTCGAATTCTTACCCGAGCGACACACCGACTTTATTTTTTCAGTCTTAGGTGAAGAGTTCGGATTCTTGGGAGCGTTGATAGTTCTTGGACTATTTCTATACTTACTCTACCGCATGGTTCGTATAGCTCTAAAGTGCCGCTCAAAATTTTCTTCGTATCTTGTCTTTGGCGCTGCAACAATTATCCTCTTTCAAGTGTTTGTTAATATTGGGATGACAATCGGTGTGACACCAGTGACTGGACTACCGTTGCCTTTCTTGAGTTATGGAGGCACGTCCCTGGTATTCAATTGGACGTTGATTGCCCTGACTATTTCCGCAGGGTCGAGCTGGCAGGAATACTAGTTATTTCAAGCGCATCACAATAACACATGGCGTCTGCATTTCAGCGGCCATGAGAATCCACAATCAAATGAGGTTGCATTTGTCAAAGCTTAACGCAACTCCAGAAACGTTTCTTTGCTCAAAAGCGATCATTACCAAGAGCGGCAAATTCGTTTCTCTTGTGATAGTGTTCTTAGTTTCTGCTGTCTTCTTGGTTAGCGCTACGGCGAAGACAGCAAATGACTGTAATGCAAAAACCGTTCTCAAGCGTATCTACAAATTGTCAGAATTTCCTGATCCGTCACAAACACCACAAAGCTATTCTCTTGGCGGAGTCGTCGAACATGCGGGGCTCCCAGGGGGATTCACAACTTTGTTCAATAAAGACAGGGGGTATTGTTCCTCTGTGGATTTAGGACTCATGGCGTTCAGTCAAGGCTTTGATGGGGTCAAAGGCTGGGAAGCGAATCCCAATGGAATTGTCAATGATATCTCCCGTCTAAGTGAGGACCTGCTGGTCATTGCTAGAATAATCGAAAGTAAAGAATTCCTTAGCCAGCCAGAGCAATTTCTCCATCGTGAATGTCTCGGTCCAAAAGCATTTCAGGGTAGAGGTGGGTATCTCTTCCAATTCACAACAGACAAAGGAATCACCGCCGAGGCGTTCATTGATAGTTTGAGTGGCAATGTCATAGAAGTTCTACTGCGCTATGACTTCGTGGAAGCGAAAATAATCTACTCCGACTTTCGCGAGATTGCTGGCTTCACATTTGCCTTTCATAGTGAATTAACAGCAAATATCTCAGATTTAAATATCACTATGCAAACGCAGTCCAGCGAGGTCAACGAACCAATTCCTGATAGTAGTTTCTGGCGGCCAGAGACAGATAGGACAAAAGTTGTATTTCCCGTTGGTGTTGACAGCATTGTGGCGCCACTTGAGTATTACCAAGGGCACTTGTACTTTCGGATGAGTATCAACGGATCAAAGCCGCGTTTGTTTCTGCTGGATTCGGGCGCTGGTGGATTCGTTATTGACGCTGCACACATTGAGGCGCTGGGCCTAAAGACATTCGGCTCCCAAAGCGGGCTGGGAATCGCAGGTTTGGTCAAATTCAACTTTGCAACAATTGAAGAGATGAACGTCGGAGGTATAGTCTTCAAGAATCAAGTCGCAAGCGTTTTGTCATTGGGTGAGGGAATGCGAAGCGCTCTCCGCGGTATTGTTGGGATTGTGGGCTATGACTTTCTTGCTCGCTTCATTGTCGCTGTTGACTATGACCGTGAACAAATGACAATCTATCCATCATCACAAGACGTAGTCTCTAGGGCGACCGATATCAATACCATCATGCCCATTTATTACTACTTAAATGTCCCCACACTTGAGGTTAAAATTAATAGCGAGATTGGCTCGTTCCTCATTGATATCGGCAGTGAATATAGCGTCTTGTTGCATGAACATTTCGTGAGAGCCAATTCTTTCGAGGGTTTGCCCAAGCGAATAGCGCCAAAAGATAAGGGAAATATCGGGGGAGTTGGAGGTTCTCTGCCAACCAAAGCTGTGACCATAGAAAACTTCGACTTGCCGAACCTACATATCCAAGATCAACCAGCTTGGATTATTTTGGGTGGAGAGGGTGTTTCGGCGTCCACAGAACTCGCCGGCAATATCGGCAATGGCTTTTTAGACAACTACCGAGTTACGTTCGATTATCCTCATCAGCGGATTATCCTGCACAACCCAACTTCCGACTGAAAATATCCCTATTTCGACTGTTCAGTAGAATCCAGACATGTCAGTTCCAGCGCTTGCGCTTTTGTGATGTTTTTCACAAATTGAATTGGTTGCCTCAAATAGATGAGAGCGGGCCACAAATCTTGGCGCTAATTGTAGGCATGACTAAGAACTGGAAGAGCTAATAAATTATGCAGCCAAAAAACATTGAAGTTTGTGGCTCAATTGACCGCTTATCAGGGTTGTAGTTGTGGGAGACCTGCCGATAGTGGGTAATTCTAGAATAGTAACTATAACCAAGTATCACGGAGACGAGATAGATGAAAAACACCTACACTGAGATGGCCAATAAAGTACGTCCTCAAATATACTCCAAAAGACAGCTATCCTCTCTTGTAGCTAAGGCGCTGTTGTTGGGAGTAATTCTAAGTTTTTCCAATTCAGCGAAAGTAAACGCTGGGCCTCTTGGTCAGCATGACATGGTCGGCGGTAGAATCGGCATTTGGATTAATACTGGTGATAAGGGCGACGCAGTAGGTAGACTCGGCGTGGAGCAACAAGTTTCCGACGCCAATATCTTCGGTGAGTTATTCTATAGTCATGCCTTTTCTAATTTCTTCCGCGCCGATCTTGGGCTCGGCGTTTCTAATCGCAGTGAAATAGTCGCCACACAAAATACGCTTACAGGCGCGATCAATATCTATCCAATCCAAGCGGCTTTACGCTTCTATCCGCTCGGTGGGCTTAGTATTGGAAAGATGCACCCCTATATTCTTGGTGGCGCTGGCTTATATATTGGGAGCCAAACAGGTTCAAGTTTCAGGTCACTGGGCTTCTCAAATACAACCGCCACAGATTTGAACTACGTTGTTGGCGGAGGAGTTGATATTCCCATCGCCGAAACTATTGCGCTGACCGCGGCGGGGAAATATTATCAAATCGACTTTGGCTCAGATGGTTTCTTGGGCTTACAGAATTATTCTGGCTATTCTATCACCATTGGAGCAGCGTATCTCTTTCCACTAGGTGGCAAAGACGATAACTGAAAGAAGCAGATTAAGAGAAGATAACTAAGCGCATCAAAGACCGTCACTTTGGTGTGAAGTGTTAAGGTGGGATATTGTTTCAAGAAATGTTTTCTAAACATTGTAAATTGAAGTTGTAAATAGAAATTGGCAGGGAGGTTCAGACTAATGTCTGTACGGGTAGGAATTAACGGATTTGGTAGGATTGGCCGTTTGGCGCTCAAAGCGGCAATTGGAACAGAGATTGAAGTTGTGGCGGTCAATGACCTGACTGACGCAAAAACATTGGCCCATTTACTCAAATATGACTCAACCTACGGGCGCTATCCCGAGGAAGTCACCTGTGACGGCGATTCAATAATTGTAGGTGGCAAGAAAATTGCGGTCAGCGCTGAGCGTGATCCAGCCAATCTCAAATGGGGTGATCATGGTGTCGACATTGTTATCGAGGGCACCGGGTTCTTCCGCACCAAAGAAGAAGCCAGCGCCCACATCAAAGCTGGCGCAAAGAAAGTGCTGATTTCTGCGCCCGCCAAGAAGCATGACGGCACATTTATCATCGGGGTCAACGCTGATCAATATGATAAAGCAAAACATGATGTCATCTCCATCGGCTCCTGCACCACCAACTGCTTAGCGCCGACGGTTAAAGTGATGCTTGATAACTTTGGTATCGAATATGGTTTCATGACCACTATTCATGCTTTCACCAACGACCAACGTGTGCTCGACTCTCCGCATGGCGATTTACGCCGCGCGAGAACTGCATCGCAGTCGCTAATCCCGACTAGCACTGGCGCCGCCAAAGCAATTGTCGAAGTCTTGCCCGAAACCAAAGGCAAACTCGACGGCTGTGCGATTCGTGTGCCGATTCCTGTGGGTTCAATGGTCGACTTGGCTCTGACACTTTCGAAAGAGGCGAGTGTTGATGAGCTCAACGCAGCGATGAAAGCCGCCGCTGATGGCCCGATGAAGGGTGTGCTTTATTATCAGGAAGATCCAATCGTCTCGGCTGATATTGTCGGTGATCCGCATAGTTCGATTTTCGATGCCGCCATGACGATGTCACATGGCAAATTGGTCAAACTATTTAGTTGGTACGACAACGAATGGGGTTTCACCAATCGCATGCTCGATATGGTCAAACGCATGATGTAGGCCCAGCTCGCATAAGCTTGGATTCGCATAAGGACACCTGTCGGTGTCCTTATTTTTTTGCCCAGCTGAGTCATTCCAAAGTAGGGGCACAGCGCGCTGTGCCTTTTCCGCTGAATAGGTGTAAGGCTGAGTTAAGTGTCGGGTCACACGGCGGCAAAAAACGCCGCCGCAAGACCCGACACAACGAGTATCAAGACTCGCCACAATGGTTCTGTCGGCAATGATGTGTTCGAATTGTAGGGGCAGGGTTTCTCTGCCTTGCCTTGATTTGTAGTGTTGCCCACAAAGGAAAGGGCGCCGAAACGGCGCCCTTTCAAGAATGTGGTTGCTTGTGTAATAACTCATCTACCAGTTGTGCCGCAGACAGGCGGCGGGCCGCCGCTGAAAATTCTCGCTATCATGGCTGTAACATCTGCGATGTTGAAGCTGCCGTCGCTGTTGAAGTCAGCCTGATCTAGGCACGGAGGTGGTGGACAGAAAGCTGTAGGGCAGAATATGGAGTTGATTGCGCTAGTCACATCTGCGATATTGAACTGTCCGTCATCATTGTAGTCGCCTGGTACGACACAACATAGGCATTCGGTTGGTATCAACGGCGCCCGAAGGAGTCTAATCAGCGCCACCGAAGAATCAAATTGCTCACGCGAGCCAATGCCTGTGATCATCACGACAACCATGCTCAAAGTGTCATCGGGGTCAATTCGATAGGCGCCACTATTGAGAACCAAATGTAAGTCAACTTCCTGACTATCTGACGCGGAGCTGTTGAACAGAGAAATTCCAACGATTGAGCGCAGAGCCGAGTTAAGCTTGCTGTGCACCCAGTTTCCTTCGATGAAAGAGGCATTGTCACGTGTGTAGAACGCCTGAAATCCCGTCGCCATGAGTCCGCTTCCTGCGTCAGTGTAGTCTGGAAGGCAGATCTGGAAGTTTGGCGCCCATAAGGAAGCTGCATAACGCTGGTCATTTGGTAAGCAGGCTGTGTTACCAGTGTCCTGCCCAGCTTCAAGGCCCCGCAAACCGATTAGAAGATTCTCTACATTGAAGAAAGAACTATTGCGTGATCCAGAATCCGAAGGCGCATCCCAATCCCAGCCATAGGCGCAAAAGACACTATCAAGCGGAGCGCTAGCGCCTGGAGCCAGATAATAATTCACCTGTGCAAAGACAACTTTCCAGTTCGGACGATTCCAGATAGATGTTTTTGGTGAGGCATAGGTCACAGATAGACGCAACAAAGAATCTTGCGTTGTGAACTCAGATGAATTACCCAAGAACCAATCAGGATCGGAAACCTCATCCGAAGATGGGGGAGAGAGTGGTCTGAACTGGAATGAATCAACAATGTTATTGCTAAACATTGAGGTCACTACTATGCCGTTGTTATAGGAAACAATCGGTGAACCATCAAAGAGATAATTATCGGCATTGCCTGTTGTGTCACATTCAGAGGAAGCGGGATTGTCTTGGAAATCCATCGTCAGTCCACCAGCGCCACCATTGTTTTGTAGTCCAACACCGCCTTGGTTGCTGAAGACCAGCATGTTTGCGAGTGTGTCGATTTTGCGAAGTTGTAAGTCGCCGATTGTGTAGTCAAACAGAAATGTGCGCGGTCCGCCCAATAGGTCACCCTCAATCAGTATCTCTGCGTGTGCATGCTGAACGGTTGTCTCCAAGTTGGCGTTCAATATCAAAGCAAATGACGCAAAGTTTGGATCACCTTCAGAAATCACGCCACTAAGAGGAGAGCCAGTTATCGCAATATTCCCAGCAGGAGAATCGTTCAAAATCGTTATTGAATAGTTGGCTGGTTGATTGCTCACATTGGTGAGAGTCCATGCTATTGCCGAGTCTTGGCCAGGAAGAGTGAACGCTGGGTCAGATACAGCTTGCACAGTTGGAAAGGGTAAGACGATAGTAGGATTGGAAACCTTCTCCACACACCCAAAACGAAAGACCTTCATACTATTGTTTGTCCAAGCGCCTTCAGCGTTAATTGCTCCACCTGGTTCTGAGTCATTGACATATTGCACAAACAAATAATTTGATCCAGCGTAGCCGCCGATATTGGCGCTCAAATCCGCTATTGCATCGAAGTCATCAGTATTCACATCGACATCAACTCCATAGCGTGTGGTTGAATGCCAAACATCTGAATCGCAATCAGGAAACGCTCCACCTAGAATAGTATCGCAGTTGGGGGTATAGGTTGCTGTCAAATTCCGTTTGAGATCCCAGTTCAGTCCGCCATTGTCGGAGACAGTGACATAAATGTCTCCATTGGCCGCGCCCTCAGGAGAGGTTGGCGCTCGTTGACTGCAATCATCTTCAATGCCGTTTGGGATATCATTGAACTGCTCGAACGTCACATAGAGTTTATTGTCACATTCAGAGATTTGGGGATTGGTGGCGTTGAGATTAAATAGCCCGCCATTACATTTGGTCTGATCCCAAACAAAATCATGCACAATCCGAATCTTGTCGTTAGTCGGGTCGTAGTGGAAGAACCGTCCTTGTGTCGTAAATGGTCCTTGGTAACCATTCCAAATCGCCGCCTGCCAAACAATGTGGAAAACATCGGACTGGTCGTAGAGCACATCGAGCTTTGCCGCTGGTGAGAAATTAAAAATAGGGTTTCCTAGATGGACCAAAGAATCAGGCCGCATAGTGACATTGGTCAAAGGTCCCCAAGTGGCTCCCGCGTCATTGGATTCCATATAGAAAATATCATTGTCATTCTGCCCAGAAACCTGACCGTTGAACCGCCGAATATAGCCACCAGACTGAGTTCCATCACCTCGTCCAAGAGCCGCCGCAATCACAACTTTCTGCGAACCTGCTTTGCGCGATGCTGTAATAGAGCCACTTAAATGAAAGCCACCTGCGCCAACTTCAAAGGCAGGGTCCCAGACGCCAGCGCCTCCGATACCAACCTTGCGTGTGTAAAGTATTTGGCCGTCGGCGTCGGTGCGATTACTATTGATAAGTAAGTGAGTAACTTCGGTTCCAGCGCCATCGTTTGTGTAGGCGACGCGTGGCCATTTAAGTTCGGTGGCGTTTCCTAGTTTAAGAAGATTGACGTTGGCGGTGTCAATTATTTGACCGCTGTAGTCTGCCAGTGATGGAGTATTGTTATAGAATATCCATGCGTTCTCTGTACTTCCAGCGCCGAGAGAAGGATCCCAATGGTAAGAGTTCACTGCCAATCCATTGGCGCCCCTGCTGTCTATAGTAGGAAATCCTGATCTAGCAGGGAACCAATTGCCTCCAATATCAACTCCCCCAGTACCGTCGGAAAGGATTCCGATTGATGGGTCAAATCCCTCAAACCTAACATCGCGAAAACCAGTTATCGAATTGTTATCTTGATTAGTCCATGTGAAATTCAAAATATGCGACGGTTCATTGGTGACAATCATACGATTCATTGAGCCATTACGCTGAAAATCATAATACGTACATCCAAACGTCAGGCCTCGAATTGCATCCTGCGATCCTGGCGTGCAACCAAGCGTCGCGCTTGAAGAAGTGGCGCCAATATACTGTCCGCCATCAGCGCCGCTTGAAGTAGATTTGTCTAGTCTATTAACTGGTAGAGCGTATTTGACAGAGTTAATAGCTTGTAGTTTCAGCTTCTCAGTGGTTTTCTTGTCCATACCCAGAACGCCAGATGCGCAGAAAGTTGCTAGTAAAGCAATGGACAACCCAACAATCGTATTCTGCCAATTATTGGTGTGTAAACTGGGTTTTGATGAACTTCTTGAAGAACGCATGGGCCTACCTCCGTGGTGCGCGAGGGAGTGTAAGATTGATGTGCCGTTGGGGTGTGTCCCTCAAAGAGGCGGAGGGAGAGCTCCAGCGTGGGTACATTCAATATATCATTTCACCATTTGATGGCAAGAGAAAAAATGAAATCCAGAATATTAGGTTATAGTCATGTGTGGCGCGCAGTACGCTGTGGTTATTTTACCAGAGTCAGGTCTGAGGACCTGACTCAACTAGAACGATTCCAAGAAAACACCTACCAACCGTAGGGGCACAGCGTGCTGTGCCTTTTGTGCGTCAAGAAAATCTCACCAACCGTAGGGGCAGGGTTTCGGCGCCTTTTCTTGTGAATCGAAAAGAAAGGCGCCGAAACGATGCCCCTACAGGTCGGGATGTTCTGCTGGAATCGGGAGAGGGCACAGCACGCTGTGCCCCTACGACTGGGATGCGTTGGTGGAAATGGGAGGGCGTTGGGGGATTGGTGCATTTTCATTCAACCAAATGCTTGCCTCAACGCGTTTTGGGATTTATCTATACCAGCGTTATGGCTAACTCACGAAAATATATGATTGCTGGTAATTGGAAGATGAATCTTTCGGTGGAGCAGGGACTCCGTTTGGTGGAGCGTCTGGACTCCAAAGTCGGACAGCAAGCGACAGTCGATGTGGTTGTCGCGCCTTCATTTGTCGGTCTACATGAAATTGCTAATCTGCTGAAATGGAGCAAGATACGGGTCGCTTCGCAGAATATGAGTGAGTTCGAATCTGGGGCCTATACTGGGGATATCTCGGCATCAATGTTATTGACTTCGGGATGTGGCGTGGTTATACTTGGCCACTCCGAGCGGCGGGGGTATTTTAAGGAATCAGATGATTTAATCGGCCGCAAAGTTACTTTGGCGTTGGCTAACAAGCTGACGCCGATTATTTGTGTCGGAGAAACTGCCGAACAGAGAGATAGCAGCGAGACCGAATCGGTTTTGACGCGTCAATTAGCAGGCGCTTTTACTGATTCTGTTGTTGAGGATGTTCGCCAAGGGCAAGAGGTTATTGTCGCCTATGAGCCAGTTTGGGCCATTGGAACCGGCCAAGTTGCGACTCCAGAAATAGCGCAGGAGAGTCATCGGTTTATCCGCAATTGGCTAGTTGAGAAAATAAGCGCCACAGTTGGCGATTCAACCCGTATACTCTATGGCGGTTCGGTGAAACCCGACAATGCCGCAGGGTTGTTGAAGCAAGAAGACATTGATGGGGCTTTGGTCGGAGGATGTAGTTTGAAGTCCGCCGAGTTTTGCGCCATCATAGAAGCGACTCCAGGGTTCAAACTGGAAGCAGTTCAGAGTTGATGAATTGCGGAGAGCGCTTATGATAGAAGCAGTTGTAATTTAGAAACAATAGTAAATATCTTACGGAGGAAAACCCCGTGTTTTTTGGAGTCGTCGTATTTCATGTAATCGTAGCTGTCTCGCTAATCCTTGTAGTCCTTATGCAGTCATCAAAGGGCGAAGCTCTTAGTGGCGGAGCATTTGGTGGTAGCAGTGGCGGTGGTGGCTCCTTCGGTGGGGCGCGTGTTCCGTTTTTGTCTAAAGTCACGACAGTTCTGGCAGTTATTTTCATGTTGAATTGCATTGCTCTGACATTGCTAAGCTCTCAAAGTGTGGCCGTCGCTGGTGGACAGCAAGACCCGAATGCGAGATCAATTGTCACAGAGAAAATGCAAAAAGAAATTCAAGCCAACCAAGCTGCTGCTGGCACTCAGTTCGATACCTCAGCTACTACAGAAGATGGTGTGAATTTGGACGATCTTATCAAGGTGGAAGACTCAGGTGACTCTGTTGTCACAGAGGCCGCTGAAGGAGATTCAACGCAGAGTCGCTAATTCCCTCCTGCAATATATCTGAAGTTCTTACTAGAATAATTCAACGCGGGAGTGGCGGAATTGGTAGACGCACCATCTTGAGGGGGTGGCGCCGCAAGGTATGGGGGTTCAAGTCCCCCCTTCCGCAAAGAATTAAGATCAAGTTCAAGACCAAAATCAAGATTTTCTAAAATCCCTAGGGTTCTAACCCTACGGGATTTTTTCGTTTTAGCTCGGGCTAGATTTCGCTTGATACAGGGTGAAGATGTGGTATCTTAAATTTCGTTGGATAGAGGATTGTTTTCACTCTACTCCACCCATATATCCGAGCCGTAATTACCGCTGTTGCAGTTCGTTAAGCTGTTCCCTCACTTGTCGATTTAGTAAGTAGAATGCCGCAATATGCTGGATATTCCAGTTTGTGGCAGATTTGTATAATCTATATGATCACTTATTGCCAATAGCATAGGAAGTTGTAGATGAATATGGAACTGATTAAGAATCTAATAAGGCCAAAGACAACCGTTCTGACCCTCATGGTATTGCTGACCGCCGTAGGGACAGCCAGCGCCAAATTGAAACCACGCGTGGCGGCGTACAAACCTCCAACGACAGTTATTGGCGCTCAGGCGGATATTCTCAGAATTGTTATTAAATTTGCCGAGGGCTCACAGGTGCGCGCGATCACTGGTCGTGGCGCCTCTGGTTTACGGTCGCTCGCTGGCAAAGACATATCATCAGTCCTGACAGTTCTGAAGAAACATGAACTAAAAGCGACAATCAAGCCGTTGTTAAAAATTCCGGCTGGTGAACTTGATAGACAACGTGAGGCTTTACAGCGTAAGACCAATCAAGAGTTAGCTGACTTGGCAAATTACTATTACATCGAAATAACAGATCCTGCCGAATGTGAGCGACTGTGCAATGAACTCAACGCCCTTGATTATATAGAGATTGCCTACCCCGAGCCACGCGCCTATCTGGCGACATTAGATAACTTTGAAATGGGCGCTTTGCCCACTCAATCACAGTCATCCCAACTGGCCTCGGTGGCCTCAAGCACTCCATCATTTCAGGATGACCAGGATTATTTAGAAGCTGCTCCAGATGGTGTTGACGCTTACTCCGCTGGCGAGTTTGCCGATGGGTACGGCGCTGGGATTATAATCGTCGATATCGAAAACGGTTGGAATCTTTCACATGAAGAATTGGCATCCAACCCGCCAGTGATAGTTACCAGTGGCAGTAGCTCTGATAATGACCACGGTACTGCAGTGATGGGAGAGATTATCGGCGCCGACAATGGCACAGGCACGCGCGGTATAGTTCCAGCGGCGCAGTGGGGGCATTCTTCGTTGGGAACAATGCTGACAGCGGCGGCAAGTATGAATCCGGGCGATGTGTTTTTAATAGAATTACACACCCCAGGTCCGCATTTCAATTTTCAAGTCATTAGCGGACAAGCTGGGTTTGTGGCAATGGAGTATTTTCAGGCCAACTTTGATGTTTTTGTTCAGATTTGGGCGATGGGTATGACTATCTGCGAGGCCGCAGGCAATGGCGGAGAAAACTATGATGACACATCAATTTACCAACAAGTATTCGACACAACTTTCCGCAATTCGCATGCAATAATATGTGGGGCGGGAGCGCCCGCCAATCAGCTCATTCCCTTTGGCATCGCGCGTCGTCGTTTGGCCTTTTCTAACTATGGCGAACGGGTCAATTTGCAAGGTTATGGTAATGGCGTGACCACAACTGGTTATGGCGATCTTTACAGTGGCGCCTCTGACAACACTTGGTATACTCGCAGTTTTTCTGGCACATCGTCGGCTTCGCCAATCGTCACTGGCTCGGTGATAGCGCTACAGGCCGCCTACAAGGCCGCTAGTGGCGGAGCCACTCTGGATGCCGATGAGATTCGAACCATCTTAAATGCCACAGGTTCACCGCAACAAGGTGATACTCTAGAGCACATTGGTCCTCTGCCAGATTTGCGGGCGGGAATAGACGCGCTTTTTGGAGTTGTTATTGACGCCGACCTAGGTGTTGCTCCGCAGTTTGCGCGCGCGCCAGCAACTGTGTCATTCAGCGCCACGCCATTGACTCCAATTGATAATTATCTCTGGGACTTCGGAGATAGTAGTTCATCAAGTTCCGAAGACCCGAGTCACAACTACACCTTGCCCGGTCTCTATGATTTGAATTTAACGGTCACTCGCGGTGGTGAGTCTTTGATAGTTCGTAAACCAGAGAGATTGTTAATTGTCGCTGATACATTGATATCACAAGATGTAACTGGCGGCGGTGGCTCACAGGTTAATGTCGAAATCTATGCCCGAAATACAAGGCCACTAAGCCAAATCGTCATTCCGTTCTCATGGAACGACGGCCCTCTGTCATTGAGCTTTGATAGCGCGACAACAACAGGATTGCGCACTGAGACATTCGGAGCTTTGAGCCAAGTCAGTATTGATCCTTTTAACAAGCGAGCAGCTTACTCGATGACAGTGGCTCCTTCTGAACCATTCCTTGCCGCTGGTTCTGGAGCTGTTCTTAATTTGTTCTTCACTATTCTTGGTAGCCCGAGCGCAACACCACATCCGATTACTATGCCCAGTTTTGGTGGCGCGTCGCCATTGTTTGCTTCCGATATAGTCAACTTTGCACCAGACACTCTCTCAGGGACAATAACCTTGGTTTCGACTTGTTGTGTGGTCCCAGGCGATGCGAATTTTGATTTCAGCGCCAATATTGCCGACGTAACATTTCTTGTCGCCCGTATTTTTGGCTCTGGAGTGGCGCCAGTTTGCGAACAATCAGCCGATGCTAATGGAGACGGATCTGTCAATATTGCTGATGTAACTTTTCTTATTAGCTGGATTTTCAATTCTGGCCTTGGGCCAGTTTGCGGGCCCTAATAGAGCATGTTGCAGTAGCCAATTGGAGTAAAGATTTTCCGTTTTCCGCCGATTAGTGATTTAGGAACATTGATTCACTATGAATCAATGTTTGCGAATCATTGAACAAGAATTATTGCCTAGTGGCAATTCAACTAGTGGCAGTTCAACAAAAGCGGGTATCCATTGACATCATTGAAACATAGACATTTTCTTATTGTAGATGATGAGCAAATTATGCGTGATTTGTTAACTAGGACATTAAGAACGCATGGATGCAAAATTTCAATAGCCGAAGACGGTCTCGAAGGTCTCGAGGTTCTTGACAGGTCAAACGTTGATATTCTGATTAGTGATATTCGTATGCCCAAGATGGACGGGATTACCTTTGTCAAAGAAGCCTTGAGTCGTCACAGGAACTTGACCGCTCTTTTGATAACTGGCTATTCTGATTCTTTAACCCGACGTCAAGCCCTTGAGATGGGTGTCGCGGATCTAATTCTCAAGCCATTTAAGAATGTTGAAATCATTGAGTCTATTCGCCGAGCGCTGATGATTAGCGAGAAGCTCCGCTCAAGATCTAATTCAAATCCGTCTTCATGATTCTTCTAACTACTCGATAGTAACTTTTCAATTATCTTGCCGCCTTTGGCAGATAAGACAGAGTTGGGGATAACCATGTCCGCGCCTGAGTTTTCGGCGGATTGCAACAGTTCTGTAGCGACATGCGGGCCGAAGCAAAGTATCGCTCCATTGAATCCAACTTCAGAGCTACGCAACTCAACAATTGCGCTAATCGAGTCAATAATCTCTCGGCTTAGGTCGAAGATTATAATAGCTGGCTTATGCTCCAGAATAAGTTCTTTGAGATTAGCCTTGGCTCCCAAACTTACCGATTCTAACTCAAGCGCTCTGAGCATCAAGGAGAGCTTACTGCGAAATAGAAGATTGCTTGTAGATACTAATGCTTTTTGATTTGCTTTAATCATGATTCACCCCCAGATGGAGACTACGTGTTCGTTAGTCGGCTGTCAACTCTCAGTGAATGGCTCCCAGCGAACTGGCTTTTATCTTGAAAATACACCTAGAGAGGACGTACAATACAAGTCATGGACAACCGAACTCAAAGACTGTCTCAAAGACTATTTCCAGCGGTTATTGTTGGGCTACTCTTGCTACTAACTCTCTCAAGTACCTTGGTTGTAGCACAATCAAAACCGGCCTCTGAGAAGAAGGCCAAAGCAAAACTGACCCGCAAGATCTCTGTGACATTCGATGATTTACCAGTCGTTCGTGTTTATGATTCCAAAGAGCGACATGGAATCACTCGACGAATACTTGATGCGTTACACGAGCGCGAAGTGAAATCAGCTGGGTTTGTGATCGGCGATAATATTAACTCAGATTGGGATATTCTAGCAGCCTGGCTAGAGGATGGACATGTCCTTGGCAATCACACAAACACACATCAAGATCTACACACCACTGAGCCAGAGTTATTTATCAGCGACATCATAGCTGGCGCCAGAACAATAGAATCCTTTCTCTCGGGTTTCGGACAGAAAAAACGTTACTTCCGTTATCCTTATTTGCACTATGGCGAGTCCGCAAAAGTTCGGGACAAAGTCAATGCGCTTCTCAAGGACAACAAGATAATAATCGCTGACGTTTCGGTTGACACTGAGGATTATCTCTACAATCTGACTATGGAGAGCATTCGGTTTTCCACAGATTCGACAACCTTTGATCATTTGCGGCAGGAGTATTTGTCGCACATTCTTGAGGCCCTAGCCAAAGCCGAATACCTCGCCAATAAGGTTGTCAATCGGCCAGTCAAACATATCATGCTCTTGCACGTTAACCGCCTAAACGCTATGTTTCTCGGCGACTTGTTGGACGTAATCGCCGCTGAGGGCTATGAGTTCATTAGTTTTGAAGAGGCAATCAAAGATAGAATCTATCGCAAGAAAGATAATTATTTCGGTCCAAATGGAATCTCAAAACTTGAGCGCATCGCGCGCTCGGACCCGAATTTTCGTCCAGATGATTTCTAAGATATTAAGTTAGACAAAGAGATATAGACAGTAACTTACCAATGCCGTCTCAGTGTGGCGCATTAACTCCAAAGGATGTAATCCCGCAAAATGGCTAAACTATTTCGTCGTTTCTTGAATCTGTTTTCACAGTCCTCTATGACTTCTTTTCTCAGCTTAATGTTAATAATTGCAGCCATGACTGTTCTGACAGGTTGCGGTGGGGCCAGGAGCGCTAAAAGCAGCGGGGAGGGCGCCTACATATCCAATACCCGTGTTCCGGGCGACTTGCAATACATCCCGCGTGACAATGGTGTTTTCTTCCAGTGGCGCCCGAATTGTGGTACAACCGGCGCCAGCCGTGGATACAATTTCTATATCGTCCCTGATTCAGCAGTGACAGATAATTTCCCCAATGGTATATTAGAGTCGCACAATGGCCCTCCATATCCTGGTGACACAAATGCCGACCAGACTATGGAAACAGTCGAGCTAAGGTCGTTGCTTAATGGCGTGCGCTACACAGCGGTAGTGCGCAACGTTTTCTCCGATGGCTCAGAATCCAAGCCCTCAAATGTCATTCACTTTACGCCTATGCCAGGGGGAGAGTTTTCGCTCTTGATCCGCTACAAAGGTGAAACCGATGGTTTTGATTTTGCCGCAGGTTCGGCGCAACGCGCCGACAATGCGCGCAATGATTTGTATTTTTCTAGTTCATCCAAAGGTGATTTCCTTAGTTCGCCTTCAAAACTTAGTTTTGGCCTAAAATCAACACGTTTCCGCAAAGTCGGCAATTTCAAGTCCATGCTCGACGCCGCTGGAGTCAAAAGTTCAGGTTCAAAAAGCGATGAAGTCAAAATCAAAGCTGGAGATGTGTTTGAGGCCCTGACTGATGACAAACATTATGCTCGCGTTCGTGTGGTAGAGATTAGTGGCTCAGGCAAAGAGCGGACTGTGGCCTTAGAATATCTGTATCAGACAACAGCGGATATGGATTTGTTCTAAGGGACAAATTCCCATAAATTACACCGAATGAGTAAATTAGTAGGAAACTGTTAGTCCATCAAGTGCGTTATAGCTTGAGTGAAGAACAGTGTGTATCGACAAGAGTATGTACACTATTTATGAAATGAATCTGTACGGAAGGAAAGTATGAAAAGATTACTAACACACAGGACAGAGAAACTCGCAAGCCGTATTGGGTTATTCACATTGACAGCGGCGCTCTCGGTGATAACTTTGGCCTGCTCATCGTCGAAGGAAACCAGTTCAAGCAATGGTCTCCAGCTACCCAAAGTTTACAGTTCAGAAATAATAGACCAGTACCGTAGCCTAGCGAATGATGGCTATCAGGCTTTGAACGCAGGTGACGAAGCCAAAGCTGTGGGGAGTTTCACTGCGCAAATGGAACTGGTTCCCGAGGGCAAACTTGGCGCCTATAATCTCGCCTGTGTTTATGGTCGAACAGGGAACCTAGAAAAAGGTCTGCACTGGCTCAAAGAATCAGTCAACAGTGGTTGGGCGAATCCTGATGACTTATTGAATGACTCAGATTTGGCGTCATTGAAAGATAGTCCTGAGTTTGAGAAGCTAGTTGCCCAGAGCAAAGCAAACTTAGCCGACAAAGACAAGATGTTCGCACATGGCTTACCTGACTATTCAACTCCTCCGCAAACTTTCTCGACTCCCGAAGAGCTTAACGCTTGGACGCAAGCCCAAAGTGATATTCTCAAAGCCAATGCTGTCATCTGGCATGACTGGCAGTATGCCGCCGCGTCATTGGATTTCTATGCTCGTCGACTAGCGGCTGAACAAGAATTACGTAAAGGTGATTCAACCTATGATTCTGGACTATACCGCGTTCGCACAATCGGCAATATCAAAACCATCTGGGATTGTTGGGGCTCGCTTTCCGATGGTGTTGTCAAAGAAGCGCAAGCTTATTTAGCGACCTCACCGCCACCACCAGCCGCCGATGAAGCGAATTACCTTGCTGGGTTGGCTCTGGTTAAGAAACTTTGTGATGACGAACCATCCGCTGAGCAAACTGCATCAATAAATCAAGCGCAGGCGTATTTCGCCAAGGTTAGTGAAAAATCAAGTTTCAGTGGTTCAGCTAGCGCTTGGATTATGGCTCACAAGCTAGCCACCGCCAATGAGGAAGGCCCCGAAGAAGTTCAGGCGCTTTATGCTGATTTGCGGACGCTTATTGATAAGTGCCGCGAAGACGATGACAAAGATGCCATGCGTATTATCTCTGTTGGTTTTCATTCAGATGCTGTCAACTCAATCTGGCCGCTGGATTTGAATCAACCTGATTTCAAGGGCAAGAATGTTACTCTCGCCGATTACAAAGGTAAAGTTGTGCTCGTCGATTTTTGGGCGACATGGTGCGGCCCTTGTTTGGCTGAGTTGCCGAATGTTAAGTCTGTTTACAAGGAATACCATTCGCAGGGGCTGGAAATAATTTCAGTTTCTTTGGACTATGACAGTCGAGTGACGACCAAACAATTGCGGAAATGGACTGCTGAGAAAGAAATGAACTGGCGCCATATCTATGAAGGCAAGGGCTGGAATATTTCATTGGCCGACAGATTCCTAGTCAAATCCATCCCCGCTATGTTCCTAGTTGACCGCAAAGGTAATCTAGTAGCGATGGGCGAAGACCTTCACGGAGAAAACCTAGGGGCGACCGTCAAGAAAGCCATCATCGGCAATGTCCACTAGCGAGTCACACCAGTAACTTGTCACACAAACAGCAACACCAAACAAGAAAACCAGCGTCCGATTCAGGCGTTGGTTTTTTGTATCTGATAGTTAGTAGAGCAATCTCGTAGGTCAAGTCCCCTTTTCAGGGACTTGACACTCACTATGCCAAAGAAGGCTGTTTGAACATGTGCGGAACCGTAAAAATGTCAAGTCCATAAAAAGGGGACATGACCTACTATACTGGCAAAGTTATGTCGATGTCACCAATGCCGAGAGTTTTTTGCTGACAAAATTGAGATTTGCAGCTGAGTCGGGGGGAGTCAATACCTATGTCACACTATTACTATACGATGCCAAAACGGGCGCGCAAGTGATGGAAGTCAAGTTCAACACCAAATGGGGCAAGAGCTACCTAAGAGTCAAAGACGCCTCGATAACATTACCTGATGCAATCTACGGCGCCGTCAACGGCCTAATCAAGGAACTCCGCAAACACCCCGAGTTCAAAACCGCCAGCGCCAAACACCCATAATCTCGGATTCTTGTAGGCATACCTACGACTAATTTTCGTCAGGTCTGAGGACCTGACGAAACAAAGAATAGCAACACCAAACAAGAAAACCAGCGCCCGATTCAGGCGCTGGTTTTTTTTGTGTCTGACAGTTAGCAGAACAATCTCGTAGGTCATGTCCCCTTTTCAGGGACTTGACACACACTATGCCAAAGATGAAAGTGTGATTATGTGCGGAACCGGAAAACCGTCAAGTCCCTAAGAAGGAGACATGACCTACTTTACTAATCCCACCGCAAGGGGCTTGTTGATAAAGTCCCATTTGTTGTGTGAGGTCTTGATTTTCGCTTTTTGAAAATTGTGACCTCACACGTTTTCATAGGTAAAGCGTCGGGTCACACAACGGCAAAAAGCGCCGTCGCAAGACCCAACGCAACGGTTTGGGACTTTATCAACAAGCCCCAAGCGGATGGGGCACCCGTGCTCCTGACCTGCCGAGTTTTAATTTGTAATATCGGGCTGAAAATACATCTCGTTTTCTTCGATGGCAGTTAACATTTCTCTTGGCATCCACCAATGATAATCAATTGGGAAAAGAGTTGGGACCTTATCCAATACTTCATAGAGATTCATTCGACTGTGCGAAAAATCTTTAGTATCAATGACAAGTTCAAGGCTATCTCTTGCGATCCAAGTACCACTAGCAATTCCGTCAACGAAATAAGCACTGAGGGCTATCGAACCATTTCCCCAAAATACTTTCATCTCTCGATCCAACTCGTCATAATTGAATGAAAAGGTCGCCAATAGGCCTCCATCAGAGTTGAAAACTGATGCTGATCCATGTGTGAATATATTTCTCATTCCTCTTGTAGTTTCATGCCATTCAGCTCTGAGAGAACCATTAGACCAGTACAGGTATCTATTTCGAATTCCATCCAAGGTACCTCTCCACCTACCGACTTCAAGGCCTCTCTCAATCTCCTCATCTCTGCTCAACGGTTGGGTAGCTTTTTCAAAGGCTTCATAGAACTCTTGCCCTGGTGATTTATAGTTGCCCACACATGAGAAAGTCATTGTGCACAAGAACATGGAGCTTATTGAAATTGCAAAAGTCTTCTCTAATCTCATTTGGAATCTATCTGACTGTTGATTCTTGATTCTATCGATTCTCATTTACTTGGAAGTTAAGAAGTCAGGAGCGTATGGCTCTGATCTTCCCCCACAAAAGTGGACTGTTTATTTAGCATAGCTATTTTCTGTTTCGAATTCACCAGGGCTTATGTATCCCAGAGTAGAGTGACGTCTGACTTTGTTGTAAAACACTTCAATCCATTCGAATATTTATTGTTTGGACTTGTATAACCTCGTATTCAAAGGAAAAGATATCCTCAACACACTAAGTACGTAATAGTGTTAAACAGTTTGTGCTCCTACCCTTTCGCCAAATCTATGAACTCATCCAAGCCCTCAAGCGCTCCGTTGACTGCGCTGCGCCAGAAATCTACTTTTGTTAGGTCTACGCCGAGGTGTTTTTGGGCGACTTCTTCGGCCATCATTGAGCCTGTGTCGGCTAGCATTGCGCTGTAGCCTTCGGCGAATGAGGCGCCTTGTTTTTGCGCGTGGGCGTAGACGCCTGTGGCGAACAAGTAGCCGAATGTGTAAGGGAAGTTATAGAACGGCACATCAGTGAAGAAGAAGTGCAGTTTCGAGGCCCAGAAAAGCGGATGCAATCCGTCCTCGGCGAGTATATCACCAAAGGCCTCACGTTGCGCCTCGCACATCAAATCATTTAGCTCCTGCGTGGTCAAAGCGCCATTGGCGCGAGCGGCGTAGAATTTCTCGTCGAAAAGAAAACGTGTTTGGATATTACAGAAGAAAGTCAAAGCCGACTGCATTTTTTGATCCAGCAACATCAACTTCTCTTGCTTGTCTGAGCTTTGTTTCAAGGCTGCATCGATAATTAGTAGTTCATTGAAAGTCGAAGCCGTCTCGGCAAGGTTCATCGGATACTGTGTTGCGAAAAACTCACGGTCCTTGAGGACATGGCTATGATAAGCGTGACCCAACTCATGCGCCAAAGTGCTCAAGTCGCCATAAGTGTTGCCAAATGTCATAAAGATGCGGCTTTCCTTATTCAGCGGGAATGACGTACAAAAACCTCCAGCGGATTTGTCAGGTCTGTCTTCACCCTCGACCCAACGCTTGTCGCGCGCCATTTCGCAGAATGATTTCATATCAGGGCTAAAGGCGCCAACATTGTTAATCACAAACTCCCAAGCCTCATCCCATGAAAACTCCGCCGAAGAACTACCAACAGGAGCCGATTCGTCATACCAGCGGAAACTATCAACGCCGAGTAATTGCTTTTTGGCATTGACATACTTGGCCAATTGAGCCTTGCTCTCATTAACCGCGCTCCACATTGCATCCACTGTCGCGCGAGTCATGCGATTCATTCGCAGTGGCTCATCAGTCGGAGAGTTCCAACCGCGGCGTTTGTAGAGCGTCAAACGGAATCCCGCCTGATTATTCAAAGCCATCGCCGCCAGTGATGAACGACTTTTCCAAGCTTCGCTGAGAATACCAAAAGCCTTAGCGCGAACATCGCGGTCAGAGCTATTGAATTTGGTAGCCAGTTGTCCAAGTGAGATAGTTGTGGTTTTGCCGCCTTCATCCCATTCGACTGTCGACTCGCCAGCCATTTTGGTGTAGAGATGATCCCAAGCGTGGTAACCATTGACCGCCAACTCCTCAGTCAGCGCTTCGAGCTCTGGAGACATTTTGATTTGGGCTTCTTTGCGCATTTCATTGAGTGGAAATGCAATTGTCTTGAGCGCAGGACGGTCAACAAATGAGTTCCATTCGCCGTCACTAACGTTGGCAGTCAAGGCCTCAAAGCTAGTCATGCTTTTGAGAAACTCACCGCGCAAATCGCCAATCTCGCCGTGCATCTGGCCAGCTTTTGCATCTGAGACTTTTGCGCTAATCAAACAACCAGCAAAAGCGCCACCCTGCTCAAGTCTTGCGGCAATATCTTGAATGAACAAGATGAAGTCTTCCCAAGAGTCAGAGCTGTCGCTATTGAGAGTTGTAGTTAATTTTGCAAGGCGGTTATTGGCCTCACCGATTTTCGATTTCAATTCTGCGCAAAAGGCGCTGAAAGAATCTCCGCTAGCTCCGCCAGCAAATAATGAATCCAAATCCCAAGTCAAAGAAACGGATTTTGGCGCGGCCATTGTGGCTTCTGCATTAGTCATGATAATTAAATCTCCTTTTCACAATTGGCGGCTATTCTCTAGCGCGACATTGTGTGCCTAAAGTTATTTTCCATATATACCAGATCTAACGGAATCTGGTTTTATCGTAGGGCGTTGAAAATCATAGAAATCGCCCAACGATGGTTTTCAAGATACATATTTTGCTCAAGGTTTCCAACTAGGGTCAAACGCTGTATATTGACCACCCGAGAAACCGGCTAAGAAGTTTCTACCCAAATCCTCACGAGAGGCCAATGTCCGTCAAACCATACTCAAATGTCAAAACCTTACTAATCGATTTCGATAGCGTTATTTGCGAAGTCGAGGGCATGGATATTCTTTGCGCCGATCTTTTGGAGAATGCTCCAGAGGAAGAGCGGCTGGCTATCATGCGCGAGGCCGAGGAAATCACCAATTTAGGTATGAGTGGCGAGTTGCCATTTGCCGAAGCTCTTTCCAAACGGCTGGAATTATTGCCAGCCAAACCCGCGCCGCTCCTACGGACAATTGCGCAAATAAAAGAGCGTCTGGCGCCTTCGTTCTTGTCGAATCTTCCGCATCTGCTAAAACTTGATTGCCATATAATCTCCAGTGGATTCAGAAATATCATTGAGCCAGCCCTAAGCGGAACAGGATTTCCGCTAGAAAAGATTCACTGTAATGATTTAATCCTAGATGCCAGCGGTGTAATAGTCGGAGTCGACAGGCGCAATCCATTGGCTGGTAACCATGGCAAACCGAAAATCGCCAAATCTTTGAACCTAGCGCGAGAAATAGTAATGATTGGTGATGGTTTCACTGATTATCAGGTTGCCGAATTCTCTCAGGCAGAGTATTTTTTCGGGTACGCTGGAGTTGTGCGGCGTGAATCTGTTTTGGCCAAAGCCGACGAGGTTGTCACAAGTTTTGATGAAGTAGTCAATCTCTTGAATCTGAAAGATATCTAACGAAGTAAAAGCGAACATATAGCATGAACATTCTTCTCTTAGAAAAAATACACTCGGTCGCCGCCCGTGCTTTGAAAGCGCAGGGTTTGAACGTCACGACTGTTAACAAAGCCTTGGCGGGCGATGAGCTACTCAAAGCCACCCGCAGAGTTGTCGCTCTAGGTATTCGCTCCAAGACAAGAGTGACTGCCAATGTTGTTGCCAATGCTAGCAATTTGCTCAGCGTCACATGTTATTGCATAGGCTCTGACCAAGTCGATATGGAGGCTTGCACTGAGCGAGGGATAGCGGTTTTCAATGCGCCTTATAGCAACACTCGTTCGGTTTCGGAATTGACGCTTGGGCATATCATCATGCTTCTCCGTGGTGTTATTGATTCCAATAACGCTATGCACCAAGGAACTTGGAAGAAATCCGCTAATCACAGCCATGAAGTCCGTGGCAAGACATTGGGTATAGTTGGCTATGGACATATTGGCTCACAGATTTCTGTGCTGGCCGAAGCTCTCGGAATGGATGTTGTGCTCTATGATATTCGTGAGGCGTTGGCGATGGGTAATGCGCGAAGGGCTCGTACACTTAAGGAACTACTTAAACAAAGCGATGTAGTGACGCTCCATGTTCCAGATACTTCGGTGACACGTGGCATGATTGGCCCAGCCGAATTACGCAGTATGAAAAAGGGCGCGATTTTGATAAATACTAGTCGAGGCAAAGTTGTCAAAATTGATGCTCTGCGGGATGCCTTACAAAAGAAACAGCTACGTGGCGCAGCTGTTGATGTTTTCCCTGATGAACCAGGCTCTAATGGCCCTGGTTGGAACTCGCCATTGCGGGGCTTGTCGAATGTAATCTTAACTCCGCATATTGCAGGTAGCACGCAGGAGGCGCAAAAAGAAATCGGCTCCAGCGCCAGCGCCAAATTGATTCGTTTCTTGGCTGACGGAACCACCACTGGTTCACTGAATTTCCCACAAATGGAATTGCCGCCACTAGAACGTCGGCATAGGTTGATTCATATTCATAAGAATGTAACTGGAGTAATCTCGCATATTGGCACAGTGCTAAAGCGTCACAAAATAAATATCGAAGGTCAACATCTCGAAACAACCGACAAGCTCGGATATTTGGTTACTGACATAGATCACTCTGTCAAAGGTGAACTGTTGCAGGACTTAAACGCCACACCCAACACAATCCGAGTCAGAGTTTTGTTTTAGAAGAGAACTTCATTTATGATGAGAGAAGAATCCAACGCAAGGATACAAGAAAGGATACGCTTGATGTCCGTAAGAATGTTCCCCAACGGCAACGGTGAAATGATTAAGATGAATTTCAATGTTGGCCCGTCACAAAACGGCGCCGAAGTAGCCAATGATATTCATGAGGCGCTAGAGCAAGGTGTGACAATCATCTCGCATCGTTCGCCACGTTTTTATGAACTCTATGCCAAAGCTCGCCGTGAAATATTCTCATACTTCTCTCTGCCAAATGATTGGAAGATGTATTTTCTGGCATCAGGTAGTGAGGCTATGGAATCCGCTTGTCGAGGTTTGATTCGCGAACGCTCACTGCATTTTGTCAACGGTAATTTTTCCAGACGCGCCTATAACTTTGCTAAACTAGCTCTCAAAGACGCACAAATAATTGAACGGCCAGATATGCAGGGTTTCTCTGGCTCCCAAGAAGAAGTTCCTACTGGAGTGGACTGCGCATTCTTCACGAAGACCGAAACCGCCAGCGGTGTGGCGACTAGTTGGGATTACATACGCGAATTCCGCAAAGCCAATCCTGATGTCACTGTTGTCTGCGATGTCGTCTCGGTTGCTCCGACCGAACCGCTTGACCCAGAATTGGCTGACTTTTATTTCTTTGGTGTGCAAAAGGCCTGTGGTCTGCCAGCGGGGCTTTCGGTCGCTCTTTGTTCACCGAAAGCTTTGGCCAAAGCGCAGGCTATGCAAAATGAAGGACTAGACATCGGCGCCAATCGCGCTATCACCACTCTCGAAGAGTACGCGGTCAAAGACGCAACACTTGACACTCCTAATGTCTTGCAGATTTACTTAATCGGAAAAGCCTTTGAGCGTTTCAATGTCAAAGGACTAAGAGTTATCGAAGCCGAAACTATCGCCAAGGCGGAGCAGTTATATAACTGGCTAGAAAAATCAGACTTGTACTACCCAGCCGTGACCGACAAAGCGCTGCGAGCGCGCACTGCTGTAGCAGTCGGATTCGCAGAAGGAGTAGAGGAAGCCCCAGCGCTGGAAACTATCGGCGCCGCTCGCTTTGAAACAGGTCTTGGCTATGGTCACCTGCGAGGGACAATGCTTCGCGTAGCGAATTTCCCTGTCCACACACTGGCCGATCACAAGGAATTGATTGAAGCGCTTGAAAAGGTCAAAATCGCCAAGACTGTCTAGGGCTATTAGTTCAATGATTCTCTCAACGGCAAAGCAATCCGGAAAGAGCTCGCTTTCGGGCTTTCTGTCTCTTGTTGTATTGGTTCTTGTGTTTGTGGGGAATTCTTGTGGCTCTCGAAATAGTTTGGCCAAAGCGCTACGAGAGAGCGCTCCTGCAGATAGTGTCCTTTCTCAAGGTTACGGAATTTCATCGGACTCAATGACCGTGCTGGAACAAACGCAACTTGCTGAGCAGGAATTGCAAAACATCTATGTCGGTGGGGTTTGGTATCAGCGTTTTCTTGGCGATATGCAGTTCCGTGAAATTGACGGCTATGACTATGACAATCTACGTGACTTTCCACGCAATACTGTCTTTGATGTAGTTCTTGATTTACGCGATTCGACCCACTTCGCATTGGCGCAGGTCCATGCCAAAATTCTAGCTCCTACTAAACAAGTTGGGTTTTATCGCTGTTTTCTGGCTCGTGAGAAAATCCGTATGCTCACACTAAATGGAATCAATTTCTATTCGACGCTGGTTTTCATGCGAAACCAGCTAGGCTACCGTTAGTTATTTTGGGAATTATCTTCTATTGACGAATCTGAATAACATAGTATCTTTAGCAAGTTAGTTTTTCTTTGGTCAGCAGCCATGATCCACCTCATTGGTTTGTCCAGAATAGATGGCTTACCTTGAATCATGGCGCCCACTCTAAAGGAGGTAGTTATGTCCCAGCATCTCAAAAGTCTTCGAGGGCTGGCAGGGGTTCGCAAATTGTTCTTGAACAAATCAGCTACAACTATGCCATCCTCACGGTATCAGTTTCGATCAAAATTATTTCTTACTCTCTTCACTCTGGCGTTGATTCTCAGTGCTCGGTCTGCTCAGGCGACATTCTCTATTGTCGCAGTGGACACTCTCACTGGAGCAGTCGGTGGAGCAGGGGCTTCCTGTATAGGCAACTCGTTTATTATCGACGATGTTGTCGAGTCCCTCGGGGCTGTCCACACTCAAGCGTTTTGGATTCAGGCCAACAAAGACAATGCCCATGATCGACTGCTTGAAGGTCTGACTCCCGATTCAATTATTGGATGGATGGTTAACAATGATGTTCAAGGCACACCAACTTTTCGACAATATCTGGCTGTCACACTCGCTGGCGGCGGAGCCTCAGCGGCGTATACTGGTTTTGATAACAACGAATTCAAAGGCCACCGCACTGGACCTGGCTATGCTATAGCTGGTAATATTCTCAATGGTTTAGATGTCCTCGATGACATGGAAACGCAGTTTTTGCTAACCAGTGGCCCATTGGAAGAAAAACTCATGGCCGCTCTGCAAGGCGCCAAAAGAGTCGGAGCCGATTTGCGGTGTACCAATGATGGGAAGTCTGCAATATCCTCATTCATCAGAGTCTTCCATCCAGGTGATGGCCCAACTCCTTTCCTTTTCCTACAAGTTCCTAGCACCACTGGTTCAACTGATCCTATTGATGTCTTGCAGGACATGTTTGATGATTGGAAACTCGCTCAGCAAGCCGATCCTATTTTAACTGAAATAACTTTAGCGCCAGATACATTGCCAGCGTCTGGCGTCCACACAGCAACCATCACTGTCACACCCAAGAACCAAAATGGTGTCACACCAACTTTAGGCGCATCTGTGTCACTGGTCAACACAGGCGGAGGAGCGCTGGGCGCTGTCTCCGACAATGGCGATGGAACATACACTGCAATCATAACTGCGCCAATTATCTCAGGAACAGATATCGTAAGCGCTACTGTCACAGCCAATGGAGTAATCACACCCATCAATTCAACTAGGTCGGTGTTTTACTATGTCTGTGGTGACCCAGATGCCTCAGGTTCTTTCAATATCGCAGATGTAACTTACTTGATAGCTCGCATATTTGGCGGTGGACCTGGGCCAATTCCAGATGGCGCTGGTGACGCTGACGGCTCTGGTTCGTTTAATATCGCCGATGTGACATATCTAATAGCGAGAATATTTGCGTCGGGGCCTGCGCCGCAGTGTCCACCTCTATAGGGCTACGAGTCATCAGTGGGTTTAGCAAGCTAACGAAAATTATTCTTACGCAAGGAGCAAGGGATAAATGAGGTCACACAGTTTTGTAGCAAATCGTTTGTTAGTAGCCGCGTTCTTAGGCTCTGGTTTAGTTTGTGGCGCTATGTTGGCAGTTGACAATGTGAACGCCTCTGAAAACAGACCAATTCGTCCCGTCAACACCTATTCAATCGTCGCCTATGACAGCGCCACAGGACAGTTTGGCGCTGCTGTCCAGTCACATTGGTTCAAAGTTGCCGATGTTATCTGGGCCGAACCAGAAGTTGGAGCGGTGGCGACTCAGTCTCTTGTCGACTTTTCCTATGGTCCACTCGGGTTGGAAATGATGAAGCTCGGCAAAACCGCAAACCAGGCATTGGCGGGGCTTATAGCTAGTGACCCACAAAGCTCAGTCAGACAAGTCGCCATGATCGACGCTTATGGCAACGTTGCCACCCACACTGGCGCAAATTGCATTGCCGAAGCAGGGCATATTACAGGCAAAAACTATTCGGTGCAGGCCAACCTAATGCGCAATTCAACTGTCTGGCAGGCAATGGCAGAAGCTTTTGAAAGCGCTGAAGGCGACTTAGCTGAGCGCATGCTTTTGGCGATGGAGGCCGCTCAAGGCGAGGGCGGTGACATTCGCGGTATGCAGTCAGCGGCGATAGTGGTTGTCACAGGTCAAGCCACAGGGCAAAGTTGGCGTGATCGAATAGTTGATTTACGTGTTGATGATTCTCCCGAGCCACTCAAAGAATTACGACGCTTACTAAATATCTCGCGTGCTTATGAGCACATGAATAAAGGGGATGATTATATTACCCTCAAGAAGTTAGATTCGGCCGCAGCGGAGTATGCGATGGCTGAGGCTCTTGCGCCCGGAAATCCAGAAATCATGTTTTGGAATGCTGTTTCACTAGTAACAGCTGGTGAAGTGGATCGCGCGTTACCGATTTTTAAGAAAGTCTTCGCGATTGATAATAGTTGGAGAATCCTTGTTCCGCGTTTGGTCAAGTCTGAGTTACTACCTGATGATGAGGAGTTGATTTCGAGAATTGTTGATTTGAAATGAAGCTCTAACGGGTAGTGTTGTGTCGCTTATTAGGACTGCGGCTTCTCACTTATCACTTGATGTTTGGTGGCCAATGCTCTTTGTACGGCCATCACGACTTCGGTGTTTTTGAATGGCTTGTAAAGTAAATCGACCGCGCCCAATTGGCGGGCCTTGGGAATTGATAATTACTTAGCAAAACCAGTAATAATCAAGACAGGCATTTCTGGATAGACTTTACGAGTTTCCAATAGCAAGCTGATACCATCCATATTGGGCATCATAATATCGGTGATCATTACGTCAAAAGTATTTTCCTTGAGAATCTCCAAAGCATTCAAACCATCCTCTGCAGCAGCGACCTTGAATCCAGCAGCTGCCAGAGAACGCGATAGAATCTTGCGGATCATCAATTGGTCATCAACGACTAGTATCTTTATGTTCTTCAAGAGTCTTACCTTTGCATCTTAACCTTCAGGCCAAATATCTGGAGCTACGTATCTAGCGAGACGGTAGAAGTTTCGATAGTTTGTTGTTCTCTATCTTCTATCGGCGTGCGATAACTCTTACTTGAACCACCTGTTTCAGTCTAGGATTGTTCTTGCGGAATAAGGTGTTTGATGGTCAATCCTTGCACAAGAATTGAGAAGATTACTACAACATATGTCAAAGAAACTATCAAATTGCGTTCTGGACCTTGTGGGATTGAGAGAGCTAGGGCCACAGAAATACCACCGCGCAACCCCCCCCAAGTCAAAATACGAATAGCATTGTCTGTGAATTGTCTGCGGAATTTCATCAAGCTAATCACTGACCAAACACTGATAAAGCGGGCGCTTAAGGTAAGGACGACAGCTATGCCACCCAGCATTGCATAGGATAGTGTAAAGTCCAGTGTCAAAGCTTCAAGTCCAATCCAGACGAAGAGCACAGCGTTGAGAATCTCATCTAATAATTCCCAGAAATTGTCCAAATGTTCACGGGTGTGCTCGCTCATCGCGAACTGTCGTCCGTGATTGCCAATCAAAAGCCCCGCGACAACTATTGCGATAGGGCCCGAAGTGTGAATCACAGTCGCCAAGGCAAACCCACCACAAACAAGCGCCAAAGTGATGAGAACTTCAACGGAATGATCGTCGACTTGCTTAAGGGCTTTGTAGGCCACCCAACCGATTGCAAAGCCAAAGACAGCGCCACCCAACGCTTCTTGGCAAAACAATATTGCTACCGATAGCACACTTGTTTCGTGTCCACTACCAGAGCCAATTATTCCCAGAATAGTTAGGAAGACAACAACACCGACACCGTCATTAAACAGTGATTCGCCAGCTATCTTGGTCTCCAAA
This sequence comes from Candidatus Zixiibacteriota bacterium, assembly GCA_024280835.1. GTDB lineage: Bacteria > Zixibacteria > MSB-5A5 > GN15 > JACZUZ01 > JAJRPJ01. Next base: position 34,487 of record JAJRPJ010000009.1, on the reverse strand, counting down.
GTTTTGGGAGCCTTCAGCGATTTTAAGATTGAAAGAACAGCAACTGGATCGGTTGGAGAGATTAGAGAGCCGAAAAGCAGGCAATAGATGAATGGCAACGATATTGAAAACAATTTCAATGTGAAGAACAGTGAGGCGCCAATTAAGAATGTGCTAAAAACTACACCAACTGTGGCCAGAGTTCCAACAACAAGTTTTTGCTTTGACAGATCGTTGATATTAATCTTAATGGCGCCCGCAAAAAGCAAGAAGCTCAGCATACCCTGCATAAGAGATTTACTAAAGTGCGCCCCTTCAAGAAACCTTTCGGCAGGTCCACTAATATCGATTCCCAGAAAGTTAAGCGCTATCAGGACTAATGACATAGCCAGTGATATCGCTAGAACACCGACAGTCGAAGGCAGTTTGGTGTAACGGTAATTGATATAGCTTGCCAGAGCGGCGGCTGTCAAGAATATTGCGACAATGTAAAATGGACTCATGGTTTGCTCTCTCAGCGCTGAACAGATTTAGAGCTATTGTCGAATAGCTCAGGTAGACTGGTAATCAGTTCTGAGGCAATGAATACACAACTGAGTTGTAGTTGGCAATGCTAAAAAACCACTTCTAGGACATCTCTCTCTAGGACATTGCGCCGAGAGAAACATCAGTCACGGTCTAAGGAGAATAACTAGAGCTTGAAGTCGACCCATTCGTGGTGGTGTATGTTCCCAAGAGAGCAAGGAATTCTGTTTCTCGAGCATCGTCTTTGTTGTAGTTGAAATAGAAGCTCTTGAATTCTTCGTAATCTGCTTGAAGTTTGGACGGTGGTAGGGCTGGCATTCTAGCTATATAGTCATCCAAGTATTTTGGGAAATCAACGAACCTAACACCAGGGTGTTCTTTGAGTTTGTCCATAACTCTATTGTCATAGCCAATAAGGTAGATAACCAGATCTCCGATTTGTAGGAAGTGAAGTTCATCGCGAGTCTTCGTAAAATCCAGACCAACTTCGAATTGGAGGTGAACACGTCTCTCTCGCAAGTATTCGACCGATGCGGTTTTTTCATGGCCTGGGCGGCCGCGGACAGCAAGTGTTTGATGAGCTATGCTCGAATCTGTTAACCCGCACTCAGCTTCAATGGCAACTTCTGGGTTTGCATAGTAAACGAGCATTGCATTTGCTCCTCTAAATGCAACGATAGCATCAGAGTCTCGCAATATTTCAGAGGCTGCGAGGCCAATATGTTTTTGCCAAGCTACAAATTCACTTGTGTATAATCTGGACTCATCGGCAATGTCGTGAATATTCAGTTCTGAATCCGAATACTGGTCGTTGCGATAAATCACGGACATTAAAGCCAGCCCAGCCAGCGCGACTCGTACTTTTTGCGGAACAGAAAACCTCTCAAGCGACTCTTCAATTGCCACATACAATAGTGGAACGATTGGTACAAATAATCTCGCAAACATGAAGTCACCTCCCACACGAACAACAGCTAGACAATAAGGCAATGCCATTGCAAAGGCCAAGAACATCGAATCATAACTTTGCTGAGATTTTGTAGCGAGAGGCTGTTTCCTAAGTTTGAATACATAGAGCAGAGTACCTAAGAGAAGAAGGGGGACTACTAGAAATAGATAATACGTCTTGACGAAAAGCCAGAGATAGAGCAGACCTTGCGAGTAATACGGTAGGAATGCGGATTTTGCATAATATGTATTTGGAAGCCAGTGTCCATAATACTGCCAACGCAGAAGAATATATGGCCCATAGATTAGCAGCCCTGGAATAATCAGCTTGAGCATTGGCCTGAAACTAAAGCCCCGACTGTGTCTTGACGTCGCAAAGATGTAAGCCGCGGCTGAAGCGTAAATTAGCAATCCGTCTGGACGAGTTAGAGCCGCTAGCGACAATAGTATCCCAGCCACCCCAAGTCCCATTGATTTGTCTCGCCTAACTATAGCGCTATAGGCTCCAAATATCAGAGTAGTAAAAAACGCTGTTTCTAGCCCACTCGTAGCGAAAACCTGCATATCACGATTCAATAGAACCGCCAAAGCTGCAAAAGGAAGAAATAGGGTCTTGGAATATTTCTTGCGCCTTAACGAATGCCAATACAACAGTCCAATCAAGACTGCGAAACTTGCAATGCCGAGCGCTGGCGCCAATGTCTCAGGGGGGATACCAAGCTGTAATCCGCCAGCTAATAGTGTTGTCCAAAGAAAGTTTGTGTAGCCTTCGACACGCTCGCCAATATTATAGACAAGTCCCAGCCCGTCACTCAAATTCTTAGCGTAGCGAAATGAGATAAAAGCATCATCGCTCAACCAGGTTTTCGAAATAGCGTTTCCAATGCCAAAGATTGTCGCTATAGCGATGATTGCCGACAATACGTAACTATACTTCGCTTGAAATCGTGGTTCAGAACTATCGGAGGTTTTAGCAAGTCCCTGTTGTGGGGTGTCAGATTTCTCATGTTCACGCGAACTCTTAGTCTGCGTTCGTACACTGTCTGTTGCCACTGCGAATTCCCTCTCGATGTTGATTCCTGATGATCGCTTACAAACTTTGCCTTCAGAGGCCTTATGAACCAGAGAATGACACTTTCCATGCGATACTCACTCTCGTTCGTATTGGCTATTACGAGCGAGAGAATTAGGCGCTACTAAGACGAGCACAAAAAAACAGCTCACATAGCGCAATAATAGATTCAGATGTAAAACTGAGGGATATTCAAAGAGTCACTTTGGTCCGTGGTGGAAATATCTGGACAGGAAACGACCAGCGACTCATTTGATATAACGAGAGTTCTTGGAAGTTGTTGCACAAAAAACAATATAAATGAAAAAATGTAACTTATTACGAAAAATACTGATATGGACAAATAGGGGAGCTAAGACCCAACTTAACTGTCGATCGAATTAAAGGCCAGTCGAGCCGCAAACTGGGGCTGGGCCACTACTGAAGATACGCGCGATGAGATAGGTAACATCGGAGATATTAACTGAGTTGCTACCATCAGCATCAGCCGCATCGGCGCAAACGGGGGCAGGTCCTGAGGAAAATATTCTAGTGATAAGAAATGTTACATCGGCGATATTTGTTGAGCCGCTATTGTCGGCGTCTCCAGCTTGCTCACAGCAACCAGCCATAATAGCGAGGGAGGGTGTCGACGAAGGTGTATACGAGCCTTGCTGGGTCTCGACCAATAGGACATCGCCGAGGACTGTAGTGGTCGTGATAGGCAACGCCCCTGGGTCAGAAGATGGGTCAAAACTGAAATGCAGGTTTACAATAGGTCCGTCGCCTGGTTGCAAGTAGCGTGAATGGCCCGCAATCAGGTCGCTTTGCAGAGTAATCAGAAGTTCTTTGCCGACTGGATCATTCAAACCCAATGATTGAACATCCCAATCCTGAGTTTGGAGACCGACCGTTGAAAACGAGTCAAACACCAGCGAGATACCATTGAAGTCAGCATAGCTTAATGGTAGAATAATTGATTTCACCAGAAAATCATTATGCAAAGCTATTGGAACTGTGACACCCTCAGACAGCAAACCCGAACCAGAATCACCACCGACTGTGTCAGCATGAATGAAAACCATGCGCTTGGCCTGCTCAAAACCAACACCTCTTGGCTCAGTGGCTTCCAATGTGACAGTGAAGAGGCCTGGCTGAGAGTATGTATGCGATGGGTTTTGCATAGTAGAGTTTGCGCCATCACCAAAACTCCAAAGCCAAGAGCTTGGTGAATTAGGAGAAAGGTCAACAAAATCAACTGTTAAGCCTAGCGTACCAGAGAGCACAGGTCCAGCGCTAAAATTAGCCACAGGTAAATCGGCAATGGCGCTAGCGACATTGACACGTCCAGAGCCTAAAGCCCCAACATAGGTTGGATTCTGAGCGTCGATATTATCAGCAGTGGCCAATAGCAGAGAGTCAATCTCAACTCGCGTGAAGCTTGGCATCAAGGATTTGACCAATAGAAACGCTCCACAGTATGCGGGGGTTGCCATAGAGGTGCCGCTTAAGTATCTGTATGTCGGTGTGTATTGACTTGAATACGTAGCATAAATACTAGACCCAGGCGCAGATATCTCTACCCAATCACCAAAACTAGAAAACCCCGATCTGATATCACTTGAATTAACTGAGGCCACAGAAATGACACCTGGTAAAAGGTTCATCCAATCGCCTTCACTATTGTTCGCATTGCCAGCGGCCTTGCCTATCGAAATCCCGCTGTCTGCAGCCATATTAATTGCATCCAGCATTGAAGAGAGTCCCGAGGAACCCCAAGACGCATTCATAACATCCGCGCCCATGCGTGCGGCATAATCAAATGCGCTTGCGGCGTTTGAAAGGTTTACATAGCCATTGCCGTCATCGGCGGTTCCACCAATACGCAAGCACATAATACGCGCTCCACGACTGGAGTAGCTTTGAGAGCCACCCCACCCGCCAGCGATGCCAGCCACGCCAGTCGCATTATTTGAGACAGCGGCGGCAATTCCTGCGACATGCGTTCCATGACCATTGAAGTCATTTGGGTCAGAGTCTGGGCCGCCGCCTTCCTCACCGGGGAAGAGGGGTAAACCAAAGCCTGTAAAAAAGTCGTAACCAATCAAGTCATCAACAATGCCGTTGCCATCGTCATCGATACCATTGAGATCATCAAGATCATAAACTTCACCATCATTATCGATGTCTTCACCAGGGTTGACCCAGATCTGATTCTTGAGGTCTTCATGTAGGTAATTTACTCCTGTATCTGTCACACCGATTTTCGCCGTATCAGATCCATTTTCAACATCCCAAACGCTAGTAGCGCCAATCAGAGCTGGCGCGTACTGCAAATTCCAACTAGGATCATTGGGAGTCGCCTGAGAGCCAAATGCCGAACTTCCTTGGAGTTCCATAACAGGAACAGCCCAGATTTTTTCTGCTGTAGCTACTTTACCAGTTGCTAGCAATTCATCAATCATGATATCAAGATCGACAGTCACGGGGAAAACCAACAATTCGTACTTGCTCATTCTGCGTTCAGCGGCATTCGTTGACGTTTCGTCGCGCCACGGAAAGACTGAGTACATTTCACTGACGGCGTAGGTACTCAGTACAGCGTCAACCGCTGGACTAGAGACACTCACCCGACCAAACGATCTAACCGCAGAATTCACTGTTACCTCGTCTGTAAACCTAATTTCAAGTTGCCCTTGAATCACAAACGGCTGAGCGAGGGGAGAGCCGTCGTCGACAGCAAAAGCAGTCTCACCGTAACACAGCGTCAAGAGAACCGCCATAATCGCAACAGCTACCAATTTTGAAGAGAATGGCGACGATGTGAGAGCTTGATATTTTATGTGATTGTTATAGAAGAAGGCTGTGCGCACGAGGCAATTACTCCTTGAAGTTATCTCAAAAGCTCTGGTGAATAGAATTGCGCCCCGTGGAAATTTTACGGAAACTTACTCTGGCGCGGGATGAATAGTTTGAGAACAATTCGTAACCCAAACAAACAAACCGAGCAATCAATTGTGAGGACAACTTGCTGCGCTAGAGGTAGGCTGCATAACTAAACTATTCGTTATCTAGAGGAAGACATAAGAACATAGCATCTTCCCGCTTCCCTCAAAGTATACTATATCGCCATTATCCGCAAGAAGAGAATATTAGCAATGCAGACTATCTCGAATAGGCGTCTGCTCGAACAGACGCTCCCGCCCAATAGATTAGTTGCCTGTAGCTCCGCAGACTGGCGGGACACCGCTAGCGAAAATACGCGCTATCATAGTTGTGACATCCGAGACATTGACCGAATTGTCACCATTGGCGTCAGCTTGGTCTGCACAAGATGGGGCAGCGCCGCCTGTGAATATTCTAGCAATCAAAAATGTCACATCGGCGATATTAAAGACACCATTGTCATCAGCGTCACCTGGAACAGTGCAACAGAAGTCACAGATGTCACCAAGGCCGTCATTGTCAGTATCTAGTTGAGTCGGATTAAAAGTAGTTGGACAATTGTCAACATCACCACAAACTCCATCGCCGTCTATGTCATTGTCTGGGTCGTTGGGGCAAGCGTCACAGACATCACCAATCCCATCACCGTCAGCGTCCGCTTGGGTAGGGTTAGCGGTAGTTGGGCAATTGTCAATATCACCACAGACCCCATCGCCGTCGATGTCATTATTCGGGTCATTGGGGCAAGCGTCACAGACATCACCGATACCATCACCGTCAGTATCTGTTTGTGACGGGTTGGCGGTGGTTGGACAATTATCAACATCGCCACAAATGCCATCACCATCCACGTCGTTCAATGGGTCGTTAGGGCAGGTGTCACACAAGTCACCGATACCATCGCCGTCTGAGTCATTTTGTGCCGAGTTGAATGTCGTTGGGCAGTTATCGCAAGCGTCGCCAATAGCGTCACCATCACCATCGGTTTGCGATGGATTAGGAGTCGTTGGGCAATTATCTACATCACCGCAAATACCGTCACCATCAATGTCATTGTTCGGATCATTCGGGCAGGCGTCGCAAGCGTCTCCGAGTCCGTCGCCGTCTGTGTCGGCTTGAAGAGGATCTGGGTTGCTTGGGCAAATATCACAAACATCCCCTACGCCATCACCATCAGCGTCCGCTTGTGTTGGATTGGCGGTAGTAGGACAATTATCTATGTCGCCGCAGATGCCATCACCGTCAATGTCGTTGTCTGGGTCGTTCGGACAGGTGTCACAAACATCACCGATTCCATCACCGTCTGAGTCTGCTTGGGTTGGATTGGCAGTCGTTGGGCAATTGTCGAGATCGCCGCAAATACCGTAGCCGTCTATGTCATTGTCTGGGTCATTCGGGCAGGTGTCACACAAATCGCCGATTCCATCGCCGTCTGTATCAAGTTGGTTTGCATTAGCTACTGTTGGACAATTGTCGACATCACCACAAACGCCGTCGCCGTCTGCATCGTTGAGCGGATCGTTTGGACAAGTGTCGCAAGCGTCACCAATGCCATCGCCGTCCGTGTCTAATTGAGAAGGATTGAATGTGGTTGGGCAATTATCTACATCAGCGCAAATACCATCACCATCAGCGTCATTGTTGGCGTCGTTCGGGCAGGTATCACACAAATCACCTAGACCGTCACCATCGGAGTCAATTTGCAATGGATTGGCGACTGTCGGGCAATTATCTACGTCACCGCAAATTCCGTCACCATCGATGTCATTGTCAGGGTCAAAAGGACAGATGTCACAGATATCTCCGATACCATCATTGTCAGAGTCGACTTGGGTGGGGTTGGCTGTATTAGGGCAATTATCAAGATGGTCCTGAATGCCGTCACCATCAGTATCTGGCGTGCAAGTGTATAGTGTCACTCGTCCAGCGTCGACGCCACCTGCATCACTGCCATAAGCTGCAATCGCAAAATCCTCGAATCCATCACCGTCAAAGTCGCCGCCGCCAGTAACTGCAATACCAAAATAGTCACCTGCGGCAGTCCCTGTCAGCGTGTAGAGCAATGCGCCAGTTGAGCCATCGTAAACATAAACACGACCAGCCAAATTACCACCAGCGTCGTTGGCATAAGCGCTAACTAGCACATCGGCTAAGCCATCCTGATTAACATCACCAGCGGGGGAGAGTGTTGCTCCAAAAGAGTCGAATGCGCCTTCGCCATTGAGAATACGTGAGAGTACGCCAGTTTGGCCTGAGTAAATAAATGCCTGGCCCGCGCCACTTGTCACCGACTGTGAAGCGCCAATAACATAATCATCGAAAGTATCACCATCGGCGTCACCAATCCCAGCGACAGCGCGTCCGAGATAGTCAAATGACGCCGCTCCAGTGTATGTATAGAGAATCAGCCCTGTAGCGCCCGAGAATACGAAAGCTCGGCCAGCGTCAGCTCCTGCAAAATCGCTTGAAGGCGCCCCGACAATCACATCGGCGAAACCGTCACTATTGACATCACCTGCTCCTGCAACCGAAAATCCAAACTCGTCACCGATAGCAGAGCCTGTCAAAGTGTAAAGAATCAAACCTGTCTGACCTGAGTAAACATAAGCTCGTCCAGCGTTCGCGCCGCCAGCGTCATTAAATGGCGCTCCGACTACGAAATCAGCAAATCCATCATTATTGACATCGCCAGCGGATGCAACCGAAAAACCGAATTCGTCGCCAGCGGCCTCGCCGGTCAAAGTGTAAATCGGAAAGTTGTTGCCGCTTGTAAAGACATAAGCCCGACCCGCGTCCGCTCCTGCGACATCCGAACTTTTCGCGCCGACAATTATTTCAGCCGTCAAAGTTGTAGCATTGACATTGCCCACAAAGCTAGCGGCGCTACCGAAAATCTCACCTGCGGCAATACCAGTGAATGATTTTAGCAAAGCCCCTGTGGTTCCAGAATAGATATAGACTTTTCCAGCATTAGCCCCAGCTTCATCATTAGCTCCAGAGCCTACCAAAATATCGTCGAACCCATCTCCATTGAAATCACCTGTGCCAGAAACCGAGCGACCAAAGTAATCGCCTGCGACCTCGCCAGAGATTGCAATCCCAGATGTGCATTGTGAGTAACTATTCTGCGACGCCGAAAAAACTCCCGTGAGAGCTAAGGCGCTGATTATCAATGTTTTGCGTACGACATTCTTCATATATGTATCAATTCGTATCTCTGAGGAGTGTTAGGAAGTTCATGTCAACGGACATTCATGCAAAAAGAGCGCCTGTAAGCTCTTGCCTTATAGAAACATTAGTCCAAAAAACGAAATAATGACTAACAGCCAAGAGCCACATCAGTTAATGCTCTATGAGGGAAGAATATGAGTTGTGCAGGGACATTCCCTTGACCGACGGCAAGTTTAGTACGGTCAGAGTCAAGATACTACATATCCCGGAAATAACAACAGGAAATATCATCCCCAAATCGCTCTAGAATCGCCAACCGCAAAAACCGGGTCCTAGTCCTCGCACCGAATAAACCTTGACAAACCACGTCCATTTTACTTCTTTCCATGCAAGGAGTATTATTATTCATCGACTTCTAATCGCCGTTGTTGTGACCGCTTTCTCCAAAACAAGATTGGTCCAGCCCCAACCTGCGGCCCATAGAAAGAAGAAACACAACCATGAAAATCCCAATGCGGTTTTCTTATTCCAAAAACAGCCCTATCCCAAGACACACCAACGTAGAATTCCAAATTCAAAGGAGATTGTTATGTCACACAGGCTACTTCGACGATGGACATCGCCCACTGTTATTCTCATAGCTTTGCTCATGTCTGCGCTTACACCACTTACCTCTCAATCGCAGACAGCGAATGTCGAATTGCGGGTTGAGGGTTTTGCGGTAACCCAACGCTCTCAACCCGACAGCGTTTTTGTTCGGGTAGCTCCTGGAACGCCCTTCAACCTGATTTGGAGCTCTGAAACTTCAGTTGTCGCAGATGGGGTGTCGTTGGGTTTCAGGCTTTATAGCCGGGATGGCTCAATAACAAATGTTACTTGGAACTCAACTATCACAGCGGTTGGCCAGTGGGCGGACCCCGTTTCTTTCAATTTTGGTGGCACTTCCATACAAATGGGGCCAGATCAATTTAGCGGCTCTCTACCGAGTACGTTTCAAGCGGGTGGAGTTGCGCTTGTCATGGGTGAAGGTAGCGGCTTCGGCCCTATCGGCCTTGAAGATATTCTGACTGCAACGCTTACCGTCGATCAAGAAGGTGTAATCTGTGTTGATTCGGCTTTCTTCCCACCAGCCGCTGAATGGTTGTATTCTCCGATTGGAGCGCCAGCTTGGGGAGCTAGTATTGGCGGCTATCCCGATGGCGGCTATTGTATTGAAGTATATGAGTGTTCTACCTGTGACGTCGCTGGTGATGCAAATGGAGACGGTTTCACAAACATCGCCGATGCAGCTTTCTTGCTAAGCTGGACATTTGAGGGAGGGCCGTGGCCACCTTGTCTCCGCCAAGCCGATGCAAATGGTGATGGCTTTAACAGAGTTAATGATGTGATGTATCTCGTGAATAGAATCTTTGGTGGTGGCCCTGCACCAATTTGTGGCCCATAAGGTTTTGTGTGCGAGCTCCAACATCAACAAAACTTGTACTTGCCAAATACCTGACTTGCTGGTAGATTATAACAGTTAGATGTTACTAGGCAAATGAACCAAGTTTTGTGAGATAGATGAGGTGAACGAGATGTACAAAGCCCAAAAAAATAACGGCCTATTGTTTGTTGGTATCTTTCTATTAGCTGGAATATTGTCACAGCCCATAAAGGCGCAACCTTCGGGTTGTGGCGATTCTAACGGCGACGGAACCGTGAATATCGGAGATCTAATCACAGACATTGAGTACCTCTTCAATGGCGGCTCTTCGCCAGTTGACTTTGATACTGCCGATTTCGATGGACTTCAACTTCTTTCTGTTGGTGACGCCCAAGCTCTTTTGACTTGTATCTTCACTTGTGGAACCGGCACATGGGGAACCTGCGCTCCTACAGGTTCTTCGCTAAGTCCTACTCTTGATGAATCAATCGAACTTCGCTTTCCCAATCGCATTCCAGCCAATACAACTTCATTTGATTTGGCTTTAACTATGGTCAATGCCCCACGTTATGAAGCATTCTCTCTGCCAATCTCTATCACTGTGAATGGCGCTTTGGCGCAGGTGGATTCAATTACTTTCCCCGCTGCGGGTTCGGTTTTTGAGGGTGGTGGGTTAGGTGTGTCTTCAATACCTTCGCCTGGAGTTGTTAGTCTCGGACTAGTTACTGTTCCCAATGGTTCGCTTTCGAGCGTGGCTGTTGATGTACCAGCGCTTATCCATTTATCTTTGGCCGCATCCGCCAGTGAGAGTGTAGTTGAGGTCAACTGGGAAACATTATCTCCAGTGCAAGCCCCGACTCAAGACAGTTCCATTTATCCGCTCTTCTTGAAGTTCTCTGGCGATGAAGGATTTGTACCAGTTTTGCAGGGCACATGTTGCATAGTCGCCGGTGACGCCGACGATGATGGCTCATTCAATGTCGCTGATGTTACATACCTAATAGCTCGAATTCTCAGTAGTGGGCCACCGATAACATGCCCAAGCGCTGCGGATTCAAACGCCGACAATGCTGTCAATATCGCAGACGTCACATTTAACATCGCCCGAATCTTCTCTGGCGGCCCAGCCCCAGTTTGTGGTTCTTGAGCTGTCATTCAACAGATTCGATCTGTAGAGATTATTAATAAGGCGTCACACATAGTGACGCCTTGTTATTTTGTGGGCGGAGTTTTCGTCAAGTAGCGCTGATGAATCGTAGCGCTGTACGAAAACCGCAGAGTCGACCTTCGACTATCAAAGTCGAACAATATCTCCTAAGCCTTTTAAGTTCTTGAGTTTGCAGAGCAAAAGTCGTCGGCGAACAACTCCCTTTCGCTAATGGCGCCCTATTTGCAACATGTAATTGTGTCCCTGCCTCTCTCACCATTGACAATTGCTCTCACCGCATACCATTCATAAACATTCTCCCTCACAAAGGAGGATTTATGAAACCCAGAAAGTTTCAAAAACTAATCATGGCGCTTTTGCTTCTTGGTAGCGCAACCATGATCACCATGGCGGTCGCCGAAATAAAATACGGCCAAATAAATGGTGTTATCACCGATGCCGAAACCAAAGAACCCCTAGTTGGTGTGTCCGTCCAGATTGTCGGAACCGACAAGGGCGCAATGACAGACGATAGAGGCAAATATGCAATCCGACTTGTATTGCCAGGTACTTATGACTTATTAGTAACTTCAATTGGCTATTCCACTCGGACGATAAAGGACATTGTTGTCAGCGCCGAACTATCGACGGAATGTAACACAGAGATTTCTACAGATTCCTCTGCGTTGGAGGGCATTGAAGTTTGTGCTGTACGACTCATCGACAAGTTTCATACAACCTCAATGGCAGCGATAACTCAAAAAACAATTCTCTCTAGACCAATCAAGAAATCGTCCACCCGTAGGATGACTATTCGAGGTGGTCGTGCTGGTGAAATTGCATACATAGTCGACGGCGTAACTATCCGCGATCCTCAATCAGGGCCAGGGCCGATAATCGGCAATAAGACATTGCCACTTTCTCACGGCGGAACAGCAATCGTCAATGGCGAACCCTTCGATGCTATGTTCTTCAAAAATCATGGCATCAATCCGTTCGTCGATGTCGAAGATGACAGCCTGTCGACCTTCGCTTTTGATATTGATGACGCCTCATTTACTTTGGCGCGCAATTACCTCAATTCAAATGCCTTACCCAACGAAGATGCGATTCGTACCGAAGAATTTGTTAATCACTTCAAATACGGTTACCAAAGCACTAGCAACCGTCCATTTTCGATTATCGCTACTGGCGCCGTTTCTCGTTGCCAGCGCAATAGCATCAAGCTACGAATTGGTGTCAAAGGTCGGGACATTGCTCCTGAAAACCGTAAGGCAGCCAATTTAACTTTCGTTATCGATGTCTCAGGGTCGATGTCCTCAGGTAATCGTTTGGAGCTAGTCAAGCGCGCCTTGAATCTCTTGGTCAATGAATTGAAAGCCAATGATAAAGTCGGAATAGTCGTCTATGGCTCCTATGCGCACACAGTTCTTGAACCGACAACAATTAGCCAACGAGACTTAATCCTCTCCGCCATCGCAGCGCTCCATACCGAAGGCGCCACCAATGCCGAAGCGGGAATACGTCTTGGTTATCAAATGGCGAACAACGCATTTGAAAAAGGCAAAATCAATCGTGTAATTCTTTGCTCCGATGGTGTCGCCAATGTTGGGACAACAGGGCCAGATGGCTTGCTCGCGCAAATTCACCAATATGCCAAAGTCGGCATAACACTATCAACAGTCGGGTTTGGCATGGGGAACTACAATGATGTTCTCATGGAAAAACTCGGTGACAAAGGTGACGGTCACTACGCCTATGTCGATGACATCAGCGCTGCGCGCAAAATATTTGTCGACAACCTAACGGGTACACTGCAAGTAATCGCCCGTGATGTCAAAGCCCAAATGGTCTTTAATCCTCAAGTTGTACGTAGTTATAGGTTGCTGGGATATGAAAACCGTGATGTAGCCGACCAAGATTTCAGAGTAGACACCGTGGATGGTGGCGAAGTCGGCTCGGGGCATGAGGTGACAGTTCTGTACGAAATTAAACTACAAGACGGATATATGTTCGCAGGTGACACATTTGCCCCAGATGAATTAGGAGAGCTGTATCTTCGCTACAAATCTCCTGAAGGCGATAAAGTCACTGAACTCAAACGACCAATCAATTTGACTTGCATCACTAGAAGTTTCACTGCCACTCCGCCAGATTTCCGTCTAGCGGTTTGCGCGGCAAACTATGCCGAGATTTTGCGGAACTCATATTGGGCCAGAGAATATGATCTAGCCGATGAGTTGCATGCCGCACAGGCTCTCTACAGGGAAACTGGTGACAAGGACATCAAAGAACTCTCAGAGATGATCGGCAAGACAATAGCGTTACAAGCAGGTCTGGCCAACAAGTAACAAGAAACGCCGATAGAAGACTTTCTACCTCAATAATCGCCTGATTACTTTCGACAGCCTGCCGATTGCCTGTCGATTGCCGTCCGAGCTTCGATAGTTGAAGCTCGGATGATTTATTGAGGGAACTAAGTCACGTCAATCTCTTAGCCGCCGACTTTTGTAACTCGACCAGTTGGCATATAGGGGTTCAACTCTTCAACTCTTTGGCGAAGAGCCTCTGCGGTTAGTATGTGCTTTTGTGAGCGGGTCAGTCCTGCTAGATGACGATACATTCCTAGTGCGTAGGCCAAGGCAAAGTAGTTTTCAGGATAGTCATTAACAAATTGCCTCAACTGGGTGGCGGCTGATGTCGTGTCTCGTGTTCCTAAAGTGGCAGTAATCATACTGATTCTACCAAAGAGATTATCTGGGTGCGCTCTAAGAAAGTTATCCAAAAATCCTATCGCCGAATCTGGTCGGTTGCGAGCTATCAGGCCTGCGGCTATTTCAAAGTCTGTCAATGGGAATGTTGAATCTGCCACGCGATAGAGACGAATTCCTTGTTCTCGTACTACCATCTCTGTTAGCAAATGTGCGTTTTTCAACTCAGGGAAATCCTTTAGCGCTACTTGCCAGTTGCTAGGCTCAACAGCCACATGAGTAATCGGATAATCGCGAAAAAGACCACTGTCAATATTAGAAAGCCCGAACATGTAAATAACAGATTTCAGCGAATTATCAATCGTTAACGCTGGCGCATAGGGCCCTGTTATCACTGAACTATTTGGGATTATCTCAGTTAGATATTGATTGTAACTCTGCAACAATGCCCTGGGCTTAACCAGCCCACGATACAGATAGGAACCTTGATTGTAAATCGTAACCGAAAGAATGAGTCCAAGAACAATTGTACCCACTGGCTTAGGATTGAAATTTCGTGCGCGTCTAAAGAACCAACCCAAGGCCGCAGCCAGAAGCGCTGCGACGACACCAGTTTTGACTAAAACCGCTATACCAGCTGCAAATTTACCTTTGACTGGCCCGAAATACATGGCGCCTTGAGTGAGTAGGTACCAAACAACAACGAATGTGACACAAGGCGCTATCCAAGTTTGGAAAGATTGCAAACGCACTCGCTTTTTGAGATCCTGAGCAATCAAATACGCCGATAAGGCTCCAGCGGGGAGTGTCAAGAAAAGGGCGTAGCGTAGTGGACGATAGAGAAATGGAGACAAACTGGCAAGGCCCACCAACAGCCAAAGCGCACAAAAGAGCACTGGTGTAAATCTCTCATCACTCTTCAATTGAGATGGAGCCATCAAAGTCGCAAGAATCAGTCCCAAACCAGACAGCGCAAACCAAAGTGGCTGGTATTGAATCATTCCAGATTCACCACCATAAGTAATCAGCATCTTTAGAAAATTAAGAGGAGAGCCAAATCCTGGCGGAGATCCGTACATTCCAGTTGTTTGTTCTTGGTAATACGAAAACACAAGTGACATATCACCGCCATAGAAAACCAGCGCATACAAAACTGCGCCGCTTAGCGTTCCACCCAGCAAATACGCTACAGGCAAAACCGCCTTACTGCGATACTCATAGAGAATCGTCAGCAGCGCCGGAGCCAATAACAATGCGCCAAATAATTTTCCCGCCAAGGCCGCCAGAGCTATTAATGCCCCGCAGACTATTTGTCCGGCTATGGTTTTCCCATAAACCATGTATACATAGAACAAAGCGCCGCTAAGAAAAATCAGCCCGTTCTCAAGCAGTGGAAGGCGCCCATAAAAGAAAAGCAGATGATTGCCCAAAAGCATTAATAATGTTAGTAGCGCTTCTTTCTGACCACGACGACGATAAATACCAAATGAAAACAACAGTATTCCACCAACACTAAGCAAGACTGCTGCAAAGTTGGCGCTCGTACGAGAAACACCAGCTACCGCAAAAGTCAAAAACGCAAAACCAGATACGAGTGAGTTCTTGAAATTGTCCCAGCGATGTATCTTAAAGACATTCGCATCGTCATAGAGAGAGCTTTGTCTAGCATGGTGAGTCAGATGATATGGGTCTGTCAGAAGCGACTGCCCATGCTTTACAAAGTACAATGGCGGATCATTGGCCAGAGAGACAAACTTCAGCGCCAACAGAATCAAAGCTACAGCTCCGAGCGCTATCGCGATATTTTTAGGAAATATTGTTGTGTCTGCTTTTCCCATATGTGCTGTTTCTATTTGTTAGTCTGTTAATGCAACTTCATTATAGGCTATCGTTGATCTTGAATATGTGGGCGTCAATCCGGTGAATCACACCAAAAGTTTCTGGTGTGATTCTCCGCAATAACTCCTCATGTTCAATATCGAACTTGCGAACATTTTCTTCACTCAAGGTGGCGCTAACCCCGCGTGAGGCGCGGATTCTACCGCGCCAACTCTTATGCGTGAAGGGAATATATTCATCATAGTAGAACATCGCTTCCAACTCCGACGTCTGTACTTTCAAAGGCTCGTCAAGCCACGCAGGGAAAATCGGCACGACGCCATCCCAGTCATTTGCGCTCCAATCGGGGTTGTGCTTTCTAATAAGCGCCTCTGTCGCCTGAGCCACTTTGTCGATACGTGGTAGCCAACTAAGATGACATGTAATCAATCGTCCGCCAGAGTCAAGTAGGCGCTTTACCTCTGAGAGAATACTATCTCTCTCAAAATACAACCAGCATTGCGCTGCGATAACAATATCAAAAGAATTGTCTGGTAGCTGTGTCTCTTCAGCGCTGCAAGTCCTAAAATCAACTTCCAGCTCGGCGTCTTTTGCAAGTCGCTTGGCCTCCGCAATCTGTCCAGCGGCAATATCGACTCCAACCACCTGCGAGCCATACGCTGCAAACTGACGCGCCACAGTTCCTGTTCCAGTTCCTAAGTCCAAAATCCTCTGAGACGGAAGACCAATACCGAATCGTTGGAGTTTAGCATAGAAACTCTCTGGAAACCCTGGGCGATGTAAAGCATAGTCCCTTGAAGCTGCGCTCCAGTCAACTTTACGATTACCATCTTTGGGATTTACTCCATGCATGAAAAAATCTCGCTATTCTCTAGGTTGTGTGTCACTCGCGAAATCTATCAAAGCCGCGCAATAGCGCTCTTTTGAGACAATATAAGTGTCTTCATGGTCACCAGACAATTCGACAAAACGCTTAGGTTCGTTGGCTGATTTAAAAACTTCGTGTCCCATAGAAAGTGGTACTACGCTATCGTCACTACCATGCAAGAACAACGTCGGAATATGAATTTTTGCCAAATGAGATTGGTTGTCATAGGTGATGCGTGACAACAGACGCACTGGTAAAAAAGGATACAGCCGCGCTCCCATATCGGGAACCGAAGTGAATGGCGCCTCAAGTATCAAACCTGAGGGTGTCGGCAAATTGTTTTTTGATAAGTCTGCAACAAGTCCAGTTGCCACAGCGGCGCCCATTGAACGGCCAAGAACAATAATATCTGAAGGCGCAATGTTACGCGTGAGAGTCAAATAATCCCAGCTGGCCCGAACATCGGCATATGTCGCATCCTCCGACGGCGACCCTTGGCTGAGACCATAACCTTGATAATCAAAACAAAATACCGAAAACCCCAGCGAGCGCCAAAGTGATATTATCTCAAGTCGATGTGAGATATTACCGCCATTGCCATGGCAAAACAAAACTGTTCTGTTCAATGAGTTAGTTGCTGAGTCTGCAGGAATGTACCAACCGTGTATCTTGGCGCCGTTTGATGATTCAAGAAAGACATCTTCAAATGTCATCTTGTAATCGGTTGGAGAGGCCAGAATCGTCTTACTCGGAAAGAACACCAGTGATGACTGTCTAAAATAGAGCCAGAGGCAAAGCACAAGGTAAACACCACCCAATATTCCAAGTATCATCATCAGAATTTTCATAGCGCCTCATAATACCTTATCTAAGGTCGACCACAAACCCAAATCTTAAAAAAGAAGAATCCCCAAAAACAAGAATGTCCAAAAACGAAAAGGCCTCCAAAACAAGGAGGCCTTAATAAATCATTTTCAACCTGGATAAAACGTCAATCGATTTAACGCTCTTCTTTGAAATCCACATGCTTACGCAGAATCGGATCATATTTCTTAATCAAAATCCGCTCAGTCGTGTTGCGCTTGTTTTTGACCGAATGATACACATAGGTGCTCTCGGTGCTGCGCAATTTAACGTGAATGCGCTGTCCTGTTTTCTTCTTACCCATCGTAAATCTCCAATAAACCTATATAATGATATTTATTCTATTTCGGGGAGTTCTGCTTTGCAGAGACATCCAATTAATATTTCCTAGCGCCGAAAGAGCGCAGGCCGAGTAGTATACGACTTTTCCACAGAAAAGCCAGCGCAAAGATTACCAATAGTCTCTCGTTGGTAGTGTTGTGCTATGAACTACAATGAGTTACCTCAATTGAGGCCACGGCAAAAGGCTTCGTCAGAAACCCCAAAAATACAATACCGGAGGCCGGACTTGAACCGGCACGGGAGTTACCTCCCAAGGGATTTTAAGTCCCTGGTGTCTACCATTCCACCACTCCGGCGAACGTTAGAGGATAAGGAGTTACAACGAACTGCGCAAGAGAAGCCAGCGCGCTTCCGCCAAATCTTCAAGGACTTCTGTCATCCATCACAAGCGAATCAGGCTTTGCTACTAAACCAGCTATGGATCGATTCTGGATAGAGGTTGCCAATGACAAGTTTGTGCCTTAGCTTCAATCGTTAGTAGCTCGACTTTGATGACGGTTCACATATGATCCGTCGATTACGCAAAGAAAAAGGAAGAACATGGTTTCCATCTTAGTGATTGTGGTCATCATTATCCTAATTAAGTATAGCCAGCTCTCTAGACGTTTGCGTAATCTTGAAACTAACTTCAATACATTACACAAGCGACTGACAGAATCCTCATATGAGCATAATCAGGAAGTAGCTCCGACCGACAGCTCTCAAAGCTCCGAGGCGCCAGTCGGGCCTACCACATCAACTCAGCAAACTCCTCAACCAGCGCAATCCACGCAACCAATACAAACCGTTGTTGAAGCCCAAGGGCCGCAACCACCACAATATCCGCAATCAGAGGAAACTGCGCCTGAGGGTTCACCAGCTGCTAGTCCGCCACCAGCGCAACTACCAGTACAGCAACCATCAGCGCCGCGACCATCAACACCGTCTCCAACAACTCCACCTCTGACACCTGCGCCGTCAGTGTATGACACTCCAAGTCAGGAGTCGATTGCGAATCGTAAAGTTGAGCGGCAGACAGGATCAACTCCTGTTTCTGCGCCAGCGCAACCCACAGAGTTCCAGAAACGCTGGAAGCGCATCGAAAAACAATTGATCGAAAACTGGACTGGTATTCTGGGTTCAGTCATTCTCGTGGCTGGCATTACATTTGTCGGGGGCTATGCAGGGTTGCTCATGTCACCTATGAATCGTAGCCTCATGATCACACTTGCCTCTGTCGTATTGTTCGCTGGGTCATACTTTCTTGCCAAGCGCGAAAAATGGGAGGCGCTTGGTAATTGGTTACGTAGCGCAGGAGCGGCGGTTTTCCTTTTTGCCTGTTTTGCTTCCAGCGCCATAGAAGCCTTGCGCTGGATTCCAACAATGTCTGTTGCCTTAGGAGTTCTGACGCTGGGGCTGGTAGTCAATATGCTCGTAGGCTGGACGGCGCGCAGGCAGTCTTTCATGTCCTTGCATGTCGTCTTGAGCTTGGTGCCGATAGCTCTCTTACCGCAGTCGCAAACTTCACTTACCCTCGCCACCCTCGTAGTTGTCACTGGTCTTGTCTTGGCGCTCCAAAAGCGCTGGGAGCGGCATACTCTGATATCTTTGATAGCGTATATAGTTTTTCATGGGGCCTGGTATCCTGTTGTCAGCGGACAAACAGGAGATCTCAACACAAAGCTAGTGGCAATTGTTTCGGCCCTGCTTGTCGGAGGTCTAATAGCCATTACTCAGTATCGCAAAACAGCCGCATCGGCCAAACTAGAGACGCTCCCATTCTTGGCGCATATAGGCAGCTGGTTCTTAATAGCCTCAACAATTGCCATATATGCTGGTGATACTTTATGGCGTGGAACAGCGCTTCTTGTGGTTTCTGCGGCGCTCTTTATTTTTGCCCGTCGACGGAGCGGTGAAAAAATCCGTTGGGTTTATCTTACTGACACTCTAGTCGCTCAAGCGCTAGCGCTCATTGGTATCCTATCTTTCTATCCATTTGTCGCCAATTGGATGATAATCCCTGCTGTTATCTTTTTGCAAAGCTGCCTCTATCTCAAACTCATGTTAGATGAGAAAGAGCAGTTGCTGAGGAACAGTGGAATCTATCTAGTGCACATCGCGGGGATCGCATTGGGTAGCCTTGGATTCCTAGAGTTAGGTTTTAGTCAGGCAATGTTAAATCAAGACGCTCTGATACTTGCCGCAGGCGCTCTCTTGGCGGCTACTTTGCACACGTATTTGCTAGTTAGGAAAGGGGAGTCCTACGATTCACCCAAGTTGTATGCTGTTCCTGAGCATCAAGAGCAAACAGAACAAGCAGAGCAAACAGAACAGGCAGAACAACGTGGCAGTCTGTCACTACTAGGACTCATCACAGGCTATCTCGCCGTTGTCAGTCAAATGTCGCTAGTTAGCAGTCAGTGGATCGGCGTTGCCACTTTCGGGTTGAGCGCGGTCTTCGTTTTGATGGCTTGGCGCTGGAA
The DNA here is from genome assembly GCA_024280835.1 of Candidatus Zixiibacteriota bacterium. GTDB lineage: Bacteria > Zixibacteria > MSB-5A5 > GN15 > JACZUZ01 > JAJRPJ01. Next base: position 14,211 of record JAJRPJ010000009.1, on the reverse strand, counting down.
ATCTTTGTCGCTGAAAGTCTCAGCGTGGGTAGTTTTAGTCGCTGGACACTTGTTTGTGTATGTAAAGCTCCTTGAGAGTCATCCCTCGCCAGCTTCTACTCAATTACCATATTACTTCGTACCATTGATACTGCTCGATATACTAACGATTGCTTTTTCAAGTTCTGATAAGTTCGGGCGTTTCTTGAAAACCTCAGCAATCTATTTGGCTGGGATACACATCGGCCTGTTTGCTTACACTCTCTTGCAGCCTCTCTCGCCACTGGCTCCTGGAATTATCTGGCTACTATTGTCACTGCTGGCCCTTGAAACTGCCAATCGTGTCAAAGGCCCTGATTCAACTTCGGTCTTACACTTGGGTTATATTTATCTGGTAGGTTTCGCTGGGGCATACTTGTTGATAGTGATGCAACTACAAACGTATTGGGGGCCAGCGCCAGCTAGAGGTATTATAGAATTGTTCGCACTCGGCGTCCTTGCATTCTGGTGGTTGTACAAACCCAGCGCTGAACTAGAGAAGAAGACCAGTTGGAGCGCTATTCATCCGCTGTTTTTGGAACTGGTCTTAGCTTTTGTCACGGTCATAATCTCAGTCGAGACGGCAACGCAATGGCGGCCTCTGGCTTGGGGCGTCTTGGCGCTGCTATTCTTGGCTACTCCTATAGTCCGATTGGAGGGCCGTTTCCGTTTCTATTCACTACTCTTCTACTGGCTATCAATCGCTGATTTGGTTCTTGTCACCTCGGCGCTAACCACAGTCGGTTCGGTTTGGCACAGCCATCCAGGTTTCACAGGCGCTTTGGCAATGATATTTCAGGTGGCTTTCATCGTACTAGGAACTTCTCGGTTGGCGCTTAATGAGGTCACATTCCCCAATGGACTGGCCAAACTGTCAATCTGGTGTCAAGCCATAACTAATAAGCAGGCGTTTTGGTTGTACTATCCTTTCTTTTTTGGTGTGGCGCTGTTTCTATACTGGCGCTTTGCCGCAACCGCGCTCACCTTGCTCTGGTCTGTTGAAGCCTTTGTTATCTTCACCTTAGGGCTTTATCTGCGCCAAAAAGACTTCAGGCATTTATCAATGCTCGCGCTTGTAGCTTGCTCTATTCGACTGATTGTCTATGACATGGCGCAAACTGATCTTGGGATGCGAGGCGTAGTCTTTATTGGAGTTGGCCTGCTCATGCTGGGTATGAATGCCTTGAACAACAAATACAAGGGAAGACTCGAATGAGTTCTAATCTACGTTTGGGGGCGTTGGTCGCTTTGCTCGTCTCTGGTCTGGCGCTAGTGTTTGTTGTCACTCGTCAGCACACCGCGACACCACTCTCCGGAAGTCTAGCTCCAGCTTTCCAATTGATTGGCGAACCAATTAAATCGCTGGACCATTTAGTTACTCGGATAATCCCTGTCTCGGATATGGATGAACGCGATTTTGGATTGGTTTTAGGCGCTAGATATGAAGAGCAGCTTGATGAACAAGATTCTGTGCAAACATATTTGAGTGAGTTGATTAAACACTTAACCGTCAACGTCACCAAGCCATTTGATTACAGAGTCTACTTAATTGACAGAAGCGTTCCAAACGCAATGGCCTTCCCTGGAGGGGTCATACTGGTCTCAAAAGGATTACTAGAAACACTTCAGTCGGAGTCAGAGCTAGCGGCGGTCTTAGCTCATGAAATTGGTCACATTGAACTAGGTCATTGTTTGGATGCCGTAAAATTCAAACTGCTCGCAGATAAAATCGGCGCTCGTGAGTTTGGTGAGATTACGGATTTTGCGGTTCGCCTGCTCTTGTCGCATAGTTTCAGCAAGACCCAAGAGAATGCCGCCGACGAATACGCCTTCGATTTGATTCTGACCACCCATTATGATCCATATGGTGTAGGGCGCGCCTTCGCTTCGCTTCTTCAATACAAAAACCGAGAGAGCAAGGCGGAATCACAAAAGGCGCGCCTCGACCCTGTGCGCGACTATTTCCTTAGTCACCCACCGCTGGCGCTACGTGAAGCCACATTCAATGCCAAGGCCAAGAAGTGGTGGCGCATTAACTCGGCAGAAACACGTTACTTAGGTGTAGACAACCTAGGCGCATATGTAACAATCTATGCAGAGCATTCACTATCCCCATTGTAACCTTGGCGCATTAGCGCTATTCAAACGGTATCTCACTTCTGTTTAATGTACCTAATTGCTCCATTTTGTCAGCCTTGAATGGTCACGATTGCAAAGAAGGCAGATGCTTGCTTTGGAACAAGAAGACAGTCGTGACATTGTTTCTTGTTTTTTTGTCAAATGAGAAAGTATATTGAAACGGCGAAACAAAATGCCTAGTTCTGGGTTCTACTATTCGCCAACTTCGCTCAATTGATCTTCAAATCAGTTTGTGAGCGTGGATTCGTAAGACAGGTTACACAAGAACTACCAACTAGAACAAAACTACTAGCTAGTACAAAACCAAGAAAGCCACCTCATGTCAATCACTATCGCTTTGTTTGTCTTCACCATATTCCTTGCCTACGCTAACGGCGCCAACGACAATTTCAAAGGCGTGGCCACACTTTTTGGTAGCAATACCACAAACTACAAAGTAGCTCTCGGATGGGCGACAGTGACAACTATTGCTGGCTCGCTTTCCTCAATAGTAGTAGCCCACAAACTTATCGAGGCCTTCTCTGGCAAAGGTCTAGTTCCGCCAGTTGTGGCGCAGGAACCAACATTCCTATTAGCGGTAGCCGTTGGCGCTGGATTAACTGTAATGATTGCCACCCTAACTGGCTTCCCGATTTCAACGACTCACTCGTTGGTTGGTGCGTTAATTGGCGCAGGGCTTTCCACTGTGGTTGGCGAAGTTAATTTTGCCGCTCTCAGTGGCGGATTTGTAGCCCCGCTGCTCTTTAGTCCCTTCATCGCTGTTATTCTAGCGGCGATCGCTTACCGAATTTTCCGCAAAGGCCGTTTGGCTTTGGGAATCACAAAAGAAGATTGTCTTTGCGTAGGGGAGGACGAATGTGAAGAGGCGGTTGCTTCCACCGCGCTGTCAAGTTCGGCAACCTCTATCACAACTATGCCATTGCCCAATGGAGCCAATATCTCAGCCAAATTCGCCAAGAATGAGGTCTGCCAAGAGCGTTATCAAGGCGCTGTCATGGGAATCGGAGCTGAAAAACTCCTCGATGTCATGCACTTCATAAGCGCAGGCGCGGTTTCATTTGCCAGAGGTCTCAACGATACCCCCAAAATTATGGGCCTAATTCTTGTCGCTGGAGCCTTCGATATCCAATACAGTATGCTCATGATTGCCTTTGCAATGGCCATTGGTGGCGTCTTGAACGCCAAGAAAGTCGCGCATGTCATGAGCCGCGATATTACCTATATGAACCATGGACAAGGCTTCACAGCTAATATAGTGACTGCGGGGCTAGTGATTGTCGCCAGCAAATTTGGCATGCCAGTCTCAACTACCCATGTTTCAGTCGGCTCGCTTTTTGGTATAGGAGCCGTTACGAAGAATGCCGACTACGGAACCATCAAGAAAATCGTCGCTTCATGGATTCTGACTTTGCCGATAGCTGCCACGATTGCCGCCGTTGTCTATCTTAGTGTCCACGCCCTTCAATAAGGGCTTCTGGTTAGTTTCTTAGGTTTAGAGGCGAAATGGTACCCGACAAATCATCCTACACCGAGCGAATTTCCTACTTGCTGATTCCTTGACTTGTGCTATATTGGAGCTGTGGCGCCTGAGCTGCCGTCAAGCGCCATAATATATACCTCACATCAACACTATTTTTACCTGAGTTGTCCTGATATCCTAGATTACCTAGGACTTTCTAGCTTATGTGTACTGAAAGTTCAGTGTCTTTCTCTGGATGGATTCGTCTTGACGAATTTCTCCAGCACATTTTTTCAGCGCGTTGTCCAAACACACTTTTCCAACATTTTTTGCCTACTTATAAATGGCCTAGACAATCAAAAGGGAAGCGCCCAATACCATGCGAACTTTTACAATGCAAACTATAACTTCGAAGCATTCAACTAAATCTATTGGCTGGCTCTGTGTAGTTCTATCTCTAGCTCTTTTTGGCTCTAGCGCCAGTAAAACACAGGCCACTACGAAAGCTGAAAATTACACTGCTGAATTGTCAGTAAACCCCTTGAGAGCTCTTACCACAACTGCTCTCGATTCTGCCAAAAAGAGTGTACGCATAAGTCTAGATATTGCAGAGTTAAACAAGTTGCTGGAGATAAGCGCTCAAAGCGAAAAACACACTCTACAGATTCCCTTTCCCATCAATACTAACGAGTCGGTAGAGTTGACCATGAGAAGCTTCAGCGTCACAACTCCTAAAACTCGCTTCATAATCGCCGACGCTTCAGGTGAGAGAGAAATTCCCGCGCCTCAGGTGACTCTCCTGCGCGGCTCAGTGGCAGGTGACCCTGGTTCTCATGCTTATCTGGCCTTGAGCGCTGGCAGTAGTTCAGGTGTTGTGACACTTTCAAATGGAACACAATACTTTCTAACTTCACAACAAACCGCAAACGACCTTGGCGCCTCAGGGTCTCTAATCACCAGCGCCAATAATATTCCGCAAGGAGATTTACCAGAAGGTGTGGAGTTTTGCGGTCTCAACGAACCAGCCGCATTCTCACTACCATCTGCAGCAACAGCGACCAACTTAACTAATCGTGGTGTCAAAACCGCATACATCGCAATCGATGCGGATTCATTATTTGTAGATGTTTTTGCTGGCGATGAAACTGCAACAGCCGCCTATATTGTCCAGCTTTTCGGGGCGGTTAGCGCGACTTACGAGCGCGATGTCGACATGCGTATCAAAATCGACCGTGTCAGGCTATGGAGTTCAGGCGGGGAACCCTACCAATCCGATGATGTCGGAAGTTTGCGCAACTGGTGGAATGCCAATGAAGATTTAACAGGATTGAACTTCGTTCATCTACTTTCTGGCAGACGCGATTTGCCTTTCGGTGGCATCGCATTCTTCTCGACCGCTTGCTCGGCTTCTTCATACGCCATAAGTGGCTACCTCAATGGCGCCTTTGCCACACCTCTTGAAAATCGCAGCCTCAATAATTGGGATGTCACTGTTGTTTCCCATGAAATGGGACACAATGCTGGCTCGGGTCACACCCATGACAGCTATACCCCAGAAATCGACAGTTGCGGTCTTGGTGTGCCTTCGCCGTCAGGTGGCACAATTCTCAGCTACTGCCATATTCACACTGGTTACATGACAAACATTGATTACAGGTTCCACAGCCGTGTACAGCAAGTCCTCCAAGACCAAATCGAAATTGGCGGTTGCGTTTTCTATGATTGCAATGACAACGGAATAGACGACGCTATCGACATAACTGTCAACTTCACCAGCGCCGATGTCAACAGCAATGGCATTCCAGACGAATGCGAAGACTGCAACGGTAACAGTGTTCTTGACCCGACCGATATATTGAATCTTACTAGCGCCGACATCAATTCCAATGGTATTCCCGATGAATGCGAATCCGACTGTAACAGTAACGGCATCCCCGATGAATTCGAAATCTCGAATATGGGTGTCATAGATGTCAATGGCAACAATGTTCCTGATGTCTGTGAGCCAGATTGTGATGGCAATGGTGTCGCTGACTTTATTGACATCGCTGACGGCACACTAACCGACTTTGACCGAGACAATATCCCTGATATTTGTCAGGACTGTAATGGCAATGGCGTCACAGATTGGGTCGATCTTGAACGTCAACATAATCTCTTCGTCGGCGATATTGTCGGTGGACTGCGTGAATACCATGCCCGAAGCGGCTGGCCAGTAGGCGCCGATTCTGTGGGAGGCGCTTTACAACCTTTTGACGTAACTCTCGGTCCAGATAGACAGCTATACATCGCCAACTTTGGAGCGCTCGGCGAAAGAGTCTATCGCCTAGATCCGCTTTCAGGTGTGATTTCCCCACTGGTGCTAAGTGGAGGCTCATTGGACAAACCCTCTGGAATCGCAATTGATGGCGCAGGTCAATTATATGTCGCTGACAGAGACAATAACGCCATCCGCAAGTATGACCGACTGAGCGGCGCTTTCATCTCTGATTTCGTTCCAGCAGGAAGCGGTGGTCTTAGCGCTCCCTATGGAATGCTCTTCAATAGTGACGGTGATCTTTTAGTCACCAGTAGTGGCAATAACCGTGTTATCAAATACGACGGTTCTACAGGCGCACCAATCGGTGACTTTATCAGCGCAGGTGATGGCGGACTTTTCGGGCCGCGGGCTTTGGTGTTTGTGCCATCCCTCGACGCTTACATTGTCTCAAGCTATGACGGCAACCAATTACTCCAGTTTGATGGCGCCTCAGGCGCTTTTGTCAAAGTCTTCAATGATTTAGTTGATATCAGTCATCCTTGGGGAATCACACTTAACAATGTTGGTAACATAGTCGTTGCTCGCTCAGGTGGCACGCCACGGGTTCTCGAATACGTCCCTGAAGGTCGCTACCATCGTTATTATATTCGCAACGAAGCTGATATGACAGCGCCGACTGGACTCGTGTTCCTGCCGCAGTCTCAATTCGATATTGACAATGATGGTGTTTTGGATGCTTGTACTGGCGCCGGTTGCTGTTTGGTCGCTGGTGACGCTGACAATAATGGTTCGGCCAATATCGCTGATGTAACCTTTATGATTACTAGAATTTTCAACGGAGGCCCAGCTCCTGCTTGTGCGGATCAAGCCGATGCTAATGGAGATAATGCTGTGAATATCTCCGATGTGACATTTATGATTGCTAGGATTTTCAGCTCGGGAGCGGCCCCAGTTTGCGGCTCCACTGGTATCTAAGTCAAGAGGCTTGACACTCCCAACAAAGCGGACTACTATATTCATCCTCTAGTGCAATGGCAAACGCATTGGCAAAAATAATGCCATGCGCTGGAGGACGACTGCTACTGTCTTATTGTAGATGTAGCAAACGCTGGGGTAGCTCAGTTGGTTAGAGCGCTGGTCTGTGGATCCGGAGGTCGACGGTTCAAATCCGTCCCCCAGTATTTTTTCTCCCAATAGTTTCTCCAAATTGTCTAAATAATTATTCCCCTCTAACAGATAATTCCGAAAAAACTCAACCATCAATGCCAGTAGAATAGCGCGTCACGATTTTTCTAAATTAGATGGCAATGCCGGTGAACTTTTTTGAAATATTTTCGTTTAACACAACTAGCGAAGGGAGACCAATTCGGCTTCCCAATAAGTTTTCCTACAGTTCGAACCAATACTTGAGCGTGGTAGGAGCTTTTCAAGAAAAACAAGCGCAAAAGGAATGCGAAATAGGGTTAAACAGATACTCTTAATAATCCCTAAACAGTCGTTTAGCCAACCCATTTTGTAAATCGCTCAACATGCAATTCTTGAAGAAACTATCTAAGCCATTAATTTCACTCAAGACGACCAAGGAAGACTACTTTATTAGCTACAAAGTTAAGTGGCTGTAAGGTAATACATTAGCCTTGCGAGTCTGGCATGACGCTATAGGCTCTGGGGCTTATTATGAGGGCGAAATAATTCTACAAAAATGCCAAAAAAACGGATTTTAATTATTGACAAATCGGAGTCATTGAGAGATGTTCTCCGTCGAATTGTAATTGGAAGCCTTTACTATTTTATAGGCAGGAAGGGAGGACACATATAGCCAGATAGTTATCAGTCAGTAATTGAAAGTTGAATCGATGTTAACGCATAAACGTGAGTCACTATACACAGTAGTATCTGATGTGTAGGACTATCAGTGATCTCAGATATTTTTGAGTGATATGTGGGCGCTGTCAGTGATAATCACTAACGCACATTAAGCCCGTGTTAAGATTTAATGAAAAAAACATAAAAAAGGCAAAGTTTTGCTTGCAACTTTCACACTAATATGATATTCCTGTGCGCGATTAGCCGCCACATGGTGGTTTGGTGACTCGAAAAGTTTTATTGCATTTAGTAATGATACATGAGCAGTATTGTTTTACTGCTGTTGCCAAAATGTTCAACGCTCAACAGCAAATAGATGCAACAGACAAGAGTCCCAAGAAGCGCAGGTAAAAATATAGAATTTAAAAAGAGTAATTAACGAAGTAGAAATGAACAAAAGTAAAACGAACAACCGAACAACGGAGTTCAAGAGAGAAGGGAAATCTATGAAACGCTCCTTAACAACATTTTTAACAACAACGGCTATGACGTTGCTGTTGGCCTCGGCTGCCAGCGCTAGCACGGCCCCAGCAAGGTACGACGTACGTCCATTCACCATGGGTGGCGAGTCCGTTAACATGATCATGAAAAGTCAGAGTAACATCTGGCAGTTTCCTCAGACAATTAACCAGTATCCAAATCAGGCTAGCGGTGTCTTTGATGACGCTTCTAACGAATTCGCCCGTTTCGGTGGACACTTCCAGTTCAACGAAGGTAGCAACCCATTTGTCGTGGGTGTCTATGTCGACAATATCTCTTCAGCCTATAACCCATTTGGTCTTTCTGGCTTGCCAGCGAACCGTCAGTTGAATGCGTTTTATGGTCGCAACCTCGGTAGCAACCCATTTGGCGCACATATTTACACCTTCAATAGCAACAATGAGCAAGAAGGTAACAACGGCTTCCGTCAAGGTATGACAGGTGTCGGTATCTCCTTGGGTATGACAGTCGGTGGCGGCGCTTGGGACCTTGCGTTCGACGCTAGCACCAAGACATTCACCAATGAGACCATAAGTGGTACGGGCACGGTAACTCAGCTTACCGAGCCAGATGGTAACATTGCGCTGGGCCTTAAAGCTCGTCGTTGGTTCCCGATCAACTCGAAAATCACATGGGTTGCGCACGGAATGGTGAGCACCGACAAGATGGCTTGGACAGATCCTAACGCATCTGCTGGTGTTGGCGCATACGAGACAAAGACAACCGAGTTTAATATCGGTTGGGGATTGAATTTTACACCAACTTCAAAAGTTCTCGCTATTCTTGACGTCATGTTTGACTACAGAAACGTAACAACAGAGAATGATACTAACGGTGACGGCACTTTGAATACTGACACCTCTAACAAGAGAGCCAGTTTCCCACCGAGCTACACTGTCGGCATGGACGCTGAAGTCTTATCTTGGCTCGACTTGCGTATGGGCGCCAGCAACTACCGTAGAATTACATCATTTGAGAATAACATCACAAGCACTGGTAAACAGAAGAGAACTTTACACGATAACGAAACATTCCTCGGCTTTGGTCTCCATTTTGGCGACCTCGAATTTGACGCTTATGTCAATCCGAGATTCGTTATTGAAGGTCCTTACTTCATCTCTGGTGACGCCACAAACAATATCTTCATGTCAGGCGAAGCCACATTGCACTTCTAAACAATACTGTTATTCAGATTTGTTGAAGTAGCAGTTTTAATTAGTAATTCATAGCCCCGACCTGATTCTAGGTCGGGGCTATTTTATTTGGACTGGTTTTGTAGCGTAACTTCTAGAACACACTTCCTCATAATTCTTCATGGCAATACTGCTATCAACTACCTATGTTCACAGAATGAAATCTGAAGCGCTCAAGAACCAAAACACAAATGTCCGCTACCTCGGGATTGACCTCGGGGGCACCAGCGTCAAATATGGGCGGGTAACTGAATCAGGTGATATCGAATGCCAGTCAAGCTCTCCAACCGTCTCAGGACAGGGCAGAGACGCCTTATTGGGCCAATTGGCAGCGATAGGGGAGAGGATGCTTGCTGAGGCTAGAACACTTGGTCACGAAATCCACTATCTCGGAATAGTAACTCCAGGCGCTGTCGATGCTGAACGAGGGCGAATAATCGGAGGCAGTCCAAATATTCCTGACTGGATGGGCTCCGAAATTTCAGCGACGCTCGAAAGCCAATTGAAAATCCCAGTCCTAGTAGAGAATGACGCCCGAGGTATGGCTTTAGCTGAGTTCAATTTTGGCGCTGGTCGGGATGTCGATTCGATTCTATGTGTCACAATCGGCACAGGTATTGGAGGCGCAATCATCATCAACAATCAACTCTGGCGCGGGCACAGTCAATCCGCTGGTGAAATAGGGCACATCATCGTTGATATCGACGATTCAATATCCAACTCTGAGCTTTCTGGAACACTAGAGAATTTGTCCTCAGCTCGCGCTATTGAAAGACGCATGCGCCGAAAACTATCCGCGCAGAAGAGCAGTGAAGTGATTAGCAAAATCCTAAGAATCGCAGATGCAGAACAGCTCACTGCCAGAGAAATCTTCGAAGCCTATAAATTGGGAGATAAGCTAGCTATTGAAACACTCAAAGAAACTGGCGATATTCTTGGCCGCTCCTTAGCGGGAATCGTGAATCTTATTAACCCCGAAATGGTAATAATAGGTGGTGGGGTCACTGATGCAGTCCCAGAAATCGTGAATTGGGTAGCCAACAAAGTCAAAGATGTAGCGCTAGTTTCAGCCGTGTCGGACCTACAAATTGCTCCCGCAAAATTAGGCAATAGCGCTGGTCTGATTGGGGCGGCTCTACTCGGTCAGGAACCATATTGGCAAACTCTTTTAGAGAAGAAACTAAGCCAATAATATTCGCCAAAATGAAGAACCGCGACGCGAATCATAATGAAAGCTATTGTTGGGCTTGATTGGACTTGCATTAACGTGCGGATTGTCTCACTATTAGACGAGTCGCTGAACGGGCGCTGTTCCGAAAGTTGCAGCTAGGTAGTGACATTGCATGACCGAGACATAGACAAGCCAAAAATACGTAAGCGAAACAGTAGATTTACAAAGAAACAGGAATATCAAATGACAACAGAAATGACAGGTGCGAAGAAAATAATTTGGATTGGTGGAGTCGTTGTTGCGTCAACCTTCATCCTAATTATGTTTGTCCTGCTTGTGCTGTCTTTGCTAGACTCGGACTATAAGCACATAGGCTCCTACTTAATCTTTGCCTCCTACGGGATCTTGCACCTTATGGTCAACGGCGCCTTCAAAGCCAATCGCAAGTGGGGGAAGCCTGGCTTATTGACACTCTACTCGCTATGGACCCTAGCGGCTCTCTACAGCGCTCTGTTTGGAGAAGGAAGCGGGACTGACGAGCTGGCTTTACTGACGGCAGTGATAGTGGCTATCGGCTCGATTCTCTTGATTACCTTATTGCTACTATCAAGGCCTGGAGCGCAAAACCGAAATAAACAAGTCGCCTAACCAGTGGCTACAACGTCCCTCAAAGTGTTCTCTCTGGAATTGTCCAAGTGACATCTACAAGACTACTCAGAATCGAAACTATTCAGTGTCGGAGCAATCTTTGAAGGCAATTCGTATTGACAATCTCACCTCACAAAGCGTACATTGCTGGCCGCTTATTTGCAGTAGGCGTTTGGCTTAACTGGATTTGTCTAATTGATTTGTGTCTGGTTGATGTCGAGTGTGAATTGCCGATAAGTAAAAGGAATGCGTTTCACCGCCCGCAAATAGTCGGTCGGATATTTAGTTTGACTTTTTTAGTACAGTTTTTCTCGGCGCCCTAGCTCAGTTGGTAGAGCAACGGACTGAAAATCCGTGTGTCCCCAGTTCAATTCTGGGGGGCGCCATATTAAGATGCCCTCATTAAGAGATTCTCTTGAAATGTTAGATCCTTACAAGAACTCTTGGCTCAGTCTCGGCATTCCCGCTACGCCTTTCATATTCCCAAGCCTCAAAACTTGAACAAATAGCTTATCCCGCCACCGTAGCTCAGTTGGTAGAGCAACTGATTCGTAATCAGTAGGTCAGCGGTTCGACTCCGCTCGGTGGCTGATTTGTCATAAGGTGCTGCCCCATACCTCGTTGTTTAGGTGTCCGCGTAAATTTTCAGTCTATGACATCGCTGAAGTACAATCACGGTAAGTGGACTAATTTGCTCCAGTTCACGCGTTTCAAGATAAAGCATCTGTCCCATTTGTCGATACATTTGAATATGTCTAGTACCATACAATTGGAAGAAAATGTGGAAGTAAAGGCCGTCAGCTTGAATCCAAGTCAGAGACTGCTACTCTCTGGAAGCAAAACTATTACAGGAAATCTCAAAGGAGAAGCACAGTCATATGTCAAGTCATAATGATAGATATTCGATAGGTTCCGAGTCCAGTAAGGGTATGACCATTCTTGTTGTCGACGATGAGCCAGTAGTGCGAAAAGTCCTCGAGCGGTCACTTCTCCGCGAAGGATTCAGGGTAGTTACCGCTGGCAATGGTATCGAAGGCCTTGAGCGTCTTGAAGGCACAAAAGTCGATATAGTGATTTCTGATATAATGATGCCTCAAATGGATGGCTTGGAATTTCTAGTTGAAGTGAAATGTTCATACCCACATGTGCCAGTAATACTCATCACAGGTTTCGCTGACCAGTTCACCGGCAAGCAAGCCCTAGAAGCTGGAGCGGAGGACTTCATCGTCAAACCCTTCAAAAACCATGATATTCGCTATGCTTTACAGCGGACAATGGTTCGCTTGGAGCAAGTTAAAGGTAAGTCGGCTTCAAAAAAGAAGTAACTAACTGAAGTATCCAAGTAAAGCTATGATATGCCTCCAGTTAAGTCTCCAGTTATGCCTTTTCATGTCGGCACAAGCCGTCTTCATCTTCCAAAGTTGCGCCAAAGCCCCAACACGGCGCAAATTTGACCTCCCAAGAGCAAAATAATACTGCAAATTGGTGACCAAGAGGATCGATATTTATCGTCCTTGAAGTGGCCACAAATGGTCTCCTTCCTATGGAGAGACAGAGTATTCGCGCCTTGCAAACCGCACGTTCAAAAATAAATAAAAAAAAGTGATAAAATCCTCATTACTTGCTTGACACCTTGCCTAGGGGTGAGTATAATGGCCGTCCGCTAATCAAGCTTAGCGGAGCGCCTGAACCTTAATCTGGTAACAGGATTTAGGTTACAGGTATTTTTATGCGATCTTTGACAACTCAATAGCGAGCCCCAAATAAGGGGCTCAAAGCAACGCAAATTGTTTGTATGTTGCGGGTCAATTCTATGTGCCAGCATGAGATAGCAGGTATATAAGTAATTGATCCCACAATTTCTAAGAGTTATGCTCTGCCAGCAATTCCTCCGGAGACTAGTTTTTCGGAGGAGCTTGGCAAGCAATCTACTTACTAAGTAAGTAAAAATAGTAATATAGCTAAAATCAAACAGAGAGTTTGATCCTGGCTCAGAACGAACGTTGGCGGCGCGCTTAATACATGCAAGTCTTACGAGAACGCACGACTTCGGTTGTGTTATTAAAGTGGCGAACGGGTGAGTAACACGTGGACAACTTACCCTTTAGTTTGGGATAAGCCCGGGAAACTGGGTCTAATACCGAATGTTGTCATCGAGGGGCATCCCTTGATGATTAAAGGCGGGGTAACCTGCCGCTAGAGGATGGGTCCGCGTTCCATTAGCTTGTTGGTAGGGTAACGGCCTACCAAGGCGACGATGGATAGCCGGCCTGAGAGGGCGATCGGCCACACTGGGACTGAGATACGGCCCAGACTCCTACGGGAGGCAGCAGTAAGGAATATTGCGCAATGGACGAAAGTCTGACGCAGCGACGCCGCGTGGATGATGACGCATTTAGGTGTGTAAAATCCTTTCAGTGGAGAAGAACCGCGAGGGTAGTAACTGACCTTCGCCTGACGGTACCCACAGAAGAAGTCCCGGCTAACTCCGTGCCAGCAGCCGCGGTAATACGGGGGGGACAAACGTTGTTCGGATTTACTGGGCGTAAAGGGCGTGTAGGCGGACCTATAAGTCGGATGTGAAATCTCAGGGCTCAACCCTGAGTCTGCACCCGAAACTATAGGTCTTGAGTATGTGAGAGGAAAGCGGAATTCCAGGTGTAGCGGTGGAATGCGTAGATATCTGGAAGAACACCAGTAGCGAAGGCGGCTTTCTGGCACAATACTGACGCTGAGGCGCGAAGGCTAGGGTAGCAAACAGGATTAGATACCCTGGTAGTCCTAGCAGTAAACGATGGATACTAGGTGTCGGGGGTGTCGATTCCCTCGGGGCCGAAGCTAACGCATTAAGTATCCCGCCTGGGGAGTACGGTCGCAAGGCTGAAACTCAAAGGAATTGACGGGGGCCCGCACAAGCGGTGGATTATGTGGTTTAATTCGAAGCAACGCGAAGAACCTTACCTGGACTTGACATATG
>JAJRPJ010000008.1 GCA_024280835.1 Candidatus Zixiibacteriota bacterium | reverse complement strand
TGCCCTCGTAGGACGCTGAGCTCTTGTTAAGGCAAAATTGGTTCGTTTTGTATATAAAAGTCTGTGGTGTTGGAAGGTTGTAGTGATTTTGATGACTCATTGTACAAGGGGTGTGAATTTGATTTTGGTGTGGAGTTGTTGGGTTTTTGATTGATAGTCGAGGCCTCTTAAAACGTAGGGATTAATTGCGAAATGTCGAAACCGCAAGGGGTTCTGACCTACGAGGCTGACGGAACTCTAATTATTACTTACCAGTCAACCCACATATTGGGTCAGCGCCACTTGAGAACATGTGTTTTATTCCTAGTGTCACATCAATAATATTGAATGTGCGATTAGAGTTGAAGTCCGCTTGGTCTTGGCAAATAGGAGCAGGAGAGCCAGTAACGAAAATGCGATTGATACCTGCTGTAACATCGGCAATGTCGAATAAATTGTCATTGTCAAAGTCGCCTGGTATGACACAGCATGGAGTAGGTGAATATCCGATTACAGATGGTCCGATAAAAGTCGGCAAGAGGTACTGTCCACCCGCGATAATGAAACCAAAAACAGCGGCCGGTGGAAGAAACGTTGAGTCGATTCTCACTTGGTCACCAATATCCCATGTATTCCCTGAAGTCAAGCTGAGGTAAAGTTTGGCCATCAGTAGTTCTGATGCTGGAGCAATTCCGCTAGTAAACGAGAAGCCCAAAAGTGGTACGCCTCCCATGCTATCCGCTTCTGTGTTTTTAATAGGAAATGTAAACCAACTTCCAGAATGATTGAAGAAATTGCCTTGGTATTTGAGAGAGTCGAATTGCCAATCAGATTCTGAATGAGATATAGATTCAGGTAATGTAGTCGTGTCGAATTGTCGATCCCAGGTGAGACCGAAACTAGCGCCTGTCATGTTTCCAGAATGCAGAGATAAGTATACATCAATAACAAGTTCACTGCGCTTCACGCCGACTGTATCGTTTTGATTTTCAACGACCAGGTAGAGTGTGTCGATGAGACTGGGTGTCTGTGCCGTGACACTTGAGCTGATACTAAGAGTTAGAACAATAGCAACGAATAGTAATTTAGCCGTAATTCTCATCTCATATACATACAAAATCTTCTCGATTTTGTCAAGATGTTTAAGCGATGGGGCGCCTGAGACGCGGTAGCGTGGAGGTAGTATGTTGTATTTGATTATTGAGACATATACAACTGGTTCCACGCGGCTTTATTGCCAGGGGCCTTCTTTTGTTACGTTGAAAAATGATTCGCCGTCAAAGCGATAGAGTCCGGCTCCTGTGCCCAACCAAAACCGTCCTTCTCTATCTTCTAAGAAACTTTGTACTGCGAGATTGGCGAGTCCATCTTTCTTATTGAATTTGGTGAATGACTTTCCATCATAGCGATACACACCAACGCCTTTGGCGGGGAACCAAATGTTTCCAGCTTTGTCTTCATAAATACTCCAGATTTCATCACCGCTAATTACTTCGTCTTTGGTATAATTGGTGAACGATTCGCCGTCATAGTGACTCACGCCACTGTTTCTGGAGCCAAACCAAAAACTACCGTCTTGGGCTTGGAGAATATGTGCCACAAAATTCCCACTTAATCCGTCTTTCGTCGTAAGATTGGATATAGTTGTTCCATCGTAGCGATAGACACCATTGCCATAGGTGGCGAACCAGATATTACCAGCGCGATCTTCTGTGATATTCGAAACTAACCAAGGAAGATTGCCTACAAAACTATATTTTGTGTCATTGGCTTCTGCATCGCTGTCTTTTGCATCACTGTTTTTCGGTTTGGGGATAGGAAAAGATTTGAAGTTTTTTCCATCGAAGCGGCTCACTCCTTCTTCTCCGCCGACCCAGATTGTTCCGGCTCTATCTACGAGTATGCTCCAAAAACCATTTTCGCTCGCGCCACTCTTATCGGTATATTTAGTAATAGACTTTCCGTCATATGACGATAGACCTCCGGATGTGGCGAACCAGATTGTACCTTCTTTGTCTTCGACAATTCCTCTTACTTGCGTATGGTTCAGCCCTTCTCTTGTAGAAAAATAGGTGAAGGTTTTTCTATCGTATTTGCAGACGCCTTTGTTGTTCGTGCCGAACCAGAGGTTACCGTTCTTGTCTTGAAAAATTCTGCGCACGTACTCGCTTATTTGCAGAGCGGTGTCAGGTCTGGAGGCATAGTCTCTTCCATAGAGGTATTCTATGCTTATGGTATTAGGATGTGCGGTAGAGACAGCTTTTGATTCATCTGTGGATTCATCTGTCTTGTCTTGTGCTTCAACTGGGATGAAGATGATTAGTGAAAATACTGTTAGTGAAGATAGTAGTGAGGAGATTAGGCTACGCATGAGGGCCTCTTGTTTGAGAGTTAGTTTTCTTTTTGGTGTCTCTGTTTGGAATAGCTTTCGCCATAGAACCAAGATTGGCTGGCGCTCGATTTCTTTGTTGTTATACACGAAAGTTGAGAAGCGGCGCTAGTTTTTTTGTATCGGTTTTTTAGAAGAACCTCTTTTACAAGAACTTCAATTGGTGAAATGGGTTCGTTTTGTATATAGAAGTCTATGGGGTAGGAAAGTAGTGTTTTTGCAGGTTTGGTTTGGTTCATTGTATAAAGGGGCGTGAGTTTGAATTTGGTGTGAATTGATTGGGTTGTTGTTTTTGGGAGATTTTTGGAAGAACCACCTAACGTCATTCCCGCGGAGGCGGGAATCCATTTGGTTTACAGCACAATGCTGTCTCTCTGGATACTCGCCTGCGCGGGTATGACGGACTGGATGAATTGGAATTTGGTGTGTGTCGTTGGATTCTTGGAGATTGAACTTCAAGATAAATCGCTAGCCGATTGTCTTATTGAGTTAATCAACTCAGAAGAGTCTTGAGTTATGCCATCTTCTTTCAGGGCTTTGGTGACTCTTGAAAACTCATCTATGAATTGGATTTCCGGATTCTCTTGAATTCCGAATTCATGGAAGATATCCCTAACGACTGAATCGTGATTCGTGAATACTTTAAAATACTTGCAAGCCGTTATGAACACTTCATCGATTGATTCCTCAGTTTGTTCGGCTAGTCCCAATTGAATCCATCCGTAATTGACCACTTTGTATGAATGTGTCTCAAGTAAGTTTAGTAGGTCAATAGTTGCGTGATATTGTCCGTCGTTTTCTGGTTCCTCGTCTGAATGATCAATAATTAGTACTGCATGATCACCCAATATCGATTCGCACAGTTTTCTGAAGACAGGCCAGATTTCTGGCGCATCCACATTTGCCTCGAAATAGAATTTGAACATCGGGTCGTTACTTTTCTTGACGATGTATCCAGGTTCAATCTTGGCGTTTCGGATTCTTTCCAACTCTTCTTCTTTGTCTGGGCCTGGAATCTCGTTACCACGAGCTAGTCGGATGCTTTTGGGGAATATTAGTTTGTTCACGTTATAGTAATCCATTGTTGCGTCAGGTCCTCAGACCTGACGCTGGTTGTTAACGCCAGTCAGTCCATACTGAAATATCTGTGGTTTCAGCCGTGTTGTATGCCTTAGCGCTTGACCAGCGCCAATCTTCAGCTTTCGATACCAAGCCAGCCTTGACTGGGTTGTAATGGATGTACTCCAGCTTGGTTCGGAACACTGATTCGGTGTTAATCGCAACTCTGTCGAATCGAGGCATCCAGATTGGGTTATCATTGATACCGAGATTTGGAAAAGATCTTTGCGCTATGTACTTCTTGAAATCACGCATAAAATCACTCAGCTTGTTTCCTTCCATTGCAATTAGTAAATGTAGATGAGTGGGCATGAAAACGTAGCCAGCAAATTTTGATTCATACTTGCTACCATAGAACCTGAGGTTTGAATTGAGGGCTTCATATACGCCATGCTGATTACCGTATGGCGTCCAATTGTGGAATGTGGTGGTCACGAAGAAGATTGATTCGCTGGTTTGGTTGGAGAATCGGAGTCCCATATTGTTTTCGTGAGGTCTCTGCCGTCAGGTCTGAGGACCTGACGGAACTTTTGGATTAGTCGTGTTAGTAACTATGAGGAGGTGTTAGTGGGCTATATTTGAACTTTCTTGAACCAAGGTACCTATACAATTCCCGAACAATAAGTGTATCTCTAATTTTCCCTTTGCCTTGTTCGTGGTAAGAGACTGGCAATTAAATTGTTATTTTTTGTGTGTTCTTATCAATTTTTATTGGCTTAAATACCACCGCCAGCCCATAACGATAGCTTCCATAGGGCGCTTCTATTCTAGCCGAGTCAAGCACAATAGTCCGTTTTCTATTTAAATCAGATCTAACAAATGCCATATCAACTTCTATCCACGAAGCTCGTGGGTATGGATTCTTGAGTGATGGTAAATCAGGGCGATCATACCATTCCTTTGGCTCATGATCTAAGTGCGCTAATGAAAGGTTTAATGTGAAAGAGTTAATGCTGTTTTGAAAATGCTTTCGATTACCAGCTTTCGATTTAAAACGCATACCTATGTCATAACGGTCGAACACTCCACGGATCATGTTTGCATCAGTGAATTCATTTCCAGACGCGATGTTTTCTTCATATCTAAAGTCGCTCCAATAGATCGTCGCGACACAGCTCGATAAAAATACGCCGGCAATCGCCAGCAGTAGAAATATTACGTTCGGATTCTTGAATCTGGATAACACAACTCGACTACTTTCATTTAGGTGTTAGTGATTCGCGTGTGTTTATTGTTGCGTCAGGTCCTCAGACCTGACGCTTTTTAGTCTCAAAAGACGTTGAATACTCTACTTCTTAGCGCTCTCGGGTAGCCAGTCGGGGTGTTCGGATTTTAGGGTGCCGCCTCGGCCGGTGGTGTTGCCTTCTAGGCGGTTTTTGCCGGAGGTTATTTTGTGGATGCGGGAGTCTGACTCCTTGGCTTTTGAACCCACCCCAAGGGGCGAGTCGCCCTTACTTAAGGGTGGGGTACCCGAGATGTCTGCTAGTGGATCATCGGGGGCGAGGGCTTCGCCTGTTAGTTTGGCGATTTCGGAGACTAGTAAATCCGCTAGTTCGTGTTCTTTGACCTCGCCGACTACTTTGCCTTTTTTGAAAAGCAGCCCGATGCCATCACCGCCGGCGATTCCGATATCGGCGGCCATCGCTTCACCGGGGCCATTGACAATGCAACCCATCACCGCGGCTTTTAGCGGAGATTTGAAATGTTTGGTGCGGCGTTCGACTTCTTCGGCTAGTGGGATCATATCAATTTGGCAACGTCCGCAAGTTGGGCAGGCGATGATGTCTACGCCTTCTTGTTTCAGCTCAAGCGCCTTCAAGATTTGTTTGCCGACTTTGACTTCTTCGACAGGGTCAGTTGCTAGTGAAACACGGAGAGTGTCACCCAGTCCGCCCATCAGGATTGCGCCGATTCCGACGGCGGATTTGATTGAGCCTGGCCATTTGGTTCCAGCTTCGGTGATGCCGACATGGAACGGATGCTTAGTCATGGTCGCGAGGATTTTGTAGGCATAGTAGGCGGTGTTGACATTGGTGGATTTGACGCTGATAGCAATCGCGTTAAAATTATGATCCTCGAGAATTTCAATTTGGCGCATGGCAGCCAGCGCGAAAGCCTCGGGGTCATCGTGGCCGTATTTCTTGAGCAAGTCCTGTGGCAGTGAGCCAGAGTTGACGCCGATACGGATTGGGATACCGCGGTCTTTGGCGGCGGAGCAGACAGCTTCGATTTTGTGTTTTGCGCTGATATTGCCGGGGTTGAGCCTGACTTTGTGGACGCCTTGTTTGATGGCTTCCAGCGCGAGTTTGTAGCGGAAATGAATATCGGCGACAAGTGGGATGTTGATTCGGGCTTTGATAGCGCCGAGAGATTCGGCGGCTTCCATGTTTAGGACAGAGACACGGACGATTTCGCAACCTTCGGCTTCGAGCGCCTGAATTTGGCGGACAGTGGCATCGATATCGCGGGTGTCGGTGGTGGTCATCGATTGGATAGCGATTGGGAAACCGCCGCCAATTAGGACTTTGCCGATTTTGATGGATTTGGATTTACGGCGGGTGACTGATTTTTGGTAGTCGGCCATGCCGTAAGTGTATTTGCCAGTGTAGTTTTGGCGGTCGAGCGCATCGGCTGGCGCGGCGTCGATATCAGTGTTGTTGTCGGCGTCAGTATTGTTATTGTCAGACATATTTGTTTTTAGCCCAGTTATGCTAGTTTTGATGATTCTAGAGATTCTTGAGAACTAATTGTACTATCTGTTTGTACTTGAGTCGCCGAGCTTTCGGCTGTACTCTTATACAGCGTTGGGCCAATTGGGGCGACTAAGTGAAACATCGCTGAATTGGGCAGAGTAGTCAATATTATAAGCCAGAGATGAGAATTGCTTTGGCGGAGCGGATATGCTGAAATTTTACCTAAAACGTGTTCTTTTTGTGGTCGTGATTATCTCAGTGTCGATGGGTTATTCGCTTTGGGAAGAGAATCAATTGGAACAGGCGCGGGAAAAGTCTGACCGTTATGCTTTGGTGGTTGCCAGATTGGCGATTGCCGAGGCGCTACAGCACGATAAAGATAACCCGAAGCGAGATAACTTAAAGCGAGACAGTACCAGCAGTACCGACAGTACTAGCAGTCCTGACAGTACCGAGAGTTTCGGCTGGCAGGCGCTCAAAGATTCTTTGCTTGGCTCTTGGGGGTTGAACTCTGATAGTATTGATAATTATGTCAACTCATTTGAGGGGCACGAGGAGGAGTTAGCGGGCTTTTGGAAACGCTCGCGCATTCTTGTCGATTCGTTTGCTAATTTGGAACTGGTGAAACTTTCGCCAACTGACACTACAACTAGTGACACAACTAATGTTGATTCTGTTACTGTAGACAGTTTAACTACTGATAGTGTAGCTGACAACTCTGTCCCGAAGTTCTCTACTCCCAAATAGCCTAATCCGTAGAGAAAGCATTGGCGTAGCGTTCAATCTGTTCGCCCGCTCTGGTGCGTGTGACAGTTAGGACATCGAAACATAAATCTAATCCGTCGACATCATTTTGAGCGAGGTATTGTTGGGCGGCGGCGATTAGTAGTTTTTGTTTGCGTTGATCGACCCGATGGGATGGGTGTCCCATGAACTCGGTGCGTCCGCCTTTGACTTCCACAAAAATAAGCGCTTCGGTATTCCGTACAATCAAATCTATTTCGCGATGACCAGCTTGGTAGTTGCGGGCGATTATTTCATATCCTAAATCCTGATAGTAGCGTGCGGCAACTTCTTCGTAGTGGTAGCCGTCACGACGACGATTAGCGCCGACAGATTTGTCAACATCTCTTTTGGTGGGTTTTGAAGGATTGTTGGAATTGTCTTGAAAGAGCGTCATGATGTTTGTCAATATATACAAATTGACACGACAAACAAATGCCTATAAGCTTAACTGACAAGATGCAGAGAGGTTTGTCTTTGCAGGGCTTCGGCGACTGGTTTGAATGTGCGGCGATGGATTGGAGTTGGGCCGTGTTTTTTTAGTTCGGCGAGATGCGCTGGTGTGGGGTAGCCGTAGTGTTCGGCGAATGAGAACTGTGAATGGGTTTGGGCGTATTGGCGCATGATTCTGTCGCGGGTGACTTTGGCGATGATTGAGGCGGCGCCGATTGACTGGCAGATGCCGTCACCACCGACGATTGTCATTTGCGCGTAGTCGGTATTGGGAATTTCAAAAGTTCCGTCGATTAGGCAACACTCGGGTTTGGTTTTGAGTCCACAAACTGCGCGGCGCATGGCCATCAGTGACGCTTTGAGGATATTGATTTTGTCGATGGTGTTATTGTCGATGATACCGACAGAGACTGGAATTTCATGAGCGGCGATTTCTTCGAAAACTTCTTCGCGTTGTGATGCGCTTAGTTTTTTTGAGTCATTGACTCCGGCAATTGTGATACCAGCTGGAATAATCACTGCCGCGGCGACAACTGGTCCGGCAAGTGGGCCACGTCCGGCTTCGTCGACACCTGCGATGATAGTGTAACCGTGATCGGTTAGGAAGTCGTCGATTTGTAAATCAGTCAACGCGCGAGCGACAGAGGCTTGGGTTCTATCTTGCGTTCTTGCTATCTGCGTTTTTGTAGTTTGCGAGTGTGTCATAGTTGAATCACCAGTGTTATGCGTCACATGCTTCTCTTTATACAAGTTACTATGTGACACTGATTTCGTCAAATGGTTTCTGTCGATTTGTCAACCACGCTGGTTGATTGTTTTGCTTACTGTTTGCTTTCTGTTTGCGCGATGCTGAAATCTTTGACGTTGACTGTGTTTTAGAATTATGTCTTCGATTTGCATCAGTAGCGCCTGTGTATATTATCGGTGTTTGGGCGGCAATTCTTCAGTTAGTGTTCTTGGGGTGGAGTTGGTTGATTCTGTGTTTGACGAAACAGATAGATTGGGATACATTTGAAGTATGAAAAAAAATGAAGAGCAGTGTTGTTTGGGAACTCTATTTCAGAGAGTCTTTTTGTCTGGGATAGTATTGAGTTTTGTGTTTGGGTTGTCATTGGTTAACCCCCAAGGTGTTGTTGCGCAGGGGTTTTTGGACATTTCGGTGATTGCCAAGTATTCGCCAGATTCCTTGCAGGAGAAATATCCCGCGCCGATGCTCGCGGATTATGATGCGCTCTTTGCGCTGGATTCCACTGGTTTGCCGCTGTATTTGAACTTTGCTTCGAATCGAAAGAAGTCGGTGGTGGTCGTGGTTGATCCGTCGCGCGCCAAAGATTCGACATTAGTTTGGGTGAGTGAGCCGCTTGAGGGTCGGATAGATTATTTCTATGCCGCTGATATCAACGCTGATGGGCGCGAAGAAATTGTGGTCTCCAGCAGAAAACTGGGGGCTAGCGGTTGGAATCGTTTGTATATTTGGCGTTGGCCGACCGATAATAATCCCGATTCGGTGGTAGCGCTAGCGCCATGCAGTGACACACTTAACCCATATTTCGAGGCCCTGACCAAAGTTGAAGTTAATGACACAGGCGCCGCGCCCGATGGAGTCTCTGAAATTGTGGTGACTTCGATAGTCGCCGGATTAGCCAGCCGCAAGTCGACAACCATCCGCACAGTTTATCACTGGACTGGTGATGAGTACTGCGTCAAGCGGTGAGTTGATGTGAACCTGTAACAAATCCGCAAGATTGGTGGCAGGGACGTTCGTCCCTGTTTCATCTTCTTGACTTTCGATGGTGAGCTTTGGTGTCTAATAGATTATATGAAACTAACGAATGATTAAATAGGTGAAACCGCGACCAAGGTCACGGCCACAGAGCCATCGTTTATACCTTTATCTTGGTTTAAAGACAGAAATGGTCATTGGTACAACAGTGCATTTAACGCATTATACTAGGAGCTACAATCACATGAGACGTTGCTACTCTGCATTGATTCTCCTCATTTGCTTCGCTTCCTTCCTGTTGGTGATTGTTGGTTGCAATGTAAGTGGGCGTCGTTGGGTAACAAACGAAGAACACCTTTATCGGGATTCAATCTCGGTGAGGGTTGAACTTAACGACACATTATTTGCAGCCGATAACATGCTGAAGTACTTTGTCGTTGAATATGATTCATTCCCATTACTTCCCGATGGAGACTCAATTATAAATATTGCCACAATTGGTTACAGTGAGAACGTAAGTATGGGAATGCTAGATTATGAAACGCCAACATTTACTATACGAGTATTAAATGAATCTTCAACACCCTTCTCCTTACCTATGGGCGACATTGTTCCTGAGAAAGGCGGCGGAATGATTGACAGCTCAGATTTCGCTGCTGAAATTCAATATAGCGTAGGGAGAGATGGCAGTGACGAAAGTTTTTGCGGGCCAAATCATATTCCTCATCCGAATTTCAGACAATATGAAAAAGGGTATTTGCGTGTACTATTCCCTTCAGTCAAAACTGTTTATTATGGTCCATACAGTTTTGTGGGCGGATGCGTCGCAAATGTAGTGCCACCTGATGAGAGTATCTTGTCACCTGGCAGGTATTGGCTTGATGTTGCAATAGTGAATTATTTCGTTAGGAAAAGTGATGTCCCGATTTGGACAGGTTACGTTAGAGCGCCCAGAGTTTTCTTTGTGGTCAAATAGTCGAGTAGGGCAGGAGCCCCGTGCTCTTGCTATAATGGATAATTGACAGTTGCAATGAATCGAATCAACGACTGGTGAAACAAAAGTCGGGAGCGCAGGGCTCCCAACCTACTCATTATGCTAACAGACTCGCCCAAAGAATATTGCGCATGATGTGTAATAGTAAACCTATTTTACTCTTTGATGGTGTTTGTAATTTGTGTAATTATTTTGTGCAGTTCACTATCAAAAGAGATCCACAGGCAAAGTTCAAATTTGCGGCATTGCAATCGTCAGCCGGTCGGGCGTTGTTGAAAGAGTTTGATTTGTCGGATGATGATTGGGATTCATTTGTACTTATCTATAATGGCAAATGCTTCCTGAAATCAACAGCTGCGCTGCATGTTCTCAAAGAGATTGGCGGCTTTTGGAAAGTGTTCTATGTGTTGATGGTGATACCAAGACCGCTAAGAGATTTGCTCTACAATCTTGTCGCAAAAATGAGATACCGAGTCTTTGGTAAACGTGATACATGTATGCTACCCACGCCAGATATTGATAAGAGGTTCTTGAAGTGACAGTCGAGTAGGGCATGGGTCCGTGGTCTGGTTTCATTTTCAACACCAACCACAAATTCACCACAATACCCTAGCGCCCCTATATGTAATGACGCTCCCTCTAAAAACACCAATATCTCGTCGAAAGACCGCAATAAAACTACAACATCCCAACTGCAACCCCTTATATTCACCCAACGAACCCATTTAGGGCGCCAAGCCGTGAGGGGTAACAGTTTTGTCCAATATCAATAAAACGCAAAAAGGGTGACGCACATGAATTCGAATATCGAACAACACCTACGCCCCGTTCAAAGGCTGACAAAACCTTTGCGGCGCTTCTTGCACATAGAGGCCTCAGGCGGGATGGTGCTTCTTGGCGCCACCATCGCCGCTTTACTGATAGCGAACTCTCCTTTTGCGGAAACCTATCACGGGTTTTGGAATCAATTATTCGGTGTAAGTATGGGTGGCGCCGAAATTTCCTATCCGCTTTGGTATTGGGTTAACGATGGCTTGATGGTCATCTTCTTTTTTGTAATTGGCCTAGAGCTCAAACGTGAGCTCACAACTGGTGAGTTGAGCCAGAAACGCAAAATTATCTTACCAGCGGTTGCCGCAATTGGCGGAGCCACGGTACCGGCGCTCATCTTTCTCGCGCTTCAGAAAGGTGAATTGTCGCAAGTCGGTTGGGCGATACCGATGGCAACCGACATCGCGTTTGTGGTGGGTATTCTAAGTCTTCTAGGTAAACGAGTTCCGCATGGGCTGAAGATATTCCTCTTATCTGTGGCAATCGTTGATGACCTCTTGGCTGTTTCTGTTATCGCCATCTTCTTTACCGAGAGCATCCACTTGTTCTGGCTCGCGCTATCGGTGGGCGGTTTTGGCGTGATAGTGTTACTAAAGAAAATAGGAGTGCGCTCTGTGCCGATCTACACCGTAGTCGGATGCGCTATCTGGTTCTTCACACTAAAATCAGGAGTGCATCCAACAATTGCTGGAGTAATACTAGGTCTGCTAACCCCCGCAACCAGCTTTCTGGAGCGTATGTCAGCCCGAAAAACGTTAGTAACTATTGGGGCGACAACAGCAGAAGCCGATGAGAAAAAAGCTCGTAAGGCACAATTTACATTAGCGCAAGCAGCGTTATTTACCGCTAGAGAATCTGTGTCACCCCTTGAGCGTCTGGAAACCATGCTTCATCCTTGGGTCGCTTTTCTCATAATGCCTGTGTTTGCTCTAGCTAATGCGGCAGTCACTCTTAATGTTTCTAGCTTCGGAGAGTCACTATCAATAGCCGTCATACTCGGACTCGTAGCTGGTAAACCGATAGGGATTTTGCTGAGTTCATTTTTGGTAATAGCTATCGGATGGGCTTCGTTACCAGAGAAAGTGGGCTGGTTAACGATGATCGGCGCTGGCGCTCTGGCCGGGATTGGTTTCACAATGTCGCTGTTTATCGCCTCTCTCGCTCTTGAGGGAACCCTGCTGGAAACTGCAAAAGGAGGCGTACTAATCGGCTCGGGAATCAGCATGTTGCTAGGTTTCGGAATCCTCATGCTATCCCTCAAGAAACCAGACCCGAATCTCTCGTAAACTATTGACAAAGTTGGCGTATCAGAGAATACAGGCCCGCGCCTCAGTTGTGTTGACACTGTTGCAAGTTGATGCTGTTACAAATAGAAGAAAGGCGCTTTCGTGAGCGAAGTATTTGTCAATATACTATCTTGTGAGTATACTCTGAAATGCTAAAAGTCAAAGTGATCACAGTCTGCTTTCTATGGTCTCTATGCTATCCATTCATCTCGGTAGCCCTTGGCGATTCGCCACCTCTTCTATTGGCTTTTATGAGGTCGATTCTCGCAGGAGTAACTTTGCTAGTGTTTAGCGCAAAGAGCCCCGCTGGCATAATTCCGCGTGGTTGGCCAATTTGGCGTTCAATTATTATCATCGGGATAGGATACACATCGCTTGGCTTCAGCGGGATGTTCCTCGGTGGAAGTCTGGTTTCCCCTGGGCTGGCCACAGTAATAGCCAACTCACAACCGATGATTGCCGTTGGTCTGGCATACCTGACAACAGTCGAGCGTGTAACTTCCAGACAACTTACGGTCCTGACAATCGGATTGGTGGGTATTTCAGTAATTGTGTTTCCGTCATTGCTTCATGATCAGGAAAATATCACTATTGGCGGTGTAGGATTTGTACTGATGGGCGCCTTCGGTGTCGCCTTAGGAAATGTATGGCTGAAAAAAGTGGCCTCAGCGTCGAATATACTGACTCTAAGCGCCTGGCAACTCATAGTGGGGAGCATTCCTTTGGGAATTGTTGGCCTGTTTCTCGAAAATACTCAAGACATAATCTGGGGAATCCCCCTAGTGACCTCTTTGGTCGTGCTGGCTATCCCTGGCACTGCCATCGCTACTTACCTATGGTTCAATGTTCTAAAATCCGAAAGCCTACACAACATGAATGCCTTCACATTCTTAACACCACTTTTTTCTTTGTCCATAGGCGCTCTGTTCTTAGGCGAGCGATTGGAGACTAACGAACTTGTCGGTACCGCTATCATAATTAGTTCGCTAGTATTCATAAACGCCAGAAAGAGCAAAGTTACGTAGGTACAAGGTCGAGACCGTCTTGGGTTTCGGCAGGGTGGCAGGGACGTTCGGGGTTTATTAACAAGGCCCAAGGTCTCGGTTTCAACGGTAGAAAGACTTGATGGAGTGCGCTGAGGGTTTCGCAACAAAAGCTAGGTCAGAAACGGGCTTCCTCACTTTCCGCGCGACTCTATAAACGCCGTAAATACTGCTTGCTCGCGCTGGGGAAATTGTTATATTCGAGACGCTTGTTGGCTGGGTGGGTAACTTGGTCGATAATTGAGTATAAAGGTATAAGAGTTATGATATTAACAATGTGTAAATGCAAAATCCATCGGGCGACTGTCACCGAGGCTAATCTGGACTACGTCGGTTCGATTACCATCGACGAGACCTTGATGAAAGCCGCAGGATTGCTTGAGTTTGAGCAAGTCTCAGTGGCGAATATCACCAATGGTGAGAGGTTCGAGACCTATGTTATCAAAGGTGAGGCCGATTCTGGGGTTATTTGCATCAATGGAGCCGCGGCGCATAAAGCCACCCGAGGTGATTTGATAATTATTATCGCCTACGCTCAATTCGAAGAGTCAGAAGCTAAGAAATATGTGCCGCGTTTTGTTTTTGTCGATGCTGAAAACCGTCAGGTCAAGCTCGAACGTGAGACAGCCGCGACGGCTTTTAGCGTATCGTGATTCAATTAGCTTGGCTATATAAGGCCATGCCCAGTAGTAGTTTAATCCTCTTCAACCTATTTCCTCTAAAGCAGAATTCCGAGACATTATGAATACTAGCAGTCAAAGCGCACGTGCCGCAATTGTCTTAGCCGCCGGCAAAGGCACCCGCATGAAATCCGAGCGCGCCAAAGTCTTGCACGAAATCGCTGGCAAGCCAATCATCGACCATGTTGTTTCTGCTCTGCAAGCCGCAGGGGCTGGAAGAATCGTGATTGTCATCGGTCATCAGGGCGACGATGTTCGTGATCATTTGCAAGAGACATTTACTGATCTAAAACTTGAGTTCTGCTGGCAAAGAGAGCAAAAAGGCACAGGGCATGCGGTGATGATGACCAAAGATGCTTTGGCTGATTTCTCGGGTACTGTAGTGGTCACCGCTGGTGATGTGCCGTTTATCTCTGAGAATACCTTGAACGCTTTATTTGCTCAACATGAGTCAGTCAAAGCTTCAGCGACTTGTTTGAGCGCTGTCTTTGCGGATGCCTCAGGTTACGGCCGAACAGTTCGAGATGGAGATAGCTCGCGCTTACTTGAGATTGTCGAGCATAAAGACGCCTCGGAAGAGATTCTCAAAATAAACGAAATCAATAGTGGAATATTCACCTTTGACTCCAGGGAGCTATTCTCGGCTCTCGATTCGGTAACGACGGAAAATTCACAAGGTGAGTACTATTTAACCGACGTTATTGCAATTCTCAATCAAGCTGGCAAAAACTGCTCTATTTGTGTTGCCGAAAACCCCGACGAAGTTCGAGGAATCAACTCAATTGAACAATTGAAAGAGCTTGAGAGCTTGTTTAGCTAAATCCACCTTTTCGGCTATTTGCCGCCACTTCTAACATGCTGTCCAGCAGTGCCTTAGGGTGCGTATCGGAAAATGTAGTTTTTAGGCAACTTTTGCTATAGTTGCGGTGTTAGAGTAAATAGGACGGGGAAGCTGGCCGATATATTGAATGAAGTAGCGAAGATCACCAAAGTAGCGCCATTTATATGGTAATTCTCAGAATCAGTTGGTGGGCCGAGCAAACAAATCATTTGACATAACATCAAAACCTCCATAGTATTACAGAGATCATGAAGAACTACGTTAACAAGAATATCCGCAAAGCCGCAATAGTCCTCGGCGCTGGTGTCCTATTGGCTTTCTCTCCAATAGCCAATGCGCAGACTACCGCTGCTAGCAATGATGGTGTAGTTGATCAGGGTCTCAGTAACGGTATCGATAGGATTGCTCTTAATGAGATTCATAATCGGAATGCTGTCTCTGTTGAGCCAGCGGTCAAACCGTTTTCATTGATTGATCTCTCTAGATTAAAGTGGTCTCAAAGTTATAGCATGTCGTTTGGATCGAACTCATTTGGTTCATCTGGATTCGGCATGTACTCAGGCGCATTGACCTATGAGTTTTCCTCAAAACTCTCAATGCAGTTTGCGATGGGTTTAGCGCATAATCTGACTGGTGGGGCGATTAATTCTGGTGGCGAGCTTTTTCCAGCATTTTCATTGGACTACCATCCCAGTAATAAATTTCGCTTGAGAATCGATGTTCGCAAGAGTCCATATTCTTCAAGATCACGTTACGGACGACAGGCATATTTGAGTCCATATAGTAGTTTCGGTGGTTTCGGTGGATACGGAAACGGCTTCGGCAGCGCCTATGGTCAAGGTGGGTATTAATACTTAGCAGGGGAATTATTGTTGTAAGTAGGTTTTAGTGTGTTAAATAACACGCGTTGGATGTTCAAAATCCCAGACCAAATTGGTGATAGAAGTATTAGATATTACTAGTGACGGTTTCGTTGGTTGCTCGTTGACTTTCGAGAACAATCCCAGATTAACATCTCATTCTCAACATCTCATTCTCTTTGAATTGTTGGCCGTTATTTTTCGGTAACGATTTTTCCAAAACACAATACAACAAAGCTCGTTTTGCAAGTGTCGTATGTTTGCCCAGCGGATAGTTTTTTTAAGTAAGAAGAACGTTTCAAAGAAGATTTGTACAGATAATTTGATTTTTAAGTTGCTAAAGTTGGGCGCATACACTCACTCTGCGTCTATGGTAAGAAAACCGCGAAAGGGGAATCTCACAGCGTCAAGAAAACGTGTATCGTCAGGACTGGTGTCCCGCGCTCTGGAAACGATGATTGTCATCGGGTTTGCGTTGGCAGTAGTTTACGCCGCTAGTTTCGCAGCAAAAGTATCAACAGGTGTCAGCAAGACTCGTCCCGTTCCCGAAGTGACTCTGCGTGTGCAGATTCTCAATGGTTGTGGGGAACGTGGCTCAGCCAACAAAGTCGCTGAGGCGCTTAAGTCTCGTGTCAGGCTTCCTTTGGAGGTCTCCATCGTCAATGTTGACAATTTCACCGTGTACGACATCGAGAAGTCATTTCTCATCTCTCGCACCCAACGTGTTGAAGACACAAAATTGCTGGCAGACCAGCTTGGTTTGTATCGTGACGATATTATCTACGCGCCCTTAGAGGACAACTACCGTTCAATCCAGGTAACACTGGTGGTCGGGAAGGATTATCGGGACAAGTTCCTGAAGTAAAACCCCACCAATCGGTATTCAAGCCTCCCAAGGCGCTCTACGGTTTAGCGCTTCATATCTTCAAAGAATATGGATTCGAGAGTATGGTTTTCGCGAGCATAGCTTTTTACAGATAATCGCGGCGTTTCTCAAGAAGTAGCAATCCCAGTTGCAATTTTCCTTTACAGGATAATTTGGTCGGCCAGTAGAAATCGTTAGTTCTCTTTGAAAGAGGATTCGGGAATACTATTGGCAAGACTGAATTCACGTAACCCCAGATTTGCTAGAGCGAAGAATTAGGATGCGGCATAAAGACATTGATGTCTTGTGAGAGAATTGATTTGAATACAAAAGCACAGGATTTGGCGATACGCATCGCCGAAATAGCTCTTTCCAAGAAGGGTTTCAAGATCAAGATCTTGGATTTACAGGGAATATCGAGTGT
The DNA here is from genome assembly GCA_024280835.1 of Candidatus Zixiibacteriota bacterium. Taxonomy (GTDB): domain Bacteria; phylum Zixibacteria; class MSB-5A5; order GN15; family JACZUZ01; genus JAJRPJ01. Next base: position 332,825 of record JAJRPJ010000008.1, on the reverse strand, counting down.
GACAGACTATTTTGTCATTATCTCAGGTGATGCAACGATGCACGTAAATGCGATAGGGTCCTTTATTTCCGATGAATTATCGAGAGAGGGCGTTCAAGCTACTGTCAAAGAAGGTATGCAGGAAGGGCGCTGGATTTTGCTTGACTACTTTGATGTAGTTGCGCATATCTTCTTAGAACCAGTTCGTGAGTTTTATTCATTGGAGAAATTATGGGGTGATGCTCCCGAAGTTCCATTTGATGATTCAAGTGAAGAGGATGGGCAAGGCCTGCAGTTTGGTGAGGCCTCCGGCTAATAGCGACCTCATGAAGGCGTTTCACACCCCAGAAGAAACAAGTAATACAGACTAATCACAGAAAAATTGAATTGGTTTTGCAAATGCTAATATTTGAGAATTGCAAGATTACACAACTCGCGCGACAACACAGACAGCGCTCATAGAAAAGAATACCAAAATGGCAGTTAGAACAAAAGATCAGAACTCTGGTTCGTCATCAAAGACAAGAAACAGCTCATCGCGAACGAACCGCAACAATAGTAATAATAGGTCGGGCAGTGGCTCGGAAGCCAAGCGTGGCCCACGACCTCAACAAAACGCGGCGCCAAAAAGCGCCACTCCAGGGAACGGTAAGATGGCAAACACAGAAGCAGTGGACTTAAAAGCGAAAACGATAGCGGAATTGCTTAAGACGGCCGAGAGTCTTGGGATTCCTGGGGTCTCTGGTTTGAGAAAGTCGGAGCTGATATTTAAAATTATGGAAGCGCATACTACGCAATCTGGGATGCTCTACGCTGAAGGAGCGCTTGAGATTCTTGATGAGGGTTACGGGTTCCTGCGTTCACCGAATTACAACTACTTGCCCGGCCCAGATGATATTTATGTCTCGCCATCACAAATCAAACGCTTTGACTTAAGCACAGGTGACACTGTTGCAGGGCAGGTTCGTCCACCGAAAGATTCCGAACGCTATTTTGCACTCCTGAAAATTGAATCAATCAACTATCAAGAACCAGAAATCTCCAAGCATAAGATTCACTTTGATAACTTGACTCCGCTTTATGCCGACCATGCCTTCGCTCTAGAAACTGAGCCAGGGGAATTGACTGGTAGAATCATGGATTTGCTCTGCCCGATTGGACGTGGTCAGCGTGGTTTGATTACTTCACCGCCAAAAGCTGGTAAGACAATTATTCTACAGCAAATTGCCAATGCGATTTCGACAAATCATCCCGATGTCAAATTGATTGTTCTTTTGATAGATGAGCGTCCTGAAGAAGTCACAGATATGAAAAAGACAGTCATCGGAGAAGTTATTTCATCAACCTTCGATGAGCCCGCCGAGCGTCATGTGCAAGTTGCCGATATGGTAACAGCCAAAGCCAAACGTTTGGTGGAGCATGGTCATGATGTTGTGATTTTGCTGGATTCATTGACTCGTTTGGCCAGAGCGCACAACTCGGTTGTGCCTCATTCAGGCAAAATTCTCTCAGGTGGTGTTGATTCAAATGCGCTTCACAGACCTAAGAGATTCTTCGGCGCTGCGCGTAATGTCGAAAACGGTGGTTCATTGACTATCATCGCCACCGCTTTGATTGAAACAGGCTCACGTATGGATGAAGTTATCTTTGAAGAGTTCAAAGGAACTGGTAATATGGAATTGGTGCTCGATAGACGTCTCGGTGATCGCCGTATTTATCCTGCGATTGATATCAACCGTAGTTCTACCCGAAAAGAAGAACTTCTGTTAACTCCTGATAATTTACAGAAAATCTGGATATTGAGAAAGTTCCTCTCCGAGATGAACCCGATTGAGGCAATGGAGTTCCTACGTGACCGTATGAAAAAATCCAAGACCAACGACGCTTTCTTGTCCTCAATGAAGAACTAATTATTATCTCTTTGAATCTTGGAAGTCGCCCAAGAGATAATTCACTGCTACAGACAATAGTCTGCACCGCCGTCCGCAGTATAGGCGCTATGAGTTTCGGGTTGCTAATAGCCCCCCCCCGAGGAATGGGGGGCAAAGTAGGCGCTTATGCTAATTTGAGGGTAAGTTTCCTCTGATTATTTTCTGCCGCCGAGTCCGCGAACCATAATTGTTCCGTCGTCTCCCCAAACAACCAACCTTGGACCCATTCGCTTGACTCCGTTGAGCTTAATCTTTTTATTGATTCGCATATCTGTCCAGGTCTTGCCAAAATCAACTGTTTTCCAAACTTCGCCTTCTTCGCCGACAATATACCAATAGCCTATGGCATACCGAGATATGTTCAACAGATTAGACTCTGTCGGCGACTTAGCGTCTTTCCACTTTTGGCCGCCATCTTCCGAAAGCAAAAGACGGCCATTCATACCCACCGCGATTCCATAATCACCATTGATATCTGTCGCGCGAACCAAATCTCCTTCTGGCAAAACTACCGTTTGCCAGGTCTTACCCTTGTCATCTGATATCAGAATCGAACCGATAGCGGTGATGACCAGTTGCTTGCTTTCGAAGTTATAGCTAACTCGTGAAAAGCCCATGCCTTGCACGCCTGTCACTTCGGTCCAAGTGTCACCGCCATCATCAGTGCGGTAGATTATTCCCTTAAAACGTAGAGAATCACTCCCTGAGACGCCGATCAGAACACCCTGATTGCGGTTGATGAAGTGTATATCATAAAAATATAGTAAATCGAGATTCTTGAAATATCTTTGTTTCCAATTGCGACCCCAATCTTTGGTTTGCAGGAGAACTCCCTGTTCGCCGCAGATGAATCCGCTCGAATCGGTATTATAGGCCACATCAGTGAAGCGCACCGACTTCAAAGGCTCACGCTTCGAATTTATGACATCCAAGTAATGTGGCTTCAGCGTCATAGCTGTATCCCAAGTATCCCACAAAAAGCCCTGATCATCGACGAATAATGTGGTGGCTAGCGAAAATATCGAAGCGCCAGTGAACTCGACATCTGAATTTGTTGTCAGTTCGCGCCAGTCTGATTTTTCGTATTGGGCTTGAACATTGTTTGATAGCAAAGTAGCACAGATGATAAATCCACTGAAAACCGCGCCCAATATGGCGCTTGCGCTTAGATTTGATTCAGACAATAACTTAGAAAATAGTCTTGGGCTTCGGTAAGATTGCTCTCTATTCATTTTTGACTTGCCTTTAGCTGGCGCTAGGGTTTCTCTTAATTGTTGCGCCCACAGACGCAATTAGGTTAATGGCTCCGAGACGGCTAGCCGTGGGAGTCATCGTCTTAGTCAGTGGGTTCGGTTTTTTACTTATGGATGTTTGTTTCAGAGAATGCTTTCAAAACAATTATTGTTCTTGGTCGTAGATTCCGTTCTGTGTTACAGTTATCGGCCTGACTGCTGAGTTTAGAGACATAAGTTGGTCAGGAAAGTATTATCTCTTATACAACCAGAGAATGACTTAGATTGTACATATGATAGTTGATTGCTTGATAAGATTCGATAATTAGCTATCAACCAATGGTGAAGCATATCATTTTTGCGCCAAAAGTTCAAACATTGAACAGCGCCAACTTACGATACTGCTGGTTGTTGGTTTTAGAGAGCTTGAGCAAAGCGCCAAGCCCAAGAAATTAGCTGAAGAAGACTAAAAGAAACAAACGATGGAAAATACCTCAGAATCCCAAACAATAATCGAAATTAGCCCTGATTTTCTGCGCGAACTCAGTTCAACTGAAGAAGAGCAACGCTCGGCTGGAGCATCAGGAGGCGCACAGCCGAAAGGGATTTCTATTGCCATTGGGACATTAACTACTGTCAATTCCTTGAGCGCCAGAACAGTGGCTGTGTTGCTCCGCTATTTGGTTGGCCGGAAGAGACCTCCTCGCGGAGCCGTGACTGTCCTAGGCCATGACCTCGGTTCAATCAGCAAACGTGAAATTCTAAAGCTTCGCCGCAGGCTGGGCGTTGTCGGCGGTGAATTCGACTTGATATCAGATTTGAATGTTGCCCAAAACCTAGCTTTGCCCTGCATGGTGCGCAATTTGGGACGCAAGCAAACCCAGTTGCGAATAGAAAGGATTAGTGAGGCTTTACATCTTGAGGCTTTACTTGATGAGCCAGTCGCACAACTAGGTTCGACTGAACGGCGAGTTACTTTGATTGCTCGTGCACTAACTCATGATCCCGAATTGCTGATTCTTGAAGCGCCGCTTAGCGGACTCGATTCACGTTGGAGCGCCGTAATTGTCGAATATTTCAAACGACTAACAATCACTGGCTCGACTGCCTTGTTTTTTCATGAATACACAGGGGCTTTCCAAAGTGGGGCATTTCAAAGCGGCGCTTCCAAAGTAGAAGTCCCAAAGAGTGATTCAACTCCAAGAGAGGGCGCTCCTGAAAAGGAAGTCGACAGTAGTGGTTTCGATAGAGGCGCTTTTGGGAAGAATGTTTCCGAGTAATGTCTCGGAATCTTGATTTACAAAAAGTAATTTGAAGTGTTATACCAAATAAAAGACATCTAAGAGGACGCGTATAGTTATGAGTGGAGGATATTTTTTGTCGGAGTTTGGGCGCAATTTACGGCGTTCGCCTTTGGCGCATTTGGGATCATTGTTTGTCTCCACATTGTTGTTCACGCTCTTCAATATGGTTTGGATTGGTTCACATGTCATTGAGAATTACTATGACGACCTTTTCTCCGAATTGACAATGGAGGTTTTCTTTATTGACTCTGTTTCTGAGGCTGACTTTTTGGCCCACGCGCAGGAGATACAAGCAGGGACAGGCATCGCCAAAGTCATTGCGCTCGATAAAGACAAAGCCCGCGCGAGACTAGCCGAAAAATTGGGCGCCGATTTCCTGATTAGTGACACCATCAACCCTCTGCCACGTTCAATTCAGATTCATTTTGAGCGGGGCAGTCCTTCAGTGGAGTTTTTATCAGAACTCAATGGACGTTTCTCCAGTTGGACAGGCGTAACACAAGTCAGTTACAATCGGCAATGGATACAATCAGCGACCGAGAACCGTGATCGCGCTGGACGTATTTTGTGGTTTGTGATGTTAGGTATTTTTGCGGGAGTTTCACTCAATGCGGCCTTGTTAGTTGGTCTTGTGATTCGCGCCAAAACTGGGCATTTCCGGCAAATGCGTTTGCTGGGCGCAGGCTCTTGGTTTTTGGGTCTGCCATATATCGTTGAAGGAGTGACACTAACTGCACTCTCGGCGGCGTTTAGTTGGGGCGTGATACTCATCGCGCAAAACAAATGGCGCCTAGTCAATGTCGAGTCATCATTACCAAGTTATGAAGAAATGGGACTAATGATTCTTGCGTCAACTATTGTTGGATTGATAGGAGCGCTTTTCGCAGTCAGCGGGTCGCGTGTTTCCTCGAAATGATTTTTTGCAGGACTAACAAAGAAGTATGAATGTCTCCAAACCCAAAAGGAAAGTTCATAACTGGCTAATATTGTCTCTGACGCTGATAGTGACGGCTCTAGGTTCAACTGTTGGCGCGCAGTCTTCCAGCAAGAATGTCAAAGCTAAGAAGACCGAACTTTCAAAAATTCGGGTGGAGTTGGATCAAACTGAAAAGCGTCTGGATTCTCTGCGAAACAATGAATCAAAATTGCTCAATAAGCTAAAAGATCTCGATGAGCGTATAGCTTTGGATCGTGATGTCATCAAAAAAGTCAATGCGAAATTAGGGCGACTTAGAAAGAACAAATCTGCCGCCAAAGCGAAATTGCAGGCCAGCCGAGTGTTGATGACTTCAAAGCACGATAGGTTTCAACGTGATATTCAAGCGTTCTATTTGAGCGAGTTTGATATTTCTGGAACTCCGCAAGGTTTGGCTTCGCAAGATCAAGTCAATTCATTGGGGTCGTCCAATCCACTGGGCCAAATCGAGAGTTCGCCATCTGGTTTTCCTGTTTGGCAAACTACATATTTTAGCGCCATCGGAGCCTTACGCTTGGATGAAGTCGGTGTCTCTGCCAGTCAGGCCAAGAGCGCCCAGTCAAATCTTAGCTCAGTCAGCAAATCTGAGCGCGAAGTAGAGAGCTTAAGAAAGAAGAATACCGCCCGCGCCAGTATGCGCAAATCTGAACGGGATTTGTCCAAAAGCAAACTTGGAAAAGTTCGCAAGGACAAAGAAACCGCCGCAGACCGTTTGCTGAATTTGAGCGAAGAGGCCAAGCACATGAATAGCCTCGTGGCTCGGCTTGAAGCGCGTGAGCGCGAAAAAAATACAGCACGGCGTAGTAGCCCCGAAGCGAGTTACACTGGTCTGTTTGTCGCCCAAAAAGGAAGACTCAAACCACCGCTTCAAGGCCGCATTGTCACTGGATTCGGCTGGAAGACCGATGGTGTAACCAATCTGAAGACCTTCTCTCCAGGGGTCGAAATTCAAGGTGGGCAAAACTACAATGTGCGTGCCGTGGCCGAAGGTGTGATAGCCTATATCGGCTCTTTACGAGGTTATGGAAAATTTGTGATAATTGCCCATGACGACGGATTCTATACCACCTATGGCGGCCTAGAGCGCATCAAAGTTGTCCTCGATCAAGTTATAAGTGTGCGCACAGCAGTGGGAGTGACAGCCACTGGGCTAGTGAAATTCGAAATCCGCAAAGGCAAAGAGTCAGTTGATCCCATCAGTTGGCTGGATTTCACGCAATTGCACTAATCTCTTTATTGTGTATCTGAATTGATTATCGCGTTTCTGATCTGTGGGTTTGTCATACTGGACATTACGAAGTATCTTAGGAAATATAAGACGGCAACCACGTTTTATTTCCTGTAAGAAAAATGTTCTATAAAGACTATGTTCTATAAAAAATATGCCAGAGCCTCAGTTACCATATCAAAACGAATCCAATCTGCTGATTGATTCTTTCCCAGATAGGGCATTGGTCAATGCAATCGACAATAGTCGTTTAGGCAGTGCATTATTGTTTTTTGGTCCTGCTGGTGTTGGCAAATGGCTCGGCGCTCTTTCTCTGACCGCCTATCTCAATTGCAAAAACCGCGAGACTCTCAACCTAAAGACTCGAACTGTTTTTGGTGGGTATTGCGGCGAATGCCCGACCTGCCGTCAGGTTTTTGCTGGCACATTTCCAGATTTGCATATGGTTTTTCCGACTCCGACAACCAAAAAGGCCAAAGAGCAAATCGAGTTCAATACCTCATATCTCAATACAAAAAAAGAAAACCCACTCAATGCCGTCCGCTGGCCAGGTGTCAGTGGAATCTCGATTGACAGGGCGCGAGCGATAAAAAGTAAACTCTCTCGCAAACCGAACCCCGGCGCCTATCGAGTGGTGGTTTTCAATGAAGTCGACAAGATGTTACCTCAGGCGGTGGATTCACTGCTACGTATGATAGAAGAGCCACCAGAGAATACCTTGTTCGCGCTCATTAGCGCTCGCCCCGAAGCTGTCGTCGAGACAGCTCTTTCGCGTTGTCAGCGTTTGCGGTTTCCAGCTTTGAGTGTCCAGAGTGTTAGTCAGTACCTACAGGACAGTGTCGGTTTGAGCGATTCTCGCGCGGGAGTTGTCGCTCGTTTGGCGGAAGGTTCACCGGGGCGGGCTTTGGAGATTGTCAAAGAGATGGAAACTCCCGAGGAAGACAAGAAAATCTCTCGCGAGGTGGGTTGGCTGACACTCAAAGCAATATTTCTTGAAAGCGGCCCAGGAGCCTTGCAAGTTCTGAGTAATAGCGTCGATTTGCGTAATCGCTCCGCAGTGGAAACACTATTGACTCTCTGGGAGAATTATCTCCGTGATTTGGTCTTGATAAATCAGGGACTATCTGAAAAAGTCGCCAATGTGGATTTGCTCGGAGACATGCAGAAGCTCTCCTCGGTGATTCAAATCGGACCAGCTTTGTATGCCCTTTTTGATAAGTTTACGACTTCCAGAATCAACTTACGTCAGCATGTCAACGCCCAATTGGCTCTAACCGATTTGAGCGTGGCGATTCATGCTGTTTCCATGAACTAGTACAATTCTAACACAAAAGAAACAATGCTATTCGACCAGTCAGAATTTGATATTCGTTGTGAGTGGGGCGAGAAGGGTGTTTTACAGCTAGCGCCTGTCAGTGACGCGATTATTATTGTAGATGTGATGTCATTTTCTACGGCTGTCACTGTTGCAACATCCAGAGGCGCCACCGTTTTTCCGTATAGATGGAATGATGAATCTCCGCTGGAATACGCAAAATCTGTAAACGCTGTTTTGGCAGGAGGGAGAGGTGAGAGTCAATACTCACTGTCCCCTGTTTCGTTGATGACTCTGCGAAGCGGAAGTCGCATAGTTCTCCCATCACCGAACGGTTCGACACTAACGCTCGCTACTGGAAAAACACCGACTCTCGCTGGATGTCTTCGCAATTGTCAAGCCGTCGCACAGGCGGCGCAGTCGTTTGGAAATAGAATCTCGGTAATTGCCTCTGGCGAACGCTGGAAAGATGACTCTAGTCTTCGGCCTGCCTATGAAGATCTTCTTGGGGCCGGAGCAGTTATCTCGTACCTTAAAGGGAATCGCTCCCCTGAAGCAGAAACCGCCGAGGTGGTTTTTCAACATCACAAGTCGGAGATTAGCGCCAGACTTAAAGATTGCTCCTCAGGCAAAGAATTGATTGAGTGCGGATTTGAGGGGGACATTGAGGTCATCGCGAGTGTAAACTGTAATGCTGTTGCTCCATTTTACTTCAACGGCGCCTATGTAGGAAAGTGATAATACCGCGATAGTTGCAGCGACAATCATATTGCAAGATTAGTAGGTCTTCAATATTGGCGTTGAATAGCACAAAACTCTCCTGTAATCAAGGTTGACCTACACCCTTCTGGGGCTGTACCTTGCAAAAAAGTCGCGCCGCGTGGTTTACACTTTTCTTGGTTTTGGCGCGAATAACTGAGACCTAATTTTGGATACAAATATATAATGGCAGAGCTTTTTCTAATTGAATACAAAGGTCATCGGCGAGAGTATTGCACCAATACTTATCATCATAAATTAGCCCGAAATGTCGCGGTTATCACAGAGACCGACAATGGTGAAAATCTTGGCTTTGTTCTGCATCGCTGGAACAAAGACAAGCCGCCTCGCCAAAAAGGCGCTCCGCGCAAAATTCTTCGTAGCGCAACTGACGTTGAACTCCAAAAGCATAAAGATTTTCGGCCAAGAGAAATTGCCGCCAAAGCTCAGGCGCGGGTAGTTGCCAAGCGACTGGGTTTGACCATGAAGCTCTCGGATGTGGAAATCCAATTCGACGGCACAAAAATGACTTTCTTCTATACCGCTGATGGACGAGTTGATTTTCGCGCGATGGTCAAAGAGTTAGCTGGGCATTTTCATACTTGGATTGAAATGAGGCAAATCAGTCCACGTGACGAAAGTCGTCGTTTTGGTGATTGTGGTATGTGCGGTGGCGAAGTTTGTTGTCGACGCGCAAATATGAAGAGTATTCAAATCGCCACACAAGATGCTCGTGATCAGGACCTACAAATGAACATGTCTAAGCTTACTGGTCTCTGTGGGAAACTACGTTGCTGTTTGAGTTTCGAGAAGAAGCAATACTTGGATATCAAAAAGATGTTCCCTGGTCGTGGCTCGCGTGTGGAAACTCCAGTTGGCCAAGGTGTGGTTGAGCGAGTTGACGTTCTTGCCGAAGAAGCTATAGTGCGTTTCGAAGATGGCACACGTCATCGAGTCGGACCAGATCAAATTCGCAGAGCGCCACGCAATAACGCTCAAAGTAGTAGCTCTCAAAGTAGTAGTAACGCCAACAGCGCGAATAAGGGCCACAGCGATAGCAAAAACGACAGCAAGTCAGCAACAGGTATAATTAAGGACAGTCAGCCCGAGGGTGATCAAGCCAAGGGTCCAGTGATTATTCCTGCCCCCAGTTCGGCAAGTAGTCAAGAGAATCCTTCGCCGAGCAATTAGGCTTGGTCTAGAAGATAGTTCTGTTGAAGTCTCATTTTGTTGAGAGAGTTCAGCGACGCAGGGAAAGCAGAAAAGAGGAAGCATGCCGAATCGGCCTATATACATCACCACACCGATATACTATGTCAATGACCGTCCGCATATCGGTCATTCATATACAACAGTCGCCGCCGATACTTTGGCGCGCTTTCATCGTTTGGCCGGACGAGAAGCATTTTTTCTAACTGGCAGTGATGAGCATGGGGCTAAGATCTCCGAAGCCGCCGAAGCGGCGGGCATGGAGCCACAGGCGTTTTGCGATAGTATTGTCGTACATTTCAAAGACACTTGGAAGACGCTCGGAATTGAAGAGAATGATTTCATTCGCACAACCGATCCGCGTCATCTGGAGGCCGTCACAAAAATACTGACCAAACTAAAAGCAGCCAAGACGCCAGATGGTGAGGATGTTATCTATGCTTCGCAATATGAAGGGCTCTATTGCATCGGTTGCGAAAAATACCTAACTGAAAAAGAACTCGAAGACGGTGTTTGTCCTTATCACAAAACCAAACCAAAATTGGTTTCTGAAAACAATTGGTTTTTCCGCCTGAGCGCTTATCTCCCTGAGATAAAACGATTAGTTGAAACAGAAGAGTTACTGATATTGCCGATTGAGCGCCGTAAAGAAGTTTTGGGACTGATTGAGCAATGTCCACCGGACTTTTCGATTTCACGCGAAAAAGTTAGCTGGGGAATCCCAGTGCCTTTTGACCCAAAACAATCAGCTTATGTTTGGGTGGATGCTCTTTCTAATTATATATCCGCAATTGGTTATGGCGCTGATGAGCAACTGTTTCAAAAGTGGTGGCGTGACGCCGAGACAGTGCATTTGATGGCCAAGGATATTCTCAAATTCCACTGTTTGTTTTGGCCGGCGATGTTGCTGGCGATTGGTGAGAAATTACCAGAGAAGATCTTTTTGCATGGGTTCTTCACTGTCGACGGGCAAAAGATGTCCAAAACTTTGGGAAATCAAATTGATCCCAACGAATTGGTTAGTCACTATGGAACCGATGCCAGTCGTTATTTGCTACTAACTCAATACCCATTCGGTGTTGATGGCGATATTCAAGTTGCGCGCTTCACCGAAAAGTACAATAGCGATTTGGCAAACGAACTTGGCAACTTGCTCTCACGAGTAGTGAAAATGATTGAGCGCCAGTTTGATAGCAAACTCCCTGGGCCGCATAAAGGTCTTGCGAGCACGCAAGACCTGTTGGAACTAGCCGAGGACGCAGCCGATAGAGCTTACGGCGAGATAAAACACTTTCGCATTCAAGGAGCCATAGAAGTTGCCCAAGCGCTGATCAAAAAAGCCAATCAGTTCTTTGACCATTCAGCGCCATGGAAAGCCATCAAAGAAGACCGACTCGCTGAAGCTGGTGGAGTCTTGTATATTTGTTGTGAGGTCCTGCGTGTTGTTTCGATTTTGTTATATCCTGTGCTACCGTCCAAGATGATTGAACTGCGCGAGGTTCTGGGAGAGGGTTCCGATTCACTGAACCTTGATTCAGCTAGAGAGTTTTTCTGTCTGAAACCAGGTGCGCCAGTGAGACTATCTGAGCCATTGTTCCCTCGCATTCAAGAAGCATTTGAACCATCAGGGATGAAGAAGGCCGAAGCGGGGAAAGTCTCTGATGATGGGCTAATAGATATCAGTGATTTCGGCAAGGTCAAATTGAAAGTCGCCGAAATTCTCAGCGCCGAGAAAGTTGAAGGAGCGGACAAACTTCTGAAACTGCAGATTTCTCTTGGAAAAGAAAAGCGCCAGATAATCGCAGGTGTAGCTGAGTTCTATAGCGCCGAAGAACTTGTCGGCAAACAAATTATTGTTGTGACCAATCTCAAACCAGCGAAGATTCGCGGTATTGAATCACAAGGCATGTTATTGGCTGCTAAAAAAGGTAAGAAGCTGACACTTGTCTCTCCCACTGGAGAGATTCCGGTTGGCGCTTCGGTTGGATAGGGTTTTACTACCAATTACACCTTAGCAATTCCAGTTTCAAGAAATGTCACCCTGAAGAAACTCCTCCTTAAGAAACTCTTCTTGATATGATAGATAGTCATTGCCATCTCGAATCCCGTCAGTATGCTGGTATTCTCGAGGACGTCATCACACGAGCCCGCGAGGCCAATATTTCCACTATGGTCAATATTGGAACCGACCTACCAACTTCCCACGCCTCGCTGGCTTTAGCTGATAAATATCCAGAAATCTATGCGACAGCTGGTGTGCATCCACATTCAGCTACGGAGTTTGATAGCAAAACAAAAACAGAGATACGCGATTTGTTACAAAATCCAAAAGTTGTCGCTCTCGGTGAAATTGGTTTGGACTATTATCGCGATCTGTCGCCGCGTGATATTCAGAAACGTGTTTTTCGCGAGCAATTAGAAATAGCTGCGGAGAATGACACACCTGTCGTGATTCATGTTCGCGAATCTTTCACGGACGCTTTTGAGATCATGTCCGACTTTAGCTCCAAACTTTCAAGCGTAGTGTTTCATTGTTTCTCTGAAGACATTGAAGCCGCGCGCAAGATATTTGATTTGGGTTGGATAATTTCAGTGGGTGGAGTAGTGACCTATAAGAACGCCACGATGGCCGACGTCGCCAAATTCGCGCCGCTACAATCAATGATGCTCGAAACAGATTCGCCGTATCTAACTCCAACACCACATCGCGGCAAAGTCAATGAACCTGCGCATGTCCGCTTTGTCTGCCAAAAAGTCGCCGAACTCAAGGAGCTAACTCCACAAGAAGTCGAGCGTCAAACAGATTTGACGACAAATAAGTTCTATCGTTTGGTAGAAACATTCGGTTGAGACTCTTGGTTAAGATAATCTGATGAACGACTTTCGCGCCAAAAAAAGATTCGGACAGCACCTGCTACGTTTCCCTGCCGATGCAAGACGAATTGCTGGGCTATTGCGAGATGAAACAGGTGAAGACCCCAAAACAATTATCGAAATTGGCCCAGGCGGCGGGGCGTTGACAGTGGAGCTGGTCGCCATGTATCCCGCCTCAGAGATTATCGCCATCGAGTTTGATCGTGACTTACTTGCGTCACTAGAAAAACAATTCGCCAGCGCAGACAACCTACGTTTTATTCAGCAGGATATTGTCACTGTTGACTTATCTGAGATTGCAAAAGATGCGTATGTAGTCGGTAACCTGCCCTACAATATCAGCGCTCCGATAATGCAATGGACACTCTCCCAGCGCTCTAGTATTGGGAAAGTTGTTTATATGTTGCAACGTGAGGTGGCCCGCAGATTGTGCTCAAGTCCCAACAGCAAAGATTGGTCACCGCTAGCGATACAGACTCAATTACGTTTCAATGTTGAGCCTGGTTTTGATTTGGCGCCAGAGAGGTTCACACCTCCCCCGAAAGTGCATTCATCTGTCTTCACTTTGACACCGCGTATCACAGAAGAGGACTATCCTGAGTTCGCTGAAGACTCCGCAGACGAGTTTGAAAAACTCGTGCGCAATGCTTTTGGTTCAAGGCGCAAGACACTAGTCAATAACCTCATGGGTAAATACAAATACTCGCGCATAGAAGTTACTGCCATGCTCAAAGCCCTGGGGTTCGACGAAAGAATCCGCGCCGAGCAATTGAGTATCAATGATTTCGTTAAGCTACTAAGTGCTCTTGATACAAATTGCGCTTAAGACAAAATGACTCAAACCAAAAAGGTTGATGCAATCACTTGCATCAACCTCAATAGTTTCTACCTAACAATATATTTGTTAGTATCTAGCGCTACTTGACACCCGAGGCGACTACAAGTTCGCAAGGGCCTTCAAATCCACCATCGGATTCAAACTTACGTAACTCGCGTTCAATTTCTTCCCACGTGTCGCCTTGTTGGCTTTCGGATAAACCAGACATCATTTGATGCAGCGCCCCAAATGACTCTTTTTCGAAATCAATACATTCGGTAACAGATTTAACTCGCAAGGGAGCATCAATCACTTGCACGTCAATGTTCTTCAACCCAGCTTTTTGAAAAGCGGCTTCCAGAACTCCATCACCACCGAGACTAAACGGTCCGGGTTGTTGCGGCAGAGGCGCAGGAAGGTTCGCATTGCGTCTGATAATTGAAACAGGAATCGAAAAGAATGCGTTTTTTTCGGCAGTTGAGTACACCATAGCGGCTATTTTGCCACCTTCTTTGAGAGTGTGCATCATGCCCTTCAGCGCCTTTTGCTGGTCAGGGAAATAGATCATTCCGACTCGTGAAATAACTGCGTCGAATGATCCTCCATCAAGCTCGGTCAAGTTCTCACCATCGAGTACACGAGTCTCAATGTTTTCCAATTTCGCTTCTTTTGCTGACTGCGCGGCGAACTGAAGAATTGTTGGTGATAAATCTGTGGCTAGGACATGTCCACCTGGACCGACACGCTGACCAATTGTAATAGATTGTTCACCAGCGCCAGCAGCCACATCCAGAACCCGACTACCCTCAACAATGCCAGCCATATCGAGCATTGTCTCGGTCGCAGGTCCAAGCCAGCTATTGAGCAATGGTCCCCATTTGTGCCAAGCGCCAGCGGCGGATTCCCATTGCTGATGTGTAGTTTTTTTATAGTTTATAGGATCAAAAGTTCGTTGCTCTGTGGCCATCTCTGTTTACTTCCTTTTGAAATTGTGACGTTGGGGTTTGATTGTTAGAGTTTGACTTCACGTGTTGACTCTGTTTGACTTTGTTTGTCGAACGATGGAATATATAGACAAGAGCAGTCCACGTCAAGTTGATTCGTTATTTAGGCGCTAAGCTAATTGAACATCAAGACCTTACATTCGATTTGTTAACCGATGATGTGGATTCAACGTTCTTGTGGATTCAACGTTGCAAATACTAGGGATTATTCGCAATATAGGTAAGGAGCGCTAGCTGTTCCTTATTCTTTGTGACCAGTGGGCGCTGGCTAACAATCTTGAAGCCTTAAACTTGTGCGGAAATAAATACCATGCCTCTTCTTGCTGTTAAACTTGATTCTTTGACCTGGCTTCGCGAGGGAAAACGTTCTCGTGATCCCGACCCCGCTCAGGCGGCGGTGCTCGCCGAACTTGGCGGGGCTGATGCGATTACTGTGACACTGCACCCATCGCGCAGGTTCATACGTGACCGTGATGTTTATGTGCTCAAAGAAGTGGTTAAGACGCGCTTGATCGTTGAAATGCCACTTGATGATGACTTAATGACAGTGGCTTTGGAAGTCCGGCCTTGGATGGTAACTTTTATCGCTGAAAACCAAGTGGATCCCTCTGGCAAGGAGCCATTAGACTATCAGGATTTCGAGGCCATCTCAGAAGCAAGTGAGCGTTTGCGCGGCGCTGGAGTAGTTTGTGCGCATCATATCCTCCCAGATGCCGAATCGGTCAAAAACGCCGCACGCTGTCGAGCCGATTTTGTTGAATTTTCAACCTCGGGCTATTCGCGCGCTAGCTCAGTTGCCGAGGCTGAGGCAGAACTTGATGATATCGCTCGCAATTGCACTTCTGCTCACAAACTTGGCCTAGGAATATATTGCGGCTCAGGTTTGACTTACAAGAATGTTGCGCAATGCGCCGAAATTGATATTGTTCAACAGGTAACAGTTGGCAGGTCGCTGATTAATCGTGCGGTAATTGTTGGTATCGAGCAGGCTGTCTCCCAAATGCGTCGCGAAATAGACCGCAAAATTTGATAGCGAATTGATTGAGAACAACCCTTTTTCTACATAGATTGTTCTTTCTACATACATTGTAGATATGGAGAATTGTATCATCCAAGCTCTCCATACAAATCAAATGGGAGCAATTCATTATGAACGATAATAGCGATACCGACAATCAAGCCGATACGGAAACTGGGAATATTATTGCCAATTGCATTTCCGTTGAAGTGCCAATACTCGATGAACCTCTGCGCATAGATAAGTTCCTCGCCGATTGCGCTGAAATCAACACTAGTCGCTCACAGATTCAAAGAGCTTTAAAATCAGAGCAAGTCTCAGTCGATGGTGTCGTTTGCGTGGCCAGATTCAAGGTCGCTGGTGGTGAAAAAATAAAAATCACACTTCCAGAAGTGATAACCATCAGCGCTGAGCCAGAGGATATCCCACTGGATATCGCTTATGAGGATGAACATTTACTTGTAGTCAACAAACCAGTTGGGATGGTGACACATCCTGCGCCAGGGGCGACCTCGGGGACTTTGGTCAATGCGCTTCTATCGTATACCCGGATCCTCAGTGAAATGAACGGCAGGGAACGCGCTGGAATTGTGCATCGTCTCGACAAGAATACTGGCGGTTTGCTCGTTGTAGCCAAGACTGAAAAGACCCACTTGGCGCTTCAGGAGATGATAGGTGAACGATCTTTGAAACGTCGCTATCGTGCGATAATTTGCGGTCATATGATTGAGCAAGAGAAAGAAATCGATTTAGCGATAGCCCGCTCAACCAAGGATCGAAGAAAAATGGCTGTGGTCGCCGAAGATTCCAAAGGCGCTAGGCGAGCTGTGACGCACTATAAACTGCTTGAACGTTTCCGCAGTCATGACTATCTTGAATTAGAGCTAGAAACTGGACGCACTCACCAGATTCGTGTCCACCTCTCACATCTGGGGCATCCAGTTTTTGGCGATCCAGAATATGGTGGACGTGAAAGTTGGCATAAAGGCCTCTTCGGCCCTGATAGACTTTTTGGTGATGGTTTGCTGAAACATTTCCCACGGCAGGCGCTGCACGCGCGTGAATTGCAATTTACGCATCCTGTGACCGCCGAAGAGGTGCATGTTGTTTGCGAGCCCGATGAAGCGTTTCTCCATGTTCTGCAAGAGATGCGAATACGAACTTGATGGTAGAGCTCTCTTAACTGGCGATCAATATCTATGAAATTAATGAATTACCTCAGCCGAAATTATTTCGGACCCATGTACAACAGCTGGAAAGGCTTTGGCGAAATTAATGGCCAAATCGCCCATTGGCAGGGAGTCATGTCATTGTCGCATGACGAGATTCAAAGACTTGAGCGGAAACGTCTCGCAAATATCCTCCAAAGCGCCTATCAGAACACTCGCTACTATCGAGAGTTATTTGATTCCACTGGAGTAGCTTCTCGGCTTGATTCGCCAGATATCTTGGCGGAAATCCCACTTTTGGACAAAGACATTATTCAAGTAAGTACCGAAGACATGCTCAATTCAACTTTGCCAGAGAGTGAAATCCTCAAAACAATGACTGGCGGATCGACTTCGCACCCTATGATTTTCTACCGCGACCGCTTGACCTATTGCGCTCGTTGGGGGTTACAAGCTGTTGCCAATATGGCGCTTGGCTGGGAGGCGGGTGAGTGGCATGCGCTAGTTTGGGGAGCCAGGCAGGATTTACCGCAGAATTATTCTTGGCGCTATCGCTTATTGAACCTCTTGGTTGATCGTAAGATTATCCTCAATGCAGCGCTGTTATCAGATGAGCAGACGATTTGGTTTGTAAAAGAGTTGAGGAGTCACACCCCACGCATTCTCTATGGCTATCCGGTGATGTTGGATCTGTTGGCCACGGCAATTCGTGAAAATGACCTAGAAATCCCAGCTCCCGAAAAAGTAATCGTAACCGCAGAAGCTTTGACCACAAGCGCCCGCAAGAATATTGAATCCGTGTTTCGGGCGCCAGTTTTTGACCGTTATGCTTCGCGGGAGTTTGGAATTGTGGCTGACCAATGTGAAAACTCCAAATTCCTTCGGGTTGTTTCTGGGTCGGTGAAAATAGAAATACTGCCCTTGAGCCCCGATGATCCCAACTTCGGTGAACTAATTATTACCGATTTACTCAACGTCGGGATGCCATTTATTCGCTATCGGACAGGTGATTTTGGCAGGCTAACCGCTGGTGAAGTCAATGGCCGGTCAGGATTATTTCTCAGTGACATCGCAGGTCGTACAACGGATTTGATTGTTTCTCCCAATGGGAGGATAATCTCTGGCACAGCTATGACTCCCAGCTTTTTTACGGCCTACCCAGGGATAAAGCAGGCGCAAATACGGCAGACTGCCGTCGACCAGTTCATAATCTTAATAGTCAGGAACAAGGAATTCCCACTAATAAATGCCGAAACTGAAATGGCGGACACTCTGGGTGAATACTGTGGGGCCAAAGTCAATGTTCAGATCGAGTATGTTGATTCAATTCCTCGCGATAAATCTGGCAAATTTCGCTTTGTAATTTCTTCGGTGACTCCAGAATTATTACGCAAATCTAGCCATCCTACCACTAATGTCTCCTGAATCAGCGCTCGTCGCGATTCGTCGCCAGAATAACTAGCTTTTCTTGAAATTGCCCCAGTCTCCATATCTTGACAGACACTCACTTTTCCTCATACCTTGCCCTCAGGAAAAGACCCCGTTCGCACTCAGATTGGCCAAGAAAATGGGTCCCAAAAGCGTAACAAATAGATAGGAAGCATTGTGTCCCATTCTCCAAACTCCACCAGCGATAAGAAACCTAATAGCAAGTCTTTGAACTATGCCGATTCTGGCGTGGATATTTCCGCAGGTGAAGAAGTTGTCTCGCGAATCAAGAAAATGGCGCGTGGTACATTCACTCCGCAAACCCTCAGCGATATTGGCTCATTTGGAGCGATGTTCAGCGCTGATTTTGGTGGCCTGTCCCGTCCTGCCTTGGTTTCTTCGGCCGATGGAGTCGGAACCAAGCTCAAGCTGGCCTTCATGACTGGTAAACATGACACAGTTGGCGAAGATCTGGTCAATCACTGCGTCAATGACATTTTGGTGCAGGGAGCTCGCCCATTGTTCTTTTTGGATTATTTTGCCACTGGAGCTTTGTCGCCCGATATAGCTGTGGCGACAATCAGTGGTATCAGTCGCGGTTGCAAAAATCATGGCATGGCGTTCATTGGTGGCGAAACCGCCGAGATGCCAGACTTTTATTCCGCTGGTGAATATGATCTGGCGGGTTTCATTGTGGGCGTGGTTTCGCAGGATGAAATAATTGATGGCTCAACAGTGAAAGCTGGTGACACGCTAATAGGTATCGCCAGTTGTGGTCTGCATACCAATGGGTTTTCCCTAGCGCGCAAAGCAATTTTTGATGTCGCTGGACACAAGCACGACGAACACATTGAAGAGTTAGGCGAAACCGTTGCCGAAGCCTTGATGAAAGTTCACACGTCCTATTTGAAACCAGTGCAAAAGCTGTTCAAAGATTTGCCTGCTGGAAGCATTCATGGACTGGCGCATATCACAGGTGGTGGTGTCGCTGGTAATCTTAGTCGCATCATACCCAAAGGCTTGCAGGCGCAGTTGCAACCTGATAATTGGCCGTCACTACCGATTTTCGATTTCATACAAAGCTGCGGTTCTATTACAGATGAGGACATGCGTCAGGCATTCAATCTTGGGATCGGATTCATTTTGGCCGTGGATTCGAAAGACGCAGAGCGAGTCAAAGTAGTTCTCAAAGATTGTGGTCACGAGAGTTTTAATATCGGTTCAATCGTTGAAGCATCTGAGGAAATAAAAAATTCCGACGATAAGAAAACTCGCGCGGTGTTTCTCTAGGAGAGATAGCTCTAGAGATATCCTCTTCAGACAAATATGAAATCGTCACAACTAAAATCTCCCTCTCGCAAGTCGAGTGTCGTACTATTGGCGATTCTTGATGGCTTTGGACTTCGCGCTGACTCTCTAATGAATGCAGTCAGCGCCGCGCGCAAACCGACGCTTGAGCGTCTGTTCAAATCTTGCCCGAATATCCCAATTGATGGTTCAGGTTTGTCAGTTGGATTGCCCGCTGGACAAATGGGTAATTCCGAAGTTGGGCATTTGAATATCGGAGCTGGTCGTGTTATTGATCAAGACATTACTTTGATTGACAAAGAAATAGCCGAAGGCGGCTTTTTCTCCAATGCGCGACTTTGCGCGGCGCTTAGCGCTGTTAAAGCTCGCAAACGCGCAGTGCATCTCTTGGGTTTGGTTAGTGACGGTTGTGTGCATAGTTCGTTGAATCATATCAAAGCTCTTGTGCGTATGGCCGCGATGAACAAAGTTCCTGAACTATATTTGCATTGTTTCACCGATGGACGTGACACCCCGCCACATTCAAGCGTCGACTATCTCCAAACAGTCAATGGTTTTTTTGAGGAGTTCGGTCTGGGACAAATCGCTTCGGTGCAAGGGCGCTATTGGGGCATGGACCGAGATAAACGCTGGGATAGAATGCAGCTCGGTTATGATGCGCTAGTCAAAGGTGAAGGCGAACAAACCTCAGATTTAATTGCCTCTATCGAAAAGCGCTATGCCGCTGGTGAATCCGATGAGTTTCTCAAACCTTTGATTGTCACCGAAGGCGCTGACTCGCGAATCAAAGCTGGTGACTTAGTTATTTGTTTTAACTTCCGAGCCGATAGAATGCGGCAGATTTGTTATTACTTGAGTGGTGTCTCACTCAAAGGCGCTCCTTCGCCAAAAGCTTTGGGAGTCGATTTATTGACGATGACTAATTATGATTCGGAACTTACCTCCGCTACTGTACTCTATCCTCCACGGACACATAAGAATATTTTGGGGGAAGTAGTCGCGGCCAATGGATTACGGCAATTACGTATCGCCGAAACCGAAAAGTATCCGCATGTGACATTCTTTTTTAACGGGGGCTCAGAAACCCCATTTGCTGGTGAAGACAGAGAATTGATTCAGTCACCAAAAGTTGCGACATACGACTTGCAACCAGAGATGTCAATCGCTGAGGTGACTTCCAAATTATGTGATAAAATTGCCTCGCAAACCTATGATGTCATAATTTTGAATTATGCCAATTGTGATATGGTAGGTCACACTGGTTCACTACCTGCCGCTATCAAAGCCGTTGAAGCAGTCGATAGTTCATTGGCTCTTGCACTAGAGGCGTTGCATAAAGTTGGTGGTGATGCGCTGATAACAGCTGACCATGGCAACGCCGAACAAATGTACGACCCAATTACTAAAGGCCCTTTCACTGCGCATACGACAAACTTAGTGCCGTTGATTTTCTACGGTCCCAACAAAGCGTATTTTGAAAACCCAAGGCAGGGGGGAGTGTTGGCTGATCTGGCGCCAACAATACTTGACTTGTTGGGTATTGAGAAACCTGCGGAAATGACAGGCGAGACTTTTGCCACTTCCGCCACTTCAGGAAAGATTACTATTGATTGAAATAGCAATATCTAATGCTTCTGACTATCTCTTGCGCTTTTCTCGAGTACAAACAGTATGCGAATAAAAAATATCTTCTGGCCAATCGATTTGGCTGTGCGCGCTCGCCGTCTTGAGTTGGTTTTTTGGGGCATTGTGCTCGCCTTCGCATACTTTCCACTCAACACTGGTTGGTTCGCATGGATTGCTCTGGCGAGGCCGTTGGTATTGATAGCGCCACTGGGACCGCGAGGAGCGCTTCGCTCTGGATTTTTGTTTACCTTTACTGCCTGCACAGTCTCTCTGTATTGGATAGGCTTTGTGACACCACCAGGAGTCTTGGCGACAATTGCTATTCTCTCTTTGTATGCAGGACTGATATTTGCCTTAGTTGCGGCAATCCATCGCCGTCACAACTCTTTGGCCTATGTCCTTTTTCCTGTACTTTGGGTGGGGTTGGAATATTTTCGCGCTCTTGGAGAACTATCTTTCCCATGGACAGACTTGTCATATACACAGGGATACTACTTGTACTTCATCCAAATGGCATCATTAACTGGGGCGCATGGTGTTTCTTTTGTAATTGTCAGTGTCAATGTGCTGATAGCTTTTGGTCTACGACCCAAAATGTATGCCGAGAGAAGAATGACGTATTTTCTAGCGGCGGCGGCTTTGGTTGCCGCGCCGTTTGCATATGGTTGGATAGAAATACCTGCCTATACCGAGCCGCCAGAGGTTCGCATTGGATTGTTGCAAGGGAACTTTTCTTTGGCTGAAAAATGGAATGCAGAAAACCGCGATGAAGTTTTTCGAGTCTATGATTCTCTGGCGGGTGTTGCAGGAGAAAAAGGGGCCCAATTGATTGTCTGGCCCGAAACATCAGCGCCAGTATATATGCTCTACGACAGACGCTATGTCCTTGAACAAACCAAGCTCGCCCGCGCCAGCGGAGCGCCGAACCTAATTGGAACTATGCACACAGATTTCCATCAAGGGCGGAGACGTTACTACAATGCCGCAGTGCAACTAAGCGCCGATGGTGAATTCTCAGAGCCGTATCTCAAACGAAAACTAGTCCCCTTTGCGGAGCAAGCGCCCTATCAGGACCTATTCCCATTTTTGCGGCGTGATTTTCTGGAAAAGTATCTGACATTTATCAAGACTTATGACGTACAGTGGTGGTCGGATTTTCGTCCTGGAGATTCGATTGTTGTTCTGGAATTTGATAGTTTGAAATATGTTCCGCTGATTTGTTTTGAAGTTGCCTATCCAGAATATGTTCGCGAGGCGCTCCATCGAGGCGCGGAGTTCATTCTAACTATCACCAATGACACATGGTTCAAGAAATCTCCTGGTCCATATCAGCACGAACGGATCGCCATCATGCGCGCAGTTGAAAATCGCGCTTGGTTAGCGCGCGCGGCCAACAGTGGCTTCACTTTTATCGCTGATCCCTACGGTCGAGTGCAGAACAGATTGCCTTGGTATACAAGGGGTGTGCTAGTCGGGGAACTTGATAAACATTACCATAAATCGCCGTATTATTATCATGGCCCAGTTTTGGCAAAATTATGTTTCATTTTTACACTGGTTGCGGGACTGTTTTTCAGCATACTAGGACTTAGTGCAAGGTTAGGTCTACATCTTGAGCCACGTTCTAAATTGTCTTAAAGAGAATAGGTTATTGTCTGTGCATTTTTGTATGAGCCATTAGGTATATACGTATCATCTATGTTAACAAAACGAAACCATAAAAACGCAAGAGGCAGTCGAGCATTCTCACTACGAATACTATTGCAAAGAACAACACTTTGCCTGCTCACGATTATGGGCGTGACTTCCACTAGCTTGCGAGCCTCACAGCTAAGTGACTGGAAGACTTTCGCGGCACCCAATTCAGTCAGAGATGTAGTGAATGTCGAAAATGAAGTTTGGGTGGCTACAAGTGGTGGTTTGGTAATCATCAACCCTCAAGACTTGTCGACAAACATTGTTACCAACGTCGATGGATTGCTCAGCAATGATTTGAGCCGCATTCTCGTTGATGTCAATGATGATATTTGGCTGGCAACCAGAGGCTGGTTAGTCAAGAGTCAAGCCGCGCAACAAACGCCACTGCAATTTGTCACCTACCCATTTTTGACTCTTGATAATGATCTAATCCAATTGAAAGCGCTGGCAGATGATAATAGTCATTTATGGATAGGCGTTGATTTTGGTTTGGTTTTGTTTTCTAAGACGACTGACGGCGGACAGATTCAGGATAGTTATCAACGATTTGGTTCGTTCTCCGATGGATCTGCGGTCGAGGATGTTATTCTAACGATAGATAGCGTTTGGGTAGCGACTCAAGATGGATTTGCTGTCGCCGATAGAAGTGATCCAATTCAATTAAAGTCATTTGCTAATTGGACAACATTTTCTGGCGCCAACTTGCTGGGACTAAATAACACCACCCCCACAGCGCTAGCGCAATTTGCTGGCGCCGTAATTCTTGGAACAACAACAGGCGCCTTTACACTTTCATACTCAGCGATTGACACATCAATGACCGCCTTATCGCTACCAATTCCAACCAATGTCTATCGTCTACGTGTTGATTCCTCCTTGGGCCTCCCGTCTCCAGAACTGCACATCTACACAAATCGAGGTGAATATCTCTACGACGGAACAACAATGACTTTGCTTTCCAATCTAGGGTTGCCCAATGCAAACATTATGGCCAGCGCAACAAACGCTGGAAACCGAATTGTCGGTTTACGGAGCTCAGGATTGTATTCCACAAACGGGGCGAACTTTGCCAAATTGAAGACCAAGACAATTCCTGGAGCCAATATTCGCGACGTGACAGTCAGTCCTTTGGGGGAAGTAATAGTCGCTTTACAAACGGATGGCTTCGCGCGACTCCGTAACGACACTTGGATCCCTGAGCAACTAGGCCCTACCAATGACGCTGTCTCGGTGTCGGCTGACAGTCTTGGCGCGCTGTGGTTAGGAACTTTCGGAGATGGTGTTTGGCGCGTGGCTTCATCTGGAGCAATAAAGTATGACAGCTTGAATTCCACATTGAAAGGTAACACCGACGGGGGGAATAATAATTTTGTTGTCATTTTGGATATCGCCTCAGATTCACGTTACACATACATGGCAACTTTCCGCGCCTTCGATTTGAATCCAGTTGGCATTGTCGATCAACTGAATCCTTCGCGATGGATTTCGATTGGCGCCTCAGTAGGTATCAACGACGAGTTTGTCGTCTCAGTCGATGCCGCCGATGGACTCTTGGTTGTCGCTTCTGAAAATCTGGGTGTCTACTTTGTGCAAACAGGTCCGGATCCGTTCAACCTTACTGACTATCGTGTGACGCACTATTTCGAAGGGGCCAGTGACTTTCGCTTTCGTTTACCGTCAGATAAAGTCAGCAAAGTTCGCATAGATTCGCATGGTGACACATGGGCGGCGCATCGGTTTGGTTTGGCTCGCTTTGATGCTGGTGTTGAAAGGTTTATTCCAGTGATATTGCCTCTGGGCTTGGGACCAGAAGTGACGGACATTGCTTTTGATCCGCTTGATAATGTTTGGATCGCAACTCCGACTGGACTCGGTCGTTTTGATAGGGGGACAAACTCATTCGAAATATTTACACAGCTAAACTCTGGACTAGTCGCCAACAATGTCACTGCTCTAGATTTTGATGAGCTAAATAACTATCTTTGGATTGCCACAGACGCAGGACTCTCGAGACTGAAACCAGATCTCGGACAGGCCAATTTTGATATCGCAACTGTCACAGCTTTTCCGAATCCATTTGTGATAACTTTTGGCACAGAACGTTTGCGGTTCAACTTCTCAGGAGTCGTCGAAACTCGTATCTTCACTGAAATCGGTGAACTGGTTTGGGTAGGACGAAGCAATTCCGGATGGGATGGCCGCAATCAATCTGGCGCTCTAATGGCGTCTGGGGTTTATTTGTTTGTGCTTTCCGATACAGACGGTGAGAGTGGTATCGGAAAAGTTCTGCTGATTCGCAATCAATAAAATCATTGGACTTGCGAGATGTCCCAACAAATTACATTTCAAAACATTCCATTGCAGAGTTTGACCGAGGGGCAAGCCGCTGAGCTCTCGCAAAAGACACTCTTTGGCTCACCGAAATGGTTGCAACTGTGGGAACCACTTGGTGGTGTGCCTATGCTCTTCCAAAGCAAATCAGAAACAAAGATAGCATTCAGCGCCTTACGTTTTGGTTCATCAATGCTGTCGCGGACTCAAGCGCAAATCGATGGGCTCCCAGCTTTAGCTCTAACTTCAGAGAACACGCAATCTATCGATAACCAGATACGCGATGATATTTTTCAAGCTTTGAGTAGTGTCACTGGCCTGTATGCACATTGGGTGGATTACTATCAGAGCTTCACTACCAGCAACATCCCATCTGGCTGGACAGTCAAGCAAATTGAAACTCAACGCATATCTATCAGCGCCGGCTTTCCTGAATTGCCCGAGAGTGTAAGACGCCACATCGCTTCAGGTAAACGCAACGGCGCTCTATTGCGCCGCGCCCAAAGCCCAGATGATGCGCGCGCAACGTACGAACTGGCCAAACAAACTCATGCGCGCTATGGACGAACTAGAACTTATCCGCTGGAAATATACGAGCGTCTATTGAAGATGTCACAATCAGATGAGCGGATAATCTGGTACCTCTGTGAAAGTCAAGGGAGCATAATCGGCGCACACATCGCCCTGCATGACAACGACAACAACGACAATGACAACAAAAATGACACTATCATTAGTTGGGCGCCGTACATGGACCGCAGCGCCAAAGAGCTCAAGCCCGCCTATGTGCTCTTAGATAAGATCATCAGCATTAGCTGCGAACGTGGCGCATCTTTCGTAAATCTAGGTGCAACACCAGCAGGCGCCACAGGCGTTGAGCGATTCAAGTCGCGGTTTGGCGCCGAGAGTTACAAGTACAATGTGTTTATCTATCGTTCATTCCTAGCGCGAGTTTTAGGCAAGGGGGCGCTTTCATGAAACTGCTTGTCCTCGCCGATGCCGCTGCCTGGCATACTGAGCGTTACGTGGGTGAATTACGCAATCAAGGGCACACTGTTTATCTTGTGTCACTGCAGACGAGCGCATTAGTGGACTGTCAACTGCCGCCTTCAAAATATGGCGAAGCGGTCTCATACATCTCACATATCAAGATAATCAAGAAACTGATCGATGAGTTCAAGCCTGATATTATCAATTCGCATTTTGCCAGCGCCTATGGAGTGATGGCGGCGCGTTGCAGACGACGATTCGGTGATTGTGGCGCAACTTGGGCTTTGACTCTATGGGGTTCAGATATACTAGTGAGTCCGAACAAATCCTACTTGCATCGGCGTCGTGTGCAGTATGCCTTGGAGAGCGCAGACGTACTGTTTGCCGATTCTACATTCCTACGTAAGAAGACCGAAGCGCTAACTGAGACACCAGTCAAGACAATCCTCTGGGGTGTCGAGCAGAAATATATTGCTACTGATAACACTCTCAATGACAAAGCCGAGCGCATAGCGCCTGCAACGGTTTTGTCTGCAAGAAATAGCGCTCCGTTGAAACTCTTAGCTCCGAGACCGCATCGCCAACTTTATAACAATGAAGATCTATTGGTAAGTGTCGCGCAAATGCTAAAGTCAAAACAGGCTACTCTAACAATCAATTCAACTGGCGAATTATTCGACAAGTTTCTAGAGCGAGCAAAATCCCTAGGCGTCGGTGATGCAATCACTGTTTATCAGCCCTGCGATAGGGGAGAGTATGTTGCTCTTCTAAAACAGCATGACTTCTTCTTAAGCGCCGCTGTATCGGATTCCTCACCGGTGTCACTAATCGAAGCGATGGCAGTCGGAGTGTTTCCTGTTTGTGCGAGCCATGCTGGATTGAGCGACTTACTTTATGGTGAAAGGATAAGCCAAAGAGTCTACGAATCAAGTACAGGCGCCAGGCCACAGGAGATAATCAATAGCGTTATCGCCCTAAAAAGCAGTGAGCGACTGACGCTACTCAAGTCACACCGCTCCATCGTTTCCCAAATCGGAATCTATGAGAATAACATAAGCGCGACTATCGAAGTCCTAGCGGGAATGTATAGCGGTCAATAGATGGCGAAACCAAAACCGATACTGATTATCAGCTATTTCTTCCCGCCTATAGGCATGGCCGGTTCTGCCCGAGCCTATGGCTTGTTTCGCCATTTACCAGAATTCGGTTATCGCCCATATATAGTGACAGTCAAAGACATCGTCTATCCAGCCTATGATACAACATTGCTGAACGCCAGCGATGAACGATATATCGCCAGAACCGAATCACTTGATCCATCAAGAATACTGTGGCGCCTCGGTAGTCGAAAAGCGCCGACACCTTCACTAGCTGGGCATCTAACAAAATGGATAACGCCAGATTACAAACGTCTCTGGGTTCCGTTTGCCATACGCGCCGCAAAAGAAATCATTGCTCGCGAAAACATTCAATTGATAATGACGACGTCCCCAACACCGTCAGCGCATATAGTTGGCAGGAGCTTGTGTCAGGAGTGTGATGTCACTTGGATGGCTGACTATCGCGATATGTGGGTGACACAACCAATTGAGGTGGCTTACGAGCGAGAATCACAAATAGTTCAAGCGCAGAAGTTACTGAAAGACTTCGGCAAACAAGCTACGCATGTGACAGCAGTTAATCAGAGCATCAGAAAATACACTGGCGCCCAGACCATAATTCCCAATGGCGTTGATCCGTTGACCTCAAAGTTATGGAACTCGGCCAATAGCTCAAAAACACCGACTGATAAAATATTCCGCATTGGATATTTGGGGACAACTGATTCAGCAGAAACTGTCGCATGTTTTGTCAGCGCCTTGGCGGAGGTCATCAATAAACAACAGCTGAAAGCCGAATCTGTACAAGTCCGCTTTGTCGGCGCTGTGGATGAGCCAATGCTACGCAAATCTTTCGCCGCTGTAAACTTATCGCAGGCTTTAGAATGTCTGGGGTACATGCCGCGCCATCAAGCGATTGCAGCGCTCTCTGACGTTGATACGCTCTTGGTAACAATCCCTCAAGAACTGTCTTTTGTGACTCCCAGCAAAATCTTCGATTGTCTGGTGAGCGCCAAACCGCTGATTGTTATCGCGCCGCATGGCTCAGAACTATCGAATCTGGCCAAAAGCGCAGGCGAGCATGTATTTGCACAAAGTGAGCCAGAGTTGTTACAGGACTATATTGCCGAATTGTTGGAACAGAAAGCGCAAAACAATCCTTTGCGTGATAGCGGTACTCAACTGGAGCTGCGAGAGTCACGCCAAAAGGAATATTCTTGGCAGACGATGGCCAAACGCTTTGCGCAAGTCTTCGACAAAATGAACATGGGATCGTAATCAATGACTGACACAAAACAAATTGCGCTCTCAATTGTCATCCCTGTCTACAATGGCGAATTGTTTATCAGCGACTGCCTAGAGTCAGCTCAAGTCGCCTGCCAAAAGTTTACCGCGGCGACAGGTGGCGCAACCGAAATCATTTGCATCGACGACGGCTCAAAGGACAATTCAATTGAAGTCATCGAAAGTCAGTTCAAAGACATTACGCTATTGCGCAACGAAACCAATCTCGGTTTCGCGCCGACCTGTAACCGTGGTCTGGCCGTCGCCAGTGGTGAATATCTCTATTTGCTAAATCAGGACACACGGAGTAGACCAGAGTCACTTGTGACTCTTTACAATAAACTCTGTTCAGATCCGCGCCTTGGAATTGTTGGACCAAAGTTTGTTGGATTTGATGGACACTTACAATCTGAATGTCGCTCGTTGCCGACTTATAGCAATGTCTTCTATGAGTTCACAGGACTTGCGCGTCTCTTCGCCAATTCGCAAAAAATAGCGAGTTGGCGTCTGCGTTGGTTTGATCACCTGAGCGAAATGTTTGTCGAACAACCGATGGGCGCGGCGATGTTGTTTCGGCGTTCACTGCTTGAAGAAATCGGCGCTCTCGATGAATCATTCCCGATCTTTTTCAACGATGTTGATTGGTCACGAAGGATTCTCGCTGCTGGCTATGTCAATCTCTATTGCCCAACAGCTGTAGTCGAGCACTTTATTGGCAGCGCCACAAAACCACAAAAGCCCAAAATGGTTCTTGAATCACATCGAGCGCTGTACAGATACTTCAAAAAATGGCAGCCCACAGATGGGATATTAAGCAAACTGACACTATTCATCTGGCGGATTGGCCTTAGCGCCGCTGGTACTCTTCGAGCATGGTATTGGACTTTGCGAGGCTAACCTAGTAACGTTGTTCTTGAAAAACCTGACCTAATGAAAGATTAGATATTCTCATGCAAGCAAAATCAACTTTCCAAAAACTATTCTTTGGTATGATATTTTGGGTAACCATCCTGACCTTCGCGAAAATGTATGTCGTACATCAACACAATCTAGTTCAAAAAGATTGTGTCATACGTACTAGGCAATTGCTGGACTATATCACCACAGGAAAAACTGAGCAAGACTTTCTAATTTGGCCTTTTGAGCAATCTACTGTCGATTCAGCCAAAGTCATTCTAGATGTCTGGGCCACCGCCGCCATTTTCGATGATTACACAAAAGTCAAAACCGACACATCATTGTCCGAACATATAGTTGTCAAATATTTCCCCAAAAAAGGCCAAGAAGACACTCTCAGTGTCCCTCTACACCAAACAGGCATAACCGTCGACTGGAACCGCAACACAGTAGCCGGCGCCTGGCGCGCCAAGCTGACTATTGGTTTTGTTTCAGATGCTGAAGAGAGTGTGAAATGAAACTAACCTATCAACTTGCGTTAGACGATATTGTCGCTTTTAACATGTATCATATTGTAAGAACTAAAGCATACAGAAAAAACTTGAACATACTGCGTATTTGGCTTCCTATTGGATTTTGTATTTTGTCGATAATAGAATTTATGGCGGGCGATATCTCCGGTGTTATCATTAGCCTCGCAGTGGCTGTATTGATAAACCAACTTTTTCCAGTCCTTAGTAATTATATAAATAGAAAGAAGTTACGGAAGCATATTGCAGAAAACCTCACCGACTTGTTTGCTGATCCAAATACATTGGAGATCCTTGAGGAAGGGCTGCTTGAAGTTAATAGGTTGGGACGAACCACCTACTATTACTTTAGAATTGGAAAGATAGTTGTCGATGGAATTAGAACATACATATACATCGGTAAAGGAAACGCAGTAATCCTACCCAACGACAGAATCCCCCAAGAGCAAATTGATGAGTTTGTCGCAGAGCTCAAAGTTAGAATAGAAGCCAGCAAAGATTTTTCCGAATCACCAGCGCCTTACGGTGACTCCTAACATCACTGAACACAACAAGTTGCGCAGTTACATCCCCGCTGAAAATAGCAAAACACAAACTAATAGTGGATTATCGGGTCGTTTTTCCGTAAACTGGATAATGGAAGCGCCAACTCTAGAATTGGATTGGCGCGAAAAGTCCAACCCAACTTTGATAATCGTAATTGTAGGAGTTTGAAATGGCTATTGAGACATTAGAACGAAAACTGGATATTGAGGATAAGATGGAAAATTTGTTTGAGGCGAAAAGCGCCGAAGAGTATGGATTCAAAGAAATCCTCTATGAGAAAGAAAACTGGATCGCGCGCATCACAATCAATCGCGAGCATTCCTACAACGCCTACAACACCCCTTGTCTGCGCGAGCTAATGACAGCTTTCACTGACGCCACCTGGGATGACAGTGTCGGTGTCATAATTTTCACAGGCGCTGGCGAAAAAGCCTTTTGCACAGGAGGCGATGTCAAAGAATACGCCGAGTATTACACTCAAAAACCGCGTGACTACTACAAATACATGGGCTATTTCGCTGGGTACATCGAAGCCATGCTCAAATGCGGCAAACCAATTATCTGCCGTCTCAATGGCATGGCCGTCGGTGGCGGTAATGAATCGCACATGGCCTGCGATCTTTCAATCATGGCCAACGACACATACATCGGACAAATAGGAACCAGTGTCGGCTCAGTCGCCTGCGGTGGCGCCACCCAATGGCTACCGATTTTTGTTGGTGACAGACGCGCTCGTGAGATTCTCTTTCTCAATGAAAAAATCAAAGCCGACAAAGCGCTTGAATGGGGTTTAGTTAACCAAGTCGTGCCGCGCGAAAAACTCGACGAGGCCTGCAATGCGATGGCCGAAAAAATGTTGAACAAATTCCCTGAGTGTATGCGCTACACCAAAACC
The DNA here is from genome assembly GCA_024280835.1 of Candidatus Zixiibacteriota bacterium. Lineage (GTDB taxonomy): Bacteria > Zixibacteria > MSB-5A5 > GN15 > JACZUZ01 > JAJRPJ01. The sequence continues at coordinate 301,377 of JAJRPJ010000008.1, read as the reverse complement.
CAAGTCAATCATCTCAAAGAGCAAATCTGGTTTGCCACCATCGGCCACGCCCGCGATTGGTTGGCTCTACATTTCAATGACTGGGAACCAAACGAAGGCATGCAAGCTTTCGTCGAAAAACGCAAAGCCGACTACATGGGACTGCGCAAAATCGCTGCTGAAGGCGGTTCGTCAGAATCCAAGTACGGTGTCTATAAGCACACCTGCCCGTCATGCGGTGTGACACAATTACCGAGTGTCCATCAGTTCTGCGGCATGTGCGGCTCGGCTTTGAAAGGCGCCTAAGCATTGGCTAAGATGCTTAAATCTGAGATGCTCAAAGGCAAAGTTGCTCTGGTTACTGGCGCCGCCACAGGTATCGGCGCGGCAATTTCATTGGCGCTAGCTGAAAACGGCGTCAATGTAATAGTCAATCATTTGCAAAACTCAAGTGAAGCGACCGAGCTTGTTAGCTCTATTGAGAGACTCGGGCGCCGTGCTATGGCTATTGAATGTGATGTCTCGTCAAATTCGGATGTCGCAAAGATGGTCACCAAAGCGCAGGAAACTTTTGGTCAGATTGATATTCTCATCAATTGCGCGGGTGTCACCAAGGACGGCGTGATTTGGAAAATGAGCGAGGAGAGCTGGGACACCGTCATGGCGGTCAACCTTAAAGGCTGTTTCAATCTCATTAGCGCCGTCTCGCCGATTATGCGCCTGAAAAAGTCAGGCAAAATAATCAATATCTCATCAATCAATGGCCTACGCGGAAAGTTCGGGCAGGCCAACTACGCAGCTTCCAAAGCGGGAATCATCGGACTTTCGAAATCAGTAGCGAAAGAATTAGGCGCCAGCAATATCAATGTCAACGTGATTGCCCCTGGCATGATTCTCACTGATATGATGGCGGATTTACCAGAAGAAATTCGGGCCAAAGCTCTGGGGGAGACTGCCCTCGGTCGTTTAGGTACGCCGCAAGATATTGCCGAAGTTGCTGTGTTCCTCTGTAGCGAAGCCGCCAGACATATCACAGGCGAAGTCATCAAAGTCGATGGCGGACAGTATATGTAATGCCCTTAAGTAAGGTCTGAGGAAGAACAATCATGAGTACAGCAGTGGAAACAAAATATGAAAGCATTGAGCTAACAGTCGAAGATGGTGTTGCTGAATTAACACTCAATAGACCAGACTACAATGTCCTCAACATCGCCATGATGGAAGAGATCAACTCTGCACTTGAGTCACTAGACTCAGGCAGTGATTTGAAAGCGCTAGTTATTCGCGCCGAAGGCAAAGTCTTTTCAGCGGGAGTTGATGTCGCAGAGCACACAGATGAGCTTGCCGAGAAAATGATTAACACTTTCCATCGCATGTTTTATCTCCTTGAAAAGTTCGAAGCTCCAACAATTTCTCTAGCACATGGCGCAGCGCTAGGCGGTGGTTGTGAGTTGGCTTTGTTTTGTGATATGACACTTGCTTCAGAGCGCGCAAAATTCGCCCAGCCTGAAATCAAAGTCGGTGTCTTTCCTCCGATAGCGGCCCTACGCATGCCAAAAATCATGCCTCTAGTGAAATCATATGAGTTCTTACTGACTGGAGAAAGCTGGAAAGCCGAAGAACTGTATCGTCAAGGAGTGATCAATCATGTCTACCCTGTGGAGACATTCAAAGAGCAAAGCGCCAAATTCATAACAAGTCTTACAGAAAATTCTGGTGTTGTTCTACGCATGACCAAAAAAGCTCTCAAGCACGGCTTGAATCAGCGATTCGCCGAAGCTCTGAGCGATGTCGAAGATCTCTACTTGAATGACCTAATGAAAACCACTGATGCGCATGAAGGACTAACCGCCTTTATGGAAAAGCGCTCTCCCAAATGGACAAATAGCTGAGCGTAGCTCAAAAACACTCAAGCAAAGCTGATAATTCATCAATTGTTGTACAATTTACGAAAATAGTCAAAGAAATATTTGTATTACCAGAGTTAATGGGTCGCTATAATCCACGAAATTGTGACATAGTAACTTAGGGCTCAATTCGCCTCCGTTATTCTGGTTTTCGGGCAGTATAGCAGGATAGTTTTGCATTAAGCGGTCAATTTCTCCTTTACTCCACGCTCCCGTCTTAGTACAATTAGAACGAACGTTCGATTTATTCTAACGAAGAGAAGTCAAATTGAATATGACGCAAGCCAAGAAAATCACTCTAGCAAATGAACAGGCCGATACATCGATTCCTGAGACATTGGCTCCTGGTCCAAAATTTCAGCGCCGCCTAAGTGATATTCTCACTGCCGCCGCAGAAGTGATCGCCGAGCGCGGTTTTGAAGGTGCGTCTGTTCGTGAAGTTGCTGCTCGGGGGAGCATTGGGCTTTCAGGAATTTATTATTACTTCAAAAGCAAAGAAGAAATGCTTTTCGCCCTCCAGCGAAATACCTTTACGACTCTAATCTCTAAGGCTCAAACAGCTCTACAAGGAATCACAGAACCCGAAGCGCGCCTGAGAATAGTTGTTGAAAATCATCTCGGATATTTCTTCAGCCATCCGCAAGAACTAAAAGTGTGCTTCCACGAACTTGATTCTTTAAACGGCGAATACTACAAGCGTGTCTTGCAATTGCGCCGAGAGTACTACGATGTCGTGCGTTCGGTTCTCGCGGAACTTGGAACGACAGATGAGCATATCACAAGTTTGAACACACTGTATTTGTTCGGCTCGCTTAACTGGGTACACATGTGGTATGACTCGACCGAGCGAAACGATTCACAAAGCGTTATTGAACATTTGGTGAACCTTTATGTGCGAGGTGTAAACGCTACACCTTAAGGAATCTCAACTAAGGATTTACACTATATATGTCAACAGACCCAAAAACAGTCTTTACTGAGTGGCGCAACAAAGACCTCGACGACGCGCTCTATGCCTGCCGTGAGTTAGTCGAAGACCCGAGCTTCCCGACCGTTGCGCGTTGGCGTGAACAAGGCGGAAAAGTTATCGGGCACTTCCAAGTCTATTTCCCAGAAGAATTAGCCCATGCCGCTGGCGCCTTGCCGCTAAAAATGCGTGGCGCTCCACTAGATCCTTCGCATGCTGATTCGCATTTTGGATCATACCTTTGCTCTATTCTCAAAACGACCCTAGAACTTTCACTCAACAAAGATGTCAAACTGGATATGTTCGTTTCGCATCCAATTTGTGACGCTGCGCGTAACCTTGCTGCTATTTGGGGGCGCAACCATGACTACCCGTGTCAGATTCTATACCTACCCCAAAACCCAAATTCGGGCCACAGCATTGAATACTTGAAAGACGAATACAATCGCTTGCTAGAAACGATTACAGAAGTTACAAAGACAAAAGTAACAGATGACGATATTCGTAACAGCATCCAGGTCTTCAATGAAAACCGCGAACTGCTTCGTGATTTGTATGACATCAAACGTGAAACACCTTGGCTAATCTCCGCAGAGGACGCCTACTGTTTGGTGGCGCTAGCTGGAATACTACCACGCGAAGAACACAATGAATTGATGCGCTGGATATTGCCGAAAATCCGAAAGCGTGAAGGACGTCAGCAGGATAGAATCCGTGTCGTCTTCGAGGGCGCTTTCTGTGAGCAGCCACCGCTGGATATGGTGCGGATGCTCGGCCAGTCATGCTATATCGTTGATGATGACTTTCTAATTGGCTTGCGATGGATGACTGAGGATGTTCCAACGCAAGGAGACCCAGTTTTGAATCTCTCCGAGTCATATATTGAACGTTCGTCATATAGCCCTGTGCAACACGACAATAGGAAACCCAAAGAGAAAATGTTGCTGGAACGTGTGCGCAATTCGCGCGCAGAAGCGGTGATTGTTGCTGCGGCAAAAATGTGCGAACCAGGTCTCGAAGAACAAGTAGCCTATACGCACGCGCTCGATGACGCAGGGATTCCATATTTCGTCAGTGAGTTTGAAGAAAATATGACGTCATTTGAAGGTATTGGTTTGCAAGTGGAGACGTTCCTTGAGAACATTCTCTTTGCTTGATTAGCGCTGAACCCAAGAGGAAACAAGACATTATGACAAATAAGAATGACGGTACAACGGAAGCCAGAGACAAAGACAGGGCCAAAGCCAAAGTCGATGGAGCCATAGACGGCATAGTCGGACGTGGGAATCGTGACGGCGCACAATTGTTTCGTCAATGGTTTGAAGAGCTAAACCAAACCGCCGAATCAGGTGGACAATCGGCCTATGTCTTCGTCATGGGTAGTTTCAACGAAATCCTCAAGACATTTGATTTGCCGGTGGTCTTCCCAGAAATCAATTCACTGCAAACCGCAGTCCGTCGTGTCTCGCATGAATTACTCAGCGAAGCCGAGGACTATGGCTACTCGCCAGATATTTGCGGATATGTCAAAGCCGATGTTGCTGTCCAGTTGCGCGGCGGTGAGCATCCTATGGGCAAAATCCCAAAACCGTCACTAGCGGTTTATACTAATGCCTGCAACACATATGTCAAATGGGCTGAAATCTGGGAGCGCATGTACGATATTCCAGTATTCACAATTGATGTTCCTGGCTCACGTGATGTCCATGACATGGCCAACACCAGTTCAGGTCACTTTGAAAATGACAGACGCTATGTCGAAGCCCAGATCCATGAGCTAATCAAGCTCTGCGAAAAAGTAACTGGCAAGAAATTCGACATCGACAAACTCCGCCAAATCATGGGCTATGCCAATGACATCAGTGTCAGTTGGAAACGGATTCTCGAACTAAACAAAAACAAACCCTCACTCTTCAACGCGCTAACCGACGGCACAATCTATCTTGGTGTCGCCAATGGTTTCCGTGGAGATGAAGCGGGCGCTACATATTTCAAAGAACTAGTCAAAGAGATGGAATACAAAGCCGAACACGGAATTGGCGCCATCACCGACGAAAAATATCGCTTAGTGTTTGTCGGTGTGCCATGCTACCCAATCTTCCGCAGATTCAACGAGTTATTCAGCGACTGGGGAGGCACATTCATTCACTCAACATATTTATGGTTCGCCTCAGGTGGAGCCAATTGTGGTTTCGAATATGACTTGAAAAACCCAATCGCTAGTCTCGCTGAAGGAACTTTGGTCAGCGTGCGTGACGCCATGGACAGCATGTTCCATCAAGATCGCGCAATAGAAGGCATGCTCAAAGACTACTCTGTCGATGGTGTCATCTATCATCCTATCAAAAGTTGCCGTACAGTTTCAACTGGTCTGGCCGATGGTAGACGCTATCTCACCGACAAACATGACATTGCAACACTGTTTTTGGAGTCAGATATGATGGACAGACGCGTTGTCTCCGAAGCGCAAATGAAAAACCGTGTCGATGCCTTCTTCGAAGGGTTGGCCTCACGAAGGCGCCACACACAATCAGCCTAAGAAGATAAGACGGATAATAAGGAATACGAACATGGCCTATTCAGCGGGAGTCGATGTCGGCTCAACACAAACCAAAGCAGTCATTGTTAACGAGGAAGGCACAATCGTTAGCCGTGCCTTGATTGACACAGGCGCGAATGTAGTCTTGGCGGCGCAAAACTCATTCAACTCTGCCCGCGAAGATGCGGGACTCAGCGAGCAGGAAATCGAATATGTCATCGGAACAGGCTACGGTCGTTACCGAGTGACATTCGGTAATGCCCAAGTGACAGAGATCAGTTGTCACGGACGAGGCGCGGTGAAGATGTTTCCCAATACGCGCACAGTTGTCGATATGGGCGGACAAGACACCAAAGCGATTCGGGTCAGTCCAACAGGCGAGATATTGGATTTTTGCATGAACGACAAATGCGCCGCAGGTACTGGCAGGTTCTTGGGAGCCGCCGCCGCCGCTTTGGATATTCCGCTTGATCAACTCGGCCCAACGGCGCTCCGTCACAAACACCCAGTGCGTATAAGCACAACCTGCACAGTCTTCGCCGAATCCGAAGTTCTTTCCTGGCTCGGGAAAGGCAAGAAAATCGAGGACATTCTCTGGGGCGTACACCAGTCGATGGCCACACGTTCAGCGGCCCTATTGCGCCGAGTCGGAATTGAAAGCGAAGTCACATTCACTGGCGGTGTCACAAAGAATACTGGCATGGTGCAAGCGCTTGAAGACAGGCTGGAACTAAAGGTTAATGTTAGCGACGACTCCCATTACATGGGCGCGCTAGGAGCGGCGTTGTTCGCTCTTGACCATATTCTAGAGAGTCGCCGCAGTCCACAAGAATCTGCTGAGAAATCGGCCTAGACAATATCACTATGACTTACATAGACTATGAGTCACATAGACGAAATGAGAGTTAGCCCATGAGCATAACTGCGGGAATAGATGTCGGATCAACTTACACCAAAGTTGTCCTAGTCAATGAGCAAGGAGAAATCCTAGCGCGCGAACTCAGACCCACTGGTTTCAAACTTCTCCAAGTCGCCACAAGCGCTCTTGAACATTGTTTGCAACAGGCGGGGATCAAGCGCGAAGAAGTCAACTATGTTGTCGCGACAGGAATTGGACGGCATCAAGTTACTTTTAAGGACGTGCACGTTACCGACCTAACCGCTAGCGCTCGCGGAGCGGGATATTTGTTTCCAGGCACACGCAGCGTACTGGATGTTGGTGGGCAAACGATGAAAGCCAGTCGCGTCGATGAGAATTCGAAAGTCTCGTCATTTCGCTTGAACGACAAATGCGCCGCAGGAACTGGAGCATTCTTAGAAAAAACCGCACGCTATATGGGATTCGCTACTGAAGAAATCGGCCCTCTTCTTTCAACCTCACGCGAGCCAGTTCCGATTTCGGGAGTCTGCGCGGTCTTTGCCGAATCAGAAGTTATCAACCATCTCTCATTAGGCACACCACCAGCGGATATCATGCTCGGCGCTATAACATCACTTGTTGAACGTTGCCTGCAATTGCTCAGACGTATCAAAGCCGAACCCGAGTTCACACTCATCGGCGGCATCTTGCGTTTCGAAGCGATGGCCGAGTCGATCGACAAGCAGGTGGATGTCAAGGTCAACGTGCCAGCCGATGAAATAGTTCAATTTGTGACTGCTTTCGGGGCTGCAATTTTGGGTCAGAGGCGCCTAAAAAAAATAGCAGAAGAACATGCGCTAGAGGCAAATATCTAAGTAGTGAGGCAGCAGTGATTGCGGATCCAAAACAAGACGCCGACGGCGAAAGTCATGCGACCGAACGCGCTCGAGATAACTCTCTGCCATGTCATCCAACGACACCAAGCGAGGACGGTTGGAAACAGCAATTCTCATGCTCTGGAGATAGATTAAAAGAAGCGCTGGAGACTTATGGCTTCCTAGGTTTAGAGGTCAAGACAGTGCCCTTGAAAGATTTGAATTGCGATGGCTGCACATTGTGTTTTGATAACGAAACAGATCAAACAATGATGATTTTCACCAGAGCCAGGACAGATTAACTATAGCAATCTATTTTACAATACTATTTCGCATATAGAGGTCATGATGTCAGAGAAAACTTTAACTTCCGAATCCAATACAAAAACAGCGCACAAGAGCGCTACAAGAAAAGCAACCATGAAAGCCGCCGTTTTCTATGGCCCTAACCAGCCGTTGGTCGTTGAGGAAGTTCCCCGTCCAGAACCAGGCTCAGGTGAATTATTAATCAAGATTGCCGCTTGTGGAGTTTGTCACACCGATATGCACTATATCGATCATGGTGTGCCGACATTCAAAAAACCACCACTGATTCTCGGTCACGAACCATCAGGTATAGTAGCAGGAGTCGGACAAGGCGCATCAGGATTCAAAGAAGGCGATCGAGTCTTGCTACCCGCCGTCTTGACCTGTGGCGCCTGTGAAGCCTGCCGAACTGGCCGGGAAAACATTTGCGAAAACAATATCATGTTCGGCAATAATGTCGACGGCGCCTATGCAGAATATCTTGTCGCTCCAGCGAAAGATACTTTTCATCTACCAGATGAAATTCCACTCAATGAAGGTTCAATAATCGCCGATGCGGTTTCGACACCATTTCATGCAGTCAAAAACCGCGCCAATGTCAGACCAGGTGACACAGTTGTCGTCCTTGGTTGTGGTGGAGTAGGAATCAATGTCGTCCAAGTTGCCTGCGCGGTTGGCGGCTCGGTGATTGCCGTTGATATCTCAAATGAAAAACTCGAGTGGGCCAAAAATTTTGGAGCTGATGTCACTATCAATGCGCAAGAAGATGAGAATTGGCCCAAGACAGTCCGCAAGTTAACGGGTGGCGGAGCCGATGTCGCAATCGAAGCTATCGGTAACCCCGTAACAATAGAGACTGCCTTCAAATCACTACGAACAGGCGGACGTTTGGTCGTGCTTGGTTTTACCAGCGCTGACATCAAACTCAACGCTGGGCGAATCATGTATCGCGAAATGGAAATCGTCGGCTCCCTGGGCTGCCGTCCTGTAGACTATCCAAAACTAATTGAACTTTGCCGTCTCGGGAAAATCAAAATCACAGACCTAGTGACAGCTAGATTTGGACTTGAGAAAATCAACGACGCCTTTGATCTCCTGAGAGCAGGAAAAGGCCTGCGTTCAATAATTGAAATGTAGAATAGCAGAAACAAAAGCAACCACGATACTATGTATATACCTCCACTAGAATACACAGCTCCTGCAACGCTGGCCGAAGCGCTGACGGCTCTAAAGAAAACCACAGGGGCAGTTCCGCTCGCTGGTGGGACAGACTTGGTAGTGATGATGAAAGAAGGCCGCGCCGCGCCTGCATCTCTTGTCTCACTCAGGCGCCTCAGCGAACTAAAACAAATCTCGTTTGACGGAGATGCCGTAGCGCTAGGCGCAGGTGTCACTGTCACCCAAATCGAACGCTCCGAATTAAGCGCTACTAATCCAGGATTTACCGATATGGTTCGCAATATGGCCAATCAGCAAATTCGCAATCGCGCCACAGTCGGAGGCAATCTTTGCACTGCGGCGGCCTGTGCGGACATCCCGCCGATTCTATTAGTCAATGACGCAGTCGCGGTCATAACTGGCTCAAACGGTGAGCGCAAAATACCGTTGGTAGATTTCTTCACAGGCCCACGGAAAACTCAATTGAAACATGATGAACTATTGGTTAGTGTCACTTGTCGAGCCAAGAATCGCGGAACCTCATACATCAAATTCGGACCACGCAAAGTAGTCAATATTGCCATTGTGGGTGTCGCTTGCGCTTTGGAGATGGACGGTGAGTCAATTGCAACTCTCAAAATTGCAGTAACAGCAGCTTCGGGAACACCTCTACTGTTAGAAACAAATGATCTCATGGTTAAAGGCCAGAAGGCAAACACTGAGCAGTGGGAGCGTGTAGCGAAGCAAGTTGTCGAACATCTCTCGCCAATTTCAGATATTCGTGGTAGCGCTGAGTATCGTCTCGAACTGGCGCAGGTCGGTGTGATTCGCGCCTGTGAAACAGCGTTACTTCGTTTACAAGGAGGCGCTGATGCCTGAAATTAAAGTCATCATCAATAAGCAAAAGCACAATCTGATAGTCGATGTCAATGAAACCGTGCTTGACTTACTCAGAGACAGATTACACTTAACTGGCTCAAAACGCGGATGTGACACAGGTGACTGTGGCGCCTGCACATGTTTACTCGACGGTGAAACAGTTAATAGCTGCCTAACTCTCGCAGTCGAAGTCGATGGCGGTGAAATCACAACCGTCGAAGGTATCGAAAGTCCAGTCATCGAACGCTTCGCAAAACATGGCGCCTTCCAATGTGGCTTTTGCGCATCGGGCGCAGTTGTTAGCTCAGCGGCCTTGATTGACAAGGATGCGAACCCATCTGTCGAAAAAATTGAAGAGACACTGTCTGGTCCCATCTGCCGCTGCACAGGCTATGTGCGCATGATTGCCGCGCTACAAAACGAAGAACATCAAACATCAGGCTCCGACAGGCACGATGTTGTCGGTCAACCAGTGATGCGCAAAGACATTCTCGACAAACTCACAGGCAAAGCGCGCTTCACTGCCGACTTCCATTTCCCTAACATGCTCTATGGAGCATTAGTCAAGAGCCCATACCCGTATGCGCGCATAAAAAGCATTGATCTCACCGAAGCGCTGTCCGATGAGCACGTTTTACTAGGGCTAACCGCTAAAGATGTTCCGCAAATCAAATATGGCGTGACACCTGCGCGGTATGACGAAACAATTTTGCCATTGGATATTGTTCGGCACGTCGGAGAGCCTGTTGCCGCAGTCTTCGCTACAGACAGACGCACAGCAGAAATCGCCGCCGACAATGTGCGCGTTGAATATGAACCTCTGCAAGGTGTCTTCAATGCCGCAGATGCGCGAGCCGATTCAGCGCCAGAATTGCATGAGGAGTTCAAAGGCAATGTCAACACTGATATACATCAGAACTTCGGTGATGTCGAAGCAGCCTTCAAATCCGCGCACTATGTTCGCGAAGACACTTTTCAAGGACAAAAAATCCATCAGGCGTTCTTAGAGCCGCAAGCGGCGCTGGCAATGGAGGAGGGCGACCTCATAAACGTCTGGACCGCCAATCAAAATCCGCACCTAGTGCAAGTGCAACTGGCGCGCGTTCTCGATATCCCACAAAGTAAGTTGCGTGTAATTCGCCCAGCTCTCGGTGGCGGCTTTGGCGGCAAAGCCGAAACCACCAAGCTCGAATTTCTGAGTGTTATTGCTTCGCGTAAACTAAAACGCCCCGTGATGATGACCATGGACCGTAAGCAAGTTTTCCATCATGGGCGAGGTAGGCACGCCCAAACAGTGCGCCTAAAATCTGCGTTCAACAAAGACGGCTCACTATTAGCCACGCACGAAGAGGTCACTCTTGAAGGCGGCGCTTACACCAGCTACGGAATAATAACGTCATACTACTCTGGAAACTTGCTTCCGATTCTCTACCGTCTACCAAACTTCAAATTCGACGCCCAACGAATCTGCACAAACTTACCGTCATGCGGCGCCATGCGTGGCAATGGCACCCCCCAACCGCGTTTCGCTCTCGAATCACATTTGGATATGGCCGCCAAAGAGCTTGATATCTCACCAATCGAATTGCGCAGGCGGAACCTTGTCTATGAAAACTACAAGACAATCAACGAACTCCAAGTCACAAGCTGTGGGCTCGAAGACTGTCTCGACGAGGCCGTCGAAATGTCAAACTTCGAAAGCAAATTCGGCAAGTTGCCATTCGGTAAAGGTATTGGTGTCGGTTTGGGAAGTTTTGTCTCTGGCGCAGGCTATCCAATTATCCGTGGAGACTTTCCACATTCGGCTTGCAATATTCGCGTCGGTGAAGACGGTGAACGTGTCTTCCTCTACACCGGCGCCTCAGAAATAGGACAAGGTTCCGACACAGTACTCTCGCAAATCGCCGCCGAAGCTCTTGGCATAGATTATGAACGTGTCACTATCTTCTCATCGGACTCGGCAATCACTCCTACTGACTTGGGTTCCTACTCTTCGCGCGTGACATTCATGGCCGGCAATGCTGTCATCGACGCAGGTGAAGATATCAAACGTATCCTAACAAAATTCTGGAAAGAGCAAGTCTCTGCAGATGCAACAGAGTTAAAGTTCAAGCGGAACATTGTTTCTGATGGTACAACGGAAATGTCATTCGCAGAATTGACCTTAAAATACTTCCGCAGGCGCGGACCTCTAATCGGCATTGGAACCTACAATCCACCAAAACTTGGCGGTGCCTACAAAGGCGCGGCAGTGGGAACCTCACCTGCCTACAGTTTTTGCGCGATGGTCGCTGAAGTAACTGTCGATCCCAAGACTGGTGTTGTGACAGTTGATGATGTCTACGCCGCTCACGATTCAGGCACAGTTATCAATCCGATTACTTTCCATGGCCAAGTCGAAGGCTCAATCGTGATGGGAGTCGGTGAAACCCTGATGGAAAGCGTTGAGCAGAAAGACGGCTACTTGCGCAATCCCAATTTCCATGACTACATCCTGCCGACAATCGCCGACATTCCAAGAATCCATTCAACCACCGTCGATGTCGTCGATCCCAATGGACCGTTTGGCGCCAAAGAAGTTGGCGAAGGTAGTATTCTGCCAGTGATGGGAGCGATTGCCAATGCCATTGACGATGCAGTCGGCGCCCGCGTAATGTCGTTGCCAATAACCGCAGAAAAAGTTCTTAACGCTATCAAAGCCAATAACAGCGCCTCGCGTTGATATTGGTAGGTCAAGAATCCATGCGCAACCTACACGACATCTTCAATTGCTACTTCAGCGAACCAAAACGGCCAATTGTATTGGCGACATTGTTTTCGGTCTCCGGTTCGCATGTCTATCGTCCAGGAGCGCTATTAGCTCTGACCGAAGATGGCACAATGTTCGGCAGTATTAGCGCTGGATGTTTGGAGGATGACATCTGCTCCCATGCACAGTCGCTATTCAAAAAGAGTAGCTTCGAAAATGTTAGCTCAAAAATGCTATCCTATGGCTCCAAGGACATCTCTGATAATGTGTTTGGATTGGGCCTTGGGTGTGGAGGCAGTGTGCGCGTCTTGTTGGAGCGCCTTCCCGATGACAGAGAATCATCACACCTCTATCACCTCAAGAACGCCTTAATACATAACGACCAATGCCTGAGCATAACACTCTGGAACAATTCCAAGGAACAAAGTTCCCGTATCCCACAACGCATGTTGCTATCAAACGGAAACTGTGTCTTTGAATCGATTCAGAATGAAAGCACACTTGAATCCTTACTGGATATAATTGGCGCCCAACCAGAATGCTCTGACATCCGTCCCAGAATTGTGAAGTGCAAAGAACTCAATAGTGACGCTCTAATCACTATTCACAGACCACGACAGTCTCTAGTCATCTACGGCTCTGGAGAAATTGCCAACACGCTACAAATCCTTAGCGAAGAGCTCAATTGGGATGTCACTATCGTCGAATCAAAAAATGCTCTTGCTGAATTCTCGTCCGCCGCGCACAGCCCAGATGCAGTTGTGCTCTTGACTCACAATGATTCTCTCGAGTTTGAATTTCTCAGCAAGGCGCTACCCTCCTGTACGAGATATATCGGTGTTCTTGGCTCGCGTTCAAGAATAGGGCGTATCGTCGCTGAGCTAGAAACTAACTTTCCCGACTGGACAGATGTTGTTTGGGACAAATTGCACGCCCCAGTTGGACTAGATATAGGCTCTGACTCTCCCCAAGAAATAGCGCTTTCAATAATCTGTGAAATCGTCGCAGTTGCAAATCGGCGCTTAGGCAAGCCACTTCGCGAGGGTGTCAAAACTCTGCATCGGCGTGACACTGAACTTACCGAGTACATGTCCTGAAGCTCAAGAATCTCTTGGCCTTTCATTGAGGCGCTTCTGTGAAACAAAATGCCACACACAAAACCGCAGCAATTATTCTAGCCGCAGGCGCTTCAAAAAGGCTCGGACATCCAAAGCAGTTAGTGATGTTCGCTGATGAAACTTTGCTTGAGCGCACTGTAAAAAGAGCGCTCAATTCTCCTCTCAGAAAAATCATAGTCGTGCTCGGCAAAAGCGCTGAGCGCTTTCAAAAACTCCTTCAGCCATATAATGTGGAAATTGCCATCAATCAAAACTGGAGCGCTGGAATCAGCTCGTCAATTGCAGTTGGACTAAAACGCCTAGATGAACAAGTCTCCTTTACTGCAACAGTATTCGACTCGGCGCTATTCTTAACTTGCGATCAACCGTTCTTGACCGCAGAATTGATAACCCAGATCCTGCAAAAATATGCCTCAACCAAGTCACCGATTATCGCCAGCGCTTATGCCGATTGTTTGGGTATACCAGCTTTGTTCAATAGCAAGTTGTTTCCAGAGTTATTGAAACTTGAAGGAGACCGCGGAGCAGGAGTCCTCATCAAGAAATACAAAAACTCCGTTAGCAGTATCCCTTTTCCCGCTGGTGAAATAGATGTAGACACAGAGGCCGATCTCAAGTTCATCCAGCGCCAAGAGTAAGCTGTTGTTAATGTATGAGTTACGGGTCGCAACCTGTCCACCAACAAGCCAAGTCACATCTTTACAAATAAACATCTCTGGCTCTTGCAGAAATCCTCACGATAGCGCATTCTTGCTCTGAGGCGGGCGCAATTCATTTTCTGGATTGAGTAGCTATTAGGTTGCTCAATCTTGATAACGCCTAGGAAGCACTTTAATCAATAACAATCAAAGAGTATGGAGCGCAATATTATGAGCTGTCTAGTTGGAAAAAAAGCCCCTGACTTTACCGCAAAAACTGTAATGCCAGACAATCAATTTGAAGATTTTACTCTCTCAGAGACAAAAGGCAAATACGTAATTCTGTTTTTCTATCCCTTGGATTTCACTTTTGTTTGCCCAACCGAGATTGTCGCCTTCGACAAGAAACTCGCAGAGTTCAAAAAACGTGATTGTGAAATCGTCTCTGTTTCAGTCGATTCACATTTCACACATTTGGCCTGGAAAAACACTCCGCTGGATAACGGCGGTATCGGACAAATCCAGTATCCAATGGTCTCTGATCTATCGCAGAAAATCTCGAATGACTATGGAGTCTTTTTTGAAGGCGCTTCGGTCGCTTTTCGTGGTTTGTTCTTGATCGACAAAGACGGTGTCGTTCGTCACCAGTTGGTCAATGACCTACCACTTGGACGCAGTGTCGATGAAGCCCTGCGCACATTGGATGCCTTGCGTTTTGTAGATTCACATGGCGGCGAAGTTTGTCCAGCAAACTGGAAAGAGGGCGAAGATACAATGGAAGCCTCAGCCGATGGCGTGGCGTCCTATCTCGCGACCAAAGCATAATTCGTTTTCTCATCATAAGTAGTCACACAGTTGGGCTTTCGCTTCAGGTATCTGGGGTCGAAAGCCCAATTGTTTTTACAGGGGAATTCACATTGTACTCCGTACTATGATTTGTGAATCACGGCGCTTCATCATAGTCCAACACGGCCAGAAATCGTTTTTGGACCGACCTTTTCAACCTGATCTATCTTTATTACATACGTTACACAAAAGTTTATTTCGTCATTTCCAATATGTTAACTGTATGAAAGACAGGATATTACGGCGGCATCTCTGGGGCTGCCGGTATTCAGTACAAAATTGTCCGAAATAATGCTTGACTTTCTTCAGCTATAACGCTTTCTCCTAAAGTATAAAGGGCGCAGACTGGACCGTATTGGTCGGTGATAACGGAAAGCGCCTTGGAAACATAGTCTGAAAGCATAGTCTGAAAGCATAGTCTGAAAGCATAGTCTGAAAGCATAGTCTGAAAGCATAGTCTGAAAGCATAGTCTGGAAATGTGGTCTGGAAGCATATTTTGAATACATAGTCTGAAAGCAGGGCTAGAAAACATTGTTAAAGCGTGTGATCTCAAAACGATGATTACACAGATGATTGGAGAAAAGAGATGCTAACTATTCAACCAGAAACAACAGTCGCCGAAATTGTCGCCGAACGCCCATCACGCTCCCGCGTATTTGAAAAACTAGGAATTGACTACTGTTGCGGTGGCGGCAAATCATTGGCCTCCGTTTGTGACAAAAAGGGTATCACAGTCGACGAAGCTATCAAGAAAATTGACGCTGAAGATTCTCGCCCCGCTGGAAAAGAGCTGGATCAACTAACAGAACTCTCGTTGACGGATTTGATTGCACATATCCTCAAAGAGCACCACAACTATCTAAGAAGCGAACTACCTCGTCTCCAAGCTCTAGCCGATAGAGTCGCCGAACGCCATGGTGAACGTGACAGCCGTTTGGTTGAGCTGGCGAAAGTACATCAGGATTTCGTTGTAGAAATTGAAGCGCATATGATGAAAGAGGAGAACATCCTCTTTCCAGAAATTGTTGAGATGGAAAAATCAGGATCCTCATTTGGTTCTGCTGGTCCAATCGCGATGAAAATACAAGTGATGGAAGCCGATCATGATGTCGCAGGTGATGCGCTTGAGCGCATGAGCGCTCTGACCGATGGATTTGCAATTAGTGATGATTGTTGTAATAAGCATCGCGCATTATTGCAGGGTCTGAAAGAGATGGTCGACAACACCCACCAACATATCAGCGCCGAAAACAATATCCTGTTCTCGCGCGCCAAAGAGATGGAATCAAAATAACAGAGTTTGAAAACTGACTAAATTAAACTCGCTAATAATTTGCGAGCGTCACACCGCGGGGGCTGGGGTGACGCTCGTTTTTTTTATAGAATCATGTTCAAGAAGTGATTATCAGAGCTAGGTGACAATTTCTTTGATATTGTCTTCTTTGAAATATCGTCTCTTGAAGAATAGCGCGACATTAACCAAAGCCAGCAGAACAGGGACTTCGACTAACGGTCCGATAACAGCTGTGAAAGCCACAGCCGAATTAATTCCAAAAACTGCAATCGCCACAGCAATTGCCAATTCGAAATTGTTTGACGCCGCAGTAAAGCTGAGAGTGACAGATTTTTTGTAGTCTGCTCCAAATCGTTTGCTCAGCCAGAAACTTCCCAGAAACATAACTACAAAATATATAGACAAGGGCAGAGCAATCCGCGCGACATCCATTGGAATCCTAACTATATGCTCACCTTTCAAAGAGAACATCACAAAAATAGTGAAGAGCAAGGCCACCAAAGTCAGAGGGCTGATTCTAGGAATAAACTTGTCTTGATACCACTGCACGCCCTTCTTGCGAACCAATATCAAACGTGTCAAAATACCAGCGATAAACGGAACCCCCAAATAGATAAAGACGCTCTCAGAAATCTGACCGATTGAAATATCAACTTCGGCCCCAGAGAGTCCAAAGAGTGGCGGTAATTTTGTGATAAAAATCCAAGCAAAAAGCGAGAAAAACAAAACCTGAAAGACAGAATTAAAAGCCACCAGACCCGCAGCGTATTCAGGATCACCCCCTGCCAGATCATTCCAAACAATTACCATAGCAATGCATCGCGCCAAACCAATCAAAATCAAACCGATCATATACTCTGGATAGTCACCCAAAAATATCACTGCCAAAGCAAACATTAGAGCCGGTCCAATAACCCAGTTTTGCACCAAGCTCAGAATCAGAATTCGATAGTCACGAAACACCTCTCCGATTCTCTCATAGCGCACTTTCGCCAGAGGTGGATACATCATCACTATCAAACCAATAGCAATAGGAATATTCGTACTGCCCGAACTTAACGAATTCCAAAACGTAGAGATTTCAGGCGCCAAGTGGCCAGTCAGAACGCCGCCACCCATCGCCAACAAAATCCACAGAGTCAAATAGCTATCTAGAAATGATAGATGTTTCTTAGTAGTTCCACTCACAATTATTAGTCACTCTATTTTTTCGTCGTTACACTCTTAGCCCGCTGTGTCTCACAAAGACACTCTGGGTCGATACATAGGATTTCTTTAATCCGTTTGCGGTCAGCTCGAATCAACTCACTGGATTTCGTTTGCGCAGCGACAAGCTCTGCAAGTTCGGTTTGAAATTCATTGTCCTCAGTGACAACCGCCTGAAAATATATCCAGCGACCGACTTTGCGAGATTCAATCAAGCCCACAGCCTTAAGCAAAGAGAGATGTTTCGAAACTGTCGAGGGAGCCAATTCGAGTAATTCGACAACCTGACATTGGCATAGTTCTCTGGAGCGCAAGGCAATCAACGCCCGTAGTCGATTCTCATCAGCCAAAGCTTTTAACGTCAGTAGGCAGTGTTCAACTGTCCAATTGGACTTACCTTGGATGTTTCTATAGTTCGCCATATGACGAAATATATGTCAGCCAAGCAGATGTGTCAAGTAGGCAGATTCTTAGATTTACTTGGGTTCAATTCGATTCTTTGAAACGCTTCAAAACACCCAACGCATAGTCAATGTCATATTCAGTATGCTCAGCGGAAACTTGGAAGCGAATCTCTTCATCACCACTAGGAACCACTGGAAAATTAAGTCCAGTTCCCAGAACACCGTTTTCCACAAGGAACTCAACCAATCGGGCTGTCTGCTCAGTGTCACGCACCATCAAAGGCACCACAGGATGTTCGCTTGCAATGACTTCGTAGCCCAGATCAATCAACCCTTGTTCAAAGCGCTTGGTCAAAGCGCGAAGTTTTTCGAGCAATTTGAGTCCTTCAGGGCTATCGAGAATCTCAAGCGCTTTATGCGCCGCGCAGGCCTCAGAAACGGTGATAGGATTCGAATAAATATACATCGGAGCTTTTTCGCGCAAATATTCAATAACAGTTTCACTAGAAACCACATAGCCGCCATTGACCCCGAGCGCCTTGCCGAGTGTGGCTATCAAAACATCAATGCCTTGCGCGTTGGTGTACTCTTCAGTTCCCCGACCAGTCTTGCCGAAAGCGCCGACTCCGTGCGAGTCATCAACAACACTAATCACACCCTCTTCAAACTCATCAGAGTATTTGCGGCAAATCTCAGCGAATTTATCGAGCGGCGCATAGTCACCACGCATACTAAATATTCCATCCGTCACAGCCACAACACGTTTGCAAGCGCCAATTGCGTTTTTGAGAGAATCCTCGAACCCAGCCATATCGAGATGTTTAAATATAACTTTGGCCTTCGGTCGCGAGAGGCGCATAGCATTGATAATGCAATTATGATTGAGCGCATCACTAATGACAGTTGTCTCTTTGGTAATTAGTGGCGAAAGCACACCCATTATAGCCACATAAGCCGAACTAAAAATCATCCCTGCGGGACGAGCATGAAACTCCGCGAGTCTCCTCTCCAAATCCAGATGCGCTTTATAGCTACCGCTGATAAAACGCACTGCACCAGGGCCTGTGCCAAACTCAGCTGTGGCCTTTTCCTCAGCCTCAATCACATCCTTCCGCAATGACATTCCGAGATATGAATTGGAATTCATTTTCAGAAACTCTTGCTCGCCATGTCCTTCAATCAAAAAGCGAGGGCCCTTATCGCCTGTGGCGGGAATAACTTTGGTTATCACCATCTCAGCGCCTTTGGCAGCTCCGGAGGTTTGCATCTCATTTATTTCCGAACGCAAAACGGCGCCCAGTTTATCCAGTGACGCTGGTTGAGTTTTTGTGACTGACATTATTGTTTCTTTCGTTAAGCGCTGCGGCGTATTGCTCTATTTGTGACAATGAAACTATGATAAGCAAGCTATGACAAGTGAGTGGCAGTTTCTGTTTCCCTTGAAATCATTCTGAGAGATTCTTGAGCATATCGGCTGTCATCGAACTGAGATCATAGCTGGGCGTCCAGCCCCACTCATCACGTGCGCAAGTGTCATCAAGTTTATCTGGCCATGAATCTGCAATTTCCTGCCGAACAGGGTCAATCTCATAAGTGATTTCAAATTCAGGGATATGTTTACGAATCTCTTCGGCTAGTAAAGCTGGCGTAACGCTCATAGCTGTCACATTAAAAGCATTGCGATGCTTCAAACTCTTTGGCTCAGCTTCCATAACTTCAATCGCCGCTTTGAGCGCATCAGGCATATACATCATATCCAGCTTTGTATCAGCTTTGAGATAGCACGTGTACTTCTTTTCTTTCAAAGCCGCAATGAAAATCGCAATAGCATAATCAGTAGTGCCTCCTCCTGGGGGAGCCTTGTAAGAAATAATGCCAGGATAACGCACTCCACGTGTATCAACACCCAGTTTCGCGTGATAATAATCACAGAGTAATTCGCCCGTGACTTTAGTGACACCATACATCGAGGTCGGACGCTGAATAGTCACTTGCGGTGTGTTCACCGTTGGTGTCTCAGGACCAAATGCGCCAATCGAACTTGGGGTAAATACTGCGCAATTATTCTCACGAGCAACTTCAAGCACATTATACAACCCACCGACATTAACTTCCCAGGCCAGATTTGGATGGTCTTCAGCGACCGCAGATAGCAATGCCGCTAGATGGTAGATAGTGTCGATATCATGTCTCTTGACAATCTCTGCGATTCGCGCTTTGTTGGTGCAGTCAATAAAATGAAAATGCCCAGCGGCACGGATAACCGCATCGGGGATATTCGTCAACCCCGATGCAATAACATTGTCAGCCCCATAGCGCTCGCGAAGCGCCATAGTCAACTCAGTGCCAATCTGCCCCGTCGCTCCAGTTATCAATATGTTCTTCATAATATGTTTATTGTTATGCTTTTTGTAATGTATTCTATCTGAAATTATTCTTGTTATCCAACACTCACATCTATCTCCAAAGATAACGCCCAGAAACCCTACCCAAGCGCTACAGAAAGACAATGTAATATCTTTCTCCAAGAAACCCAAGAGCGCAAATCAATCCCAAGTTTCACTCTAATTGGAGCGATCTGTGCCATTTCCAGCAACGATAAAGCATTGTTTAACAGTACGTTATAGTCGATGCAGTCATTGCTCCTAGCGTTGACAATTCACGGCTGAGAAGCGTATGTTGTCATATGCGACGTTTTGCAAAAGAGGACAATAAATCTAAGCCAGCAATTAGGCCTCTCAATAAGTTTGCTAAACTAGCGAGGAGCAAATGAATAGAATCCTAGCAATCATATTTCTGGCGCTAACCCTCTCTTCGCCACATAGAGCGCAGGCCAGCGCGACTGATATTGAACAATGGAGATTACTATCGGATTCAGGTCTGGCGTTACGGAATAGCGGCAAAATCGAAGCGGCCATCGCCAAACTGCAGGAATCGTTGAAACTGGCAAAAAAGGCCGAACTCCATGATTCGTTATTGACACAGTCGTTAGGAAATATTGGGTATTCCTACACGATGATTGGATCATTTAGGCTAGCCCTGAAATATTATCTGCAAAGCGCGCCATTGGACTCAATGCTCTTTGGCGCTACATCTGCCGATTATGCTGGAACATTAGCGCTGATAGGCCAAGCATACCTTTACATAAACCTAGACGATTCCGCACGCCCATTTCTTTCAAAATCAGTCAAAATATTCTCGCAAGCCAAGAAGAAACTGGATTATTGGCATGTGACAGCTCTCGCATATTATGGAACCCTTTTGACACGAGAGGGTTCATATCGTGAAGCCGAAAAACATCTACGCAAAGGTCTGAAGATAAGTTTGAATTCCAGAATTGCCAGTGGCATGCGTGGGCAATTCTATTCTGCGCTCTATGGACTTCATCTTGACCGCGGTGAATGGGCCAAAGCTGAGGAAAACCTCCACAGAGAAATGGAATTCTACTCAGAGCGAGAATCTGATTCGGCACAACGTCTTGGAGTCAGAATTGATTTTCTAACTCTCTATGATAAAAGTGGGCAACGCGAAAAATACATCACCCTCTACAATGAACTGTACCTTACAAATAGCGATGAACAATTCATGGAATTGCTTAGAGGTGAAGATTGCATGTTTGGCGCTAGCGCCTATCTGGATTCAGGAATGTATGCCGCAGCTGATTCGGCAATCACTGCTTGTTTGAGTGTAGTCGAGCAGGAGTATGGGGCAGAAAGTCAAAAATACATTTCATACCTTGGATATTTTGCTCTGGAGTACTACAAGGCAGGTCAATTCCTGCAACAATACTCGCTGCTCAAAGAAGAGATTAGATTATCTGAAATAGTGTTCGGAAAAGATAGCCCAAACCTCATCACCCCTCTGATTGAATTTGGTGGCTCGGAAGAGTTTGAAACGCAACCAGACAGCTCTTTGGTATTGTTGCTGCGCGCGGCTAATATCATCGAAGACAAACTCAACGGAGTGCATCCGCGACGTGACGCACTCGAAAGCGCCATTGGGTCGGCGTACTTGACTCAAAAGAAATATGGGGAAGCCTACACCCATTACGAGAAAGCCTTGCAAGCCACAAAGGAAATCTACGGCAAAGAAAGTTTTCTAGTTGGAGCCGCCTTAGTTTCTCTGGCGGTCAGCGACTATTTATCTGGTTTCCCAAAACGCATGGGAAAACACGCCAAAGAGGCAGTTGAGATATTTCGCAGTTACCCAGAGTCGCCAGACGGTGGCTACCCAGTAGCGTTAAATTGGCTATCGCTGGCCTATGAAGAGCAAGGTCGCTGGCGGGACGCGCTCGAAATCCAATTCGAAGTCATCGAAGTCCTAAGTACATGGCCGCTGTTTCCCAAAATGAATTACGCTGAATCGTTCTCAAGTCTCGCTCGTTATTACAATATACTTGGCATATATGACTCATCTCTATTGATGACTGATAATTTCTTAGAACAGACTGCCATAGAGTCTGGAAAAGAGTCAGAGGCATTCATGATGGCCTTGACCTCAAAAATGTTTTACCTGTTGGGCTTTGGAGATACTGCTCAAGCTCTAGAAGTGGCGCGTCAACGAGTAGCAATTTCTGAGAGTCATCACGATGAATACGATTCTGAAAGGTCAAGCGCTCTAATCGCGTTGTCCCAATTTCTATTCTTCAACAATCAATTCGACACAATGCTCATAATTGCTGATAGCGCATATCAAGTGTCGATAAGAAGTGGTGGTAGCGATACCCCGGAAGCGAGTGTGGCCCTTAGAAATCTAATCATGATGCAAAGGCACAATGAACAATATCACCAAGCAGAAATTAATGCAGGTGTATTCTTGGCGCCTAGCGCCAGTCTTGATCCTGTACGAGATGACTCAATGTCAATTATCTCGCAATACGAAGTAGCGGTGACTGTTTTCGCAAGCGGTGAGTATCAATTAGCTGAGTCTTTGATGGTTGCTCTACTCCCAAGGCAAGAAGAAATCTTTGGTAAGAATAGTCCTGAGGTCTTCAATACACTCATCCACCTCACAGCGGCCCATCATCACCTTCAAAATCATCAAGAATTACTAGAAGTTGCTAATCGAGCCATCTCGATAGCTCCAATGAATAAAGTCGGTGTTCACAGGGATATTGGGAATATCTACTCGGTAATGATTCCCATAGCCAGAGTAAGGGGCGATTATGTGGAGTCCCAAAGACTCATTAGCAATATGCGTGAAGAAGGTTTATTGGATAGTCTCAATCATCATGACCTTTACTTGAATGCAGAAGAATACCAAGCCTCCCTGTACTTTGAAATGAATGAATTTGCAAGGGTGGATTCGACTGTACGGGTTGCGCTGAGTTATGCCAAGAGTCATGTTTTGAGATCGACGACGGATACAATGTTGATTTACGCGCGGCTCATACGACGCTCTACCGATGTGTTAATGGAAGTTGAAATGTATGACAGCGCTAGAGTTTGCTATGAGTCTATTTCACAAAGATTGAATCACAGAGATGAAGTTGATACAGCTCTAACTGCCATCATACTCATAAGGCTGGGTGAAGCATTAGGATATCTAGGTGAGTTCGATAGCTCTATGGCTGTATTTGAAAGTGTACGTGAATTGATTCGCGCTGATCTACCGCATGGACTAACGAATACACTCGCAGACGACATTCCACTTCCTATCTCGATTATCAGGAGCATAGATTCGGGTACGACAAGAACAATTACTTTCACGAATATCAGCAAGAAATCAGGGTCTAATCGCCCAGATACGCTAAAGTACTCCGTTGTCGTTCCAGAATTCGATGATTCGATTGAACGTAATATCTATCTTGACAGTATTCGCAAGTTTGCGGAACTACGTGCAGATGTCGATGATGTCCAATTTCCGTATCGTACTCATTTTCTACATGAGTATTTTCTTGCGTTAGGGAAGGTGTTTGAATTTCGAGAAGAATTAGATTCCGCCGGATATTATCTTAGCAAATCGTCAAGTCCGATCCACAATTCTGCGATTTTCAAGACTATTACGTATCCTTCATTGAAGGCACAAGTTCTCCTAGCGGATTTGTTCTTAAGAAGAAATCAGATCGTATTGGCCCATAACGCATACCGAATGGCGCTTGACTCTGTGGTGTTTGCGGATGGGAGATGGGGCAATTTAGGAGCTCTCGCGCACTTTGGCTTAGGAAAAATCTACGAAACTCAAGGCAGAATTGGCGACGCTGAAAGAGAGTTCAACGCGATGGTGACAAGTTCAGAGGCGATGGGTGAAGCAGTATCGCTGGAAGTCGCCGAATCATTGACCAAGCTAGCTTCGTTCCTAAAACGTCAAAACAAACTCCGCGAAGCCAGCGAATTACTCAATCGCGCTGAGCGCATGATCAGTGATGTCCATGGACACGGTGACCTAAGGCGCCTGGAACCACTCCTAGAACTCTACGAAACCTACAGCAAAAGTCACAATCGCGGAAAGCTCAAGCGTGTCAAAAGCGAAATCTCTAAAATTATCAACGCGCAAGAAAAACGAAAAACACTCATCAAACGCTCTACTGTGGTTCAAATGTTGAATACTCTACACAAACTTGACCTCAAAGATGAGGCCAAGAGACTCTCAATTCTTCGCAAGTAGTTTCTCTATCTCTTCAACAAGGGTATCACCGTTTAGAAATAGGGCTTTGTCCTGCAACTGTCCAAGTTGATGCATCCAATAATCTGGTTTTGAAGGCGACTCATCCCATGGCGTATCCTTGCCATAAAGGAAATAAATATCCCAAGCGACTTGATTGTAATCGATAACATCAGCCCACTCGATTCCAGTCAGTTGGTCGTCGTCCCAAAAGTAACTAACTCTATCGTCCTTATATTCCGGCGAACGCAAATACGCCGAGAATCTGTCATCGGATCTAAGTATCGGCAACCAGACAACATACATACGTAAATCTTCACTTGGGATGTCTTTCATGACATCGGCGATGACGGAGAACCCCCGTCGACATCCTGGTCACGTAGGTGACAGTAGCGCTATGAACCTGACCTTGCCTTCATCAGCATTGTACAAATCGCGCAATTTAGAAAGAGAGTGCAAATCAGCTGTAAGAGTTGTGTCAGCTCCAATATCGGCAAGCGTTTTGCCGATTGATTCCTTTGGAGCATAATTTGTTAGTTTAATCTGAGACAGTTCTCCAGTCTCAGAGAAAGCAAAAATGAATTCCAGCGTGTTGACATCACTATCGCTGAAAGTTATCGGCAAAGACAATTCCCCACTTTCAAGTACTTCATAATCTAGGACATTAGTAATTTCACCGCTGGCTCTAATACGTCCCAGCATACCAGCTGCATCATCAATAGTGAGTTCTTCACCAGAGCCATCGTCGAACGAAACAATCTCGTAAAAATCAACAAGGTTGCTATCTCGAATCGCCGCAACAAACCTCTCTGTGAATTTCTGATAATCTATTTGAACACTAGATTGCGATGAGTTATCGCTAGATGTTCTATTGGCTTGCCAGTCAAACTGTGTCAGTTTGCCGTTTCTAGCCAAGCGTAATCGAACATCAAATGTCAGTCTCTCCATATACAATGTCAAGGTCGCTGACCGCCCATCGTCGGACGCGTCAATGTCGAACTTCTCAATCTTGCCATAGTCCCGATGCGAATCGCGGAAGACTTCCCCGATAGAACCCGGAGATGTGCTAACCAACAGTTCTGGACCAAAATGTCGTCTGTAACCAGTCGAGTCGAGCGAATTATAGGAGTCAACCAAATTGTCCACTACAAATTGCATTCGCTTGGTGACATTGCCTTTGACCGAGCCGTGGGCGGAATTAACAGTTGAGCAGCCAATGAGCGAGACGCCAAAGGCTGCAATCAGCAAAATTTGTGAAATCTTCTTCATACTAACTTTCTTATCGTTAGAGGAACAATAGTTGCTTCAGATCTGTCACACGTATGTTGTTCATGAGGCGCTACAAGGACAGCCTGCAAAATTGAATAATCAAACAACAACCTACCATTATCTAAGACAGCATTCTTGCCCAAAGGGTTTCAATTTATTCAATATACAATATAACTGACTTCATGCCAAAAAAATACGGCGGACCGCTAAGAACCACAAAACTCAATACCGCCTGACGCGAGATTAGAGCTTCGTCTCTAAGTCCTTGCGCTTCATATGGAGTTTATCGAAACTCTCAGCGGAAATTACATAATACCAATCAGCAAATCGAGCATTCAGCGTAGCTGAGCGTGATCGTCCTGCATTGACTTTACGTTGCCAGTCGGCATAGACATCGGCCAACTCCTTGTTAATCAAGTCATTGTCGGTCAGCAAACTGTCGGATTTGCCAATGAAGTCAGTATTCGGTGGAGTAATCGGCTCGGGATAATTCTTTTCTTCAAAGTTAGTAGTGATAAACAAATAACGATTCTCGCCTGGCCCACTGCTCTGCTTGTTATTTGAATTGTCACTTGAAGAAGTTCCCGAAGTGATTTCTTCACCGCTACCATAGAGCACTTCACCGAATCGCAACGAGTAAGTCACACCACTTGTTGTAAAGGCTTGCAATTCACCTTCATTGGAGCGAAGTGAGCCGTCACGAGTCATGAAATAGCCCTTACTTTGCAATGACCGAATATCATCATTGGTCATCTCGGTCGATGCCTGAGATTGCCCTAGGCTAGCCGAGAGTCCCGCAGGTTTGCGTCTGACGCCCACAATCGAAAGTGAATCTAGCGCAGTTAGTAAGGTATTCATCTTCAAACTATCAACAACATAGCCGTTATGCACCTTCTTGGTGCGCCAGCCGTCTTGACCGACAGTAAGCGATATGTTATCGCGAGTGTTGATAGAACCCGAACGCTCATCAATCGAATAATCCTGAATAGTAACTGCAACGATCTCATCAAGCGCCAGTTCCATCAAGTCGCGGTTAATCCAATCCTGAAAAGATGTCGAAAGATCGATATTCATTCGAGCCGCATAGACCCGCTTCTCACCAGGCAGACGCACAAAGCGAAAACCAACATGATTAGGAACTTGTTTGCCAACAATAAAGTCCGCTAGTGTTGTTCCGCTTGAGTTTTTCAATGTGATTCGCTGTCCGCGTCCACCTAGAGCCAATGAAGTTTCATCCAGAGGATCTATAACACCGCAACCTTCATGTTCGGCAACATTGTCTGTCCGAAAATCATCCTTAGTAATTCCAATTACACCCGCAGCAGTTTTTGCTAACCTGTCCTGCGCATCGGCTGGGTAATCATGATGTGACGGAATCGTCCACTTACCGTCAACAAAAGTGACTTTGAAAGGAACCACCGAGCCACTGTTTTCATCATAGTCAATGACTTCAAGAGTCGTGGCCATATTCGGGTCGGTAAAATCAGGAAAGAACGCTTCTCCCTGATCAAGAAATGCATCAGGAGTTACTGGCGGTCCAGAGAGATAAAACGCCAGCGCCGCCAAAGTAAGCGCCACTGCGCCAAAACTGATTGTCTTGGTTGTTTCATTCATACTGGTTTTTCTTATAGTTGAATTGTTCATAGTTTAGTTTCTCCGCAGAGTTCGGGTGACACTCATACTCTCTCGTTCACGCTTTCTGCGTTGAATAAAGATAAAAATACCAAAGAGAAGGGCTGGCAACGGGGGTAAGACCACCGCCAGTGTTTTGATTCGGCTTTGAATACTGCGAATCTGTAACTCCATTGTCTCTTTACTGTGAGCCACATCCGCTTCCTTTTTTGATTCAATCTTGGACTTAATCACCTCAAAGCGACGGTTCTCAACTTCCTGCAAGTTTTGCGCCATAATCTGTTTTGTCTGTGCGTCAAGATCAGTGCGGCTAGTCACTTCAGCGACTTTGTCACGCAATCTTTGTTGCGCAGCGCCTAATTCATTAGCCGCCAACTCCTCGGCTTTGCTTTCTTCGGAGATACGTGTCTGATAATAATTGCGTGACTGAGTTTCGACTGTGGTCAATGTGCGATGTTTCACTCGCTTCTTACGTAGAGCAATAAATGATGTGTCACCAACCAATACATCCATACAGTTCAGAAAAAATGGAATATTATCAAAAGCTAAGTTCTTATTGCCCATATTGCGAATTTGAAAGAACTGATCGCCAACAAAATCCAAATCAGCAATGACAATCATATTCACCTTCGCTTGAGCATCCGAGGAGTTCTTAGTCGGCAAGTCACCAGAGACTCTCACAGCGGGAACATAAAAAAGCGGATCACCAATTCGCCGTGGCGCTCGATTCAAAGAAAGCCCGAAGAAACTCCTTTGCACTAAATCCTGAAATCCAAGCGTTCCAGATGTCGCCCCACTAGAAAGAAGTGGGGTAAAGTTAACATCAATCGTCCCAGACTTTGTCAAAATCCCAGGGTAAAGCAAAACCAATTCCTGCAAACCAGAGCTAACTGGCTCCTCCGCGTTAAACGCCGCCTCAGCGCCATTCCCCTGAGAAATAAAAACCAACTCAGGTGGTAACTGCGCCAACTCTGGATGTGGATTGTAAGCGTCCCAAAAAACATCCCCTGGACTCCATTCAATACCAAACTCCGCCAACAGCAATTTTGAGTCACCTTTAGGGTCACGCTTGGCTTGTTTGTTCTGTTGAAATGGATTATCACCTGCATTACGTGGCAGAAGTGGAGCCAATCCCATATCAAAAGTCGGCATCGGGTCAACCAACATCAAAGTCGGCGCCCCAGTTCTGATATAGGCCATCACATTGTCCATCTCTGGTTGTGTCAGCGATGAAGGCAGGGCCACAAGCAGTCCATCAAAAGTCTCAGTGATTGAATCGGTCACCGCAACTTGTGTCACTTCATACTGCTTTTGCAATTCGCTAACAATCGGCCAGGAAGGACTACTCTTGAAAGTCTGAAAATCAAATCCACCCAAAAGTTTGGCGTCAGTAGTGACAACTCCTATTTTCTTGCGCCGAGTTTGCGCCACCGATTGAATACTGCGTGTCAGCTCATACTCAACTGGCATCCCACGTTCAAAAAACGGAATCACATCTTCGCGCGACCCGCAAGTAAAAGCAATTCCCATAAACACATTCTCAATATTCGTCCGCGCCGTGCCGCCGAGAATCAACTCACGAGGTAAAATGCTAAACTTCTCTCTGGCGTCCTGAGCGTTTTGTGTGTACGGCTCAGTTTCTCGAATAATGACCTGCACATTATTGCCAGCTTGCGCGTCAATTTCGCGCAAAAATCCAATAATATTCTCGCGTGTCTCAACCATATTCTGCGGAACCTCAGGGCTAATAAAAGCCTGAATCAACACAGGTTGGCCATCAGGCAAAGCCGCCAGCAACTCTTCCGTAGTGTCAGATAGCGAATGCAATCCCTCTGATGTGACATCAATTCTCAGAGCCGAATAACCAGCAATCGCAGTTGCGCTAATGACAATCACCACCAATGCCACAGTGCGAAACGCATAGTGATTCTGCATACTCAACGTCGAAGTTTTCTCACGTAACCAATGACGACGACCCAAAACCACAATGTTCAAATATATCGCCAATGAAGCAATCGAGGTAAAATACACTAACCCCGAAAAACTAATCACACCACGAGTGAAGTCGTTGAAGTGACGAAATAGTCCTAACGGCGCTAGGGCTTTGCCAAATGTCTCACTAAATGCAAATTGCGGTGAATCAACAAATACTAACAGCGAGCAAAAAATAGCCCCCAAAATAAACGAGACTGTCACATTCGAAGTGAGCGCCGAAGCCAACATCCCAACCGCCACCAAAGCCGCGCCAATCATCCAGTAACCAAAATAATTACCAAACATCAATCCGAAGTCCGGCTCACCCAACCATGACAGCACCAGCACATGACTGAGCGATAGCGCCAGTGACGCGCTATAAACACCCAAAACCGCAAGATACTTTCCTAGTGTAATCTCCAAGTCTGTTGCTGGTAGTGTCAGTAACAACTCATCAGTGCCCTGCTTGCGCTCTTCGGCCCAAACACTCATCGTCAGCGCTGGAATAAAAAACAGCAACAGATATGGAAAGTAATTATTCAGTTGATCAAGATTAGCCAAATTGTTCTGGAAAAAATCCTCACTCCAAAAAGCCGCCGCGGCGCTGAGGAAAATGAATAATGTCAAAAACACATAACCTGATGGGTTCATGAAATACGAACGTAAATCGCGCTTAGCGACTGCAAAAATCAAACCTTTGTTGATGCCATGTTTGCTTATGCTTTTTTTCTGGGAGTTTGCCATCAGACATTTACCTCCTGCTTAGAACCAGTCAAGCGATAGAAACTCTCTTCAAGTGTGCAGTCCTTATGTAAATCCTGAGGAGTTCCATCAAAAACTAATCGACCATTATGAATGAACAACACCCTATCGGCCACCGCTTCAACTTCCTGCAAAATATGTGTCGAAATCAAAATTGTTTTCGATTTACCTAGTTCTTTGATATTCTTTCTAAACTCACGAATCTGATTCGGGTCCAACCCCGATGTCGGCTCGTCCATAATCAACGCTTGCGGATCATGTAACAGCGCCTGCGCCAGTCCGACTCTTTGCCGAAACCCTCGCGAGAGTTTCGAAATCGGCTTTTGAAGAACCTCTTTCAAATCCGTCTGGAAAACCACTCGCTCAACTCTATCAGCCAGAGCCTTACTTTTCAAACCCCGCGCCTCGCCAAAAAACTCGAGCAACTCACGTGGTGTCATATTCTCATAAAGCGGCCCATTCTCTGGCAAATACCCCAAAGCCCGCGAGGCATCCAAACGCTCAGTAGCGACATCAAACCCCGCAATCCGCCCAGCTCCTTTACTGGCAGCCAAGAATCCGCTCAAAATTTTCATAGTCGTGGACTTGCCTGCGCCATTAGGCCCCAAAAAAGCCACCACTTGGCCTTTGGGAATCGAGAAACTAATATCCTCAATCGCCACAAACTCCCCATAGTACTTGGAAAGCCCCCGCGCCTCAATCATCGGCTCTGCTGTTTGTTCACTCATTTAGTTGTCCTGCAATAGTTTATGTCAATGTATTATTGTCTGTAAGTTAAGATTTCGCTCAATGGAATTTATACCAAAAACCACCGCAATAGTTTTCCAATCCAGCAGAAATTTTCAAGAAAAAATCTCCCCACCCCGCTGAACAATCACGGCGAGGAATATATACTGGAATAGTAAGCTGGGGCAAGTGGGGGTAGTTGAAGAGAAAGGGCAGTCCTTGGCTGGAGTTCCGAAGTCAGTCTTATCGAACGCGGAAACCCGATCTACGGACCGTCAGACACTCCTTTCGTCGTACCCTTTTGTCCTTATTCCAGTCGAAGGGGATAGTTGATTAAGCGCCCACCTGTTGTGTAGGGTCTTGATTTTCTCTTTTTGAAAATTGTGACCTGACACCTTTTCATAGAGAAAGCGTCGGGTCACACCCACTGGGTGTCAGTGACACAACGCAACGGCTTCGGGCTTTGTAAACAAGCCCCAATCCCTTAAAGTCATAGCCATTCAGCCTGTTTTTTGCTACTGAATTAAAGAAATCCATATATTTTCTCATTTCTTGTAACCTTATTGTATACTATAAGGTTGTATATAGGTATGAATGAGAAAAAGGAAAGATGAAAATGACTATTGGACAATTAGCGCAGGAGTCAAATACAGACACTCAGACAATTCGGTTCTACGAGCAAAAGGGGTTGCTAGCAAAACCAGCGCGCTCCGAGTCAAACTATAGAGTCTACGACAATGACGCCGTTGAGCGATTGAAGTTTGTCAGGCGAGCTAAAGACATTGGTTTCAGTCTGAACGATATCAAAACTCTGCTTGGTATGGCAGACGGAAAAGTGAATCGATGTTCTGAGGTTCAGGAGTTTGCCGTGACGCGATTAGATAAAATACGGTTACAGATAGAACACTTGAAATCGATGGAGATTGTTCTCGCTGACCTAGTTAACCAGTGTTCTATTTCCAAGACAATCACGAACTGCCCAATTCTTTTTGAATCCGTGAAGAAATAAACTCAAAGGAAATATAGATATATGGATGCGAAGAAAGTTTCAATTCTCTCAGCGATAGCTGCTTCTTCATGCTGTTTGCCGCCATTGATTTTACTAGGGCTAACGCTACTTGGTGTCGGTACCGCAGGAGTAGCTGGGCTATCATCGACCATGGGCGCTATTAAATGGTACATACTTCCACTTGCAATAGTTGGAGTGGGAGTGTCCTACTGGTTGTACTTTCGTGAAAAGAAGAAATGCGCTGGAACGGCATGCAAAATGGTGAATGAGACATTCACCAAAACGATGCTTACTATTTCTACGGTCGTGGTCTTTGGTTTCCTGAGCTGGTCAGTCTATCCATATGTACTCGGAACAACTCCTATCCCAAGTGAAGGCGGTTCATCATCAGCTCATTTCGCAGTTTATCAAGTGGACGGTATGACATGTGGCGGCTGTGAAATAGCAATCGACGGCGCCGTGAATGCCACAGGAGTAGTGGACAGTGTAAAATCCAGCTTCACAGAAAGTAAGGCTTACATCTGGTACAATGATGCAAATACAGATTTAGCCAAGGTTGAGTCTGCAATTCAATCAGTCGGTTACAAACCAAAACTTATCGAAAGCAAATGACGAGATGAGAAAAAACAGTCCATTCTCTAGCGCCCTGATAAACAGTGTTGCAATTGCGACGTTGTTTCTATTGACGGCTTGTAACTCAGGCGGTGGAGGTAGTTCCGCCGATAAAGCTTCTACAAAGATAACCATACCACTTATTCCTGACTTCATTTCTAATGCGCCCAAGAATGGTAAGAAGCTACTTATACATTATGAAACAAGTTTTGAGCATGATGACAGCCCAGGATGTGTAGCGTTTAATGTAGCCTTTGGAGGGTTGGCGGAGGGGTATGATGTTGAAATGTTCTACGACGCCGCTGGAGTATATGATCTAAAAGTCGAGTCAGATGGTCGCCCGCATAGTTATGGTTACGAAGTACCCTCGAAACTCAAAAAGATCATGTCCGAACTCTATCCTATTAAACCAGAAAACATGCCCAAAGCATATCGAGACTATCTCTATTGGCTGAATGAAATGGGAGTCAAGATTACCTATAACGGGTTCATGGCCAATCTTGTTGATTTGCAGGATAGTCCATTAAAGCGAAGCCCTAGCATCGAGAAAATCACTACTCCACTATCCTTAAAAGAGTTTCTTAATCGTAGGCAACAGGCAGATAGCTATCTAGTGTATTAAACTGTAATAGCAAAACAAAAAGCATTTGGAGTAACATATGACACAGAGAATAGAATTAGACATCACAGGCATGACCTGCGATGGTTGTGCAACAGCTATCAAGAAATCGCTAGAAACACTTCCGGGAATTAGCGCTGATGTTTCGTATCAAAAAGGAGAAGCCATCATTGATATTTCTGATAGCGCTCCAGTTAGCAAAATCATAGAAACTGTCGAGTCTGCTGGATTCAAGGCGCAAGAGCGACTTATACCAGATGCCGATTCTGCGGGTCGTAACAATGGTTCAGGTGGGAAACTACACATAGCGATAATTGGTAGTGGTTCGGGAGCATTTGCGGCGGCTATCAAAGCCACAGAAAATGGTGCGAGAGTCACTATTATCGAAAAATCCACATTGGGTGGTACATGTGTAAATATTGGATGTGTACCATCCAAAATAATGATTCGTGCATCACAGCTTGCGCAGTTTCAACGTAGTAACCCCTTTGAAGGTCTTGTCAATAGCGAACCAAAGCTAAACCGTCGCGCCCATGTTCAACAGCAGAATGCTCGCGTTGAGGAACTACGGCAAGCCAAGTACCAAAGTATTTTGGATAGTGACCCTTCAATAACACTCATCCAAGGAACTGCACATTTCAAAGATTCAAATACCTTAGCTATTATTCATAGCTATGGAACAGAAGAGCAACTGAAAGCTGATTATATCCTGATTGCCACTGGCGCCTCATCGACCATACCTCCAATTCAAGGTCTGTCAGATTCACCATATTGGACCTCAACCGAGGCCTTAGTAGCGGAGGAAATCCCACAACGACTAATCGCAATCGGTTCTTCCGTCATTGCTTTAGAACTCGCACAGGCTTATAGACGTTTAGGAACTGAAGTAACTATTCTTGCACGCCATACTCTCTTATATAGTGAAGACCCAGAACTTGGATTAGGAGTTACTGAGGCATTTGAATCTGAAGGCATCAAAGTTTTGAATAATACTCAGGCGCAGTCTGTTTCTTATCAAGAGAATGAGTTTACTCTTGAGACAGATGCAGGAACTCTCAAGAGTGACCGTCTCTTAATTGCGACAGGACGAAAACCCAATACTGCATCACTAAACCTTGAATCAGTAGGTGTAGAGACTGACGAAAACGGGACCATCATTGTTAATGAACGTCTTTCTACTTCCAACTCAAATATCTTCGCGGTTGGTGATTGCACTAATATGCCTCAGTATGTCTATGTGGCCGCCGCGGCGGGTACACGTGCGGCAATCAATATGACAGGTGGTTCCGCGCAACTGAATATCGATATAATGCCTGCTGTTGTATTTATTGATCCTGCTGTCGCGACAGTTGGATTAACCGAAGCCGAAGCCAATGCTAAGGGAATCGAAACTGAGAGTCGTCGACTGGACCTCGAACATTTACCCAGAGCGCTGGCCAATTTCGAGACAAGGGGATTTATCAAGCTGGTGGCTGAAGCAGGCACACTTCGCATAATCGGCGCACAAATACTTGCTCCTGAAGCTGGAGAAATCATTCAATCAGCTGGTCTGGCAATTCGAAACAATATGACTGCGCATGATTTATCTGACTTACTATTTCCCTATCTAACAATGGTAGAAGGCCTAAAACTATGCGCCCAAACATTCACAAAAGACGTCAGCAAATTGTCATGCTGTGCGGGGTAGTAGATTTTTTTAACAAGTAGCTGAGATTAGAAAATCTTGTGTTTGACGAATGACTCACGATGCAAGTCCGAGTCTTAAAGAGTCGAAGAGTGAATTTACCGTTGCGGCAGATCCTCAGACCTGCCGTTTTTGGGGATGGCAGGGTGGCAGGGACGTTCGTCCCTGTTTCATTGTTTAGGCTACGGTGTTAAACTTTGACATCCATTAGATTATATAAACCCAACGAACCACTAAATGGTGTTGAAACCGCGACCAAGGTCACGGCCGCCCAGCCATAGGCTTTTCGACATACGGAACCAATTATCTATCGATTATCATGCACTCTTCCTGCTTGTCTGAATTTGAAACATGTACTAATATAGAGTTTCTTAGTAAATCGAATCCAACGACCCGCTTCGGCGGCTTCAAATCCGTCAATCTTTTCTTTTCTCGAGTCAAGCGGTCAAATTCAAAAACATTCAACGATTGGAGTTCTAGTGAATAATCCAAGAAGAAAATGGGTTTCCCTATCCCTCTGGTAGTCATCGACCCTGGTGAGTGAATATTCTGTGAGTACTCGAGTTTAAGAACGCTATCAGTGATATTATATGAATAAACATCCCAGTGTCGAGGATTCTGTGACCACCTCTCGGGGTCCAATTCGAACAGATATTCTAAGCCATCAAGGCTAAACGCATCAAAGCCTCTATTTTCCAATTGCAAAATAGAAACCACAGACCCATCACTTCTTAGCCTCCATAGTCCCGTTCTCGTTGACATGAGTGAATCTTTAAGATGAAAGTAGGAGAGTGTGTGTAAATCAAATCCTGGATACTTAACCGTGTCTGTGAATTCTTTTTCAATCACCACTATTAGAGAGCCTGGTTCACTAACATGCCGCATGAGCAATCTAGACCTTCCATTTTCATGTGGCATCCAGTACACTACGCTGTCACTGCAGAATCCAAATGAGTCTTGTTCTCCTGGAAGTGTATCAATTATTTCATAACGATTTTCTTCTAGACTAGTGACTCGGACCAATTCCCAAGCAAGAATTATGTTTTCTCCTGCGACTTGCCACAGCCCTAAGACCGCAAATTCACCATTAGCAGAAACGGACAAAATTTCTGCTCCGGATGTCTGGATATTTGGTTTCTTGCCTTCTGCGCTCTCAGCGCACGAACAGAGGAACAACAACATCAATAGAATTCTAAATGTTCTCATTTGAGTGGATGCCTAAAATAGGAAATCAAAGGTCGTCATACATTGCAATAATTACTTTGACTCGTTACACTCCAACACTCACTTCTGTCACCGCTTTGGCGACCATATCACCGACATCGGAGGTTTTGTGTCCTGAACGGGCATCAAGTGAGGGCAACTTGCCTTCTTTGAGAATTGTCGTCACAGCGTTTTCGATACGAGCCGAGCCGCCAGCTTCGCCGAGGAAATCGAGCATCATCGCACCGGCCATAATCGCCGCAATCGGACAGGCCACATTTTTGCCTTTGTATTTTGGCGCCGAACCATGAATCGGCTCGAACATCGAAACTTTACCAGGATGAATATTACCGGAAGCCGCGATACCCATACCGCCCTGAACCATAGCGCCCAAATCGGTGATAATATCCCCAAACAAATTGGCAGTCACAGCCACATCAAACCATTCGGGATTCTTAATCATCCACATGCAAGCCGCGTCAATATAGGCATGCTCACGCTTGATATCAGGATAGCGCTCGCCGACTTCCTCAAAAGTCCGTGTCCAAATATCCATCGCCCGAATCGCATTGGCCTTGTCAATCAGCGTGACTTTCTTGTCCTTATCACGCTTACGCGCCACTTCAAACGCATACTCGATCGCTCGCTCACAGCCACGTTTGGTCCAGACCATATCGCAAATCGCGATTTCATCAGGTGTGCCCTTTTTCATAATACCGCCCAAAGCCATATAGGCCCCTTCAGTATTCTCGCGGATAATTAACATATCCACATCTTCGCAGGTCTTATTCTTCAGTGGGCAAAGCTCTTCGCTATAAAGCTTGATAGGTCGCAAGTTGATGTACAAGTCCAGCTTAAACCGAATCCCCGCTATAACCGCACGTTCAACCAAGCCTACTTCAACTCTAGGATCGCCAATCGCCCCCAGGAAAATCGCATCAAAACCCTTGAGCTCTTCCCAAATCGAGTCGGGCATCAATTCGCCAGTTTTTAAGTAATGTTCAGAACCAAACGGATACACAACTCTCTCAAGTTTGAAACCCTCCAATTGCGCGACTGCATCAAGGACTTTCATCCCTTCGGTTGTAACTTCTGGCCCAATTCCATCGCCCCCGATGATTGCTATCTTATGCGTCTTCATAACTCTCGTTCTGGTTGCCTTGTTGTTTTTTTGTGTTGTGTTTTTGTTCGGTCAATGTGTGGCGCTAAACCAACTTCACCTGCCAAGCATAGGGGAAATTTATTACTGAGACAAGCCCCAGTTTACAGTAACAAAGCTAGAGGTCGCTGGAGGCAACTTCTAATTCCCCTTGACAGCCTAGCTCCAGCTTGACATCTTACCAATGCCTTACACACGCCATATCAGCCTGTCTTGAAATATACCTATTCCCGAATTTCCCAATTCGGGGTCTAAGGAGGATTCGAGCAATGGACTGCTCTTGTACTTTGCCCAAGTGAGGGCCCCAAGGCCTTGGAGCTACTAAACAAGCTAATCGATGCAAGGACTCATGCAATTTTGTTGATTATTGGTAATTGAGCTTTCTTGAAAGCATTTTCCTAGCAACCATTTCAACGAAAAACACTCTCTATATTGAGTGTTTGTTGGCAACATTCGAGACTATTGTGGCTAGCTACGTTCAGCCAGGCTGACAAAAAAGTTGTTTGACAAAAGGATTCTTTAACAATTTTGTTGAAAAAACGTTCCAAAATATCATGCAAAACCAAGTTTTTTATTGCATAAAGCGTTGAACACTAGCTCTTTCGGGCTGGGATAATACTATCTACTAAAGTACGAATTGGATGGTGTTGCTATATGGAGGAACGAAGATTAATGAATGAAATAGATAACTCACTGAAACTTCAGGAATGCTATGAAAGGAGTGTTTCGAGTGAAAGGAATTCGTAACACACTTGGATTCATCGGGTTAACGCTAGCGTTACTATGCGCTAGCGCAGCCCAAGCGGGAGTCACGGGACGTATTGCCGGTACAGTTATCGACGGTTCCACCAATGAGCCGATCGTCGGCGCATCGGTTTCAATTGTCGGAACAGAACTTGGCGGGGTCACTGACTTCGAAGGAAAATATTTTATTTTGCGAGTAGAGGTTGGCGCTCACGAGATGAAAATTTCATCCGTCGGTTTTGCAACTCTTTCGGTAAAAAACATTGTTGTCTCTACCGATAAGACAACTAACTACGACGCTAGTTTGCAAATGGCGACCACCAAGTTGGAGGGGGTCACTGTTACCGCTGAGAGACCATTGGTCGAAAGAGGCCGTGACCTTTCAGTTTCAACAGTCACAGCGGCAGAAATTAAAAACCTGCCGACACGTGGTTATGAGCAAGTCGTTCAGCTTCAGACTGGAGTAGTAACCTTCCGTCAAAGCTCTGGCAACCGAGCTCGTGGTGGCCGTGAAGGAACAAATAGCCCCGAACTAAACATTCGTGGTGGTCGTCCATCATCGGTCGCTTACCTTGTTGATGGATTCTCGCAGCAGGATCCTCTCTCAGGACTGTCGACAACTTCAATTAACAATAATGCCATCGAGGAAGTTTCAATCATCACTGGTGGTTTCCCAGCAGAGTATGGTTTTGTCTCGGCTGCTATTATTAACACTATTACAAAATCTGGTGGTGAGAATTATAGTGGCTCAGCTGAAATTGTCACAGACAATGTCCTTGGAGACAAGGGTTTCAACCAGAATATTGGGG
The DNA here is from genome assembly GCA_024280835.1 of Candidatus Zixiibacteriota bacterium. Lineage (GTDB taxonomy): Bacteria > Zixibacteria > MSB-5A5 > GN15 > JACZUZ01 > JAJRPJ01. The sequence continues at coordinate 262,847 of JAJRPJ010000008.1, read as the reverse complement.
CCCTTAGTTTTGGTGGCCCAGTGCCTTTCTTTGAGAACGCAACATTCTACGTTTCGGGAGAAAGAAATTACTTTGGTGATAGATCACCATCACCAATTACTGGAGAAGCCATCAACGGCATCGTCAATTTGCGTGGTGACAAACAGTTGCCAAATAACTCTCAAAACGGCTGGACGTTTCAAGGTAAGACGAAGATTAAGTTGTCTTCAAATTTATCCTTGCAAATTGGTGGTAACGCCTCGCGTGACAGATGGCAACGATATAGCCATGCCCAGTTGTTCAACTCGGCGCACAATCGACGCTATGATGACCAAAACTTTGGTTTCCATACGAGATTGACACATACGCTTAGCCCGTCAACATTCTACACTCTCGCTGGAGCATACTTCCGCACAGAGCGCGAGACTGGTGATGGTGTGTTTTGGAATGATCTTGCCAGCTATACCAACGATGTCTTCACTGGTGATCCGACCAGCGGAAACGTCGATTTGAATCTGTTCTACAACCCAGGTTCAACAGTAGGTGGATACTTACGTCGTATTTCTACCTATAAACAGGGTAAGGGTGACATTACATCAAGAACCAAGAGTGGTCATTTGTTCAAGGCTGGATTCGATGTTCAACAACACGTACTACGCCGTTTCAACCACATAATTCCATTCAATGTCGCTAGTAAGACTGATTCCGCCGCACAATGGCAGGACGCTAACTACTATGGCTTCAATGGCAAGGGCGTTGAAGGTGATTTCGGTGGTCGTGACGCGGCCAAGAAACCAATCAGCATTTCGTTATACGTACAGGACAAGTACGATTGGAACGGCATGATTTTGACGGCGGGTATTCGCTATGACTATTTCGATTATAAAACGAAACAATTCGTAGATCCGAATAATCCACTAGGCACTACTGGTGATAATACTTTGGACGCTGTTGACTTGGTTGATGCCAAAACAATCAGCGATTTTTCACCACGTCTCGGTGTTGCCTTTCCACTTGATGAAATCACCAGTATGCACTTTAGCTTTGGTAAGTTCTTCAAGCGTCCTGACCTTGATAAGCTCTACACTGGATTTAACTATTTTGAGTACAAAACAGTTAATGCTGGTTACTACTTCCCAGTCGGTAATCCAAACTTGGAGCCAGAACGGACAACTGCTTACGAGATGGGTATAACTCGTCGAATCAGCGGTTTTGCGGCGATTGATGTTACTGCTTTCTACAAAGACATCACAAACCTGATTCAAGTCGTCTCACAGCCAGCGACTCCAAAATCATTTGAAATCTATCAAAATGGTGATTTCGCCACAATTAAGGGCTTGGAAGTTGGACTCAGGATGCGTCGCGTTCACGCTGTCAGGTTTGAAGCCAAGTACACTTTGTCTTCGGCTACAGGAACTGGCTCATTTGCAGGAACCCAGCGTAATGTTGCTTGGACATCGGCAAATGCACCCATACAGGCCAGCGCGCTTTCTTATGACCAACGACATACACTGGTCGGAACATTTGATGTTCGTGACTTCGGTGGAAATTCGTCAATCCTGAAAGACTTTGGTGTTTCAACAGTATTTAAGTTCTCAAGTGGCACGCCATACACTCCGTCTGTTGTTTATAATGAGAACTCGTTAGCGGCTGTTTCTCCGGAAGCCAACGCTCCTGTGAACTCAGTTTATGGCGCGACCAATATGGTGATTGACCTAAAAGCCGATAAGACGTTCAAAATTTTTGGCGCAAAGTTGAATGCTTATGTTTGGGTGCAAAATGTTCTCGACACGAAGAATGCAATCTTTGTTTATGAGTCCACAGGCGATCCAGACAATACTGGTTGGCTCACGACTGCTCCTGGTCAAACTTTTGCCGATGCTACACAAAACCCAGACGCGCTTTTCGCAAATCAAAACGGAACTGAGCTGTCCAACTTGCGCGCCAATGACCCAACAAACTTTTCGAATCCAAGAATCATTTTGTTCGGAATGAACTTCTTCTTCTAAGCCAAAAGGAATAATCATTTAAAACAGGTGATTTGAAGGGAAATACAATGAAACTAAAACACGTAATAGGATTCACATGCGCGATACTAATTGTCGGTTCGGCAGTTAGCAGCGCCCCACGGAACGATAAGTATCCACCGCCGAGATTTTCGTCGGGTTTAACAACGGATGCTTTCATCGACGCCAATAAGATTTTCTCGTATTTAACTAACGATGGCGGCTTTGCCCGTGATTTTGTAGCTCAACTAAATATCGGTGGTGGCGGTGGAATGGTTTATCCCTACGCTGGGTTAAACAATATCGCCAATGGCCAAGCCAACAAGAGCTGTGTTTTTGCAGCTGGTTTATGGATTGGCGCCATTGATTCGGCTGTCGCCAATGACACGCTAATCGTGATGTCAGAGTTTTCCTCGGAGTTCACTCCGGGGACAATGTCTGGTGGAACTTTCGATCCAGATGTCGCTACATTTAGGCCGTACAAATTGTATAAAGATAGTATGGCTAGTAATCCGAATCAGGATTATCTCGATTGGCCAGTTGCCGATGGAGCGCCTGTCGATAGCGCAGGACTTCCACTGCTAACAGGCGATCAAATGGTGTGGACGGTGTTTAATGACGCCGATCCTTCAAAGCATACTAATGACGCTGGTAGTACAGCGCCATTGGGTCTTGAGGTTCAGCAATCCACCTTCGCTTTCAACCGCGAGGATGCCTTAGGAAATATCTTCTTCCTGCGTTATAAGATTATTAACAAAGGCAACAAGACACTACAGAATATGTATATCTCACTCTGGAGTGACCCTGACTTGGGTGGCGCTGGTGATGACTTAGTCGGTAGTGATATCGAGCTGTCGTTGGGCTATGTGTTCAATGCGAACAACAGCGATCAAATATATGGCTCAAATCCACCTGCCGTCGGATTTGACTTCTTCCAAGGTCCTTTGGATTCTACAGGAGATTTGTCAGACACCGCTATCATGTGGGGCCAGAAGATGGCAGGGTTCAAGAATCTACCATTGGTATCATTCAATAAGTATATCAACGGAACCGATCCAAACAATCGTACCGAGACCTATGGCTTTATGACAGGTCTCGATAAGACTGGTGGAGCGTTGATTGACCCAACCACTGGTTCACCAACTAACTTCTATGGAAATGGTGACCCAACTACAGGAACTGGATTTATTGATTCAGATCCATCGGATCGTCGTTTCATGCTTTCGACTGGACCGATTACTTTCCGTCCAGGTGATAGCACAGAAATTATCGCGGCGGTTATTGTTGGCCAAGCGATTGACCGTTTGACTTCGATTTCGTTGATGAAGTTCTACGATAAGTTCGCTCAGTCAGCCTATGAACTGTTCTTTAATCTGCCAGTTCAGCCAGATCCACCTGTTATTCAAGTCAGTGAATTGTCGAATGAGGTAGTGCTGTCTTGGGGACCAGAGTCAGAAATGAACAATGGAACCTACCCCTTCCAAGGCTACACTGTTTATCAAGGCGAGTCTCCGACAGGTCCTTGGAAACGTCTTCGGACGACTGATGTGAATGATGGAAACGCTATCGTTTTTGATGACGAATTTGATCTTGAAAGCGGATTGGTTGTCAGCAAGCCAGTGCAATTGGGTAATGACGGCGGAATTAACCGTAAGATGTCAATTACTCAGGACGCCCTCAAAGGTGGACGTCTAAATAACATTACTGACTATTGGTTCCGTGTTGAGGCCTACACACTTGACCCAACACAAACACCAAAGACTTTGACTGCTTCAACAGTTGTTGGAGTGACCCCGCAAGGAACACGCGCTGGAACTATCGTTAATAGCTCTGGCAATGATTCCCTAGCTGTGACTCACACTGGTCCATCTGATGGTTCAGTTACGCCAATCGTTGTTGATCCAGTAGCGCTGACAGGCGACAGTTATTCGGTAGTTTTTGTGAATGACTCAATACTAGGGATTGTTTGGAACTTGGTGAACAACACAACTTCCACGACTCTGCTCGCAGGTCAGACAAATCAATCTAACGACGAGCTTTATGCAGTCGTCGAAGGATTACAGGTGAAAGTTTCCGGCCCGCCTCTCCAAGGCAAGAGTTTCAACTACGCTAGCGCTAGTCCGTTGAACATAAGCCCTGTTGCAATAGCTGACAACGGTTATGCTGGTGGTTCACGTTGGTTCACAGCCGATGGACAATCTGGTGGTGAGTTGCTCTTTGGTGGTATTTATATGGAGCCGAATTTCTGGGGCGCCACAACACTTGGAGCCGCTGACTATAAGACGGTCGAGGTTCGTTTCCGTCCTATGGCCTCATACACTGACCTCAATAGTGATGGCTCGTATACTGTAGGTGAGCCGTATGTCGTCGATGACCCTGCACAAACGCAAAAGGCGTTTATGTATCAGGGCTTTAGCGGCGCCTCTTTTGAGGGATTTTTTGATGTTCCTTTCACTGCTTGGGACGTCAGTATTCCAGGTAGTCCGCGTCAGCTAAATGTCGTAATTCGCGACAGAGACGCTGACTTTGCATGGAATCTGAGTGAAGAAACGATGGATGCGGCGCTACCAAATGGTGGCGACCAACGCTTCAATTACACTTGGATACTCAATTCGACTTATGACCCATCTGGAACCATGTATGGTGACGGAACGGGTGGTACGATTGATTTCTGGGCGGGCGCTGGCGGCGCTGTTGAAGACGGAATGTGGGTGCTTTGGATGGATGAACGTGGTTCATCGCGTGGGCAGCTTGCCGAGGAGTGTATCTTAACTCTAACACCGAACCTAGTTAACTCACCAACGGATGTGTTCACATTCACACCGAATGCGCCGACTATTTCTGCAACTTTGGGTGACGCTGACCTCAGTCGAGTCAATGTAGTTCCGAATCCGTATTATCTCTTTGCAGAGTATGAATCTAGTCAGTTCCAAAGACAGATTCGTTTTACCAATCTGCCAGACAAATGTACAGTTCGTCTCTTTAGTCTCAGTGGTGAGCTAGTAAGAACGTTTGAAAAAGATGATGCGGTGCAGTCTTGGATTACGTGGGATACAGAGACCGATAATGGTCTGCCTGTTGCCTCTGGTATTTATATTTATATAGTGACAACCCCGAGTGGCGCAGAGAAGATCGGCAAGATGGCGATCTTTACCGAAGCCGAACAATTGCAGAACTTCTAAGGATTGAGGAGACATATAGTAATGAATAAAATAAAACTAAGTCTCGTGGCGATGTCCGCGCTGTTGGTAGCGTCGAGCGCGTTTGCGGGAAGTTCTTTGCGAGTTGGCTCGGCCGGCGGACAAGAACTATTGATTCCCGTCGGAGCGCGAGGGTTTGCGCTTGGCGGAGGTGTTATCGCCGATGTTACGGGCGTTGAAGCCACGTTTTGGAATCCCGCTGGTGTTAGCCGTCAGGATGGAACCGAAGTGATGTTCATGAACATGCCGTATTTTGCGGATATCACAGTGAACTTTATCGGGGCTTCTACCCAAGTTAGCGATCTCGGAACTTTCGCATTTTCTGGAAAGTTTGTTGATATTGGTAGCATTCAAGAAACAACCGAAGCCCAGCCAGAAGGTACGGGCGTGACATTTAGCCCGACACTTTCAGTGGTTGGTTTGACATTCTCACGTCAAATGACTGACAAGGTTAACTTCGGAATCACCGCCAACTTCATCAATGAGCGCATTGCTCAAGTTTCGGCCAATAGCTTTGCATTCGATATTGGGTTCATGTTTGAGCCGCAGTGGCATGGAGTGCAATTGGGTATGGTGATTAAGAACGTTGGTCCGTCAATCAAGTACAGCGGTCGTGGCTTTGATCGTCAGGACGAGGACCTTGGTCCGCGTTCTGTACGTCCCTTGAATGCGGCGGCGGAACTACCTAGTTTTGTTAATCTAGGCATTAAGTTCTCACCGCCAACTGACAATGAGCACCAGTTCTCATTCATGGGGAACTTCCAGTCGAACAACTTTAGTCGTGACCTCTGGATTGGCGCATTTGAATACGGCTATGACGATAAGTACTTCGTTCGCGGAGCGTACAATTACAGCGATCAAAAAGACTATCAGTATGGTCTCTCGGTCGGTGGTGGTATCAACGTGGAAATTGCTGAAACACGTTTCACGTTTGAAGCCGCCTGGCGCGAAGCAGAATTCTTTGAAAGTGACGTAATGTTCACTGGTAAGGTTCTCTTCTAGAGCCACGAATGAAGTTGCGATAATATTTGTACTTGATTTAGAGCATTATCCCTTCTCAAAGGCCTCGGCTTGGAGACTCACGTTTCCATGTCGAGGCCTTTACTTATACTGCAGCATACTCATTTTTTGGTCACGCAGAGCGTTTCGGAGGCAAATCATGTGACTTGACATGTACTACTTCAGTCCGCATTTTACTCTCGCCAATTAGGAGTCAACAAGGCTATCGAATGTTCTACACTACTGAACTTCAAACATTTAGGCTGGAGATATCTCGTAAGTGAGTGTGTTCATAGACTCCTATCAAAGATTCGGAACCTTGATTGCGGTCTTACCTATGAATCGTCGTTCTACTAAAATACTCAGCATAATGTATATAGTATCTATTGTCGCCGCTCTATTTCTTGCTGGGGGCGCATCTAACGCCAGCGCACAAACAGGGATTACCGCTAGCGTCTTTATTGACCCTTTCCCATCGCCCTATCTCTCTGATTGGGAATCCAACCCATCTATTGGCTCTATCTCAGCCACCAATGATAGTGGTGTGACTCTTCAGGTGCGCTTCTTTGCTACTATCACAGAAAGTCGCCGTGGTGTTCTGTTAACTGCCAATAGCGGCTTGTTTTTCTTTCCACCGGGTAGCTTTCAGGATATCGCGACTCCAGATATGGTGGACTATAAGACAGTCGATTATAGTAGTAGTATTAAGGACATAGCTGTCCGCACAGGTCGTTTACCAGAGGGTGAGTATACGATTTGCCTAGAATTGCGCGATCAAAATGATATTGTCTTGTTGACAGATATTTGCGCTACTTTCACGATAGTTTTTCCTGATCCACCATATCTCATTTTCCCCAATGATGCTGATACTGTCGTTGATCTTTTCCCGACTTTCCAATGGACACCTGTTCAGGCTCCAGTAGGTTTTCCCGTTCACTACACTTTTCGATTAGCCGAAGTCTTTGAGGGGCAGGCGCCGTCGCATGCGCTCAATGCCAATGTGCCACTGCATGAAGAGCCTGCTTTGTTTGGGGTTAGTTTGCAGTATCCACTATATGCGTTACCACTAATCAAAGACAAACTTTATGTCTGGCAGATTCAGGCGCTTGATGACAATGGTTATCCTCCAACATCTAATAACGGCAAGAGTGAATTCTGGACATTCATCTATGACGCTGATACGACCACACCCCCAGAGCCAGCTTCGCTGAGTGGTATTATTCGCGACAGCGCCAGTGGGAATCCGTTGGGTAATGCCATCGTTAGATACCGTGAGATTGAGATGGAAGTCTCTGGCTCTGATACAACTTGGAGTCGGGCGCCAGAGCCGACTGTTGTCAGAAGTTCGGGAACTGGTGTGTTCACTTTTAGCGACCTCAAAGATGAATCATACTATGAGCTAATAATCAGCGCCTTCGCCCACGATACTAGAAAATTTGTTGGCTCAAAATACTTTCTTGCTGGAAACATGCGCGGCGGAGAATTTCGCCTACTTCTTTCGCCGCCAGGTTATCAGCTTCTTGCAGGAGTTGTACGTGATTTGCTTACCGATGAACCAGTTCCGAATGTAGCTCTCACCTATCAGGCTCGTAAGTTGAGGGTCAATACGCGATCGAATAGATTTGGTATTTCATCTATCACGCGCAAATGGGTTACAATCGGCCCCTCGCTTCATACAGTGGCCAATGATAAAGGCGAATTCACATTCACCAATGCGAGGAACTCTACCTATTTCGGTTTGTCTGTTCCTGGAAGTGAAACACATTTCGCCACAACCCCCAAACAATCTCAGGCCTACCAAGAGGGGGACATAGATAATTTCATTCTGCTGTTAAAACCTAAGTCGGCAGCGATTACAGGTACTCTTATGACCAACGTCTTGGGCGGTTCTCAGGTTCCAGTGGAAGGCGCTATTGTTGAGCTTTCAATTTCAACTGATGTAACTGTCAGGACGACATCGGAGATTGTGATTTTCGGGCGAAAGTTTTCACGGGGTTCAACAGACGAAGTCATCCGAGTAGATGGCGCTAGCATACGATCAGTATATTCTAAAGCGGATGGTCAGTTTCGATTCGACAATGTTTCAACAACTGTTGATGTCGATATTGATTTGAGTTCAACGAGCAGTGGTATTAGACGTACTCGGCAAGAAATCGTCTCTGTCAGTCAGCCAGCATTGCGCCTGACTGTCAACGACAGGCGTTTTCTTACTTATTTGTCAGATGAGCTGTCGGTCTCAGCTGGAACTCTCACAGAGACGGGAGAGCATACACTAGACGCCAAAACAGCTACTATTGCAGGTATCGTGAGAAGCGAAGATGCGCCAGTTGAGGGCGCACGTGTTGCGCTATATAGTTGGATACCAAAGCTAGGCAGTGTCGATTCATCTTCAGCCAATGACACAACAGCAACTCCTGTTGATTCTGGAGCTTGGGGCGGACAAACAGATGCTATTTATGGCGAGCCGCTGGATGTTGCTGTCTCTGGGCCTGATGGTTCCTTCACAATGCCGAATATTCCGATCAATGACAGTGAGCAAGAGGCTGAGCATTATGTCTTGCGTGTGACCTCGGATTATCATCATGGAGCTATGGCTGAGGCACGAATTTCGGAACACGGGCAACGTAAACAGGTCAATTTTGAATTGCGTCCGCGTGGTGGGTTTGTCCATGGAATAATCTCTGGGCAGGATGGCTCAGGGACGCCGATGGCCAAGGTTGCTCTGTGGAAATGGCAGATTTCACCATTTGGTGGCGGTGACACTATGATGTATCCAGTGGAAGTCGCTGAAACTGGTGGTGATGGCGCCTATGGTTTCGATGAGGTTACGCCTGGCACATATTGGATCACAGCGATGACGCCTAGCAAGCGCTTGATACTAGGGCCAGAATTTGTAGTTATCAATGGACAGCGGATTACAGTTTCTCTGCTCGAGCCGAAGGGCAAAGGCTATATCTCAGGTATTATCAAATCGTCAAACGGTGATACACTGCGGAACGCATATGTCAAATCCGACGACTTACCGATTTTCGTCACTACCGATAATTCTGGAAAGTTCTTGCTGTCAGATATGCCACTCGGAGAACTGTCGTTGTTCTTCTCTTCGTTCCATCACCAAGACGACACAATCTCGGTGATGGTACGCAATGCTGACACCACCGAAGTTGAAATCACACTCCAAAAGTTCACTGGTCGCTATCGCGTGCGCGTCGTGGATAAGTCCACTGGCAAAGCTCTGCCGAGTATGACAGTCACTTTAGCTAAGAATCCGTCCAAGACCACTGATTTTAATGGACGTGTTGTTTTTGACGGAGTTGATATTGGACATCAGGAGTTAAAAGTCACTGTTCCGAAATCAGAAACATTCGACAAAGATTTTGTTCCATTTTCAACAACAGTGTCAGTGAAGCGCAGTGTTGGAACCTCTGAGTTGGTAGTTGAGATGGTTCCTGGCGCTCGCCTTAGCGGAACAGTCAAAAGCAAAGATAGCGCCAAAGCCATAGCCGCGGTGGTTATCACTGTTGAAGGCACAAAAGGTATTACCGCGAAGACTGATAAGCGTGGCAAGTTTGTTCTGAAAAATATTCCAGTAGGAACGCCACTGACTTTGGTGGCCATCAAAGCTGGCTACAAGGTTGGTCGTCTTAATAAGAATTGGTCAGTCAAAGCTGGAGACCATATCCAGAATGTAAGTATCACATTGGAGTCATCACCGCTGGATTCGCTGTTTGGATTCCCGATTGTCCTTGATTCACTGTGGACTGTCGGTAGTAAGAAATATGTCACTGGCGCTATCACAAATATCAAAAGTACATTTGGCCTAGCTCCAAGCGATTCTACCGCACAGATTCGCTTTGAAAAAGTAGAGCTAGATTCGAATCTAAAACCAACCAAATCAAAGATTCGTTTGGCAAGCAACGAGCTTGAAGTTAATCTCTTCAACTTCAGTGGTGTGTTGAGTGATTCAAGTGGTTTGGAATTAGAGTGGCTGGATTCATTGGGAGTTGGTCGTCTAGGTGGCGCAATTACCCTCTGGGATCAGACTACAATGCTCTTCCCTGAGACGTTCATGTCAGATATGACTATCCCGCAAACGAAGGCGCCGTCGTTCTGGTCTGATGGAGTCAATAGAGGTTTGCAACGGTTTGGAATTACAGCAACCGATACAGAAGTTCGAGCAAAGCTAAAAGGTGTGACACTAGCAATTGATTACACCAAGACCACTATCGACACAGCTGGATTCCATTTCTATGGTTCATTGATGTTCGGTGAGAAATTCAAACTCGGCATGGAAAACTTGCTCATTGGCAATGATGAGAATGATGACCTGCGACTCAAAGCTATAACAATACTGACAGAGCCAGCGGTTAAGATTCCGTTGTATGCTTTTACTGTTTATGACAGCTCAACAACTTGGAACAATACAGGTATTTGGGTCAACGGCTCAATTGAAATGACACGTCTGGGGGGCCGAGAGTTTGGCTTGAAGGATTTGCACGTTTCATCCAAGGGTGATTTCCTTTCGGCAACTGTCACCGCCGAGGGTGACAATGCCAGAGTTGAACTCTATGGGCAAAGTTTTGACATCGAAGAGATTACATTCGGCACAGACAATTGGGATATTGATACAGTTGCCAACAAACAATACTTCGCATTCACGGGCAAGTTGAATATGGCGGCGCTGGATAAGCCTATTACTTTCCAGAACTTGAAGTACACCGAAGACGATGAAGTTTATGGCGTAATTGGTTTTAACCAAACCATGACTATGAAAAGTGTCTTCGCTTTGTCGCTGGAAGAGCTGGTTTTTGATACCAGCGAAGCTGGGGATAAGTTTGTGGGTATCACAGGCGGTGTGCGTCTTGGCGCTATCAAAGGCTTGAACGCCCAAGTGGGCAATCTTCGTTTTTATCGCAATAGCAAAGTGACTGTTGATGAAATCGGTTTCGGGTTCTTTGCGGGGCCAACTGAAGCGCAGTTTAGAATACGCTGGTCAGATACACTCTTTGAGGGCGAAGGACTGCTAAACGTGCGTCCAGCCTTTAGCGCCGGCGCCGAGTTTAGATATGGTGGCAGTACCAATTGGTGGATAAAAGTCACTAGCGGTACACGGATTCCTCTGGGTGGAGTTGCTATGTTAGTCAATGCCTCAGGAGGTGTTGGGCGAAATGGTGACACTTGGCGCTTCTCGCTTGGAGGGACATTCGCGCCAGCCACATCAGAGAAGAGTGTCGCGTTGGATATTCTTGTCGATGTCTACCGCACACCCGAAGGTATAATTATCTACGGTGAAGGTGACGCCTCGGTTGGGGGAGGAGCGCTGGCTTTAGGACACGCTTGGTTCAAACTCGATTTGCCGAAGTCTCGTTTCGATGGCGCAATCACTATGGAATACAGCAAAGGCCCATTGGTTATCAATGGCCAAATAGATATCGGTGCAAAGTTCGGCAAGTATTGGTTTGTGCACGGCCGAGCCAATGCAAACTTCTTGCAATTCTTCACAGCTAATGGCCTGATAGTTTTTGCTGAAAATTGGGACTTCTTCTATCGCGGAGAGTCACGGCGCATAAATGGTTACATTGTAGATTTGCAGAGGAATGTCTCATTCGACGGTCAATGGGGCAACATTGGCTGGGGAGTCGCACTCGGCCAGCATGGCTACCTGATGGGTGGTTGGGATGGAACAGTTGAAGGTGGTGTGGGTGTTAACGCCAGCGCCTACGGATATGTGGACTTCAATGTCTTCGGTGAACTTCGAGCTTCAGGCGGCTTTTCTCTAACTGCGAACTTGGCGAATGATTCCTATGGCTTCAGGGCTAGCGGCACCGCCGATGCGCGTCTCGAGGCGAAAGTTGGCGGCTGCAACGCTAACTGTTGGAGTGTTTGCAGTTATTGCTCCAAAAAGAAATGGGGCATTTGTTATTGGGGTGGTATTGGCGGAAAAGTCTGCCTGAATCTGAAAGCCCAAGTGAAATATTCCAGTAATTCAGGCACATCTGTCAGTGCGAGTTTTTAGATGAGAACAACTATTAAGTCCAAAACTATGCAAAAAGATAATTCAACTTTTAAGAGAGTTCATCGCAAAGGCGCTCAGTTGGTTGCTTTGCTGGGGTTAACATTGGCAATTGGTCTAGCTCCAAGGAACGGCGCCGCGCAATCTGGTTCTGAATTCAAACTCTATGCGCAATCGGCGCCGACGGGTGTCATGCTGGTGATTGACGGACCCGCTTTACATCAATCAAGCGCAGCGAAGTATGACGGATGGATTGGTTATCATATATATAGACGTCTTAAGAGTGACACACTGCAAGTCCGTGTGACCGAAGCTCCGTTAAGCCGCATTGGCACATTCCAAGAATTGCGCGCCTATGCCGAAGAGGGAGTCGATGGAATTGTCTCATTCATTGGCGCCAAGGACACCACTGATTTGTGGAATATGATTGTCAACAATGATGAGCGTATTCAATCTCTGGAACTTTTGCTCAAACCATTTAGAAAATCTATGGGCCACCTAGTTCTAGATACGTTAGTCGATATTGATTCGACATATGTCTACTATTGCACCCAAGTCAATAGCGCAGGTGTCGAATCCACGCCAACAGATACGGTCGAAGTCACCGTCGGAGTACCGCTGTTCAATTTACTTGGGCCAACTTCTGTGCAGGTAAAAACAGATGATGAGCTGGCCACTTTGACATGGACAGCCAACCCCGATGACTCGGGAGCCTTTAGTTTTAATGTTTATCGCGCTTCTGATAGCGCTGGATATTTTCAGCGTTTGAATCGCACTGATATTTTGGCTTTGGTTTTTGGTGATGATGATAGCGAAGCGCCCGAGATGAGTTTTGTTGATTCAACCGTTTACAATCAACGCACATATTTCTACTCAGTTGTTTCTGTAGATTACTCAGGCAATGAGAGTCCACGTGTTGCGCAACCTGTGCGAGTGCGTGACAATAGCGCCCCAGAAAAACCAGAAAACATCATGGCTATCGGTGGACGCAGTGGCATTCGTGTCACTTGGGATAAACCTTCTGAGCCTGATGTGGTTGGGTATAACATTTTTCGCAGTCTGAGCGCCGATTCTATGTTTGTCCAGATGAACAGCGCTCCAACTCCAGGTGATAGCGCCTATTACATTGACTACACTGCAACTTTGCACAGGGATTACTATTATCGAGTCTCCGCCTTGGATGGCTCAGGTAACGAATCTGGTCAGTCCGCTCAGGCGATCGCAATGTTCCACACCCCAGTACGTCCATTGCCGCCCAATGGACTTCAGACCGAATCTGACACTGGCGCTGTGAAATGGGCTTGGCAAATTGTCACAGATTCTCTAGTGCGTGGCTACTATGTCTATCGCGCTCGAAGTTGGGGGAGCGATTTTACGCAAGTCTCAGAGTTAATAGGCCGACAAGATTCAGCTTGGGTGGACACCACCTATGGTTTGTCATCGCGCGGAACTTATATGTATGCTCTACGCTCAGTGACATTTGGCGATCAGTATAGTCCTTATACCGAAGCGGTCTCTGGTTCATCTCTGGCGGAGGGCGACGAAACTCCCAAGGCTCCACAGTCATTTTTCGGTCATGCCGACATCGATGGCAATCGACTCTTTTGGTTGCCACCTACTGATAACTCAGTGTTCGGTTACAATGTCTATCGAGCGCCTGAAAATAACTATTCCAGCGCAGTGCGCTTGAACTCTTTACCAGTCTTGTTTATGACAGGCCACTTCACTGACACGTTAGCCACTGGCTATGGAAGTTCGTATGACTATTTTCTCCGCTCTGTCACCTCAGGCGCTGTCGAAGGTGAGTATTCACATTCCGTGACTATTACCAGAGCTGTTGGCGCATTGTTGCCGCCTGGTGGAATCCGTTGCCTCAATTATGGTGACAGCGTGCGTATTGTTTGGAATGCCACCAACCAAGACAATGTTGACGGCTATCGTGTTTACCGTCGGTCTGTTTCGGGTGTCGCCGAAATGATTTCAGGTGCGCTAATCCCTCGTGAGCAAACAGGTTATCAAGACAATAGTATTAACGCCAAAACAAGATATTATTATTCACTCTCAGCTGTTGGCGCAAATGGCGTCGAGGGATTACGCTCTAGTGAAATTGAAGTCCTCACAAAATGAGAAGTTCAGAACAAAATGGTGTGTTCAAATTGTCAGCTAGCGCTATTGGGCGGTTGACTTGTTTGGCGCTGGTGTTGCTATTGTTTGCGCCTAGTGTAAATGCTCAAGACGCGCCAAGTGTCGCAGATAGTTCTGGCGGTACACAGGCAAGCTCCGGTGTCTCGCCAGTCTCTGTACATGGCTCCCTGAATTTCTTCGGCGAATTATATAGTATTGATGGCCGCGAGAGGCGGAGACCATCATCTACTGCGCGTTTGTCATTCTCGCCGACACTTTCACTATACAAAACTCTCGATTTCAAATTCAACTTCTTGCTTTCAACTGAAAACACAACAGGTAGGCAGGAGCTGAATCAGGGTGGCGTTAATCCTAAATGGTCATGGGGTGAGGCGCACGCTGGAGATTTCACAGAAAACTATACACGATTGACTATCAACGGTATCAAAATACGTGGCGCATCGTTTGCTATTTCTCCAAAGGTTATAACTCTCAAAGCGATTGGTGGTGTCACTAATCGAGCGGTGTCCACCGTTGATAACAATCGTTCCTATGAGCGCAGGATCTATGGAGCGTCATTGGGAGTGGGTTCGCAGAAAGGGACAAACATTACTTTCATAGCTTTGAGCGCTCGGGATCAGCTAGGTTCAATCAATGACCCGCCGTCAGCGCCGATTGGAGATTCGGCGCTAGTCAATGACACTATTGGTGATACAACTTTGAATCCACTATCAGTTACGCCGCAAGAAAATGTTGTTTTGGCAACTGTTTTTAATCTCTCAGCATTGTCAGGAAAAGTTAAATGGAAAGGTGAACTAGCAGGTAGCGCCAATACGCGTGACAGACGAGCGACATCTCTGGATGCCGATGAAATTCCAGATGCTTTGAACAATGTGCTCTCGCCTAATGTCAGTACGTCGTTTGACTATAGTTACATAACCGATGTGAAAGTTCGGGCGACAAAGAAAGTAATGTTTAGCGCTGGCTATAGTTACTTAGGCCCAGGCTATGTTTCGCTGGCCACGGCTTCGTTACCTGTGGATTACAAACAAGTTCGTTTTGGAGCTTCATTTCGAGGGCGTAAGACGCAAGTGCGTTTCAAGGGCTCGCTTCAGCAGGACAACCTGATAGAGCAAAAACGTTTTACCACCAAACGCAACCGTTTTACTCTGGCCTTGACAAATCGTCCTGCCGCTAGATGGAGTGTCACTACCAGTGTCGCGCTTGTGCGCTTGGCTAATGACGCAACCGATTCTTTGGCGCTGTTGGAAAACAACAATTGGATATTTCGTAACGCACACACGTTTTCATTCCGTCATGGAGTTGTCCGAAGTGTTGGTCTGAACTATACCTATCAAACGTCACGCGAGAGTAACACGCTCCGTCAACAATCTGAGTTCGATTCACATACTGCCACACTTCGCTCTTCAATCGCTCTAGGCTCCAGTGTTACTCTATCGCCCAATGTGAATGCTGTGGTGAGTCGTCGATCTGAAAAAGGTTGGCTGACTACAAAAACTTACGGCGGTTCGCTTCGGCACAGAACATTGAGAAATCGTTTAATAACCAGCGCCTCTGTCAATATCTCCGATGACAACGAAAACACTTCGTTACGTCTAAACTTACGCAGTGCATATCCCCTCAATAAAATTGGCAATCTGTCTGTCGCAGTAAATCACACCCGCTTCACCAGTGACAATCCCTTGGCCAACGAATTCAACGAAACCAGCGGCAATATCTCTCTAGTCAGATCCTTCTAATCGCTTAATACTATTTCGGGCGAACCATCTCTTCAATCAAGTCACGCACTTTATTGGTAGTTACGCTGTCACGTTGTGTCTCGGCGCCTCGGATTTGAAGCGCTCCGTGTTTGATCAAGAGTTGAGCAACAAAGTCGTTGTGCATCGAATATGCATTTTCTAGTGGAGAGTCTCCTAA
Source organism: Candidatus Zixiibacteriota bacterium (assembly GCA_024280835.1). Classification (GTDB taxonomy): domain Bacteria; phylum Zixibacteria; class MSB-5A5; order GN15; family JACZUZ01; genus JAJRPJ01. The sequence continues at coordinate 246,588 of JAJRPJ010000008.1, read as the reverse complement.
GCGATTTGTTGCATTTACGTCTGCGCCTTTGTCTATAAGATACCCTACAATTTCTACGTCACCGCCGATAGCTGCGGAATGGAGCGCAGTGTTTTTGTCCTTTGGGTCACTGGTGTTGATAGGTACGCCGTACCTCAAGATCTCTCTCACAGTTCTAAAGTCATTAGATGTGGCAGCGTAGGAGAGAAATTCGGCGGCATGGGGGCCATTTGCAATTCGCTCGGCAAACAAGTACTGCCAGAATCCATAAGACGGGTAGAAGGTTGCCAAAGTAATGAATGTCAGGAATATCGAGAGCCATTTATTTGAGGAAACTGGTTTTTTCTTTATTAGCTTTATGAGGGTTAAAGTCAATGTTGCTACAAACCAGAAAAGTAACACGAATGGCGCTAAGAGCAAAAGTCCATAGCTCCCGTGGCTAAGAGAGAACCCAATCATTTGTGGACCCTTCGCCCAACTCAATATTGTTTGCTCCCAGATAAGGCGTCCAGCTAGGAGGATGGAGCCAATCCACGACAAGAAGCCGACCAATGACCAAAAGCGAATCTTTCTCAGCCATGTCAGGAAATAAGCGCTTTGCCCTTCATTACCGTCTATTGTCCTACTTTCGTCTTGGCTCATGCAAATCGCTCTTTGTCTCTATGGTATCAATCAACCCTCAGGACTTATTGTAAGTTGCCAACAAAACTGACATTCTGTTGTTAGAAGTAAAGTAGATTTGAAGAAAAATAATGGCGGAGAGACAGGGATTCGAACCCTGGAGAACCGTTAAGCCCCACACGCTTTCCAGGCGTGCGCCTTCAACCACTCGGCCATCTCTCCGTTTTGCTGGGTGGGAGCGGCTCCGACCAAATCTGGTGGGACTCCCATAGCGAGGCGAAACTTACGGAAATCTCCGACTAAATCAAGCCCTGCAAACTACATCGTCAGAAACCTGTTAGTCCTCTAGCGAAGAGGCGTCATCAGGCGACTCCTCTTCCATGGGTCCATAATAGAAATTCTTGCGTAATGGCCTAACATATGCCCAGCCGCCAGTGTCGATGACTTTCCGGCCCATACGCACCATTTCCATGCGCGAATCAATCAAATCGGCATAGTTCAGCAAAACTGCCTCGGGGGTCATTGGCTCAACTGGCGATTCGTATTCTTTTATCCCATGATGCGTAAGAATCAAGTGCCGAATTCGCAAGAGTAGATTTGGCGGGAAATTCTCAATTTGCTGGGCATGTGCGGTGACTTCGGCATCAGCTAGAGAAATATGGTCAACCAAACGGCCTTCAAGTGAATATTGAATCGTAGTTGAGATATTGTAGGACTGCATTTTTCCATAATCATGGAATAAACCACCAAAAATCAGCAAGTCGGAATTGAGATGCTGATAATGCTGAGCCATAGAGAGTACTAGCTCAGTGACATTGCAGCTATGCTCCGCCAAACCACGCACAAAGGCGTGATGATTACGTTCAGCGGCGGCCGCTTTCAAATAACCTGCGAATATCTCCTCATCATCGAAAAATGAATTGGTGAGCTGAACAACAAACGGGTCTGTAAGTCTCTCACGCAGGGCGTTGATTCGCTCAATAATCTGCTCCTCAGATTGATCTGAAGTCGGAATTAGAATCGAGGAGTCATATTCTTCAGGTAGCGCAGGGCGCATTTTGCCGATAACCACCTGCTTTTGCTCGCGGTATTCCTCGACTCGGCCACGAACTTTGACGACAGTCCCGATGGGAATATCCGCCAAGGTCAACCCGCTTTTGCCCCAATCCCACCATTTGGCAGTGGCCTCGCCTGTTCTATCGCGTAATTCCAAACTCAGGAAACGCCCTTTGGAAGTATCCTTGAAATCGCGTTCTTCTATGTTGAGCGCTGCGAAGAAGCCTTCAATTACTTCTCCAGTCACAAAATCTTTTATTGCTGTCATCTTTTCGGCCTCATGAATGGTTGTCTTGCCAATCTAGGGCTAAAGATAATGATTCAAGGGATGGCCGTCAAAGGGCAGAGATTTTTTCTGATTCGCTACACACAATTGATTGAGGCATATAATGCTTCTGGAGTCGCTATTAGTTGGCTCTGGTTGCTGTTGAGTCTATATTCGCTGTCGAAGAAGTTAGCGGATGAGTCTTCAGCAAGTCTTAGCTAACTGAGATTTTGAACTTGGATAAGAGAAATATATAGCCTCCAATAAGCATGAAAATCCTAACTCGCTACATTCTCAAAGAGCATATCTCACCATTTGTCTTCGCCTTCTTCATCATCACTTTTGTGCTGATTTTGGAGACTTTGCCACGCATGGTCGATTTAGTGGTTGGTAAGTCGGTTTCAGGCTGGGTGGTGTTAGAATTATTGTGGTGCAACTTGGCTTGGATGTTGGCGCTTTCGGTTCCGATGGCGACTCTTGTGGCGACTTTGACCGCTTTTGGGCGCCTAACCTCGGACTCGGAGATGCTGGCAATCAAAGTCTCTGGGATCAATCTCATGCGTGTCCTGACTCCTGTGTTACTGGCCACTGTTGTCCTAACTGGTTTGATGATAGAATTCAATGACGCGGTCTTACCGAAACTAAATCACAAGGCGCGGATATTGATGGGTGATATTCGCTCGATGCGACCGACTTTGGTTTTTCAACCTGGTTTGTTTGTCGATGATATTCGGGGGTACTTGATACTTCTAGATGGGGTGGATCATAAAACCTCCGAAGTCCGAGGAGTGCGTATCAATGACATTCGAAACCCCGAGCAACCTGTGTCGATTCTCGCCGATCATGGTTTGATGGAGTTCGTGGATAAGGGTAACACTATCAAGTTCACTCTTTATGATGGCGAGATTCACGAAATGGATCTCGCAGAACCTGAGAAATATCGCCAAGTGCAATTCAGCAAGCAGATTTTCTATGTCACTGATATTGGCTCGGAATTGAAACGCACTGATTCAAAACAAAAGACCGACCGCGAAATGAATGTCCAAGAAATGAATGACTATATCGCACGAGTAGAACGCTCGGCAGAACCATATCGCGAGCGCGCTAGGACTTTGGTGATGACGCAAGTAGATAGACTTTTGCAGGACACATTGCCTGACGCTGGCAAACAAGAATCCCTACCACCAGCGGCTGACAATCCAATTGTTCTGTCAGCTGCCAAAATCGATTCACTAGCGCTAAGACAAGTGCAGAATCAATTCGCTTCGATTGATCGCCAACTAGATAGATCGTCCAGCCAAATCAAAAATCAGAAAAAACTAACCTACAAGTATCAAATAGAAATCTATAAGAAATATTCCATCCCGTTTGCTTGTATCGCCTTTGTGCTTTTTGGCGCTCCGCTCGCGATTCTCGGCAGACGCAGTGGGATGGGTTATTCGATTTCAGTTTCTCTGGGGCTATTTGTAGTCTATTGGGCGTTCCTGATTGGCGGAGAGAGTATGGCCGACAGAGGTTTGACAAATCCATTCTGGGCGATGTGGTCAGCGAATTTCTTAATAAGTGGTATTGGTTTATATTTTGTGTATCTGGTGCATACAGAAAAACAGTTTCTGTCATTCTTGCGCTGGAAACGATAGATGTTACTGATTGAGCGAACAAATAGTCTATGCTGAAAACTCTCGACAGATATATCTTGGGGCAGTTTTTTCGAGCTCTCTTAGTGGTTACTCTAGCGGTGATAGTTCTGGTTGTCGCTATCAATCTAATAGAGAAGCTTCGAGATTTTGTGGATCATAATGTTCCAGCCCAAGACATAGCGCTCTACTATCTCTATTATTCTGGTTGGGCAGTAAAATCATTCTTGCCGATTTTTGTTTTTCTAGCAGGTTTGTTTGCTGTTGGTTCGATGGCTAGTAATAATGAAATCCGTGCCATTAAAGCTGGCGGAATTTCTGTCTTTAGGTTTTCACTGCCGTTATTGATAGTAGCGCTATTTATCGGAGCGGCGCATTTTTGTTACAACGAATTCATCTTTCCACCTGCGAATCGTCGCATGGTCGAACTCAAAGAGTTCACTATCAATCAACGCTCCAAAAGCTCAGTTATCAATCGCCGCAATTTATATCGCCAAGTTTCTGACTCTGTCTACTATGTGATTGATTTGTACAGTGTCCCTGACCGCACAGGAAAAGGCATCAAACTCTATCAACGCTCGGCAGGTAATTCAATGGGAAAGTTCATCACTGCTCGTGAGATGCGTTTCAATAGAGGGGGCTGGATGTTCTACGACGGCTCGACACGCAGCTCTATTGATTCAGTTGAGACTTTCACAGTTTTTGATTCACTCCCTGCGCCGTTGATTACCGACAAACCAGAGGATTTGGAGCGCCGGCTCGGTTCTCCCGAAGATATGAGCTATGAAGAGCTCACATACTATATCAACCTGATGAAACGCACAGGTGGACCTCATCTTGCCGAAACAATCGAGTTGAAGACAAAAGTCTCATTTCCATTCACATCCTTTGTTGTAATGGTTCTTTGCATTCCTTTGGCTTCACGTCGTCGTCAGAGCGGCATGGCTGGGTCTTTGGCGGGGGCCGCTGGATTTATTCTGTTATACTTTGTTTCGTACAAAGTCATAAAATCTCTTGGGGCGCATGGAGAAATTCCCCCCAATGTTGCGGCTTGGGGAGTCAATGTGTTCTTCTTTGGGGTGGGTGTTGTAATGAGCTTTTTCGGACGAAAATAATTGAACTAAGTTGGCAACCTTAGAGAACTTATAACGTATTGAAGTTAGTTATTAAGTGGCGCTAAATACCTCCAAGAACTAATATTGTCGATAGCTATGCTGACTGTTACAGAACTAAAGAAATCATTCGGTGAAATTCAGGCCGTCAGAGGACTCTCATTCTCCATCAAGCGAGGGGAGACATTCGGTTTGCTCGGCCCCAATGGTGTCGGCAAGAGCACAACTATCAATATGATAGTTGGCTTGCTTGAACCTGACTCTGGCGCTGTTTCATTAGCGGATGTCAATGATTCTAGCTTGCGAGAGTATCGATTGAACATTGGCGCCGCGCCGCAATCATTGGCTCTCTACGATGAGTTCACCGCTCAGGAGAATCTAGAGTTTTTCGCTAAACTCTACGGACTCTCAGGCGCCAAACTAAAAGAGCGAGTCGAGTATGCTCTCGATTTAGCGGCTCTTGTTGATCGCAAAGACGATAGGATCAACACCTATTCAGGTGGCATGAAAAGAAGATTGAACCTTGCCTGTGCGATGGTGCACGACCCACCGTTTCTGGCATTGGACGAACCAATGGTCGGAGTCGACCCTCAATCACGCAATCTGATTTTTGAACGCATAGAGGAATTGAAGAAATCGGGGTGCACAATTCTCTACACAACTCACTATATGGAAGAGGCGCAGCGTCTATGTGATCGTGTGGCAATCATGGATAACGGCCAAATCAAAGATATTGGCACAGTCGAAGAGCTAATTGAGCGGCACGGCGGTCCATCAATTGTCACAGCAGAGTTTGAAGAGCAGCCGAATTTGGCGCTTTCAAGTGATGTCACAATAGATGGACATACTCTCCACGCCAAGACACCAAAGCCCATGGAGTTGATTGCCAAGCTAACCGATAGTGGTGTGACATTTCGAAGCTTGAATGTCGAACGTCCGAATCTTGAAACAGTGTTTCTAAATATCACAGGAACGAAACTGAGAGACTAATGCGCGAAATTTGGCACATGGCGGCAAAAGATCTAAGCCTTTTGGTTCGTGATCGTGCAGGCTTATTCTGGTTACTGGCCTTTCCATTGATCATGGCGCTGTTCTTTGGCTCTGTGATGGGTGGTATGGGCGGAAGTGGCGGTCGCGGGAAAATGCGGCTAGCCTTTGTTGATGAAACTTCTGGAAGTCAATATGCGATCGAGTATAGAAAACTATTGAGTGAATCTAACGCGCTTAGCGTCACGGACACTAATATGGTCGATGCGCGTCAAAGTGTGCGAGTTGGCAGACGTAGCGCGTATATAGCCCTGATGCCCGACACCGCAGCCCAAAGCGGTTTATCTCTTTATCCTGGTGGGATACCTAGATTTGAAGTTGGTATTGATCCCTCACGTAAAGCTGAGGCCGCAGTATTGCAAGGACTGCTGACACAAACACATTTCTCACTAGTCATGGGTCAATTCAGTGATCCAGCTTCGGCAATGGATATGTTCCGAACAAGCTCCGAGACGCTCGACACCCTCAATGTCTCAAAGTCAGGTATCGACGCCTCCCAACGTGACAACCTGCAAGAGTTGCTTAGCAGTTTAGAATCTTTCTACGGGAAAATGGACTCAATCAAAGAGCAAGTTGCAGACAGTCATAGTTTCTCAGACAATGATAGTGTCACAGACAGCGCTAATCCTGATTCCAGTACAGCAACAGCAGCAAATGGTTTGGCTGATAGCGGGCCGTTCCAAGGTCCCGAATTCAATATCCATGCTGTCGTTGATGACCGTGAGCGACCCCATTCAGCCTTTGAAATAACTTTTCCGCAGGCCTTGATTTGGGGTCTACTGGGTTGTGTGACTGCTTTCGCGCTATCGATTGTCACTGAGAAGACACATGGAACACTAGTTCGTTTGCGTTTGGCGCCACTGAGTTACACTCAAATAATCGGTGGGAAAGGACTGGCCTGTTTTATTGCAGCCATTAGCGTTTGCGCTATTCTGATGGCTATAGGATACGTTGTCTTCGATGTTCGCATTGATGATCCCCTCAAGCTCGCTTTGGCTATTGTAGCCTGCGCGATTTGTTTTGTGGGAATCATGATGGTCATTTCATTGATGGGCAAAACCGAACGCGCAGTATCTGGCGCTGGTTGGGGAATCATGCTGGTCTTCTCGATGGTTGGCGGAGGAATGATTCCTTTGATAGCCATGCCGTCGTGGATGGTTGAAATCGGAGCGCTAAGCCCTGTCCGATGGGGAATCACAGCGCTTGAAGGGGCTATCTGGCGGGGCCTGTCATATCAGGAAATGCTCCTACCAGTCGGAATCCTAGTGACAATCGGAGTTACCGCCTTCTTCATCGGGGTGACAATTCTTTCTCGAAGACAAATGTAAGACTACTGTCAGTACTAGTGCAACTCGTTTGCTAGATATGCTATGCGGAAACACTACAGATAATAACGCCTCTGGGTCAATGAATAGGCCTAATTCGGCTTTCTCGTAGCCCCCCAAAATGCGAATAAACCCAATAACGTCTGTTTTTCTGGCCAGTTAGAGCCAGATAAGGCGCTTTACAAGCCGTTTGTATTCTTTATATTGAGTCTCTGAAATCGGCTGGTCTCTTCTTCTGTTTGTTACGGAAGGAGTAAGCCGCTGGTTTCAAAATCTTGTAACAGATTAGCGGTCGATTTGTTGGCGCCTTAGAGGGCAAGAAGCCCTCGTAAATCGTTCCCAGCCCGTTTCTTTACCTAAATTTCGTTGTTTATGAAGAAAATGATTATCAAAATCAGAGAATTCGATAAAATCCATCTCGATGAGACCCAAGCCAGCGCTTTCTGTGTCTCAAACAACTGGACCGGCGGGGTTCACAAGCAACATCTCTGGATGAGCTGGGAACGCAGCTCATTCGTCTAATGTCCAGCTTTTCTAATATTTGGGAGTAGGCTTACTAAAGCCTAAGTCCTGAAAATTACTTTTGAATCAATCATTTTGAATACTATGGTTTCAAATTTAATAGTTTTGAATCCAATGGCTTCAAACAAGATGGCTTCAAACAAAGTGATTCTAAACAAAGTGTTTTTAAACAAGCTGTATTAAGCAAAATATCTACGAACTTAATTTTGAAAGAATAATAGCATGACAAATCCAACAACAACTACCAAGACTGACGGAGCGGAAGTCAAAAACATGTTTCCTGATAATGAATTCTTTAGCTCATCTGACAAGCAAGTCATCGATGATGACCATCAGTATGCCGCGCATCACTATGAGCGTCTGGCAACAGTGGTTCGCAAAACCGAGGGTTGCTATCTCTACACAGCCGATGGACGCAAAATCCTTGATTGCCTCGCGGCTTATAGCTCAGCGAATGCAGGTCACCACAATCCTAAGATTGTTCAAGGTGTGGTGGATTCTCTGACTGAAAAACGTGGTTCAGTGATTTCAAATGTTGTCTACACTTCGGCTCTGTCGATTTTCCTCAAGAAACTCTCAACTTTCTTGCCACAGCTTGGCCCTCGTTTTGGCGCCAATGGCAACAAATCTCTGCCGAAAAACGGTGGTGTGGAGTCTGTAGAGACCGCATTGAAACTTGCGCGTTATTATGGCTGGAAAGAGCGCGGAATTGAAGATGGCAAACAAGAGATTATTGTCTTTGATAATAATTTCCACGGCCGCACAATTTCAGTGATTTCGTTCAGCTCGTCGGAGAAATATCGCGAAGGTTTCGGCCCGATGACTCCTGGTTTTCCTTCGGCGCCCTATGGCGATCTTGAGGCTACCAAAGCGTTGGTCAATGAAAACACTTGCGGAATTCTTGTTGAGCCGATGCAAGGCGAAGGCGGCATGAATGTCCCGCCACCAGATTTTCTCGCAGGCCTACGGACACTTGCTGATGAGAATAACCTGATGCTCATCTTTGATGAGATTCAAGTTGGTCTGGGCCGCACGGGTAAAGACTTTTGTTTCCAGCATGAGAATGTCATTCCAGACGCAGTCATTCTCGGCAAAGCTCTTTCGGGCGGCCTAACACCACTGTCAGCTTTGGTGACAAACTCAAAACTGATGGACATGGTTTTCACACCTGGCAAAGATGGTTCGACTTACGGTGGCAATCCGCTGGCTTGCGCCGCTGGAATCGCTGCTTTGGATAACCATGTAGCCGACCGTCTCTCTGAGCGCTCTGCAGAAATGGGAGCCAAGCTCAAAGCCCGTCTCGAAGAAATTGCCAAAAAATCCAGCAAGATCAAAGAAGTACGTGGTCGCGGACTATTTATTGGTGTCGAAGTCAATGACGGTGACGCTATGAAGTATTGTCACCAACTGCTGGAAATGGACATGATGGCCAATGATAGTCATGGCCACACAATCAGAATTTCTCCGCCACTGACAATTGGTGACGCTGAAATTGATTATATTTGTGAACGCATGGAAAAAGTGCTTTGCTAAAGTTTTTGTCCAAAGCAATATCTAAGCACAAATAGAAAAGGGAGCTTCAGCACATGACAGACAGCGCAAAAGTAAAATTGACACTACGCAAAGACGGTTCGATTCTTGTCGAAGGTCCAGTCGAAATGATTGGCCCTGACGGCGAACCGATGGAAGTCCGCGAAAAGTTCGCACTCTGTCGTTGCGGAGCGTCACAAAAAAAACCGTATTGTGACGGCGCCCATAAGGGTTGCAATTTCAGTAGTGACCCTGTTTAGAAGTATTTGTCTGAAATCAATATTAGCAGTCATTGCGAGGGAAGCTCTTCGCAATGACTGCTAACAATTTAACAAACCGCTGCAGTTCAAGGAGTATTATTTTCAATGTCTGATTCAAACAAAGGGAAATTGATACTGTTTGATATCGCCAACACTTTGGTGACTTGGCGCTCTGATCTACGCACCGAACGACTAGATGCGCTTTGCAAAATCTCTGGAGCGGAATTGAGCGCCAGCCTGTTCTCCGATGAGGATTCTCCGGGGATGCAATTTGATCGCGGACAGATTGTCGCCAGTGAATTCTACGATCGTTGCTGCCAAATCATGGACGTTGAGCCGACAGAAAAGTTCGCCGCCAAGTTTCGGCAGATGTATCAGCATATCTTTGAAGCCCGGCCAGAGATGGGCATGTTAGTAGAAGAACTAGCTGCCGAAAACGAACTGTGGTTGATGTCCAACACAAATGTTTGGCATCTTGATCATGTGCGCACAGAGTTTGATTACTTCAAGTTTTTCAAAACTAGTTGCAATTCTTTCAATACTGGTTTCGTCAAACCAGAGTCTGGAATCTTCGAAACGGCTATCGAGCGCTCTGGTAGACTTGCTAGTGAGATAATCTTTGTCGATGATAAACAATCCAATGTCGATGCCGCAAAAAAAGCTGGTCTTAGCGCAGTCCTTTTCACCTCAGCCAGTGGTCTCAAAGAAAAACTAGCTGAACTGATGAGCGTCACAACAGCCTAAAGACTCACGTCGCAGCAAAGTACAGCTAGAACCAAAACAAAAAAGCGAACACAGACTCAGATGTCACGCCCATCGCAGACAGGTAGTCAAGATTCTAATGGTAGCGCGCCCTATTGGCTAGTGGGCTACTGGCTAACCGTTGGCGCAGGCGCAATATATTTTTCGTCACTACGATTTATTTTCAATCGCGATTTTCCTTTGGCGAGCATGCAAGCGCTCATCGATGGCTCCGCCTATCGTCCGTTTCAATACCGCATCCTTGTTCCTTACTCAGTTGGAAAGCTGCATGACCTAACTGGAGTTTCAATAGGGGTTCTATATCAATCAATAGAAGCGTTAGCAGTCATCGGCGTTGTATTGTCACTGCGTTATTTACTGGCTCCATATTTCAAAGGCAAAGCGCGAGATATTTTCGCTGGCGCTATCTTGCTCATCCTCCCTTGGAATTATCTTCTGCCTCAAGAGATAGCAATCTTTATTCCGTCAGATTTGCCAGCGGTGATGTTCTTCACATTGCTATTGGCGTTAATGAGTCGCAGCAATTGGCGCTGGTATTATCCACTATTTGTTTTGGCAACATTCAACCGCGAAACAACCTGCTTTGTGACACTACTCTACTTACTCGTTAGCTGGAAGCGCGTCACTCCAAAAACGATTTGGCTACATATAGCCGCACAATTTATTCTCTGGATCGCAATAAAGTATTGGCTGTCACACATCTATGCTGACAACCCTGGCAGTATGTTCGAAATCTACGGAGTCGCTGGTGATAGAACACATCTGGATTCAAATCTTGAGTTTCTGTTCTCACCATTGCGTGTTTTGGTTTTGCTTTCGAGTTTTGGCTTTCTCTGGGCGCCAGTCTTTTGGTGGCGCAAGAAAATCGATGCTGATTTCATCAGAGGCGCATTAGTAATCCTTGGGCCATTCTTTGTAGCGATGATGTTGATTGGAAATATCAACGAGACCCGCATATTCGGTGAGTTCGCTCCGCTTGTTTTAGTTGGAGCGTTACTGTTAATGAAAAAAGCGAGCGCCAATGGTTGGAAGTCACTCAATTCCTGATCCGAGCAAGGCTAATTACAAACGCGAAGCGCTAATATGCGCCCAAGCGGCGCTAATCTATTCGCTGGCGTTCTTGCTGAGCGGTTCAAAGCTTGGCGTGCATGACTGGGAGTTGTTCACCGCCATGACTGAAGTCTCAAGAGTCATGGTCTTGAAATTCGGACAATTCCCGTTTTGGAATCCATATATCGGTGGCGGCAATATTTTATTTCACCACCCCGAAGTTGCAACCTTCTCACCGTTCTTCGCGCTAACGTTGACCTTCGGCGCGGTTGTCGGTTTGAAACTGCAAGTGATGATCTGTTATTTCCTAGGGTTTTGGGGGAGTGTGCGTTTTGCTCGCGCGCTAGGTATGTCCGAAAACGCTGGCTATTTGTTTGCCTCAATTTATTTTGGCTCGGCTTTCTTCGCTTTACATTTTTCCGAAGGACATATTCCTTTCACGCAATTTTGCTTCTTGCCTTGGGTCGGATATTGTTGGCTTAAGTCATTCACAAATGTACGCTATGTCATCTATGGCGCTCTCACGTTGGCCCTGATGATTCTCGGCAATGGAGCCGCTGCGCCGTTCTTGTATACTTCAACGTTCATCGGCGCAGTTGCTTTGCTGTTTTCTCTGCGTGACAAAACGATTACGCCGCTCTATCGTATGACACTCATCTGGGCGCTAGGATTGGGAATTGCGGCCATAAAGTTCCTCCCGATGTTTATCCACCTCCAAAGCAATTTCTGGGCGGGAGAACCACTGGACATTGTTCCGCTACAAGCGCTCTCGGCAGCGTTCTTCAGTTTTGACCAAGGTCTCTATAGTCACCGCGAACTCGGTCTTGCTGGTGGTTGGCATGAGTACGGCGCCTTTATTTTCCTGCCCGCGCTAGCGCTAAGCGCTTGGTATGGCCTGCGGAACTTTTCACGTTCATGGATTTGGCTGGCGTTGGCGTTGTTCTTTTTTCTGCATGGTCTCGGTGGTTTTGCCGAATGGTCGCCGTGGCGTTTAATGTCACACTTGCCAGGGTTCTCTAGTAGCCGCGCCCCTGGGCGTTCATTCCAATTTGTAGTGTTGACTCTAGGGCTTCTGGCAGGATTCGGATTTGATTCGTTCCGTGAGCGAATTGTCGCGACGTTCAAGTCAAGGACAACCTTACCAACTGCGCTAAGACTAGCGCCGACATTATTGTTAGCTTCGATAATCACAGTCAATGCTTGGATTGCGGTACAATCGCTAAGTCAACCATTCGTTCGCAATCAAATCAAAGGAACATGGCAGGAGGATTTCAAACAAACAGTTGGCAAACCAGATACTGTCTACCAGGCAGTTCTAAATAATCAGGGAGTGATACTTGCGCCTTGGCTTTCGGCATATGAAGAGGGACGAGGCTTAGTGACAGCTGAGGGAAGTGTCCTGCCAGAATATGTTCTAAGCGGCTCTGCCGAAATCATCAACCGCTCATACCGTGGCTCAGAAATCAAATACAATCTAAGCGCAGATAGCGCTGGAGAAATAATCTTGGGTATGGGCTACGACTCAGGTTGGGAAATAATAGAGCCGAAGTCCAGCGCTCTACGCGCCGAACAGGACTTGCTAGCAGTAACTTTCCCAGCAGGCGAATCAACAATCCTATTGCGCTACCGAACTCCGTACTTCTATTGGGGATTACTTATATCTCTGATGAGTATTGTCGTGATTGTAGTTCTACTAACGCGTTCACGCAATGGGCTCAATAGCGCCACTCAAGTGTGAACTATTGCTCTGAGAGAGGTGAAGAGAGTGTTTCTTACGCACAAAACTTTGTTGTTTGACTATCAATCAATTCCGTAGTTCAACTTCCAACTTCGCCAATACTGTGTCTAACCTCAATTTGTCGAACATGTCTTGCGAGATTCGTTTATAGTAAGCCAGCGCTTCACGTTTCTTTTCGTGACTCTTGAACGAAGATAAGCAATTGCCCAAGTTCAAAAGCGCATCATCACGGGTCGTATCAATCGCGTAGGCCTTGCGGAAAAATATTTCGGCCTTCTTGATTTGATCCTGACGCATCTTAATAATTCCCATATTACTATAGGCTTCAACGCTCGGGCCAAAACGACGAATTGCTTCCTGCAAAATCATTTGGGCTTTGGCATATTCACCAAGCAAACCTTTGGCGGTCGCAGAATGCAAATACAGTTTCTTCCTATCGGGTGTGAGCTTAATCATAGTGTCCAACACATTTGAAGCCGCCAAATAGTAGCCCGCATTCATATACAGTTCATAGAATTGATCAAACAATTCAGAGCGCTCAACTCCAGACTTTGCAACATATTCAAGTCCCTCAAGCGCGGCATCCCAATCATTCACTTCTAGTGCAGACAGAATCATTCTTTCTGCAGTCTCTTTTTCAGCGCCGTGCAGCAATATGGTTTTACGAAAATATGAAATGGCTGTGTCATGGTTCTGGAGCGCCGCATTAGCGATTCCCAAGTAAAGCAAGATATCTTTGTCGGTTGGCTTGAGCTTAAGCGCTTTTTGCAGGCCCTCACGCGCCGGCGCATATTCTCCAGAGCCAATTTGCGCCATAGCCTCGGCCTTCAACGAAGTCAAATCTTGTTTCTTGCTACAGCCGATACTTACAATCAGAGCCAGAGCGACTAACGCCATTACAGCTCTTCGCAAAGAAAAGCGGCCTCTCTGAGATATTTGTGGTTTCACAGCGCTCGAATCCATATCCGTAAAGTAAGTTTTCATATTAGTTAATCTTCAATTAGTCAGACAATTAGGTGGATAATTACTTAGAAAAATCTTCCAGAGAAATATAGCCCTCAGCAAGATTCTTGACAAGCCACTAGGCAACGTTGATTTGTAGGATTTGTAGGATTTGTAGGATTTGTAGGATTTGTCGAATTGACTTGGCGTCTCTTGCGCGATAGCTTGGGCAAGATGATTTTTTGCTGTAGACTGATTGATATAACTCAGACCGATTCAAGCGCATGAAAGAGACAATGAACGATAATAATACAGATAAAGCTGGCCATGCCGAGCAGATAGAGCATATCGATCAAATCGAAAAATATTCTATCGAAAGCCAAACCTGGACCGCTCTGCGACATGGCGGACTAAGCGCACGCGCTTTCAGTCGACTGTTGGCTGAATTTGGGACAGCGGAGCAACTCCTGTCCGCCGAAGCGACAGATTTGCAGGAGCGGTTTGAATTAGATGATGAGAATGCCCTCAAATTAGCTGAGGCCTACAAATTCCTGCCCCAAGCTGAGGCCTTTATCAAAACTCTTTCAATTCGGGGTATCGAATACCTAACGCTCTTCGATAAAGAATATCCCGATGGTTTTCGGGAGCTAAATGATCCGCCACCAATTATTTTTTATCGAGGCGCCATAAGCGCCCCCAACTCGAAATCTGTTGCTTTTGTCGGCTGTTCGGAAGCCTCCCAAGAAGGTATTTCCGTCGCAGTGGATTTTGGCGCCCGTGTTGCCGATGCGGGAGTCACTTTGGTCTCAGGACTGACCAAAGGCATTGATTCAAGCTCGTTGGTCGGGGCGCTCACCGCCGAAGGAAAGACTTGCGCGATTGCGCTTTCTGGATTTGATAATTTGTACCCCGATGACTGCGCGCCCGTCTTTGATCAAGTGATCAACAGCGGCTGTGTCTTTAGTGAATACTCGCCCGAATTGGAATTCAAAGCCGAACACGCGAGCGAAGCCAATCGTCTCATGAGCGCCTTGGCTCAAGCGGTGGTCATCGGCGAAGTCACTAGTGATAGTGTCGGCTCACTAGATGTGGCCCAAAGTTGTGTTGAGTCAGGTAAGTTATTGTTTATTTTGGTTCCGACTGAAGTTGAAATACACGATGAAAAGGCGCTTGAGCCATTTGTTAAAATCGGCGCTGTGCCAGTCAAGTATCCCGAAGACATGGACACAATTCTCCGCTGTCTGGTTTGAGCCAATGAGCGCAAATATCGTAGATAATTACTTGACCGTTGCGCGTGACTCTGATGCCGAAATAAAAGTCAAAGGCTCGCGGTTCATCGCTCGCGCAATAGCCAGATCATCACGAGAGTCAGCCGAAGAAACTTTAGCCGTTTTTCGGAAAAAAGAGTTCGACGCTACTCATCATTGCTACGCCTATGTAATTCAACCTGAGTTCTCCATTGACGCTGTAGGCTCCGCGCAAGACAGAAATATTTTTCGCTATTCCGACGATGGCGAACCAAGTGGCTCGGCGGGTAAACCAATCTATGATCAACTGCTTGGGAGGAAACTGGTCGATACATTGGTGATAGTGACACGCTATTACGGTGGCACAAATCTCGGTGTTGGTGGACTTGTGCGTGCCTATTCTGAATCTGCGTCTATGGCATTGGACAATGCTGGTCTTGTGGAGAATTATCACTATCACGCATTCGATCTCGAAACCGAGTTTAGCCAATATCAACAAGTTCTAAACTTGCTCAATGATTTCTCAGCGATTATCGATGATTCAAAGTTTAGTGAAAAAGTTTGTCTCTCAGTGCGGCTTAGAGTCTCACGAGCGGATGAATTCGGCGCCAAATTCACTGAGCTAACACACGGACAGGGTGTTTTTATGAAACGGAATTAGAAAAGTTATTATGTTCGAGACTATACAAAGTATTGATAGCGCAACGTTTGTTTTCATCAATCAAACATTGTCAAATCCACTCACTGATTTCTTAATGCCGATTTTGACCAATGATAATTTTTTGCGTATTGGTTTTGGTCTGTCTGTTTTGCTTGTTCTTTGGAAAGGTGACAATCAACTTCGCCGCGCGGCCGTATTCTCTATTATAGTAGTCTTGCTAGGAGATTATATCTCAAGTTCAATTATCAAACCCTGGGTCGCAAGAATCCGCCCATGTTCTGACCCCACCATGTTGACGAATTTACATTTGTTGGTGGATTGTGGCTCAGGCAAGTCATTCCCTTCGTCACATGCCACCACCGCTTTCACAGTTGCCATCTTCTTCTGGCGAGTCACACCGTGCATTACACGATTCGCCAAGAATACGATTGGAACTGTGATAGTAGTCGCGGTCTTGATAGCGCTCTCCAGAGTTTTTGTCGGAGTCCATTACCCAATAGACATAACCATCGGGGCTCTACTAGGAACAGTAGTCGGTTGTATTTTCAGCAAACTAAACTGTTGGGGAGAGAAGCGTTTTTTTTGCACACTCGATCAAGTCTGACACACCAACCACTTATCGTAGTGGCGTCCCTTGGGGCGCCTTGGAACAATTCAATAAACGTGTGTGGTTACGGCAACTAGTGAAACCCTTTATACAAACGATCCGTCTTGTATTCTTCGGGAATGTTTTCATCAAACAGAGCATCTTCGAAACCGAGTTCCTCTAATTCTCTGAACCATCGGTTTTTCTTGGATTCAGGGAGCTTTACTCCACACCACGGACAATAGTTAATTGTATAACTTGCTGGGCTTTCCATATTTCGGTCATATATATAATATTCGTCAAACTTAGGACTATGACCCAGCAAGGTGCGAGTGCAATCGTGAGGGTCTGGGTGTTCGTCACATGTTTGCGCGAGGTGAGCGCCGATGTGTACACAAGGATATTGATCAGGGTTGAATCCGTTTTCACGGATTGCGTTCGCTGTCGACCAATCACTGCATGAGTTACACTCGTGGCTATGCTCACTCCAGTCAATAAACTTGTCACTGACCGACTCTTCCTGTGAAATACCGCGCACACCATAAATCTCACTGTAGAGTCTTTTGTATTCTTTACAATCCATAATTGATGAGGAACCTTTAATTATTTTTTTACTTCAGGCGATGATAAATCGTACCGCGGAAACTAAAGCTGTCACGAATGATAAACTTCATCTGACCGTCGTAGGTCAATGAATCACCTTTCAAAGAACGAAAGACTGCATTCAGCGATGTATACAAGTCAGAGGACTTGATTGAATCAATTGAGAATGTCCCGCCAGCAAACAGAAAAGTCCTTTCAGCAATTGTAAGTTCTGCTGTCGAGAAATCTCTGACAAAAGCAGAATTGTCCAATTCCACTTCTCCAGTTGTGATCTTTTCTGGTAGTGGCAATATCATGCGATAGTCTGTGCGTGGATGGCGCTGTGTCACATCATTCTTTGCATTTTCGGCAGTCGTGACTGCGTCTTTGATAGAGTAAGCCAACGCCGCTAGATGTCCTTTTCCAGCGCGATAATAAATATCTGTGAACGGTGACGAAATCACCATATTCTCGACATAGAACGACTCTTTCGGCTTAAGAATAGTTCTACCGTCTTCATTAACCAAATGCAAACGATTTTGGTATTTGGCCGTACAAGAACCGAGAACAAATATCGCCAATGAAGCAACAATGAATAGTTTCATAGATGAGTGTCGCATAGTTAGTTTAGTACTCAGCAACTTAGATGGGCATTTCATAAAGTCGATAAGTTTTGTATTTTTCCGCTCCAATACCTTCCACTAAAGAATGCAAAAGCGTATTGGTTTCCAACGCCCACGAGAGTTCTGAGCGTCTGTAACCTTTGGCAGTGCCATCAACATAAGTCTTTACATATAGTAGTGTATCTATCCCGCGTTTACGGTATTCTGGAATAACACCCATTGTGACTGTGCGCACACTATCAATCTTGTTCTTAATTTTTGTATGCCAGATTAGTTGCAGTAATCCAAACGGCGCTAGTTTGCCATCCAAATGAATCAAAGCCTGATTAATATCTGGCAAAGTCAAAGAAAACGCCACTGGACGACCTTCAACCTCGGCAATCAAAGCCAAGTCAGGATCAACCACTTGTTTAAGGTTCTTGGCCATAAAGACAAACTCCTCGTTTGTCATCGGTACAAAACCCCAATTGTCCTCCCAAGCAGAATTGTAAATCGCATTGAGAGTTTGAACTTCCTCATCGAAACGCTTCATGTTTATCTTACGGACGGTGACACCGCTACGTTTGGCTATTTTTTCAGTTATTCGCAAGATACGCTCTGGGAAAGGTTTTTCGTCAGAAATCGTAAATGCGTAAAGATCCATGACTTTTTCAAGTCCGAAACTTTCAACCAAGCTAATCGCATACTGGTGATTGTAAGTCATCATCACCACTGGAGGAGAATCAAATCCATCAACCAAAAGCCCACACTCATGATTCAACGAAAAACTAGCTGGGCCGCGCATCGCGGTCATGCCTTCCTTCTTGAGTGATATCAAAGCCACCTTCAGCAAGGCATGTGCGACTTCTTTGTCATCGATAGTATCAAAGAAGCCAAAGAAACCAACTTTATCATGGTGCAAATCATTATGCGCAAAATAAACACAAGTAGAAATCCGACCTACTACTTCAGAGCCACGATACGCCAGAAATAGCTTAGTCTTCGCTCCTGAAAAAAATGGATTCTTTTTTTTGTCAAAAAACTCAAGTCGTTCAGACTCAAGCGGACAAACAAAGTTGGGGTCATCCTTGAAGAGTTCGGCCGGAAAACGAATGAACTCCTTAAGAAGTTTGTGGGAATCGACTTCAATAATATTTGTTTGCATAGTCTATTTCGGTTGTTCTTAATCGGGTTTTGCAATAGAGAGCCAAAGCGTCCTAGCCTCACATCGAGACCAAGACACAACTACATACAGGTCAGTTTCTAGATTATGCCAAGTTTTTTGGCAAGGCGCTCCATGGTCGACAGGGCCGTATCCAAATGCTCTTCTGTTAGTGTTGCAGTGTAAGAAGTTCGCAACATAGTCCTATCAGCTGGAACCGCTGGCGCGATAATCGCATTGGTGAAAACACCATTGTCAAACAGCTGCCGCCAGAAAGTAAGTGTTAGAGAAGACTCGCCAATAATAATCGGAACGATAGGTGTCTCTGTATCGCCGATATTAAAGCCCAAAGCTCTCAATTCGCGGTGCATACGATGCGCGTTATGCCAAAGTTTTTCTCGTCTCTCAGGCTCACTTTCAATAATCTCCAGAGCTTTCAACGCGGCCGCTGCGCTCGAAGGTGTGATTGAGGCTGAGAATATTAGGGAGCGTCCGAGATGTTTGACATAATCAATTACTTGCCGATCACCAGCTATGAACCCACCCAGTGAAGCGAATGATTTTGAAAAAGTTCCGGAGGTAATATCAACTTCATCAACTAGTCCAAAGTGCGAAGCGGTTCCCGAACCTCGCTCGCCAATCACTCCAATAGCATGCGCATCGTCAACATAGACTCTGGCCCCGAATCGCTTAGCCAATTCAACTAATTTCGGCAATGGCGTAATATCACCTTCCATCGAAAAGACGCCATCAACGACAATCAATATCCCACCATTTGGGCGGGCCTTGGTAACATTCTTGAGAATTCGTTCCAAGTCCTCCATATCATTGTGGCGAAACTTCACAGTTCGAGCGTAGCTGAGACGACAGCCATCGATAATGCAGGCATGGTCTGCGCGGTCAATAACAATCGTATCATTTTTATTGGTCAAACATGAAATAGCTCCCAAATTTGCCTGAAAACCAGTCGAGAAAACCAGTGCCGATTCTTTGCCCATAAATTTCGCCAAGCGGCTTTCGAGCTCAATGTGCAAATCTATTGTGCCATTGAGAAAGCGTGAGCCAGTGCAACCAGAACCGTATTTACGAACTGCCTCTGCGGAGGCCTCTTTGACTCGTGGGTCGTTGACCAGTCCGAGATAATTATTGGAGCCGATCATAATCATCCGCTTGCCTTCGATGACAACTTCGTCTCCTAGTTCGGAGGAAATCGGATGAAAAAACGGATAGAGTCCAGTATCACGCACCTCCTGAGCAGTTGTGAAGTCGGTGCATTTTTGAAATAAATCGCTCGCGATAGTATTCTGTTGTTGTTCTGCCTGCAAGATAATAGTCCTTATATGGTTCAAGTCCATTGTGCAAAGTTACGAGCCAAAATAAGGCTCGCCACGCTGGCCAGTCAAGGCCAGATTATTCAATATACAGTAATTCCCACGTCAGCGCATGGGGTCGCAGGCATTTGAAACAGTCAATTACCTTCGATAAAGATAATAGCGCAGAATCTCGACAAATACGGTGAAAAAGATCGTCAATCACTCCGCTCCGAGGAACCTATTATCGTTTTGGGCGGTTATCGTTCTTGGAGTAGAGAATGCTTGCGAGAGTACTGCTTTCTAGAATACTTCTTGCTCCTTGCCGTTTCCATTGTAGTGGAATTGGGCGGTAATTCAAGGAAATTTTCTGTTTTTGGGCTGCAAGACTTGGAGGGGGCTGGAAGCCATCTCCCTCTAGTAAAGTTCGAGGTCTCATTTCGATGGGGCTTCGATCCCTGCCCACCCGGTCGTTGGCGTTGTGAGGGCGCCAGCGACTTTTTTTGTACAGGATTTAGAACTGCAAAACAGTGAGATGGAAAAGTTTTCCGTCTCCTATGCTGTAAGAATATTTTTCCTTGTACTCCGATAGAAATACCAGACGATTGACTCGTTAACGATTCAAAACGCGTTTCTGCCAAATAATCTTTGATTAGCCAGTCAAGGGTCTCCGAGCCACCTTGATGGGCTAAGAATTGTGGGTAACTCTGTAAGCCGTTGTCCCACAGTGTGGTTCTTTGATGGTTCTGGGCAAAAAATCCTTGACATGAGTTCTGCATGTAGTATACTTCATCTGCAATCGGAAAGGATAACTTTTGAGGGTTACCTTTCATCGTCCTCCCAGGCAAGAGCAATCTTCCTGGGATTTTTTTATCTAGCTCATTTTGGCCAAGAGAATAGACTATTCTTGACTAATCATTATTTGTTTGGACAAGTACGTAACTTCGGTTTCCGAAAGCTCCCTGATAATTGTTTCCTAACTATTCTATTTTCTCCTCTCTTTAACACTTCTGCGCATTGACCCTTAGCCACTCTGAAAGTACATTCGCAGAACGATGAACACTCCGAACAAATTAACCCTATTGCGCATAGTCCTTTCGCCAGTCTTTGTCGCCCTGTTTTTGGTCGACAATGTTTATTTTCGGCTAGCGGCCTTGCTTGTGTTCCTCATTGCGGCTCTCACCGATCTGGCCGATGGCTACTACGCACGCAAGTACGGTATCATAACCAGCTTCGGAAAGTTCATTGATCCACTGGCCGACAAAGTTCTCGTCTCCTCTGCCTTCATTTCGTTTGTGGCGCTGGGTTATGTGCGTGGTTGGATGGTGGCAGTGATTATTGGCCGAGAATTGTTAATAACTGGTCTCAGATCGCTAGCGGCATACAAGGGAATGGTGATAGTTCCGACCTATTGGGCGAAAGTCAAAACTGCTTTGCAAATGGTTTCTCTGGCAATTATCCTTATCTATATCAATATCGACACTATTTATATTCACATGGGTGAAGAGTTCACTCTCATCAGCCGCGCACAAGCCGAACTTGGTTTTGATTATCTTGTCGGACTGACAGCTTTAGTGACGGCTCTAACAGGTGTCGACTATGTTTTCAAGCACTATTCAATTCTAAAAACTGTGATGAAATAAGAGACTCTCTTGAAACAAGAAACCATGATGAAACAAAGCACTGAAACTAAACCAAAGAATTCTCTCAAAGACGGAATCATCAAAGCTCTAGCCACTGGATTCTATGTCGGCTATAGTCCGATAACCGCTGGCACCGTTGGCTCTATTCCACCCTTGCTGATTGCCTACTATCTAATTGGTGATAATCTTTTGCTATTAGGCGCTGTTGCGCTCTTTACTACACTAGTGTCAATCTGGGTTGCAGGGGAGGCCGAAGAATTATTCGGGCATGATTCCAAGTCGATTGTATCAGACGAGTGGGCTGGGATGTTTATCACTTTGCTCTTTGTGCCTCTTAGCCCATTGAACTATTTCATGTGTTTCATCGCCTTTCGCGTCTTTGATGTTATCAAACTTTGGCCTGCGAATGTCGCCGAAAAACTTCCACGCGGCTGGGGTGTCACTCTTGATGATGTCGTCGCTGGTATCCAAGCCAATCTGGCTGTGCAAGGAATATTGATAGCTATGGCATATTGGTCGTAACTCATATTATCAGTAAAGAGAATAATCACAGTAATGAAAGCTGAAATAATTAATATCGGTGACGAAGTCATCACTGGACACATAGTCAACACGAATGCCGTCTGGCTGGCCAAGCGCTTGCTAACTATCGGAATCGAAACTCCTTTTATAACCGCTGTTGGTGACACTGTCGCCCATATGGAAGCGGTTATCAATGGCGCACTGCGTCGTGTCGATCTTGTCATACTTACTGGCGGACTTGGTCCAACCGATGATGACCTAACCAAACGCGCATTGGTAAAAGTCTTTCGCCGCAATCTGGTTTTTCATGACGAAATTCTCGAAGACATCAAAGTTCGCTATGCCGCGCGCGGAATTGAAATGCCTGAAATAAATCAAAACCAAGCGTTACTTCCTCAGGGCGCAACGTTTTTGCCGAACAAATTTGGCTCGGCTGTTGGTATTCTCTTTGAAGAGGACAACAAACTTTGCATCGCTCTGCCTGGTGTGCCGGCTGAGATGAAACAAATCGTCGATGATGAACTACTGCCGCTATTACAAAAACAAATCGGAAGCTCGGTTACCTACTCGCGACTAGTTCGCACCAGCGGTATCAGTGAATCTTCGCTGGCTGAAAAAATTGCCCCAGAGATTCCCATGCCCGACGGTGTCAAACTGGCCTATCTGGCGCATATCTATGGAGTCGATTTACGGCTGACTGTTAATGCCGAGCAGACTCGTCTGGCTGGTGACTTAATAGAGCAACCTGAGGGCTGGCTCAAGCGCAAGCTCGGCAATTTGGTCTATGGCGAAGATGACCAGACTTTGCAAAGCTCTGTTGGCGCTCTCTTGGTTGAATCAAACTCAACTGTGGCGCTAGCTGAGAGCTGCACCGCAGGTCTGATAGCCGGCGCTTTGGCTGATGTGCCAGGTTCGTCTCGCTATCTTGATAGAGGCTTTGTCACCTACAGCGACCAAGCCAAAGTCGACTTGCTGGGTGTCAGTAAGAAGACTATCAAAGAGCATGGAGCAGTCTCACCAGAGACCGCCGAAGAGATGGCTCTCGGCGCTCTAAAGAACGCCAAAACAACCTATGCCATCAGTGTGACAGGCATCGCTGGCCCAGATGGCGGCGGCGATGAAAACGGTGACGGAAAACCAGTTGGCCTGACCTACATTGCTATCGCGCACAACACTGACAACGAGATACAAGTCCGTTCCAAGAAGTTCCTCTTCGGCAAAGACCGAGCCTTGAACCGCCAAAGATCAGTAGCCGCTGCATTGAATCTGCTACGCCTAGTTCTGCTAGGTGAAGAGCCGTTCAAATAGTCCACACACATCATTTTTGAATTTGTTTTGCCGCTAGCGCATTGATTTCTCTCTCTAGAGAGGAGTGATTTCAATATGCAAATGGGTTCGTTTTGCATATATGGGTGTGTGAGTTGTGGATGCTGTAGTGATTTTGTTCGGTTAGTTCAGTTTGGTTGTGTTAGTGAGTTGTTTCATCACTTATGGGGAGGTGGAGATTTTGTGGCGAGTTGGTGGGGAAATTGTATCTTTAGGGGAGATGTCGGGTTTCTGCGCGTCTGCGACGCTTCGGAACCCGACCTACGTCACTTAGCTTTCTTGGCTCTGAGCTTAGCAGCATCCTTTTCCTTACCTAATACAATATAAATCTCGATTGCTTCATTCAAGTATGTTTCCTGTGTCAAAAGCGCATTCCCATTAAGCTTTTCCATGTCTTTGACCGCTCGCGAGACTAGTTTGGAGGCCTTACGATTCTCTTTCATCTTCACGTAGAGCTTGGACAAATCTAAGTAACTATCGATCGTCTGTATGGAAGGCGAACGGTAATAATTGAGGGCGAAGTCGCGCGCGTCCTTCAAGAGTTTTTCAGACTTCTCCAATGAATCACGCTCTCGTTCGAAAATCCCTCTGGCGCGGGCAACCCGATAGTTTCTCTCAATGTCGGGTCGCCAGTGGACTAGGTAGCCGTCGATCTTGGAAGGAGCGGTACCCGCGTACTTAGGTTCCGATCTGGTGATAGGAGGCGGTTGATTGACGTCATAGTCTCCTGTAATCTTCATTTCGGGAAAAAGTTTTTTTATTAGTTGTCTATTCTCTTCTTCCACACTTGCCGATATTTCATCAATATAACCGTAAACTTTCGCAGCATCTTCCCACTTTTTACGGCCAACATACACCGTAGCCAAGTCTGTAACCACATTCGAAAGCGCCCGCAAACTACCTTTGCCCTCTCCAATCGCCTCAACTGTTTCGCTCCAGATTTCCACAAAAGTCGATTCGGCGGATGTTGTGTCGCCGCTGGCTAAGTAGTTTTGAGTTAGAGCCGTACGAGTAATGCCCAGCATGCGCTTGCTAAGGTTTCTATTTGCAATGCAATTCGTGTAAACTTCTTTTGTCAATACAAGTGAGGAATCTGTCTTACCAATGTGTCGCAATGCACACGCCTTGTTGTATAGCGCTACATTGCGCCAAAGTTCGTACGATTGAGTTTCATCGGTCAAGAATATTAGCGCCGAGTCATACATAGAAATTGCCGCATCAAATTCGTTCTGCACTTGTAAACAGAATCCGGCATTGTTGTACGCGAACGGCACAAATGAATCAATGACTTTGTCTTTCTGGGCTAATGCAGCTAAGCGCTGATATGCCTTAAAGCCCTTTTTCCATTCCTTCTTGTTTACACGAATCTGTGCATCGCGACTCAATTTCTCGATTTTATGATTCAAGACTTTATTTCTGCTGGCGAGAGTCGTAATTGTGAAAATAGAAATAAACGCAAGCGATAGGAGAATAATCTTCATGCTTATACTGCCTCCATAGTACCGTAGGTCGGGTTCCGGAATCACATTTATGTGATATAGAAACCCGACATTTTATTCACCAAAGCGCACTTCTTCTTTGTATTTCTGATAGTGCCAATTCTTTCATACGTCCCTCGTTAGAAGTAAGTATGTGGGTGCAAGAACCACAACCAAGGTCACGTCCTCCAATAAGTCTTACCATGGTATAAGCAGGGTGCCGCACCGCTTGCGGTGTGATAAGTTAGATTGCTGGTTCAACATGTTCAATTTCATCTATCCTCAATGATCCGTTAGTAACTCCAGCATACCATCCGGGCTGGTGGCCCGTCCGCTCTGCGGCGGGTTTCTAGTAGACAAGCAACACTGAGTACAATTGTGAACCCATAATTAACAACTGTTTAACTAGAAACCTGCCCCAGAGGGGCAGGCCACCAGTCCAATATGTCAAGTTCCGTATGTCGAAACCCTAACGGTTTCGACTCTTTCGGTACAAACCAAAGTCATCCTCCAATAAGTCTTACCATGGTATAAGCGCTTCCAATATTTCGGAGAAATACTTCTTCCAACTCCAACCCAAGAACAACTTACAAACCAATCCAATCAGCAGTACAACTCCAAGTACTGCGCCTATAGTCGCGAAAATTAAACCCATAATTCACTCCCAGTATCTAAAATCAATCTTCAGAGAGTTGAGATCGTCTCTCATCAACTATTGCTTTCAAAGCATTTGACAAGAATAACTTAATCTCACTCAAAGATTTCCCTATAGCCAAGGACCCTGTAATGTGATATTCGATAACATCTATGACATGCAATGAGTCGGACGCATCATATACCCAAACGCATATTTCACTTCCTGATTCGTCGCCATCATTTTTCTTGATCTCAACTTTACCAGCTCGCAATTTCAAGTTTGATAGTTCTTCACTAAGCTTAGCAAGCTCATTGAGCAACCAACTTTGTATACTATCTTCCACTTCAGTAACCGAACACATAAACTTACTCTTCGTCCTAATACTCAAATCAGCTCAACAACCCGCCGACGACCCTTCGAAAGCATATTCCTAATCTCACCGTCCTTCAAAAAAGCACACATAAACGGCCGACCATCAC
Organism: Candidatus Zixiibacteriota bacterium; assembly: GCA_024280835.1. Lineage (GTDB taxonomy): Bacteria > Zixibacteria > MSB-5A5 > GN15 > JACZUZ01 > JAJRPJ01. Next base: position 220,507 of record JAJRPJ010000008.1, on the reverse strand, counting down.
AAGCAATCGCCACATAGCCTGTCGTCACCTCTTCGCAGTCCTGCGGCAATGCCAAGACTTCCTGTCCAATAATCATTTCTCTAGCCACATCACTCGAGACATGCACAACATTCTTGCGCAAATGCCTCCCAAAAGTCTGAAAGAAATTCGTCGTCGGCTTGACCGTTTTGGCAACTGTCGCAATGTGCATCCCCACAATCGCCGCGCCGACAATCTCAGGCGCAGGCAAGTGATGCAAATACACTTTACCTTTAGAACCAAGATACAGCGCGCAATCCTCAAAGACACTCTCATCAACCCCAAACCGTTCACAAAGCGCAGTAATAATTCGGTTGACTTCGTCCCGTTCTATTCGCTCGCTCATATTCTCAAAGTCCTTTGCGAATTTTGGTGACGAAAAAGCCGTTAGTGTCATTATGATGTGGCCAAATACGCGCCGCGCGCATAACCTCAGGGCGAAATGTTACACCTTCAAACTCAGTCAAAGCGGGAGTCAATTGAAAATGCGGAACTGGTGTCCATTCGATATTGGCATCGAAGTTCCGTAGCAGAAAATCCACCACGACTTCATTCTCAATCGGTGAAAGCGAGCAAGTCGAATAAACCAAAGCCCCACCAGGACGAAGCAACTCAAAACCCTTGCGAATCAATTGCTTTTGCAAGTTCATATATTTCAACGACCGCTCCTTGCGCCAAGTCCTCAATATATTCGGACTCTTACGCACTGTGCCGTCCGATGAACAAGGCGCATCGACAAAAACCACATCAAATTCCACATCTTTAGGAAATTGCAATAAATCAAAATTGGTAATAGTAGTATTAAGAACCCCACACCGCGCAAGATTATGTTTCAAAGACCGCGTCCGCCCAAAGTTCGGTTCATTAGCCACCAAAGCGCCTTCGTTGCGCATCAGCGCCGCAATTTGTGTAGTCTTCGACCCTGGCGCCGCACAGGCATCCAAAACCAAACCTGCGCTGGTCAACTCCTCGCGAGCCACCAAAGGCGGCAACATCGAAGTCAACTCCTGCACATAAATCAATCCCAAGAAGTTCTCCATAGTCGAATTTGGATCAATTCCCTCACAAACAAAAGCATCAGGATACCACTCACAACGTTTCAACTTCGCGCCATGTCGCTCTAGCTTCTCGATTGTCGCCTCAACCTCGGCACGCAGCGGATTAACCCGAAACGCCTTAGCCAAAGGAGTCCGCAACGACCCAACAAACTCATCAACATCATCAACCAAAGGCGCATAACGCTCCAAAAACTCATCTGGAATTTTCGGAAACTCAGACTTGTCACCCAACGACTTGGAGATAGACTTACTCATTTCAGTACTGCTATTTTGGGGTTTATCCATTGCGCTAACTTAAACATTTGAGGTTTCTTCAATCGTTTTAACTCATGCCCACATAGTATAAGTAAAATAGTTGTCATACGCGACTGCCAAATTGAGAATTGGCAGACGCTCAACGTTGTGCTATTATTCACCTAGTCCAGTACTAGCTGGCTATTTGTTTCAACCAATTGTACCCAAGCAAGCAGACAGGCAGATATATGAAACTCGTAAGCAGAGATTTGATGCGCCAAGTGGACAACGCAGCAATTGATGGAGCAGTCAAAGGCATCCCAGCGATTCCGATTCTAGATTTGATGGAGTCCGCAGGTCTGGCTCTATCCGAAGCTCTTGTTGAAGATTTCATTGAATCTCCCGCCAATAATTCAGTGGCTATTTTTTGTGGCAAAGGCAACAACGGCGGCGACGGACTAGTAATTGCCCGCTATCTCTCAGACTGGGGCGCCAGTGTCACTGTCTATCTAACAGTCGACAAAAAATCCGCCGACAAGGAACTATCTCCAGCCTCTTTGGCAAATCTCACACGCCTGACAGACACAAATGTCACCATTCACTACATAACCGACAGCGCACAACTTCCCGAATCATTATCATCAGACTTGATTATCGACGCACTCCTAGGCAGTGGTGTCATTGGCGCCCCTCGAGGCATAATTCCAAACCTAATAACTTATCTCAACTCACAAGACACCCCTATCTGCGCAATCGACAACCCAACTGGCTTAGATATCGACACAGGCGCAATTGCAGAAAACTGCATCAACGCCGACTTCACATACTCTTTAGCTATGCCCAAAATTGGTCATTACTTCTTCCCAGGCAAAAACTACGCAGGCATCACACGCACAATCGACATCGGAATCCCAGTGACTGTCGTTGCAAGTTTTGGCATCAACGAGAATCTTATCACTCCAGAATACGTCGCAGAAAATCTTCCACCCCGCCCACCAGATGCACACAAAGGAACTTTCGGAAGACTCTTCGCTCTAGTCGGTTCAAAAGGCATGACTGGCGCAGGAGCTTTGAGCGCCAAAGCCGCCCTACGCGCAGGAGCTGGCGTAGTGACAGTCGGCTGCCCAGATACTCTTGAACAAATTTTCGAAATCAAATTGGACGAAGCCATGACACTCGGCTTGCCCTCGGTTGCCAAACGCGGAGCGCTTTCAATGCGAGCGCTTGGTGATATTCTAACAACTCTAAACAAATCAACTTCAGCGTTAATCGGACCTGGACTAGGGCGCAACCGCGAAACCGAACGCCTCATCCGAAAACTAATCGGAAAAATCAAAATCCCCTGCGTCCTAGACGCCGACGGACTCAACGCTTTCGAAACAGACACTTCAATTCTAAAAGGCAATCACGCGCCATTGATCTTAACTCCCCATGAAGGCGAATTCAAACGCTTAACGGGCAAATTACCGCCAAAAACTTTTGCCGAACGCGCCCAAGCGCTTCGTTCAGCCGCCAGAGAATTCAACTCTATCATCCTCCTCAAAGGCGGCCCAACCCTAATCGCGGACCCATCTGGAAACATCTATCTCAATCCAACTGGCAACTCAGGCATGGCCACAGGCGGCTCAGGCGATGTCCTCACTGGAATCATCGCCAGCTTCCTCGCACAGTGCGCTTCCCCATTGCAAGCCACAATTTGCGGCGCCTACCTCCACGGCCTCTCAGGCGATCTAGCCGCCAGCGAACTTGGCGAGCGCTCTTTAATTGCCGGTGACCTAATAGAGTTCCTACCAGCTGCACTGGACTTAGTTGAAGAAGCTTAAACAAATCAAGAAGAGACCCATAGTGCTCATAGAAACACACATACCAACTCAACCACTCAATGAACTAATCGAAGTGTTCATTTATTTCAAAGGCTACACGCCAGAACACTCTCTAGAAAAAGTTGTGCCTGATGGAAGCATCTATTTGATATTTGAACTTGACGACATGCCACGCTTCGTTGCAGACAATGTCACACAAAAAAGTAAGTTCGAGTTTTCAAAGGCTTGGATTTCGGGCATGCACACAGAATACATCACTATCAACACTCAACCGAATTCAGAAATGTTCGTCATCAAATTCAAACCTTATGGAGCGTTTCCATTCTTCAAGCAGTCACTCTCAGAAATAAAGAATTCTGTAGTAGGCGCAGAGCACGCCTTTGGACATCAAATCTTTGAGTTTAGAGAAAAGCTTATGGGAGCTCCAACTCATACAAAGAAATTCGAATTGATAGAGAAGTGGCTCCTCGCTCAATATGAGAAGGACAAAACTCCCAATGATCATGTTATCTCAATTTGTAGTGAGATTCAAAACGATCCCGCTCTTGAGTTCAACACAATTACGGAACTAATCAAAGATACTGGTCTCTCAAAAAAACATTTCCTGAGTCTTTTCAAAAAAAATGTGGGCCTAACACCCAAGCAATTACAAAGAGTCTTTCGCTTCAATGAGATTCTGTTCCATATCCAAAAAGAAGATAACATTCAGTGGACTCAAATAGCTCTCAAATGCGGATACTATGACCAATCCCACTTCATAAAAGAGTTCAAAGAGTTTTGTGGACTCAACCCTTCGAAGTTTATCTCTGATAACCATGACACAGAACGATTAAATTTCTTCCCGCTGGACTAAAGAGGTAACTTTCTTACAATACCAATCTTACTCTTTGTCCTAACTAGTGCATGACGAATAGAATATTGTTTTTACTCAACGGAGGGTTTTTTGATGGAAAAAGGCTTAATAGATAAGACAGGCAAGACGCTAAAGCAGTGGGTCGCAGTCGTAAGAAAAACTAAACTCGAAAAACATGGCGAGATAATCAAATTCCTAAAATCGGAACATGACTTCACGCACGGCTATGCCAACTTTGTCGCCATGACAGCCCGCGAGGCAGGAGCAAACTTCTTCAAACCAGATGAACTAATAGAAGTGCAGTATGGCAAAGGCAAGGCAGAACTAAAACCGATCTATGATTTATTAATCAAGAAAATCCGAGGTCTCGGAGAAGGAATTGAAGTTGTTCCTAAGAAAGCCAGTGTCAGTGTCAAGACAAAGAAGCAGTTCGTCTTGATACAACCTAGCACAAAAACAAGAATTGATGTCGGTCTGAAACTAAGAGACAAACCTACAGGCGAACGTCTCAAAAACTCAGGACTATTCGGCGCAATGTGCACACACAGAGTCGAAGTCTTCACAAAATCCGATATTGATAAGGAATTATTGGGTTGGATAAAGGAAGCCTACAAACAATCATCTTGAATACTTCTCCAAAATTAGTATTACAATAGATACAAAAAAAGGGGACAGTGTCAGGTCTGAGGACCTGACACAACAAGCAACATAATTTAACGGAGCCTAGTAATCCGCCTCCAGATTCCAGCAGAATAACAGATAGTAATGTAAAAAGGGGACAATGTCCCCCCCTGGCGGTGGAGGTAGGATTTGAACCCACGGTACCCTCACAGGTACAACGGTTTTCAAGACCGCCGCTTTCAACCACTCAGCCACTCCACCAGTTTAGGAAGCAAAAGAGTAATGGACAACATTACTCTCAGCGCATTGATACTACACTGTCATCTTCACGATGTCAAACAGTTTACCAATCCGCGTCTAATACGCCACAATTACACTCAATCTCCCAAGTACTCCCCAAAATCTGAAAGCCCCGATCGAGTCAATTCTATCGGGGCTTTCAGCAAAAGTCAGGACAACCTGTCTAAATCATGGCCAGTAAAGGCCGAAAAGCGCTATTCCATACTCGCGTTGGCGAGTCCTGCCATACGATGGAAAGAATTCGCCGCTGGTGGAGGACCTTCGCCACATGGCTCGGTGACTTCCCAGCGAGTTGTCGAGTTTTCAAATACTATAGTTGCGTCGGTTCCGCCATTGAATGTAGCGGTAACAGTCCATGTGTCCATGAAGGTCAAAGTTCCTTGACCTGCGCTACAATCGACGTCAATAGTCGCTGTCACATGCGCCTGACCAGAGAGTGGACACGCATCAGTCGTATCATCAATCAGACCAACTAAATTGGTTAATGTCGAAGTCATCGACACGCTAATATCACACTGCCCATTGGCGCTATCAAAAGCCACACCAGTTAGTGTATTTGTTTCGGTGGCATTGATGCGAATTGTATCTAATCCTCCAGCCAAATCGCGGCCAATGATATCAATATCCATTGAAGCGGCGATCACACCCGTACCAACAAACTCACTATTGTCATTTACCACCGCGGTACCATGGACACGAATTTCCAATTTGCCAATCGAATCTGTGTTCAGCGAATCACTGGGAATAAAAGGCGTATTTGCTATATCACTAAAACGCATCGAATCAACTACAGTGAAAGTATCCAAGAAATTGGCAATAGTCGCGTTGAACGTAATCCATCCAGAGGCGCTATCAACCACAATTGTAATTGACACGACTGTATCAGAATGGCTTTGAGCTACACCACGCCCCAATAGAGGGCGAAAGCTCCCATTAGAGCTAGAAGCTGTGAACCCTGGTAACTCTCCCATAAGCAGGTCAATCCAATCTAGTCCATTGATATCAGCAGCGGCTGGTGAGAACTGATTGCTGACCAATTGGAATGAACTATCAGACACATTTCCGGTCTGCAAAGTAGAACCTGTTGGAGTATCTTCTCCACAACCAAATGTCATGGTAAACATCAGCGCCGCAATCGCGCCCAATGCAATAAACTGTTTCGGCAAGCGCATTTTCTTGTCGCCTGTATTGATTTCTGCTTGATTCGTTTTCATTCTTGTCTCCAGATTTAGTTTCAAACTCTATACTTCAATAATTGCAGTAATGTTCATTGCCTCTCGATGAGATACAATATTCAGCTTCATTAAGGCGATAAAAACAACGTCAATAAAAACAACAAAGCTTCCGCCTGTCTTGTCATACTCTACTAATCGGCGACAGGCGCTCAAAACTTGAGCGCTAGATGGTCCAAAACTGCAATAATTTGCCTAAACCACGCCGAACGAGTCCAAGAGTCAAGAAAACTAGTCAGCGTAGTTGATATCAACCATATCTAAGGGCCAGCATAGCTGAAGATTGAATTATTTGGGGGGTAGACGTCGGAGAAGGGGAAAAGCGCTATCGTCTAGCTGAGGGACCACCAAAACGTCCGATATCGCTTTGGGAGCCATCAGGATCCGAGATACTTGAGTTTCCAGCATCCAGCGCGGGGGAGTTCGGGGCCAACAAGAACCTGAGCGTATCTGCAAAAAGCGGGTCAACATTGAGATTGCCATTGATATCTGTTTGCTCCCAAATATCACGATATTCTCCATCTTTGTTATTCCAAACAATATTATTAGAGAAATCCCATTTGGCCCAGTCGCCATAATTCCAAACACCAACACAAGGGCAAACCCACTGCTCACGCCAGCCATTATTGGCAATAATATTATTAGCAAACCGCCCATGACTTCCAGCCCCCCAAGTAGCTACACCGCAATTGCCATTGGCATAAATAACATTATTGCTCGCCTCAAGATAACTATTCCCCGAAGCGACAATCCCCCAGCCAAGATTGTGCCGCACAATATTATTGCGAGCAATTAACCAAGCCGAACCGAATGAGCCAATGCCTTTCCAGTAACCTGTCACAGTATTTCGCAGAGCGATGCAAGTTGCATCCCAAGTCACACCAATACCCACACCGCGACCATTCTCTATTAGGCAATCTGTAATTGTGGCGCTGGCGCCTCGATAAAGAGCCAATCCATCCCAAGAATTATTGGAGAACACACAATTGGAAATTGAAATCTCAGCGCCTTCGCGGCCAACAATACCACCAATACCAACCACAACAGAAGTATCAGTCCTCGGATTATCTCGAACAACAACCCCACCAATAGTGACAGTTGAACGCCTGATAACAATCCCCGCATCAGTCGCATTTTCATCTGCGTCTCGTCGGCCGCCTGTCACTGTCAGATTTCGCAATGACACATCAGGCGAGTCTTCAATAAGAACTCCATAACCACTATTGGTCTTCAAAATCACACTTTCAGCAGACACACCAACAATAACCAAAGATTTTCCAGAGATACGGAAACCATAGGAAGCGCGCGCAGGACTCTTATGCTCCTGACAATTACCACAAAGTGAATCAATAAAAGAAGTAGATTTCGCAGAATAGGTTCCAGCTGCTAATAGTAATGTGTCACCATCGCTGGCAGAATTGATTACAGACTGAAGTTTTGCTTTTGGTGTGACTTTCCAAGCGCTAGCAAAAAGCGCTGAGGGCGCCATCGCAAACAGACACAGTATGACTACGTACACAATTAGAAAACTCTTAGACAAGCGCAATCGCTTGAAATTGGTCAACGTAAATACTGATAAGGTATACGGTAGAATTTTCCTGGCCCAATATGTTTGAGTTTACTTGCCAATTCACCCGGGACAATCCAATTACCCTTGCCCGGCTTCACTGGCTTGATAATGTGAAAACTACTGGCTGGTGTCAAACCATTCCCAAAAAGAAAAACCCGCTGATACGGATCGCCGCTGCTGTCCTTTAGAGAAGCTCCAATCTCAGCTATGTTCGCCTCTGGGTCCAAAACAGCTACATCCAAAACAATAGATAGATGCCCCTTCGGACGTGGCGCAAAATCGTATTGAATAAATAAATCACCCGGAAGAACATCAGCTATGCTGATTTCCTGACAATCTCGGATCAAGCTCTTATATGAAGAAACCGAACGAACAAATTCGGTATAGCGATTCAGCAGATTTGCATCGAGCGCCTTTTCTTCAGTCTCTTTCCAGTAGTACTTGGTACGATTGAAATTCGTTGAGTATGAACCTGTCGCGTAGAGGTACATAGAAACCGAATCATCGGCCAAACCACGATAGTTGAGTTCCATTTCTCGCTGCATTACTATGGCATACTCATGCATAAATGAATACAAAACCTCGCGAGAACCAGTCCCAGGCGAGACAACTGGCAAATCAATAATCCCACCGACTACCGTTGGCTCTGCAAGAAAGTTACCTCCATAAGTTGTCAGCGGCTCGGATTCGCTACGCATTGGATAGCCTCGTAGCCAACGCCCAAACCCTCTAAGACTATCATTCGGAATTTGCAGGTAACCTTTAGGAGCCGCGTTGCGTTTCTCAATAGATGAATGAGGATCATATCTTGAATAGCTTCCATAAAGGTCGACACCCTCAAATTGATCAACAACTACTGCCTTCGATTCCGCCTTCGACACTGCCTTAGACTCGTCGCTGATCAGAACAGAATCTCCAATAGCTGAATTCGTACTAGCGCAGCCAGCGGTTAGTGAGAGCAAACTTACCGACAGAAAAAACAATGTCGCGTTGAATCTATCACTTCTAGAATACTTCTTGGAAAATTGATTTTTGGAAAATGTTTTCTCAGAAAATTGCTTCATCTGCATAACTCTCAAAGACCTGTGAGGAAGTTTAGTTTATTATCCATTGTTATCTTACTACTTGTTAATCTCATTAAAGCTCTGGAACTAGAATGGCTCATCCAACCAATTCTGGAGGACAGGTCCGTTGAACAAATCAGTTCAAAACTCTAATCCTTATGTCGGCCGATTGTGTTCTATACATAGTTGTGCTCTTATACATAGCAACCGCGGACTCGGTTCATCTCAAAAGCGAACGTTTTTGCAGGGCTACTGCGAATTTACTCATTGGTTGCGCGAGATATGGAATATCCAAACTCTCAAAAAGCCTTTTAATATAGGCCGTGGCCTGAGCCAAATCACTTTCAATGCGCTCTGGAAACTCCATTTCCAATTCGTAACGTACAGAACCTTCTCCGAAGGTAGTCATATCAATTTCCAGAGGAAAATCGCAGTCAGGACGCATATCAAAAACTATCCTGCGATTCCTAAAAGATACTAACGGAATCAACTTACTCTCACCAATCAGCTTGCGCACGGCCTCAATGGGCTCGAGCTTCAAAACGGTCAAGTCGAATCCACCGGCAATAGCTGCAGTAGCTGTTGCTAAAGGCAGTTCAGCATTGATCTCACTGCGGGCGCTAAGTTCACCATCGCCTTCTTGTGGGCCCTTGAAAGTAATCTCAGCCGAAGTCGAATCCAGAGACTTCTCTGCTCCGACTTTCGTAATCGTCCGAACTCGCAAAGCCCAGTGCAATTCCAATAGATGGCCTTCACTTGTGTCAAAAAAATAATTCTCCTGCTGAATCTCAAATTGCGGAGTTCCTAGTGAAGCCACCAAACGCTCGTACTTCGCCTGATCACCTAAATCCAATTTGACTTCGTATTCCATATTCCTAGCTAATCAGACGCTCTGATATTTTTCAGTAACTTCAACATTCTTATCAGCTTCAAAGACTTTGAATTCCTGCAATGAAATAAGTGTGTCTCTCACCAAATTTACACGGACACTATTTTGCTTCATAATGGTCCGCAAGCGATTACTGCCAGGTTCACCATCACCAACTAATGAATCAGCCAGAGATGGATTGACCACCAAATGGAAATCACGATACTGACGCGCCTGATGCGCCCTCTGGAACCAACGATCAATCTTAGCGCGCATAGTCTCTCTGGAAAGCACACGACCGGAACCACTGCAACAACTACACGGCTCAGAAAATGCTTGCACCAACGACGGACGCACTCTCTGGCGCGTCAATTCAATTAGACCAAATTCCGAAACAGGATTAACAGCGCCTTTGGCGCGATCTTTGGCTAATTCTTTTTTGAATGTCTCATAAAGCTTGCGGCGATTGTCGCGGCTATACATATCAATGAAGTCACAAACAATCAAACCACCCAAATCTCGTAACCTCAACTGACGCGCAATCTCTTTGGCCGCTTCAATATTGGTGCGAAAGATTGTGTCTTCTTGATCCTTCTTGCCAACAAACCTGCCAGTATTAACATCAATCGTCAACATCGCCTCAGTCTGGTCAATAATCAGATAAGCGCCCTTCTTTATCCAAACCCGCCGATCAAGCATTTTCTCAAGCTCGCGCTCAACTTCATACTTATCAAATAGCGGTGTCTCACCTTTGTAAAGCTCAATCCGATCACGCAATTGCGGAGCAATTTGACGCACGTAAGCAACCAATTGGCGATGCTCACGGCGATCATCAATCACAATATGATCCATAGACTCATTGATAACATCTCGGACTATCGATAGAGCCATATCCTGCTCTTTGTGTATCAAAGCGGGAACAGGGCTAGTGTCAATCGTCTGTTTTAACGTCTCCCACTGTTTCAACAAACGCTTGATATCAGCCAGAAGCTCTTTCTCAGACGCGCCTTCAGATTCAGTGCGGCAAATCAGCCCAAATCCCTCTGGACGCATCGGCTCGACAATCGATCGCAAACGACGCGACTCACCCCAACTGCTTATCCTTTTGGAAACACGAACTCCAGAACTATCAGGCACCATCACTACATAACGACCTGGAATCGAAATATCCGTCGAAACTCGTGGACCTTTAGTCGAGATCGGCTCTTTGATAATTTGAACCAAAATTTCTTGGCCATCTTTGAGCGCACGCTCAATCGCGACACGTTTACCCTTGCGAACAATGCTATCACTAACATCATCGCCACCGTCACTAACCTCAAGCTCCTCAGAACTGTTCTTATCGCGCGGCAAATGTCCCATATCCGACGAATGCAAAAACGCCGCTTTATCGCGACCAATATCCACAAACGCCGATTGCATACCAGGCAAGACTTTGGAAATCTTGCCCTTGTAAATATCGCCTACCATGCGCTCATTTTCTGGGCGCTCAACTGAAAGCTCAACCAAACGGTCGTCCTCCAGCAGGGCTATGCGGGTTTCAAAATCTCCCACATTAATTAGTAATTCTCTTTTCACTTTTGTTTCTCCTTGCGTCCTCTGCGCACGGGGACTTGTGTCCCTCTTGGCGCTGAACGCTTCTTTCTTTTTTTGCGCTACTTTCTTAGAGCGCGTAGCTGTAGACACTTCTGGAATCGATGTGTTTTGAATCGATTTGCTTTGAATCGATGTTTCTTGATTCATACGCTTTCGGCGTCATCACCCAATCGTTCGCCATCGCGAAGGAATTGTCCATTAATAATATCTACAGCCATCATTTTCTTTTTGCCCTCTGGTTGAAGGGCGCTTAATTCAAGTCTGGAGCCATTACCAGCCCCAATACAAATTTTCTTACCTGCGATCGTCACTTCTCCAACAGCCAATGGTTGGCGTAACTGGATTTTCTCGCAATCTTCTTCGGTCAAAACTCGCGCGCCTAAAACTTTTAGACGTTTGCCGCGCCATGTTGTGTATGCGCCTGGTGTCTCCGCTAAACCGCGAATCTGATTAACAATCGCAATCGAACTTGTGCTCCAATCAATCAATCTATCAACCGACACAATCTTCGGCGCAGATGTCGCCAGAGAATTGTCCTGAGCTACCAATTTCACATTCCCAGTTTCCATTCGGTCCAGTGCCTCAATCAAAAGCGCTCCAGACTCTGCTGCCATTTTAGCTGACAAACTAGTAAAATTGTCCTCTGGCAAAATTGCCATAGACTGCTGCAAAACCGTTCCACCAGTGTCGACTTTGTCTGCCAATGAAAACACCGTCAACCCCGTCTCGGTTGCGCCATCCATCAAAGCCCTCTGAATAGGCGCTGCTCCGCGATAAAGCGGCAAAAGCGAGCCATGCAAATTAATTGAACCGAGTCGCGGAGCTGAATACACCGAACGCGGCAAAATCCGAAAAGCCACCACCACAAAGATGTCCGCGTCGTACTCGCTCAACTCACCAGCAAACTCAGGGCTCTTCAATGATGAAGGTGTCATAACTGGCAAACCCAATTGCAAAGCCAATTCCTTAACTGGAGTCGGACGTAACTGCCGTCCGCGACCTGAGCGCATATCTGGACCAGTGACAACCGCCACCACAGAATGGCGTGATTGCGTCAAATCCTGCAGCGCAGAAGTCGCAAAACTGGGGGTGCCCATGTAGACAATCTTCAATGGCATACTAATAAATCCGAAGTAAGGAACTTTAACGAAAGTTTCTTACTTCTCTATCACAGATATTCTCTTTCGCTACGCCTTGTATTACCGCGCACAGACAAACTCGCGCACAAACAAGCAGCAGAAAACAAAAAAATAATCCATGACGCCTTGAAGCTTCGAGAGATTTTGGGTGATGTGTGTCTAAGTTGCCGAGGCAGAATTGCTAATTCTGTTGTTCAATAATGGAGAGATTTGAAAAAACAATCAAATTGACTCTAATGCGTCAAATGTCCTAGCGTTAATACGCTGGTGATGTCCTTCTTCATTGTGGCTGGCTAATTATCCTGATCAATCACACTATATTCATACAGTTGAATAATCACAAAGGACAATCACTCTTGATAATAATTGCGCTCTACGCGCTGTCTCTAGACCGCACTGCTTTATCCTGCTAACTACTCACCCTTATGCGGCGCTGGCGGCTTTGAGCTTCTTCAGCTTGCCGCTAATCATTTCTCGCGCCATCGGCGTAATGTAGTCGATAAACAGTTTTCCGTCGATATGGTCATTTTCGTGTAGAATCACTCTGGCCAATATTCCATCGGCTTTGATTTCAAATTCTTCTCCCGACAAATCTGTCGCCCGAATTGTCACAAACTCTGGGCGTGTAATCAGGTGAAACATCTCAGGAAAAGACAAACAGCCTTCCTCATATTCCAGTTCACCAGATGTTTCGATTATCTGCGGGTTGATAAATACACGAATCTCTTCGGATGGCTCAAGCGGCGATAAGTCCACTAGGAAAATTCGGTTGGCTACACCAACCTGATTGGCCGCTAATCCGAGCCCTTCTGCGTCTTTCAACGTGGCGATCAAGTCCGCCACAAAATCTTTCGTGGATCGATCAATCGCCTCGACAGCTCGCGACTTCTCGCGTAATACTGGATTTCCATATAAGACGATTGGCAATACAGCCACAACTACTACTCTCCTAAAATCTTTTGCCTTTAAACAACTTCTTCACACATCAACGGCTTCTTCCAAAGACCCAAATGCGTAAGTTAATTCTTATATGACTCGTGTCACTCTAAATGGTGAACAGCGCTTCTAAGAAGCGCTTAGTCTTTCACCTTGGATGAAATCGCGCTCTTGAGAAACTCAAGTTTGACTTCACCGACTCTTAGAACTACCGAATCACGTTTTTCATTAAACGCGAATATGTCGCCGTACATTCCGCCTGAAGTGACAACTTTGTCGCCCTTCTTCAGCTCGTCGAGCATATTCTTGTGTTCTTTCTGTTTCTTTTGCTGTGGTCTGATCATCAGAAAATACATAATCAAAAACAGCGGTATCAAAAAACCAAACTGGGCGATCATCCCGCCACCGCCAGCCGCTCCGTCAGCTCCTGCGCCAAGCGCAAAAAGTGGGTTGCTAAACAGTGGGTTACTCAAGAATGAGCTAACAGCTAACTGCGGACTCGCAAGAGTCCCAAAAATAAGATTCAAGGCCAAAATCCTCAATCCTCCATTTACATAATCGTCTAAAAGTTCAAATTCTGAACAGCCAGCCCAAATATCCAGACACAATCCCTTGCGTAAATATCCACTCTCAAAATCCAGCCAACTGCCTCAAGAAACAACTCGAACATCTTACTGCTCGGCCACTTCCTAAGCTCAGCGTCGAATATAGAAAGGTTTTCTTCCATGAGCAAGGAGGATTGAAAATCTACAGTAGTATATAGTAGGATAGTTTCGGAAAAAGCTTCTGACTCAGCTTACAGGCAGGTGCAGGCCATTTAAGGCAGTGAATAACACTAACTTACACGAGAAACTAGCCCCAGACGCCTTACATCAGAGACGTCTGGGGAGCTAACTCATGACTAATCGGAAGATTCAGATGCAGTGGAAGAGTCTGCGGATTCAGAATCAGCCGAGTCCGATGACTCAGAACTAGCTCCATCATCCGACTTTTTCGACGACTTATAGTCTGAGGATAACTTCTGGGCGATTTTCCCCAATTTGCCAATCGCAGTCGGAATCGCCTCCACCAGACTATCAATCGTCCCTGGACGAGCGGGAAGCAACGAAATACCACTTTCATCAATAACAATAAACGCCGCTGGCTCAACTTTGGCTCCGCCGCCACCGCCGCCGCCAAATCCGCCACGATCTTTGTCGTCGCTACCTTCGCCGCCACCTGCGCCAAAACCAACAGTAATCCGAATAATCGGCACCAAGGTCTTACCACCAACTGTAATCGGCTCCCCGACAATAGATTCTGTACGGGCTATATCTCTGAGTTGTCCGACAACTCCTTCAATTATTTCAACAACATTGTTCGCCATACTATTTCACTCCCTGTGGTTCTATTAGCCACTGCAATTTGTCACTGCATAGTAGCTATATTCTTTAATCGGCTCTTAGCGCAAACTGCTTGATATTTATCTACTAAAGTCCGATTCATCGACTTCCTGTCTAAAACTTCTATGTAAATAGTCTATTCATTCTTGCTAGCTTCTGCTTTTCTACGTTTCCGACGACTCTCACGAATCATCTTCACCAACTCACGCTTAGGCAAGTCATAAAGCAACCGCGCTGTCGGCCAAACCAAGGCAATCGGCCGAAGGCTGATTGCCCCATGTAAGTCGTAAGTAATACGTTCAGCTTGGTAATCTGGTTGCACCGAAATCCGAGATTGTAGACATGGAGCCGCGCCCCAGATTGCATAAAGCGCCCCAAAAGCCATCCCTGTATCAGCAGGATCGGAAAAACCACCAGCAACACTCCCAGCCACATCCCGTAAATTCAATTTCTTCACCAACCGAATCGTAAACCCAAGCACAGCCCGAGCAATCTGCGGAGCAATATCAACAAACCGCAAAAATTTCTCCCAGCGCTCAGAAAGTGAAACAGGCGGCTTTTTGTCAGCATCTTCCATGTCGCTCTTAGCCTGAGATTCAGACGCTTTTTCCTTCTTTTTGGTTCCACCCGAAGACTTTCGCGGACTATCACTATCGATAATAGTGTACTTCAAAAACTTAACCGTCAACTTCTTAACGTCCGTCCCCAGCCAAATGCGCAAACGCACAGGAACACAAGCCAGTCCCAAAACTAGCGCTACCAATACTCCCAACAGTACAATTATTATTATAGTAGAGTTCAGTTCCATACTCATTTATATATCGGAAGACTAGTGAGTGGTCAATAGTACATGATTGTTCAATTGAACCAAACCGACAAACATGTATACACGTAAATGGAGCTAAATGTTGTAAATAAATATATAGCGCCATGATCCACTTTACTGGCCTCGACGTTGACATTCTTTGGCCAACGAAGTCAATTTACTTGCGCTTCTGATTAGACTGCGCTAAGTTGTGACGTGAAGAGATATTATCAAATTTCAAATTGATACCTTGGATACTGACCGCGGCTGATAGTCTTCAACCCCGCGTTCGCTATTGTGTTTTGCTATATGTTAATAGATGAAACTGCGTCAGTTCGGCGCCAAATCTGTAGACAGGAGGTGATAAATGAAACTTGGGGCTCAACAGCCTCCAACAACATAGCGCTTATGCTATTTATCTTGCTCTTATCGTAGCGCAAAATCGGTGTGCCTTGACATGCATCTTTGCTGATGCTTCTCTCAAGCGCTGGTGGAGCCCTAGAGGTGAGAGTAGATTGACATACCTACCAACTTGGAAGACCATTGTGTAAGTGCGATTCACAAAGGTCATTTTGGTTTGGCAGAAGAGTAACTAACTTTTTTTGATTTGAAGGAGAAGTTCCAATGCGTCAACGTTATTCACTAAGAATTACGCAGAAACGATCCACCTCGTTTCTTCGCTTATCTTCAAGCGTATTCACATTCCTTCTATTGGCGGCAAGTTTCGGCATCTATGGATGTTCTCAAGAACAACCACTTGAACCGACCAGCCAATCCAACACCTCAATTGGACAGCAAATCGATGATCCCAATGTCATCCCTGGGCAGTATATAGTCGTCCTAAAAACAACAAGTGAAATTGGTAAGAAACACAACGGTCTCTTCAAACGCGTAAAGCAGGACATCACAAAGTCCGCCCTTATCGCGGGTGTCGTACCACAAAAAGTATATAGCTCTGTTATACATGGCTACTCCGCGCAATTGACCGAAGGTCAATATCAGCTCCTGATGAACGACCCTAGTGTCGATTACATCGAGCCAGATAGACCTGTGCACATGATTGCCCAAACTGTTCCGTGGGGCATAACCGCAGTCAATGCGCCAACCGCTCATGCTCGTGGAACAAAAGGTTCTGGAGTAAAAGTTGGAATCATTGATACCGGAATCGACCACGGTCACCCAGACCTTGCGGCAAACTATGTCAGCGGTATCGACTATGTGAACAATGACAATGATCCAATGGATGACAACGGTCATGGTTCGCATGTCTCAGGTACCGTCGGCGCTATCGACAATAGTATTGGTGTTATTGGCGTGGCCCCATCTGTCAGTCTCTATGGTATCAAAGTGCTTGATGCAGCCGGTAGCGGAACATTCTCCAATGTAGTCGCCGGAATTGATTGGGCTGCTGCAAATGGAATGGATGTTGTCAACATGTCTCTCGGCGCCTCAATCGGCACGAACGCGCTTCAAACCGCCTGCGACAACGCCTACGCTTCTGGTGTTGTAATCTGTGCCGCGGCTGGAAATGACTTTGGTGGTCCCGTTGGATTTCCTGCTAAGTATTCCTCGACAATTGCTGTCTCGGCTGTCGACCAAGGAAACAATCTGGCGAATTTCTCCAACAAAGGCCCAGAAGTTGAAGTCACTGCCCCAGGTGTGGGAATTGTCTCGACTTATAAGAATGGTCAGTATGCCACACTAGACGGCACAAGTATGGCAACACCTCACGTCGCTGGAGTAGTGGCGCTCATCTGGTCAACAGGTCAGTTTACATCCGCTTCAGCAGTTCGTAATCAGTTGACATCAACAGCAACCGATATCGGCGCTACTGGACGTGACAACAATTTCGGATTCGGTTTGGTTAACGCCGATGCCGCAACAAACGTTGGCCCACCTGTCAATCAAGCGCCAACCGCCAATGCCAATGGCCCATACAGCGCTCTAGTCGGAAACAACATTTCCTTCTCGTCGGCTGGCTCATCTGATCCAGACGGAACAATCACTGGCTACAGTTGGGACTTCGGCGACGGCGGCACAAGTACCGCAGCCAACCCGAGCTATGCCTATTCCGCCGCTGGTTCATACAGTGTCTCATTGACAGTCACTGATGACCAAAGCGCAACAGGTTCAAATTCGACTACTGCGACTATCACAGTTCCGAATACGAACCCACCAACAGCTGATTTTTCTGGAAGTCCAACAACTGGTGACGCTCCTTTGGCAGTCAGCTTTAGTGACCTTTCAACCAACGCACCTACCAGTTGGTCATGGAACTTTGGTGATGGCGCAACTTCAACCGCGCAAAACCCATCACATACATATGCCAACGCTGGCTCATACGATGTCTCAATGATCGCAACCAATGCCAATGGTTCAAACACCATGACAAAGGTTGGATACATCACAGCCAACACACCTCCACCTCCGCCACCATCTGGCGAAGGATTCATCCTTTCGCGAAATGCTGACCTCTCGACCGACGATCGTACATTCGACGTTAGCGAGACGATGTACATGAAGATGTGGAGCGACCAAGTTGACTTCACCAACATGAGCAGAGAGCGTTGGGAAATGAGAGACGCCAACGGTACCAGAATTCGTGTGAACTTCACGAATAATGGCGATGGAACCTGGACCGCTGCATTTGCACTGAGCGGCCTGCCTTCCAATTTGGTTGATTGGACTTGGAAAGGTGAAATCAAGGACAATAATGGCACACGGTACAAACCGAGCGTAGCTGTAACAGTCACTCAAGGCGGCGGTGGCGGTAACCAAGCCCCGACAGCCAATGCCAATGGCCCGTACAGCGCCACACTTGGCAGTGCAGTTTCGTTCTCATCCGCTGGGTCATCTGATCCAGACGGATCAATCGTCGGTTACAGTTGGGACTTCGGCGACGGTGGAACAAGTACCGCCGCGAATCCAAACTACACCTATAGCGCAACAGGTACTTATACTGTCTCGCTAACGGTTACTGACGACCAAGGAGCTACAGGCTCTGCATCAACTTCTGCCGATATCACTGGCGGTGGTGGTGGCAATCAGGCGCCAACTGCTAGCGTCAATGGCCCATACAGCGCCACACTTGGCAATGCAGTCTCGTTCTCATCCGCTGGTGCTTCTGATCCAGACGGAACAATTGTCGGTTACAGTTGGGACTTCGGCGACGGCGGAACAAGTACCGCCGCGAATCCGAACTACACCTATAGCGCAACGGGTAACTATACCGTCACGCTAACAGTTACCGACGACCAAGGCGCCACAGGTTCAGCGACTACTTCTGCTGACATCACTGGCGGCGGTGGAGGTGGCGACGTCGTCACAATCACCAAAGCACAGTATGACGGTCGCAAACAGAAGTTGGATGTTCGCGCAACAACTGACGATCCAAACGCAGTCTTGAGCGTGGTTGGCTACGGCCAAATGACCTTCAAGGCCAGCAAGAATCGTTGGGAATTGAAAATCACGGGAGTAAACTCAGCTCCAGCCACAGTCACTGTGACTTCGACCTCAGGTGGTTCAGATACATCAAACGTGACTATCAAGTAGTATCTTCTTGAAGTGGTTATTATCGAAGTGGGACTCTCAAATCGAGAGTCCCACTTTTTTTTGCGCTTCAGCCCCACCCAGTTGCGCTTCGGCCTCTCTGGCGTATATTTACCGACATGAACACAAATAAATCATACAATATAGAAAACCTCGCGGACTTCATCCGTGAGCTAGAGGCCGAGGGCGAATTACTCCGCATCTCCGAGCCAATCTCACCCATCCTCGAAATCGCCGAAATGGCCGACCGTCATTCAAAAATGCGCGACGCCCAGGGAAACTACGGCGGCAAAGCCCTGCTCTTCGAAAACGTCGAGGGTTCAGACTTTCCCGTGCTAATCAACTCAACTGGCTCATTCAAACGCATGAACATCGCCTTTGGCGGCAGATCATTCGAAAATATCGCAGATGAACTTTCAGATCTAGTCAAACCCCGCAAATACATGTCCACCATGGAAAAGCTCAAAGAGCTTCCCGTCCTCGCCAAAGCCGCCAGCAATATGCCCAAGATGGTCAACTCCGCGCCCTGCCAAGATGTCGTCCTCGAAGGCGACCAGATCGACATCTTCAAACTCGGCGTGATTCAATGTTGGCCCGATGACGCAGGTCGTTTCATCACCATGCCCCAAGTCTTCACCAAAAACCCCAACACTGGCGTGCAAAACTGCGGCATGTACCGCCTGCAAGTCTACGACAAAAACACAACTGGCATGCACTGGCACCCGCACCATGACGGCGCCTTCAATTTCCGCAAATACGAACAAAAAGGCGGACGTATCGAAGTCGCCTGCGCAATCGGCGGCGACCCTGCTTGCGCCTATTCCGCCACAGCGCCACTACCTCCAGGCATGGACGAGATGTTAGTCGCTGGATTCATTCGCAAAAAAGCCGTCCGCATGGTCCAGTGCAAAACCGTTGACCTACGCGTCCCCGCCGAATCTGATTTTGTGATTGAAGGTTATGTCGATGTCGAAGAGCGCCGCACCGAAGGACCATTTGGTGATCACACTGGCGTCTACTCACTCGCTGGCGAGTTCCCTGTCTTCCATGTGACAGCCATCACCCACCGTAAGAATCCCGTCTACCAAACCATCATCGTCGGCAAACCACCACAAGAAGATTATTACCTTGGCAAAGCCACCGAGCGCTTGTTCTTACCTTTGCTAAAAATCCAAATGCCCGAATTGATTGACTACAACATGCCCATGTTCGGCAATTTCCATAACTTCTTATTCCTAAAAATCAAAAAAGAATACCCACATCACGCCCGCAAAGTCATGCACCAAATCTGGGGCACAGGCCAAATGTGTCTCTCCAAATATATTGTCGTGGTTGATGAAGAAACCGATGTGCAAAACGTCGATGAAGTCATGTGGCGCTGGGGCAACAATGTCGACCCCAAACGTGACATAGAAATTGTCCAAGGCCCAGTAGATATTTTAGACCACGCTGGCGAAATGAACGCCGTCGGCCACAAAATGGGCATAGACGCCACCCGCCACTGGCCCGAAGAAGGCTACACCAGAGAATGGCCCACCGACATAATAATGACCGAAGAAGTAAAACAAACCATAGCCGAAAGATTCAAAAAGTACCTATAAACAAGAGTGTATGTACGGATTCAAAACCGTAGGTCGGGTTCCGGAATCGCATTCATGCGATGCAGAAACCCGACATCTCCCCAAAAAACAAACACAACCAACAAATGAAAACCCTACGCAGACATAACCTACCAGGAGCCACATATTTCATAACAGCAATAACCAACAACAGAGAACCACTACTAGCCGAAAACACATCCTTGTTTCACCAATGCTGGAAAAGTCGCCCCCTAGACGCATGGGTAATCCTCCCAGACCACTTCCACATAATGCTTACCTTAGAGAACGAAACTATCTCAAAAGTCATGCACGCCTTCAAAATCTCCTTCTCAAGACAAATCAGAGACAAAGTCCGCTCTGGCAAAGTCTGGCAAAACCGTTTTTGGGAGCATGTCATCCGTGACGAGCAAGATTTGAATCGTCATTTAGATTATATCCATTACAATCCTGCAAAACACGGACTTGTCAAAAATCCGTTTGACTATCCTCACAGTTCCCTACATACTTACTTTGAACGAGGGATGTATGAAAAAAATTGGCGCTATCAAGAAGACAAAGATGAACAGCGCTTCGGTGAGTAAAATGTCGGGTTTCTACATCGCATGAATGCGACTCCGGAACCCGACCTACGATCTGCGTAATTTGTGATTTACAAATCTAGTCGAAGTGTACACGTGGAACAATAGTTCAACACTTATGGGAGAGCAAAATGGCTATCAAGTTTAATTGTCCAAATTGTAACAAAGAAGTGTATGCGAAGGGATACGGTGAAAAGTACAAGTGTAGCTCATGTCGTCAAGTCTTCATTGAAATTCCTGCAGATTACTCTCAGGCTAGCGTTGATACCTATAGGAGCTGGTTGATTAAGAATGGGATGGACCTAGGAGAGCCCTATTCAGATGAAGACTTAGAGACTACATCCTCATATCTGGCTACTGAAAAGGCAAAATGGTTACGTAGGTCAGCTGAAGCGAGAAAGAGGCAAAACAATTCGGATAGAATTGAAATTAACGAAAAGAAGCACAGCGTACTAGACACTGCTATGATAACAAAGATAGATAATTTTTTTGGAATAGGAACCCAATTTCATGGTAAGAGAGATTTCCTGCCTGATGGGTCATATTTGACTACGGAATGGTGCATTATATTGTATGTCCCAATTTTCCCATTCAAGAGCTACAGAGTTATTGACAAAGGGTCTTCTTACAGCTTCCATTTATTTTACGATAAAGAAATTCATACTTGGAGCATCATAAGAAAGCTTCCTACTAATGCTAAGCAAACGCTCTACATCTATGCTTACACCTATGGACTAATCCCCATGTTGCTGATTATTGCTCGTTCAGGTATCTTCGAGTCGCTTCCAGGTATGTTACCCCTCGCAATAGCTGTAATTTGTCTATCGACTCCTTTTATATTACGAATTATTGCTAAATCCAAATTGCCTGATTGGCCTTGAAATTAACATCTCTCTCGCATAATCCATTCCGATGTTTCTTCTCACCCATTGCACAAATTCCCCACCAAACCACCACAAAATCCCCACCGCCCCCATAAGTGACGAAACAACTCACTAACACAACCAAACTGAGCCAACCAAACAAAATCACTACAACATCCACACCCCCTATATGCAAAACGAACCCATTTGTCAGCAGACAGCTCAACAAGCAAAACACGGCCTTGTCAAGAATCCGTTTGACTATCCTCACAGTTCTCTGCATAATTACTTTGAGTGGGGATTGTATGAATAGGATTGGGCTGGGTGGCCGGTACGTTCGTCTCGGTTTCAGGAACCAGGTAGGTTGGCTAGGAGCCATACGCTCCTGATGTCTCTGATAACAGACAGCTCAATTGACTCAAAGCTGATGAAGGAAATAAAAAAGTCGGGAGCGCAGAACTACCTTAACTATGAATTATGGCTTGGCGCTCATTAGCGCTAAATCATGGGAGAAGACACATTTGGACAACGGAGAAAACGGACTCAAACTTGAGGAATACAAGATTGTTGCGGAGAATATGCGTCATTACTCCAAACTGCGCTTTGCTCAACTAACACTCTACTTCGCTCTTAGCGCTGGATTGATGTCAGTTATTTTCACAAGTGATCCGAAGATCACAGGTGACCTCCGAATTTGCTTAGTTAGCATCGGAATTTTGACATCTTTGGTATTCTTTGTAATAGAATTACGAATTACCAAATTTTGGAATCATTTCAGAGACCAGGCTAAAATCTTAGAAACAGCACTAAAATTTAGACATTACTCCAAAATTCCGCGTTGGTGTAAAATGGTGCGCATTTCTGGCGCGACTCAATTATTGATTGGTGTTGGAGGAGTTTTTTGGATATTCATTCTATTCATGTAGGACGGGTGCCCCACCCCTTGGGGTGGGATTAGTCAGCCCTTCACGCATACAAAATCTCCACCAACCCACCACAAATTCCCCACCGCCCCCATAAGTGATGAAACAACTCACTAACACAACCAAGCCAAACCGAAAACTCAAACAAAACCACTACAACATCCACATCCCACACGCCCCTATATGCAAAACGAACCCATTTGCACAACACCATTGAACCTACCTACCTTCCGCCCATGCAAGAAATCCGCCCCCTAAACCTCAGCCACGATTTCGATTCAGTCAGGATTCTCGATACCTACCTCAATGGCGAACGAGACACACAAACCGTACTTGACGAATTCGAAAACTACGCAGGCCAAATCTACGTCTCAGTAGACAACGCTGAACAGATCACTGGCCTTGTCTCACTCTCAGGGCCTCGCTGGAACCAAATCCACATGATCGACCACCTAGCAGTTTCAGAATCTCAAAGGCGCAAAGGAATCGGCAATGACTTAATAGCTTTCATTATCAAAAAAGCCAGGGAACAAAATGCGCGCATCCTCTGTGTCCAAACCGCCACATGGAACAAAACGGCCATCGCGTTCTACCAAACACTTGGCTTCAACAAACAAGCCGTCCTCCTCGAATACATCGGCGATAAGAACGACATGCAATGGCTAGACATCGACCTACGCCTCAACTCCTAAGAACCAAACAAAATCACTACAAAATCACTATAACATCCACATCCCACCCCCCCTATATGCAAAACGAACCCATTTATTAGCAGACAATTCCACAAGCAATACATGGACGGGTCAAAAAACCGTTTGACTACCCATACAGTTCTCTGCATAATTACTTTGAACGAGGGATGTATGAAAAAAACTGGCTCTATCAAGAAGTCAAAGAAGAAGAGCGCTATGGTGAGTAAGTTGTCGGGTTTCTATTTCGCATAAATGCGATTCCGGAACTCGGCGTACGACTGTAGCGTATAGCTATGAGACATGGGAGTCTTAGTAACGTTTTACTAGGGCTGACTAAAGCTCAAAAAGGGGAGAGTTTCATGAAACGAAGGGATTTCTTGGCGCTGTCTGGTAGTGTCGCCGCCGGAGCTGTGGGACTAGCGGCTCTGGGTGCGACACCTCTGTTGGCGCAAACTGGTGTGGTAGCTCCAAAGCGTTTTCCGAAACCGCTGAAACCGACCATATCTGGTGATACTAAAGAGTTCAAACTCTACATAGATATTGCTCGCCAGGAGCTAGCTCCTGGCATGGTCATTCATACGCTGGCATTCAATGGTTCTGTTCCTGGACCTGAAATCAGGGTAAAGCGTGGTGACAAAGTGAGAGTTCTCTTTGAGAACCGAACCGAATTGAATCACACGATTCATTGGCATGGGATGTATGTCCCTTGGCGCATGGATGGAGTTCCGTATGTCACCCAAATGCCAGTGATGCCCGGTGAAACGTTTGTTTACGAATTTGAAGCGCAACCCTATGGAACACACTTCTATCATTGCCACTGGGGAACACTCCTGCATATGCAGGCTGGAATGTACGGCAGTCTTATTGTTGAAGATGATGATGACCCCATTAAAAAACGCTTTGACTATGATAGAGAATATACGCTCATCTACTCGGCGCATGATGTAAATTTCTTGCGAGATGAGCTAGATGGTATGCTCGATAGAATGAAAGAGCGCAGATACCTGATGAAGAACGGACGGTTCGATGCCAAGAGATTCTCACTCTTTGATTCAAAGCAGGAGTTGAAAAATGCGATTGATGAAGGCTATCAACCTCCATATCTAACCAATCGTCGTTCCTCGGCGCAACTGCCGCAACCGAATTGGTTCACAGTAAACGGTAGTTCATACCCCAATACTCCCAATCTGGGAATTCGGTCTGGGGAAAAGATCCGAGTTAGACTTATCAACGCCGGCACCGAAGAACACTATCTCCATTTACATGGTCACGATTTTTGGTTGGTGTGTGATGATGGTATTCCATTGCCACAACCACAGCAAATGAACACCCTGCGGCTCAGCCCCGGAAAAACGCTGGATATGGTGATTGAAGGCACGAACAGGGGTTTGTGGACTTTCCATGATCATGACACTAGGCGAGTAACCAACAACGGACTCTATCCTGGTGGTAATCTGCTGGTGTTGGCTTATGAAGACCTGCCAGATGAAGAGCGTATGGTTAAACCCATGGCAGGAATGAAAATGGCGGATATGGCAAAGATGAACATGCTTCCGAAGGTGGCCCTTGATGAATAGCAAATATCTAGCAAAAAAGATTCACATGGCCGCAGTTATCTGCGTGGTAGTATTTTCATCTGTTGCGAAAGACGCTCTCAGTCAAGTAACTCCAGAATTCGCAGTAGCTGCGCGTGGGGTGTTTTCTGGCAACTACGACAACGAAAATTCTGGCGTTCAATCAGCGGTTAGCGATTTTTCTGATTCTGGTCTATTGATGGGATTGCGACAGAAGCTCTACAGCAATTGGCGAAGTCGCTTTGTTATGGGGATGCAATTTCCTGATGCGGATTCGGAACTAGGACAGGTGTTCTACCATCAGGTGTTCATCCAGATTGAGAATCGGCATAACATCATTAAGTTCGGACGTTCTCGTATCAAAGGAACGCTAGTTGAATTTCCAACTTTGCGAGATGATGACGCTTTACGTTTTACAGACAAACTGAATCCTTTTGCAACTGGAAGCAACACCGAAGACAGTCAGTTTGGAAATGTAATTGAGTATACCCGGATTTTTGGAAAGCGTGTTCGGTTAACCGCTCACGGTGAACACTACACAGAATCCGTTTTTGCAATTCCAAATCAAGTTGAGGAGTTCGGATTAAATTCAGTCGGCGCCAACCTTGAGTATCGTGTTCCAAAATCGCAACGCTGGAATCGGGGTGTCATTCAGCAAATCGGCGCCGCGGTCAATGTGTTTTTCCTTGAAGACAAGCACCTTGGTGTCGGGCGTAGCAAGGAGATAGTAAATGTCATTGCCTCTACGATACTAAATATACATCCTGACCCTGTAAATTTCTGGGATTTTCGGATTCAAGGGAAGTATACTAACGGTTTGACAGCGTTGACTAGTCTTGTGAGTGAAGTAGACTTGGCTAGGGCGCAGTCAAAAACGTTGTATGCCTCTTTACGTTATCTCAGAAGAACCCTCGAGCAACCTGCCTTTCAAGCAAGTTTGGCTGGTGGATACAAAACCTATTCGGATCTTATCAGGGTCTCGAATCAATGGCAGGTCGTCGGCAATGTCGCAGTGCGTATCGGAGACGGCCTCGACTTGGTAACTCAGGCGTTATACGAAAATCGGACGGGTGATCTAGCGCTCCTTCTTGGAGAAGACATACTCCGTATTCAAGTCGGATTCGTCTACAACCTCGAGCGTATTTTCAATTCTCAGTTTGGAGACCGTGAGTCATTACTGAACCTTGAACATGGATATATTCCATAGTAGTAAACTGTTATCTATGTGAACGGTTTATATCGGCAGGGTGGCCTACCCCACGGCGAGATTAGGACTGGTGGCCTGCCCCTCTGGGGCAGGTTTCTAGTTAAACAGTTGTTAATTGTGGGTTCATATTTGTACTCAGTGTTGCTTGTCTACTAGAAACCCGCCGCAGAGCGGACGGGCCACCAGCCCAAAGTTGGACACTTTAATTAGGTCGTATTGAGAATAGTGTTTTGGAGGCCGCAGTTTTGGGCTTATACTTCTATACAATCGAGAGTATTGGGAATACTAGCGCCCGCAAGATGACGCCTCTTAAATAGGATTAGAACAGTGAAGAATACAAACAAAGTCACACTTACCTATACTGCACTACTGGTTGCAATACTCTCTATTATCCCGACTCGACTCGTAGCTCGAAATGTCAATTACAGTGTCAACAATTATGAAGATAGTGTAGGCTGGGGGTCTGCCAGAGCTGCACTGAGGGGGGGAACACTTCCAGTACAAGACGAAAAGTGGGTGGGGTCTTTTGAGATTGTTGGAGACCTAGAGTTATACAAAACAGCCACATTGAAGTATGATCTTACCAAACTAATGTACTATCATAACGTAATTATAGTTAACCCTCCTAACTCTCCAACGACACATTTGGACAGAACAATTCCCGTAAGGTCGGATTTTGGTAAAGTTAGGGTGGAAAAACAGGAGATTGCGTTGGCAATTTTTGACCTTCCGGTTGAACGTTTTACTGGGACGTTGGATTTTACTCCATTGCGAACTGGAGTTAATGAGATTCAAATTGGCCCCATAGGGTTTTGCTATGCAATAGGTATGGCTGGAGAACTTACATTCATAGGAAAATGCGGGGAAATGACTGATGTGACACGTTCTAGTCTTGCAATTCCTGGGCTTGGAACCGGTGCCCTTCAACTGTATTTTGGTGGAAACGATGTGAATCACACAACAGTCCCTCAATCTTCACTTCAACTCGAAGCTAGAATCACCCCAGAAGTGCCCATTGTCTCCGACACAGTAATTATAGATTTCCGAGCAGAAGCGCTTAGAGACATTCCCGATGGTGTTAATCTGCTGTTTGAAGTCACCACCCCACTAATGCTCTTGAACTACCCACTTGGTTCGCCGCTAAGTGGACCGATATCCAAAGGGGCTGTATTCGACTTTCAAGTGCAATTGCTTCCCCGTAGCTACGAGCGTAGGAGCTTTACTATTACCTTCCTAACGCTCGTTCATCCATCTGAAAAATTCTATGGTCTGCAAAAGGAAGAGATCAATATAGACCGTGATAGATTTCAGATGTGGTTTTACTTTGACTCTGAGACAGGAAGTTCACTTGGTGTCGGTGATTGGAGTATAAGAGAAATCAGAAATCCAGAAGAACTGAGTTCGCAGGTAGTTGGTTTGAACTCTTTTGTCGTGACAGGAATAGATGGCGAAGTATTCAATAGGGTTTATCAACGATTTACTCGAGGTCCACAAGACAAGCATTATGACTACTGGAGCAAACTTATGAATGAAGAGTCTCGGGCCTTGAAACAGATTGTGTCGAAAAAAACTCGCGCTAAGAGTACCCTAGAGCGAGCAGATAAGAGAGCCAAAGAGCAGTCGGATAGAGGGGCGCGTCGCGCAAAGACAAAAAACAGGTGATTGTCTTTCAATGAATTGTCAGGGCACCCCACTGCTTGGGGCTTGTTGATCAACCCCACCAGTTGTGTCTGGTCTTGATTTCGCTTTTTGAAAATTGTGACCCGACACGTCTCCATAGGCAAAGCATCGGGTCACACGACGGCAAGAAGCGCCGTCGCAAGACCCGACGCAACAGGATTCGACTTTATCAACAAGCCCTTTGGTCGCGGTTTCTGCATAACTATATTGATCGTCAGTTCAGTATAATCTAGTGGACGACAAAGCCCAGTATCGAAGCCAAGAACAATGAAACAGGAACGAACGTCCCTGCCACCCTGTCAGGTTTTCAGCTCTGACGATATTTCTTATTAATTCCCCCGTTTTGTCTCTGAATCTTGTCTGCATTGCCTAATTCGTTGTTGAACTCTATGTTGTGTTGCTGGTGGGGTCTTGTTGGGCTGGCTGGGTTTAATCTATGAACGTAAATTCGAGTGGTAGCTATAATATGAGTAAGCAGGAATTAGAGAAGATTACATTTACGATTGGCGGTATGCACTGCGCGGCTTGCGCTGTGACACTTGAGAAGGGGCTGGCCAAAGTTGAGGGTGTGGATTCTGTGCGAGTTAATTTCGCGATGGGTTCGGCCTCGGTTGAGTATCAGCCAAAATTGATTGATGTCGAGGTAGTTGCCAAGGAAGTCGACAAATTGGGTTATAGCGCCAAGGCGCGTAGGCAGGATGATATTCTCAATTTCCGCGCAGAAACTGATCAGGCTCGGCGCGACTTTGTGATTTCGGCTTTTATGGGAGTGCCGTTGTTTTTCATCAATATGCTCAGCGGGGCGCATATGCTTCCGCCAGCGGAACTTGGGGCGCCAATTGATGTCGGTAAAATTGCTTCGGTTTTGGTGGTGGCGGCTTTGGCGACAGTGATGATGTTTGTTTCTGGTCGTGGGATTTTTGTTGACGCATTTACACAACTGCGCAACAAGTCCGCGAATATGAATTCGCTTATTGCTCTGGGAACAGGCGCGGCATATTCGTTTAGTATTTACAATTTACTAGCCTATTTCACGGACTTGCAACCACTCTCGGAGCATCTGTATTTCGAGGCGGCGGGAGTGATTATTATGCTGGTGCTGCTGGGACGGTTTCTTGAGGCTCGCGCTAGTGGTAACGCCAAAAAGGCGATTGTTGGTTTGATGGATTTACGTCCACAAAAAGCGACGGCGGTGATTGGTGGTGTGCAGGTTGAAATCGATAGCGCTGCGGCGCAAGTGGGGATGAACTTGTTGGTGCGTCCTGGCGAGCGAGTGCCGGCCGATGGAGAGATTACAGTTGGTGAACCGTCGATTGATGAGGCAATGCTCACTGGTGAGTCTTTGCCAGTTGAAAAGTCTGTGGGCTCGAAGGTTATTGGCGGTTCGGTTAACGGCGCCAAGGTCTTTGAAATGCGAGTGACGCATTCGGGCGAAGAGAGTTACCTCAATAGTATTATTCAGATGGTTTCTGATGCGCAGGATTCGAAAGCTCCGATTCAACGTATCGCCGATAGGATTGCAGGAGTTTTTGCGCCGACCGCTTTGGCGCTGGCGGTGATAACATTTGTGGTTTGGTATTTCTTTGGCGGTGATGGGCGCACAGTGATGATGTATTCGGCGCCGATTGCGGTTTTGATAATTGCTTGTCCTTGCGCTTTGGGTCTGGCTACCCCGACTGCTGTTCTGTCGGGAACTGGGTCGGCGGCGCGTCAGGGGATACTGTTCAAAGGCGGCGAAGCTCTTGAGCGATTCACTAAAGTTGACGCAATTGTTTTTGATAAGACAGGCACTTTGACTTATGGTCTGCCTGAGGTTGTGCTTGTTACGCCACTTGGTGAGTATAGCGAAGAGGATGTTTTGCAAGTCTGTGCGACAGTGGAGAACAATAGTGAGCATCCGATTGCTGGTGGGATTATGCGCGAGGTGCGTCAGCGGAAGTTGACTTTCAAAGACGCCAGTGACGTTGAAGCGCTCAGTGGTTTTGGGGTGCGGGGTGTCAGTGAGATGAAAGAGGTTTTGATTGGTAGTGGGCGCGCGATGCACAATCACAAGATTGATGTTGAGGAACTCAAAGACACTGCTGAGTCGGAGATGGATAGAGGCCGTACGGTAATCTATGTGTCACTTGATGGACAGGTGTTGGGATTGATTGCTTTGATGGATAAGTTTAAGCGCGAGGCGCCAGAAGTGATTAAGAAGCTCAAAGAAGAAGGGCTCAAAGTCTTCATGTTCACAGGTGACAATCGTCGTTCGGCCAAGACTACTGCGCGGGCTTTGGGCATTGATCATGTTGAATCAGAGATTCGTCCTGAGCAAAAAGGCGAGTTGATTCGAGCTTTGCGCAAAGTTGGTTATCATGTGACGATGGTTGGGGATGGAATCAATGACGCTCCAGCATTAGCGGAAGCCGAAATTGGAGTCGCGGTTGGAAGCGGAACTGATGTAGCCAAGCAGGCGGCAGATATTATCTTGTTGAAATCTGATTTGCGATATTTGTTAGCCGCGCGAGAATTATCTCGCCAGACATTCAGAGTTATCAAACAGAATCTTTTTTGGGCTCTGATATATAATTTGTTGGCGATTCCGATTGCCGCTGGTGTTTTTTATTATTCGATTGGTTTGAAGCTATCACCTGAGCTCGGCGCGTTGGCGATGGCTTTTTCTTCGGTCTTAGTGGTTAGCAATTCTGTGCGTTTGACTTGGCTTAATGTAATCGGCGGAACCTCATCTGATTTCGATCAGGAAGCGGCTGTTTAGAAAGACATTGCTTTGGAAGGCACTGTTCAGTAAGACACTGTTTTGGAAGACACTACATAGGAAACACTACTCTCATGTTCAGCAGGCGCAGAATCAAAAATGTAAACCGTCAGTCGTTAATTATTTTTATTGTTTTGGCGGCTTTGTTTGTGATTCAATTGGCTTGGTGGATTGTTTTTCATCTTGGATTGATTGAAACACGGTACAATGACTATCTCTCCTATGTGCAATCTCGTAAGACTGAACTGGCTTCGGCTTTGTATCATGAGTATCAAGACGCTCGTGATTTAATGCTTATCAATGCTGAAAACTTGAATGCGCACACTGTTGACAGTTTGTTGTTTGAAGTTAAGGAAAATCGCTTTATCGCTCGTCTGATTGTCACTAATGGCCAGCATGACACACTGCTTGAGTACAATTCCGCCAATTATCTAAAGACTCGGGCTGTGGATGCTGGTGTGCGCATATCCAAAGACGGAACAGTGATTGCTGTGGCTCTTGATTACGAGATTGCTCGTGAGTTGGCTGACGCTTATCATCCGCGTTTGGAGTTTATTCCACCACCTCAAGATTCGGCGTTCTTTAGAGCAATTGGTGGCAGGAACTTTCGGCCACACCCTGAGCAGGTTGCCGCCTATCAGGATGAAATGAGCAAGTCTCGGATAATGCTTTTTTCTGAAGGTGGTTTCTTTGTTATTTTGACATTGATTGGTTTGGCGATGATTTTTCGGACATTGGCAAGCTCTGAAGAGTCACGTCGGATGCAGGAAAATTTTTTGATGGCGGTGACACATGAGTTACGTTCACCTCTGGCCTCATTGCGTCTTGGAATTGAAGGATTCAAGCGGGGCAAGCTCAGCGAGACCAATCGCCGCAAGGTGATGACAATGATTGATACTGATCTCGACAGGCTGGGTTACCTAATTGACGACTTGCTGGAAGCGGGGCGCAGTTCGAGTCGGTTGGCATTGGGCGCTGAAGGAAAAGTTGAGATCGTTGAAGTAAGAGGGCTCTTGGAAGATTATGTTGCCTCTCGTCAAGAAGAGCTCTCTGGTCGTAGTGTTCAAATTAAGTTGGATGTTAGTGACTTGGGGCAGTCGGTAGTTGCGCGGATTTCCAGTGGTGAGTTGACTCGTTGTGTGGATATTGCTGTTGACAATGGGATTAAGTTTTCTGATTCTGGAGCGAGGATTGATGTGACAGTCAAATGCCAAAGTGATTGTGTTATGATCCTTATCAAGGATTTTGGGATCGGGTTGGAGAAAAATGAGCGCAAGCGTGTCTTTGAACGTTTTTATCGTGTGGGCAATGAATTGACTCGCACAAGGCAGGGAACGGGATTGGGATTGTATTTGGCGAGAAGAATTATGGAATCCAATGGTGGAACTGTTGAGATTGACTCGGAGGGGCTGGGTAAGGGAACAACAGTTACTTTGACTTTGCCTATCCACAGTGGTGATAATTCCAAGAGTGGCTCATGAGACGTATTCTAGTTGTTGAAGACGAGCCGAATTTGGCGGCTGGCCTAGAAATGAATTTGTCCGCTGAGGGATATGAGGTTGTCATTGCTCAGGACGGTATCAGCGGCTTAGAAATGTTCAATAAGATTGAATTCGATTTGGCGATTCTTGATATAATGTTGCCAGGGATGGATGGTATTTCGCTTTGTAAAGAGATACGTAAGAGTTCGCATCTTCCGATTATTTTTCTAACGGCTCGTGACGGCGATAAGGACAAGATCCAAGGACTGTCGGTTGGCGCTGATGATTACATCACCAAGCCGTTCAATTTGGAAGAACTGCTACATCGGATTGCCTCTGTTTTTCGTCGGATTAGTTGGCAGGGGGCCAAGGAAGAAAAGAGTGACATTATTCGCTTTGGAGATTGTCACTTGGATATGCAGACGCTTGAGGTCAGTGGTCCTGGTGGCGCTACGACAATATCTCGTAAGGAAGCTCAGGTTGTCAAATATCTCTATGAGCGCCGCGGACAAACTGTTAGCCGTGATTCATTGCTTGATGGTGTTTGGGGCTACAATGCTTTTCCGTCGACTAGAACTGTTGATAATTTTATTTTGCGATTGCGCAAGATTTTTGAAAAAGACCCTTCCAAGCCAACAGTCATCAAGAGCATTCGTGGTGTTGGCTATAGATTTGACTCTGGTGATAGCTGATATTTGATGTATTTGTTATGAAATCCATTATGAGAGATTCTTTCATAATTGTTGGTCTGGGCAATGTCGGGAGCCAATATGCAGGTTCTCGCCATAATATCGGTTTTGATATTGTTGATAATCTCGCGCGGCGGCGCAATTGGGAGTTTGTTCCTGGCAAGGGTGACTTCTATCAGGCCTCAGCCAATTCCCTTATTAAATCAAGAGCGCAGAGCAAATCTAGCCTATTTAGCTTGTTGCGTAAAATGTTTGGTGGTAGGGACTTAGTTGAGCCTGATGGGTTTGATGAGTCAGAAGCTTTGGGCGGAATGCTGTTGAAGCCGACGACTTTGATGAATCGGTCTGGTTTGGCGGCGAATCGGGTTCTTGAGCTATTTGATGTTGTGCCACAACAACTTATCATTGTTGTCGATGATTTTCATTTGCCTTTAGGGCGGCTTCGTTTTCGGAAAAATGGCTCCCATGGGGGGCACAATGGCCTCAAATCATTGATTGGAGAGCTGGGAACGGAGGATTTTCCACGTTTGCGAGTCGGGATTGGTCCAAAACCACCAAATCGAGAGATAATTAGCTTCGTTTTGGGGCAATTTGATGATTCTGAGGCCTCTCTTAAGCAGGCGGTTGTCTCTCGGGCAGCTGACGCCTGCGAAGCTATTCTTTCAGAGCATTTTTTATTGAATCCTTCGAAAAATCCGCTTGATATTATCGGTACAAAGTACAATACTGACGTGTCAAACCCTGCCTCGGGATCCATTGGCGATTAGTTTTAGCTAGTCTAAACCAAATCACCAGACAACGGGGCCGTAACTCGCGGCGCACCAAAAATAGCGCAGCATAACTTTTTTAAATGTCCAAAGGGAGGATCACGTATGAGTCGTTATGACACGACATTCATCGTAAATCCGCAAATCGGCGACGACGCAATCAATGCCAGCGTCACTGCCATCACCGAAATCATCACTTCCAACAAAGGCGAGGTTCTTCGTGAACGTCGCATCGGCTCGCGTCGCTTGGCTTATGCTATCGACCGTCAGACTCATGGTTACTATGTAACTTTGATTCATGATTGTGATGCGAATGTTTTGCCGATATTGGAAAAACATTTCAAGCTTGGCGAGTCGTACTTACGTGAGTTGACAATTCGCTACGATGGCGATCCGTTTAGAAAGTCCATCACTGATGTGATGATGGGTGGTGAGTCTGAGGAGCGTCGTCCATCAGGGGATCGTGATGATTCTGATGATAGACGTCCGCGTTCAAGAGGCGCCGCTCCAAGAGGCGCTGCCCCAAGAGCGGATGCTCCGAAAGCAGATGCTCCAAAAGCGGATACTCCAAAAGTAGAAGCTCCGAAAGCAGATGCCGAGGTAAAGGCCGAGGCGCCAGCGGCTGAAGAAGCAAAGACAGCCGAGCCAGTCAAGGCAGAGGCTCCAACCGCTACAACTGATGAAGAAACTCTCTAGTTTTTTGAGGACGAATATTTCTAATGAGTGAGCGGAGATTTCCATTTCTTAATCGAGTTGTTGTTAGTGGGTTAGTTTCACGGTTGCCTGCGATTCGGACTAACAAGTCTGGGGTGGCGACTTTGAAACTGTCTTTGACAGTTGCTATGCCAACTCTTTCGGATGACATGACGCGTAAGCAGATTTCCACGATTCGGATTTCTGTTTTTGTGGTCGGACATCTGGCGGTTAGTTGTGAGAATTTGCTGACCAATGGGGCTGAAGTCATTGTTGAGGGTCGACTCTCATCACCTCCTGCGCATGGTTCGGTTTCGCGCTTGGAAGTTCATGCCGAGAGAATTCAGCTAATTGACAGCGCTGGCGTTGTTCAGTTTTTGGCGAGAGATTTTGTTGAGCAAGGCGCTAAGCAAGAAGTCAAGTCCGAGGCCAAATCTGAGAGCGGTAGTGAGTCAGGTAATGAAGTGGCGCAAATTGCTACCGAAGAACCGACTCCTGTTCGCCAGAGACGCAATCAGAAACGTAATGTTTCTAAAGATGGTGTTTCTAAAGAGGGCGTTTCTGAGAAAATTGGATCTGAAAAGACTGTCTCTGCAAAGAGCGCTTCTAAGAAAGTTGAACCTGCTCTTGATGGCACTGATGTTGAAGTATCTAGTGTCAGCGACAAGGAGCGCAAGCCGCGTCCGACTCGTGCGAGACGGAAACGGTCATCGCGTTCGACTGAAGTGATTTCGACAGAATCAATTCCAGCAGAAGCAATTTCAACAGCAGCGCCTTCTACGGATAAACCCGTAAGGCCTCGTCGCCGTAGAGCGGAGTCTCGCCCTGCGAAGAAAGAGGAAGGCGTCAAAGCGACTGATGCTGTGGCAACAAGCGCGGCGCCCGTTGAGCAGAGACAGTCGACAAGCCGCAATAGAAAGTCAACAAGTTCGAGACGGCCTGAGAGGCGTCCGCGTCGAGTTGTCAAAGATGGTGACAAGCTTAAAGAGGTTAGTCAAGACAGAAATAAGGACACCAGTAGTGTCAAAGTCGCTGTCAAAGCTGATGCTAAAAAGAGTGTTAGGGGTAAAGCCAAAGGCAAAGCCCCAGTCAAGGACAACCGTGTCAAGGACAATAAAGCCAAGAAGCCTACCAAGCCCAGCTCGGATTCGCCATTGGAATTAGTGGAAACGAAAGATTCATTCGATCCATTCTTACTTGAAGATTAGTCTTTCAGAAAGCTAAGATAAATTCAAGGGCGCATGACAAAGATGAAAACAAATATAAACAATATGAGAGTATTCTCATTTACCGAAAGGACAGTCACTAATGGCTGAATTTACCAGAGGTCGCAGACGTGGATGTTTGCTCTGCGAATACAAAATCAACTACGTTGATTACAAAGACGAACGTTTCTTACGCCGTTTTGTTAACGAGCGTGGCAAAATTGTGCCAAGACGTATCTCGGGCACCACAGCGATGCATCAGAGAATGATAGCGACCGCTATTAAGCGCGCACGTTTCATGTCGATTTTGCCTTACACTAACGAAATCTACAAATAGAGAATCGTTTAGATAGAGGATTGAATAGTCTCTAGATTGGCAAGACATGATTGAAGATGGTAAAACACAAGCAGAGATACATATGACTTCGTCGATGAATCAGGGAACTCCAGATTTATCAACGAGGCCCTCTAAGTATGTGGCCAAGAGAGAGTGGATGGAGTTTGCTTTCATCCTGCTTTATCCTGTGTTTATGCCTTTGCCGATTTTGAATGTCGTGGCTGGGATTCTATCGAGCTACGCTGTTTTGAGTTTAACCGCTCGGGGCAAGCTGGGGCTTGTGTTAGTCGCGAGCGCTATTGCGCTTGGTTCTAGCGCCATGATAAGTTTTACAGCTACCGCAACTGAGTTTAACACTGCGTTGATTGTTCTTTCGACGGCGCCGATATTGGCGTTGGCGTTGGGATTTCGCTGGATGGCGAGTATGAAGTCAGCCTTTATGTTGATGGCGTTGGTTTCGGCAATTGTGGTTGGTCTGATTTATGCGCTTGGCGCTGAGGTCATTGGAGGAATTTTCAATGAGCTCAACGAGCTGGCGGCGGCCAATCCGGAATTGGATGCAGTGAGGATAGGCAGATTGGTAGAGACGTTGAGTTGGTTAACTCCAGCGTTGATTGCTATCCAGGCCTTGTTGCCAGTGACCTTAACTTGGTATCTGGCGCCGACAATTGAGCGAGTTCTCTCAAGTGGCCAGACAGTTGAATTGGCGACTAGTCGGAACTTTCATTGGTTGACATTGACGCAGTGGCGTCTACCGCGTGTAGCGCTGGTGTTTGTGTTCGTCTTTGCCGCTGGAAGGTTATTGGCAGACTCAATGGGCATTGAAGAGATAAAGCGTGTTTGTGATAATTTGTTGCTAATCTCGGTGTTGGTGTTTTCTATCACTGGCTTTGCTGTTGTTGAGTTTGTGTTTCGACGGTTTCGGGTGACTTGGACAATGCGATTGATGTTTTATCTGCTGGCTCTAATCAGCGCTTTGCCAGGGACAGTGTTCTTGGCTATTATTGGAATAAGTGACACGCATTTTGATTTGAGAAGTAAAATATTATCCAGAGCGGCAAAGACTTCTGGCGATTGAATGGCCAGTTGAGTCAAGTAAGTAGGTCTGGACTTTAACTATTGAATAATGATACATTTACAGTTGAGGATTGAATAATGAAAGTAATTTTGAGAGACGAAGTTGAGGGGCGTGGCAAAACCGGTGACATCATTGAAGTCAAAGCCGGCTATGCTCGCAACTTCCTCATGCCGCGTAATCTCGCGATTCCTGCGACACGTGGAAACTTGCGCGCGATTGGTGAAGTCACCACGCAAAAAGGTATTCGTGACAAGAAACGCCGTCGGGCTGCCGAGGTTATCAAAGAGCGTATTGAGAAATTGTCATTGACCGCTGAAGCGCGGGTTGGTGAGGACGAGAAGCTTTTTGGTTCAATTACCGCCCAGAATGTCGCTGATTTGTTGGCGAAAGAGGGTGTGACGATTGATAAACGCGATATCGATTTACCAGAGCATATCAAATCACTTGGTGTTTACACAATTCCAGTGAAGATTGAAGCCGATGTAATTGCCAACGTTAAGTTGTGGGTGGTAAAGCAATCGTAGCGACAAATCAAATAAAGGCCAAAGTGGTCAGTTTGGCGCTCGATTCCACGACTAATTCACCTGTGGTGGTTTTGGCGCCTGTTGATGCGGAGAAAGATGGCCAACGTGTGCTTCCGATTTGGATTGGACACACCGAGGCTTGGGTGATTGCGATGGAGATGTCGGATTTGCGGCCAGCTCGTCCGATGACTCACGATCTCCTGCGTGATACTTTGCGCACATTTGAGGCTGTGGTGACACGTGTGGATATCACTGAACTTCGCGAGCAAACGTTTTATGCGATGATTACTTTGGAGCAGGATAAGAATTATTTCCAAATTGATTCTCGGCCCTCGGATTCAATAGCGATGGCGCTTAAGTTTGGCGCTCCGATTTATGTGGCGGCTGATTTGTTCTTCTTAGAGAAATCTGAAAACAAAGAAGAGGCCGAACGGATGAATATCACTAATGACCCCGAGACGCTCGAAGATCGGTTGCGTAAGATGAATCCTGAAGATTTTGGTAAATATTCACTCTAATCTAATATGATAGAGACCATTACCACTGTTAATCAGAATCTCAGACGCGTGTGGATTGCGTGCTTGGGGATAGCGCTAATTGGCTGGCTGGCAGGGACGCAGAGTTTTGCTGCATCTGCCGATGGGAAGTCATCACCTGCGAGTCTAGAAAAAAGCGCTGTTGAGTTACTCAATGACGGGCGTTATAGTCGCGCGGCCTCAATCTTTGCTGATTTGGCTGCTAGATTTCCCGCCTCGCCTGGTCATGATTCATGGCTTTATAATTTAGCGCGTAGCAAATATCATCTGGGACAATTTGAAAATGCCAAGCGCGACTTTGCTGATGGCATAAGTCGTTTTTCAGGGAGCGAATATACCGCTTACCGCTGGTTTTTTCTCGGTAATCTGGCTGTGCGTGAAAGTGACGCCACTGGCGCTGTTGGTGATTACACCAGAGCGTATGCATTAGCCGAAGATCAACGCTTGGTAGAGCTTGCCTTTGAGTCGCTGCAGTCAGTTATGACGATGGCTGAAAAAAATGGTGACTCGCTTCCAGATTTCAAAAAACTAATAGAGGCGACATTTCCTGCAGTTGGCGCAAGACAGTCTGCGGCGGAGTTAGTTGCTTCGCTTGGTGGAAAACCAACGGGATCTGATTTTGGTCGTGGCTCGGACAGTTTTCGTGGCGGTAAATCCAAGTTGCCTACGGTGACATTAGCTTTGCCGTTTAGCGGGAAGCTAGAACGTTATGCCAAGCGGATTGAACGCGGCGCTAATCTGGCCAATTATTATTCGTCAGATGATTCTCGACCAGTTGTATATTTTAAAGTTGAGGATACCGAAGGCGCTACAGCTAAAGCTGTGCAAATTGCCCAGCGGGCTGAGAGTGACAAGTCACTGGCGTTGATTGGACCACTGACTTCCGAGGAAGCGGTGGCTGTTTCTGCGGCATTGAATTGCGCGGCTCTTCCAGCTTTGGCTCCTGCAGCTAACCAAAACAATTTTGCCAAATTATCGCAGACAATGTTTCAATTGACACCTTCGCCGCAAACGATTGGTCGGAGGTTGGCCGAGTATGCCTTCTTGCAAATACCCGTGACTACTGCCGCGGCGCTCGCGCAGAACAGCGAATCAGATATGGAGATGGCGACTGCTTTTTCTGAGAGGTTCAAGGAACTCGGTGGAGAGATTGTGGCTTTCGAGATTTTCCCTCCAGGCGCCACTGATTTTGGCGCTTTCGGTGAGCGTATCAAGACTAGATTTCTTGGGGCCTATGATGAAACGGCAATTTTGATTGGTGAGAATGGTGACACTCTGGATTTTGATGAGGCTCCAGTTGAGATTGGTTGCATTT
The DNA here is from genome assembly GCA_024280835.1 of Candidatus Zixiibacteriota bacterium. GTDB lineage: Bacteria > Zixibacteria > MSB-5A5 > GN15 > JACZUZ01 > JAJRPJ01. The sequence continues at coordinate 180,958 of JAJRPJ010000008.1, read as the reverse complement.
TTGTTGGGGCGACTGTGCGTCAGTTGCAGTTGATACTCCCACAGATTAATTATCACAATATCAGAACGACTTTGATTGGCTCCGATGGATTGGCGACTCCGCGTGTTTGGGAAATGCCGCTGCAAAATGTCAAAAATATTATTTTCACTTCATGGCGCACACAGGATTCTGATAATTCTGTTTTTCGTTCGTTTGCGCAGATGTATCGTGATCGGTATGGTGAGTCACCTGATAGATTGGCGGCTTTAGGTTATGACGCAGTGCGAATGATTATCGAGGGACTTAGAACTGGGGCGCGTTCGTCTTCGGCTATGTCTAGATATTTGGAATCAATGACACTGCACAGAGGGGCCTCGGGAAATGTTGCTTTTGGCGACGAACATGTCAACCGCGAATTGTCATTATATACTGTCATTGATAAACTACCGAAGAAACTTACTTGGACCCCACCTCGTGCAATCGAGACTGATTGACAGTGTTCAATTGACACCGCTCAATATTGTCACTATCGGATTCAGCATAATTCCCAGTGAAAGAAACTAACTCAAAAAAAGCGCAGGAGTTCACCAACAAATTGCTGGACTTTATTAGCCAGAGGCAGTCGGCTTTGGTTGCTTTTAGCGGAGGTCTTGATTCGGCTTTGGTTCTCTGGGCGAGTCACAAGGCACTGGGAGCAAGTAACACTTTGGCTGTGACATCGATTTCTGAATCACTCCCGCGACGAGAGATAGAGGCAACGAAGACATTTGTGGCTTCTATTGGTCTGCCAGAGTCGCGTCATCGTTTCATCGAAACTGATGAGCTAGCGAATCCACAATATTCTGAGAATTCGCCGACACGTTGTTTTCACTGTAAAGATACTTTGTATAGCGATTTGGAAGTTATTCGCCAGCGAGAGAGTTTGGCGGTGGTTTTCGATGGTTGCAATCTCTCTGATTTGAGTGACTATCGCCCAGGCCGCAAGGCTGCTGAACTCGCTGGGGTTGTTTCGCCGCTTTTGGAGTGTGGTATCGATAAGCCTACTGCGCGGGCTATTGCGCGTTTGGCTGGTTTGAGCGTGGCAGATAAACCAGCGTCGGCTTGTTTGAGCTCACGAGTACCACATGGAATTGCGATTACGTCAGATATCTTGCGGCAGATTGATCGCGCTGAGTCTGCGTTAGTGGAGTTAGGGTTTTCTGGTTGTCGGGTGCGTTATCATAATGATGTGGCTCGTTTGGAGCTGACAGTTGCAGATATGCAAAAGATTCAAAGTGATGAAACTCGGGGCGATGTCGTGCGTGTAATCAAAGAAGCGGGTTTTAGATTCGTGGCGCTGGATCTCGAAGGTTATCGCAGCGGTTCATTGAATCCTGTATCAGCATTACCAGCAGGGCAAGACTTAGTAGAGCACGGCTTATTAGAGCAAGAAACTGAAGTAGCAGAAAAAGAAAGTGGGCGAGAGCATGACACTCTTTTCTCGAAATAAAAAAGAAAAGTCATCAGATAAAGATTATTCGGCGACTGCCATGAAAATGGTTATTGGTGATGAGACTCGTGAAGTTTCATTCAATGAACTGGTGCTTTCAAACAATCTGGCACAGCAGGCGCTGGTGCGGTTGTTGATCAATAAGAAATTGATTGAGCCTGATGAGTTGATGGAAATGATGGAAACAGTGCGTAAAGATAATTATCGTACACCAGATCAAGCGGATTGAGAGTTTTGAACGAAGCCACTCAAAATACTGATATGCCTGAGACGGAGGCGCCAGCTCCGGAGGTCTTGCTGAGCTGGGTGTCACATCCTCTTAAGGGTTCCTCTACCAAAGCTGGAATTGCTGTCGGCTCAGTTGCCGTAAGTATTATCGCTGGTGGTTGGTATATGGAGTCGGCTGTCTTTGGTTTGATTGCGGGATTGGTGATGTTTGCATCACTGGCAAAGTTTTTTCTGCCGACAACTTACACTTTTAACAAAGAGGGCGTAACAATCAAAACCATGACTCAGTCTCTTACGCGTCCATGGAGTATGTTCCGTTCGTTCTATACCGACAAAAACGGTGTGCTCTTGTCGCCATTTATTGGCCCGTCGCGTTTGGAGAACTTTCGCGGTTTGTATATGACATTCAGCGCTAATAGAGAGGCCGTGCTACAGATAATCTCTGAGAGAGTTATTACGCCTGATGTATTAGGTCATGATGGCGATTCATCAGATAGTTCGCCAGATGGGGGAAGTGAGAAATGAGTATATTCTCTCAGTCAATGGATTCAGAAAAAAAGCCAGAGCCACGCCCCGAGGATGAAGAGCGCGTGATTGATACATTGGCGGTAACTATTGTTGAGCGGCGGATGACACCAGTGGCGATTATTGCCATCGAGGCGCATCGTCCGTTTAATTACATTGCTTCCCAAGCAATGATTTTCGCAAGTCCGATTTTGGATCCTATGGTTGAAATAATTTTCAATTACAAAGATTATGATGTTCTGCGTCGGGCGATGGAGCGTCGAGCTAATGTTGAATACTTGATTTTGAAAATCGAAAACTATGATGCTTTTGCTCAGGTTTATGACCACAAACTGAAGAAGTTTCTCAAGGCTGAGAAGAAAAAATGGAAGTGGTATCAACGTTGGTTGGGAATTGCCACACCAAGATTATCTCCACCTGACGATTTGAAGAACTACGATTGGCGTCAGGCCGCGCGTGATGACGCTGAACTTCGGGAGTCAAGCTCCGAATAGTCTGGATGTTAGCTTCACACGTTTCTTTTTCGAAAGCTAATTCGCGACGCGTTTTAAACATCTATTTCTCGAAGCTATTTCTCAAAAAAAAGTAATTGGTATTGTTGTATCGCGGCTTTGAGTGTCGCTTGGTATAGCGTGTATGTTGTGTCGCTCGCATTCTCTGTCGTGAGTCGCTCAAGGTGCAGCAAAGCGACTTTTGCGCTATCGAGTTGATTGCGGGCTAGGAACGCCTCGCCGCGATATTCAATTGCAGGGGCATAGTCAGGTTTTAAGTCCAAGCATAAATTGTATGACACAAAAGATTCGTCGAGCATTCCGAGTTTGCGAAAGCAAAAACCACGTTCGCTATAAGCTTCATGCATTTGTGGATTCAATTCGAGTGCTTTGTCAAACTTTTCTAGTGCGCGTTGATAGTCTTTGCGAGCTTTAGCGTTTTGTGTGGCGCGATAGTTGAAAGCAAAAGTCGAGTCGGATTTTTCAGCATGTTTGCGTGCGTTGTCTACTTTGTCCAACCCCTTGTTGTATTCTTTCGCGGCTTTCTTGTGATCTTCGATTTTTTGTTCTTCGGGAGTTTTCTTCTTGCCGCCAAAGGCTGAAGCGTTTTGTGGAATGTAGAATCCGCTCAACGTTATCAGGCAAAGTAATAAGGTAAACAGGAAATGAATTCGGTTATGTGGATACCTAGTTATGTTTTTTGAAGATGTGCTTTGAGTGTAATTCATTTCAGCGCCCCTGTGTTGGTTATTGCTTTGTTCAGAAGATACGCAGAATAATGCTATCCTGCGAATCAAAAGCCTACAAACTTTAACACTCAAATCTATTGGAGGTTGCAGAGGATTTGGCAGAAACTTTGGGCGCTTCTAGAAAACGCCCTCATGTTTCTATTTAGCGCTTAGCGCCCTGTCGAGGTCGTCAATCAAATCAGTGGCATCTTCTATGCCGACAGCGATTCTGATAAGGCCAGGGGTTATCTGGTGCATCTCTTTGACTTCATCGGGTACTACCGCATGGGTCATTGTGTAGGGATGTTCTATCAATGAATCCACACATCCCAACGAGACAGCTAGGCTGAATAGTCGGGTTGAATTCAGAACCACCTGCGCGCGCTCATAGCCGCCTTCAACTTCAAAAGCAATTACACCGCCATAGCCATCCATCTGTTTTTGGGCCAACTCTTTCTGGGGAAAGCTCTCGCAGGCAGGGTAGAGGACGCGGCTGATCCCTTTTCTGTGGTCAAGGAAATTGGCGACTTCCATAGCATTGTCGCAGTGACGTTTCATTCTTAGGGGTAATGTTTTTAGACCAGTGTTCAAGAGCCAACTGTCGAAAGGTGAGGGCACGCCGCCTGTATCGATTTGAAGTGAGTGCATCTTTTTAAAAAACTCTGGGTCGGTTCCGATAGCTAAGCCGCTGATGACATTGCCATGTCCAGAGAGGTATTTGGTGCCGCTGTGCATGACGATGTCGGCTCCGAGTTCTAGTGGGCGCTGCAGAATTGGTGTGGCAAATGTGTTGTCGACGACTAGCAGGGCGCGGTCGTGGCAAAGTTCGGCGACAGCTGCGATGTCGCAGAGTTTCATAGTTGGGTTACCTGGGGTTTCTAGGAAAACCATTTTTGTATTGGGATGTTCTGCCAGAGCTTGTTCGAGAGCTTTGAGGTCTGAACAATCCACAAAATCGACACCGATTCCAAATCGTGGCAAGAGATTATCAAATAAATCGTTAGTGCAGCCATAGAGAATTGTATCAGCTAGCAGATGGTCCCCAGCCGAGAGAGCGGTGAAAGCAATTGAAGAGATGGCTGACATTCCTGAGGCAAAAGCGCGGCAAAAGACTTCGACGTCCTCGCCTTTATCCTGCGCTTTAAGTTTGAGACCTCGTCCTTCTAGAGCCGCTACTTTGCGCTCCATCAAGTTGACTGTTGGATTTCCCAAACGTGTGTAAATGTAGCCGCTTTTTTCTTGGGCGAAAAGGTCGCGGCCCTCAGCGGCATCGGAAAACACGAATGTCGATGTTTGAAAAATCGGGCCGACATGGCCACGTGTGTCATTGACATATTCGCCAGCATGGACTGCTTGTGTATCGAGACTGTATTCTAATGGTATTGATTTCATTGTGTTGTACCCCTGCTTAGCCATAGGTTGTTGTGAGCTATCAACCAAACCTTACCTAGACGACTCACCAGTCATATATTAGCGCCAATTGAGAGGATAATAAAGTGATTATATTGAGATAATTGTTAAAGAAACAATCTTGGAGTAGAGTGGTTTTTGCTTGAGAATTAGCGTGTGAGAGACGTAGGTGTTGGATGCTCCCATTCGGTTATTACCGTAAGGGAGTGGCCGCCAAAGAGATGCTCTCTTCGGATAGCACGAAGACCAGACTCCTTTGCGAAGTAATAGTCCGTGAATAGTCTCCTGCTTATTACTCCCTTAATCGGGTCACTGTATTGGAGAACCCTGGAGAATTTGAAATGTAGCAGATCATCAAAGTCTTCATTCAAGAATCCCAAATGTTCATAAAATTCAATTACAATTGTTACTGTGTCCAATAACTGCGAGAAACTATATCCAGTTATGATCATTGTATCAATTTCGCGAACATTCTGTAAGTCGAATGTCATGAATCCATCCAAACCAATATTGTAATAACTGATACTAGAATCCGTTGTATAGAAATCGTTCTTTGCAAACAAGTTAAAGTTGCTTGGTAAGTGTCCCCACGTCTCATAAGTGTACCCAGAATCGGAAACAAATTGGAAAGGTTTGTTGGCTGCGATGAATTTGTTTCGCATAACACTCTTTCCGTCTAAGATGGTCGGACGCGATCTGATTTTTTGAATCATATAGGAGTATCCTAGGTCAATGTCAAATACGCCGTTCCTATTGATGTCTTCAAATGGCAATCCCTGTTGATATGGTTGCCCTGTTTCTGGGTATCGGGGAGCGCATATCCCGTCCCCGTTGATGTCATCAAACGGAACACCTGGGTTACAATAATCACTTGGACCATCGTATATACTATTGCGGTTGAGGTCCATATTTTCTGGTGAAATAGCGATAATAAAAACGTCCATCCCAGGGTCATATGTTCCGTTATTGTTATTGTCTATAAATGGCTCTCCGAGCGTCTTTTCCCAAGGAAGAAAGTATTCACTTCTCGCCTCAATGGATAGACCTGGTCGATCGACGTCTATTTGACGGGCCAAATACGTTTTGGTGGTATCGAAGACAAAATATCCTTCAGTGCGCTCAACTATTTTAGGAAGAGGTGAAGTGGAGCCATCAATTGGATTATCCTTACACGAGGCAAGAGATAGTAGCGATGTTGCAGTAAGAAAGAAAATGACAGCAGTAGTTTTTTTCATGCCAGTCTTCGTTAATTGATAGTTCATGCACGAATAATAGTACATTTTGGGAAATACGCAACTTTATCGAATGACCTCGATTTGGTCTTATTCGTTCTTGAGGTTATAATCCATCCTACTGGCCGTCAAGCGGTTTCTTGGCCGTTAGCACAAGACTCATATGACAATCACACCGATTCAAACAAAACACTTTGGAAAAGGGAATTCGCATGGAAGCCTTCGATAATTTTTGGTCTGTCGCTGTAGATTATGCTTGGGGTATGCCCTTGGTGGTTCTCTTGATTGGAGCTGGTACTTACTTTCTGTTTGCCAGCGGTTTTACACCATTCAGGGCTCTGAAGCACACATTCCAGATTTTGCGAGGCAAATATGATCATGAAAACGACCCAGGAGAAATCACTCACTTTCAGGCTTTGACTTCGGCTCTTTCTGCGACAATCGGTATGGGTAATATCGCTGGTGTGGCGATCGCCATTACTCTTGGCGGGCCGGGGGCTGTGTTTTGGATGTGGGTGGCTGGCGCAGTGGGTATGGCGACCAAGTTTTTCACATGCACACTGGCGACTATGTACCGCAAAGTTGACGAAAATGGAGTTGAGCAGGGTGGCCCGATGTATTACATCGAAGAGGGACTCGGCAAAAAGTTCAAGCCGTTGGCTGTCATGTTTGCAGTTTTTGGGATGATTGGTAGTTTGGCGTTGTTCCAGTCCAATCAACTGGCTTCGCTTCTCGATGCGCAGTGGGGCATTAATTCATGGATTACAGGAACTGTTTCGATGGTGATTGTTGCCGCGGTGATTTTAGGAGGAGTGAAACGTGTTGGGCAGGTGACGTCAAAAATTGTACCTGCGATGGTGGTGATTTATTTTATCTCATCCCTAATTGTTATCTTTGCCAACTACAAAATAGTTCCAGAGGCTTTTCTTTCGATATTCACAAGCGCATTTGGCACAGACGCTGTCGTCGGTGGCGCCGCTGGTATGGCTTTCAAAACTGTTCTGATTACTGGAGTCAAACGCGCGGCGTTTTCCAATGAAGCGGGCATCGGCACCGCGCCGATGGCGCATGGCGCCGCAAAAACCAAAGAGCCGATTCGTGAAGGATTGGTGGCGATGGTTGGGCCATTCTTGGATACACATATTGTTTGCACATTGACGGCGCTTGTGATTCTGACTGCTGGGGTTGGTGGCGGCTCTGACGGTGTGGTGATGACGGTCAATGCTTTTGATAATGGGATGTTCGGTATTGGCAAGTATGTCCTGGCTCTGGTGATTACACTGTTTTCAATCTCGACGATGATTTCGTATTCGTATTATAGTTTGAAATGTTCGACGTATCTTTTCGGCAGTAAGTTCGGGCAATATTATATTTATGTCTACCTCGCTTCAATCCTTGTCTCGGCTCTTTGGTCACAGGGTACAGTTATTAACGTTCTAGATACAGCCTTCGCAATGATGGCAATTCCCACACTGATAGGCGCACTGTTACTTTCACCAAAAGTAATTGCGGCGTTGAAAGATTATTTTGTGCGGATGAAGATATAGAGGTGTTGTGGTTTCAAGTTAACTGTTTCGAGGTAAAATATACTCAATTCAGTGGATGACTGAGATTGAAAAGTGTTTCTATAGAAGTAGCAAAAGAAATGACGAGAATCCCGACGTTTTGGAAGCAAAGACAATCTTGGATAATTCCAATTAGGTTTGCTATAATAGCACTTCTATATGGTTTCGGAATGTATTGGATTTGGTTAAGCCTTCCTCTGGGACTGCAATTCCTGGTACAATCTTGGTGCGTTTTTGTCGCTTATAAGTTACTGATTTTACTTGTAGGTAGGCTGATGTACTTACATTGGAACTCTAAGCACGATGATGTGTACACGGAACCTCTATTCAATAGGCTCTGGCGTAACGTTTTTTATGCAGCTTTCGTACCGATTACTATTATTACTTACATAGTACTTAAAGAGTTGCTATTACACCGATTTGAGACTGGGGAGGGGCTATTCTTAAAGAGTATACTTGAAAATAAAGTATTCCAACTGTCATTAGTGTTGTCTGGCCTATCATACACCGTCTTCGGCGCCATGAAATCGAGCATGGCAGTCTCTAAGGCAGAAGATATAATCAAAGATCTCGTGGACACCCAAGTAACTGCAAGTGGCGGAACTTCAGATTTTGTTGAATGCTTTCAAGTAGCATTACTTAAACCAATGGAAGAGGCAGAGAAAAGAGGAAACCTCTTGCACGCAAGCCTGTTATTGGCCAATCCAATTTATGGTCTCTACAGCAAGTGCGAGAGGAAAGACCGAGTGGCCTTTTGGAACAAATTCATTGAATCAAAGGCAGATCGAGAGCTGATTTTGTATTCACCTGACGCGCATTACAATTTCTTGGTGAGGTCTCTATTGACTTATTCAGTCAAATACGAAATAGGGGCTTGCGGTATGACATCTGACGGTGTTATTGAGAATACTAAAAAGATTCAAGGGCTAATAATGGAGCAGATTGTGAGGTTAAGAGAACAATCTCCAGAATCGAAGGAAAGGATTGCTACGGACAAAGGGGAAGAAGTAGCGAATGTGGACAAATCTCTAAAATTATGGCTAACCGCCGATAGTGGCTATAGAATTGCGAAGTATGATTATGAGCTTACGACCAGTGGTAGAGAAGGTCAACGAAGAACAAATGTGTTTGTCATACTTACTCATCCTTCTAGCATGGAGCATGGTCCAAATGATTTTGTAGGCACGTTAATTCCTATCACACAAACCTTGCACAAGAACATTGCTGGAAGCAAAGGTTCCGTATATGAACAGTTTAAGCAATGTCCATACACCCTCCTGACAGAAGATGATGCCAGGGTCAAAAGTGAGGTACAACACAAGGGCAACTCCGTAGATGAATACACTGCAATTGCGTTAGATATGCTGTATCTGCGGACATCAAACAGGCCATATAGAATGGCATATTTGAAAGAGGTATGTATGGACCTTCACGATAAATTCGCACACGAAAGTTTCACCGATCCTAAAGATTCTATCAAGGCAATGATTGGCTGCTTTGTTTACTACTTCCAACGGCTAAGAGAGCCATATGGAAAAGATGAAAGTTACGAGGATTATAGGTCGATGCCTCAGGTGAAAAGTATCGATGAGGATTTCTTGAGTACTCTAGAGGGTACCCTAGTATCTGGCAGACCTTCAATCGAGTGCATAGTTAAAACAATTATCGCTACAGATACTGCTGGTGCAGAGATTAGCAAGAGTCACTTCATCAATGAGTACGAACTTTTTGCTAATTCTGACCACGGAACACTTGATGGTGAACTTAAAGATTTTATAGCGGTTCTGTACTTTATACTTTCGAGTGGGTTCCGTGAATCAAAATATGCCGAATTTCGTAGAAATAGAAATATAGATTAGTAATGGAATAGTTATGTAGGGCAGAACCCGAAGTGGTTCTGCGTCTCACAAATGAAAATAAAAGTTACTTTTTGGTCGTAGATTCATATAATGGAAAATGGCAGAACCGCTTTGGGTTCTGCCCTGCGAAAATCGACATGATGAACATTTAACTTCAAACCCTCTAAACAGATCGAAAGCAACTTAGCTATGAACAAGCGACTCCTACTCCTCACGACTTTTTTCTTAGCCTTTGGGACTTTTTCACCTACGGCTCTTCGCGCTCAGTGAGCGCTTTGAATGTCTCCTAATCTGTCGGTCGGCAGATCCGAAACTACTGTAATTCACAAGGGTGACCTGCAAGTTGGTCTGAGCTATCGGTATTCCAAACGTGACATCTTCCGCAGAGGAACCGATGAAATAGCTAATCCGCAAGATTTTGAAACAATTTCTCAGACTGGGAATTTCAATCTTAATTTTGGTCTTTCCAATAGTCTTAGTGTCGCTGTTTCGGCGCCATTGATTCGACTTGAAAGATCTGGTACTCTGGGAGCGGTTAATGCCACCTCAACTACATTTGGTGACCTGTCGGTTTTGCCGCGAGTATTTCTTTCACCAAATATATTCGGCAAACCAGCAAATCTGCAATTGGCATTGGGCGCTTCATTGCCGACCAGTAATGGGTCGTTCAATGCCGAGAATAATCAAAGTGATTTCTCTAGTGGAACAGTAGATCCACTGCTTAGCGCCACATTGGCGGCTTTGGTGGGTGGCGGCGCGAATATGTTTGTTTCAGTATATTCACGACTGACACTAACAGAGTCGGGCGGACGTGAAGCGGGAGATTTGTTTAGTATGCGAGCAGGTGTGACACGTCCGATTGTCGGTGATAATCTCAGTGGGATTTTTCGCGTTCGTTGGACACATATAGAAGAGGACAAGATGACTGATTCGCTTGGGGTGACTAGTTCGTTGGGAGGCGTAGACATTTTCTCTGTTAGTCCTGGACTTTCAGCGATTCTGATGGGGTCAGGTGAGGGCGCTTTGCGCGGTTGGTTGGAAGTTGATATTCCTGTGCGTCAATTTGTGGTAGGCGAACAGTTGACAGAGCAATGGTCGCTGTCTTTTGGTTTGAATACTGGCTTTACACTATTCGGTCATGAAGAAAAGCCCAAACCAGGTTTGCACAAGCATTAGTTTGAATTGTCCTAACAAGAATAATTAAAACAAGGCGCCCCAAGGAACGCCACTACGAGCTTTGCAACACATATTTGTAGTGGCGTCCCTTGGGGCGCTTTGTTATTAGTAACAGATTATCTGGGTCTCAAATAGTAGTATCTCAAAAAAGCAAAACTACTAGAACCGCAATCCAGCTTCGAAATAAACTCTGTCGCGACTTTCGCTGGCACGGCCGTAGCCGAAAATTATTGGCCCGAGTGGTGTGTCGAGTCCCAAGTGTGCCGCCCAGCCGTAGCGCAGATTATCAAAATTCAAATCTTCAATTGGTCCAAAAGTGTTGCCAGCATTGTAGCGAGTAATCAGATAAATCCGTGGCAGTAGCCTATAGCGAAGTTCTATGTTGATGAGTAGGACCTTTGAACCAGATAATTCTTCTGTTCGAAATCCCTCAAAAGAACCGAGCCCACCAACGTAGAATCTTTCTGGCTCAGGGAGATTGGCTCGCGAAGTTGTCGCAGTGAATTTGGGGTGAAAGTTTATCTTCTCGGTGAGTGGAAAATATGATTCAAAGGAGCTGAACCATTTGGTGTATTCTGTGGCTCCACCGAATATTTTTCCTGCCGATTCAAGTGAGAGTAATATTTTGCGTCCTCGGCGAGTGAAGTATGTTCTATCGAAATCTTCAACCAGTGAACGGATTTGAATTTTGCGTAGGTCATATTTCTTTGGCGTAATTTCAAACGGTTGGGTTGATTCGACACGTTCAACAATTGCGGCCGCGGATACAATTCCAAAGCGTGCAAGTTGTTGACCGATGCGCAGTGATGCGCCAAAGCGAGTTTCACGGCGGAAACCAATTTCCATTCCGTCAGGGGCGAGAATTCGCCTATCGACTTTTTCGGAGTAGCCCTTCAAATTGAAAGCGACATGAGTGCGAAAAATTCTGTCGGTGCGTAGCCCCAAGCTGAAACGTTGTCGCCGATCTGCGAAACGTGCCATTGCGCTACCTTCCAGACCGATGCCGAGAATATTGCTCTCTATCGCGTTTAGGTATCCTTCGCTGTGATATTCATCATCCCAGTGATAGCCCAATTGCAATTGCAATGTTTTCTTCTCATGTACGACAACGTCTACATCAGCGCCATTTTCGGTTGGAATCACCGCAATAGAAACTCGCTCAAAAAGGCCTGAACCGTAGATGTCACGATAGGCGCGTCGAGCGCTTTCGATTGTAAAAGGAACACCAGTGGCAAAGCCACCGATTCTATCGAGTACAAAACTTGGACGAGTTCGGGAAGTTCCTTTGATAGTTAGATTATTGCCCCTGGCTTCGTCGATGCGTAAGTAAATTGTCTTTGTCTCTGGGATATAGAGGCAAACACGCACTGCGCAGAGGTCGGCTCCGGAGTTGCGGTGATGGTCCACAGTCCAGTTGGCGATTGAGTCTAATTGGATTGTTCCTGAGGATGTGATGCGTCGCAATAGAAAATCTTCGGCGGCGTCTTGGCGCTTGGCGAGGTTGTCTTCGACCTGAACTCTTATCTCTGCCATATCTGGCTGTGGTGTCAGACTGATTTGAAGATGAATATGTTTCTTTTCCAGAGTGTCTGTCTTAAGAGAGTCAGAGGGAGGCAATGACGTACTTTCGATTTCCAATTGCACTAAGTCAGCATAACTCCAGCGAGTTTGAAAAATGTTATCTAGGCGTTCTCGGGAGACAGCAACACCGCGCAAGGCATCAAGCGAGTCAATCAACTCTGCGCAATTTGATTCTGCCCCCGTGATAGTGAAACTATGAACTACGAGGTTTTGGGCTATGAGTTTTTGATTGTGGTCTTGAAGTAATTCCTTGGTGGCTAATTGCGCTTTGTGGTAGCCAGGGTCGATGAAGTCGGATATGTGACTAAAGTCGGTTCCGTTGCTATTGCCGGAACGCGGTGTGATGACATAGTCCGCTTGGGCCAATTCTTCGCGCAATTCGCGCATGGACATTATCGTTGTCACTTGCGTGGCCATATCGAATGGGTCTTTAATAGCGCCCTTGGGAAGGAGTGGTTTGGTGGCGTTGACCGCGACGACTTTGACATCTGCGCCGTCAACTAACAGAGCTTTAGCTAATTCCACAGGAACTGGCTCAAGCATGCCGCCGTCCATCAGCAGTCGTCCGTCGATTTCGACAGCGGAAATCGCCAATGGAAAGGCCATTGTTGCGCGAATTGCATCGGCGAGGTTGCCATGCTTAAGAACAACGGCCTCGCCAGTGGAAATGTCAGTGGCCACTGTGGTGAAGGGGATGGAGAGTTTTGTGAAGTCGGCCCCCGCGGCGTAGTTTTGGCGCAAGGTTAAAAGTGAGAGTATCTCGGTGAGATGTTGCGCGGAACTTAGGCCCGTAGGGATTAGTGGTTTGCCACGGTCGAATCTCAAAGAAAGCAGGGCTTTGTCAATATTCTCTCTTTGGGTGAGATAGAGTGATTGTCTGCGGGGCGAATTTGAAAACAGAGACCTGAAACTGACATTGTCCGCTAGGGCTTCAATCTTATCTGTCGTGATTCCCGCAGCATAGAGACCACCAACGATGCCGCCCATTGAAGTACCTGCAATGGCTACTATTTCAATATTGGCTTCTTCGAAGGCGCGCAAAACACCAATATGCGCCAAACCTCTGGCGCCGCCTCCAGACAAAGCCAGAGCTACTTGGGGTTTGCCGATTAACTCTCTATCTCTAAAAGTTAGTTTCCCCCAGCGGCGCTTGTATTCTGGGGCTGATTCGGGAGCAGACTTACGTTGCAGAGCCAGCGTCTTTGTCGTATCCTGCGCTAGGGTCGACGAATACGGCCAGAGACCTGTGAAAATGGCCAGCGCAAGGGGTAACGCTAGGGACGTTTTCCAGTTAATGAACCCTGAGAATAAAGCGCTTTGATGCGAAATTGTGTTCTTCTGATCCATTATCTTGGAGTCTTGATAGTCTATTAGTTAATCTAGACTCGTAAACTTCTTCCTCGTCGCCAAACATGATACAACTAAATTTGACAGAAACACAGAAATACAGAATCATAAAAGTACAAGAACAGAATAAGTAACGAATACAATTTGTCCCTCGCACAAGTTGAAGCAATAAGAAAACCAGCAAAGAAAAAGTATATGAATCATAAATCACGCTACTTACCCGTTGAATCCAGTTCCTCTGCTCGACTTGAAAGGGCGGATTTGAACCGTTTGGTTTCACTGAAAACCAAAAAGGGACGTCGCAAGGAAGAATTGTTTCTCGCTGAGGGAGTTCGACTGCTTGAAGAGGCTTTGAAACATCGGCAATTGCCTCGGCGTTTATTTCTCTATCCGCCAGACATTAACGACCGCTCTCAAGCATTGGTGGAGTCTTTTCGTTCCAAACGCGTGCCGACAGAGACGATTTCATCACGTGACTTTCATCGCTTGGTTGAGACCAAGAGTCCGCAGGGGTTGCTGGGAGTTTTTAATTTGCCTTCGCTTGAGTTTGATTTCCAGCAAGCCAGTCAGTCACGCAGAGTTCTTGTGGCTGAGAATATCAATGATCCTGGTAATCTTGGAGCTTTGATTCGATCGGCGTTGGGGTTTGGCTTTGATCTTACATTATTAGTTGGTGATTGTGTTGAGCCATTCAACGCCAAAGTAATCAGGTCAACCGCTGGAACTGTATTTGGATGTCGGATGATGACATGCAACTTAGAGCAAATGCGTTCGTTAATAGATGATAGTGGTTTGCGGCTTTTAGTGACCGATGTCGATGGCGAGCCAGAAGAAAAATGGTTCGAGTTTGGCGCTTCCGATTCTGCTGATTCTTCCGATTCAACACATAGTCAAGAAGAAGGTTCGTTGGCTGTTGCTGTTGGAGCTGAAAGCATCGGAGCCAGCTCTGAATTGAGAGAGATGTCTTACAGGAAACTCCGAATCTCACAGAGCCCATTGCTTGAGTCTCTGAATGCCAGTATTGCAGGTTCGATAGTTATGCACCGTCTATATGTCCATGATTCTAAGCTTTAGTCTGTGATTATTTGAACTAAACTGTAGAGAATGATTCTATGTCGATGAGAAGCTCAAGAGAGTTTGTTCTTGCATTTCCCAAGGCCGATTATACCTTTTATCACTGAGTGAGTCGCTAGCGACTCTTGAGTATTTCTTAGACATCTTGATCAAGAAACGTAAAATATTACGTACAAAAATAATGCTTCCAAGAACAATGAACAAAAAAGACAGCCTTAGTAATTCGTCACTTAGCAATGTGCGCTCTGCTCGATACTTTGCTTTGGCGACTTTATTGGCTTTGGCGATGACATACAGTTGGCGAGCTGTCAGCTATGCGCAAGATCAGCCTCGCTCGATTGGTAGTGGGTTCTACCAAATGTGTCTTCCGTCTGAAAAAGCTACTTTGGAGCAAGGCCGCGATGTTGAGATTTCTGTTAGTGGCAAACTGTCGGTTTCTGGTGAGCTTGCGATTATTGTCCGTGATGTTAATGAGATTAGTGTCGACCTTAGTGCGACTTTTCGCGCAGACGATTTAGAGCAAGCTAGTGAAATGATGTCCACTGGTGGGGCGAAGTTACTGTCAACCGATAAGGGGATGCACTTATCAGTTCACATTGACCCATCAGTTTGGACTCTTGCTGAACACGAGAGGCTGAATCTTGAAATGACAGTCACTGTGCCTTTGGCGACGAGAATAAATATTGATGCGCCTAATCTAGAAGTTATCTCAAATGGCGCATTGGCTGCATTGACAATCAATGAAACGTTTGAGTCTGTAGAGGTTGCTGGAGCGCGGGGAATTGTGCGTGTCGATTCACGCAATGGGTATATTAGTGTTAGTGACTTAGTTGGTGGTTTCGATGTTCGCACGAGTAATGCAAAGATTACTCTGACTGATATCGAGATTGCTGGTGGTTCTGATTGGGGAGGGAATGTTAGAGTCAGTCGCGCGCGCACTGAAGACGGTAAGATTGATATTCGGCGCTATACTGGACCATTGCATGCTCGCACAGCTCGCGCAGATATTAGCATTCAAGATGTCATGCTCACTGGTAATCGCAACTGGATAGAGAATAGTGGTGGTACTATTGATGTGACATTTTCAGGCATTGAGCAGGACGCTCGTTTGGATGTGCGCAATTCTTATGAGGACATTCAGTTAACATTCTCTCGTGATTTGTCCGCTACATTTTCATTGCGCACAAAAGACGGCAAAGCCATCACTTTTGAAAGTTTGCCACATAAAATTATTGATGTGCGTGAGAACAAGATTGAGGCAGAATGTGGGGCTGGCGAGGCTTTGATTGTTGTGCGCGCAAAATACGGCGGCGCTATTATTATCAGTGGAAATGCGCGCTAACGCCTGATTACCCATTCTGCATTTTCCAAAATGAAACTAAACAACCGAAAGTTACCTTCTATGAATCTGATGCGTACATCGTCACCTAGTTTGTCGATTAGCGCTAGAGCGCTTTTCGCGGCATTTGTAATTCTGTTTGTTTGCGGGGCTGCTGTTGGTTTCGTTGCCGTCAATACATTGGCGACTCCTCGTGTATTGTTTCCCGAGGGTGTGCATTTTCATCGCTTTGTCGCTTCGGTATCAGGCGCTGAATCAATTTGGACTAACCCCGCAGCCTTGGGGGCCAATAAATCCACCGCTACAATGTTAATGTTTGATTACACCAATCCAAATTCGGGCGTTTCTCAGTATGCAAAGGATTGGGGACTAGCCACATCATTGGGGGGATTCGGCTACACGCGCCGCAAACTTGCCAATCTCTCTGGTGGAAAGGATTACAAGGAACAGATTTTTGGTTACGGCCAAGATACTGATGGTAAATTCAAATTCGGTTTGTCATATCGCTATGTCAGCGAAGGGCCTTTGGAATTCAATAAGCGTCACGCTTGGAATCTTGGGGCGCTTTATCGCTCTGGGCCATATTGGTCGCTGGGAGCAACATGGTCGAATTTAAACAAAGGTAAGGTCGCTGGAATTAAATCAGCGGTTGAGCAGGTTTATGGTTTGGCAATTCGTCCGATGAAAGATGGCCGACTGACACTAGATGCCGAGATTGCGCTGTCACATAAGCAAAACTTTTCTGAGGGTGTGATTCGTTTGGGAGCTACAGGCTCACCAACTCGTGGTTTGGATTTGTATGGTTCATGGAACGAGAATGACAATTACGAATTCGGTGTCAGAGTAAACTTAGAACATTCTTTCATAGGTGGACATAGTCGTCATTCCAGCAACGATAACTTTCGAAGCGCCACGACTTATTTTGGAACAGTCAGCGAAAGACAAGAGTCGATTCTAAAGCAAAAACGTTTGCTGCATGTTGGTCTCTCGGGCTCAATTTATGAAAACCCATTACAGACAGTCTTTGGACGCCAAAAGCTAACATTCTATGACTATATCGCTAGTTTTTATCGCGCCGCCGATGATGAGTCGATTGAAAATATCCTAGTGACAGTTGGGGCGAATAGTTTGAGTTGGGCGCAAACTCAGGAAATACGTCAGGCCTTTGCGGTTTTGCGAGCTAATGGCAAACAGGTGTATGTCTATCTCAACTCGGCTTCTAATAGCAGCTATTATTTGGCCTGCGCCGCCGACAAAATTATTATCCCACCGGCAAGCTATCTGGGACTGACTGGTTTACGGGTTGAGCTTTCGTTCTATGCCAAGACACTAGAAAAAATCGGTGTGACAATAGAAGCCGAAAAAATCGGGGCCTACAAGACCGCGACCGAACAATGGATGGCAAATGATCCATCAGAGGAAAATCGTGAGATGACCAACCGTTGGCTTGGTGATCTGCACCAGCAATTAGTGGAGGGGATAGCTACTGGTCGTGATTTCTCGCCAGAGAAGGTTCAGCAGATTATTGATGACGGTCCATATACTTCGACCGAAGCCGAAAAGCTGGGCTTGATTGATTTGTTGGCTTATCCAGATGAGATTCCAAAGAAGATAAAGACTCTGGCGTCACGGTCTGTGGGATTGCGTGAATATGTTCGAGAGGGAGAATTGTACGACAGTTGGGGAACAAGGCCGACTATTGCTGTTGTTGTGGCAGAGGGATTGATTACCTCCAGCCCCGCTGGTGGTGATCCCACTGTGAAAAAAGGAATAACTCCAGGCGGTATGGGGCGTGGATTCGCTCAGGCTCTTGCGAATCCTAATGTCCAAGGACTCACATTGCGGGTTAATTCACCAGGTGGTTCGGCTCTGGCTTCGGATTTAATTTACCGTCAGAGTCAATTGGCGAAAGACGCGCGTCCTTTGATTGTCTCTATGTCAGGAGTTGCGGCCTCGGGAGGTTACTATATCGCCTCTGCAGCCAAGACTGTTTTCGCTGATCCAGCGACTATCACTGGGTCAATCGGTATCTTTGCTTTGAAACCTGATTTGAGTGGGCTTTACAGTAAAATAGGGGTCAATAAAGTTTATATCAAGAAAGGCGAGAACGCCGATTTCTATTCAATCGCCAGACCTTTCAGAGAGAAGGAGCGTCTCAAGGTCAGAAATGGATTACGCGAATTGTATCAGCGGTTCATCGAAATTGCTGGTGAGGAGCGTGGTTTGAGCGCTGATTCTGTTGATGCTCTCGGAGAGGGCAGAGTCTGGACTGGTAGAGAGGCTTTGGCCAACGGTTTAGTTGATTCTCTGGGCGGACTTTGGGAATCTGTACGTTCTACCGCAGACCAAGCGGGGCTGGAAGATTATCAGGTTGAAATCTACCCCAAACGAAAAACTCTGTTTTCATTCGGCGGTAATCCACTGCTGGCGCCACTGCGGGCTTTGCGGCGTTTGGTGGCGTTTATTCCAGGAGTCGGCGAGAATGATTTTGAACTGGACCAAGCCACAGAGTCAGCTCTGAACGAATTGCTTACTGCCGGTGCGCAGAGCTTTGACACGGAGAACTTTTCCGAAACACAATATTTGATGCGCCTTCCATATGATATTTCTGTTGAGTAAGACTAATTCAAAGAAAGACTAATCTAAAAAAGGACTTTCGCCAAAAGAATACTATGTTTCCATATACCAAATCTGAATCACAGCTTCGATCGACAGCGCCTACTATGACATTGTCTACAGTGATAATGTGCGCAGTTCTTATTAGTTTGCTAGTATCATCAGCAAGCGCTGGGCCTAGGCCTCGTGACAAATCTAAAGGGTCGCGCGATTCAACCTTGACCAATGGAATTACTGTTTTGTCTTTTGAGGATAAGTCTGATCCCTTGATAGCGATTACCGTACTCTATGATGTAGGTGGTCGTGATGACCCGTCAGGGAAAGCAGGTTTGGCGAAGGTTTGTCAGTGGATTATGAATAATGGTTCGCTTGGTTATTGGAAAGGCGAACGTGAGAGACTGTTGCATGCCGCAGGTGGCAGTTTCTCTTCCCAAGTTCGGCAGGACAACTCGACATTCTCAACTCGCTTCCCCAAGGATTTGTTGCGTCAGGTTCTTTTGATAGAAGCTGACAGGTTGGAGAATCCGCTGATTACTCGTGAGACAGTCGAAGCCGCCAAGCGTAGTGTTATTCGTGAAGGAACAATTGGGCGAGAGAATAATATCTATTCAGCCCTGACTACAGAAACACTCAAGCAGTCATACACGACACATCCATATAGAATCGATGAATACGGTCTAGAGGCGGAGTTGAGCGCTATTGAGCCAGAGGATGTACGTCTGTTCATGCGGCGTTTCTATCAGCCCTCAAATGTGACACTCGCCATTGTCGGAAATTTCAAAAATAAGCATTTGCTGAAAGAAGTTGTTGAGATTTTTGATGACATACCCAGCTCCCCTAAGCCCGAGCATAGTTATCTCGCGGAACCCGAGCAAACAGAGGAGCGTCGAGCGACTGTTAACGCTGAGCTGCAGACACCAGTGTTTATTGTTTCTTTCCATACTCCAAGTTTGACCGACCCAGATCGTTTAGCATTGGAAGTTCTTTCGGCAATGTTGGTTGGTAATCGTTCATCGTTTTTGTATCAACGACTTGTCACAGAATCGGGTTTGTGTTTTACCGTTGGCGGCGCTGTCGCTGAATTCTCTGATCCGAGTATCTTGTATTGCTATGCGTTCTTGAATCAAGGAGTGACATTTGCTGAAGCTGAGACGGCTTTACTAAAAGAACTGGAGAATGGCGCAAACGGCGCTTTGACTGGCGCCGATCTGACAATTGCCAAGAACCAAATGGAAGCGCGTTTCGTGACTTCGTGGTCCGGCGCTCTGGGCAGAAGCGCTAAGATGGCGCGCTCTTTTCAAGTTTGGGGAGACGGCATGTATTGGCTCGATAGAGTCGAGCGTATTCATGACATTTCCTTGAGTGATGTTCTGAATGTCGCTCAAAAATATTTGAGAGCTTCAAATCGCAGTTCAATATTTCTTGAGCCGCATGAGGCAACTAACTCTCAACAAGCTCCAGACGATGAGAAGTAAGGTAAATATTTTATGACTGTAGTAATCTCCAGAAGAAGCTCTACCAAGACAACTTTCATTGTCAAGACGGCTGTTTCATTGGGAGCAATCCTATTGTTGATGAGTCTTGTAACTAGTTTTGTCCCCAGCTCATTTGCCAAAGTACGGCCGTATTCAAAAACGCGAATAGTGCAAAATGGTCTAAGACTTTCAATTGTTGAACGGTCCGAAAGACCGTTGATCTCATTTCATATTTTGGTACGGGCTGGCTCAAAATATGATCCAGATGGAAAATCTGGATTGGCAAGTGTCACGGCGCAGATGTTACGTCAAGGCGCAGGCTCTCGCAAGGCCGAAGAGTTTCAACGGCTGATTGATTCTATTGGAGTGCGTTTGCGTATAGAAGTAACTCGTGATGCTGTAGAAATCTCAGCAACTTGTTTACGCAAGGAACTTCTTTCATGCACTCGGTTGTTACGCGATATGTTAATGGAGCAAAGATTTGAAGAAGCCTCTTTTGCAAGGCAGATTCAACGCAGTGTTTCGGCCGCGCTTCAAGCTAAAGATGCAGGACACGCTACATTGTCCGACTTTGCTTTTCAGCAGTTTTTCAGTGACGTTGCTTATGGAAACTCTCCCTTGGGTGACGTTGAACAACTTAGTTCAATTACACTAGAGGACGTTAAGGCGTTCTATCAGCGCTTCTATGCTCCCGATAGAATTTCTATCGTCGCCGCTGGAGCCGTTAGCGCCAAGGACTATGTCACTGAAATCAGTCAGACTTTTTCGCCGTATCACAAAAATAAACATCCCGAGAAAGATATCTCTGCTAAGTTAAATGCGCGCAGGACTGACTCGCTTGAATTATTTTTGCTGGATACCCCAGGGGCATCTGGAGCCAAGATTGGTTTTTTTGCGCTTTGCGATAGCGCTAAGGACACGCGTGCTTTTGGCGCGGAGTTGATGCTTTCACATTTGTTGGCTGGTTTTCCAGAATTGTCTTTTCTCGGGAGAAAGCTTGGCTCTGAAGATTTGGTGTCGAACCTGCGCGCAGAGATGCCGTTTTCTGCCGATCAAACGTTAATGGAAATCCAAATGGACTGCACAAGCGATAGAGTTGTTGATGCGGTCAAAGAGACGCTGTCTACTTTGCGGGTTTTGCGCGAGTCGCGAATTTCCAAAAGAGAAATTGAAGAGGGCAAAAAGTTCTATCGTGGTTTCTATGCTCTTGGGTTTGAGACGGCTCATGATGTTACCGAAAGGTTCGCAGAATTGATGCGGGCAGACCTTTCGTTCAAGGGCCATGACACTTTGCTGACCGAGCTCAACGACTTGACTCAAGCGGATTTACGCATGACCTCTGAGAGAATCTTCGCCCCCTCGCATTTGATTGTCGTAATTCGTGGAGATGCCAGCCAATACGCAGAAGACCTACGTGACTTTGGCGCCGTTCGAGTTGTCTCAGCGCGAGAAGCCAACGGCAAGTCCAGATAATCTTCCTATTTATAGCCATTATTATTTCCCTAGCAAGAGTTGCACCAGCGGAGTCCTGCGCTATATTCCGCCAGCGGCATTGTTTGCTAGTCAGGCAATTGCTAGCGAGCTAAGAGTTAGCTAGATATAGCTATTTATTGAGAACAATCAAGAGGCAAGAATTAGATGAAAATCGGTATTATCGGTTTACCACAATCAGGGAAGAGCGCAGTTTTTGCCGCGGCCTGCGGAAAGACCGAAACTCCACCTACTGCGATGAAATTACAGCGAGCTGTTATTAAGGTTCCAGATGAACGTTTGAGTGTGCTTAGCGATTTGGCTGACGCCCAGCGGATTGTCTACGCAGAGATTGAATTGCTTGATGCGGGTGGACTAAGCGGTAGTGGCGGCGGAGTTGACTCTAAAGCCCTCGCCGAATTGAAGCAAATGGATGCGCTCTTGTTAACGGTCGATTCATTCACAGGCGCTCGCGAAGCGGATTCTGATATTCAAAACGCGATTGACGAAATGATTCTCAATGACTTGGCACAGATCGACGCACAAGTGCCCAAGTTGGAGAAAGTAGTCAAGATGGGCGGCGCCGCTAATCGCGCGCAGGAACTGGAAGTTCTCAAGAAGTGTCTGGCGGCCCTTGAAGAGGAGCGTCCGTTGATCGAACTGGCTCTATCTGACGCCGAATTAAAAGAAATTCGCGGCTATACGTTCTTGAGTATTAAGCCATTGTTGATTGTCATCAATATAGCTGAGGATAAACTTGGCGAAGCAAAGGCAATAGAAGAGTCATTCAGCGGAAGGGTTACTCCACATCGCTGTGAAGTGGCGGTAATTTGCGCCAAAATCGAGATGGAATTGGCCGAGATGGAAGCCGATGAACGCGCTGAGTTTCTTGTAGATCTCGGGATTCTCAATCCTGCGGTGGATGTGGTTATTCAAAAAGCCTATACCTTGCTGGGTTTGATTCCGTATTTCACTGTTGGAGAAATCGAGGCTCGCGCCTGGACGATTCGCCGTGGTTGCGTTGCTCAAAAAGCCGCTGGAGTTATCCACACTGATATTGAGCGTGGTTTTATCCGCGCTGAAGTCATCGCCTATGATGATTATGTGACCTGCAAGACTCATGTAGAGGCCAAAAAACAGGGCAAAATGCGTCTTGAGGGCAAAGAATATGTGGTTCAGGATGGGGATGTAATTAATTATCGCTTTAATGTCTAATTACCCCAGCCGAGACGATTGACTGATGGGCTTTTTGGTCGATAGTTAGTATAAACCTATCCTGCTCTCTTGAGAGAGATTGGGTAGGGAGAAGAAGAATGATTTGGCAATTGAACCAGGTCGAAGAAATCCCAAGAGTGTTGAACAAACCTAAGAACTAAGATTTGCGATAATTGAAGATATGATGAATACGACGAATTTACGCATGAGTCCTGATGAAATCGATGAGATCATGATTCAGGCGGTCACCGATGCGATTGATACTCCTCCGCTTTCAGAAGAGGATAGCAAGAAAGCAATTCCGATTCTTCCGATTAAGGGAGTAATCGTTTATCCCTATTTGGTAGCTCCTTTGGTGGTTACCGAGCAACGTCAGTCGAAGTTGATTGACGACGCTTTGATGAAAGGCACGCGCATCGGACTTTTTCTTCAGCGTGACTCGAATGCAACTAATGTCGGTCCTGATGGAATATATGAAATTGGTTGCTCGGGGAATATCCTCAAAATGCTACGTTTTCCTGATGGCACTGTACGTTTTCTGGTGCAGGGTTTGGCGCGTGTGCGAGTCAAAGAGTACACTGAGTTTGAGCCATATTTGACAGCGACTATCGAGGAGATTCCAGAGAAGTCATCCAGTTCAGTTAGACAGGAAGCTTTCCAGCGCAATCTTCTTGAGCAGGTCAAAGTCCTCGTTGATCTGGCTCCCTATCTCAATGAAGAGTTGTATATTTCAGCAATCAATCAAGAAACTCCATCAAAGCTGGCCGATTTGGTAGGCTCGAATCTCAATATCCCAGTTGAGGATAAACAAAAATTGCTGGAGTTGGTTAATCCAACTGCGCGGATGGAATTCTTGCTGAGTGTGGTCAACAAAGAGATTGAAGTGCTTGATCTCTCACGTAAGATTCAAAGCAAGGCCTCCGAAGAATTGGGCAAAACCCAACGCGACTATATTCTCCGCGAGCAAATCAAAGCCATTCGCCGTGAACTTGGTGATCTTGATGAACGCGCTGAAATCGAAGAGCTTGAAAAGAAAATCGAATCGGTGGGCATGAACGAGCAAGCCGAAAAAGTCGCTAGGAAAGAGCTTGAACGTTTCAGCCGTATGAATCCTTCCTCGGCTGAGTATACAGTTTCGCGGACATATCTCGATTGGTTGGTTGAATTGCCATGGCAGATTTCTAGCAAGGACACGCTAGACTTGCGCAAAGCCAAACAGACTCTTGATAGAGATCACGACGGACTAGAAAAAGTTAAAGAGCGTATCTTAGAGTTTTTGGCAGTGCGTAAACTCAAACCGAATCAAAAAGGTCCAATCCTGTGTTTGGTTGGGCCTCCAGGTGTTGGCAAAACTTCGCTGGGTCGTTCAATTGCCAGTGCGATGGGTAGAAAATTCGCGCGCCTGTCACTAGGTGGCATGCACGACGAAGCCGAAATCCGTGGACATCGCAGAACCTATATTGGCTCAATGCCTGGGCGAATTATCCAAGAAATCAAACGGGCGGGTACAAATAATCCGCTGGTTATTCTTGATGAGATTGATAAAATCGGAACTGATTTTCGTGGTGACCCTTCTTCGGCGTTGCTTGAAGTTCTCGATCCAGAGCAGAACAATTCTTTTAGTGATCATTACTTGGATGTGCCATTTGATTTGTCGAAGGTGATGTTTATTACCACGGCCAATGTTCTGGATACTGTGCCTTCGGCATTGCGTGATCGGATGGAAGTCATTCGTTTGTCTGGATATACAGTGCAGGAAAAGTTGGTGATTGCTAAGAATCACATTGTTCTTAAGCAAGTTAAAGAGAACGGTTTGACTGCCTCGAATATACGTTTCACTGATGGCGCCTTGCGCTATATGATTCAGAGTTACACTCTCGAAGCAGGCTTGCGCAATATTGAGCGAGAGATTGCTTCAATTTGCCGTAAGGTAGCCCGCAAAGTTGCGGGTGGGTCGAAGAAAAAAGTTGTTGTCGATGAGAAACTTGTCGAGAAATATCTGGGGCCACCGAAGAAGATTCAGGAGTGCGTCTCGGCGACTTCGCTAGTTGGCGTGGTGACGGGCTTAGCTTGGACTTCGGTTGGCGGAGAGACTTTGTTTATTGAAGCAATCTCAATGCCTGGGACAAACAAGTTCACTTTGACTGGTCAACTTGGTGATGTCATGCAGGAGTCAGCACAAGCGGCCTTGTCATATGTTCGCACTCATGCCGATGAACTAAAAATCAGTCAAGACGCTTGGGAAAAGCATGATTTGCATATTCATGTTCCCGCTGGCGCGACACCCAAAGACGGGCCTTCGGCAGGTGTGGCGATGGCTACAGCTTTGGCCTCGTTGTTTACTGGTCGTCCTGTCAAAGCTCGTTTGGCGATGACTGGTGAGTTGACTTTGCGTGGTGAAGTGCTGGCGATTGGTGGTGTCAAAGAGAAATTGCTAGCTGCTTATCGCGCTGGTGTTAACACTGTCATTTTACCAGAGGCCAATCGTAAAGATGTGCGTGATGTTCCTACTGAAATCCGTAAACATTTGAAATTGGTTTTCTGCGACAATGTCTTGGAAGTAGTCAACAAGGCTCTCGAACCACTGGATTCTGATAAGAAGCCAGCCAAGCAGCCGACAAGACAGAAAGCTCTCAAAGCGGCTCCAAAAAAGACAGCAAAAAAGACAGCCAAGAGCAGAGTTCGTAGCAAGTCGACTGGCAAACAAAAGCCAAGCTCTGATTCGAAGCTCAAGCGAGCCGCCAAGCGACTTTAGAGCTTCTCACGAATATTAGTATTTGCCAAATAAGCGTCGGGTCTATAGGCCTGACGCTTTTTTATTGACCCAGCAACCTTTTCTCTCCTAATCTATCGAACAAAATTATTGCATGGGTTTATAAGTAATTAATCTGGATCGGGAGAGCAAGAAGGGTTTTGTTAATTGACTTCCATTTCGCCAGTGAGCAAGTTGCCAACATGAAAGATAGAGATAATACCATAGCTACCTCCATCTGGCGTAAGTCTGTCCTCTGGTTGGTGTTGTTTTCTCTTGGTCAGGTGACTCCTTCCTATCATTTTCATCATATTCACAACGACCATGTTCACCAAGTTGTTCTATCGGGAATTGAAACAAGCTCACATGCAGCTGCGCATGATCATGACTCTAATCATCAGCATAGCGATGAAATCCCACCTTCTGATGAGCATCAGCACACTTTCGACAAGCACACATATTGGCATATAATTCGGACTCAAAATTCAGTCAGCAAAACAGCTTTTGGGCAGCTCTTTCTTTCGACTGAAGTTTTGGCTGAGAATTTTAGCGAAGAGTTTTCAAAAGTCTACTCTCAGGAGATTCTCTCCATTGCAGATTCACCCATTTCTCGCATCATTATTCGCGGCCCACCTCTTCAAGTGTAATTCACGCTTTTGGCTTTGTTATCTGTATACAGAGCTTCGCAAACGCTATCTTCAAAAAGA
Source organism: Candidatus Zixiibacteriota bacterium (assembly GCA_024280835.1). Taxonomy (GTDB): domain Bacteria; phylum Zixibacteria; class MSB-5A5; order GN15; family JACZUZ01; genus JAJRPJ01. The sequence goes on along the minus strand of JAJRPJ010000008.1, from coordinate 154,700 downwards.
TACTTTCACAAAGACATTGTCACAAAGATTATAGCCATGAGTCATGGCGCTCTTCTTATTTGACGTATTCACTTATGAGGTAAATCTATGATTGATTTTCTGAGAAGAAATATAGACAAAAATGGCCTTTATATTCTCTTGGGATTGTTGGCGCTGCTGATGGCGCTTTCACCTGAAGCCGGCGCGCATGGTGTCACCGATGGCGACAAGGGATATATTCAAGAAAGCTCAGGGACGATGATTATTCCATTTATCTATCTGGGCGCCAAACACATGGTTACAGGTTATGATCATTTGTTGTTCTTGTTTGGTGTGGTTTTCTTTTTGTATCGCCTGAGAGATGTCGGCATCTATGTGACACTGTTTGCAGTTGGTCACTCTGTGACTCTACTGGCAGGTGTCATCTTTGATTTTGGTGTCAATGCCTACATTATTGATGCGATAATTGGTTTTTCGATAGTTTACAAAGCTCTCGATAATATGGGAGCTTACCAGCGTTGGTTTGGATTTCAGCCTAACACCAAAGTCGCTACTCTAATTTTTGGTCTATTTCATGGGCTTGGTTTGGCGACCAAGATTCTGGAGTTTGAAATTTCATCCGAGGGACTAATTCCAAATCTCTTGGCTTTCAATGTCGGAGTCGAAATGGGGCAGATTATGGGGTTGGCGATGATACTGATTGTTATGGGCTACTGGCGTCGTAGCGCGGGTTTCATGCGTCATGCCTACAATGCCAATGTGGCTCTGATGGTCGGCGGATTTATTTTCGTTGGTTACCAACTTACGGGATTCTTTATTTCCTAAACTAATCAAGAAACAAATACGAGAAGATAATATGCGAAACATGAACATACCTGAAACCGCTGAATTGCCAACGATGGCCAAACTCATCGAATCCACTATCATCGCCATCTGTACAGCGGCGCTGATTCTTGTGACTGTTGTCTTGCCAGCGGAATATGGCATTGACCCAACTGGCGCTGGCGAAGCCATTGGTTTGCTAAAGATGGGTGAGATAAAAGTCTCGCTGGCCGAAGAAACGGCAGCCGAGAATACATCAGCCAAGAATGCATTCAAGAACGACAAAGAGTCGCAGCAAGAAACAGAAACTGAAGTAAGGACTTCTGATGTTGCTGCCACAGAGGAAGCAAATGGTACTAGGACTGACGAAAGGACACTGACCTTGTCTCCTAATCAGGGCAGAGAAATCAAGCTGGTTATGAAGAAAGGCGCTCAGGCAAATTATAGCTGGTCGACGAGTGGTGGGCGTGCGAATTTTGATGCGCATGCGGATTCAAAGGCGCTAAAGATTGATTACCATAGCTATGAAAAAGGGTCGCTTGAGAGGAATGAAGGTATTCTCGAAGCGGCTTTTGATGGTCATCATGGTTAGTTTTGGAGAAACCGAACCAAGCAGGATATGACGGTCACTTTGAAAGTAAGTGGTGAATATTCAGATATTATTAAATACGAATAGCTTGCAATTATCATTCAGGCTACCTCTTGCGGTTTCGGCAATTCTTGTTTTTCTTGCGAATTGTCGAAACCGCATTGTTTGTTTATAGATAGTTGCTTATTGTTTTTTCGACATGACTTACAAAGTCAGATGAAATATGCGCAGTTAGAATGTAGTTGTATTAACAAAAGAGAAGGGAAAGAAGCATGAGCGAAGCGACAAAGGGAAGTGTTGTTAAAGTCCATTACACTGGCAAACTAGAAGACGGTACAGTTTTTGATAGTTCCGAAGGCCAAGAGCCAATGGAAGTTGAACTCGGCGCCAATGGAGTCATTCCTGGCTTCGAAAACGGCTTGCTGGGAATGAAAGTCAATGAAAAGAAGACTATCAATATCTCTATTGAAGATGGATATGGCCCGCGCCGTGAGGAGATGGTTATGGATGTCACCAAATCAGATTTCCCAGAGAATATCACTCCTGAAGTAGGTTTACAGCTGACTATGGAAAATGATAGCGGTCAGGAAGTTCCTGTAACGATTTCTAAAGTTGAAGGTGATAAAGTCACTCTTGATGGTAATCATCCTCTCGCTGGCAAAGTTCTGGTTTTTGATTTGGAACTAGTCGATGTCTCCTAGGTAGAAGTTTCTTAGGTAAAGCAACTGTAGTTAAGATTTGACAATATCGACAGGAGAAGTCGACAGGAAAATGGTTTCTCTGAAAACTCAAAGATGAGGTGATGACCAATGAAATACTTTTCCAGTATTTGCGCTGTTCTGTCTCTGGTAGTTCTAACCGCCGTTTCAGCGACGTTTGCCGCTGAAACAGTTTTGAATTCAAAAATCACCTCAGTAACTGTCTATCCCACCCAAGCGCAAGTGACTCGCACAGCTACTCTTGAGCTAGGCGCTGGCGACCATGCGTTAGTTTTTGAAAATATCCCACTAAGCGCTCAAAGTGCGTCATTTAGATCCTCGGCCAGTGGCCCAGAGGGAATCACGTTGCTTGGGGTGGAGCGCCAGCAGAAATATTACGCCGAAGCCACTGATAAGAAAGTCGCCGATATTGAGCGGCGGATTGCGCGACTGCGTAATGAAGTCAAGCGAGCAATTGATGATCGGTTGGAAGTTTTTGCTCTGCAAAAGAAGTTCCTACTGTCTATTTCCAAAACCGCTACGACGAAAATGTCCGAGCAAATGGAAAGAGGCGGGCTTGAGATTGTCCAGTGGCGCTCGGCTTATGCTTTCGTTAGTGATGGTCTGCGTTCTATCAATGACTCTTTGCGAATTGTTTCTCTTGAACTTGCTAAAGTCAATACGGAGTTAACAGTCTTGAGCCAAGAGCAACACCAACTTAGAACTTCCAGCGCCAATAGTTCTTTGAACTTGCAAGTCAATTTGAATCTCCAGAGCGCTGGAAAAGTTACAGTTGAGTTACAATATGTTATTGCTGGCGCCACTTGGACTCCACTGTATGACGCGCGTATGGATGAAAACTCTGGAAAAGTGGAACTTAACTATCTCGCAGATATCACCCAACGCACTGGCGAGGATTGGAGTGATATTTCGCTGACGCTTTCGACTTCAAGGCCGTCGACTGGCACAGGTCCCGGTGAGTTAGCCCGATGGAAGCTGATGCCATATGGCTCTCGTGGATTCCTTCGCGGCGGTAGGGCGAGTGACTACGATTTGTCTGATGTCATGATTGATTCAACAAGTCAAATTCAAATTGAAGTGTTTGCGGAGTCGCTGAGTGGGACATACACTTCGAATAAAGCAAAACAGACTTATAATAGGAATGTTGCTAAGCCACTCAATGTGACAATCACTGAAGGTACTTACTCCACTACTTTCAAGATCAAACGCAAAGAGAGCGTTCCCTCTGGCGAGAAGTCTGTTCGGGCTACAATTGGCAGTTGGCCGTTGGAGTCAAAGGTTGAGTTGATTTGCCGCCCCAAGAATCGTGAAGGAGTTTTTCGATTAGTGACACTGACTAATCAGGAAAGCGCTCCATTGCTTTCAGGTGACGTATCGATTTTCGCAGGTTCGGATTATTTGGGCAAAGCTCGAATTGCAAACTTAGTGACACCTTCGCAGGAATTTGAATTGCCATTTGGCTTGGAGAACTCAATCACGGTTAAGAGAGAGATTGTTGACTATAAACTAGATCGCAATACAACCAGAGTTCGAATTGATCAAACAATCAAAATCACTCTGACAAACAATGGCTCAGAGAGTGTTGAGCTGACTCTTGAAGAGCCGTTGCCTGTGAGCCAAGACAAACAAATCAAAGTCAAAGTCAAGAAAATTGAACCGTTGCCGATTCAGTCTGAGGATAAGAGCAAAGTGGTTTGGAATATTGCGCTTGCTGCAGGTGAAGAAAAAGTTGTTCTGGTTCCAATCCGTATTGAGCATCCCGTGACGATGGGTGTTTATGGAATTTGAAGAGAAGCATAAACTCAAAGTATTGCATCATTGAATACTAGAAAACCGTCTTGCCCGCGAAGGCGGGCATCCAGCGCTATTAGTGTTGACTGTTATTTGTGTTTTCCAAACTGAGATTTCTGGATTCCCGCCTGCGCGGGAAAGACATTTGTTTGCAGAAATCAATTGTTTGTAAAAATCTAAGCGATTAAGCCCATTCCATGTACTTGGGGTGGGCTTTTTTGTTTATAGGCCAGCCAGTTCGGCGCCGAAGTGGCCAGCAATGAAAACTGTCAGTGTTGCTAGGGCGAGGGTGATGCGGTAGGTGAGCTCGAACGTTTTGGCTTTCTTTGCGCGAGCTTTGCCAGGCATTTTGCTTTGGGCTAAAGAATAAGTTGCCACTAAAGACAGAGCCGCGGTCAAGAGTCCGAAGATTCTGTGGAGTCCCACTAATTCTGCATCAGGTCCAAGAAATGGCCCGACTTCGCTGGCCATCAAGCCCAGTGAAATTGTCGCCAGTGAGATTACGGCCCCGAGCGCCAATGTATGAAATGCGCTGGTTCGCCATTTGGAGTCGCCGCCGATGACAAAAACTAGCTCAAAGACGAAAGCCGCAAAAATCAAGGCCAACGGAAAATGTACCGAGAGAGGGTGCAGTCCGCCGAGGAAACGTGTCACCGGCGAAACCTCGCCGCCACCGAAAACCTCAGTTGGGGCCTGACTAGCCAGAGCTTGATCAACTCCAAAGACAGAAAAAACTATCCCCAAAAGAACCATCCCAGCGCCAGCTGGCAATATAAGAGATGCTAGTGTTTTGCTGGTGCCCCGAAGTCCATACTTTGTGAACCGGGTCGTCTTTGTGCTTTTTTTCACAACATCTCTTTTGGGGTCGATGTTATCGTAAACCTAATTGTCGTCTATTGAGCAACACAAACGTGCTTTCTAGAGGGGCCGAATGTTAAGCATAACATGATTGTTACTAATCTGTTACGCATACTAATGGCATCCAATTACTTGAAAGGCTTGGGCAATACTATTCTGAGCGTCACAATAATGCAAGTAGATAATTTCGCTGTTGAAAGGCGCATTCTTTCGAGCATTATCTTGACTTCCCATATTGGGCATACTATTGTTTCCGCCAGTCGGACGCAATGCAAAACATTCGTCCGCGTTTTATTGAGTGTTAGTAGCGCTACTTTAGAAACCTGAAAAAATCAAAATTTAGACTACTAAGCCTATTCGTTCATTGTTGGTTTTCGTTGAATCAGGATAAGTAAATGAGATGCTTTTTCAAAAGTTGACCTAAATTCGATTATTCAGTGACAAAACATACTATGTCCCACATTAAAGACTATATTCAGCTAACTAAACCGACAATCATGTTGTTGGTGCTATTCACTGGCGCGACGGCTTTGGTGATGGAGGGCAGTCTATTGTCTGACCCGTTGCGGTTTGCCTGGGTGATGTTGGGGCTGTATCTCAGTGGTGGTTCGGCCAATGCGCTCAATCAGTGTTTTGAGCGCGATATTGACGCGCAAATGGCTAGGACAAGCAAACGTCGCCCATTGCCGCAAAAACTTATCTCAGTCCGCAGTAGCTTCATTTTCTCAATCGGAATTGGGGTTGCTGGCGTGGTCATGTTCACTTTAGCGTTCAATATCCTCAGTGGGCTCTTGGCTTTGGGCACTATTCTCTTCTACAGTCTATTCTACACCCTGTACCTTAAGAAAACCACCGATCAAAACATCGTTATCGGCGGCGCCGCAGGCGCTATGGGGCCGATTATCGCTTGGGCGGCGGCTAGTGGGACTCTGACATTGACTCCAGTGATTTTGTTTATGATTGTCTTCTTGTGGACTCCGCCCCATTTTTGGGCGTTGGCGCTTTTCTGCCAAGACGATTATCGCAAAATCGGGATGCCGATGTTGCCAGTGGTTCGTGGCGAGGAACTGACCTTACGCTGGATTCTGTATTACACTTTCGCAGTGATTGCAGTTAGCTTGTCGTTGCTCTTTGTTGGAGTTGGCATTGGCTATGCTGTCGTGGCAATCGTTCTGGGGGCATGTTTTGTGAAGAAGGTTTTGGAAACGATGAAATTGCGCACCGAGGCCGCCGAGCGCGGATTGTTTTTTTACTCGATGATTTATCTTTTTGCACTGTTTTTCGCAATCATTGTTGACGGAGTCGGTTTGATTTCTTAATCTGGCGCGGCGATTCGAATGAAAGTTGCAGCCACTTTTTCGGGGTAGAAATAAATATTGACTTCTGGCATTGATTGAGCGACGCTCCTCAAAGCGATTTTGGACTCGATTGAATGAAGAGTTAGTACCGAAAGATATTAGTTTCAAACGCAGTTTTGCAGGCAGTCTCGCGGCAAAATAATTGGCAAACAAAGCAAAGCCAGTAAGAGCTTAGAAAGATATTACCCGACCTTGGCCCAGATATTTCCTAAATGGACACTTAAACTACCCATCTACATTTTATTGGCGGTTGGGTTTCTCTCGGTGAATGGTGTCGCCTTCATATGGTATTATGCTTCCCCGAACTACACCGATGTCGGCTATCGCCCAAAACAACCCGTTGCGTATAGCCACAAGGTTCACGCAGGTGATTTGGGTATGGATTGTCGTTATTGCCATACAGGCGTTGAGACTTCAGCGGTAGCTGGAGTGCCCCCGACTGAGACCTGCATGAACTGCCATACTACGGTCCTGCCCAATAGTGAAAAGATAGCTCCCGTACTAGAGAGTTTTACTACTGGTAACCCATTGCAATGGGTTAGAGTCCATAAGTCACCAGATTATGTTTATTTCAATCACAGCGCGCATCTTCGCGCGGGTGTTGGATGTGAATCCTGTCATGGAAATGTGCGTCAGATGGAAGAAATCGAGCAGAAAGAGCCACTGAGCATGTCTTGGTGCTTGGACTGTCATCGCTCGCCAGAGCAGTTCTTACGTCGTCCAGATCAGGTTACTGTAATGGACTGGGTAGCTCCTGACGATCAGGAAGAGTTTGCAAAAAATGTTATCGCGCATAAAGATATTGCGCCACCAAAGGATTGCTCTGGATGTCATCGATAGTTGATAATAAAGAAATGACGCTCTCGTCAGGAACGCCAGCGGTTAAACAAAAGCGCTACTGGCGGAGTCTTGACCAATTGGCCGAAACGCCAGAGTTCAAGAAAATTGTCGCCAAAGAATTCCCCAATGGGACTTCTGAGTTGAATGATCCTGTCAGTCGACGGAAATTCATGGGTATTATGGGCGCATCTGTCGCTCTGGCTGGGCTGGCGAGTTGTCGTCGTCCAGTGCAAAAAATTGTTCCGTATGTTATCGCTCCTGATAACTTGGTTCCTGGCAAGGCGCAGTATTATGCGACCGCTATGCCCTTTGGCTTGAGCGCTTTTGGGCTGCTTGTGGAGAGTCATGAAGGCCGCCCGACAAAAATAGAAGGCAATACGCTACATCCCTCAACTCTTGGTTCGACTAGCGCGCAAATGCAGTCAATGACTCTGTCGCTTTATGATCCTGATAGAATTGGTTCGGTCTCTCTCGATGGTGTTGATCAGAGCTGGGATGATTTTGTAAAGTTTTGGCGCGATGAATTTTCGACCTACAAGGCCGCCAGCGGACAGGGTATTGCGATTCTCACCGAGTCGCACAATTCGCCAACGATGGCCAGTTTGGCCAAGCGCTGGAAGAAGATGTTCCCCAAAGCCCCTTGGGTGGCTTATGAGTCTGTTAGCGATGAGAATATTTACGCTGGACTTGCCGCTGTAACTGGCCAAGAATCCCTACCGAATTTTCACTATGACAAAGCTGATGTAGTTTTAGCTCTTGATTCTGACTTTTTGCAACGTGATAGCGAAAGTGTTATCGCTGCGCGTGGTTTTGCAGATGGCAGGCGTGTCACCTCAGAAAAAGATTCAATGAATCGCCTGTATGTCGCTGAGAGTTTGTTTACTCTCACTGGCGGTATGGCTGATCATCGTTTGCGTGTCGCCTCAACTGAAATCGCCGCCTTTGCTTTGGCTTTGGCGGGTGAGTTGAAACGTCAGGGGCTGACTATCGCTGGGCTGAGTTCTCAGGCGATGTCATTTGCTGGCTCAAAGAAAAAATGGCTTGAAGTTGTCGCCAAAGACTTAATGAAGTCGCGCGGCAAATCGTTGGTCGTCGCTGGTCGACGCCAGCCAGCGGCTGTGCATTCACTTGTCGTAGCCATCAACAATGCGCTTGGTAATATCGGCGAAACTGTTGATTATCATGCGGCTCCCGATGCGCTTTTCCCGAATCGTGACGGTTTGGCTGATTTGACAGCCAAGATGAACGCTGGAGAAATCTCGACATTGATTATCGCTGATGGCAATCCTGTCTATAATGCGCCATCAGATTTGAATTTCGCTGAAGCTCTCAAAAAAGTCGGGACAGTGATTCGTCTCGGTAATTCGAATGATGAAACCGCAGGCGCCGCCAATTGGGTCTTACCGATGGCGCATTTCCTGGAAAGTTGGGGAGATACACGCTCAACTGATGGCACATTGGCGATTACTCAGCCATTGATTGAGCCGCTTTATGATGGCCGCAGTCCGATTGAAGTTATTTCTCTATTACTCGGTGGACGTGAAACTCCAGGCTACGAATTAGTGCGCAAGACTTTACGCGGCGTAACTGGCAAAACAAATTTTGAAGCTCATTGGGAACGTACCTTACATGATGGCCTGTTGAAGAACTCAGCTACCGACCCATTAGCGCTCAAAGTTAAGTCCGACGCGTTGCAAAATGTTCTCAAGAGATACCCTGGCCAATCTAATGCGGTTAGTAATAGTAATCTTGAAATTGTTTTCTATGATGGCAATTTACATGACGGTCGCTTTGCAAATGTTGGTTGGTTGCAAGAGTTGCCAGACCCAATCACCAAGTTGACTTGGGATAATGCGGTTTTGATGAGTCCTGCAACTGCCAAGCGATTGGGAGTTGACAACACCGACGTAGTGACTCTGAAAATCGGCGCTAAGGCGCTGGACGCTCCTGTTTGGGTTATGCCAGGACAGGCAGATAACTCTCTGGCCCTAGCTGTTGGTTATGGCCGTGTTGCCGCTGGTACAGTTGGAAGCTCCGTTGGTGTGGATGTTGCCGCTTTGCGTACTATGTCGACATTCAATTTCGCTAGCGGTGTGACTGCTAGCTCGACTGGTAAGAACTATCCGCTCTCAAGTAGCCAAGATCATGGCTCGATGGAAGACCGTCCGTTGATTCGTGAAGCGACACTCGCTGAGTATCGTCAGAGTCCGACCTTTGCGCCTGATATGGTGGAAACTCCGCCTTTGGCCTCATTGTGGAATGATTTCAAATACGACACTGGTTATCAGTGGGGTATGGCTATTGATTTGAATGTTTGCACGGGCTGTAATGCTTGCACCATCGCTTGTCAGAGCGAAAACAATATTGCTATAGTTGGCAAAGAGCAGGTTGGCAAAGGCCGTGAGATGCACTGGATGCGCATGGACAGATACTTCATTGGTGAAGAAGATGATCCTCAGATGGCGCAACAGCCGATGGCCTGCCAGCAATGCGAGACTGCTCCTTGTGAGCAGGTTTGTCCTGTCGCCGCGACTAATCATGATAAAGAAGGTCTCAATGTGATGGTTTATAATCGTTGCATCGGAACCCGCTATTATTCAAATAACTGCCCTTATAAGGTTCGTCGATTTAATTTCTTCAATTACACCAAGGACACGCCAGAAGTAACCAAGATGGCGATGAATCCTGATGTGACAGTTCGTTCACGTGGTGTGATGGAAAAATGTACATACTGCACACAGAGAATCTCAGGCGCTAAGTTGGCCGCCAAGAAAGAAAATCGCCTAGTTGCTGATGGCGAAATCATGTCTGCCTGTCAGCAGGCTTGCCCAACAAAAGCGATTGTCTTTGGCAATATTCTAGATCCAAATAGTGAAGTTGCTAAGCTCAAAGCGCAGAATCGTAATTACGAAATATTTGCAGAAATAAATACACGTCCAAGAACGTCCTATCAGGCGCGTTTGCGGAATCCTAATCCAGAGTTACCATCAGTGGGTAGCGAAGGTTAAACCAAGTCAATCGTTAATAGCTTACTAGATAAATGACAATATGAGTTCTGCCTACGCTGACCAAAAAAACGTCCCTATCGACGCGCCACTAGTGCTCGGTGATCCGACTTTCGGTGATATCACAGAGTCTGTGGGCGTCATTACCGAAACGAAGGCCCCAGTGATGTGGTTTTTGCTTGTCGGTTTCTTCGCCTCACTAGCAGCCGTTCTCGGTGGCTCGGTTGGGTACCTCTTCTGGGAAGGCACTGGAATTTGGGGATTGAACGTTCCTGTGGCTTGGGGTTGGGCGATTGTTAACTTTGTTTGGTGGGTCGGAATCGGCCATGCTGGAACTTTGATTTCGGCGATTCTATTCTTATTCCGTCAGCGTTGGCGGACAGCGATTAACCGTTTTGCCGAAGCGATGACTATTTTCGCGATTATTTGCGCTTTGGTGTTTCCGATGATTCACGTTGGTCGAGTCTGGGTTGTCTACTGGACAATGCCATTCCCGAATCAAATGGGAATGTGGCCAAACTTCAGAAGTCCACTTCTTTGGGATGTTTTTGCAGTAAGTACATACTTCACTGTTTCGCTCTTGTTCTGGTATGTCGGTTTGATTCCTGATCTGGCGACATTGCGTGATCGCGCCACTACAAAAGTCCGTAAAGTCATGCTGGGTATTTTCGCTCTGGGCTGGCGTGGTAGCAACAAACAGTGGAAACATTATGAACGCGCATATTTGATTTTGGCTGCTTTAGCCACACCACTGGTTCTCTCAGTACATAGTGTCGTTAGTTTTGACTTTGCGGTCTCCCAGCTACCTGGGTGGCATACAACCATCTTCCCGCCATACTTTGTCGCTGGCGCTATCTTCAGTGGTTTTGCCATGGTGATGACGCTGGCGATTGTCGCACGAAAAATCTACCACCTTGAACATATCATTACTATCAATCATCTCGATGTGATGAACAAAATTATGTTGGCGACTAGTTTGATGGTCGGCTACGCTTATTCTTGCGAGTTTTTTGTCGCTTGGTATAGTGGCAATGAATTTGAACAGTTTGCTTTCATCAACCGTGCCACTGGGCCATATGCTTGGGCGTATTGGATTATGATTACTTGCAATGTCTTTATACCGCAATTCCTCTGGTCTCAGAGAGTGCGTCGGAGCATCCCGATTATGTTTGTGATTACAATCTTTATCAATATCGGTATGTGGTTCGAGCGCTTTGTGATTGTTGTCAGTTCACTGGCCAATGACTTCTTGCCGTCGAGCTGGGGATATTTCACACCAACGGTTTGGGATGTGCTAACTTATGTTGGCACGTTCGGCTTGTTCTTTACACTGTTCTTGATTTTCCTCAGGTTTTTGCCGATGGTCGCGATTTCTGAAGTCAAAGGTGTTCTGCCTGCGGCTAAACCGACACATCATGGGCACGGTGGAGATGATAGTCATATGGCAAAAGTTACGGCGGGTAATTCATGAGTACAGCAGAGGTAAACGCCATGCAAAGCAGTTCTACTGCCAGCCCTGAGATGCGTCCCGCGATTGTTTTGGCGGAGTTCGCCAATGTCGATGCGCTTTTGAGCGCCGCGGAGAAAGTTCGTAAAGCGGGCTACAAGAAATTTGATTGCTATTCGCCGTTTCCAGTCCACGGACTCGATGCGGCCATGGGAGAAAAACAGTCACCGTTGGGTTGGATTGTCGGTGTCATGGCTTTGATTGGCGGCAGTGGCGCTGTCCTTATGCAAGGCTGGATGAGTGCTATTGATTATCCGCTGATTATCTCGGGCAAACCACTTTTTAGTTTCGAGGCCTTTGTGCCTATTATATTTGAGTTGACTGTCTTGCTATCAGCTTTTGGCGCGGTTTTTGGAATGTTTGCTCTGAATCGTTTGCCAAGTCTTTATCATCCGATTTTTAATTCTGACAGATTCCGCGCAGCGACTGACGATGGTTTCTTTGTCGGTATCGAATCTGAAGATTCTAAGTTTAACGTCGAAGATGTCAAACGCTTTTTCACAGCGGCGGGCGCGACCAATGTTGAAGTAGTTGAGGAGGAAGTGGAATAACTCCCTGACTGAACAATCTGAGTTTGATTGGTGTCACCTGTTTCTACAAAAAATACTATGAGTACAGTTAATACAAAAAAAACAGCTTCCAAAGCAGCCTCGAAGGCGCTGGTCTTTGGAGTGATGACACTGACAGTTTTGTTTAGTGGAATCTTGGCTGGTTGCATGCGCGGTGTGCCGTCGGATAAACCTCCGATTCATGTAAACCCGAATATGGACAGTCAGCCAAAATACAAAGCACAAGGTCAAAACTCATTTTTCGACAACGGTTCTAATATGCGCATGCCTGTGGCGGGAACAATTGCTCGTGGAGCGTTGATTGCCAGCGCGGCGGATTCTGCTTTCCAACTTGGGAAGACTGGCGCAGGAGATTTCATCGCCAAGAATCCTCTACCAGTTACAATGGACTTGCTTAATCGTGGTCAGGAGCGTTACGGAATTTTCTGTGCGCCTTGTCATGGAGCAATGGGCGATGGCAAGGGTATGGTCTTTTTAGCGGATAAGGGTATGCTCCCACCGACTCAGTACCATAGTGACCGTTTGCGGAAATTACCTGATGGACATTTCTTTAATGTCATCACCAACGGTATTCGTAATATGAAAGGTTACCGTCATCAGATTCCAGTTGCTGATCGTTGGGCGATTGTGAGCTATGTGCGAGCTTTGCAGCGCAGTCAAAACGCGGCGCTTGAAGATATTCCAGAGAACTTAAGAGAGGGCGTCAAATAATCGCTCTTACGTGGATTGTCAATTGAAACATCGTCATTTAAGAAATTATCATTTGAAATATTATCATTTCAAGCAATTGCACAAAAATATTAGATCATCAGAATAATGAGAATAGACACTAAGACATTCAGGTTCACCGACAGTGGGACTCTTGGTTCGCGGGCGCTAATGATTGGAGCCATTGGACTGGCAGCCAGTGCGGCGGGATATTTTGTGAATCAAGATCAATTTTTTCATTCGTATCTGACAGCCTTTGTGTTTTGGGTAACACTAGGTCTCGGAGCGTTGTTCTTCACTTTGATCCATCATCTGGTTGACGCTGAATGGAGTGTTGCTATTCGTCGGGTCATGGAAACGACGATGGTCACTTTGCCGATGATGGCGATTTTCTTCCTGCCAATAGTTTTTGGAATGCATGATCTATTTGAATGGTCTCTCGCTGATGTCGTAGCGGGAGATCATTTGTTACAAGGCAAAGCTCCGTATCTAAATCCGATGTTTTTCTTTGCTCGCACAGCGGGATATTTCTTGGTCTGGTTCCTTTTGACACGCGCTCTCTATGGCCGTTCTATCAAGCAGGATACTTCAAATGAAAAAGGCCAGACCGTCAGGATGCGCCAAATCAGCGCACCTGGTATGGTTCTTTTTGGTTTTACTCTGACCTATGCCGCATTTGACTGGCTGATGTCACTAACGCCGCATTGGTATTCAACCATCTTCGGTGTCTATATCTTCGTTGGAGCATTGCTGGCGTCTTTGGCTTTCTTCACACTTATTTTGCTCTATATGCGTGGCAAAGGTGTACTGGCTGACAAAGTCACAGTCGAGCATTACCATGATCTCGGAAAACTAATTTTTGCCTTCACAATCTTCTGGGCCTATATCGGGTTCTCGCAGTACTTCCTGATTTGGTATGGCAATATCCCTGAAGAGACGATGTTCTTCCATACGCGCTGGGCGGGTTCATGGAAATGGGTCAGCATGTTGTTAATCGGTGGCCATTTCCTTCTTCCGTTTGCTTTGCTCTTGACACGCGCGGCCAAGAGAAGTCTAAAAGTTCTGGCTTTTGCTGGATTCTGGATGCTATTTATTCACTGGGTAGATATTTACTGGGTAGTTTTACCGACAATGGGCGCCCACGGCGCAGAGCCTTCACACGGTTTCTCACTGTCATGGATGGACTTATCAACCATGGTAGGAATCGGCGGTATGTTTATTTGGATGTTCTGGAAACGTTACACCTCACAACCAGCTGTCCCAGTTAATGACCCGAAACTCGAAGCGTCCTTCAATTTCACAAATGGGTAAGGAAAGGCAAATTAAGAATGTCAGAATTTGAAATCCCTCCCCACCATGAAGGCGTAGAAGTCGCCTTTGAAGATGAAGGAGCAAATAACTCCAAAGTATTTATCATTGGAATATTGGGTTTGGTTGTTTTTGTTCTTTCGCTCGTTGGTCTCAATGACTATTTCTTGCTTGCTCGCGAAAAAACGATAGTCGAAATGGATTTGGGTGTGCCATCGGTTCCACTACAAGAGATGCGTGACAAAAATACAGCCACTTTGCAGTCGTACAAGCTACTAGATTCTTCCAAGGCAGCTTACCGAATTCCGATTGATCGGGCGATGCGTATTATGGCCGTTGAATCTTTTGAAAAACAAGAGAGTTCTAAGTAAGTCTCTATAATAGTTGAAGTCGAGAAGCGATTATGCAAATTTCAAAAAACATATCAGGCAGTATCCAGAACACAGCGCTAGCGTTCGGGGTACTTATAGCTGCTACTTGCGGGCTCTTCGCCAATAGCTTTGCACAAAGAGCTCTCACTGAGGCTCCAGAAGAATTGAGTGGCATTGATGTCATTGAGCATCTTGGTGAATATGTCCCCGAGGATATCAAAATTGTCAATGAAGCTGGCGACACTGTTACGCTTGGTTCAATGCTCCATCAGGAGAAACCAATAATTTTGACACTCGGCTATTTTGAATGTCCAATGCTTTGCAATTTGGTTTTCAATGGTCTTAGTCGCTCAGTGGCTCAGCTAAAATGGAATGCTGCTACAGAGTTTGATATGCTCACAGTTAGTATTAATCCTAAAGAAACTCCCGAGTTGGCCTTGGCCAAGAAAAATAATTACCTCAAAGAGTTCGAGGAAAACGCACAGAAGCCATTTGATCCAGCGGGTTGGACTTTCGCGGTTGCCGAAGTTGATCAATCACAGGCGCTTGCCGATGCTGTTGGTTTTGGCTATCGCTATGACAGTTCAACCCAGACATATGCGCATCCTGCGGTGACAATCATTCTGACACCAGAGGGTATGGTTTCTCGTTACTTGTATGGCATTGATCATACTCGCCAGAATCTGCGCTTGGCGCTTCTAGAGGCCTCTGCTGGAAAATATGGCACAACAGTTGATAAATTGATTTTGTACTGTTTTCACTATGACCCAGATTCAAAAGGCTATGTATTGTTTGCGACTAACGTTATGAAACTTGGTGGTGTCATGATGGTTTTGGCCTTTGCGTTTTTCTTCGGGGTCATGTGGGTCAGAAGGCGCAGCAAACAATCAAATTCGGAGAATGTTGGTTCAAAAGGGACACCAATCGCTCCGCTTAGTTAAGCATAATTTGGTGGGTGAATCGTTAGATTGAGTCCTTAGAAGAGTCAGTAGAAGAAGTCTTTTGAAGAAATTGTTTGAAATGCTGTTTGAAATTTTGCTCAAAAAAGTCGTTTGAAAAGAAATATATTAAGAGATAGTTTTTAGGAGTTCATGGATACTACCGCCACAATTTGGATGCCGCAACAGGCCTCGACCATCGCTAGTGAAGTCGATGCGCTATTCTATTTTGTATATTGGATTAGCATATTCTTTCTGGCTGTTATCACTTTTGGCACAATTTATTTTGCTGTCAAATACCGCCGCAAAGGGAAACGTGACCAACTAACCTCTGGACCACACGGACATACTGGACTCGAACTGACCTGGTCAGTTATTCCGACGCTTATTGTGCTGGTCATGTTCGCTTGGGGATTTCAGGTCTATCTAAAAATGAACGTGATACCCAAGGATGCTTTGGAAATAAAAGTCACTGGCTACCAATGGGCTTGGATATTTGACTATCCCGAAGGGTTCAATACGGGTGGTGAATTAGTTGTGCCAGTCAATAAACCTGTTAAGTTGTTGATGTCTTCACTGGATGTCCTACATAGTTTCTATGTCCCAGCATTTCGTGTAAAAATGGACGTTCTGCCAAATCGGTATACCAGTATTTGGTTTGAGGCGATGTATGAGGGCGAATTCCAAGTGTTTTGCACAGAGTATTGTGGCAAATCACATTCGGATATGCTGGCGATGGTTAAAGTTGTCTCGCAAACTGATTATGAAAAGTGGCTCGAGAAGCAAAGTGATGATTCTGGCACACCTCCCGCCGAAAAGGGCAAAAAACTCTTCACCAGCCGCGCTTGCAATACCTGCCATAGCACCGATGGTAGCAAAAGTGTCGGTCCGACTTGGCAAGGTACTTTCGGTAGTACCGAAGTGATGGCTTCAGGTGAAAAAATTACAGTTGATGAAAATTATGTCAGAGAGTCAATTCTCAATCCCAATGCGAAGGTTGTCAAAGGGTTTCAGCCGGTAATGCCAACCTTCCAAGGAATACTCAGCGACAAAGATATTGACGCACTGGTTGCCTATATGAAGACATTGAAATAATGCAAAGTGAGAGATTGCGTAACAATCGCTCAATGGAAGTAAACTAAGCTAATGAATACACTACCCTATAAGACATATCTGAATTCGCCGACTGGCATAAAGTCATGGTTGCTCACTAAGGACCATAAGCGTATTGGTCTGATGTACCTAATGGCGATTAGTCTCTTCTTTCTTGTGGGCGGGGCGCTGGCGCTTGTGATGCGTTTAGAGCTTTTCTCACCTGGTGAACAGTTCATCAGCGCCCAAACTTACAATCAACTATTCACTCTGCATGGCGCGATTATGATCTTCCTGTTCATTATCCCGTCGATTCCAGCGGCTCTCGGTAACTTTATCCTACCAATGCAACTTGGCGCCGTAGATGTTGCTTTTCCACGGTTGAATTTGGCGAGTTGGTATGTTTATGTTGTCGGAGCTATAATGGCTTTAGGAGCAATTGTCATCGGTGGTGTCGATACTGGCTGGACTTTTTACACTCCTTATAGTGTACAGACAAAAGGCGCCATCACTTTGATTGTCATGGCTGTCTTTGTGCTCGGATTCTCATCAATTTTCACCGGACTTAACTTCATCGCCACAGTGCATAAAATGCGCGCCCCTGGGATGACTTGGTTCAAAATGCCTCTGTTCTGCTGGGGAATATATGCCACAGCGATTATTCAGGTCTTGGCAACGCCGGTGCTGGCGATAACTGCGTTGCTCTTGGTACTTGAGCGTGGAGTCGGAATCGGAATTTTTGACCCGAAAATGGGTGGTGATCCTGTCTTGTTCCAGCATTTCTTCTGGTTCTATTCCCATCCTGCTGTTTATATCATGATTCTGCCAGGTATGGCGATTATCAGCGAACTGATGGCGACATTCTCACGCAAGCCCGTCTTTGGTTACAAAGCCGTAGCTTATTCAAGTTTAGCAATCGCGCTATTGAGTTTCGTCGTTTGGGGACATCACATGTTTACCAGTGGTCAGTCCGAACTATCGGCGATGATCTTCTCGTTCCTAACTTTCTCGGTGGCGATTCCTTCGGCTGTCAAAGTCTTCAACTGGATGTCGACTATGTATCGCGGCTCGATAAGTTTTGACGTGCCGATGTTGTATGCTTTAGCGTTCCTCTTTCTCTTCACTATCGGTGGATTAACAGGACTGTTCCTCGGAACACTAGCCGTTGATTTACATCTACATGACACATATTTCATTGTTGCGCATTTCCATTACACAATGATGGGTGGCACTGTTATCGCCTTCCTTGGCGGTCTGCATTATTGGTGGCCCAAAATATGGGGTCGGATGTACAGTGAAAAGTGGGCGAGGATTTCTTGGGCGTTGGTGTTCATTGGTTTCAATGCCACCTTTATCCCGCAATTCATTATGGGCTCGCAGGGTATGCCGCGTCGTTACTTCAATTATCTTGATCAGTATCAGCCGATGCACGCTTTCTCGTCAGTCGGCGCATATATTCTAGGTCTGGGTTTCTTGATTATGGTGGTCTATCTCTGGCATTCAGTGAAGAATGGCCCTATAGCTGGATCAAATCCTTGGGGAGCTTCGACCTTTGAATGGACACATTCAACGTCACCACCAGATCCACACAATTTCAAAGAGCAACCTGTTTGTGACCATGAACCGTATCCGTATGCCACAACAATTTTCAAAAGTACCAATCCATATGAAATGGATGACTCTGATAAGTAAACCGATAAGCAAAGTACCAAGAGCTTACACGACGTAAATCGAACTAGAATCAAATAGATAAGACTGCACAGCAACACAATAGAGCATAAATCCAATATGGAAACATCTACGGCAACAACAGGACACGAAGAGCGACCCGAGTTCCTGCAACATCATTTCGCCACAGCGCAACAGCAGCGTGAAACATCGAAGCTTGGTATTTGGATTTTCCTTGTCACCGAGGTTTTGTTCTTTGGCGGCCTGTTCTGTTTCTATGCTGTCTATCGCTCATGGTATCCAGAGATGTTCCATGAAGCCCATAAGTTACTCAATGTCTCTCTTGGAGCAACCAATACTGTAGTTCTGATTACCAGTTCACTGACTATGGCTCTGGCTATTCGCTCAATGCAAGTAGGCAGTAAGAAATGGACAATGATAAATCTGGGAATGACTTTGGCGCTAGCTGGAACATTTTTGGTCATAAAATTTATTGAGTATTCGCACAAGATTCATGAAGGTCTAGTCTGGGGTAAGTTTTTTACTTTCGGTGAAATCGACGCTACTAATCCGCATCTTTTCTTCAGCGTCTATTTTGCCATGACTGGTTTGCATGGAATTCACGTGATAGCTGGAATGATAACTATCAGTTGGATGATGTATCGAACATCAAAGAATCATTTTTCAGCGGACTATTACACACCGATAGAGATGACAGGACTCTACTGGCATTTGGTGGATCTCATCTGGATATTCCTATTCCCGATGTTGTACCTTGTCGGATAATAATTGCAGTTGATTATTCTTTAAAGCGAATTTGGTATAGAGGACACAAAGCATATGAGCGCAGAGACATCCAATAAACCACACATTCTTCCACTGAGCGTGTACTTCGGTGTGGCGGCGGTACTGCTAGTGATGACATTCGTAACCGTTTGGGCTGCGAGTTTTGACTTCGGAGAGTACAACGTGATTATCGCCATGGTAATTGCTGTGTTCAAAGCCTCGTTGGTGGCTCTAATATTCATGCACCTATTTTGGGATAACAAAATCTACTCTGTGGCTTTTGTTAGTTCGTTGGTATTTCTGGGCTTTTTCCTAACCCTAACGATGTATGACACGCTCAATCGTGGTGATATTTATACAGAGCGTGATCGACCGATTGTACCCGCGGCAGTTATCTATGAGAGCCTCGAACCAGCCGCTGGCGAGTCTGAAACTATTGTCGAGGATTCACTCTCACAAGATGAGTTTGAGGACGAGTCCGATAGTACTGATACTTCTGCTGAAGACGAAGATTGGGGTTTTGAATAAACAGCGCGAATAAACACTGCGAATAAACACTGCGAATAACCACTGGCAAATAGCCATTGGCGAATAATCCCTGTTGAGAAGTAATTATTGAAAACATACCTATTGTAAAAACATACCTATGCGATCCTCAGATTCTTACGTAGCTAGCAATGAGGTCTTTGCATATGTCGCTTGCTGACCTACCCACTCTCAATGCAACTCTGAACTCAATCAGCGCAGTTCTGCTCCTGCTGGGCTATATCAATATCCGCCGTGGAGAGCGCGAACGTCACAAACGCTTTATGGTTGCGGCGTTGATTACCTCAACTCTGTTTCTAATTAGCTATTTGATATATCACTATTATGTTGGCTCTGTTCCATATCCCTATCACGATTGGACGAGGCCAGTATATTTCACAATCCTCATCCCACATGTGTTATTAGCGGCTCTCATGACTCCTTTTATCGCCACTATCGTCTGGCGGGCTTTCAAAGGCGACTTCAGCAAACATCGAAAACTTGCTAGAATAGTCTGGCCAGTTTGGATGTTTGTTTCCGTCAGCGGAGTGGTGATCTACCTAATGTTATATGTGAGGTAAGCTGACAGAACGGTATTAGCGGGTGGTTGAGTCGGCTGCGGTGGTCATTTAGCCCCATATTTTGTTGAGCCGCTTCCTCTTAGTATATTCATTTGATGGAAATTCAGAAAAAATATCTGCGTGTCTTTGGAAATCACGCCTCAATGGCTCAAAGACTGACTCCAAGCCGATCGAATTCATTGACTACCGATTGCAACAGCGACGCGACTGTTGCGTATAGAATCATGGGAGAGTTGTGTGACGGCCGAACTTGATGATCAACTGATAAAACAGGCGCGAGAGGGCGACCAACGCGCATATTGGCGCCTAGTAAACCGTTATCAGAAAACGGTTTACCATGTTGCGTACAAGATTGTGCGCAATGAGGAAACCGCCGAAGATATCTCGCAAGAGACCTTCATGAAGGCCTTTACGGCTTTGTCCTCATACCGCTCAGAGTTCCGTTTTTCGACTTGGTTGTGCAAAATTGCGGCAAACACCTCAATTGACCACCTCAGGAAGAAAAGAATACATGCCCTTTCGTTGGATAGGGAAATCGACACGGGAGATGGGACTGTTGAATTCGAAGTGGCTGACTATTCGTTTCATCCTGAAAGGGAGTTGGTCGCCAAAGAGCAACGACTTTCAATCGATGAGGCCATCAATGGTCTCTCGGAACGCTATCGGCAGGTCATAATCTATCGTCACAGAGATGATAAATCCTATGATGAAATAGCCGAACTATTGAATGTGCCTGTCGGTACAGTCAAAGCCCGCATTTTCAGGGCGCGGGAATTATTGAAAAAAGCTCTCAAAGGAATACGTTGACGGATTTAACGTAACTGTAAATCATGCGAAACCAGACTATCTCAAAGAATACCGTCAACGAGGCGGCCGTTATGAATAAGACCGTAACCCGGAAGACTACAACTGTTTTCAAATCACTGATTGTCGTCTTGGCTGTTTGTTCAAGCGTCGCGTTTGACGCACAGACTGCTAGCGCCAAGACATTTCGTTTTGACTACCACAAAGAGCTAGCTGTTTCACCTGGCTCAAACCTACGAATTGACAATCAGGGTGGTAACATAACTATCGTCGGTGTCAAACATTTGGAGCATGTCCAAATCGACGCTGTCAAGACAGTGCATGCAGTTGATGAATCAGCCGCGCGCGAAGTCGCTAGTCATATTGAATTGAGATTTTCAACACGTAATAATGAAGCTCTGCTAGAGACATTGTTAGAAGATGTTTCTGAGCGTCACAGAAGTTTTTGGGAACGTTTGGTGGGCGCCGATGACGACTGGTTTGGCGCTGTTGATTACACTGTCTCTGTTCCAGCAAATATGAACATCACTCTCAACAATTCCAACGGTGATATTGAGATTCGTGGTGTTAGCGGCGCGCTGGATGTCTCGCTCGAAAGCGGTGAGGTGCGTGTCAATCAATACTCTGGTTCAGTGACTATTGATGTCTCTGGTGGCATTGTTGAATTGAAAGACCTAGACGCAGATGTTGAATTGACCTCGACAACCGCAGACTTAAGAATGACCGCTATCACTGGTAATATCACAATTCATGGCGGCGCAGGAAATACTGTTGGAGATAATATCACAGGTGAGGTCACGATTATTCAAACTTCGGGAGATATCACTCTGACGTCGATCAACGGTGATGCGCGACTTAAGGCCACTTCTGGTGACCTGTCTATCGAGCAGGAGAGAGGCGCTCTTGATATTTTTACGCACACTGGTAAAGTTAGTGTCAACACTGAATTATTTTCCGAACGTGATTACACTGTCGAAACGTTATCTGGTTCTATCACATTTTCAATCCCAGATAATGCTGGAGCCAAGGTGTTACTCTCAACACTCTCTGGTGATATCGACACCAAAAACTTACCGATGGAAGTTGATTCATTTTCTCGCCGTGAAATAACAGGTTTAGTTGGCGCTGGTGGCGCAAGCGTCTCATTGAAAAGCGATTCGGGTGACATCCGTTTGGGATGGTTTTGAGAATTAGTCAATCGGGGCGCCTATATGACAGAAAGCAATATGCAGAATCAATGTTCGCATAAGCGATACTTACAAAAAACATGGCGTAATTTGTTTCTATTTGCAGTCTTGGTGATTGTCGTTAGTTCTCTGCTTGTTCCCTCTATTGTTATTTCCGCAGTAACCGCATCAGATTCAACACAACCGGCTCAATCAGCTAAGGCGTCCGCTACAGCTACTACCAGCCATTCGGCAGATAATTCGACTTCATTGAATATTACAATCGGCTCTGATACATTCAAAATTGATTTGAATTCGGAGACGCCAATTGAGCTTCCGATTGGATCAATTAAGGTTATTGACGGAGAGATAGTTCTAATTCCAGAAAGTCCAGTTTCAATTTCGACAACTCTTCCAGATACGATTTTTGAAAGTTCAAAATATGAAAACGGTGTCTTGACTGCTGAAGATTCTCTTGGAAGAATTTGGAAGTACGATGACAAGTTAGGCGCTTTTCGTTTGGGATGGGAGCAGGGACTTTCGTCAGGAAGCGGCCGTGAAGGCATGGTCTTCTTCAATGGCGAGGATACAGTTGTTGTCAGTCGGGATCGCGATCCAGATTGGGCTCTTGAACTAAGAAGAGTGAAGAGATCTAGGACAAAATCTGTACATATCAGAGCTGAGGAATATGTCTTGAATGGGGTGACTAGCTCCAAGAGAATTCGGGTAGATGGCTTAGTTGAAGGTAATGTAATTTCTGCCAAAGAAGTTATTGTCGGTAGTACAGGTGTTATTAACGGTGATGTAATTTCGCCCAGAATCAGAGTGAGTGATGGTGGTTTGGTAACAGGTCAAGAAAATGTGGTCGCAGACAATATCCCTCTAATTCAAGACTTAGGTGAAAGCTATCGTGTGAATATTGATTTTAGCGCCATACCAATTTTTGTTGGATTGGCCTTCCTCTTGATTCTAGTTGCAGTTATTTCATTGCAGGTAGCCCCAGATTCTGTCTCTAGAGCCAGCGCGGCTATCACCGCCTATCCAACGACAACTATCAAGACAGGTATAGTTTCGATTCTGGCTTTGCCGTTTGTCCTGGGGATTCTGGGTATTACGATTGTCGGGATTCCTTTGGTAATTGTCCTGATTCTGGCAACACCTGTGGCATTGCTTGTAGGGATTGTTGCCTATGCCCAATTTAGTGGACGAGTGGCCCTCGCTAGCTATGGTGTCGAAGATTCCACATTGCTAAGAAAAATTGTGGTTGGGATTGTGGTGTTGTTAGGACTGTGGGCAATCGCTTTTGCCCTGGAGGCTAGCCAAGTCAACTTTCTCGATGGAATAGGCATTATTCTGATGATAGTCTCAATAACCTTTTCAGCAGTCGCGGTTTTTTCAGGTATTGGCGCAGTAGTTTTGACTCGTTTTGGAAGACGTGAATATGTGCCAAACCCCAAAACAAAAGGCGCCGACTTTCCGCCGCCGCCTATTCCACCAGAAACAGGGCCACCAGAAACAGGTCCGCCACCGCCAAGTTCTCCTCCAAGCCCAGAGCCGCCTCCGATGCCGTCTCTTTAGTAGGGCTCTTTCACGTCTAGTAAACGCTCAAGCAATCTACAGAATTCGTGATTCTAACGCTTTCTTGAGATATTGCGAATTCCAATTCAGATTTAATCGAATGGTTGATTGTTTGTGTGGCGAATTAGTCCCAGTCAGTGGTATAATGCCATAGCGAGTTGGAACCTAGGTAGTGTTTTCAAAACACTTAGCCAGTTCATGGCCCAAAAATTATGCCCCAAAAAGATCATGGCCCAAAGAATGTAACGGACTACATGAAAAAAAATACAAATTACAACAATCTTTCAGTCAGTACCAAAACGGAATCCATGATCACTGGCAGTTGCAGCCGACAAGTCTTCGCTAGCCTAATAGTCATAACACTCTTCTCTGTATTGAGCGCCAGCGTTGTTGTCGCCCAGAGTTTGCAAAAGCGTTTGTATTTCGCGCGTGACAAAGTCCTCCCAGCTTTAGTGCATATCCAGCCTGTAGTCTCCGACTACCGCACAGGGAAACTTCGCAAGCAATCAATTGTTGGTTCTGGAGTAATCATTCACGCCGATGGTTATGTGGTCACCAATTACCATGTGGCGGGGCAGGCCAAGCAAATTCTTTGCACACTCAATGACAGAGAGCAAGTCAAAGCAGTTTTGATTGGTGGTGACCCATCAACCGATCTTGCGGTTATCAAATTGGATTTAAGCGATTATGACGGAGTTCTCAAAGTTGCGGACTTTGGTGATTCAGATTCGCTACAGGTCGGACAGCAAGTTATAGCGATGGGCTCGCCTTTGGCTTTGGCGCGTTCAATTACATTTGGAGTAATTTCCACTATCGATAGATACTTTGCCGAAGACACACGTCTACCATCTGGTGAGCGCACTGGACAGTACAATCTCTGGCTACAAACCGATGCGGCGATCAACCCTGGAAATTCAGGTGGTCCACTAGTCAATCTCGCTGGCAAGGTGGTGGGTATCAATAGCCGTGCCAGCACATTCGCCAACAATATTGGTTTCTCGATTCCTTCAAATATTGTCAGAGCAGTTGCCGACGAATTGATTGCCAAAGGCAAAGTTAGTCGTAGCTGGATAGGAGTTCACTTTCAACCACTGCAGAATCTGGAAAACTGGTTTGGCTCCAAAGACGAGTCGGGGGTTTTGATCGCCTCCGTGGATATCAATGCTCCAGCCCAATTAGCGAATTTGAAAGCGGGTGACATTATCAAATCCATCGACGGAGCGACAGTTTCTGCGCGGTTCAATGAAGAATTGCCGAATGTCTACCGCACAATCGCTGAATCTCCGATAGGCGCCGAGCTAGAGTTAGTTGTCAAGCGCGATGGAGAAACATTAACAGTCTTAGTTCGAACGCGAGAGCTTGGTGTCTTGCAAGGTGAAGATCTCGAATGTTCAGAGTGGGGTTTTGCAGTTAAAGAAATCACTCGCCAGATGCGTATTGATTACCAAATACAAAGCGAATCTGGTGTTTATGTCACAGGAGTCAAGCGTTCAGGTCCCGCGCAGGTTAGTGGATTGCGAGGAGGAGATGTTATCACTTTGGTTGATGACACGCCAGTTAGTGACTTGGCGGCTTTTGCGAAATTATATGACGACAGAGTAGAATCCAAAAAAGAATTGACAATGCTCACTTTCCTCAGAGGGGGAGCGTTGCGTTTTGCCGTTGTCAAACCGAAGAAAGAAACTGTCTCGACCGACAGTGATTCAACCAGCCTTGATTCGACCAGCCAGAAAGATGGCGGTGGCGCTGGAAGCAATAGTGATAGCAATGAGGAGCGTTAGTCCTAGATTATGATGAAGACACAAGATAAACTCAAGAGTATTGATAGCTATCATCCAAGACGGTTTGGAATAATCACTCTAGCAAAACTAACGGTCACTTTTGTAGTGACTTGCGGAATTGTACTTGGCTCTGCGGTTCAAGTCTCAGCGCAAAGATTCGACTTTAAGCGTCTGCGAGAAAAAGCGCAAAAGTACACTGTGGTTATCAAAGCCAATGTTTCAATTTCCAGTGGTAGTGAGCCGCTAGATACAGAAGTGCGTGGTATGGGAACAGTGGTCTCTGAAGCGGGGCTGATAATTTTGGATGCTTCGACAATTGATTTCGGCTCGGGTATGGCCTCCTACTATGGCGCCTCGGCGAGTTTTGATGTTAAGGACATAAAGGTAACCACTCTCAATGGCGAAGAATTCGATGCCGAGTGGTTGGGAATTGATCAGTTCAGTGGAATAGGATTTTGCAAAATAACAGACAGTATCCAAAGCTCATTCGACTATGTTCATTTTCGTAAACGCTTTGATTTCAAAGTCGGAGAATGGACGGCGCTATTTTTTCTCTTACCAGATTATGTTGAACCGCCGATTGGCGCTGATGTTGGAATGATAACCGCTATCTGGGAAAAACCAGAAAATGCGCCATTGTTGGTAGGTTTTTCAGATAGTCAACGACAGTCAGTGATTTATGACGAGCGCGGTGATGCTGTTGGTATTCTTGCCGAAGTTGCCTCGCCAGATAATCCTCTGGGTTTTTCTGATCCGTCTTCATTCTTGAGCGCGCTTAGTGGCGGTATGGGCGGCTATCCGCTTCTAGGAATCCTAACGACAGATCGACTTAAGAAGTTAATCGCCAACCCTCCGCAGCCTGGCGTAAAAAACCGTGGTTGGCTGGGTGTTTCTTTTCAAGCTTTGAGCAAGGACCTTGCTGAATATTGGAAACTCAATGCGCATGGTGGAGTTGTGGTCAATGAAGTAGTCAAAAACTCTCCCGCTGAAAAAGCTGGTCTGCTTGTCGGAGATGTAATCGTGGCTATTGATGATGACACGTTGGATGTTGACCGAGAAGAAAACGTTCGTAATTTCAGCCGCACTGTTGCCGAATTGGGAGCTGGCGCGGTAACTGAGTTCATGGCTCTTCGACTCGATTCGAAAGGTGAGTTCCAGCGAATTGATTTGGTAGTTGAACTTGGCAAGTCACCGATTACATTCGACGAGGCCAAGACATATGAAGACAAGTCATTTGAATTCAAAGTTCGCAATCTGGTTTTCAACGACTACCTAGCTTATAATTTGGATCAAGATAGTTTCAGTGGTGTCTGGGTTTCCGAAGTCAGTTCGGGCGGTTGGGCGTCATTGGCTAATCTTTATTCGGGGGACATAGTCCAGTCTATTAACGGCCAAGAGCTATCTTCTGTAGATGACGCCGAAAAGGCCTTGACGGAGATAAATGAAAATCACAGCGTTGAAGTTGTGTTTTTGGTCTGGCGCGATAATAAGACTCTTTTTGTGAATATTCGCCCCAACTGGGAAGATGAACTTTAGTAGTTATACTCTATATGTATTAACACACCTGTACGCGTGTGAAGTAAGTGCATTACATTGCATACTTCCGTCATTAATCTATCTTCAATAAGTCGCTATGCGACTATTCTGCCTTCGGCGCCACTTTTGCTCATTACCCCCTACGATAGGTAATCTCTGACCGCAGCGGCTATTTTAGGGCCAATCTGGCGGTCAATTTATGCGAAGATTTTCTGGAGAAAGGATCCATAGCATGAGAATAATTTTTAAGAGAATGATATCGAAGAAGATGATGTCAAAGAGGATAGCGTTGCAGAAACAATTCCTTTGTATGAGAGCGACAGCCTTGTCCGCTCTGACGCTGGTCTTGGTTTTTACAGTTTCTGTGAGCCAAGCTACTGCTGGCGCGCGTGTGCATGTTGAAAGTGTGATTGCTGCGCCCGGTGATGTTGTTGGGGTTGGAGTATACTTGGGTGGCAGTACAATTGACATCGCAGGCTTCAATATCCCGTTGCGCTATAATTCAGCGGATGTTACACCCGATTCAGTTAGTGTTATCGGTTCAATACTTGACCCAAGTATGGCGGCGATTAAGTCAATGAAAACGGATTCTGGCTACTTCGGTGTTTTAGTATTGCCTCCATTTAGCGCGCCCATACCAACCATCTCTGTCGATAGCGGTCTACTTTGTACTTTTTGGTTTACAGTTTCTCCGAGCGCTGGCCCGCAGGATATTGTTCTCGATTCATTGAATACGGTAGATACAGTTAACGTTGAACCATTGATTGTAGCGTTGCGCCGAATTGAATTTGTTGACCCAACTGGACTAATAACAACGTTACCCACATTCAGCGTAGGTCATATTCAATTACTAGTCACTGATATAGAAGATGACTTTGCCGATGCGACTCTTCCCAAGAAATTTGAATTAGCCCAAAATTATCCGAATCCGTTCAACCCCAGCACCAAAATCGGTTTCACTTTGCCAGAACGCTCTACGGTCAAGTTAGATGTCTTCAATCTTCTCGGTCAGCGTGTCACCACACTCTTTGAAGGTGAACTTGGAATTGGCGCCCATGAGTTCGAGTGGGATGCTAGTTCCAGTCCGAGCGGTGTCTATTTCTACCGTCTAAAATCAGGGCTGGGTTCATACACCAAGAAAATGATGCTGATGAAATAGACCTCAGATATTTCATTACAGAAGTCAAAATGTAATAGCCTCGGACGTAAAGCTTGCGTCCGAGGCTATTTTGTTTGTGAGAGGTCTGTTTGTGAAAGATTTGTTTGTGAAAGATTTGCTTGGGAAAGCCCATTTGTAAAAGTCTATTTGTAGATGTTTCAGTTTGAGACAAAACTATCTGACGTTAGGTTCTTGAGCTTTCGTGGCTTGGGGATTTGCTAGATACTGGGGGGGAGATAAACAATTGTCTCCAGATTCCGACATTAGCTATATGCAAACTCAAGTCTTAAAGCGTCCTGATAATTCAGCTGATTTAGGTTCTTCGACGATCCTCAAATCGGCCCCGATTCTTGGTGACTACAAGCTCGTTTCAAAAATCGGGCAGGGTGGAATTGCGGAAATCTATAAAGCGATTCAAATGAATTTGAACCGTGAGGTTGCTGTAAAAGTTCTTTCCTCAAGAATGTCAAGCGACCCAGAGATCGTCAGACGTTTTGATAGAGAATCGATCACTATCGCTAAACTGAATCATGCCAATATTGTCCATGTCATTGACAGAGGTTTTGAACACGGCCGCTATTATTTTGTCATGGAGTATGTCGAAGGAACGTCTTTCAAAGAAATTATTTACTCAGCCGACGTTCCATTAGCGACGCGCCTTGAAATCATTATCAGCACTCTCAAGGGCTTAGAGTATGCGCACAAAAACGGTGTGATTCACCGCGATGTCAAACCTGCAAATATTCTCGTCGACTTGAACGGCAATGCCAAAGTCGCTGACTTTGGAATTGCACATCTCGCTTCAACTCCTGCGGTGGATGCCACCAGTTCTGATATTATCATGGGCACTATGGCCTATATGTCGCCCGAGCAAAAACTATCTTCTGCCAACGTTGATTGCACTACAGATATATATGCGGTGGGTGTGATGTTGTATGAGACACTCATCGGTGAGAAGCCCTTGGGTAATTTCAAATTACCCTCACAAATCGACTCAAAGATACCGCGCTCTTTCGACAATATAATCGAAAGATGTTTGGCTCCCAAAGCCAAAGATCGCTACCAAACAGCAGTCGAAGTCAAAGATGCGTTGCTTGAAATTGTCTCCAATCAGACGCAAAAAGATAGTGACCATTCTATCACATCTGTCAGTGGCATGGAGGCCATCACTGGCGCCTGTCGCTACCTAGACACGATTCGTGAGAACTCCTATGGCGCTACATACTTGGTTGAAAATACACAAACGAAAAAGTTGATAATCATCAAGCGCTACAATGTCGAAAATTTGGGAATTAAAGAGGCCAAGATTCTTTCGCGTGTTTCGCATGATAATATTGTTGGCGTTCTTGGAGCTGGCTGTGATGCGCGCAAGACAGTGATTGTGATGGAATACTCGCAGGGCGGTTCATTGGCCGACCGCCTTGTCCGCACCTACAATGCTGTAGAAGCTTTCAAAATTGGCGCACAAATCGCTGCAGGGCTTTCTTTTGCGCATAGGCAAGATGTTGTACACGGTAACTTACGTCCATCAAACATACTCTTTGATATAGACGAAACACCGAAGCTTTGCGACTTCGGTATGCCTGCGCACTATAGCTCGAAGCGCAATTGGTATACACCACCCGAAAAGGGAACCTCCACTCGGGGTGATATTTATGGGTTAGGTGTGATTTTGCATCAATTGATAGTCGGCAAGACACCAAATTTTTCTCGGCATGGGGAATTACTCATTGACGGCGGCAGTGTTGACCTACCTGAGGGTATCGAGAAAATGTTACGCAAGCTCTTGGAGCTGCAATGTGTCGAGAGGTATCAAACTTGTGATGAGTTCATCAATGACTGGCGCCAGTTCCAAGAATCACAAAAAGAACCAGTTAAAGAAGTCTCAACTGCCGAAGTGACAACCAAACCAGTTGTAGCCAAGCCCACTTCACCGTCTCTCATCTTCACCTTCGGCCTAGTCGTTGGCATGGCCCTCGGAATAGCCATCGCTTTCTACGCTGGCTTGTAGCCTCAGTTTTTCAATTGTTGTCTGTGATATTCTGGTAGCGGGCAGTTCTGACAATTGCCGCGTCTATGGTATTCGAGATTATCTCAAGACCGCAAGGCAAACAAGAAATCGAGTTAATGGTAGGTTGCAAATCAAAATTTCATAATGTCAATGGCGCTTGAGATAAGTAGCGCTAGCGCTACGCCACCAAGTCCTAAGCGCGCAGTCTTGAGAAAATTAAACTCATGAGATTGAACATAATAGACGTTGTCCAAGTCAAAAGACAATGTGTCACCTGCTTTACTTAGACCTACGATCTTATGAGTACTATCGTTGTATTTTCCTTTTCCAGAAAAATCGACAATATCCCAACTCATCAATTTAGGCCCTTTGTTGAGGTCAAGATTAACAAGCGCTTGTGGGCCGTATGAGTTCAAAAAGTTAGATGGTGTCAAGAACACATTGGATTGATCGGTACGGTTTATCACAAGAAACTTTATAGTGTCTAAAGCAACTTCTACTTCAATACCAGAGGTGTCTATTCCACTCAGAGAAGTAGTAGTTGCTTCATATTTAGCCCCAGAGGAATCAAAAGCGATTGATACGTTGTAGTCAGTAACGATACGAGTCACGCTACCGGGCAGGGCCACACTCGCAATCTTGATATCCTGCTTTGCGATCAGTTCTTCAGGCAAGTAAGTGGTTCTGGTTGAGCAACTGATTGAAGCAATAAGTGGTATCAGCAGTAGCGCTAAAGATTTGTAAGAGTGCATCTGTTGTGTTTCCTCATTTCTTGCCGAGCAAGTATCCAAGTGTCAATGATATACTTGCATTCTTCAATGGAAAGGCTTTTCCGCTAAATCGGTTTGCGAAATAATAGGTGGTTGCATTTGGATCTTTAGCGGCGAGGTCATCTGTGAAAGTGTTTGTCAAAGATGAGTTGACTCGAATGTCAAAAAATAGGCCACTATTCTTATCTCTGGTTAAGGGAATTTCAAGCCCAGCTGAAACCCCCAGAACAATAGTCTTCAGGTTGGATATTCCAATGTTGAAATCCGTGTCGATTGAAGAACTTTGTTCAGAGATTGAGCCAGAAACTTTTCCTGAGAGCTTGAGACTAATAGTGGGACCAAAGTATAGAAGTGTAGCTCTTGGGGTAATTGATGGAAATTCAAGCATGACAAGAAGAGGCGCTTCGAGATAAACTATTCGTATGTTCTCTGAACCCTCGAAAAAATTTCTAAAACCTGCAATTTGTAGATCGCGCCTAGCTCCTCTGAGGGTCAGCAAAAGCTCGGTCTGGAGATTCACTCCTGCGTGAACGTCAAAGTTCAGCCCAACTCCCAATGAGCCGCCTAGGCTGGCCAGAAACTCATTTTCTGGGGAATTGCTATCTGTAAGGTTTGAGATTGAGCCAGAGATTTTTAGTTTTGTCGTGTGCGCAGCCTCAGCTTCTTGTGTGCTGGCGAGACAGAGAATAAGGCATAAGATCGTCATCCAACATATATGGCTGAGTCCACTTTGTCTGTTGCTATGAATTCTTTGTATCCCGATAATATGCAAGCGCGTTCTCTGTGGGTTTGTTGTTGAGCGTATAGAGAGGATAAGCGTCGAATGGATGTGAGTCAAGTTCAGTCAGCGCCGTAGAGTTGAATATAGCATATTGCTTGACATTGTCTGGCTCCGAGGATAAGTTCTAGCGAATCCAAGATTGGAATACTTGCAGGAATGAATTCTATCAAGAACAAAACACACTTCAAGAAACTGCCTAGGACGTTTGGCTACTTTATTTTCGCCTTATTGGTTCAGTGTAATGGCTCAGTTACTGACTCTCAGTCAATGTCCTGGAGTATTCAGAATTCTGATGTCTCTGTCCAATTGCAAGGCGTATGGGGAGCCTCCGAATCCGATGTTTTTGCTGTTGGAGACGCTGGAACCATACTGCATTACGATGGTGTCAATTGGATCAAAATGTCCACTGGTTCTACCGCACATTTGAATGCTGTCTGGGGACGTTCTGGGTCGGATGTCTTTGCTGTTGGCAATGCTGGGACAATTTTACACTACAACGGCTCATCTTGGAATCGAATGACATCCAACACAACTTCGAGTCTGCTTGGTGTTTGGGGAGATAATCTTTCCACTGCTTATGCGGTAGGCGCTGGCGGAACTATAATGAAGCAAGATGGCAATCGCTGGGTCGCCATGCAGAGTGGTACATCTGCCACACTAAGAGGCATTTGGGGCGATGTGCGTCGAGCGCATCCTGCCTTACCTGAACTGATAGTGGACATCTTTGCAGTTGGGGATCGTGGGGCAAAGCTCCACTTCGACGGTACAAATTGGGCTCAAGTCGGTTCTAGTGGGAATTCAATATTTGCCATCTGGGGTAACGGGTGGAATGACATGCTGGCGGTCGCTCTATTTGGGAAGGTTTTCAAATTTACTGGGACTCTTTTTGTGTCTCAGCCGAACATTCCGACAACCCAGCAGCTCTTTGGTGTTAGTGGCGATGCCGAAGGCAATGTCTTCATCGTTGGTAGCAACGGCTTGATTCTTCAGTCTGATAGGTCAGGATGGAATCTCGTCGCTAGCCCGACGTTTAAGAACTTGAACGATGTGTGGGTTGCTGAATCTGGAATTGCTTTCGCCGTCGGATTTGACGGCACAGTGATTCGTTTTGGGCAGTGACATTCGAACGAATCTTATCAAGTAGCCTACTTCTCAGCGAGTTTGGAAAATACTTCAAAGACCGCCGTTCATCGCCAACGCACTGAAATCCCCGCTTGTTTACCACTACAGTTTTTGGTTCCAATGCATCAATCTGAAACAATTGGCTATATTTTGCGCAATTATGGTTAAGCGTTCAGGGCTCTGGTCGATAAATTACCTATGAGTGATGACTTCCTGATACGTAATCAAAAGGCGAAAGAAACCGCCAAACATGTTCAGCAGTATTATCAAACCGCCCAGCGCAAACCGCTCTGGCGCGAATATGCTGAAGTAATTGTCCTAGCCTTGGTTGCCGCGGCAATTCTGCGAATATTTGTTGTCTCGGCTTATCGTGTTTCCTCAAGCTCAATGGAGGACACCCTGATGACTGGTGACTATATCTTCGTCAATAAACTCGCCTATAAGTACCGCGAGCCCAAGACTGGCGATATTATTGTCTTTGAATATCCTCTCAATCGTCAAAAAGATTATATCAAGCGGGTAGTCGCGCTTGGTGGCCAAACCGTCGAGGTTATTGACAAGATTCTCTACGTTGATGGCGAGTTGGCTGAGATTTACCCTGACAGCAAGAATATCGATCCCAATACTCTAGCGGCTCAACTATCTTTGCGCGATAATTTCGGCCCAGTGCAAGTCGCTATTGGGCAAGTCTTTGTCATGGGTGACAATCGCGACGATAGTCGTGATAGCCGTTTTTGGGGCACAGTTCCGCTCGACCATCTCAAAGGCAAAGCTATTTTTGTCTATTGGTCATGGGAGCCTGATGGCGAAAAGACCGAGTGGGCATTTCCGTATATCCATACGGCCCTGTACAAAGTTGGCGCCGCTATTGTCGGATTTCCTAGCCGTACCCGTTGGGATAGAATCGCTCATGCGCTATAATGCGTTTGATGAGTGACCTGTCAAAATCCACAGAACAGTTAATATCTACTGCACAACCCTCGCGGGCATCCCTCAGCGAGGATAACTCTCTGTCATTGTATCTGCATTTCCCGTTTTGCTCGAAAATCTGCGGTTACTGTGATTTCCACAAAGAATTATTTAACCGCCGCAAAGAAGCGTTGTATTTTCAGGCGCTGACAATTGATACCGCGCTGGCGGTTGAAGAGCTATACAAACAGCGAAACCGTATCAAAAAGAACACCAGTCCGAATACAGCGCAGAAAATAACCCTTCAAAGCATTTACATCGGAGGCGGCACACCGTCGCTGATTTCACAAGAATTGTTTGGCCGCTGGGTGGAGCAACTAGGGGAGTTGTTTGATTTTGCCGAAGACCTTGAATTCACAGTTGAAGTCAACCCCGAAAGCGCCAATCAGGAAAATCTAGCGCTGTTCCAAAAAACAGGTGTCAACCGACTCTCCGTTGGTGTGCAGTCGTTCAATAGCAAGTCGCTGATGACACTAGATAGACGGCACAAAATAGAAGATACACTGCGTGTTTTCTATGTCGCTCGCGCATTAGGAATAGATAATATCTCGGCGGATTTGATTTTTGGTTTACCAAATCAAACCCTGCATCAATTAGAACGTGACCTCTATGAATTGCTCGAACTATAACCGTCACATATTTCATTCTACCAGCTAACAGTCAAAGACAATACACCGCTGGCGCGGCAAGTTACCGCAGGTGAAATTAGAATGCCCGACAATGACACTATGGCGCAATTCTATCGTTTCGGTCATGAGTATTTCGCTGAGCATAATTATAGGCGCTACGAGATAAGTTCATTCGCCAAAGATGGCGCCAAGAGCCGTCACAATATTCGCTACTGGACCAATGTCCCGTATTTGGCGCTTGGGCCTGGGGCGCATGGCTACAACGGTGAGCATCGCTATGCTTTGGTCTCGGACACTGAAGCCTATGTCGATTCGCTCTTAAAGAAAAAACAGCGACCATTGACCTGGGATAGGCTAACAGATCGTGACCGCGTGCTTGAGGATGTCATGTTGGCGCTGCGCACAACTGAGGGTCTGGATATTACACGCTTCCGTAAACGTCATGGACGTTCCCCTGAGGAAGTCTTCGTTCCAAGCGAATACAAAAAGCTAATAGACAGCGGCCACCTATTAGCGGAAAACCGCCGCCTACGCCTAACCGAAGATTCCCTAGCCCTAGCCGACGAAATAATAGCCCGCCTAGTGGTTTGAGACTGACCAATCAAGGGAAGTCAGCCCCAAATTACCCTTTGACAGGCCCTTATATCCTGTTATATTTACTTCAGTGACAATTTTCCTTCTCTGAGAGAGGATTTGTTATGAGAGATTACTTTCCCGCTCTGGTTGCTCCGTCAGATTTCTTGGAACTCCCCTCGAAAATGAGTTTCTCGCCACTATTGTCAGCTTTTTGTTCACTACATCCCTCAATGCGCCAAAGGCGCTAGCTTTTGCTGTCTTCGTCAGATAACTATTTGCAGGACAAGTAGTTGCCTGCGCTACAATATAAAGTGGAAACGGTCGATATAAGAGATACTATGCAGGAGCATTCAGAACAACATCTACAACAGCATCAAGAAGAGAATACCCGACGATTGCCGATTACCTATGTTTTCGTGGCCTTGGCCATTTGTCTAACAGGGGTTTTCAGTCTCGCTTTTTCTGAGCAGACATCGATCATAAATCGAGTTACCGCCGACTATGCGACTCCTTTGACTGTCAAAGACCCAATTACTGGTCTAACAGGAGTCACCACGCATGGTCTTGGAGACTGTGATTCGCTGCAGGATTCACTAACAGAGATCACAGATACCGTCGCGATCCTTTCGGCCTTTGCCATGCCAGGCGATACAGTTGATATTTCCTTCTACTTCAAGAACGATTCGATACTCTCAGCTTTTTCTTTGCTCTATGAGTTTGATACGTCATTGCTTGAGCCAGTTTTGTTTCATGACACCATCATCGATTGTAACGGCCCGACTTGTGACACTACCATCACTTTCTTTATCTGGACTTCGCAATTCACCAGAGCAATCGAAGGTGGGTTGAATACGCTGGGTCTATACCAAGAAGACTTACCAAACTTGGCTCGTGTTGTCGCTGTGCCGTTTGGGATTGATATTGACTCGGTGCAAGCAGGCGCTGACGTACTCTGTATTCAACGTTTTATTGTGAAACCCAACGCCCAACTCGGATGTTTTGGAACATTCGATTTTGTGACCTTCACTATTTCGGGTATTGACTCAACTGTCTTCCCACCTGATACTTTTACCTCTTTCTGCAAAATAAATGAGTGGGCTGTGATACATGAAGATTTTCCTGTTGAATGGATTCCTTCACGCTCCGCTGGAATTTTCCGTGTCGGAAACACAGCAGAAATTGCCTGTGGTGACGCCAATGGTGACGGATCATTCAATGTCGCTGATGTGACATTCTTGATTGCGCGCATTTTCACTGGAGGCCCCGAGCCGTGTCCAACGGCAGGGTTGGGTGACGTCAATTGTGACGGCAAAGTCAATATTATCGATGTAACCTATATCATTGCCACCATTTTCTCTGGTGGTCCTCTGCCGTGTTGCCCACAGGGTATGCCTTAAAGCAGAGTTATTCTGAACACATAGTTATTCCCTAAACCATATCTATTCCCAAAAACAAAATTATCCCGACTAGTCTCGCGTTTGACTTTGCAAGTTTCACCTCTGATACTGGAGGCGGTATGTATAGTCGCATGGGCAAATTCGCAGGTGGTTCTCTGGCGTTTATCACATTGTTGTCTGTTGCTATGCTATGCGTTGTCATGCTGGGCGCAGTCACTGCGTTTTCTTCAACCACTCCCCAACAGACAAACACAAAGTCCAACACCGAAGTACATGCCAAATCATTCCTCGGTTGGGATTCTCCCTACCTCTCTCCCAAGACTGAATTGAATTCACTTTCAGAGACACTACGCGCCTATGGCGCTCTTTCAGATATTTTGCGTATCAATGTCACACAGATGAAAGCGCAACTAAGACAAAAGCTCAAAGAGGATCCGAGTGATTCTTTGGCGTGTATCATGCTTGGCGATATTTTAGTTGAGGATGGGATTCTGCAATTGGCGGTTGTCTATTTTGACTCAGCCATAGCGTTAGCTCCGAAATTTCCCGCGGCGCATCTGGCTCTCGGCCGCGCCTATTACAAACTCAAAGATTTTACAGGCGCAATTGCGCAATTTGATACAGTCATAGCCTTGGATGAGCGCAATGCTGTCGGTTGGTCTTTGCGGGCTATCTCTCACTCGATGAATGACAATTGGTCAGCGGCACAGAAAGATTTCGAGAGTTCAAATGCGATTCGAACATTGTCGCGCGAAGAACGCTATCGTTATGCGCTTTGTTTGTGGGCGAATGGTGACCTCGAAAGCGCGATTGCAGAGTTTGAAAAGTCTATTCAAGGCCGACGCTCGGATTATCGGATTTATGTTAGTTGGGGGATGGCTGAGGCCTCGCGAGGTAATTTGGATGAAGCTCGCCTAGGACTGGGACATGCTTTAGATTTAAGAAGACCTGATGAGCGCATCTTTGAAGCCTTAGCGGATGTCAACGCGCTCGATGGACGCGCTGATTCGACAATGTACTATCTAGAAAAGGCAGTGGAACTCGCGCCGTTCCAAACGCGTTTGCGTAATCGACTGGGCTTGGTCTATGGTTTTCAACGAAAGTTTGAGCAAGCCGATGAAATGTTCGAGATTTCGACTTCGCTGGAGTCAGAAAACGCGGCAGGATTCGCAAGCTGGGCGCGTGTCAAAGCCCTACAAGGAGACTACTCAAGCGCCGCGACTTTGATAGACAAAGCCTTGCGTTTGGCCCCACTTGATGAGACAATAATTCGTCTCAGAGAAGAAATTCTACCAGGTATGCCACTGTTCAAAGATACGCCAAAATAGTAAGTATTCCCTATAATTATTGCCTAAGAATAGTGAGTTATTGGGCGACAATTTAGACAGGTGGGAGTGTAAGAATTATCACGTAGAAAGCGTCAATAGTTTTCAACTACATCTTTTCAATTGCACTCTGGCCTGATTCGCCGCAAATTGATTAGGTAGCGCCTCGGCGTGGTAGAGTCATCAAGAAGCGGTATCTTCAAGAAATGTTGTCTTGAGAAGATGTTGTCTTAAAATACATCGTTTCCAAAACAAAAATGTCCGAGAAATAACGGCTAGCATTGAATAACAATATGACCAGAACAAGTATGACTAAAAAGAAAGAAAACGAGATTCCGTCAGCCCTCCCAAGCGGTTTTTGGGAAAGAGCGCGCTCGGCGAACCATAGAGCCTTGATGCTTGACTATGACGGCACACTGGCGCCGTTCCATGTCAGTCGTATGCAAGCGCGTCCATCCGACGAAACAATCAAGATTCTTACCGAGATTCTCAATTCGGGGCATACCCGAGTTATCCTAATCTCTGGTCGGCCTACTCAGCAAGTTCGGATTCTTCTTGATGACATGAATGTCGAAATATTTGGCGCCCACGGGTTTGAGCGCTCAACAGTCGATGGGGCGCTAACCCGACAAGAGATTACAGAAGAAGAGACTGCGGGGCTTGAAGCGGCCAAGAATGCCGCCAGCTCAGTCGGGCTGGAAGAGTTTTTGGAATTGAAACCCGCCAGTATAGCTGTGCATGTTCGTGGTTTAGATCCAGAGAAAAGTCTCGAAGTCGAAGAGCTCTCATGGAATATTTACACTCCTATTGCTGAGAAATATGATCTGGAATGTCGCGCTTTCAATGGTGGAGTCGAAATCCGTTCACGCCGCTACCACAAAGGCACGGCCGTTGATACTTTGTTGAGTGAATCTTCTCCAGATGTGTTTGCGGTCTACCTAGGCGATGATGACACCGACGAAGACGCCTTCAAAGCCATCTCTGGTAGGGGAATCGGAGTCAAGGTTGGCGGAGACGCTTCAGACACTGCCGCTCAGGGTCACCTAAAGACCCAAGAAGATGTTGTGACCTTTTTGCATCGTTGGCATGACACTATCACACGTCAACGAACAAAGTTCACAGTCTCACGCAGAAAGTCACGCTTGGTAGTAATTTCAAACCGTCTACCAGCTTTAGAAAAAGAATCACAAGGCGCTCGCCGCAAACCTATAGGCGGGCTGGCGACAGCATTGGAAGCTGCTCTCTCGCAAAGTGAGGCTGGTGGTTTGTGGATGGGGTGGAGTGGCAAGACTTTGAAAAAACGCCGTGCCCCAGTTATTCAGGATGCCCCTGAGGGGAATTTGCGTTTCTTGGGTCTAGATTTAACACCCCGAGAGTACGAAGCCTATTACAATGGGTTTTGTAACAATACTATTTGGCCGCTCTTTCACACTTTTCCAACTTTGGCGAAAATGTCTGGCTGGCAATTGGAAGTCTATCGCTCAGTCAATTCCATGTTTGCTAATCAACTGATTCCGCAATTGCAAGAAAACGATTTAGTCTGGGCGCATGACTATCACCTGATGTTGTTGGGTGATGAACTGCGCCGCGCAGGGTGGAGTGGGCGGCTGGGTTTCTTTTTGCACATCCCATTTCCCGCGCTGGATACTTTGGCGATTTTGCCGGAGTTCATGACTTTCTTGCATGCTATGCAGGAATTTGATTTGATTGGCTTTCAGACACGCAGCTATCTGGATAACTATGTCCACGCCTGTGAACGTGCGCTTGGCTCAGTTTGGGATGGGCATGTCTTGCGCACTGGCGACAAGTACCAACGGGTTGGAGCCTACCCAATCGGTATTGATGTCAATCGTTTCTTGCCAGCATCCTCAGCGCCGTCTGTTTCGCCGAGCAAGAAAACTCTACGTGACTCATTCGGTGGACGCGAGATTATTATTGGTGTTGATAGACTCGACTATACTAAAGGCATGCCTGAGAGAATACTGGCTTTCGAAATGCTCTTGAAGACAAATCCAAAGTTGTGTAAGAAAATTTCATTTATGCAAATCAGTTCACCTTCGCGAACTCAAGTGCCAGAGTATATCGAGCAAAAACAGCGTATGGATTCATTGGTGGGTCGTATCAATGGTGAGATGGGCGAACATGATTGGGAGCCAATTCGCTACTTGTACCGCACCTATAGTCAGGACAAATTGACAGGGTTCTACCGTGACTCACGAGTAGGTCTTGTGACTCCCTTGCGTGACGGTATGAACCTAGTCGCCAAAGAATATATTGCCGCCCAAAATCCAGACAATCCAGGGACTTTGGTTCTTTCACGTTTTGCTGGGGCTGCCGAAGAGCTTGACGAAGCAGTGATTGTCAATCCATATTTACCAGAAGACACAGCCCAAGGAATCGCTTTGGCGCTGGAAATGTCACTGGAAGAGCGAATTGAACGACATCAATCCATGCTCAAGAAGATATCTAAGCAAACGGTCAATAAATGGGCTAGTGACTTTCTCTTTGATTTGCAAAGTATTTAGGCGGCTTCTTTGTTGCCCTCGCTTTTGCCGAATCTAGTTATCAAGGCATCGTCTTTGGGCCAATTCCCACTATCAATCCGCCCTTGACCATGCCAGAGACTTTGGGTATTTTATTATCCGAGGGTGGAGCCGACCCAAAGGTGGATAATAGTGGTAATTTCTTTCTTTGACCGCCTGAAGTTCTTCGCTTTATTCTCCCTAAATCCAAGTTAATACCAATAATTTGAGCGACTTTTCTGGAGCTAGAGAAACCTAGAACAACAAAGCATGAATAGCATAGAATCACGATATAGAAGGAAGCTCTTGTTGGCCTTTGGAATTGTCAGCGCTTTGGTAGCGCTACCTTTGGCGCCACCCACCTCGGCCATCTCCGTCTATCCTGGCCACCAGCATTCGCGGCCAACAACTGTACAACTCCGAGCGACTACTGGCGCGCCGTTTATTGATATAGTAATGCACGACGTCAATAATCTCGTTATCTCTCTCAAAAACAATGGAATCATTGGCCCCGACGTCTACAACGGCGGCGGCACAAATGGTATCGAATTCATGTCATTCCCGCGTGCAACCAGCCGACTCTATCCAACACCGCATCTTTGGGTGGGAGGAATCGTTGGACGCGATACTCTAGTCTCGAATACAATCGAGTTTTGGCCAGCTTCGCAGGAGAGTCAGTTAGCAAGTAATGAAGGGTTTGATGTTCGAAGTATTCTTGATACTGGTTCGCTAGGAGAGAGCGCTTCTTCCGAACAAGATATATCATTCATCTATTATGACACTCTAGTTGAATCGTTTTTTACAGGCACAGATGAGCTTGAGAATCGTCCCCACATTCCCTTGAACCTCAAAATCAAACAGACAAGCTATGCTTGGAGTTTCGAATTCGCAGAAGACTTCATAATTTTTGACTATGTCATCACAAATATTGGAGACAGAACAATTGAAAAAGCCTATTTGGGTTTAGAAGTTCGTGGGGGATTTGACCTTGATATTATCTCTGGATTCAAAGAGACAGCTCCAGCTTTTTCATTGAAACCGACAAATTGTCAGTTTGAAGATACTGTTAACCTTTGGTGGGCGGCTGACAATGACGGAAACCCAACAGGGGGTCAGAAGTTTTTCGATGAAGGACAACCAACTTCTGTTACAGCAATAAAACTTCTGTCGCTGCCGTCTGACACATTGACCATCTCCTACAACTGGTGGGATGACAGCGACAGTGGGCCAAATGATTGGGGGCCGCGCCGGGTGGCTACCTCTACCAAACCATTTCGCAACATGGCTGGGATTCTCGGAACACCTAAGGGTGACAAGAATCGCTACTATGTCATGTCTAGCGGCGAATTTGACTATGACCAAATCTTCAGCGCAATCGACCATTCCAAAGATGGCTGGTTGCCGCCAGGTGATAATTCTTTTGTAATAGCCCTCGGTCCAGGCTTTGGTAGCCATAATCATCACTTCGACTTGATTACTTTCGGACCTTTGACTTTGGCGCCTCAAGCCAAAGCGCATTTTGCC
The DNA here is from genome assembly GCA_024280835.1 of Candidatus Zixiibacteriota bacterium. GTDB lineage: Bacteria > Zixibacteria > MSB-5A5 > GN15 > JACZUZ01 > JAJRPJ01. The sequence continues at coordinate 113,036 of JAJRPJ010000008.1, read as the reverse complement.
TTTGCTCTTGTAGGCGGTGAAAACTTTCATGTTGACACCGAAAACTCAATCGATCCGTTCAATCCTGATGAATTCATGAGCAAAGTTGTTTGGGATGACCTAGTTAAGAATTCGAATTGGGCCAGCTGGGTTTATGACAATCCAGGCGTTGACACCGACAACGATGGATACCGCGGGAAGTTTCGAGTCTGTGTCAATTCGAGTGGTACGATTATCGATACTACAGTCATAGTCGATACATTCATGACGCCGCCTGATACAACAATTCTTATAGATACATTTGAGGGTCCTCTTTCGGCTGATACGATTTTCTACACAGGAGATGGTGTGCCAGATATTCGCGCAGCGAGTCCACCACCAGCCCCGACTGTTCGTTTTGAGCCAACAGTTGGAGAGATAGCAATCGAATGGAATGGTATTCTGTCCGAGACAACACCTGATGTATTCAGCGGTGAGGTGGACTTTGAGGGTTACAGAGTTTATCTAGGTTTAGAGCGAACGTCTGTGGGACTTGTCTTGCAATCGTCTTACGACTTCGAGGATTTCACGCAATACTACCTTAGTTCTGGGTCAGGTGTCAATGCACGTTGGATAATTCTGCACAAACCATTTTCTCTACCGGAAGTTCAGGATTTATACGCAGATGGCAATCGTGATTACGAGCCAACCGATAACGGCATCTCCAATCCATTGGGGTTTGGTGATTCTGTGTTTTATTTCGTCAAGCAAGATTTCAACCAAAGTGACCTAACCGACCCCAAGGGAATTCAAACAATCTACCCTGATGAGCCCTATCCACATACACTTGTATTGGATTCGGCTTTCAAATCAGATACTGTTTATACAGACCCCATAACTGGCAAGACAACCTTCTATCAAGATGGCGAACTGACTCCAGATGGATTGCGATTCAAATATTTTGAATATCGTTATACTGTCAGAAACCTGTTACCGTCACTGAAATATTTTGCTTCAGTCACAGCCTTTGATTTTGGCTCACAAGGAACCAACTTGCCGTTTCTCGAAACAAATCCTGTTAGAACGGCAGTTGAGATGTTTGCTCTCGATAGAGTCGCGCAACAACCAGCGGCAGACCTCAATGTCATTGTTTATCCAAATCCCTATCGCATCAATGGCGGCTACCGCGGAGATGGTTTCGAAGGGCGCGGCAGAGAGACTTTCCAAGCCGAGAGAACTCGCGCGCTCCATTTCATGAATCTCCCACCAGTTTGCAAAATACTTGTGTACTCTCTTGATGGTGATTTGATACGTCAAATTGATCACGATGAAGCTCCAGAGAGTCCAACTGCAATGCAGGATACCTGGGATCTGATTACTCGCAACTTACAAGTAGCTGTTTCGGGAATCTATTACTACGTCGTTGAAACACCAGATGGCTCAACACAAATTGGCAAATTCGTTCTAATCATGTAAAATAGTCAGGATCGTCACGTGCTTGACTTATAGTCCCAAGGAATATTTTCGTCTATGGCCGATGCAATTGACTGGCGCTATCAGCGTCCTGGCTGAACAAGTTGTGGCAGGACTCAGGAGTTCCTGAGAAAACATGATCTAACAGCAAAGATAACTGTTCCAGCAAGTCAGAAACTACAACTTGAAGATGCGCTCAAACTTCTAAAAGGTGTCACTGCGCTATATGTTTGCAAAGGTCCCAAAGTTACGACTTTGGATATGGCAAAAGACAAACCCAGCCCCGAGACATTAGGGACCTTACTCTTAGGACCAACTGGGAATCTACGCGCTCCTACACTAATAATCGGCAAGACTATGGTCGTTGGTTTCAATGATGAAATTTATTCGAGCGTTTTACTTAAATAAACACAAACAGTGAAATGTAAATAGAATGCCTGTTAGTGAGTCATATAGGTCATTTATTCTTGAACGCCTAGAGGTAGCTCTCAAGAATGTTGGCGAAATAGGCGCTCGCAATATGTTTGGTGGCGTAGGAATATATTGTGCGGGATTTTTCTTTTGCCTGATAGCCAACGACACTCTCTACTTAAAAGTTGATGACAGCAATCGTTCTGACTTTGAAGCGCTGGGTATGGGGCCATTCAAACCCTATAAAGATAATGAGAATGTCATGCAATACTATGAGGCGCCAGCCGATATTCTCGAAGATGATACACTCTTGCAGAAATGGGGAGCCAAAGCTGTCGCTGTAGCTCAAAATGCAAAGACTAAGCAACGTAAGAAGAAAAAGTAAATCCACTGCTGTCAGACTTGTAGATTACTGATTACCCCTGAGCCTTCCCCAAAAAGAAGGTGTTTGCAGTCCAGAAATAATCAGAGCCATGACAATCAGCAGGCCTCCCAAAGCTCGCTGTGTCTCGAAGATTTCACCGCCCAGTGTCCAGGCAAACAGAGCCGCAAAGACAGGCTCCATTGCGAAAATCAAAGTTACCTTCACGGGCGTTGTGATTCTTTGCGCCAGCATTTGAATAACAAATGCAGAGAGGGTTGGCCCCAATGCCAAAAAGACAATCACCCAACCGACTTTAGTCGAACCGACCGTGAACGGCAAATCAAAGATCCAACCAGTGAGAACACTCAAGAGACCGACAAATAAGAACTGTTGGCAACTGATGACATACGGGTCAATTCCTGCTTTCATATATTTGTCAGAATAGAGAACATGCAGCGCATAGGTTAGAGCCGCAACCAAAGTCAGCGCATCACCAAAGTTGAGCTCGCGCAAACCGCCAGTCAATACCCATAACCCACCCAAAGAGATTAAAGACCCCAGCCATTCCATAGGAGTCGGTTTGTGCCTGAAAACCCAACGCATCAATAGAGGCGTAAAGAAGACAAAGAGACCTGTGATGAAACCAGAGTTAGATGCGGTTGTGAATCTCAGTCCGACTGTTTGGGGAATGTATAGAGCAAAGAGAATCAGAGAGAGAAAAAATGCGCGACCGATTCCTGGCAGAAGTTTTCTACCAGTGGCCAATAGGAAGAGCAACATGATTCCTCCAGCCAACAAGAATCTGTATCCAACCATAATCACAGGGTCAACATCAGAGAGCGCATCCTTAACAATAAAGAATGTCGAGCCCCAAATTGCCGCTGCATAAAATAAGCCCGCATCAGAGAGGATAACTTGCTTGCGATTGTCCTTGGAGTAGCTCATCTTCAGATATAATCAGCAATTGAGCGACAAATCGCAATCTTTTCGTTACAAGCGCTCAGAAGAACATCTAAATCCTAGTTAGCCTTCTCACGACTTGACTAGAAGAGACATGCGACTACATTACCACTGAAGGAAGTTAAAAGATTGGAGAGTTATGAATCAGAAATCAATTGAGAAGAAGACCAAACTGTTAGGACTTATCCTAGTCTTGCAATTGGCTTTAGTATTTGGAGGGCACGTCGTGGCCAATGCACAGAGTGGTTTTCAAGTCAAAAAAATACTGGATGTCGGCGCCGCGCCACATCAGATTACATTCTCCCATGACGGCGCCAAAGCCTATATCGCGGCCGCGGGTTCAGATAGAATTACAATTGTTGATTGCCAAACACTTGAAGTCTCTGACGATCTGCCAGTAGCAGGAACTCCGCTAGGAGTTCTTGAATTGCCATCACAACAAGGTCTGGCCGTCAGCGCATTCCGTTCGGACCATATTGTTGAGTTGTCTATCTTTGATGGCTCTATTGGCAGAAAATTGGTCACAGGCAAAGGTTCATCACTATTTGCAGGACCACTTCCGGGTAATCTCTATCTCATTCCTACTGAGATGGCCAACAAACTTTGGGTTTTCGATGCCAATAACTTTACAATGCAAGCCGAATATCCAACAGGCGCAAGACCTTTTCCGCCTGGGGTGACCTCAGATGGACGCAAAGCATTCGTCCCAAACTATGATGACGGAACACTGACGATAATCGACCTATGGAACAAGACAGTTCTGGAAACAATTAAAGTCGGGCCAAAACCCAGCGGCGCTACAATGCTACCTAATGACATTGATGTCGCAGTCGTAGTGCGCGGTGAGAACAAAATCGTTTTCGTCAACAGCGCATCGCATATGATTGTTGATTCGATCACCGAAGGTATCGGCGCCAGCCCATTTTCATTTGTCATAGCGCCTGATAATCGCCTGGCCTATGTCAATAATACAACCGACAATGATATCTCAGTAATTGATTTGCAAAATCGGGCTGTCATAGCTCGCATTCCGACTGGTGAAATACCGATTGTGATGGCGGTTCATCCGCTGACGCAGGATTTATGGGTTGGATGTGAGGGTAGTGACGAGTTGTACATAATTGAAAAATCTCTGGCGCTTACATCATCTACATCTAAGAAAGCCAAGAGTGTTACTGAAAATAGTGTCACCGAGGTGGCTGTAATGGGCATGATCCACAGCGGTCACAAAACCAGCAAAACTTGGGGACTCAAACAAGTAGAATCTGCAATCCGAGCTTTCAAACCAGATGTGATCTTTACAGAAATCCCACCAGATCGCTGGGATCGAGCACGGAAGGACTGGTCGGAGAGAGGTGTTATCGAAGAGCCGCGTCTCAAGCGTTTTCCTGAATACACCGAGGTTCTTTTGCCGCTCAAATCAGAGCTTGGTTTTGAAGTTGAGCCATGCGCCGCATGGACAAAAGAAATGTCAGATTTGCGAAGCGCTCGCATGAAATCTTTCAAGGAAGATTCTGTTTTTGCCGATGACTTTGCCGCTTATGAGAGAGAAAATGTAGAAATTGAAGCCAAGCTCAAAGCCAATCCAATTGATGAAGAAGACCCACTGGTAATTCATTCGGACTTGTATGACAATCGTGTTCGCGAAGAATTAGCGCCCTATGACAAATATCTCAATGAGCTTCTCGGCCCTGGCGGTTGGACGAATATAAATAACGCACACTTGGCCTTGATAGAAAAAGCGCTAGAGCGTCACCAAGGTCAACGCATCCTAATAATGTTCGGCGCTGGACACAAGTATATGTTCTTGGACAGATTACGCACGCTGGATAATATTGAGCTCGTAGACTTGGCGCCATACTTGAAGCAAGAATAGTGTCACTGCGCTATGCGCGAATCTGACGATAGCTGGCAATGAGGGCCAGAACTACCAACGAACCTGCGAAGGCAGGGCGGCAGGGACGAGCGGGCTTGTTGACAAAGCGCCCACTTGTTGTGTTGGGTCTTGATTTTCGCTTTTTGAAAATTGTGACCCCAACACTTCTTCATAGCGGAATATACCTGATGTGTTCTCTCGGTTAGATTATTTGCTTTGCACTCAAAGAAGAACGAATCTACATATATCTTCCAAATACTCAACGGACATTTCTGCTCGAAATGTTGGTAAAGTTTTCGTAGCGATACATTGGTACTCATAGACCGACTCCTTCAGTGTGGAGCCCGTTGAGCAAATCTATTGAGACCTTTAGATGGGGAGTTACGAGAGTTAACTCGTTTAATTCGAACGGGATAAAATACGCCCAGGAGGACTTGAACCTCCAACCTTCTGATTCGTAGTCAGATACTCTATCCAATTGAGCTATGGGCGCATGAAGTAATAATCTGTATTAACCAATCTATAAGAAGAGTCAAAAAACCGGCGACTCAAGTGCCATCGCAATTTCCATCGCGAGGGCAAAATATATGCTTCGCCAGCAGAAAGTCAACTTCAATGGCTATAAAGATGTATAGCCGAATATCGGAGGGCGTTATTCTATATTTTCTACTCTTAAAGCCAGAGTTCGGACCGACGAAAGCCCTGAGACTAGCCTAGAATTGATCGCCATAGAGAAAGTAGATGGCAGCTGTCACGCCCAGCATAACGATTAAAGCCAGCCACATAAACGCTCGTGAGTTTCCGCCAGTTTCTTCCTCAATACTATCATCGGCGCTCGCCGCCTCAAGGGCTGTGCGTGTGCGCTCGGCTAGTGTTTCCAGCCATTCGTCTTCGCGCTCGCCTGTAGCAATAGATTCAACAGGTATTGTGACCACTGGCTTAGGACGGTACGTCGCCAATTCATCGCACTCATCAACACGAACACAGATAACCGTGACATTATCAGAGCCGCCGCGATCATTGGCCATTCTAATCAGCGAGTCCACAGTTTTCTTGGGGTCTTTCTTACAGTCGGCCACTACTGTCTGAATATCATCGTCTGTTGCGTAGCCACAAAGACCATCGGAGCATAGCACAAACATATCACCACCGATGAACTCTTCGAGCCGAATATCAACTTCGACTGTTTCTTTGATGCCCAAGGCGCGGGTAATGATATTCTTATTGACTAAAGTGCTGGCAGTTTCCTCTGTCATATTGCCAGCGGCTTGAACTTCAGCCACCCAAGAGTGATCGATAGTCAGCGCGGTCAATTTTGAGCCGCGATAGACATAGATTCGGCTATCACCCACATGCCCCAAAGAAACCAGCTTATCGCCGAAGCAGAGTCCGACAACTGTTGTGCCCATGCCCTCAAGGTTTGTGTCAATTGAGCTGCGATTGTAAATCCGGCGGTTAGCCAAACGAATTGATTTTACCAATAAGTCCGCTTGCGGTGGCAAATCCTCTTCCAGATTCAGAAGTGGGTCATCGCGTAGCTCTGGGCTGTCGACCATGAAAGTGGCTGAAATAGAGCCAACAGCGGTGCGTGAGGCGACTTCACCCGCGCTATGGCCGCCCATGCCATCGCAAATTACAAAGAGATTCTTCTCGGGCAGCATTAGGAGCGAGTCTTCGTTTGCTGGACGAACTAACCCTGTGTCTGTGCGGCCGTAGTAGTTGAGTTTGAGGGACATTGAGATTATCGAATTCCGTTTCTGGTTGACTGATACGCGATTGTGTTGTGTGCTGTGTTCTTGACTGCTCTCTGTGTTGGAATCAACTCCATTTGTCTTTTCCCTTTATCTTCCTTAGTCGGAGCGTCTCGCGACAACCTAAGCTAACACTCTCAACTATTTCAAGCAAATAATAGCTTGGATATCAAGCAAAGAAAAAACCCGCTTGGCTAGGGGCCAAACGGGTTCAAGATTGATACAAGTATCAAATTTTGATTCACAACTACCATAGAAGCAGACTATTTTAGCAATATCATCCTGCGGATAGCGGTGAAATCGCCAGCGACAATTCTGTAGAAATATACACCGCTGGACTGGCTTGTTGGTTTGTACTCAATTACATGCTGGCCAGAAGACATTCTACCCAAATTGAGTTCGTCGACTTTTTGGCCAAGGACATTATAGACACTGAGTGTCACATCCGAGCTAGCCTTGATACTGAATGGAATCTTGGTGGTCGGGTTGAAAGGATTCGGATAATTCTGACCGAGATCGAAATGCGAGGGAAGAATCGTCTCGTCGTCGTCGACGTCTGTAATTACTACAAAGACGTTCACCACACCTGAGACACTGTTGCCAGCGTCAAGCCCTGAGGTCAGAGAGAATGACAATTGGTCGCTAACTTCACCGATAATAAAAGGTGGCACAACTACTGAAAAAGTAACAGACTGATCTCCAGCGGCAGCGGGCACATAAATGAAATCAGCGTCGAAAATTAACTCCCAGCCAATGTTTGAGGTGACTTCAAGTTTATAGAAATCGGTGACATCTCCAGTATTACGGAAGCCAATGCGAAACTGTACAGTATCGAGTGGTCCAGCAAACTTATCGGTTGGCAATTCAAAAGTTTCGAATCCAAGAGTTCCTGTGGAAGACAGATTCATTTCCTTGGGATCTGTTTTGCCCACCCAGATATCGTCGCCTGGGCCAAGCTTGGTAGCCGAACGGCCATTGACTGTAAAGACAATGACATCAGATTGTACAGCGCCCTCGTCAACCCCAGCGGTTTGCTGGTCGTCGCCATAAGTTGGCATAAATCCATATTGACCTGCGTTGTTGACGACAAACTTGCCACAAAGTATCCCCTGAGGGTCAAAGGCCTCGACAAGAGAGCCAACTGGGGTAGGCTGACCATTAAATGTTACCGACGTTCCGAAGAAATCTGTCCAATCGGGAGTTGGAATCGGATCTCCAGCTTGCGCTAAGGTTGCCCCAGACACAGTGAATAAAAGAATGAAGAGGATTGCACAAGATGTTATCCACGACGTAATTCGTTTCTGCATCTGATTTCCTTTATTGGGTCTATTTGAGCAATAACTGCTTGAACTATACTCCACCAGAATCCTCCGGCCTTAGATTATCTCTTACCATTAAGGTTGTTTTTCTCTATGTCGCGCCATCTTGACGCTCACCTAATTTGTTGCCTTACAGCAACTTAATGCCTTTGCGCCCTCTTGGGTTCTCAGCAGTGATTTCCGTGTCGACTCTGATACTGTAGTGAGAGTCATTATATGCGAAACTCATTCGGAGCGCCAATAGTCACACAAACTACTCAAGGGGCTACTCAAAACATACTATTGCAAATGTAGCGCCGATTGGAAAGGATAAGAAGACCCTCTCCAATCGGCGGCTATTTGCATTTTCAATTGATTACTTCAGCAAAACCATCTTACGGGTCTGAGTGAAGTTACCAGCATTGAGACGATAGAAATACATACCTGAGGCCACTGCCTGACCGTCATCGGTCACAGCATCCCAAGTCACTGTTGATGTGCCGGCTTCATGGAAACCGCTCAACAAGGTCGCCACACGTTTTCCGAGAACATTGAACACTTCAATTGTAACTTGCGAGGCTTTTGGCAACGAGAAGCTAATTTCTGTTGAAGGGTTAAACGGATTCGGATAGTTCTGCTTTAGAGCGAATTCATTCGGCAGAACCGTTCCACCAGGGCCAGAACTCAATGAGAGAGAGCCAATTTCGAGACGCTCGCCACGTTGGCCAAAAGTGAAGCTTTCGATTGTGGCTTGGCCGTCAACAACCAACGAGAAACTCTCGCCGACTCTTAGACCACCATCGTTTTCAGCCGATGAGCCATAAACTGGTGTGAACATCAACTTGCCACTGCTAGCAGTTCGGCCATAACCGACCAACTGCTGATTGGCATCAACAATGCGAATTTCAACGCCAGCATTAACAGGAGAGCCGTCAAGAGTCAGGTTAGTTGAATAAATATCCATCCAAGAACTGCTTGGAGTTAATTCACTTTCAACACCCATGCGAGCGAGAACGCCACTGTTTGTGTTTTCGTCTTGCTCAATGTATGGAGCGCTGTTGAAGCCAGGATATATCAAGGTACTGGCGTCAAAGACTTTTAGCCAGTATCCGAAGCATGGCGCCAGAGTATTCAAAGTTGAAAACTCAGGTAGTGACGGTTCATAAGTCAAACCACCGCCATCGAAGCCAAGCGCAACACGCAGATTACCTTCTTGCGAAACCAAAGCCGAACCAGTCGGTAGTGACACAGGTGGCAAGTAAGAAATCAAGTTCCAACCAGCTTCAAGACTAATTGGTGTATTCACTAAAGCAGGCAGACCGCTGATTGTCAGTACCGCATCGCCTGTATCTACCGTAATTCTCACCCAATAACCATGCTTATGATCTGCGCTGGTCAAGGTTGAGAAATCAGGCAGAGCTGGATCATAGGTCAAACCGACTTCCTCAAAACTAAGTATCACATCAATTCTACTCATAATCGGTCCGAAGATAGTTGCAACATCGTCAACTTCAGTATCGATGTTCCATGAAACTAGATTCCAACCTTCATGAAGCACAAGCTGCTTATCAGCTGATCCGTCAAAGTTCAAGCAAACTTCAAAACGATCGCCGTTCTGAGTCCAAACTCTATCACCAGTCGCCTCAGCTGGCATACCGTTGATATAGAGTGTGATAATGTCACCTGGATCGGCGCCGTCGTCCTCAGGAGTGAAAGCGTCGTCACGGTAAATCGGCATGAAGCCATAAGCGCCTGCGACACTAACAAACCATGTTCCGACATGATCACCGTCTGGATCGAAAGCGTCAATGACTGAACCGACTGGAAGCGGCACACCTTTGTAGGTGTTCAACTCACAGTAGAACTCAACCCACTCGTTAGTCGGTTGGACATGTGAGACAGGGGTCAGGACAATTTCGAGTCCAAGGACTCCAAAGTTGATATCCTCAAGTGTCGCTGGATAATATCCCTCAGCGAAACCATAGAGAGTGTAAGGAACAACAAACAGTTCGGTAAATTTGAATGAACCATCGAGCTGGGTCATGTCCTCGGCGAAGAATGTACCGCCAGGGAAGTTGTCCCAAACTTGGACAGTCGCACCAGCGATTTCGTTTCCGGCTGTGTCAACTACACGACCGCAAATGACATTACCGCTGGAATCAATTACGATTCCACCTGGGAAGAACTCAGGCATTTGACCTTCATTGACACAATCACCAGAGGTGACAGCGCCAGCTCTATCGATTGGCACCAATCCGCCTTCGGTGATGCCCGAGAAGACATCAAAGAACATATAAGCGACTTGTCCTTTGCCAACTGGCAAAGCGATATTGACCGCAGCAAAAGTGATTGTCACTTTGCGCGCGCCATTATCAACTGTGTAATCAGCTTTAGCGATTCCATCGAGACGGGTTCCAGCGAAGGAGACCGAGTCGAGGAAGATTTGTGATGAAGCCCATGTCAGCGGAATATCCAACTGGCAAATCGGGCCATTGTTGATCAAGTTAACAGGGACTTTGACTTTACTGCCCGGTGTTGCTGGAACAGTTGAGACATAGAGTGTGTCAGTTGATGGGCCAACAGGTGGCGGCAAGATCGTCAAATGCGCTCTGACAGTCTGCGGCGAGTTGTCGACGTTGCCTGAATCAGCAACTATGTCAAATGAGCACCAGTAGTCACCTGGCAAGAGAGTGTCGGTTGAGAATGAAGCAGTCAACACACTTGGTGTGGTTCCGTTAACTGGACCAAAGCCCGCGAAGTCAATTCTGTTGAAACGGATTGTATCACCGCAGAATGGTATGTTCGGTGGGCAAAGCGGCACAAAGTCACAATAGGCCGACTCAAGACTGATATGCCAACCGAAATCAGGACCGTCACCAACGTTGGTTATTTCCAATGTGTCAGAGATAACGTTTGGCTCGCCAGCTACTGCAACATGCTCAAAGAGTGTCGGCGAAATCGCCATAACACTAACTGGCTGTAATGGCGTAGGTTTGACTACAAACTCGACATGGAATGATTGCGGCGAATTTTGAACTTCCGCGGCTCCCTCGACTTGGAACCAGCAAGTGTAAACACCTGGGGCCAAGTTTTGATTATCGACGTTGATGAACGCGTAGGATGGAGTGGATCCGCTAAGTGGCGATACGGTTATTCCACTTGAGTCAGCGTCAATCGGAATACTCACTTCAGGTCCAATACAGAATGGGTCACCGAGTGGGCAAGAAACATACGAACATTCTATACTTGTAATTGCCCAAGGGAAATCTGGTCCAGTTCCGACATTGGAGACCAAGACGGAATCGCCAGAGATGAACGGTGTGTCAACGCTGGACATGAATGTGAACATCGAATCCGAAAGCGCTAGAATCGAAGTGTCAACCACTACTGGTGACTCAACTGTTAGGCAAACAACAAAACCAACTAGATTGTTGTCGACACCAGCTACTTCAATTTCTACACTATTGTAATAAACACCAGGCGTTAGAGCAGAGGTGCTAACGACTTCAAAACAAATTGAGTCATTGGTGGTATCCCCTGCAAAGACGTCAGTGAAGAAAGGGCTGCCTGTTACGCTCGCAGTATAGCTTGCGGGGTTGTTTGTCGAACTGACATTGGCACATCCAATACCGCCACTGCTGGCGCCTTCAGTAATTGTGAAGAACAATGTATCAGGAGTCACGAAAGCGCTGTCGGACACTGGCGCTGCTTCGACTGTCAGCTGGGCGAATAATGTTACGGGATTGTTGTCTATTCCGTTAATCATGAATGAGACAGTGTTGTTATAAATACCTGGTGTCAAAGCTCCAGCTGAAACGCTAAGACAGACGGTGTCGTCTGTTAAACCAGAGTCACTTTGTAGAGTCGCAAAGATAGGATCGCCTGCGCTTCCGACGACGCCGACATAGCTCTCGGGGGCGTTAGTAGAAGTCAGGAGTGCGCAGTCAACTGATGCAGCGGCTACACCCTCCGTAATCGTGAAGAAAAGAGTGTCTGGCGACACGCTTCCAAGAACTGGAGGCGCCGCTGTGACTGTGATTGATGCGCCAACTGTGTCAGCTAGGTCACTGTCACTGGCTGTCCAAGTGACAGCGATTACTCCCACTTGACCAGCGTCTGGTGTAAAGCTAAATGCGCCAGTTCCGTCGCCATTGTCAGTGAAGTTTGAATTGGCAAGAGCCGAGGCGCCGAGAGTCAGCACATTCCCATCTATGTCCGAGGCGCTGATATTAATCTCAACAGTCTGACCTACTTGGATAGACGTGTCGTTAACAGCCGCTAGAACTGGAGCGCGATTAACATTTCTAATAGTGACTGGTACATTCATTACAGAGCTTCCTTCAGCGTCTGCAACTGTGAAATTCAAATTCCTCAAACCCGCTTGCGTGAAGTCAGGTTTGATGATAAATGTCCCTGTATTGGGGCCAGTTTGGCTGAAACTGGCATTCGGTGGTAGGACTGTAATTGCAAAAGTCAATGAATCGTTATCAGCATCGGTCGCAACAACGTCGAATGAAAGTGAGTCACCCTCATCGACAAATTGCGCTGGTGTCGCAGCCCAAACAGGCAAACGATTTACATTGGCAACTGTCACATCCACATCCAGCGTGACAACTATGCTCGTTGCGAGACCTCCAGTTGGTGGAGGTGTATCATCAGCTGCAAAAGTGAATGTTAAGTTACCAGCCTGTGTAAAGTCGGGCAAGAAAGTAACTGTTCCTGTTCCGTCGGAATTATCAACGAAACTCGCATTAGCAGGTAAGCTGACTTCCGAGAGGAACAGAGCATCGCCGTCAGGGTCACTAGCCGAAACGCCGAATGATAGCGAATCACCTTCGCTGACATTTTGAGCTGGTGTAGCCGTCCAGACTGGTGGGCGGTTCGTATTGGTGACAGTAATTGAGGCGACAGTAGTGTCAGCGAATTCTCCATCGGATGCGATGAAGGTCACATTGAATGAACCCGCTTGTGTAAAGTCCGGATTGAAATCGAATGCTCCAGTGCCGTCACCATTGTCGGTGAAAGTGGCGTTGGCCAGCGCAGTAGCAGTCAAAGTCGGAACTGACTCGGCGTCACTAGCGCTAACGACAAAGTTTAGATTGGCGCCTTCGGCGACAACTTTCGGCGTGACAGCAGTGATAACAGGAGGTGTATTACTAACAGGATTTCCGATTGTCACTGTTCCCTGAATGTATTCAGGTGGGAATGAAGCGTTACCCGCATCTACCAGAATAAAGTCACCCGCTGGTTGAATAAAGGAAGAATCAATCGTGATGATCTTATCTGGTGACGACGGGTTAGCCGTAAACCAGAGAGTTGCCCAGACATCCGCGCTTGGCTGGACTGGAGTCCCACCAAAGAGGAAAAATCCTGTCAGGACTTCATAGTTTGTAGCGTTGTCAATGACAGTTGGTTTTTGGAAAGATGGCAGAGCTCCTAGAATACCGCCAGTATAACTAACCGAATCCAAGAACAAGTCTGGGTCGCCCCAGCGCATTCCGATTGTGCCGCCGTTGAGACCTTCGTCATTGAAAATGCGGACAGTGACAGGAAAATGATCTCCTGCATTGATCTGAACGTCGTCAACTTTGATTGTGTCCCGAATGCCTGGGTCTGTCTGCGCCTGTGCTGAGACGTCAAAGAACGCCACAAAGGCAAGCGTGGCCAGCGAGGCCAGGAAAAGACGCTTTAATGACATAGTTACTCCCTGTTGTAATGTGTTTATTATAGTTATATTTTTTCGTATTTAGGAAAAGCTATATGTTATTGCAGGTTCTTGCTGGATACCTGCAAGTTACTGCTAATATTTGAAAACCTCTATTTGTTTACTTCACATACGATAATGGTCAAATTGGGGGTATGCTTACCCCAATCTGATAATTCTATAGGTCTCTTGGGCAAAATCCATTCCCAGCGCTGCCGATGTGGCGAGATTCTGTTTTGAGGCTGTTTTGATTACTGTTTTAATTGATATAATCACTGTTAATGTGATTCTCTTATCTAGGCTACTAAAATATTCGTTTTTCTCCATCTCAGAGACAGAGAGGTAGTATCTTGGGAGAGTAAATAGCGAGAGTCAGGCAAAACTGTATGTGTTGAATAGTATTACTACGGTATGTAAGGATTTATTCGTAAAACCACGAATTTTATGTCCCAATCGTCGCTTGTAAAATATAGGCCATCGTCGCTGTTTCGTCAAGGAATACTTGGCGCCACAGAGGAGAGCAGGCCCCAGATTAGCTCGGCGGAGCTTCGGCGCTTTGCTGGTTACTTTGTTCGTTATTATGGGCGCTGGTCTCTGGGCTGGAAGGCGCTGAAGATTCGGCCTCCGAGGTCGGACTATCATCGCGATTTGTTGGGCGCAGTGCGTTGATTTGGGTAACGATTTTTTGGGCGCTGGCGCGAGCTTTTTCGGCGAAATCTTGTCCTTTGCTAGCATAAAGCACTGAACGTGAGACATTTAGCAATGCAGTCTTGGTGAAATTAGCAGACCCGCCAATAACCGCTTTCTCTAGCGCTCCGCCTTGGGCTCCAATACCTGGAATCAAAAGGGGCATATCCTCCGCGCAACTGCGAATCTCGGTCAAACTATCAGGGTGTGTCGCGCCAACTACCAGACCGATATTTTGGTTGGTATTCCACTGTGCGGCTTTCTCGCAGACACGCATATAGAGCGGTTTGCCGTCGCAATTGAGTGTCTGGAAATCCATGCTGCCTGGATTCGAGGTCAAACAGAGGACAAAGACTCCGCGGTCTTGATAATCGAGGAAGGGTTTGATCGAATCATGGCCCATATATGGATTAACTGTCACCCAATCGGCGCCATAGACTTTGTAGAGCGAGGCGGCGTATTGCGCGGAGGTATTACCAATATCACCACGTTTGGCGTCGAGAATAATTGGAATATCCTCTGGGATACGGGCGCAAATCTGTTTGAGCAGTGACATTCCATCAGCGCCCATAACTTCAAAGAAAGCCAGATTCGGTTTGTAGGCCGAAACTATGTCCGAAGTGGCCTCGATTATTTCTTTGGCAAAGTCGAACATGCCTTTGGTTGTTGCGCCGTAGGGTTGCGGGATACGCTTGGGGTCCAAGTCTAACCCCACACACAACATGGAGTTACTCTTAACTTGAGCCTGCTTGAGTTTGTCTATCGCTTTCATATCTATCTGCCTTCTGAAGATAATTCTAGGTTATTGAGACAATAGGCGCCTCACACCTAAGTATAGTGAATTATACATCAAGAGGACACAGCGACTTGCCACCGAAATGGGTTCGTTTTGCATATAGAGATATGCGAGTTAAGGATGTTGTAGCGTTTTTGCCGGGCCGGTTGCAATCGGGATATTTGTGCGCCTGTCTCATCACTATTGGGTGAGGTCGGGATTGTGCGCTGGATTAGTGGAGTTTATGCGCTAAAAAAGTCGCAACCACAAGGGTTTCTACCTACAGAGCTTGTGAAAGTGACGGAATCAAAACAACCGCCCGAAAGTAGTAGGTCGACATCCCTTGCGGTTTCGACCTATGGAACTGCTGTGTAATGGTTGATTTTTGTGTTGATGTCTCAATTTTATCTCACCCAATTTATTCATCTATTGTGAATTGAAAGTCAAGATTTGAACCCAACCCAAGCGGTGTTAGTCTAACGAAAAATATTACGAAATAGGACAGTTGGTTTACTTGATACTCAGTGAGGGTTTATCTATAGGAGTTGACTTTTGCTTCATGACCTTGTGGACAAAAGGTGAAGTCATTGCTCGAACGAGTGCGCTATAGTTCACATTGAACTTGACTTTATCTCCAACTGCGAGAGAAGAATCACCAGAATCAACGAGTAAATGGTCACTGCTGGCGCCGAGGATTTCAATTCCTGGAGGTGGGTAGAGTCCGGAATGATCAACATCCTGACGTCCGATAGCGATTAGCGCTTGCGATTGATGTCCCGCACTCGTCGATGGTGGTTTTTCTCCGAAGGCGGTTTGAGCGATCACTCCCCAGGGTTGTGACGGCTTGGTTTTTGACTCGATTACTTCTGCGATTAGAGTGAATGCATCGATGTGAAGACCTGTAATAGCTTTCCGGT
This sequence comes from Candidatus Zixiibacteriota bacterium, assembly GCA_024280835.1. Taxonomy (GTDB): domain Bacteria; phylum Zixibacteria; class MSB-5A5; order GN15; family JACZUZ01; genus JAJRPJ01. The sequence continues at coordinate 96,862 of JAJRPJ010000008.1, read as the reverse complement.
GGAGCGTCTCACGACCAAGTAACAGCGATTCTCCTAAACGTAAATTGTTTATCCGTCCAATATTGGCTCCGCCGAGCGCCCATTGGAGGTTAGCTGAGTTCCCCCCAGATACTATGCGCAGTCTTGATCCTAAAGTCGCTTCTACCGAATTTGCCAACTGTGATAGCTCTGCCATATTGGTCGCGTCAGGAGCTACGCCGCTCAGGCAAGCGAGGTTAGTAGCGATTCCTTGAATAGTGATGTTCTTGCAACGGCGTATTTTTGTAAGAATACTTCCGAGATCATTAGGCATGATTCCTTCTCTCAGATCTCCAAGCTCAATCACAAGTACAATTCCGTGAGTCTTATCAACTCTCAAAGAGGCTGCCGAGAGGGCATTAATGACTTCGATTTCTGTATTGAAACTAATGTCCGCATTCGCCACTACCTCATCAACCTGACTAAGCATTGGCGTGCGGATGAGGATCTTCTGCGCATCCAGCTTCGCACGAGACAGTGTCTTGATGTTCTCAACTCGTGAATCGCCGAGCGAACTCACTCCCGCTTTGAGTAAAACAGAGGCGATCTCTGGCGCGCCGAGGACCGCTTTTGTCACACCCATGACTGATATTCCTCGAGCAGCCAACCGTTTAACTAGGGTTTGTGTGTTGAAATAGATCTTGTCGAGATCTATTTCCAATCGTGGTGTTCTCATCACTAGCAGGCTACCGAAGTTTTGGTGAGTTGTGGGAATGCGGCGAGTGTCATCTCAACCAAGAGATCAGGCGATTTGGTTAGAGCATCGGTAACGGGAACACCCAACTCAAGCTCGTACTTCTTGATTGCCGAATCAACTTCGTCTTCGCCCATGTTCTCGTGATTCAATGTCAGTCCGATTACTTTGGTGTCAGCGAAAGTTTGAATGAGATTGATCTCTGAGGACGGATCTGGCATCGCCATCTCTGGGAAATCACATCTGTGAGGTCGTTTAGGAGCATGTTGCAAAATGACGCCGTCAGGACAGCTACCTCTTAGGATAAACGATGACGTAGAATATGCAGGGTGACTGAGAGAGCTTTGCCCTTCGATAATAATGATATCGGGTTGTTCGTTTTCAAAGGCTTCAATTATCGTTGCTTCCAACTCTCCAGCGCAGAACTGAGAGGGTATTGCATCCATCGCAACGCCGTAGCGGGCTCCTTGAATCAAACATGTTTGTCCGGTTCCAACCATTACCGCATTCAGTCCATATCTATTAAGGGCGCGAGTGAGTATGGTAGAGGTAGTCCGTTTTCCAATTGCACAGTCAGTGCCGAGCACAGCGATGCGTGGGCACGTAACATCGGTGATGCGACCACTAAATAGCCGCAGGTCTTTTTTATCACGAGGCTTTCGGATGTCAATGAGTTTGACATTCCGCGCCTTGCTCGCTGCGACAAATCCTGGGGAGTCGCTAAGGAACTCGTGGAGACCACTCACGATGTTCATACCGAGAGATATGGCTTCGAAGATTACACCTCGTTCATGTGTCGAAAGCATCCCGGTCGCTGGAGCAATTCCATAAATAAAATAATCAGGTACCGCAGGGAAATGTTCTATCGCCTCAGATAAGTTTCGATAAATAGGAATTGATTTCGAATTTTCACCTAGCGCAATTCCGGCATCAAGGCCTACTTTTTGGCTGTCGATGACTGCAAGTATCTTGTAGATCTCTGAATGGCGAACTAGCCCATTGGCGGTTTTGCCGTCAATGGAACCAAAGTTATACTCACAATAGACGATTGCTGTTGGTGGATCGACGGCAATATTACTCGATAATTGTTTTGACGAATAGAGAGATGTTACTTCCGACACAGGTGATCTGGGGATTAATGACATTGTCACTCCTTGGGTTGACTAAGAGAAGGCGACGAGTTTGTCCCGGTTATTCCGGCTGGACATCAAAGGCGAGGTCCCCGCTAAGTCATGGCTTACAACCTCTATTATACATCAAATAGACTCATATAACTTGTTTTCTAAGAGAGAAAAAAATCACAAAACATGATTAGATTCTACGAAGAACACATATTTGTTCCCGACGGGGGGCCCACCCTGCCTGGTGCCCTATCCGCTTGCTGTGGGTTTTGTTAGACTGATTGTTGGTTATTTTACATTGTGTCCATCTTCAATGCTACATTGTTTACGCCTTGGTACCAAGAGGCGCTGCACCAAAGTCAGTCCTCTGGTGAAACAACTCCGCATCCCACCAGCGGTATTCCATTTGTCCATGAAGTTCGATTTGTAACTGTTCCAAATAGCTCCTGGGTTGCTGAAAGCGGCTGGGTGGCCGTGACCTTGGTCGCGGTTTCAACCAATTAATTGTTCGTTAGTTTCATCTAATCTAATAGCTGTCAAAGCCAAACATCAAAGTCCAATTAAGTGAAACAGGGACGAACGTCCCTACCGCCCTGCCAGGAATCAGTACTTTTCGATCTTGCCGATTAGGTCGGTTATGGAGCTTAGGTTTTGGGATTTTAGGTATTTTTTTAGGTCTTGTTCGACTTTGATTGGTAGGTCGGGTTGGATGAATAGGGCTGTGCCTAGTTGGACGGCGCTGGCTCCGCAGAGCATGAATTGGATGACATCCTCGGCGTTTGAAGCGCCGCCGATTCCGATGACAGGTACATCGACTGCGTCATAGACTTTGTTGACCATCGAGAGCGCAACAGGTTTGATAGCTGGGCCAGAGAGTCCGCCGCGATTGTTGGTGAGGTTTGGTTTGCGAGTGTAGATGTCGACTGTCATGCCAATCAAAGTGTTAATCAGCGCGATAGCATCAGCGCCGCCTTGTTCGGCGCCGCGTGCGATTTCGGCGATGTTAGTGACATTCGGCGAGAGTTTTGGGATGATCGGACGTGGGAAAACTTTTTTGACAGCTTTGACAATTCTCTCAACGTCTTTTGCGCTAGCGCCGAATTCGATTCCGCCAGTGGAAACATTCGGACAGGAGATATTGAGTTCAATCATATCTGCGCGTGGACAGTCCGCCAACATCGCGCAAACTTCGACATATTCATCAAAATTGAAGCCAGCGACATTGACAATCACACCGACATCATACTTGTCGAGAAAACGCAATTTCTCAGTGACATATTTTTCGACACCGACATTTGCCAAGCCGATAGCGTTGAGCATTCCGCTGGCCTCTTCAGAGCAGCGTGGTGTTGGGTGACCTGGGCGCGGTTGGCGGGTGATTGACTTGGTGACGATTGCTCCGAGACGATTCAAGTCAAAGACAGTGTCGAGTTCTTCGCCATAGCCGCAGGTTCCCGAGGCGGTCCAAATTGGATTCTTGAAACGATAGCCACAGATTTCAACCGAGAGATCGGGAGAAGATTTGGTAGTTTTCTTGCTTTTAGTCTTGGTAGTCATACTGTTATGGTCTAGTTGTCTTTTACGGTGTTACAGTTATAGTTTTACAGTTCCGATTGCGAAGGCGGGGCCTTCCTGACAGACTCTGGCTGTTCCGCCAGCGCGGAGTGGGACAACACATCCCAAACAAATTCCAAAGCCGCACGGCATGGGGGCTTCGAGCGCAAGTTCGCCTGGTGTTTCGAACTCTGTGCCTATTTGGTCAACTGCTTTGAGCATGGCTTCTGGGCCGCATGAATATATCATTGGTGATTGATAGGTTTTATCGGCTAGCGCTTGGACTAACGGAGTTGTCACTCTGCCATGAAAGCCAAAAGAGCCGTCGTCGGTAGTCGGGACGAATGTCACTCCCATGCGCTTGATTCGGGCGCGATCGACAATGTCGGGCGAGCCTTGTCCGCCATAGAAGAAGACAATGCGCTTAGGGTCCCAGCCACGTTCAATCAGATAGTTGGCTAAGTATAAGAGTGGGGGATAACCGACACCGCCTGCGACCATCAGCGCAGTTTGGCTTTTGCGTGGGATTGTAAATGGTTTTCCAAGAGGTCCGAGGAAATTGAGTGAATCACCAATTTTCATATTGGCCATATAGCGACTACCACGGCCAACGACTTTGAGAATTATTTCAAGTGACTGCTCTGAGGCGTTTGCGCCAGCGATAGAAAATGCGCGGCGGTAGAAGACACCTGCAATATTGAATCCGATATGGACAAATTGTCCCGGTTTACATTGACGGGCTCGATTAAACCCTGAAAAAGTCAAACTTAAGTAATCGTTTTTGAGGTCTTTACGCTTGGTCAGCTCGACATCAACTGAGACAATAGGCTTCATAGTAGTGCGCTTCATCGCAATATTTTTCATCGAAGGTACTCCGGCTTAGTTACGCGATATTTGTAAACGAACCAGCCATCACCACGGCCTAAATCGCCCCACTTACTCGAGCTGAAAACGAAGTTATCAACTTGCTCTTTAATCAGGCGGTTCAATTCGGAAAATTGAGTTGGGTTCATCAGTTTTGAATCCATCACCAGGCCATCAAAGTCAATTTGCACCTGAAAATATAGATCGAAGAAATCTGGTTGTGAGGCGGCAGAGACTGGGTAGATGAAATCCAGAGGATTGTTGGCTCTAGGTCTCGATTGCGCATCACGTAGTTGTCTGCCTTCGCGAACATAGAAACGCAATTCTTGAGAAAGTGAGGTGTCAACGGAGACAAAACTTTCCTGACTTTCCCGCACTGCGGCGGCTAGCTCTAAAGAGTCTTGATCGAGGTCAGCGAAAGTGGCCGAGTCGCCATTGGCAGTGGGGGCTATTTGTTGCTTGGGCGAATAGCTAGAAATTTGTCCCGCTAACTTGCCGTAATCATCGTTGGGGTACAGATCAGCTAGGTCACCATAAGCGAAGTAAATAGTCGAATCCGTTTCTTGTTCATTGTATTTGTCGTCGAGCCAAATGAGTGTGAATCGAGCTTTAGTTGAGACCTTGGACTGCGGAAAAGAGTCCGCGACGAACTCATAATATTTCATTGCTGAATCAAGGTTGCTTTCTTCGATCAACCAGTGTTCGGCTTTGGCGAAATAACTTCCCGCGTAACCAGTGTCGGCTTCTGTGCCCACGAGTCCGAGTATCTCAAGGGCATCGGCATAATAGTCTGATTTTGGATAACGGACCAGAAACTCTTGCATGAGCGAATCGTAGGAGGTCGTGTCTTCCAAATAGTCTCTTTGTGTTAGCGCTAGTGAGAGAAGGGCGCGCGGTGTGTAGTAGGCGTTCGGTAGACTGTCGATGGCATACTGGAAGGCCGATACAGCTGAGTCGGGCTGATTGAGATCAAAGAGAAATAATTCACCGAGGCGTAACTGCGCTTGCGCGGCTTGATCAATTTGCTCTTGTGTGGCGGCAGTGTCTAGCGCCGTGCCTTCCTTGAACGTTGCTAGCTTAGCTATATCGGCGGCTCGGCGAACCGATTCATCGTAGAATGGATTGCGAGTGCGCCCTTTTTTCTTGGCCTGTTCATAGTATTCAAGTGACTTATCAAAATCTTCGAGGTCGAATTGATAGATTAGTCCGAGATTGTAGAGGGCGGCTCCAGCCGCAGGTGAAGCTTCGGATTCGACAGAGATGTTTTCATATTCTTCAAGAGCCAGTTCCATGTCGTCATCGAGTTCATACCCACGTGCGATTTGTAAGCGAACACTACCGATTGAGTCATAGAAGCGTGTGTCATCAGCTAGTAGTTCAAAGCGTTCAAGTCCGCCAATGATGTCTTGAAGAAGGTAACTACATTCTCCCGCACGAAAGTTGGCCACGTATTCTTCTTCGAGAGTTGGGTTCATATCCAGAACAGCCAAGAAATTGTCCTTAGCCGCAGGAATTGAGAAACGCGCAAAGTAGCCTTCGGCAACTCTTAGTCGTCCTTTTCTGCGGCCTACATCAGTAGACGCCAAGGAGTCAATTAGCGCTTCATAGTAAATGTTAGCTTTTTCGTATTCGGTGGCGTCAAAATAGAAGTCGCCAATTGCAAAGGCCGCTTCTGTGCGAATTTTGTCATCATCGACTGTTTCGAGCAGATTTTGAAAAATTATGATTGCTTCAGCGCGTTCATCGAGAGCCAACTTACATTTGGCGAGGTATAGACGAGAGCGGATGGTGTAATCGGATTCTTCAAAATTAGCCAGCAATTCGCGGAACTTGCGTTGGCTCTTGAGATATTCTGTGGTCCAATAGTACGAAACGCCAATCATATAGAGCGCATCGTCATAGTACTTAGAGTCGGGGTGCTTTTCGAGTACAACGGAGGACTTTTCGATAGCGATCTTATATTTCGAACGGTTGACTCGGGGTTTGCCGCCTTTGGCGAGAGAATTTTTTCGTTCGCTTTCGGCTTCATTGAAGTTCTTGCGGGCATTGTAGAAAGTATTAAAATAGACACACCCAGAGAGGGAAGATATGAGGGTCAGCGCTATCAACAGGGCGCTGATTCTGCGAACTGAACTGGCTGAGACTACAGAACGGATTGTTTGACCCAGCGTTTTGCTCTTTAGCGCCGTTGTTTCGGTTGTATTCAATCTTGATTTCAATTTATGTCTTATCAATCTACTAATCATGGGGTTATAGCTTTGCCAGCGGCTTGGCGGCTCATCTCGCCCCTTCATCTCGCCTAGAGAAGATACAGCTTTTCTGGCGGCGCTTCCAGAGAACTTATACCCCGCAGTTGAATTAACAACCTGTTTTATGTCTTTAGCTCTCAATTGTCTCTCTAATATGAATATAGCTCTGATAGCGAAAGAGTGGTATCTTCCCACTTTCTGCTGCATCACGAACCGCGCAATCAGGTTCGGAAACATGGACACAATCCCGAAAACGGCAATTGGCCATATATTGTTCGAATTCTAGGAAGTGCTGCGCCAGAGTTTTTTGGCTGACTTTCCAGAGAGACAGAACTTTGAGGCCAGGGGAGTCCAAAACGAAACCACCTGTGGGTAGTTCATGCAATTCTACTCGAGTGGTGGTGTGTTTGCCTCGGCTTGAATTTTCTGAAACTTCGGCGGTCTTGATATTAATTCCTGGGAGGAGGTAATTCAACAGGGTTGACTTTCCTACTCCAGAATGTCCAGCAAAGAGTGATTTTTTTCCGACCAAGACTGATCTAAGTTTTTCGAGTCCTTCACCAGTTTCAGCGGAGGTGATAATCGTTGGGATGCCTATCGATTCATAGCCCTCGCGTAATTTTTCCACAATATCAGGCTTGCCGAGGTCCACTTTGTTGAGAATAACCACAGATTCTAAGCCTCCCAAATCCCCTGCGACTATAAAACGATCAATAAAGCGTGGTTTGAGTGGTGGTTCCCAGCAGGATGAGACTACAACAAGTTGATCAATATTGGCAGCTAGAGTTTGTCTTAGACTGGAGCGTCCCTTTTGGGGGCGAAAAAAAGCGGTCTTCCTCGGTTCAACACGCTCAATCACCCCTTCGGTATCAGATAGACGGGTAAGATGGACATCATCGCCAACAACCACTGGCGTATCGGTTTTGGATTTGCGCTTGATATTGACGCGGAGAAGACAGCGAAAATCGCCTGATTTGGTTCTAGCAACGAAGTGTTTGCCATAGGCGCGGATTACTAGCCCAGTGAGAAACTCGTTGGCCCTTTCATCCCCAGATAGGGTCTGGTCGGTGTCTGAATCTGGCGTGGCTTTAGAACCCAATGTTACTGTATCCCTAATGCGGCGATATATTGTTAATTCTTCTGCTAACTGACCGACATAGCTTGCTATGTAACCTGCCGTAGGACAATATGTTCTCTTGATGTTGGGCGGGTCATTAGATTGTTGCTCAACACGGTCAGATTGGGTATTTTCCCGAGCGGAATGTTTGGCTGTTGAGCCGAAACATTATTAAGTTGAGTATAAGGGTTTTGCGGCGTACAGTCGACTCTCAGGTTGATTTCTTCGAGAGTATTGGGAACTGTAGCGGTACTAAGTAACCTTACTAAGGCAATGTAATATTAAGAGAGAGAATACGGTCAGGGCGGACGATTGATTATCGTTTGAGGCCAGAGTAAAAAATGAAAGCAACTTTCAAAAAACTATTCGGGGATTATCACTCCCGAAATATCAAAAAAATAGCGCCTATCGTTGAGCAAATCAACGATATCTATCCGACACTTGAGTCATTGAGTGACGATGACTTGCGAGCTAAAACTCTGGCATTTCAGGCTAAGATCAAAGAGCTAACCGACACTTTTGGGCCTGAAGACCCAGAAGCGGGCGAGTCATCTGATGAGCGTGATCGACGTTTGAAAGTTGAGCGTGGTCTTTTGCAAGAACTACTCGATGAGCTATTGCCAGAGGCTTTTGCGGTTGTCAAAGATGGCTGTCGCAGACTATGCGGAACCTCATGGGAGGCCGCCGAACAAGTTATTCACTGGGAGATGGTGCCATTTGATGTGCAGTTAATCGGTGGCGTGGTATTGCATCAAGGAAGAATTGCCGAGATGGCGACAGGTGAGGGTAAGACACTTGTTGCGACCTTGCCAATCTATCTGAATGCGCTAACGGGTCGTGGTTTGCATGTAGTGACAGTCAACGATTTCTTGGCTCTTCGTGACTCTGAGTGGATGGGGCACTTGTTCGAGTTCTTAGGATTGACAGTGGGCTGCATCCAAAACGGTATGGCTCCTGATGAACGTCGGGAGAAATATAACAAAGACGTTGTCTATGGCACCAACAATGAGTTCGGTTTTGATTATTTACGTGACAATATGGCTACCCAAGCCGAAGATATGGTTCAACGTGGGCATCACTATGCAATAGTCGATGAAGTTGATTCGGTTCTTATTGATGAGGCGCGTACGCCTCTGATTATCTCTGGCGCGGTTCAGTCGAATATTAATCAACGTTATACAGAGATGAAACCGACAGTTGATACGCTTGTGCGTAAGCAGTTGCGTTTGGTCAATCAATATCTCAGTGAAGCCGAAGAGCTTCTAAAGTCTGATAAGGATGAAGATAAGTTTGAAGCTGGTTGGAGGATGCTTGCGGTCTCACGCGGCGCCCCAAAAAACAAGCGCTTCCTTAAGCTGAAAAAAGAGACAGGTGTTGCCAAATTAATTGTCGATACCGAAGCTAATTACATTCGCGATAAACGTCTGCATGAGTTAGACGAGACATTGTATTATGTCATTATCGAGCGTGATAACACTACCAGTCTAACTGACAATGGCGAAGAGCAATTCCCGCAAGAGATTCGTGACTTGTTTATTATTCCTGATCTATCAGTGGCGCTTTCGGAAATTGAGGGTGATGACTCTCTTGATACTGACGAAAAGAATAAGCGTTCGGAGCAGCTCTATGATTTGCATGCCGAACGGACAGAGAAAGTGCATTCGATTCAACAGTTGTTGAAGGCCTATATGCTCTTCGAGAAGGACAATGAATATGTCGTCCAAGAAGGCAAAATCAATATTGTCGATGAGTTCACTGGACGTCTAATGCCTGGTCGTCGCTACTCTGATGGGTTGCATCAGGCGATTGAGGCTAAAGAGGGTGTGCGGATTGAAGGTGAGTCGCAGACAATGGCGACTGTCACTTTGCAGAATTATTTCCGCATGTATTCTAAGTTGGCGGGCATGACTGGTACTGCGGAGACCGAAGCCGACGAGTTTGCCAATATCTATGGGCTGGATGTGCTTTGTATCCCATCCAATAGAGTTATTGTTCGTGACGATATGGAAGATGAAATCTATCGGACTCGTCGCGAAAAATACAATGCGATTATTTTAGAAATTCAGGAAGTGCATGCGCAGAACCGTCCGACTTTGGTTGGTACTGTATCGGTTGAAGTCTCTGAGACACTTTCTCGTATGTTGAAACGCACTGGCATTGAACATAATGTTCTCAATGCAAAGTTTCACCAACGGGAAGCCGAAGTTGTCGCTGGGGCAGGACAGCCAGGAGCGGTGACAATCGCTACCAACATGGCTGGTCGAGGCACAGATATTAAGCTTGGCGAAGGCGTGGTTGAATCTGGTGGTTTGCATATTATCGGTACTGAACGCCATGAGTCACGCCGTATTGATCGCCAGCTTCGCGGACGTTCGGGTCGTCAGGGTGACCCTGGCTCTTCGAAGTTCTTCCTGTCTTTGGAAGATGATTTGATGCGTCTCTTTGGTGGTGATCGTTTGGGTACAATTATGGATAAGTTGGGCCTCGAAGAGGGCGAAGTTATTCAGGCCAAGATGGTCACTAAAGCGATTGAGCGCGCGCAGAAAAAAGTAGAAGCGCAAAACTTTGCGATTCGCAAGAACACTCTCGAATATGATGATGTGATGAACGTTCAGCGTCGTTGGATTTATCAGCGCCGCGCCTCAGCTTTGACACGAGCTTCGATTAAGGATGAGGCGCTGGAGTTGATTGATGACGTCTTGCAAGGCATTATCGACGGTCGTTGTCCTGAGAAAGTTGAACCATTTCAGTGGGACTTCGAAGGCCTACGTTCGGATATGCGTAACACTTTCTTAGTCAGCATGGATTTCTCAGATGATGATATCTCTGAGTTACCACGCGAAGAGTTTTTTGAACGTTTGCAAAAAGCCGCGCAGAATATTTATGAGATGAAAGAGCAAGCTATTGGCTCAGATATAATGCGCCAGCTTGAAAAGTACGCGGTGCTTTCCACTATCGACAATCAATGGCGTGACCATCTCGCTGAGATGGATGAACTGCGCGCAGGTATTGGATTGCGTGGGTACCATCAAGGGCTCGGCAAACCGATTGATATTTACAAAAAGGAAGGGTTAACGATGTTCCAGAGCCTTATCCATAGAGTTGATCGCGATGCTGTTGGTATGATTTACAAAATGCAGGTGCGTCAGGCTGAGCCGCAACGTGCGCAGGCGCCGTCGATTACGACACGTCATGATGATGCGACAAATATGTCTTATGCGGGCGGCGGTGAGGGAAATGCTCCTGTCGCAGATAAACCGAAAGTCAAAGGCCAAATCGCCAGTGTTGATCCTGAGACAGGGAAGACTAAGACTTTGGTGCGTGAAATGCCAAAGGTGGGCCGTAATGACGCTTGTCCATGTGGCTCAGGTAAGAAATATAAGAAGTGTCACGGCGCATAAGGATTTGTTGAAGAGCGATTTGTTGACAAAGAACTGTCCTATGATTATTCGCCCTTGGTCAGAGAGAAGTTTTGTGCATTCTGGTTCGGTGGCTGATGTGCGAGTTCTAATTTCACGGGTTAACGGGACTTCCGCCCGATTGCAGGATGCCCTGACAGGAATCGAAGAGCGAGTTATCAAAGTTCGCACTCCCTCTCCAGACGCTACAAAATCACTGCGACCAACTTTACGCTGGAGTCCGTTGGATCACGCTGGCCATTTATTGGATGTCGATGATTTGCACAGTCGACGAATCAAAGAGTTTCTCAATGAGGTTGAGATTCTGAGTGGCGCTGATTCTAGCAATAGCAAGACCGAGGATGAACATTACAATCGTCAACCGCTGGATCCAATCTTGCAGCGCTTTCGAGTTGGACGTTCGATTATCACAAATGTTCTGTATGGCTTGCCAGAGTCTGCTTTCGAAAAACGTGCGATTCATCCGCGAATGAATGAGAGTATTCGCTTATTTGATTACCTCGAACTTATCGCCGAACATGACGATCACCACCTCGCGGTTATCCGTGAGCTAATCTGGAATCCAGACTACACCCATTAGACTATCTACTTGAAAAGAATATCTATATGAAACAAAAGAAGAACATACTTTTTGTTTGCTCTTGGAACTCTTGTCGTTCGCAAATGGCGGAAGGACTTGCCAAAGACATGGCTGGGGAAGACTTTGAAATTAAGTCTGCAGGTATTCGGGCTGGTGGGGTTAATAGTGACGCTATTGCTTCGATGAAAGAAATCGGAATTGATATTAGCGCTCAGACTTCAGATACTTTCACACCGTCACATCGAATCTGGGCGAACTATTTTGTCACTGTTTGTGATAGCGCTAAAGAGCAATGTGTTTCAATTCCCACCGACAAAAGTACACTGCATTGGTCGATACCTGACCCCTATGGCAATCACTATACCGAAGAAGAAAAAAATAGAAACTTCGAAAAAGTGCGTGAGATGCTACGCGAGAGAATAGCCGATATGTTCGAGAAAATTCGCAACGGTGATTTGTAGCTCAACAGGAATCAGCATCTCCCCCGTAGTGGCGTCCCTTGGGGCGCCTTTTTCGCATAAGGTAATAGTTTCCTAATAATCAAACAAGGCCTCCCAAGGGACGCCACTACGATGATTGGGTTTTGATGTGACAATTAAAGCCAAGCGCTTACTTCGCAGAAAATGTTTCGCTGTCGTCGGGGTAGGAGCCACTACGGACATCGGCGCCGAAATCTTTGGCGGCTTTGACTATAGTTTCGCCGAGATTGGCATAACGTCGCACAAACTTCGGCTGCATCCTGTCATACATTCCCAGAATGTCATTAGTCACAAGAATTTGGCCGTCACAGGCATTGCCCGCGCCGATACCAATTGTCGGGATTTGCAATTTCTTGGTTATTTCAGTGGCGACATCGTCTTGAATCAATTCGAGTATTATCGAAAAAGCCCCAGCTTCTTCTAGCGCCAAGGCTGATTCCAGCAGATAGGTTTGACCTGCGTCTTTGCGGCCTTGAACTTTGGCGCCGCTTTGTTCGTGGATACGCTGGAATGACAAACCGATATGCGCCATCACAGGAATCCCTGCACGGACAATAGCTCTGGCAGTATCGACTACCTCCAAGCCGCCTTCGATTTTGACTGCCTCTGCGCCAGCGTCTTTGATAAAACGGCCAGCGTTTGTGATGGCTTGTTCGTGGGAGGCCTGGTAACTCATGAAAGGCATGTCTGCGACAATGAAAGCATACTTGCAACCACGCGAAACTGCGGCGGTGTGATCAAGCATTGTCTCCATGGTAATCGGCAAAGTGTTTTCGTGTCCATGCACAACCATGGCGGCGCTATCACCAACCAACAGTAAATCAACTGCCGCTTCATCGAGCATCCGCGCCATCGAATAATCATAAGCAGTCAACGCGACAATTTTTTGTCCTTTGCGCTTGCGTGACATAATTGTCGAAAGGCGGAGTTTTTTGCGGGAGCTTGAATCATTCATAATATTTGCAGTCGTCTTCGTAATTGACTATTTGGCGCTGTCGTAGTCCAGCTCCGCTGTTGGGGAGGGGCTGTAATAGCGCTTGCCGTGAATCGGGCGTTTCAATTGATTGACTATATCTTCGAGATGGGCTGGTTCATTGACAAAATCAATATTGTCGGTTTTGACTACCAGTAGCGGTGTGTCAGTGTAGTGAAAGAAAAACTGATTGTAGGCCTCGCAGAGCTTGTTGATATAGTCTTTGCTGATAGAGCGCTCGGCTTTGATATTGCGCAGACGAATTCTATCGAGTAAGACTTCAGTTGAGGCCTGCAGATAGATCACCAAATCTGGTTTTGGTATATCACGCTCCAAAATTGGCATAATTTTTTCATAAAGAGTTAACTCACGGTCAGAGAGTGTCACCGAGGCAAAAAGTGAGTCACGCGCAAAAATATAATCAGAGACAATATGGTCGGCGAAAAGGTCATGTGTGCGCAAGCTTTGCTGACGCTGAAAACGGCTGAGCAAAAAGAATAACTGAGTGGTGAAAGCATGGCGTTCACGGTTTTGATAAAAATCACTCAGAAACGGATTGTCATAACCTTCGTCTAACTCTAAAGTAGCGTCGATTTCCTCGGCGAGAGATTTGGCGAATGTGGTTTTGCCAACACCTATGACTCCCTCGACAGCAATATAACGAGGTATTTCAATAATGTCTGTCATCGTGTGTTTTGTCTTTCGATTCGTTCTTGCCAATTGTTTCTAAAATAATTATCTCTCAAAGGAGCGCTACTCTCTGAGCGCTAAACTTAGTCAATGTGCCAGTGAAGTCATCTTTGAGCGACTGGCAATAGGGTTGACCAGTGTTGGGATTTTTTAGCGTATTGTCAAGTTCCAAGAGAGGAATCAAAGTGAAAGCTCGCAAATGCAGACGCGGGTGTGGGATAATCAGACGGTCGGTGTTAATTGTCTTGTCGCTATAGAGAAGAATGTCAATGTCGATTGTTCGTGATAACGCTTGGCCTTTTTCTGTGCGACCCAATTGTTTTTCAAGAGCCTCTGTCTCATTGAGCAATTCTTCAGGATTCAGTGTTGTTGTTATACTCAAAACTTGATTGAGAAAAGCTGGTGTCCCTGTGGGCATATCCAGAGCCGCTGATTCATAAATGCTACTGGCGCCCAAGACTTCCATGCCTGTGAGAGCATTTAAGCTCTGAGAACAATTGGTCAGATTCTCAAGCCTTGGTTCAAGATTGGAGCCGAGAGATAAGAAAACGGTATGTGTTTGTTGTAGTGTCACTATGATTTTCTATGAAAGCTTCTAGAGTCAGTCTCTTACATCTTCTTACATCGGCAATGATTGTTGAGCCAAAAGTTTATCGGTGTCGGGCTGAGCGCGAGTGACTTCTATTTCTATATAGTCGACATGCCCAACAATTGGTGGAATGAGTTTGCGGACTCGGACTGTGACCTCATAAATAGCAAAAGATGCCAGAACAGTTTTGGCAATTTCACAGGCGAGTCGTTCAACAAGGTCAAAGGCCTTGCCAGTGACGATTTCATCAATTTTCAAATAGACAGCGCTATAGTCGATTGTGTCATCAAGCTGGTCACTGGCTCCAGATTCGGCTATATCAACTTTCAGTTCGCAGTCAATCTCAAACCGTCGACCTGTTTCTTTCTCGGGGCCAGTGACACCATGAAAGCCATAAAACACCATATTCATTAAACGGATTGTATCCATCGTTATTTTCCTTTAGTGAGTCTACAGAATTGTAGCCGTTGGATTATCCAGTTCGTAGTTTTCCAGAACTTAAACGCTCAATGGCTTCTTGGAATGGCAATGGTCCAGAGGTTAACGCCAGTCGGACATAGCCCTCACCCAGATCTCCAAAGGCGATGGCTGGTAAGGTGACTAGGCCTTGACGGCGCAAAAGTGATGAAGAGAAAGCGCGTGACGAAGTGCGCCGAGAAATCCTTGCCAACAGATATGGGAAGCCTGCGCGGCCAACTGGCTCAAGTCCTATCGACTCGCAAAACTGACAGGCTGCTGGGTAGGCGTCACGAATACGCGCGCGTAGTGAGTTGAGATCAGGTGATGGATATTTCTCAAGTTCGGTGATAGCGCTTTGAACTTGCGATTCGTACAGCGTGTCAGGAGTTATTACTTCAGCCGCGGTCAGACCGCTAATTAGATCACGTGAGCCAATTGCAAATGCTAACCGAATAGTTGTTGAGCCAACCAAAAACGGAATATCATACAATTCAATCCCGATACGTTTGCCACTGGCTGAACCGAGGATCGAGGAGCCGTCATGTTCTGCATATGAATAATAGGCGGCGTCATTAACGATGAGAATATTGTCTCTAGCTGCCAGCCAGAGTAGTTCATCCAGCTCTTCAGAATGCAACTCACTGGCGGTGGGATTATGTGGATTGTTGAGGAACATGATTTTTGCCGCTTTACCAACCCGATCCGAAAACTGTTTGAAACGCGGCTTGAAACCTCGTTTCTCAGTTAGGCGATAATCAATTGGCTCGGCGCCATAAGTGATTATCATTTGCCGATAGGCGGGATAGCCAGGATTGGGGGTCAGAGCAATATCGCCTGGGTCCAAGTAGGCTAGAGCTACCAATGACAAAAGTCTCCGCACACTGGAGCCAACCAGAATCTCTTTCTCAGGATTTAGTTTTACTGAAATCTCCGAAAGCGCCCAATTGGCAATTGTCTCTTTGAGCTTCTCTAGTGTCTTGGGTGTGAGTTTTACGCCAATTGTTTCGGGAGTAGGCGTTGAATCGAGAGAACCCCAAACTGGTCGCGCCAAATCAAGTGGCGTCGATTTTTTGGAGGTCAGGGCTAGAGTATGCGGATAGAAGTTCTGCAAGGGGGGCGCCATCTGATACAGACGGTCAGCGCGGTCTATAATAACTTTTTTCTTCATACTGCCTTCTTCATGCTGGCTTTTTCATACTGCCTGATTCTTGGCGTCAGGATGACGAGCCATGTATTAGCTCTTCAAAATACTCTCTGCAAGGACTTTGGGCAACCCATGTCCTAGGGCAATTGCGGACAAATCGTCTTTCAAGGTTAATTTGTGATACAACGTACTCAACAACGTGTTCAACGATCCGCTAGTTTTTGTAAACGACTGATTTCGGCTTTATCGAGATGGTCGACATTTCCCAAGGCCTTGGCCATAGTCAGGATTTTCAGATACTGTTCGACTATTTCATGTCGATTGAGAGCCTCGATAAGGGTCGAGCCGACAGTCAACAGACCATGATTCTTGAGCAAGAAGGCGTTGCAAGTTGGTAAATATGGCAAAATCGATTCCCCAACAGCCGAAGTTCCCGGGGGAGCATATTCGGTTAGCTTTATGTCCCCAATAAAGACCGAGACTTCAGGCAGAATATCGCAATCTGGCTCGATTCCAGCAACTGCATAGGCGGTGGCATTGGGGGCATGCGAATGAACACAGGCAAAAACATCAGCGCGGCTCTTGTAGCAACTCAGGTGCATTCCCATTTCCGACGAAGGCCTGAGGCTCGTATCTGAAGAGACTTGAACGCCATCTCTAGAGAGTTCGACTATTTCACTAGGCTTAAGCTGTCCTTTTCGTGTTCCTGCAGGGGTAATGAATATGCGTCCGTCATCCAAGCGCAACGAAATATTCCCCTCGCTGCCAGCAATGAACCCGCTTTGATACAATGACTTGCCACATTCAACGATACTGTTTGCAGCGTTACCTGCTGCGCTATCTTCTACATTCTTACTGCTCATGTGATATTCTCATAGTCCGAAATCTTATCGACTTACTTTCTGAAGCATACTTAGCCATAAGGGAGTCGTCAAGAAAGCCGCCTTAGATTGATGTTTACTATCTATATACCTAATCCTAGATTCAAAAAAACATCGAAATACCCCATTCTTATTTCAAATGTGGCAACCCCTTGGCGTTCAAGTGCGTATAACGAGCTATGAGAAAGCGCTTGCAATAGCGAATAAAACTTTCTCATTGACAGTGGAAAGCGAATATTGTATATTCCTTGGCTTGGCGCTAAAATGTGCCTGATGTGAAAAACTGGGCTCATGTGTCGGTATCGTGTGTTGGAACAGTTGTTGCTTTTGTGTTGATTGTGGCAAAGTGTTCTTACCAATATAGTTAACCGAGTGTGCGAGTCTGGGAGAGGGGATTTAGGTTTTTAATGGACACACGGAATGACGAAGGGATGGATACTGCGAACAACGAAAGTTCGCGTAAGCCATCTAATTCTCTCGGTTCCTCTGCTTCTGGTTTATCTGTTTCTGGTCTATCACGCGGCGCACGCACAATATTCCTCGCAATTGGTTTTACCCTCTTTGGTGTCATAATCGCCTCGCAGATGGATTGGACTGAGGCTACAGTTGCTAGTGGGAAGAAGTCATCCTCAAAACAAGCCGATGAACGCTCAGACTATATCAATGCGACTTTTGCCGGTGTTCAGGTAGTTCAAGATGAAAATGGTGAGTACACTTCGCCATTTGTACCTGTTATTGAGCGAGTCTCCGACGCTGTAGTCTCTGTTACCGCCACAAAGACCAAAAAATCAAGCAACCTTTTTCGTCGTTCTAATGGCCCCAAAGCCACAAGTTCTGGCACGGCTTTCTTCTTTCGCAAAGACGGCTATTTGTTAACGAATAATCATGTCATAGATGGCGCCGATAATATTGAGGTTCGCACCACCAAAGGTTTTGTTTATCAGGCCAAATTAGTTGGTTTGGATCCTGCTACGGATTTGGCGGTTTTCAAAGTTGATACTGAGGATGAGTTGACAATTATCCCTTTTGGTGATTCCGACAAGTTTCGGGTCGGAGATTGGGCGATTGTGATTGGCAATCCATTCCCACAGCAGGGACTCTCTGGTTCAGTGAGTGTCGGTGTTGTCTCAGCTAAAGGACGTTCTAGTTTGCGGTTTGGCGCTGAGAGTCCTGACTACCAAGATTATATCCAAGTCGATGCTGCAATAAATCCAGGCAATTCTGGTGGTCCATTGTTGAATATTCGCGGTGAGGCGGTGGGAGTTAATTCTGCGATTTCTTCTCCGACTGGTTCTTCAGTCGGAATCGGATTTGCGGTTCCAATTAATCTGGCTCGATCGATTATTCCTGATTTGATTGCCTATGGAGAAGTGCGCCGCGCATGGCTTGGAGTGCGGATGGCGGATGTTAGGCCCGCAGACGCTAGACGACTGAATCTTGATGAAGTCAGAGGTGTGGTTGTTGAGCAAGTAGTGCCGAATTCGCCTGCCTCCAGAGCGGGTTTACAATTTGATGACATTATCCTGTCTTTTAATGAAGTTGAAGTTACCAATAACTCTCAGTTGTCGATTCTTGTTTCGACAATGCACGACGGTGACGAGGCGAAAATTGAAATTATTCGTGATAGTAAGCGAGAAGTTCTAAATGCTCGCCTGACAGACAAGCGTAAAGGCGATATCCTCGCCTCTAGTTCTGGCAACAGGAATTCGGCTCAACAAGCTTCAGTTTCTTGGGGTGGGTTGGAGCTACGAACTTTCACCAGAGATATAGCTCGCAGAAACGGCTTTGATTTTGCTGAGGGGGTCTTGGTTGTCTATGTCAAAGCTTCCAGCGAAGCCAAGAAAGCAGGGTTGGCATCGGGTGATGTAATCACAGAAGTAGGTAGCAAACTGGTCAAGAATATTCAGGATTTCAAAGCAATCACTGATGAACTTTCTGACCGTACTAAAAGAGTTTCAATGATAGTTATAGATAAATACGGCAACACTGTATACCGTAATGTGGGATTGTAGAAAAGGGACTTACAAGCTAGCTTGTTAGCCAAAAATTGAATTTGCACAATCCGTACCAAAACGATAGCGTTGTTTTCGAATTTATTGCGCCAAAGATGTGCGCAGATTATCATGATTTGTTTCATAACTGTATCTTGATATGGTAAGTAGGAGCTTGCCATACGCCTCAGTAGTGAGGGGCGCCAGACAACAGAAACTGTTTACCGAGAGCATCTTCAGCGATTATGCTGAAAAAGTCATAGATGCAAGAAACTCGGTGGACGCTTAACATTGGACGTACTGTAAATACGTGCATGACGCTATAGGGGTCAACACTTAGACCATGGCAATGAAGTATAAAGATGAAGATCGTTCGCTCGATCTCTATCTAAAAGAAATCGGGGAAACCCCACTTATCAACGCCGCCGAAGAGGTGCGCTTGGCCAAGAAAATAAAGCAGGGTAGCCAACAAGCCCTGGACGCATTAACCAAGGCCAATTTGCGTTTCGTTGTTTCGGTAGCCAAACAGTATCAAAACCAAGGCTTGTCCTTGGCTGATTTGATTAACGAAGGCAACATCGGTCTCATCAAAGCCGCCAAACGTTTTGATGAAACTCGTGGCTTCAAATTTATCAGTTATGCAGTTTGGTGGATTCGCCAAGCGATTTTGCAGGCGTTAGCTGAGCAAAGCCGGATTGTGCGTTTGCCGCTCAACCGAGTAGGTACCTTGCACAAAATCGGCAAGATATCCTCGCGCTTGGAGCAGACATATTCTCGCGTTCCTTCTCCTGAAGAAATCGCCAAGGAATTGGATCTGCCTGAAGGCGAAGTCTCGGATACCTTGAAGATTTCAAATTCGCATTTGTCTTTGGATGCGCCGTTTTCGCAGTCCGAAGACAACTCCCTAATTGATATTCTCGAAGACGAGTTTCAACCGTCTCCTGATGAAGATTTGATGGGACATAGTTTGCGACTGGAAATCGAAAAGGCTCTTGATACGTTGACAGCGCGTGAGGCCGAGGTCATCAATTTGTATTTCGGCTTGAACAACGACAAGGCATTGACACTTGAGGAGATCGGCGCGCGTTTTTCGCTGACTCGTGAGCGTGTGCGCCAGATCAAAGAGAAGGCGATCCGTCGTCTCCGCCACGCCAGCCGCAGTCGTTCGTTGAGAGCGTATTTGAACTAGCTTTTGACCAAAAGCTCCTCCAATTGGAGGTGATTCTTGAATGAAAAGGCCGCAAGTTTTGCGGCCTTTTCTTATGGGGGAAGCCCTTGAGATTAAGCAAATGCCTGATTATCAGGCAATGCCGCTTGCCCGATTTACAGTTCGGATGTATTATGGCCTGTGAGTCTGGCTAGCGAATTTTTCGCAGCTGGACTTATTTGCAAAAAATGCCGAAGTGGTGGAATTGGTAGACGCGCTACGTTCAGGACGTAGTGTTCGTAAGGACGTGGGGGTTCGAGTCCCCCCTTCGGCATAAATTCTCGCCAGTAACTTTTCCCAACAAAATCTAATGTTAAGCGCTGGGTTTCTTGCGACTCATTTGGATAAGTCGAAAAGTTTCGACTAGTGTTAGCGCTACCAGAATAGACCATGCGATTTGGGCAGGGTAGAAAATTCGTGCGCCCTGATGTAGCGCAAAAGAGCTGGTTAGAGAATAGTACAGGCAGATCAAAGCTAGCGTTGCCGCCAGTCGCTTTTTCCCCTTGGCTACTAGGAGAATTAATCCTAGTAACGCCAAGATTAGTGTTCTGTAGTTCGCTCCTGGAGATTCTACGTAGGTCGCTTGCCAAGGTTTCTGTTCAATTATCCGCAAATAGTCTCCACCGGAGTCGACAGTCATATTCTTAAAGGCATTGCGAGCCAATGTCCAAAAGGTTGAGAAAGGATGTATAAAGAACTCTCTCTTTAACGCTTTGCGTGTGTAAACCGAAAGAGCTTTGTCGTAGCCGACCTCCAAAAACTCTTTCTGGGTTTCCATTTCCGCAAAGAATTGTGCCTTGGCTTCTGCAAATGGTATCTCCTGATAATCTGAGCGAACAAGCGCCACAGCTTTACTTAGTCCATGGGGCGCCGAAATAGCTACTTCAAAAAAGCCATAACTGACTTGATTATGAGTTGACCAACCTAGCGCCACAATGACAGGTATGCAGAGTCCAAGTAGAGGTCCACGCATCTGACGAAAAAACTGAAGATAAGATAGTGAGGGGTCTATTCTCAAATAGGCAACAATCAGAATCACAATTGTAAAATATACTCCCAAGGAGCGAGTGAGTAATGAGAGCGCTATAGCCATACCAGAGAGAATGAACCAACGCATCTTACCTGTTGCGATACCAAGTTCGAGTAAATAAAGTCCACTGAGTGTCAGGAAGAAATACAGTGTTCCTGACAAGAGAATACCAGAGAGACCTATGGCCACCAGCGAAAGAGCATTCAGCAAACCAGCTACTAGAGCAATTGATTGATCACGTGTCAATCGGTATGTGTAGAGGGCTAGCAGGACGGAGCTAATAGCGCTCAAGGATAGTTGGACCAGTGTCAGAAAAACTAGGTCAAGATTAAAGCTGTTTCCAACTAACGCCAAAAATGTTGGATAGCCAGGGCCGAAGATGACGACCGCACGGTGTGTAAAATCTAGGTCATCGCTAATCATTCTTGCTGCAGCATTATACATCCCGACGTCATAGGTCAAGCTGACAAGTTTTTCATGTCCTACCCGAGATAGGACACCGCCAAAGAACCATAGTCTCGCGCCAAGAGCAGTAAGCAAAATTGCGATAAGTCTCCAACGCGCTAGCGTTGGGATTGATTTCTCATTCTGGTAACTTACTGAACTTGTATTTGAGGAGGAAGTTGATTGTACGTTCATTGTTTTGTCTTCAAGTTTTCAATAATTAGAATAAATATGCGAATTGACTATAAGTCAAATCTTGCAACTTGATAGACTGGGGGTGTTACTGTAATGGAAGCGTAATAAAACAAGAATGTGACAAATTTCCTGAGAAGTACACTTGGATTGGTGAGGTTTTACGTCAAAGGTGTGACGTTGATTCTTTGAAGAGTGTGTTGGGCTAATTGGCGGCGGAGTTCTAATCGCTCGAGAGTGATTGAGACTTGGGAGCAAAGCGAGCTAAGAGTCCGCAGTTTTTGTTCGTCGACATTGTCTTTGCCAGCATGAGGTGTCGCCAGTGCGATGTACTTCAATTCACCTTCAACTTGAAGCGGAATAGCGACGAATTTGTCGTTTCTAACCATGTAAACTGTGGCATCAGGGTCGATCTCCTCGGTTCCCTCGGCGTCATTGCCTATTGTGTTGAGGTCCGATTCATTCGGCACACCTGCGACAGCTTTTGATAACGAATTTCCCATATAGATATTACCCGAAGTGAGTTTCTCGAATAGCTCTGTGGTTAATTCGCTATGTTTGATAGCTAATTGATCACGTTCGGGGTTTATCCGTCCATAGCCCAACATGCCAATATACTCTATTGTTTCTTCAGAATTATCTGTTTCTTCCGAACTGTTTGAGTCCTCAGATTTTTTGAAGAAAACCAAAGAGCCAAGTTCAAGACCACGATAGGCGCCATCAAGAACAATACTCAAAGCTCCTTCGTCTGATTCAACTTTCAACAGTGATTCGGTGGCGCCCTGAATAATTGATAATTGTAACTCGCGAAGCGCCAAACGTGAATTGAGAATTGCGACAGATTCCAGTGGGTTTTCTTGAGCGCCTTCGCTGATTTGCATATTTAATTCGGAGGCGATTTCGACAATCAATGCTCTTCCGTCCTCGACTAGTGCATCGATGCTCTCTGGTTTGGCGCCCAATAGTCTGACTGCCTCACTGCGAATGGCCGTCAATGTGCCGCCATGGTCGACGTTGCGAATCATTACATGCGAATACAGGCGAGAGGCGATGTAAATGTAATCGACCAGTCGCTCAGAAGCGGGTTCGTTATTGTCGTGACTGTGACGGTCATATTGTTCGATTGGCGCTATTAATTTCTTGGGTAGTTTCCATTTGCGGGCCAACCAACCACCAGCAGCCAAGTGATTGATTCCAATAGCTTCATCCTCGAATTCGGCTAAAGCGGATGGGGAGGGATCTTTCTTTAAAAGCTCATCATACTTTTGTGGAAAAACTGCGGCCAATAATGGCTGGCCAATATTGTGCAAGAATCCTGCGATAAAGGCTTCTTCCGCGGAGCGAAGACCTGTGCTCAAGGCTAATTGTTTAGCAATGACACCAACACCAATAGAACGGGTCCAAAAAGCTGGAAAATCAAAACCAGGGCATTTGGAAAGTCGTTCAACCGCTGAATAAATTGCTAGAGCCAAAGCCGCATTACGAACAGAGCGGAAGCCCATCAAAGTTACTGCCTGTGTCACACGTGTGACCTTGCCAGCATATTCGCCATAGTAGGCCGAGTTGGCCATGCGCAAGATGCGCGTTGTCAACTGATGATCAGTGAGGATAACATTAGCCAAATCGGCAATTCCGGATTTTGGGTCTTCGGTGACTTCACGGATCTTAAACAAGACCTGCGGAATCGAGGGCAATGAACCCTTGTCGAGGAATTTGTCGAGTTTGAGTCGTGACGCTGCATGTAATTTTGTTTTGGTCATGTACAATAGCTTTCGGTGTCTATTCTATAGAAAGAATTAAACCTTCCTTGAATCAAACCTTCTTTGAATCAAACAAAGAGACCCCGCTCTTGTTGGAATGTTTCAGTCAGCGATTCACGAATTTTTGCAAGAGTTTCGTCATTGATTGAAAGCGCTTGGGCGCTCCATAGGCTCTCTACGGAAAAGGATTCAATTGGGGTGCAGCCGAATCCTTTTTCAATTGAACAAGCGATAGCGCTTGCCAAATTGACGATGTTTGAGATTTGTGGCGCTTCTTCCTCAACTGGAGAAACGCGGTGATGATGATCGGCTATAGCTTGCACTAAGAGTGTTGGGAATGACCATGACGTTAGCAATGCCGAGCCGAGTTCATCGTGCCCAAAACCAAAGACAGAGCTTTCACGAGAGATTACGCTCTCATCGGAATTCTCTGCTTCAATCAGTGGTAAATATTGTTCGGGAAACTTTTGTAGCAATATGAGTTTGCCAATGTCGTGCATCAGGCCAGCGAGAAAACACTCTTCCACTTGTGGGTGGGATAGTTCGCGAGCGATATGCCGTGCGGCTATCGCTGTGGCCAGTGAATGTTCCCACAGCGCCGCAGCTGGGCTTTCACTATTGTCGGATTTGAACAGATCATAAGTGGCGGTGGCCACTACCAATGAACGAACAGTAAAGAATCCCAAAACCAAGACAGCTTCTTCAACCGAGCTTATATCCGTTGGTCGTCCATAGAATGGTGAGTTGGATAATTTCAGCGCTCGGGCGGCCATTGCTGGGTCTGATGATAGCGCTTTAGAGAGCTCTCTCGCGTCGGTGTTCAAATCCGATGTCATGCCCATAACCAAGCTGACAACCGCTGGTGAGCTGGGTAGCTCACCAATGGATGTGAGAATTTTCTCAAGGGCGTTTTCTAGTTGAACGTCTTTTGTCATCAGGTCGTGTTCGTGGATGTTAGGTGGTCTACTAATTCTCTGTGTGGCAAACTAGCGGATTCTAAATTTGAATAATCTTACTAGTAGTATCGGCGGCAGGTGTATCTTGCTTGAGTCGCCTGAATTACGGTCTAACTAAAGACCTCGTCATCGTTTCATAAACGAATCATAAACGATGCATTTGTGGGTTGAATTTATATTTACGACCAATGGGTCGGAAATATCGCCATTTGCTCTGAGTTGAAACAATCTTCAACACAGAGCAATACAGTCCAATATGCTAGACGATATGGCGACAGTGATAGTCCATGTAACATATTGGCAAATAAGCTATTACCGTAGTAAAAGTCGTTAGGCTGAGATTGAAGCAGCATTGTGAAATATTTCACAAATTATTACATAATTCACTTGACACACTTAAGTAGTCAATGCTATTGTCGATACATGAGTCAGGAACTCGTAATATGGAGGGGGCTATGGAAATAAAGGTACTAGAGGGGAAACCTAACCAACAGCAGAGAGACTTCGCTCTAAAAACACAGAGCGGAGCCAGGTTGTTGGTGGGGGCGTTGGTCGCGGTCTTTTATCTGCTGAGTGTGCTTCCTGCGTTTGGGGACGACGGAGTCGAAGAAGAAGTCGAATCCTCAGTTTGCGTGGATTGTCATGATGAGCAGGCGTTGAATTTGAAACACACTTTGCATGCAGATGCGGCGCTTGATCTCAATGGATTGAGCTGCGTCTCATGCCACTCTGGCGCTTCGGTTCATATCGAGGATCCATCAACAGATAACATTACTAATCCATCTCGATTGGATATTGCAGCCTTAGGAACATTGTGTTCGAGCTGTCACATGCCACACAACGATCTCGACGGCGGTGGATTCAATGCGCATGTAGATGGCGCTGTTGGTTGTCTAGATTGTCACAGTGTACATAGCCCCGCCACAAATTCAAACAAGCTGCTGATTGCTCCTGAAGGTGAATTGTGTTTGGGATGCCATTCTGACGTTGAAGTAGAGTTTGATCGTCGCTCACGACATCCTGTTAGTGAAGGCAATGTCCTCTGTCTTAGCTGTCACGACTTCACTGGCCAAGATATAGGTGGCGTGAGTAGCGGTTCAGGTGGGATGTGTGGTAACTGTCACGCCGAGCATACAGGGCCGTTCCCCTACGAACATGAGGCGACAGTCTCATACACACCTGAAGCAGGTGGTTGTTTGGAGTGTCACAATCCGCATGGCAGTGAAGTCAATCACTTGCTCAAGGAACGCAACAACGACGTTTGTTTGCAGTGTCACATTGAGCCTCCCAAACATCAGACAGAGCATGGCGGACTTGCCAAAGGTCGCAGTTGTGTGACTTGCCACTCAGAAATTCATGGTTCATTTAGTGATAAACATTTTCTCCCATCAAATCTGCAAACTGTGGTGGGCTATTTCAGGGACTGCTTTGAAGCGGCCTGTCATCCACTGGATGAAGGAGGAGGTTGAGGATGAGACGCATTTCTCTGAGAACGTGCCTACTAGCGTTCAGTAGTTTCATATGTCTGACTATTGTTGGCGCTCCGACTTTGTTAAGCGCTCAATCAGGTGGTGGAACTGTCAAAGTTGGTTATGTCTTCACTGACGAAGAAGGTAGCCGAGCTGTGAACCAAAAGACATTTGATCTCTATGAAGGTCTTGGAATTAGTATCAATGACTTTTCATATTACTGGGGCGGTGGCCTTGGTTTGCGAGCGGACATGACCAATGTCACATTGAAGAATCGAAATGAAACAGTCAGCTTGTTCAAGCCTGGGCTCTTCAACTTGAATCTAAATCACAATCGCAACCGCCGCATTTATGATGCGGAGGCCAACAATGTAGTGCGGCGCGAGACATTTTCTTCAAACGCTTCAGTGCGAGCCGCAAAAAACGCTGAACTGTTTGGTGGTTTGTCATTCACAGATCGCGCTGGGACTTTGCTCAGTATTGATCGAGAGCGCTCGGACACAGCGTCACTAGGGGTTGACTATTTGAACACCACATACAATGTCGGTGGTCGGGTGTTTAACCAGCGCGGAGAAATCCGTGCGGAGTATCGTCGTTCAACCTATGATGACAAAACCAGAGTAAGCGCCGATAGAACAACCGACAATTTCAATCTTCGGGTGGGTTTGCGCAAAGTTGGTTGGAATCGTCTATCTGCAACCGGTGGTTACACCTATCGCCGCGATCAACTTGATCTTGGCGCTCAAGAGTTAGAGACGAAACTCGGTTGGGGACTGGCGCGAGTAACCTTGCCAGATAATTTGCGGGTTACCTACAAGTTCACTTTTGGACGGAGTTCAAATAGTAGCGCACAGTTTTCTGAGACAGACAATGTTGTCAATGTCCTAACAGTTGCTAAAAGTTGGCGCGGTAAGTTCGGTGTGCGTGTGGGCTATGAGAATCGCATTTCGGACGACCTCACTGAGCGGACATCGTCTAATGGTTTGATTCTAGCTGGTTGGTTGCGCAATAAAAAACATTTCAGCGCCAGTGGTGAATTTTTCCTACGTGACAGGAATGTTGATAACGGTGTAACGCAAACAGGTGACTTTACCGCCTACAGGCAAAAAGTCGCAGTCAAATATAGAGACAAGCAGTGGGGTGATGTGTCACTACGCTGGAATGGCAAAACCACAACACGTGACCCAGTCTTGTCGATTCGTGATACATTAACCAATCCAAATGTTGAAACTCGAGTTAACTACAATGTGATTTCAACAACTACGAATCTCAAAACACGCGAGTATGGAAAAATCTCGGTCACGTATTCGTATTATGTTGGCAAGTATCAAAACAATAGCGCTGAAGATACATATGAGTTCTCAGACCATATTGTCCGCGCTCTTCTAAAGCCAACTTTGGTAGACAAACTCAATTTGAGTATCGGTGGGTCATACCATCGTAGTCGTCGAGATCAAGATCTAGAGCGTTTCGATTTTGAATTTGAAGTTGGCTATGAAATATCCAAAGACTATACCGCTAGTGTGCGTTACACTGCGCAAACCTTTGATGATTTTCTTTTCATCGATCAATTTTACACAGGAAATATTGTCGAACTGTATTTGAAAAAGAACATTCAATTGTAAATGGGAAGCAGAGTAGGAAGCGAGGGGTAGCTATGAGACACAAGAACGCTTTAATGGTCGCAGCAATAACTGTCATTGGTATGGTAATGTCTGTGGCTTGTGAGCGAACAGTAACAAACGAAATCACTAAAGTCGTCACACCAGAAAGCGCGGCCTTTATGGGTAGCGCAAGTTGTGGGTCGGCTGGTTGTCATGAGCAGTTGCACGCAGATTTCATGAACACAGGACATCCGTATAAGCTCAATGAAGCCGAAGATGTGCAGCAACCAGGGTACTATCCGTTTTCGTCGGTGCCGACACCTCCGCCAGGAGTTAGCTGGGCGGATGTTGACAAAGTCATTGGCGGTTTCAGATGGAAAGCGCGCTTTATTGATAACGATGGATTCATAATCACCGGTGATCAAGTTCAGTACAATTTGGCAACTGGTGGTTGGGTGGCCTACCACTCTGGTGAGACGAAACCATATGACTGTGGTCCATGTCATATGACCAATTTCAAGCCAGTTGGCAATCAAGAAGGTAAACCTGGTTTGATTGGAACTTGGGAATCTAATGGTGTCCAGTGTGAAGAGTGCCATGGCCCAGGGGAGTTACATGAAGAGAATCCGTTGAATGTAGCGATGAAGATCGATCGTTCAAATGAGGCTTGCGGTAAATGTCATATTCGTGGCTCAGTCAATGAGATTCCGGCCAGTGGTGGTTTTATTCGTCATCATGAGCAATGGAATGAAATGGCAAGCAGTCAGCATAGATCTATTCAATGCGTTGATTGTCATGATGTGCATCAGAGTTTGCATCCCCTGAATCCAAATCGAGATATGGCGATTAATGTCACTTGCGAGAATTGTCATATCAAGGAATACAATACATTACAAAACACATCGATTGACAAACACATGACCAATCCAAATGGACCTGAGTGTCTTGATTGTCATATGCCGAAAGCTGCCAAATCCGCCATTGGAGATTTGGCGACATTCACAGGCGATGTGCCTTCACATCTATTCCAAATCAATACTGACCCGAACGCTGAGATGTTTACTCCGGACGGAGGTTTGGCTAATGGTTACTTGACTCTTGATTATGCTTGTATGAAATGTCACGAGGACAAGGACAAGACTTGGGCGGCGGCGAATGTTAGTCGTGTGCATGTCGAACCCGCTGAAATCGCCACAAGCTGTTTCAGTTGCCATTCCGATCAGGATATTTTCTTGCTTGCTCGTGAAGAGCAATGGCAGAACTCCAAACACGCCTCTGGTGACAATATTGACCGCAATAGAGACAATAAGTCATACTATGCTGGCTGTGAAAAATGTCACACGAGCGAAGGCTTTGTAGCCAATCTCGCTGGTGGAACAGCGACTGGTGATCATTTCTCATCAATCAACTGTTTCACTTGTCATGCGCCACATTCCAATGGCGACTTCAGACTTCGTGTTGAAAGCGCTGTGACGCTCGCTGATGGTAACTCATTTGACAAAGGCCCAGCCAATCTATGCGCCTCTTGTCACCAGAGCCGTCAGAATGTCAATACCTACGTCACTGACGGAGTGACAATGAGTACATATTGGGGACCGCATTATAGTAATCAGGCAGATATGTTGGTCGGAACCAATGCCTATGAATACACTGGCTTTGTCTACGCCAACTCGGCGCATACAAATGTGACCGATGAAGGTTGTATCCAGTGTCATATGGATGGTGGAGTGTCTACCTTCACTGGGGGGCATACCTGGATCATGCACGACAAGGTTCGCAACTTCGAGAACACTGGTGGCTGTAATGACCCGACATGTCACAATGGTTCGGTTTCCGATTTCAACCTGACGGCTGACGCTGACTTTAATGGTAACGGTACAGTCGAGGGAGTTCAGGATGAGGTTAATGCTCTAGTCGACAGCCTGAAAGTCTTATTAGTCGCCGCGAATCTAATTGACACTTCTGGAACGCCGCTGAGCGTAACAGTGACAACAGCTGATTCGGCTGGCGCCGTCTACAACTTCAAGTTTATTGAAGAAGACCGCTCGGAGGGTGTCCACAATACTGATTATGCAGTCGGATTGTTGAAATCTTCCATTAACTTCCTCAACACTGGTAACCCGAATGGTTCACCAATCTTAAACGGGAATGGATATACCTTAAAGAGGTAAACACGTTCTTCCTACCTACCTGCAACCCCAGAGCCCCCACACTGATTTGAATGTGTGGGGGCTCTAGTCTTTGTGCCGACAAATTCAGAGCATTTTTGTAGAAGAATATGGTTGGAAACAGTCCTGTATTGTGCTAGCGCTTTTCACAAGACATTGCTGTTCAAGAGTTCATTCGAGTCTTCTGAGGATTCTCTGGATTCTCCCTCTGACACTATCTTGACTTACCCCTAGCGCACGGGTATTATCGAGGCAAGTTTGAGGGGCTTTTCTCAAAGAGAAAACGCCCCAGATTGAGCTAATAGATAGTGCAACCAATTGGGGTAAGTTCTTGATTTACAACGTGATAATGGCAGGTGGGCGAGGAGAGCGGTTTTGGCCGTTATCGCGCCGCGAGCGTCCAAAACAATTATTGGCGCTAACATCGGAAAAAACGATGTTGCAGGAGACTATTGACCGCATTTTGCCACTGGTTCCGCTGGATAATACTCTAATTGTGACTGGTGAAGAAATCAGCGATGCGATCCTCAAAGAAATAGACTATCTCGGGGATAAACATCTGCTAGTTGAGCCAGTGGGCCGCAACACACTTTTTGCAATTGGCCTAGCCGCGGTGCATGTCCAAAAGCAGGATCCAGATGGCGTAATGATTGTTCTCTCGGCGGATCATTTGATAAATCCCCCCGAAAGACTACGTTCAATCATCAAATTCGGAGCTTAGGTGGCCGCCAAAGAAGATTATCTGATTACCATCGGAATCGCCCCATCTCGCGCCGAAACCGGCTATGGCTATATCAAGCTCGGTCAGCCGCACAAAACCGAAGCGGGAATCACGATATATGAAGTCGAAGAGTTCGCCGAAAAACCGCGATTGCTAGTAGCTCAAAAATACTATTATGGCCGCGAGCATCTTTGGAACTCGGGTATGTTTATCTGGTCGGTGAAGACGATTATGAAATCGATTGAGGAGCACGCCCCCGAGGCCTATGCGCTATTGCAGACTTATGCCAAATCTATCGGAACTGCCGACGAGAACGCTGCTAGAATCAAATTGTATAATGAAGCCGAGCCGATTTCGATTGACTTTGCGGTACTTGAAAAAGCCAGCAACACTCTAACTCTCAAAGCGGACATTGTCTGGGATGATGTCGGTAGCTGGAATTCGCTTGAGCGTTATATGAAACCCAATGGCGATAGAAATGTTGTGGTTGGCAATGCCGTTCTTGAAGACAGTTATGAACTAACAGTGTATAACGAAGGCGAAGGATTGATTGCCTGTTTGGGT
Organism: Candidatus Zixiibacteriota bacterium; assembly: GCA_024280835.1. GTDB lineage: Bacteria > Zixibacteria > MSB-5A5 > GN15 > JACZUZ01 > JAJRPJ01. The sequence goes on along the minus strand of JAJRPJ010000008.1, from coordinate 65,925 downwards.
GTCTCTGACTTAGTTGTAGTCAAAAGCGAGAATTTGGTATTAGTCGCTCACAAGACAAAGGTCAGTGAGATAAAGCGCGTATTGGCCAAAATAGGCGAACGAGATGACGCCGATAAGCATTTCTAAACGGCTCTAACCTTACGGTCTTGAATTAATTGAATAGCACATAATGATAAACAACTACCAAAAGTCAAACGAAGCTGAGAGCGCAAAAAATAGAGCGACTTCTTCAAAATTAATGAAGTCGCTGTTGTTCTTGTTTGTAATGACCTTGCTTATGATTTCGTCAATCTCTCTTGTCGCTTGCAAGCCAGTTGACCAGACTCCACAAGAGGAACGGCCAGTTGGGCAGGTTGATGAAAATGCGCTTGAACCTGAGAAAATTGATCTAAGCTTTGATCCGCTTGGCGCCTCGGGCGATGCACTCAATGTCCCTGATGCGCTTCGCGATTCAGTTAGACTAAGTCTGAAACTAAGTGGAGCGGCATTTGACTCAACGATAGATGCTGAGGCGATGCGGACTCATGCCGCCCTCTCGGGTTTAACTGGTGTTTCTGGAGCGGTTAATCCGCAAGATACAGTCGCCTATGACACTTACCGTATACAGTTGTATAACTCTCGTGTCTATGCCGAAGCGGCGCTGGAACGTTCGGTGGCCACTGAGATTTTTGACTATACTGTCACCTTAGATTACGAGGTGCCTTATTTCAAAATCCGTCTTGGGGATTTTGCTGATTCAAAAGTCGCCGAAGTCTATCTAAAAGACTATGTCAAACCAGCGGGCTATCCTGATAGTTGGGTGGCGCGGGTGCGTGTGACTCCGCAAAAATCCGCCGAAGCCCAAGAGCGTCTGACTGTCTATTTCGATTCTCTACGCACTGCGATTCTGCTTGAGGGGCTGGATATTGACGCCTTGGATTCATTGGGGGTTTTGGACTCTCTATTAGGCGAAGGCGCAATTGATACGACTACCAGTTTTGAAAATGATAGCGAAGGTGATAGTGAAGACGATAGCGATGATGATTCCGAAGGTGGCGAGGAGTGAGTGGCGCTAAAGTTACTGCGATGGAATTGAATTTGATTATTTCACAGTCTGTGCCAGAGGCATTAGAGCAAGCTCTTGATGCCCTCGAAAAAGGCGCGCTAATTGTCGCCCCAACTGAAACTCGCTATGGCCTTCTAGCGCGAGCAGATAGTGAAGAGGCGTTGGAGCGTTTGTATTCAGCGAAAAAAAGACCAGTCGATTTGGTGACGGCTGTTTTCCTGTCATCTGTAAATGAAATATCTCACTGGGCGGAAATAACACCCAGCGCCTCAAGATTGATAGAGAGATTCCTACCTGGTCCATTGACGTTGGTCTTGCCAGCTACAGAAAAAGCTAGCGCCAGTCTTTCATCGAGAGTGATTCAGAATCGAGAAATTGGTATTAGAATTACCAACTCGGTTTTTCTAAAGCGTCTAATGCAGCGAGTTGATTTTCCTGTGACCGCTACTAGCGCAAATATCTCAGGTAGTGAGACACTTGCAAATATCAAAGGTATCGCCGAACAACTTGGGGAAAGCATAACGCTGTATATCGATGGCGGCGAACTATCAGGGCCAGTTTCAACAGTTGTGCGCTGCGCAGCAGCATCATTAGCAGCGGCGTCACCGGAAAGTGTAGAAGTGTTACGACAAGGAGCGCTTAGTAGCGCTGAATTACAGTCGGTGTTAAGCGAAGAGATGAAGGTGAAATGTAATGACTGCTGAGCAGGATAAAGTTTTTCGGATAATGTTTGTCTGCACAGGCAATATTTGTCGCTCGCCTATGGCTGAGGAAATTATGCGTGTCATGTTTGATGACGCCGAGATCGACAATGTGCTGGTTAGTTCGTCAGGAGTCGGCGCGGTTGTTGGCGGTCAGGCCAGCAAGTTTGCGCAGGTGGCTGTGACTACCTGCGGCGGACTGCTTACTGCGCATCGCGGTCAGCAACTGACAGAGGAATTGATAGAGGAAAGTGATTTAGTTTTCGCTCTATCTTCTGGGCATTATCATGCAATTTTGCGTACAAATCCCCAAGCCGAAAAGAAGACATACTTGCTCAAGGCGTTTCCTGAACATGGAGATACAGGTGAGGGGATAATTGATCCCATCGGAGCCAGTCAAAATGTGTACAATGAAGTGTATCTGGAAATCTACAGCGAATTGCAAAGAATCTTTCCAGAGTTGAAGACATTGTCAGAGAAAAAATTAGCAGGGAATCAGTCAGATTAGTTTACGTCTCAAACATACAACAGGTAGAATAGTTCTGATGACGCTCTTGGCAATCGGATCATTTCCGTTGGCCTATTTTTGTAAGTTGGAATACACTTCCGCACAAACATTAAGTGACAGCTCGACAACTGGCGCCTCAAACGCTGATAGCGCTATCGGTTCAAGCGGAGACTCAGCCAATGGAGTTGGCGCTGACTCTCTAGCGACTTCCAATGTGATAGTCGATCCGCTGGAACGTGGAATCAGAAACATGTCTTTTGGCGCTGGCGAAAAGTTGGTTTTCGAAATCAACTACGGTTTTATCAATGCTGGCGAAGCCCAGATGAGTGTTCTGGATATAATCGAATGGGAAGAGCGCCCCTGCTACTACGTGCAGACTCTGGCGCATTCCAATAGTTTCTTCAGTTCCATATTTCCAGTCAACGACACTGTCGAAACAATTATTGATGCGGTCGGACTTTCCAGTTGGCATTTTGATAGACGCTTGCGCGAGGGCTCCTACAGTTCTGACAAAATATATTCATTCGATCAAATCAATCATTTGGCCTTTGACAATGGTGACACCACTGAGATACCGCCTTTCATACAGGATGTACTTAGTTCTTTCTACTATGTGCGCACACTTGATCTAAAAGTTGGTTCTACAGTGACAATGCCAAATTTCTCTGACGGTAAAGTCACTCCTTTCGATGTGAAAGTCTTGCGTAAAGAAAAGATCGATGTGCCAGCAGGTGAGTTTGATTGCATAGTTGTCGAACCGTTACTTAGAGCCGCTGGAATTTTCAAACACGAGGGTCGTTTGACTATTTGGCTAACCGATGATCGTTTGAAAATGCCAGTGCGCATGAGATCTAAGGTTGTGGTTGGCTCGATTGATGTCGTTTTGAAATCCTACCAACTTGGTGAGATTGAGCAATTCTAATGTCACGAAAAAAGTCAATTAGCAAAACCGCCAAGACGAACAATCCGTCTCTCAAGCCAACAGACTTGAGGCTGATTAAGACTCGTCCAATTCGTTCAAGAGCCAATAAAGTCAAAGTCGCCGATATGGCCAAACCTCTTGGCGCCAGCGGAGCGGAGCGTTTTTTTGAGTCACTACCAAATCAACTAAAGTCTGCTGATTTAAGACGTTTCATCAAACTGGCGCTGGCCGCACGCGCCAAAGGATTGCCGTTTCATTGGATGATGGGTGCGCATGTCATTAAAGTTGGCTTGAGTCCAATTATCATTGATCTGATGCGCCGCAGAATAATCACTGGCGTTTCATTCAATGGCGCAGGTGTGATACATGACTTGGAACTAGCCTTCTGGGGTGGCACCAGCGAGGATGTCCAAAGCGGTCTCAATGATGGCAGTTTCGGTATGGCCCAAGAAACAGGTGATTTATTTCGTGAGGTTTTGGACTTAACCGCCGAACTAAAATGCGGTTTAGGGCAGGCCACAGGCGAGTTGATTCGACGCAAGAAAGCCAAGAATGCAAAGCTTTCAATTTTTGCTGAAGCGGCGAGATTAGGATTGCCAGCGACTGTGCATGTTGGAATTGGCTCTGATATTGTTGCGCAACAACCAAGTTTTTCAGGAGCATTAGTTGGCGAAAGCTCACACCATGATTTTCGTCTTCTAGCGGCTGTCGCTCAAAACGCAGACAAAGGTGGAGTGATGATCAATGTCGGTTCAACAGCGCTCTTGCCTGAAGTGTTTCTCAAAGCCTTGACTGTGGCGCGAAATATTAGTTCATCACAAAAGACACTCAAAAAAAATAGCGGCAAGATAGTAACTGCAAACTTTGATATGATTCGCAGTTACCGTCCAACCCAAAACGTGGTACAACGCCCCACCCAAAAAACCGGCGCTGGCTTTGAGTTCATTGGCCATCATGAAATCACAATCCCACTCTTGGCCTGGGGCCTCAAAGGTCTACAGAAAAAGAAACTATAATTTCACTGTAAATAGACACAGAAAAACAATTACAAGATTACCAGTAGAGTCACTATGAGCAAACTAATAGAATGTATTCCGAATTTTTCCGAGGGCCGTCGGCCTGAAGTGATTGATGAAATCGTCGCGGCGATAACTTCTGTCGAGGGAGCCTACGCCTTAGCTCAGGAGATGGACCCCGATCATAATCGCGCAGTAGTAACTTTTGCCGCTGACCCAGATGTCGTCGTTGAGGCTGCCTTTCGAGGAATCGCCAAGGCCGCCGAACTAATCGATATGCAGTCACACTCTGGTGAGCATCCGCGGATGGGCGCCACCGATGTCTGTCCGCTGGTTCCACTTGACGGAGTGACAATGGAAGATGCCGTCACTCTGGCCAATCAACTTGGCGCGCGTGTTGGGAAAGAATTGCAGATTCCTGTCTATATGTACGAAGACGCCGCCAAAACAGCAGGTCGCAAAAACCTCGCAAAAGTCAGGCGCGGTCAATACGAAGGCATTCGCGACGAAATCGAAACAGTCGCCGCCCGCAAACCAGACTATGGGCCAGCCAAGATGAATCTTCAAGCTGGCTCAACTGCAATCGGGGCGCGTTTTCCACTAGTGGCCTACAATGTATATCTCGGCACTAATGATTTGAGCATAGCGCAGAAAATCGCCGATGCAATACGTCACTTGCGCGGTGGTTTGAGGTTTGTCAAAGCGCTAGGATTCGAAATCACAGAGCGCAACCAAGTTCAAGTTTCAATGAATCTTGTGAATTACACCAAATCACCAGTGTTTCGCGTCTTTGAAATGATTAAGTCCGAAGCCGAGCGCTATGGCGTGGCTGTGACATCATCGGAGTTAATTGGCCTTGTGCCTCAGGCGGCGCTGATGGATGTTGCGGACTTCTATTTACGTTTAGAAAACTTCTCACCAGACCAAGTTCTGGAAAACAAACTCAAAGAAGTCGCCTCAGGCGCTTCTGGTTCAGAAGGTTCTGTCTCGGCAAATTTCTATGCGGATGTCGCCTCGTCTTCTCCCGCCCCAGGTGGTGGCTCGGTGGCCGCTTCGGCTGGCGCGCTCGCTGCGGCGCTCGCTGGCATGGTTTGTCGATTGAGTATTAAGAAAAAGAAATTCGCCGATGTTCGCGAAGAATTGCTGGAAGTTTCAGCCAAAGCTGATGCGCTACGGTTGAAACTCACCAAACTCATAGTCGAGGACGAACAGGCTTTCGATGGTGTGATGGCGGCTTTCGCAATGCCCAAGAGCTCCGATGAGCAAATCGAGGCGCGTCAAGCGGCGATTGCCGAAAGTTCACGCAATGCGACTCTGGTTCCGATGCAGGTAATCGAATGTTCGCTTGATGCGATGCGCCTAGCGCGAGTGGTTGCCGAAAAAGGCAATCCGAATTCAATCACCGATGCTGGTGTGGCGGGGTTGATGGCGATGGCTGGAGTAGAGGGCGCAGGTTACAATGCGCGTATCAATCTCAAAGACCTCGATGACGCCAAGTTCAAAAAGGAGATTAGCGATCGTTTGGCAATACTAATGCCTGAGGCCCAAAAAATCAGCGCCGAAATCCGTGAACTAATCGAAAAGGCGCTAGTCTAGCTCGTGTCGGACTTCAGAGAAATGACATCTATGCCTAGAACAATTATGCCCAAGACAATCGACATGCACATGCACACTACCGCATCGGATGGAATGAAATCTCCCGCCGAATTGTTAGAGATCGTTCGGGCTTCAGGTGTGAGCGTATTTTCGGTAACCGACCATGACACATTTGCTGGCAATGTGGCAGTGCGAGAATTGCTCCAGCCTGATGATGCAATCTTGATTACAGGTATCGAACTCTCAGCGGGAGACCTTGGTGAGGATTTACACATGTTGGCCTATTTTCTTCACAGTGATACTATCGCCGCAGATAGTCCAATTGCGATAGCTGTCACCGAGTTTCAGCGTCGCCGTGAAACGCGCGGGGCCTTGATGGTCGAGAAACTTGTTGAGCAGGGCTTGGATATAACTCTTGAAAGTGTTCTGGAAATTGCCAATGGTAGTCCAATTGGTCGTCCGCATATAGCCGATGCGCTCTTGCGCTCTGGCGCCATCGCCACCTATAGCGAAGCTTTCAATGTTTGGATCGGCTATCGCAAACCAGGTTTTGTTGACAAAGAGAATATCTCGCCAAATGCCGCCATTGACCTTGTCCATGAATGTGGTGGCATTGTATCGCTAGCCCATCCTGGTATCAACAAGGCTGAAGACGAGCTAGATCGTCTAATTGGCCTTGGTCTGGACAGTATTGAAGTCCTCCATCCAGGCAATAGCTCCTCCCAACGCAAGCGCTATCGCAAGTTGGCCCAAAAACACGGGCTGGCGATTTCCGGCGGAAGTGATTATCATGGACGTAACGACCATCACAGCGAAGTTAGTCAAATGCAGGTTCCCTATGAATATTTCGAGCGCCTGCAGGAACGCGCCGAACGCTATCGTTAAGTAGTTTCTCAAAGCAGTATTGTTTCAAAACAATAGTATCCGTCAGATTCAATATTCGGATAGTTAAACTCAGGACACGCAAACGATCATGCAAACATCCACGCAGACAATCATCCGCAAATCGAGTCACAAGATTACTCGTAGAATGACACTGGCCATAGTTTTTTCAATGCTGTTTGTGCAGTTTGCTTCGCAAACAGTTTTGGCCGCTCCGAAACCTGTCGATCCTTTTGTTACAAAGTTGTCGAAGGTCGAGCAGGAAGAAATCTATGTGCGTCTCACTGGGGTTGATTTTTCAGGCAATAAATCAACTCTCCCACAAAAAGCGATAAAGTGCGGAACATCTCTAGCTGAACTCCACTTCGATCAAAACCCACTCAATCAAAACCCAATAGGCCCCGATCGAGTCAGCCCGCAACTTAGCTCAGTCCTTAGCTCGGCATTTGAGCGCGCCACTATGCAGGCCACTTACAACTCGCCCGACGGACATTTCAAATTGCACTATAATATCACTGGTGACAGCGCCGTCAAAAACGCAGGTGTCGATCTCACTGGTCCACTAGGAGTTGGTGGCCCCGATGGTGTCCCTGATTTTATCAATGCCGCAGGTGATATCTTTGATTCGGTGTGGACAATCATCCTTGGGCCTGCCAGTCTAGGTAGTCCTAACCTTGGCTATCCTTTGCCGCCGAGTGATGGAATCGCTATTACCGCGCTCAATACCGATTCGCTCTATGATATTTATTTTGTCAATTTCAAGGGCGCTTTTTTTGGGGCTACTAAATCAGAGAGTTTTGTTCCAGGACATTATCTCACATTCCCAACTTCTCAATCTTGGACTTCATATATTCTGCTAGATAATGACTATGCCGAACCGAATTTCAGCGCGGTCAATGATTATAGCGCCGACCCTCTTGATGCAGTGCGTGTAACAGCGGCGCATGAGTTTTTCCACGCTATTCATTTCGGTATTGACGCCACCGAGTTCGAAAGTGAAGTTGGAATTGCAAGACAATTTTGGTTTGAGATGTCATCGGTCTCGATGGAAGAGTACCAATATGATGACATCAATGATTACTATGGCTACTTGTTTAACGCATCATCAAGAATCCCATTCAATGCGCCGCATATGTCTCTTGAAACATTTTCATTTACTAGTGACTTTCCATATGCAATGGGAGTCTTTCCAATTTGGCTAACTGACAAATTCGGCCCAGAAATTGTTCGCGGTATTTGGCTTGGCTGTGGCGCGCCAGGGCCAAATTTCCTGACAGCGATAGACTCGGCTCTAATATCTTTTACTGGTGGCGCCTATGACTTTCACCGCGCCTTTAGAGAGTACGGTGTCGCTCTGGCTCTCTCTGGTGAACGCGCCAAGTTTGCGCCACCTGGTGTCGGCTTCCAAGAGGCGGCCTCTTACCCAACTATTCGAGATACCATTTTCCAGAGAAATCCAATCAGCGGTACTGTCGAAGCAATTCCACTGGGACTTAGTGTCAATTCATATCCTCTAATTACGTCCAATTTTGCAGACCTTATTCAATTGCCGCAGTCAAATTCCAATAGCTTTGTCTTCATGCACAATGTCCTGAGCGTGGAGGATGGTTGTTTCAAACCCGAGATTCTCGTCAACTCAAATACTTTGTTGGCGGGAGTTAAGCCGCAACTAACGATGGTAGCGATTCCACAAAGCCAATTTGACACAGCGTTGATAGTCACTGCGCAATTCGACAGAGTTGTCGTGGATACAAATCTTGTGATTGATGAATCTGTGTTGAACTCGACTCTGCAAGCTCTCGTAGATTCGTTTGCTTGTCACGATACAGTCAGGATAGACACTTTGTTTCCTGGGAGTCTAAATGACTCACAGCCCGATACTCTTCGTCTGCGTGTTACAAATATTGCTCCAGCGCTTGTTCTACCAGATCCAACTCGTTACTCGGATGTGATGTTAATAGTTACACAAACATCACTTAACCCCGCCAATTACGAAAATTTCTTTGGGCCTGTTGAGTACCCTTATCTATTTATTTTGCAGGATAGTTCATCTGCGATACTCAAAGATCCGCAACCGTTCTCGTTGCGCACTCCCTATCCAAATCCAAGTCTACCAGAAAACTCGCAGGTGATTTTTGAGGCTCTACGCGATCCATTGATTGTTAACCTTGATGAAATTACATTTTCCGTTTCAATCTTTACTGCTAGTGGAGAACTCGTGCGTGACAACCTCTCAGAAGTCAGCCAGTCAGCATTCACACAACTTTCTGTAACTTGGGATCTAACAAATCAATCAGGAGCGCCAGTCGTTTCAGGTGTTTATATAGTTTTGGAGAAACTCATAGATGGCTCTGGCCAAGTGGCGCTCTCGGAAGTCACAAAAGTTGTTGTCATTCGCTAACTCTGACACATGTTTTTCAAGAAATATATAGTTCAAAAAACGCATAGCTCAAGAAACATAGAGAACAAAAACAATGTCTGCGCTCAGTGTATTTTGCAGAAATCATCTGACTGGCACACCGAACGGTAAGCGTAGAAACCATATAACGGTTCTCTTGAGCGCCTATCTGCTTAGTGTGGTAATTACGGCATTGTCTTTTTCTGTTGGCTACGCTCAATCAGCGGCAGTTCCCGCTGACACGACGATCGTTTCAGACACTACAACTGCAAGTACTGATACAAGCCAGAATTCGATTAGTGAAGATGTATTGAATTCTCCAGTGGCCTTCGATTCCTCGGCGATAATCGCCGCCCGAATCACTGACTCAATTAACAACCCCCAACAAATGGACACTGCCAGAGCAGACCTGCCTTTTCGCTTCGCAGAGTACGCCGCGGCGCTGGCGCTTAGCTCGCAGCGAGCACAAAAGAAAAGCATCAACAACTCGCATTATCATGACGCAGGAGATTTCGTTCGTGCTGACCGTTCATTTTTTACAGTTGACTATCTAACTACTCCCGCGCGTCACACAGTCTCGGCTTTTGGAATAACTGGTCCACGAGTAACTCCGATCTTTGATGGTCGAGCTTTGACGCCGCTGGAGCACTTACCCGAGCAGGATGGTCTTATTGATTTCAATGATGTTCCCACCGCCGCAGTTAGTGACGTCTATACAATTACAGGCCCATTAGCAGTGTTCTTAGGTGGGCAAAGTGGTGTGGCTGGCATTTGGTTGCAAAAACTACGCGCCGATGGCCCTCGGGCAGAATCGCGCTTGGAAGTTCAAAAAGGGCCGTTTGGCTATGCTTACACCAAAGGCATAATCTCCGAGACATTGCCAAATGGGTTTTCCTATACAGCCGCGCTGGGATTCCGCAAGACGAGCTTGAGTACATTGCTGGGTACCGATGATGCGAATCATCAATTTTGGGAAATAGAATCTCCTTACAAAAACAATTGGCGCATCACTACTTCATTGCGTCTCTATCGTCGCAATGCGGAACTGACTTACAAATCGCAATCACTAGCGTTGATATTCAACCGTGACCGACGAGACCAAGACATGATTACCAAAGTCGAGCGGATAGTTGATGGAAACAATTCCTTGTCAGTGGAGTTTCGTCACCAACGCTCAGAGTCAGGTTCAAATGTTTTAGGATTGACTTATAGTCAACAGTTGGATAAAACCGACAATGCTTTTGAAGCCATTTGGAATCATCGTGGTAACGCCAGTATGTTGGCATTGACTGTACGTGGCACCAGAGAAAAGCTTGAATTTGATCAAGGTAGCAATGAGCGTAATCGGGGAATAGTCTCTCTGAAAGGCGTGTTACGCTTAGGCGGAGATAATTTTTCTGAAGTCGAACTACCAGTCGCCGCGGTTCATCCGCCACGTCAAGAAAGACTGAACGCAGAATATCATCAATCGCTAAGGAGCGCTTTGGTATTCGGGGAGTTATCGCTAACAGGCGCAGGTGGCTATGCCGTTCAGCCTCGCGCGAGTATCGGGTTTATTGCAGTAGCTCCAAAGAGATCATTTTCTCTGGCCTTGGGTGTCACGCCAGTTTTCCCCAGACAATATGAATTGGATTTACCATTTGAAACACCTGTGCCCTCGTTAGTATCGGCCACTGAATCTCTCTTTCAATCGGGCAATGGAGCTCTCACACCCGAAGAACAATACACTGGCGCTGCGGAAATTCGTTTGGGTTCACCAGACAAACAACTAGCGCTCTCGGTGACAGGTGGAAAAATTGTCGACGGTATTAACTGGCGCACATCGTCGACTACTACTGGTTTGCTATATAGCCCACTCAATGAAGACTTCACTTTTGTCGGTGTCACACTCAGCCAGCGTTATCCAATAACTTCATGGCTCAACTGGAACGGCTCGGCGGCCTATTACAACGCCGACTATGACTCAACCGCACAACCTACCTATGCCCCTGAATACAATCTATTCACTGGCCTGACACTAGACTTCTATTTCCGTCCGCTAGAGATGCACATCTCAGGTTATGGCGAGTTGACCTACGTTGGCGACTATCTTGGTAATGACGGCAGTCAACTCGGTCAGCAAGCTGTTGTGAACTATCGCGCTTCATTTCGTATCAAAGATTTCACCTTCAATTACATCTTTGAAAATGCGCTCAGCGCACAATATCAAGCGCGCGAACAATACACAAACATTGGGCGCTATAGTTGGTATTGGATTACCTGGAACTTTTTCAACTAACTCAGGTGCGTCACAACCTAATTGACACTGTGTGTATTGGTGTCATTGTCTAAAAATCGTGGTCTTGTCTTTGGATGCTCTCATGGCAGAGAATACTAAACAACGTTTTGCGCATTTGATTTTCAAAAAGGATGTCCTCAGCTGGGGCCTCTATGACTTTGCCAATACGATATTCTCCATGAATATCGTCTCTTCGTATTTCAAACCTTGGATAGTAGACGACCTCGGAAAACCAGGCTACACATTTGATGTGACTGTTGCCCTGTCTATGCTCTGTGTCGCGCTCCTTTCACCTGCATTGGGAGCCCTTTCGGATCATGGAACTCGCAAAAAACGCTTTCTGTTTCTCTTCACAATCTCCTGCGCGCTTTCAGTCGCTGGCTTCAGCTTCCTGCCTGCATCATTCTTCGTTGTGATCCTGTTGCTTTTCGGTGTCTCCAATTTCTTCTATGAAGGCAGCATGGTGTTCTACAATTCATTGCTCTATTCGGTCGCCGAAGATGACAAACAGGCCAGATTCATCAGCGGCTATGGAGTGGCGCTGGGCTATCTTGGCGCGATTATCGGATTGTTCGCTGTCTTGCCTTTCGTCGAAGGCAATTTATTTGGCATGGAAATCCCGTTTGTGGTCGGTAGCGGAAAGTCAGGGGCCTTCTTGCCCACAGCAGTAATTTTCATGGTTCTGGCAACGCCGCTGTTTCTCTTCGTGAAAGAACGACCAATATCGAAAGTATCTCAATCCAAACCTTCACAACCGACAGGAGTCCGTCAGTCATACAAAGCGCTGTGGCAAAGTCTTCGTGACGCTGAGAAATACCCAGGCCTGATGCGTTTTCTAGTTGCAGACTTTTTCATTAAGAACGCAGTCAATGCTGTGATACTGAATATCGGAGTTTTCTGTTTATATGTCATCGGTCTTAGTGACACCGAAAAAACAATCTTTCTCTCGATAGTGACACTAGCAGCGGTCATCGGTTCATTCATCATCGGACGCATCTCAGTGAAGGTTTCGCTACGCAAACTGATAATCGTAATTGCAATTGGTTGGATTGTTTCGATGGCGCTCTTTGGCGTGGCCAATGCGCGCTGGCAGTATTGGGTTCTCAGCGCTTTTGCTGGTGTTCTTCTTGGCGGAGTCTGGACTGTGCATCGCCCATACTTCGCCGAAATGATTCCCAAAAACGAACTCGGCAAGTTTTTCGGCCTCTACTCACTAACTGGTAAAAGCGCCGCAGTGATTGGGCCGCTATGGTGGGCGTTGTTCTTTTGGCTGTTTCAATCAAATGGCCCGCTCGGGTCGGCCTTGGCGAGCGCTTTCAGTATTTCAGATGTCCTCGCAATTGAATTACCCTATCGTGTCGCGGTCGCAAGTCTATCATTGCTGGTTCTCGCTGGTCTGCTTATCTTCCTCGGCAGGGGGAGACTGAACACAAAACCTCCCCAAATTGATTCAGCAGAGACGGCACAATAAATATATCTGCAAACATATCTGCGCAAAAGAGATTATGATACGCGATAAATCAGGCAACTATCAATACACCGGCTGTATTCACATGCACACTCTCGATTCCGATGGAACCGCGAAGCATGAGGAGGTGATAGCTATTGGTTCTGAAGTTGGACTCGACTTTCTACTCTTCAGTGATCACATGACTCTCAAATCGCGAGAGAAGTTCTCTGGCTATCATGATTCACTGCTGGTAATTGTTGGTTATGAACACAATGACCCAGCCGACAAAAATCATTTTCTAGTTTTCGGTAGCCCAGCAGTATATGACCCCGAATTTTCTGCGCGAAAATATGTCGCACAATGCGCAGCCGATAATGCGCTTGGAATTATCGCGCACCCTGATGAGAAACGCCCCGAAGATGGAAAATACCCTCCCTATCAATGGACCGATTGGTCGGTGGAAGGTTTTCACGGAATTGAATTATGGAATCAAATGTCCGAATGGATGGAGCGCCTCGATGAAGCTGGGCCTATCGGAAAGCTGACCTTGCTGTTTTCCCCACGAAAGTTCATGAAAGCTCCTCCAGTTGAAACCCTGAGACACTGGGATACAGCCAATCAGACTCGACCGGTTGTGGGTATCGCAGGTGTCGATGCCCATGCCTTCCCATATCGCATTGGTCCCAAAACAGTCACAATCTTTCCCTATAAGGTGCATTTTAGGTCATTACAGAATCACATAGTCCTCACTGAACCGCTCTCAAAAGAGCCAGTCCAAGCGCAAAAACAATTGCTGGAGGCCATTCGCTCCTGCCAGTTATTTTTCTCAAACCGTCGCAGGGGAGATGCCCGAGGATTTCAGTTTGTAGCCCGATCAGGCGCCAATACCGCCCTTTGCGGAGGACAACTGGAAAAATTTGAAGACTCTCGCCTCTATGTCTCAACTCCCCAGCGAGCTGAAATCCGTCTTATTCGCAATGGGGCTGTCATTTTGCGAGTCCACTCAGACGAACTAGAATACTCACCATCGGAGCCAGGACTCTACAGAATAGAGGTTCTGCGCCATGGAATAGGCTGGATTTATTCAAACCACATCCGCATAGGCATTTCCGACAACTTTTAGCCAAGTTAAGTGGTTGTACACCAGCGTATTGTGACTTAGTTACAGATTTCACAAAGTCATCTTGACACAGATATAATGAATGTCTATGATTGCCAATAGTAGCGTCAGAGAACATAGACGCTGAACGTTATTTTAAGTCGATGCTTTGAGTCATTGCTTGCTAGATAATTACTATGGATAAATTCGAAATATTCGTTCCGATACTGCTGATGGTCGTTTTCGGCTCAGTGATTGCCGCTGTGCTGATGAGTTTGTCGGTATTGATAGGCAAGCGCTCACGCTCCAAAGTAAAAATGCAGCCCTATGAGTGCGGTGTTGATCCAGTTGGTGATACCAAACATCCAGTTCCAGTCAAATACTATATGGTGGCGATTCTCTTTATCATCTTTGATATCGAAGTTGTCTTTTTGTATCCTTGGGCGGTCATTTATGATTCGCTTGGGTGGTTTGGTTTTGTTGAGATGTTAGTTTTTATCGTGATATTACTCACAGGGTATTTCTACATACTCGGTAAAGGGGCGCTAAAATGGGATTAGAAGAAAAAATCCCCGAGGGCATTGCCCTGACAACAGTTGATACTATGGTAAACTGGGCGCGGAAACGCTCAATTTGGCCGTTAGGTTTTGGTTTGGCTTGTTGTGCGATTGAGATGATGTCGACTTTTGCTTCAAGATTTGATGTCTCGCGCTTTGGCATGGAAGTTATGCGCTCTTCGCCACGTCAAGCAGACTTGATTATTGTTTCGGGCCGTGTGACACAAAAAATGGCTCCAGTTCTCCGCAAATTATACGAACAAATGCCCGACCCCAAATGGGTAATTTCGATGGGCGCCTGCGCTTCTTGTGGCGGTGTTTTTAACAATTACGCCATCATACAGGGTGTCGATAGAGTCGTACCAGTTGATATTTATATGCCTGGTTGTCCTCCGCGCCCCGAGCAACTAATTGACGGTATTCTCAAATTGCACGCGAAAATCGAAAAAGAATCACTACGTTCCAAGCCAAAAAGTACAGTCACTCGCGCGCAGTCCACAGACGCAACCAGCAAGAAAGCCGAAGCGTAAGAATTGGACTCAGACCGCTCCGTAAGCGCTATGGAAGACAAACTTAGAACATTTCTCAAAGACCTTTTCGGTGAGAAGATTCTCTCTGAATATACGCACAGAGGGCAGCTTTCTTTCTACATCCAGCCCCAAGCCCTGCGTGAGATTGCGGTGGCTTTAAAAAATGATTCAGATTTGAAGTTCGATTTCCTAACTGACATTACAGTAGTTGATCATCAGGGTCAGGCTTGGGAAAAAGACGGCCGCTTTGAAATGGTTTATATTTTCTTATCCCTAAAAAACACATTCCAGTTCATGCTCCGTGCCAAATTACCCGAGAATGCCGCCACTATGCCGACTCTTTCGAAAGATTGGGCCTGTGCGAATTGGCTGGAGAGGGAAGTCTGGGATTTGATGGGCATCAAATTCGAAGGCCATCCCGAATTAACAAAGATTTTGACCGTCGACGAATTAGTCGGCCATCCTTTGCGCAAAGATTTTGGCATCACCTATGAAATGCCGCAATTCTCACATAACTCTGATGAAATAGAAGTCGTGCCCGACAATCCACATCACTAAGATTTGTTACAGAGACTATCTACTAAGATACACGATGAATACTCAAGCCGAACACAAGCCCTCCTCAGTCGAGTTTAGCGATGTCGTCGAACATGACGGCGGACGCAAAACAATGACGTTGAATATGGGCCCGCAGCATCCGTCGACCCATGGTGTGCTTCGTTTGGTGCTTGAGCTAGATGGCGAAACAGTAGTTTCCTGCGAGCCAGTAATTGGTTATCTGCACACTGGCATCGAAAAATCACTTGAGAGCAAACTCTATTACAAAGCTCTCCCGATGACTGACCGCATGGACTATATGTCGCCGATGTCAAACAATCTTGGCTTTTGTTTGGCTATTGAAAAACTGCTCGATATCGAAGAGGCGATTCCTGCCCGCGCCAAATGGATAAGAGTCCTGATGGCCGAATTGACTCGTATCAATTCACATCTAGTTTGGTTGGGAACTCATGCCATTGATCTCGGGGCTATGTCGATGTTTCTCTATGCCTTCCGTGACCGCGAAGCAATTCTCGATATCTATGAGATTGTCTCAGGTCAACGAATGATGTCATCCTATTTTCGCGTGGGGGGCTTGATGGATGATGTGCCTAAGAGTTTCCACAAATCTGTGCGCAGGATTCTGACAGAACTGCCCAAGAGAATCGATGAATACGAAGACCTTTTGACCAATAACCGTATCTGGCAAATGCGCACTATCGGTGTCGCAAAAATCTCCGCCGAAAACGCCATCAATGGCGGACTCACTGGCTCCTCACTGCGTGGCAGTGGTGTCAAATACGACGTGCGCAAAGCTTTCCCGTATTCGGATTATGATAAGTTTGATTTCAAAGTTCCAGTTGGTGAGCATGGCGATGTCTTCAGTCGTTATCAGGTGCGCATGTATGAAATGCGCGAGTCACTAAAAATTGTTCAGCAAGCTCTCGATGGTTTGCCTGAAGGTCCGATTCGGGCGCATGTGCCTGGTGTGGTTTTGCCACCGAAGCCAGACGTACTCTCGAAAATGGAATCATTGATTTATCACTTCAAAATAATCACTGATGGATTCAAAGTTCCGCGTGGCTCAGTCTATGTGCCTATCGAATCGGGCAAAGGTGAAATCGGTTTCTTCATTGACTCAGATGGCACAAATGTACCGAATCGTGTCCGTGTCCGTCCTCCGTCGTTCGTCAACCTTTCGGCATTGCCGAGTATGGTTGAAGGTTCGCTGGTTAGTGACGTAGTAGCGGCGATTGGCTCGCTCGATATTGTTCTGGGCGAAATTGATAGATAAGAATTATTGAAGAATTGCAGAGATACTAGAATGGCAGAAAATAAAACAGAACTACAACCGATTCCTGGGTTACCACATGTGAAAGCGCCCAGCGCTCCGCAAGTGAAAACCCGTATTTTGACCGCTGAGTCTGTGGCCGAAATTCAGAAAAAAATGGTTCAGTATCCTGTGCGCAAATCCGCTGTTTTGCCATCTCTGACTGTAGCCTATCGTCAGGTTGGCTATCTCAATGCCGAAATCTATGCCGAGCTGTCAGCGATAACCGAAATCCCAGCTAAGCAACTGGCCGAGGCGGCGACTTTCTACACTTTGTTTCCGAAAAAACCGCGCGGCAAATATCTGATCATGGTTTGCGATAATATTTCCTGCGCACTATGTGGAGCAGATAATCTCCTGCGCTATCTTGAAGAAAAACTGGGCATCAAGGTCGGCGAAACCACCCAAGATAATTTGTTTACACTCCAAATCGCCGAGTGTCTGGCTGGTTGTAGTTCTGCGCCAATGATGCAGGTCAACCACGACTACCATGAAAACCTGACACGCGCCAAAGTCGACGCATTAATCGAAGGTTGGCGCAAAGACGGTTAAGTGATGGATAAACAAATAGGCAAGACGGTGTCTGACATACCGCTCAAGAGAATCATACGAATTGATGATCCTACGACATTCAAGTTCCATGCCGCTCGCTGGGATAAGACGGATCAACCGCTAGATGTTTATGTGAGAGACAAGAAGGAATGGTTTGATTGGAATACATATCGATTCAAGAGGAACGACTTTTCCAGAGATTACATTTTCTCCCTAATCGATTTTTATCATGAAACGGACATGTGGTTGTTTGGTGGGATATTTGAAGTTAAAAAGAGAAGCGATATTCCCAATAGTCACAGCTACAAGATCAAAGAGTTAACCGAGTATTCATGTTATGTTGGTAGATTGAAGGTAAAGCTAGAGAAGCTAACAAGGGGTAGAGCATTTTTATTGGAGCGTTTTCTTGATAAAATGAAAGTTGCTGAAATCCTAAAGAAGCCGTTTTCGGGTGCAGTTTTTCCAGGCTATGAAAATATCAATCATGATTTTGATATTCTAGCACCTATCTTCGAGAATGAAAATCCGGACTGGAAATCAGCCCTAAAGAATGTCCAAGGTGTCTATGTCATTATGGATAAAGAAACTGGGTGGAAATATGTTGGCTCAGCGTATGGCGATTCGGGGATATGGAAAAGGTGGACTGAATACTTGGAAACAGGGCATGGATGGAATAAAGAACTTATGGACTTAATCTCTTCGCACGGCCGTGAATACGCTATGAAGAATTTTACATTGTCGTTGCTAGAATTCCGTTCAATGAAAGTGGACGACAAGATTATCATAGCAAGAGAGAGTTACTGGAAAGAAGTATTTCTTTCTAGGGAATACGGATACAATGAGAATTAGGTGTGGTACTCTGTAGAATTTCTATGGAGCGACTATAACAACAGCATGGCAGAGCACAAACTCTTATTAAAATACACTGACGATCCGAAACATAAGCATGTTGACGGATATGTTGCGCATGGCGGCTATACCGCTTGGCGCAAAGTCTTGAGTTCTATGACACCCGATCAGGTAATCACAGAAGTTAAAGCTTCTGGTTTACGTGGGCGAGGTGGCGCTGGCTTCCCAACTGGTCTCAAGTGGAGTTTTGTGCCCAAAGACTCACCCAAACCTCGCTACTTAGTTTGCAATGCAGACGAGTCCGAGCCAGGCACTTGCAAAGACCGTGTCTTGCTCGAATGTGACCCACACTCGGTTATCGAAGGCATGGCCATTGGAGCTTTCGCCATTGGCTCACATTTGGCTTTCAATTACATTCGCGGCGAATTCGATTTTCCTATCGCAGTTTTCGAAAAAGCCGTTGAAGAAGCCTATGCCGCTGGACATCTGGGCAAAAATATTTATGGCTCAGGCTATGACCTTGATGTCGTGACACAAACAGGCGGTGGCGCCTATATTTGCGGCGAAGAAACCGCGCTTTTGCAATCGCTAGCTGGTAATCGTGGCATGTCACAAATGAAGCCACCGTTTCCCGCTGTCGAAGGTCTCTACGGTTGTCCGACAATCGTCAATAATGTCGAGACACTCGCTGTTGTGCCGCACTTGATTAACAATGGTGGCGAATGGTACACCATGTTCGGCACAGAAAAATCAAAAGGCACAAAGCTCTTCTCTCTCTCAGGGCATATCAATCGCCCAGGCAATTATGAAGTGGAGATGGGTACAACCCTGCGCTATCTAATCGAAGAACTGGGCGGTGGAATTCCAGATGGCCGAAAGATCAAAGCCATCATTCCTGGTGGAGCCTCATGTCCGTTCATGACCCCCGACCAACTGGATACACCACTCGACTATGAATCAATCGCTGAAGCTGGCTCAATGCTCGGCTCTGGCGCCTGTATTGTTCTCGATGAGCGCACAGATATTGTTTGGACGACCTACAAGTTAATTAAGTTCTTCAAACATGAATCCTGCGGCAAGTGCACACCCTGCCGTGAAGGAACAAAATGGTTGACCCAACTCGTTGAGAGAATTCTCAACGGCGAAGGCGAAGAGTCAGACATCGACAAAATTGATAATATTTGCCACAATATCTTGGGCCGTACTATTTGCCCACTCGGTGATGCGGCCGCCATGCCTGTAATTTCAGCGGTCCAGCGTTTCAGACAAGATTTTGTAGACAGAATCAAGGCCAAGAATGTTCTCCCAATGGAGCAGTTTCCATTCAATTAGACGTAGCGGACATAAGAATAAACAACGTAGTATAGCAGCAGATTTGCAAGACAAATATGAGTGATACAGCCACAAAAACCCAGAGCGAAACTCCAGCAGTGGAGTTAGTGACTCTGACAATCGACGGACGACAAGTCTCTGTCAAAAAAGGCGCAACTGTCTTGGACGCCTGCCGCCAAGAGGGCATTGCTGTACCGACATTTTGCTGGCATCCAAAACTGCGTTCGCTCGGCGCCTGCCGCATGTGCTATGTGGAAATCGAAAAATTTCCCAAATTGATGGTCAGTTGCGCAACCGAAGCTATGCACGACATGGTGGTCCTGACTGATTCCGAAAAATGTCGCGCTGGTCGCAAAGCCACAATCGAGTTTATCTTGTTAGACCATCCACTGGACTGCCCAACTTGTGACAAAGGCGGCGAATGTGACTTGCAAGACAATGCTTTCGAATACGGACTCAGCGATGACACACGCTTCGCATTCCGCAAGGCGCGTAATGTTCGTGACAAAAACTCGACATTCGATGATCTGACAATCGGCCCCGAGATGGTGCGCAATCAAAATCGCTGCATTCTCTGCTACAAATGTGTCAATGCCAACCAAGAAGCCTTTGGCGAACATGACATCGGCGCCTATCAACGTGGTCATCATACCGAAATCGACGCTGTTCCTGGTGGACAAGTTGAATCGCTCTATAGTGGCAACCTAGTTGAGATTTGCCCTGTCGGCGCGCTAACTAGTAGTGACTGGCGCTATAAAATCCGTGTTTGGAATACACAAACTGTTCCATCACTAGATCCCTATCATGCCGACGGCGCCAATCTGACACTTTGGAAAGATGTGCGCAAAGTTCACCGTGCAACCTCGCGCATGAATGACGACATCGATGATGGTTGGATTTCTGATATCGCGCGTTATGGTTACCAAGTAGCCACATCCGACCGCCGTCTAAAAACTCCTATGGTCAACAAGAACGGTGTGATGGTCGAGGTTTCATGGGAAGAAGCCCTGACACTAATTGGCCGACGTTTCAAAGAAGTCAAAGAAAGCCAAGGCGCCCCATGTCTAGCTGGTGTAGTCTCACCAAATCTCGACCTGAAGACATTACACTGTTTCAACAAACTATTCCGCGGCGCTTTAGGCTCAAATAATGTTGATTACCGTTCGGACTATTCAAATCTGGCCACTGACGCGAATTCCACTTACAGTTATATGGCCTCGCGCTCATTCAGTATTGCTAATTTGGCGTCCTCAGATGTCATCTTTGTCGTCGGCTCAAATGTCATTCGCGAACATCCAAATCTACATCTAAAAATTCGTCGCGCGATATTCGAAAAATTGGGCTGGCTCTATACAGCCAATCCATTTGTCACCAAGTCAGGTGATTGCTCAACCGACGAAATGATTTACCAACCTGGAACCGATGAAGTTTTCCTCAATGGCCTGACTCTAAGCTTGATCAAGCAGGGATTAGCTGATAAAGAAGTCGACACCGCGAAGATAGAGACGTTATTGGTTCCGAATACAATCGAAAAGTGCGCCGAAATTTGTGGTGTCAGTGTCGAGCGCATAAACGAATGCGCCAATCGCTTAGCGGCAGCCAAGTCTCCGACACTAATCGCTGGTGAACTGGTCTCAACCTCAAGCGAACGTGAAAATATCGCCAAAGCCTTCTATAATGTCGCGCTTTTGCTGGGCATCCCTCAAAACAAACGTGGGCAGGCAGCAATTCTAGCCAAAGCCGCCAATAGCAAAGGCGCCGAGGCGCTGGGTCTCTCACCAGAATTAACCGAAGGTCAAACGTCATCACTGAAGAACATCTTTGGAGCATTACCTGAATTGCAAGGCTCCAATTGGGACGCAATTTTGCGCGGCGCAGTCGGTGAAGAAATCAAAGCCATGTTCATCATGGGCGCAAATCCTGTACAGATAGGTGTCGATCACAGTCATATCAAAAAATCTCTGGAATCGCTCGATTTCCTAGTAGTCGCAGACTTGCTGGAAACACCCACAACTGCGCTGGCAGATGTCATACTACCACTTTCGAGTTTCGCCGAATACGATGGCTCTTTCACAAACCTCGAAGGTCGTACTCAGGACTTTACCAGAGGCATGAAACTTGTTGGTTCGTCACTACCAGGCTACGAAGTTCTCAATCTCGTCGCCGAGAAGATGGGTTTCAACCTCTATGCCGACCAAGAGTCACTCCAAGATGAAATAACCAATTTACTGAATTCATACACAGCGCCAGAGCGCAAACTACATTTGATGGAGTCACATTACCCAAGCCCAGCTCAAGCGCCAGAGAATAGCTTCCCGCTTCTTGTCGGCGATGCGCTTCATCACTATGGCCACCTGACGGAGATGTGTCATTCTCTGTTGGCTTTTGACAGTGAGGCGACTCTGGAACTCTCTGCCGATCTTGCGTCACGACTGGAAATAACATCAGGTGATAGCGTGAGAATATCTTGTGGCAAAGGCGAGAAATTAATCCTCAAAGCTCTAGTATCAGAAACACTTGAAGGTGATACTCTCTTGGCCGCACACAATTTTGCCGCCAAACCAGCGAACTGTCTCACCAGTCGTGAAAAAAGAGTCGCCTATGTTCAGATTGAGAAAATTGAGAAGCAGTAGGATAGTGAGAAGCAGAGAAGTAGTATAGAGAAGTAGTTATGGAATATTTAGAGTTCACAATCATCGCTCTCATCAAGGTCGTGGTAATTGTTATTGCCGTCCTGACTGGTTGCGCCTATCTGACCCTCGCCGAGAGACGTATCGTGGCGCTTTTCCAGCAGAGAGTCGGACCAAATCTCGCTGGTCCTTTTGGACTCTTGCAACCAATGGCTGATGCGGTCAAGATGATTTTCAAAGAGGATATTCGCCCAGCGCAAGCCGAGGGCTGGTTCTATAATCTCGCGCCAGTGATAACTTTCCTGCCAGCGTTACTGATCTTCACAGTAATTCCATTTGGTGACACTATCACTCTCTTCGGCTATGAAACTGACATGATTCTGTCGGACATGAATATCGGTGTCCTGTTTTTCTTCGCCGTGACATCCTTATCCATCTATGGAATCCTCCTAGCGGGTTGGTCTTCGGGTTCAAAATATTCCCTAATGGGCGGCCTGCGCGCTAGCGCCCAGATGATTTCCTACGAAGTCGCTTACGGCTTGTCACTGGTCGGGGTCTTGCTCTTAGCTCAAACACTTTCTCTCCAAGAGCTCGTCGCTCAACAAGACGGATTCTGGGGCATGTATGTCTGGAAACAACCTCTGGGATTCATGATCTTTTTCATCTGCGCTGTCGCCGAGACCAATCGCTCACCATTCGATTTGGCAGAAGCCGAATCAGAGCTCGTGGCGGGATTCCACACAGAATACAGTTCCATGCGCTTCGGAACTTTCTTCATCGGTGAATACGCCGCAATGATTGGCGTCGGGGCGATAGCCACCACAATATTCTTCGGCGGATGGCGTGCGCCTTTCGAATTCTTGGAATTCATTCCGCCAATTCTGTGGTTTGCCTCTAAAGTTGCAGTCTTTATGTTCATTTACATTTGGTTGCGCGCCACACTGCCGCGCTTCCGTTATGATCAATTGATGAATTTTGGTTGGAAAATGTTGTTTCCACTAGCATTACTGAATACTATGGTGACCGCTGGAGTGCGGTTATGGCTCAAGTAATATTGCGCCCAAATGATTTGTGGGTTTTTATTAGAATTGATAGAAGATAGATGAACGAATTGAAAATCAAAAGTAGCTCCGACGACTATGTCGTCCTGACTCGTGAGAGTAAAGCTGTGCCAGACCCGGGTGTTTGGGGTATGCTCCGCACTACAGTTGTTGCTATTCCGATCGGTTTCATAACTGTCTTCAAACATCTGTTCCGCAAGTCAGTTACTATTGAATACCCCTTCAAGAAACGTCCCATGTTCCCACGTTTCCGTGGCTTGCATTATTTGGAACGTTACGAAGACGGCACAGAACGCTGCGTCTGTTGCGGTCTCTGCGCGGCGGCCTGTCCCGCGGACGCTATTTACATGGAACCAATGGAAAACGACAAAGGCGAGCGTCTGGCGAAAGTCTATGAAATCAATATGATTCGTTGCATTTTCTGTGGCTTCTGCGAAGAGGCCTGCCCTGAGGAGGCAATTTTCCTCGGGCAAGAATATGAATTCGCCGCTGATTCACGAGATGCTTTTATTTATGGCAAAGAAAAATTGCTAGTGACGCACCCAAGACCAGAAACCACGCTCAAACAAATGTGGCGCAAAGTCCGGAGAGCTTTCTAAGTTCATGCAATTTGTTAATAGATGTATTATCAGAAGAGTTGTTTGAAGAAGAAATGTTTTAAGAAGAAATTTTTGAAGAGAAGACAATGGAAGCCTTAGACCTAAATATCGTCGTTTTTTACCTAGCCGCTGGCACAGCGATTGGCTCGGCGTTTCTGATGGTCTGGCAAAGAAATCCTGTCGCCTCAGCGCTATACATGATTCTCTCAATTCTTTCCCAAGCAGTTCTCTATGTACTGCTGGATGCCGTCTTTGTCGGGGCGCTCTTGGTGATTATCTATGCTGGAGCCATTGTGACACTATTTTTATTCGTAATCATGATGCTCAACCTGCGCGGCGAACATTTCGTTGAGCCAAGTACAGGTTCCAAACGTTATGTCAAGCTATTAGTCTCAGGTTTGGTTGGCGCAGAACTAGTTTATTTAATCGCTCAGTCCAGCGGCCCTGGAATGGCGCTGGCTCCATTGACTGGAGCGATGGCAAACTTCGGTGATGTTAAGCCAGTTGCTGAATTACTGTATTCAAAGTATTTGTACGGATTTGAAATCACGTCGATCTTGTTGCTTGTAGCAATTGTCGGCGCGGTGATTCTCGCAAGACGCGAGTCAGGTGAATAAAATAGAAGGCTATAAAGAACCATGATCGGCGCAGAACATTTTCTCATAGTTTCAGCAATCCTCTTTGCAGTAGGTGTAACTGGAGCGCTAATCTCGCGTAATCTGATCATGATTTTCATGTCGGTGGAAATCATGCTCAATGCCGCCAACTTAGCGATTATCACATTTGCACGGATGCACGGCGATATGGGCGGACATGTAATTGTTTTCTTGACTCTCACAGTCGCCGCCGCTGAAGCGGCAGTCGGATTGGGTTTGATAATGACTCTCTATAGTAAACGTGGCTCGGTTGACGCCGCAAAGTTCAATATCATGAAGTGGTAAGCGAAACTGGTTAACTAATGCAAACTGTACTACCACTGATAGCTCTTCTCCCGCTGGCCGGATTTATCATTAATATCTTGCTGGTCGGAAAACTTTCCAAGAAAGTTGCCGCCATAATTGGCTGTGGAACTGTCTTTGTTGCTTTCTTGCTAGCGATCAAAGTATTCTTTGACCTCAGCGCTTTGCCAGCCGATTCAAGAGTCATCAGTGACACACTTTACAACTGGATGACTGTCGGGGGCTTTTCAGTAGACTTCACATTCCTGCTCGATCCACTCTCGGCAATCATGATTCTAGTCGTCACTGGTGTCGGATTCTTGATTCATATCTATTCAATCGGCTACATGGCGTACGACGAAGGTTTCGGACGTTTCTTCGCCTACCTTAATCTCTTTATGTTCTCAATGCTAGTGTTGGTTTTGGGCAGTAACTTCCTAATGATGTTTGTCGGCTGGGAAGGCGTCGGATTGTGCTCATACTTATTGATCGGATTTTGGTTCGATCGCGATTCAGCCACCGAGGCTGGCAAAAAAGCCTTCGTTGTTAACAGAATCGGTGACTTTGGTTTCCTTCTCGGTATGTTCATCATCTACTGGAACATCGGCTCACTAGATTTCCAAACCATCTCAGCCTTAGCTCCAACAACTTTCGTCATCGGCGGAACAGTCATCACCACCGCAACCTTGCTCTTGTTCCTCGGCGCCACTGGTAAATCAGCGCAAATTCCGCTGTTTGTTTGGCTACCCGATGCGATGGAAGGCCCGACACCTGTCTCGGCGCTAATCCATGCCGCAACAATGGTCACCGCTGGTGTCTATATGCTCGCGCGCACATCGACATTATTCGTGATGGCTCCAACAACTCTAATGATTGTCGCCATAATCGGCGCGGCAACTGCTTTAATGGCCGCAACCATTGGTCTCTTCCAAAATGATATCAAGCGTGTCTTGGCGTATTCAACTGTCAGTCAACTGGGCTACATGTTCATGGCCTGCGGTGTCGCGGCCTTTGGCGCTGGTATTTTTCACTTGATGACCCACGCCTTCTTCAAAGCTCTTTTGTTCATGGGCGCTGGCTCTGTGATTCATGGCATGTCCGACGAGCAAGACATGCGCAAAATGGGTGGCCTCAAAAAGTATATGCCCATAACTTTCATGACCATGCTGATCGCCACTTTGGCTATTTCAGGACTACCAGGTATCTCTGGCTTCTTTTCCAAAGATGAAATCCTCTGGCAAACTTTCAGCTCGGACTACGGTCATCCAGCGCTTTGGTTTGTCGGTATGCTCACAGCGCTATTGACCACGTTCTATATGTTCCGTCTGATTTTCCTAACCTTCTTTGGCAAAGAGCGGATGGACGAAAAAACAAAAGCGCATTTGCACGAATCACCCAAGAGCATGACCACTCCGCTGATTGTCTTGGCAATTCTTTCAGTCATTGGCGGTTGGATAGGTATCCCAAAATTATTCTTCGGCGCCACAAACTATTTCGAACATTGGCTCGAACCAGTCTTCGCGTCGTCACATAGAGTAATGCAAACTGTCGCGCAACAAGCCGAGGTCCCCCATGACACCTCAATCGAATGGGGGCTGATGGCCATAACCACCATACTCTCGCTCGGCGCTTTTGGATTAGCTGTCAGGTTCTATCTCAAGAAACCAGAATCAGTTGCTCGTCCGCGTGAATCATTCTCAGGTGTCCATCGCCTGATTTACAACAAATATTTCGTAGATGAAATCTACCACAAGTTGGTTATCCGCCCATTGCATCTCTTTTCAATCTTCCTCTGGAAGATTGTTGATGTGCTGATAATCGACGGGCTAATTAATGGCGGCGCATTCCTCGTTGGTGGCATATCACGTGTTGTGCGTCTCGCGCAATCGGGAAGGCTCACAAGTTATGTCACAGTCTTCACAGTCGGAGTAGCGCTAGTTGCTGGAACCATGGTCTTATTAAGTTATGGCTTTGATTACCCACTCTTTGGAGCAAACAATTAGGTCTGTCAATAAGATCTGAATTAGTGAGAATTATGTTCGAATCACAAATACTAACATGGCTAACTTTTTTGCCACTAGCCGGCGCCTTTGCGTTATTGCTCGTCAAAAAAGAAAACGTTAAGGTCATAAAGGCTATCGCGATTGCCACCGCTGGAATCGAGATGCTGC
This sequence comes from Candidatus Zixiibacteriota bacterium, assembly GCA_024280835.1. Taxonomy (GTDB): domain Bacteria; phylum Zixibacteria; class MSB-5A5; order GN15; family JACZUZ01; genus JAJRPJ01. The sequence continues at coordinate 38,944 of JAJRPJ010000008.1, read as the reverse complement.
TTTCATTCGCGCTCTATGCTTCCTTTGATGTTGGTGTGACTCGCATGCAGTTCGTGATAAATCTCCCTTGGGTCGAGCAATTCGGTATCAACTATCACTTGGGCATCGACGGACTATCTCTCTTGTTAATTGTCATGACCACCATCCTGACGTTTCTAGCTATCCTCAGTTCATGGCGTAGTGTCACCAAATCAGTGCGCGGCTATTATTTCTCCATGCTCTTCTTGCTAACAGGCATGATTGGTGTCTTTGTCGCTCTGGATTTATTCGTCTTCTATGTCTTCTGGGAAGTCATGTTAGTTCCGATGTATTTCCTCATCGGAATCTGGGGTGGCCTAAAACGCATTTATGCCTCAATCAAGTTCGTACTCTTCACCATGTTCGGCTCACTATTGATGTTAGTGGCGCTGCTCTATATCTATTTCGCCTACTACACCCAAACAGGTGTGCATACCTTCGACCTAATTGCTCTCTATTCGCTTAACTTACCATTCGGCGCGCAGTCATGGGTCTATTTGGCTTTTGCTCTGGCTTTCGCTATCAAAGTTCCAATTTGGCCGCTACACACATGGCTACCAGATGCGCACGTTCAAGCCCCAACCGCTGGCTCAGTGATTCTAGCTGGTGTGCTCCTAAAAATGGGAACCTATGGTTTCTTGAGAATCTGCTTACCAATGTTCCCTGAGGCCTCAATCCATTACGCCCCACTTATGGTCGGCCTAGCGCTTATCGGAATTGTCTATGGTGCGTTCGTGGCGATGGTCCAAAAAGATATCAAATCACTAGTAGCATTTTCTTCGGTCTCGCATATGGGATTCGTCATGCTCGGCATCTTCGCTCTAAACACACAAGGCATGCAAGGCGCGGTTTTGCAAATGCTAAATCACGGCATAACCACAGGCGCGCTGTTTTTAATCGTCGGTATGATTTACGAACGCAGACACACCCGCATGATTTCCGACTTCGGCGGTATCGCCAAAGTCATGCCCGTATTTTCAGCATTCTTCCTAATCGCAACACTTTCTTCAATCGGCTTACCGCTAACCAATGGCTTCGTCGGTGAGTTCATGATTCTGCTCGGCGCTTTCAAAGCCAATTGGATCTACGGTACCATCGCGGCTACTGGTGTAATTCTCGCCGCAATTTATATGCTCTGGATGTTCCAACGTGTTATCTGGGGCAAAATCACTCACAAAGAAAACGAAAATCTCAAAGACTTAACTGGTCTTGAAAAAGCAGTCCTAATTCCTTTAGTGGTTTTAATCTTCTGGATTGGCTTGGCGCCAAATGCGATGTTCAAACGCATGGAGCCAGCAGTCGCAAATATTTTGCATATTGTCCGTCAGGCCGACAATGCGCCAGAGTTTTTCAGCGCGCAAGACGGCGAAGAAGAGTTCAATCAGGATCTGGCTAATACTCCAGTAGATCAACAATTGAATCAGTCCCAAGAGAACGAACATCAATCAGAGACACTCACGCAATAGGTAGGAGAGAGCAATGCCAGAAGTCACCATATACACTAAACCCGGATGTCCATATTGTGCCGCGGCCAAACAGCATTACACCAACGAAGGCATTGCCTTCACTGAATTTGATGTCAAAGCCGACGAGGCGCATTCAGCCAAAGCCGAAGAGCTGGCTGGTGGATCAAAAATTGTTCCTGTGATTGTTGAAGACGGCGAGGTCAAGCTCGGCTTCGGCGGTTCATGAGGATTCTAAATACTCGGTGACCGTGTGTCACCATTACGTAGCTTTGCATTGATAATTGATAGTTGTAAAGAGTTTGTTCTGAGAGAGTATCTCTTAAGAAAGTATCTTTTGAAAAAGTATGATTTAGGATAGAATGTTTTGGAAAGATAGTAGATATGGATTTTAGTGGCGCAAATTTAAATTTCTCATTGCTCTTACCAGAAATAGCTTTGGCTATTTCTGGCTTTGCGATTTTGTTGTTTGGTGTTACCAAACGCGGCAAAGACTTCGGCTTCGGTTTGGGGCTTCTGGGTCTATTAGCGGCTTTGGCATTCACTGTTCAGCAATGGGGAAGTTTGGAGACTGGATTCTTTGGCATGGTCACCAAAGATGGATTCTCGTCACTCTTTAATCTTATCTTCTTGATGGGCGGAGTCATCTCAATTATGATTTCGCGTTCCTACCTGATTTCAAAAGGTATAGACAAGCCCGAATATTATGCCCTGATATTGTTTTCAATCTTGGGCATGATGGTTATGGCTTCCACTTATGACATGATTATCATTTTCCTTGGTCTAGAAATCATGTCAATTCCGCTCTATGTCCTAGCGGGATTCAATCGCAAAGACCCAAAATCCAATGAAGCTGGAATCAAATATTTCATCATGGGCGCTTTTGCCTCTGGGTTCCTGCTCTATGGTATCGCGCTGGTTTACGGCGCAGGCGCCACAACTGACTTGCGTCTGATTGCCGCGAACTTCCATAGCTTGGCGCAATCGTCGCCGATGTTCTTGTACGCGGGCGCGGCCTTGATCTTGATTGGCTTCGGTTTCAAAGTCGCCGCAGTGCCGTTCCACATGTGGGCGCCCGATGTCTATCAAGGCGCTCCGACTCCAGTCACTGCTTTCTTCTCAGTCGGACCAAAAGCCGCTGGCTTTGCCGCCCTGATGAGAATCTTGGCTTTTGGATTCGACAGCATGGACGAGATTCAGCCGATTCTCTGGACTCTGGCGGTTCTGACGATGGTCGTTGGAAACTTATTGGCGCTGTTCCAAGACAATATCAAACGCATGTTGGCTTATTCATCAATCGCCCACGCTGGATATATACTCGTCGCCCTAACTGTTGGCGGCGAAAGCGCTGTGGCTTCGGGAATGTATTATCTGCTGGGTTACACCTTCATCAATCTCGGCGCTTTTGCAATTCTAACAATTTTGGATACACGTGACGGAACGGACTCTCGCTTCTCAGAAATCAACGGCATGGCCGCGCGTCATCCGTATTTAGCGTCACTGCTGGCAATCTTCATGTTCTCATTGGCTGGCTTCCCACCAACCGCTGGATTTTTCGGCAAGCTCTATATTTTTTCAGGTGCGGTTGATAGCGGATTCATCTGGCTGGCGATTATCGGTGTGATGACCAGCTTTGTTTCGGTTTACTATTATATGCGAGTGGTGGTCTACTGTTTCTTCAACAAATCCGACCACCCATTCGCCCAAGTAAGTCTGAATCCATATCTAATGGTCGCCTTGCTAATAACAGCAGTCGGCGCCATCGGCCTCGGAGTCCTACCCTCATTCTGGATAGACCTCTCCCGCCAAGCCTTCGCTTCATTCCTCTAAGCCCTAATTCTCAGTTATGGGGCGCTGCGCGCTTTGCCCTTTCTCGCTCAATACCCCGTCATTCTGAACGCAGTGAAGAATCCTCTTTCGATTCACCTGCCAATATCCAATAAGATACGTCGCCACACTCAGCATGATAGACTCGTGGGTACGCAGGCAATTAGAATTCTAAGCCTAAATAAACTAGGAAGAATACGGAGCAAACATAGGTTCCTGCTGTGGCCATTAGGATGTGTATGGTGGTTTCGAATGTTTTTCCTCGCCAGAGTTTGGGTGAATATCCGAAGAATTGGACTAGTAATCTGGCTGTCCAGAATATGGCCATCCCCAAAACAATTTGATTGCCGAATTCTGTTTCGATTAGCTCGATTGGGTAGAGCAGGCACAAAACACCCATCAACATCACTGCCAGGGCAATGAAGAATGTATGTCCGTACATCATCTGCCTGTTGATCAAACTCAAAGAGCTGAGTTCTTTTTTCCAGTCGAAGTATTTTGGGAAGATTGCGTGAACAAGGGCCAGAGCTGAAAGCAAGACTCCAACAAATTTAAGGTGTGGTTCCATTTTTCTCCAAGACGAATAGTTTGATGAAGGGTGTGACGCTTATCTGTTTTGCGATTGTTAGATTTGCTTCTTGAAATATTCTCTTCCAGACAGACGTTGAATAGAAGTGAAAGCAACCGAGATTGTAGACAAGGAAATTCGCCAAGTTGCGTTGATGTTCCATGACAATGAGTTGGCCGTTGTGTTTCAAGATACGATTTATTTCTTCAAAAAATGCACTACGTTCCTGTTCATTTCTGATTTCATGAGCTGCTAATATTAGAAAGACTAAGTCTGTGGAATTATCAGACAACGGGATGTGCGAAGTGGTTATCTGTTGTGTCATCGGGAATGGCGGATAGATTGTTCTGGCTCGCTTGATAGATGGTTCTGTATGTGTTTTAGGGTCATAGAAATCCAAGACGTCTAATTCCGCTTCTGGGAACTTGTTCTTGAGTATAGAGCTGGTCTCATCGAAGCCAGCATGAATATTGGCAATTCTATTGGGGGAAGTGATTCGCAAAGCGCTCAGCCAATCGAATTGGTAGAGGTCAGACAGGTCGTAGATGTAGTAAGAGACGATCAGCGAGATGGCAGTTGATCCAAGAATCAGTAGCAGAATAATGTTGGCATAGAGTTGGATCGAGGCGCTGACGTATTGGTTGGCAAAGAGAATGAGCAAGACGAAGCCAGCGGCTGACAGGTAGAAATGCCAGTTGAATCTGATGATATTCCAGACTCCTTGAAATGGGCTCCTTAGTGGTTCCAAATTTCGGTGACACCTTTCTTCCAATAGTAGGGCACGTTTTCAATTACAAAGGCATTGGCCAAATGAATTTCATTCGAGTCAAAAGTATCTAGAAAAGAAAAGGAGTGTTCGATTACCTCAATTGGTTTTGGTTTCCAGTTTTGGCGAACACCTTCGATTATTAAGACCTGTTTAGAAGTTTGATTGTAGGAAAAAGTGAATGGGAGTGGGCCAGTGAACTTTGCGGCTTCCCGCCAATCTGCGAAGATGGAACCTTGCGGTAGATGCGGCTCTGAAAGTTCGGAGCTGAACCTAAGATTGAATTTTGATTTGTTCGAAGTGATTTGTGTTGAACAATTCTTGCTTTCAACTTTGATGTCTGTGGCTTTATAGCTGTAGTTCGTGAAGATGTTTCCCAACAACTGCATGGATTTGCTGTCAGTTTCGGTCTTGAGAATGTAGAGACCTCTTAGTCTTCTGCCGCTGTTGTTTATGTATTTTACAAAGATGCGATAGCCGATTAGGAAGAAGTTGCTACCGAGAAAAGCTGGGAAGCCCTTGGGTCTCAAGCCGCTAGTTTGGACCATGGCGATGGCGATGAAGGCATGTTTGTCTTTGAAAGTGTCCAGCGTCAGGCATTCGGGAATCAAGTTTTCTAGTTTCTCTTTGGGAATCGAAAAAGTCAATACGGTTGAGCTGTCGAAGAATGCTTCAACTGCGAATGGATGTTTCTTTAGGGCTGGAAACATACTAGCTCTCTGACTGGATTGTTCGTTTCAGATGGAATTCATTGTAGTAGATAACTGCAATGAAAAGGAGGGCGAATATGATATTGAACTTTCCCCAATACAACAAATCTGGGACGATGGCTATTTCGATAAGGTTCATGATTCCGACGGTTAGCATTTGTACGGTCGCATTCAAACGGGTCTTGCGATTACTCAAAATCCAAAAGGCCATCATCATTTCGGATGCGCCAATTAGAATTGTCAGAACCCCGGCGTGTTCTGGCCCCAAAATTCTGCCGACAATTTGTTCATGTCTGGGGACTAAGCCCAGAACTTTGCAATAGAAACCCATGACAAACCAGAAGGCTGCGAGGTTGTAGGTTATGATTTTATGGATCGTGGTCTTTGTCATGGGCAGAGGCGTTCCTGTGAGGATAATATATGCTTTCAGTGGTTGCGGCGCTTGTTGTTTTGATAGAATGATAGTAATTGACACACTACCCGATTGAGCTATATTACGGATTATGAGAACGCTACTCCAAAGTAGAGACATTTTCAGTATTGGGCGCGCCAATGGATTCTTCGGACTAGCCGTTTTGGCGCTGGGCCTTGTGTTGTCTTTTGGTTCGTGTACCAAGGACAAGTCGGTTACTCCTGATAGCGATAGTTCGCCTGCAGTTGACTTGCTCAGATTGGTTTCTATTGATCCATCGCAGGTGATTTACTCCGATACAAATTCTGCTGTTACTTTTCGGGCGACTTTCAATCGAGATGTAACTATCGGTCAGGTGTCATTTTCAATCCTTCCAAGGTTGCCCAAGAAGATATTGATCCGACCTGACGCTGTGCTGTTAGTTGTTTTGGAACGCATGGAGAGGTTTTTAGTCTATGAACAACATCTTCAGATTAGCGTCATTGATTCGCTCGGAGCCACGCTGACAATAGATACCACCTGGAACTTCCGAGTCGTGTCTGGAGATACGATTCCTCCCAGAGTTGTAGAAGTTTCGCCTTCCGGCGCTTCGCAGGATGCAAATTATAGTTTGCACAGTGAAGTTGTTTTCTCTGAGCCGATTGTGGCAGGTAGTGTGTCTTTTGAGTTTACACCACCTGTCGATGGAAACGTCACGATTACGGATTCCTCAATTGTGTTCTCTCCTAGAGTCGGCTTCTTCGGCGGGGTTGACTATATCGCGCATTTACGCGCTAGAGTTGATGACGCCGTTAACAATAGGGCCGTCATTGATACGTCTTGGACGTTTTCGGTTAGTATGGACAGTGTCATATATGTGATCTCCGCAGGTAACGGAAACGGTTCTATTGAATCCCCGTTTGGGTCGATTCAATTGGCTCTGGACTTTGTCGCTGGCAATCCTAGTTTTAGGAAGATTCATGTCGCCAGCGGAATCTATAGTGGATCAGTGGTCATACCAGTTGGCGTTGAAATCATTGGTGGATTTGATGCACAGACTTGGGCGTCGTTATCTGGGGCGAAGACTGTATTTCAAGGCGGTCAAATTGAAGGCGCCGAGATCGGGTTGTTGATTAAGGGTGTTTCTTCGCCTGTGACATTGGTGAATCTCTCGATAGAAGGCAGTGATGCAGTCGCTCCGGGCGCAAGCTCATATGGTCTGTATTGTTTGAACAGCGCGGCTGTGACATTGCGCTTTGTTGAGATTTCATCTGGAAATGGAGCCGCCGGTGAGAGTGGTACAGTTTTCAACAAGGCGCGAGGTGGCTGGGGAGGTCAGGGAGGTTATGACGCAGGGAGTTGGTATCTTGATACTGCAACTGGCGAATCCTATTGGCAGTCTTACATTTTGCCTGGTCAATCCGGTGCGCCAGGATTCTGCACCGACGGATTGAAAAATGGTGGCCTAGAGAATGGTGGCGATGGTCCAGCGGGCATTCATTATATTCCACCTCTAGGAATGATAACTGCCCTAGTAGAGGACAACCTTGATTTTTACATGAATCTCCCTGTGCGTTCTGGATGCGGGGGAGGAGGTGGTCGAGGTGGTAGTTCGGTAATAATTGGACACGCAGGCGCCGGCCCTCCTGGAGGTTGGGGGGGAACTGGAGGCTTCGGCGGACAGGCTGGTGGTTCTTCTGTCGCAATTTTCTCCGTTCAGACAACTATTGCAATTTCAAACTCTACAGTGATACCAAAAGGTGGAGCACGAGGTGGAAATGGAACAGACCAGACAGATGGAGTCTGCTCTATTAGCTGCAACGGTCAGCCAGGTGGCCATGGCGGAGGTGGAGCTGGAGGAGCATCCATTGGTATTCTTACATACAGCTCGGGTACTAACTTTGGTTATAATGTTTCGATTTATCAAGGGGCCTTTGGCGCTGGTGGCTCAAGTAATGGCAACTCAGGGGCAGACGGTAGGTACATTAGAATCCTCTCAGTTCAGTAACTTCCCCATTCAATCTCAAATTGCAGTATTCCCCAAGGCTTCTCTTGCTTTTGGGGGGAAAAGTTGTTTCCATAGGAGCGGTATGGATGCTCCGCTGACAGACAGACGACTTGCGCCGATTCTTGATAAGGTACAGAACGGCACACGCTTAGACCGCAAGGACGGATTGGCGCTTTTTCAAAGCGACGATTTGCCAGGTGTTGGTTATCTGGCTGATGTCGCTCGGGCGCGAAAAGTCGGCGAAACGGTCTATTGGGTGCGCAATATGCACGTCAATTACACCGATATTTGCGCGGTGGGTTGCAAGTTTTGCGCTTTTGCTCGAATAAAGGCCGAAGATGGCTATGTTTATAGTCATGAGCGCACAGTTGAGGAAATCCTCGCCTATCCTGGCCATCTCGCTGAGGTGCATATTGTCGGCGGTTGTAATGGCAAAATTCCGTGGGATTATTATCCCGAAATGATTAAACAAATCAAGGCCGCTCGTCCTGAGACGCATGTTAAAGCCTTTACCATGGTCGAGTTGGACTTTTTCGCGCGTAAATTCAAACGCTCAGTTGAGGATATTCTCGCTGAATTGAAAGATGTCGGACTGGACGCCTGCCCAGGTGGCGGCGCCGAAGTCTTCTCGAACCGTCTGCACAGTTATATGTTTAAACATAAAGCTGGCGCGCATCGCTGGCTTGAAGTAGCAGAGATTTGCCACAACAATGGTATCAAAACCAATGCCACGATGCTCTTTGGGCATATTGAAACTTATGAAGAGCGCGTGGTGCATTTGGACCTATTGCGCCAGTTGCAGGATAAGACAGGCGGATTTCAGGCGTTTATTCCGCTGGCCTACCATGCAGACAATAACGACCTAGAAGTTGAGCATAATCCTAGCGCTCCAGATATTTTGAAGACAATTGCGGTTTCGCGTTTGATGTTGGATAATTTTGAGCATATCAAAGCCTATTGGATTTTGATGGGTGAGCGTTTGGCGCAGATTTCTCTGGCTTTTGGCGCTGATGACATCGACGGAACAGTGATTCAGGAAAAAATCTATCATCGCGCGGGGGCTTCGACAGCAATGTCAGTTACAGCTGGGCGCTTGAAACAGATGATCAAGAATGTTGGTCGTAATCCGCAGGAACGTGACGCGCTTTATGGGGTTCCAGAGTGGGTGGGTCAGGCCAAGGCCAAAATCGCGGCCAAAGCCGAGGTTAAAGAGCCAGTGGCTGAGTTGGGCGCTTGATTGTTATATTGATTTGTGGTTTTTGTGGATTTGGAGTTTGTAAAAGATGAATATTCGATATATGAGTTCAGATAATAACCAAGGTCAGGATAGACCGAGAAGTTGGGCGGGGATTAAGTTCCTGAATGCCTATCCGCTTATTCGCGGACTGGATGAAGCGCTACCAGAACATCGGCGCTATTTGGGTTCGCCTGCGGAGTGTGCGTCACTACTTGATAGCGGCAAAGTTGATTTAGCTTTGGTTCCGTTGGTGACAGCTGTCACTAATAGCTGGCCGTTCTTGGGCGATGTCGGTATTGCTTGCCGTGGCGAAGTGTCGTCGGTGAAAATGGTTTATAATACCGATTTGAAATTGATGAAGACCTATAAGCCCGATCCCGCATCGGGGACTTCGAATCTTTTGGCGCGTTTGCTGTTCAATTTGGAATTTGGTCGCGATTTGATTGCTGACTATGATTCCGAAGAGGGCGAGATTGTCATTGGCGATCGGGCTTTTGAAACAGACACAGCCGATCAAATTGATTTGGGTGAAGCTTGGTTTCGTGAGACTGGATTGCCATTTGTCTTTGGTGTCTGGGCAGCGCGAACCGAGGATGTTTTGGAGCAGTATTCTGATCTATTGATTGGGCGTATGCATGAAAACCTCAGAGAGCGCGAGACACTTGTTCGTGAGGCGAGTAAGTTGACAGGCAAGCTAATCAATGTTGATGACTATCTTTATCGCAAATTGCATTTTGAATTAAATGAGACTGATCATTTGGGAATCAAGACTTTTATTAACCTCGCTTACAAATATGATATGCTTCCGACTGACAAAATGCGGATGTTTATGGCTGTAGGTCGGACTGCTGTTTAATTGAATCACTAACTTCGATTTATTCTACTATGAGTTCAAAAGAGCAAATACAAAATAAAGTTATCCTAGGTGAGCGGATTGACGCAGCTGAGGCGCTATGTGCGCTGGAGTCAATGTCGGTTCATGAGTTGGGGCATTTGGCGAATCTTGTGCGGTTTCGCAAGAATCCTGAGAAGGTTGCCACATACATTATCGATAGAAATATCAATTACACTAATGTTTGCGATGTCTACTGCAAGTTTTGCGCGTTCTATCGAACAGACAAGCATAGTGACGCCTATACGCTTTCATTCACTGAAATCTCGCAGAAAATTGAAGAGGCGCTGGAACTTGGCGCTTCGAGGATTCTGCTTCAGGGTGGACACAATCCGAAACTCGACATTGAATACTATGAACAGATGTTCCGTCACATCAAAGACAATCACAGAATTCGTAACCACGCGCTGGGACCACCAGAGGTTGTGAATATTGCTAATGTCTCAGGGATCTCTCTTGGAGAGACTTTAGATAGGCTAATTGAGTCTGGAATGGATTCTTTGCCAGGTGGAGGCGCTGAGATTTTAACTGACGCGACTCGTAACCGAATTTCGCCGCGCAAGTGTTCCGCTGATGAATGGATGGAAGTTATGCGTGAGTGTCATTTGCGCGAACTGCCGACTACAGCGACTATGATGTTGGGCGTGGGTGAGTCACTTGCCGAGCGTGTTGAACATCTTGTGCGGATTCGCGATTTGCAGGACGAGACTCAGGGGTTCACTTCGTTTATCGCTTGGACATTCCAACCAGGTAATACCGCTCTGCAAAAACAGATTCGCGAAACTGATTCATGGGATTATCTGCGGACTTTGGCTTTGGCGAGAATCTTTTTGGACAATGTGCAGCATATACAACTGTCATATGTCACGCAGGGTTCTGAGATTGGACAGTTGTCACTCTCGTTTGGCGCTGATGATTTTGGTTCGACAATGATTGAAGAGAATGTGGTTTCCGCCGCTGGCACTGATAACATTGTCGGCGAAGAAGAAATCAGACGTTTAATCACCGAAGCAGGGTTCACACCTAAGTTACGTGATGATAGTTATGAGGCTTTTCCGCCGAAAGATACACTCGCTAAAGGCGCTCCACGACTTCCATTGGCTGTTTCAGTCTAGTAGTTCTTACTTGCACAAAATTACAAATACAGGATTAGAATATTATGAGCATTGAACAAAGCTCAAAAGCTACAGCAGTTTCAACAGCTAAGAAAACTCACATTCGTTTGGGACATTCGCCCGATCCAGATGACGCGTTTATGTTTTATGCGCTCGCTAAAGGTTTGATTGATAGTGGTGAGTTTGAATTCGAGCATGTGCTCGATGATATTGAGACTTTGAATCAACGCGCTAAGAATGGCGAACTAGAAATCACAGCGGTTTCTATCCATGCTTTCCCAGGGATTGCCGACAAATACGCTCTGCTTGGGTCGGGTGGTTCGATGGGTGATAATTATGGCCCGATGGTGGTTTGCAAAGAGCAGAAAACAATTGAAGAGTTAAGCGAAATGGTGATTGCTGTGCCGGGTCTGAAAACTTCGGCTTTTCTCGGATTGAAACTGGCTATCGGAACATTTCGCTATAAGGTGGTGGCCTTCGATGAAATCATCAATGAGGTTACCTCGGGCGCCGTTGATGCTGGTTTGATTATTCATGAAGGTCAGTTGACCTACGCGCAAAGTGGATTGAAATCAGTTCTGGATTTGGGCGTGTGGTGGAATAAGAAAACCAACGGCCTACCTTTGCCACTCGGCGGTAATTGTGTGCGTCGCGATTTGGGCGACGAAAAAATCCGCGAACTCTCACGGATACTCAAAGAGTCAATTCAGTATTCACTCGATCATCGCGAAGAGGCTGTTGCCTATGCGCTAGAGTATGGTCGTGGTTTGGATATCCCGCTGGCGGATAAGTTTATTGGTATGTATGTCAATGATTATACTTTGGACTATGGCGCTGATGGACGCGAGGCGATTCGTTTGTTCTTGCAAGAAGGCGAAGCCGCTGGCATGATTTCTGAGACATACAAACTCGATTTTGTTTAACTTTTCAAACTAGCTTAACACCGAGCCAAGCCGAACAGCAAGAAGAGACCCTGTGTGCAAATCCGACAGACAGCGAGTGTATTTCTCGCGTTGGTTGGTTAGTGGTGAGAGTGTCATCATTGACGCGGCGCTTGAACTCGACGGTTCACGCATTACATTTGTTGGCACACAGTCGACCTACGAAGCATCGCAGTCCTCTGAATTAAATCAAATACAAATAATTGATCTTGGCTCCAGTGTAATTATTCCTGGGTTGGTTAATTGCCATGTGCATACAAATTTCCCTGCTCCCACTGGAAGTTCAGCGTTGTCATTTGAATCTGGCTCGATGGTCAGCTGGGTACAAGCGGCTTTGGCTGAGCGGGCGACACGCTCTGAGTCCGAGCAAGTACAGGATGTGCAGTCAGCATTGGCTCGGCTGCAAGCGACAGGGACTGTGGCGATAGGTGAGATTGCCAATGATTTTGTTTCTCTGGAATCGATTGTTGACTCAGGTATGTATTGCAGGTTTTTCGCTGAGGGTTTGGGTTTCCCAGATTCTTTGGCGGGTGATATTTCTCAAACGCTGAAAGAAAATATTGCCTCGGCCCAAAGAAGCATGGCTGAAAGTAACAAAGTGTCAATACATCCGGCGCCACATGCGCCGTATTCTTCTAGCGCAAAATTGATTCAAAATCTAATAGGTTCAACAGGACTTTCGACAATTCATTTGGCGGAAAACCGAGAAGAAGTAGAATTGTTAGCAACAGGGGCTGGGCCTTGGCGGGAGCGTTTAGCTGAAATCGGCAAGGATGATCCGACTTGGATAGCGCCAGAGAAATCTCCTGTTGAGTATTTAGAAGCGTTGGATGTTTTGCGCGAGGGCTTATTGCTGATTCATGTTGTGCATGCCTCTGAATCGGATATCAAACTCATAGCACAGAGTGGGGCGACTGTAGTTCTTTGCCCGAGTTCAAATGCTTTTATCAATGTCGGCGCCGCTCCTCTGGATAAGTTCTTGGCGAATGAGATTCCTTTGGGTTTGGGTACTGATTCGCTGGCTTCAAATGCTGATCTGGATTTGTTCGCCGAGATGCGTCTCTTGCGAGAGCTTTTTCCATCCGTTTCCAGCCGAACATTGTTTTCGATGGCTACTTCAGGAGGCGCGGAGGCTCTTGGTTTTGCTGATGAGCTTGGCGTTCTGAGAGTTGATTCGTCCCCAGGAGTCTTTGTAATAGAATTGGGGGCCAAAAATGATTCGCTTGACTTCAAAACCGATGAAGAGTTATTTGAGAGACTGATAACAGTTGGCTCAAGTTCTTTGCGGAAACTCGCTAACGTGGCCAGCGCGTAAGTAATCAGTTTCAGAAATAGTTATTATTAGCCCAGATATGAGCACAGAACAGAAGACAAATAATTTGCCAGTGGCAGTGGCCCTAACTGGCGCCTCGGGCGCCGTTTATGGTGTGCGATTGTTGCAGTGCCTAAGCGCAGCAGGCGCTGAGGTTCATGTAGTTCTCTCGGATGCGGCGCGTTTGGTGCTCAAAGAGGAAATGAATTTGATTTCTCGTGACTTGGCGGATCATTCTGGGATAGTGATTCACAAGAATGGTGAAATCGGGGCTTGTTTGGCGTCGGGTTCGTTTGTTTTGCGCGGTACGGTTATTTGTCCATGTTCATCGAGTTCGCTGGGTATGATTGCGCAGGGTGTTGGCGAGACATTGATAGCACGCATGGGAGCTGTGGCGCTCAAAGAGCGTTGGCCGTTTGTGCTTGTGCCGCGTGAGTCACCCTATTCAACGCCATTGCTTGAAAATATGAAATTGTTATCCCTTTATGGAGCGACAATATTGCCAGCTTCGCCTTCGTTCTATCGTCAGCCGCAAACCATTGAGGACCTAGTTGACTCGGTGGTTGACCGAGTGATGGTCAAGCTTGGCTATGAGGCAATCTTGCCAGACTGGCAGGGTCTTGACCACAGTTCCAAGAAGTAATTTCCAAGAAGTGATTTCCAAAAAGTTGTCTAACATTACATCAAGAATATGTCACAGATAATGACCAACAAAGAGTCAAATAATGCTGGCGCTTTGAAGACCTTGCGCTCATTTGGTTCATTGGTGAAAATCCAGCATACAGTTTTTTCTGCGCCATTTGTGGCGCTCGGTGTCGCGTTGGGCGCTGATGGTTTTCCGCCAGCAATAGTGATTGTCTACATTGCTTTGGCTTTGCTTGCGGCACGGACTGCGGCGATGGCTTTTAATCGGATTGTTGATGTGACCTATGATGCGCGCAATCCACGAACTGCCAAACGTGAGCTAGTCACTGGTAAACTATCTCTCCGTCAGGCTGGATTGTTGACTGCGTTTTCGTCAGTGATGTTCATTGTTTTGGCGAATATGCTTAATCGTACTTGTGGTTTGCTAGCAATTCCGACTTTAGCGTTGATACTTGGTTATTCTTTCACCAAACGTTTTACTTCACTATCGCATTTTGTTTTGGGTTTGGCTCTAGGTGTCTCACCTGGCGCTGGATGGCTGGCGGTTGGCGCTCCACTTTCGTCGACACCTTTTTTGCTGGGCGCGATTGTCGTCTTCTGGGTGGCGGGCTTTGATATACTTTATTCATTGGCTGATGCAGAGTTTGATAGTGAAAATAAGTTGCACTCGATACCGAGCGTCTTGGGAAAAGCGCGGGCGATTATGCTCTCACGAATTTTGCATGCGATTTGTTGTTCTTTGATGTTGGCTTTGTATTTTCAGCTGAACCTGCCACTTTGGACAACTGTTAGCTTTGTGCCGACTTTGGCGCTTTTTGTTCGGCAGTATACTTTGGTGAGAGCCGATGATCTGACGCGGCTTGATTTTGCATTCTTCACTGTCAACGGCTGGATTGGTTTCTTATACTGTATTGCTGTTGGAGTTGTTTATTTTGCGCTCTAGCGGTGAAGAAATCATATCACTACAAATTATGTCACTACAATCAAAAGTCACTACCGAAATGAATTTGCAAAACCGCACAGAGCAAGACCCAGATAAGATTCGTTCGATGTTCGATAGGATCTCTCCGACCTATGATTTTCTGAATCGGGCGTTGACGATGGGTGTTGATCGCTATTGGCGTAAAGTGGCTATTAAGGCGCTTGGTGATTTGAATGGCGCTCGTTGTTTGGATATTTGTTGCGGCACAGGGGATATGACTTTTGAGGTTGTGCGGCTCAGCAAGAATAATTTCGCCGAAATCCAAGCGCTTGATTTTTCTTCTGAAATGCTCGTTTTCGCAGAAGAGAAACTCAGTAAACTTGCGAAGAAAAATCCAAATGTTGCAGAGAGGATAAGTTTTCGGCAGGGTAATGCAGAAGAGTTGCCCTATGAAGATGACTCATTTGATGCGGCGATGGTGGCTTTTGGAATTCGAAATGTGCAGAATATTCCCAAAGCTTTATCTGAGACAGCGCGTGTTCTCAAGACTGGCGGTCGGTATGCGATTCTTGAATTTTCGATGCCGACCTCGATGATTGTTGGAGCGCTTTATAGAATTTATTTCCGGCAAATACTGCCGCGTATTGGCGCTATGCTCAGTGGTGACGCAGAAGCTTATCATTATCTCAATGAAAGCGCCGAGGCGTTTCCTGCTAGTGACGAATTTGCCAAAGTTATCAAGGACTCTGGTTTTAGTTCAGTTGAGATTAAGCCGATGACATTCGGTTTGGTAACGCTTTACTTGGCGACTGTCTAGCTCTCTCCAACGCACAAAACTCAATATCACCCAATCTCAAAATAGACTAATTACTGCGACTGCCACGTTGAGTAATCTCCATGCCTTTGGCGCACAGTGGACACTCTTCTGGTGTCCAACTGTCAGCTGTGACGGTTGTCAGCGCCGTCAATGGGTACCCGAGGTTGACACCGCCTCCTGATCTATCCAGCATCGCGCCAATACCGACGATAGTCGCATCAAAGGACTCTACCAATCGAATGACCTCTACCATTGAACGACCAGTAGTGACGATATCGTCGACAATTAGCACACGCTGTTTGGCCGTAAGAGAAAATCCACGTTTGAGCACTCTCTCATCTTTGTCTGAGCCTGGTTAGGCATAGAGTGAGTAAGTTCCAAGGGCTTTGGCGACTTCATAGGCGATGATAACTCCGCCGAGTGTCGGCCCAACGACAACATCAACTTGCTGGCCTGTGAACATGCGGCCCATCTGCGCGCAGAGTGGTTCACACACCGCAGGGTTTTTGAGAATAGTAAATTTCTCATAATACAGATCGCTATGACGGCCAGAAGTTAGTTTGAAATGGCCATTCAGTAGCGCGCCTGATCCCGTGAATAGTTCTAGGATTTGTTCTTCGTTGAGGGCGGCCGACGAATTTGTTGCTTGAGAGGACATGAGTGATTCTTTCTCTTACGTAATATTTGTGTTTGTATTAGCTACCGATGGTGGCAACTGCCACTGCATTTGCTCGTGAGTGACTGATCGAGAGTAATATTTTTCGTTTTCCGAGAACTTGTTGTAATTGTTCTGGAAGCTGGACAAATGGTCGACCGGCTTTGTCGTTGAGAATCTCGATGTCTTTGAGGCGGACACCTGAATCAAAGTATTCACCTAGGGCTTTCATGACTGCTTCTTTGGCGGCAAACCTGCCAGCGAGATAAGCGGCTGAATCTCGGCGGGCGTTGAGCGCCTGACGTTCATTGATAGATAGAATTTTGGCGGCGAAACGTTCGCCATGTCTATCGAATGCCTTTGCGATTCGGTTCAGCTCTACTATGTCTATGCCTATACTTTCAACCATACTGTGGGCATATATAACCTCTGTGAGACAAGTGGGCAAACCACCGAGCGGAAAGATCTTCTTGAAAGGGGATAAATATGTGATAGCCTTGTCTCAGAATAAATGTGTACAATTTGTAGCTATTGCGTATCTTGGGTATAGAGCAAATCAGCGAGTCCGTTCTTTTGTTTCGGGTCTTTGCTAATCCAACTACAGGCGCTAATCAGCATCGGAATTGGATTGATTTGCAGAAAGAATTAGAATTAGAGTTAGAGAGGGATCATTTGAAAACCTCTTACCCCTATGCAACGAAGGTTGTCTCTGTTTTGGCTGAGCCAACGCCGTGAACTCAATTTGACCTCTTGGGGCTGATTGAATAGCGAAGCGACACGTCTTTAAGCGGCTGTAAAAACCCTTTACCGTGTATTCTGGGGAGTGTTTTCAAATATCATCCCTCTCTAACTCACTATTTTTTTCACAAGATTCTTGGACAAGTCTCTTTGGACAAGATTCTTACACAAGATTCATCTGACAATAGATTTATTTGAGAGAGCGGCTTGCGAGCTGCTATTTTTTTTGGCAATACTTCTTGTTTTTGGTAATACTTATAAAGTATGGACTTATAGAGTATGGAGATGCTTAGGATTTAAGCGCTTCACGAACAATTTCTTCAATTGGCCGATTGCTGGGCATGCGTTTCATAATTAAAAAGTAAATAAATCCGCAATGTGAGACCATATAGAGACGGCGATGTTCGGCCTCATAGACACCATCTTCTCGACCGCGCCCATTACTCAGTGGCGAAAAAATCTCTAGCGCCTCACCCAAGTGTTTGTAAATAGATGAGAAGCTGCGTTTGAATTCTTTTTCGGCTTTCTCAGAGAGGAATCTTCCGCGCCAGTCGAGAGTTACGATTTTGTCGACTCCATCGATTTCATAAAGGCGCTCGAGCGTCGTGCGTTTGACCTTGCGAATCTTGTCACTTTGGGAGAGAACTTCGTTTTGAACATTTTTTGTCTGTTCGGCTCTCTGTGACAATTTGAGAAGTTTGGCGGCTTCTGTCGGGCTTAGCGCTGTGTTTGTGCGAGGTTGATGACGTTTGTCCTCTTCGCGCTCCTTGAGACGCACTTTCATAGTGTCAAAAGAGAAACGTGACTGTCCCTTGGTGTTCTGGCTCTTTAAGGCTTTGAGAGCTTCACCATGTTGCCGCAATATCAGTCTTTCGACTTTCTCTAGTTGCTCCTGGGTCTCAATCTCTGATTCCAAGGGAGTCTCAATTTTGTGAAGCAATTCGCCAGAGAGTAGAATACTGGAGGTAATTCTGGGTGTGGGACGAGGCGCATACTCGGTTTGTAGTTGAATCTCGGCATCGCCGCGTTTCATCCGAGCAGTTCGACCAGCGGGAATAAACTGTGAAGTGGTTCTTTGCATACTATTTTTTGCTACGCCTATCGAAGATATACCTTGGCTTGCCAAGGAGTTGAGTAATTTGACGGTCTCAATTGACCTAGCCCTCTATTTAGTCCTCTCTGGCATAAATGCTGGAGAGAGAACCGCTTATCCTGAGTATATCGGAAGTATTCAACTCAAGTTCAATGCCTTTGAGGTTACTATTGCCCGAAATATGCAATTTATTTTCGTATTTGTTGAGTTCCTTAGCAATCGAGGTCATTCAACTGGATATTAGCCGATGTCTTAATGGCTGTCAGACTTGACTTTGGGGTGGTTTTTCTCGAAAATCTCTATGTCGGACTTGTCGCAGATGATGTCTCAGGGAGCGGTACATCGATTGTAGTATTCCAGAGGGCAAGTTCGAGATAATTGAGAATAGAGTAATATAAAATAGTAGTACCCAAACGAGAGGAATTGCAGAGATGAAACTCAGTGATAGACTAGAAAATGGTGTAGCGGTTTTGGAGCCCAAGGGCAAAATTATGGGTGGCTCGGATTCGACATTGATGCACGAGAAGCTCCACGAGCATATTGAAAACGGTATCAAGAATGTTGTCGTAGACTTGCATGGCGTTGATTGGGTAAACTCTACTGGCCTTGGGATTTTGATTGCTGGATTGTCGACCATGAAAAACAGTGGCGGCCGACTCAAATTGGCCAACGTAACTGAGAAGATCCAATCATTGTTGGTAATCACTAAGTTAGTTACAGTTTTTGAATCGCATGAAACTGTTGGAGAGGCGATCGCGGCTTTCGATCAATAGCCTGGTCTTAATTGGGTTTTGGATTTGTTTGCTGCATTGATTTGTTTACAACACCGCTTTCTTGCAGTGGCAGAGGAGTCGCCGCTACCAGAGAAACCAAAACGATTGATGTACTGATGAAGAGATAAAGTGACTGGCGTTTCGGAATTTGCCAGTCACTTTTTTTCATATACTTTCTCAGACAATTCGTACCCAAAGTCGGCAATAGCGCGTATAGCCAGTAGCCACAAGAGAGTGGGAATCTGGAAATCCTAGGTTTGTTTGCAGTATAGATCATAAGTTCAAGGTGAAAATTTGATGAGGCTTTGATAGCCCAGCAGTTATTGTTCGCAATCAGATAGAGTAAAACCTGCTAAGGTGTTGCTCTGATGGTTATGTTCAAGGGCTGTATTTGGATGATCGCGAATAATAGTTAAGTAAAAAAGTAACAGCGGAGAAGAGGAGCATTATGGATGGACCGGTAATAAAGGGGAATACGATAGCGATTCCCTCCGACCCGGAGTATTTGGCGGCGGTTGACGATTTTCTAGAAGGCGTCTTGCGCGGTTTTGGAGTTGATGAATCGACAATTGCTGATATTGCAATTTCTGTAACGGAAGTTGTCAACAATGGCATTTTGCATGGCAACAAGAGTGATGCCAGCAAAGCAGTTACTCTGAGCATTAGCAAGAAAGGTAGCCGAGTTTCTTTTTCGGTATCTGATGAAGGCCCTGGATTCGATCCAGAGAGCGTTCCTGATCCATTGAAGGAAGAGAATCTACTCAAGGAAGTCGGTCGCGGGATATTCATTGCCAAATCTTTAATGGACGACGTGACTTTTGAGACCCAACCAAATGGCTCAACGGTAACCATGGAAAAAGACATCTAAGCGCTTCAAAGATTTTGCCAGTGATGGGCGGGAATATGTTGTTTGGCATCAAGCAGTCAGCCCTAGGTAAGCAAGTGTGTATGGATGTTAGACTCACCTTCACAAGTAACTCTCAGGGAGAGCCGATTTTTTTGTATCGGCCACAGGCGATAAGTGTCTGGATTTGAACTTACAGTAACAATCTTCAGTTTCGCATTAGGAGCGACTCTACTTTTTCTCGCAGTCACTGTTTTGCGGGACAACTTCTCTAGCAAACTAAATCGTATTAGTGCAGTAGTCTTCTTCTTTGCAGGACTGGCGCCAATTTTTGAAGCGCTCGGTAGCGCTATCAAACGATTTCCCAATGCCACCAATCCTTTTGATGAATCACTGCTGTACGAACTATATCCCACCTGGGAATTTGTTTTTCCAGCGCTAATTATATTCGCGCTCATTTTCACAGGTTACTCAGCTAGAAGCACTCGACATAAATTCCTACTCTCACTACTACTGCTACCCCAATTGCTTCATCTGGCGGCGATGCTGATTTTTCGAAACGCCGACGCTTTGATAGCGGCTCTGGTGATAGATGACCCCAGTGGGGCGTTAGATTCGTTTATCGGAGATGTATTTATTCAATTGCAGTTCTTTGTCCTAAAAATAAATACTTGGCTTAGCGTTCAGGACCAAGTCTTTCCCCCTTTGAATGCGATCTACGGCATAGGCGCTGTTGCTATTTTGGGGAGATATTCCTTGCGAGCTGTTAGTATGCTCTTCCGAAAACAAGCGATCACTATTACCGTTGGCGTTGCGATTCCAATTCTGATGTATATTGTCATTTTTGTCGCTGGCCCATTGTGGGATTTGGACTTTGAAGACTCAACCCATGCCATGGCAATTACCGCCTCGGTAGTAATCTTTGTCGCGGCGTTTTTCTGGACTATTATTCGTTACAAGTTTCTCAATATTGGTTTGGCTGTCAGGCAGTCGGTGGCCTACACGGTTTCGACAGGTGTCTTTGCTGGGGCTTACTTGCTGGGCATTAGCAAAGCTCAGGAATGGATAAATGCTCTCGCTGGTGGTGAGGGGATGGCTTTGACTATTGGCTTCGCAGTTTTGGCGTTGATATTTTTTCAGCCACTCAATAGTCAAGTTGAGGAGATTATTCGACGCGTGTTTTTGCGTGATAAATCAGATTTTCGCAATTTGATTGAACGTTTTTCACGACAGACGATATCTGTATTCGAGCCAAAAGCGCTACGCACTATTATTGATAATACGCTAAAAGAACATCTGCTGGTTCGCTCGGTACATTTCGCACTATATCAGGATACGCTCAAAGACTATGCAATCTTGCCTAGTGACGACTTTCAAAATAGGTACACGATTGATCGCAATGACATATTCTTGGCGGCTATCGGACAACTTGAGATACCAACTCCTCTGGAGAATATTTCTCATGTCAATGATGAAAGTCGATTGGTGGACGAAACGCGCAAGCGAAAGTGTAATTTGATTTTGCCGCTTCGTGATGCGGACAGATTACTAGGATTCATTTTGCTTTCTGAGAAAGTCAGCGGCGCAAATTACACTCAAGAAGATCACAATCTTTTGCGTGTGCTCTCTAATCAACTTGTCTCAGCCTTAACCAACGCGCGCTTGTATGCAGAAACAGTAGAGAAGCGTCGCCTCGAAGAAGAAGTCGCTATGGCGCGTCAGATTCAAGTTGGACTATTGCCGAAAACACTACCGTCGTCGGCGAGTTTTGCTTTGGCGGCGCATTCCGCACCTTCAAGGACAGTCGGTGGCGATTTCTATGATGTCATTCCACTCAGCGAGAATAAATGTGGAATAGTTATCGCTGATGCGGCTGGCAAGGGTATTCAAGCGGCGATGATTATCACACAGATTCAAGCTATGTTGCGAGTTGAGTTGCAGAATAAGACTGGTATTTGTGAGGCATTGAAGAATGTGAATAATCATCTGGTTTCCATGACCTCGGCAGAAAAATTTGTGACGCTTTGTTTTGGAATTTTTGATAGCTCTCTGGGCAAGTTTGAATATACCAACGCTGGACATAACTATCCCGCGTTAATCAGAAGCGATGGCTCCTGCGAACTCCTGGATATAGGTGGGATGTTAGTTGGGGCTTTTGCCGATGCGACATACGAATCTGCGATTGTTGAATTACGCTCAGATGACTTCATCTTCTTCTTCACCGATGGGATTTCAGAGACAATGGACGACGATGAGGAAGAATACGGAGAAGATCGTTTAGTGGAGTTCCTCCAAAATCTGGAGAATATCCATCCTGATAGAATTATTAGTTCCGTGCTTGATGACTTGCATAAGTTTCAGCCTGAGGAATTGCCTCAGGATGACCGTACGATTGTTGTCCTCAAAGTCGGAGCAAATTCTGTCCATTGATTCAACTTCGGAACCTAATGGCTGCTGGATGTGTACTGGTAGTGTGTTGGCTTTCGCAGATTGTAGTTTTGGCTAGCTCAGAGAGTAGCTGGTTTGAGTTGCACAATTGGTGATAATGGCCAACTTAAAATAAGAGACGCCGAACAAAAATTCATAACTAGGGTCTAACACTTATGGCAGACAAGAGTAATTCTTCGCAAGACAGTCCTCCACACGACAGTTCCAATCCGACTATCTCCAAGCAGGCCGACTTTCGATATCAAGAAATGGTTGCGCGTAAGAACAATTTCAATGGTTATAGGTTTTGCCCGTGGTGCGCCGAGGAATTGTTGCGCCGAGAGATGGATGGCCATGTGCGTTTAGTTTGCTCTAAATCAACTTGCGGTTTCATATTCTATCATAATCCGATTCCAGGCGCGGGAGTAATTATCTATACCGAAAAAGGGATGCTCTTGGTCAAACGCGCGCATCCTCCACGAGTTGGCTCTTGGTGTTTGCCGGCAGGGTATATGGAATGGGCCGAGTCTCCGAAAGAGGCGGCTGTGCGAGAAACTAAGGAAGAAACGGGTTTAATTGTTGAAATTGACTCGCTCTTTGATGTCTATTCGGGGGATGATGATCCGCGGACGAATGCGGTCTTGACTTTGTATGAAGCGCATATAGTTGGTGGAAAATTGGAGGCGGGAGATGATGCGCTTGAAGCTGAATTCTTCCAGCTTGATAATATTCCAGAAGACATTGCTTTTGTCGCTCATCATCAGGCGATAGCGGACTTAAGAAGTCGGGTAGAGGCCAAAACACTCACTGAATCGAAAAGTACTCTTGGGTAATAATTGATTTTGAAGAACAATATCTTAAGCAAATTTGGTTTGACGCTCAGGGTTATTCTGATAGGCGCCATTGCTCTATTAGGCGCAACTCAGCGAGCGCTGGCTGAAGAAGGCGCTAATCTTGATAGTGGTTCAAAGTACAAGAAGTATGTTCGGCGGAGTGTCAAAGCGAAGATAATTCCTTTGGCCAAGTTTGAAACCACTGACGATTCAGTGACAATTAATTTGTTCAGTTCGGATTCGGCTGTGGTAACTGAGAGTTTGGTAGCGCCATTGTCTGATTTATATGCAGCTGGTTCGGGTTTTGTCCTCACTGAAACAGGCTTTTCTATCTCAGGTCATGAAATTGCTTTTGCCTCTATCGTCAAAGTTACAAGTAACGTTGAGCGGCATCCCCAAAACTCGCTTGAAAAGGTTGTTACTGTCGTTTTCTGGACTTCAGTTGCTACGACAAATAAACTAGCTAGCGCTACAGCCTCGAAAACTCTTAGTCAGGAAGAGTTTCATCTCCGAGCTGGAGAGTTTTTGCGTGGCTCCCTGATAAATTTCAAGGGCGACGTTATTATTGACGGCGAGGTCAATCATAGTGTCATTGTCTTTGGGGGTGATATCAAAATTGGAGATAGTGGAGTTGTGCGTGACCATGTAGTGGCTCTTGGTGGTCAGGTAACAACTTCCAGCGCTAGCAAAGTCTATGGTTATGTCGTGCCTCGAATTGACGGACATAAAGTCCGGCGTCCTGAACGTCCTTGGACAACTGAAAGTCAACGACTTAGTTTTGTGCCTGAGTTCTCCTACAACCGTGTGGATGGTTTCACACCGCTAATTGGCTGGAAATTCATAGACAATGACTCGCTATTACCCGAATTGAAATTGACCTATGGAATTGCAACGACCTCGGAAAAGCAGCGTTTTCGATTTGACGCGCATCAACCGCTCTTCGGAGCTAGTCGTTTTTCACTAAATGGAGCTTTCTATCAAGAGCTTAAGAGCGACGATGATGACTTGATTCCCGAATGGCAAAACACTTTGTATTCTCTTCTGGCAACTACTGATTACAAAAATTACTATGAAGCTTCAGGTGGGAGCTTTGGCGTCAGACTTGATAATTATGCAATTGGCGAATTGCAGCAGGTGTCATTCTCCGCTGATATGTATATTGATGAGTTGACGGCCATTAGTAGCACACGTGAGCTGTGGTCTCTTTTCGGTGGCGACAAGAAGTTCTACCCGAACTATCAAGGAATAGCACAATCTCTGGCTGACAGCGCCAGAGCTGAGTTTAACGATAAGCGTTCGGCGGGAATTATTTTGTCTGCAACTATTGAAAATAAGCGCATGTTCAAACCCAGCAAAACGCAGTGGCGTGGAGTTGTAAAAGTTGAAAAAGCTATGAGTGACTTTTTGAATTCTGATTTCTCATTTACCAGATTTTCCGCTGAAGGCGAAATAGAGAGACGGCTTGGCAGGTATTCAACCTTAGGAGTGCGAAGTCAGTTCAATGCTTCGGGGGGAGACTTACCGCTATATAGAAAGTTCTTTTTGGGTGGATATAGTTGGCTCAGAGGATTTGACCATAAAGAGTATATGGGGACCAAGAGTTGGGCTGTGGCGGTTGATTACGGAATCAATTTGAAAAAAGCTGGGATGAGTTTCTTCAAAGTTTGGATGTTTTATGATGCCGGCCAGATTAGTGACCATGCCTCTTTTGGTGATAATCAGCTCTTGCAATCAGTCGGTCTGGGACTTTCAATAAGTGATTACATTCGCCTTAACTTCGCTCGACGGCTTGATAGTTCCGACCCATCTTTCAGGATAGGTATCGAGCTTTAGTAGTTTTTACGTGTTGTCTATTGCCTTGTCGTTCCTATCTCATTGTTAGATATGAGGTTCATCTCTCAAAGCAGTCTTAAGTGATTGCAGAGATAAATAGACTACCGTACCCACATTATCTATAACATTCTCTGTCTCAATGAAATAACACTAGTTTTAACCCTTTTTAGTCCTAAAGGGGATTTTCCAATTAACCGATACACAGTGTAATGTACTGGCCGTAATGTACTAGCCATTGAACTTTAGGATTTCTTTGATCTTAGGTTGTTGATGGACGGCCATTCCCTCTGCAAGGGGGAGCTAATCGGGGTTAGGGGCTAATCTGACTGTCATCGCGTCAAGCGTAGACCTATGAGGGAGAAACACCTTTCGGTGTAAAATTATGGAAGATTCAAAATCGAAATCTGGTCAAGAGTCATCGGACTCCCGTCCTCTACCTACATTCTTAGATAGCTCCGCTACGAGAGAAATCGAAAAAGATCCTTTCAATGAGACTGGATCTATTCTACAAGAGTTTGAAGACCAATTGCGGGATATTGCTAGGCACGAGCCCAGAATTCAGGAATCTGCTGACACAGCAAACCAATCTACCGAGGACTTGCAGGCTCTGCTGGAGATTTCCCTCGGTATCAATTCGACAATGCGTCTTGAAGACACGCTTGAGCATGTCATGAAGAACGCAATTGAGTTACTCGGGGCTGAGCGCGGATTCATCATGCTACTTGATGACTTTGGCGTTTTGCAGTGTAAGACGGCATACAATATTTCCACCAAAGAGCTCTCCGGCAATGGACTACGAATTTCCAATAGTATTGCCAGTAAAGTCGCCAAAACAGGTAAAGCAATTTTTGCCTCGGATGCACAAGATGATGACAGATTTGCCGAGCAGGCTTCCATTCAAGAGTTACACTTGCGTTCTATTATTTGTGTGCCTTTGAAGCTCAAGCAAAATATTATTGGTGTTATCTACTTAGATCATTCGCTTAAGAGTAAACACTTTCTTAAATCTGATTTGTATGTTTTTCAGCTTCTAGCAGGATTGGCCGCTTCGGCGATTCATAATGCGTCACTCTATGAGCATCTCTTGGATCTGAAACACTTCACAGAAAACATTATTAACAAATCCCCAGTTGGGAGATTGGTGATTGACGCACAATATCAAATTGTTTCAATCAATGACGCTGGTTTGTCGATCTTCGATAAGAACAAAGAGCAAGTTACAATTGTTGGGAGCTCTGAAAACCCAACACGATTCTTTGACATCGTTCCAGAGAGCGAAACCCCGCGTTGGCGTCAAATGATCGATATAGCCTTCAATACCCAGCAGGCATTCGAAGATTCTCGCTATTTTCATAATACCGGTTATGTCGAGAAAGCCTTAAGTATCAAACTCTCTCCGCTTAGCAAACTACCTCTTGGAGGTGACGGATTGATCTTGGCGATTGAAGATATCACCGAGAATGTGATTTTGGAGAAGTATGTTATTCTCTCTGAGAAACTCGTGGCGCGCGGAGAAATGGCTGCGTCAATTGGTCATGAGCTAAATAATTATTTGACTATCATAAACAATAACGCTGAATTGCTTGAACGCAATCTCAAGTCAGAGAACTTTGACAAGGTTCATTTTAACTGCCAGAGAATTACTGAGAACATCAGTGGCATGAAGCGCTTCACCGACGGCTTGATGGACTCCAGCAAGTTAGATAGTGATTTCCTACGCTATGATTTGAAGCATCTTGTAGAAGACCTATTGTTCTCACTACGAGCGCAAACACGATTCAAAGAGATATTGTTTACAACCGATATTGATGCATCAATCCCCAAAATCAGTATTGATGTCGGCCAGATTCAACAGATATTTCTCAATCTGTTCAATAACGCTGCCGACGCTCTTGAGGAGCGCGAAAAGAACGAAAAAGAATCCGCCGAAGCAAAAAGCGAAGAATCGAGCTTTGAAAAACGACTGGGTATCAATGTACGAGTCGACGAGAATAGTGAATATATTATCGCCGAAGTGATTGATAATGCAATTGGAATGACCGAAGAAACTCTTAAGAATCTATTCCGTCCGCACTTTACTACCAAGGAGAGTGGTCATGGACTTGGTCTGGCAAATTGCAAAAAAATTGCTGCGCGTCACGGTGGCGAGTTGACCGTGAAGTCAAAACATGGCGAAGGAACTATGTTCCGTCTGGCCCTTCCGTTGAAACGTGAAAATGCCGACGACAAACCAAAAGAAGACTAATAGCGCAACAGCTTGCTTGCCAGAAGAATATAGTGTCCTCGATATTCTTGGCGCTGGTGGTACGTCCAAAGTTGCCCTAGTTCAGCGAGAGTCTGACGGTAGTCAGTTCGCATACAAGTACTCTTTTCCAAATGAGAGTGTCGTCGATTCAATCGACAATCAAACTGAGAACTTTCGGCAAGTTGTTTGTCGCGAGCTTGAACTCACCAAATATCTAAAGCATCCCTCAGTTGTTCCAGTTTCTCTAGTCTTGGATGGCGCTCCCGAAGCGGGGCTGATAATGCCCGTTATTGACGGTATGTCATTGTTTGACGCTTCAAGCAAAATGCCTCCCACGCTTTTGCGAGAAGTAATCTCTGCGCTGTCGATGACTCTCTACTATCTTGAGTTGAAATCAGTTGTTCATGGGGATATCAAACCACACAATATATTTCTGCCAAAAGAAGTTTTGGCGGGTGACCATGATTTCAATCGTCTCTTTCATCCTCGCCTAATTGATTTTTCTATGGGAGTATTGGTTGGCGAAGCTCCAGAGAAGCGATTGGGTATCGGGACTTTGGGGTATAGCGCTCCAGAGATACTGATTGCAGAATCACCTATAGCTGATAAGTCATCGCAACGCGCTTTGACTAACCAAGCCGACCTTTTTTCACTAGGGGTAAGCGCCTATTTTCTCGCTTGTGGCAAGCATCCTTTTCTGGAAGACACAGAAGACCCCGCTGAAATAGCCGCGGCAGTAACTGAGTTTTCGCCGCCTCGTTTGGATAAAGTAATTTCAGGGTTTCCAACAGATTTGGCGAAGCTAATAGATTCGCTAATGGCCAAAGAGCCAGCGCTACGGCCCAAAAATGGATTTGCTGTTTGTGAGCAATTAGAAAAGCAGGGGGCTTTGCACCCGTTCCGCAAAGCCATTCAACCGCGTCACCTATTGATATCTAGCACGGTATATGATGTTGAAACCTTGTCGACACTACCTGGTTTCAATTTGCCAGCCCGCAATTATCTACAGCGAATTAGCAGTGGCGATGTTAGTAAGATTCGTATAATTCTCGATTCAACATTTAGAGAGAAAAAGATTGTTTGGACTGACGGAGCTATTAGCGCGGCGCCAGACTTCCACATCTACAATTGGCCGCATCGACTACGACAGTGGGAGCGAAATGAATTTTCAAAACTGACTATCACGGAGGCCAAATGGATTATTCGCTGTGCGGTGGCTGGTGATGTAGTGCAGTTGTTGCAGGTAATTTCACCGCCGTCGAGCTTGAGACTCGGAATCGCCAATTCATCGTTAGTGGAAACAGTGCGAGGGGATTTGTCCGATGTTACAGTCAAGAACCAGTCACGCTTTTTAGCGGATACATTGGACTCAAAGTTGGTTGAGGACGATGCGCTTGATCTCTTGGCGACTTTACAATTGCAGTCAGAGCAACTTGCCGCTAGCTCAAAGAGCGCTTTCAAATACTGTGCGGCTCTGAAGAGTGAAAATCGTCAAATCGAATCATTACAGTTGCTGGGAAAAATTTCCGCCGCCGCAGAGAAACTGGGCGATGCTGATATCCTTATTGAGACATTACATCGCGACGCCGATATTCGCCGAGACTCTGGTGATTTGAGCGGGGCAGAAGTGCGCTATAAACGTATAGTTGATCTACCCGAAGCGAGTGGAACGCGCATTCTTGCTGAAACCTACAAAGACCTTGGCGATCTCTACAAACTTAGGCAAGACTTCACTGCTGGTTTGATTGCTTTGACGAAAGCTGAAGCTCTCTATCAGGAACTTAACGATACCGCCGAGCTAGCGCGAGTGACAAACAACATGGGCAACATTTACTGGATTGTATCAAAATACGATGCCGCCTTGAACTCTTACCGTCAAGCCCTTAAACTCCATCGTCGAAGAAACGACCTAGCAGATATCTCTTCTACAGTAAACAACATTGCCTCGGTTTATGCTGTCACAGGACGAACGGACCGAGCGATTCATATTTATCAACTCTCACTGACCATGAAGCGCAAGCTGGACAACGGCGCTGAAATAGCCCGCACGCTCAACAACCTTGGCTTTACCTTCTACTTACAAGGCAGACTTCCCGAGGCGCTAGAGGTTTTGGAAGAAGCGCTGGAAATCAATGAAGTGGAAAGCAGTCAGAAGGAAGTTCTGACAAATCTTGATAATTTTGTCTCTTGCGCAATCACCGCTGGACGATTTTCCGAGGCGCTTTCACATATCAGACGCGCCCGTGAGATTGCCGAGGAGCTACATGACAATCATAGCAAAGCGATTTTTGATTTGAGGCTTGCGAGAATATTCTTGCGGACTGGACGCTGGGACCATGCGCTACATTTGGCACAGCGGAGTGCAGTAGTTGCGCAAGAGCTGGCCGACAAGGTCTTGGAGGTTAGCTGCCTACTTCTGCAGGCTGAGTTATATCGTCAATTGCGTCTAGAAGAAAAGAATACTCATTGTGTTGAGCAGGCAACAAAGCTTGCGCAGGAAATTGGCGACAAGCAGTCGCAAATACAATGTTTTCTTGTTAGGGCTGCGCGCAATAGTGAGAGTCTAAGTCGGGCTCTTGAATTAGCTCAGGACACAAGGGCTCCGCGTGATATAGCGCTATGTGAGCTGGCGCTGGTTGAGTGTCATCTCGCCGATGGCGCAACAAGTACAGCAGGGGAGCATCTCAATCAGGCAGCAAAGTTTTTTGGAAGTGTTACCGAGGATGTGGATCTGCTAATTTTTGAGCGAGTTTGGGCGGAGATTCAAATGCTGACCTCTGAACTCGAGCAAGACGAGTTGAAAACTCTCTACGTCCGTTTGCGTGAAGTCGACAGAGGCGCTCACACAGTGGGCGAGTGTTGTCACTCGTGGAAGTTGGAAATAGTCCTCGCAGAGATTGGCTCCAAGTGTGGTGAGTATGAAGAGAGTTATGCGGCCTTAAGGCGAGCTATGCAATCGATTCGGCAGTTGGCAGAGGTTTTGCCTGATAAAGAAAGTGTACACGCTTTCACTCATCAACCGTTCATGAGTCGCATGTCGGTTGAAATCATGCAACTCAAGAAAAAACTGAATGTCACATAATTTGTTGAGATAAATTGTTTCTTAGGTAAAGGGCTTCCTAGGATAGAGTTTCTAGCCTACAAGTTTGTAGGACCCAAAAAGAGAAGGTGGGATGCGCGAACATCCCACCTTCTTGGTTGACACACAATGTGGCAACACTTTTTGTATCGGTATCAATAATGCAGAAGTGTCGAAGACGCCTAGAAAAGCTCGTCTTCAGCAGTTCTTATCTGCTTATTGACCACCTTGACTGATGCCAATTGGAGCAATTTTTGTCTCAAGCTCTTCAATGGCTAATGTATATTTTTCCAAAGAATCACCTCCTCTCATCCTGTTTATAAATGATCCCGAACCAACCACCTACGCCTCAGTCATCAGGCAAGGGTGACAGACCAGGTGTGATTCATTTTTGTCTGATGGAAACTCAGGTGAGAATCCATACTACTTCCGTGTTATTAAGCCCACTTCCATGTCATTACATAATGATCTAGTCATATTGACCCAGAAGCAACCTGCTTACTTTCAAAGATAGACTTATCTGCTCTCCTGTCAAGTGCTTTTTCGGCCTCGTTGAGGCCCCCAGCCTAGCTGAAAGGCCTACATATTGCTGTATATACGGGGAAAGCGTGAGTTAGTTTCTAGATGTAATCAATTATATCACAATGTGTTATGTAGTCCTACCAAAGAGACCAGAACTCTACACGAATAAAGGAGCGAATTTTTTGCTTAGCGAGTCCGAAGATGCTCTTTTGGCCGACAACTATCTTGGCATAGCCACTCATTCCAGGTCTCAAGAGTCCATTGGGGTTGTCATAGATAGCTGCAACAACAAAATCACCAGTTGATTCTGGAGACTGGGCTTCAAAATTAGCTCCAACTTGGCTGATGCGGTTGACTTGCCCTTGGTATGTTTGAGCGTTATGGCTTCGCACTCGCAGGAGCGTCAACTGACCGAGTTCAATTTTTGTCAGATCGTAATCTGAGACATGAATCCGCGCTTCTATTTGTCCTTCATCTATAACGACCAAGAACTCACTCTGGTCCGCGGATTCGACAATCTTACCGTCAAAGGGGCTGAGTATTACTTGC
Organism: Candidatus Zixiibacteriota bacterium; assembly: GCA_024280835.1. Taxonomy (GTDB): domain Bacteria; phylum Zixibacteria; class MSB-5A5; order GN15; family JACZUZ01; genus JAJRPJ01. Next base: position 7,721 of record JAJRPJ010000008.1, on the reverse strand, counting down.
GCGGCTACTTGGGATTCGAGGAAAGCCGTGCGCGCCTGCTGTTGGTCGATGTCGCTTTGGATGACCGCTTCTTCTTCGGGTTTGGGTGGAGAGCGGTGAAGCTCCACCAGAGATTTTGCGGATTTCCATTTTGAAGAACTGACTTCCAGCGCCGACTGCGAGTCTTCAAGCTCGTTTTTCGCAATCAAATTCTTGTCGTACAGCTCACGCTTGCGTTTTAGTTCAGATGTCGCGCGTTGATATTCAGATTCGTAGGCCTCTGCTTCGGCGGTTAGTACCATCAAGCTTTCAGCTTTCGGTGGAGATTTCAGCAGAGCCAGACGAGCCCTGAGTGTTGCCAGAGCGGATCTGGCGACTTCCAAGTCTGAGGTTACCTGATTTGATTGGAGAACCAACAGGGTGTCTCCAGTTGCAACTTTTTGGCCGACACTGACTCTTTTGCGAATACTCAATGCCGAGAGGTCAAGCGAACTCATATTCAAATAGCCTGTTTCTAGATCTGGCCGCTTGCCACAGGTGCGTCTTTCAGTAACGATTCGTCCACCAACTCCAGCGCTGATAGAAAAACGTTGCAGAGGAAACAGCTCGACAGTACCACTGACTTTTTCGTCAACTTGGACAAAGAAGACCACGGCTACTAGAGCTAAGGCCACTATTGAGTAGATAATTCCGCGCAGTGGATTGTTGAAGATATTTTTCATGGCGTTTATTGGGCTCGATAAATAGCGAATACTTGCTAATAACTCTCTTCTGAGAATATACAACGGAGTTGCAATCAATACCAGCGCGCCAACTATCCCAAACGATTCTATCAGCCAGGTTCCAACTATTACACCTATATACGTCAGCAATACCACAGAGTAGGTAATCGACAAGAGGGCATAGCGGACAAAAATTTTCCGCTCGCGGGGCGTGAATTCTTCTGGTCTATCTGAGTCGGCCTTGATTCCGAGAGCGACTTGCCTGAACCATGAGCCAAAATACTGGAATGCTTTTCGGCGCAGGTTGGGGATTTCCAGCCAGTCGGAGAGTAAGTAGTAGCCGTCCAGCTTAATAAGTGGGTTGAAATTAAAGAGAATTGTCACCAAAGAGACAATCGCGCTGATCTGGGCGATTAGATTGATTGTTGAGCCGATGACTGTCACGCGCCATACTATGGCCATGGCTGCCAAAGTCAAAAGCTGCATGAACGGCCCAGCCCATATGACCGCCAAACGATGCTTCATCTGGGAAAATAACCAAGCATCCGAGAGATCGGTGAAGAAGCAGGGCTGAAAATAAAGTAGCAAAAAACCAACTTCAGTGACTTGCCCGCCATGCAAGCGACAGGTAATTGCATGTGCCAATTCGTGGATGAAAATCACAAGAGCCAATGCGAACATAGCTGTGAAAATCGATCCCAGAGTGAAAATATCATACAGTCCATGCGAGAAAGCGCTCAAATTGGCCCACATAACACTCAATCCAAAAAGCATAAACGCCCAAGACAAAGCGAACAATAGCTTGCCGTGCAGAGGACGGTAGACCTTCAAAAGAGCATTGAGAAAGTTTGTCGGGTCCATTGCTACAAGTTTGATAAACAATAGCTTGGAGAGCGCAGAGCGGTTTTCGGCTCCCTCTGCGCTATGTACAGCGCGACTGGACTCATATTCGGCGCGTTCGGTATCGAGGAAGAAAAGTGAATCTAGTTTGTTGGCGAAAGCCTCGACGGCTTCTATTGGCAGCGCCATCCTGAATTTATCAGCAAAACGCTGAGCAACCTCTTCTGCGGTGCTTTTCCCATCGAATTGATTGATCAGCCAAAACTCGGGCTCACGAACACGAAAATAGCGACCAGTGCGCGGGTCTTTGATGACTACAAATACTTGGCCAGACTCTCCGTCACGAATTTTCGTTTCCTGACGGGAACTTATTAGGTCCTGACGGATTTTAGGGGTAGGCGCCATTTATGAAAATTAGCGCTAAGTAGGCCGACTGACAAGTGGAAACTATTGCCGTCGAAATAAAGAATAGTTAATCTATGAGAATGATAGAAACAATAAAGACAGAGCGATTAGAATTGCGCCCAATGTTGGCTTCTGATGCCGTAGCGTTTTTTGAGTTCTATTCAGATCCAGAAACTATGCGTTTTATTGGCGCTGGCAAGACTGTTGACTCTGTTGATGAAGTGCGACTGAGTATAGAAAAACATCAGAAAACACATTACCAAGAGCATGGACTTGGTTTGTGGGCAGTGAGACTCGCTGAGAGCGAGACTCTGATTGGGCATTGTGGGGTTCTCTTTTGGGAGATTGATGGTTTTCGTGAGCATGAGATAGCTTATCTATTAGGCAAACAATTCTGTGGAAAAGGCTATGCTACCGAAGCGGCCATCGCCGTTCGTGATTGGGGATTCCGAAAGCGCAAATTTTCACGAATGGTTTCTTTGATGTATCCCGATAATCTGTCTTCGAAAAAAGTCGCTGAGAGGGTCGGGATGCAATACGAGAAAAGCGTAACCATAATGGAAAATGTCGAAGTGCATATGTACGCGCTGAAAAACCCAAACTCGGCTGATACTGTCACACCCAACACCTCAGAGGAAGTCTAGGATTTATCTATGAACTTGGTAAAACGAGGAGCCTCTGCAATTACCTTCATGAATGTGAACTTGGTTCTTGTCGGGTTGGTCTATCTGTTTTCCTCCACTTTTACACGTTTAGTTTTACTAGTCACAGAAATAGCGAGCCAGAACGTCACTATTGTTGACTTTGTGCTAGCGCTTTGTGTCGGGTTTATTATTGATACCTTTATCGCACTTTGTCTTATGTTTTTGTACTCCTTGTTTTTGGTGGTCTTTCCCCAAAAATGGTTCAGGTTTAGATTTGGACGCTGGTTGACATTTGGCGGCTTGTTTATGTTTATCTACGCCGCGTTGTATTTGATTGTTTTGGAATTGTTCTTCTTTGCAGAATTTAGTTCGCGACTAAATTATGTGGCCGTCGACTATTTACTTTATCCCCATGAGGTTTTCGTAAATATCTGGGAAACCTATCCTGTGCCGACAGTTTTGTTGGCAGTCTTGGCCTTAAGTGTGACTGCTGTCTGGTTTCTACGGCGTCGAGTTAATCAAACCCTAGAAGTAGGTAGTAGCTTGGGGCGCAGGGTAAGAACATCTCTCGGGCTAATAGCTGTTAGTGGTGTCATGTATTTCTCGTTGAGCATCGATACTAGCCGAGTGTCCGATAATCGGATTCTCAACGAAATCGCTGGCAATGGTATCTATAATTTCTGGCATGCCTTTGTGACGAATGAACTTGATTATGATCTCTACTATGCTACTATCGATGAAACAAAAGCCCTAGAGTGTCTCAGGCGACAAATCAAAACTTCAGACGCTAAGTTTATTGATTCGGATGTTACAACACTCAGCGTTCAGACTCTTGATCGCCAGATAGTTTCCGAGAATCCAACCAGACGATTCAATATTGTCTTAGTTCTCGAGGAAAGTTTTGGTTCGGAATTCATCGGTTCACTCAAACCTGACGGCAAGAACCTCACTCCGCATTTCGATTCGCTGGCAAGTGAAGGGCTACTTTTTACTAAGATGTACGCCACAGGCAACCGCACAGTTAGAGGTCTAGAAGCCTCAATAATTAGTTATCCGCCGATTCCTGGTCGTTCAATTGTCAAAAGACCAGATAATGAAAACCTCTTTACACTAGCTTCGGCACTCAAAGAGCAAGACTACCAAACAATATTTCTCTACGGTGGACGCGCGTACTTTGATAATTTTTCCTATTTCGCCTCCCACAATTATTTTGACCAAATTATCGACGAGACTAATTTTTCTCACAAGACGTTTTCAACTATTTGGGGTGTTTGCGATGAAGACCTCTTTAGCAATGCTCTGCTGACTTTTGATTCATTGCACAATCAGGGGCAACCGTTTTTTGCCACGATGATAACTGTTTCCAACCATACTCCCTTTACTTATCCAGACGGCAAAATACCGTATGACCCAGAGGAGAGGACACGCGAAAACGCTGTTCGTTATGCCGACTATGCCATAGGTAAGTTTATTGCAGACGCCAAGTCGCATGATTTTTTTGATAGCACATTGTTCATTTTCATGGCTGACCATGGCGCGCGAGTCTATGGTAGTCAGGAGATTCCGCTGGACTCCTATGAGATTCCATTGTTGTTCTATAGCCCAGCGCTAATTCCCGAGGGGGGGCGTAATGACCGTCTCAGTTCTCAGCTAGATTTGTCTCCGACTATTCTTGATCTACTGGATTTCAATTATCGATCGCAATTTTTCGGACGCTCACTCCTAAGACCCAGCGGAGACGATGATTGGATACTATTGTCGCACAATCGAGATGTGGGGATGCTACGCAATGACACTTTGGCGGTTCTCGGAATTCAAGGGGCTGTAGAACTGTGGCTACGTGATTCTAGTAATGGTGAATTGTTGTTTCTAGGTGAAGACAGTCAATCTACCTTGAGTCATGATGCTATCAGTTATTTTCAAATTGCGTATAAGATGTATAAGCAAAGGCAATTGCGCGCATTTCAGAGTCCCGCCCGCCAGAATGACAATAATAAATAGCTAACAGAGGTTTCCTCTGGCGCAGATTCTATTAGATTGTCTCCATGAAAATTATTCGATCATCCAAGAAAATGTCTCAGGCCGCACGAGAGTGTGTTGCTACTGGAAAAACTCTAGCTCTAGTTCCGACTATGGGCGCCTTGCATGACGGTCATCTGGCGCTTGTCGAGAGGGCGCAGAAGAGCGCTGATATTGTTGTCGTCTCTATCTTTGTGAATCCAAAACAATTTGGGCCCGATGAGGATTACTTAAACTATCCACGCGATAATCGGCGTGATCTAGCGTTGTTGCGAGAGAGAAAAGTTGATTTCGTGTTTATGCCGCCTGTGGAAGATATTTACCCTGAGGGCTTCGAAACTTTCGTTTCAGTTGAGCAAATTACACAAACGTTAGAGGGCAAATCACGCCCCGATCATTTTCGAGGTGTCACTACTGTAGTGGCGAAGTTGTTTAATATTTGCAGGCCCGATGTTGCAGTCTTTGGGCAAAAAGATTATCAGCAAGCGCAAACACTAAAAAAAATGACTACAGACTTGTCCTATCCAATCAAGTTTATTGTCGCTTCGACTGTTCGCGAGAAAGACGGCCTAGCGCTCTCAAGTCGCAATCAATATTTCAATGCCCGAGAAAGAGCCGAGGCGAGATGTTTGATAGTCGGCTTACGCGCGGCGCATGAAGCCTTCAAAGCTGGTGAAACAAGTTTGATAGCCCTCAAAACTCTGATTAGTGTTGAGGCCGAGGCAATTTGTCCGACAATAAAATTCGAATACATAGCTCTCACAGAATTCGAAACGCTAGAGCCACTTGATGCGCCCCAGAAGGGCGCGATGATTTCACTAGCGGCGAGTGTGCACGGCGTGCGCTTGATAGATAACCTGCGGTTGTAAGCGCTATCAAGTACCAGTGTTGCCGCAAGGGCGCCCCTTGCGCTGGGCTTTGCCCTCGGCGCCATATTCCGCTGGAAAAAAATCCGTGGCGGAACTCTCATTCAGGTCCTGACCTTTGTTGCGCTAGGCTTGGGAGTTTTGTTACTCTGGATTTCATCAGGCGATGTCAACAAATCAATCCAAAGCAAATCATGGCCGATTACCCAAGGCCAAGTCTCCGACACCACCCGCACAGGCGAACGCGCAATTTTGCCGCTGGTGATTTACTCCTATGAGGTCGCTGGTGTCATCTACACTGACTCAACTGATTTATCAATCCCCGGTTTCGGAAGCCGTCGCTACCGCGGCCAAACCGCCAGCAAAGTCCTAGCAGAATACCATCCTGGTAAAACAGTCTCGGTGCATTACAACCCCGACGACCCCAAAATGTCATCTCTACGCCCCGGCCTACGCTGGGCCCCACTCATGCGTTTCACAGTCGGAGCCATGCTCCTAATGGCCTTCGCAACGCAAGCGCTAATAGCCTGCCGGCAAAAGCAAATCTAATACGTCTCTGCAACAGCCAGCGTAGTGGCGTCCCTTGGGGCGCCTTGTTGGATTGTTTGGGGGTGATTGACTTGATTGAAAAAGGCGCCCCAAGGGACGCCACTACGATTATTGGTGGAAGATGGCAATAGGTCGAAATCCCTCGCGGTTTCGACAATCCCAAAAGTAGGTCAAGTCCCCTTTTCAGGGACTTGACATGTTTCGCAATACGAGGCAGTTAGCTATATTAATCTTGGTTGAGCAAAAGTAGGTCGGATTCCGGCGTGAGCGCCAGCAAACATAGAAACCCGACATCTCCGCCAAGATTGAAAATGTCGAAACCGTGAGGGTTTCGACCCATGGAACTGCGTATTACCAAAGATAGATTGTGGCAGTAAGTTTGAATCTAGAAACAACGCTTTCCCAAGGATTAATGTCAGTGAACTTTAATAACTACGATGAAATTGACGACCTTTCAATGGGCGCTCCCCATGTGGTGATCTTAGGTTCAGGAGCAAGTGTGGCAGCACTGCCCTTTGGCGATAAGAACGGGAAGAGTTTACCATTGATGAACAATTTAGTAGAGCAATGCGATCTGAAACCAATCCTGTATCGTCACGACATGAGTTATGACTGTGAAAATTTCGAAGATCTGTATAGCGCATTATACACTGAAGGTAGGAATTCTGCATTGCAGGATATCGAAACTGCTGTCTTCAAATACTTTTATGATCTGGAGTTACCAGACTACCCGACAATTTATGATTTGCTTGTAATATCTCTTAGACCGAAAGACTTGATAGCAACTTTCAATTGGGATCCGCTCTTGTGGCAAGCGCTACAACGTAATCACCGATGGGCTTCAGGACCAAAAGTGGTCTTTCTGCACGGAAACACTGCAATTGGTTACTGCATTGAAGATCGTACTGTCGGCCGTCGCGGAACCCGCTGTTCCAAGTGTGACACGCTATTTGTAAATTCAAAACTACTCTATCCAATTAAGGAAAAAAACTATACTCAAAATTCATATATTCAGGCTTCTTGGGAGATACTGAAGAAATACCTAGCTCATGCGTATCTCTTTACTGTATTCGGCTATAGTGCTCCAGATTCTGATGTGGAGGCCATAAATCTCATGAAGGAGGGCTGGGGGCCTACCAGCAAGAGAAATCTAGAGCAAACAGAAATTATAGACATCAAGAATCCAACGCAACTGCGGACAACTTGGAGTGGATTTACTCATACGCACCACTTTGAGGCTCATTCAAAGTTCGCTGATTCCATCATTGCGCGCCACCCAAGGAGATCATGCGAAGCAATGTGGTCTCAACTAATGGATGTCAATTTTATCGTTGAACATCCAATTCCAATAACTCTCAATTGGGACGAACTAAGAATGTGGTTTGACAAGCGAATCGCTTTTGAGAAGGAGCAAGACAAAGAGTTATAGTGACAGGGTGACAGGGTGACAGGGTGGTAGGGACGTTTGTCCCTGTTTCATCGTGTTGGCTTTGCCATCTAATAGTCATGCAGGTCGAAATCCCTGCGGCTTTGATATTTCACGCTACACAGAATCACCATCAAACCACACCAAAATCCTGCTCCGTCCGTAAGTGATGGCAAACTCATGGCACACACTACAATCGAGGGAGATTCTACAAAAACACTACAACAATCCTATGTGCGCAAGCTGCATATGCGAAACGAACCCATTTTGG
>JAJRPJ010000007.1 GCA_024280835.1 Candidatus Zixiibacteriota bacterium | reverse complement strand
GATGTAATCTTCTATTTCGGATCAATTGCACCCTCGATTGAAAAACCTTTTCGAGATTTCATTGAGTCGTTAAAACAAGATAATACGTCAAAATACGATAAACTGACTATTATTATCAACACATCAGGTGGTTCCGCAGAAACGGTAGAGAAAATGGTCGGAATTACTCGACATCACTACGCGGAAGTTGACTTCATTGTACCTGACTATGCGATGTCGGCCGGTACGATATTCTGTATGTCAGGTGACAAGATCTGGATGGATTATTCTTCATCACTCGGCCCAATTGACCCACAGGTTTACAACGGTAATAATTGGGTTCCAGCGCTTGGCTATCTTGATAAAGTAGAAGAATTCATAGAAAAATCGAAGAAGAATACCCTCACCCAAGCAGAGTTCTTGATGCTAAAAGATCAAGATTTAGCTATGTTAAAGAGTTATGAGCAAGCTAAGAACTTGACCATATCATTGCTCAAAGACTGGCTTGTTAGATATAAATTCAAGAATTGGGTCGTTCATCAAACAACGCCAAGCTTGTTAAAAAAGAAAGTCACAAAAGCCGAGAAAATTAAGCGAGCAGAAGATGTAGCACGCATCCTAGGAGACAACAAACGCTGGCACTCTCACGGACGTTCAATCGGGATATCAATTCTTAGGAACGAGTTGAAACTCAAAATTGAGGATTATTCAAGCGATAGTGCCCTTCAACCGATACTTAGAGAGTATAATGATACAATTTGTGATTACATCGTAAGAATGGGACACAAATATTTCATGCATTCGAGAATCCACTTCTAGGCAACCAAAAAGGTAAACTTGATTATGTCCATTTCGAAGGAAACCAAGAAATTAGTCAAAGCAGGATTTTCCGACAAAGGTTCTTTGATTCAGCAGGGCGCGTTGGCCGAATTTGAAAAACGCCTCAAACAGTTTGCGCAACCTCAAGACGCAAAGGGCTACACGATTCCCCCACTTGATACCATTGGCCAAAACTTCTACGGGAAGTTCTCTTCGCAAATTAAAACGAGTTAAATAAGGGAGTTGGGAGTTTCACATCCCAACTCTCGTGACATGTATAAATACCAGTTTTATTAATCGATTTAGTAACGAATCTTCAACTAGTACCCAGCCATCCCCAATTGCTATACACTCACTGCGGCGCCTTTTGTTTCGAACTTTGCCAAGGCTTCTTCGAACTTTTTGGCTAGGTTGGAGGCGGTCTTGTTGTAGGCCGCTTTGTCGTCCCAAGACTCTATTGGATTTAGAATATTGGATGGGACGTTCGGGCAGCTAATTGGGATTTCTAGGCCGAAGATTGGGTCTTTTACGGTTTCTACTTTTGAGAGTGAGCCATCGAGGACTGCGGTGACGATTGCGCGGGTGTATTTTAGGCTGATGCGTGCGCCTGTGCCGTAGTCGCCGCCTATCCAACCAGTGTTGATGAGCCATGAGTCGGCTTGGTGTTCGGACATTTTCTTGGCGAGTAGTTCAGCATAGAAAGTTGGCTGAAGAGCCATGAATGGAGCGCCGAAACAGGCCGAGAAAGTGGCGACTGGTTCGGTGATGCCTTTTTCTGTGCCAGCTACTTTTGCGGTGTAACCCACTAAGAAATATTTTTGGATTAACTCTGGCGTCAGTTTGGCTACTGGTGGCAAGACACCGAAGGCATCAGCTGTTAGCAGGATGATATTTGATGGATGTCCACCGCAACCTGATGGGACAATATTTGAGAGTTGATCGATTGGATACGCGGCGCGTGTGTTCTCGGTGTATTTGGTACTGTCGAGGTCTGGGACGCGGGTTATCGGGTCTATGTCGACATTTTCGAGGACGGTCGCAAAGTGGTGCGTCATGGCGTGGATTTCTGGTTCGCCTTCGGCTGAGAGTCGAACTACTTTGGCATAACATCCACCTTCGTAGTTGAAGACCCCTTTGTCGGACCAACCGTGTTCGTCATCGCCGATAAGTTTTCGATTGGGATCGCTTGAAAGTGTGGTCTTCCCTGTTCCAGAGAGCCCGAAAAAGATTGCGGTGTCACCATCGGCGCCTTCGTTGGCGCTACAGTGCATGGACATGACGCCTTGCAGTGGTTTGTAATAGTTCATGACGGTGAAGATGGATTTTTTGATTTCACCTGCGTAGGGAGTGCCGCCGATTAGGGCGATTTTCTTTTCGAGATGCAAGATAACGAAGCATTCGCTGTTGGTACCGTCGGTTGATGGGTCGGCTTGGCAACTTGGGACGGCGATGACGGTGAAATCTGAATCGAAGTTTTCATGTTCAGCGGCGCTGACATTGTCGATGAAGAGATTTCTGGCGAAGAGTCCATGCCAAGCGAATTCGGTAATTAGGCGGACGTTGATTTTGTATTCTTCGTCGGCGCCTGTGTGGAGTTGGTGAATATAGATGTCTTTGCCTTCGAGGTGTTTTTGGACTCGAGCATAGAGTTTGTCGAAGTTCTCTTCGGAGATGGGTTGGTTGTGATTACCCCACCAGATTTTGTCTTCGCAGGAAGGTTCGCGGACGATGAACTTGTCCTTGGGTGACCGTCCAGTGTGTTTGCCTGTGAGGGCGACGATTGGGCCGCCTTTGCAGATGGTGACTTCTTTGTTCTCAATGGCCTCTTGATAGAGGGCTTCACGTGAGAGGTTCCATTTGACTGTACCAGGGTTTTTGACCCCGATGGATTCGAGAAAGCTGTTCGGTTTCATACTAAACGTGTCCTGTACGTTTGTGTCGGGTTTGGCCCGGCTTTTCTAACTCCACTCTTTCTGGCTCATTTCACTTGGAGCTCCAGAAAGAGACATTCAGAAATAATCAAGAATAACAAATCAAAAAACTGTTCCAAAAAAAATTCACTCTATCCTACGCCTAGGCCAAATGGCTTAGCGAAGGATTAAGCTCAAACGCAGTATATTCTTTTCTAGTTGGTTGACAAGTTTTCTGCAAGAAAAATTACGCTTTTCTCAAGCGATTTTTCGAGTTTCGATGAGATTTCTGCCATTTGGCGACTGTTGGTTGAATAGACCGTTTTCCTAGTGTTAGGTCTGGCAAATTGTGTGCCGCACGGACATAAATAGTCTCTGATTGGTATGCGACCTAGCGGGATTGGTTTGGAGCTGTTGAATTGAACCTATTGGTCGCAGGAATTGCGTGCAACATTTTGCAACTCCTCTCGTCTAACGTAACGGAGATATTGTCTTCATTGAGCGGGCAAATCTGCAGTAGCATTCTGTGGTTGTGGTTGGTATTGACGGCCTTGACTTGCTCTGGGGTGAGGCGTATTCTCTTCAAGATATGAACTAGATTGATTATATATTAGGAACGAAATAAACGAAAATAGCAATAGTAATTATCACCACAGTTTCAAGGAGGGATTGTCGTGGAAGGTAGCAGTAGATTTATTACTAAATTCAGTACAGCGTTCTTAGTGGGAATATTATCCCTAAGCGCATTGAATGTGTCAACCGTTTATGGGTTCGACATTAAGGATTACGAGAAGAAGATTGTTCAACACACACTTGATAATGGTTTGACCGTTATCATCCTCCCTCGCGACGATGCGCCAGTGGTTTCATTGGTGACTTATGCTAACGTGGGTAGTGTTGATGACCCTAAAGGCTTTACTGGTATGGCTCATGTTTTTGAGCATATGGCTTTCAAGGGTGACGATGAGATTGGCACCAACAATATTGAAGGCGAAGTAAAAGCCATCGCTTCTGAAGAAGCTGCATATTTGGCGTGGCGCGCCGAGCGCTCTAAAGGTGAGTTGGCCGATAGCGCTATGCTTGTAGATTTGGAAAAAACTTTCCGTGATGCGCAGGATACTAGTGATGGATTTGTTGTCACAAATGAGCTGGGCAATATCGTTGAGCGTGAAGGATTTGTAGGGTTGAATGCTTTTACAAGCAGTGATCAAACCGCTTATCTTTACAATTTCCCAGAGAACAAGCTTGAATTGGCGATTATGTTGGAAGCTTCAAGGTTCTCTAGCACGGTTTTGCGCGAGTATCATAAGGAAGTTGATGTTGTCAAGGAAGAGCGCAGAATGCGCAGTGAGTCAAACCCTATCGGAAAACTTGTCGAGGAGTTTCTGGCCACCGCATTTAAGGCGCACTCCTACGGTGTACCTGGTGTAGGTCATATGTCTGATTTGGGTAATTATAGCCGTGAAGAGGCGATGACGTTTTTCAATAAGTACTATGTTCCTAACAACCTTTGCATTGCGATTGTTGGTGATGTCAATCCTAAGGAAGTTATTAAATACGCTGAGAAATACTTTGGTGGTCTTAAGCGTGGCCCAGATGTGATGCGGATTCAGACGATTGAGCCGCCTCAGGCTGGCGAGCGTCGTGTGGCTGTTGAGGACAAATCCGAAACTGTTTGGCTAGCTGGTTATCATGTTCCCGCTGGTGGTCATCCTGATCGCCCTGCTTTGGATGCGTTGGTCGATTATCTCGGAAGTGGCAGAACATCATTGATGTATAAGAGCTTAGTTAAAGACAGTAAAAAGGCGATAAATGTCGGCGCATTCACTGGTTTCCCTGGCGAGAAATATCCTGGGTTGGTAGCTGTGTTTGCTATGGCGGCTAAGGATGTGACACCTGAGGAACTCGAAACTTTGATTCTGGCTGATATTGAGCGACTGAAAGAGGAGAAACTTTCTGAGCAGGATGTCGAAGAGATTCGTGCTCGTGCGAAGTCTGGCTTTATTAATCAGTTGAATAGCCGTCAGGGTTTGGCGATTCAGTTAGCCACTTACCAGATGGTTGATGGTGACTGGCGTGGGTTGTTCCGTCAGCTAGAGAAGATAAATGCAGTTACTGCTGATGATATACAGCGTGTGGCTAAGAAATATATGACTAAGAAAAACCGTACTGTCGGTTTCATCGATAAAATCTAAAGCCAAGTAGCTTATCGCTGTGGTTGGGGTAAATTTGACGCGCTCTGTAGCTCGAATAACACCACAGTGATTAGTAAGCGCCTATAAGAGGATTAGAAAATGAAATTCAGAATTATTACTCGTACATTGACTTGCTCATTGGTAGCAATGAGTCTGTCTTTAACGGGAAGCGCATTGGCTGACAGTAATCGAGCTGTAGACAATATCAGTTTCCCAAAACTTAATAAACTTCAAGTTCCAAAGGTTGAAAAGAAAACCTTAGCCAATGGAATGACAGTTTATCTGCTTGAAGATCATTCATTGCCAACATTCAACGTTAGTCTGCGGATGAAAGTTGGTAATTATCTTGAGCCAGCGGACAAGATCGGCCTCGCTGATATCATGGCTGATGTTATGCGCACTGGAGGCACCAAGAAATGGACCGGTGATGAATTAGATGCCAAACTTGAAGCGATTGGCGCTTCTGTTGAAACGGGTATGGGTTTGACCAGTGGTCGGGCATTTGGTAATTCATTGATTGAGTACAATGAATTGATTTTGGAAGTTTTGGCGGAAGTGCTACAGAATCCGACTTTCGATCAGGACAAAATTGATATTACCAAGACGCAAATCAAAGGTGGAATCTCTCGGCGCAATGACGATGCTCAGAGAGTTGCCTCCCACATATTCAGCGCGGCTTTGTATGGTGAAGATTCGCCATATGCGCGCAGGACAGAATATGCGACAGTTGACGCAATCACTCGTGAGGATTTGGTGGCTTTCCATCGTCAGTACATCCATCCAAAGAATATGCAAATAGCTCTTTGGGGAGACTTCAATAAGAAAACAATGCTGGCTAAGGTTGAGAAATATTTTGGTTCATGGAACGCGACAGGTGATGTTGCGCCCCCCCCGCCAGAAGTTGTTCCTAAGAAGGACAATCGTATTCTCTTTGCAGAGAAATCTGATGTCAACCAGAGCAATATATATGTTGGTCATTTGGGTGGAAAAATCCAAGACGAAGATTACCCTGCTCGCATTGTGATGAACAATGTTTTTGGCGGTGGCTTTGGTAGCCGCATGTTTAACAATATCCGTTCACGTGACGGTTTAGCCTATGCGACTGGTGGCGGGTTTAGCGCTGGTGTTGATTATGCTGGACGCTTCCTTGGTTTTGCCTCTACAAAGTCTGAAACGACTTTGAAGGCCACAAGGGCGATTATTGCGCAAATGGAGTCGATGAAGACAGACCCACCGACCGAAGAAGAAATGACCCGTTCTATTGACGGTTATCTGAATTCATTTGTCTTCAATTTTGATACACGTTCTGAAGTTGTGAATCGCATGGTGGAGTATGACGCTTATGGTTTGCCGCAGGATTTCCTTTCGCAAACTAAGGAAAAGGTTGAGAAAGTAACTGCCACTGACGTTCAGGCAGCCGCCCAGAAACATTTCGACCTTGATAATCTGTATATCGCGATTGTTGGTAAGGCCGAGGATTTCGATGGGGCATTGACTGACCTTGGAATGCCTGTCGATACGATTGATATTACTATTCCAAGCGCGGCTCCTGAGAGTGATTTGGCGGTCAATGAGGAGAATATTGCTAAAGGTAAAGCGATTCTCTCAGCGGCTATCGAGGCTACTGGTGGTAAGGACAACTATGCTAAGATTCATAGTTTTTCGCGTATTGGTGATGTCTCGCTTGATGTTGGCGGCGGCAATATGATGACCTTGGCTATTGTAGAGGTTATTGAGTTACCAAATAAGCGAGCGCTTACTATCACGATTCCAGGTGGAGAAATGAAACAGATATTTGACGGCACTCATGGCTGGCAGGCGATGGGGCCTAACTCTCAACCATTCCCAGAGACTGAAAACATTAATACTCGCAAAGAGATCGCTCGCGATATTGTTGTCTTGTTCTGCACTTATGCCAAGAGCGGACTGACTCCTGTTTATGGCGGTTCGGGCGAAGAAAACGGCTCTAGTGTTGATTATGTACATTTTGTTGACGACGCTGGAGATGATTTGGTAAGATTGGCAATTGACGCCGCCACACATCTTCCTGTAGGGCAGCGTTTCTTTGGTAGCACACCTGCTGGGCCAGGCGAAATAGAGGTGACTTTTTCTGATTACCAAGAGGTCTCGGGAATCAAAGCTCCCTTTTCTATCAAGTCTACGTCAAACGGCGCAACTATAAATGAGTCAACAGTTTCGAAAATGCTTACCAATGTCGAAATCCCTGCGGAAGCATTTGCTAAGCCGTAATACAACGGTCATTACCGACAATGCAAGGCTTCTACGAAGCTGATGTACTATATGTTTTCTTGTAAAAAGGCGGTGTGGAGCGATCTACGCCGCCTTTTTGTTGATTACCCATGTGGCTCCCTTGATACAGAGCAAAATTTCACTTGCCAGTTGTTCTAATCTGCCCTATCTTATGGATGTGTGGGGGCTTAACCACCGCCTTCAAGTTCTCTATACAAGTTTTCCTCACCCTCGCAATTACCAGCGCCGATGCTATAAAATGGAAGTAATGTTCGCGTAATGGATGTTAATCTAACTCTTATGCGACACCTCTTTCTCTCCTCCTTGACAAGGATGAGGGAACTTTTGGGCGCTTATTATTGGTTAATAAATACGGGTAGAATATTCAAACAACCTCTCTCACTAATACTCTCACATTTAGAAAAGTTCAGGATAATTAGAGACATGACGAGACACCAACTGAGAAATTTGCAATCAGCGCAAAAGACTATCCTACGACAGACTATATTATCTATATTCTCTTTGGCCCTATTGAGCCTTGCTCTCGTCTCCAACTCGCTGGCAGAAACATCTCCACAAACCGCGAAGCTGGCTCGCCCTTTGGCCATTAAACCGACCACCACTTATATTTCACCAAAAGCAACTATCAGGAGTGTGGTGGTTAAGTTCACCGATGGCAGCGCTGTTCGTCAGCCGCTGGGTCGCGGTGGAGCACAACAATTGATTTCTTTGTCGGGTCAATCAATGGCCGAAGTTGAAATCACTTTGAAAGACTACCTTACGGCTTTTAAGGTTACTCCATTGATTGCTATTGATCCTTTGGAACTTGACTCTAGGCGTGAGCGACTCGAGCTGAAGTCGGGCTTGAAGCTGGCGGATTTGGGGAATTACTATGAAATTAAGGTCAACTCGCCTGAAGAAGCAATGAACTTGGTGGACGAGCTCAATCAGTTTGGAATAGTTGAACTCGCCTACCCACAGCCTGAGCCTGAATTGGCTGTTATCGCTCTGGAAGCGGTGGCTCCGAATTTTGACGCGCAGCAGACTTATTTGCGTCCAGCTCCAGACGGTGTGGACGCAGACTTTGCTTCGACTGTTCCAGGTGGTGATGGCTCGGGTGTGAAGCTGATTGATGTTGAGGGTGGCTGGCGGACAACTCATGAAGAGTTAGCTTCAAACCCTCCATTCGTTCAAATGGGTGGACAGTTTGGTACGCTTAGTTGGCGGGACCATGGCACGGCTGTGATTGGCGAGATACTTGGCGATGACGATGGAACTGGTATTAAGGGAATTTCACCAGGTGTGGAGTGGGGTTATTCTTCCATCGCCTCTCAAACAACAGCAAGCGCTCTGCAAAATGCAGGTAACAATCTTAGCGCGGGCGATTTGATCTTGATTGAGCTACATGCCCCAGGACCTCACTTTAGTTTTGAGTCTCGTGATGACCAACTAGGTTATGTTTGCATGGAATATTTCATGGCGAACTTTGATGTTATTCAGCAATTGTTTCTTGACGGAATTGTTGTTTGCGAGGCCGCGGGCAATGGCGCTGAAAATTTTGATGATCAGTCATTGTATGGGACACTTTTTGACACGACTTCACGCAATTCCAACGCCATCATCTGCAGCGCAGGAGCTCCGCCTAGAGGAGCCTCTGGTCCAGATCGTACGCGTTTGAGTTTTTCTAATTATGGCGAGCGAGTCAATTTGCAGGGCTATGGTCGCGGGGTCGCGACTATTGGCTATGGCGGCCTGTTTAATGGCGGTACTGAGGATAG
>JAJRPJ010000006.1 GCA_024280835.1 Candidatus Zixiibacteriota bacterium | reverse complement strand
TTTCCAGTCGACGCTGAAGCAGAGACAATCCCTGCCTGCCTTTTTGATATTTCTTATAATACCTATCAGCATTATCAACGGGTGAAAGCTTTGAATCCAATGCCACTGTCACTTCGCCATCCTGATACAAATCATCAAGCGTCACACTCTCCAAACCACGTTTCAACGAATGTAAATTCGCCTTGAGAATATCAGCCAGCTCTTTGTGACGCTCAAAGTTTTCATACTCGCTTAAATCATCTTTCATTTTGCCGATAGTCCGCCGCAAACGCTTCAGAGCTCCTGTCAACGCCTTTGCATAGCGCCTACTCAAGTCATCTTCGGCGCCCTGCTCTTTGCGCGTGCGCATCAGAGCCAACTCGGCTAATGAATAACTCTGAAACTTTTCTGGCTGCTCATCAACGCTATTGAGTTTGAAAGGAAAAGCTGCGTGCATTGAAGCTGAGCTATACACATAACCCGCCTGACTATCGCTCGCTAACGCTGGAAACTCTTTGATCATCTCAGACAATTGTTGCGCTGAATCAGCGTCAAAGTCATCTGCGAATAAATCAACAGAAAGCTTTGCTCTCGATAGAGCCTCTCTAGCCAGAAGAGCTTCAAATCCAGCGACCTCTTTGGAAATAATTTCAACCAAACTGCGCTCAGGTTTCTCAGCGCAAAACGCCAGTAGCGTCTCTGCAGTTAATTCCTCTGGAGTGATTTTTAATTTTCCGCTGGCTGGCATGGGAGGCGCATAGACATCAGTCGGCAAAAACTCTCGATTGCGCAGTACATGAGTCTTCTCTCCTGCGTCATTGAGCCACCAAAGATTCCCCGAGGGACCCATTGCTTCAATTATGATAGAACCAGAATTAGTTGACGATCCCGTGGAATCAGCCGTATTAGAAAATATAATCTTAACAATCCTGTCAAAACCCAATTGCTCAACCGACATCACTGTCGCCCCGTAGCCCTCTTGAAAAAACGGAAACGATTTCTCATTAGTAGTCACTTCAATTTTACCAGCGGGAACAAAAACTAATCCATTGGCCGTCGGATGAAAACGCAGAGCCAAAGCTAGACGCTTGTTTCCTTTGCCCTGACGCTTGAAATACATACAGGCCAAACGCTCTTTGCGGTAGAACTCAGAACCCACAAACTCGGCCCCAATCAACTCACGCTTGGCGGCAGTCACTATATGGTAGATGTGTAATGCGGTCTGCATAGTTTCTAATTAACCCAACTTGACGCTACATACTAGTTAAACACAACTCATAACAACAATTTGTGAATATCGAAAAAAAGACCCAGCGCAATCATGCGCTGGGTCTTTGAACTGTGCAGCAGTTTCAAGTCAGCTTCAAATAGAGGCGCTTACTTAGCTTCTTCTACTTTAGCTTCTACCTTCTTGGCAACCTTCTTGGCGGCTTTTGGAGCGGCCTTGGCGTCGGCTTTCTTTTCTACTTTCTTAGTAGCGAACTTCTCTTCGATACGCGCCGACTTACCAGTCATACCACGCAAATAGTAAAGTTTGCTACGACGCACCTTACCAGTCTTCACACGCTCAATCTTTTCGATATTCGGGCTATGCAACGGAAAAACACGCTCGATCAAGACACCATTGCTGGAGAGCTTGCGAACAGTGAAAGTCGCGCCTGTTCCGCCGCCACGTCTGGCGAGCACTGTGCCTGCAAAGACCTGTGTACGAACTTTGTCGCCTTCTTTGATTCGCACCGAAACGCGAATCGTATCGCCAGAGGCAAATTCGGGATAGTCATCCCGCAAATACCCTTTTTCGAGTTGTTGTATGATTTTCATTTTGAAGCCTACCGTTTCTGTGTCACATGAACTGACGCGCTACCAAATCCTATCAGACCAATGTTCCACTAATATGTTATTGTGTATTCTATTTCTTAATTATAAGTGTACTACGCTTTATTCTCTTGGGTGTCTCTAGCAAAAACTTCTCGCTCTTTGTCGCTTAACTCTTGGGCAATTTCAGGACGACTCAATATATCGGGACGCATCTCGGCTGTCTTCTTCAATGCGCTCTCTCTACGAAAACGCGAAATCTTTTCATGATGCCCCGAAAGCAATTCCTCTGGTATCGTCAGTCCTCTAAATGTCTCTGGCCTAGTGTAAACAGGTGGCCCCAAAATTCCTTCCTGATGTGAATCCGACAAAGCTGAAGAAAAATTCCCCAAAGCTCCTGGCCGTAAACGACAAATCGCATCAAGCATAGTCGCGGCCGCTGGTTCACCACCTGTCAGGACAAAATCTCCAATCGTTAGTTCTTCTATCTCAAAGATATCCAGTAAGCGCTCATCAACTCCCAAATAATGCCCGCAAATAATCGTCACTCGCTCAAACAATGAAAACTCCACTGCTTTGTCCTGCGTAAAACGTTTACCTGCCGCCGATGTCAGTATCAATCGACTCTTGCTATCATTCTTAGCGCTGTCTCTATCCTCACCTTTCGGCTGATAACCCAAATCAATCAGGCAGTTTGTCAATGGCTCAAGCATCAACGTCATCCCACCTCCGCCACCAAAGGGCGTGTCATCAACCTGTCTGTGCTTTCCTATTCCATAATCGCGCAAATCAATTGTCTTGATTTCAAAAAGACCTGCGTCAATGCCTCTACCAATAATTGATTGTCTGATTAGTCCCGTAAAATACTCTGGAAACAGTGTGACAATCTCAATCTTCAATCGCTTCACCTGCAAATTCTGCGCGCTCATTACTGCGCCTCAAAAAGTCCATCTGGTGGAGCGATAATAATTTTACGCTTCTCGATATCAATCTCCACAACAAACTCTTTGACCGCTGGAAGTCGAAAACGTTTTCCATCACCTGCCTCAATGACATACATATCACTAACAGGATAACTTTCAACCTCTCTCAACTTACCAACAACTTGACCGTCAGCTAACTCAACCGCGCATCCTTCAAGCTCAAAAGTGTAGTGTTCGTCCTCAGGCAAATCCCCCAACTCATCATAGGGAATAAAAACACTACGATTCGTCAATGTCCGCGCAATCTCGGGAGTGTCATAACCGACAATCTTGACAACCACCTTACCAGAGACTGAATAATTCTTCTCAATCTCCGCTACTGCAAAACCGTCGGTTAATTCGATCTCCACCTGATGCAAATCCAAAAGTCTATCTGGATATGCGCCAAAAGGAATCACATAGATTTCTCCATGTACCCCACGTGTGCGGCCAAAACGCCCGATTGCAATTCGCTCAACTTTATCAGTCACAGATAACATCACCATCATTACCGATTATCAGTTCCTCAAAGACTCGCTTCAAACAAACTGAAGATCACTTGAGAAAAACAAATCAGTCGATAATCTCCAGTCCAACACGCTTGCCATGCTTGGCGGCAATCGCCGTCATTAACGCACGCATAGCTTTGACTGTTTGACCACCCTTGCCGATAACTTTTCCCAAATCGGCCTGCGCCACACGGATTTCATAAACCGCGCCACGCTCGCCAAACACTTCCGTGACATTCACCTCGTCTGGATTATCAACCAGAGCTTTGACTACTGACTCAACAAAGTCATTCATCATGTATCCTGTCTATTGTGTCGTTTAATCTTTACTGTCACATTGAACTCTTACATTGAACAAGTACATCATACTTGCACAAGTGACACTAAAAATCGTTAGGCCTCAGCTTCAGCTTAGGCCGCGCTACCTTCGGCTTCTTCTGCGGCCGCTTTGGTTTTCTTGCGCTTCTTCTTACGCTCAGAAATTTCTGTGCGAATAACCATATCAGAAACATCTTCGCCACGTTTGGCTTTTTCGTATTTCTCAACGAAACCAATTTGTATGCAAAGTGATTTAACCGTATCTGACATTTGCGCGCCGTTGTTCAACCATTCTGTAACTCTGTCTTCTTCGATGGTAAACCGCGCAGGGACTGTAATCGGATTATACCGTCCCAGTGTCTCTAAGAAACGTCCATCACGAGGCGCGCGAGAATCCGCCGCGACCACTCTGAAAAACGCTCTCTTTTTGGTTCCCATTCTACGGAGCCTAATCTTTACTGACAATGTACTACCTCCTGCGTTACCGCAATTAAATCAACTAAACAGAACCCATCCGCTTCAGCGCATTTTTTGCCGCTGCTCCGGTGAATCCTCGCTTACTCGTTTTCGTTAATGTTTTCATCATTTTTTGCATCGCCGTGAATTGCTTCAACAAACGATTAACATCCTGCACCGTCGAACCACTGCCTTTGGCAATTCGCCGACGACGACTACCATCAATTACTTTTGGATTGTGACGCTCATGATACGTCATCGAACGCACAATCGCTTCAACACGATTAATCTGCTTGGGATCAACTTCCATCCCCTGCATTTGCGCGCCCATACCCGGAATCATGCCCATCAATGAATCCAACGGACCCATTTTTTTCAGCGCTTGCATTTGTGACAGGAAATCCTCAAGATCAAACTTGCTCTTGATAAGTTTTTCCTGCATCAAAGCCGCTTCTTCGAGATCAATCGAATCCTGAGCTTTTTCAACTAGAGTGACAACATCACCCATACCCAAAATCCGCGAAGCCATACGATCAGGATGGAACTGCTCAATATCAGTGACTTTCTCACCAATCGAAGAAATCTTAATCGGACAATCAGTCACCGCGCGAATCGAAATCGCCGCGCCACCGCGCGCATCACCATCCAGCTTCGATAGCGCCACACCTGTAATAGTCAATTGCTTATTAAAAGCATCAGCGATATTAACCGCATCCTGACCTGTCATCGAATCCACAACCAGCAAAATCTCTTCTGGCTTAGTGGCGGCTTTGATATCGGATAACTCCTCCATCAACTCCGCGTCAATTTGCAAACGACCCGCAGTATCAAGAATCAGCAAATCAACAAAGTTCTTAGCCGCATACTTCTTCGCCGCCAAACAAATCTCAGGTGGCGTGGCGCCCTCAAGTGTAAAGACCTCAATATCGATTTCTTTACCAAGCACCTGCAATTGCTGAATCGCCGCTGGACGATAAATATCCGCCGCGGCCATCAGGACTTTTACGTTCTTTTTCTTTTTGGCTTGTAAAGCAAGTTTCGCGGTCAGAGTAGTTTTACCCGAACCCTGCAAACCACAAATCATATATGTCGTCGGCATCCCATTGGGAATCGCCAAAGGCACAGTGTCTTTGCCGAGCAAATTGACCATTTCCTCATGGACAATTTTGACTACCAGCTGGCCTGGCTCAATCGACTTGAGAACGTCCTCGCCAATCGCCTTTTCTTCGACTGCCGCAATAAAGCGTTTGACAACCTTGAAATTGACATCCGCCTCAAGCAAAGCCCGACGAATCTCACCTAGCGAATCACGAATATTCTTTTCGCTAAGTTTACCAACCCCCCGCAGATTTCTCAGCAGGGAATCTAATTTTCCAGTAAGTTCACCAAACATATTCTTCTACTTCACAATCTTCATTCTCAATTAGAGCGAATCCTCATCGATTCACCACAGCGAACATTTCGCATAAGCGGTTGTATAACATCAAATTACACCAATCCCACCTCTTCGGCGAAACCAAAAAACCACTAAAATAACCCCGACCTGGCCCGTTTTAAAAGACGGACGTAAATCGGAGCAACGGCGACAATATAAGGAATAAGCCCCCCATGTCAAACCCGAAATACAACAACTTGGCCCCACACAGCCGTAGTGGCGTCCCTCGGGGCGCCTTGTCCGCTATTAGACAATATGATACTAACGAACAATTATGTTGGTGTTGCAGCTGCGACCTTATTTTTGACGTCAACCCCAATACGCAAAAGAGGTGGAATAAGAGGAGATGTTGCAATTCATCAACATACAACATATAATATGCCAACAGCTTAATTGCTTCGGTTGACAAAGGGCGACAGTATCCTGCTGGATAAACAAGAGCCTACGACGTTAGTCAAATTTGCAATTTAGGGCAGACGAATTTCAGTGATATCAAAACTAGTAGCCATATGCACCAAGCTCAAGCTTGGGACAATTCTAGGAGCTCTGGGCGCTATCGCTACAATATATGGTTTATTCAAAGACTCGCCGATAGACCCAAAACGCCCAACTGTAAATATGACGCAACAGCAAGAGGGAGTAAGTAACTGGATCGACACGTTCCTACGACCTGACTCTGATAATAGCTTAGGCGTTGCCAACAAAAACGCAAATGATTCAGCTACAGCTCACCCCACCGCAAACAAGAATCCTACTGAGCAAGAATCAGATGACATAACTCCCGTGGAATCTGTATATTCACTAAAACACGGCGAAAGAAAATACATAAAAAACGCCCACACAAGCGTATCTGTCTCATTCGGAGAAGAGGAGGGCGAAGGGTTCGCGTCACTTACACTTATTCCAGATAGAGCCAAGATGATCAGAAAGCAAATACTAGGTTCACACCAAACGATTTCATTTACAGGAGCAGACAACACAAACTACATTTTGACTGTACTGTCCATCGACTTCAACTCCCGAGACATAAAGATTGACATAATTAAAACTGGTCCAATCAATTAAAAACTAAGCCGAGAAAAACTCAATTAGAGGTTATACATGTTCAAATCAATTGCTGTTAACATTGGAATACTTCTGCTACCCATCGTTATGCCAACTATTGGAAACGCTCAATCCGACACTGAGAGCGGAGTCAAAGACTTAGCAAAGCAAATATCTGAGAGCATGGTCAAAACAGAAAAAAAGAAAATCGCAGTAGTTGAGCTAACCGACCTAGATGACAACACAACCCGCTTCGGTCAGTTCATAGCCGAGGAATTGATAACCCAATTATTTATGATGAGTCCTGGTAAATTCGAGGTAGTGGAGAGAAGACAACTAGCCAAATTACTCAAAGAGCAAAAACTCGGAGCCAAAGGGTTGTTAGAACCAGAGTCAATGAAAAGAATCGGCAAACTCCTAGGCGTTGATGCAATAGTTTCAGGCTCATACACCGACTTAGGAAACACTATCAAGATCAACGCACGCCTAATTTCCGTAAGCACCGCCTCAATATTCGCCGTAGCCTCAACAAACATCCCCAAAGTAGGAACAGTAGAAGCCCTACTAGGAAAAATCCCAACTCAAGCAAATTCCAACGGCAACACCAAACCAACCCCAACCCCACAAACGGCCAACCTACATCCGCCAGTAGAGATAGGAGGTATCACATTTAAATTAACAGAATGCAAGCACAACGGACAAAGTCTCGTAATAAAATGGACAATGATTCCAGACAAAGACATAATGGTGAAACTATCGGTGGGAAATACTAGGGTTATCGATGTTGATGGAAATGAATACCTTTGAGAAAAGGCTAATTTGGGTAGCAGTCAGGATTTTTATGAAATCCGAAAAAATATGATAGCTGGAGTACCCATGAGAGCCAGTTCCCAGCTAAAAGGGGTGCCTAATACTGTCAACAAAATTGCTGTGTTCGAAATATCAATTTCGTATGGAGGGACATGGAATCTCATACAATTCCGAGACTTAACAGTTTCGTAGGTCGGGTTCCGGAGTCGCATTCATGCGACGCAGAAACCCGACATCTTCTCTATCAGACATATATCAAGTTTCCCACCAAACCGCCGCTTTTATTCACATCGCACCATACTCATGGGCAACCTATATACAAAACCGAAACTAACCACTAATAACCAACAAAATCACTACAACATTCCTACACCCACACCCTCTATATGCAAAACGAACCCATTTCACAGAGAGAAACGTCGGAACCACAAGGAATTTCGAACTACGAAGTTCTTGACTATTCACCGACTTGGTATATATATAATAGTTAGTATAGTGAAGATTTACTGCTTCTTGAGAAGCTATGATATGACACAGGAAGGATACAAGATGAGCCAGAGTGTGCGGCTGTCGATTGGTATTGCGAGCGACAAGATCATTTGTGTTTGCGCTGTCTTGCCCTTTCTTGCCTTGTTCTTTCTATTGACTCCACCCCTTCGAGCAATTGAATTGATGAAGACCCTAACTATCAAAGGTAGTTTTGCCAGTGGAGCGGATTTTAGGACTAACTCCCATGGGAAACTCATAGTTGGCTCCGCTTTTGACAGCTCTATGGGTGACAATGCCGGTAAGGTTATTGTGATTGATATTATGACAGGGGATACATCTCTGCAGATGTATGGAGACATCCCTGAAGCGCTATTTGGGTTTGATGTCGATTTTGTCCCAGACTTTGATGGTGACGGCGTCGTTGACTATCTGGTTGGAGCTCCCGGACAGGTGAGTCCACAAAGCGACAATTGGGGGCGCGTATTCATATTTTCTGGAGCGACTGGCGACACAGCCTTGAAAGCTGGCGCGAATACGTTGACACATAACCTCGGAGCAAGCTTAATCTGGGCGGGAGATCTCGACGGAGATGGCCTCTCTGATATAGTCACTTATGGGCCTTTTGGACAAACCTGCGCCGAGCCAGGGCTTGTAATGGGCTACCTTGGAGATACTGTTCGCGTCAATTGGCTTGATGTTTGGGGTTGGGGTGAAGACACTCTCAATTCCAATTGTGGCCTTGTTCCGAAGAGGATTCGCCGCATGGGTGACATCAACAACGACGGGTTCGATGATGTGATGTACAACCTCGGCATCCGCACACCCATCATGTTCGGTGGTGCAAGTCCCACTATCCTTGAGGAGAACTTCAAGGTCAGCGAGCTCGGTTTCGACGGTATCGGCGATGTAAACAAGGATGGATATGACGATATTCTAGTCGGCAATAGATTCCATGACCAAAGCCGTGGTGAGGCCGCTGTGATATCCGGGTTCAATCGTGATACGCTGTATTACTTTGAAGGTGAAAAAGTCACGGACGCCTTTGGTGAAACTGTTCTCGGATGTGGTGATTTCGACGGGGATACATATCCTGATTTCGTTGTCGGAGCCAGCAATTATGTGAGTGACACAGCTTTCATCTCAAGGCCAGGGAAAATATATGTGTATTCGGGACGGGATGGACACTTGATCGATACAGTAATCGGTAACTATGACGGTCATTCTTTGGGAATCGGTTTGGAGGTGGCCGGTGACATCAATGGCGATGGCAAAAGTGATATCATCGTATCTACGTCTACAACCGAAGCATTTGTTTTTGGCGCATCTAGTTGCTGTGTTACCGCTGGAGATTATAATAATGATAGCTCTTTTAACATTGCCGATGTAACCGCAGGTATAGCCAGAATTTTTACCTCAAGTCTGGCTCCCATCTGCCCTGAGGAAGCGGACAGTAATGGTGACGGTTCGTTCAATATTGCCGACATCACGTTTGGCATTGCTAGGATTTTTGCGAGTGGGTCACCTCCAGTTTGCCCGTAAAACTTCTGGTTAGCAAAAAAGTCAAACACTCGCTCCATTGGCCTTATCGTTGTATCCATACATTTCATACGCAGGGTGGCCCGCCTCTGGGGCTTGTTGATTAAGTACCCACCTGTTGTGTCAGGTCTTGATTTTCGCTTTTTGAAAATTGTGACTTGACACCTTTTCATAGAGAAAGCGTCGGGTCACACGACCAAGACACGGCCGCACAGCCAACTAGGTTGAATCTAGGGACGCATTTCGCTATCGACTTCATGGCCTATGCGAACAACAATTTCAGGAATCGCATCAATGTTAGATTCATCGGTGCGAAAGTTCACAACACAAGAGCGAAGAGCATAAACACCGCGAACAATAGCATTAGAAACAAAAACTTCTTCCGAGCGCTGCAAACGGCTAACCAATTCGCTGTTTAGTTCATCAAGATACTTAATACGCTCAGGATAATCAGCGGGCAAACCCAGTGGAACATAACGAAATGTAGTGATACTCAAATGCCGAGTCAGCGCTTCAAGCTCAGGAGTTTCTTTGACTTTCTGGAACAACCTCTCAGCTAAAGAAATATCTGTAGAGATCATCTCACGATAACCATCACGACCAGCCTGTTGCAAAGCCAGCCAGACTTTCAGGGCCTTGAAACCGCGAGTATTCTGGGGGCTGAAATCAACCAACGAAGTCAACTCCTCTCCATCAATTGCATCAAACTTGTAATATGGCGGATGATAACTAAATGTCTCACGCATCAAATCAGCGTCACGAACCAATGCGCAACCCGCCTCAATCGGAGCATAGAGCCACTTATGCGGATCAAGCGCAATCGAATCGGCGCCAACAATTTCGCAAATCCCCTCTGGAGATTCAGGCAAAGCCGCCGCAAAAGCGCCATAAGCGCCGTCAGCATGAAACCACAAGTCGTATTTCTTACATATGGCGCCGATAGCAGTCAATGGATCAACGACACCTGTACTAACCGAACCAGCCGTTCCAACAACCATCATCGGCTTGTCTCCTGCCTCAAGGTCCGCGTTGATTTGTTTTTCCAAAGCGCTCAAATCCATGCGTAATGATTCGTCAGTCGGAATCCAGCGAATCGACTCCGAACCCAAACCACACATATCAGCGGCCTTGTACACCCAAGTATGAGTCTCCGCAGAAACATAAACCCGAAGTTGACGCGCATCAGCATGGCGCAAACCGTGTTTCTGAATATCCCAACCAGCTTTGACACGTCGACCGACCAAAAATCCAACAACGTTCGCCATGTTCCCACCACTAACCAGCACACCACCGCAATCGGTGTTGTAGCCGATCAATTCGGCAATCCAGCGGATGCTTTGCAATTCAATCTCAGTAGCCACTGGCGAAAGTGTCCAGCCACCGACATTCGGGTTTACAGTCGCCGCCAAAGTTTCAGCCAGCGCCCCAATCGGAGCGGCAGAGGAGGTGATATAACCAAGAAAGTTCGGATGTCCATTGAAAAGAGAGTGTTCAAACAAATCCTTAGTGACACTCTCTAACAGTTCCGCTGGATTAGCGCCTTTGACTGGTAATTCTCTGTCTGCTCCAATGAAATTGCGGATTTTCGACGGCGGTTCACCAGTTGTCACTGGGGCCTCTGGCAGTCCTCCCAGAAAATCAGCAATGTCATCAATCAACTTATGTCCAGCTACTCTGAACTCATCTGGACTCATCTCCAATGGGGAGTTTCTTTTGCTCTTATTGTGTGTGTCTGACATATTATTTTTCATCTTTCAAAGATAGTGTTACCAGTTGGCGCTGGCAAATCGCTGTTTGAATCGTGTCTTAGAAAACCATGAACGATATTCCGTGTAATGCGAGAATCTCTAACAAAAAAACGAGTCCATTGTTGAGCATGTGTAATGCAATACTCGGCACAACAGAATCGCTTTCTTCATATAGTTTGGCGAAATAATATCCTAGCGCAAAAATATAATACGGTAGCGCCGCTCCGAGTATAAACATGACCAAAAATACGTGTGCAGCAGCGAAAGCAATCGCATTTGCCAGTTGCCTCTCCGATTTATTACGAAATTTCGAGCGCATCACATTGTAAAGGTATCCTCGAAAAATTATCTCTTCAAAAATTGGAGCCACAATTACTGTGGAAAAAAAGGCAACCACAATCCCAACATTCGACATTTTTGATAGTTGAAGCTCGTCCTCATTGACGAATAGCGAGACGACTATCTGAAAACCAGCTGCTACAGAAAAGTATAGTAATACTTTTGGGAGAAACGCTTTCAGTTTAGAAAACGAAAAGTCTAGCAACTTCAATACTGAAACTTTATGACTTTGGATGTCAAATATGACATAAAACGCCAAAATTATTATCCAACCAGAGCCGAACAAATCGGAAATTAGCAAATAATCCGCATCACTTAATCCATCATGAGAGCCGTGGTAGTCCGCGAAGAATCTTGCCAGTAGCTGAAAAACAAATATCCCAATTCCGACAGTCAATAAGCCTGTTTTGTATGAAACCGGAAAATGGTCAACCTCCGCTTGCGGTTCCTGCCTCTCTTGTACATGCGCCCTATTTGCATAGTCAACATGCAAATAGGATGTTTGAGGTGTTATCGGTGGAGAATATGACGGAAGCAGACTCGGAGAAATTGGTGCAGGAATTATTGGTGTCGCAGACTCAACCGATTTGGCAGACTCAGGTACAAATCCCTTTGCACCACAGGATTTGCACATATAGCGCTCACCGATTTTCAAGAAACGTAGTGAAACTACGTTTTGGCAATATTGACATTGGAATTCTAAGAACATCTCAACTCTAGTTTAGTGTTTTCACTGATTGCCACACCGAATGACAATGATGATTTGACAATATGCGCCAAGAACTATCTCTAGGCAACTCGCCAAGAGCCAGAGTTTTCTCAGCCTTGCTCAACACCTAGAGCTGCTATTTCGGCGTAGGGCGCATCTGGGGGGATTAGACCACTTAAGCGGGAAATTAGAATCATTTGTCCACGATGATGGATTTCTTCTTGCAGGATTAGAGTCAGATAATTGCGCGCACAGGACGAATTGCCGAAGTGGGTTCGAAAAGGTATGTCGAGATGGTTCCAATCAATTCGCTCCAGTCCTATGTAAAATGTCCCAAAACTCGATTTGTGTGATTCGAGTATCCCCTCTACTGTCAGAGCCTTGACCGATTCACCATCTGGATAACGCAGTTTTAGGTCATGAATCATCGAGTCATCACCCAAAATACTTGCCAACGAACTTTCACGGACGAATATGCAATGCACAGCCAGCTCCACTACAGAGCGAAAGCCATCCACTGGGCTCTTATTTAAGGCCGAATCCGAGAAGCGTTCCAACGTGGCGGAAGTATAATTCTCTTGGATTTTGAACAACTCAATTGCCGACTGCTTACTCTTAAACACTTTGATATCCTCACATTATTATTAGTCTACTCAACTGAACAATTCTGACTTTAGAACAGTTCAGACAAAAGGAAGAAACACGCTTGAAGAGCGATGTTCAAGGGTATATATTGCCGCCGCAGTGAATGATATTTAAAGAATATTATTGGACTCTGGAATTACGAAAAGCATAAAACAGTATAAATCACATATAGCATCACAAACCAAGGACAAGGAGCTTTTGATGGCTTTAGTAAATTATGAAGTAAAAGACGGTATCGCCTGGTTAACCCTTTGTGACCCACCAGCGAACACATACACTTACGAAATGTTCACCGAGTTTGATAAGTGTATTCTTGAAGCTCGGATGGACGAGAAGGCTTATGTCATCGTCGTTACAGGCGCAGGCGAAAAGTTTTTCTCCGCTGGCGCCAATATCAAAATGTTGACTTCGGTGACACCCTATTTCAAATACTATTTCTGCTTGCATGCCAACGAAACCTTGAACCGTTTGGAGCAAACCCCGAAATTGGTAATTGCCGCTATCAATGGTCATTGTGTTGGTGGTGGTTTGGAAATCGCTATGGCCTGCGATATTCGTTTGGCCAAAAAAGAAGCTGGAGCTATTGGACTGCCAGAGGTTACACTTGGCGTTCTCCCAGGCACAGGCGGCACACAACGTTTGGCGCGTCTGATTGGTAAAGTTAAGGCAATCGAATTGATGGCCACTGGTCGCACATTTGACTTCACTGAAGCTCATGAGATGGGCATTGTCAATCACCTCTATGAAGGTGATAATTTTATCGAGCAAGTCACCGAATACGCCAAACAGTTTGTGCCACCGGGCAAGGCTTCAAAAGCAGTTGGTCGTATCAAACGCGCTGTTTGTTCGGGACTTGAAATTCCTTTTGGCGAAGGATTGTCTTTGGAGCGCGAATTGCAACAGCAACTCTTTGACAGTCAGGATGCCAAAGAAGGTCTTAACGCTTATATTGAGAAACGCACCGCGGTTTTCAAAGGCGTATAATTAACTCTAAGACATTACAGATATTTAGAAAAAGAGATAGTGACAGCAAATACTATGACTACTGCAACTGACAATAGAAGTATCCAAGACAAGGCCAACGAATTCGTCAAACCTGGCCACCTGTTAATCAATGGCGAGTGGGTTGAAGCATCGTCGACTTTGGAAACCATAAATCCCGCCACGGGTGAAGTCATCACGACATTCGCCGAAGCGGACGCCGCTGACGTAGAGAATGCTGTCTCAGCGGCGCGCGCGGCATTTGAGGGTAAATGGAGCGTGATCCCTGCCGCTAGACGTGGCAAGTATCTGGCCAAGCTGGCCGATTTGATTCTGGAACATGGTGAACGTTTAGCGCTACTAGAAACCACGGACAATGGCAAACCGTATTTTGAATCTAGCAAAATAGATATTCCTTTTGCAGCGAATGTTTTCCACTATTTTTCTGGTTGGGCGGATAAATTATCTGGGCAGACGATTCCGTCACGTTCGGATGCGTTCATGTTTACGCGCCGCGAACCACTTGGTGTTATTGCGCAAATCATTCCGTGGAATCTGCCTTTGGTGATGTGCGCTTGGAAACTCGCGCCAGCTCTGGCCGCTGGTAATACTGTAGTTCTTAAGCCGGCCGAACAAACTCCGCTGACCGCTTTGGCTCTTGGTGAGTTGATTATCGAAGCTGGCTTTCCGCCTGGAGTGGTAAATATTCTCACTGGTCGCGGCGAAGTTACTGGAGCGGCTTTGGTCAAAAATACTGGGGTTGATAAGATTTCATTCACTGGTTCGGTTGAAGTCGGCAAAGAAATCATGCGCAACTCTGCGGATAATTTGACGAAGCTGACACTTGAGCTGGGTGGCAAATCGCCGAATATTATTTTTGCAGATGCGGATATGAAATCGGCTCTGCGCGGCGCAATCAATGGCATTTTCTATGGCAAAGGCGAGCTGTGTTGCGCTGGCTCACGTTTGCTGGTTGAGCGCTCCTGTTATGATGAAGTTGTCGCGGCATTGAAAGAAGCGGCCTCGGGTTTACAAGTTGGCGACCCGTTTGATAAGAAGACACGGATTGGCGCTCTGGTGTCTAAAGAGCAAATGGAACGTGTGCTTAGCTATGTCGAAATCGGAAAACAAGATGGCGCCACATTGATCACAGGCGGCGAACGGGTCGCTTTTAATAATGAGTTTTCTGAAGGCTGTTTTGTCTCGCCGATAATTTTTGCCGATGTTGACAACAAAATGAGAATCGCTCAAGAAGAGATATTTGGCCCTGCGCTGGCAGTGATTCCATTTGATACTGAAGAAGAAGCTCTCTCCATCGCTAATGACACTCAATATGGATTAGCTGCTGCGCTTTGGACAAATGACATTAAGCGCGCGCATCGCATGGCAGCATCTCTCAAAGCAGGTACAGTCTGGATTAACACAGTTAATATGTTTGACCCATCACTACCATTTGGTGGATTCAAAGATTCTGGTTTCGGCCGCGATTTGGGCGAGGACGCACTGGATGGCTACTTACAAACCAAATCAGTTTGGGTTGACTTATCATAAGGTGACTACCAATGTTCAAGAGATTTGTCTCATCCCGAGTTTGTGCTAAGATTTTCATTGCGACAGGGGTATTGTTTTTATCAGGGTTAGTCTTGCAATCTTGCGGCGGTGGCATCACCCACGTTATTCCAGCCGAAGTTCGACTGAACGCTAAGACTTGGCGAATATTATATCGTTATGATTACAAGGGAGACGGTATCGATAAGGAGCGTGTAACCGCTTCTAATCGTTCGCTTGTAGAGTCAGTCAAGTTCGTTTTGCTTAAAGATGTGACTCTGTATTACAATGACTCCCCAACTGCCGACATTACTGTCACTATCGCCGAGCGCCAAGAAAGAGAAGGCTATGGACAAGTTGGAGGGATGTCAAAACGCAAGACTGTTTACTATGTTGAATTCTTCGACCGTGATGGCAATCGTCTCGGCGGGTATTACGACCGCAACCAACGGTTTATTCGCACCAATAACGACCCAGCTTTGATCAATCAACTGGCCGAAGCAATTCTCATAGCGCTCAATGGTGAATAGCGCCAACTTCACAATCCAAGTCTCAACAAGTTACCCAGAAAGACAATTATCTCGTGTCCAAAAAAGTTTATCTTATAGGAAGCGCCAGAACGCCAATCGGTAAGTTCGGTGGATCGCTAAAATCTCTTAGCGCCGCAGACCTTGGAACAATCAGCGCTAAGGCCTCATTAGAACGCGCTGGAATCGCACCCGATCAAATTGATGAAACCTTCTTTGGGTGCGGTAGGCAGGCAGGCGGTGGCCCCAATATGGCCCGTCAAATTACTTACCGCTGTGATATCCCAGTCGACAGACCCGCAACAACGATTAATATCGCCTGCGCCTCTAGTTTGCATACAATTGTTGCAGCGACACGTGCGATTCGCACTGGCGACATTGATTGCGCATTAGTCGGCGGCGCGGAATCTATGAGTAATGTGCCCCACATGATATTCGGTGCGCGTTGGGGGATACCACTGGGGCAATCACGCTTAGTTGATTCAATGTATCATGATGGGTTCCACTGTAAACTATGTGACATGCTCATGGGCGCAACTGCTGATAATCTTTCGAAGATCAAATCCATCACACGCGAAGCGCAAGACGAGTATGCCCTGCGTTCACAGCATAAAGCTGAACGCGCTCAAAAAGATGGCCTCTTCATCGATGAAATTACACCTGTAACAATCAAGTCACGCAAGGGCGACAAAATCATTGACACCGATGAACACTTGCGGCATGGAGCAACTCTTGAGGGACTTGCTAAACTTCGCCCTGTGTTTGCTAAAGACGGAACAGTTACCGCTGGCAATGCTTGCGGAATTACTGACGGCGCTTCGTCGATGATTATCCTTAGTGAGGAAAAAGTCAAAAAGTTGGGTGTGACACCTGAAGCGGAAATAATCGGTTACGCTCAATCTGGAGTTGCCCCAGATATTATGGGACTCGGTCCTGTTCCTGCGACTAAGGCCTTGTTGGCCAAGGCCAATGTAGCGCTTGAGGATATCGATTTGATTGAGCTCAATGAGGCTTTCGCTGGGCAAGTTTTGGCTTGTCTGACAGAGTTGCCGATAGATGAAGAAAAGATAAACGTTCATGGCGGAGCAATCGCTTTGGGGCATCCGATTGGCGCCACTGGCGCACGGATTGTCACGACACTATTATCTGCTCTCAAGAAACGCAATAAAACACTAGGCCTAGTGACACTCTGTGTTTCTGGCGGCCAAGGCACATCAATCTTGTTCAAGCGTGTGTCATAAGAACGTGACGACAGAATTGACTACAGAATATACATTAGCTGAGTTGATGGTTGTCTCAGCCGCGCGTGAGATTAAAGATCATGAGGTGGTCT
The DNA here is from genome assembly GCA_024280835.1 of Candidatus Zixiibacteriota bacterium. Lineage (GTDB taxonomy): Bacteria > Zixibacteria > MSB-5A5 > GN15 > JACZUZ01 > JAJRPJ01. The sequence continues at coordinate 488,565 of JAJRPJ010000006.1, read as the reverse complement.
ATGTCGGGATGCGTTTGCCTTTGCTGGCGTTTCTGATCGCCAAAAATCTTCACGCGCCGAATGCCGTTGGCTTTTATGAAAATGGTTTGATTCGCGAAACTCCTGCCTCAGAATTACTCTTCACTATGGGCGACCCACCGAATATTTTGGGAGCGACACAAGCGGGTGATATGTTAAATGTCATGGGAATGCTTCAAAGTGGCCGAGTGGATATTGGTTTTCTTGGCGCGGGTGAAGTCGACAAGTTTGGGAATCTTAATTCGACATTTGTCAGCAAAGGCGATGGCTCATCAGTACGCTTGCCTGGCTCTGGTGGGGCCTCAGACATTGCTTCGCTAGCTAAACGAACTGTTATGTTAGTGGAGCATAGCAAGAGGCGTCTGCCCGAAAGAGTTTCATATCTGACATCACCAGGCAATGGTGACGGAAAAGGTTGGCGGAAAAGTGTTGGACTTCATCGCGGTGGACCTAGTTGTTTGATAACCACTATGGGAGTATTTCGATTTGATAGTGACGACTGTTCGGCCCGACTTGAATCTATTCACCCAGAGGTTGCCAGCAAACAGCTTCAAGATGAAACTGGTTGGCAAGTTGAGATTACAGAGCCTTTGCAGTCGACTACCGTTCCCTCACAAGATGAACTGGCTCTGATTCGCAAGATTGATCCTAAACGTTTTTGGACAGCTTAGGGTTTCTGTACACTATGAACTACAAGACAATTACATATCAGATTGACGGAGCTGTTGCGACGATTACTTTGAATGAGCCTCCGCTGAACATTATCACTATAGCGATGATGCAAGAAATTGGCGACGCTATTGATACTTCTATAGCCAGAGCTATCAGAGTCATAGTCTTCGCTGGGGCTGGCGAGAAAGCGTTTTCCGCAGGTGTCGAGATTAGTGAGCATACGCCTGACCTTATTGAAGAAATGTTAACATCGTTTCATGATATTTTTCGCAAACTGACGATTGCCCAACAAGAAGGTGGGCTGGTAACTATTGCACAGGTTAATGGACATTGCCTAGGCGGCGGCTGTGAGTTGGCCTGCTTTTGTGATTTTGTTATCGCTACTGAAAACTCAAAGTTTGGCACGCCAGAGATTATGCTGGGTTGTTATCCACCAGTGGCGGCGGCGCTGTTTCCTGCAATGATTGGCAGAAGACCAGCCGAGCGATTGATGTTCACAGGAGAGATTATTGACGCTCAAAAAGCTCTGGCTTTGGGATTGATAACCGATTTGGTATCAAAAACTGAATTATCAGAGTCTACGAAAACAACCATTGCATCAATCACTGACAAGAGCGCCGCGGTATTGCGTCTCTTGCGTCAATCCGAACCTGATTGGCGTACAGAATTTCTGCGTCAATTGGATATCGCTGAAGAGGTTTATTTGCGCGAGCTAACACAACTTGCCGATATGGAAGAGGGCATTTTGGCTTTTCAAGAGAAACGAAAGCCAGTTTGGAAAAACCGATGACTATAACATCCAATCCATCAAGCTCTACTAACTCAATACTGATGAGCATGTCCGAGGCGATTGCCAAATTGACTTGCGACGGAAGTTCAATTGTGATGGGTTCGGGGATGGAGCAAAACATTCCGTTTTCTGCTGGGCATGAATTGATACGCCAGAGGCGGCGTGAGCTGACCTTGATTGGCCCAATCTCCGATATTCTATTTGACCAACTTATCGGCGCTGGATGTGTCAAGAAAGTTTGCGCGGCTTGGGTGGGCAATGTCATGATGGGTTCGGCGTATAATTTCCGTCGCTCAGTCGAGCAAGGTGTCCCCAATAAAATCGAGGTTGTCGACTATTCGAATTTTGCTATGGCTTGCGCTTTGCATGCAGCTGCGCTTGGGATTCCATATATGCCAATGCGTTCACTGCTTGGCACTGATATCCTTAAGAACAATCCAAACCTAATTGAAATTGAGTCACCATTCGAGAGCCATGAGTCTCAAGCTCCAGAGAAACTAAGCGCTGTTCGAGCTTTGCATCCTGACTTGGCGATTATTCACGCCCAGCGTGCAGATGTGCATGGCTCGGCGCATATTTGGGGAGGACTCGGGGTTGTTGCCGATTCAGCCAAAGCGGCCAAGAGAACACTAATTGTTGCTGATGAAATAGTGGAGACATCGGTGATTGAATCAGATCCTAACCGTACCGTTGTCCCTGGGTTTTTGGTTGATGCAGTTGTCTGCGAACCCTATGCGGCACATCCATCACCGTCACAAGGCAAATACAATCGTGACCACCAACACTACACTGAGTATCACGCCGAAACGAAAACTCACGACGGGTTCTTGGACTGGAAGAAACGATGGATTCTTGATGTACCAGATAGAGCAGGATATCGCAGATTGCTAGGAGATGCGCGTTTGCTGGATTTAAGCGTTGGAGAATCAGCGTATGCCGCTGAAACAGATTTTGGCTATTGAGCTAGAAGTTAGCTCTTGAGGATTGAATCAACCTGTTAGCGAAGTTAGCAAGTTTTGAATCTCAGCAATCATAAACGGCTTGCCAAGAAAGCCGTCTGCTTTTTGAATCAACTCTTTGTCTTCAAACTCTTCGATATTGTAACCAGAAATTACTGCCACTGGTAAGTCTGACCGATGCTCTTTGATCTTGTTGAGCAATTCGATTCCCGACATGTGGGGCATACGGAAGTCAGTGATAACTAGTGAAAAATCCTGTTCACCGATTTTCACAAGCGCATCTTTACCGTTACTTGCGATTACACCCTCATAGTCAAGAGCTTCCAACATCTCCACCAGCAGTGTTGCCATATTAGGATTGTCATCTACAATCAAGACTGGTTTTACCATAGTCGATTCTCGCTTGTGTAATCTCTCGTTCGTTGCAACCAATTTTGTGAAACTATAAGAAACAAAACTTTTATAAACAATACTCTTAGAAACCTTGTCAGCGGTTTAGCGCTATCTGTTCTCTATCAAAAGCCAAAAAGTAACTCACGTCAAGTAACAGTCCGCTTATGATTAATTTCGGCGATGTAGGTGTTTACTTTAACAGATGTTACAACTATTTGAGTAAGTATGACTTGCGGCACTTTGTAGCATTTCACACTGAAATAGTATAGACAAAAGTCTGCCGCCAACACTGACAGACTTCCCAATGGGTGTAGATTGGTTCGTTTTGAAACTCAGGCATTTATGCGCTGGACTATTGCATCGCGCAACTCTTGCACACCCGCGCCTGTCTTCGCCGAAACGAGTAAACTCTCGCCAGATGTGGCAAGTTCGGGCGGTGGAATAAACTCGGGGCTTAGATCGAACTTGTTGTAAACCATTAGAGCTGGGGCTTTGGCGCCGATTTCGGTCAGTGTTTTTTGTGTTTGCTCGACTTTGAGTGGAAAATTTTCATCTGCGCAATCTATGACGTGGATTAATAAATCCGCAAGAACCGCCTCTTCGAGAGTTGATTTGAATGATTCGATCAACTCATGGGGTAGTTTACGAATAAATCCAACTGTATCTGTGAACAAAACTCGTGAAGGATAGGGTTGAGACATCGCTCGACTAGTTGGGTCGAGTGTCATGAATAATTTGTTTTCAACTTCTACAGTGGCTTTTGTCATGCGATTGAAGAGAGTTGATTTTCCTGCATTGGTATAGCCCACGAAAGCGACTTTGAACATCCGTTCACGGCCTTTGCGTCTGAGTGATCTTTGACCAACAATTTTTTCGAGACGCTTTTTCAATGTTGTAATTTTAAGACCGATTTGCCTGCGATCGATTTCCAGCTGAGTTTCACCAGGACCGCGAGCGCCGATGGCGCTATGTTGACGGGAGAGATGTGTCCAAGCTCGTGTCAAACGCGGCAGTAAATATTGCAACTGCGCTAATTCAACCTGCGCCATCGCTTCTGTGGTCCGAGCCCGACCCGCAAAAATATCCAAAATCAAACGCGAACGGTCGAGAGTTTTTACTTCTAGAGCAGTTTCGAGATTTCGCTGTTGGGCGGGAGTTAGCGGATCATCGAAAATCACTAGAGTAATTTCCTCATCCTCCAGCCTATCTTTAATCTCCTCAACCATACCTTTTCCAACATAGGTCGCCCCGTCCGGAGTTTTACGCTGTTGCATAATGGTATCAACAACAGTCGCTCCAGCAGAACGAGTCAATTCAGCCAACTCATCCAGTAGCTCTTGGGCGGCTTCCCTATTTTGGGTTGGTTTTCGCAGACCGACTAATATGGCTCTTTCTGGTTGACTCTCGGCCACCAAATCGAACATTCTGTGCTTTGATTTTCTTGACTTGCCCATAGGTAAACTATCTTTGCGCTATCGTTGTGCTATCACTAGATTATCAGGTCTTCTTATGGTACGCCCAACATTGAGCGGACTCATGTACACCGAGACCAGTATAAGTAGCTAAACCGTCTGCGGCAAACTAGAAGATCACTCAAACAAAGTAATTGACAAGCGCAGAGCTGGTAGATACCATGAAAATACAAGGCAAGCGGCGAGGCTATGTTAAGCAAAGCTGTGTTACGCTCAGTGGCGAAGGATACTTATAAGATGAATCGTGATCAGTTTACAAGTGTGATGTTTTTGGCGCTAGCGGCGATGGCGGTCTATTTGTTTTATCAGATAGTGGCGCCGTTTTTCTTTCCTTTGGCCTATGCCCTTTCATTGGTAATTGTTTTTTATCCGCTCTATGAAAGATTAGCTTCAAAAATCAAACGCCCTAATATTTCAGCGGCTCTGATGTGTGTGATTGTAACTTTGGTGATTGTTGGACCGATGGTCTATTTGTTGACCACGCTCGCTGGTGAGGCGCGTTCAGCATTTAATTATCTCAATGCCATGAATGAATCTGGAGAGTTGGCGCAAATACAGGTTCCGGGATTGGACATTCTCCGCGAGCGTTTGGGGCAATACACCGACCCTGAAAACCTGACGCTCAAGGCTTTGACCCTCAACGGACTGAATGCCATCTCTGGCCTTATTAAAGATCAACTTGCCACCATCATAGCGAACACTGGCAAAACAGTTTTCTATTTTGGTATTATGATTTTCTCGATGTTTTTCTTTTTTCGCGACGGACATTTGTTTGTTCGCCACTGCTCAGTTTTGATTCCACTTTCATCAGAGCAGGTCAACGAGACACTTGCTTATTTGCGTAGCGTAGTTGAAGCAACAATAATGGGCGGTGTGGTTGTGGCTTTATTGCAGGGCCTCGCAGGTGGAATCTTGTTTGCCTTCGTTGGCATTCCATCGCCAATTTTCTGGGGCGCTATGATGGCGTTTTTGTCATTCTTGCCGATTGTCGGAGCATTCATTGTCTTTATTCCCGCGGCTATCTTCTTGATTCTCAGCGGTTCAATGGTCAATGGTGTCATTGTTCTGGTAGTCGGAGTGGTTATCATTGCGCAAATAGACAATATCATTCGCCCAATGTTGATCGCTGGTAAAACATCAATGCACACTTTGCTGTTGTTTATTTCGATATTGGGCGGCATCGCTCTGTTCGGACTATTGGGAATTGTCCTCGGACCAGTCATCGCGGCGCTGATGCTGACCTTGATGCGTATCCTTGATGCGCGTCTGCATGGTGAACCGATTATCGAACCTGCGATTGAAACCGAAAACGGAGCTGAAAACGCCTAAAGTTAATTCAGAATCAAACTACTGTTTCTCAATGTCGAATTCGGCAGTGACGGCAATTGAGATTCCGCCGCGAGGGTTGAATTCGCCGTGGACGGTCATGCGCTTGGGTGAGCATACCGCCACACAATCATCCAGAATCATATTGACTACTTCCTCATGGAAGGCGCCATGATTGCGATAGCTAAACAAATATAGTTTTAGTGATTTGCTTTCTATGCACTGGGTATCTGGGACATAAGTAATAGTTATCAACCCAAAGTCTGGTTGTCCTGTTATCGGACAGATTGAAGTATACTCGGGACATTCGAATTGGATTTCGTATTCACGAAGTGGATGACTGTTATCGAATGTTTCCAGTATTGAACGGCTCGGTTTTTTAGGAATAGCGCTTTGACTGACGCCTAGTGTTTGTAGGCGCTCGGATCCTTTTTTCTTCGACTTAGACTTGGGCTTGGACTTACTCATTATTATATCCTCTTGTTTATTCATCTATACTGTGTTGGATCAGGGACATTGGCCTCTTTGAAACCCTGTCTTCGTAAATGACAACTATCACATTCACCGCAAGCGGCGCCATTGGCATCAGGGTCATAACAACTGACTGTTAGAGAGTAATCAACACCAAGCTTGACACCAACTTTGATTATCTGAGATTTGGTGAGTGACACCAGTGGAGCTTCGAGTATAATCTTGCTGCCTTCGACTGTTTTCTTAGTGGCAATATTTATCAGCGCCTGAAAGCGCTCAATGAACTCCGGACGACAATCAGGATAGCCAGAATAATCTAACGCATTGACACCTATGTATATAGCCGATGCAGATTCGACCTCGGCCACCGCTAGGGCATAACTCAAGAAGATAGTGTTACGCGCTGGGACATAGGTTACTGGGATAGATGTTTCCGAGCTGGTTGTATTTGTGATTGTAGTTGCTGCTTTGGGGACATCTATCGATTCTGATGTTAGCGCTGAACCGCCGATTTCAGCAAGAGGTAGTGACAACACTCGCTTTGGCACATTTTGTGCATTGGCAATTTGTTCTGCGGCCTGCAATTCGCAGTGGTGACGTTGGCCGTAATCGAAACTTAGCGCTAGTATGCTTTGATATTGTTCTTTGGCTAACGCCAGAGTGGTGGCGCTGTCTAGTCCACCTGATAACAAGACGATTGCTTTATCGTGCTTTGGGCTTTTCATAGGATGACATTGATCAAGAAAGAGCAAATGGTTTAGACACCGCGTGTCTTTGGGTCCCAAATATATTTATGGATTTGAAGATTGAGGCGAACCTCTAGTGAGTCACGCAAAATCCAATCGGCAAGTGTGCGGTTCTCTAGCTTGCCGAAGACTGGTGACATACTAATCGGACAGGTATCCTGTAGACTGTGTTCAACAATTTTGGCAGTGGCCCATTCAAAATCTGCACGTGAACCAATCACGAATTTGACTTCGTCATTGTCATTGAGGTGACGAACATTCTCCCATAGATTCTTGCCAGCCATTCCGCAAGAAGGTGTTTTGAAATCCACAATCCGACGACAGCCATCAGGCAGAACACCGATGTCCAATGAACCAGAAGTTTCAATCAAAGTAGTGTAATTATTCTCAAGCAAGCGCCGTGCAAGTTCGGGAGTTTCTTTTTGCACAAGTGGTTCACCACCTGTAATCTCAACGAGTTTGACGCCATAATCCGCGACAGTTTCGAGAATCTTATCGATAGTCATTTCGGCGCCTTCTTCATAGGCATAGACAGTGTCGCAATAATTGCAACGCAAATTGCACCATGTCAGTCGGATAAAAGCACATGGCCAGCCAGTGAAGGTTGACTCACCTTGGATTGAATGGAAGATTTCGTTGATAGTTAGCATCTGAGTTAGTGGCTTCGCCGATAAGACGTTGTACTTGTTGAGATCACAGTAATACCATGAACTTCGATAGTTGTGCTGTAATCAGAATCACTCGAATGAGTCCAAATTACGTCCGTATACTCTTGAAGGAGAGCTAGATTTTTCGGGTCGCCCGCCTGATAATACCCAATAGTTTCTGGGATGACGTTGTTTATGTCACTAATATGATCACCTACTTCTATTGAAAGAACGACACGATTGCGCGCAGACGCTGCCAATTCATCAGTTCCATACTTGTGCATGAATCCTGGAAATACAATAGCGAGAAATGGCGCAACAAACAATTTGGTTGCTATTACTACTACAAATGGAGTTAAGAAATACAAACCTCTGTGAATGTGGGAAACAACTGGTTTATTGCGATAAGCAACGAAGAGTTGATTTCCTACTCCACCAGCGATGATTGAGAAAGTAATTAATGCTGGCAATGACCAATAGGGATCAAGCGCAATAACTGAATCAATGGCATTAATGTTGGCTGGAATGATAAACCAACCATATAAAATCAAAAACGTCACGCTCCCATAAACTGCACCCCATAGAAAAGCTGACTTTTGAGAAAATAGAGAACTGTTGCTGGCGACTCTCCTCTGAGCTACTGAGTACAATGCAATCCATCCAATGAATAGGGCGATCAATGACAACACCCCAACAACAGCGAACATCGAATGGTTAGGATTGTGCTCTTCTGCTATGAGCAAGAATACATAAAACGCCATCATTGCAACCAGCCAACCGATGAAGCAAGTAAAGAACGAAAACGCTAAATCGCGCTTTCGCTTTTCTACGTCTTCCCTTGTGACTCTTGTCTCTGATGACACAGTTGCGCCTCCGAAGTTATGCGGAATAAGTTGCGCCGCAGGTTGGCGTTTCGAAGATTGTTACTTTTGAGATACGGACACGGCTGTCATTGAGTTGACTTGAGAGAATATCAAAAAGATACTTTGCAAGGTTTTCGGAAGTTGGATTGTGCTCTTTGAAATAATCAAGCTCGTTGAGATCGGTGTGATCGAGCTTATCGAGAGTCGCATTGACTGCGGCTTTGAGATCCACAAAATCTATACCCATGCCAACGTCATTTAGCTCAGTACATTGGCAGTAGACATCAACCTGCCAATTGTGCCCATGTTGATTGGCGCATTTGCCTTCGTAATTACGTAGATGGTGCGCAGCGGAAAAATGAGTCTTGATAAATAATTCGTACATCTTCGCCCCAGACAATCACTAGCGCTAGGCGCTTTCGACGTTGTCGGTCTTTTCAGAATTCTCGGCTTTGAAGGCCATGCTGGCGTCACCTGACTTGCGCTTAATTGAATTGCGCACTGCGGCGGCGACAAAATCACGGAAAAGCGGATGCGGTCTAGTTGGGCGACTCTTGAGCTCTGGATGATATTGCACACCAACAAACCAAGGATGATCTTCGACCTCAACAATTTCTACCAATGAATCATCAGGAGAAACTCCAGTTAGCTTGAGACCAGCATTGACCAATTGGTCGCGATAGGAGTTGTTGAACTCATAGCGGTGACGGTGCCGTTCGGAAATCAATTGTGTGCCATAGGCCTTTAGCGCCAATGAATCTTTGCTCAATTTGGCTGGATAAGCTCCAAGACGCATGGTACCACCTAGATCAGCGACATTTTCTTGGTCGGCCATTAGATGAATTACAGGGTGTTTCAAGTCGCGATAGAATTCGTAGCTGTGCGCATCTTCAATTGCAGCGACTGTTCTAGCGAACTCAATAACGGCGCATTGCATTCCCAAACAGATCCCCAAGAATGGAATACCGTTTTCGCGCACATAGCGAATTGAATCAATCTTGCCCTCAACACCACGCTCACCGAAGCCACCAGGAATCAACAAACCGTCAGTGTCTTTGAGAAATTTCTCAGCGCCATTCTTTTTGATATCCTCTGAGCTAACCCAGATTAGATCAACACGAGCATCATTGGCCGCACCAGCATGGGCAAAGGCCTCAATGATTGATTTGTATGCGTCCTTGAGTTCGACATATTTGCCACAAATCGCAATTTTAACTCGATGTTGGTAGTTTTTCAAATTACCAACAAATTCACGCCAATCTTCAATATCTGGCTCTGATTGTGGAAGCCCTAAGCTCTCACAAACCAAATCATCAAATTTTTGATCACGGAAATAAAGCGGAACTTCGTAGATTGTTTCGACATCCACAGCCGAAATGACCGCTTTGCCGCGGACATTACAAAACAGTCCAATTTTCTTTTTGATATCATCTGGTAGAGGTTTCTCAGTGCGACAGACCAAGACATCAGGCTGAATCCCAATTGAAAGTAAAGCTTTTACTGAATGCTGAGTCGGTTTGGTTTTCATTTCGCCAGCGGCGGCCAAATAGGGAACCAAGGTCACGTGTACATAGAGAGTGTCGGAGCGCTCGCATTCGAGACCGATTTGACGAATCGCCTCTAGGAATGGTAAGGATTCAATATCGCCAACTGTGCCGCCGATTTCGACAATCACGACATCAACTTGGCTCTCGTCACGTTCTAGGCGTTTGATGCAATTCTTAATTTCCTCTGTGATGTGTGGGACAACCTGTACGGTTCCACCGAGGTAATCGCCGCGACGTTCACGACTTATGACTGTATGGTAAATCTGACCGGAGGTGACATTATTGTCACGAGTCATCGACTGATCCAAATAGCGCTCATAATGCCCCAAGTCTAGATCGGTTTCGCTACCATCGTCGAGAACATAGACTTCGCCATGCTGGTAGGGGTTCATCGTCCCTGGATCGACATTTAAGTAGGGGTCCAGTTTTAGAGCTTTAACAGTTAGGCCACGTTTTTTGAGCAGTAAGCCCATCGAGGCGGCGGTAATTCCTTTGCCGAGCGAAGATACCACACCGCCCGTAACGAAAATGTATGTTGTCGCTTTTGGCAGATCTGTCGTGTTTTCTGCGTTCATTTTCTTTACTCTACTTCCGCTCTACTCTATTTCCGTTTTCGCCGCTAACCCTGCCTGCTACTCAGACCTAATAAACCAATTCCCGTTATTTGCATCCTGCAATTTACCGCTTGGCTATCAACTTCCAACCCACATAAACATGGCGTCTATACTATATATATGATTCAGCGAGAATTGGAAGCGATTTTGAGATCTTCTGGCGAATCAATGCAAATAGATTTGCCGCGCACAACAATTGTCCCGATTTTCTTGCCATTCTCAAGTATTCTTAGCTGTTCTAATGATTCAGCCTTCTCATGAGCGCTCATTGGCCAGCTTTGGTACAGCTTCAAACCAGAGCGACGGTAGAAATATATTCCGAGATGTTTCCAGTATTTGAACCGCCTCCAGATATCTGACTCGACTTCATCGCGCATAAACGGCACAGGGTATCTGGTAAACCACAACGCCTCTGATGATGATTCACCAACAACGACAGCTTTGACTCTATCGGGATTGAACAATTCACGGTCATCGGTGATGCGAGTGACTAGAGTCAGGAATTGAAGTTGTTTCTGGGCGCGGAGCGCCGAGACGCCAGAGTCTATCCAATTGGGGTTGAATTTTAGGAAGTCACCTTGAACACTGACAAAAATATCACCCGATACTTTGTTGGCTACTTCGGCGACACGCTCGGAGCCATTCCGCAAACCTTTGGGGGTCATGATCGTTTCAGCGCCAAAGTCTCTGGCGACTTTATCGATCTTAGCTGAGTCAGTAGCGATGATTACTTTGTCAAGAGCCTTGGCTTTGCAGGCCTGTCGCCAGACATAAAAAAGAAGCGGCTTCCCTTTTAGAGGCGCGAGGGCCTTGGCGGGAAACCGCTTGGAATCTAACCGTGCTGGAATAACTCCGATTACTTTTGCCACTACTTTCGCCACAGTGTCATCCAATCACCTTGGGAGCCAAGAAAAACTCATCATTATGTTTAGGAGAGTTTCGCAGCGCCTCAGCCCTTGTTAGGGATTTCTTGGGGATGTCGTCGCGAAAAACATTGGCCGAACTCTCAGCAAGATCAACATCTTTGATGGAATCAGTATCAACCTCCGCGAGAGTTTCCACATAACTCAGGATATTTGACATATCCACAGCCAAAGACTCGATTTCTTCAGAACTCAGCTCTAACCGAGCTAAGAGGGATACTTTTTCTATTTCTTTTGTCGAAATTGCCATGCGCAAATATATCGGCGGGCCCTTGGCTCGTCAACCCTTAATTGTACGATTTCCTCAATCTAGCTGATGAACGCTTCCAATATCTCCCTAAGGCAGAACATCTTAGAGAGGAATATCTCTAAGGCATGGATAAGAATCATCCTGAAACAATGGCCAGCGCTGGCTTTCACAATCGCACGGGAGTCAGAGGAATTTCTTCCGAATTGAATTTCGCCCCAAGGTGAATCGTAGTTTGCCTGAATATTGATTTTCCGGCGCCAAATCGAAACGCATAGCTAAAGGAATATGGCCTCCAGTCGATACTGCTAGTAGATGTTAAGCGTTGAAACAAATTTCGCGAAACATTTCAATTAGTTCTAAACAGATACTTTTTGCAGAAGAGCGATTCACTAGCGTTAAAAATAAGAACGACACGCAATGTCTAAAGTAATCCAGCACCAGACCCATCACAATCAGGAAGCCCCACGGGCCTCTTTGAATGCTGTTATGCGTCACGGCGGCGTAACATTGCAAAGTATTTGTTGGAAATCTGTGACAAAGAGACAATATCCAGATACAAAATGCTCACTGCCTCTAACTTTAGACTTACTAAGCCACAAAGCTCTCGGCGAGACCTCTCGTCAACTAATTAGTCAGGCGCTACCCTCTCATGTACAACCTATCCTAATCTATGGAGCTTGCCCTTTGGTTTCTCCTGCTTTGGAAATTGAAACGCTGGATCAAATAATCAATTCGGGTAATTCAGTTGGTGTTGAACCTCAACTACACACTATTCGGGTCAATTCAAAGCATCAGAGGCATCAGTCCGATGCAGACCATAAGAGTTTCGATACAATACTATTTTGTAGTGGTGTTGCTATTGGTGATAGACCACTGATTATCGGAGCGGCCTTCCTTGGCGAAGATGACCGTGACGACTTGGTTCGGGATGCGGTTCGGCAGGCGCTACGTCAATTGTGCGCCGATCAAATTGTCCTCACTGACATTGTCGAGCGTTGTCAACAATTGCCTCATCTGGCTAGAGTCTTGATTGACACTGAAAATGGAGACATCATTTGGCGCAACCAAGTCGCAGTCAGCCAATGGGAACTTCACTCTTCGTTATTGAGCTATCTGGCAGAAACTCGTAGCCAAGTCAATGTGCCGACGACCGCACATAACGATATTACTTCTCAAGAGACAGCCAACTCTCGCAGTTTGACTCTAGTAACTTTTCTCCGCTCTGAACTCGGACAAGAACACGTGACACCTTTTGCTCAGAATTTCGACATTGGTGACAAAGTCCGCACCAGGCTTAGTTCTGCCATTGAAGCGGCGCTCTCAGGCAACAGTTTATCTGTTGGCGACTCTTTGGACGATCACGGTCGGACATCTCAAACAAATGAGAAAGGTCTAACTCAAATGACTACCGAACAAACACACTCAAAAATTGACTCAACTGGCGGCTCAACCAAGTCTAGCAGTGAGTCAATACAAAGCGAGACAATTCAATCTGAAGAGCAAGCGCCTTTTGCCGAAGCCCACAAAGCTTTAGAAATCGCGTTACGTCATTTGCCAACTGGAGGGCGTATCAAATTATCACCAATCGATGATCAAGGCGTTGTACGTTTGCGATCCTACAACAAGGATGGCGAAGAAACTGTGGACATTACTCTCAAAGACAAACACTTCCCTGATGGTGACGAAGTATTATAGCCGGGGAATGGTCCTATTGAAAGCATGCCTTTGAAAGCATCGGCTAGCAAGGGTCTTAACAAGAAAAAACAAACACAGCATTTGAACATAACTGACTCAAGGAAAGATGAAGACTATGGTAGATTGTAAAGTACTATTTGTAGATGACGACGAATTGATTCGTCGGGTAATGGAGCGTGGGCTCGGCACATATATCACTCAAGTTGCCTGCGCAGAGAATCCGACTCAAGCATTGACGCTCCTGGAAGACACAGAATATGACATCGTCATCACTGACTTGAGAATGAATGATCATAGTTCTGAGTCAGATCTAACAGGTATCAATCTCATTAGGACAATTAAGGAGCGCCACCCGAACACAGAAGTCATATTGCAAACTGGATTCGGAACAATTGACAACGCCCAGAGAGCAACTCGCGCCGGCGCTTATGACTATATTGAAAAGCCGTACAAAGTTGAAAAGCTTCTGATGGTTGTTGAGCGCGCGCTACAACACCGTCGTTTGCTTAATGAAGTTACGTTACTTAAGCAACAAGTAGCTTTCGATTATAGCTATGACGGACTACTTGGTGACTCCGTGGCTACCTTACGGTTCAAAGAGACAATCGCCAAGGCCGCGGAAAGCGATACATTTATTCTAATCAGCGGCGAAAAAGGCTCTGGCAAGAATACCGCTGCAAAAATTATCCATCACCATTCTCTTCGTAGAAAATGCCCACTGATAACTTTTGATTGCGCAGGAACTCCCAAGAGACTTATCGACAGTGAACTATTTGGACCAAGTAACGCACATCGCACAGTGTTTAACTCACGAGCAGGTGGATTGCTTGCAAGAGCCAATACCGGAACTTTAATCTTGAAGGATATTGATGCTCTTCCGATAGAAACACAGAGAAAACTCGCCAGTGTCTTACATGTGGCGCTAAATTCAACCAGCGCCAATTCAGCCAACACAAACGTTGCCGAAGTGGCAAGTGATGTTCGCATAATTGCCACAACAAGTCGTGATCTGCCTGAGACCACAATCGCAGGACAGTTTTCCACAGAGCTACTTAAGTTGGTGGAAGTGACAACTATCAACGCTCCATCATTGCGAGACAGCGCTGAGGACATTTTGCCTTTGGCGAAGCGCTTTATGTTGCCAAATAGCCTGACAGCTAAGGATTTCGCCAGCCACACTGAAAGACACCTCAGTGGCGCTGCTCTGGAAAAACTCATGCAACATTCTTGGCCGGAAAATGTGGCGGAACTCAAGGCGGTCCTACGTCGCGCAAACGCCCTCGCGCAATCCTCCGAAGTTACTGCTGATGATATTTTCTTCGTCAACTCTGATGAGCACACCGAGATATTCTCAAGAGTGGCCGCATCATCTTCCGATGGCTCGTTGGAAATGACATACCGCGCGCGAATTCTCAAGTCACTCGAGGATAACAAATGGAATTATTCGCAAACTGCTCTTGAGTTGGGCATTGGACGCACAACTCTCTGGCGTAAGGTCAAAAAGTACAATCTATCTAAAGACTTAGTCAGCGAAAAGCTGGGTCACTAGCTTTTGTTCTTATTTGTAAACAGCGTGGGAAAACTGTCGGGCTTCATTTTTGCCATGGGCACATTTGAAGTCCGACTGACGTGCACATTGATTACATCTCTAGGCCAGCTACCAATCAAGCAAAGATAATATTGTTTACAAAGAGTACTGTCTACTATGCAAAATTTCTCAGATAACATGCCTTCAAACAGGAAACTGTGTGATCTCAAATGGAACGGCAAATCCTCTGGACAAACAAATGCCTACACCAAAAGTTATTGCTTGAAATCTCTTCTCTCAGAAATTGACCCACACATCCTGACTAATGAAATCCCTGACGCTTTCGAACAATTTGTACGCGCATTGCCAAAGAGTTTGGAATTACGGCGCGCAGGTTTTATTTTGGCTCATCAAGGAAATACAGCTCAAGACAATACAGCAACTGACACGTCACAGGTAGCCTTAACGATTATTGCTATTAGTGACAGAGAGATTGTTCGCGCGGGGCTTGGGGTCTCCATTCCTCGAGAGAACTCAGCGCTATATGAGATATGCGACTCTCATTGTCTTAAGACTATCACTCCCGCAGATGACTTCCGAGGTAATTTCGTTGAACGTCATGCGCTGGTAGTTTCGGCTAGTGGCTGCTTGGGGATGTATCCGCTCGCAGTCAATCAATTATCTATGGGAGCTGTGACATTGAATTGCGACTGCCAATCGACAATCAGCGCCTACTCAGAACAGCTCTCGGAAAGCCTAGAGAAACTCACTAATCACATCGCCACCATTGTCACCGCTATTCCAGCAATTTCTCCGGCAATCGCCAATCAAGATTAGACCATCCGCTATTCTTTCGAATAGCTCAACGCTTACCTTCGGACTTCAACTTTTGCTTAACTCGGTTGTGCTCGCTTAAAGTTTCTGTAAAAACATGTCCACCACTTCCATCGGCGACAAAGTACAAATATGGGCTTTCGTCTGGATGAATCGCCGCAACAATTGCCTGTCTCCCAGGAGAATTGATGGCTCCAGGCGGCAGACCTTTGCGCATATAAGTGTTATATGGTGTCGCAATTCTGAGATGTTTGAAATACAGCTTACGCTTGAAACGCCCCAGTCCATAACGCACTGTTGGATCGGCTTGCATTAGCATACCTTTCTTGAGACGATTATGATATACAGCGGAAATAGTTTTCTGCTCGGACCGGACTCTGGCTTCTGCCTCAATTATTGAAGCCATGACGATTATTTCTTTTTCGTCCAAAACAAAATTATCGGCTCCCTGAAGTTCTTGCTCTACAACGCGACGCGTATCAGCAACCATTTTATCGAGAACATCCAGCAAAGAAACTCCGATTGGGAAGCTATAAGTTTCTGGGAATAAGTAGCCTTCGAGATTGGGTAACTTGTAGCGCTCCTCACAAAACAATGTATCAAACGCCTGTCGAACGATTCGAGCGGAATCAAGTTCATAGGCCCGAGAAAGAAGTCCCGCTGTTTGTTCTATGCGCAATCCTTCGGGTATTGTCACCGAAGTCATGGCAACTGTGCCAGTTGCAAACATATCCAAAACATTGCGCACAGAAATTTCCCCTGAAAAGTCATAACGTCCAACCCAGAGCCGCTTATCAATTCCACGAATTCGCGCGAAGATTTTGAAAAACTTTGGTTTATCGATTACACCCAAGTTCGTCAGAGAGTCAGTCAACTGTCCGAAACTCATATCGGGTGTGACAGTCACTGAAACTGTCGGTTCGTTGAGAGTGGTTTCTACAGTATAGTAATGCCAAACCACTCCTCCGCTGATTAGAGCCAGAGCTGCTAAGGAGATGATAAAGTTCTTGGGTGATTTTAGCGGTTTAGTCATAGCTATTATTATAGTGGCCAGAGTAGCGCCAATTCCAACGATTCCCAATGCCAGAGTCAGGCCAATGAACGTCAACGGATAGATCGCATACTCATGCCAACGGAAGCGCATCAGAGACAGTGGCCTGTATTGTGAGTCTGTTTCAAGTTATTCTGAACTTTCTCGCTGCGGATCATCGAGCCAGCGCTGTAGAATCAGAGCTGCCGCAATTTGATCAAGAGCTCCGCTTTTCTTTCTCTTTCTTGTGACTTTTTTGCCATGAGCGTGGATGACTTCCTGTGCAGCTTTTGTGGTTCCCCGCTCTTGTTGACGGTAAATCGGTAGCTCAGTGAGCTTACTCAGTTCAGCAATGAACATATCGACAACTTCACAGCGTTCACCAGCCCCTCCATCAACGGCAACAGGATAGCCAACAACTATACCCACTGGCTGGATTTCGGCAAATTCCTGCTTGATTAGCACGGCGCAGGATTTCAAAGATGATGCCTGAATGGTTTTGTAACTGCCAGCCAAAGTACCACCAGCGTCGGAAATCGCTAGACCAGTGCGTTTGTCGCCGTAATCAATGCCCAAATATGTTTTATCAAAGTTTGTCGTCATAGCATAGTTTCAATCTCGCTCATTTCTAGGCTGGCGGTTGGATTCTCTCACATCGACAGAAACACCCACGCCCGAGCCACGAAAATACTCCATCAACTATGAAATAGTCAAACTGAATCGGCATGGGCTCTAAACTAAAAGCTCTAAACTAAAACCGGCATTGCTTGTGGGCTTTCGCAGATTCACTTATCTTGCTCTGGCATGAGTTAGATCAAGAGCTCGTACAATATAACAGGATTCACTATCACAGAATTCACTGACAAATTGAATTGACCCACGAAAATCAATTGAGACAATGACCGAATCGCGACAAATGAAAGGTGTAGTCCTCGCTGGAGGAGCCGGAACACGGCTGAAACCTCTAACCGACTATACCAATAAGCATTTGCTACCTGTCTATGACAAAGCAATGATCTATTATCCACTCTGGACTTTGGAGAAAATAGGCGTGCGCGAGGCGTTGATTGTCACTGAAGAGCGCTGGATTGATGATTTCAAACAAACTCTGGCTAGTTTCAGGCCAAAATTGAATTTGAGTATAACCTTGGCTATTCAGACTGGACCTGGAGGGATTGTTGATGCCTTGATTCAGTCCGAGAAATTTGCCGCTGGCGCTCCATTGGCTGTGGCTCTTGGTGATAATCTATTTGAAAACCCACCCCAAAAGGCCGCCAACGATTTCCGTTCTAATCCAAATGGCGCGAATGTTTTTCTAACAGAAGTTCATAATCCCGAAGATTTCGGAGTAGCAGTTATGAAAGACGGCGCAATACAATCGATAATCGAAAAACCAGAGACACCTCCTTCAAACTTGGCGGTAACTGGTTTATATTTTTTTGACACGACCGTTTTTGAGCGTATCAAGGAATTGAAGCCATCGGTCCGCGGAGAACTTGAAATCACAGATTTGAACAATTTGTATTTGCAAGATGGGCGCTTGACTGCGCATCAAATCGAGGGCTGGTGGTGTGATTGCGGAACTTTTGATTCATTAGTCCGCGCCTCAGCGTTACTGGCTGGACATCAGCTTGAAACGGTTAAATAGATCAAGACTACGTTAGTCTTAGTCATAAATTATAGAGAGAAACATCATGATTGACGGAGTCAAAGTTAAATCACTGCACGTTATTCCAGACGAACGTGGCAAATTGATGGAAATCCTGCGCTCTGATGATGACCTCTTTGAGCGCTTTGGGCAAGTCTATATTACAACCGTCTACCCCGGTGTCGTCAAAGGCTGGCATTGTCACTCCAAACAGATTGATCATTTCACTGTTGTCAGCGGCATGGTCAAAATGGTTCTTGCTGATTTGCGTGAGGGTTCACCCACCAAAGGTGAAATCCAAGAATTCTTTGTTGGCAAAGATAATCCCATTTTGGTAAAAATCCCAGCAGGAGTTTATCATGGCATCAAAGGCATAGGAACTACTGAGGCGATTGCGCTGAATGTCCCCACGGAAGTTTACAACTATGACACACCTGATGAAATCCGTTTGCCGTGGAACACATCCAAAATCGATTACAATTGGGATATTGACTTACACTAATGACTCAAGCGCCAACATACAATCCACAGTCAGGGATTTTGATTACTGGCTCCGCTGGGTTTATCGGCTCGACTTTTACCGAGATGATAATGGAGCGCTATCCCGATTTAGATGTCTATGCGGTCGACGCTTTGACTTATGCGGGGTTTCGCGAGAATCTTCCTGCCCTTGAAGTCGCCGAAGAGTCACGCTCTGGCAAATATAAATTCTTCACATGTGACATTGCCGATCCTAATTGTCTCAAAGAAATATTCACAAATTATCAAATTGACACTGTCATAAACTTTGCCGCTGAAACACATGTCGATAGGTCTTTGGCGAGGCCCGATGTATTCTTCCACACCAATGTTATCGGCGCGGCTTGCTTGTTGAATGTTGCTCGTGAGCATCAGGTGCGGCGGTTTATTCAAATTTCCACTGACGAAGTCTACGGCTCAACACCAGAGGGAATTGAATTCGATGAGGCGGCGCCACTGAAACCAAGCTCACCTTACGCCGCCAGTAAAGCTGGCGCGGATATGGCAGTCTTGTCCTATGTGCATTCGCATAATTTTCCGGCTTTGATAGTTCGTGGGGCAAATAATTATGGACCGCGACAGTATCCTGAAAAGATTATTCCGTTCTTTATCTCACGGGCTCTCGACGGTAAGACTTTGCCACTATACGGTGACGGTCAGAACGAACGTGATTGGATCCATGTCACAGATTTTTGCCGAGGGATAATCACAGCACTTGAGAAAGGCGCCGAGGGTGAGATTTATAATATTGGCGCGGACAATCATATTGTTAATCTCGACCTAGCCAAACGAATAATCACCGAACTTAATTCTCAAGAAACAGAAATAGAGTTTGTCGCCGACCGCCCCGGACACGATAAGCGCTATCGTATCAACACAGCGAAAATTCGCGCGCTAGGCTTTGGGGCACAAGTAGAGTTCCATTCTGGTTTCGCCGAGACAGTTCGCTGGTATATAGAATCTCAAGATCGACTACAACTAATACCCACTTGGGATAGAGATACGTTTTGTTAAACAAACACTTCATGCTAAGCAATGCCTGCTGAACCTCGCATATTGATAACTGGCGCTGGCGGAATACTAGGCCAACGCTTCACTCCTCTTTGCAACACTAATACGTTTGCAACTTATCATCACCAACCCCAAAATAACACGTCACTGAGTGAGAATACGGCAGTTGGTGACTTGACTGATGAGCGTTTCATTGGAGATTTGATTAAACGTGTTCAGCCTGATGTGATTGTCAATCTGGCGGCGCTGACAAATGTCGAGCGCTGCGAGACTGATGCAGCGCTTGCACAGCGAGTCAATGTCGGCATTGTTGAGAAGCTATTGACACTGGCCCCGAAGGCTCGTTTTGTCCAGATTTCAACCGACTATGTCTTCGATGGAGCCAAAGGCAATTACACACCTAGTGACACTCCCGCCCCTATTTCACTCTACGGTCAAACCAAACGTGACGCAGAAATCATGGTTCTGCAAAATTCGAACAATCTCGTGGTGAGAACGTCAGGGACATACGATTGGTTAGAGCGCCATAATTTGTTCACGTTCTTCTATAACCGTCTTTCTACTGGCAAAGAAACACTCGCCTTGGCAGGCTGTCACTATTCACCTATCTGGGCAGATGATCTCGCTAAGGGTCTGTTGTCACTAATCAAAACAGAAGCCACAGGAATCATCCACTACGCTGGCGCTGAGCGCCAAACCCGCTATGATTTCGCCAAAACAATCGCCAAAGCCTTCAACTTCGACGAGTCACTAATCCGCCCCGTAATGCAAGAAAAATTCAACTGGCGCGCCAGACGGCCCGAGGATTCATCGCTTGATAGTTCACTTGGATTTGCCCATGCGCAATACAAACCACAATCGTCATCAAGAACATGTAGTCAATACCGTAAGAATATGAAGAGATAAGAGACCACTTTCAGTCTCATGGTAGTAGCAATCGAAGGCGTCATATTTGTTGTACTGGTCAACTATCACACCCGATTCGTCACAAACAACTCGCGCCGAACCGAGATGGTCATTGAGATAGTATAACACATTCCCAGAAGCATCAACCATAGCAATCTTCTGACCGCAGCGTAGATGTATTGATACTTGACCGAATTACCAAGGAAATCATCATACTCAGCCAGAACCGAACCATCAGCCCCGCGGACATAAATCGTGGTTCTGTCCTCGATGAAATTGCAAATCAGCGGTGGTGGAACTCCGCCGCCTCCGCCAGTTCCAACAAAGTGGAAGAAACTCTCATCGCCAAGATTGTACTCAACTGAGGCGAGCATGAATATGACATCTTCGAAAAAGTCATGCCTAGGCTCAACAACGGCCTCGTACAACTCAGTACGAATAGACTATCACCACGTCGAGCACAGTGGCAATTCGGCAACTGGGATGAGCAGTCACTACCCGTACAGTGGCTCTACTCAGTGTCAATCGTCAGGTGATTAAGTAGCAAGGTGTTATAACCCATTGCGTAAGATTTGAAGAATACTGATTGAGCAAGACTCGCAGAATCGGGATGTGAATCTGATGTTCCCTCTATTATTTTAACACCATTACTCTTGCTGTAAACTGTGTCATAATCTGGCACTCCAGGTACCTGAAGAGCATATCCCAGAACCCCGACGAATCTCATGTCCGCTCTTGCAATTGCTTCTTCAAAATCATCTTGATAATCGGCACTGTCCACTAATCTCATGTATGTGCGCTCGGTTAGTAATATTGGAATCGTGTTGGATACACTATCTTTTGACAAACCGTCGTGTGGCTTACTGTCGTTTCTGCATCCATATACGAGGGCAACCATTTCTGTCAGAATCAATACCAATACAAAAGTTCTCACAAAGCCCATCTCATTCTCCTCCATTCACCGATTCCACTAATAGCGTTCATAATTAATATGATGATAACCGGCCGGGTGGCCCACCTTTCAGGTGGGTTTCTCTTGTCACTATAAGACCTAGCTTGACTCCAGAGCATCCATTGCAAGAGGAACACCATCTTCACCAGCATAATAGCTGTAACTCGACCAGCGCCATTGCCTAGCTTCTGCCACCAAGCCCCGTTTCACTGGATTATTATGACAGTAGTTGATCTTTTCGATGACAGTCTCTTGTGACCGACAATTGTGATCATAACATCTCGGTTGCCAAAACGCGCGTCGCTTGCTACCGTTCTTGGTAATCTGGCAAGAAGCCGGAAGTTCTACCATCTTACCGGCAATTATCGCGCTTGCAGATTTTGATTTCAGAGCCCCGATGACCGGGCCGAGTTTCAACGAATCTGGTGGATGCAATACCAGATGAACATGTCCTGGCATTATCACGTAGCCAAACAGTTGAATCTTGTACTGCACGCAAATCGCTTCAAACGCCTGAAGAAATGTTTCGACCACCAGCGGGTGTGTGAGTAGTCTATTTCTTCGATAACAGCAGAAAGTCACAAAGCGCGCTGTATTAAGACTATCGTAGTGTCGGAGTTTCGGCATAATCACAGAATAGCCCTTAAGTTCAGAGCTGTCAACAGATTGACAGCTAGAGACCCTGCAGACGCTCAAAGTGAGATGAGCAGTCCTCCGAAAAGGACATTGCCAAAATATGTGAAAGAAATCCACCTGAAAGGTGGGCCACCCTGCCGTTCCTTGGAACATACCAGTTTGGAATCACTTTTCGTCAACTGATGTTCATAAGCTCTGCAAGTTATTACGAAGCAAGAAAAAATAAACCGTTACACAACTACTTAAGTCTTACGTTCTTTTTTCTTGGCGGCGGGGAATAATATGTTGTTGAGTATTAGTCTGTAGGCAGGGGAGTTTTTGTGGAACTTTAGTTCGGTTCTGGGGTCGCCGACCATGTGACGGTAGTCTTCTGGGTCGTGGCCGCCGAGGAAAGTGAATGAACCGCGGCCTAAGTTGCCGTGGATATAGCGCACTTCAGGATAGCCGTCGACTTCGCCGAGGATAGTGACATGTTTCTTGAGTACGTCTTTGTAAAAACCAGTTGTCTGCCCCATAAACCCTGTCACAACGCTGACATGATCCTGCACTAACATTGTCGGCACTGGGTCGAGCTTGGCCGAGAACTCAAATAAATAGAACACATCTGTGCTTTCATCGGTGAATTTCTGCAATCGATCTGGATATGTATCGATGTTGCTGTGACGATAAACCAGCGCGTTTAGTTCGGGTTTGAAATTTTCGAACGCAAAAGTTCTGCTAAAATCCAACCGCGACAATGCGTCAGGATCCACTGGGTCACCATCAAATTGTTGCGGTACGATGTCCACGCCAATCGCTGAAAGCGCAATATCAATTGTCTCTGTCGCCGAACACATTGCAAACATAAATCCGCCACGTACAACATACTCGCGGATTTCGTTGGCGACATCACCTTTCATCTTTGAAACTTTAGTAAAGCCAAGCTTGCGCGCCATGTCAACATTTTTTTGCACATCCTGCTGATACCAAAGTTGATTGCGATAGGCGCCATAGAACTTTCCGTATTGACCTGTGAAATCCTCGTGGTGCAAATGCAACCAATCGTATTCTTCGAGTCGCCCACTGAGAACCTCTTCGTCCCAGATTTTATCGTATGGAATCTCGGCATAGGCCAAGGCCAAAGTGACAGCGTCATCCCAAGGCTGATGTGACGGTGGCGAATAGACTGCGATTTTCGGCGGTTTTTCGAGTTGAGCTTTTTCCATATTCTCAACTTCGATGGTTTGATAAATAGCCGCTGTTTGCTCTGAGTTGATTTCAATGAACGAAACTCCGCGTGAAAGAAGTCGGTCCTCAAGTCCGGCATATTTATCGCATAAGAACGAACCTCCACGATAGTTCAAAAGCCATTCAGCGGTTCCGCCTTCTTCAAGCACCCAAAATGTTACTCCATAGGCCTTGAGATGGTCGGTTTGGGTTTCGTCCATGGGAATTAGGATTCGTTGGGCCATCACTGAGGACGACACTGTGAAGACTAAGGCTAGAATCAGAGCAGAAATCGCAAACTTGGTCGAACTACGTTTCGTATTGTCGGGTTTCATCTTTTTGGGTTTCATAGTAATTGTTAAACGTCTTTGGGCTTGTTTTGTTCAATGACTCTAGCGCTATCTGTCTGAATCATTTCTTACTTTTCTTCAGGTCAGTTCGTCGGCGGCGGTACTCTTTTAGATAATCGGCGATTTTTGCCTCTCGGCCGCTGGATTTGGGGCGATAAATGACTGTTCCCGCTAATTCATCGGGGAAATATTCCTGATCGGTGATTCCGTCTTCGTATTCATGCGCATACTTGTAATCTTTGCCATAGCCGAGTCCTTTCATCAATTTTGTCGGGGCATTACGAATATGCAGCGGCGCTGGCAACGAGCCAGATTCATTGGCTAATTTCTGGGCGGCTTTCCAGGCAGTGTAAGCGCTATTGGATTTTGGCGCGCAGGCCAAATAGATCACAAGTTCTGCAACTGCCAATTCACCCTCAGGCGAGCCGAGCATATGAAAACTATCTCGTGCGGCGATAGCCAAAAGTAGAGCGTTCGGATCGGCCAAACCAATGTCTTCGCTGGCGAAACGAATCAAACGCCGCAAAATATACATCGGCGGCTCACCGCCGTTTATCATTCTCGCTAACCAATAGAGAGCCGCATCTGGATCACCACCGCGAATCGTTTTGTGCAGCGCCGAGATGATATTGAAATGTTCCTCGCCTGATTTGTCATAGAGAGAAACGCTTTTTTGATGAACGCCTTGCAGGCGCTGCAAGCTCAACTCAATCTTACTGTCACTCTCAATCTCAATCTTGCTTTCTGATCTATTGGTTTCGGACTGGACATCCAAGACCGTCATTTCGAGCAATCCCAACGCGCGACGTGCGTCACCATCGGCGGCGCTAACCAAAAACTCGCGCGCTTCATTGTCTAACGTGATAGTAAGATTCCCAAAACCACGCTCGGAGTCAGTCAGCGCTTGATTGACTATCTCGCTGAGGTCTTCGGCGCTGAGACGCTCTAATGTGTAGACCCTGCTTCGTGAGAGTAGCGCAGAATTGATTTCGAACGATGGGTTTTCGGTTGTCGCGCCGAGCAGGACAATATCGCCCGATTCGACATAGGGTAAGAACGCATCCTGCTGGGCTTTGTTGAAGCGATGGATTTCGTCGATGAAGACGTAGGTTTTTTTGCCAGTGGCACGGCGATATTTTCCCGATGTGACAAGCAGAGCTTTGACCTCTTTGATTCCAGAGACTACCGCCGAAAACGAGACAAATTGCCCCGATGTCGCGCTGGCAATTAGCCGCGCCAGAGTAGTCTTCCCAGAGCCAGGCGGCCCCCAAAACAGAATCGAGCCGACAGTATCAGACTCAATCGCCCGCCGCAAAGGGCCATCAACCCCCATAATCTTACTCTGCCCCACAAACTCCGAGACAGTCCGTGGCCGCATCCGCTCCGCCAACGGAGCCTCAGCCCCAGACGGAGCTTGGGTAGCAATTAGATCTGCGTCTGTTTGTTCATCGAAGAGTGACATGAGAATGAATATACGAGGATTTTTTTTGAGGTAAAGTGATATTGCTAATCAGGTTATTAGCGTATATTACGGCATGGATAAGACAAGAACAGAATCAACAATCGGCTGCCTCGATTTCAGTATCGACTTGAACCTGAAGTACCCTAAGTACTTCGCACTTGCAGATCGTGCTATTGATATTCACACTGACGTTTTCAGTTACTTACACAAGAAGAGTGCTAAAATGGATGATATCGGTTGCGAAAAGCGTATTTACGCTTGGCAGTCCTTCAAAGCAACTGAATGTCTCATTTCTCTCAGTAAGCTGGTTGACTCAGGACTCGTCGGTGACGGGACAACAATCTGCAGAAAGTTACTAGAACAAGCGATAACTGTTCTATATATCGCTCAAAAACCAATACCAAGAGCCAAAATGTTCTCATCACATCAAGCTTTAAACAGACCTTTCTTCATGCAACAGGCACTAAAAAGTAACTACATCTCTGAATCAGAAAAAAGCCGAATCTCGAATATGCTACAGTTAGCTCTTGACCAGCTTTCAGAGGCAAGAGATGAATTTGGAATTCCTGAGACTGAAAAAACTGTACCTCCTAAGTATCGCTATGACTGGTCAGGTCGAAAATTAGAAAGTATGGCAGAAGAAGTTGGCTTGGGATGGGAATACTTCAAATTGTATCGCCTCTTCTCGCAGGAAGTCCACTCTGGAAATTCAAATCAGATGAGATACTTAGACGTGGAAAAAGCTCAATTCTGTCCTAAGTACGGGATAGGTGAAGCCTTGGGTGCTTTATTTTTTGGGATCAAATGGTACTTATCTATCTTGGAAGTATTTGGCAAGAGCGTAGGTTTTCACTCGGCAGAAATTATGACAATTCGAAACGAGTTGGAATCTCTTGAGAATGCGCCTGAATTCAGTTCAGATGAACTCCTTTTCACTATGGAGGATTGAGTTACAATCTCCTTATACTTTTTCTCGAAGAATCTGTCGGTACGATAGTATTGCATACATACGAATCAAAGTAATTCTAATTCAAACAAAACCTAAGGGAAAGCACATCATGGCCAAATGTCCACATTGTAAAGAAGAAGTAACACTCGATTCTACCCGAAAAGATAGCGCGGATGAAGTCCAGAAAGACGTCGAAGGCATGGTCAAAAAAGAAGTCATGTATTCCTGCCCACATTGCGATTGTGTGCTTGGGTTCGCCTTCTTCCTCGGCGGGATGTTAACTAACAGACCCTAGCGTCATCCAGAGGACTTTCATTCAATATCCAATAAACAGCCCGTCAGATTTCTCTGACGGGCTGGCTATCTCCAAGGTGTCGAGCAAGCAAAAAATATTCTGAGGTGTACTGCTATAACTTATCAGCGCGGAAATTGAGTGTGCCGTAGACATTGGTCACTACCACAGTGACTGTCCAAGCGCCAGCTACACCAGCGGCGGTTGGCTCATTGAGACTGGCTACCAAGGGATTGGCATAAACTTGGGTGCCATTGGCATCCAAAATTGTCACCGAGACAGTGCCAGAATCGACAGCTGAAGAGTGATTGATTGTCGCCTGCTGGCCAGTGTTCTGCCAGGTATAAACCATTGTCGCTGTGACATTTTCAACAGCTGTGGCTTGGAATGAAAAAGCGTCGGCATTGTTAATTATTTCCGGCTGGAAAGCATTTAGCGACGCGCTAGGATTACTGCTACTACCGCATCCAACGGTTAACATTAGCGCCGCAACAAGTGTCATGGCGATTGTCAATGTTGTCTTTGAGGCATTCTTCTTCTGGGCTGTAGTCTGAGGCATAGAATCTCCTAAATTGAGTTATGTAGTTTTTGTTGAGGTAATTTCTTGTCTTCTACCTGAAATATCGACAGCGAAATAGCCAAAATTCAGTGGCAGGTGAAATCATTTCAAAAAAAATCATAACTTCTTGTAATACCTTGTACTAATTGCATGTAAAGAACAAATCTATCTGTTGATTTGAACATCTCAGGGGAACTCAGCAGAAACCCACTCATCCCTAGGTTAGTTTGTGAGGCTTCATTTTCTCAATATTATTGCGTATAATGTAAGGAAGCGCTACCCGCGATTGGGCAGGCCGATATGGGAGTTTGTTTTTGCCCAAATCGGTGGCGATCAAATCTAAAACCTTGCCAGCTCAGCAGGGCGCCATATCGCGTATCTTGCTTTGGGGCAATATGTTATGGAGTGCATAGCGTTATGTCTAATCCAAAAGATCCTATTGGTATTCGTAAATATGATTTCGTAGAGTTCTATGTCGGCTCGGCGAAAATGGTCGCCTATTGGTATGCCAAGGTCTTCGGCATGGAAATCACGGCCTATTTGGGTCCAGAAACAGGTGTCCGCGACACAGTTTCTTACTACCTAACCAAAAACAATCTCAAGTTTGTAGTCACCTCCCCCGCTCAGCCCAGCAATTATGAAGTTTGGGGATTTATCCAAAAGCATGGCGACGGAGTTAAGCGCTGGGCGATTGAGGTTGATGATGTCACGGCGGCTTTCAACTATGCGACATCACGCGGCGCGGTGATGGTGCGTCGGCCAGAGAAACTCGAAGACATACATGGCTATGTCGAAGAAGCTGCGATTCGTCTTTATGATGACACTGAGTTGGTTTACGTCAATCGTGATCATTATGACTATCTGTTCAAACCAAAATACTGTGTGCCTGTTCAGCAATTGAATTTGGAAGCCAAAGACACAGGCATCATCGGCATCGATCATATCGTTGGCAATGTTCGCGAAAACGAAATGTCACTTTGGGCGGAGTATTTCAATTCCTGCATGGGTTTTGAGACTTTTGTCGATTTCAAAGCAGGGGACATTGGTACAAAGTTTTCATCACTCCTGTCGAAAGTAGTGCGTTCAGCCGATAGTGTCATTCGCAATCCGATTAACGAACCCTATCGCGGCATGAAAAAATCGCAAATTGAAGAATACATTGAGCAGTACTATGGTTCGGGCGTGCAACATATCGCAATTCAAACCGAAGACATCGTCAAGACGATCGCGGCGCTTCGCCATAACGGCATGGAGTTTCTGAATATTCCTGATACATACTATGACATGCTCCGCGGTCGTGAAGATCTAAATATTGAAGAGAACATTGACGACTTGCAAAAACATCGCATCCTCTGTGACAAAGAGAGCAATGGTTATTTGCTACAATTGTTCACCAAACCAATTGGTGACCGTCCGACATTTTTCTTTGAGATTATTCAACGTCACGGCGGCAGTGAAGGATTCGGCAAGGGTAATTTCCAGGCTCTCTTTGAGTCTATTGAACTCGACCAGCAATTACGTGGTAATCTTGAGCGTAGCCCAGAGGATGTCATGCCACCTTGCTAGTGACTTCGACAAAGCGCTGCATTTTCGAAAAGCACAACATTGTTGTGTTGGGTCTTTGTTTTCGCGAAAGCGAAAATTGTGACCCGACACTTTTCTCAGGAACAAAACCAGACAATAAAGAGAAGCAGAACATATATGCCACACTATCATAAACTCGGCGAAATTCCGCGTGTCAAGCACACGACATTCTATAAGCCCGATGGTAAATCACTTTACCGTGAGGAATTAGTTTCCAGCAAAGGATTCTCGGGAGTCTATTCAACAAAATACCATATTCATCTGCCAACTAAAGTCCTGAGTGTCAAGGAACTGGACTTACACAAGGATGTCACTTGGCCCGAAGCCCCTGTCTTATATTATCATTGCTACACAGATAAGAAACAAACACCTGGTGATTTTATTAGATCCAGAAATGTGTTTTTGAAGAACGAACATTGCTCAATGGCCACCGCACATATCAACAAAGACACTGACGATTTCTACCGCAATGCCTATGGAGCTGAATATGTCTTTGTGCATTATGGCTCAGGTGTTTTCAAAAGCGATTACGGTGATATTCCTTTTGTCGCTGGCGATCAGTTTATCATACCGCGCGCAGTGACACATCAATTCAAATTCGATGATTACAGCGCCAATAACAAACTGCTCATAGTTGAGTCTAGTACCGCTTATGAAATCCCTCGCCACTTCATGTGTGAATACGGTCAGCTCAGCGAAGATGCGCCTTATGCCGAACGTGATTTCAAACTTCCGCAAGATTTGAACCCTATTGATGAATCTGGCGAGTTTCGGATTATAGTCAAAATGGGTAATCGCTATTTTGAACATATCATGCCTGACCACCCGTATGGTGTCGTTGGCTGGGATGGTTATTTGTATCCTTTTGCTTTCAATATCAAAGACTATCATCCCAAAGTTGGCAGAATACATCTGCCGCCGCCTGTACATTTGGTTTTCAAAACGCAACATTTTATTGTTTGCAATTTTGTACCAAGACTTTTTGATTTTTATCCAAACGCAATTCCAGCTCCGTACTTCCATTCGAATATTGATAGTGACGAAGTTTTGTATTATGTCGAAGGAGACTTCATGTCTCGCACAGGTGTTGAAGAAGGTTCAATCACTTTGCATCCAGGCGGCATGCCACACGGCCCACAGCCTGGCAAGACAGAATCATCTGTTGGCGCCAAAGAGACAAAAGAATACGCAGTCATGGTCGATACATTTTCACCGCTTCTAGTGACTACAAATGTGCGTGATTCGATAGACAAAGAATATTCAAAGTCATGGCTCTCAGGAGATTGAGCGCGATGACACTTAATACAACACACAATACTACCGACATGCCAAAGACACCATCGCAGAAAAACACAGGCGTTCAAGCGCCTGACTATATTCGCAATTTGACTCCTTACCAATCAGGAAAACTGATTTCCGAATTGGCTCGCGAGAAAGGATTGAAGCGCATAGTCAAACTCGCCTCAAATGAAAACCCATTGGGCTGTTCGCCATTGGCTTTGAAAGCGGTGCAAGAGTCTCTCAATGGGGCCTATCGTTATGTTGACCCAGGCGCATATGAGTTGACAACTGCGCTGTCTGAGTATCATGGCCGGCCGCGCAAAGAAATAATCTGTGGAGCGGGCATTGACTCACTCATGAGTTATATTATTGCTGCTTTCAGTGATGTGGATGATGAGATTCTCACTGGTGAGGCGACATTCATTGGGGTTTTCGTCAATACGAAAAAATGTAATCGAAATATTGTCACAGCGCCAATGAAAGACTATGCCTATGATTTGCAGGCTATTGTTGCGGCAATCACACCACGCACAAAAATCATCTATCTCGCCAACCCAAACAACCCAACTGGAAAAATGATTCCGAAAGTTGCGCTGGATGAGTTTATTGAAAAAGTACCGCAGAATATTCTCATTATCCTTGATGAGGCCTATTACAATTATGCGTGCGGCGATACAAATTACCCTGATGGAATGAAGTATAGACGCGAGAATTTGATTGTCACACGCACCTTCTCTAAGGATTACGGCCTAGCTGGTTTGCGTGTAGGTTATGCTGTCGGACCTGAGCGTCTGATAAAGGAATTATACAAGATCAAGCTTCCATTTGAGCCAGCGCATCCAGCGCAATCGGCGGCTGTCGCTGCTTTGGGTGACACCAAGTTCGTTGAGCAGACAATTCAGCTGAACAAGAGCTCAATGAAGCAATTGACTGATGGTTTTGATAAGCTTGGACTTAGATATATCAAATCACATGCGAACTTTTTGCTCTTGATTCTTGCCGACGAAGAGCAGGCCGCAGATTTCGCTGAAGAATGTTTGAATCGCGGTTTGATATTACGTCATACAAAAGCTTTCGGCGCCCCTTGCGGCGTACGTATCAACACTGGAACTTCCGAGGACGACATCTTTGCTTTGGAAGTCATCGAAACTGTCTGGTCATTATTGAAGCGCTGACAGTAAACTCTTGCAAATATTACATACATAAAGGATTATATAGTCATGAAATTTGTTTCCTATACAAACGCCACAGACGCCGAGCGAGTTGGCCTGCTCATCACTAGCGCCAGCGCTGACAATGGTAGCGGAGCCTACACTGTTTTCGATTTGCATGATAGCGCCAAGAAAAACAGTTTGAGCCTACCAAAGACGATGGCGCAGTTGTTGAATGGCGGCGAGCAAGCTATGGCAATTGCACAAGCTGTGGCTACACAATGTCAGGCTGGCGAAGGTGTGGCTGTTGGCAGTTTGGCCGAAGTGTCACTACTAGCGCCAGTTCCACATCCGCCTTCTTGCCGAGATGCCTACGCGTTTCGTCAGCATGTCGCCACTGCCAGACGCAATCGTGGCGTTGAGATGATTCCTGAGTTTGATCAATTTCCTGTATTCTACTTCACGAACCATCAAAGTATTCTCGGTGGTGGTGATTTGATAGTTGAGCAGGATCATTTTGAGCGTCTAGATTTTGAACTTGAAGTGGCAATTGTCATTGGCAAACGCGGCAAAAACATTCCTGCCTCAGAAGCTGATTCATATATCGCTGGTTTCACTATCATGAATGATTTTTCGGCGCGAACATTGCAACTCGAAGAGATGAAACTCAACCTTGGTCCTGCTAAAGGCAAAGACTTCGCCACTTCAATCGGACCATTCTTGCTGACACCCGACGAACTACAAAGCAAATTGGTAACAGGCGGCAATGGCAACCAGTATGACTTGCCGATGACAGCCTATCACAACGGCAAGTTGGTTTCCGAAGGAAACCTTAAGGACATGAACTGGACCTTCGCTGAAATCATTGAGCGCGTCAGTTATGGGGTCGAGGTTTTCCCAGGTGATGTCATTGGTTCAGGCACAGTCGGTACCGGCTGTTATCTTGAACTAAATGGTTCACGTGCGCTTGAAGCCAAAGCCGCAGGAGAAACATATACACCAGTCTGGCTGACTGAAGGTGACACAATTGAATTGCGTGTCGAAGAGTTAGGTGTATTGACGCATGCTATCAAGAAACAGCCACAAGACTATTCTATTTTGGCGAAAAAGAAGATGACATCTGGAGCGTCTGCCTGATATGGCCGTTGACAAACCTATTGAGAATTCAATGCGTGAGATTGACCCCAAGACCGCTCCTATCAAGGATGTCTTTGGATACTTGCTCGCTGGTGTTTCACCGCGTCCGATTGCTTTGGTCTCCACTATTTCCAGTGATGGCTGTGTTAATCTGTCGCCGTTTTCTTTTTTTAATGCTTTTTCGGCTAACCCGCCAATTGTCGCTTTTTCGCCATCACGGCGCTTGCGCGACTCTTCGGTCAAAGACACATACACCAACATTATGGACACCAAAGAGTGTGTCATACAAGTCGTCACATACGACATTGCTCAGCAAGTCAATCTCGCCTCGGCAGACTTTGATTCTGGTGTCAATGAATTTGAAAAAAGCGGACTGACACCAATCGATTCTGTGACAGTCAAACCACCACGTGTTTTGGAATCTCCTTTTCAAATGGAGTGCAAACTAACTCAAATGGTGACACTAGGTGAAGGCGGCGCATCAGGTAACTTGGCGATTTGTGAAGTCCTTCGTTTTCATCTCTCCGATAAAATAATGAACGATGGCAGTGTTGATTTGAAGAAACTCGACTTGGTGGCGCGCATGGGTGGAGCTACATATTGCCGCTCCTCTGGAGCCGCGGTTTTTGAAATTGCCAAACCAACTGGCGGCTCGCAAATTGGCTTTGCAGGCTTACCAGAGTTTGTTCGCAAATCAAAACTCCTGACTGCGTCGAACCTTTCGCTTCTCGCAGGGGCAAGTCAGATTCCATCGTTTGCTGAAGCCAGAGAGTTCGTCGAGCGCGATAAACCACTTAGCGCTGCCAGTGGCTATATCGTGCGGAACTATTTGCGCGATAGTGATCATCGGACTTGGCTTCAACTAGCGCGCACAGAAAACACCATGACCGCTTATGAGCAAATCGCCAAGCGAGCTCTCGACGATACCGAATGTGACTCACAGCAAACCGAAGAGCTAGTAACTTTGGCTTGGATGACACTTGTCTACGCGCACGAAACACTTGCCTCGACCTGAGTTCATGAGCGCCGAGAAACAAACACCACTCTGGGTTCCGTCAGATGAGCGTTGCATCGCCTCGAACATGCAGCGTTTCATGCGCAAAGCTTCTACCTCTGCAGGCAAATCATTTCAGATATACTCTGACTTATATAGTTGGTCAATCGAACATCCCGCAGATTTCTGGGAGTTAATCTGGCGCGAGTCGCAAATCATTCATAGCGCCTCTTACACTTCTGTCATCTCTGGCCAAGGAATGTTAGGGACAACATGGTTCGAAGGCGCACGACTCAACTTTGCCGAAAACCTACTCCGCTACCGCGACAGTCGGGTAGCTCTTGTGTCGCTCAATGAGTCTGGCGGCCGTGAAGAATTGACTTTTGCCGAATTGTATAGCGCTGTCGCCAAATGCGCCGCTGGCCTAAAGAAGTTGGGTGTCACTAAGGGCGACCGAGTCGCCGCCTACACTACCAATATTCCTCAAGCATTGATTGCGATGCTGGCGACAACGAGTATTGGAGCGCTGTGGAGCTCGTGCTCACCTGACTTTGGACTTTCAGGAGCGCTCGCACGTTTCGAACAAATAGCCCCAACGGTATTGTTTGGCATTGGAGCTTACACATATCAAGGCAAACGCTATGATTGCCGTGGGCGTTTACAAAAACTGAGTGACAATTTGCCGTCACTGAAAGCCACTATCACTATATGTTCCGAATCATCAAACTGGGATGACTTGTTGGACAATGATACAGAAGAGGTGGCTTTCGAACAGTTACCCTTCAACCATCCTGTCTATATCATGTATTCATCGGGAACCACTGGCGCGCCAAAATGTATTGTCCATGGCGCAGGTGGAACATTGCTCCAGCACTGGAAAGAGCACTCGCTCCACACAAATCTCTCAAGTGACGATGTTATCACGTATTACACTACCTGCGGATGGATGATGTGGAATTGGCTAATCGGCGCACTCGGTATTGGCGCCACTGTTGTCCTCTATGACGGCTCACCTGCGCAACCAAACTTAGCAACACTCTGGCGCGCAATCGAAGCCGAACGTATCACCGCCTTCGGAACCAGCCCTAAATTTTTGACAACCTGTCAAAAACGAGGTTTGCAGCCAAGCCAAGAACATGACTTATCGTCATTGAAGACAATTCTCTCGACAGGATCACCGCTTACCGCCGAAAATTTTCGCTGGGTTTATGACTCTGTCAAATCTGATTTGCAACTCTCATCAATTTCAGGCGGCACAGACATCCTCTCCTGCTTCATGCTCGGCAATCCTATCTTGCCTGTGTACTCCGAAGAGATTCAATGTCGCGGACTTGGAATGAAAGTTGAAGCTTTTGATGACCATGGAAAACCACTGCAGAAAGGAGTCGGAGAGTTAGTCTGCACTGCTCCGTTTCCATCGCAGCCAGTTTGTTTTTGGAATGATGCAGACCAGTCTCTATATCGCGCGGCATATTTCGAACGCTATCCTGACGTTTGGCAGCATGGTGACTTTGTTGAAATTACAGAGCATGGCGGAGTGATTGTCTATGGTCGCTCTGACACCACTCTCAACCCTGGTGGAGTGCGAATTGGCGCCGCGGAAATCTATAATCCAGTTGAAGCTCTACCAGAAATTATCGATAGTATTGTCATTGGACAAAAGTGGAAAGATGATATTCGTATTGTCCTGTTTGTTGTTCTGCGCGATGCTCTGACACTAACAGATTCTCTGCGCAAAACCATCAAAGACACTATTCGAGCTAAAACAACGCCACGTCATGTTCCAGCTTTGATTCGACAAGTAACAGACATCCCCAGAACAATCAGCGGCAAGAAAGTTGAGATGGCTGTTCTGCGAGCGGTCAATGGACAAACGCAAACCAATCGCGATGCGTTAGCCAACCCCGAAGCTCTAGAGCAGTTTTGTGACTTATCAGAAACTCACTAATTGTATCTAATTGAGCAAGTAGCCATTGCATCAAGCTGGATACTGCCACCCACTGGCCATATAGGCGCCATCAACTGCAATTGTCTGTCCACTAATATATGACGCGGCAGGCAAGCAAAGGAAAGCCACTAATGCCGCGACTTCCTCTGGCTCACCAATTCGCCTCATGGGTGTGCGTTTGATTATTGACTGTAGTTTTTCTGAGTCAGAAAATACTGGCGCCGCAAGTGGTGTGTTGATATACCAAGGCGCTACGGCATTGACTCGAATACCGTCCTTGGCCCAATCAGTGGCAAGATTGCGTGTCAATTGATTGACTCCAGCTTTAGCCATGGCATAAGGCGCGCCAGAGGACATATGCGACAGCGAAGCCACCGAGGTGATATTGACAATCACACCACCAGATTTTTTGAGCAATGGATACGCCAAACGACAGAGTTCAAAAGTCGCCACCATATTCAATTCAATAATCTCCCACGCCTCATCCAGCGAATACTCCTCTGGTAATTTTCTGAGATTACCACCGGCATTATTTACCAAAATATCAAGCCCCGCTTCTGATTTGCCAACAGTTTCAATAATCCGTAACCGATCTTCGGCCACAGTAATATCAGCACAAATCAATTCGCAGTCTGCTCCTGAATTATTTCGGGCAACGGCCACTGTCGAAGCCCCCAATGCACTCAGCTCACCTGTGATGGCTTGGCCTATTCCTCTTGTGCCGCCAGTCACCAGCGCACGTTTGCCGTCCAAACGCCAGCGGGTCCTATCTGCAATTCTTGATTTCGATTCATTTTCCATACTTGAAACATAGGTGAAGATTCCTGAGAATGCAAAACCCAACCCAACCCAGCTCAACCCAGCGTCCATTCGCGCTCTCTGGGACTTTCAATTATCTGTGAATTTCCGTATCCTTATTTAGCTATTTTCTGATAGCGCGCCGATTACTCATGCG
Organism: Candidatus Zixiibacteriota bacterium; assembly: GCA_024280835.1. Classification (GTDB taxonomy): domain Bacteria; phylum Zixibacteria; class MSB-5A5; order GN15; family JACZUZ01; genus JAJRPJ01. The sequence goes on along the minus strand of JAJRPJ010000006.1, from coordinate 452,247 downwards.
CCCTGTCAAAACTAATATCGAAAGGTTGGAGTACATGTTAAAAGTAGCATTCACAGGCGCACAAGGCGTTGGCAAGACTACTATCGTTGAAGCGCTGAAAACGAAGCTTACTTCTGACGGCAAATCAGTCGAAGTGTTACCAGAATTGATTCGTGACTGTCCATATCCCGCTGATGTTGAATCGACTTTCAACACCCAACTCTGGGTCTCTTCACATACTATCATGCGCGAAACAGACATCTCTGGCGCCGCAGATATTCTTTTAGTCGACCGACCGATAACTGACATAGCAGTTTACAAAGAGCTAGTCAAAGCCAACAAAGGCATGACCGAAGCGCAGGACATATTGCTAACACGCATGATTGATTCATGGAAAGGCACATATGACGTCTTCTTCCATATCACTGTCCCTATCGCGCAATGGAAAACCCGTGACATCGACGACGGCTTCCGCAGCACAGACGAAGGCGTCTACAGTTTCCTCGCCGAAGGTTTCGCCAAAGTAGTCCCCGAAGGCCATCACCACATCGAAAACATCGACCTCGAGAAAAGTATTGCCGGAGCTTATGATGTAGTAAAAGCCGCATTGTAGGGGTAGTATCTTGACCAGAGTAGTAGACTCCAAACGGCCACATTGTTGTGGTCTGGGCATTAGAATTGCCTTGACAATGATTAGCCAATAGATTATTCTTACTAAGAGGATAACTTACGCTCTCCAATTTACTCAAGGCAGTTACGATAGCTTGAGTATAACAAGCCGGGGCCACATCTACTCCAAGAAGTAGGAGATATATCGATGACCACCAATTTGAGCTTCAACAAGCTGTTTATTCTTGTGGTAGCCACGATTGTATTTTCCTGTCCGCAATCTTCATATGGCCAACCGGCTGAAGTCCGTTTGCAACAAACATTCGGCTGTAATGATCCAGATCCTATAAACCTGTTAGACAGGAGTAATTGGTGGCTTGGATACATGGGGTTTGCAATTCAGGCACGTTCATCAACGCTTCAATCTGACGTATCAATTGGTTTTGTGGTTTATAGCCCTGATGGATCTGCGCCAACTGCTACTATTTCAGACATCACTTTGTCGCCCGACTGGCAAAGTCCAACTACATATTGGTCACCAAGTGGCGCACAATTATCGCTTACCGATTTGGACGGAGCGCTGCCTGATACTTGGCTAGTGACTGCAACGGCCCTGCCAGGCGATGGTTTCCAATCAGCAAGTTTCGTGGATGTTCTTACCTTTAACTTGAAGCTACCAAAGATTGATGGCGCTGTAGTATGTATCGATTCTGCATTCGTAGCTCCAGCGGGTCAGTGGCTCATGACCCCTGACGGCCCTCCAACCTGGCAGGGTGGCGGCGGAGATGCGAATGTCGGAGGAACAGCCACAGAGGCTTTTTGTATCACAACTTATGTAGGTGGCTTAGGCGCGGAGTATACGAACTGCGTAGATAGCGTGACGACATCATATTGCAATCCGATCAGCTATCAAGTCACAGCGATTCACACAGACCCGCCATTCTTCTCTGTCTTCTATCATACGCGACACGATGGCATGGGCACATCTTCGGTCGACCCTGATGGTTTAGTTACTTATACCCCAGCTTTTGAAGACAATAATACTGTTGTTACTGTCACTACATACGCTCAACTACCTAATTCTTGTGATGAGGGTACAACTTGCCAAACAAAAATCGCTGTCACCTACGATTCTCCACAAGCAGTTAGCGCTCCCAATGTCTCAATGTATGTGGGAGCTACCGCCTCACTCCCAGCGCCATCAGTTATCGATGCAGACGGATGCGAAAACTATCGTTGGAACCTAGTAGGAGTGAGTCCAATACCTAACGGATCACTCACTGTTGACTCTGTAACTGGAGTCATCACCTACACCGCGGTACAAGCCGATCTAGCTCTTGGTTCTATTAGTGTTACAACTGAAGTAACTGATGGAATTAATTCGAGTAGTTGCGAAACAATCATTAGTTTCCTTTGCTGCTTGGATCCCTGTTGTGATGCGGCTGGTGACGCTGATAATAGCGGACAATTCAACGTAGCTGACGTTACATTCTTGATTGCTAGAATATTCACTGGAGGTATAGCTCCAGTTTGTTGTGGTAAAGCAGATGTCGATTTCAGCAGTTCCGTGAATATTGCTGATGTGACATTTATGATTAGTCGAATCTTTTCAGGCGGTCCCCCACCAACATGCGGCCCAGAGGGCATAATCTGCAATTGATTGTTTGGAGTTCCATTTTTGGGAGTTCAATATTGTCCACTAGGCGCTCCAAGAATCAAAAAATAACCATATCCAAAGTAGCTTGACAGTGTCGTCAATAACGCTGATGTTTCAGTCTTGGGATTGCGATTGCCGCTTTCCACTGGATAGAATTGAATAGTCACGTTTGAGGCCATAAGTTATGAAACAAGTCAAAATCACATATTTCGCTGAGTTGCGCGAGCGCTCTGGATTGGATTCTGAGAGTTTTTCAACAGACTCTAACTCTCTGGCGGATTTGTATTTGGAGCTCAAGAACAAATACGCTTTCACACTTGATCCTGCTATCACCCAAGTCGCTCTTAATAACGAATTTGCCAGCATGGATGGGTCATTCGAAGACGGTGACGAAATCGTCTTCATTCCACCAGTTGCTGGCGGGTGAGGCAAAAGCCAGATGTTTCAAATATCTTCTGAACCCCTTGATGTACGAGCGCTATCGGCCGCAATTGTCGGCTCCAGCTCTGGAGCATTGGTGACTTTTGAGGGCTGGGTGCGTGACGAAAACGAAGGCCAAAAAGTCGAGTCACTTGAATACCAAGTTTATCATGCCTTAGCGACAAGCGAAGGCAAAAAGCTTTTAGCCGAAACCCTCAAGAAATTCGACATCCACAAAATCAGCGCAGTACACCGCGAAGGACATCTCGCAATTGGAGATATTGCAGTCTGGATAGGAGTCACCGCTGGACATCGCGGCGCGGCTTTTGACGCCTGTTGTTATATCATCGACGAAATCAAAAACCGACTGCCGATTTGGAAGAAAGAACATTACACTACTGGTCCTTCATCGTGGGTCTATTGCAGTGACCATGAACATCATGATGACCACAACGACAGCCACCACCAAGACTCAATCAAAATTGACGAGAGTGAATATTACTGTCGACAGTTAGAATTACCTGATGTCGGTATTGAAGGTCAGCAAAAGCTTAAAGAAGCAAAAGTTGTTGTAGTCGGCGCTGGTGGTTTAGGCTGTCCTGCGCTGACATATCTGGCAACAGCGGGTGTCGGAGAAATAAAAGTCATCGACCATGACACTGTCACCACTAGCAATCTGCATCGCCAGTCATTATTCACTAGCGCGAACTTGGGCGAAAACAAAGCCCATGCGGCAAAGAAACGCCTTTTGGCAATGAACCCTTTGATTGACGTCACCACAGTCAGCGAAGCGCTTAGCGCTGAAAACGCCCGCTCGCTAATTGCGGGCTACGATATAGTTTTGGACTGTACTGATAATCTCAAGACCAAGTATATTCTCAATGACACTTGTTACCTCAGCGGAGCGCCACTTGTCTTAGCTGGAATCCACCAATGGCAGGGAGTTCTGCACACCTTCTTGCCAAAAACATCTGAGACAAGAGAAAACTCTGGTTGTTTCAGGTGCTTGTCACAGGAAATGCCCGCAGATGATTGTGTTGGCTCTTGTATTGATTCGGGTGTTATCGGCGTAATACCAGGACTCGTCGGCGGCCTGCAAGCGCTGGAGGCGCTGCGCTTGATACTCACATCAAGTGCGCCAACCTCAGCGACTCATAGTGCTTTGATTGATTTGCGAACTCTCTCGGTAGTGAAAATTAAACGCAAACGTAATTTCGCCTGCCCTCTCTGCGGTGATAGTCCTGGCATCACTGATATTTGGCCAGAGACATATGAAATCGAATCGAACTCTGATTCAATTGCGGAGTTTGAGATTGATTATGAGGATTTCAGAAAACAGTCGAATGACTTCGTTGCGCTGGATGTTCGTAGTCTCACACAAAGGTCTGCTACTGATGCAATAACAGATGGATTTACAAAAGATATGCGTCACATACCCCAAACAGATATCGAAACATTCCGCGCCTTGGGAGATGAGCAAAAATATCTATTGGTCTGCCAACATGGAATCTCCAGCAGACATCTCGCAGCCACACTTCAAGCCGCGGGACAGAGCAATTTCTATTCACTAATTGGCGGGCTAACAAAAGTAGCCCAACAATCAGCAAACTAATTACAATACCGATTACAATACAGAAATTACTATTTACGTTTGGTGTGTCTCTTGCGGCTTGCGCCCTGACCGACAGATTTCTTTTTGGTCAAGCGCTTCTTTTTGAAAGTTGACCAAAAGGACTTCTCTGCGACAGTCTCACCCTGATCAGCTTCAGCCGAAGCCAAGATTTGTGTCAGAGTTTTTTTCACCGCAGACTTAGCGGTCTTTACTCTGGGAGCTCTTGTGACTGGAGCTGGTGAGCCATTACTACTTGAATCTTGCGACCGAGTGGCTGAGCGACGTGACTCTAGTCTATCAGAATATGTCCTGCGTGAATCTTCACGCTTGGCGGCATATTTTCTGGAATCACCTCTTTTGAAATCACCATCTCTAGAGGTTCCACCTCTGGAATTCCCATTCCGTGATGGACGAGTTCTGCTAGATTTCCGTTCGGATGAGTAGCTATCACTATATGAATCTGCTTGCGGTCTATTCTTCTGATTTTTTTCCGCTTCTTGAAGCATGAATTTCTCAGATGGCAAAATAGGCAATGACGAAACCGTCAACTTGGCCTTCATCAATCTCTCAATACTTCTGATAGTACCTTTTTGATCGACATTGGCATAAGAGACGGCATGACCAGTTTTCCCAGCTCGACCTGTGCGGCCAATGCGATGGACATAATCTTCTGAGTTCGCCGGCATATCATAGTTAACCACCAATTCGATACCTGTCACATCAATTCCACGCGCGGCAATATCGGTAGCAACTAAAACTTGAAATCTGCCACGTTTGAAACCCTCAAGCGCAAAACGTCTCTGACCCAAACTACGATCGGAATGAATCTCCGCAGCCGAAAAACCCATTTTGTTGACTCTAGTGGTCAACTTGGCGGCCATCCGCTTGGTGCGCGTAAAAATAAGAACTGGGCCAGTGCGCTCTTTAAGCTGCAAAGAGAGCAAACGACTCTTGTCATGATTATTGATGAAGAACATCTCATGGCTGACTTTACTTGGAATAGCTCCCGAGCGATCACTTTCAATCCGAACTGGCTTATCCATCATCTTCTTAGCGATTGATTCGACTTCACTAGGCATAGTTGCTGAATAAAGCATCATCTGACGTTTCGCTGGAAGAACCTTGATGACCTTCTTGATATCCGGAACAAATCCCATATCCAGCATGCGATCAGCCTCATCGAGAACAAAAACCTCGACCCGAGAAAGATCAGCGGTTCCTCTTTCGATATGGTCTACTAGTCGTCCTGGTGTAGCGATAATCATACGCGGATTTCTGCGCAGAGCTTGTATCTGCGGATGCATCGGCGCTCCGCCAATAAGGACAACTGAACTCATGCGCATTGAACGGCTGATTGTCTTCAGTGACTCTTCGACTTGAATAGCCAATTCACGAGTCGGAACCAAGACTAGTCCCATCCCTTGGTTTCTGGAGCGGTTGTTTTTTGAGCGATGAGTATAGTCAGATAGATTCTGCGCCAAACGCTGGAGCATCGGAATACCGAACGCCAAAGTCTTGCCTGAGCCAGTCTGAGCGATAGCAATAATATCATCGCCCTTAATGCCTGCAGGAATCGATTTCTTTTGAATCGGAGTTGGTGTCGTGAAATTAAGACGGTCTAACTCTTTTACGATTTTCGGGTCAATACCCAAATCATGAAAGCCAATCTCTGGCTTTTGGGCTGGAGTTAGGTTCATTGGCTTTGTCGAATGAACGGTCGAATGATTGGTCGCTGCAACAAGTTCTGGAATGAACGTTTCTAAAGCAGTGTCATGTGTTTGCTGGTTCAAGTTCAAGTAATCTTCTCTACGGTATAAAGTTAAGTGGTGGGCGGTAAATCAACAGCCGAGGCAATTAACCCTAAAAACTGGGATTGTCAAGGAAAATATTCATTGTTCAGCAGAAGCGCAATCTCTCTAAGCTATGGCGTGACTGCGACTTGAGAAGTTATGGCTCAATGCCTTGGTTCATTTCTATCCAAACTGAGGCCCCAAATGGCAATTCTAATTACCTGTTGTACCACAAACTGGGGCTGAGCCACCGTTGAAAATGTGCGCGATGCCATAAACGACATCCGCAACATTGAAAGAATTATCGCCATTGGCATCAGCCCTGTCCTGACAGATTGGGGCCACACCTTGCGAAAATATTCGAGCTATGCCAAAAGTGACGTCAGAGATATTAAATGAACCGTCACTATCGGCGTCACCAGCGACATTGCAACAAGCGTTCGTCACGGAACCTGAGATAATTGTCGGCGGCGTGAATGAGCCACATAAATCACCGAGTAGTGGAGCTTGTCCACCAACTAGCGTCAACAAAATTTCATTGGTTTCAAAGAGCGCTGCCCCAAAAGGAAAAGTGAAATATATATTCATCACTGGACCGCTTCCAGGAGGCAACCCCGTTAATAATCCAGCAGGGAAATTGAGCGCATAGGCCGCAGAGCTGTTGAACGGATTAATTGCAATCAGCGATGGAGTAGTGAGTCCGTCAGTCCGTGTTCCGACAACTGAAACCGAATCAAGTTTCAACCCAAGTGATCCGTCCCAACTAAATGGAATGACAATCCCACTCAAGAAACGCTCATTACTCACACTCGCCGTAACAACCACCTGAGCGCCAGCAGATGCTTGGGCATCAGCCAACCAGAGGCTGTCATTGGGTGGCGCAGTAACAGTTTGATGGCAAAGTGTCACTACTTTGAGTGCGATGTTGTTATCTCGATTGGCATCTAAGAATCTATTTTCAGGATCGAATTCACCTTCAAGCCAATAGAGACCATTGGGAATATCAGTAATATCAATGCTCTGCCCCGGCAAACTCTTTTCATAAATATCAATCCATCCAACAGAGATACCCTGAAGTTCAGGAGCGCATGAGTTGTATACACCAATAGGCGCAGCATTTGGCAAACCCAAGTCATACGAAAAGAAATCAATTACACAAAAGCTGGTTTTCTGTCCTTCAACGACAATCTGCCCGACAGAGCCGTCTGGTAAAAACTCTCGCAGACGATACTGCGCCCAGTCATCAAGATGAATATGACCGTGCTCGGGATGAAAAGCCAAAACCCCAGCGGGTCTCTCCCACCATGTTCCATCGGAGCGCATGATACGCTGAACAGCATTGAGTGAACTATCAGGATTTGGCGGCTGAAGCCCGCGGAAGATAATCGCTCCCGCGCCGATATTCGCAGTGCCAAATGAAATACGCAAATGAGTGCGGCCAAGGACCACACTGTCACTAATGTCATGTTCAAACGTATTGACGATATTGCCTGCGCCAAAATCAAAAGACACACCAATTGGCGCAAAAATATCTGGCAGTAAATCCACCTGTGCTTGCGCATCTACATCACCAAAGACAACAAGCAATCCGCACAACGCAAAGACGTATTTAAATCGCTTAATACTAGCACATCGCTCAGAAAAATTCTCACTCATCAATACTTACCTCCTGAAAGCCAAGATAGCCATCGGAGAAAATATTGGCAAGGACTTTCCGACAAGTGTCTTAGGCAGTTTCCATTTGCTCGATTATGGCAAGAGTGTGTTTGAGTAGTATCTCTGGGTGGGCTAGTTCGACATGGGGAACGCTTTCACGAATGACAGAGTCGTCTCTATAATTCTCTCCGAGAACATTTTCTTTGAGATGATAGCCCATAATTTCATCGAGCGATTCGAAATCATCGGCGTCAACCACGAAACGCGAATAGGCATATTTCTTGGTGATAATCTGATACCAGTCGGCGAATTGTCGCCAGCCCCTGTCCTGGAAAGGTTTAATAATATCTTTTCCTAATGCTCTCAACGGGTCGGCATTGATTCCGAATTTTGAGAAGATGGTCACCATGTATTCATGAAACTTTAGCCAATCAGTTAGCGAACTGGCGCTATCACCGATTTTTTTCATCTCGTCTAACAGAACTTCAGCGCTACTTTGCTTTAGCTGGGCAAATTGTGAACTCAAAAAACAGCTTCGTAAGCTTGTATTGCAACCAAAAGAAACCACACCCGTAATATTTATTCCTGGATATGTCTCGGAAGTCGCTATGTGCATCGCATGATCCGCCCCAGAAGAAAACCCCGAGAGAATTACTCGCTCTGGATTGATCCGCTCACTTAACTCACCGAATAGTTCAATAAGTAACTTAGAATGGTCTTCCAGCGTCAATGGAAATCTATTTTTTGAGCGTTGTTCAAACCCATAGAGAGTCGGCGCTATTCCGCGGCAAGGCAACGCTTTGAGAAAGTCTGCGCCATGACGATGATCCAACCCCCAAGCGGGCAAGTAAATCACTAATGTGTCAGAGACAACTCCATTGTCCAAATAGGCCAGATGATCCCCAATCATTTTCGGCGACTGAAACTCTAATGCCCGTACCATGTCAGTGGTCAAAATGAAGCGCTCTTCTTTCAGAAATGACTGTTTCGCTGAAGCCACCAAAGACAAATCAGCGATATCAGCGCCTTTGGAAATCAACTCCTGCAAATCGAGCAGCTCATTGCGAACATCTTTGGCGGTTTGAAAACGATACTCAGGGTCTTTTTGTAAACAGCGCCCAACAATACGAATCAAATCATATGGAATGTCATCTCTATCAGCCGGAAACTCTGGAGGAGTGTCTCTGAGAATGTTCTTGAGTAAATCAGCGGGCGATTCACCTTTGAAAGGATGCGAACCATAAACCAACTCATAGAGAATAACACCCAAAGCAAACACATCCACTAGGGGGCCAACTTCACCACCAGTTAATTGTTCAGGAGCCATATAGTTCAATGTACCCGCCAGCGTATTACCTGAAACAATTCTTGTTACTGTTTCATCCAAATCACTGTTTTCAACGCCATCGTCGCGTGTTTTCTGAGTCAGCGCCAAACCGAAATCGAGAATATGTAAATTGTGCGATTTGTCCACCATCAGGTTGCCTGGTTTCAAGTCTCGGTGCGTGATACCACGCTCATGCGCGCCAGCCAAACCTGCGCTGATTTGAATGCCAAACTTTATCGCCATCTCGATAGGTGTGCGTCGCTTTGTTGACAGCTCTTTAAGGGTTGGCCCTTCGATATAAGCCATCGCCAAGAATGGCCGACCATTGGCAACACCAACTTCATAAATTGTTACGACATTCGGATGCTGCAAAGCCGCCGCCGCACGCGCCTCGCGCAATAATTGTTCTTGCGACTCAACCCCTGCATAGAACTCTGCCGAGGGAAATTTTAACGCCACTTTGCGATTGAGTTTATCATCCTGCGCCAGCCAGACTTCCCCCATACCACCTGAGCCAATCTTGGAAATAATTGTGTAATGGGCGATTCTGTCACCTATGACAACACTGGAAGATGTTTTCCTTGTTGACGACTCGTTCGATTTGTTTTCAGAATCACTGGGTGCCATTATGCGCAATTACCTTGTTTAGATTTCTCTGGCGTCTTAGTCCTATTTGTGACATTCCAAGATAGGGCTCAAAAAACTCGAAATCAAACTCAAAGAGCAGAACTAACTGCGAGTTGACACAGCCGATTAGTAAGCCTTACTTCCATCGGTGATAGCCCAGACTGTCCGAGACGCAACTTGACTAAAAGCAATCTTCATGAATTTTGCACAGCAAAACATATCACGCCTATTTGTCGCTTTCGAAATTCCCTCGGAGGCCAAACGCGAGCTTGCCCAAATTATCAGCAAGCTCAATCAGGCGTGCAACAGTCAACGAACCGATAAGCATTCGATAAAATGGGTAAAGGCCGAAGGCATCCATCTCACAACTCAGTTTCTGGGTGATATTGAAAACAGTCACATTCAAGAAATAAAAAGAACTATCACTGATGTTCATGAGCGCTCAGACAAACGCGCATTTATTCTTAAATCGAATACAATCGGCGCCTTCCCGAACCTAGCGCGACCGCGTGTAATTTGGACTGACCTCTCTGGCGCTGACATTGAGCGCATGAAAACTTTCGTCAGCGCTGTCTCAAAACAACTGATTGCAATACGCTGTCTCTCCGAAACAAAGAATTTCAAACCCCATCTAACTCTTGGTCGAATCCGACGCGGCTCTCAAGGTCAATCATTGCAAACTATAGCTGACGCAGTAACTTTCTCGCCAATTGAAATCACTTTTGGCGCTCTGACCTTGTTCAGTTCAGAGCTAACACCCAAAGGTCCAATTCACACAGCCTTGCAGCGCTGGAACTTGGAATCTTATAGGAAATAACTTGCAAAGAAGAAAGAGCGCCCCACACCTGAAGAATGACTTCCCAAGTGATGATTGCACACTCGTTGTAGTTGATCAAAAACTAATGTGAGAGTTCGACGATGCGTGAGGCATCAGTTTGAGCGACAACACTCTCTGCCTGGAAGCTGATTACAAATCTGGCGCCGCCTGAACTTGACTCAGTGACTATGATTTTGGCTCCGTGGTCTTCGACGATTTTCTTAGTAATCGACAATCCCAAACCAGTGCCCTCCTGCTTACCATGAGTGACAAATGGCTCAAACAGGGATTCGCGAATATCCTCTGGAATACCTGGTCCATTGTCTTCAACAAAAATTTGCAATCCAGAGTCGCCAAGTTCGCAACCAAGATTCACAGACCCGCTAGGAGCAAGAGCATCCTTGGCATTGTTAAGCAAATTATTCAGCACACGGCGAAAACGTTGTGTATCCAGTTTAACTTTACACTCAGCGTGAGCTTGAAGCGTCAGAGTAATTGACGCCCGCTCATACTCACTACTATGGGCTTGGACAATCTCCTGCAGATAGTCCTTTAGAGTCACCTCTTCCAGTGACAAATCAAATTTGCCCTTGCTGAATTCAAGAATATCCTGAGTTAGAAGCTTCATCGTTTCTATCTGGCTTGTGATAGTCGCGCTTTGCTTAAGCAGCTTCTCGTCACCAGCATACTTGAGGCTCATCAACTCAACTGTTCCTTGAATCACTGCCAATGGATTTTTGAAATCATGGATGATCCCCGCAGCGGATTTGCCAACTGCAGCCATCCGCTCAGAGCTGATTAAATCCTGATGTTCTATCTCCAACCGCTTAGCGGCATTAACAAGACCCTGCCGCATCCTCTCAATTTCACCAGCTAACACTCCCAGCTCGTCCTCGCTTTGCTGAGTGACACAAAAATCTAAATTGCCTCGTGTAATTTCCTCAGCGGCAGCGACCAACATTGACACTTGCGAACCAATACGCTTCGAGGTATAGCGATACATCGCCCAAATTGATAACCCACCACCACCAAACAGAGCCAAGAGCAACAAAGAGCGAATGCGCGCAATCAATGGGTCAATGCTCTCATCAACCGAGGCGATGAAAGTCACTTCAGCATTGAAATCGGAGCTAGGCGCAGCCAAACAGAGAATTTCCTCTCCATTCATTGAAGAAGAAACTATCAAATTTTCGTCAGGGACACCGCGATGCATTTCTGACGGCGACTCAAGAATCTCACTCAAGATTTTCGAATTGGTGTGAGCAACTATTTTGTTGTCATATTTGATGACAACATCAAAGCCCGTCAGACGCTTGAGGTCATCAGCCATAAACGCGGATACTTGACCACCAGTTACCAAACGACCAATGATTTCACCGCTTTTGGTGGCAATGTCAGTGTCAAACAATTCTAGTAGTTCATCATCTGCTAAAACATAATGCGGCCACAGGCCCAGAGCGCTTTGTCCCAATATGCGCTCAACCCGAGCCGAGACAAGCGGATTTAGTCCATCCATCCCAACGACTTCTCGCCGAGTGGTCTCAGACTTTTGCAGAGAAACTACAAACACTGAGGCCTCATTTTGTAGAAGATAGTTCTCCGTGATAGCTTTAATTCTAGGTCTATCACCAGAGCCAACAGCTTCGATAAAGTCAGTGGAGTTTGTTAAGGCTTCAATCCTAGTCTGACTAGTGAGAAAATGCACTTCGGCGTAATACTGCAATGTAGCCTGAGAGTTGACTAGTCTTTGACGAAACAGATCCTCAAGTCCATTGCGAACCTCATGCGAGGCAATCACGTAGCTGACAATAGTCAACGCAGTGACTATCCCACCAAAGACCAAAGCCAAGCGAGTGGTAATAGAATTGTTAGGATTGAGTCTTGCGAGTTTTGAAAACATACTTGTGTCCAAATTCTTCCGTTTCGAATTGAAACTTGTAATGCGAGGGGGGCGCTCGAAACAGCGTAATCATTCTGAGTCAACGTCCTGATAGTTGACTGTTTATCCACAATGGATAGAAACATTGGACCTGCCCAGCCTACAATAGTTATCGGTCGGTAGGTTCAATAAGATTAGATTGTCTGGATTCTACAAAAAGCTAGATTCTATAAAAAGATATGAAATGTGAGAATCCAACTATTTTCACTGACGGACTGTGTCAGTGGCATTGTCTATACTGTTCCTGTCGGCGAAACACCCCAAATTAGCGCGCTGGAAATATGTGATACAAAAAACAGAAAAAGTAATACTCAAGAGCATAGCAGTGTGGTATTATGGCGCTCAGTAGCCCCGCTAGGCGGGTCCAGATTACTCGGGGACAACAGCTCAGAGACAATAGTAATAATTCATCCGAAGTCTCTGGTAAACATATAGCAGACAATACGATATAACATAAATAGCATAACGGAGGACACAATGGCCGCAAAAGGGAAAACATTCAAAAGCGCAACTCCTGTTGATTCAGACAGAAAGCGCGCCCTACAAAACGCACTTTCGCAAATTGAGCGTAGTCACGGCAAAGGCGCGGTTATGCGCCTCGGTGATCAAGAAAAAGTCAAAATGGAAGTCATTCCGACTGGTTCACTGGGAGTCGATATTGCTCTGGGTGTCGGTGGTGTACCTCGCGGACGAATTTTGGAGATCTATGGCCCAGAGAGTTCTGGAAAAACCACCATGACTCTGCATATTATCGCTGAGACCCAAAAACTCGGTGGAGTGGCGGCATTTATTGACGCCGAGCACGCATTTGACCCCACCTACGCCAAAGCTCTCGGTGTGGACACAGATTCATTATTGATTTCACAGCCAGACAATGGTGAGCAAGCTTTGGAAATCACCGAAACACTTGTCCGCTCAGGCGGTGTGGATATAGTAGTCATCGATTCGGTGGCGGCTTTGACTCCACGCGCCGAAATCGAAGGCGAAATGGGTGATTCACATATGGGTTTGCAGGCCAGACTGATGAGTCAGGCCCTGCGCAAACTGACTGCGATTATTTCTCGCTCAAAATGCTCAGTGATTTTCATCAACCAGATCAGAATGAAAATCGGTGTGATGTTTGGCAATCCAGAAACCACTACTGGTGGAAATGCCCTGAAATTCTATACCTCATGCCGCATGGATATTCGTCGTATCGCCACAATCAAAGAGGATGGTCAGCCAATCGGCGCGCGGACAAGAGTCAGAATCGTCAAAAACAAGGTCGCCGCGCCGTTCCGTGAGGCCGAATTTGACATCATCTACGGTCAAGGAATCTCACGCACTGGTGAATTGGTCGACATTGCCGTTGATCACGACATTATTGATAAATCTGGCGCTTGGTACAACTATGGCGCCGACCGTCTCGGGCAAGGCCGTGAAAACGCTAAACGCTTCCTCGATGAAAATCCTGATATCTACGCGCAAGTAGATAACGCCGTAAAGGAAAAATTAGGAATAGGAGCAGCTACAACCGATGACTCTTCAGCCGCCGAAAGCACAGTGAAAGAAATCGAAGAGCAACTCGCCGAGTCTTGAAACTGAGTTCTAATGTCTCTGATATAGAATTGCTTCTGATATAGAGTTGTTTCTAATATAGACTTTTTGTTGGTTGATTAATTTCGAGAGTTTTCCAAGACCCTTCTTGTAGTAGGCGGTTCGGCAATTAAGGAAGCGCTAAAGAGCGCTTTCCAAAATTGCCGAACCGCTTTTTTGTATAGCTTGGGTAGCAAATACATGCTTGGGACTTTGTGCGGCAAAAAAAGCTCCTTGAACTAACTGTTCTGGTTGCCAGCCCCTTGTTACAATTGTACATTAAGCGATCTAATGGCGAAGCATATCGAATTCAGACACGGCGGAAGACTGCATTTCTTCACATTGGCAACTTCCAAACGCACACCCATTCTGCTGGACAATATTGACGCTGTTTTGGCGGCTTGGAAAGAAGTCGAGGCGGAAACAGGTATGGAATTAATTTGCTGGGTGATTCTTCAAGATCACTTTCATGCGGTTATCGACACCAATTTCAACACAATGCGGAAACTCTCACACGCCTTCAAGTTGGCCTCAGCAAAACTTTTTCATGTCGAACGTGTCGCCAAGCGGAAGACACTTTGGGAGTCAAGCGGTTGGGATCAAACCTTAACCAGCGCCGAGGACCTTGAGCGCCACATTGATTTTGTGCATTACAATCCTGTAAAGCACGGTGTCGCAGCGAGTCCTTGGGAATACAGCCATAGTTCATTTCGTGAGTTTGTCAAACATGGTTACTATTTCAAAGATTGGACAATCGACTCCGAACGTCGCCGTTTGTTGCAAGAACTCGACGACACTGATGTTTAAACTCCGAACTGATGGCGCCAGCCTATGATTAAACTCATCGCCAGAAAAGACCTTCGCGGAAAAGTTCTGCTTGAGTTCTCAGATAATTTCAGCATTACTCTCTCCAAAAGTGATCCGCGCTGTTATGATTATGATTGTGGTGAGGAACATTCTCGTAGCGCGCTGGAATCCCTGAAACATGATTTGGAATTGCTAGCAGCCGATAGAAAACTCGCCGACAAATTAGCCCGAGGCCCGAAATCAATCGGGCAAGCTCGATCTGCCTTGAAGCAAAAAGGGTTCAGCCAAACAGTCATAGACGAAATTATTGAGCGTTTTGTTAAAGCTGGCTATTTGGATGATCGCCGCTTTGCGCAAGAGACTATCAACTACTTACTCCAAAACAATCCCGCTGGCCGAGCCTACCTTCGTTCGGTGTTGCTCAAAAAGTTAGTTAACTCAGATCTGGCCGAGGAAGTAATAAGTGAATGTTTTGCCGAAGTCGACGAAGCTGCTCTGGCCGAACAACTTCTGCGCAAAAAGTGGTGGCGCCTGCGAGAATTGACGCTTGAAACCGCCCGCCAGAAGGCCTATACTCAACTGGCGCGTAAGTCAATCAGCTATGCCGCCTGTAAACAGGCTTTTGACAGACTAGCCGCAGATGAAACTGGCTTCCTCCCCGAAGATTCTGGAGTCATAGAAGCCGAGTTCGAAACGTAGTTTCTAGAAAGTAATTGTTCCGACTGAGCGCAACATACTGAGCGCCTTACCAAGAAAACAAACTACCCGATGAGTAACTCCAAACAATCTCCTCCCAAAACGCAAAACACAGCTCAACCAACTTTGACCGCTGATATTCGTCAGGCGTTTCTCGATTATTATTCCGCGCTAGACCATAAGATTATTAGCTCCTCCCCGGTCATACCATTTGATGACCCGACCCTGCTGTTTATCAACGCAGGGATGAATCAATTCAAGAAAGTCTTCACAGGCGAAGAGCGCGCGCCTTATCCTCGTGCGACAACTGTGCAAAAGTGTCTCCGCGCTGGCGGCAAACACAATGACCTTGAAAACGTAGGTTTCACTACTCGCCATCATACATTCTTCGAAATGCTCGGCAATTTTTCCTTTGGTGACTATTTCAAGGAGGAAGCTATCCGCTCAGCTTGGGAGTTGTTGACCAAAGTCCTCAAGTTAGATGCTACGCGACTCCATGTCACGGTCTACACAGACGACGACGAAGCTTTTGCTCTTTGGGAAAAAATTGCGCCTGAACTTGAAGACGGACATATCCTACGTTTTGGCGACAAAGATAATTTCTGGTCGATGGGTGAGACTGGACCTTGTGGGCCTTCTAGCGAAATCCACTATGACCGCGGCGAGCGCTTTGGCGCTGTCACCGAAGAGAATGCAGTTAACGGATCTGGTGAGCGTTTCGTCGAGATTTGGAATCTGGTTTTCATGCAATACAATCGTGACAGTTCGGGTAAACTGAATCCTTTGCCCAAAGGCTCAATTGACACAGGCGCAGGTCTTGAGCGGCTGGCTTGTGTCTTGCAAGATGTCGATTCGAATTATGACACTGACATTTTTGCTGAGATAATCAAGGCCATTGAAAAAGTCACTGGAGCGCCCTACAAAACAGACGCGACAGGCGCCTCCCACCGAGTTGTCGCTGACCATTTGCGAGCCTTGTGTTTTTGCATCGCTGATGGTGGAGGAATCTCTAACGAAAAACAAGGCTATGTTCTGCGAAGAATCCTGCGCCGCGCCGCGCGTCACGGGAGATTACTTGGCTCAACTGATCCGTTCTTGTACAAACTAGTTCCTGCATTAGTGACACAGATGGGCGCTGTCTATCCTGAGTTGCAAGAGAAGCAGCTCCATATCACAAAGGTTATTCGCTCCGAAGAAGAATCATTTGGCAGAACACTCGACGCTGGCCTAAGCCTATTCGAGAAAGAAATCAAGGCGCTCAAAAAAGCTGGCGCCACTGTCATATCTGGTAGCGCGGTATTCAAGCTCTATGACACACACGGCTTCCCAGTTGATTTGACCGAAGTCATGGCCAATGAAAAGGGCCTGACAATCGACATCGATGGATTCGAAAAAGAAATGGAAGCCCAGCGCAACCGCGGACGTTCCTCAGCGAGTTTTGCCACTTCTGATTCTGGGGCCAATTTTGAAGAGTTAGTTGCCCCGCTCTCTGAGAAAGAGACAACGATATTTGTTCGTGACTTCGCTGACAATTCATTTGGCTCTTTGAGCGCTACCATAGTTGCTAGTGACTCCAACGACGGTGCAATCTCTTTAGTCTTGGACAAGACACCTTTCTATATCGAGGCGGGCGGACAAGTCAGTGACATAGGTACAGTCACTGGTGACGGATTTGTCATGCAGGTTACACACCTGCGGAATTACAATGGCTTTTATATTCACAGCGGCAAATTGATTGAAGGCGACACGAGCAGTATTCTAACTGGAAAAGCTATTGCCTTACAGTTCGACACCAAGCGCCGCAAAAACATCGAACGCAACCACACCGCTACTCATCTTTTTCAAGCAGCGCTGCGTCAAGTTCTTGGCGAGCATGTTAAGCAAGCGGGTTCATTGGTCAACGATGAAAAACTCCGTTTTGATTTTAGTCATTTCGAACCGATGACCGACGACCAAGTTTCCGAAGTTGAATCTATTGTCAACCATGAGATACTAAGAGCCACTCCAGTAGTCACTAAAGAGATGACACTTGATGAGGCCAAGAAGTCTGGCGCTATGCAGCTTTTTGGTGAAAAATATGGCGACACAGTGCGCGTTGTGGCCGTGGCTGATTTCTCCAAGGAGCTTTGCGGCGGCACACATGTCACTAATACCTCTGAAATTGGGCCGTTCATGATTACCATGGAAACTGGAATCGCCTCTGGAGTCCGCAGGGTCGAAGCCATCACAGGCGAAGCTGCACTCCAGAAAATGATGAGCGACAAAGCCCAAATCGACAAGGCTGGCCGTTTGTTGAAAACAAAACCTAGTGAACTCCAGAGTAGTATTGAAAAGCTCGTCGCCGACAATTCTCAATTGCAGAAGGATATCAAGCGCCTCAAAGCTGAGCGTTTTGCTAATGGCGCTGATCTTGGACAGAGCGAGAAAGTCGAATCTGTGACGCTGGCCTTCCATGACTTCGGCGAAGCTGATCGCGATGAAGTTACGGGGTGGATGGACAGTTTCAAGGACAAGTCTGAACCATTTGCCGCTGTTGGCCGTGGCGAAATTGGCGGCAAGGTGACTTTGATGTTTTCCGCCAGTCAGCCAGCGGTCAAATTGGGGTTGCATATCGGAAATGCAGCCCGTAAATTGTTTGAGACATTTGGCGCGCGTGGGGGCGGAAGAGATAATTTTGCTCAAGGATCAGCTCCTGAAAATGTTTCATTTGATGAGATTATCAGTTCGTACAAGAAAATTGTTCTCGAGTCTTTGTCCAAATAAACTAGACACCATTAAATTGAGATAAATTGAGACACCAATAAAGATAGTGAAAGACAGCATATACAAACGACTTTGTGCGAGCGCCGGTGAACGCGGCGGCGGCTTCCTTTTGCTGGTTGATCCAGACAAGAGTGAATTACCAGAGCTTCTCTCACTTGCCGAGCAAGCCGAAGAGGCTGGTGTCGATGCTATTTTGGTGGGGACATCATTTTTGATGCGCCCCGACTTTCATGAATCCATGAAGAGACTAAAATCAAGCACGTCACTACCTGTGATACTTTTCCCTGGCAGCGCTTCGCAAGTTTCTCCAGAAGCTGACGCCATATTGTTTATGTCACTTATCTCGGGTCGCAATGCTACATACCTGATTGAAGAGCAAGTTAAAGGCGCTCCTTTTGTTAAGGCCTATGATTTGGAAGCGATTTCCACGGGCTACATGTTAATCGAATCTGGTTCCTATACTTCGGTTGAATATGTTTCGGGCACGCGCCCAATACCACGTAACAAACCCGACTTGGCTTGTGCGCATGCTTTGGCGGCTCAGTACCTAGGTATGAAAATGATTTATATGGAGGCTGGTTCTGGCGCCAATCATTCTGTGCCTGATGATATGATTCAACAAGTAAGCGCTGCGATAGACATTCCGATGATAGTAGGTGGTGGAATTGTTTCACCCGATGAAGTTTCCCAAAAGATAACGGCTGGAGCTGCGTTTGTGGTTGTCGGAACACGATTCGAAGCGCCTGGTTCATTTGAGCGACTGCGAGAATATGCCGATGCTTGTCATCCAAAAGCGCATGCAGATACGACTCAAATTATTCGATAGTAATTGTTATTTCGAAAATAATACTTCACTCCAAAGACATTGACCACTAATCTCAAAGCTCCAATTCTATGAGTCTAACAAATACCGAACGAATTAGCTTGTTACGCAAGAAATCTGACGAAGCGCTTGAAGTGCGTCGACAGTTTATCGAAGATCAAGCCAGCTCCATCAGTTCCATGGCCGAACGCATGGCGGCAGTTATTGGAGCTGGCAAGAAGATATTGGTGTGTGGCAATGGCGGTAGCGCCGCTGATAGCTCGCACTTTGTCACTGAACTTGTGGTTCGCCTCTCATCTGAGCGAAACCGAACTGCCTTGCCTGCGTTGTCACTAACTTCTGACTCGGCTATACTAACCGCGGTTGGCAATGACTATGGCTACGATAGAATTTTTTCGCGCCAAGTCGAAGCGCTGGGACTCAAAGGCGATATGTTGCTGGCTCTGTCTACATCGGGCAATTCACAAAACGTAGTTAGAGCAGTTGAGTGCGCCACCGAACAATCACTGATAACTGGCGCTTTGCTAGGCGGCTCAGGCGGCATTCTCAAGGACAAAGTTGAAAACACTATCATCATCCCTTCAGAGTCAACTCAGCGAATTCAAGAAGAGCATAAGTTTGTTATTCATATGCTCGTTGAGCTGATCGAGTCCGATTTATTCGGTTGACACTCTGCTGAGAATCTACCCTTTACTTAACATCACAATGAATATCCAAAAAGTCATCCACCGTCTGTGGTTAGTGTGCTTCGCTAGTTCGGTGGCAATGTTTTCCTTTTCGCAAACATATTCGCAACTGTTATTGGTTGCGGCGCTTCCATTCTTCATTATTGACAACTTCATTTACAATCGTTTTACACTTAGCCGTTTTGAAAAGAAGTTTTATTCCATTATCGGTATTTTTCTAGGACTGCAAATAGTTTCTACGCTTGTTGTCGATGATCCGTTGAAATCACTATGGGCTTTACGTGAGGAGTGGCTATACATTTTTCTGCCGATTTCATTGCGCGCCTTTAGGGTCAAGTCTTTCCAAAAGCCATTCTTGATAACTTTTGCAATTTCAATTCTGGCGATATCTATTTATGGGGCAGTTCAACACTATACTGGCGTCTCTTTTTTAAGTTCTGGGCAAGCGGTCTACCAGTCCGCCGATGGTCTGTATCGCATAGTGGGTAACTTTTACAATCCACTGACATTCGGTAATTACATTGCTGTAGTCAGTGTCTTTATTCTAACTTGGGGAGCGCTGACCAAATTCGATGCCCGCACCATGCTGATGGCTCTGACTGGAGTTTTGGGAGCAATTGTTATCTTTTTTACCTATAAGCGCGGTCCAGTATTCGGTTTGCTGTTGGGCTGGATGACGATCAGCGAAGCCATGGTGCGCAAGAATAGGATATTGATGATCGTCCTAGCTCTGCTGGTTGTTACAGCAGGGACTCTACTGGCGCCAAGATTTGTGGAGCGTTTGTCAGACACAATTTCCACTGAACTAGTCGATGAAGGCGCCTCCAAACGGACGATCGCATTGAGACGACTGACTGTTTGGCGAACATCGTTGCAGGTGATTAAGACCAATCCGGTTCTTGGAGTTGGCGCGGGTAATTTTCAAAGCGCTTACCAACAAAACGCAGATTCATCGGCTACGCGGTCTTTTTCGCATGCGCATAATGACATTTTAAATATTGCCGCTTGTTCGGGGATTCCTTCGGTCCTCGTTTATCTCCTGATGTGGACATATATGCTGCGTGAGTTGATTCGTCATCGTCGCCGAAAGGACAACGGCTCAACTGCACAAATCGCTATCACTGCGACTTTAGTTGCCAGTGTTACTTTCTTTGCGGCCTCATTGACCGAAGTTGCTTTTACAAAAGAAGTTGTCCGTTCAGCGCTGATGGTTTTCTGGGGTATTGGGCTTTGGGGAATCGAGCAAGACGATAGCTCCGAAAAAACGACTGAAGTCTAATCCCACCATTTGTAATAATTCCAAGCATCAAAATGGGTTCGTTTTGCATATAGAGGTATGCTAGCCAGAGAAATTGTAGGGATTTTGTAGTTACCGTTATTGTTCATGTACTTGCACAGACGCGTCATCACTTATAGTAAGAGATGGAATATAGGTGTGATGTTGTGGAGATTCTGCCAGTGTCAGGTCTGAGGACCTGACACAACCGACGACGAAGAACGAAGAAGACGTTTTTGAGGCAATCCAGTATTCGTAGGGGCACAGCGTGCTGTGCCTTATTCCGTATTTTGGCACGAGCCCCAATACAACGAACTGTTCGCTAGTGTAGGGGCAAGATTTCCCTGCCTTTTTTCTTTTGGCCAACCTTTTTTCGTGGAGCGAGAAGAAGGCGCCGAAACGGCGCCCCTACAAATGAAACCGGTGTGCTGGAATCGGAAGCGGGCATAGCACGCTATGCCCCTACGAGCGGGATGGTTTCGTTGGGAGTCGAAGCCAGGGATTGGATCGATGGATGGTTTCCGTTGGTGTAGGAATTGTCGTATACTTCCTCTATGAGAGATTCTCTGACTTTAACGGCTCCGGCTAAGATTAATCTGACTTTGAAGGTTGGCGCTAGACGCGCTGATGGGTTTCATGAGATTCGGTCGGTGATGCAAGCAATCTCGCTTTATGATACAATCACGTTGACTGGTTCGGGAAGAAATTCAGACACTTTGGAAATCACTGGGCCTGAATCTGCGGCTATAGATTCGGTAGGCTCTGATAATCTCGTCTTGCGGGCTTTGCGACAGCTGAGAAGCTACAAGCCTGAATTACCATTCTGCCATATTGAGCTTGAGAAGGTTATTCCTGTGGGAGCGGGGCTCGGCGGCGGCTCAAGTGACTGCGCTAGCGTCTTGCTTGGGGCCAATCAGCTTTTTGGATTGAGTCTTTCTAAAGCAGAATTGACTGACATCGGAGCTAGGCTCGGTTCGGATGTGCCGTTCTTTTTTTCTGGAGGTTCGGCTTTGGTTAGTGGTCGTGGCGAGACTTTTGAAGAGCTGGATATTCCTTTGGATTACTCGTTGGTTTTGGTGAACCCCGGTATTCATATCTCCACAGCCGTTGCATTTGCCGAATTGGACAATTTTCGGGCTAAATTCCCTGTCCAAGCCGAGAGCGAAAAACGCCAAAACGCAGAAAATACGCCCTTGACATCCCCGAAAATTGGGTATAACTTTTCGTGTTCCAGTGAAAGTTCACCTTGGTGGCGATCACTGGAAGAAGAGGGTAGTGATTTTGAGAGCTTGTTCCTCTCTGGCCGTTGTAAGGCGAAGAGTATCAATGACTTCGCCGTAGCTCTGCAAAAAATCCATGACCGTTTTCGCAAGTCGCACGCAACCTTCATTCGCATGAGTGGTAGCGGGTCGACTGTTTTTGGTGTCTTTGGCGCTGATGTCGCCACAGAAATCGAAGCGAAGCGGTTTGAATCTATTGCACGGAAGGGGTGGCGTGTGTTCGTATGTCGCCCAATTTTCCTTCCAAGCATTTCGGCTTGACGCCGAATGTTGTCTGATGGTTTCGAGGGAGGTTTAAGTGGAAATAACGGATATCCGCGTTACGCTTCGTAGCGAAGACAAACTTAAGGGTTTTGCGAATATCACGCTAGACAATCAGTTTGTGATTCGCGGTCTGAAAATCATTGCAGGGACGAATGGTTTCTTTGTTTCGATGCCGTCCCGGAAAAGACCTGATGGTTCACATCAGGATATCGCCCACCCCGTCAATAGCGAAGCTCGGAAAATGGTGGAAGAGTTGGTTTTGACGGCTTATGAAGAGACTGTCAAGAACAGTTCAGGGCGCAATGTTTTAGGACACAACGTCTCAGAGCAAGGCGGCTCTGACAAGAACAATGGCGATTCACCGGCGAGTTCAGACTCGTCACCAGAGCAGCAGCTTTAAGATTTAGTCAAGCAAGAAATCACGAGAACTAGAGGAATGCTAACTTTTGGATTGCAGAGATAATTAGAAATACGATTCACCAGACTGTAATTCTGCGATAGGTTATCGGCCAGTAGTTTGGGAAAAATTACTGGGGCGTCGGCAAGTGGCAAGCCACGAGATTTTGGTTCTCGCATTCCAAGGTTCGAATCCTTGCGCCCCAGCCATTTTGTAATTCGGCATAATATCAGACCATATATTTCGTATTTCGCAGCCCATATCTCAAAATACCGTCAGCTAATCCAAATCATTGTTCCAATCAAATAATTCTTTAACTAGCTACTATGAACAAAGTAACCGCCAGCAGAGTGTCTCCAGCAATTATGTCGATTGATGAAACCATACCGAATCTGAAATTGATTTGCGGCAATGCGCATCGTCCATTGGCTGAAGAGATTGCAAAATATCTTAAGGTCGGATTGTGTAACTGTGTTGTCAGATCTTTTTCTGACGGTGAGATTTTTGTGCAGATTGACGACAACATTCGTGGCGCGGATTTGTTTATTATTCAGCCGACTAATCCACCCGCTGAATATATTATAGAATTGTTGATGTTGATTGAGGCCTCACGGAGAGCCTCCGCTGGTAGAATCACTGCGGTGATTCCTTATTATGGTTATGCTCGTCAGGACCGCAAAGATCGTCCGCGAGTGGCTATTGCCGCTAAGTTGATGGCGAACCTGATTACTACAGCTGGCGCTGATCGCGTTATCACAATGGACTTGCATGCCGCGCAGATTCAAGGCTTCTTTGATATTCCGCATGACCATCTCTATTCCACTCCGATACTCAATGACGCAGTTCGAGAATTGAACGTTGAAGATCCAGTCTTTGTAACACCAGATATTGGTTCTATCAAACTTGTACGTGCGATGGCGACATCGTTCAATGCAGAGCTTGCTATTATCGATAAACGTCGGCCGAAACCCAACCAGAGCGAAGTTATGAATATCATCGGTTCGGTTAAAGGACGTAATGTGATTATCCGTGACGATATGGTCGATACCGCGGGGACTTTGACAAATGCAGCGCATGCTTTGGCCGCTGAAGGCGCCAAGGATATTTATGCGATTTGTACACATGCGGTGCTTTCCGGTGAGGCAATTGAGCGTATAGAAAACTCTCCTATCAAGAAAATTATTATCACTGATTCGATTGATGTCACCAAGCGTGGGTTATCAGAGAAGTATGTTGTTGTTTCTTGCGCTGGTATATTCGGCGAAGCGATTAGAAGAATTTCCCAGGAGAAGTCTGTGTCGTCACTATTTGATTTCTAATTGTAACTATTTTTTGATGTTAGTTATTGATAGTGTCAGACAAATATAAATTTTGTGTTAGTGTTTTTGTAAATTGAAATAATAGAGTGTTGTTAGAGGATAAAGAGGAATCATGAAAGAAGCAGTCTTAGCAGTCCAGTCCCGTGATGGGGGTGGCAAGAATTTTTCGCGAGCAATGCGCAGAGATGGTCGCGTTCCTGCGGCTCTTTACGGACCAGAGCGCGAGCCTAAGAGCGTATCAGTGGCGCTGGCGGATATTGAACGTTTGATTCGTGAAAATTCGGGTACCAATGTAATGCTTTCATTGGATATTGATGGCGCTGGAACAAACGCTGACAGATCTTTGATCCGTCAGATGCAACGTGATCCAGTTCGTGGTAATATTTTGCATCTTGATTTTCATCAGATTTCGTTGTCACGTCCGTTGACACTGACGATTCCAGTGCACCTCAATGGTGTTCCTGAGGGTGTCAAGAATGAAGGCGGAGTTTTGCAGCATATCATCCGCGAATTGGAAATCTCGTGTTTGCCAACAAACATTCCAGATAGTTTGGAAATTGATGTTACAGAACTCGGTATTCAAGGCAGTGTTCACGTTAGCGATATCACAGTCGAAAACGCGACTATCATGGCCGACGGACAGCGTACAATTTGTATTGTCAGTCCTCCGACTGTTAGCACAGAGAAAACTGACGAAGAAGCCGCTGAAGAAGCAACTGCAGAGCCAGCTCTCGTTGGTGATGACAAGAAGGCTGAAGGCGACGACGAAAAGTCAGACGATAAGTAAACTTGTAACTTTTCTGTAAAATACAGCTTAGCTTAAGAGAGCGAGTGACGAGAGATCGTCACTCGCTTTTTTTATTCGAGTTTGTAAGTAGGTTGATCTTTTGTGTAATTATCAAGATCAGAGGAAGTCAACGGGATCGACATCGAGCGCTACGCGCACTGTGGCTGGCATGCCGAATTTCGCCTTACGCTCTTCCCACTTTGATAGTTTGCCTATCAAGGGGAGTGATTTGGTGGTGTAGAGCAATATGTGTCTGCGAAAGCGGCCGCGGATGCGATACAATTGACAAGGCGCGGGTCCCATGATGCGTAGTTCTTTGCCATCAGGTTTGAAGCGCTTTTCAAGTTCATCGCGCAATTTTAGCGCTTGCTCAGTGAGTTGGTCTTCAAGAGCCGATGTCAGAGTCAGGCGCAGGATGCGGCAAAAAGGTGGAAAGCATAACAACTGCCGTGGTTCAATTTCTGTTTGGTAAAAAGATTCATAGTCACCACTGGCGACGGCTGCCATCAATTCTGAGTGCGGATTGTATGTTTGTGCTAGCGCCACGCTATTGGCTTGGGCTTGGCTTGAACGTCCAGCTCGTCCAGCTACTTGAGTTAGGCGCGCGAATGTTTTTTCGGCTGAGCGGAAATCGACACCAAGCGCTTCATGGTCAGAGAAGATGGCGCCAACCAGAGTCACATTCGGAAAATCAATTCCTTTGGAAATCATCTGTGTACCAATTAGTAGATTGTATTTGCCGTCAGCAAAGTCTCGGAAGATATTCCAAGCGGCGCCTTTGACATTGGTGACATCGGAATCAAGGCGCACACAACGCGCGCCTGCAAATAACGTCCCGACGCTCTCTTCGAGTTTTTGAGTTCCTGCTCCAACATACCGTAAATCGAGACTCTCACATGACTCACATTGTAAATAGTCAGAGCGAGTGAAACCACAGAGGTGACAAATCAATTGCGCATTGCGTTTGTGGTATGTGAGGCGTGTCGCGCAATCTGGACACTCGGGAGAACTACCACAATCGGAGCATTGGACTCTGGGAGAAAAACCGCGCCTGTTCAGGTAGAGTATTACTTGTTCGCCGAGTTTAAGTCGACTTTCGACTTCTTTCTTGAGTGTCAAAGAGACAAACGGATGCTCACCTGCTAGGCGCTCTTTGTTCATGTCTATCAATTTGATTGATGGCTTTTTGGCGCCTGCAGGTCTGGCAGTTAGTTTTAGAAGTGTGTAACGGCCAGCCTTAGCTTTGTAATAGGATTCAATTGATGGGGTGCCTGAGCCTAAGAGAATTGGAATCTTACTCATTTTTGCGAGCATAATTGCTGAATCTCGTCCGTGAAAACGTGGCGCAGGTTCATGCTGTTTGTAGGAGTCATCATGCTCCTCATCGACAATGATTATTCCTGGGTTTTGTAGCGGCGCAAAAAGCGCTGAGCGTGGGCCAACTAAGACTTTTACCTCACCTGTCGCCAATTGGTTCCAAAGACGCTGGCGTTGCGCGGGAGTTAAACCTGAATGCCAAAAACCGATTTCAGTTTTTGCACCTTCAAAATAGCCACGTATATAGCGGAACACTTCACCCGCTAATGCGATTTCTGGGGCTAAAACGAGAGCGCCTTGCTCTTGCTTAAGAGCTCTTTCAATAAGATGACAATACACCAAGGTCTTGCCAGAGCCCGTTATGCCATGTAGCAAGAATGGCGCGAATGTTTTTCCTATTTTGGGCGCTACTTGTTTGAATACTGATAATTGTTCGGGGTTTAGCTGTAAGCCAGCAACATCACTTCTCGCTGAAAGAGAATTGAGAGTGACATTGAATGCATCGCCATACACTGGCTCTAGAGCTTGTTCAGCGACCAGTCGCCCGATGCGATAGACACTTACGCCAGCGTCGAGCAGACGTTTACGATCGATGACACCTTCTGAGAGTGTCAGTGAAGAGCCGTTTTCTAATGAGTCTTTGAGATAGGTTGTCACTAGCTCTGTGTCGCGAGCAATGTATCCACGGAGTCTTCCAGCGCTTTGAGTTGTTGTTGCTTGAGTCGTTGAATATGGCTCTAGGCGACTCTCGAGTGAACCGTCACGCAGTAGCGCTTCAACACCACCGACTGTCAGTGTATTGAGTTCTTTGATATCGCTAGTGCGCAAAGATTTTCCTGCCAGCAAACGTTTGACAATACGCTCGGGAGTTCCGAAGTCTAATAGGTGTGACTCGTCAATCTGGGACTTCAAATATAATTCGGGTTTTGTCGCTGCGCGAGATTTGGGTGGCAAAGCGAGAGTTAGAGTTTCGGCTGGATTGGCAAAGTAATAATCTGAGAGCCAACGGTAGAACCCGAACCGACAGCCAGTAAACATTGACTCGGAATCAACTATTTGCTGTATGGCTTTGGTGGCAAAGGGAGGTTTGCTGGTTTCTTCTAGAAAAAAACCCATAACAGTTTTTTTGCCAAACGGTACGGTGACTCGTGCGCCAGAAGTTAGTTTTGAAAAAGTCGCTGAGTCTGAGTGGTAGGTGAAACTCCGGCGGAGCGGGCCACTGATGCCCACTATGAGATATCTTCTGTTTTGAACTTGCTTCACATGTTGAATATCAACAGAATGCAGTCATTCGGCAAGCTATCAGATACGAGTCAGACACAAAAAAAGCTGGTGACACCACTTTTTGGTATCACCAGCTATATCATCACACTTAGAAATCAAAGAGATTACTTATTCAACTCATCGACCTTGGCCTTAGCTGCTTTTAATTTCTTAGGCATATTATTGAGAGAATACAAATCAACCAGACTGCTCCAGACTTCCTTGGCTGAGGCGTCGATTGCGATTGCCTTTTCATATGGCACAATGGCTTCTTTTAGCATTTTGCGGGCGATATAGTTATCGCCGAGATAAATCCAATAAGTCTTATCGTCTGGTTTGAGGGCTGTCAGTTTTGCCCAGCCAACGGAGGCGGCTTCTTTGTCACCCTTGAGCATGCTGGTGATAGCATACAATTCGATCGACTGTACGTCAGTTGTATCGGCTTCGAAAGCTCGTTTGAGGTAGTAGGTCGCACTGTCGCTGGCAAGAGCCAGTTTCTTCTTAATGTCAGAGGTTTTTGCTTTATCACCGGCTTCTTTAGCCTCGGCGTTCTCTTTATTCAAAGCCTGAATATTATTAAACCAATTGCCACCAAGCATCCCCAATGCAGTAGCGTTGGTTGGATCTAGCCCGAGAATCTTGTGGTTGTATAACAGTGTGGAATCTTCCATATCCAGCCTGTCAAAACAAGCGAGAATATTTCCATACATTTCGATTTTCTGGGCATCTTCCACCTCGTCGGCGACTTGATTCCAAAGTTTCGCGGCTTCCAAATATTTCTTGGCTTGGAAATTGGTATAAGCGCCTTGGTTTAACAAATTGAGATAGTTTCCAGGGTCAGAAGTCTTAGCCATCTTGGCGGCTCTGTCAAAATATGGAATAGCTTTTTCGAATTCTTGCAACTCCAAGTATAGATTGCCTAGATTTTGGTCAACAAGGAGTGATGAAGTATCTGAAGTCGCCAGCAAGCTCGCCATTTCATAGCTCGTATTGATTAGCGCCAGCAGGGTGTCCTGCTCGGCGATTAAGTCGGCCTTGGCGTCTGGATCTGTTTCAGTGGCGATTGTCGGAATTATTTCATCGACGAGTTGAGTGCGAAACTCTTGGGCGTCATTGTAATACAGTGAAAACCAATCTGAACGAATAGAGTCCGCTGTAATCATGAACGGCTTGCACTTTTTCTTGTATTTCTTTTTGATATCTTTATTTTCTTTGTCACAACCCATCACCAAACTATCTGCGGCGCCAATCATTTTGATGATGCGCTCTTTTCGCGCGGCGGTATCAGTTTTTGGTGTCTGTTGTGCCAAATCTGAATGAATCAAGGTCTCCCAGAAATATGCTTCAGGAATCATGCCATACCACATAGTGCAACTATCCAGCAAAGCTAGGGCATCGTACGGTCTGGCCCCTTCGTCACCGACAGTTTTTCCATAGGCGATTTTGGCTCCAGAGATATATGAGTTGATTGGCAATTTGCGCTTTTTACGCGCATGACCCATCTCAGGTAATGACATGACGATTAGAGCCATAGCCAACGCAGACATGGTAATAATACGGTAGAGTGTTTTTGAACGAACTTGTTTCATGAGATTTTTCCTGTTTCTATTGGTTTCCCACCCTTG
Organism: Candidatus Zixiibacteriota bacterium; assembly: GCA_024280835.1. Classification (GTDB taxonomy): domain Bacteria; phylum Zixibacteria; class MSB-5A5; order GN15; family JACZUZ01; genus JAJRPJ01. Next base: position 422,936 of record JAJRPJ010000006.1, on the reverse strand, counting down.
AGCAGAGCTATCAGCGCCGACTGACCTCGATTGCCCTCAGATTAAGATAATCTAAGGTCTGCTCTCTAGCGTGATGTTACGCAATACCATCCAGACTGTCAATTATGGCATGTATGGCTCAAGAGCCAAGTCTAACAGTGAACTCCAATTTGACTTCTTCACCAGCTTTGACTTTGACCTCGAACCGAACTTTGCTGGCTGATTTCTTTTCAAAATCATGCGTCTTCTTGGTGATTTTCCAGTAATTACCTAAGAACTTGTCGACCTTGATGGTCACATCTTCGTCTTTGCGATTGCGGAGCTCAATTACATAGTCGACTTCTGAGACTCGGTCGGTAATTTTTCGGCGAGCCACGGTTGTTTCTTCGACAACCAAATCGAAGGCTTTGCCGAGTGTTAGTAGAATCTCTTCATCTTTTGGGGTATGGCCCAGATTGTCTTCGCCAATGAGAATTGTGGAGCCATCGGAGTCATTATTGTAGACCCGCACCCGACCCGCTGGCAAGGGCATGCCTAGTCCAGCGCTTTCACTATTGATAAAGCGGAGTTTGACTTCGGCATTCTTGGCACCTCGATCGGCTACGAAATAGTATTCTTTGGTGACGCCTGTCGAGGCTGGCTCGAAGAGAGAGAGTTGCTTGATTTCATTATTGGCGATTGTCGAAGGACGCGGCAATGTATAGAGATGATATTCAAAGAAGGCTTTTTCTTGAAAGCCGCCGTCCATCGCTGGCGCAGCAGCCATCATCTCGGCTCGATACAATCTATTTGTTCGTGGTTGCTTCGCGCGGTTAATTTCGCCAGCGACAAGTTTGAGGGTGGCGTCTTTGTAGGTTTTGCCACTGCGATTGTCGATTGATGACCATCCCGAAAGATTGATGTTTGCTTCATCATCATCGAGAACAGCTACGTATTCTGCATGCCAATTGATACCACCAGTTTGGTAGCTGACCTCACAGCTAGTTTTGCCTGAGAACTTTGAAGAGTACTGCCAGAATAGAGTTGGGCGAGTAATTAATCCATCAGGCAGCTCTGGTAGATTCGTATTGCTGATTTCGGCGAGTCGGACGATTTGGATTTGACCATGCGCATCCTGCAAGGTCACAGCGCCAGACGAATAGGTGAGCAATTTTCCACTGTAGATTTTGCCGTCATTCGAAATTAATTCAATGTCTTTGTCGATATAACGGTCATAGAGTTTTTCGGGGCTGACCAAATCAAATTGGTAGTTTTGTTCTAAGATATTTACCTTGGCGTTTGGGGCGATGGCGCGGAATCCGACGGAAGTTGGGTCGATTCTTGAGGGCACATCTCGAAACGCCAATTGGCCGATGCCTTTCTTGAACTCCAAATCACGAACTTCATGCACAACCCCCAAATCGGAATTGTAGACGGTGACTGAAAGTTTGTCGCTGGCATTTGCGCTCGCTGTTCCGAAAAACGAAACAGAAACAACTAAGAGCGCTGCCAAAGTTAATCTTAGCATATAATTTCCTTCTGCCGATGAGAGCTGTGGCTCTTTAGAGGATGAGTCCGTAGATTCGTAATTCATATGTTTCTTCTCTCCATTAGAATGCGACAGTGATTGCCTAGGTTGTAATCCTTATACAAGGGCGCAATGATATTGCGCCCATTCACTCAAAGATTGGTTTTTGCTCGCTGGAGAGCAACTCAATTTGGAAGCAGACGCAAAACAAACAGAACTAGCGGCCTAAGTCATTGAGATACATTAGCATATGGCGGCTAACAAATAGCGGAAAATCAATGGCGCTTGATAGCAAAATTACCGATGATTTATCTATGCCACAAAGTAATCAAAATACTGGTAAGCTCCCCATTGAGAAAAATGAGAAGAAACCAATCTCGCAGGACCTATCTCAAAACAATCAAGAACTAGGAAAAGATGAACCTAAGTGGCCAGGTAAAGCTGGAAATAACTGCGCCTTTCCTGAAGATGTTCACGGGCGTTGGTATCCGACAGGCTGGGGGGCTGGTTGTGGACCTGATCTTAGCCCAGGAGCGCCACGAATCACTACTCCGCAATCATCTAAGAAAGCCACGCTGAAGGTTAAGGCCCCTTCGTTTGAAATTGGCTCGGTTTGTCCGAATTGTGGTTTTGCTAAACTATCGCTGGATGCCGACGAATATGTCAGTTGTCCGCTGTGTCGATTTGGTGGAATCTGCGAATCTTGTGGATGAACTCAGCGCTATATAAGACCCTACAACAATCTCAATAGATACTGCCCAACAGATATTACTCAACGAATCCGACGCGTCTTAGGCCACGGTTGAGAATTTCATGGTCTACCTTCATTTTGTCAGCGAGATTCATGACTCGGTTATATATCTCTGACTTGGTCGGATGAATTAGTTGCGGATCTAAGATATAGTCTGCCTCGACTATAGATTCATGGATTTGAGAGTATAAGTCCCAGATTAGATGCAGACTGAATCGATTGGCCTCACCTAGGAAAGGTGTTATCGGGTTGTTTTCCACTATTGATTGCGAGCGGTATTTACTGGAAAACTGATGGTAACGCTTAACCATCGCGGTAAAATTGACTGTTTGCGAGCCATCGGCCGATGATTTCCAATCATTGGTAGTTATTGAAAAGAAACGTCGTGTGCTCTCTGGAAAATACTCCAGCCCTTCCTCGGCGTCTTTACGGAAATCGCGGAGGATGTGGGTTAGATACGAGAACATCGCTAGTGGTCTGGCTGACTGGAATATATCCACAGGGGCTGGAGTATAATTTCCTGCGCTATGGGAAAGGCCTATTAGATGGATAAAAATCGAGGCTGGAGCCACTGCGGCGCCTTTGGCATAGCGGACGAATTGCAAGAATGAGTCAAAACCTGAATGCTCCAAGTCGAACTCCATAGACCGTGCCAGCCGTAGCCAAGGTTGCATCGGAATATAGAACCGCTTCATTGTCTCGCGTAATTCTTCAACTTCCGCTGGGGCTGGGACATCGTTTTGTAATTGAAAAATTACCTCTTCCAGCTCCTCTTTGACCTCGGCTCTCAATTCGGGGTTTTTGGAGAGACCTGAGATTTTTAGGTTATCAACTATGTCGTCTAGTTGGCGCATCGATTGATAACAGACACGAAAAGCCCGATAGAGTTCATCATCCCAGAAAGAAGCGGCAATATCCAAAATCGGGTTTTTTAGTTCAGATTGGAGCGCATTAGATTGTTGGGCTGATTCTCTCATGCCCATAGCGTAGGTCAATTCTGCCTAGATTGCAAATATGCGATTGAACTTTCCAGCGAGGGCCAGACTGACTATTATGCTTTCCATGAAGGTACTGTTTCTCACACATAATTATCCACGCCATAGTCAAGACTATTCGGGAGTGTTCCTACATCTACTGGCGCGTCAGTTGAAGTCCGAAGGTATTGCGGTCACGGTTTTGGCGCCGCACGACGCAGGTTTGCCAGAGGCCGAGACTCTTGACGGAATTGCGATCAAGCGTTTTCGCTATGATTCTGATGAGAATGAGGTGTTTGCCTATCGGGGGAATATGCACAAGCAATTGCTCAGCCCTGCTGGGCTGTTCCGTTTTCGACGATTTTTACGAGCTATGCGCAAAAGCGCTGACGCATTGGTGAAAGCCGAAGGTTTTGATTTGGTAGCGGCGCATTGGGCGATTCCTTCGGCGCCTGTGGCCGCGCAGGTTGCCAAAGCGGCAAATATTCCGTTGGTGGTTCATTCGCATGGCACAGATGTGCGTTTGCTGTCGCGATTTGCGGTGGCGCGTTGGTTTGCTGGGGCGGCAATTCGGCAGGCCAAGTCTTGGAGTGTGGTTAGTTCCTATTTGCAGTCAATTGCTCAAGGCGCTTTTCCAGCTCAGTCTGAAAAGGTAGCTGTTTGTCCGTTGCCCAATGACGAGACCATGTTCTTTCCAGATGAGGCGCTCTCGCGTGATGCAAATCTGATTGTTTGTGTGACACGCTTTACTGAACAAAAACGGGTTGGACTTCTGATTGAGTCCTGCCACCTGTTGAAGGAACGTGGAGTTGTCTTCAACCTAGAAATTATTGGCGCTGGGCCTCTTGAAAATCAAATCAAGGCCAAGGTCAGCGAATATGGTTTGTCTAAGCAAGTGACTATTTCTCCTCCTGTTCCTCATGCAGAATTGCGAGCGCTTTATTGTCACGCTCAGATAGTCGTTTTAAATTCATTCCAAGAAGGCTTCGGTTTGACACTTGTCGAAGGCGCTCTTTGTGGGGCGTTGCCTATGGGTGTGGACTCAGGTGGGATTACTGATATTATTGAAGATGGCAAGAATGGTTATCTCGCTGAAGTTGATTGCGCGGAGTCATTGGCTGATGTTTTGCAAAAGGCTCTTACCGATCCAGAGCGGACCAAAGAGCTTGCTGAGGCTGCGAGGCAAAATGCTAAAGAGCGATTTACTGGACCAGCGGTTGCGCGAAGGTATGCTGAGATTTATCGTAGGGCGGTTAGTTAGCGAAGGGGTGTGATTTAGCAAAGGACTGTGAATTAGAGTAAAAGGAGGGGCAAGCCCCTCCACTACGTCTGTTTGTGAGTAGTCTGCAGAGGCATTTGGGCGCGGGCTTGTGGTTTGCCTTCGCTGATGTTGTTGTATAAGCGCTGGGTTGGGTAGGCGAAATCGATGTCTTCACATTCGGCGAATCTATCTAGAATATCTTCCCAGATTTCTTGTTCGGAGCCACGTCTTTTTCTTGGGTCACAGAGAAAACGAATCGAGAGCATGACACCACTGTCTTTGACTGACGTGTAAACAATCGGGGTGAGTGTTTTGTAGAAAATCATCATTTTTGCAGAGGCTTCTTGCACTCGGCGCTCGGCTTCTTTGGTTAGATGCTCGGTTCGTGCGTGCGCGATTTTCGTTAGGATGCTCTTGGCCTTTTTCCAGTCACTTTCGAATGTCACTAGGACTTGTATTTCATCCCAAATAAATTTGAACCCTTTGCTATAATTTGCCAGCGATTCGGTGAAGACTTTGCCATTGGGAATGCGCACCACCCTACCTGTGGATTGATCACCATCAACCCAATTGCCGATTTCCATGACAGTGAATTGGAAAATTCGTTGATCGATGACATCACCGCGCACCGAGCCGATTTCGATTCTATCCCCAGGTGTAAAAGGCCTGCGCCAAACGATAAAAACCCACGCCGCTAGATTCGACAGTGGGTCTTTGAGAGCTATGGCAATACCAGCTGAGACTATGCCTAAGTAGGTGGTGATCGATTCGAAGCCTGTAATCCAAACTCGACCAATAATCAGGATACCAAGGATTACTGAAACATAGGTAGAGGTCTTACGCCAGTTATAGCGAATGCGAACATCATCGGTGTGACGAAAAATAATCCGCAGGACAACTAACCTAATCAGGCTTAGGACAATAATTAGTAATGTTGATGAAATGACTTTACTGACCGTCGATGGGTCAAGAGCAAAGAAGTCTGAAATGTATTCTTGTAGGTTTTCCATACTTGGCGGTCACTATATATGACGGTATGAATTCTGATAGAAGTTAATGGGCATGACTGGCGAATGTCAAATCGCTGGCATAGGTTCCGAGAACTTTCACAAATATTGCGACTTCTTCAAGATGGGCCAAAGCCTTGGCTCCACGTTCAGAATGCGCTGAGTCTGCAAAGTCGATGTAGAAATAATACTGCCAACCCTCTTGTCGCATTGGGCGGGATTCAATTTTGGTCAGTGAGATATCACGTAAGGCGAAAACCGAAAGGCATTTGAATAATGCGCCTGGCTCGTTTTTCAGCGCAAAGACAACTGAGGTTTTGCACTGACCTTCAAACGGCTCTGGTTTTTTGGCGATGATTAGAAATCGTGTGTGATTGTTGGACTGGTCTTCGAGTTCTTCTTGCAGGATTTCCATGTCGTAGATCTGTGCCGCCGAAACACCAGCCAATGCGGCGGCATTTATCAATGAAGACTCAGCGACCATTTTGACAGCTCCGGCTGTGTCATTCCAAATCACAGGTTGCATACGCGGATGGGCTTCAAAAAACGCGCGACACTGCTCAAGCGCCACAGGATGAGAATAAACTTTATTGATTCCGTCAATCGTTGCGCCCTTGCGAGCCATGAGAGCATGCGAAACTTTGTAGTTCACTTCGCCAATGACAGGTAGTCGCCATTCCAGTAACAAATCATAGTTTTGATGGATTGAGCCAACTAGAGAGTTTTCGATTGGCGCTATGCCGTAGTCGGCTTTGCCATTTGAAACTGCCTCATATATCCCCGAAAAAGTCTCACAGGGCGCTGTGGTAATTTTGTTCCCAAAGGCTTGAAAGGCAGCGGCTTCGGAATGCGCTCCGTGCTCTCCTTGGAAAGCGACTCGTGTCTCGGATGTGTATTTCTGTGTGCTCATAAAGGTTCTATCGGCTTTTCTTAAGAGTAGCGTTAGACACGGCGAAAGTTCTGCGGTTCGCCAGTAAACCGTGTCTCTGGCTGTGCAAAGTTAGAGCGCTGGAATGAATCCTCGGAAGATTCGGCCGAATTAGATAAGTGACGAACTAATCACTAATCACTAATCAAATGGAGAGATTCTATGAATAAGACTACTTTGTTTTTGGCGACCTGCGCACTTTGCGCTGGATTGTCTTTGACTACTTCATCCTGCGCAACTTATCACAGAACAGTGATAGTCAAAGAGGACACAAAAGCACATAAGAATAAGGGTCAAGTAGTTGCCGCTGATCGACATTTTAAGAATGGCGTGAAGTTCTACAGCAAGGGCAGATATAAACAGGCTATTAAGCAATTTCAAAAATCACTGGCTAAGAATCCAGGTAATTGGGAAGCTCAATATTATTTGGGATTGAGTCATCACGAGACACATGATTTCAAACTAGCTACGTATCGTCTTGAGTTAGCTTTGAATCAAGCGCCGAAGGATAGGCGTATTAAATCACGGATATATGTAGCTTTTGGTTTGAATTATGAACACGCTGGGCAACCCAAGAAAGCAGCAAGCAGTTATGCAGTTGCTCTCGAGTTTGACGCTAGAAATTCAAAGGCCCAGAAGGGTCTCAAGCGTATGAAAAAGAATCATCACAAATCTGGACGTAGGTCACGCGGTTAATTTTTGAGATTTTTGACTTTGAAAATAACTTTGTTCTGAAATAGTCTTACAGTAATATAACTTCAAAAAGAAACCCGCTCTTGGCGTGATGTGCCGAGAGCGGGTTTTGTTATTCGTAGTTCTTGTGTTTTTGTATTTATCGCTGACCTATAGACTGGCAATTTCGTTTTCGTGCAGTAAGGCCGATTCGATTTGCTCTTTGAACTTATCGTAGGAAATTGGACCGACGTTTCTCGACAATTCGGAGCCTTGACTATCAAAGAAGATTGTTGTCGGAACAGCATTGATATTTCCGAAGGCTTTGGCGGTTTCGAGATTACCGATAACCATCGGCCAGTTGATACCGTTTTGGCTGGTATATGAATTTATCTTATCTGGAGTGTCACGCAAAGCGATTCCGACCAGCTGCAAACCCTGCGACTGGTACTCCTCATAGATTCTGACAAACTCTGGCATTTCACGTCTGCAAGGCGGGCACCATGTGCCCCAAAAGTTGACTACCACCGGTTTGCCGCGACCAAGAAAATCGGTGAAGGTCATTGTAGAACCATCAGAAGTTGCTAGAGTGAAATCCGGACCGCTGTAGGCGCTGGCATCGAAGTTTGATTTTTCGACAACCTGTAACGCAGAGCTCACATCATCTGTGGTGTCGGATTCGGTTTTGCTGGATGTCTCGGCACAGGAGATCATCAGCGCGAAACTTAGCGCGAATAAAATACTGATAGACAGTAGTCTTCTCCCTGTTTGAGCTATTTGCATTTTGGCCATGTATGTCATCTGATGTCTGCTTCCTGTTCTTTCTTTTTTGGTAGTGAGGTAACTCAAACTAGCTCAGAACACTTTCTGGGATACCTGGGATTATTGGTCCTGAGCGCCCTCTGAACCTTTGTCACCCTCGAGATATTTTTTTTCTGTGACATATGTCAGCAACTCAAGAAATCCTTGGGCTGGTTGGTAGCCAGGTTGTTTGCCGATTTTGGAACCATCCGATTCTAGGAACCAAAAGGTTGGGTAACCAGTGACGCCATACATTTCTTTGGTTAGCCGTTTCTCGGTGGTTGAGAATCCGTCGATTTCGATTTCGCGTTTGGAATCACCATCGATTTTAATGGCTATGAAATTCGTATTGATGAAATCAATTACTTTTGAATCCTTGAAAGTTTCACGATCCATTTTTTTGCAATAGCCACACCATGAAGTCGAAAAATCAATTAGGATTTGTTTGTTCTGCTCTTGGGCGAGCTTGACACCGTCTTCGTAGTTTAGCCAAGCGATTTCATCGGTTGAATGTTCACTTTTGGGAGCTCTGGTTTTGAGCGAGTCGCGTGAACTTTCGGCAAAAACAGTTCCAGCCGTCAAGAACGCAAGTGAGAAGACCAGAGCCAATGCTCCAGCCCACGCCGAGGCGAACTTGTTTGGTGAAGGCGAACTTTCAATTTCAAATGATTTGCTATTCATGGCGCTCATGTCTCTCTTTTGGGTCACTGGCTGGAATGTCTATCGCTCCAGCTTAATTCTAATTTCAAATCAAAAACTACAACGAGTAATTACTATAAGTTCATTGTGTGTGAGACATCATGACAACGAGGGTTACAGAGACTCACGTATTGCTTACAACGGCTGTTGGTGAAATGGCGTTCCCGTAAGTTTGCTGATTTCTCCAGAAAAGATTCTTGAAATCACCATCATGAAACACCTCCGCTAAGAAACCATTAACTTGGTTGGCTGTCAATCGCGGTTTTTAATGTCGATTCCAGTATCCAACAGTTGAATTCGTTCAACGGCTGGAGGTGTTCGGAATCAGGTAGAAATCATCCTCACCGAGTTCAGCGCTTAACTTCTCCAGTAATTCACTTTGTGGATTAGCCCGATATTTTTTCGAGCGAATCAGGGCCTCGGAGCCATTAAAACGGTACGAAATCAGCACAGGTTTCTGTGTCTTTACAGGGGATGCTTGCCCCACATCCTCAAGAATCTTTAGAGCCAACGCCACCTTCTCTGGGTCGGCAGATTCCTGATTCACCTTTATTACTAGCTGGCAGTCAAAACGTTCCATCACTTTTTCAAGAGGTATGACCTCGCTGGCAAGAATCTTCGGTGCTTGGCCCTCGCGGGTCGAAACTCGGCCAACTGCCAGCGCCATTTTTTCGACGACGATTGCGTCTTTGTGCTTTTCGTAACAATCGGAGAAACAAATTAGCTCAGTCGATCCGCTATAGTCCTCTAAGGCACTGAATGCCATGAGTTTGCCGCGTTTATCAGCTATATTTTTGATGCTGGTGAATATACCCATAACCTTGACTTCACTGCCATCTACAAAGTCACCCAAGTCCGAGATTTTCGCTGAAGTAAAAGCGGAAATCAGAGTTCGGTATCTATCGAGTGGGTGTCCAGAGACATAAAACCCAAGGGTTTCTTTTTCTTGAGAGAGTAGAATTGTTGATGAATATTCTTCAGTATCTGTGAAAGTCGGCTCGGCGCGCTGAGTTTCGCCGCTATCATCGACGAACAAATCATGCGAGGCGGACTTTTGCTGGACTCGGGCCCCGAATTCTAACATGCGCTCGACCGCGGAAACTTTCTGCTGACGATTTCCGGGTAGGTTACCCATCGCTCCTGAGAAAATCAGAGATTCCAGTGTGCGGCGATTCAGTGATTTGGTGGGGGTGCGTCCGACAAAGTCGGCCATTGAGACGAATGGTTGGTCCTGATTATTAGATTCTCCACCACTTTTGCGCGCCTCGATTATGGCATTGACCGCTGCCTCGCCGACATTCTTAATCGCTAAGAGGCCGAAGCGGATATTTCCCTCAACGACGGTGAATTCCAATTGAGATTCATTAACATCTGGCGGCAGGGCTTTGATTTTGAGCTGGCGGCATTCTTCTAGCAAGATATTGATTCTGTCCGAGGAGTCGATTTCTGAAGTCATACAAGCCGCTAGGAATTCTTGCGGGTAGTAGGTTTTCAAGTAGCCCGTTTGATAAGCGATATAGGCATAGCAAACTGAGTGGGCTTTGTTGAAGCCATAACGCGCGAACTTTTCGATTTGATCAAAAACAGTTTTCGCAGTTTTCTTGTCGATTTTTTTCTCTTCGCAACCAGAGAGGAACTCTGTGCGTTGTTGCGCCATCAAATTGGCATCTTTTTTGCCCATTGCTTTACGCAGGAGATCCGCTTTACCCATCGAGAATCCTGCCAGACGGTTAGCGATTTGTAAGACTTGCTCTTGGAAGACAATTACGCCGTAAGTGTTTTTTAGAATCTCTTCGAGAATTGGATGCTCGTATTTGAAATTCTTGGCGTCTTTTTTCCTGTCGATATAAACATCGACCATGTTCTTATTGCCGATGCGCGCATCAAGTGAGCCTGGGCGATAGAGCGCGTTCATTGACATTAGATCATCAAGTGACTCAGGTTTGAGTTTGCGTAAGTATTCACGCATACCAGACGATTCAAATTGGAAGAGACCAATTGTTTGGCCTCTGCCGAAGAGGTCCATCACTTTTGGATCGTTGAGCGGGACATTGTCGATGTCGACAGTCACGCCGTGATTGGCTTTAATCATCTTCAGCGCGTCATCAATGACGGTCAAAGTGCGTAGGCCGAGGAAATCCATTTTCAGCAAACCGATTTTCTCGACACATTTCATATCGAACTGAGTTGTGATTTCGTTCTTGGAGCCTTTGAAAAGCGGCACATAGTTCGTCAGCGCCGAGGGCGCAATCACGACACCTGCGGCATGGGTCGAGGCGTGACGTGTCAAACCTTCGAGGCGTTGGCCGTAGTCGAGGAGTGTTGCTACACGCGCGTCTGTGTCGGCGAGTTTTTGTATGTCGGGGTTTTCTTTGAGCGCTCGCTTGAGTGTCATGTCCGCGGCAAACGGCACCATCTTGGCGATCTTATCGACTTCGGTATAGGGAATCGAAAGCACACGTCCAACATCACGCAAGACACCACGCGCGGCCATTGTGCCGAAGGTGATAATTTGGGTGACATTTTCGGAGCCGTATTTTTCGATGACATATTCGATAATTTTTTCACGACCTCGGTCGGCGAAATCAATATCGATATCAGGCATGGAGACGCGATCGGGATTTAGAAAGCGCTCGAAGAGTAGTGAGTATTTTAGCGGATCAATGCTGGTGATTTTCAAAGTGTAGGAAACGATTGAACCAGCAGCGGAACCACGCCCGGGGCCTACACGGACATTGATACTACGCGAGTAGTCAATGAAATCTTTGGTGATGAGAAAATATCCCGCATAGCCGAGGCGTTTGATGACACTTAGTTCATAGTCGAGGCGTTTTTTGACTTCGACATTTTCGGCATCGTCAATACTTCCGCCATAGCGTTCTTCGGCGCCTTTGACTGTTAAGTCGCGCAGGAACTCATCGGCGTCGACAAACGGTTTTGGAATTGGGAAATGCGGTAGGTGCATTTTGCTGAAATCAAATTGGACATTGCATTCTTCGGCAATGCGCAAAGTGTTTTCTGCGGCTTCGGGAAACTCGCCGAAGAGTTCTACCATTTGCTGGGGCGATTTGAAATAAATCTGGTCAGTGTTGTAGCGCATGCGCTTTTCGTCACTGACGAGTTTGCCCGTTTGAATACAAAGCAGAGCGTCATGCGCTTTGGCGTCTTGCTCGCGCAGATAGTGACAGTCATTGCTGCAGACCAAAGGGATTTTTGTGTCATCGTGCAGTTTTGCAATTTCTGGAATCAGTTTTTTCTCGATGTCCAGACCGTGGTCTTGCATTTCGAGATAGAAATTGCCTGCGCCGAAAATCTCGTGATAAGTATTGGCGGCCGCCAGCGCTTCGGCGTAGTAGCCGCGTAAAAGATTCCAATTGACTTCGCCCTGCGGACAGGCTGAGGTGGCGATTAGGCCCTCACTGTGTGCGCGCAGGTAATCTTTGTCGACACGCGGGCGGTGATAGAAGCCCTCTAAGTAACCCGCGGTGGCGATTTTCATTAGATTCTGGTAACCAGCTTGGTTCTTGGCCAGCAGCACTAGATGGAAACCACCATCGGGATATTTTTCGTGGGGCTTTTTGTTGGTCATCGCCCCGTGGGAGATGTAGGCCTCCATACCGATAATGGGTTTGACACCCGCCGCCAGAGCTTTTTGGTAGAACTCGACCGCCCCGAACATATTGCCATGATCAGTAATCGCCAGCGCGGGCATTTTGCGCTCTTTGGCGATAGCGATGACATCATCGAGCTTACAGGCTCCATCTAGGAGCGAGTATTGGCTATGTGTGTGGAGGTGAACAAACTCGGCGGATTTCATTGGGGCAGTATAATAGGTGAGTAGCGATGTGGGCAGGTGTGGGAGTGGAAAAGTTGATTTATTTTATTCTTTCAAGGACAATTGGATTTAACATTACGGTTGTAAAACCCTATTCTGTTGGAGCTATAACCCACCCATCTTCGGCAGTGCCAGTGAATATTGCAACCTGCACTCTGTCAGGGCAATCAAGATCGGTTCTGACTTCTTGAACCACACGTTGCATCGCGGCTGAATCTGTACATGCTAACGAAGAATCTGCATCAATAACCGCCACTATGATGGCTCTATCGACCAAACCAGATCGAAGATACTCACCCACTTGCAAAAGCTTCTGCGGATAAAGCCGAAGCTTCAAGTATTCTACCAATCCATTGTGATTCAAGTTCTTCACTCTAGGCAGATTTGTACTTCGATATATTGTTTTGTCAATTGACTTGTTGAAGACTTCAATCGCAAAGTCAACATCTTGCAATACAGCGATTATGTCAGGTCTTTTTGAACCCTCACATCTCTTAAGAGGTGTGATATCACAGAAGCCAAGAATGTCCAACTGATTGATTATCCTCAACTCTGCGAACATAGAACTGAATCTCCCTGATTCAAGATCGTTCGCACCAAAATCAACTGCCTCGAACAGTGAAGCGATATCAAGATTCGTTACAGTCGAAGCTCTCGATAAGATACACATGATTTTGTCAATATGTTCATTGACGCTGTTCACTGTCACGTGTGCTGTGATTTCGTTATTGGCTGCAATATCTGTCAAAGAGTGAACGAAGTACTCCTTCAATGTCTTCGGCAGACATGAAATCGCGTTTGCGATTCTAACATCCACTCTTGTAACCTTACCGCCAGCGTTCGGTGTTTAGGGGTAGGACTAGGGCGGCTGAGAGGCGGAACTGCCATTTTTCTTCGCCTGGTAGTGGGTGTGAGAGATAGAGTGGTAAGTCGAAGCGGAGTTTTTGGCCGTTCCAGACTGAGGGTGTTGAAAACGAAACTCCGGCGGAGGTGAAATATGTTTCGTCACTAGCCTTTAGGGGGGTTTCGTAGATGCCTGCTACTCCTGATTTTTGTTCGATGAATCCTGTTTGCACAAAGAGTTCGGCGAGGGTGCGCGAGAGGAAACTACCGATATGCGGCAGGTGGTTGAAGCCGAGTTTTTTGAGAAGATTGATATCGGTGATTATCGCCGAGAAAGTTCTGCCTTCGGTTCCGTAGAACGAGCGGTTTTGATAGCCACGCACTCTGCGGTTGATGAATCCTTCAGCAAGATAGAAATCTACTCGCCAAGCTGTGGGGAATGTTCCAGGTGAGCGGAAGACATTACTGCCGAGCATGGCGTCGATTGGAGTTGGGCGACTTATATGATAGAGAAATGCGTCATTGACAGCTGAGCCATAGAACAAGAAGAAACTGGTTGAGAGTTCAAGCCTTGCGCCGCTTTGCAAATGGAAATCCATTTGGAAGTCAGTTTGGATTCTGGTGAATGATGGCGAAGAATTTGATTTGCCGCCTCTGAAGATATAATCCCCACGGGCTTCCCCTTTGAAGTCCACATATCGGTTGACGGTTTGATTGCGTGACAGGAGTGAGAGCCATGAAGTCTCACCATCATCCCAGCGCCCCTCACCAATAAACTCTGAGATGTTTTTTCCAGAAAGAGGGGAAAGAGCATCACTGGTATTGGCTGAACCAGAACCATCAACATCCAAGAAGTTTGTTCGTAATTCGAAATACGAGAAATCATCTCCTGTCCATTTCTCGCGAAACTCTTTTGAATAACCAGCGGAAAAGAACGTGCGATAATCCGAGTGGAAAGCTCGCAACTTGGTGTAGGAAAGTTTGCCAAAGAGATTGGTTGGATGTGACACCTTCAAATCCACTAGCGCTCTTCCCGATTCGGCGCCGACTCCGAAATCCAGTGAGAACTTGTTAGCTTTCTTGATGTAACTGCCATGCGCATGGCCGCCGATTATTAGGCCATTAGGCCTATCATACCAAAAATCTGGACGCAAGCGAAGTGAGTATTTGTGCATTGAGGGTATATCGAAGAACATGGCGTCGAATCTGGTTTCGATTGGCGGCAGAAAACCAGATTCATTGTTGAGACGATTGACATCGGGTAAGAGGTTGTCAGGGTCAATGACGGCTTTGCTGATTCCGCCTGGGACTGTGGCTACAAAAGAATACTTTCCCGCTGGTTGACGATATTGCCGCCAAGTTCCGCCGTCTTGATAGCCAGACTTGAGATAGTGATGGCCTTCGGGATTGACGGTGTAAAAAGTTGTATCATCTGAATTATTGATAAAGGCAATATCGACTGGAGTTGCAAAGTCACCAGGTCGACTGAGTTTGATAGTGTATGTGTTCTCTGGGATGGAATCACCAGAGAGTTGTTTGTGTGATTCATACTTGTAGTCGATTTGTTTGCGTGAGGTGAACCATTGTTCGAAATATTCATCAAGCCGCTCACCAACCACACCTGAGAATGATCTGACAAAATCATCTTCATAGGGATGTTTGTAGAACCATTTGCGGCCATAGGTGCGCATGGCTCTGAAATATAATTGGTCACCATAAATTGCGCGCAGAGAAAAGTGCATCACTACTGGTTTGTAATATGAGCTATTGCGATAGGCCCAGTATTCGGTGGCGTTATCGGCGGAGATAATCATCGGTAAGTCATATCCCGAGCGCACCCAGTCCAAATAGATGCGATAGCCTCGCGCATCGCGATCTTCATCTTGTGGGTAGAACTTTTCTTTGTACCAGTTCCCTGCGTGACTGACATTGTTACCTTTGCGGCCGTGATATCTTTCCATGGCGACAATTTCGGCCATAGTTGTGAAACCTTCATCGAGAAACGGACGGTCGACTTGATTTGAACCGACGAGTCCCATGAACCAAAAGTGACCGATTTCATGGTAGATTAAGAGCGGGAAATCCGGGTCTGGATCGCCACCGCGACAGAAAGTTATCATTGGATATTCCATGCCGTCGTAGCTGTCGGTGACTTTGATTTGTGGCCAGCCATAGTCGCCATAGAGTTCAGAAAATGTCTCAAGCGAACGCGCGGCATATTCTTTGGCCTTTATCCAGCTTCGCGCATTTGCGCGCTGAGGGAATATTTCAATTTGGACACCATTATACATTTGCTCATCAAGGCAAAAATTCGGCGCGGCCACCCATGCGAAGTCATTGACTTTTTTGGCGAAGAATTTCCAAGTTTTGAATTTTGTATTGTCAAAGTCAAACTTAGGCCATTCTTCTGGCTCGGCTACAAAGCGCATTATATCTAGCTTGGCTCGCAGTGTATCTGGTAGAACTTCTTTGCGGTTGGTTAGCATGCCTGTGGCGGCGACGATTCTGTCCTCGGGTGCGCTGATAGAAACGGTAAAATCACCGAAGTCGCCATAACATTCGCCGCGACCTATATATTGAGAGTTTACCCAACCCATTTTGCGGTCATAGACACAAACTTGTGGATACCAATAGGCGGCTTTGCTTTGGCCAGAAATTAGGTGGTGCCTATCTCCAATTCCGACAGGTAGGCGAGTTTCAAAATCCAGGCTAATTCGAGTAAAACCGCCTGGGGCAACCGGGCGTTTTAGTAGAATCTCGTAGATTGTGTCATCGAGATTGATAGATAATTTCTTGCCGCCTCTGCCCCGAGCTTCGCTGATATACAAATAGCCCCATTTGCTGGAATCTGCATTGGCTAATGAATAGTCACCACTTTCGCGATTGCGCATATCCATCAGGGAGCCTTTACGCGCGCTATTGGGGAAGGCTTTTAGGTAGAGACTGTGTAATGTGTCTGGTGAATTATTAGTGTAGGTGAAAATTTCTGTGCCAGTGATTGTGCGGCCATCATCATTGAGAGTCACATCAATTATGTAGTCGACATGCTGTTGCCAATAGGTGGATTTGTTCTCTGTAGAATTGTAGCCAGGGATTTGTGCTGTCACCGACGTTGCGCCATTTAGCGCCCAAAGCGCTAGAGCCAAAATTGAGCTTTGGAATAGACAAAGGTTTTTTTCTCTGTGACTCACTATAACTGGCCTCGTATTCTTACGTGTAGAATCTACTATCTGTAACAATCTCAAACCAATCACTTTAGTCGAGACTTATAATTCCTGTCAGACCTTGATAGATAAACCATCCCGCTAACCAAATCAAGAATATGGCGCAGGCGCTGATTAGGTATTGGTAGCGTTTGCCTTTTAGGAAATCTTTGCTGCGCCAGATGATTAGCGTGATGGCCGAGTACCAAACCAAATCTGAGAGGATATGGCCGAAATAGAAGACTGGAACTCCGATTGCTCCTGATTGCAGTGAGGTCATCAGTAAAGCGGTACCGACAGTCGCCCACCAGACGAACCAATAGGGATTCGAGATTGTCGCTAGCATGCCCTCTTTGACGAGCGCAAAACTGGATACTTTGGTTTCACTTGTACTTTCAGCATTGGATGATTTAGAAGGGGCTTTTAGGCCATGCCGAATTTCACGAAACATTGTTAGGGCCATACCTAGCAAAGCCACTCCCCCGACGACGGCAATTACACGAGTGATTTCTGGATGTTGCCCGACGAGCGCCGCCAAACCTAGCGACAGAGCCGCAACTGTTATCAATTCGACAATGGCATGACCGAGAACCACAATCCCGCCAGTTCGAGCGCCAAAAGCGGGTGTTCGAGCCAATGCGACAATCAATAGCGGGCCGGGCATCATAGCTCCAGAAAGGCCTACCAAAAATGAATTTCCAAATATTTCAAATAGGTTCATGAAATGTTGCCTTAAAACTAGCTCAATTGCCCTCAGAAACGTCCGTCGGTTTGTCGCCCTACTTGGCAGTTAACCTGTCTCGATAGTATCTTCTTTTCTTCTGGCGACTATTTTGCCTGAGAGAATACTTATGAAAGTATAACAGGGGCTTCGCCAGAGCGCTAATTTTGGGCGTGTTGGACTGGAGTATTATTCAATAGCGTAATTCAAACACATTCATAAATGAGGATAGAGACAATGCCTGAGTCAAAAGTTGGTACTATCGGCTGGATAGATTTGACGGTCGATAACGCCGAAGAGATTCGTGAATTCTATGAGAAAGTCACTGGATTGAAAAGTAGTCCTGTTGATATGGGTGATTACAATGACCACTGTTTGCATACTGCTGATAATCATAACCCTATCGCTGGGCTGTGCCATAGGCGCGGCAGTAATGCCAATGTTCCTGCGCGGTGGATTATTTATATCACTGTGGCTGACTTGGATGCAAGTATTAAATCCTGTTTGGAGCTTGGTGGTAAACTAATCGACGGTCCAAGGAATTATGGAGCCACTGGCAGGTTTTGCATTATTGAAGATCCAGCTGGGGCTGTTTCTGCGCTCTATAGTGAAGTGTAACTTTGAAAAAATATCTTTTGCAAGAAAAAGTAAGAACATTATCCTCTTGTTTGATAAGCTCTTATGCTTTTTTGACACTGCCTTGAACTTACTCGGAACTTAGTTACCTGCTTTGGCGTAGAAACAAATGAAGGCGCCAGAGAAGAGAGCGCCGACGCTGACAGTCGACACTGACAGTCAAACACTGACAGCTGACACTAAAGAAGGTAACAAGTCTCCTGGATTGTTTGCCCGCTAGTTTTCTTCAAAGTGGGTACACATGAATGGGTTTACATAGAGCATCAAGTAGAAGAGTGGTTCTCAAATTGGTAGTGAAAACAAAACATTTGCTGCCTCACAAAACGCCTCTGTCATCCGACTGCGGAACAATCGGATAAGGACAGGGGCTTTTTTTGTTAGGCGCTCTCACTTGATTCTTTGAGACTAGTTCCAAAGACAACTAAGAAGTATTCCGAAACAAAAAGCAGGGCAGAACTTTTTATTGTTCTGCCCTGCTTCTTTGTACTTATCTCTTTACTGTGCTTATTTTTTTGAAACTTAGATATCAAGGTTCCTAACGTATTTTGCATTCTCTTCAATGAAGTTACGACGAGGCTCGACAGCGTCACCCATGAGAACACTAAACAAGTGTGAAGCGCCAGCGGCGTCCTCAATAGCGACTTTCTGCAAAGTGCGAGTTTCTGGATCCATTGTGGTTTTCCAAAGCTGATCTGGATTCATTTCACCGAGACCTTTGTAACGCTGAATCATCACGCCTTTTTTGCCCATCAGTTTGAGCAAATCGTCACGTTCGGCATCGGAGTAACAATAGCGTTCTTGTTTGCCTTTTTTGAGACGATAGAGCGGTGGTGTGGCGATGTAGATATAGCCAATATCAATCAATGGCCGCATATGACGGAAAAGGAATGTCAGAATTAAAGCTCGAATGTGCGAACCATCAACATCCGCATCAGTCATGATGATTATTTTATGGTAGCGACATTTTTCAATATTGAAATCCATGGAGCCGATACCAGCTCCAATGGCTGTCACTAAAGCTCTGATTTCTTCGTGGGCTAACATTTTATCAAGACGCGCTTTTTCGACATTGAGAATCTTACCCTTGAGAGGCAAGATCGCCTGATAGCGGCGATCACGTCCTTGCTTGGCATTACCCCCCGCCGAATCACCCTCAACCACAAACAATTCAGAGTCTTCAGGGTCACGGCTCGAACAATCGGCAAGTTTACCTGGAAGAGCTGCGCTATCAAGAGCGGTTTTGCGTCTGGCTAAGTCGCGCGCCTTGCGAGCGGCGACACGAGCGCGTGAGGCGGCAATAACTTTTTCAATAATCTTCTTAGCTTGGCTTGGATTCTCGTCGAATTGCGCCTGAAGCGCTTCATTGGTAATCGACTCGACAATACCACGGACTTCACTGTTGCCCAGTTTTGATTTGGTTTGGCCTTCGAATTGTGGGTCAACAACTTTCACCGAGACAATCGCGGCGAGTCCCTCACGAGCGTCATCACCTGTAATTGCTGGATCAGAGTTCTTCAACTGCCCAGATTTTGAAGCAAAGCTGTTTATCTGCCGAGTCAACGCAGTTCTGAAACCTGTTAAATGTGTGCCGCCCTCTGGGGTATGGATATTATTGACATAAGGCAAGATAGTGTCACTATAGGAATCATTGTATTGCAAAGCGACTTCAACAATGACATCGTCTTTTTCTTTAGTGAAATACAGCGGCTTGCGATTGATCACAGTTGTGGCTTCATTCAAGTACTGGACAAAAGCAACTAGTCCACCTTTGAAAAAGAACTCTTCGGACTTGTCATCCTCACGACTGTCAATCAGATTGATTTTCAAGCCAGCATTAAGGAAGGCCAGTTCACGTAGGCGATTTGCCAAGATGTCAAACTGGAAAGTCTTGGCGGTGAAAATACTGTCATCTGGCAAGAACCAAACTGTTGTGCCAGTTTTCTTGGCGGTTCCAGTTTTTTTGACAGGAGCTTGGACATCACCGAATTTGTATTCTTGTTTGTGAATCGCGCCGTCACGACGAACTTCGACCCAGCAATGTTTCGAGAGGGCATTGACCACCGAAACACCAACACCATGCAAGCCACCAGAGACTTTGTAACTGTCATGGTCGAATTTACCGCCAGCGTGAAGAGTGGTCATAACTACTTGTAGCGCTGAGACTTTTTGCTCGGCGTGAAAATCGACTGGAATACCACGGCCATTGTCTGTAACTTTTATTGAATTGTCTTCGCAAATTTCAACTGTGATTTGATCACAGAATCCAGCCATGGCCTCATCAACTGAGTTATCAACCACCTCATAAACAAGATGATGCAAACCACGTGAGCTGACATCACCGATGTACATCGCGGGACGTTGTCGAACCGCTTCGAGTCCTTTGAGGACTTTAATTTGTGTTGCGTCGTAACTTTTGCCATCACCCGTCGGCGCACTCGACTTCTTTTTCGCTTGTGTTTCGCTCATCTCTTCTTCGTTTATCTCGACTTCCACTACTGTTTCTTGTGTCATTATTTCCTACTTTTCGGCCTGTCACTATGGTTGGCAGATCTGAAATGTAATACTAATTCAATTCTCGTATTTTGTCGTCACGCTTCGTAACAACGTTTTTGCAACAACATTCTTGTAACAATGCTGTGCAACAACTTAGTGGAAATGAATCCTCTCCACTATTCCACTACCAGCGAACTTTTTAATTTCTGCAAGCAGCAGATCGGTTTCCATGCTGAGGTTTTGTCTGAGCATAGGATTTTCTACTTTGACATAGAGCGCTTTGTCGGCGTAGCGAGTCGCCGATGAAATCTTGGCGATTCGCTCTCCAGCAATTTCTTTCCAAGAGCTGACCACACGCCAACCGAGAAAATTTTTGCGATATCCAAAGCCCGACATCACGCGCAGTATTTGTCCACCTAATGGAGTAGCTTCCGAATCATTTTTGCGGGCGCGTGTATTTGTTCTTCGTCTCTCCATAACATCTGAAAAGTACGAAAAAACAATGCTTTCCGCAAGCGGAAACACCAGACTTACTGTGTTGTTACTTAATAAGTTATGAGAAATGTGATAGGAATATTAGGCGCTTTTTATGGCGCCTTTTTGTGGGTCTTTTGTCTGAGTTGATTTGACGCTTAAAGTGGCTGACGATGACTAACCAAATCGACACTTTTGAGCCGTTTGCGGCGAGGGAATTTGGAGCTAGGAGCACAAAAATCAGCCCCCTCCTTGCGTCTCATTCGCACCGTATAGTCCTGACAGGTACGACAGCGGCGTATCTTACCAAAGGCCTCAGTGGGTATCATGCGGCGTTTTTTGTGCCCGGGAGGGAAAACTGGCCACTTCATATGCTTGACTTTGTAGCCCTCATTGGTGTTATCGCCAAAGACCGCGCCTTCAAGCGGCTCACCAGTTTCTGAATCAAAGATGGTTGCTCCTGGGCATTCGATAAAGCCACGATCCATTTCAGCTGACTCCATAATAACTGGCGCGTATTCGCTGAGCATAGTGACAGTCGCTTCACTGTTGCACTTGGGACACAAGCGCGCTTCCTCAAGGAATAACAAATCGCCGCCACAGTTGATACAGACAGTCTCTGCATTGCTGAGAGCGCTTTCGTGAGATTCTATCTCTTGTTGAGTAGCAGAGTTTTGTGAATTTGAAGCGCTGTTAGCTTTGCGTCGAACGCGCCCTCTGGTTCCATTTGGAATGGCTGGAGTTGCGCTCTTTTTCTGACGGCTTTTTGACTTGGCTGTCGTCTGGTTCTGTGTGGTTATTTCTTGTGCAGTCATTTCGATATTCCCCTCAAAACACCTGAGTCGAAGTTGTTTATTGACGCTCAAATGATCGTGTTTCAGATGTAATCGAAATGTATTAGTGCAAGGGTGGCGCCATGCTGACATAATATTTGCAAGCAGCTAAACCACAGTCAGATACGGCGACAGGAGCGCGACATCAGAAAGGATAAATCATGAAGAAATGATAGGGCGCTCCCCATGCTTATGGGAGCTAAGTGGGTATTGCTGGGTTAGCCACGAAACAGTAGCAAAATAGAAAACAGGGAAACGGTTACTGGTAGAAAATAGAAGAAGTTCTGTGGCAGAACAAGTGTGGCGGCGAAGGCCAAAGCTATGGACGGCACAACAACAAGTTTCAAGATTGCAAATGAGATTTTGAATAATTTGGTGAGGATGAAGAGAGTGATTGCCGCTGTGGCAATATAGGCGGCATAGAGTCCAGGCTCACCAAAACGATCGACTATGAAGGTTTTGACACTCTCAAATAGTTCAGTTAAAAACGAGGAATCTACGCCAGCCAATTCGGCGACTTTTTCTGAGACTTTTTCGGAGATTTGCTCGGCGACTTTCTCAACAATTTTCTCAGTGGCAGGAGAATCTGCGGACAGGAACGCTCGATAAAACCCAATGGTATTATCGCCAAGGGTCGTTAGAATCCCTTTGACTCCTGTGAATGTCATGAATGTTGCCAACATCTGTTATCCTTGTCTAAAGTCGCGTCATGTTTCAGGTTGAGACACAAAACACAAAGACGACCAGATGACTGTCCTCTTTCGAGGAAGTCATCTGGTTTCGTCTGTGTGCTTACTTAATTGTATCGGCAGGTGTGTCAGTTACAGTTGTGGTGAATTTGAATCTGGGGCATCAGAATCCATTGGCTCAATTGTCAGTGATGATTCACCGACTCTGGAGAGCCCTTCCATGCTCTGACTCAGGAAGTTTTGTGTAGAAATCCAACGATGTGACAAAGCAACGACTTCTTGTTCGTTGATATCGTCGATCCAGTCAATAATAATGCAATCAATGTCATTATCATTGACTGTCACATCATCCATCGTCAATGTAAACTTTACTCGCACTCGGCGCCTCCTCTATCAAACCGCTGATGTTGCATTCGTATAGCGTCGTTGTCATTAGAGCATGAATATTCTCATGCTTTGTGTGACACGCTCTCCTATTGCAAGTGTGGCGCCAAGAGGTATTGATAGAGAGTCTCTCCAACTTAAGCCGTTATGCTAGAAGAGCATACATCATAGATTACTTCCAAGAGGTTAGCCATAAACATGGTTCACATACTCGAAATTATGGGATACACCCCACAATGTAGGGAGATCGCGAGGGATAATGCGCGTCAGCGTACTTTGTGCCATAAAGCTCTACTATTTGAAAGTTCATAGAGTCTCATGAGCAAAAAAAACCACCGGAATCAGTTTCGATTCCGGTGGAGCTTCGATTTGCGGATCAAAGTGCGATTTAGTTGTGTGACCTAGCTATGAGTTTTCCAGATGCGATTTCAGAACTGTATTTCCATTCTGAAGTAAGGCTAAATAGGTTCACACTTGTTCTATCGCTTTTGTAAATGGTAGCGCCACACACTACAATATTCACTCCTCTCGTAGCGAACATTTGTAGTTAGCTCTACCTCAAAATACCCATCGACAAAAACTCCATGTTAGAATCAACTAATGTCTAATGGGATACTGGGCTGATTGTCTTTCGATTGCGCTACAGCAAGTTTCAACTGAAGCGCCGCGCTAAGCCTGTGGAACAGGATTCTGGGCCGATTTAGAATACTGCCACATGGCATAGCAACAACCAACCGACGAATGTTCTGAACTAGTTGTCACAGTTGAATTTCCGTAAAGACTGCGACTGGAGAACATTCGCTTTGTGACAGAGAGAAAATCTCCACCACACTCAACTACCTCATAACACGCCTCCTTCCTGAGGGAGAGATGGTTGACCACTAACTCGGCGTTAGCCGGGGGTGATAATCAACATCAAATATCTAAGGTTGCTCTGCGATATGCGCGAGAATGCCATACGCGACTGTGAATTACGCAATTCTGCAACGGTACAACTTCCAGGTGTCAGAGCGTGAGGAAATGTTTTGCAAAAGTCTGCTGGAGGGACTCAGCGCAAATAAAAACTCTTGAAAATGTTAAGTCTAGAGATTCAGGTTGAGAGGGTGGGGTTGTAGGTGGATTTATCTGAACTCTGAGGCTCGTTGAAAACGCCGTTACAACTACATAGTCAACGCACAGCGCACTACATGAGGGAATTCTCCACCTACACAATAATAATAACTCATAGCAGAAATCCTGTCAAGATAATTCTGGCAGGGCGACTACCAGTTGGAGGACATGTCAAAGACTTGGGTCAGGTCTTCGCCGTTCTTGAGATAGATTATTTCACCGTCATAAAAGTGGAAGAGATGGCGTAATTCGCTTGGAGTGACCGCTGGACCTGAGAGCTCGTAAGTTCCAATGGCAACTATTTCAGTTGGGAAGCCTATGTCCTCTCGCATGCGAACTTGAGCTGTATCTCCGTCGTAGATGGTCACTTCGAAATGATTCGGATTTCCGTCCTCTGATTTCTGACAATCGAACCATATCCGCGCGGCGATACGCTGAACTGCTGTTTCAGGGACGTAATTTGGTCGAGCCATGAGAGAGGGAATCTGTACGCCTGTAGTCGAAAGTTTTGACATTAGTACACTAAAAAAAGCAAGTGAAAATAACGCGCCGATAGTCCAAGTAATCAATCGCTGACCCATAATCATACCTTTCGATTGCGATGTTCATAACGAAACACCTAACAATTGATTTCACACGTGTTAAAATCAGTGTGTAGAAGAGATGCTGCTATGAGAATAGTATCGGTTGGAAAGTGTTAGACTGTGAGCAAAACAATCTAATTGCCACGTGGGTCAAGCAGATGTCCATTAACCGCCGAAACAGCCGCAGTTAGCGGAGAGACAATATAGCGATCCACTGTATGCGCAGTCGAAGAGAACAAAGGCTCGACAGAAGCGGTAGCGATTCGGGCATTCGGGCTAATGCCAAAAGCGCCGAGAGATGACGAGCTGACACCTGCATTGAGAATAATCGCTCCTGATTCAATTAACTGGCGCAGGATTCCACGCTTCAAGCAACGCAAATAGACACTCTGCGAAATAGGTGAAACGAGTAGTCGCACACCGCTGGAAACTTTCTTCCCATGCAGCGCTTCGGCGGCTTTTCGCAGCGATTCATAATGCCCACCAGGATTTCCGCCAATGAAGGCAACATCAATCTCAAGGAGCTCAAGTTCCTGTGCGGCATGAAAGGTTACATTCAGGGCTGCCTGTGGTTCGCTAGCGGATTGATTTGTAGATGAGCCGTTGGAGCTTTCATTTGATTCGAGCGACAATTGTGATTGCTGAGTGATTTGTTTGGCTCCCGCTCCAGCATGCTTGATTGCCACCATCGGTTTGACTGATTCAATATTGAGTTGATACGAATCTACGAACTCAGCATCTCTATCTGGCGAGATTTGATCGAAACTCCAGTTACCTAATGTCGCAATGTGACGCAGTGTTAATGTATCGCAGGGCGTCAGCGCCGAACGGACATCGACTAGGGATCCTATTGAACACAATGTCTGCCTATCGGCAATCGGCATGCTCACTAGGGTCGCTCCTGTGTATTCCAAAACGGCATCTGTGTATTTTTTCTCTGTTAGGTTACTCGCCAAGTTGAGAACAATGTCAGTGGCGGAAATCGGCGCATAGCGTTTGCCCGAGATATTTACGCGCACGACATTCGGCGCTTGGATATCTAGTTTGCCAGTTTCAAGAACGGAGACCAAGTCGGAGTCAGCGAGCCACCAACCCAAAGCGCCAATAGCGCCAGCGAAACGCTCTTGTCCTCTTTGACAAACAACCAATTGCCCAGGCAAGACGCTACCTGTCTCAGAGAGAGCATCCCACATACATCCATCAACCATACTAAAGGCCTGCCGAATTTGTCTTTTCCTAATCCATTCAAAAACAGCGCCATTGACTGCAGAGCCATTCAAAGAGCTTTTGTGCTGCCCTCCCTCACCACTACCGTTGAGAAGAAACGCCAAACGCTCAGATGGCAAAGCTGGCTTGCTGTTGTCCTCTATGTAATCAGAAATTACAGGGGTAAAAGGATCGTCGATTACCAACAAATCGGGAACAACAGTTGTCAGAGCCCCTTTGAGATTATTGGACTTGTTGGACTTAGTCTTGTTGTACGTTTTGTTATTCTCTTTGCGATGACTGTATTTGTTGAAAATGAGCTTATGAGTGGCTGGGCGTGTGCCTTGATTGCTAGATACAGAACGAGTGGCGCCATCCCCAGGAAATGGAAATTCCATTTGCTCCAATTTGAGGAAAGCTGGTTTGCTTTTTATTCCATAACGTCTGCGCCAGCTATAAAAAGCTGCTTTGGAAACACCAAGCTCTGTGCCACAGCGATCATCATCGCCAAAGCGCTCCCAGAGGATATTGATATCTTTTTCGGAAAATTTCGGGGCGCTGTAATTGGGGACATTGCGTTTACGGCGCCAATAGGAAACCAGATAGGGCGTGACATTACCTAACCGCTCTGCGATACGCGTATCAGTTTTGAACTGACGCTGTAGTCGCAGTAATTCTGCTTTTGTAGGTATTCGCCGAGGGGGAGCCACTGCCTGCTATTTCCAATCGTATTTGTTCGCAACAGTTGGTAACTGTCGAATGAGTTTTCTTTACTGTACTGAGCGCTAAGAAATCAAACAGAATAATCAAGCTTCAATTCGCTTTACGACAAAACTCTCGGTATAGCGCATCATACATCGGCTCCAAATCGAGCGACTGCATGCGTGTCTCACCGATAATCGGTAAGAAATTGCTGTCACCTTGCCAACGAGGCACTAAATGCGTGTGCAGGTGATTTAAGACACCCGCGCCAGCGACGCGGCCAAGGTTCATGCCCGTATTGAGACCTTCAGGTTTCAATTTACGTTTCAAAACTGCCGCCGCCCGACGAACCAATTTGAAATGCTCATTGGCTTCGGGAGTGGTCATTTTTTCAAGAGCATTGATATGCCGATTGGGAACAACCAGTAAATGTCCTGATGTGTATGGGTACTTATTCATGACAATAAAATTATGTTTGGCGCTCAGTAGTATCAACGCTTGGCGCTTATCTTTGTTGCGTTGTACACGGCAAAATACGCACCCTGGCTCTTTCTTACCTTTGATAAATCCCGATCGCCATGGAGCCCAGATAATTTCTTTCATCATGACGTTAATATACGACATCTTCGCGAAAAGAAAAGTATTCGGATTTCATGACAAAGACCTAATACAAGAACCCAATGCCTATCGGCAAATATCTATTGGTAGTGGAAACTAGATTCGGAATAACAATAACTCGACAGATTGTAGAGTCAAGGCGCCTCTATACCCACATCTTGTATATTCGAGTTTGTATTTGTGATGGAATCTGACGGTGGAAAAGAAACAAACTAGTATCAAGTGGGATCAAAAACAGCCACTAGCTCGATATGTGTTGTATGGGGAAACATATCGACTGGAGTAACTTCTTTCAATTGGTAGCCATTGTCGCGAAAAAGTGTCGCATCACGCACAAAAGAACCAGGACTGCACGAGATATAGACAATCCGCCTAGCGCCGAATTGAGCGGCATGAAACACAGCGCGCGGATGCATCCCAGCTCTCGGCGGGTCGATTAGAATAATATCCGCTGACTTGAGTTCTTGTTTTTTCTCGCGCAGAGTTTCACGCACGCCGCCTTCTAAGAACATTGTATTAGTGACACTATTTAGCTCAGCGTTCTCATTTGCGGCGATTATTGCAGACTCTTCCAGTTCGATTCCGACAATCTCTTTGACGAACTCTGAGGCGCAAATACCGATTGTGCCTGCGCCGCAATATAAGTCAAAGACTCTGTCTGTTTTGCGAAACTCAGCGGATTTCAAGGCCAATTTGTAAAGCGCCTCGACTTGATAGCTATTGGTTTGCATAAATGAGTTAGCATAGATACGGAACATTCTTCCAAGAATTTTCTCATGAATGAAACCATCACCAAAGAGAATCTCTTCGCTGTCGCCATAGGCGATATTGGATTTACGATCATTACGATTATGGGTAATCGTAGTTATTTGCGGAAACTTTTTGGTGAACTCGGCGACAAACTTTGCTTTGTCGGGGAATTCAGAGGTGGTAGTGACGATATTAACCATGATTTCACCCGTGTGTTTACCCTCACGGATCATGATAAACCGTAAATAGCCCGTATGATTGGTCACGTCATAGGCGGTAAGTTTATTTTCAATTACGTAATTGCGAAACCAACTCAGTATTTGATTGGAAAGTTCTGATTCAAGCAAACATTCTTCGACATCGAAGATTTTCGCAAACTCTCCCTGATGATGCAAACCCAAAGAAAAACCATGAGGCTTTTCTGGTTCGACATTGAAAGAGAACTCCATCTTGTTGCGGTAGAATAGTGTTCGTTCAGCGGTTATCACCTCATTGAACTTCACATCCTCAAAACCACCCAGACGCTCAAGCGAGTCAATGATTCTCTTGCGCTTGTATTTGACTTGGGCCTCATAACCTAAGTCTCGCCAACTACAACCACCACAAATCGAAAAATGCTGGCAGTCGGCTTCAACTCGCTCTGGCGAAAATTTTACTATCTCTGTAACTCGCCCACGGTCATAACGCCGACTGCGCTTGTATATCTTTGCGAGGACAACCTCGCCTGGCAAGCCCCTATCTAGAAACGCTACTTTGGAGTTATCACCAATTGGTCTGGCGATTGATTTGCCGTCGTGACCGATATCGACTATTTCAAATTCTGTGGCTTCTTTGGATGTGTTCATGGCGATTGGAGACCGTGTATTGTTGGTGTCTTCCTTAGGAGAGTTCAGTTGAGTCAACTACCGAGTTTGAACCACATATATCGTTTGATTCACTGCACAACTCTGTTTCTATCTGAATAGTCGCATGAGTTATGTTGAACTCTTTGGCCAAAGCCTCGTTTAGCTCACGTAGTATTTGATTGATTTCTGATAGACTATCAGCGTGGACACACACATGACACGACAAAGCTGTCTCGGTTGAGGACAGTGACCAAATATGTAAATGATGTGCGCTCATCACGGTCGAGTGTCTTTCCAGTGTTCCCATGACCTTATCAAACTCAAGATTCTCTGGCGCCACCTCCATAACCACTCGCCAAGCAGATCGAAAAACGTCGACCGACGACCAGACTATCATCCCAGCGATAAGAACCGATAGAATTGGATCTACAAATGTCCACTCGGTGAAGTACATCACAACCCCACCAACTAGGACCGCAACAGACGAAAGCCCATCATAAACCATATGTAATAACGCCGCTTTGCGGTTTATCGAATCCACTTTCGATTTGCGCAACATCCAAACCGATCCAACATTTCCGAGAAGTCCGATTGTGGCGACAATGAAAAACAGCAGGTAATTTGAAACTATCTGGGGATCGACAAATCTCCAATAGGCCTCATAGATGATATAGACCGCGATTAACACTAGCGAAATAGCTGAAATCAGAGCGGTGAAAACCTCTATCCGTCGACGGCCGTAGGTTGCTATCTTGTTTGCTGGGGCCTCGGATGACTTTTCGCCGACATAGGCCAAAACCAATCCTGCGACATCAGAGAGGTTGTGTGTCGCATCGGCGACTAAAGCCAAAACACCTGTCAGCGCGCCGGCGATAAACTCTGCTGCGGTGATGACAATATTGAAGGCAATTGTCCAACCAAGAGTCTTGGAGTCACTCGGGACTGGATGAGAGTGCGAATGCGAATGTCCATCAGAATGGAAGTGAGCCATCTATCCATTTACCTCAATTGTTCGGCGGGAATCCGTTGATGGCCTGCTCAACCAAGGCAGTAACAGCAGACAATGACAACGTTGCCCCCGATAATCCTGTGTCGCTTTGGCCGCGCCAAATCAATCGTTTCGACTCGGGTTCTAGCACGGTAATGATTAGTCTGTCGCGGAGTATGTAGCGAATTATGTAGTCTGCGCTGTCTGTACCGTTTTCGCCGAACTCACTCAAGCCACGCTTGGACAAGAGTTCATTGACGGCGCTATCAAAAAATGTGCGAAATGAGTCACGTTGAAATCCAGAAAGTCCAGCTTCGTCAGTGTCACCACCAGTTAGAGCATAGGTTTTGCGTTCTGAAAAATTGAACTCAGCATCTGAGACTTGTTGCATTTGTTGGGGCGAACCGCAACTCACTATCGTCGAAGCAATCAATAAAGTAGCCCAGAGTGAAGCCAGCCAGCTTTTGTTTATTTTGAATGTGTTGTTCATGAGTCTATTTGATAATCTAAAGAGTTTTTTGGTAGATGATTGTGACTACTCAATGTGTTAAGAGGCGAATCACCAGAACGCCACCGATAAGTAAAACTAAAAACAAAACTGCCAGGAGATTGAAATATCTATCGATAAAGACTTTGATACTATCGCCATATCTCTTGTACAATAAACCAATTGTTCCGGCTACAAGAAAAAAGCGCAATGAACGACTCAAAGCCGAGGCGATGACAAAAACCAAGAAGTCCATGTGAAAAAAGCCAGCGGAGATTGTGAAAACCTTGTATGGAATCGGAGTGAAACCAGCGGCGCCAACCGCCCAAGGGCCGATTTTCATTCCGAACATCTCTTTTTCATTGAACCAAAACTGTGCCTGAGAAATTAGAAACTCGGTGTCTTTGCCGCTTAAACCTGCGATCGCATCCATAATTGGTTTGCCGATAGTGTCAAAGGCAAAATAACCGATCCCATAACCAGCCATGCCACCCAAGACCGAGCAAACCGAGGTCACCAATGCGAATTTTGCCCAACGGCGGTAAGCTCCCAAACACAGGGCAATCAGTAGCGCATCTGGTGGAACTGGGAAGAACGAGCTTTCGACAAAAGCCAAAGTCCCAAGCGCAATTAACGCATGACGACTATCGGCCCAACTCATTGTCCAGTCGTATAAGCTCCGCATCAAATTTAGCGGCCACATAAATATTGAGCGGAGTTTGTCGTTCATCGGCGCATAATACGGCAAAGAGGGCTCTGGCGCCAATAGTTGGTCATCAATTGGGAGTCTTATTTAGGAGCTAGCCTATTTGAAAAGCTAGCTACTCTTCTGGATTCACTTCTTTGGGTTCCACTGTTTCAGAGGGCGCAACTTTCTCCACTTTCATGCGCATAATGCGATTGCCCTTGAGTTCGAGAATTGTAATTATGACATCATCAAATGCGATGCGCTCTTGTTTTTCAGGGATTGCGCCTTTGACGCTGACCGCCATTCCCGCGACTGTCGTGGATTTGTCTTCATCAAGGTGAGACCCAAATTGCTCATTTAGTTGATCTGGACGCAGTGTCCCAGAAATAAATGCCACTCTATCATTTTTGGCGCTGAACTCTGGTATTTCATCGTCGGTTTCGTCTTGAATCTCGCCGACGATTTCTTCGAGAATATCTTCCATAGTGATAATCCCCGCCGTGCCGCCGAATTCATCCAAACAAACCGCCATGTGCTGACGTTTTCTTTGCATTTTTTTGAGTAATTCCGCTAACTCCATTGAATCGGGAATAAACATAGCAGGCAACATGACGTCGTTGAGGCGCACCTCTTCATTGTCTCGTTGTCTTTCGCGTTGCTTACTAACAACATTCTTGAACATCACCATGCCGATAATTTTGTCGATTGACTCCTGATAGACAGGATAACGCGAATAACCCTCTTCAAGCATCGTGTCCAGCATAGCATCGATAGAAGTCTCACTGCTAAAACCGATAATATCTGCCCGATGGGTCATGGCTTCCCGTGCGGTAGTATCAGCGAAATCCAAAGCAGAGCGCACTAGTTCCTGTTCAGCGGCGTCAAAAAGTCCGCTTTTGCGTCCCTCGGCGACCAACAATTGAACATCCATTCCTGTCACTGGGCTACCACGCGTGATTTTACTGACACCAAAGATACGCGCGACGAGTTTTGCTGGACCAGTGACAATTGGGAATATGTATTTGAAGGCATTGGCCATCAAAGAAATCGGTCGTGAGACTTTGAGCGCCAAGCTCTCAGCATAGGACAGCGCAATATATTTTGGCGCCAGTTCTCCAAGAATCAGCGCCAACAGAGAAATTATCACTACCACCAAAACCACGGCAATACTGCGGGCTTGTTCGGCGATGAACTCAATTGGAATCTCGGCAATTTGCGGTCGTAGTATATCGACAATCGTGGCGCCGCCGAAAACTGCAGCCAGAGTGCCAACAAAAGTTATCCCAACTTGAACCGCCGCCAGAAATTGCTCAGGCTTTTGAATCAATTCTAAGGCGCGTTTGGCGGATTCTACACCATCATCGGCTAATTCCATCAAACGCGAACGTCGCGCTGAGATTAAAGACAACTCCGCCATAGAGAAGAAACCATTGGCTAGGATAAGTAGGATGATGACACCGATTTCGAGCGCGACCTCAGACATGGGTGTCCTTTGCGCTTTGACGCCAGATTGCAGCAATAGCGCCGTCCATATCATTGATATCAATTGCGCTAGCCCCGACTAGCGGAGTTGTGAAAGATCGTTTTTGAGGAGGCTCGTCATTCATGGTATTTACAACGGCGACTAGCGAGCTAGAGTTGAAAAACTCTAGGCGACTTTCGCTGTTAATTGAATATAGCGCCCAGTCGGGCAAATTGGAAGAGCTGAGAAGGTCAATAGACTCCTTCGACCCCACCACCTGTTAACGCTAATTTCTCAAGTTGCGCCACACGCTCGGCTACAGGTGGATGTGAGCCAAACAGCGCCGAATAAAGCGGGCGATGAAAACTGCTATAAATTAGGAGGTGGGCTAAGTGAGGATGATTATCGCTGGCGATGCGCTCGGTTGAACTTTGAATTTTTCTTAGAGCCGAGGCTAATTCTGAAAAGCGATTGGTGAATGTCGCCCCCCGTCTATCAGCGAGAAATTCGCGGTTGCGCGGAATCAGTAATTGCACAAATGCCGCCGCCAGAGGGGTTGTCAGAATCGACAAGACAGAGCGAAAAAATCCATTCTGCCATTTGGAATCTGTCTCGCGCGATTGTGCGGAATGATAGCCAGAACGTCTCCGGCCTTCTGGGGCCAGATTCCACAATGCGCTTATCAGGCCAGTGACAATTCCGCCTAGTTTGGCGTCGCAGTCACGAATATGGGCCATCTCATGCCCCACGACACCTTCGAGTTCTCGCTTGGTTAGAGTTTCGAGGAGACCTTCAGTTAGACCAAGTTGAGCGCGCTTAGAATTTCGCCCCACAATAAATGAATTCGGGGCTTTGACTGGTACCAAGTACACTTCGGGCGTAGATTCGAGCCTCGCTTTTTTGGCGATGTCTTCAACGAGTTTGTAAATCCATGATGAGGTGTCGGTGATTTTGTGCGCGTCAAACTTTGCCATAATGGACGCATCCGCACTATAATATAGTAAGACAAACGAAAGAAGCGCCATCGCCGCTCCGAGAGCCAGTCCATAAAGTCCAGCTAGAACCCAGCCTGGAATTACTAGCAATACTAACAGGACGGCGAACAATATATATAATCTCAGACTATTCACTGCGCTCTATTCAGGTTAAGCAAACCTCTATTTGTTTTACGCATTAGCCACGGCGCTGTGATCGTCCAAAGCGAGCAGGTTCATCGGGTGGAGAATCCGAATCAGGATCTGATGGACTAGGTGGCTCGTCAGCTGCTACATCTTCATCGTCACTATAACTGGAGCCTTCTGGCGCCAAGTCATCATCATTGTCCTCAGAGAACACAGACTCAGGCACCTCAGTAGATTCTTCAACTGGCTCTGGTGTATCAACTAACTCTTCAGTCGATTCTTCAGTCGATTCTTGAACTGACTCTTCTGGCGCTTCAATTGACTCTACAATTGGCTCTACTATCGAAGACTCTCCGCTAACCTCAATCTCGGCCTTGGGCACTTCAGTTGGCGCTTCAATGGACTCTTCAGTTGTCTCTTCAAAATTTGACAAATCGAAAA
Organism: Candidatus Zixiibacteriota bacterium; assembly: GCA_024280835.1. Classification (GTDB taxonomy): domain Bacteria; phylum Zixibacteria; class MSB-5A5; order GN15; family JACZUZ01; genus JAJRPJ01. Next base: position 389,244 of record JAJRPJ010000006.1, on the reverse strand, counting down.
CAGGCGCTTTGATCATAGTTGCAAACAACTCACGATCACTGGCAATTTCGGCCTCAGTCAAGGGAGTTCTTTGACTGACCCTCTCTCGTTTTTGCGGCGCCTTTGTCTTCGGAGTCGAGTCACTTTCCGAACTAGGTCCCCAGCCGACTGACGCTCCACCAAAACTTTCTGGAGAAGGACGTTCGACATACTCAGATGATCTTGATTTGCGGCGTGAGCTTCTATCATTCCTATCGTTTCTATCATTGCGCCCGCCTTTGCGGGACGATCTATCTGAGCTTCCAGAAGATGAACGTTCCGATGAGCGACCACGACTCTCGTCACGTTTGGCTGGAGTGCGACGTTGAGAGGCGCCTGTTTTGAATTCAAAAGTATTGGCAATCACCGCTGCGCCAACTGCATCACCGTAGACATTTAGAGCTGTACGACCTCTGTCGAGAGCCCAATCAACCACCAATATTATTCCGATACCTTGGGCGATAATCTCAGGTGGCACACCCACTGAACCCATCACCATCGTCATCATCACAATTCCAGCTTGCGGCAATCCAGGCGCTCCAACTGAAGCCAAGATCGCGGTGATGAACATTATCACATACTGACTAACACCAAGTTCTATCCCAAAGAGCTGACAGATAAAGATCGTTGAGATGGCCTGATACATCGCTGTGCCATCCATATTGATGGTTGTACCTAACGGCAAAACAAACGAAGCGGCGCGTTGATCAACTTTGTTTTTTTCGACGACACATTCCATCGTCACCGGCAATGTTGCCGATGATGAGGAAACACCGACAGCCGTTGAAAGCGCTTGCCCCATATTCAGCAAATATGTCCATGGGTTTCTATCAGTCATGTATTTCAAAACTACAGTTAGCAGTACTCCATGAATCAACAAGCCTATTATCACGACAATCGAGAACATGCCAATACTCACAGCCGAGCCAGCTAGGTCACCTGCTTTCTCACCAACTTTTGAAGCGACAATGCCAAGCACACCTAGTGGAGCCAAATACATCACAAGATGCACAAGTTTCATGATTGCATCATTAACAATTCCAAAGAATTCGATGACTGGTTTTGCGCGTGTCCCCATGCCCGACAGGATTCCTCCAAAAAACAACGAGAAAACAATCAACGCCAAAACTTTTGTTTCGGCGGCAGCGGCGATGATATTGCGGGGAATCATTTCATTGAGAGTATGTGCTAATGCTCCGCCGATTTTTGAAAACATATCATACAAATCAAAACCAGAGCCGCCCGTAACTATAGGTAAAGCGTCTCCTGTAATACCTGGCTGAATGGTAACTGCAAGAATGATTCCAATGATGACCGCTACCGCGCTGGTACCCATGAAATACAAGATGGCCAATCGCGCAGTGCGTCCGAGCTTGCGTACATCGCCTAGCGCTGTGATACCAACAACCATACTGGCAACAATCAACGGGACAATAATCAGGTACAGAGCGTTGAAGAATAACGACCCTAGGAACGAAAGGTTTTGCGCCGCTTCAGGGAAATACCAGCCGATAAATACACCAGCGACTAGGGCGACTAAGATGCCCCAAAGGATGAATCTGTCTTTTGCTTTTGCCATGTCTTTTTTAATCTTCTTGTAGGGTTCCTAAGCGAATCAGTTTACTCACAATACTTTAAAAGATATTCTTTTCACAATATTTTCTTCGAAATATTCTTTTTGAGATGTTCTCGCTTAGTGTTTTTGTTAGCTGCGTTGTTCTTATTGTATTTTTCTCATTTAACTGGTTTCGGCAAAACGCATCAGCGCCACTTCTTCGCCCACCATCAATAGTATATCGCCCTGTTCGATTATTGTGTCACCCTTCGGGCTCAAAATCAGTCCCGCTTGGGGTTTCTTGATTCCAACCACCGAGACATTTTTTAGCGCTGGTAGATTTAGCTCAATGAGCGTTTTTCCTACCAATGCTGAACTTTCGGAGACAATCGTCTCCTCAACACTGAAGTCAGCTTCGCCTTCAGCTATCGAACGTACAAAATGTACTAGATTGGGCCGAATTGCAAGGTGCGCCATTCTGGCTCCACCGAGAGCATGCGGACTGACCACATGAGTGGCCCCCGCTCGCACCAATTTCCGCTCGGCCTCGGGCTGATCGGCTCGAGCGGTGATATTGATTTCTGGATTCAAATGCCGAGCAGACAAGGTCAAATAGACATTATCTGCATCTGTGGGCACGGTCGAAACAAGGTTCTTAGCTGTCTCGATGCCCGCTCGGCGCAGGGTCTCATCGACAGTTACATCACCGCAAATATTCAAAATGTTTCGCTCAGTGAGTTTGGCTGCGATCCCGGAATTGCATTCTATCACCACAAAGGGGGCGTTTTTCTTGGCTTTTTGCAATTCACGCACAACCTCTTGTCCGACACGGCCATAGCCAGCGACAATTGTGTGACCTTCTAATTTACGTAAACGCGCATCCATTTTTCTTTTCCCCAAGACCGCTCGAAGTTGACCTTCTATTATTGATTCACTAAAGGCCTTCAAAATGAAAGATACTGTAGCCAACCCAACGACAATAACTAAAATCACATACCAGCGACCCGCCTCATGCAAAGGCTTGACCTCGCTGAAACCAACAGTTGAGATTGTGATAATCGTCAAATAGAGACCATCGAAATAGCTCATCTCCTCCAGAGCCACAAAACCCAGCGGCGCCACAGCCAAGAAGAATAACAAAAAGGCCAAGGGCAATATATATGCGCGAATACTTTTTTTCATTAAATCTTACAAAACTTGAAATGATTGACTTCGGCGCTATCGAACGGAGATTGGCGTAGAGTTCTTGGCTGTGTTGCTGTCATCGTTCCCTTGTTGTATGCTATCGCATTCGAGGGTTCTATGAATAGAAAATCAAAAACAATGCTAACCTATCATCTTCCGGCGATGCTCTATGCAGGACTAATTATCGTCCTATCTTCTATCCCACATTTGCAATCCCCGAAGCTTGGATTTTTTAGCGCTGATAAATTGATTCACTTTTCTGAATATGCCGTTTTTTCTTTTCTATTCTATCGCTCCTTCGAGCATAGTTTAGCAATCAAATCACGACTCAATTCTGGATCTATGGCGGCTCTTCTAACTTTCGCTTTGTTGCTGGTCTTTGCCGTTGGCGATGAGTTTCATCAAAAATTTGTCCCTGGCCGGTTCGCCGATGTCTTTGATGTCCTAGCTGACATCCTCGGTGGCACACTCATGATTCTCGTATTGCACCGCCGTAACAAGTCTCTTTCAAACCAATAATACAACAATGCTTAGCGCTGAGTCTCGAAGCGTAGAAGTGAATAAGCATGGATATCATGAAACGTTCCGTCAAAGAAATGTCTCTGCCGTAGGGTTCCGTCCAATTTAAACTCTAGTTCTTTGAAGACTGTCACTGCCATGCGGTTCAATTCTGAGACCTCTGCATAGACAGAGTTTAGATTGAATTGATAAAAAAGATAGTCAATCAATAAACCGAGGGCTTCTTCCATCTCTGATGTATCATGGCTCTCTGGAGCGCTAATGACTTCCAACTGCGCTGACCTGTTCAGCAAATTCAACGACCGAAAAGAGACCATGCCGACCAATCCTTCATCGCTACGATTGACTACTGTCAAATCCGCAGCCGAATTATCTATGGGATCCTCTGCGCTTTCCTTCAATTCCATCAAACGCCTAGAAAGTGGTAGCATCGGCTCGACGAATTGACTCATACGCTGGGGGTCAGCCAGCTCTTCCCACATTAGAATCGTCTCGCAATCATCGGTATTAGCGGGACGCAAGAAAATGCGTTTGCCCACGAAGGCCTTGCGTACAGGTGGCGAGCTGCGTCTTTCTAGGGTCAGTTTCATAGCTATATTCGTTTCATCTGAACGTGTTTATCTGGCCAACAGTGAATTGGTATTCAGTTCACCGCCTAGCCGCTTCTTCAGAACAAAAAGTAGCTACGCGGAATTGTACTTGCAAGAAAGAACTCAAGTAACGCAACTTGGGTAGAGTTCAGAAAATGCAGAGGAGACTGCATAAATGAAATTTGCCATAAACGACAGGACGCGATTTTGATTAGAGTGAACAGAAAATTCGGGGTCATTTTCAGAGAGCTTTTAGGAGCCGTTTTCATCACTGTCTTAGCTACGGCCAATGTGCAAGCAGTTGAGCTACCGACTGGCTTTGCAGATGAGCTAGTCGCAGGTGGATTTGACACACCTGTGGCGCTGGCGGCGCTACCTGACGGGAAAATCTTGATTCTTGAACAGTACAATGGAAAAATGTTCTTGCTAAACATCAATGATCCCGAAAGACGCTCTTTGATTTATACATTCGCAGATGTTAACACTTCTGGCGGCAATGAGCGTGGTCTCTTAGGCGTGGTGGCGGATCCCAACTTTGACTCCAATGGCTACTTATATTTCTATTACACCGCCAAGGGTGGGCATTGCCAAATCACGCGCCTGACTTTCGGAACCGCTGATTCGGTTATAGCGCCTGAGTCACGACTAAGCATTCTCTCAGATATTCCAGATCAGGCTTGGAACCATAATGGGGGAACTTTGCGCTTTGGTCCTGATAGTATGCTCTATGTCTCACTTGGCGATGACGCCTCCTCTTGCGTAGCGCAGGATATCAAAGATTTACGTGGCTCGATTTTACGGCTTGATGTGCGCCTCACTGCTAAAGAAGAAGCCCAACTAAAAGCTGGTGATTATTCGGCGCTTGTGGCGTCTGATAATCCTTTTAGTGATTACGAGGATAGTAGAGCAAATCTTATCTATGTCTTCGGATTACGGAATCCGTTTCGTTTTAATATCGATCCCCAAAATGGTGATTTGATGATTGCTGATGTCGGATTGCTTGATTTTGAAGAAATTGATTATGTGCCTTATGCCAGTGGTGGCGATGGTGGTGGCGGCGCTAACTTTGGTTGGCCTTTTTTTGAAGGACCAGCTCCTCGCGCTGAGCCGAATTGTCAAAAGAGCCGCCTTGGGAAATACATTCAACCAGTTGCTTATTATGACCGAACTGGTTTTGTGGCTTCTGTGATTTCTCTATGTATATATAGACCAATCACTGCAAATGGAGAATTTGCTTGGCCTGAGGAGTATTTTGGAGATTACTTCTACACAGACTATTTTCAGGGATTCATCAGGCGCCTCAAAAAAAATAAGCGGGGAGATTGGATCTCCCCGCCTACGGTTCTTGGCCAAGAAAAGTCTTTAAGCTGGGCTATGGGCCTGAAATCTATCCCTGATGCTTTTGTTGGCGCTGATGGAGCGCTGTATTATTTGCGTCAATTCGATGATTCATTCAACCCCAAAAGCGGTCAACTCAGACGGATTATTTACAAACAATAATACTTTTGCAAACAACACAACTCTGAGCGCTAAGACGGACGTGAGATAATCTCCACACCGCCGAGCATGACAACTCCATCAATAATTAGTGTCGTTCCCTGTGTCGGACTTGTCCGAGGGTTCATTCGTTTGTCGTCTACTCCACCCAAGAAAGGTGATACTCGAACCACAACTGACCAATCATCGGGAACAATCAACTCAATTCCACCCATCAAAAGTGTAATATCTAATGTGACTTCTGGAGTTTGGGTTGATAGTTTTGCTGAACTACAATCGATCTCTAGACCACCTAGTGTCACATTGACAGAGCCACCAGTAAAATTTGCAGAGGTGACAAATTGCTTGCGACCGCCAAGGAATGCAGTTGCTTTCAGATAATCTGTCGCGCTTGACGCTGAATCGTGAATATTTTCATTGGCCTGACTTTGATTGAGACTTTTGGTGATTAGAAAGCCACCCAAGCCTATTATTGCCAGCGGCCAAAGGTTATCCCAGTCGAAGATGTAGCTAAAGGGATAATAGTCACTCAAAAATAAGAAACCACCAAGAGCCATTAGTCCACCGCTAAACGCCCAGCCTTTTGAGCCATGCGAACTGAATCGCGCAATGCCCCAAATCACGAAAATTAGCGGCCAGAAATCTCCGATATTGAACCGATATGGTAATAAGTGGTCAAAAAGATAGAGGAGTCCGATTATCACTAACGCCGAGCCAAAAACAATGCGCGGGTGGACGGAATTACCTGTTCGAGTCATGGTCCTTTTCTCCTTTGGGCGTCAATTGGCGGCCCAAATCAATCTGTATGTGTGGAACTATTTGTTTTTTTGACTATATCATTTACAATCATTCACGTAAGAACTCAAATAACTCTACGTCAACAATAGTAGATAAGTTTCGCCTTGTCCCACGACATTAGCAATATCAGCTACCCGAGACAATTGACCCGATCATTTGCCGAAAGCTCTCACGATTGGCTTCCATGGTTTTAAGCGGACCTGTCATCTTAAAAAACACAGTTCCTTCAGCGGCTGTAGCGATTGCGGCAAACATTTTGAAACCTGTCTTGCGGGTAAACTCTTTAGCCATCGGTCTGGTCTTGCTCAAATATACACCACTCAACTCAATCACCGCCACTGGCACGCCACCGACATCCATCCGCCTGACTATTGGCGTCGGACTTTTGCCTTCTTCGCCTTCGACTTCCATTTGCCTCGCCCAGCGCAGGATATTGTCATCAACCTCGCCGCCTTGCCCAGCGCCGAAGAAATTCACCCGACACTCCGCTGGCTCCGAATCGCCGTCAGAGGCCGAGGCAAAATATGTCCCTGCCCGCATTGGCATCTCTGGTCCAACAGTCCACGCTGCTGGAATTTCCCAGCTCATACCTGCGGCGCTAGCTTTGGCCCAATCGAGCGCCGGATCTGGCGCAAGTGGTGATAAATCGCTACTGGCGAAGGTGGAGCTTTCGGCTGGCTCTGACTTGGTTGACTCTTTTTTGTCTGCACAAGCATTCAATGAAAGCGCTAGCGCCAAAACCATCATAACGCTCCAGTTGATTTTGGATAGTCCCTTTGAAAAATTACTTACTGTCTTCATTGTCTAGTTCCTTATTGGTTTTTTGAAGTATTGTATTTTCTTGGTTAATATTCACTTAGCCCGTAATCATTTTTTTGCGATCAACACAAGATAATGCCCTGACCATAATCATCCTGCAAGAGATAATTGACAATATAAAAGGAGGCGGTAATCGAATGATCCCAAAAAGCCAAGCGCCCAGATTCTTCTTGCAAATAACGGTCTGAAATTGTACATTATTAACTGATAATTACAGTTTGTCTCGTCAACAAATATATTTTATCACATCAAATAAAAATCCGACTAACTACTCTATTAATCTGCGTCCGCTATTGGGGCGCTGGGAAGGAAGTACTATGCGAGTTGCACGTATTCTCACAGTTTTTCTGGTATTGCTGGCTGTTCCTATGGGACAATCATTTGCGACACCATTGACACTCAACCATCAAGGTCTGCTCACAGACGCTGGTGGAACCCCGCTGACTGGCTCCTTTAGTTTGTCATTCAGTCTTTATTCTACACCAACTGGTGGCGTGGCGCTTTGGACGGAAGCTCAGACGGTAACGGCCACTAATGGACTATATCAAGCCACATTGGGTAATACTGTCCAACTTGGTTCTTCTCTTTTTTCTGGAGCGCAACCAGCTACACATTTGGGCGTTACAGTCGAAACAGATCCTGAACTAACACCACGAACAGCCTTGTCATCTGCCCCGTATTCGCTGCATTCCGCGGCAGTTGATGGGTTTTCGACGGGCCCAGGGAACGCGAATCTCGGATTGTTTTCAATTGTTGGTGGCGACAACAATACCAATAACTCCGATTATAGTTCAATTCTGGGTGGTACTGACAACGAGATTGATATCACAGAGTTCTCTGATACACTGTTTGATTCGTCGACCCCTTCTCCTCTCGGACGCATGTCAGGTAGCTCATCGTTTCTCAATTTTCCAGGGGTTGGAACGATTTTAGGTGGGCACAATATTACTGTGTTTGGTAACCACTCCGTTGTTGTGCAGGGTTGGTTTAATAATATTTCTTCGCCTTATAGTATTATTGGTACTGGTTTCCGTAACGACGTAACAGCGCCAGCTAGGTTTTCTGTCATCGCTGGTGGCGCGCTCAACACAACCAACGCATGGACTTCAGTTATTTCTGGTGGTGTCTTTAACAGCACTTCCAACAATTTCGCTGGACAATCTATTGGTGGTGGATGGCGTAATACCACCGATAGCCTTTTCTCAACTATTTCAGGTGGTGATAGTAACTTAGCGTTAGGACAATACTCGGCAATCAGTGGCGGCCAGATCAATAACGCTATTGGTCGGTACTCAGCTATCGGAGGTGGTCAGGACAATCTGGCTCGTGGCGAATATTCCGCTATCGGTGGTGGGCAATTCAATGAGACCAATGTAGTGGCAGCAGTCGCTGGTGGTAGGTTCAACAAGGCCTTCGGCGAGTTTTCCTTTATTGGTGGGGGCATTGACAATGTCGCAGGTGGTTACGGCAATGCTATTGGTGGCGGTGTTGGTAATTTCACTTCTGGCTCGAATGCTTCAATTGGCGGCGGTGATGGCAACTTTGCTGGGCCTGGTGACAACGCAACAGTGGCAGGCGGATTCCGCAATATTGCCAGTGGTGTCAACAGTTTTGCGGCTGGAACAAAAGCCAGAGCCGATGACAGTTGCGTATTCGTTTGGGCGGATTGCTGTCCAATTGGTGGCACAAACCTGACTATGCCATATTATTCTTCAGGACCACAAACTTTTAACGCTCGCGCAACCAATGGTTTCTACTTCCTGACTACTTGTGACTCTACTTTTGACCCTGCCGCGGGTGTGGGTGGTGGAGTTTATGTTCCGCCAGGTGGTTCGATGTGGATGACTGGTTCTTCACGGACTCTCAAGAAGAACATTACGCCAGTTGATGATGATGACATTCTGGCCAAGGTCGATCAAATGTCGATTTATCGTTGGAGCTACAAAACTCAAGGTGATGACGTTGAACACATAGGGCCAATGGCTGAAGAGTTCTATGAGACTTTCAAACTTGGTGGTGATGAGCGCGCTATTGGCACGCTTGATCCCGCTGGCGTTTCACTGGCGGCAACCAAAGCGCTAATCAAAGAGAACAATGATTTGAAAGCGCGTCTTGAGCGTCTTGAGAAATTGGTTAGCAATTTGATAGAGCAAGACTGATTCTCAAAATCAGTGTATTGATATTTATTCCAAGCTGGGGGCGACTTTAGTGTCGCTCCCAGCTTTTTTGTTGGCGCAGTGGGTTTTAGTTTTCGAGCTTTAGGATTGTTCCAGTTTTGCCTACTGACTGGAGGTTTGAATTTGCTCCCCAGATTCCTTGTAAGTCGGCGGTTCCTGAGTTTTGCATAGGCTGCCAAATTGTACCATTGTAGTGGAGTATCACTCCATTGTCACCTGCGGCATAGACATCATCGCCCGAGGTTCCCCAGATACAGTTTAGGTCTGAGGTGACACCTGTGAACATTGAAGTCCATGCCCCACCTGCTGAATGCAAAATAGTTCCTGTGGCTCCGACCGAAAAAATATCGTTTGGTCCGGATCCCCAGATTGCATTGAGGTCTTTGTTAGTGACTGTAGGCAAAGTTGTCCAAGCGCCGTCATAGTGTAACATCTTTCCGCCAAAACCCACAACATAGACATCGATGGCGCCAGCGCCCCAGACACCTGTTAGGAAGGCAAATGATTCTGGATGTGACACAGACCAACTGGAGCCGTCAAAGTGTTGCACCATATTGAAGCCTACCATAAAGACATCATCAGGCGCTGAGCCCCATATTCCAAAGAGATTCGAAGTTGAAGCATTGGGTTCGAGATTCCAGCCTACTCCGTTATAGTGAAGCAAGACACCATCGGAGATTCCAACGGCGTAGATATTATCTGCCGCTGTTCCCCATAACGCTATCAATTGATTGCCTTGGCCGCCTAATCTTGGTTCCCAACCGAATCCGTCATAGTGTAAGATTAGTCCCGCATCACCAACCGCAAAGATATCATCGTCGGCCAGTCCCCAGATAGCGTAAATATCCTGTGGTAATGCGCAAGGCAGTCCAGTCCATTCTGAATTACCCGAGCCCATCGACAAACACTGAGGAGCTGGACCACCACCAAAAATTCTGGCAATCAGAAATGTTACATCAGCGATGTTGACACTACCGTTAGCGTCAGCGTCACCTTCTTCGGAGCAAATTGGCGCTGGGCCACTGTTGAAAATTCGGACAATTAAAAATGTTACATCACCGACATTTGTACTCCCAGAGCCGTCAGCGTCACCTGGTGTAACGCAACAGCCACTGCTTTCGCAAGCATCAATGATTCCATTGCTATTGAGATCCGGTGTTCCACCGAGAATGTCAAGGCTGTCATTGATTCCGTTTCCGTTGCAATCCATAATCGCTATCCAGAATATTGTATCGACAATTGTATCCTGACGAACAAGGAGAGTTGGGAATTCGACAATCAATTGGACATCATTGACGAAATTCGGAAGTTCTGTGGAGCTGACTTGATAGACTGGTTCGACGCCGCAAGTGGGAGTTAGCCCGTTGACTTTCCATTGGAAAGAAAGCCCTGGTAGAGTCAGTGGAGTTGATGAAAACACTGTATTGAATGTGTCTATCAGAATTGGAGCGGCGTTGAAAGAAAAGTCATCAACTAAACTAAGCCGATTGGCAAGTTCGAGCACATGGGCTTCTTTACAAACTGGATCGAGTTCACGACCCAGCGAGCGCATCAGGCAATCAACCCACGGTCGATAAGAGCCAGTGGGATAGTAGGCTCCACCCTCAAACGCTCCGACTAGAGTGTCATTACCCTGAACTGGTGTCGGTAGTGGTGTAGTCGGTAGAATCCACTCTTCCCATTTCGGTGGATTGTAATTCAAATCAGAATTAGGCTCAGTTGTGCTGGTCGGTGGAGCAGAGCCACCATAGTCGTATTCATCTGCCAGTCCTGCGAATGTATGTCCGATTTCGTGCAGAAGAACTTCGGGGGCGGCGCCGTTTACCGAGATAACAGAAATTGAGCCGCCCGAACCGCCGTACTTAGTTGAGTTAACCACTACAACCAGCTCGTCCCACATGCCCACCCCTACAAAGGCGTCAGCTGCGGCCACCGCTCGGCCATAACCAGGGCCTTCGAGAGCTAGTAAACGCTCGATGCCAGCGACCCAAAATGACGAGTGTAAATATGTGTCGACGGTTGTTCCTAGTGGGTCATTGTCTGAACCCTCTTCGTTACTCTCGACACTGATCTGATAAATATTGACAGCATCAAAGAGCACATCCCAAGGCGCGCGGCCTATGAAAGCAGCAATAACAGTTTGGACATCGGCGTCAAAATCACCATTGGCCAAGTTAGCCGCCGTGTAACCATCTCCCATAATCACAAAAACCAACCGATTATCATCTGGCCCGACATCGCGAATTTTCAATGATGAGACTGGTCCTTCTGGCTCAAATGCTCTAGCTCCCAAAGTCACTATGGGAACAAGAAGCGTGTTCTGTGTAAACAAGTTTGGTAGGGGCTCACCAAAACCGCTTGAGCGCTGAGTTGATGGACGAGATAGGCGGATTGCGCTTGGATTTGAGTTTAGCTCTGGTCCTTCGAGACGTAAAGTTACGAATCCAGATTGTGAGATCCTTCGTGTGCAAGGTTCACCCTCGGTGAAAGTTGAGATTGTTCCGAGAGGTAGTTTGGTTTCAGTGATGAAAATTACCGCTCCCGATTGATCTAGCCATTCGACATTGTAATCAATTTTTGCAGGCGCTCCGTTTACTCCGGGGGTTACTACTTTCTTCGTAGCGCCCTGACAAACGGAAGCATTCAGCGCCCTAAGTGAAGACTGATCATATTCTAGTGACAATTGCCAAGTTTCAGTTTTTTCAGCGGCTAGAGCGGAAGATGAGATAAGTAAAACCGTGATGAGGAGGCGCAATACTGACTTTAATGCTAACAGCTTTTTCATGTCTTGGTCCCGAAGGTTTTGGTCTAACGAGTGGTACTATCCTGTAGGTAATATATGGTTACTGGTCTTTTTGCCAAGAATTTTCGAACATAGGGACTACTTCTGGACCAGCCATGACTAAACACCCATAAGCCCATAGATACATGATTATATTCATCTTATTTGATATATCACAAGACTTTGTTCATTTATTCTTGACTTTTGGAGTATTTAGTGCTATTGTACGATCGAAAGAGGAGGCTAATATGAATAATTGCCTAATAGACGATACAGACTTACAGATATTACTGGCCTTGCAGGAAGACGGCCGTATGGCCAATAAGGAAATTGCGGCGCGAGTGGAACTGGCGCCTTCCGCGACATCCGAACGACTTAAGAAGCTCAAAGAACGGGGTGTGATTCAAAAAATTGAAGCGCGTTTGAATGGCGCTGCTCTGGACTATGGATTGGTGGCTTTCATTCATGTGCGCACCGATGAGTTGCCTGGAGTTGGTGATGCGGGGGCAGATTTGGCGAGTATTCCCGAGGCTCAGGAAGTTTTTAATGTCGCAGGTGAAGACTGCTATTTGGTGAAAGTCCGTACTAGGGACACCGAGTCATTAAGCGTCGTATTGCGCGATAAAATTGGCGCTATAGAATCAGTGACATCCACGCGCACAACAATAGTGATGCAGTCATTCAAAGAAACCTGCGCTATTCCATTGACAGATTGCAAAACCAAAGCAAGCCGAGCTAACAGGCGTCAAGTTCCAACTGGTGATTCGCATGACTGAGGTAAAGGCCACTAAAACTCAAATCATTCTTGGGTTTGCCACCATTTATTTGGTTTGGAGTTCGACCTATCTGGCTATTCGCTTTGTAGTTGAAACGATTCCTCCTTTTATGTCCGCAGGTATCAGGTTTTTTATTGGAGGGATGATGTTTTTTGCTTGGGCAAAGTTTCGCGGCGCCGAAAGCCCAAAGAAAAAGCATTGGCTACCTGCGGCTTTAGTTGGGATGGGCTTGATTGTTTTTGGTAACGGTGGGATTAGTTGGGCTGAACAATTTGTGCCATCAGGTTTGGCGGCTTTAATAGTCGCTGTAGTTCCGCTATGGATTGTTTTGGCGGATTGGATTCGACCAGGCGGCACGCGCCCGTCCAAGGTCACGTCATTGGGTTTGGCGCTGGGGTTTCTTGGATTGTTACTATTGATTAATCCACTAAACATTTCAACGGGAGGATCAATCGATCCACTTGGCGCATTGGTGATTGTCTTTGCTACTTTGTGTTGGGCGACTGGTTCAGTTTATTCGCGTTACGCTCCTTCGCCAAAATCACAAACTATGGCTGTGGGAATGCAAATGACAGTTGGCGGAGCTGTTTTGATATTGATTTCTGCTTTGAGTGGTGAGTTTACAACTTTTGCGATTTCTCAAGTGTCACTCAAGTCTTTCTTGGGATTTGTATTTTTGACAACCATCGGCTCTTTTGCTTTTGGGGTTTACATTTGGCTTTTGAAAGCCTCTACTCCCGCTAAAGTCGCTACTTATGCTTATATCAATCCAGTTTTGGCGCTTGTCTTGGGGACGGTATTTGCGAATGAACCATTCACACTTTGGACATTTGGTTGTTCACTGGTAATTGTTACTGCTGTAATAATCATCGTGCGGTCCAAGAAACAATCACAAGCAATTAAACAAGACAATCTTAGCTTGGAGAATAATTGAGATCATGAAACATGAGAATAAGAATTCAGACGAGCGAATAGTCAAAGTAGAGCAGACATTGCCACCGTGCATGCGCCGCGCAGATAGGAAAGTTACAGATGAGAAGTGGATTAGAGATTTTCTCAAAGTGACGCCCATGGGAGTTTTGGCAACTACTCTTGGCGATCAGCCGTTTTTGACACACAATACTTTTTGCTATGACCCAGAAGCTCACGTTATATATATGCACACCGCGATAAATGGTCATTTGCGAAAAGCAGTTGAAGAAAACAGCAAAGTTTGTTTTACGGTTGCCGAGATGGGAAGGTTATTGCCTGCAGACACCGCTCGTGAAATGAGTGTCGAGTATGCTAGTGTTATCGTCTATGGACACGCTAGTATCATAACGGATATGACTCAAGCAACTGAAATGATGAGCTTGTTCATCAAGAAGTATTTCGCTCATCTGGAGACAGGAGCCGACTATCGTCCCATCACAGACAAAGAGATTCGAGAGATAAGTGTTTTTGAAATAGCAATCGACTCTTGGTCTGCTAAGAAAAAAGAGGCTGAACAGGATTTCCCTGGCGCGTTCTACTACGAAAATCAAAAAGTTAAGTAGTATATAACTAGGCCATCTTATTTCTTTTTCCTCTTAGGAGAGTTTTTCCGCTTACGGATTAGCACTGAACCTGCGCTATCAAGAGTCATGGTGGTAATTTTTGAGATGAAGCGCTCTTTAAAAGCCTTCCATTGATCGTGCAAAGCGCAGTGTTCTTTGTCGTCACACTTATCCAACCCCAGCACACATACTTCTTCGAGATTGAGCGGTCCTTCAACTGCTACGACTACTTGCAGCACAGTTATCTCACTTGCTGGTCGAGCCAATTGATAACCGCCGCCTGGCCCCATAGTCGAACGAATCAATCCTTTGTTGCGCAGGTTATGTAGAATCTTTGAAAGAAACTGTTTCGGAATACTTTCGGACTCTGCGATTGTTCTGCCGAGCACTGGCCCAGATTGTTCGTGCGTTGCAAGGTAGATTAACGCACGAAGCGCATACTGACTGGTCGGTGAAAATATCATTTGGCAAAACCCTCATTGCTATATATTACTAAACACTATGATTGCTTAACAAAGCTTTACTCAACAAATAGTTACTCAACAACTCAAACATCACGTTCTATATACACTCTGAGTAATTCGAGTCAAGGTGTAAAACTTACTGAGAGGCCCCATTCTTGTGGTTCCGTCGAGATGGAAACCGCCCCGTATAGAGTATTTGTTCCATTTTGGCTCTGTATGACCAGAACGAATCAAACTTCAGTGTTCAATGTTCTTACTTTCTAGAAATTGTTATCTGAAATTCTATCTGCTCCCAAAGGAAATCCGATATAGATACAAACGGAAAGATAAGTTGAGTTTAGGGTCATCTATACTCAAACCCAAAGAACACTATTGAAAAAATAGGGCCGAGCCAAAGGGCAATGGCAAGGCCGTAACCACATGCCGAGGGGAAACCATGAACCTGTTGAACAATCTTAGAATCAGAGACAAACTACTGATAATGGCGCTTTTGCCTTTGGCAGTGGCGCTCTACTTTGCAGTAGGCGAATACCATATCAATAAGCAGACTTCCGATGAGATGGCGACTTTGGAAGGGCTTGCGAACTGGGCCTCCAAGGCCGGAGCTTTGGTGCATGAAGTTCAAAAAGAACGTGGTATGACAGCAGGTTTTCTTAGCAGTCATGGCGAAAAGTTCAGTTCCGAAATCATCTCTCAGCGTAGAGAGGTTAATGAGCGTCTAGATGAATTGAAAATCGCTGAAACCCAATTGAAGCAATTTGCTTTACCAATCGAATTTCAGAATTCCGAAGAAAAAGCGTCACAAGAACTAGCAGGCTTGAATTCTATGCGCAGCGCCGTCTCTTCGCAAAGCGTGCCAACCAAAGAAGCTATCTCATATTATACAGGCATCAATACAGCTCTATTGAATGCCGTTTCTCAAATGGCGCAAATTAGCAGTGACATTGATCTGACTTGGAGCGCATTGGCTTATGTAACATTCATGCGCGGTAAAGAGCGGGCTGGTATTGAGCGTGCAGTTCTTTCTGGCGCTTTTGCATCAGATAAATTTGCTAAAGGAACTTATAGGAAATTTGTTTCGCTGGTAACTGAACAAGATACATATTTTCGCGAGTTTCTCCCAGAAGCATCATCCGAGCAGAAGCGCTTCTATCTCAACGCAATGAAAGACCCTTCGATTGCCGGTGTTGAAAGTATGCGCGCTATTGCCGACTCAAAATCAGTCAGCGGCAAGTTCGGCGTTGATGCATCAGAATGGTTCAAGACCATCACTACCAAGATTAACCGACTCAAAGAAGTCGAAGACAAACTAGCTAGTGACTTTGTTGCTTCTGCAGTTGAGAAAAGATCTCTGGCCAATAGCGCTTTGATGATTTCAATCATCACAATTTGCTTTTCGCTACTCATTACTGGTTTTCTAGCTTTTGTCATCATTCGGCGAATCACTGGCGCCCTCAAGCTAAGCGTCTCCCAAACGGAACAAATGACCAAGGAGTTTGAACAGTTTGTTGTTGTTATGGAAGCTATTGCAGGCAATGATTTAACAAAGGAAGTTGTTGTCTCCCAAGTTGATGTCATTGCCGATAAATCGAAGGACGAAATCGGTGATTTGTCTCGTGCTATCGCTGGGACACTTCAATCTAAGGCGGCTATCGAAAAGGCTGCCAGTTTGATGCAGGGCAATTTGCATAAGACAATCACTACACTTGGTAGTCTTGTCACAGAGTTGGCGTCTGCTGCAACTGAAATCGCCTCTTCCTCAGAGCAAATCTCACGCACAAGCGATAGTCAGTCCAATGAAGTTTCTCAGATTTCTGCTGCTGTTGAAGAAATGACAGCCACAATTCAGGAAGCGGCTATGAATGCAGAAAAAGCATCTGAAGCTTCACGGATGGCATCGGAGACAGCCTCCGCTGGTGGAACTATTGTTGGCGAAACGACTCAGGGCATGGGGGCAATTGCGGAAATAGTTGAGCACTCTGCTGATTCGGTCAAGAAGCTCTCTGCCTCTGCTGAAGAAATTGGTGAAATTATTGATGTCATCGATGGCATCGCTGATCAAACAAATCTTTTGGCTCTTAATGCTGCAATTGAAGCCGCTAGAGCTGGAGAGCAAGGCCGCGGCTTTGCAGTTGTCGCTGATGAAGTTCGAAAGTTGGCTGACCGGACTGGTACCGCCACACAAGAGATATTCCAAATGATCAAAGCTATCCAAAAAGACACTGGTGAAGCTGCCGACTCGATGGATTCTGGAATCAATGAGGTCAAGAGTGGTCGTCTGCTAGCTGAGAAAGCTGGCGAAAGTTTGGACGAAATAGTCACTGTTTCTACCGAGGTCATGGATATGATTCGCCAAATTGCGACCGCAACTGAAGAACAGTCAGCGGCTTCCGAGCAGATTGCCAAAGGAATTGTCAAAATTTCCTCTATGGCAAAAGAAACCGCAGGCGGAACAGAAATGTCCGCTCAAGCCGCAGAAGACCTTAGCAGACAAGCTGAAAAGCTACAGCTTATCGTTGGAGAGTTTACAACTTAAGCAAAGCTCTTGATAGTTCAAACAACACTGTCGGAACAATACTGTCGTTGTGGACACCTAGGTTGGCTCATTTTCGAGCCAACCTAGGTAACCACCGACAACATTAATCGCCTCAAAACCATGCCTCTCCAATGAAGAGCTAGCATAACAAGACCGCACTCCAGAGCGACAACTCACTAGGATTTTCTTTTCCGCTGGAAGCTCACCTAGCCTATCTAACAATCGAGTATGCGAGATATTGTAAGCGCCAGGAATAAGGCCAACGTTTTTTAGCTCTTCAGCCCGCCGAACATCGAGCGCTAAGTAATCACCATTCTTGCGAAGCCGATTGTATTCATCAATTGAAATCTGTTTTGTCTTCGCCAGAGTCACACCATGCTTAACTGCATTCTCTAACGCTTCGGGTGTACAATAACCGATAACATTATCCAACCCGATACGAATTAGATCAGTGAGGGCTTCTTCAAGAAGCTCGGGCTCAACTAGCAAAATCATACAGTCACTTTCTGTGACATAGCATCCTGCAACTGTATTGAAAGCGCTATTGAGTGGGGTGTGTAAGGCCCCCACTGTATGACCGTGCCGAAACTCATCCCAACTTCTGGTATCCAAGACGATATTCCCAGATTCGGCGCTCAGCTCCTGAAATTCGGCAAAGGTCAATTCTTGCGGCCTAGGTAATTCTCCTAAGACTGCTGGACCTAAGCGGTTCTCGCGTTTCATTCGAGCGAAATAGAGTGGCGGCTCGGGTTGGTCTGCAAGAATATAATCTTTGAAACGCTGAAAGTCGCTGGCGACCAATATCGCAGCGTTGGAGCTTAGCTCATCAGAGACAGTTGAAAACGGCGCCGAGCCAAGAGCTTTTCCACAGGCGCTGCCTGCGCCATGCCCTGGCCAAATTTTCCAGTCGGCGGGGAAAGTTTTGAACTGTTGAAGCGAATCAAACATCTGCTTGGCTCCGATTTCCATAGAGCCAGTCACTCCAGCGGCAGTTTCAAGTAAATCTGGCCGGCCAACATCACCAACGAAAACGAAATCGCCCATCAGGATTTCTGTCTCTTGCGAGTTTCCTTGTTTCTCTTTGGAGACTTTGTAGATCAAATGCTCGGGAGTGTGACCAGGAGTGTGCTGGGCTACAACAGTCAATTCGCCAAGAGTAATTATATTGCCATCTTTTAGTAGGTGGTAATCGTAATCACTGCCGATGAGCCATTCGTATTTCCAGTTTTCATCACCTTCATCTGAAGCATAGATTTTGGCGCCAGCTTCGGCGAATTCGCGCAACCCTGAGAGGTAGTCAGCATGGATATGAGTTTCCGCCGCGGCAGTTATTTTGAGGCTATTTTCTGTAGCAATCTCAATATAGCGCTGGATATCTCTTTGGGGGTCAACGATGAGAGCTTCGCCTGATTTTGGGCAACCGAGCAAATAGGCAAACTGAGCTAGTTTTGGTTCAAATATCTGTTTGAAGAACACGCCAACCTCATGGGAAAATAGAATTAGCCAGAGAGTGTGAGTTATGAAAGAAAAGTAACCTGAAAAACAAAAACACTCAGATATATAAACCTTAGATACAAAAACTCTGAGATACAAAAAAGCGGCCCCAAGAATATTGAGGCCGCTTCCTACTATCTTTATGACTCCTAGTCGCTATTTCTCAATATCGACTTTGAGCTTTGAAGCCAGTATTTTTTTAGCTAACAACGGTTACGTCGCGCGCCTGAAGTCCGTTTTCGGTCTCGCCGATTTCGAACTCAACTTTTTGGCCTTCGTCGAGGGTCTTGTAACCATCGCCGGTAATGGCATTGTGATGTACAAATACATCGCTTTTGCCGTCGCGCGTAATAAAGCCGAAGCCCTTATCCGCATTAAACCACTTTACTGTTCCGATTTCACGTTCTGACATGAAAACACTCCTACAAAATTAAAGATTAAACACTAAGACAGAACGTAATGAACAGCTTGTAAAAAATTTGCATAACATCATCACAACCTCCGTCAACATAATAATTCATACTACTATAGTATCGGCAGTTTGGCAAGAGATATGTGGTGATTTGGACACGTTTTTTGACCCAGCTTTACCAAATTCCACCCCACCGAACCTCGCAGCTATGAATTGTCCGACAACGACTTACGTCGACACAGCTATTCGCATTGCTCCAAGATTGGAGATTTATGGAGCTACAAACTCTCTCTTGAGGATGCGATTGACCCAATTATCGCCGCTGACAGCCATGACCATAAATTCGTAATTTTGGCCCGATTCCAGCGATGGTGGTGGGTCAATGTCGCGGATGTTGATAAATACATTCTTGGTGTCGTAGAAGGTGAAATTCGGCTGACGAGTATAGGTCCCAGAGACCAAATCACCGGCAGAGTTTGAGACGACTTCGAAGTAAACGGCATCCGCAGGACTGGAATCTGTGAATTGAGCAGCAGCGGTTGAGTCATCTGGCCATTGGAATTGCAAACCATCAGTGGCTTCGGCCATGGAAACCCCCATCATGTCTATTTTCGTTGGCTGGGTATCTACTCTGAGGTGAATCATTCCTGAAGTATGCAGGGTATCATTGGTCACGCTAGTGATGACCATCCAAGTTTCTCTTTTGAGATAGTCTGTGCGGTATCTGCGTAAGTATCCATTGAAAACAGGGTCAACTGGCCAGCGTTTTTCCTCGAAATTGGCAAAATCCAGCGTATCGGTTTGCAGTGATTTTGCCTCGAAAATACGAATATCTGTGGCCTTGTCTTTGGGATAGAAGAATACCGAAACAGGTTCGGCGGCTCCAGTTTTCATGCTCATGTGCCCGCCAGCTGCGCAGGCGATTAGATCCGCTCTTCGAGGCAGTTCTGAAAACTTGGCATAGTACTCAGCGAGAGTCGTTTGCGGCTCTGAGGAGCTAACTTTCCAATCTTTTGGTGAAAGAGCGATGCCGCTTTCTTTGGCGCCGAACAGAGCGCAGCTACTTAGAGTGAGGGTCATACCCATCAGAATAATGAACTTGGCGCCAATATTAGGGCCTAGGTATTTTTTGTTTTTTTTCATGCGTCTAATGTACGCTATTACTTCGATATTACCTAAAGTCGAGCAATCTCCCGCCTAGCAATCTCTCCTAATAATCTCGCTGGAACAGTTTCGCGGTTCTGGTAGTTATAGCGCGTACGGTCCTGGCAGGGCAAGATTATAACTCGATTGTCTAACTTTCTTGCTTCTCTCAAAACTATTGTCACCACTTGAACATCCCTCACTGGAAACTTGATTTTGAATAATACCCAGCGCTATTGCTATTTGTATCTAAAAAAGATATTGGGAAAAGCCCTCTTGATTGTTCTTCTCCTGATTGTCTTTCTACTGATTGAAACACCCAACCTCTATGCGCAGTGCAGTTGTGGCGGCCCGCCACTTTTGAGTTCGTTGGAATCCCCTTCGACAGCCGCAGGAGTTTGGCAGTTTAGTATGACGACTGAATACAGTTCGGTTTCTGATTTTGTGACATTCAAAACTGAGCTGAATGATGACATTCGTGATAGAACTGTGGCTTCTGGGTTGTTGCAAGTTGACTATGGATTCAGTGACAGGATTACGATTTCGGCGCTGCTGACATTTTTGCAACAAGAGCGCTCCACCTCGACTCCTTTTGGGCTAGGCGGTCAGAGTGAGTTTTTGCGCACTAGCGGTTTTGGTGATGCGATGTTGCTGTTCAAATATAGCTTGCTTAGTCCATCAGCTCTGGCGCGAACACAATTGGCGATTGGTGGCGGAATCAAAGGACCACTCGGTAGTTCCGGGATTCTCAATGATAATAACACTTTGATTGCCGCGACAATGCAGCCTGGAACTGGCGCTTGGGATGGTATCTTCTGGGGTTCGGCGACAAGTGTCATGAATCGCAGTTTGGGTTTGAATGTTTTTGCAAGCGCTACATATCGAGTTACTAGCGCCAATAATAGTTTCTTCGGTGACGGTCTCGGTGGTTATCGGTTCGGCAATGAATTGCTCACTACCGCGGGAGCTGGCATTCGTCTTAGCTCACGCTTGAATACTACAGCGGGTCTGCGCTATCGCTCGACACGCATTGATCAAACCCTAGATAATCCTGCAGATAATTCAGGTGGTAAATGGATCAACTTCTCCCCTGGCGTGAATCTCAAACTCAATGATGTAATTTCGGTGCGAAGCTCTGGACAAATCCCGCTCTGGCGTGAATTACAAGGCACACAGTATACCACCAGCTATTCTGTTTCGTTTTCGATTTTCTACACACTCAAACCAAAATCCACTAGCGACAATAATAGCATTCTTAAGAAGTTAAACTAGACAGCTTGTATGGCAAGACTTACAAGAGGGGACATATGACTCACGGTAATTCGAAAAAAATGACACTATTGAAAGAACGTCTTGGGTTTCTGACGTTTACAATAATTGCAATTGCTCTCATCAGCTCTTGCAGCAGCTCTTCGAATGGTTCAGGACCAGGCAACGGCGCTGGATCAGGACAAGGCAACGGCGCTTGGTTAATTCCATCGAATGAAGTATTTGACGGCGGCCCAGGACGTGACGGTATCCCAGCTTTGTTGTCACCTGAGATGATTTCAGCGGCCAAGGCCACATATCTTTTGGAGCAGGATTTAGTGATTGGAGTGCGGGTTGGTGATGTTGTGCGCGCCTATCCACATCCGATATTGGATTGGCATGAAATAATTAATGATAAGATTGGCTCGACGGCATTCACTGTCACGTACTGTCCGCTGACAGGCACGGCAATCGGTTGGGACCGAGTACTCAATGGTCGAGAAACCACTTTTGGTGTTTCGGGATTGCTTTACAATACAAATTTGATGCCATTCGATAGAGAAACAGGCAGTGTCTGGTCGCAAATGCTATTGAAGAGTGTCAATGGCGAACGAATTGGCTTAGAAATTGAAACTTTCCAGATGATTGAAACTACTTGGAAAACTTTTAAGGAATTATTCCCACAAACGGCTGTGGTTTCCACTAACACTGGCTTTAGCCGTCCTTATGGTTCATTCCCTTATGGTGACTATAAGTCCAACAATAATCGCTTGTTGTTTCCTGTGAATGTTACAGATACACGATTACCCGGCAAAGACCGCGTTGTCGGTTTGATTGTCGGAGCCAAAAGTAAAGTCTATCCATTTCGCAATTTCCCAGATACAATTGCCACTATCAATGACGTAGTCAATGGAATGCCAGTCGTTGTGGTTTCTAGCAAACTCAAAAACTTTGGCATGGTCTTTCAAAGAGCGCTTAGTGACGGAACTGAATTGACCTTCACACCTAGCCAAGGCTCTGCGCCGATAGTGATGACTGACAATGAAGGCAATAGCTGGGATCTTTTTGGCCGCGCTGTTTCTGGGCCACGCGCAGGAACCGAACTTCTGCCAACAACTTCCTATATCGCCTATTGGTTCTCATGGAGTCCATTCAATCCAGGCGCGGCTATTCACGGGCAATAGTTTGGTAATGAGCTTGATGAATAAGTCAGTTTATGTGATATGAAACTTCCTAAAGTTTTGGTAGACTGCATTGTACAATTCGCAGAATACCCTAGCGATAACTTTGGAGAAATTTGTATGCACGACTTTTGGAAAGATTTGACTTGGCGCCAATTTGGAGCAAGCATCGATACATTGAAAAATGCGATTACTGCCTGTCCTGAAAATCTTTGGGGTGATGAGTCTCGGGTTCATCAGTTTTGGTATATGAGTTATCATACGCTATTTTTTCTCGATTTCTATCTCAAAGCTAATCCAGAGAGTTTCCAGCCTCCTACGCCGTTTACACTTAGCGAGCTTGACCCTGCGGGAGTCATGCCCGAGCGAATCTACTCCAAGGAAGAGTTGTTGGGTTATCTAGAATATTGCCGTGAAAAATGCCGCAATCTAATCTTGACTATGTCCGAAGAGCGAGCTACTGAGCGTTTTGCTCTGGGGCGTGTGGATTTGAGTATTGCTGAACTAATGCTTTACAACTTGCGCCACGTTCAACATCATGCAGCGCAACTAAATATGATACTTCGCTTGGAAACAGACTCAGCCCCAGGGTGGGTGTTTAGCGCTGAAGCATGACCCGCAATATTCTTCCATCACGCCGCTGTCGGTAACTCGAAAAGGTAAGTATCAGACTCACTGGCAATGGAAAACATTTAGCCAGCCAGTTTGGCGAAGACTTCTTTGTTGTAGTGTTTGATGGCCGGAACTATGCCGCCCTCGGCTGTCAGAGCTACAACAATCGCGCTCGGAGATTCGGCAGTGAATGTTTTGCCTGAAGCAACATGTAGAATCTTGCCACTTGATGGATCCACTGAGAGTTCATCATCCTCGGCGACGAGTTTGTAAAACTCTGGATCTGTCACAAGTAAATATGGTAGCGCTTCGTTGACTAGGTTGCGTTTGTGAATGAAGGCATAGCCTTTGGCAATTACTAATTGCACACCTGCGCCTTTGAGCGCCCAGACTGCGTGTTCACGCGACGAACCACTTCCCCATGCCTCACCAGCGACAACAATTGTTTGACCGTCACTAACGCGTCCAATAAACTCAGGACGCACATAGTGAAAACACTTGGCGCCGATTTCATCAATATCTGAAAGATGGCAAAACTCACCAGGGATAATTGCATCGGTGTCGATGTGATCGCCAAAGATTTGCACGCGGCCTTCTATTACCTGCTCAGGTTGCGCTGGTTGTTCTGATTCTTTGGAAGTTACACTTTCATCATCCGAGGTTTTTTCAACTACATCAATTTGTGGCTCGCTGTAAGTCACCGAAACATCGGGTGTGAGACGCACAAGGTCTGATCTACCAAGGATTCGCATATAGCGCTCTCGGTCGATACGCTCAAGGAAAGCTCTGGGGTCGCGCAGAGTTAAATCCAAAGCGCTGGCGGCGACTGTCGCCGCTGAAGCCAGCCAAGCTAGTGAGCCTTCGCCCATGCGGTTCTGATAGTTTCTATTTTGTGACGAAAGCCAAATCTCTCCACTACCTGCTTGCTCAGAGGCGATTCCCAAGCACAAGTGACACCCTGGAGGCGCTATTCTAAAGCCAGCGTTTCTGTAAACATCAAGTAAACCAGCTTCACGCAAATTGCGCTCGATGGTTAAATCACCTGGAGCTACAAGACGTTTGGTGGTCTCTTTGACTTTGATTCCATCGGCAAGAGCTAGTTCGAGAATCATGCCACCGAGGACTAATTCCTCTTCGGTAGTTGTGCAGGCGCCAATGAAACAACCATCAAAGGCAGTCCCGAGAACTTCTTCAATGTCGACTGTCTTATCTGGTGAGAAAGGTTTTGCGATTTGTGGCGAAAGGTTGTTCAGATCGATTTCAAATCGTTCGACATATTCGGCGTCTTCAGCGGCTTTGAAATATTTGCCGCCTGTATTGTAACTTTCACGGCCCGCCACCCACGCGCTGACAACTTCATCGGGCGCAAAAATTCCATTGAGTCCACCAAGTTCGGCGGTCATATTTGCAATTGTGAAGCGCATGTCAGTTGAGAACTCACTCACCGCTGGACCGATATATTCGACTGAGCGTTCCATTGCAACGGTATTGCGTTTTAGTAAACCGAGTGTTTTGAGTATTACATCTTTGCCACCAACACCAAAAGGCAAAGCGCCATTGAAGACAATTGCAATCGCCGAAGGCACCTCTATCCAACTTTCACCAAGGGCCATAGCCACTGTAATATCAGCGCCACCTAAACCGATGGAGAAAGCGCCGAGTCCACCATGTGAAGAAGTGTGTGAGTCGGCCCCCAGAACTATTTCACCTGGCTGAATTAAATCGCGATAGAACTTGGTGTGCAGAATCGTCTCGTTGGAATCATAAAAATGCTTCAACTGGGCTTCAGAGGCAAAGGCCTTTGACAGTTGGATGAGACGCTGTGTGCGTGGATCATTGACAATGGTGACTGGGTCAACAGTGTGATCAATCGCTAGATAGAACTTTTCGGGGTCATGAATCGGTGGTCTGCCAAGCCGCTCATAAGTTTGGTTCATGCCATTCCAAGCTAACTCAGAGGCGATAGTCCAGTCGACTTTGATGCGGATGATGTCACCGGGTTTGACGTATGGACGGCGGAGTCCGATTGCGTGATCAGCGAGAATTTTCTCGGTGAGTGTCATTGGTCGAGAATTGGTATTTTGTTTTGTAGTTTTGCTCATGGGTATATTATGGCGCTTCAAACGAAAATCTACAAACTTGTAGTACTTCAGTTTGCTTAGTCTTGTAATGGTCTGTTTTGCAAGGTTTTATTTTGCGCTTGGCGCTTCAGCTTTGCATTTCTCTATTATATCAAGGATTTCACTATTGGACAGATTTTCTTTGCGTGACTTGGCGATTGCGAATATTGCTTCGGCGATTTCGAGTAACTCTTCTTCTGTGCCGGCAATCTCATGCTTGCGCAGCCAGTATTTCACATTGGAGAGACCAGACATGAAACCGATTTCGATGACTTGCTCTTTGCCGAAATCCCCAGCTGGCACGCCGGAATATACTCTGTCGGCCAACCAGTGATCACCCTTGGCTTCGGCTTTGATAATTGCCGCGGCGTGGACTCCAGTTGCAGTGCGAAAAGCATCGGCTCCCATCACAGGGTAATTATTCGGCAACGGGCCATGACAATGTTCGCGCACTAGTTCACAATATTCAGCAAGTGATGTCAAATCGCGATCGATGGCTCTATTGAGTTTTAGGTTCACCAGAATTTGATCAAGTGAGGCATTTCCGACTCGTTCACCGATGCCAAGTATTGTACCATGCACTCTGTCGACACCTTCATAGACCGCTGTCAGAGAGTTCGAGACACCGAGTCCGCGATCGTTGTGACCATGCCAATCGATTTTGATGTCAGCCCCAGTTTCGGTAATAACCTCGCCAACAAACTTGAGCAAATTGCGCACACCCGTAGGTGTGACATAGCCGCAGGTGTCACAAATGCAAATTCTCTCGGCGCCATTGTCTATTGCCGCCTTGTAAAGAGAGCGAATATCATCTGGAGTGGCGCGTGTGGTGTCTTCAGTGACATACATCACGGGCAAGCCATTGTCGACTGCGAGTTTAACCGCTTCGACAGATTTCTTGATGATATCAGCGACAGTCCAGCCCTCGGCGTATTGACGAATCGGGGAGGAGCCAATAAACGCCGCAGCGGCGATGGGCATTCCGACTTTTAGTGAAATATCTATTAAAGGGTTGATATCCGCAGGGTGAGTGCGGACTGCGCAATAGGCTTTGATTTTGAAATTGTTGTCTTTGATTTCCTTCGCCAGACGGGTGATATCTGCTACTGCGCGAGGTCCAGATCCCGGCAAACCCAAGTCGACACAGTCAATTCCAAGATTCTCCATCAGATGGAGCATACGGATTTTTTGATCAATGTCTGGATCTGTGATTGATGGCGACTGCAGGCCATCTCTCAAAGTTTCGTCGACAAAGTGAATATCAGGGTATTCAACCCCCGCTGAACCGTCTCCACCGATATTCCATTCATGAATTAGTGAAGCGATATCTGGATGACCTTGTTCGGTCTTATCTGAGTTTTGACTCATAGTAGTATAGTTCTCCATCTGGAGGCCCAGATAGTTTTCTGGGCCAGCCTATGGATTATAATTAACTGGATTTGCATGTGAGAGGCAACCAAATAGACGACGAATTATTGAGTGAAGAGTCAAAGATATCGCCTATTGGGGACTCTCTGTAACCTAAACAGCAAAGATTTCGCGTAACTCTTCGAGATTGGGCTTGGAGTGTATCGCAGGAGGATCAAAAACGAATGGCTTGTCCATATAATCACGGACAACAGCATGGGCCTCGTCTGCGCTGGAACATTGGGTAAGCTTGATTCGTAGTTCCTTGGCGCTGGGCATGCCGTTGACATAGGCGTGAAAATGCGAACGCATTATCAAGAAATGTTTGCGAGTGTCGGCGAAGAAATGCTCAAAAACATAGGCATGTTCGAGCAATACATGCAAGCGTTCGGTAACCGACAAATCTTCCCGAGCGACTCTTGGGTTGAATAACCAAGGGTTCCCGAAAATTGCTCTGCCGAACATCACTCCATCAACACCAGTTTCATCAACAAGACTCTGCCCCTGCTCTAACGATTCGACATCGCCGTTGCCATAGAGCAATGTCCCGCTGTCTTTGACCAATTCGACTGCGCGATGGATTTTGTCCCAATGCGCAGGAACTTTGGACATCTCTTTGCGTGTGCGAAGATGTAGAGTTGTCAGCGCTATTTTTGTTTCCAGTAAGTGATTGACCCATTCTTCGAGCGTTATCTCGGTAAAGCCAATTCTGGTTTTCACTGAAACAGGTAAACCTCCTGCGCCCTCTTTGACAGCGTAGATACATTCTTTCGCTAGTGATGGATCATTGATCATTCCAGCCCCTGCGCCAGTTTTACAAACGTTTTTTTCGGGGCACCCCATATTGATATCTACCCCATCGAAACCGAGCTTGCGGCAAATTTCGGCGGCATGACGCATTGTCTCTGGTCTTTTGCCAAAAATCTGAGCGACAATTGGACGCTCGGATTCTGTGTAACGTAAGTCGGGAATTAGCCGTTCGAGACCTAGGCTACAGAGTCCGTCGGCGGAGGTGAATTCGGTGTAGAGGACATGCGGTTTGCCGTATTTGGCAATTATATAACGAAAAGCCGCATCTGTGACTTGTTCGAGAGGGGCCAAGACGAAAGCTGGTTTTGGCAGATTTGTATAGAAGTTCTTGGCTGGATTCATAGCGGCAGTAGTTTAGGGGCTTTCGATGGATGAGGCAAGTTGGAGGCGGCTGTAATTATTTTTTTTGGGGGCGGGAAGTATAAAATGTCGGGTCACACTGCTGACTAAAAATCAGCAGCAAGACCCGACATAACAGCGAGGACTACTGGTATCTACTTAAAACATCAAAGCCAGAATCACTTTCAAATCTGGGATATCACCGAACCCGAAGCGAACTTCGACATTGTAGCTGCGATAGCCTTTCATCGGGATTCGCGCGCCAGCGGTTAATGACAGTCCAATTTCGGTTGCGGTTCCGCCGCCTTTGGCGGAATAGTAGGCCACAGTAGGGCCAGCGGCGCCGTAGAATTTGATACCCGTTTCTGGTAGACGCATGAGATACCAGCGTAGGTCACCATTGATCAATAAGGATGTAAAATTATCACCGAATCCAAGATCGACACTCGGTACAAAATCCGCAGTACCAGCGGCTCCGCCAGCTTTACCAAATGAACTCTGCACGCCGAAGACGAATTGGTCTGGCGATGAACTCAAGCCAACACGCGCTCCGAAAGCTGGTTTACCTTTGGCGAAGGCGCTTGATGACGAGAGTGTTAAGACTGCTAAAAGAGCAAATAGTGTAGTGATTATTCTTTGAGTAGACATGTTCCTGCCTCTTTGTATATGCTAATATTGTGATTGATAGTCTCTAAGCTCTGTATCGGCCCTTGTTAGTCGTATCGCCGCTTTCTTGCGACTTATCATCTAACATTGCTGTTCAATAGTTGAGCAAGAAAAAGAGGGCACAGCTCACTGTGCCCTCTTGATAACTCAATATAATTCTACAAACAAACTGCTATTTGTTTTTGAAATCCGCTTCGCGTTTTTCTAGGAAGGCGTTGAGGCCCTCTTTCATATCAGCCGAGGCGGCAATTGCACCGAAACTGATTTTTTCGAAGTCGCAGGCGTTTGAAAGCGGCATATCCAGTCCGCGATTGATGCACTCCTTGGTGGCTGTTACCGCCAAAGGTCCACGCGAGGCGATGGTCTGGGCCATCTCTTTGGCTTTGTCAGCCAACTCCTCTGGCGCATAAACTTCCTGAACAATTCCAAAATCATAACACTGTTGGGCTTTGAAAAACTCACCAGTGAAAATCATTTGTTTGGCTCGTCCGGCGCCGACTAGTCTGGCTAGGCGCTGTGTGCCGCCATAACCAGGGATGATTCCGAGTTTGACTTCGGGTAATCCCATGCGGGCTTTCTCTGAAGCCAAGCGAATATCACATGCCAGCGCGAGTTCCATACCGCCACCAAAACAGAAACCGTTAATTGCGGCAATGACTACTTTTGGAATATTCTCAAATGATTTCATCAAATGTTGGCCAGTAGCGGATTTCCGCATGCCGTCCTGAACACCCATTGTCGCCAGCTCGGCGATATCGGCTCCAGAGATGAAAGCTTTGCCTGCGCCAGTGACAATAATGACGCGGATGGTTTCGTCATACCAAACACTGCGCAACCAGTACTGCATCTCTGAGATCATTTGCGCGTTGAGCGCATTGAGCGCATCGGGACGATCAATAGTCAAAGTTGCAACATGACCGTCCTGTTCGATTTTGATTAATTCGTATTTCATAGACGACCTATTTCCCGCTGTAATCGTAAACACCACGACCAGCTTTTCTGCCATTGTAACCAGCATTCACCAAGCGACGAAGCAATGGTGGCGCGGCATAATGCACAGATTTGAATTCTTCGAACATGATATCAGCGATGAACAAAGTTGTATCGAGACCAACGAAATCAAGTAGTGTCAACGGTCCCATTGGATGTCCACAACCGAACATCATGGCGTCGTCGATCTCTTTAGCGGTAGCCAAACCGTTTTCCAACTGACGAACGGCATCAAGCAAGTATGGCACCAAGAGGACATTGACGATAAAGCCAGGAGTGTCTTTGGCGGTAACAGTTTTCTTGCCCATTGATTTTCCGAGGTCTAGCGCAATCTCGACTGTTTCGTCGGAGGTGTCGATTGATTTGACAACCTCTAGAAGTTTCATCACTGGCACTGGATTGAAGAAATGTGTGCCGACGAATTTGTCACGGCGGTTAGTGACCATCGCCATATCGGAAATTGGAATTGAGCTGGTGTTCGAAGCAAAGATACATGACGGTTTGCAAATGCCGTCTAGTTCTTTGAAAATCGCTTTCTTGACTTCGATGTTTTCGGTGACGGCTTCGATGACAAAGTCACAGTCAGCAAAGTCAGAAAGTGACGCGGCGAATGAGATATTCGCGAGAGTTTTGTTTTTGGCATCCTCTTCAAGTTTGCCTTTGGCGACTCTTTTTTCCAGTGACTTGGTGATAGCGCTGAAGCCATTGTCGAAAAACTTTTTGTCTGTCTCGTGTGAAAGAACTGTATAGCCAGTTTGCGCGGCTACTTGGGCAATGCCACGTCCCATCAAACCACAACCAACTATGCCAATTTTCTTGATATCTTTTGCGGCGCCGTCACTAATTGCGGCTCCTGTCGCTTCTTCTGTTGCCGGTGTCATTGTTTCATTCCTTTGTATATAGCTATTTCTAAAAACTGCTTCTTCTAGTTTGTGTGTAACATTACTGACATTCAAAAACTGTCGCGATGCCTTGACCGCCGCCAATACATAGTGAGGCAACGCCAAGTTTTTGCTTGTTGCGACGCATGTGATACAAAGTTGTCAGCGCTAGACGTGCGCCTGATGCGCCCAACGGATGTCCTAGTGAAATTCCACCGCCGTTGGGGTTTAGTACCTCACGTTTGATTCCTAATTCACGCTCAACTGCTACAACCTGCGGCGCAAAGGCCTCATTGACTTCGATGACTTCCATCGCGTCAAGTTCTGAACCAGCTTTCTTGACTGCGTCACGAATCGCAGGCGCTGGCCCGATACCCATCAAAGTTGGCTCGACACCTGAGATAGCATAAGATTTCAAAGTACCGAGGATTTTCAAACCGTGTTTTTCGGCGGCTTCCCTACTGGCGACCACGACAACAGCGGCGCCATCGCAAATTCCTGAGGCATTACCAGCTGTCACTACGCCATCTTTTTTGAAGACAGTGCGCAACTTGGCCATGCTCTCGATTGATGCGTCTTGGCGGATATGTTCATCGGTGTCAGCGATTTTCACACCCTTGCGTGATTTGATTTCAATTGGTGTAATCTCTTCTGCGAACCAGCCATTTTTCTGTGCGGTGGTTGCTAGGCGCTGACTGCGAAGCGCGTATTCGTCGGCGTCCTCACGAGAGACTTTGTATTTCTCGGCAAGGTTTTCGGCAGTGACGGCCATTGATGTGTCACAATATGTGTCCATCAAGGCCTCCCAAAGTAAGTCATCCATTTTGCCTTGACCGAGAGGCAAGCCCCAACGAGCGCCGTGGATTACATGCGGTGTTTGTGACATGCTTTCCATACCACCCGCCAAACACATATCGGCATCACCAAGCATTATCATTTGTGCAGCGGTAACTATCGCCTGCAGACCTGAACCACAAATACGATTAACAGTCAATGCTGGACGATCAACTGGCACACCAGCTCTGAGCGAGACGTGACGAGCGCCATAGAGAGCGTCATTACTGGTTTGCAAGGCGTTGCCCATGACAGTGTGGTCGATTTGTTCAGGTTTGACTCCTGATTTTTTTAGCGCCCCGATAGCGGCGAATGTCCCTAAGTCCAGCGCGGAGAATCCTTTTAATGAGCCACCGAATGACCCGAAAGCGGTTCTTGCTCCGTCAACAATTACAACTTCTCTAAAACCTGCTTCTTTCATCAATCTTCCTTTTGATACTGCAAATGTTTCCTAGAAACGTTCATAAAATGGATGTTATCTACTGGGAGGATTTAATGGACTTTTCAGTCGGTTAATTGACTCCCCCCAGAAGCATATTGTACTCTGATGGAGCCAATTGTCAAGCCATTGGCGTAGGGCAATTGTTTATCAATAGTCATATACAATTGGGCCGCTACAAGATGAAGAATTCACCCAATAGGGCCAAGAGGCAATTGTCGGAATGGAACTTGCAATATCTGGCTAGATACGGCAGATTCCATAGGTGGACTGCGGTAGGGAACGCTGATTAGAAATTGGTCGAAAGTACATTCAACCAATCTAAGTTGTTTGGGTATAAGCATATATATAGTAAAGAAAAGTTGAGACAGCTCAATTGTTATTGATTGAGCTATTCGAGAGCAACAGTAAATACATAAGAGAAAACGACAAGCAGATGAGAACAAAGAGCAGAACAATTCATACTTTGGGTCACAAACATACCCAGAATGGACTATTGACCTCCAATAAGTTGGTGGCTGTCTTGGCGATTTCGGTAATCGCGCTTTCCTCCTATGTGGCTTCCGGGGTTGTCTTCTCTGGGTTGGTCGAGACGGCTTACGCTCAGGTTCTGACTCAGCCTCAAAAGACTGATAGCACAAGACCACAAACGCCAGAATTGCGAACTGGAGATGTCTTGGAGTATCAAGTTGATCCCAATGACCCCACGAAGGGCAGTACTAGTGTCAAGCGTATCAATCGCTTGATGTTTGCTGACTGTGCAACTCGTAGTCGCGATAAAGGTATGTGGCTTCTGAACGAAAAAGGGGACACATTGCAACATGTCTCCAGCCGCGGCGGACATGCTTCATGGGCGTCTGACCGCGTCCGAGCTGTTTGCATCGACCCACGTCTGAGCATGAAAATTCTAGACCTAAGTCAACCCGGTAAAGGAATAGTTATTAAGACGCCCGAGTTTCTTTTGCCAGAAATGCCAGCTTGGTCTCCAAAGGCCAATGTTATTGCTTTCGCATCCAAGGATAAATTGAATGTTCGGCAGATTTTCGTGGTTGACGCCAATGGTGAAGCCAGTGGCCTAAAGCAACTGACCCACGATTCTATTAGCTCCTATATGCCCAGTTGGAATGGTGATGGCACGAAAATTATCTTTTCGCGCCATCAGGGTGACAAAGGATTGTATGCGATTCCCGCTACTGGTGGGCCGGTGACGCCGTTCTATGTCTCGGATACTATGTTCATGACTGAGACTATTTGGTCTCCAGATGGGAGATATTTGGTAGGCACAAATCGTACGGACGGTAATATTTATCGGCTGGACGCTGACGGAACAAATTTGTTGAATCTCACCAAAATTGGCACCACCAAAGCGCATTTTGGAAATCCGCGATTTATGAATAGTGGCGCCACTGTCATTTTCGCGGGAAGAAACCCAAGCGGCAGAAGCGCCACCATGTTTACCGTTTCGATTAATGGCGGCGAGCTTAATGAGTTCCGTAAGCCAGATGGACTTGAATTCAACTATTGTAGCCCTAACTGGTAAAACTCTGTTGATTATCTATATAGATAGCCAATTGACATCATAAATCCTTCCTGTTATATCACTGCCACAGGCGGTCTCTATTATTATCGGTAGAGCGCGCGGGTGGCTATTTTCTTAGCCCCTTTAGAAACAGAGACTAATTTCATTTTTCGATGGACCAATTTTGCCACTCGGCGGATTGGACAAGGAGCAACAGATCCAATGATTGA
The DNA here is from genome assembly GCA_024280835.1 of Candidatus Zixiibacteriota bacterium. Taxonomy (GTDB): domain Bacteria; phylum Zixibacteria; class MSB-5A5; order GN15; family JACZUZ01; genus JAJRPJ01. The sequence continues at coordinate 355,668 of JAJRPJ010000006.1, read as the reverse complement.
TTTTACATTTACCGAGAATCAGTTGGCAGTTCGCGATATGGCTCGCGAAGTCGCCTCGAAGGTGGTTATACCGACAATTCAAGAATTTGACCGCAAACACACTCTTAATCCTGAGTTGCTACCAGCTATGGCTAAGGCCAATTTGTTGGGATTTTGTATTCCTGAGGAATATGGCGGTATGGGAATGGATTATATCTCGCTCGGATTAGCTTGCGAGGAAATGGAATACGCCGACACCGCCGCGCGAGTTGTGCTTTCTGTGCATTTGGGCTTGTTCTGTATGTCAGTTTTGACATGGGCTAACGAAGAGCAGAAGCAAAAATATTTAGTACCAGCGGCTAAGGGTGAGAAGATTTCTACTTTCGGTTTGACCGAGCCAGCCGCTGGCTCTGATGTGCGTGGCATGGAAACTACTGCGATTAAGAAAGGTGACAAGTATATTCTCAATGGCGAAAAGATGTGGATTTCGCTGGCGAATGTTGCTGATCAATTTTTGATTTTCGGTTACCATGATTTGGAGATGAAGAAAACCCGTGACCCTCATGGTATCTCTTGCTTCATTGTTGAGCGTGGTATGAAAGGTGTCACTACAGGTTCAATTGAAGGCAAGCTGGGAGTTCGCGCTGGTAACACAGGCTGGATTTCGATGCAAGATGTTGAAGTGCCTGAAGAGAATTTGGTTTACAAAGAAGGCGCTGGCTTTAAGATTGCGATGTTCTGTTTGGATCAAGGTCGTTACACTGTGGCTTCTGGTAGCTGTGGGTTGATTAAGGCCTGTCTGGATGCGTCACTGAAATACTCACATGAGCGCAAGACATTTGGCGTTGAGATTGGTGAGCATCAGTTGGTCAAACAGATGCTCGCTAATATGGTTAAGGGCTATGAGTATTCACGTTACTTGTGGATGAAAGCTGGAGTTTTGAAAAACGAAGGCAAACGTAACACCCGCGAGACCGCATTGTCGAAATGGGTAGCATGTGATGAAGCCGAACAAGCCGCGCATTCTGCTGTGCAGATTCATGGCGCTTATGGTTATTCCGATGAGTATCCAGTTGAGCGTTTCTTCCGCAACTCCAAAGGCGCGGCGATTTATGAAGGCACACGCGAAGTGCAGACACTAATGCAAGCCGATTATGCTTTGGGTTATCGTAAGGATAAGAAGCTTGAGCGCGAGTTGCCGATTGTTGGGCAGGAATAGTTGACAAGCTTTTCTAGGATAAGAGTATGATACAAGCAGGGCGCCGAGTTTCGGCGCCCTGCTTTTTTGTGAAATTGAACTTTTACTTGATTGATGAGTATGACTTGTTGTAACTGGAGTTGAGATGGTAAAAGAGAAAACAAAACAAGTTGTATTTGTAACTTTAGTAACTGTATTGCCCTATGTTGCCTTTCCAATCGTGCTTCTCTTTTCGTTCATTCTGACTATCGAAATGGGCTTGGAGGAAGTTCTAGTGACAAGTTACAATTCAGACCGCTATCAAATCAACGTCTACAAAAAAAATTATGGAGCAACGACTTCCACAACATTTAACTTCTTCTTGATTGACAGAGCCGAGTTCTTTGAAATGGAACATTACATTTATAGTACAGAATCCAAAAGTCGAGATGTCTTATTCACAAAAATTCGTAACGACACTGAAGTTGTCCGATTCACAGATGGAATGGGTGAGGTGAGATTCTTTGACTTAGAGAATCGTTCGTTCGTGAAACTCGGACTTGAAGAGGAATTCAAGATTCTCTTTGGTAATGACTCAATATTGAATCCCACCGCTCAACAATTACTCCATAGCCATGATTCGGTAAAGTAACACACCGTGCTTAGAGCTTTTATCTGTTGTGTCGGGTCTTGCGACTGACAAAGTCAGGCGTGTGACCTGACACCGATTCTAATAGAATAATTTCCTACTCAACCGTAACAGACTTAGCCAAGTTTCTGGGTTGGTCTATTTCGCAACCGCGGAGGGCGGCTATGTGGTAGGCTAGTAGTTGTAGCGGGATGATTGACAGTAGCGGGGTGAAGAGACGGTATGTCGCTGGGATATAGATTACGTGATCGGCATGGGAGGCGATTTCGGTGTCGCCTTCGGTGGCGATAGCAATCACACGACCGCCGCGCGCTTTGACTTGATTGATACCAGTGACAACTTTGTCATAGACCATGTCTTTGAGAGCAATCACTACCACGGGCATGTTTTCATCGATGAGCGCAATCGGGCCGTGTTTCATTTCTGCGGCAGGATAACCCTCGGCGTGAATATAGGAAATCTCTTTGAGCTTTAACGCGCCTTCGAGCGCCACAGGAAAATTGACACCTCGGCCAAGGTAGAGGAAGTTGTTGCTCTTGTGATAGACCTCGGCGATGCTCTTGATATGCTCGTCTTGTTTGAGGATTTGCTCGACTTGATTCGGAATGTTTTGCAAATAGTCAATCATCTCCATGCCCTGTTGGGAAGATAAATCGCGCATACGTCCGAGCAGAATTGCCAGCATACTCAGAACCATCACTTGCGAAGTGAAGGCCTTCGTTGAGGCCACCCCAATCTCTGGGCCTGAGTGCGTGTAAACTCCGCCGTCGGTTTCACGAGCAATACCCGAGCCGACGACATTGACGATTCCTAAAGTTGTGGCGCCAGAATGTTTGGCTTCGCGCAAAGCCGCTAAAGTATCAGCGGTTTCGCCAGACTGACTCATAGCGATAAAGAATGAGTTAGGCGGAATTATCGGCGAACGATAGCGAAACTCGCTGGCGTATTCAACTTCGACAGGGACGCGCGCTATTTCTTCAATCAGATACTCACCAATCAAACCCGAATGCCAACTTGTGCCGCAGGCCGAAATTATGATTCGGTCGAGTGTGCGCAATTGTTCGGACTGTAAGTTGAGACCGTTTAAGCGCGGTCTGCCTTCCTCGAAATTCAAACGACCACGAATGGCGTCACGAAGTGTGTGCGCTTGCTCATGAATTTCTTTGAGCATGAAATGTTCGTAGCCGCCTTTTTCGATTTTATCAAGCGAATAAGTAATCTCTTCGACATGCGGAGTGATAACAACTTTATCGATATTGGTAATTTTGTATGAATCTTTAGTGACAGTCGCAATTTGTCCGTCATCGAGAAAAACAACGCGCTTAGTGTAATCCAAAACAGCGGAAATATCTGAAGCGACAAAGTTTTCGCCTTCGCCATCACCAATCACCAGCGGCGAGCCATTACGCGCGGCCACCATAACACCTGGCTCCTGTTCGCAAATCACAGCTAGTCCATAGGCGCCTTCAATTTGTGAGAGCGCCAAGCGCACTGCCTCGGTCAAATCGCCGTCATAGTATTCAGAAATCAAACAGGCCAAGACTTCGGTGTCTGTGTCGGTTGTAAATTTGCGGCCAAGCTTTTGAAGAGTCTTGCGCAAGGAATAGTAATTTTCGATGATACCATTATGCACGATCGCAATGGCGCCAGAAGAATCTATATGCGGATGGGCGTTTAGTTGATTTGGTGGGCCATGTGTCGCCCAGCGCGTGTGGGCGATACCTGCGGTTTGTTCAAAATCATGCCCAGCTAGTTCGGCCTCAAGGCGAGCAATTTTTCCACTGGCTTTGCGGACATGCACACCATGCGGTCCGTTGAAAGCCACTCCTGACGAATCATAGCCACGGTATTCCATCCGCTTGAGCCCCGCCATGAGAATTGGCTTGGCTCGTTTATCACCAATATATCCGATTATACCACACATGTTGTTCTAGTTGCTTTCGAAAAAAATATGGGCGCCAAGTAACTCCAAGTAACTCTTTTGCTATTTGAAGCTCTGGCGACAGAGACGAAAAAATTCGTCTGTTAATTTTTGGTTGTCGGTTTCGACTATCATTCTATATATCGGCTCAGTGTTCGACTTCCTTATCTGTAACCAGCCCTCTGTGAAATCGAAGCGTATTCCGTCACGGGTGTCGGTTTTTAGGTTTGGCAGACGTTTTTTGAGAGCTTTGGCAAAAGCCGCCAAATTCCGCTCGAAACTCTTCGGCAGAGGAGCTTTTCCCTTTATAGTATAATATTTCGGAACTGTTCCCGCCAGTTCTGACATTTTTTTACCAGACTTAGCCACAACGCTGAGAACTAATCCAGCGGCAACCAGAGAATCGCGGCCATAATGCAAGGCGCCATAAATCACTCCACCATTACCCTCGCCGCCGATAATTGCGCCTCTTTTTTTCATTTCACCAATGACATTGGCCTCACCGACCTTGCTATGGTAAAACTTTGCGCCAGCCTCGACAGCCATATCGGTGGTCGCGCGTGAAGTCGACATATTGACGACGACAGGGCTGTCAAGGACTTCAAGTACGCGCTTGACCGCCAGAGCCAATGTTAATTCCTCGCCAATAGGAGTTCCCGTTTCATCGACTATCGCCAATCTGTCGGCATCGGGATCGCAGGCCAAACCGAGATGGGCCTTATGTTTTTTGACAGCCTTGGAAAGTTGAGTCAAGTTTTCTGGAGTTGGCTCAGGCATATGCGGCAAGAGGCCATCGGGTTTGCAGTTCAGGCGGATGACACGAACTCCCATACGCTCCAAGAAATCTGGCAAAGCATCTGAGCCCGCGCCATTGACAGCATCGACGACCACAGACAATTTGGCGCGTTTGATTGAACTCATAGCGACACCTTTGAGTTTCAAGGTGGCTTTGATATGTTTTTCAATCCATGAGTTATCGTACGTCAATGAACCGAGACTGTCATAGCGCTGGAACTTGAAGGCCTTTTTGTCGAAGCAATCTTCGAGAGTTTTGAAGACACGCGCATTGATAAACTCACCGCTAGCATCAAAAAACTTCAGCGCATTCCATGGCGATGGATTGTGACTAGCAGTGACACAAACGCCTGCGCAGGCTTTCAAACCTAGAACCGCCATTTCAACTGTTGGCGTTGGAACAATGCCAACATCGACAATATCGATTCCAACTGACTGCGCTCCAGCGCTGAAGGCATTTGAGAACATTTCTCCTGATGGACGACTGTCGCGTCCAACAACTAGTGGACCGAGCGCTTTGGAAGATTTGTTTTTGCGTTTGAGAATAGTGCCAAAAGCGGCTCCGTATTCGGTGACCATTGTGGCTGTTAAACCAGGGCCGATTATTCCACGAATCCCAGAGGTTGATTTCATTAAGTGTTTTGTGTTCATGTCTTTCTAGTACTCGTTGCTTTGTAGTAATGCAAGGGTTTCATACTACTTTATTAGAGCCAGCGCGGTTTTGTGAATTGCTGGAACTCCGGCGGCTACTTCTTTTTTTTCAATCGAAAACGGCTTACCTGAAAAGTCAGTCACCTTCGCTCCTGCCTCTGTGGCTATTAGCGTTGCGGCGGCGGTGTCCCAAGGGGCAAGTTTCATTTCCCAATAAAAGTCAAACCTACCGCAGGCGACATAAGATAAGTCAAGCGCCGCTGATCCGCCACGACGAATTCCTCTGGCGCGCTTAATTATTCGTCTGAAATTCGCGAGATTGTCCTTTTGGGTGTTATGAACATCATAGGGAAAACCTGTCGCGCAGAGCGCATTGGAGAGTTTCTTGGTTGCGCTGATTTGGATTTTCTTGCGTCCAAGCCAAGCGCCGCGATTTGCAATTGCGCTGAATAGTTCATCACGAAGTGGGTCATAGACCGCCCCAGCCACAGATACATCTTGGCATTGCACACCAATTGAGACACAAAACGCTGGGTAACCGTGCGCGAAGTTCGTCGTTCCGTCGAGTGGATCTATCACCCAGCGGATTTCTGAGTCGTTGGCAATTTCTTCTCGCTCTTCAGCTAAAATACTATGCTCAGGGAATTTGTCTCTTATTTTTCGAACAATCAATTTCTCGGAGGCCAAATCGGCCGAGGTGACAAGATCGATTGGACCTTTGTGAGCGATTTTTCGCGGACGATAATAGGCGCGCTTTAACAGCGCCCCAGCCTCAAGGCACAACTCCCGCGCGAAGGAGGCATATTGCGCCGCTACTTTTGGCGAGCAGGCGCTCGTTGATTTCTTTGGCATCTTAGTTTGCAACCGCATGTTGATACTGCATTTGGTATAGCTTGTGGTAAATGCCTTCGGAGGCGAGTAGTTCTTTGTGGGTGCCCTCTTCACAAAGACGTCCATGATGCATCACCAAAATATTGTCGGCTTTTTCAATAGTCGAAAGACGATGAGCCACGACAATCGACGTCCGACCTTGCATGATCTTATCTAGCGCTTGCTGTATCAGACGCTCGGTCGAAGTATCAATCGAACTAGTGGCTTCGTCCAGCGCTAGAATTTTCGGATCAAAAGCCAGAGCGCGTGCAAATGAAAGCAATTGTTTTTGGCCTGTTGAAAGTGTGGCGCCGCGCTCTTTGACTTCTTGTGTAATGTCAAAGGCGCTATTACTTACATTTCCATTAGCGCTTCGTGATTCAAAAGCTCTTTCAAAGCCCACTTCACGCAACGCCCACCGAACACGCTCATCATCAATCGACTCTTCGCCAAGACGCACATTATCGGCAATAGTTCCTGAGAAGATTTGTACGTCTTGCATCACCAGACCAAGGTGACTGCGGAGTTCAGGAATTGCAAACTCACGGATGTCACGTCCATCGAGTAATATCCTGCCGCTCTGTGGCTCATAGAAACGAAACAATAATGACACCAAGGTTGTTTTGCCTGATCCAGTGGCGCCAACTAGCGCGATTGACTGCCCTGATTCAACTGTAAATGACACATCGGTAATCACATTATCGGGAGGATTATAGGCAAAGGAGACGTTTTCGAAAGTTATGGCCCCACTGATGGATTTCTTGGCGATGATATTTGCTGATTCGGACGCTGGGCTGAGTACATCAGCCTCGCCAGGCAGTTCCGGATCGGTGTCCAGCAATTGGAAGATTCTCTCTGACGAAGCCATTGAAGCCTGCAGGACATTGTATTTTTCGGAGAGATCTCGAATCGGTCTATAGAATCGTTCAACCAACAAAATAAAGGCCGTTAACTCACCGAAAGTCAGCAGACCTTCACTCATTTGCATTCCGCCATAAACTATTAACGCCGCCAAGGAAATAGCGCCAATCAAGTTGACGACAGGAAAAAATACAGCGTAGTAAAAAACTTGTTTTAGGTTTTGCTCAAGCGCTGTGCGATTCCGTTCTTCAAAAGCAGCATAGGTTGCCTTCTCTTGGCTGAAGAGTTTGATAATTGCAATGCCCGAAAGTCGCTCACTTAAGAAAGCATTTATCTGGGCAACTGTTATTCGTAAGTTGCGATAGACCTCGCGCACTTTACGGCGGAAAATAACTGTCGCAACACCCAGAGCAGGTAGGACCAAGAAGATAGCAATTGCCAAACGCCAATTGTAATAGAACATCAAAGTGACATAACCCGAAAGCAAAATCAAATCGCCGATTATGTTTATCACACCTGATGAAAACAATTCATTGAGCACATTAACATCATTGGTAACGCGTGTCACCAAGCGCCCAACTGGGTTGCGATCAAAAAACTTTAGCTCCATGCCCAGCAACTTCCTGAAAACTTGCAGGCGAATATCTTGCTGAACTTCTTGCCCCATGCGGGTCGTAATAATTATTTGGAAGTATTCTAATCCAAAATGGATGATCATAACTCCAACGTAGGTCAAGGCAATATTCCGCAACCCTTCAACGTCGCCGATGCTGACATGATCATCAAGCGCGCGCTGAACTAGCATGATGAGATAGACTTGCAGGACACCAGCGACAAGCAGAGTGATAGCGCCAGCGATTGTGTGACCTCGATAGGGACGCAGATAAGTCAAAAGCCGTTTCATTAGCTTTGAATCATACGCTTTTCCTAGAGCTTCTTCTTGGAAGTATGGATCGTCTTTACTCAATCTACCTCCAGTTGCTGTTTCAATGATTGGAGGTGATTCAATTCAGCGTATGGCCCAGAGGAGTTCAATAATTGATTATGTGAGCCACGTTCGATTATTTCTCCACCAGCAAGATAGATAATCTCGTCACACTCTTTGACGGCGCTGATTCGATGTGAGATAATAATTGCGGTGCGGCCTTGCAACATTTTATGGAGGCCTGCGGTAATCTGAGATTCAGTTTCAGTATCAACAGCGCTGGTGGCGTCATCGAGAATAATAATCCGTGGATCTGTGATAACCGCTCGCGCAATTGACAGACGTTGTTTTTGTCCACCCGAAAGTGTGATACCGCGCTCACCAACAATTGTCTCATAGCCTTTGGGGAAATCAGCAATGTCTTTTTCCAGAGCGGAGGCTTTGACCGCCGCGGCAACTTCAGCGTCGGAGGCCTCTGGAACGCCAAATCTAATGTTCTCTTTGAGCCTGTCGGAGAACAAAAACGCCTCTTGCGGCACATAACCAATTTGCTGACGTAGAGTATCAAGCGGCCAGTCCATTATATCTGTGTCATCGACAAACAGAACTCCTCTTGGAGGTTGATAGAGACGCATCACCAAAGCCGCCAGCGTAGATTTGCCAGCGGCCACAGGGCCAACGATACCTAGTGATTTTCCTTGTTCGATCAACAAAGAAACACTCTTAAGCGCTGGCAGAAGTTCGTCTGATTTTTGGCTGCCGCTGGTCTCCTCATCGTTTGCTTCGGCATGTGTCACATCATAGGTAAATGTCAAATTGCGAAACTCTATCTTGCCGTCTACTTTTCTTGATTTTTCTTGCGAGTTAGACTGGCTTGCAGTTTCTGGCATCTCTTCAGGCGCGTGGAAGATTTTGTTCAATCTATCCAGAGAAGCTGAGCCACGTTGATAGAGAGAGACAACCCATCCCAGCGCAATTATCGGCCAGATGAGCATGCCGATATAAACGAAGAAACTCACCAAATCACCTTTGGTGATTTCACCACTGATTACTTGCTGCCCACCGACATAGAGCGCGATTAGCGTAATCATGCCAGCGATACTAAAAAGTACAGGCATAAAGAATCCCTGAAACCTAGCCAACGCCATATTACGTTCGATATATTCTCGCCCGACACTTTTGAAGCGCTCAATCTCGTTGAGCTCTTGGCCATAAGCCTTGATGACTCTAATTCCTGCCAGATTTTCTTGCGCGGTTGAAGTCAAAACTGAAAACTGTCTTTGAATAGCAGTAAACCGCCTGTGCATCACACCACCGACTAGTGTCACTAGTATCGAAATAATTGGCATCGGAATAATGACATAGAGAGTTAATGACGGAGCCATATAGAACATCAAGACCAAAGCCAGGGCCGTGGTCATGATTGTATTGGTGAAGTACATGATCCCTGGGCCAAATATCAGACGTACCGCTTCGACATCATTGGTTAAGCGGGCCATAACATCACCAACTCGGCGCTCATGATAGAACGACATTGGCAGACGCAGCAGTTTTTTGAACAACTCACCGCGAATATCATATTCAAGTTTCCGTGACATCCAAATCACAGAACGTCGATTCAAAAATAAGAAGAACCCACTGATAGCGGTGAAGAGAACGAACGCTCCTGCGAGCTTGAGGCCATAGTCTTCCAGCGTGCCGTTTTCTAGATCGTCCAACAGAAGTTTAATCAAGTATGGACGAATAACATTGAAAACTGCCGCTAGTGTCACCGAAAGAGCGCCAACGACTAAGTAGGTGCGATACTTCCCTAGATGTTTGAATGGAATTTCGAAACGCTTCCGAAAACCAATTCGATCGGTTGATTTTTTGGTAGAGTTATTATCGGTGGGCACGTTCTTAGTTTCTATTATCTTATCTGCGCAAATTAGTATCTGTATAATTCAATAGACGCTCAACTATCTGCAAATCACAGTGACAGAGAGCGGAGCTATTGTGCGGTTAATAAAACGAATTTCGAGGCAATGGACAAGCGCCAAGCGGGTATTGCAATATCACATAATATCTATTGATCTATTACAAAATGTCTGTTACAGAATATTTGTTGCAGAATCGCTATTTCTTAGTAGCTGAGAATATTCGCTAAGAGATGAATAGAGTTGATTTCAAGTCGGGAGATTCGTTGGAGTAGCGGAAACCCACAATAAATGATACTGCCCTCGCCCATATTGGCAACTGTCAGCAAACTTCGATTCCGCGGGTTACTTTTATCGAAAATGAGTTTCTTGCCAGTTACGATTTCCGCTGGAGCCGAAATTGTTCGACCACCAACAGATTCAGTTAGGCGCCTAGTTAGGATGGTATAGGGCTTTGAAAATAGACGATGATTTCTATCACCAACACCAATATCCACTCCTTCAAGAGCCACTGGGGCTGGTCTCAAGGCCAATGGCGCCGCGCCCACTGGCCAATCCACTGGTTGTCCCAAAATAACCAGCAATCCACCCTGACGCACATAACGCTCCATTTTCTCGGAAATTCGCGGTAGAGCGGTAAATGAGCGATAGCTCCCAGAGCCGATAACTATGACTTTATAGGCTCCGAGGTCACCTGTCTCAAGAGCTCTGTTTGTCAGTGGAGCAATTTTCGCTTCGGCCATCCGCAAAATATCCTCCAGCAACCCTGATGTATCTGGGAGAAAAGCGATTGTCCGATCTGGATCGATATTACAACTGGCTACTCTTAGAAGCGCGGTATCGGCGGCGACTGTTTCACCACCATCTTTCAATTTTAGTGTCAGGCGCGCGATACCGTCGACCATATTTGTACCTGCCACCAACGGAAACTGAATTGTCTGAGTTTCTTCACCAGAGAGCAATGAAAGTGTGCGGTGCATGGCCCCCGCTGAGACACCTGGTGGAGTTTTTAGGTCGACTGCTACAGTTCCAGAATAGTATTTCGGTTTGTCGACTACAGCTTTCCAGTAGAATGGTGTGATTTTCCTATCAACCATCACATCGGTTACTTTTGGAATAAAGCGGAATGACGGTAAGAAAGTCACACGTAAGTTGCGACTACCCCGCACTCCGGCAACACTGCGAGCAGTCATGGAAATGCCACCATATTGAATCTCAACTGCGAAACGTAGCGAATCAAGCGCTCCTGTTTGTAGCGCCTCATCGCCTATATCCACCAAATACTCACGGATGAACTGCTGGTGCGGTCTCACAGCATGTGGACTATCATCCACAATCACAACGCTATCGCCGTTGTCTCCGCCATCAGGGTAGAACATTATCTTCGCCAAGGTGACTCCAAGTGGGCCAGCTACAGTGACTGTCGGACGGAACTTCACTCTTGGCCCAGCGGGTGTTTCACGAATGATAATATCACCTGACCATTCGAGCCCCATCGTCCTCAAAGTCGCACGTTGCGAGACAGTGACTAGGTTCTTGACATATCCACTGTAAACACTGTCAGCCGACAACTCACGATTGGCGCTGAGCAAATCTAGCAACCGAGAAAGAGCGCGATAGCCAGAAACCAAGCGGTCAACACGTTTTCTAGGACTGTCAGCGAGTCGTGCATCATTGAAATCGCGCTCGAATTGATCAGCCAGACGTTTTTGATTTGTCAGAGTTGTCGCAGAATAAGCCGCTGTTTCCGAGCCAATACTTTGGACAAGTCCAGTTAATCTTAACTTGGTTAGTCCAGAGAGAAAATCAGATTCGCGGAAAGAGTTTTGAATGTCATAACGCGCAAGCTCATAACGCCGGTAGAGACCGTCATCAGCCGAACGTAACTCAACTCCCATATCTTCTGTAAAGAAAGCTCTTTGGGTCTGGGCTATCAAATCAGAGTATGCGCGCGACAGTTCTCGCTGATTGACAATCGCTCCCTGAATAACTGAGCCACTAGTGAATTTGTCTTGAGCCTGATAGACTTTTCGAACACCGATAAGTCCATTGTAGAGCAAAGTATCTGGAGCCGCTTTGCCTGAAAGGTAATAATCCTTGATGGGTTTCCAAATTGGATCTACTAGGCCTGTGCTGAACAAAATAATATCTGGCGCAAAAGAATTGGGGGTCAATGAACTAGAGAGACCACCGATTGCCGCAGGCGCTAGATTCACTTGGGTATACCTGAGACCACTACGTGGGTCATTTTTCTGGCGAACTTGCAAACCGTCGGCTGCTTTTGCGACTGTCGCTAATGTCACCTGACAACTGTAGCGTTGGCTGAGTAGCATTACCGCGCCCCAATCGATTGAGCGCGGAGATTCAAAGAAATAGACAACTTGAAGGTCGTTCAGAGTTCGATCAATGAACTCCGAGCCACGAGTTTGGCTTGACGACTGAGAAGGCGCTAAAATGAATATTAGGCCAGCCAGCGCCAACAAGAAAGTCTTGATATTGGAGATTCGTTCTGAGAGCGGTTTTGAGTGATCTTGCATGAACAAATAGTAGAAAGTTGTAGACCTTAGAGCAACTGAAACTCTACACAACCAGCGCAAACGATTGTCACTGTGAATTAGAGTAATATCTCATCTTCCCGACGCCAGCCAGGATCGACAATACACATGAAAGTCAGTGACTCAGTTCCGATATTCTCCAGCCATTGTCGAGAATCGGGCGGAATTTCAATTGCGCATCCAGCGCTAACTCTCTCGGATTCTTCATCAATGTGCATGACTCCCAAACCACTGAGAATAAAGTATGATTCATGAGTCACCAGTCTATGAGGCTTGGATGATTTTCCAGGAGCCAAACGCGCCACTGCCAATGAATAGCGGCCATTAAAGCTGTCCTGAGAATTAGGATTCCACAATTCTCTGAGATGAACCCCGTCCCCAGCGGTCAATTCCTGAATGTCTTTCAATTTTCGAATATTCATTGGCTGTGTTCAATAAGTTGAGCGCTTTTGGAATCAATGCCATGCGCACAATAACCTTGCTTGAAAGTAAGGCTTTAAGAATCTGAGTACAATAAGAAACGGGTGAAGCATTACGCTTCACCCGTTAAATTCAATCACCATCTATTGGCAAGATTTCATAGAAATCTAAGCGCTAGAGAACCTGATCGGTCTTCAGTTTTTGATACAGCGCATCGGCAATTTCTTTTGGAGACTCACCTTCGATAAACTCTCCAGCTTTGCGCGGCGCTGGCGAGGAGACTTTCAACCGCTTAGTAGCTGAATTGGCGCCAATTCCGGCTCCATCAAGACCAAGGTCGGCAGCCGACCAACGAGTGATGGTTTTCTTCTTGGCGGCCATTTTGCCTTTGAGAGAGGGTAAACGTGGGTCAGCGATTTCTTTTTCGCAGGCGATGATAGCTGGCAGAGTCGCCTCAACCTTGTCATAGCCGTCCTCTGAGGTTCTGTGGACTAATACTGTATTGTCCTTGATGTCCTCGATTTTCTTCACAAAACCAATCCCCGGTAAGTCCAACAAAGCCGCAACTGCCGCTGGGGCCTGTGAACTCTCTTGATCGGCGGATTGTTTGCCGCTAAGCACCAAAGTATATTCGCCAATTTTACTCAAACCAGCGGCAATGATTTTGGCAGTAGCCTGAGAATCAGAACCATCAAAAAGCGGATCAAAAAGCAAGATACCCTCGTCGGCTCCCAGAGCCAGACAAGCGCGAATAGTCGATTCGGACTTTTCGGCGCCCATAGTCAAAATTGTGGTCTTGCCGCCAAAACGCTCTTTGAGACGGATTCCTTCTTCGACCGCGTATTCATCTGACGGATTTATAGTTCCGCCTGCATCGGCCAGTTGGACTTCACCTGCGGCATCATCGATTTTTACCAGCGAAATATCTGGTGTTTGTTTTACTAAGACTACGAAATTCATGATTTACTTTATCCCTTCCCAGGTCTTTCATTTGGGAAATGTTATAGTTCGGATACTAGCAACTAGCATCTAAATAGTCGTTCTCTGGAGGCCAAAAATCCGCCACCCAACTAGGGGCAAGAGTAGCAAAAAAACGTCAGGAGAGCAAATCTGGAGAGGTAAAGATTTGAGAGAATATTGTGAGCAATTGAGACGCTGGAGAACGAATCCAAAGGTTCATTCAGCGATCATTCAGGAAACATTTTGCGCAATGATTGTAGACCTTCACGGGCGGCTTTTTGCTCGGCTTCTTTTTTGGCATTGCCTTCGCCAGTTCCGATGGTCTTGCCGTGGAACTTAATCGCGATTGAAAATATCTTGCGGTGGTCAGGGCCTGTTTCGGCGATAACTTCATATTGTGGCGCGGCCTCGCCTCGTGACTGGAGAAACTCCAGCAAATGGCCTTTGTAATTTATCTGCGATTTATCGGCCTGAACATCATCCACGCGAGAAATTATTAAGCGTTTGACCACCTCGCGGACTGTATCAATTGAACTATCAAGAAAAATAGCTCCCAATGCCGCCTCGAAACAATCAGCGATTATCGACTGGCGTTGACGGCCACCTGTGCGTTCTTCATCTGGAGAAAGACGAACAATTTCGCCGAGTCCCGCTTCGCCGCCGATATTGGCCAATGAGGTTTCATTGACCAACAATGATTTGAGCTTGGTCAATTCGCCTTCACTATACTCCGGGAAAAGTAAGAACAATTGTTCGGCGACAATTAGTCCCAATACAGAATCACCTAGGAACTCCAATCGTTCATAGGAGTTCAAATTAGCACCCTCGGGAGTGCGAATATATGAACGATGAACTAGAGCTTCAAGCAGAAGCTCTTCATCCTTGAACTCGTATTGAAATACATCGTGGAATTTTTCAGCGAGATGTTCCAGTCCCGCACCTGTCTCAGGGCGGGAAAACAGCCGTTTGAGAGACGAAAGAATTGTCATGTGCAAAGCCTAGTAGAAAAACTAAATTATAGATCCCAAACAAAAGAATCCTGAACAAAAGAGAAGTAAGGCCTACTCACCATCATAGCGAGAGAGGAGCAGAGAAACATTATGTCCTCCGAAACCAAACGAATTCGTTAACGCATGTGAGATTTTCACTGTACGAGAAGTATTAGCCACATAATCCAAATCACATTCAGGGTCATGTTCATCGAGATTGATAGTCGGATGTACCTGTCCTGTTTGCAGGGATTTAATGGTAGCTATGGCCTCAACAGCTCCTGCGCTACCAAGCAAATGCCCCATCATTGATTTGGTTGAATTGACCAGCAATGAATTAGCATGCTCACCAAAAACAACTTTAACAGCTTTGGTTTCGGCAATATCACCCAGACCTGTGCTCGTGCCATGTGTATTCACCAAATCGATATCTGTCGCCTGGAGTCCACCATCGGCTATGGCCAGGCTCATGGCTCGACGAGCGCCCGCGCCATCTGGTCGAGGGGCGGTCATATGGTAAGCGTCACAAGTGACTCCAACACCGCACAGTTCGCCATAAATCTTGGCGCCACGTTTCTTGGCATGGGTCAAAGACTCCAAAACCATCATGCCCGAGCCTTCGCCCATGAGAAATCCATCGCGATCTTTATCGAACGGCCTTGAAGCGCTCAGAGGGTCATCATTGCGTGTGGTCATTGCTCGGGCGCTACAAAAGCCCGCCAGCGAGGTAGGTGTGATTGTCGCTTCTGCGCCACCAGCTAAACCGAGGTCAGCGTCACCACGTTGGATGTAGTGAAACATATCAGCGAGAGCATGTGACGACGAAGCGCAGGCTGAAACTGTGGCATAGTTTGGGCCCTGGAAATTAAAACGCATACCAACCACTCCAGCGCACATATTGGAAATCATCATTGGAATAAAGAACGGGCTAACACGCCCAGGTCCACCAGCCATTAATTTTTTGTGCTGTGTTTCAAACGTAGTGATGCCACCAATACCCGAGCCGATAATCACTCCAGCGCGTTCAAGATCAATCGAGGCATCAGCTAGTCCAGCATCATCATAGGCCTTTTGAGAGGCAACAACTGCATATTGCTCTGAAGGGTCTAAACGACGAATGGTTTTCTTCTCGATATAATCTTCAGGCTTGAAATCTTTTATCTCAGCGCCAATACGAGTCGGATAGTCCGAAACGTCAAAACGAGTGATTGGCCCAGCGCCAGATTTTCCATCGAGCAAGTCTTGCCAGACAGTTTCTAGATCGTCTCCGAGAGGTGTAACCCATCCCATACCAGTGATGACAACGCGCTCCAGTGGAGCTCTTCCATTTACAGACACAAAAACCTCAAATTAGACAATAATCCAATATCGCCTTCGTGCAGTCCATCACACTCGACAGCTACAGAAACCGATATTGCATTTAGTTATGTGTTAATTTTTTAATATTACTATCTAAGTAATACAAATTGTTACTGCCCAAGTGATACAATCACTCAAGACTCAATCCTCTAGAAACAATTCGCTAGAGACAACTTGCTTGAGTTGTTTCACTAAAGAAAAAATAGATTCGCTTAGGCGGTCGCCTCATTACGTGAGGTGATGTACTTAATGGCTTCACCGACAGAAGTAATCTTCTCGGCTTCATCATCTGGAATCTCAAGTCCGAAACTCTCTTCGAGGGCCATTACCAATTCAACAGTATCGAGTGAGTCGGCTCCGAGGTCTTCGGCGAACTTGGCTTCAGGGGTTATCTGAGCGGCGTCGACACCTAGCTGTTCGATAATAATGTCTTTTACTTTTTGTTCGATTTCTGCGGACATGATTTGTTACTCCTGTTTGGTTATTGAATACTGCTGCTTATTTTTCTAGTAACGCCCTACCATTGTAAGGCTTTCGCCAAATATGACACTCTAGCGTGGCGTAACGCAAGCGCCAGAATGAAAAGTTTTTTTGCTTACTTTTTGGACTACTTTCTCAGTAAATCCCAGCTTGGTTATCAGCCATTACTGAGGATCTCTACATATTTATTCCGCCGCAAACACTGATGGTCTGGCCAGTTATATAGCTAGCCGACTCTGAGGCCAAAAACAACACTGCCGCAGCAACATCCTCTGGCTCACCCTTGCGGCGCAGTGGAACGGTCTTGAGGAAGGCCTCTGTGGCCTGTTCGGTCATGGCATCGGTCATTTCGGTGTTGATAAAGCCGGGAGCCACAGCATTTACCGTAACGCCGCGCGGAGCTAATTCGAGCGCCGCTGACTTGGTTAGGCCTATCAGACCCGCTTTGCTGGCTGAATAGTTTGCTTGCCCTGCATTGCCACGCATACCGACCACCGAAGCGATATTCACAATCCTGCCGCTTCTCTGTTTCATCATGATTTTCGCCGAAGCGCGAGTGACATTGAATGAACCGCGTAAATTGATACGGATAACTGTATCCCAGTCCTCTTCGGACATACGCACTAATAGTGTGTCACGGGTTATTCCAGCGTTGTTGACGACTACATCCAAAGAGCCGAATTTTTCAACAGCGCCTTTGACAAGCGCCTCAACCGCGCTGGAGTCGGTCACATCAGCGGCAATAGCAATCGCAGAATTTTCCGAGGACTTCAATATTCCTGCGTTCAATTCTTTGGCAGTTTCTTCGCACATCTCAGCATTGATATCAGAGATAACAACATTAGCGCCAAGTTTTGCAAATTCGGTGGCAATAGCCTTGCCGATACCCCTAGCGGAACCTGTGATTACGGCTGTTTTGTTTTCAAATGTATGTACTAAACTCATGGTGGCAAACTTCCTATAATCGAATTATCGGACTGTAGGACTTCAATGTCCTAGCCAGTAAATAATCTAGCGCACTAGGTTGTCGCTGGTGAAAGAACCTTTTCGATATCTGACAACTTATCAAGAGAAATCATTTTTTCAGGAGCAATAGAACGTTTGGCCAAACCAATCAGAACTTTATTGGGGCCAATTTCAAATACTTGTTTAATACCGGCGCTCTTGAGTAATTCCATCGTCTGCCCCCAGCGAACTGGAGCGGTGATTTGTCTCTTCAGTAAGGAGCGAATATCCGCAGGTGAGTTTACCGCTTCGGCGGAGACATTTGGAATAAAGGTTAGCGCTGGTGATTCAATTTCAACACCAGTAAGCGCTGCGGCCATGCCGTCTTTGGCTGATTGCATCAAAACGCTATGAAATGCCCCACCGACTTCAAGCATAATAGCTCGTTTGGCTCCGTTCTCTTTGGCGATTTCGGCAAGTTTTTCGACAGTGGCAAAATTACCAGACACGACTATTGGAATAGCTGAGTTTATATTAGCCGCGCAAACTGATCCATGAGCGCCTGAAACCTCAGCGCAAAGTTTCTCAACTGTTTGCAAATCAAGTCCAACAATAGCCGCCATCGTCCCCGGAGTTTCCTGAGATGATTTTTCCATCAGCGAGGCGCGCTTGACCACCAAACGAATTGCATCTTTGGCTGTCAGAGAACCTGCGGCAACCAAAGCGCCGTATTCACCCAACGAATGTCCAGCGGCGTACTTTGCTTCCAAAGCGCCATCTAGAACAGTCAGTGCCGCTAGTGAATGCAGAAGAATTGCTGGCTGGGTGAAACGTGTTTGCTTGAGTACATCGGCTGGGCCTTCGAAAGAAATCTTGGCGATGTCTTCGCCGATTTCTTCGCTCGCAAAAGCATAGAGTTCACGTACAGGCGCTGATGAATCAAAAATATCTTGCCCCATGCCAACATATTGTGAGGCCTGCCCAGGGAAAAGAAAGACGGTTTGTTCGGCTGTATAATCGTTCATATTGTTTTTTCTTTAAGTAATCGCGTTGAATGTTACCGATAACAATCTACATGCGAACTAGTGACGCGCCCCATGTTAGTCCGCCGCCAAAAGCCAACATCAAAACATTATCGCCCGCGTTGATTTTCTTGGTTGTTAACGCTTCATCAAGGGCCAGCGGCACTGAAGCCGATGACGTATTTCCGAAGCGGTCAATATTGACATACACTTTTTCTTCTGGTAAACCAAGACGCTTTCTGAGAGCGTCAATGATGCGAATATTAGCCTGATGCGGCACCACCATATCGACATCACTAGTGGTCATTCCAGCCATCTCAATTACTTTGAGGGCCGCATCTCCCATTTGACGCACCGCATGTTTGAAGACTTCAGAGCCGACCATGTTTAAGCAGTCTTCACCGTTATCTATGTCACCAGCTTCATGTGCTTCAGAATATGGCGAATGTGTGCCACCGACAGGTATCCAAAGTAGTTTACCGAGACGTCCATCGGACTTGAGAAAACTTGCCAAGACTCCAGTATCGTCTGTGGTTCGCTCAAGCGCTACTGCCCCTGCGGCGTCACCAAAGAGAATACATGTGCCTCGGTCTTTGTAATTTGTAATAGTACTTAGTTTTTCGACACCAATGACCAGTATTTTTTGGTACTGTCCTGATTCAATATAAGCCGAAGCAATTGATTGGCCGTGTATGTAACCCGCGCAAGCCGCCGCAACATCCATAGTACCTGCATTGACAAGTCCCAAGCGTTCTTGCAACATGCACGAATTCGATGGCAAGCGATAATCAGGGGTGACAGTCGCAACGATTATCATCTCGACGTCTTCAGCCTTCCAATTGGCTTTTTCTATAGCCGCTCGGCAAGCATGAGCCGCCATATCCACACCGCTCATCTCGCGTGTGCAAATGTGCCTCTCTTTGATTCCTGTGCGTGTCAAAATCCATTCGTCAGATGTGTCCACGATTTTTTCCAAATCCGCATTTGTCAAAATATCTGGTGGCACATATGAACCCGCGCCGACAATTTTTGCACGGTATTTTGGTTGGGTAGAATTACTCACGTTAGTTCTTTGTCCTACAAAGTTTGTATCAATCGACTTGTGTCACTGCGTATAGCTTTTGTATACTTCCTAATCTGACACACTATTTATCTTGCGCTGTTTGTAACAAATCGCTTTTGCGCATTTCTCTACGAGTGTTTTCCAATGTCTCTGTTCTGACCATGCGCACCGCTAGCGAAAGTCCGTTTTTTATCGCTCGGGGTGATGAGGCCCCGTGGCAAACTATAGTGACTCCTTCGATTCCAAGCAAGGGCGCTCCACCAGCTTCAGCATAATCAAATGCACGCCTGAGTCTTCCCAAGAACGGCGACATCAGAGCTGCGCCCACGCGTGAGAAGACATTTGTCGAAACCTGATGACGAATGCGCGAGGTGAGAAACGGCTCGATTGATTCGGCGAATTTCAAGATAGTATTGCCAGTGAACCCGTCGGTAACCACGACATCGACATCCCCAGAAAGAATATCTTTACCCTCAACATTGCCAATAAAATTAAGATTAGATCGCTCCATTAATTCATGGCTGTCAGTAATCAGAGCATTGCCTTTAACTTTTTCTTGACCAATTGAAAGCAAACCGACCTTGGGGCGCTCTATGTTATACATAGCAGAGACGTAGGCCGAACCCATAGCGCCGAACTGTAGCAGGTTCAAAGGCTTACATTCCAAATTGGCGCCAACGTCGAGCGCTAGAGTGGTTTTGAAATTTTTTGTGGGAAACAACGCGCAAATCGCTGGACGATTAACTCCAGGTATACGCTTTAGCTTCAGTAGCGACCCAGCCATAATTGCGCCAGTATTACCAGCGGAAATGAAAGCGTCGACTTTGCCCTCGCGTTGCAATTCAAGACCCAAGGCCACAGAAGTGTTGGATTTACGTATCGCCTCGGCTGGAGAGTCGCTCATCAGGATGGTATTGGGCGCATGTAAACAGGTTATGTTATTCGGACGCTTCCCCAGAGTTCGCAAGCTGTTTTCTATGGCTTCTGAATCTCCGACAAGAACTAACTCCACCTCATCGCCTAGCGCACGGGCCGCGCTGACCCCGCCAGAGACGATTTGCTCTGGCCCATGGTCGGATCCCATAACATCCAAAGCAACTCTGACTGGTCTTGTTGAAGATTGACCTTGGGCAGACGCTCTAGAATCGCTTGATTCAACGCCTTTGTTGGCGATGTTTTCAGCGATTTTGCCAGCAATATTTTTTGGGGCGATTGTGTTCAATTTACGAGACCCTGAAAGCTATTCTGAATTACGAGAAGATCCGAATGACAACAAGACTGTATTCTAGAAGAACTGTATTCTAGGCGCTTCTCAGGGCGATATAGGTGGTATTCCGTAGCGCAGGAGCGGTGGCTCTTAAAGCCACCTCCAACCTATAACCGGCTGGATTCCGGTCAAAGGGGAAGCAAAAGAAAATACTCTAATGGCAATAGCTTAATTGTCGCTAACGTCAATTACGCCAGCGCCACGATAATGTCCACAATTCGGGCAAATGTAGTGCTGCATTTTCTTTTGGCCGCACTGCTTACATGGGACAACATTCGGTAATGATGTCTTCCAGTTTGTGCGTCTTTTTTTACCTCGGCTACGAGAATTCCGTCGTTTCGGATGAGCCATGAGTTACTCCTTTTATAGTTCTGCTATATTCTCTTTATGGGTGTACTGCTTACTGCTACAATTCTGTTTACGGCTTCTTAACTAAGCCCCTTAAGAGCATCCCAACGGTTATCGCCACTTGGGGCCGGACAAACACAAGGTGAAGTGTTTCTGTTTCCGCCGCACGTCGGACAGAGTCCCAAACACGCTGGACTGCACAATGGCTTTAGCGGAATAGCCGCTAGAAGCGCCTGACGCACTTGTTCGGAAAAATCCAAAATCTCTTTATCATCGATTTCAATGACATCATCAGTATCCTCAAAACGTTCGGCTGAACCAGTTTCGCGAATAACTATTATTTCAATCTCACCCGCAAGCGACATTTTAGCGGCTTCCAAGCAACGCGCACAAACCAATTCAACGTCGGCTGTGCAAACGCCATTGAGATAATACTCTGTGTCAGTTTGTTGAATCGAAAGATGAGCGTTAACACCATCAACTAGCGTTAGCCCCTCGATGACAAATTTTGTTTCCTTCTTATCCTCGAAGATTGAGACTTCGACTGGAAATTCACCTATTTCCTTAAGCTCAATCTTCATAGCCCGATAATTTATGCAGTTTCCCACCCAAAGTCAAGATAATCCGTCACTTACAACCTGCTGAAACGCAACACATTACATGGCGAGATGCACAGACGCTCCAGAGAATCAGGCCAATCGACAGCTATACTTGAACAATAATCTCTCTAGGTTAGGAAAATCCCGCAGAAAAAGATTCCTCTAGGTCCTTACTAATTGCGACCAGAGCGGCGAATTAGGGCGATACGGTTGACGGCCTTGGACAAAGCATGGCGCGACCTATCCATATCGACATCTTCGTCTGCCATCATGCCCGCCATGCGCTCTTCGCTACGCTTTCGCGCTGCTTCGGCTCTTGCGAGGTCGATATCACTAAGCGGTTCAATAGACTCGGCAAGGATAGTGGCCTTGTTATCGGAAACCTCTAAGAAACCACCGCCGATGGCGAATTCGGTTTCGACTTGGTTTCCGTCTTTGATGGTCAGCAAGCCTGGCTCAAGGGAAGTAATAATTGGAGCATGGCTGGTGAGTATACCAAGATACCCATCGGCGCCAGGAGCAACAACACTGCTAACTTCATCTTCAAAATACACCGCAATCGGTGTGACAACTGAAAGCTTAAACATTCACTCTATTCCTTGCTTACTTCTTGGACAGCAAGTCCGACACGCACTTAGGCGGCCTGACTGTCACCACCAGCAGCTTCGAAAGCTGCGATTACTTCATCAAGTCCACCAACCATATAGAAGTATGGCTCTGGAATGTGATCAAATTCGCCATCAATAACTCTGGCAAAATCTCTAACGGTGTCTTCTAGTTTGACATACTTGCCTGCTTTGCCAGTAAACTGCTCGGCAACAAAGAACGGCTGCGAGAGGAAACGCTGAATTTTGCGAGCGCGGTTAACAGTCTTTCTGTCTTCCTCGGAGAGTTCATCGATACCCAGAATCGCAATAATGTCCTGCAAATCTTTGTAGCGCTGAAGAATCATCTGTACACCCAGCGCCACACGATAATGCTCCTCACCAACAATTAGCGGATCAAGAATTCTTGACGTTGAATCAAGCGGATCCACAGCCGGGTAAATACCCAGCTCGGCGATTTGACGTGAGAGCACAGTTGTCGCATTTAGATGCGAGAACGCTGTCGCTGGAGCAGGATCAGTCAAATCATCAGCTGGCACATAAATCGCCTGTACCGAAGTGATTGAACCGGACTTGGTGGAGGTGATACGCTCTTGCAAACCACCCATCTCTGTTCCAAGCGTTGGCTGGTAACCAACCGCTGAAGGCATACGACCGAGTAGCGCCGAAACCTCAGAACCCGCCTGTACAAAACGGAAGATATTATCTACAAACAAAAGTACATCCTGATTTTCGTCATCACGGAAATATTCCGCCATACTCAAACCAGAAAGCGCTACACGCAAGCGTGATCCTGGTGGCTCATTCATCTGACCGAAAACCAACGCGGTCTTATCAATAACGCCAGACTCTGTCATCTCGAGCCACAAGTCATTACCCTCACGAGTACGCTCGCCAACTCCACAGAAAACCGAATAACCACCATGCTCGGTGGCAATATTACGAATCAATTCCTGAATAATAACCGTCTTACCAACACCAGCTCCACCAAAGAGACCAACCTTACCGCCTTTAGCGTATGGCTCAAGCAAATCGATAACTTTGATACCCGTCTCGAGAATTTCAGTCTGGGTGTCTTGGTCGACAAATTTCGGAGCCGCACGATGAATCGGACGACGCGGGCAATCGGCAGAGATCGGCGCGCCATCATCAAGAGGCTCACCTAGCAAATTAAAGATTCTGCCAAGGGATTCTTTGCCAACTGGGACTGTGATTGGACCACCAGTGTCGGTAACTGCCATACCACGAACTAGTCCGTCAGTAGAAGATAGTGACACACAACGTACGACATTGTCACCAACGTGAATTGCAACCTCGACAACAAGGCTAATCCCCTTGGATTCGTCTTTGATTGTGATTGCATTGAGAATGCTAGGTAGAGAATCCGAATGGAATTCACAATCCACAGTCGGTCCGATTACCTGGACAATCTTTCCAATGTTACCTTTTACAATATTATCGGCCATCGATGACACCTTTGCTCTTCTTACTTAATGACTTTGCGGCTAAACAACTTATCGCCAACACGTCTGTTTTACAATATTTTCTATATGCTATAACTAATTCCCGTAGTCGAATTACGCATTGAGCGCTTCGGCTCCTGAGACGATTTCCAATAATTCCTTGGTAATTTTTTCTTGTCTGGCTTTGTTGTAAGTCGTAGTCAGATCATCAATCATATCACCTGCGGCAATAGTAGCTGTGTTCATCGCCACCATACGCGCGCTATGTTCACTAGCGAACGAATCCAGAAGCGCAGTCAACATGCGAGTTAGCGCATAGCTAGGTAACAAACTAGCATAGATGTCTTCAGGGTTCGGCTCAAAGATATACTCTTTACGTGCGCTTTTTGTCTCACTACTACTATCACTTGCTGAGGCTGTATCAGATGTAGGGTTCTCGATAGGCAAGTACGTTTCATTAGTGACAACGTTTTTGGCAGTCGAAACAAAGTGCGCATACATAATGTTCACCGAGTCAGTTTCACCAGAGACAAAACGTCTAGTCAAGAACGAAACCAAAGACTTCGCCTTTTCATAATCCAAGCCACCACTCCAATCAACATAGCTAGCGGCGATTGGGAAAGAGCGACTGCTATAGTACGCAAGAGCTCTTTTTCCAACAACTACAAGCTCGACTTCACAATCTGAATGTTTGGCCAACCATTCATCAGATTCCCTAAGCAAACGAGAATTGAATGAACCACATAGCCCACGATCCGAAACTGCAATCACGAGAGTGCGTTTCTTGACCGTGCGGCTTTCGAAGTATGGATGCGAAATATCACCACTGGAACCAGCGGCAAGTGATTCAAGCATCTCATTCATTCTATCCGCATACGGCCGCGCTTCGGAGACACGTTGCTGTGCGCGGCGTAACTTTGCCGCCGCAACCATTTCCATCGCCTTGGTTATCTGGCGTGTGGATTTGACCGACTTAATTCGGTTGCGTATTTCTTTCAGTGTTGCCATGCGTTAGAACTCTATTCTCGTCCGTCTAATTCTTGTTTTGCTTAATGTTTCTAGCGATTCTCAAAACCTAAAACGCTTAGGCGTCAGCCTTGAACTTGGCCTTAAACTGGGTGATAGCTTCTTTCAGCTTGGAGACAATTGTCTCGGACAAAGCTCTTTCCTTATCAATCGCATGGATTAGATCAGGGAAGTCACTAGCAACAAAAGCATTGTACTCAACTTCAAAGCGTTTCAGTGATTCTGTTGGAACATCATCAAGATGCCCTTCACTAGCAGCCCAGATTATCAGAATTTGCGCCGAGAGTTCTTGTGGCACATACTGACCCTGCTTGAGAATCTCAACCATCTTGGCGCCGCGAGTTAATTGCTTTTGAGTCTTTTCATCAAGATCGGAGCCGAACTGCGCAAAAGCAGCCATCTCACGATACTGTGCTAGATCAAGTCGCAATGAACCAGCGATTTTCTTCATCGCTTTTGTCTGAGCGTTACCACCAACTCGTGATACCGAAATACCAACGTTTACCGCTGGACGAATGCCAGAGTAGAACAAGTCACCTTCAAGGAAGATCTGACCATCAGTAATTGAGATTACATTAGTTGGGATGTACGCTGAAACGTCACCCGCCTGTGTTTCAATAATCGGTAGCGCAGTCAATGAACCGCCGCCTTTTGCATCTGATAGTTTCGCCGCGCGCTCAAGCAAGCGACTATGTAGATAGAAAACATCACCAGGATAAGCTTCACGACCCGGAGGGCGACGAAGCAACAGTGACAACTGACGATAGGCCACAGCCTGCTTACTGAGATCATCATAAATAATCAGCGCGTGCTTGCCGTTGTACATGAACTCTTCGGCCATCGCACAGCCAGTGTACGGAGCCATAAATTGCATCGGGGCTGGATCGTCCGCAGAAGCGGAAATGATAGTCGTATACTCCAACGCGCCAACTTCTTCAAGTTTTTGCATCACTTGAGCGACATTGGATTGCTTCTGACCGATTGCGACATAGAAACAATAGACATCGGTATTTTTCTGATTGATGATTGCATCAATTGCGATAGCAGTCTTGCCTGTTTGACGATCACCAATAATCAATTCGCGCTGTCCGCGACCAATCGGAATCATCGAATCGATCGATTTGAGACCAGTCATCATTGGCTCTTTCACAGGCTGGCGCTCAACCACTGATGGCGCAACTGGCTCTAGGGGACGACTCTTATCAGTCACAATTGGGCCTTTACCGTCAATCGGCTCACCGAGCGCATTGACAACACGACCAAGTAGCGCTTCACCAACTGGCACCTGCGCAACTTTTCCAGTTCGTTTGACTGGGTCACCTTCTTTAATAGCGGAGTCACTGCCAAAAATAGCAGCGCCGACATTGTCGGCTTCAAGGTTCATCACCAATCCGACAACATCACCCGGGAACGTAATCAGCTCCGACATTTGTACGTCGCGCAATCCCCAGATACGCGCAACTCCATCGCCAACTTGCAAAACCGTTCCGACCGACTCCATCTCTAGAGTAGTATCGTAGGCCTCAAGCTCTTGCTTGATGATTGACGAGACTTCTTCGGGATTCAAACCCATTGCGTCACTCCTTAAAAACTTCTACAAACTTTCGTTATTTCACCTGTGACAATTCACAGAATACTGCGCTATGCAAATAGATATTAAGACTATCTCGACACGCGCTACTTAATTTACTTCCAGCGCTACTAATTAATTCACTTCTAGCGCTTCTAAGCGCTCGCGCAATTTGCGCAAATCATTTTCTACTGTTCCGTCGATGACTTCATCCTTAAGACAAACCATCACACCACCGATGACAGAAGTATCCTGCCTCTCGGAAAGCTCAACTGTTTTGCCAAGCTTCTCTTGCAATTTCTTCACCAGAGCTTCACGCTGGTCGGCAGACAGTTGATGCGCCGCGATGATTTCGGCTTTGACGATGCCACGCTCATCGGCCACCAAGTCACGAAACTCTTCGATCATCAATGGCAGATACTCAACTCTACGCTTACGCGCGACTAGGAGAGTAAATTCGAGAATACCTCGCTCAAAATCTGAGCCGAAAACTTTTCTAATCAGAGTATCTTTTTTAGCGTCATCAATTTGAGGCGCCGCCAGATAGTTGATTAATGAACGATCACGTTCAAAGACCACCTGCAACACAGCCAACTGTTCGTCGGCAGCATCGAGATAGTTTCTCTCTTTGGCAGAGTCAAAGAGCGCTTGCGCATATCGTATCGCTACTTCTCTATCAAGCATTAGCTTATTGTTAACGATCTAGTCATGACTATCACAATGATGAACCCCAATAAATGGGCCAACATAAACAAGACAGTTTAATCGTTAGACTTTCTCCAATTTATCAATAAAACCAGCCACCAGCTCACGATCCTTATCGGCGCTGAGCTTCTCTGAGAGAATTTTTCCAGCGGCGCTCATTGTGATTTCAACCATGTCCTTTTTTAATTGGACTTTGGCTTTGGCCACTTCGCGCACGGTCTCTTCTTTGGCTTTGACAATAATTTCTTTGGCTTCATCCTGTGCAGTGGACTTCAACTCAGCGGCCATTTTCTGCCCTTCATTGACACCTTCAAGAAGTTTTTGACGGCGTTCAGCTTCGATATCTTTGATCTTCTGCTGATACAGCTCTTCTTGTTGGCGAATACCCTGTTTGCCCAGTTCGATTTCGCGGAAATCATTAACGATTTTTTCGCGACGCTCCTCAAGCATTTCCATCACCGGTCCCCAAGCAAATTTCTTGAGGAGCAAGACGACAATCAGAAAACCAAGTGCGTGTGTGGCTATTTGTTGCCAGATAAGTTCCATTAACTACCCATGTTCACAATTCTGTTCGTTCCCAATCAATACGTCGTTAGACAACACGACGCCTATTGCGTTGCTGTTAGCCGGTAATGTCAGAAAACAGCATAAAGAACACAACCAGAGCGTAAATAGTCAGCGCTTCGCACAATCCAGCGCCGATAATCATGCTTGTCTGAATTTTGGCGTGAGCTTCTGGCTGACGTCCCATCGCCTCCATAGCCTGTCCAACGGCGCGACCAAGTCCGATACCAGAACCAATCGCCGCGATACCTACCGAGATCGGCAGTGAAAATGCAAGTGCTGTTTGATAATCCATAATTCCTCCAAATAGTACAATGAGTTGATTTGTTTATGATTTTTTTTTGCGAAACTATAATTCAATCAAGAGTGTGTTCAATGTCCCTCTTGTGGTAGCATCAGTGACAGATAGATGGTTGAAAGGATTGTGAACACTAAGGCCTGGATTACCGAAAACAGCAAGCCAAGCGGTATGAAAAGAACCTGAAATGGAATGCCAACATTGAGAGAATCGCCTGTCAGTGACAATCCTATTCCCACCAAAGCAAATATGACAATGTCTTCACCTGTGATATTACCAAAGAGACGCGCGGCCAGAGAGAACGGTTTGGCGAACTCACCGATGATGTGAATCGGCAACATCAACGGCACCAGAACCCAACCAGTGACATCGCGCGGAGAACCAGCCAAGTGATCCACCCAACCCATAAATCCGAGTCCTTTCAGACCTACATATTGCGAGTATAAGAAGATAATGATGGCCAAGGAGATTGTAATGTTGATTGAGGTCGTCGGAGATTTCAAGAACGGAATTAGACCCATCAGGTTCATCGTCAAGATATAGAAGAACAGCGATCCGAGAAGAGGCATCATTCTCTTGGTTTCTTTGCCAAGCATACCGTAGAAAAAGTCGTAAAAGAACTCGACCATCATCTCAACGACATTTTGCAGTCTGCCTGGAATCATTTTTCGCTTGGAATGCGCGCGTTGGGCGACGACAACCAGAAACAATCCCGCCAAGAAAGCGAAGATAACATTTTCCCAATACTGAATATCAGTGATTGTCGGATTGGCTTTGTGACCGAAAATAATTGAGATAATATTCGGAAGCTCATGGCTTTCGCCGTGCTCACCTTCGGCGTGCTCACCCTCGGTAGCATGTCCTGCATCAGTTGCGTGTCCATCGGTGGAACCATGCTCATGCCCCGCGTCCGTGCTTGCAGATGTTGTCATCATCGAATCAGCAGTGTGTGATTTTGACTCATCGGCAGAAGAGACACCATACAACGATAGCGATAATGACAGTGTCAGCAGAGACAATAGACCGAGCGTAAGCCAAATCGATGTTCTCGACGATTTTGCAGTCTTAATATGCTGTTTAGTATATTGTGTTGTGCGTGACACCATAGCGTATTCTATCTTCTTGGTAATTCAGAATCTTCTAATTCAGAAAACTTTCTCGTTCTACCCCAGTCGGGTGGCTGTCGATTTTCATCAGAGCTCGTCCCATAGCCTTGAGAACCACTACTGCAAAGAAGAGTGAAAATCCAGCCATCAAATATTTTACATCAAAATACTCAAACGACAAGAGTCCGTACCCAGAGTAATACAAGACAGGAAACTTGACTAACAGCAATCCGTAGACAGTTATTTTGTCAATTTTTCCAGTCTTCAGCGCGGCCTCGACAATGGCTTTGAGAAACAGAATGTTAACCAATCCCCAAACACCAGCTGAGAGAAACGCAAGCGCTTGCCACTGCCCAACATAGACCAAACAATAGATTGAACCCAAACCAATCAAGGCCGCAGTCATTCTCATCGACCTTCTCAGGAACCCTTCTGTCAGGGCATCCGCACCAAAGCCACTTTCAGGGGCAGCCTTGTCAGTCTGATTTATGGTTGAGGGAGTCTTCATGGATTTTCTGGGAGATTTAGTCAGTGAGAATGAAATGCTAGGAGAAGTGAATGTTAGTCTTGTTCTTTGTTCTCTGTATTCTCTGTTTTGTTCTTTTGCTTCTCTTTTGCGTTTTCACGTTTGAGCAACAAATACATCTCTCGTGAACCTGCGACAAATCCCAGAATGACAAAAATTACTGTCAACCAAGGAGAGGTCTCAAACTTATCATCTAGCCACTGTCCTACAAAAATTCCGATTATTGGCCCAACCGCCAACAAAATCGGAATCATTCCTAGTGAGCCGATTGTGTTAAATCGTTCACCTAGTTTTGTCGCTGGAGAATGCTTTTGAGAGCGAGCTCTCATATAGCCAGCAGTTCTGTTCTTCGACTGGTCTACTTCTCCAGATTTCTTGCCCTGGCCGTCATTATCTTGACGCTGTGAATCTTTTTCTGGCGGCATAATTTGAAATAATTCTCCAAAGTAATCTCCCCGCCACAAATTGGCTCTCCTCCATCGGGAGGCACACATCCCCACTAGCCCACTAGGGGGTCAGTGGCCGAATATATTCGGACACTTTCACATGTCAAGGCATTTCTGTGTATTGAAGCAACTTTATAGAGAATAATAATCCTATTTGACTCCAAGACCATCCAACAATACAGCCTTAACTATCCTATACTACTGCATAACAACAGGTTACATGTTGCATCCATTTCTGAGGTCATTTTCTAAGCGCCGGTGAACTTGTGGCATATTTCACAATGTTTTCTTTGCTAGCAACCACATGGCTCTATCAATAAAGTTAATCCCAAGATGCTTTTGGATTACCGCCCTTATGATCTTCCGCAAAACTACGATTTTGACCAAAACAACAAGACAACGACATGTATTCCTGCAAAAGTTTGTTCTATTGGTGGTCATAATTGGAGATTCATGGAAAATCACGAATGGAACGTCCGATATGTTATATATGTTATTAGAACTCAACAAATTAGCGGCTTATCGGCCTTTGGTGAGAATGCACTTTGTCTTTAGCATGATTTTCACTTTGGCGTTGAGCGCTTCTTTTCAAGCGCTCTCTGCCAAGACGACCCAAGTCGAAGAAGAATTTGTACCAATTCCACTATCTGATTCTGAATTTGTGCAAGTTTTGGAGTCTGGTCGGGGATGGGAGCGCATAACAGCGCTTACTGATAAACAGGCGCTACAATTAAGTCACTATGCTGGAATCAATATTGATGAGAGGTTCATATCACGCTATCAGACGATTGCAGATAATAGTAGTCACACCAAAAATCCTACACATACCCAACTAGAACTATTTGCAAGTCTAGCGCCCAAGCTAGGTAATTTCCTTGGCGCACGCGCAGTTCTGCCACTTTTTTCATTGAAAACTTTGACTGTCAAACAAGCCGAAAGTATTTCCTACTTTCAAGGACACACACTTCTTCTCTGGAGTCTGCAGACGCTCACTGAATCACATGCCAAAGCGCTGGCAAGATTTCGAGGGGACTGGAATTACGCCGAACTTGATTTGAGTGGTTTGAAAACACTTTCTGAAAAGAGCGCTAGGGCGTTGGCGAAGTTTCCCGGCGATCAACTTGTTCTCGACGGCCTCACAAAAATCGACGACCGAGTTTCACTCGCGTTCAAGGAATCACAATGCGGAGCGCTCTTCCTAAATGGCCTCAGGCAATTGTCCCTAAATCAAGCCCGGAATTTGGGAGCGTTCTCTGGTGAATCACTTTCATTTTCGGCTCTTGAATCAATTACCACCTTGCAAGCGCGGTCTCTGGCAAATTTCTCAGGAGATGCTCTTTCCTTGCGAGGTCTCGAGATAACTGATGATGCTGTCATGTCGGAGCTGTCACAGTTTCGTGGTCGTGTTCTAGACTTAAGCGGTTTGCGTTATCTCAGTGAGGGTCAGGCAAAAGTTCTGGCCAACTACTCTGGCGCAGAACTGCGTCTTGCGGGTCTTGCGGATTTAAGTGATGGACAAGCCAAAGCTTTCGGCAAGGCCAATTCCCAAGCACTGTATCTCGACAATATCACTTGGCTTAGTGACACTCAGATAAGAAGCCTGTCACTCTTTGCGAGCCAACCAGAATCACAAAAAACACTGTCTCTAACTTCGTTGAACAAGATTGATGTTTCTGCATTTAGCAGTTTCTCTGGGGAGAACTTGTATTTGACTGGTCTAACAGAATTGACGGCCAAGAAAATCGCGGCGCTCTTGGAATGTCACGCAGGGATGATTTGGTTGAATATTGGAGTCAATGTTAGTGATAGAAACTTTGCGACCTTGCGTGAGTCGGACTCTGTTGGGCTGGTTTTGCCGCAAGTGACTTCATTGCGCCGTGTTCCTTTGCAATTGCTGATGAGTTGGCAGGGTGGTCTTGAGTTTTCACATATCACAGAACTTGATGAATTATTTATGCCCGCTTTGTCGGCTTGGGAGGGAAGCGCACTGCATTTCGATGGAGTGCGTGAATTACTTCCCGAACAATCCGCAACGTTAAGCGCTTTCAATTGTGGAACCTTGCGTCTGAGTGGGCTACGAGCGCTCACTGATAGTGATATCACAAACTTGATAAACTACAGCGGACGAACTATTGATGTTAATGGTTGGAGCAAACGTGCGCGAGTGTCATATTTTCAAAAACAATACGCACAACAAAACAAGTAATTACACTGCCCAGTCACGACACAACTTCGCATTAATTGCCAGTTAGCAAACTTGCCACAAACTCTCCAACGAGATGTGTGGCGACAATCACAAGAGCGGCGATACCAAGATGCTCGGCAATGACTTTCCAAGCGGCGGTTCTTTGATTCGCGGCGAGCCTGACACTCAATAGCGATAGTACTACAAATCCCCAAATTATGCTGACAGTTATCGCTGTTGTCATCTCAAGCCAAATAACAGGAATCAAGAAGCTCAATGTCATTAGCGCTTTGGAGACGAATGTAGAAAGGGTCGCGGCCCAAATCTCTTTGGCTGTATGAACGTTCTCCGACTCTTCTGAAATGTGAATCCCCAAGGAATCGGAGAGCGCATCGGCAATCGCTATAGTGACAATGCCGCCAATGATAACTGCGCGAGAGTGTGTGCCAGCATTGAGTCCGACTATTAGCCCTAGAGTGGTGATGACTCCAGAGGTTAATCCGAACATTATGCCAACTGTGAGGGAGTGAATCATAATCTTTGCAATTGAATAGATTGTTACACAGATAATTACTTGCTCTTGTTTATCTGCTCTGTGAAAAAAGTTCTCTAAAAAAACTAGAACGACCAACCAGCGCTAAGACGATAACTATCATCGAGCGACTCATGCAAGAGTAAAGCGAAATCCACGGTAAATGATTCGGCGCTGACACCAGCTCCAAAAGTCAAATCTCCGACGTCAGAACCAACGCGCCCAAAGAGAGCATCTTTGAAAGCCACTTCAAGCCCATAGTGTGTATCAAGTGACAGATCACCAGTATCGTATTGCGCTGAAACACTGCGATTTTCGAATCGTAAATCCGCTGAAGCCAAGGCTCTAAGAGTGAATTCATTGTGGCGACGCAGATACATAAACCCAGGTGTAATAGTCGGGTTGATTGTTTCTGTTAGTCCATCGGAATAGTTAATGAATCCCGAAGTTACATCTTTCATCGCTAGAGCAAAACGGAGATGGGAATCATGTTGATAAATGACACCCAAGTCGAGTGACCCACCGTAGCCATTGCGCACACCCAAATCTCGATAGATTGGACGTAGTGTCAATCCAAAATTGAACTTGCCTTTGCGCGCACCAACACTAAGTCCGAGCACGAAATCGCCGTGTGTAACTTCGCCCGTGACTATTGCTCTGCCAGAGCCATCAAGGGCTGTCAGATTGATTCCGTCGCCGCCGAGATAGTAGCCATAAACCCCGACACTACGAATAAATGCGCTTTCGTCATTTCCGTTGCGTGGGGAAACATAGGCGGCAAATTCTTGATTGAGTAGTGACCCAAAAGTCTCAGAGTGCATGGCCGCTAGCGAACGCTTCTTCAAGAAGTTCATGCCTGCGGGATTCCAATAAGCAGCCGTGCCGTCGAAAGGCCCCGCGGCGACCGCGCCACCTAGAGCTAAGGCACGAGCGCCAGCACCGAGATCAAAAAACTCACCGGCGAATTTTTCGGCTTTGACGGCAGAAAAAGAGACCAGCGCTAGCAGTCCTGCCAACGTCGCTGAAGCAAAGCAACGCTTTAGCTGGAGCATGGATGAACTCCTAAATCTCTTGATTGTCTGTGTCTTTGGCATTTGACTATTTTTAGTTACTTATGGGCTAACCGTGCTCTGCTCACTGCCTCTACTAATATATCGGCATTCTAGAAACAATCCTATTGCCTTCAGAAATAAAAAACTTCCTTGATTAGATTTCACCAAGAAAGTGATTCTTTCGACAAAGCAATTCTTGAGAAGATAACCAGAAAAACTATGCTTGAGAAAAGAAAACGGGCAGGCCATGAGAGGCCTGCCCGAATCTTATATATCTGGTACAGCTAAGAAGAACTACTGACTATATGTCGGTGCTCTTTTTGTCTGATTTCATTTCTGATTTGCAAAACTTCTTACAGAAAGCTTTGCGCTCAACTGAGGTCAGCTGTGAACAAGAGCTTGCTGTGCCATCAGCCGATGCGGTAATCATATCGCCGTTGGTTGCATGCGGACAGGCTTGCCCTGAGGAAGCGGTGGTCGCGGAGCCTTTGCTCATTGAGCAAGAGGCCGTAGAACCAGTGGTTGTGGCATTGGCGCCTTTTGAAGCGTTACAGCTTTTGCCATCGGCGCTAGCTGTTGTCGCTTTGTCTTTGCTCATTGAACAGGACGCTGAAGCGCCTGTCTTGGTGGCTTTGGCGCCTTTTGAGGCGCAACAAGAGCCATTGGACTTTGAGCCAGCGTCGCTGGTGGTAAAGCCAGCGGTCATAATGTTGCTTTTGAAACCAGCATCGCTAACAACCTTTGTCAATGCGTCGACATTAGTCAAAGTCGGATCGTAGATTACTTTGGCCGTGCCAGCAGCATAAGACATATTCGGAATCATAACGACCCCATTAACCGCCTCAAAAGCGGAGGTCAAACCAGTTTCGCAACCGCCACAGGTCATGCCTTCGACATTGAAAGAAGCGACTGAAAATTTGCCATTAGCGAGAGGACAATCTTTTTTGGAAGAATTACAGGCTTCGCCGTCCGCAGAGGCAGTTGTGGCCGAAGTACCCTTACTACAGGTAGAGCTGGCAGAGACCTGCTTGTTGCAAGTCTTGCCATTGGCTGAGGCTGTTGAGCCGTCGCAAGCCGAAACCGGTGCGCTGGTGAACGCAAAAGCCAAAGCGGCGATTGCGAACATTGAGGTTAGTTTTTTCAAGGGGTACTCCTTTTGAGCGGTTAATTAAGAATCGTTAATTATTGTTTATTTATTTCTATGTGATTTTTCTATACGGCTTGTAATTGCTTATGGTAAACATCAGCGCTTCGATGCTACAGATTGAATATATAGTATCGTCATTCGATGTTCAAGAAGTCTTTTCCGTTTCGTAACGTTTTGTATTTCAACTAGTTACGCCAAACACACTCCCAAGCAACGCCTTCACCAGTCTTCAATGTGAGGAATATTTCTGCCCGACCCCCGCCCAGCAGTTACCCGTTTAAACGCCCCACAGCCCCATTGGGTTCCAAGGTAGTTCCACATTATTGTCTATATTATGGACTATTAAGGTTATCGCCACAATATCGCCCATATAGAGCAAAAAGTTGGCCTGAAAATGGGTTCGTTTTGCATATATGGTTTTGCCGAAGTCGAATCCTGCAGTTCTTTTGTAACTCCTAGTCTCTGGCTCATGCTATTGGGTGTTGGTTGGGATTTAGGGCAAGCTTGTGGTGAAACCGTTTTCTGGAGAGTTGACCTGCCAGTTAATCAAAATCGGGAGCATAGTGAAGTGTCGATTATTGGAGTCATACTATATTCGATAACTTGTATAGCCATAGAACCAATAGAAAGAGAATGTAAATAGTTGCGAACACTCCCATTACAATCAAAATCGCCGATGAATTCCGAATCCATCGAGGATACTGTTGGCTGAGAAATACGGAAAGTATTTTTGCGTACCCTTCATCAGACTTGATATCTTTGTGTATGTTATTAATCGTGAAAGGCTCAAGATAGAGATAGGAAATTGTCACCTGCTCTGACGGAACCATTTTTTCAATAATTATGTCCTTGGTACCATCTTCGTTGTCCTCAGTATGATACTTAAGAGCGGGACTCAGTTGAAAGAATTCTGGCAGTTTCCAATGAGAGATTCTTACGTTATTAGCCGCTAGTTTGCCAGAGTTTCTAACAACCAAAATGTGTGTGTAAACCATTGTTTTTTGAACATCAAAGCTTGATATATTTCCTACATACGCAATTAAATTGGGCTTTCGTTCAAGACCACGCTGTAGCCAAGCCCCAAGAATAACCGACACTAACGGTATTACTATAATTGCAATTACTTGCCAATCCATCAATTACCTCCCTCAAAAAGTCATGCTACAAGCAATTTGCATATTTACTACTTGTATCAGCGAATTTAGATACGGCTTTCCTGCGAAGGAATATAGACAATCCTAGCAGAGAAAGTGATACTTGTATCCAATTATGTGATCTCAAAATGGGATTTTGTCGCAGCGAGATTGCCGCGTCGCTTTGCTCCTCGCAATGACTTTTTCGAGTGATTGGCTCGCTACGAAGGATATGGCGCATGTATTCCATCCCAGAAATATCGAGATCTCACTTATAATTTATGGGCGGGGGATTATGCGGTTTATTCGAGTGATTTTTGTTTGTTCTGCGATGGTGTTGCTGATTGAAACGCTTGCTGGCTGTTCCAGTCAGGACAGTGATACGTCGACTGGAGGAGGCCCTGGAAGCGTTTACATACGATGCGCCGTGGACGTTTGAAGTAGTTACCGACAACATGTCAGAGTAGCAACACCATAAACTACAATGGTCAATATAGCATAGGTCATAACTCAATACTTCTTATAAATGACAATTTGATGGGTAAGACAAAAGATGGTTAGAAAAGTGATAGGTAGCAAGTAAGATAAGAAACGGTTAGAGGAAAAACTGTTGATTTTAGAAGAGTAACCGTCTTTCCCAAGGCGTTAGATTTTCGCTGGTCTGCCAAATAAACTCTCGAAACACTCAATCAAATCCTCTGGCGAAGTCACCCAAATTGATTTTGTTCGACTGGGAAGAGCTGGATTAGAAGTTACTTCGGTACAGTTTTTCTTGCCCAGCGCTTATTCGGTCAATACTATTGGCTTGATGAATGCGACAAAAGACATTTCGGCCGAGACTGCGTCTGCCGTTGACAAGGCGAGCTCCAATAATCGAAGAATTGCGCTTGGTTTGTTTGCGGCGGCGTTAATTTTGCGGTTGATTTTCATCTATAACATATCCGATATGCCAACTTTCGATCAGCCACTGATGGATGAGGGTTATCATATTCAATTGACCGATGATATTCTCTCTGGAGAGTTACTTCCTAAATCACCTTTTTATCGCGCTCCGCTTTATCCGTATTCACTCGCGCTGTTGCGCTTAGCCACTGATGATAATCTATTTGCGGTGCGAGTGATTCAGGCAACTTTAGGATCACTTCTGCCAGTGATACTTTTTCTGTTTGGCATGCGTATGTTCCGACGTAAAGTGGCTTTGACTGCGGCTATTATAGCGGTGTTCTATCCAACATTTATATACTATGACGCCAGTTTGTTAATTACCTCGCTGATGACAATCCTATCTGTATTAGTTGTCTGGCAAACCTTACGCGCGGAGCGTCGCCCTACTCTAGGTCGTTTCGTAGGTCTCGGGCTACTGATAGGCTTAACTGCGTTGGCGCGGCCAAATGTTTTGTTTTATTTGCCCGCTCTTTCACTTTGGTTTTGGTTTGTTATTCGTCAACAATTTCACAACAAACTTACCAATGCCTTGGTCTCTTATGTCTTCGTGGTTTTTAGCGCCATAGTGGTGATAGCCCCTGTTACCGTTCACAACTGGGTTACATCAGGTGAGTTCATTCCGATTAGTTGGCAAGGGGGTTACAATTTTTATCTGGGGAATAATCATCAAGCCACAGGCTGGTCAGCGACAGCGCCAGGGATACAGTCCAGTTGGCAGGGCGGTTATTTGGACGCAATCAATATTGCTCAAACTGAGGCGGGCCGCAGACTCAACGAAAAGGAGATTGACGAGTACTGGTGGGGGCGCGGTTGGGATGAGGTTAGAGAGCGCCCTGGCGCTACATTTACATTGTTCTTAAAGAAGCTCAGATTCTTGGTCAATGGCTTTGAGATTCCTAACAATCAAAGTTTGTACATTGTAGAGCCCTTTAGCCCTATCGCTGAGGCTCTGTTCGCGCGCACACCTCTCTTTGTTCCGTTCGGATTAGTTGCGCCATTTGCCTTGTTGGGCTTGTTTTTTATCATGCGTCGCGCCAGAGAGCATCTACCTTTGTTGCTTTTTATTGCTAGTTACTCTCTCAGTATGGTGTTGTTCTTTGTTTGCACTCGGTATCGTCAACCACTAATTCCCTTTGCCATTTTGCTGGGCGCTTATGGCTTTTATGAATTGC
This sequence comes from Candidatus Zixiibacteriota bacterium, assembly GCA_024280835.1. Classification (GTDB taxonomy): domain Bacteria; phylum Zixibacteria; class MSB-5A5; order GN15; family JACZUZ01; genus JAJRPJ01. Next base: position 317,442 of record JAJRPJ010000006.1, on the reverse strand, counting down.
TGGACATGTATAAATGCAAGAAATGGAAGTCATTTGCTCCTTATATGCTAGCGCTGATTGGTCTATTTGTGTTTACCAATTATGATTTTGTCGGAATTCCAATAGAACGACAATTGGCAGGCGATCATTGCATGCTAGGAAAATCTTATCAAGACCAACGAGATTTTCCTAATGCTGAACGTGAGTACGAGTCCTCTTTGAAGGCTTACCCCGGTTTTCTTGACGCTCATATTAATTTGGGATTGATGGCGGCGGCCCGCCAAGATGCAGTCAACGCCGAACGCCACTTCCTAGCGGTTTTGCGCGCCGAACCGAATAATTCATTGGCGCTAACGAATCTGGCTGTGTCGTTGATGCAACGGGACGAATACACCGAATCACAACAATTACTTGAGCGGGCTTTGAAAATTAGTCCAATAGACTACAATATTCATTACCGTTTGGGCTTGGTGTATCATTTACAGGAACATTATGAATTGGCACGACAGAAATACAATCGAGTATTGCAACTAAACCCAGGATTTAAACCCGCCATGCAAAACTTGCGAATTGTTGAAGATGTCCTTGTTGAGGATGTCCTTCAGGATTCGCTTACAGATTAACTATGCCCACAATCACTTCCGAAAAAGTGACCGTCTAAAGACATTGTTTCGCTCCCAAATTTCAGCTGTCTGCTCGCTTTCTCTGGCTGAGAAAAGGGCAAGGATAAGCGAGATAAACCCTGCTGTGAATAGCGCCCCTGTGATACCGCCAGCGACTATGCGTTTGGCTGTATAGGAACTGCTATTATGTTCGGAGAGGGACAAATATGTTTTGTTCTCAGATTTGAGGGAGACTATCTCGCAACGTTGGCAGGAGTCGAACTTAGTTTGCTCTGTTTTGCGTATTGCAAATTCTACTTTCATGCCAGAGACAAAATCATCCTTAAAATCTTGATAATGAAAAGGTCTGAATCCGGTGCAGACAAATTCAGAGCAGTAGCCGTCAATTTCGAATGTCAGCAAAATCGCTGACTTAAAAAATGTGCGCCCCATTTTGTTGATACTGCCCTGATAGACTATTGTTTGGTCTTCACTGATTTGATCTGCGTTTAACGCTTCTTGTAATGTGAATAGTCCGAGAAAGACAAACACTCCCGCAAATGAAAAGAGCATAATGCGCGGCAGGCGCCATGACTTTATTCTCTTTCTCCAGTAGTGCATAATGTCTTAGTGTTTTTCCTAGTGGTTTTTCTCGGTTTCTTAATCTGAAATAACTAGCTCTTGGTGGTTAGCATACTTACTTGAGCAAGAGAGGCTGTTAGAGCATGCTCAACACGCAAGACCCAAGGTCCTAGAGTTATTGAGGCAAATCCCAAACGACTCCAATGCTCCAATTCGTAATCAATCCAACCACCTTCAGGACCGATGGCAATAACCACTCGCTCTGCCTCAGCTAGCTCAGAAATTTTCTTAGCGCTACGAGCAGATTCCATATCTGGCAATAGTAGGACTTGTTTGTCGGCGCTTACTAGTGATTCTGACTCGGACTGAATACTCGGCCAAGTATCCTCAACAAAAGGTCTGAACAGGGGATGCAAAGTGACAGTTGGTAGAGCGATTCGTTTGCCCTGCGAGAGGCCTTCAATCAAATGCGGCAATTGGTTCTCTGGCGCCATCATCGGGGACTGCAAATAGCTCTTTTCTGTGCGGTTGGCTCGCACCAAATGTAAACGCCGCACTCCCATCATCGCTGAGGGTAGTAGAATCTTTTTGAGCGTTTGTGGGCGAGGAACGGCACAGATGATGTCGACTATCGGCTGATAATTTGGCGGAGGGTTCGTTTGATTTACAGAGAGTCGAACTACCGAATCAGCGACAGACTCAATCGTGGCGTTTCCGATTGATTGATTGAGTAAACCGATTTCAACAGTGTCACCGGCCTCTGATTTTAGTACGGAGCGAATGTGAGTTGCGCGTTTGTCTGCTAACTCGTAGAGATCGTCACTAAGTTTGTCTTCTTCTGTTAGTATGATGATATTCATCGGTATTTCTTAGAAAGAAAAAGACTTCGGCGCTGCCGTTAGAGTTATTTCGCAGAAGATGTCTTGGTTGATTTGCGTCGACTCTTGCGTGGCTTTTTGACTTTCAAAATAGTTCCGCGACATTTCTCAGCCCCACAAAGACACAGGTATTGCAAACGCAACTCCTCAGGGAGTTCACCGATGTGCTCGTATGAGTAGTCGTATGTTAGTTCAACACCTGGTTGAACATTCTTGATAGATTCAATATAAATTCGTCCGCCTTCGTTGACTGCTTCGCAATTCGGGTCGCAAGAGTGGTTGAAATAGCGAGCGTCATTTCCGACCCGACCTGCATCAATGACATTTTCTTCGTCGACTTCAAACAAGAATGTATGATGGCGTTCCATGTTTTCATCGTCATAGCGTTCATTGGCCTCGTCATGGGTAATACGTTCCCCGACGTATTCAATCAATCTCTGTTCAGGTCTTATTCTGCGTAGAGCAAAAACACCGCTACCTTGGATAACTGAGTTGCGAACTTCGAATGGATGTTTTGCAATGTTTTCTGTGGCCATCTGCTTAATGAGTCTTTCGGGAATAACGATTGTTGTGTTCTGTTTATTACTGCGCTTGATGAGGAGTTTTCCTAATGCGGATAACTGCGACAGAGCTCACGGGATGAAAGTAATACGAAATTATCAGAAGTAAAGTAATTTTTCGAGATGGATTTTGTTAAGGATGATTGTGATGGTAATACGTCCCTATTGAGGAAACAACGATGGTCTAAATCCAGCGTCTGACTTTGGCTTTATATTGCAAGTACTCAGCGCCAAATTTCTCGGCCAGATAACGCTCTTCGCGTTTAATAACTCCTGACTGCATTATCAGCAAAGCGATTGGCAAAACCAACAGGGGCCAGATCATTGATATTAGGAAAGCCACACCGATATATAAAGTGGTCAGAGATAGATAAATCGGATTGCGACTGAAACCGTAGGCGCCATCTGTGACGATTGCTGTGGATGGCTTATAGACATCTACATTGGTTCCAACTCGTTTCATACTCAACAGGCAACTGGCGGCAACCATAATTGAGAGTCCGATAAGTCCCCAACCGACTACAGTCCAAGCGCTATGCGGCGGTAGGACAAGTGGCTGCAGATAGTTAAGCGCATAACCGAGTCCAAAAACGACAAAGTAAATTACTGGAGGCGGAGCAATCACTCCTGCTCGATCTTTCTTTTTGTCAGACATAGGTTTTCACAGTCATGGTTAGTGTTCTTTTGGATTTGGCCATGAGTTTATGATGAACTTTTAGCCAGTGACACTTTAGTCATTGCGCAGGGCTTGAACTGGATCAACTTTTGCCGCTCGCGCCGCAGGATAAAGTCCAGCTAGGACACTAATAGTTAAACCAATTCCAAAAGCAATCAAAACCAACCAAGGCGGTAGTGAAAAGAACTCCATTTCTGGAATATCTTTTGACCTCATATACCAAGCGGCTATTAGAGATGCGCCACGAGTTATCAGCCACCCGACCATTATGCCACCTAGCGCCCCGACCGAACCAATCATACCCGATTCGAAGAGATACATCAACTTTATATCAGAGTCATCAGCTCCCAAAGATTTGAGAACCCCAATCTCGCGACGACGTTCGAGTATCGACATGACCATAGTGTTGACAATTCCTAAGCCAGCTGTCACTAACGCTATTAGACCAATCATTCCCAGAGCCATATTGAAGAAAAGGAATATTGATTGCAATTCGGTGAACTCTTCGGCGAAGGAAAATGTTCTAAATCCCAGCGCCTCGACTGAATCCTTAATTGACTCGTAAGGAGTCCCTTGATCTAAGTCCAAAGTGACACGACTGTATTGCTGGGATGAATCATTGCTCTCCGATGAACCCAACCCTGGAATACGACCCGAGGCCAGTGACGTGAAGAGATCTTGTTTGGAGCCAGAGAATCCCGCTTCGGAAAGGTGTTTGCCAATTTCAAGAGGCAGGACAACTGGCTTGACTAGGTTGCCACTCATTCCGCCTTCGATAACACCGACAATAGTCAAAGTCTCAGCGATTTGTACACGGGAGCTTAGGTAGCCGTCGATGAATCTCGAGAAAGCTCCGCCAAGTTCGGCGCTAATCAAGCGACTGCGATAATCTGAATTCAGCAGTGAATCAAAATGTACATCTTTGAAATGCTCTTTGACTGAATCAAGGTCTTTATTGAAAAGTGCGCGAGTGAGAGCGCTGTCAATTGAAATAATATCTACTGAAACAATTATGGTTTCGCCGATAACGATTTCGGATGAATCCAAATCTATCCCTGCATTGCGTAAGAATCTATCGGTGACCATGACACTCTGCGAACTGTCTGACTCAAAGGCCTTGCCAGCTTTGAATTGTGAAAATAATTTGGTTTTGATCGCTAACATTGGCGCCGCTCGCGCCTGAGATTCAAACGTTGAATCAGCAAAAGTAACCGTGATATCTAGAGTCTCATAGGGGTAAGCCAAATTGACACCAGGGATTAATCCCAGCAATTCCACGGCCGCAGAATCTAGGAGACGTGACTCTGTTGGCAAAGAATCTAGCGCTATTGAGTCTACTTCTGATGAATCGACTTGTGATGAGTCTGTCTTTTCCGAATCTATCGAAGTTGAATCCGATTTAGTAACTCCGTCATCAGACTCCTTTTGCGCCCGACGCTCTCTGCGGCCCATCGGTGTCTCGTCAACTTGACCATCTTTAGTTGGGTAGACATACATCGTTGAAAACAAGCCCAATTGCTCGAATCTATCAGAAATCGTCTCTTGCATTCCCGCGCCAAATGAAAGCATCGCGACAAATGCGGCAATTGCAATCACTACTCCAGAGACAGTGAGCAGTGCGCGTAGTTTCATGCGCCATAGATTACCAGCAGCATTTTGTAGGAGATCGCTAATTGTCATTTTGCGCCTCCTGCGTCAACATCTGTGGCGACATCAGTAACAATTTTGCCGTAATCCATGCTGATTATTCTTCGAGCGCAGGTGTTTGCCAGCTCTGAGTCATGAGTGACCATCACAACTGTCACGCCGTTTTGGTTGAAAGATTTCAACATTGCGGAAATTGCGGCGGTGTTCTCACGATCCAAATTTCCAGTGGGTTCATCGGCAAATAGTATTTGCGGATTTTTCACCAAGGCTCGCGCCAGCGCTACTCTTTGTTGCTCACCGCCAGAGAGATCAGCGGGGTGATGGTCTAATCGCTCAGCTAGTCCAAGACGTGAGAGCATTTCGCGGGATAGTTTTCGCCGTTCACTTTTGGGGGTCTCATTGAAATACAAAGCGGTTTCGACATTTTCTTGGGCTGTTTTGTGCGAAATTAAATTAAATGACTGAAAAACCATGCCGATTTGTTCGGCGCGATAACGCGAGAGTCTTTTGCGAGAGAATGTATTTAGCTCTTCCCCTGCAATGAATATTTGTCCTTCGGTGGGTGTATCTAGTCCCGCCAGTAGATTTAGAAGCGTGGATTTTCCTGACCCCGAGGAGCCAACCACCGCGACAAACTCACCATGAGAGATGGTCAAATCAACTCCATCGAGAGCGCGAACTTCTTGCGGGCCACGTACATAATGACGACTGAGCTTTGATGTTCTTATCCAAGCAGTGTCTGCTATCGAACTGTCTTTTGTTGGCTTGGAATCTGTCATATGTCTCTTACATACTACTCGTGCTTACAAATAGTTGCCTCAAATATTCGACAATTTCTTTATGGCGTTCTCGAGCAAGGCGCATTGGTTTTGATAGGAGAAATCGCTCTCAATTCGGGCCCGTGCAGTCTCACTTAGCTTCGCGACAAATTCTTTGTCAGCGACTATGCGCTCGATACATTTGGCAAGACCGTTGGCGGCTTGATAGTCAAAAAGCAGTCCAGTGACTCCATCGTCGATTAGCTCCCTAGTTCCTCCAGCGTTCGTGCCGATTGTCGGAACCCCAGAGGCCTGCGCTTCGAGTGTCACCATGCCATAGGTCTCGGACTCGGAGGTCAAGACGAAAACATCCAATGCGGCAAAACCAATTTGGACATCCTCTCGATGTGGACGAAAATGAACGCGGTCAGTGAGACTTAAATCAGAGGCAAAATCATGCAGAAGCTGTTCGTATTTTTCTGCTTCACCATGCGTTTTATCCCCAAGAATCAGGACATGTATGTCAGTGCACTTGGTTTTGAACTCGGCTAGGGCTTCGATGAGTGTATGCTGGCTCTTCTTCTGGTCCAGTCGACCGATGACACCAACTATTGTAGCATCCTGTGGCAGGTTGAGCGCTTGACGCGCTTCACTGCTTGTGGGAAGATTTGTTGTGAAACGCTCCACATCTATTCCAAAAGGAATAACAAGCGCTTTGCTGATGTCCAGCTTGGTTCGGGCTTTTAGGCTGTTAATGAAACTCGGCAATAGCGCTATCCAGCAGTCCAAATTATTGTAGAGCCAGCTGTGGAACGTATCACGTCTATCAATTCCGAGCTGCTCATGTTGATAATAGAATAAACTGAGAGGCGCTTTAGATTTGGTTTTGAAAAAACGTTTCGCCAATACCGAGAGAAAAATATCGCGGTTGAGATAGTTTATCAAGACTTCTACGCCATCGATAGCAAACTCTCGCGCCAAACGACGGGCATTGACAAGATCACCGAATTTGAATTCTGAACCTATGTGAGTGAATTTGATTCCAGATAAGTGAGCTTGTTCTGCTAGAATTGAATCAGAGCGCCCATAGATGACCATCGGCCAACCTCGCTGCTTCATGCGCTCCGCCAGACTAAGAACATTCATTTCCAATCCACCCCATGCGGAGGAATTGCAAAGTAGGCCGATTGGCTTTGTGGTGGATATGGTTCGAGCTTCGGGATTCACTGAGGCAATATAGCCAAAAGCTCAAGCAGGTAAAGTGGCGCAAAAGTCTCCTTTGAGTTACTTGCGACCTTTGCGCTTGTTGAGGAAGTCTGAAATTACGAATTCGCCAAGGCGATCAAGGGAGCTGAAATAGGCTTGGCCGTGATTGAGTTCGGTGAGACGCTCAACAAACTGGCGTAAATAGGGGTCCTCGGTAACCATGAAGGTGGTAATCGGAATACGTTTCTTACGGCAAATCACAGCTTCATCTAGTGTGCGATTGACTATCACCGGATCTAGACCAATTGGATTCTTGTACATTTGGCCGTTGTCCTTGCGAATTACCGATGGTTTGCCATCAGTGATCATGATAATTTGTTTGTTAGGGTGTTTGCGTGTCAGCAGAATGTTGCGCGCCATTTGCAGGCCAGCTTTTGTATTGGTGTGATAAGGACCCACTCCGCAATATGGCAAATCCTCGATTTTCACTTCTCGCGCAAAATCACCAAAAAGTATGACTGTCAAAAAGTCTTTCGGATATTTTGTGGTAATTAATTCGGCGATAGCCATCGCAACTTGTTTCGCTGGCGTGATTCTGTCTTCGCCATAGAGAATCATCGAATGCGAAACATCCAGCAATAGAGCTGTGGCAGTCGATGTAGTTTTCTCGGTTTCATAAACTTCGAGGTCTTCCTCGGCGAGAGTTAAATCCAAACTAGAAGTGCGAGTGATTGAATTAAACATTGAGCCAGTGTAGTCTATATGCGCTGTGTCATCACCAAAACGGAAGGCGCGTTTCTCAGGTAATATTTCTGCGGCGCCGCCGCCTTCTTGTGGAACGGCATGATTGCCACGACCCGCTTTACGCAAAGCGCCAAATACTTTTTCGAGAGCGTCACGTCGCAAGAGACGTTCACCTTTGCGGGTTAGCGCTTTGCCCTCTGGCGAGACCTCAATGATAGCATCCTTCATCAGTCGACGTTCAAATTCTGCAAGATCAACATCTGGGTCTAGGTAACCCATTTTTTGAAATTGACGCATTGCATCCAATGCTCTGCCAACGTCACCATTGAGCTGCATAAGCAAATGGTTAAAGAGCTCTTTCAGACTGTCATACTGACCAATCTGTTTTGCTAGTGCATCATCCCAATTTGAGTACAGTATTTTCATAGCGTTTTCATGGCATCTTAATGGCGCTGAGCAATAGCTCAATCAGTGTCGACCTCAACATCACGCAACATATTGGCCAGCATGTCACTATACTGGAAGTTAGCTTCCTTGATTTCTTTGGCGAGCATGTTGTATTGATGCAAACCTTCAAGCACAAACTCCATCCGCAAATACATTTCATTTTTGTCGGCTGGGCGGAAATGTTAATTAACTATGTCTTTTAATCCAGAGATTGAATCCAAAGCGGCGCGATAACCTTTGAGCGTGGCCATATCCGACAGTTCCAGCTTCATACCACTACCAAAAAAGTCGGTGACAGCTTCATAGGGACTAGCTGATGCGGACTCTGCTTGTAATTGCTCCACAGGCGAAAGCGTTTCATTATAACCAGAGTCACTTCTTGCTGATTTACGCCCTGTTTTTTGCGGCAAAGGGAAAGAACGCTTGAAACGACCTTTGATGGCTTTGCCGATCATGCTGGTAGCCACTATTGTTGGCCCCTCTAGCTCTCCCTCATAGACCAGTTCAATTTTTCCAGTTAGTGACGGGAGCATAGCATACAAATCCGAAATTCGCGGATAAGTGTCATCTTCATTGTTAATTGCCGCTCTACGCTCAACCGCCGAGATTAAGTTTTCATAGGAAGTGATAGAGACTCTCGCCGAGACACCCGAACTTTGATCTACATACTCTGACTCGCGCGCCAGAACTGTCACTTCCTCGACCAACTCCTTGATAAAATCAGGGATGGTGACTTTTGTCGGACGATTGACCCAAGCTTCTTGCGCGGTGACTTTTGCAGATTCTGTAACCGACTTTGGATAGTGGGTGATTATCTGCGAATCGATTCGGTCTTTGAGAGGTGTAATTAAGTTTCCACGATTGGTGTAATCCTCAGGATTGGCTGTGAAAACTAATTGTATATCCAATTGAGCGCGAAACGGAAAACCACGCACTTGAATATCGCTTTCCTCAAGAATGTTCAACAAGCCAACTTGAATTCGCGGCTGTAAATCTGGAGCTTCATTGATAGCAAAGATTCCCCGATTGGTTCGCGGAATAATGCCCCAGTTGATAACCTCTACGTCGGAGATGTCACGTTTTTCGCGCGCGGCTTTGATAGGATCAATATCACCAATTAAATCAGCAATCGAAACGTCAGGGGTGGCAAGTTTTTCTTGATAGCGCTCGTCGCGATGTATCCATCTTAGCTCCAAATCGGCGCCATACTCTGCGATTAACGCCCGTGACTTGTTGGTCACTGGCGCCAGCGGTGATTCATTCAGAGCGCTTCCAATAATCGCAGGCACATACTCATCCAACAACTGCGGCAGTTGACGCAAAATACGGCTCTTGGCCTGTCCGCGCAGACCCAGCAAAATAAAATTGTGCTGAGAAAGAATAGCGTTATATATCTGCGGCAAGACGGTCTGGTCAAAGCCGATGATTCCAGTGAAAGGAGACTTGCTATCGCGGAGAAATTGCAAAAGATTCTCACGCATTTCCATCTTCACTGTTCGATGGGTGTAGCCAAACTTATTGAGCTCGCCGAGAGTCTTTGGTAATGACTTGGGCGACATCTTCGGTGTAGATTTCGTGGAAACTTTGGAAGTATTTTTTGTATTGGGCATTAGGAAATGTTTCCTTTAAACTTTTGTACTCTTATTCAATTTGAATGGTAGTAGAGCAAACTTTCGCTCATCGCTGTCCATCACTTAGAACAGTTATCTTCAAGAGACGGTTCCACAAGAGGGTCGACGGTTATACGTCACGCCGCTCAATATTTGTGAAACTACTTCTGGTTCTAATGTAGCTGACGAAGAGAGGCGAAACAATATATTCCTGAGGCAAACACGATCGTTAGATCAAAAGGCATTGACTCAAAGAACTTCGTAATAATCTTGACGTTGCTCTTTGGACAATGATTTGCCAGGAAGTTGGAGAACTTTGATTGTTTGTGGATTTGTCCCACCAATGTGAATAGTGTCACCAACATTGACACCTTTTCCAGCTTTGGCGGCAGCATTATTGATAGAAATCAATCCGTTGTCGGCCATTTGCTTGGCAACTGTGCGGCGTTTGATAACGCCCAATAGCGGTAGTATTTGATCTAGGCGCATTCTATTACCTTATGTCCTACACTTAGTTTTTGTTGGATTAGTGTTTATTGGATCCAGGCGCAACTTAGTTGATAGGTCGAATCTCGATAAAAGTATCTTTCTTGCGCTTTTCCACCCATTGAGTAATCAGCATATCGGTTTCCCGTCGACGCGCCAATTCACGGATTTGATCATAGCTATTTTCGAGGCTGACGTCTCTTCCGTCTCTCTTTTCTAAAACTTTTATAGTGTGGAAACCGAAAGCGGATTCGGCAGGGCCGACAATACTGCCGACATCAGAATTCCCCTCCAAAACTTCTTTGAATTCTTCGGGCAAATCGTTGAGCGCATACCAACCCAGCTCACCCTCTGTGCGACGAGTGTCATCATCGGTAGAAAACTCTTTTGCGAATTCGGCAAATGAGGCGCCGTTTTTCAATTCTTGAATTAGTGAATCAGTCAATTGACGAGTGCGAATTGTATCGGCAAGTGTCGAAGCCACAGGAAAAAATATTTGTTTGACATTGATGCTGTCACCAGAACGTCGAATACATTTGAAAATATGGTAACCAACTCCAGTGCGCACAGCGCCCGAAATATCACCAACGCGCAAAGCAAATGCAGCTGAGGCAAACTCGGGTGTCACTTCTTCTCTGCGCAAGTAACCCAAATCTCCGCCACCAGGAGCGCTGTAGACATTTATCAAATTATCGAAATCATCACCGGCGACAGCTTTTTTTCTAATTCTACGCGCAACATCTCGAACCGATTTAGCTTCTTCATCTGAAGCTTCAACACGTAGCAAGATATGAGCAATACGAATACTGGGAGGTTGATTGGGGATTGAATCGCGGTATTCGTTGTAGAACTCCGTCACTTCTTGCCTAGAAACACTGATTGAAGTTAGTTTTCTCGACACAAACTTATCTTTGAGAATCCTGTTTTCGATTTCTGGATAAAACTTACGTCGTAACTCACGAACTGTTAGCCCTTCTTTTGCAAGAGCTTTCAGAAACGTTTCTTCATCAGGAAAACGCGATGAAATTTGCTCAACTTGACGATCTAAGTCCTGAGTTATTTCCTGTTCCGACACACGCAAGGTTGTGTCTTGCTGAGCGGCAATTAGAAACAGTTTCTCATTAACTAATTGCTGGAGAACTTCCTCTTGAAACTTGTCTACTTCTGCTTGTGTCGTCGGGTTAAATCCTGTTTGCATCGCCAAGAGTTGCACTTGAGTTGCCAGCTCCGAAACCAGAATCGGATAATTGCCGACACGAGCGACAATCTTCTCTAATGGCTCGGCTTTCTCGATTCCCGCCATTGTAATTAGCGGTAGAGAAAGCACAACAATCGCCGCTAACATTCCAGCCTGTATAATATTGGTAACAGTATTGTTAGAACTTTTGAATTTCATCTTATTGAGCCGCACAATATTCTTCATTGGATTTTGCCACTTGGCCTTGTTTAGCGTCTCTAACTTATTTTGAGCTATCTGGCAGGGTTTGATTATTCTCAGCGCTGTTGACGGCGCTTTCAGTTACAGCCGCTGAAGCAGGACCGGGATATTTATCAGGATCAATAGAGGAGCTAATAAGGTCGTCATCAATAGTGATATCAGCCGCTTCTTTAACTCGCGAAGCCCACTCCGCAAATGAAACACTTTTCTTTGAATTGATGATTGTCCCTGTGATCTTCCGTCTGACTGCATCAAGATTCTTAATCTCTTCGGAACGCTTCTCAACGACATAGAAAACAGACCATTTGCCCAAGCGAGCTTTGATTGGCCCTCCGATACCACCGACAGCCACTTTCTTGGCAGCATCAAATACATTTGGGAACCATTTGCGCTCAATCTGTCCTAGGTCACCCCTCTTAGCGCGGATTCCGCCTCGTTCGGTCAGTTCAGCGGCGATGCTTTTCAATTGATTGAGACCTTTGATTTTCTTGCGCAATTCCAAAGCCTGACTTTTGTCACTGACCAAAACTTCAAAGAGATGGATTTTCTCTGGAACAGTAAACTCTGCTTGATGAGTATTGTAATAGGCGATTATTTCATCTTCATCTGGTGGTGGCGGCTGAGGGATAGAGTCACGCATGATTTCCGCCATGGTAAATTCACGGAAACGTTTCATCTTAGTTTTGAACGCATCAGAACTCTCAAGCCCCTGTCGACGCGCTTCAAGACCCAATATCTCATTGAACTTGAGACTGAAGATAATGTTTTCAAGACCGTCACTATCATCTAAGTCAGGGCGTGAAGCAGGTGGCGTCTTGCGAATCATCGCTAAGTACTGACCAATAGAAACCTGACCACCGTCCCATGTCGCCAGCGGCAAAGCCACTTCATCACGATCAAGCTGTTCAATGTCAAAGTCGTTCTTTGGCAATTGCTCAAGGTAAAAAGGAGGATACAAATCCGCTCGTTTGTTCATCAAAAACTCAACCGTTTTCTCTTCGATTGAAATCGGATATTTTTCTTTCATTCTATCGAAATAACTCTGCACATCCCTGTTGCGTTGTGCAGCGCCCATATCTTGCTTTATACCATAACGCATCTGCTTCAGTGTCGTTCTGAGCGTGTTGGGGAGTTTCTCGGATAGTTTGATTATGTGCCAACCGAAACGAGTCTTCACAGGTGACGAAATCTCGCCAGGAGACATTTTGATGATGGCATGCTGAAATGGATCCGCCATCTGTCCCCAGAAAAAATATCCCAAATCACCGTTGTCTTTGGCAGACTTGCGATCAAGAGACAATTTGAACGCCAAACGCCCGAACGGTACATTAGCCTCCAGAGAATCAACTAGCGCTTCAGCTTCGTCTTGCGTTTTCACTAGAATATGGCTGGCGCGGTACTTGTACTTTAGCTTTTCGAAGTAATCTTGAACTTCAGCTTCACTAATATTTGACTCCATGCCGATTTCTCGGTCAAAGAGAACATCCAACAAGAACTTCTCTTTATTGAACAACGCTATTCTGGCAACGTCTTCTAGGTCATCAAAGTTCTTCTTATAGGCCTCCGCCACCAACAACTGACGGATGATTAGCGTGTCGGTGATAATTTTTCTTGCTGCGAGTTCTTCTTCAAATGACTGAAAGAACTTCTTATTGGACATACCCATTTGGGCATTTAGCTCTTCGAGTGGAATCCGATCACCATTGACGATTGCAACATAATCGCCACCCGAACTACCGCAGGCGCTGAAGGTCGCAACCACGACAGAAGCAATGATGGCTTTGGAAAAGGCGGTCTTGAAGAAACCACGTGGTGAACCCTTTGGCTCGGTTGGCTGTAAATCGATGACTTTTAACATTTCTTGCATTTGCTTTTCTTACCTTATTGACACTTCAATATCGCCGATGTCCCTCTACCTCGAACTTGTACAGGAAAGAGCCCGTGAAGTTCCAAGCCCAACTCGTTGTTGATCAACGAATTACAGCTCAATGCGACGGGTTACCGTAGTTTGTTCGTGAGAGAGCGTGATATTGTTAGTATTGTTTTGCTGATAAACTATTGCTTGCGATTGGTTACTGCGACTCCCCAAAAAATACCTAGCGACGTCCATCCTCTTGCCTATATGACAGTTAGCGAAACGTCGGATTGCAAATATAAGCGCTGACCCACCCTCTGGCAAGCTCTGGCGGCCAAGCCAACTGTTAAGCAAGAACAACCAGACTTTCACTCTCAGCCTGCTAAGTATCTATCTATTGTCGTCTAAGTATAGTCGCAGTAAAATTGCGACGCTATCGTGAATAGCTCGGCGGATTATTCGTAGTCAGATTCGAGATATTCTCGGGTTAGCCGTTGACGCATGAGGCGTTCGTTGAGGCGTCGGCTAAACTCTTCGGCTGAGTTTTCACCGTAGACTTTGAGCATATGGTTCATGGCGATAACTTCACTAATAACTGTGATATTCTTCCCTGGAGAAATCGGCACATTGACAATCGGGATTGTCGCCCCCAAAATTTGCGTGGTTCGCTCATCAATGCCAAGTCGTTCATAGCTGGCGGTTTCGGACCATAATGTCAGACGCACTTCAACTTCCACTCTCTTTTGCATACGAATCGCGCGAATTCCAAAAAGCGCCTCAATATCGATAATCCCCACTCCGCGGACTTCCATGTGATGACCCAACAAATCCGAGCCACTACCAACAACAATATCCTTGGCCTTGCGAGTGACTTTCACAACATCATCAGCCACCAAACGATGCCCTCTCTCGACTAGATCCAGAGCGATTTCTGATTTGCCCACGCCAGATTTTCCTGTATACATCAGACCAACACCATAGACATCAACCAAAGTTCCATGCACCGAAATAGACGGCGCAAAAACCATATCCAGATAGGAAGTCAGTCGATTAGTCAATTCTGAGGTTGTTAGTCTTGAAGAGAGAACGGTGGTATGCGCTTCGTCTGCCTCAGCCAGAAAGATATCTGGCGGTACTAAACCTTTGGCAACAATCACTAGCGGTACATTTTCAGAAAACAGTCGTCGACTGATAGCTCTAATGCTTTCATCGTCTTTTTCGGCAAAATAGGCCAACTCAGTTTCGCCGACAACTTGCGTTCTTTTTCGGGGAAAACGTTTGTAGAAACCCGCCAGCGCCAGTCCGGGCCTGTGTAGCTCTGCATTGAGTACATCGCGCTTGAGACCAGCTTCGCCATTTAGAAGCGTTAGTTCAAATTCCGATTTTCGCTCTTCATAGAGCTTTCCAACTGTCAATGTAGGCATTTGCCAATCTTCCGTTGTCTATCAGTTCGCACAAGTTTCTGATTGTAATTCAGAAACAAACGTTGACTCACTATAGCAAAGTGATGTCCATTAGGGAATCAACACCAGAAGAAAATAGTAGATTGAGAGGCGGTATTCAATTTTAATCTCTAGAAAAGCTTTGTTAAATCTGTGGCATTCGCAACCAATTGGAATTGATCTCCCTGCTGAGCCGCTGGATTGGGATATTGTCGCACTAAGTGATTGCCGAAGCAGTGGTAATACTTGGATTTGCGAGATCCAGCGCCTGACATAGGCCGGACTTGGTTATGGGGCTCTTGAGCACACAGTCGGCGCCGTTGACATAGTCTGTTACGTAGTAGTCATAGACAGATTCGACCGAGACAACAACCCTTATGTCTGGTCGTTGTTCACGGACAATATCAAACATTCTAGCAAAATCAATTTTTGACGGCGACATCCCATCGAGAATAATGATTCCGACTTTGGCGCTGAGATTCTCCGTCAAATCTTCGATGTGACTCACGCTATTCCAATTGACTTGCAACTCATCAAGAAACTCGGCTACACTTGATAGCGATGAGGATGTAAAGCGATGTAACAGTATTTCTGGTAATTCCTCTGCAGAGGCATATTTCTGGACTTCCTCGCGACCAACATCTTCTTGACCAATTGGCAGTCGTATTTCTACGGTTGTACCGCTTCCTCTACGACTACGTAATTCGATAGAACCACCTGATTTTTGAATCATGTTCTTGGCAGTAGTTAGGCCCAGCCCCTGTCCGACAGCAGCATCATCTCCCCAGACACCTTTACTGGAGAAGAAAGGATCAAATGCGCGCTTGACCACTTCATCTGTCATGCCACAACCACTATCACGGACTTCCAGAATTATCATATCCTTTTCTTTGAAACCTCTCACCTGCACAACTCCACCAGACTCAGAGGCCTGAATTGCATTCAGCGAAATGTTTATTATCGCTTGCTGTAGGTTTGCAGAATCTACAGTTACGACAAGGTCCTGATCAATGTCCATTTTTAGGCGTACATTTTTTTCACGGCATTCATTGTCTAGCAGTATCTTCACTTCTTGGAGAACTGAATTGGCAGAACATATCGCCTCAGAAATTTCTTCGGTTTGAGCGTAACTTAGCAAAGACAGCGCGATACGATTCGCTTTATCTGAAATTTTTACTATTTCATCAAGCGATTCTGACACCAATTTTTCTTCTCCAGGATAGTCCAATGCTAATGTAGCATTTCCCATGATGCCACCGAGACAGTTTTTGAACTCATGGGCAACTCCCGCCGCAAGAGCGCTGATGGCTGTGTTTTTTTCGGCCTGAGCAAAAAACTCTTTCTGAGCGTTCAATTCGGTGATGTCTCGAATGACAGCAATATAAAATTGACTGTCTACAAGTCGAAACTCATTGAATGCAATTTCAACAGGAAACTTTCTGCCATCACTATGCTTGGCCAGCAACTCGCAGTCTTCACTTTCCAGTGAGCATCTAAGCGCTTGTTGCATAAAGTCGATTGTATCAATATCAAGAGTTGAACGCTCAGAAGAATCGGTATTTACCAATGGGATAATCTCTGTGATATGCTTCTGGCTAAATTCCTCTGAAGAATAGCCAAAGAGGGCTAACATCGCAGGGTTCGACATTTGAATTCGACCTGAAGAATCAAGCGTGACTATTCCATCTCCAACATTCTCCAGGATGGCGCGAACTTTTGCCTCACTTTCAAGAAGAGCGTCGGTGGCTTCATGTAGCTCTGTTATGTCACTAAATGAACCTGAGAATCGGGTGGCTCTATCACCAACGAACTCGATTGGTGAAGCAATTGCCTTGATCCACTTAGTCACACCATTGGCATCGATAACTCTAAATTCAAAATCCACTCGTTGCCCTCGACCTAAGGCATCCAGACTACCAAAATAGATTTCTTTGTCTTCAGCATGGATAGCGTCTTCCAACAAGTCAGGTCTAACAATATAGTCACTTGGAAGGAATCCAAAAATTACTTCACAGGCCTCACTGAGATAGGTAAAGGCTTGTGTCTCTGCATCCATGCTCCAAATTGCTTCATTGATGGTGCTAGTCACTTCCTCAATGCGCTTCCGTGAAGTGTTTAGCTCCATCTCTGCCATCTCTACTTGAGCCATCGCTTCTTCAAGCAGTTGCCTTTGACGTTCGCTTTCTTCGGCTGCTATTAGCGCCTCGTTCTGCGCCTTTTCTGCTTCTTGTCCGGCGCTCACAACTAGAGCTTCACGCTCTTTAGACTCTCGGATATCGAGACCATTGAAGAGGAATCCTGTTAGTTCCTGATCTCCCTTACTGGAGATGAATACCGCTGAGATTGACAGGTCGGTAGGAATGAGTTGTCCCGACCTAGTGACAATTTGTCTTTCAGCTCTATCGGTTAGGCCAACTCTCGCCAATGCGGTCAGAGTCACCCAGCGTTCATTTTCCACGGCGCTTTCGAAGTGAAGAAAGTCAACTATATTCATCTTACCACAAACATCAGAGCTACCAAATCCCAACAACCCCTCACTACCCGAGCTCATCATGATTATGACACCATCAGTGTTTGTCGTCAGAATCATTCCGGAGTTAGAAGAATTGAATACTCCTTCCAAATACGCAGTTCGTTGGGCAGATTCCTCTTCACTTTCTCGCAACTCTCTACTCACCCGTAGGAGTTTTTCTCGTGAGGCGCGGCGCTCCATGATTTCGTCTTCAAGTTGGACGACGATTTCCTCTTTGACTTTGTACGTATTTACGTAGTCATACAAGAGTCCAGCCATTGGCACAAGATAGGAAACAACTTTCAAATAGTGCGCCGCATTGAAATTACTATCAAAGAGAGAACTTGAACCGAAAGTCATGTGCACCTGTGTCATTATCTCAGGAATCGCTCCAATCAACAGAGCGTGAGCAAAGACACTTCTATTGCTTTTGTAGAACTTAGGATAGAGGAATAGACCACTGATAATAAACAACACCAGTGGTACCAAATCCCACGGTCTGGTTATGAATGAATCAGGGAACTGAGTCTGTGGTAGATTTGCGCTAACCGCTGAATAGTGAATAACTGCGTAGGCCAGCCCCATGAAGGCCACCGACGTGATAAGCAGAAAATTTGAAGTTGACTTCACATTGATGCGCTCTCGTTTTCTCCATAACAAGAGTCCAACGCCAATCATGAGTATCAAAGCGTTGAATACTCGGCAGATAGCCCAAGTAAACGGAATCAAATTCTGATTGTCGGCAACTGTCTCAATTAGTCTATCAGCAGCCAGAGTATGGAAGGCATCCATCGCTCCAGAGGCCAACAACGCCATCGCTATTAAAGGAGTTGTGACATCTTTGACAATTCGGTAATGGACGAAAGCCAAACCAACTGTGAACAAAGCCACACAAAGCGCTGACCATTCTAATAGCGTATGTATATAGCTTCCACGGAGCGAGTGATGAATTGCATCTGCAAACTCTCCTCCAGTCAATCCTTGAAGCGCATCAATTGTCACTTGCGGCATAGCGCTACTTAGATCAACGCCCAATAACATCAACGCCAATGGCGCAAAACTTGCAACAAGTGTTAGATTGATTATAGACCTTGGTAGTCTATGTATTGTATTTGCTGTAGAAGACATGACACCTATCAGAGAAGTGTTTTTGACCGATCCAATTTGAGACTGCTCCAACATGAAAAAATGATTCATTTATTCACACGGCCGCCAAAGTGATTTAGCAGCGATAGCGTCTACTATTGAGTATCGGTCTCACAGAGCGAGTGATAGAGTAATCTAGCCCTATAAGAAAGTATTTCTTTTGTTCACACTATTGAATGTAATTTCAGGAACTTCATTTTGAAACGGTTAGGTAGTGTAAGGTTTACTATGGAACAATGTGGAGATAACTCAAACGTAAGTAGAAAAGCATGGAAAGCGGGCTTTGAAACTGCTCAGGTTAGTCGACAGCAACAATTCCGTCTGAGGCAGTAGTCTATTTTATTTCGAAACACACATAACAAAAAAACCTCTCTGTTTGTCGTCAAACAGAGAGGTTAGAAGATTTAAGGTAGAACATTGGTTACTACGCAATCAATTCTCAAAGCACATGTTTACTTGTCATTTTCCTCCAAATTGTCTTCTGAACGCATGTTTTCAATTTGCTTTTTTAACTCTTGGATTCTCTTTTCGAGACTTTCAATACGCTGACTCTTTTCCTGATTGCCTGAGTAGATTACAGCTGGCAAACTTATCGGATCTAAACCGCGTCCTCGACGGTCGCTTCTTTCACCTCGGTCAGCGTCGAAATAACCCCCACCCCTGTCTACTCCAAATCCATTTTTCATTCCGAAAGGGAAGTGATTGTCTCCTGATGATGGAGCCAAACCGAAGACACGCGAACCGAGACGATCTCTAAGTTCACTGCGTTCAGCTTCACGCTCAGCCACTGTCACAGTAAACTTTGTCTTGCGTTTGTTCCGAATGACTGTCACTTCGATTTTGTCACCTGACTGACGCCCGCGAACCACACGTTGTAAGTCTTCTAGGACCAGTATCGGTTCACCATCAGCAGCTATGACTACGTCGCCCGCTTTTAAGCCAGCGTCTTCAGCTGGAGAGTCTGGCAAGGTCATAGTAATCAAAGCCCCAGCGCCCTCAGGAATCGCGAAGTATTCCGCTAACTGCCCGTGAATCGTTTGCAGAGAGATGCCAATGTACGGAGCGGTGTGCACACGAAAACGGAAATCACGCGGTCGATTGTCCCGTTCTTGACGCCTATAATTTGCAGCATTGTCACTTGCATCGTTGTCAGTTGGCCTATGGAAACTCCTGATTCGAGCTTTTTGCTCTAAAGGTCTGGCGCTCAAATGCGCCACAAGACGCTTCTTTTTTCCGCCTCGATCAACAAAGATAACCACCTCATCACCAGCGGAGTTTTCTGCAACAAAACTTACCAACGCCCCCGCGGTAGCAACTCGATTGTAGTTGTATTCGACGATGACATCGCCAGGATGTACACCAGCATCCTCGGCAGGTGAGGCGTCCACAACTGAAGTCACATAAACTCCAGTATTAGTTCTTAGGTCCAGACTTGAGACTAACGCCTCATTAACTGTCTGAACTTGCACTCCCAACCAAGAGCCCTCGGAATTGACTTTGCTATCAACTTTGCTTCCAACTTCAAAAAAGCCAGAACCAAGACCATCGGCGCTAACCGATGTTGGACCAGCGGCAATCAAAGCCAGCGCCAAAACTGCCACACTAGACTTACTGAATAAGCTACTAAGGATTCTGTTCATTTCAATTTCTCCAATACATGATTTGATTATACTTGGATAATTCATGAGAGCCACGCCCACAGTATTTTTGCAAGCCATACTTTGCAAGAAATACTTCGCTTGACTCTAAGTACTTGTACTCAAGAATATTGATGTAGTTCGGAATTGTTTTTGGGACTTCGAAGATCTGTAGAATCCGCAATCGCAGACTAGAATCAAACTCAGCGGATCACGCCAGGGTATAGCTGGAAACGGGCGCCGAGGACAGCGCTTCTTTCATAGGGAAAAGCCACACGTTCGCCACGAACAAAAGCTCCGATAGTCATTTGGTCATTCATTGGAAAAAGAATATCAAGCTGACCAAAGACACCTTCACCAGAGCCGCCGCCAGAAATACGGAAATTCAAATAACCAACTGGGCCATCTGGATTGGCATATGGTTCACTGGCTAAATAACGCGACGTATACAAACTCAATGAGCCAAAGAACTTATTGACTATAGTAAGCGAAGTATCGGCGTTGAACTCTGCTCCAGCGCTAAGAGTGAAGTGAGTTGTCCAAGGATAGGTGACTTCAAACGCGACTATTCCAAAGCGAGCATCTGTCTGACTTTCATAAAGTCCAAAACCACCAGAGAGTGTAAAGTAGGGATGGCCAAGCGGCCCATCTGGATTGATGGCCGCCAAAGTATTCGTCGTCAAAGTATTTGTCTCCAAATCGCTTTCAGCCTCTTGTGGCTGAGAGGCTCTAAATCGAATTCCCACTCGTGACTGATGCAGTATGTTCAATCGGTTCTCAGCTCGGTACTCTGCAAAAACAGTAACCCGTTGGGAAAGCGGCAACATGATTCTAGCCTGACCACTGCTGAACTCAGCGCCATCAACTCCACGCGCATCAGTTGCATCAAGAGTAATATCAGTCCTATATCCCCAAATCTGCAATCCCGGCTTACCAATCGCTCCATCAGGAGAAAGAGTCACATCGGCGCTGACCGAGGATGCCGATACAACTATATGTAAGAACAATCCCAACACCGAACCAATCCAAAGTGCCGAAGACTTGAATTCGGGCTGACTTGAGACGAGAATCGAATTCTTATTCAATGTTTTTTCGGTTTCCATGCGGTCGGGAATATAGTCTCGCTGAGTCTCTTGTCAACGTCTGATTAGAGTCTCTAGGGGATTCGGTCTTTTACAGCAACAGATACCAGTAAGTCAGCTCTAGCTAAACTGGCCCGATAAACTGGATTTATTCGCTCTATTTTATTTGTTCATAGAGGCTTGACATCCCCAAGCCTCACTATAATATGTAAATATACGGTCACAAACCGTGGGATTAGCATTACTATTTGAGAGACAACGAGTTACAACTAGGCCTGTCTCAATTTGTACATTCATGGAATGATTTAAGAAGGAGAAAAGATTCATGTCCACAGAAAACGATTCCCTAGGCGCCCTCACCAAACACACTTTACCAGAATTGCCGTATGGCTACGATGCTCTTGAGCCGTTTCTTGACAAAGAAACTATGGAATTGCATCACAGCAAACACCATCAGGGCTATGTCAACGGACTCAATGGCGCCGAGGCGGCTTTGGCCAAAGCTCGCGCCAATGGAGATTTTGGTTTAATTCAGCATTTGTCCAGACAATTGGCTTTTCACTTTGGCGGTCATTATCTGCACTCGATGTTCTGGGCGACAATGGCCCCGAATGGTTCAGGTGGTGGCGGCGAGCCAACAGGCGCTCTAGCTGACAAAATCAACGAGGATTTCGGTGGTTTTGAGGCTTTTCAAAATCAATTTTCAGCCGCCGCTGGCGCAGTTGAGGGCAGTGGCTGGGGATTGCTGCATTATCGTCCAGTCGACAATCGCCTGATAATCTGTCAGGCCGAAAATCAGCATAAGGTCGCGCAATGGGGCGCTACTCCGATTCTGGGAGTGGATGTCTGGGAGCATGCCTACTATTTGAAATACCAGAACCGTCGCCCTGAGTATATCAAGGCTTGGTGGAATGTTGTCAATTGGAGCGCTGTCGCCGATCGTTTGAAAAGCGCGCAGGGATAATAGTCGGAATTCGAGATTGTGGTCCTTTGGCTAAACTCCTTGACGGCAATGACGATTAGTCAAAGTAGGACGCTGAGCCAGCTTAGTATTGTGGTAATTTGAGATTTGATTTTTTTGCTGGTTGGCTCTTTACATTTGGCAAATTATTTCCGAATTTCCCAAACCGAATCGGCGCTCCGAGCGCAGGTTCAAGATAGACTTTGATAATTCTCCTGCATCGCCAGATGCTGGACAAATATATTCCTCGGTAGCTCAGTTGGTAGAGCGGCTGACTGTTAATCAGCATGTCGTAGGTTCAAGTCCTACCCGAGGAGCTTTTGTAACTCCATGACAATCAGTCGGTTAATTTGAGGTGTGTCGTCCTCCTTCGAACTTTGCCACCGCTCGTTGATTCAGTCACAACATTCAAACTCTCACTTCTGTCTTGTTCTTCCTTAATGCTCTTGGGCAACACATTGTAACTCAATGAGTTGAAATCTTTTCTCAGAATATCCCCTTTTTTCTGAAACCCTGTACCTAAGTACAGGATGTATATATTATCAGAAGGAGGCAATATGACCGAGAATAACACACTAATTCAGACAGGCAAGGCGGCAGACATGGCCGGAGTCAATAAAGAGACGCTTCGATACTACGAACGAAATGGACTCTTGGATGTGCCGAAACGAACAACTGCTGGCTACAGGATGTATGGTTCAAAGGATATTGAGCGAGTAAAATTCATAAAGAACGCGCAGTCGTTGGGATTCAGTCTCGCCGAAATTAAGTCACTGCTGGATATAGCGGACGGAGAGATAACGAATCGAGAAGATGTTCGCAAAGTTGCAAAACTTAAGCTCGAAACTATTGAAGAGCAGATCGAACAACTGCAGAGCCTTAGGTCTGTTCTCTCGAATCTTGTTCAAAAATGCGAATCGGAGAGTTCAATTTGCAACTGTCCAATCATAGAAAGTTTTTCAAATGGGGGAACATATGAATAAGAAGAAGATGTTGTCTGCGGCTCCTGGCTTGATTGCCGCCGTGTTACCAAACGCTACCTGTCCAGCGTGTTGGCCCGTGTACGCTGGCGTACTTTCTTCTCTTGGACTCGGATTCCTGATGCAGGGAACGTACTTCTTCTTCATTATTGGCTCTTTGCTGGCGGTGTCACTATTCAGTCTTTTCTACAAAGCTACATCGCGCAGGGGACTGAAGCCGTTTATGCTCGGTAGCATTGCCTCAGTGGGAATTATCGTTGGAAAAATCGCAGAGTGGCCAGATGTGATTTTCTATCTCTTTGCCGCAATCCTAGTGACGGCTTCCGTGTGGAACAACTGGCCGAAAAAGAAAACAGACAACAACTTAATGACACGCGGAAACTCCGCTTGTCCGAACTGTAGTTCAAATCCTTTGGAGGTGTAACAATGTCACAAGTAAGAACAATTGAAGTCTTTACCGCAGGATGTCTGGTATGCGAAGAAACAGTTAAACAGGTTCGAGAAGCCGCGTGCTCTAGCTGCGAAGTCATTGTCTATGACTTGAATAAGGGATGTGAAACTAACGAATGTCGCGATAAGGCAAAGCAGTACGGTATCAAATCGATTCCCGCTGTTGTCATTGACGGCCAACTTGCCTCATGCTGTGAGAAGCAGTGTATCAACATCCAAACTCTCAAAGAATTGGGACTCGGTCAGTCGCTGTAGTATCGACGGATTGCCTAGCTAAGAGAGCGAATGATGAAGATAAAGCAATATGTGTTTGTTGGCGTGGTATGTATAGCAACATTGTTAGTTGCAACCGACATCGTCAACGCACAGGGGCCACCTATCAATACAGACACTCCTATCATGCTCGGACTTGAAGGACGTGGCATCAGATTCTTCGGGAAAATCATTCGTACGGGTACATTACGATCGAACGGCAACAAAATACCTGACCCTTCCGATAGCAGGATAACTGCCATGATAACGCCAGTAGTAATTCCCTACAATCTATTTTCTGACAAATGGCAAATCGGAATAATTGCTCCGTTTGTGAATATTGATCTTAACAGGAATAGTGGCTCAATTACCAATTCTGGGCTTGGAGACATAAAGTTGTTTGTCAAACGTTTACTCTATCAATACGACAGACGCAACGAAACATTCAGAATCGCCAGCAAAGTTGGAATCAAACTACCGACTGGCGACGAAAACTCCTCGCTGGCGCTAGGAACTGGCTCAACAGACATTTTTCTTTCTACAGTGTTTGGCTGGGTAAAAAATCGAATGGGGCTTTTCGCTGAGGGAATATATAATCTCAATACCACACATGATTCGCTCGATTTTGGTGATGCGTTCAACTTTAATTTAGCCTTTGGTTATCGAGTGTTTCCTGGACGGTACGAAACATATCCTTCGCCGCAACTCAATGCCTATCTTGAGATAAATGGCTCAACAACAAATCGCAATCAACTCAATAGCGTTGCTGTGAATAACAGTGGAGGCACAGTGGTATTCCTTTCGCCAGGGATACAATTCATTGGCGGCCGTCGCTGGCTCTTGGAAACATCACTTCAGTATCCAATTGTTAATGAACAACATGGTGTGCAATTGGCAAAGGATTGGACGGTTTCTTTGGGAAGCCGATTGTTGTTGTTCTAAGGACAAGATTGTTCCAGTGAACATAGCCAGCATTTGTACTAATGAAAAGAATGGAGAATTGAAAAATGAATTATCGGAGTAAAAGTTTCGCCATAACGTTGCTAGTTTTGCTATTGCTATTTACTGCAAAACCATCGCAAGCGCAGATTGAAAGCGTAGAAGTGAGAGTCGATGGTATGTCGTGCCCTTTTTGCGCCTATGGTCTTGAAAAGAAACTTAAAAAGATCGAAGGTGTACATGAGTTGGTCATCAATATCGATAAGGGAAGCGCCAAGCTCATAGCAAAAGATTCAGTTGCAATAAACATCGCGGCGGTACGACCTGCTGTCAAGGATGCTGGATTCACGCCGCGTGAAATGATAGTCACTGTTACCGGGTTTCTCATAGAGCGTGATGGTACAATTTATTTGATACAAACCGATGATGTAACAAGATTTGCAGTGACAGGGGAATCCGCCTTTTTGTCATTCGCAAAATCGGCAATCTCCTCCAAAGCTGCCGTACGGATAATCGGCGATATTGATAATGTGAGATCGAGTAACAACAAGAGCTTGCATCAGTTTTTGATCAAGACGGAAACGTTCGAGGAGCAATAATGATTCCTTTTCAAAAGTTTTGCTCTCTGATAACGCTGTTGGCTCTTCTGCCTGTCGGATGTACCTCCGAAATGGATGGCTCTGTTACATATCTTTCCACTTGGGGAGAACAGGGTAATGACGCCGGACAATTCAACGAGCCGATCGGTGTAGCTCTTGATGGAAATGGAAATGTCTACATTAGTGACGCTGGTAATAATCGCATACAGAAATTTGGACCAGACGGGACATTTCTCATGCAATGGAACAGCGGGTCTGACGAGTTTGACAGACCAATGCATCTCGCCATTGACGACAATAGCAGGATATATGTCCCAGAGTACGGCGCTGACCGAATCAGCGTGTTCGATACTTCTGGCAGTTTCTTGTTCACATTTGGCAAAAGCGGAAGTGAAGCTGGAGAGTTTGATTCACCCGCCGGAGTTGGATTTGGGACCGACGGTAGAATCTATGTTGCAGATTTTTACAATCACCGAATTGAAGTGTTTGATTCGTCAGGCGACTTCAACTCACAATTTGGTTCTGAGGGACATGATGTAGGAGAATTCTACTATCCTACAGACGTCTCCATTGGCTCTAAGGGACAGGTCTTTGTCGCCGACGCCTATAACAACCGCATACAACAATTCACAGACAGAGCATCACCACAGGTTTGGGGCCAAAAAGGCGGTGACGCTGGTGAATTCGAGGTTGCTGATGCAATAGAGCAGGGACCGGATGGTAGATTATTTATAGCAGACTTTGAGAATTCACGCATACAAGTATTTGAGGAAAACGGTAAGTATTTGTACGCTTTCGGTTCGCAGGATATGGGAGAGAACAAATTGGACAGGCCGACTGATGTGGCAGTGTCAACTGACGGATATATATACGTGGTTGACTTCGGGAATAATCGTATCCTGCAATATCGGCTGAACTAAAACAAAAGGATCCTCCTAATGCTACATGATTCCTCTTAGCCGCGTGAGTGAGTCGTTAATGAATGGAGTGATTCCCTGTCTATGGCCAATCCAAGCTTGAATGTTCTATCTTAGATCAAGCTATTGATTCTCACCAAGTTCCAGTAATTGACCAATCACTAAGTCCGCGTCTTCACTACTCAAAAAGTTAGTGAAGTCGTACAAGACAGGGAGCTTGGATTAAGAAAACCCCAGTGAGAATACTCACTGGGGTTTTCTTGTATTATATCATGAGTCAAGTTATCGAGTAGTCTTGCAAGCTGGATTACATACCAGTAGTTCCACAAACAGGAGCTGGTCCGCCGCCGAAAATTCTGGCGATACCAAACGTGACATCGGCAATGTTAAATGTGTTGTCGCCGTTGGCATCAGCTTCATCTTGGCAGAAGGGTGGGGGACCACCTCCAAAAATACGTGCGATACCCGCTGTTACATCGGCAATGTTGAATGATCCGTCATGGTTATAGTCACCTGAAACAACACAGCATCCTTCACAACCATCTGGAATGTTGTTATTGTTTAAATCAATTGTATCATCAAAACCAGGACAGATATCACAGGCATCACCAAATCCGTCACCATCACCATCAGCTTGAGTAGAGTTAGATGTTGTAGGACAATTGTCACACGCATCAGCGATTCCGTCGCCATCTGTATCTATTGTATCATCACCAAGAGAGCAAATGTCACAACCATTTGGAACGCCATCTCCATCTCCATCAAGCGCATCATCGAAACCAGGACAGATATCGCATGCATCGCCAACACCATCGGCATCTGAGTCTGTTTGTGTTGGATTGGCAATCGCTGGGCAATTGTCACACGCATCTGGAATCCCATCACCGTCTGTGTCGATCGTGTCATCAAATCCCGGACACAAATCGCAGGCATCAGGAGTACCATCAGCGTCTGCATCTAGCGTATCGTCGCCTAGCAGACAAATATCACAGGCATCCCCGAATCCGTCACCATCACCATCAGCTTGAGTAGAGTTAGATGTTGTAGGACAATTGTCACACGCATCTGGAATCCCGTCGACGTCTGTGTCGATTGTGTCATCACCAAGAGAGCAAATATCACAACCATTCGGGACACCATCTCCGTCTGAATCGATAGCGTCATTAAAACCAGGACAGATATCACATGCATCACCTACACCATCGCCATCTAAGTCTGATTGTGAGGGATTGAAAATTGTTGGACAAACATCGCATGCGTCAGGGATTCCGTCACCGTCCATATCGATTGTGTCATCACCAGCAGCACAAATATCACAACCATCTGGGACGCCATCACCATCTGAATCAATAGTGTCATTAAAACCAGGACAGATATCACATGCATCACCTACACCATCGCCATCTAAGTCTGATTGTGAGGGATTGAAAATTGTTGGACAAACATCGCATGCGTCAGGGATTCCGTCACCGTCTGTATCGATTGTGTCATCACCAGCAGCACAAATATCACAACCATCTGGGACGCCATCACCATCTGAATCAATAGTGTCATCAAAACCAGGACAGATATCACATGCATCACCTACACCATCGCCATCTAAGTCTGATTGTGAGGGATTGAAAATTGTTGGACAATTATCAAGAGAATCGTCAATACCATCACCATCTGTATCTACGGCAAATGCCGAAGTCGACAGGCATAGCGAAAACGAAAGAAACATTAGCATGCGCAAAGTTCTAGAGCAAGACATAGTAACCCCTTGTATGTTGTTTATAGCAACTCGTTGAACGAGAGCTTCGTGTGGCGAAACAGATGAAATAGGTGGTATACAACCACTCTAAAGGTATGCAATAGTTTGGGTATGTCAAGCGCTATGTTTGTGCACGTAAACTACTGAATTGCAAGAAGATAATAGAAAGGCTTGGGTCTTCAAAAAATGTCAACTCTGAGTATTTGTGGATATAGACAATAGGGCATTATCGTATTCGAGGCCGTAATTATAGGAATAGTTCTCTCTTAGTCTTGTCGTGCGCATACCCACCTGTGCAAAAAAATCGCTAAATCTGTGTAACGAACACTCGTCTCACAAATCCGAGCTGGGCGGGTGTTGAAAATTCGCGCTATACCAGCCGGCACATCTGCGTTTGAATGCGTCTCTATGGTCAGAGTCGGCAGATTTTTCTCAAACAGATGATTTAATTATCAGAAAACGCAGTTCTTGATTTCATCTATAGTCGGGTTCAAGGCATTCCCCACGGCCGCATAGCCCGTGTTGTATCCAGTTAACAGGAGGGTCTTTAGCCCGCAAAAATTATTGAGTGCGGGGTTTCTCAAAAGCAACAATCCTCCCCCAACACTCGATAGATTGGAGAGGCCAGAGAGATCAGCGATGAGTGTATTGTCGGTGATAACAACGGTACTGCCGACACTCACCAGTCCTAGAAGACCATTAACTCGCAGGAGTCGGGGATTTTTATCTATTGCCAAGTTTCCACCAATGCTGGCAAGATTGTCGAGACCACTCAGACTTTCAATAATTCCATTCATGCTGATGGCCAAATTGCCACCAACTGACTGCAGTCCTATTAAGCCAGCGATGCTGGTGAGAGCTGGATTTTCGTCGACAATCAAATCACCGCCAACAGTCGCCAGATTATTCAATCCATCCAAAGTTGCGATGATGCCATTCATGCCGACTACCGTATTACCGCCAACTGACTGCAGTCCTATCAGGCCACTCATATTGATTAGACGTGGATTTTCGGTGATGGTAAAATCACCGCCAATAGTCACTAGGCTATTCAATCCATCCAGAGTTGCTACGATTTCATTCATCCCGACTATGGTATTGCCGCCAACTGACTGCAGTCCGATCAAGCCGCTCATACTCGTGAGACTCGGGTTACACTCAATCATCAACCCGTCAACTCCAATGGTCGTTAAGTTCTCCAATCCGCTGAGGTCGCCCAGACTGTCATTGTCATAAATCGCCAACCCCTTGACCGAAGTGAGCCTGCTCAACGCATTCAGATTGGTGATAGAACTGTTTGGTTGGTTCGCTATTCCGATTACCAAACGTTCGGTAAGAACTGTATCGCCCTGGGCGCCGAAAGCGTCGATTTTTGCTTGGGTATCGAGAATCGTCAGGTCAAGTGGTTGCGGTTCTGTTGGATTGTTGCTACTGGAACATGCAGTCAAGCAGGCCAAAGAAACGAGAGCCGACAATACTAGTCTATTTTTATAGTTCTTCACGAATTGCCCTTTGGTTTTGAGGGATTACACATACAATTGTCTGTCATCTATAATATACGCCAAATTAGGACCAAGTCAAAGGTTACTTAAGCACAGTTGCCCATTGAGTCCCATGACATTCTATTGTGATCGGTTCGTGCGATCAATCAGGCTGCTCTCTCACTGCCCAATAGAATAGTGAAATTGTGCAAGAAACGGAGCAAAATAAAAAAGCCCCAGCGCTGTCAATCACTGGGGCTTCTTGTTCCTGTTCACGTTGCTAGAGCTTGTTCAAAATAAGAAGCCCACTCAAGAGGGCTTGTTGATGAAGTCCCATTTGTTGTGTGAGGTCTTGATTTTCGCCTGTTTTGATATTGAAACAGTGAAAATTGTGACCCGACACGTCTCCATAAGGAAAGCGTCGGGTCACACGACAGCAAAAAGCGCTATCGCAAGACCCGACGCAACAGTTTCGGGCTTGTTCAACAAGCCCAAGAGAAGTGGCCACCCGAAATCAAAAACTACCTTCACCGATATTGACGAGAAATTGAACGTTAGGGGCTTCAGCAACTCCCGCCTCTTGCATCGCGGATTTCAGTTCCTCGGAGGCGAGGAAAGTTTCAGCGCTACTCTGTGATTCCCACTCGAAAATTAGTGTCAAATCATTAGGGTTATCTGCTTGATGAAAAATCCTGTAGGATTTTTCTCCTGATGACTTGCGAAAACCAGCGAAGTTATCAAAAGCCTTCTTCCACTCGGCATAACTGTTGACTTTGTGTCTAATTAGAATTTGCGACATGACATCTCCTTTTAGGGTATCCCATAATAAATCATTGTCATTCTAACAATAGCTAAACTGGACCAAGCAAGTCTGCAATAAACTGTAAATAAGTGGCCCAGAAATAATGCTCAAGACTCGCAACTCAGCCAACATGCATTAGTGGCAATAATGCTTCAATACCATGAACCTTTGTACCTACGAAAAAACCCCGCTGATAATCATGTGATCTTCAACAGGGCTTTCCGACTGTTCTGCGGAAGTTAATGTGCGGTTGCTTCTTGCTCAACACGCCTGTCCAATTCTCGCCTGACGGCAGCGGCGAGGGCCCTTCTGGTCAAGGGCTTCTTGACAAAGGCGCCAGCGCCCAGAGCTTGGGCTTCGCTAACTCTGTCTGATTCAGAAAACCCTGAAGCCAAAATCGCTTTTTGATTTGGATAGAATTCGAGAATTCTCCGATATGTTTCTGTTCCATCAATTCCAGGTGGCATGACCATATCCAAAACCAGTAGGTCGTGAGGATTCTCTTTTAGAAACTCAAGCGCCGATTCACCGCTCTCGGCTACACTGACTCGGTATCCAAGCCCACGTAGTAGATTGGTGGATACATCCCTTTGCATCTCATCATCATCAATCACCAATACTGACTCATTACCGCCAATAATTTTTTCTGTGCTATCGGTAATCAACTTGTTGCGAGTGACAGGGAAATAGAGATAGAACGAAGCTCCCTCACCAACCTTAGTCACTAAATCCAAATACCCACCGTGATCCTTGAGAACTGCATCGACAACACTAAGCCCCAAGCCAGAACCACGAACTTTGTCGCTAGCTTTGGTAGTAAAGAACGGATCAAGAATCTTTTGGACTATCTCATCTGAGATACCGCAGCCTGTGTCGGAAACTGTGAGCTTGACATATTCACCTTTGGGGACCCGGCCATAGACACCCGATACTTCGTCAGCATAATAATTCTCGGTCCTGACTCTAATACTACCACCGACATGTAACGCATCAACAGCGTTACAAAGTAGATTTGTAATTACGCGATGAACCTGAGAACTACCTCCCAAGGTTTTCATAATATCTGCTTGTAGTTCTGTCGAACAAGTGATGTTATCAGCAAGAGGCGGCATCCCATTTATGGCTTGCTGGACAACATCATTCAAATCAAACACTTCCATATTGTAATGCCCACGTCTCCCTAGACTCAGAAGTTGCTGATTGATGTCCGCAATTTTCTTGGCAGAACTTTCAATTCTGGCTAAATACTTCAATGTCGGATGATCTTTAGGAAGTTTCATGCGAATCAAATCTGGGTAGGCAACCAAGGGTCCCAACAGATTGTTGAAGTCATGCGCAACCTGTCCAGCGATTGTTCCTGCGGTATCAAGCCGAGCGGCGCGTGACTCTAGCCCCTCAAGCCGCTTGCGTTCGGTGATGTCTCTCCAGACGACATGGAGAAAATTCTTCCCATGAGAAGGCACCGCTGTCAGAAGAACTTCAACAGGGAAAACTGTCCCGTCATGTTTGACATGCTCCCATTCAAAGCGATGACTACCACGACTAAACGCGATTGACATGAATTCATTGGCTTTTTCGAATGAGCTTTGTCCATCGGGCTGTTTTTCGGGTGATAACTCAGATGGGTGAGTCTCCAACAATTCTTCCCTGCTCTCGTAGCCAAGCATTGCGACTGTTGCAGAATTGCAATCAACAAACTGGTCCCCCTCAATGATGAGAATCGCATCAGCGGATTTCTCAAAGAGGGTTCGGTACTTGTTCTCGCTCTCAATGAGCGCCTCTTGAGTTTTTGTAGTATCGGTGATGTCATGTACGAGTGAAACTACTCCAATAACTTTACCGGACTTGTCCACGAGAGTTGTGTTGCTCCAATCGCAAATAACTTTACGACCATCCTTAGTAGAGTTCTCGTTCCTGCTAAAGAATCCGCCTGAGTTTTTGAGCAGGTCATCCCAAATCTTATTGACTTGCTCTCTGACTGACTCTGGTACTATCAGACCGACGGCATGTCTTCCCAAGGCCTCACTTTTGGTATAACCAAAAACGCTCTCTGCCGCCAAGTTCCATTCAACAACTTCAAAGTCGAGATTCCACTTGATAGCCACAAAAGGTGCGTTTTGCAGAAGTGACCAAGAGTCCATTTCAAAATCAGACAGACTGCACTTGTCTTTATTATCTTCAGAGATTCCACTAACTCGACGGCGTAGCGCGACTAGCTCTTCGATTAGTTGTTGCTTGGTTTTCTTGTTGTCACACAACATGAACATTCCTCTAATAAGCGCGATTCTGGATTTGTGGCTAGGCCACAAATCTCACATCCCTGCACTTGGTTCCCCGTCACTCAACTCAAAAAGCGCCAGTAATATTTTCTCTAGCAGGATTGAATATCCATGTTATTTCATCGGTAGTTATTTGAATAAAGTTACTTTGAAGTGGCAGAACTATATTGATGGACCAAGTTAGCCCAAGGCATGAAACGCTATGAAATGTTCATTGTGAAACGTTTCACTTAGAATATTGCTCGACCAGTTTCTAACTTTCTGTCTAGACAACAGAACTGATTTTGTTTACGAAACCACAGCAAGCGGTTATTCATGCATGAGGTTTTGTGAGCGATTGACAGACAGGTTGAATTCCAAACTGGAGCAATTGGCTGAATAGCCGATCGTTCAAGTCTCGTCTGTGCGCTCGATGGATTCTATCCTTTTGTCTGGGACAATCCATAGCAGCGCCACTAGAACATAAATACCGACAGCTATCCAGTGATTGACAAACGCAAACCCAATCGCGATTGCGTACAGAGCGATTGATGACTTACCTTTCCAG
The DNA here is from genome assembly GCA_024280835.1 of Candidatus Zixiibacteriota bacterium. Lineage (GTDB taxonomy): Bacteria > Zixibacteria > MSB-5A5 > GN15 > JACZUZ01 > JAJRPJ01. The sequence goes on along the minus strand of JAJRPJ010000006.1, from coordinate 284,195 downwards.
TCTCTCCCTATGGCCTTTCGGAGACTGGAGCTACCACCATCCAATCGAATTATTGTCGACTGGAGAATGCTATACGCAATCGAAGACATCAATAGCGTCACGCCATATAGGGCCGCAGGTAACGGCGCAAAATTGTTTTCTCCCATCCAACCTGTGACAAACGGAATCAGAGAAAGCCAGAACAACAAATGCAAATTAGCCCATAGCACACGTCCGTTTACTCGCTCGGTAGTGTGCAACATGTGATGATGGTTATTCCAATATATTCCTAGATACACGAAGCTCATCAAATACGAAAGGAACACAGGCAACAATGAACGCAGCACACCCCAATCGGTTCCATGAGGAACTTTTATTTCAAGAACCATGATTGTTATCGCTATCGCGATGACAGCGTCACTGAAAGCTTCAAGTCTGACTGAAGTCATTTTCGTTTCCTCTATATGAATGCATGTCGCACTACTATCTCACCCAGCCCCACTTGTTCGGTTCTATGCCAAATCAAAAACTAATATCTCCGCATCATCGATACCAGTCAATTGAACTTCTGTCTCGCCACTCACCGCTAGGCCATCGCCGGCCAACAGAATACTGTTGCCAAACTGCGCCTCGCCCTGTGCGACATGGATCCAAAGGTGCCTACCAGAGATGACAGGCACAGTAAGCGATATGTTCTGTTCAAGAATTGTCGCATATACATTGACGTCCTGACGAATACTAGCCGACCCATCCAAACCATTCTTGGAAGCAATTGGACAGAGCTTGCCGAGCTTATCTGCACGGCTAAACCTGATTTGAGCATAGCTTGGCTCGGCTCCTTTTTCATCAGGAACTATCCATATTTGCAGGAAATGAACTGCCTCTCTTGGCGAAGCGTTTTTCTCGCTATGCACCACTCCTTTGCCAGCGGACATTATCTGCACATCCCCTGAATGGATAACCGAACCGTGCCCCATGCTATCTTTGTGTTCAAGAGCTCCTTCAAGGACATAGGTGATTATTTCCATATCCTGATGTGGATGACTGCCGAACCCTCGCCCTGGTTGCACTCTGTCATCATTGAGCACACGTAAAGCTCGAAAACCCATATGGTTTTCATCGTAGTACGTATTAAATGAAAAAGTATGATAGGTATTCAACCAACCATGTTCAGCATGGCCTCGTTCATTTGCGCGTCTGATAGTAATCATTTCGTCCTCCTATTTACTGTTCGCACAATGATTGTTGTCACAACAATTATCACAAAGGCTTTCACAATCAGGAACCATAAATATCTGCTCTACTTTGGAAACTTCGCTAGAATCATAATTAGAGAATTGAGCTCTTTGTCAGTAAGAAAAGACATGTATTTCAATTGAAATTTATTGATTGGCCCATCCAACTTCTGCAAAATCTTCTTACCTTTAGTAGTCAACTTTGCTCGCACAATTCGCCGGTCTACAGGACATCTCTCACGAGCGACCAGCCCGTCGGCCTTGAGTCGATCTATCAACCGAGTCACATCGGGAATTCGCGTTATCATCCGGCTCCCAATTTCTAAAGTTGGGAGACCTTCATTTCCTATCCCACCAAGAATCCTTAGCACATTATATTTGGGCTCGGTCAGGCCAAAGGGCTTGAGAACTTCATTAAGTCCACCATAAACCTGCTCCCTGACTCTGAATAGAGTTGTTATTCCTTGCCTGGCGAGTCCCTTGGTTTGTGTATTCTGCTTTCTATTCACTTCATCTCCTCGCGCTGGAATATACGTTACAACAATAGTTGTGTCAACAGATATTTTCCAACTCTAACAAATATGCGAACAAATGTCCAAGTTTTATGCGCAGCTACACCAATACACTAACATGCTAAACCCATGAGTTGCAGTCCAATCGAGATGAGACAGACAAATCCATCGGCGTTCTTTCGCCAGCGCTATTTCATCGAAAGAGTCTTATCTGCCTGTTTCACCATAACAAACTTATTGACAATACCCTTCAGTTCATCAATTTGTTTTTGTAGTGACTGTATCTGAGTGTTCTGAGTAACTATTTCTGCCTGTTGCTTTTTGACTGCTTCTATCAACACAGGCGTCAGTCGACTATAGTCAACGAAATAGTATCCGTCATCACCTTGACCGACCACTTCAGGCAAAACCTCTCTGACCTCTTGAGCAATCAACCCTAGCTGACGGTCATCGGAGAAATTCCGCTCGGCGAATTCATCTCTCTTCCAATCGAAAGCCACACCTCGAAGTTTTGAGATTTTCTCAATCGGATCTTCAATAGTTTCAATGTTCTTTTTGTAACGAATATCTGAGCATGGACCAATGATTCCCGTCGCGCATATATCACCATCAACAAACAGCTTAACTCCAGGGAATGTGCCACCGACACCAACGCCAGTACCTAGGTCAGTTGCAAATAGACCATTCTGACGCAATTGCATATCGCCACCCGGTGACACTGAAAACGCTGTCCCACTGGCATCGGAGAATTGGATGCCACCTAAGTCATACAGGAAATCATCATTGCCACTAAAAATTCTTAGCCCAGTAGATGACTGTTGAGTTGAATCACCGGGCTCTCCCGCGGCTGACCGTCTAGTTTCAATGATTCGCGTATCGAGTGCATCATAGACGTATTCAACCAGTGGTAAGTCAGTAGGTAGCGCATCTGGGAGTCTCAACGAAATTAGTGGCTCAGAACTTACCAGACTCATTGAAACAATCTCTGTTGAGACTGTTTGACCACTTTGAAGTTTTTTCAAAGCTACCTTGCCGCCATTATCGGCCTCCACTATAACTCTACTAAGACCGTCATAGAAAGTTAGTCTCGATGAATGCAATTCTGCTGAATCACCTGGAGCGCTTGTAGTTGATCTGTAATTAGAAACTACTCGACCATTAGCGTCATATTCGAAACGCAAGATCGGAAGATCTGTAGGCGCTGCATCACGTTCAGTAATGGAGATTAGCGGCTCGGCTGAAGAGAGACTCATTGAGAGAATCTCAGTTTCGACAGTTTGCCCTGTCGACAGGTCTTTGAGGGCTAGCCGAGCTGCTGGGCTACGCATCATAAGATCGGCCGTACCATCTCCTACATCAATCGAAACTCCATCATCGCCTGAGGAGCCAATATTGGAAACACTTAAATGCCCACCTGTAACGTTCGCTCTAACACGAATTCGACCACCACCTCCGCCACCACCTCCGCCTCCGTCATGGAACACATCAAGTGTCGATGAATCCGATCCTGATGCCTGAAGGATACCTCTACCCTGTAGAGACAAGCCGCCAATTCGAAGGCTAGAACCTGGTGCGAGTCCGGGGCCAGGTGGACCAACAACTATTGAAACTCCATCTTCGCCTGATGAACCGAGGTTTGATATTCTTAAGCGTCCGCCGCCTGCGATGCTGGTTCTCAAATCTATTAGACCACTGTCATTCAACCCTGTGTCTATTACTATCAATCCAGCTCCTGTTCCATCATCTGAGGCGACAAGCCGAGCGCCAATGTCCTCATGTTCAATCCCGAGTTTGACTTCCACTGTTCCTGTTCCGGCATCGATACTAACTCCGTCTTCACCAGAAGAACCAAGATTGGATACTTTGAGTTGCGCTCTTTGGGTTGACGTTGATGTTTCAAGGTTTATGGTTGATGAATTTCCTGTTAAGCTCAGGCTCACCATTTCGGTTTGAACTGTTCCATTACTCGCAGTAGTGCGAACACCATCTTGTCCAGATGAGCCAAGATTCGAAACCACAAGTTCTCCGTTTTCCGTAGATGTAGACGTACCCATCAACACCGTTGAAGTATTACCAGTCAAACTTAGACTGACCATCTCAGTCTGAATCGTTCCGCTACTGGCTGTGGTGCGCACACCATCTTCCCCAGATGAACCTAAATTTGAAACTGAATGCGTTGCACCGCTATTTGATACTCTCATATGTACACGAGTATTGTTTCCACCTTCTATCGAAAAAATCCCACTATAGGCGCTATCAATATCTGCAGCATGAAAACCACCCTTGAGAATTCCCACTCCAGGATCCGAAACAACAAAAGTATCGGACACCATTGGTGGGTCAACAGACGCAGTCACTGCGTAATCACTTCCTTGTCCCAAGAGCGAAGTTTGAGAAAGAACCAATTGGCCTGGACCAGTTAGGACATCACCTAGTATACGTTCGGCGACATGCGCATAAGGCACAGGAATAAAGCGAACACGAGGTGTGATAACTTCGCCGTCTAGAGTTACGGCAAGAAAGTAGGACTTAAGCGTGTCCGAGCTCCTTGTGCCGAAAACATCCAGCGGTATTGGTGTGACAGTACCGAGATGAACAGAGCCAAGGCCGTTTGATGTAACAACAGTTTGCACCTCACTCCAGAGCTGTAACCCTACGACTTCATCATCCCAAATTGAAAATTCGAGTGTGTGTTGACCATCTGAAACAGCATCACCTGAGGAGGTTGTTCCGTAGAATTGATGATTGATTCCATCCATCGATGTGAAGTGTGGCCGGCTCGATACGGGTGACGCAAGCGAAACCAATGCCAGCGCTACTACGCCAAAAATAGCAAGCAATACATTAGTATGATTAATAGAACGCATAACAGCTCCCTTTCTAAAAGAAGAGTTTGTTGAACAAAATGTTTCTTGAAAAAGATTCTCTTGATCTTGCTGACTGCTACAAAAATGATGTTAGCCCAATATAATCCATAGTAGACTTGTAGCAAGAGCCAATTGACCTCTTTGGTACTTGGATGGTCGCCAAGAGAAATTGTAATCTGAGACAAAACAAGCATAAGCTCTTGAACCATAGTCCAATGTAGCCAATCCAACCTCTACCTCAATTTCTCATTTCTTATGGAGTCCACTTTGCTGGGCAACTTTTATAGGCCCAGCGGAGTCCATGCCTATAGGCATCAACCCCAATGATGTACTTTTTTGAGCTCTCGCAGGGTGTTAGTTTCAGAACCGAACTCTGATAAACATGAGCCGACTAACAGAGCATACTCCGATCTAGCAAACCTAGAGCTTCAGATAATTGTGAATACTTTTCCTGCTGTAGAGTGGTAATTTCTGAAAAATAGAAGCGTCAAATCGATCGAATTTTGCATCGTCCACGCTTGCGACCAGTGTAGTTCTCAAAGCGAATAGACTCTCTATCAGGAGAAATACTTAGCTAATCCCGACTCACTGCCAAGTGAGTCTCATGGCCATCAACACACCTCCATGAATTGAAATCGGCTAGAATTTGGTCAAATCAACAACTCGTCCCCTAAAAAAGACCCTTTAAGTCGCTTTTATGGAAAATTGAACGTTTCAATGTTTACAGAAACAACCCAATACACTATTTCTAGTACCGACTGTCTATCTGCAAGGTCCCATCAAACGTGTAAATTTGGTTGATGCAATTGCTGAAGAAATAAGTCATCCACTTTTTTATTAACCCCCATTCGGAGAAACACATGTACATCAGAAGAACATCAAAGATATTATTATCTAGAGGATTCCTATCTAGGACATCCATCTTGGCATTCGCTTTCGCAGCGATACTGACGCAAGGTTTCATTAGCTGTAGCAGTAACGATGGAGATGGTGGCACAACTCCTGGAACAGTCACGGCAACAGGTGTTTTCCTAGATTGTGAAGTTGAAGGCCTGACCTACCAATCTGGTAATAACCCTCCAGCACAGACCGACGAAAACGGCACATTCACATACACACCTGGCGAGACATTGTCTTTTTCAGTTGGTGGAGTGCAGCTAGGAACTCTGGTCGATGGAGCGCCAGTCTGCACACCGTTTGACTTTGTCATCCCTGAAAATATTGCTCGCTTTCTTCAGTCATTAGACGCTGATGGTGATCCATCAAACGGTATTGATCTCGGCGCCGCCTCTACTTTACTCGCAGGCACGAACGTCAACAGCGACGTATTCGAGAATCCAAGTTCAACTGGCTTTGCAGCCGACACAGCAATCACCGGGGCTTTGGCGACAACTGGTGACACACTTCTTGACACAGCCACAACCAACCCCAACCTCAGAGACGGCACTGACAGCACATTTGATGTCGCTGAATTGGCTGGCTTTGCCTTTGTCCTCAGCGATCCGCTTGCCGCTGGCTTGGGAATCGTGAAATTCAACGACCTCGTAAACGCTGGAGATCAAGGTTCGAGCGGTTCAAGTACTGCGTTTGATGAGACAGTCGCCCAAGGCGGTATTGGTGTTGGCGAGGACTTCAATTGGGTAATCAATTCCAATGGAGGCTTAGACCTCACATTCGAAGACGGCACTACCACTTCTATCAAAAAGTCTGGTTCAAGCTCACGCGCAATCACAGGAGTAGAAGCCGAACCTGGCTCAGCGCCGGTTGTCCTCACCTTACTCAAAGCTCTTCCTGTCACAGAAACAGACATGAGCGGCGCGCCAATCACCGTAAGCGGAACCTCAACAAAATCATTCACTATCACAGATCCGAATGGAACCGAAACGATTGTCTTCAAAGCAGACGGAACTCTAACTGCCTCTGGTAGCGCCGCAGGACCATGGTCAGGATTTTGGACAGTCAGTGAGGTCGCCCCCAATGTCATCAAGGTCATTGATGGCGCATCGCCAACACAGGTGCCTGGCGAATGGTCTCTAGTAGTATTCTTGGATGGTTCACCAGCAGCGGGAGGTCAATTGTTCGTGTCCGATGTTACGTTCAACGGTTTCGACCCTGGAACCACCGATCCGAACTTCACTTGGGAAGAGTTTCTGTTCCTCGCAATCTCTCCAAATTGAGTTAGATCGCTCAGTGCTTCAAATTCACAGGCGCCTCATGCAGTTCATGAGGCGCCTTTCTTGTGGCAGATTCTTCTATCGGGAGCAACCTCCATAAACCCTGTCGAATTACGCTTGATATTTGTCCTCTCGCATGTTACGCTTGAGCGCGTGATTATATGCGCCAAACATAGCCAATTGCAAATGGCATAACTTCAGAGAGAATTCTCAGATAGAATAACGGAGCAGTACATAATGGCAGAGCAGTTCATATTCAACATGCATGGCGTAAACAAGTTTTACGGCCAAAAGCAAGTCCTCAAAAATATCAATCTCAGCTTCTTCCCAGGCGCCAAAATCGGCATCGTCGGAACCAACGGTTCTGGTAAATCAACTGTCCTACGCATTATGGCGGGTCTCGACGTCGAGTTCCAAGGCGACGCCGAAATTACCCAAGGATTCAAATCCGGTATTGTCGAACAAGAACCACAGCTCGATCCAGAACTAACAGTCCTCGAAACTCTCGAACTTGCTTTTGCTGACACCAAGAAATTGCTCAATGATTACAACACAGTCGCCGACAATCTTGGCGAAATCACCGACGACGACAAAATGCAAACCGCGCTCGATAAAATGGGCGCCTTGCAGGACAAAATTGACGCGCTCGACGCTTGGAACCTCGACCGACATTTGGATGTCGCTAGTGACGCACTCTGTTTGCCAGAGAACGATCGCAAAATCGGCACACTCTCTGGTGGCGAAAAACGCCGTGTCGCGCTTTGCAAAGTCCTACTAGAGAAACCTGACTTGCTATTGCTCGATGAGCCAACAAACCATCTCGACCCTGAAACAGTTGACTGGCTGGAAATGCAGTTACGTGACTATCCTGGCACTGTGATTGTGGTGACACATGATCGATACTTCCTCGATAATATCACCAAATGGATTCTCGAACTCGACAAGGGACAAGGAATTCCATGGGAAGGCAATTACTCCTCATGGCTCGAACAGAAACTAACCAAGCTAGTAAAAGCCGAAAAAGAAAACTCACCTGTAGCCAAAGTCTTACAACGTGAGTTACATTGGATTCGCATGAGCCAAGGTGACCGCACCAAAATGGCTCGCGAACGTGTTTCTGATTACGAGCAACTAATCGCCCGCGGAACCGCCAAGTCCGAATCAGCCAGCGCCGCAATTCGTATCGCGCCTGGCCCGCAACTTGGCAGTCAGATTATCGAGTTCAATGATGTCGCGATGGGTTATGATAACAACGTGCTCTATGAGGATGTTTCCTTCTCTATACCACGCTCGGCTGTCGTCGGAATGGTTGGCCCGAACGGCTCTGGTAAAACCACCATGTTCAAAATGATGACCGAGGAACTCAACGCACAAAGTGGCGACGTCACTATTGGTTCGTCGGTGAAACTAACCTATGCCGATCAGGAGCGTGGCTCACTCGATAATGACAAGACTTTGATTGAGGATGTCGGCGAGGGCGCCGAAGAAATCATAATTGGCACACGCAAAATCCCAATTCGTCAGTATCTCGCGCAATTCGGTTTTAGCGGCGGGTCACAACAAAAGATGGCCAACGAATTATCTGGCGGTGAACGCAACCGCTGTCACCTCGCAAAGATTTTCAAAGACGGCGGCAATGTCCTGCTACTCGATGAACCGACCAACGATCTAGATGTCAACACACTCCGCCTACTCGAAGAAGCAATTCTAGATTTCGCAGGTTGCGTCTTGGTAATCAGCCATGATAGATTTTTCCTAGATAGAATCTGCACACACCTAATAGTTTTCGAAGGCGCTGGAAAAGTCCGTTGGCACGAAGGCAATTTCAGTTCCTATCAGGAATGGCGCAAAACCAACAAAGGCGACCAAATGTTCGAAAACCGCCGCAACCGCTACCGCACAATAGTAAAAGCCTAGAGAGTTGTTGCTGGGCAATACCCAGTTATACGAATTGCAGCAAACAATATGTGATTGACTTCCAAAAATAAACACGGCATTATTGCTAGCCAGAGGTTGGCTCAAAGCATGTACGGTGAAGAATAACTCTATAATTTGATATGACAGCTAAAAAGAAACTTTCCGTTCTGGATTTATTCTGCGGATGCGGTGGATTATCCCATGGGTTTGCACAAGCAGGGTATGATATAGCACTTGGTATCGACAACGATAAGCAGGCCATAGAAACTTTCAGGGCTACTCACCCAAATGCTAACTCGATTTGTTGCGACATTCGTCAATTGTCTTCAGGGGATCTCGTTAGCAACCTACCTAAAAGAGGTGTAGATGTTGTTATTGGCGGCCCTCCATGCCAAGGACTTTCCCTATCAGGTTCTCGTAAGTTGAATGACGATCGAAACAGTCTTTACAAAAAGTTCATTGATGTAGTAAAAATGTTGAACCCGAAAGCGGTTCTAATTGAGAATGTCCCAGGCATCGCATCATTGTATAAAGGTGTCGTCAAAGACAACATTCTACAGTCTCTTCAAAAACTAGGTTATTCAGTCAAATTCGAAATTCTTCGCGCATCAGATTTTGGGGTGCCGCAACATAGGCGACGAATTTTCTTCGTAGGACTGAAGGATGCCGACTTCAACTTTCCAATGCCAACCCATTTCTCGGACAAAGAGCAAAGTCCATCCAGACAAACAATGATTACTTGTCACGACGCCATTTCCGATCTCCCTTTGCTGGACGAAGACCTTGGCTCAATTTCACAGGCCTATCACGTCAAGCCAACCAACAAATATCAAGCGTTGATGCGTCTCAATTCAAGCGACATAAGAAACCATATCGCAGCAAAACATTCTGACCGAATCAAAAAAATTATTAGTCTTGTGCCAGCTGGTGGCAATTACAAGACATTGCCACCCAAATATAGAAGTACTCGCAATTTCCACGTAGCATGGACACGTTTCCCAGACAGACAACCCGCGCCAACAATTGACACAGGGCATAGACACCATTTCCATTATTCCGCAAACAGAGTTCCCACAGTTAGAGAGTGTGCCCGATTGCAGTCTTTTCCTGATAGTTTTGTGTTTGTGGGAAACAAAACCGAGCAATTCCGACAGGTAGGTAACGCAGTTCCTCCGATTCTCGCAAAGGCACTCGCCGAGTCGCTTAAGGAGATAATCTAACAGTGTCAAAGCACACTCCCAATTCCAAATTCAACTTTCGGCTACACCATGTACGACCACGTTTCAAGAGCAACGTGGAAAACGTGCTGGGCTATATGTCTTTCGCGATCGCGGAACAAGGGGCCAGAGATACTGAAAGCTTCAATGATAGCATGCGTAAAGCTATCAAGGAATTCGAAGACAATTCTCTCAAAACTGACAAAACCGTAGAAAACTGGCGGACTGAAATTGTAGCGCTATTCGCTCTCGTACAAGAGAGAGATGGAATCTCTCACGGCACTTTAATTGCTACGGAACTCGCAAACAGCCTAGACCTTCAACTCTTTTTCAAGAGGTTCATTTCAACTTTCCAGTATCCTGGTGGCCATCTCAAACCACAAGAAATACAAAAGTTAGTTGGTGAAGCAGTTTGTTTTCATCCGGGCAGATGGATTGCACGATATTTTTGTGCTGAGGGTCCATGCACGGAAAGTCATTATATAAGCGCCGAAGAGTTTTGCCATTGTGTGCTTAATGATCTACGCGTAACACGAGACCACGAACAAATCTCCAAGACAAAAGCTCGAATACTGCAGAATAGGATTAGCAAAGTAAAGTACGATCTTGGGGGAGATGTTATTCGTTATGCGAAAGATATTCTCGATTACATGATTCTGGCAGGTCTTCTGAAAGTAGATCTGCTCGGCAGATACAAGATGGTATTTAAGGCAAAGGATTTTCTAGAGGCTCTAGCACAGTCGAAGCATTTTTTTGATCAATACATTTCAGGTCTAAACTTAAAGGCCATTCATGCGCTCAAGGTTGACTGGATTGACTACGTCAATAATACCGCAATGACTATCGAATCGATTTCTTTTACCGACTCTCAGAATTCGCAACAGGCACTTGAACCTAGCGAAGAACCTCGGCCTATGATTGGAAATACAAAATCAATTGGAGACTATGGCGAGGGGCTCGCGTTGGTTCACGAAAAAGCATATCTCGACAACAATGAAAGATCAGACATCTCGCACTTGGTGAAGCTAATACCTTCACATCTTGCAATCGGGTACGACATCAACTCAAGAGAAGTTGATGACTCTTCACGCTACATCGAGGTAAAAACGACTCTTAGTAAATCCCCTCTCGTACTGAACAGATTTCACATGACCACAAACGAATGGGTCGTAGCTGAGGCTCATGGAACTCGGTACTTCATCTATAGGATACAGGTGACAGACGAATCTACGAAGTTATTCATAATGAATGACCCCGTCGGCCTATACAAGAGTTCGGCCATCAAAATGGTTCCTCGTGATGGAGCAGATATTTCCTATGCAGATAATGTCGTAGAAGAAGTTGAATTGTTAAAATGAAAAGCCTTCGACTTGCGTCATTATTTTGTGGTTGTGGAGGGACTGATGTCGGCTTTTCAGGAGGATTTGAATTTTTGGGTAAGAAATTCAAACGTCATCCAATATCATTGGTTTACGCCAATGACATAGACTCACGAGCGGCAAGCATACTTGAGGATAACTTTCGACAGACAGTGGACACTCGTAGCATCACTGACATAGCGGCAAGCGAAATACCCGACCATGACATTCTAACAGGCGGCTTCCCGTGCCAAAGTTTCTCAATAATTGCACAAAATCCTAGACGACTAGGAATCAAGAGTGAAAACGGCCAGCTCTTTTTCGAAATGTGTCGAATATTGAGAAAAAAACGCCCCAAGTGTTTTGTGGCTGAAAACGTAAAAGGATTGCTTTCAGCCAATCGTGGGGAGGCATTCCCCCTCATTATGGAGGAGTTTCGAAAATGTGGATACTACGTCATCCACTTACTGCTAAACTCATACCATTATGGTGCCCCACAGAAGAGACAACGCGTATTCATCATTGGATTCAAAGAACAACTACATCTGGAGAGATTTCGACCGCCTACCCCGTGCGACAACTTCAATGTACTAAAATCTGTGTTGATTCCTGAATCTAGCATAGAAGAAAAATATTTCTTCAGTACAAGAGCCGTGTTAGGACTTTCGAAGGCCAAGAAGGAAATGAACAAAGGTAGGATACAAAATCCAGAAGAACCTTGTGGCACCGTTGGTGCCCACCTCGCAAAAGTTAGCTTGAACAGCACAGATCCCGTTCTCAAACTAAATGGTAGATATCGTAGATTTACTCCTCGTGAAGTCGCAAGGATACAATCTTTCCCTGATTCTTTTGCACTCAACAGCTCAGATGCAATTCTCTATAGAGCTTTGGGGAATGCAATCTCGCCTGTCGTTGCATGGCATGTAGCCGATTCAATAGTCAGGGCTATTCGCTCAAATCAATAATCACACAACTCCGCTGCAAATTCAAACCCACCCCATAATAGAGAAGCCACCAAAAATCTAAGACAAAACCACTACAACATTCCAAGCCAACACCCTTATATAACAAAACGAACCCATTTTGATGAGTTCCACAGCCCTTTTTCGCATTTCCTTTTGTTTCTCGACAATTCTTATTACTGTTAGTACAGGAGCATCTGTAATCAGATGTTTCGAAGAACCAAATATCGGAAATTCACTTTTTGGGGAAGGGAAACACTTTATGTTAAAATCATCACTTATAGCTCTAGCTTTGTTAACGCTAGGATGCAGCTCATCTGACAAATCAGATAGCGTCAAAGAAAAAGCGCCAACTAGCGCAATCCAAGTTGAAATGCAAAACGCCTCACATGCGCTAATCGCAGGGTTCATGAAGAACCTAAAGTCTGAACTGATGAGCGCTATCAAAGAAGGCGGAGTTGCCAGCGCAATTGGCGCCTGCCAAGTACAAGCGCCACAAGTTGCAGATAGTTTCTCACAAGAAAACTGGTCTATCAAAAGAGTAACCGAAAAACCAAGAAACCAAACTAACAAAGCTGATGCGCACCAACAAGAAATCTTGGGCTACTTCGCCGATTCTCTCAAAACGCTCAAGTTCTTCGATGAATGGAAAGACTCTGAAGCCAAAACAGGCTACACCTACTACCAACCAATCAAAATGGGTAAGTTTTGTTTGAAATGCCATGGTGATACAAAAGCGCTAGATGAAGAAGTAACCCTAGCCCTACAAGACAAATACCCCGATGACAAAGCGCTAAATTACAACGCAGGAGATCTCCGCGGAATGTTCGTAGTGCAAATCAATAGCGCCGACAACCTCCCTCCAGTACAACAAGCGCTTCGAGACAGTCTCTAGTATGTGAAAACAATACGGGAGTTTTGAATCACCGATGTATCAACTCTATGTTTTTACTCTTGTTCCTGAACCATTAGATAGCTATTCTCAAGCGAGTCTCACACTGTTCAGACAAGCAAGATGTGCATGCAGTATTGACAAAACGTCGAATTCAAAATGCTCAAAAAACTCTCACAAATCATAGCAGAAAATGACCTAGCGCTATTCTCTTTTGCCGCTCTAGCGACATTGCTTTCGCGCATCCCATTTATCTCTTACGGCTATGGTGTCGATCCTGACGCTTGGCGAGTAGTCTCTGTGGCGCGCACTCTCGCCGAAACTGGCCAATATGTCTTCGCCAGAATCCCTGGGAATCCTCTGCACGAATACGGAACTGCACTAGTCCACAACTTTGGCCCCATGGTCATGAACGGTCAAACAGCGCTGATGAGCGCAATCGCTGTTGGCTCTTTTGCTCTAGTGGTCAAACGCATTTGGGGGCGTGGATATTTGATTGCTTCGATGGCTCTAGCGGCAACGCCAGTGGTCTTCATAAACAGTGTCTCAACCATGGACTATATCTGGGCTCTGGGGTTCGCCTGGCTCGGGTGTTATTCTCTACTAAAAGACAAACCCCTAGTAGCTGGAATCTTGATCGGCTTGGCCATTGGCTGCCGCATCACTTCAGGCGCTTTGATACTGCCGTTTGGATTGCTCTATGTGCGTCTCTATGGTTGGCAAACTAGACAGCTGCTAATTCTTGGGCTCAGTACAGTTCTAACTGGAGCGCTGTGTTTTGTACCAAACTATCAAAGTTATGGCTGGGCATTTTTTGATTTTTGGGAACGCGGCTATCCCGCTCCAATGACAATCGCCAAACGCATGACTCTTTATATTTGGGGAAGATTTGGAGTTCTGGCGCTTGGTGGAGCTCTTGTGGTCTACCTTGTTCTACGTCTAAAAGGAACCGTAATTCAAAGCAGAATCTACAATCAGAAACAATCCTACGCTTGGATTTGGGGTGTGGGTATAGCGCTGTATGTTATCGCCTATTTCCGTTTGCCGCATGATCAAGCCTATCTGATTCCGTTAGTTCCGTTTGTGATTCTATTACTTGGCGAAACGATGGAGCGTCGTGTATTTCAGACTGCCTGTGTTATGATTGCTCTTTCGAGCTTCTTGGAACCCTGTAGAAGTGGTCTTTGCGCTGGCGATATATTCATGGACAGGGCGCAGCGAAAAGCAGAAATCGAATTCGCCGACAAGATATTGGAATTCGGAAAAGCTCTACCGGAAAACAGTGTGCTTGTCAGCGCCTGGTGGCATCCGAAACTCTCGACATTAGCAGGGGATTCAACTTTCACAATTGACGGAGTCGATTTTGTTTATGTATTGGATTCGACGCTACTAGAAAAATACATCGCGGACAGCACAGCATTATACTTCATTCCAAGAGTAATTGCCTTCAATGAAGAATACTACAATTTGCAATTGAAAGACATAGTCACTTCGGTTGTAGAACTTGACGACCGTAACGTATCATGGTGACGCTATCCAGCGCTCCAATTGTCGACGGTGTCTGAGAATATGCACAATAGCATGCTCTAGCATTTGTTCGGCGTCGTAGTCCTGCCCCCAGCGAACTGAAAATTTGATTCCAGCCAATTGATCTTCGGAATAATCTTTGACGGAAGCAAGAGCATCGACTGTCAGGTTGAACGCTTCCAAAACAGATTTCATAGCGTCCTCTGGAGTTTCGAGATTGTACACATGCTCTTGTGGGCAACTATCAGTTTGATTGATGGCATCACGTAAATAGTCAGCATAGGCATGCGCCGCGCCAACGATGTGATCCATGATACCACGAATATCAGGAAAATTTTCATCAGATAATTCAGTCTCTATAGTGTATCTATCTGTTGGCACAGACAAGACTACAGTTTCAAGCTCACTAATCGCGCGTGAGTATTCATCGAAAATCGAGCGCAGTTGACCGCAATAGCCAGACCAGTTTTGTATATCGTATGATGTCATTTTCGCTCCTGTTCCATTCACTCGATGCTTCAAAAGAATTCGAGTTGTTACTTCAAGTCTCTTGACTGACAGCGCTAAGTTTTTGGTTTAGATATCTAAGTCAGTGCAACTTATTTTCCCAACTTCAAATCCGATTTTTTGGAGAACACGAACCAGCTCCCCCATAGAATGATAGTCATTCCGATTGCAGCAAATATTGCTGGCTTGGGGTTATCTAAGGAGCTTACTGAGCCAGCGAAGGCTGCAACAGCAGCGTAAGGAATGGCGCTGGCCAGCCAAGCAAATGCAAAACGAGAAAATTTCATCTTAGTAATGCCAGAGAGGCAAGCTGTTATCTCTGGAAACATCGGAGCTGCGCGCGCAAGTAGTATCATAGTGAATCCATGCTTGCCAAAACTTTCTCTGAGGTCTTCTCTTTCGTCCTCTTTCTTGAGAATCATATTTAGAATTTTTGTGCCATAGGATGCGCTTAGAAAATAGCCAGCAAAACCTGCGAGCGTCATACCCAGCGCGGCGCATAGCGCTCCTATTTCAAAACCAAGCAAGTACCCTGATAGAATTGACAGACTTAAAGTTGGAACCGCGATAAATAGATCAGCAAATAGTAACAAAATTATGACTACACCGACCCAAGTTGATGATGTCTCTTTGAGAGATTGCAGCCACACGGAGATTTGATCAAAATCAAGAAATCCAGTTAGCTTGGCAATTGCGAACATCGAAACAAAAAAGAGCGCCATAACCAACATTACTTTTACCAGAGACTTCATATACACTATCCCACTTCTAATATTTTCTTGGCGAGTGACGGAAAACACACAAGGAGAAGTCCAAGGAGCTTCTCTTTTTCAATGTAGCTATTGGAAGTCTCTATTGATAGTTGAACTATGATTTTATCTGCGACTTTTGCAGTTGATATTTTCTTGGGGCCTCTTCGGTTTGTCATTGGAGTATCCACTAAAGGCATAGGGGATTGCAGTACGCCTATGTTTGTCTCTTCCAATTGATTCGCAAGTGGCTGGGAGGGTATGTTTGGCGCACCTTTAGTCGCGCTATGCTGATTCTCCAATCTCCACATCCTGTCTTCAAATGGGTTCGTTTTGCATATAGGGGTATGCGAGTTAATGATGTTGTAGCGTTTTTGCAAAGAAAGTGGCTCTTGGAATGTTTGCGTTTGTCTCATCACAAATAGGTGAGATTGGGATTGTAGGCTGGTTTGGTGGAGATTTCGCTTTGAGTAAGAAAGTCGAAACCACAAGGGGTTCGACTTACGAAACTTGTGATGTATTGCCCCGACCATCACTGTTCTACTATTCAGATTCCCTATTGTAGATTACGGGCATCTGACCTTTCCATTGGGCCCAAGTGTCATCGCTGGAAATCAGGTCAGCGATGAAGTGGCCAACATTGATTCTACTGGTCGATCCCGAATCAAAAATCGCGCTTCTGATTGGTGAAGGATGTACATCATATTTGGAGACTTCATCCATGTCAATCAAAGTGTCCGGGCGAACAGCTACCCATTCTATCGCGCTGTCCTGCTGGCCAATTTCAACTCGCAAGTAGTCAGCAGCCCGCTCATTATCTACATGTGGAGGTAGTAACAGGCGAAGTAGCCCTATGACACACTTCTGCCCGAATGATATTTGCTCTTGTAGATCACGATTGCTATTACCTGTTGTGTTCATTAATACGTATTTGGTCAACTTGTCTGACTTTTGTGCTTTGATAGCTTTGCATAATCGTTTTGTAGAATCGGTCACCAGTCTGCGTGGTGAGCCGTAGATACCTTTGAAGCTCAGATTATGTCCCAAACAGGAAGCCACTGCACTACAGTCCTTAACCTGTTGATACAATTCATCATCACTGAGCTCAAGAATGCTTGCTTCAGTTATGGACAAGTTTTGATGATTACGAATGTGTTCGGGTAAACTATTGAGAGTTCGCACAATTACTTTGACACTGTGTCCGCGGTCAAGTAATTGGTTAACCAACAATCTACCGGTGGCGCCACTAGCGCCAACTACTAGTACTGTCATCTTATTCTGTTACCTATTCTCTCAATGTTCACATAGCTATCATGTTATGTAGAACTGAATATAAGCCTAGAATTATGGAGCACAAGTCATGGTGTTTGCAGAAAGAAAGTCGAAACCACAAGGATTTCGCTCTTCGAGACTACTGACTGAACATGATGAAACAGGGATGAGCGTCCCTGCCACCCAGCCGTCCAATAACTAGTCAGAGCAATGAGAACCACACGAAGGATGATCCACCAAGCTAAGAAACAAGAGTCATTTCGCTTTCATATATGCTGTAAATGTATTTCCGTTGTCAGACGTAATTTCTACAGATTGCCAAGCTGTTTCTGCAACATTCATTTCTGAAATATTGGCTTCGGAAAATGTTTTTTTTGAACGCTCTATGGCTTCATTCAATTCTTCTACAGACACGTCTTGAATTTCGTTGATATTCACTGAGACAAGATAATCTGGTTTCTCCCAATCAAAATGCAGACAATATCGATTTTGAATTTCAGCTGCTGTTGGGATTAGTATGATATACATCGAACCGTGTGTTGTACCAAGTTCGGTATGTACGAAAGGCGACACCTCCGAATCATCCTTGATAGTACTATAGTTTTCTTCATCTATCGCTAAGAAAATGTATCCCTCGATGGAAGATATTTTCTCTGATGCAACAATGTTGTAAGCTACACTTAGATTCTCAATTCGAGAGAGTCGAATTGCTGCATTGTAGAATTCCATGAAATTGTAGTTTTCGGAATTCTTGAAAAATGCGCTGTATGCAACCAAAATTTGTTTCGACTTATTGAACTGGTTCAAGGAATAATAACACACCGCCTTATTGTAAACCACATACGCATCTATGCCGCTTGTGTTCAATTCTGCATATTGCTTGTACTGTGTCAATGCTAGTTCGTATTTACCAACTTGTTGATAGATTATTCCTAATAATCTTATTGCTGCAGCATTATCTTCATTGATTTCGAGTTCCTTCTTTAGTACTTCAACTATCTTGTTGGCGTTCTCTACCTTTTCTTCCTTGAAGAGTTTCTGGGCCCGATCAAAATATGATTCTCCAGCGCTGGATGAAGCGCTAAGCACTAGGAAGAGCAAGAATATGATGACTTTTTTCATTCTGAGAACCTTTACTAAATCATTTCGTCGTTGCTTGATTTTTTTCTTATTCCAGTTAAGACTTACACTGAATGATACAAGACGTTAAGCAACAAAGCACTCGCAAGAAAGCAGAACCACAAGGGTTCTGCCCTACAAAACAAATCTTGGTGGAGGTGGGGGGAATCAAAAACAGTGGTTTTCATTCGAGTTGGCACAAATATGGCGGAAGTTTGGTTTCTTATTCGCGAGTTATAGAGTCTGTAAACCAGCTTTTAGAGCGTGCGACGAGGTAGTCAGGATCGCTGTTCTCAAGCCAAACGGAATCGCTGTTGCAAAGATGTCCCAACTCAGCCTAGTCTGATAGGCATAGTCAGCCAGTCACCTATTTGATGAAGTAAGAAGCGATCCGTTCCAATAGAATTATTGGTTTCTTCAGAAGAGAGCGTGAGAACTCCACGGCCACGCCACTAAACATTGCTTGCAAAGCCGACCTCTCTTCTCTACTTTGCAACTCTGTGTAGAATAATTAAAGTTGGCATTCTATAACTTAACCATAAAGCGTTGTTAGGGTGATAAATGAGTCTTGAAGTCGGACAAAAACTCGGACCGTATGAGATAATCGAGCAAGCAGGCGCTGGCGGCATGGGCGAGGTCTATAAAGCCAAAGACACGCGCCTTGACCGCATCGTCGCGGTGAAAATACTACCAGCGAATCTCGCGAACAATGAAGACTTCAAAGAGCGGTTTGAACGCGAAGCCAAAGCGATATCAAGCCTCAATCATCCGCGTATCTGTACGCTCTTCGACATCGGTCAGGAAGACGGTGTTGACTATCTGGTGATGGAATTTCTTGAAGGAGAAACACTCTCAGATAAACTCAAGGGCGGTCCGATTCCATATGACGAGATGTTGCAAATCGCAAATGACATCGCCAGTGGTCTGGACGCGGCTCATCAGCAGCGACTTATTCATAGAGACCTAAAGCCTGGTAACGTCATGCTCTCGAAAGAGGGCGCTAAACTTCTTGATTTTGGTCTCGCCAAAGCTCAATTCAGTCAAGGCTCACCAGAACTCTCCGCAATTACACAAACAACGCCGTTGACAGGCGCCAATACGATTCTTGGTACAATGCAATACATGGCGCCCGAGCAACTCGAGGGCAAGCAAGCCGATGTTCGCTCTGATATTTTTGCCTTCGGAGCCATCATGTATGAGATGTCTACTGGCAAAAAAGCATTCGAGGGTAGCTCTAACGCAACTCTCATAGCGGCGATTATTGAGCGCGACCCCGTTTCTATATCTGTAGTGATGCCCTCAACTCCTCCGCTATTTGAGCGTTTGGTGAAGAAGTGTCTTTCAAAGGACCCTCAAAAACGTTGGCAGTCAGCATCTGATCTTGCCGATGAGCTACGCTGGATTTCGCAGGCGGGCTCGCAGGTTGGTATGCCAGCGCACCTTGCCGCAAAACGAAAATTCAAGTTTGATCTTGCGCGTGTTGTTGGCGCTGTTGCGATAGCTTCAACATTAGTTATGTCCTATTTGTATTTTGCTGAAATGACAAAACCGCAAGCTGAAAAAGAAGTTTCGCGCTATACGGTAAATATCAAACAAGGTCTTTCTAATATTTACTGGCCGCGTATTTCGCCAGATGGTAGATCGGTAGCTTTTCACGCTGATGATTCTTCGGGGACAAACCGCATTTGGATCAGGCCGATTAACTCACTGGAGGCCTACCCTCTTCTGAACACCGAGGATGCGAGGCGCTTGATGTGGTCGCCAGACGGCAAGCATGTGGCGTTCTTCAAGGGCAATCAGCTCAAACGTATTCCGATTTCTGGAGGGCAAGCCCAATTAGTCTGCCAAGGAACTGTAGGGGCCGACGGAAGTTGGAGTACCTCGGATTTGATTATATTCGATGGCAACACAGGTGACACATTGAAAATTGTTCCAGCTGGTGGCGGTATCCCGAAGCCAGCTTCACTCACTGATACGGCTTCGGGTGAAGGAACATTTGGTTGGCCGTGGTTTTTGCCAGATGGTAAACACTTTATTTTTACAACCAACGTCCAGTTGGCCGTTGGCAATAGCTCCATGGGAAATCTGATCAAACTCGGTTTTGTAGATTCTACCAGTTCCATTACACTTTATGAATCAAGCGAGTCAATCAATCGCATAGAATACACCAATGAAGGATACATTCTCTTTGTTTCTCAAAATAATCTTATGGGACTGCCGTTTGACGCAGAAAAACTTAGTGTCACTGGCGAGCCAAAACCGATAGCAATGAATATCGGCGCTGCGAATAACACCTATGCTTTTAGTGTTTCTGACAACGGAATACTGCTGTATCATTCAAATAATCAGTCAACTTTGTCAGAGTTATCTTTTGTGGATAGAGCTGGCGAAAAGATTCAATCTATCGGACAACTTGGAAGATATTTCGATATTGATCTTTCACCCGATGAAACAAAAATAGCGTACGCGACTGTCGCAGAGGGCGGGAGTTCCTGGGACATTTGGATTTATGATCTCAAGCGCAATGTACCAACGAGGCTGACTTTCGGCGAGGGTAGGGCGGTTAAACCGCTTTGGAATCGCACTGGTGATAGAGTGTACTTCGGATATAATCCTAGGCAGCAATTCTTCGGTATTTATAGCAAAGCGTCTAACGGTCAAGGTGAACTGGAGATGGTGTATACTTCAGATAGCGCTAATTCCATTCCCGAAGATATTACCCCCGACGGTAGTCAACTCCTCTTTCGAGAGATTAGAAGTAGTCACGACATAGGCATATTGAATCTTGAAGACAGTAACAGAGTGGATATGTTTGCCAACAGTTCATTCTTTGAAGCGATGGCGAGAGTCTCTCCTAATGGGAAGTATGTTGCCTATGTAAGCAATGAGTCGGGACGTAGAGAAGTGTATGTGAAGAAACTGGATGGCTCTGGCGGCAAATGGCAAATCTCTACTGAAAACGCCGAGAACCCACGTTGGAATGGCGCTGGTACCGAGTTGTTTTATCTGACAGCTAATAATCAAATTACGGCTGTTACCGTGAACACAGGAGAAAACTTTGAGGCGGGTAATCCAAAAACATTATTCGAACTCAAATTCCAATATCCCGGCGACATCAACCATCCTTATGATGTGTCAGCAGATGGCCAAAGATTTTTGGTCAACGCCAGACAAACAGATACAGACCCCGGAGAAATAATAGTAATTCAAAACTGGGCGGAAGAGTTTAAGGTTAAGTGATCGTTCTCTTGCGTGACAGCCTTATTGAAGATAACCGTTGGTATGTTTCCCTAATCAAAAACACTTATTGAGAACTGGAAAGCATAGATGGTTGGAATAATTGTGATCCTTGCTATTTCTTGGATTCTGCTCTTTATCTTTGAAAAGAAAAGCGTTTTGGTGTTAGGTTTCATTCCTACGCGCAACAGGATCCGAGATTTCATATATGGATTTCTCTTCTCGGCAATACTGTTTGTACTTTTTCAGTCATTCGATGTCGTATTGAAATCTCTACAATGGGGCGTTAACAAGGAGATCAGCGCCAATCTTTTTCTTAACTCGCTATGGTGGGATGTAAAATCTGTTCTTACAGAAGAGCTACTCTTTAGAGGAGCGCTTCTTTACATTCTAATAAGAAAACTCGGTATTCGAAGAAGTGTTCTTATCTCAAGTTTAGCATTTGGTGTTTATCATTGGTTCTCTTATGGCGTATTCGGAAATCTAATCCCTATGATAGTGATTTTCTTGGGAACAGGAATTATGGGATACGCATGGGCCTTGGCTTTTTCAAAAACTGAATCGATATTCTTGCCATTCGGACTCCATTTAGGCTGGAATGCTATTCACAACAGTATTTTTTCAAAAGGCCCCCTTGGAGCTACCGTGTTAATCTCCACAGGTGGCGATGAACTCTCAGGCATTCTATCTCTGGTAAGTTTCATGACACCGTTGATCTTGGCCCCACTAATTACACTCTTCTATGTAAGAAGATTCATTCCTAGCGAACGAAAGAGTTTGGCAACATAATATCTTAGCAAGAAAGTCGGAACCACAAGGGGTTTCGATCTACGCTACTTGTTTGCACATGTTCAATATTTTTTGGTCATAGGGTTATGAGTGTTCTTGAATATACATATGTTGGTATTATACCACTCAAGCATGGGATTGGCTGAATGCGAAATGGGGAATTCGACCCACGGAACTATCGATTCACTTGCGCTTGTCGGTTTTCGCTGAGGGATTGCGAAGCGCTTGAACTAGTTTCATCCCTATAAATGTCACCACTACGAAGCCAACGACTGTCAGTAGTGCATGTTCCGGTGAGGCAATGAAATGCAATGCGCTCCAAGGTTGTGTTTGATCGACGCCGTGACCAGGGTGGGCTATTGCCAAGTTTGGTAGTAAAGTAGCCAATTGGGCAGTTGCCGCAGAGATCTTGAGTATTCTGTTTTTCATGATAGTTGTTCCTTCAGTGGTTACCATTCTCTTACGATAGGGAAACTAATTGTTGGGGGAGATCAGCTCAAGTATAAAATGTGCTGCGAAAGATGATGAGCCTCGGATGATTGTGTTCCGAAATCGCAGTTGACGCGCACTGCTAAGTGATTGTCTTGTGAAAAGAATCACTGGAGGGATTTATGAAGTGTCCTTCGTGGGTTTCAAAAACGAATGTCAAGATTGTGTAGAGAAATTATGTCAAAAAAGTACTAGTTATTGTCCCCACTGTCGGGTTTGCGACCTTCCCTAATCACAGATGGAACAAAAGGAAGATGACGTTCTTGCTCTGGTAAGCCAAGAATAACTCTGGCGCCGTTTAGGGCATCGTCGATGTGACCATAAATATTTTTCATACCAATTTCGTCGAGCAATTTGCTTTTCATCATGGCATTCAGCGGCTGTGTGTGTACTCCAGAAAGCACGAGCGATACTCCCCTAGAACGACAGCCCCGATAGAATTCAGTAAGCACATATAGACCAGTGGCGTCTATTGCTGGTACGTTTCGCAAACGTAAAACTATAACAACTACATCTCGTTCCATCCGTTGCATTGCATCTTGGAATTTATCCGCTGCTCCAAAAAAGAATGGACCCTGAATCTCAAATACTTCTACCTTTTCTGGTACTTCGCGAACAGCGATTGAATTGGGATCGGGAGAATCTGGATCATCTCCTCGCAGGTCTTTGGTAATCATTGCGACATTAGTGACTTCACTCATACGTCTAATAAACAGCATCGCGGCAAGAACGATACCCACTTCCACAGCGACGACCAAATTAACTAGTAATGTTAGAGCAAATGTAGAAAGGAGCACCATCGCGTCGCTTCTTGGCATACGGATAAACCTACCGACATTTTTGAGTTCACTCATATCGTAGCTAACGACCATCAGGATGCCTGCGAGAGTTGCTAGTGGTATTTGAGATGCGAGAGGAGCTACTGTGAACAGCAGCAGAACCAGTACGACTGACTGAATCAAGCCCGCAACTGGTGTTTTGGCTCCGCTCTCTACATTTGTTGCAGTTCGAGCGATAGCGCCAGTAGCTGGAATTCCACCGAAAATCGCCGATCCGATATTTGCTATTCCTTGTGCTATGAGCTCCACATTGGGCTTATGTCTGCCGCCAGTCATTCCATCAGCAACAGTAGCTGACAGTAGTGATTCCATGGCCCCCAACATTGCCACGGTGAAAGCGGGCATCACAAGTTCTTTCAACTGCGCAAATTCGAATGAGGGAAGTCTCGGAGCTGGAAGTGACCGCGGCAGTTCTCCAAATTGACTAGAGATAGTGGCAATATCGAGCTGAAACATGCTAGCCACAGCAGTTGCAATTATCATCGCTATCAACATTGCAGGTAGTCTCGGAAAAATGGCTCGGACTAAGAGGATTATGGCCATTGTCCCTATGCCTATTACTGTTGTTGTCGGGTCAAGCGAATTTAAGTGAATCGAATAGTTGTACCACATGTCGATGAATGTTGAAGAACTATCGGTTAGTTGTAGTCCTAGGAAATCCTTGACCTGAGTTGAAAATATTAGGAATGCAATTCCAGTTGTGAACCCTGTGGTGACAGGGAATGGAATAAACCTAATCAACCCCCCCATGCGGAACAGTCCAAAAGCAATCAAGAGGCCGCCGGCCATCAACGTACAATATACCAGCCCTTCGTAGCCAAACTTGGCAACGATGCCTGCCACAATTACGACAAATGCGCCTGTTGGTCCGCCTATTTGAACACGGCTTCCACCAAACGCAGATATGAGAAATCCTGCCACTATTGCGGTGAACAGCCCTCGTTCTGGGGGGACACCACTTGCAACAGCGAAGGCCATCGCCATAGGCAGAGCTACTAGTCCAACAGTTACTCCTGCGAAGAGGTCGGCGGTGAAAGTAGCGCGGTTGTATCCAGGAAGTAACTGTAGAATTTTTGGTTTAAACACTGTGGCTTCTCAATAAGACTTATGACTGTAGCTTCTGTCTATTATCGTTTAAGACAGGTGCGCAAGTTAAGTTGACTGTTTGCCTAATTGCAAGCCAATTTGATGATGAAGTGCAAAATGGAGGTGGGGGGAGTCGAACCCCCGTCCGAGATATACGCCTGACCGTCATCTACGTGTGTAGCGTTTCATAGAATCTTATCTGCAGACTTGCTGAAACGCAGGCTTATCTGCAAACCAGACCGCTTAATCTCGCTCGGTTGACACGGTCAGATCAACCAAACCAGTCTCAGTGATCGACGCTCTACCCAAAGTCCCTGAGACTCAAATTAAGGGGAGCGTGACTGCTATTATCCTAAGTTAAACTTAGGCAGCCATGGCGTAGTTAGATTCGCCAATTGAAATTGTGTACCGGAGTTTAACGAGTGCTTCCAGAATACCTCGACACGCAAACAATCTCACACATACCCAGTCGAATCCATGTCACCCCCGACAGGTACAGATTATCCGTCACATCCAATATACAACCATCGGCGGCAAATGTTACAATCTAAATGCGATTTCATGATTTTCACGCTTTTCGTTTTTGCTATGCCTGCCCCAGAATACTCTATTTGACATAATCATTGGCTAAGCGCATAATTCCTCTGTGAGTTACCTATGAGTAACTTTTTTTCTAGGCGGTGAGATATAATTGGATACACGGCTTATGGGTGAGCTTTAAGGATTCCAAAATGGCTACACAAAAACGAGACACAGGACAACTGACAATTGCTCAACAGGACTATCTTGAGGCGATTTTGCGTCTGCAAGAGGATTCGGATTCCTCGCCAATTCGTATCACAGACATTGCCAGCGCCCTAGGAACTCGGTTGCCAACCGTCACCAGAACTATTCAGCGACTGACCGCACTGGGACTCACAGAACATCCTGACCGTGGCGGAGTTACACTGACCGATACAGGACGGACAATCGCTGCGGAGATTACTCACCGTCACGAAGATTTGTTTGATTTTTTCAATTTGGTTCTTGGATTGTCAGAGGAAATTTCCGAGCAGGATACTTGTCAGATTGAGCATGGATTATCAGAGGAGTCTGCGCAGCGACTACATGAGTTTATGGAATATTTTCATGGGCTTGATGCGCGCGGCAAGAAACTTTTTAAGGAATTTCAATCACAAGCCGGTAAATCCAAGGGCGAGTTCAAGAATATCCCTGATATAAAAACAGCCGGTTGGCGTAAGTAGGTCATGATGGAATTCTTTATTAGAGTTGGAACTGAGTTTCTATCGTTGACGCTGACGGTGCTTCCGTATTTTATTATCGGAATTATAGTTGGGGCCTTGCTTGAGACTTTTACGTCGAAAGATTTTGCTTCAAAACGTATCGGTGATGGAGTCGGCGGTGTCATCAAGGCTACTCTACTGGGCGCGTTTTTGCCTGGCTGCGCTTGTGCGACTATTCCTATGGCGCGTGGACTGAAGGCTTCGGGGGCCAAGCTGGGAGTTGTTGGAGCGTTCATTATGGTTTCGCCGCTCTTGAGCCCGCATACATTGTTCTTGAATTATGGTTTACTGGGATTACAATTTACTGTGGCGCGAATTGTCGCTTCGCTGGTGGCGGCTATTACACTCGGTTTGGTATTCAACTTTCTTGAAAAGAAACGCTTCGCCGGTTTTGCGCCAGATTCTGCAGTTGAGATTGATTCGATAAGCGCTGACTCCGATGGGAATTGTTGTGATGATGATTCTTGTGCGGTCGATGGTAAGGTTAGTTTTTGGGTAAGCGCTAAGAACATTACACTTGAGCTTGGTAAATACTTTGTACTTGGTCTGTTGATAGCTAGCGTGCTAACTGCGCTGATACCAGAAGGCGCAATTTCAGAGTATATCGGCGCCTCTGGGATTTGGGCTTATATCTCAGCGGTGGCTATTGGGATTCCGCTTTATGTTTGTGAGGGTGAAGAAATCCCGATTGCGCTTTCGTTGTTGAATCTTGGTTTGGGGCCTGGGCCGACTTTTGCATTTCTATTGGGTTCGGTTGGCACTTGCATTCCGACAATTATCATGGCTCAGAAAATCATTGGCCGCCGGCCGATGATTTTCTATTTGCTGTTTTGGATATTTTTTACACTAGGTTCGGGAATTATTTTTCAGGCCATTTGGTAGGTAGGTACTTACCGCTATTCTACAGTAAAGTCTACAGTTGCTGAGCGTCCTTGATCGTCGACGCACATGACGCTGTGCTTACCTGACTTTGGTTGATAGAAGACTCGCTCTGAAGGTTTTGAGGTCATCAATAGATTATTGTCGATAAACCAATGTATTTGCGAGCAATCCGGCGCTACTGAAGCAGCTAGTAGTATTTGTTGATATTCAAGTGGCGCGTCTGTGCGAATCTTATAAACTCCGAAGCTTTCAGGGGAACTGACAACCGGCCCCTGATCTGAGAGTTGGCCAGAGCAATTGGGGTCATGTTCAGGAAGAGGCGCGGCGCCTCCTTGGCTAATCAACCATGAATTCAGTCGACTCGGCCAGAACTCCACTACTTTTTCTTCAGCATGATTATTGGAACTGCACGCTCGACAGAGCAGTTTCCCAGTGATTCTGTCAACCAGAATTTCTCTGTGGATTTTGCAATGTCTGAGTGATGATACGTCCTTGATATAATCAGCTCGTCGGAGGGCGGGACAGACACCATTGGCTAACTCGCCACTGAGCGCGCAGACTTCTCTTTCTCCAACTCCAGTCGGTCGTTTGAGCCAACTGTTTGTATTGTCTTCACTGATTTCTTGGAATAGTGAAAATAATAATGGCGCGGCGACTTCGGCGCCGACAAGATCAGGCGATCCAGAGCCGGAAACATTGCCGACCCAAACTCCAACTGTGAATTGAGGGCTATAACCTACCGACCAAGCGTCGCGTCGGCCATAGGATGTGCCCGTCTTCCAAGCTACATGCGGAATGTTTGCGGCATGCTCCCAAGATGAGGAGAGTGTGGGTCTTTCTAGGTCAACGAGTATTTTGGAGACGAGGAAGCATGACTCGCGTGATAAAATCCTGCGAGACTGGTTTTCTATTCTTTGGTCTTTGGCTCTATCTGCATTTGTGTTTTGTTCAAGCATTATTGGGCGGATGTAGGTTCCTTCTCTAGCTAGTGATGAATAGAGGGCTGTCAATCCCAAGAGTGATAATTCACACCCTCCAAGAATCAATGGCAGCCCATGCTCGCCCGCGGAACTTCGCAGTGTAGTGACTCCACCGCGCACGAGAAGATCGTAGAGATTAGTAAGACCAATACGCGCGGTGATATTCACTGCTGGCACATTCAGGGAGCGAATCAAAGCATCGGCGGCAGTCACTACTCCATGATATTGTTCATCATAATTTTCGGGACGGTATCCAGAAAAGTTAACAGGGACATCCTCCACCAAAGACGAGGGTGTGATTTCTCCACTTTCAAACGCTAGCGCATAGACAAAAGGTTTTAGTGTCGAGCCTGGTGAGCGAGGAGCGAAAGCGGCATTGACTTGTCCGCCATGCTGGTTGTCTGCAAAGGACGGCGAGCCAACTAGGGCTTTGATTTTGCCTGTTTTGTTTTCAATAATCACTACGGCCAAATTGTGAATGTCACGCTCTATGAGAGAGAGGTGATGTTCAAGGGCAAGTCTTTCCGCTAACAGTTGCATGCGATAGTTGATTGTTGTGTGGTGTTGAGCTTGGTTGGGGAATTGGGAGATAATCTCTTGGGATAGATGTGGCGCCAACTGAATGTACTGTGAGCGGTAATGGGGTATTTGCTCCGAGAGGGCGTCAGTATATTGATCTTCGCTAATTGCCTTAGCGCTTAGGAGTCTTTTGAGAACTTGATTACGGCGCTCGATTAGAGCTTCGGGATGTCTGTCAGGACGATAGCGATTTGGAGAGGCTGGTATCGCAGTTAGGATTGCAGCCTCGGAAATTGTTAATTCGCCAATGGAGTGATTGAAGTAATGTAGAGATGCTGCGCCGACACCTTCAATATTTCCTCCATAGGGCGCCAAGTTGAAATAGATTTCCAGAAGTTCATCTTTAGTGTATCTCAACTCCAATTGCAGAGCGCGAAACATTTCGAATATCTTGCTGACAACAGTGCGTTCCTTAGGCTCTATCATGCGTGCAATTTGCATAGTGATTGTTGAAGCACCACGCACGACACGACCAGCTTTGAGATTGTCTACTGCGGCGTTAACTAGAGAAATTGGATTTATTCCTAGATGATAATAGAACCATTTGTCCTCACATTCGATTACCGAGTTAATTAGCTGGGGAGATATTTCTTCAAGTTTTACTGGCAGGCGCCAAAACGTGTCTGAGGAAGTGTAGCGACCTAGAGGCTCGCCTTCGGCGCTGTAGAGATAGTGCGCTGGAGGGCGACTTAAGCGCTCTATTGGTAAGGGAAATAGCATTTGATCACAAAGCGTAAATGCCGCAATCAACGACGCGGATAACAATCCCATCGCAGTCAGCATTACTTCCTTGATTCTGTAGCTTAATCTACCCTTCATATCTCGACCTCTTCTGCGTTGATTCAATGTGCGCCCGTTTGCGCTATGCGCATGACGCCATTTGAGTTTGAGGCTGCGATTAGTGGATTGTACATGCACTCAGCCGAAATAGGAGGAATTTTGAACTCGCCTGCAGTTGTGGCCCTCAGTGAATAGTATATTTCTTTCGGTTGATTGGGATAGAGGTCGGTGAAAAATAATGCTCGGTCATCACGAATGTCTTGACGCTCAACTGGCGTTTTGCTGCGTGGTAGCCATGGTAGTGACGCCGATGTTTCTAGTCGTGGATTTTCGATTTCTAGTCCAGCGGGTAGGAGGTCATTGATGACTACATTGTAAAGCGCCTTGGCTTGGGTCTTGATTGTTATTTTGCAAACAATTTGATCTCCGATAACTACTGAGCTGACATTTAGCGGCTCGCCTTTATGGGTTAGGTATTTTCTTGAGAGAATTATACCTCGACTGAACTCTTCGGTAGCGTTTGAGGCGCTGACACCGCTGACTTGCCAATAGTAGAAGCAGTTGCCAACACCACTGGTTGCTACTGAGAGCTCCTTTGCAGCGACACTATCAACAATAAGTTTGACACCAGCTTCGGTGAATGTCAGGGTTGTATCATTGGCATTATTGGGCTGGCGGTTGCTTGTGATTGCCAACTTGCCAGTAAATTTTGGCTTGACTGCGCCATGGAGATATTTGCCGAGAGCCATCAAGGCAAAGGCGGTTTCTTGAGTTGTACGCCATGAATCGATGCGCGCTCGGTCAATTAGTGATTTGGCGACAACAGCGCAGGCGGGGTCATCGCGGTCTATGCTCAATAGCGCTTCCAGCAAGATGGCATCTGTACGCACTCCTGAGTTGAAATTACCGCCAGTTTCTGGAGCGAATAGTTCTGGTTGAATTTCTTTGGGTATTAGAGCTAGCGCAGAGGGCAGCTCGTCACTTGCGGCGAAAACTGCCGCCAATTGATAGATTGCATACGTGGGTAAATCGTCTGTGCTTATGGCTTTTAGTTCATTGACGATTTTGCGAGTAATGTTTCCTGTTTTCGCTAGCGCATAGGCGGAATAGATTCTTTGCGCTATTTGTTGAGGTTCACTACTTGTTCTGCGCGCTTGTGCTGCTAAGCGTTTGCGGATTAGCTTACGCGCATCACGGCTGACATAATATCCTGCGGCGTGGGCTTCAAGAATGAAGTGCGAGGCATAGATTGAAGACCAATTGTGGACTCTCGATCCGCCAGACCAATATGAGAATGTTCCATTTGGATGAAGCATGCCTAAGAGGCGTATTATACCTTCCTCGATGAAGTATTGATCGCCTCGTGAACCGATTAGTTCGGGTTGAGTGAATTGCGCTAGGTCGGAAAAGTAGAGCAATGGAAAGAGGCGTGAGGTTGTTTGCTCTACGCAACCATATGGATAGCGAAGTAGGTAATCGATATTGCGTGAAAACTGCGCTCCAGCTAGTGATGATGTTTGGACAATTAGACGTTGTGTTCCCGCTAGCATATCATCAGGTAAGGCTATAAGGACGCTGTCACCTGCTATTATCGCTCCTGAGCCTGATTCTGTTCTTAGTGGTTGCGCTGGCCGATTGGGAAGCTCGAAAGTTATTTCTGTTTGTTCGTTTCCAGAGGTGGCCGTGATTTTTGTTTTGATTATTCCAGGTGTCAACTCAGCTCCAAGAGCAAAGCGCACGGCGCCCTCAGTTTCTGAAGCCAAACGTAAATGAATGACCGAATCTGAAAGAATTTTGGCAGGGCCATCAACAGCTAATCTAATGGTAATCTCGGCTGTGGCCGCACTATTGTTGAAGACTGTCACTAAAGCGCTGGCGCTATCATTGGGGCTTATGAAACGTGGGAAACTTTCTTGTACAGTGATATTGTCTCTGACGATTACTTCTTTGGTGGCAAACCCTAGTCTTTCTTGTTTTGAGGCAACTACAGCGACAATTAATTTGCCATTGAATTGGGGGACATTGAGTGTGACAGTTGCTTGACCTGCGGAGTCAGTCTTTACAATTCCTGACCACAGCGCCACAGGGACAAAGCGTTTGGCTGTTATGGGATTGATATGTCTGCGACGCGCTTGGGCGAACATACGTCCTCCAGAGGGGCTGAGTAAATTGGCGGCCTGTTTTACTTCTGGGTAAATGAAGGAATACATGTCATAGGATTTTAAGTGCAGACGACGTTTGCCATAGAAGAAAGCAAGTGGGTTCGGTGTTTGAAAATCCGTTAGCTGTGTGATGCCTGCGTCAACTGCGGCTATGGTTAACTCTGTAATGCCTGGCTCTCCGACATTGATGCTGATTTGCAGTGGTTGTCGCGGTTTCATTTTTCGCGGAACTGTAACTTTTAGCGGTAGTTTCCGTTTTGAGTAGTCGATACTCAAGGAGGTGACACCAAAGGCGCGAGCTGGGCTTTCTCCGTCAGTATCATGCGCCGCTTTGATGATGCTGGCGGTTAGATAAATATTCGGAAGGTACTCAGCTCGAATTGGAATCTTGAACTCAGCAGTGTTCTTGGGCATTTTCAGACTCACTAGCTCAATTACTGTGTCACGTTCTAATGTGATTAGCAATGTTCCCCCGAATGGGCCGCGGATTTGCGCTATGGCAGTGTCGCCAGGTCGGTATGATTTCTTATCGAGTTCAATTTCAATTTTGTCTGGTTTGCTCATTGACCATGGCGCATATCCCCAACCTGAGCAATAGAAATCGATTGAGCTTGAATGTCCGCCTTTTGGGTCTGTGGCGATAATGCGGTAGCTGCCATACTCTTTGGGTGTAAATTGAACGAGGGCGTCTGTATCTTTTAGAAGCATATCTTTTAGAGGCATATCTTTTAGAGCTATGTTTTTTGACTCTACTAGTTGCTCATCAAGTTCAGAATAATATCTATAGCGACCGCGGCTATCTCTTTTGTATGAGCTATGATAAACTAGGCGATAGAATTCGACGGTGAGGCTATCGAGCTTTAGAGTTTTGTCATCTGAAGAGACAGCAACAAGATGAGCTGTGACAGGTACATCTGGTTTAGCGTAGCCGTCGAGTTCTAGCTTGATACCTAAGTAGCGCGGATAGGGATGGATGCTGACTTCAGTATAGGCGCTGACAGTTCTTCCGCCTTGTTCATAGACATCGCCAGAAATTAGAGCCTTTAGCGCTGATGGAGCTCTGAGCGTATCTGGAATTGTATAGCGAAATGTGTGTAACCCTGAGTCATCCAATTTTGCTGAAGGAAAATCTTTATCCTGACGGGTGAAATGATTATTGACATTCTCAAAGGAAAACTCGGGCCACGAACGTGATTTGAATTTTGCTCGCTCGATGGTTACTCGTCCACCGACTCTGTGTCCGACGGTTGGCGGTCCAAAAAGGAATTGTCCACGCACTGTCGCTTCGATGGTTTCTCCTGGTTGGTAGCTGGTCTTATCGGCTCTGAGAGTAGTCTTTATTCTATCAGGCACAAACTCTTCGACTTGGAATGACTCCGAACCGATTTGATAGTCTTCTCCGATTAGGGCTTTGATTGTATATTTTCCAGTACGAGCAAACGTCGGTATTTCTAGAGCCACTTCGGCGAGACCGTTTTCTGATGGTGTGACTTTGATAGTTTTGAATTCACGGCCAGTGGGATCAATTATTTTGATGAGTAACGGAAACTGCTTGGGCGCCTGGACTTTTACATCGCGTATCATTGTCACTATGTGAGCGGTTTCTCCTGGACGATAGACTCCTCTATCGAGATAGACGAAGGCTTCATAGCCAGAGGTCAAATATGGACGACCAGCGACTTCGAAATCATTGGTTGCCAGCGCGCAGTCACTAAAACGCATATAGGCGAGATCGGAGCCAATTTCCGCCGTGATGACATATGGTTCAAATCCACTGAGTGTGTCCGCTAGTTTATTGAAGACCACGGCCCCACTCTCGTTAGTCTGACTTTCTAGTAGTTTTTGGTTGTTGCGACTCCAGAGAGTTATTTTAACACCAGATAGTTTTTCCACTGCTTTTAGCGAGTAGGTCCAGACCATGAGATAGTCGTCGGACATGCGCGCAGAGATACCTATATCAGTGAGCATTACTAATCTTGTGTCACTAATCCAGCGGCTGTCTTTGCTATGAGCGACGATGCGAAACACTCCGCGAGAGTCAGAGCCAATCATTGTTCCAACATCCACTGCGCTTTTCAGAGGAATATTATTTTGATGGGTCAGCTGTGCGTCCATTGTCATATGCTCTACACCGACTAGGGCGAGGTTGCGTCGACCATAGCGACCGGTATTGGTGTAGCCGCCAGCAAGAGCATGCACGAGATTGTTAGGAAATATTTTCTGAACTTCCAAAGTTAGGTTATCTATGTTGGTTGTTTGCAGTTCCAGTAAGCGCGACCCGCTGGTCGGCATGTAGATTCCCCGCGAAGAAAAATTGATGTTTGGTGGAAGGTCTGGGATGGTTGTCTTTGAGGAAAACTCACGCTCTAACTCTGAGCCATCCAGTAGAATCACTCCCGCTTCGAGAGTCACTGTATATGTCTCTCCTGATTTGAATCCTCCTTGAAGGATTAGACGGCTGTGTCGACTTCTAATGTGAAAATCAATTTTGGGAGTAATTGTGATTAGTTTAGCAACGTCCTCTGGATCTATGACAGCAGACATATCTAAATAGATAACTCCTTTTCGGGATTCTACGCCCGAGCTAAGTCGATTGACTGTCAACTTTCGCTTGCGGTTGATGAAAACATCTTTGGAATAGGTAGTCCTCATTGTCGATGAGCATGAGTCACAGGAGAGCCCCTCACTGATTGAAACACGGTATTCTTGGCGGCGCTCTGTGATGCGGATTGGCTCTGTTGTGATGGTGACTTTCCGTGAATAGTCACTCCAGCCTTTGGAGCCGATGGTTCCTGCGCCAGTTGGTTTTATGGTATAATTTGGTTTTTTCTCCTCGGCATGGCGCTTGCCTCTTAGTTTTAGTTTTCCTTTTAGTTGATCAATGTCGACAGCATAGTTGAAAGTCAAATCTATGATTAGTCGCGCGAAGCCACGGACTTGTGGGGAGATTTCTCGATGATAGCGAATTTGTCTGACACTTAGTTCAGGTGTGACAAATGTAAATACTCGGCCTTCTTTGATCTTTCTGCCTTTGACAAAGACTTCAGATGATTGCAGGCGCACATTGTATTTTGTGGCTGGCAGTAATTCATGATCGGGGAAGAAGCGTAGTGTGTTACGTTCTATCCATCGAGCGACACCAGATGTGGGTGGCTCAATCAACAATGGCGAAACTTTCAACACTTTATCCAAAGCGTTCTTTTCGACAGCATCGTCAGAGAAGATGATAGTGATATTGGTTGTTCGGCTTGTTTTTCCGAGAGGTTGAAAGACGTCCACTTGCAGGTCATTGTTTCGTGAGCCAAAAAACGCTCCAGAAACACCAACTTTGACAAGCATGAACAACAAAACTATCAAGCTGACTTTCACCCATAAATTGTATTTTTGTACAGCAAAGACATTAGCAAACTTACTCATAGAATTTCCCACCCTTCAGTAGAGATAAACGTAATAATTTGGACATAATAATCTAGACATAGTGACTTGGGCGCATATCCGCGCACTAAGCGATATGCACACTTTATGTTGTCAAACAAACTATTCAGAATTGTGACGCGGATATATAAATAGAGGCGGTTTTGAGAGAAAGGTATATTAGCGTCACAGAAGTCGCCGGCGACGCAATTCGTATCCGTGAGTTATACACTCAGTTTGCAAATAGTTTCCTATAACTGCAAAATTTCCTATAACTGCAAAAAATGACAAGTTTTGTGGGGCCGTAGTGAATCGGCAAGCAGAGAGGGTCTTTGATAGACGGTCCTTGAAAGAGTGTTATCAAAAGGGTGTATTCGCAAGATTGTCTTTAAAACCGAGCAATATCTGGCATTTTGCATGTTGTCTATCAAGCTATTTCAACGTAAATTTCGATTCGAACTAACTCGGTCAATTGTGGTATAACGCTGTTGTATGATACTCTCATGGGTATCCTGCTGGGGATATCTGTAAATCTACCGATAAGATAATTGACAACTAATTCGATTTGAGTTACTATCATTTCAGACGAACTCTAAAGCAAAATACTGATGAAGAAAGCCAGAAGAATATATACAGCTTGGATTTTGATATCCATACTTGGTTTTTCGTATTCTGTCTCATCTGGCAGTAGCATTCTTTGTCTTAGCGATGATGGCCATTCTAAGATTGAACAAGCTATCGAACCTTGCTGCACAGTGGAGCCTTCAGAGCTAATCGCGGTTTATCACGAGGACAATCTATGTTTTGAAGGTGATTGCTTTGAAGCTAATTGCCATGAGGACTCCGATTGTGGTGACTGCAATGATATTGAAGTTTTGAGCTTGCTTTCGATTAAGCACAATCAAAAGCGTTCACGGGACTTGACTCCCATATTATATAATCTAATTTCTCAACTCTGCCTTGTAGAACTGGGATCTACCTCTTCCATTGAATACAGAAGGCTTGTTGAGCCTCCGTTTCTGACTGTTTCGCAAGTCGCTCTCCGCGCAACTATTCTCATCTGCTGATTCTTTCCCCTATCTTTCCAAAATTTGATTCCTGCTGAAACCATTGTTTCGTGACGGTTTCTCTATGGTGTTTATTGTACCGAGCGCCAAACCAAATCAATTGTCTTTCTAAAATTCGCTTCGCGAGAAAGTATTATTTATGCATAAACGAATGTATTCATTTATTCGATCTAAGTTGGAATCTGTTATCTCTGTTGTGGTTGTTGTTTCAGTTATGGCAATATCGCCAACTGTTTGTTCCGCTGAAAATCAATTGCCAACTGGACAGTGGGACAATCCATTTATCAACCTTCCTCAACTCGGCAAACCCTTGCCAGACTCCCTCGGTTTAGTTGAGGCTCTTAGTTTGGTTGCCAGAGACAATCTGGCTTTGCAGGCAAGTCTCAAGAGAATTCGGGCCTCGGAGGGTTTGATTGTTCAAGCAGGTTTGCGGCCCAACCCTGTTCTTGGAATTGGGACTGAAGATTTCGGCGGTAACATTTCTGGGTTTGGAGAATCAGAAACTAGTGTCACTTTATCGCAAGAATTTGACTTTTGGGGAAAACGTGGTGGGCGCAAGAATCTAGCCAAAGCAGAATCTAAGGAGATTCAGCTAGAGGCTCTATTGACGGCTTTCGGCGTTCATGCTACAACAGTTGAACGATTCTCGCGCGTTGTTCATGCACAATTGCGTGTTACTCTCTCTATTGAGGCTCTAGGAATAGCTCGGGAAATAGTCGAGTCGACTAGGCTGCGTGTCAATAAGGGCGCGACCCTTAAGTCCGAATTATTGTTTAGCGAGTTGGAATTTGAAAGAGCGGAAATGAATCTGTACCAAGCAGAGGCTGAGCTCAAGACGGCCAAGACGCAACTATCGTCACTTTGGGGCATCTCTGTGACAGATTTTTCTGTGAAGCAATCATCAGATGGTTTGCAATCATTTCCTGAGTTAGAACAATTTAGAGCTCTTTTGAACGATAGTCGAGAAATTCACATTCTCAATTATCAAAAGCAAACCCTCACAGCTCGACTTAATCTTGCAAAGACCGACTCAAGGCCGGGAATAACGTTTAGCGGCGGTGTTAAGCGTTTGGAGTCCATTAATGCCACTACATTTATTTTCGGGGCTGGAATTCCTTTGCCATTATTCAATCGCAACCAAGGACTCAGCGCATCGTTGAGAACTAGCAGCGATGCTTTGCGATTGGAGAAAGAGTTAGCGTTGATTAACGCCAAGGCGACATTTGAAACTATCCAGCGTCAGATTGCGCTCTTGGTATCACGCTATACTGTGATTGAGGATGCCCTATTGCCCAAGACAGAGGAGATGTTTAACACTCTAAAAATAGCCTATTCTAGAGGTCGTATTCCGTACTCACTTCTTCTTGAAGCCCAGCGTAAACTTATAAATCTACGATTTGAACTAAACGATATCAATTTATCTATCCGTCAAGAAATTATCTCTCTGGAGCTATTGCTCGGCGTGATTATCAATTAGGACTCTATAATTAGAAGGTATAATCAATGAGCTACAAATCATTTTCAAGGCTGCATTTACGAAATACGATTGCGCCCTGTGTGCTGTCCGCAATAATTTTCCTAGCGCCACCAACCGCTATCGCTGGTGATGATCATGATGATCACGAGGAGTCTTCCGAGCAGCATGATCTGGTTACATTGTCATCAACAGAGCTTGCGGAATTCAGCATTGTTCTTTCGACAGCTGGTTCAGGTGTATTG
The DNA here is from genome assembly GCA_024280835.1 of Candidatus Zixiibacteriota bacterium. GTDB lineage: Bacteria > Zixibacteria > MSB-5A5 > GN15 > JACZUZ01 > JAJRPJ01. The sequence goes on along the minus strand of JAJRPJ010000006.1, from coordinate 246,602 downwards.
CGAAAAGAGATTACTGTACTAGGTGAAGTGGTAGTCAATTATGACAGACTGTCCCACATTACCCCTAGATTTTCTGGAGTAGTCAAGAAGGTTAATAAACATTTGGGAGATAGAGTCGAAGTCGGAGAAGTTTTGGCTGTTATCGAGAGTAATGAGAGTTTGGTGGATTATGAAATCAAATCTCTTATGGATGGAGTTGTTATTGAAAAGCATATCACTATCGGTGAAGTTCGCTCAACCGAAGGGCCCGTGTTTGTGGTTGCCGATCTTGATACTGTTTGGGTTAATCTTACCATTTATCAAATGCATTTGTCACACATAAAAGTTGGACAGCAGGTGACTATTTCTGCGGGTCAGGAGTTCGCAAATACGACTGGCTATATTTATTATCTCTCACCAATAGTTGATGAGCATACACGGACCACAACGGCTCGCATTGTCATCGCCAATTCTGAACGTAATTGGCGACCTGGACTTTTTGTGGAAGGCAAAGTTGTCGCCAGTGTGGATTCGGCAGATTTGGTTGTACCCAAATCGTCAATACAACAATTTGAAGGCGCTGATGTTGTCTTTGTAAGGACGACCGCTGGCTTTGTGCCAATTCCAGTTAAGATTGGGCGCCGTGATCTAACATCTGTTGAAATCCTTTCTGGGCTAAAGACAGGCCAAGAATATGTCAGCCAAGGTGGCTTCACACTCAAAGCCGAGCTTGAAAAAAGTTCACTAAGCGGTGGTCACAGCCACTAGCGGAAAGGGACAATAAATAATGTTAGAAAAACTTATAGATTCTTCATTACAGAATCGCATGCTAGCTCTGGTTTTTGGTGGCTTGATTACTGTAGCTGGGTATTACAGTTACCAACAATTACCTATTGATGCTTTTCCTGATGTTTCGCCAAAGCTAGTGCAAATATTCACGACTACTGACGGCTTGGCTCCAGAGGAGATAGAGCAATATATTACTTATCCTGTTGAAGCGGCTATGAATGGGTTACCGAGTATTGCCAAAATACGTTCGGTATCAAACTTTGGGCTTTCGGTGGTCAACGTCTATTTTGAAGATGATGTTGATATCTATTTTGCTAGGCGGCTGGTTGACGAACGCTTGCAAGAGGCGCGAGAGAACATCCCAGATGGTTTTGGTGAGCCAGCGATGGGACCAATTTCAACAGGAATGGGATTGATCCTATTTTATTACCTCGATGACGAAACTGGTAATTACAGCCTAGAAGAATTGCGCAGTATTCAAGATTGGCTGGTTAAGTTCCATCTACAGACAGTGCCTGGTGTAACGGAGGTTTTGGGTATTGGCGGCTTTGAGAAACAATTTCAAATTGATGTGGATCCTGCTGGACTACTTCGTTATGACGTATCACTCAAGGACCTTATCGCTACTATTCGGGCTAATAATTTGAATGTTGGCGCTCAGTTTATCGAACGTGATGCAGAAGAGCTAATAGTGCGCTCAGTTGGACTCGCTTATACTACTGATGACCTTAAGAACATTGTCGTTAAGTCGGAAGATGGCACCCCAATATTTTTGAGTCAAATTGCGGATGTCAAAATTGGTGGCGCAATTCGCCGCGGTGTGCAGACGTTCAATGGTGTTAGTGAAGTTGTCTCTGGTATGGTTGTCAAATTGCTTGGCGCTAATTCATCGACTGTGATTGAGGCGGTTGAAGCCAAAATGATAGAGATCAATAAGCTACTACCAGCTGGAATCAAGATAATTCCATATTACGAACAAAAGACTTTAGTGGCGGCTTGTGTTAAGACTGTCACCGACGCTCTGCTAATAGGTATGGTATTGGTAGTTTTGATTTTGATGGTTTTTTGGGGGAGTTTGCGCCCGAGTGTGGTAGTTGCTCTATCAATTCCGTTTTCAGTCCTCTTTGCTTTCATTGGGATGAAACAATTTGGTATTTCTGCTAACTTGATGTCCTTTGGCGGTTTGGCGATTGCTATCGGAATGCTTGTTGACGGCGCTGTCGTGATGGTTGAAAACACTGAGAGACTGTTGCGCAGTTCGGAGCCATCGGAGTCTCGCGTTCACGTTGTCGCCCGCGCTTGTAAAGAAGTGGGTCGGCCGATCGCCTTTGCGATTTTCATCATTATCGTTGTTTTTCTTCCTCTGTTCACTCTCTCTGGTGTGGAAGGCAAGACCTTCAAACCACTGGCCTATACCGTAGCGCTGGCGATGCTTGGCGCTTTGATTTTTGCTTTATTCATAGCGCCTGTGTTGTCGTCGTTTTTTATGCGCCGCCCAAAGAACAAGGACACAGGCAATAACAGTTCAGTTAAAGATTCTTCAATCACAGACACTTCAGTTAAAGACGCTTCAGTCAAAGACAGTGAAGAGAGAGGGTTGATTCGCTGGCTACTAATTCCTTATAGGCCAATTTTACGGTTTATGATTGGCAGACGTTTCTTGGCTTTGGCTTTGGCTGTTTCACTGACAATCGTTGGCGGTGTTATTTATCCTCGGCTTGGTTCGGAATTCACTCCGACTTTGCAGGAGGGTTCACTTGTGCTCCGCTTGACTATGGCGCCATCAATTTCGTTAACGGAGAGTACCCGTATTACGCAAATCGTTGAACGGCGTTTGAAGAAACTTGAGGACATCACTGCTGTCGTCACCAGAATCGGGCGTGGAGAAGTTGGAGCGCACACTGACCCGATTAACAGCGCTGAGATGTACATTATTCTCAAGCCAAGGGAGCAGTGGGTTGCCGCCAGCACTCAGGAAGGCCTGCAAGACCATATACGTGACAAAGTTGGCTCTATCCCTGGAGTTTTGACGAACTTTACTCAGCCGATTCAAATGACAGTTGATGAATTGCTTGAGGGAGTGCGAGCGGAATTGGCTATAAAAGTTTTTGGCGACGATCTTGATTCATTGAAATTGATTGCCGATGAAATAGCGGCAATAGTTAACGATGTTCCTGGGGCCACTGATGTCCTACCTGACCAAGTTTCAGGTACTCCGCAATTGTTGATGAAAGTTGATCGGCAAGCCATCGCTCGTTATGGTATTAACGTAGCTGATGTGCAGGAGGTCATTAAGGCTGCGGTCGGTGGAGAAAATGCTGGCCAAATATTTGAAGGAGTAAAACGCTTCGATATTCGGGTCCGTTATGTTGAAGAATACCGCAACACGCCAGAGGCAATTGGACAAATCTTGGTTCCAACTCCTGACGGAGCCAGAATTCCGCTACACGAATTGGTTTCAATTGAGCAAATAGTTGGTCCTCGTCAAATTACTCGCGAGAACAATCAGCGCTTTATTACGATTGGGTGCAATGTCACTGGTCGAGATATAACTTCATTTGTTGAAGACGCTCAGTTGGCTATCGACGAGAGCATTACTTTACCTACAGGGTATTTCACAACATGGGGTGGTCAGTTCCGCCTTCAACAGGAGGCGAATGCAAGACTAGCAGTAGTGATTCCTATTACTTTGTTGGTCGTTTTCTTCTTGCTATTTTCGAGTTTCAATTCAATCAAGAACTCATTATTGATATTTCTCAATTTGCCACTAGCTTTAGTCGGTGGAATTGTTGGGTTATGGGTTACTGGACAGAACTTATCTGTGCCTGCGTCAGTTGGCTTTATCGCTTTGTTTGGAATAGCTCTTCTAAATGGCATCGTATTGGTGACGTATTTTAATCAATTAGTCAAAGAGGGATATTCAATTTCCGAGGCATGTTTCCACGGAGCTTGCAGACGACTGCGGCCAGTGCTAATGACAGCTGTAACTACTGGCTTGGGGCTGGCTCCTTTGCTCTTAGCTAGTGGAATTGGTAGTGAAGTTCCACGGCCACTGGCAACGGTTGTTGTCGGTGGATTGATAACTTCGACTATTCTAACTTTGCTGGTTTTACCTGCTATTTACAAATGGTTTACAGATGCTCCTGCTCACGCTGTGAGTGTAAAAACTGAGGAAAAGATACGATGAAAAAAATCAAAGCTTACATCAAATCACATCGACTCACAGAGGTTACTCTGGCTCTCCACAAAGTGGAGGGCATGCCTGGTATGAGTGTCACTGAAGTTAAGGGATTTGGTCGACGAGAACTTCATGAAGACGGTCAAAGTCAGAGTCCCCAAGATTTCGTCTCTATCTCAAAAATAGAAATCTTTTGCCTCGACGAGATGGTAAACAACCTCGTTGAAACAATCGAAAAGGTGGCGCACACTGGCCTTTGTGGTGATGGGAAGATTTATGTCGTTCCAGTGGAACAGGCAGTGCGAATTAGCACTGGAGAACAAGGAGACGTGGCGGTTTAAATTGTGACGTGGTCAGTACAGCGCCATATTTTAGATATGGCGACAAGATGTGTCATTCCTTAAGTAGTAGTTTTTTAAGTAATATTCTCATCAATCGCTACAATAAACGAAAGCGGCGGAATCTAACGATCCCGCCGCTTTCTTACAGGGTATAGTCAAACCATGGGAGGACTACAGCCCATACTTAATCAACAACTTCCTATCTAGAGATTTGCGTTGTAGTTCTGTCACAGCGCTGCCATAGGCTTTTATTTCTGCGATGTAAAGTGAGTTTCCGTTTTTTGATCCTAGACGTGCGCCTAAGAAAGCAGTCAGCGCTTGAGTTGTCGAAGGATTCGAACCAGATGGAGTTAATTCGCCATTGATGAAAACCTCAACGCCTCGTGTTTGACTAAATCGAACTGTATAGAGTTTGTAGCCATCGACAGGGGTTGCTAGTGATACGTTTAGAGTGTCACGAATGTCGGTTATGAGGAATTGGTTACTGTTACGAAATCCTAACTCTAAGTTTGAACCTGAGGAAGCGCCTGAGCCATAGAGAAACATTTCGGGATAATTGCTAAACTGTGACGCCATGCGACCAACTATCCAAATTGTGTAGTCTGTTCCTACAAAGTTGATTCCTGAGAATCCTAACTTTCCTTCATTATTTGAAGTAACTGAGCCAGGATCGAACCTGACTGCTGGCAGGTTGGGCCCTGGCAATGCGTTACTGATGAACTGTCCGCCATAGGGCTTGGTTGGAGGTAGCGCGTCAAACTGTGCATTGCCAAAAAAGTTTCTCCATTTGGTAACCAGCTTGGCGGAGCCTGAAACACTAACCCCATTATCGGCTCTGTACCACACAATTGGATTTTCGATTGACTCACCAATCGGCACGCAGTTAACCAAATCATATTCAGTCGCAACTTTGACTTTTACAATTTTGTCGGGGCGTGAAAGAGAACGGACTACATATGAAAGCGGCAATCCTGTTGTTAGTGAGGCTCCTTTGGCTAGGAATGTTTTTAGCGCTTCAAAGTCACTAGTGATGGCGCCCAACGCCGCTCCCGCTTCGCCACCAAGCGCATAGGCTTTGATTCTGATATTGTCCAATGTTGAAACATATTTGGCGCTGGCTCCGATGCTACCTTGGGCGACTGCGGCGCCGAATGAAGCATTGATTGAGGCCTCCATATCTATTTTGGATGAAGTTGATTCAATTAGTAAATAGAATTTACGTCCGAATGTCACCGATGAAATGAATGCCGCGGGATTGCCGTCATAGATGAATTGTGAAAGTTGTGCTGGTGTTACATCTGGTGAAAAGATTTCCTCTTTGGTTGTTGGAAGCTGATAGGCCATTGTGAAGAATGACTGGTCGAGCTTGACCATGAAACGGTTGTATTCTCTGTCAGAGCTAAATGCCAGTTGCGCCGAGACACTTGTCGCCAGATTTGAGAAACTAACATCCAACGCCAAGGCCAATTGCTCGCGCGAGTTTACTTGTTCAAAAGTGAAGGCGAATCTTGCAGGAATAGCGCCAGGGTTTTCAGAAATAATTTGATTCTGAGCATTGAAAACGCTTGAGAGACTTATCTCATTGACGAATCGACTGACAGAATCGGCGCCATTGTTGAGAGTCATCACTATTGTGCCAGGGCCACGTTTGACTGGGATTGGACTTGGTGTCGCAGCTTCCAGAGTTGCGCCTTGCAACAAATTACCTGGAAAAATCAAGTCAGCGTTAGGATCGAAGAGAGGAAAATCTCCTGGAGTTTCGGTGGCGCTGACGCGTACTGTTGTGCAAAAGAAGTCTTCGTCGCCAACGACTTCTTGTAATGATGTATCAACTGAAAGCGTGTCATTAGTCGGTGTGACAGCCGCAAACTCACCACCACCGCCTATTACTGCATCAAAGGTGCTTGTGTTGTTTTGTCCTCCTGGGTCTGTAGGGCTTTCGCCAGAGCAACCAGCGACTATTGTCAACGACAGTGTCAACAGTAGGGCTAATAATGGCGCTGTGTTTCTTATTGGCCTTTGTGACTTTTCTAAGATATTACTCTTCTTAAAGATATTGCTTCTTGTTTTCATGTTCTGTTCCAGTTCAGCATCACTATGGTTTCTAGTGATGAGTTTCAAAATTCATACTCCCATGGATTTGTCCCTTTGGCGCCAAAGAGAATGACCGTTGAAAGGCCATCTCTTCAGCGCCTCCGGAGAAGGGTTTTGTTCGCCACCCAAGGCGCAATTCTTATTTAAGTTTCTTTACTTCGGCTACTTCACCGACTGCCCCTTTGGCGCCATTGCCATCGGTTCGTAAGCCACCAGGACCTGAATTTCCAAGTGTGAAGACATTTAGGTTCTGAATTGAGGAGCTGGCTTGCTCGACAATAGCAATGCTCGGACCACCGCCACCGCTGGCGCCGTGTCCACCAGGACCGCCTTTACCACCGCCGCCGCTGGTTCCTCCAGCCCAGCCACCAGTTGCGCTTCCGCCACCTGATGCTGAGCTACCGCCTGAGCCACCTGCGCCGCCGTTACCACCTGCGCCGCCTTTGGCTCCGTTACCGAGGGTGATTTGATTGTTAGTTAGGGCCGCAATGCTAGTGTCCGAAAGAATGATTCCGAAAGAACCACCGCCGCCTTGGCCACTACGCCCCCCGTTGCCGCCATAGCCGCCAGAGCCACCGCCGCCACCGCCGCCGCCGCAACCGAGGAGTGAACCAGCGCCACCGCCACCACCGCCGCCGCCGCCGCCGTTGGTACCTTTGCCCCCAGTTGAGCCAGTTGCTCCGACATAAAGGCCACTTACAATCTTACCGAAGCCCGAACCGCCTGTTGAACCATGTCCTCCGCGAGAGCCAGCTGTTCCACCCGTGCCAGATTTTCCTGAAGAAGCAAATCCACCCTTGCCAGCTGCGCCACCGTTTGAGCCGCCTCCACCAGAGCCTTTGAAGCCACCAGCTGAACCACCTGTTCCACCCTTACCACCATCATTACCTGAGCCATTGCCTCCAGCGCCGCCCTTGTTGGAAGGAATGCAGCTGCCCGCTTTAGAACCTTTGGCGCCATTTGGCGCTTTGGCTGGAGTTGTACCTTTGGCTCCAGTCGCCCCTGGCATGCCATTGCTGGCGAAAATCAAGTTATTGCTGATAGTTAAGTTTGTACTTCGAGCAAAGCTGAGCGCTATCGAGCTAGCTCCATTTGCAGTTGCATTGCCACTGCGGATTGTTAGGCCGTCAATTGTTAGATTGTCGGTGTCGACACCTCGCATTGCGATTGGACCACCATCAATAGTTGTAATAAAGACTGTGGCATCACGGAACCAGTTCGCTCCAGTGTATCCACCGTAGACGCTGACATCGCTAGCGAGTGTGATTGATTCGGCATATGTTCCTTCTGCAACATAGACATCTGCTCCAGCTCCACCTGCTTTGGCGGCGTTGATGGCTGCTTGCACTGTTGCCATTGGCGCTGTACGACTGCCAGCGTTTCCGTCGTCACCAGAGGGGCTGACCCAGATAGTATTGTTTTTGTTTTCTAACATATTTATTGCTACTTCATCTGTTCCGCTTGTAGTCCCACCGTCACTGACAGTCAATTCAAAGACTAATGTACCGACTGTCTCTGGGGACCCAAAGGTCGGTGTGGCTCCAGTTAGTGTTCCCACTGACGGACCTGCTGTTTGGGTCCAAGTATAGACTGCCGATGAACCCGCATTGCTCGACCCATTGAGTGTGACAGCATGACCAATAGTAGCATCTTGATCTGGGCCAGCTGTTGCAACTGGTGTCACTCCCGTTTTGAAGGACGCGTTGTATTGGGCTGCTAGTGACTGACCATCTGTATCGATTACTGCTTTTGTGATGGTCAATGAATAATTTGTGTTTTCTGCTAGTGATGAAGTCGGTGTGAAAGTAGCTGTTGCTCCAGAGACACTGACATTGCCATTTACTCCCGCGACAAAAAATGAGGCGGTTGTGACTGTTGAAGCATCGAGCGCCTTTGAGAATGTTGCTTTGACTGTCGTGTTCGCGCCAATGGATGTAGCTCCATCGACGGGTGTAACACTGACAACAGTCAGTGGCTGTGAGCTACTGCCACCTGGCCCAGTCGGCGAATCATCGCCGCCTTTTGAGCAGGCGCCAAGTGTCATTACTAGCGCCAAAAGCATTACGCTGGTAATGGATTTGGAAATCCATGTTTTGAAAGAAATATTCTGTCTCATGTTTACTCCATTTGATCTTTATTGTAAAGTTGATTTGTTAACTGACTGCCCTAGTTTTTGCGCAATCTTGAGATTTGATTTGTCCTATTTGTCTTAACCAAACCCATAATCTCTTTTCATAAGCGCCCTCCCATATCATGTTTGCTATTTCTTGTGCGAATTTTTCTATCGTGGATTGCATTCGTTGTCCGCAACCCATTTGAGTCCATATTTGCTCTCATCCCCTAACGCGAGAGAAATTGGAAAAACCGATCATATATTTTTTGACTTTTCTTGATTTCTTGCAGAATGGGTCAGATTGATGTCTTTGCGATGAGAAAAGAGGTGGTGTGCGAGGATTTGGACTGATAAGCGCCCTGCTAACACATTTGTTTGCAGTCATTTAAGTTTCTGATTGCGATATGGTGGGCAAAGACGCTACATTATTGTTGTGAGTTCTGATTCGACACAAATAACTGAGTTACTTCAAAAAGTAAGCGGCGGCGACAAGTCTGCGGTTGATTCCCTGATGCCGCTGATTTATGAGCATTTGAAGCGTATCGCGCTTGGGCAGCTAAAATCCGAGCGACCAGATCATACGCTCAATGCCACCGCCTTGGTGCATGAGGCTTTTCTGAAAATGGTGGATCAACATTCATCCGATTGGAAAGGCCGCGCGCATTTCTTGGCTGTGGCTTCACAGGCGATGCGCAGAATCCTAATCGACTATGCTCGCTCGCGAATTGCGGAAAAACGTGGCGGCGGCGCTCCGATTGTAACTTTCAATGATGAACTTGCAGGTAGCCAAGCGCGAGCCGAGGAATTGTTGGCGCTTGATTTGGCGCTCGACACCCTCGAACAGGTTGACCCTAGACAGCGGCAAATTGTGGAGTATCATTTTTTCGGTGGACTGACACACAAGGAAATCGGAGAATTACTCGGAGTTGCTGAAGTTACAGTCAGACGCGATTGGCGCCATGCTCGGGCATGGTTGAGTCACCGTCTAGGCGCTACACTGTAGCCTCTTTGAATATCTTTTGTTGAATGTCAAAATCCTTGATCGGATTGGGCCGTTTCTTGCGCGTTATTCTATGAGGCAGATTAGGCTCTGTTAGATTGTCTTGCTTTGCAGTATTGCTTAAAACATTTACTCCCTTGAGGACGGCAATAATTGATTGACACCAAACGTTGGAACATAGTACGCGAACTCTTTGATAAGGCTCTGGATTTATCGGCTAGTGAGAGAGTGTCATTCTTACAAGAGCAATGTGGCGCTGACGCTGATATGCTTGCCGAAATCAAAGACTTACTCAAAGCCGACGAGACTCCTCACTCTATTCTCGGCGCTCCAGCTCTGGTGTCATTTGATCCATTTGGCGATGATGTTTTGATCGGCAGTCGAATTGGCGCGTACAAAATCAATAAGCTGATTGCATCTGGCGGAATGGGAGCTGTGTATTTGGCTGAAAGAGATGACGGTCAATTCACCCAACAAGTCGCTTTGAAACTTATCAAGCGTGGAATGGACTCAGAAGAAATCATTCGCCGTTTTCATAGTGAACGCCAAATCCTTGCCAACCTTGAACATCCAAACATAGCCCGACTCATAGATGGTGGAGTAGCCGACAGTGGCCAGCCATACTTTGCGATGGAGTATGTCGATGGGATTCCGATTACTAAGTATTGTGACAAACATCAACTCTCCATTAGTAACAGGCTAGATCTTTTTAAGACCGCTTGCAGGGCTGTACAGTTTGCCCACCAGAACTTGATTGTCCATCGCGATCTTAAGCCTAGCAATATTCTAGTAGACTCAACTGGAGCTGTAAAGCTACTGGATTTTGGCATTGCCAAGGTTCTGGGTGAGGACAATGAAAGCGCGCAGCAAACACGAACTGGACTAAGAGTCATGACTCCAGGGTATGCCTCCCCTGAACAGGTTCGCGCCGAGACTGTCACTACCGCCTCCGATGTTTATTCATTGGGGGTGGTTCTCTTTGAGCTACTGATTGGACAACGCCCCCATAACCTTGATGGGCTAAGCCCACTACAAGTCGAGCGGATATTGTCCGACGAAGAACCGACCAAACCAAGTGTTGCTCTTAGTGGCCTTTGGGATACAACACAAACTACTGGCAAATCTGACCAACAAGGGGCTGGTGATACATTGGCTCAACGAGTTCAGACTCGTGGAATAGATTCAAATAAACTAAAGCGTTTGCTCAAAGGTGATTTGGATAATATTTGTCTGATGTCAGTTCGCACGTCTACTGCCAGATGCTATAGCTCAGCGGGGCAATTGCTGGAAGACATTGATCGCTATCAAAGGCAGTTACCCGTGCGCGCTAGAGCTGACACGAGCTCATATCGAATACAGAAATTTTTGTCACGAAATAAGACTGCGGCGCTGACAATTGGAACGGGCCTTTTGGCTGTTGTGACATTGACTGTGTTCTACACATTGAGGCTTTCGGCTGAGCGCGACCGCGCTCAGCTTGAGGCTAGAAAAGCCAAGCAAACAGCGGAGTTTGTCACAAGTCTGTTCAACGCTGCTGACCCCAATGTTTCGCAAGGCAAGGAAATCACCGCGAGAGAGTTGCTAGAGCAGGGTCGCTTGCGTGTTGATGAAGAATTGGCTGGCCAACCAGAGGTTCAGGCCTCAATGCTACTGGCTATTAGCGAGAGCTACACTCTGCTAGGTCTAATGGAAAAAGCGAAAGAGGCGGCCTATGACGCTCTGTCCAGTCAACGTGAAGCTTTCGGCGCGGGCTCAAAGGGCGAGGTCGACATTTTGACTGAAATCGGCCTAGTGCATTACTATCTCCAAGAGCTGGACTCTTCGCTGTTCTGGTCTGAACAGGCGCTTTCTCAAAGCATTGCGCACTATGGGAAAATACATTCTGTCACTCAACGAAATCTAAGCGCCATTGGCGCTACATTGCGAAGAATGGGTAGAAGCGATACTGCCGCAGTGATACTTCGGAAAGCTATTGAAATGGGCAGGGAGCTTCCAGATATGGACAGCTTGAACCTTGCGCATTCGCTGAATCAACTTGGCAGGCTCCTGTCACTTCAAGGTGAACAAAAAGGGGCGGAGCCCTATCTGGTTGAAGGGCTCGCGATTCGGCGGGCAGTCTTGGGAGATGATAATTTTGAAGTCTGCGCTAGTAGGGGAGCGCTGGCGGCAATGTATCGACTGCAAAAGAAGCTTCCGTTGGCGGCCAAACTCTATTCCGAGAATCTGGAATCACTGAGGAAACTAGTTGGCGACTCTCATCATTTCTTCGGCGGCACACTGACAAGTGTGGCTAATGTTAAGCGTGATATGGGCGAGTACGATGCTGCTGATAGTTTGTATCAATTGTCCTACGCTATCTTGAAGGCGACACTTCCTGATGGACACATAGATCTGACTTCTCCGCTCATTGGTATGGCTATGCTTCACAATCTAAGACACGAATATCACGAAGCAATTGCCATACTCGATAGTGTCATAACTCTCCACAATAATCAGCTCGGCGCTGAGCATTGGAGAACTGCCGCGGCGATGGTCGCCTTGGGGGAATCATATTTGGGTTTGCAGCGTTTAGATAAGTCACGCTCAATGCTTGAAAGAGCCCGACAAACATTGCTTGCCAAACATGGCGCTGAACATCGGCTTGTGCGCCGAGCCAATCTCTCATTGAAAAAAATATACAGCGCTCAAGGCGATTCTTTGGCATTAGAAGCATTAGGCGACACACCACAGGAATAGCTAGCCCCGATGCTATTCTAAAGTTCATGCCGCTTTATACATTTATTCGAAAAGGACCCTGAGAGTCATTTGCGACAACCATCAGGTCATCGGAAGCACTTGAAATCACGACGAAATCAATGGCTGGCTTGAAGACGCAATATGGCAACCCCAATGATTCTTGATTGGAATCAGTTGATTGATGAATTGAGGGTTCTTGCAAGTCTAAGAGAAACAGAGTAGCTGACTGTTAGGCCTTTTTTGAATTAGAGTTAGAATTGTAATCCTGCTCTGGATGGCTACTCCCTTAAGGAATTAGAACGGTTCATATGTAGTATTCTGGCTAGACGCTTGCCGACCATTGACCCTTTTTAAGGCCAATCTGCCTATATTATTGAAACAATATGGTCCAAATATATCGACTTGCGAGTTGAGTCAAATTGTGCTTCATTCTAATTACATAATCAGATAATAATTATAACTCTGGAAAAAATATAACAACGAGGATCCAATGAAAGCATTCACAGCAAAAGCACATCATTTCACGAATATCTTGATTGGAATATTTTGTCTTTTAGTAGTAACTGGTTGCTCAAGTTCGAGTCCAACCAGCTCCGATACTGGCCCATCTGAACCAGCGGGGTGGTTTTGGCAAAATCCGCTACCACAAGGGGAAGCGCTTCATAGCGTCAGCTTCACAGACTTAAACAACGGAACTGCTGTTGGGGACATCGGTACAATCCTACGTACAACTGATGGCGGCGCGAACTGGACATTACAGACAAGCGGCACAACAAGAAACCTCAATGCCGTCAGCTTCACAAATGCAAGCAACGGCACTGCTGTTGGGAGCTTTGGCACAATCCTGCGCACAACTGATGGTGGCGCTAACTGGGTAAGGCAGACAAGTAACTCTGCAAGCACGTTCACTGGCATCAGCTTCACAGATGCCAACAACGGGACTGTCGTTGGGAGCAGTGGCTCCATCCGACGTACAACTGATGGTGGCGCTAACTGGACATTACAGACAAGCGGCACAACAAAAACCCTTAGAGGGGTCAGCTTCACAGATTCAAACAACGGAACTGCTGTTGGGGACAATGGTACAATCCTACGCACAACAAATGGTGGCGCGAACTGGACATTCCAGACAAGCGGCACAACAAGAAACCTCAATGCCGTCAGCTTCACAGATGCAAGCAACGGAGCTGCTGTTGGGGACAATGGTACAATTGTGCATACAACTGATGGCGGCGCTAACTGGGTGACGCAAGTAAGCCACACATCAGGTACACTTACAGGTGTCAGCTTGATAGACGCAGACAACGGGACTGCTGTTGGGGCCCTTGGCGAAATCCAGCGCACAACTGATGGCGGCGCTAACTGGGTATCACAAATAAACTTCCCAACGACACGTAGATTTAGAGGAGTCAGTTTCACAGATTCAAACAACGGGACTGCTGTTGGGTACAATGGTACAATGGTGCATACAACTGATGGCGGCGTGAACTGGGTAGATCAAACAAGCGGTACAACAGAAACGCTCCATGCGGTCAGCTTCACAGATGCAAACAACGGGACTGCTGTTGGGGCTTCCAGTACAATCATTCGCACAACTGATGGCGGCGCCAACTGGGTTAAACAGATAGGCGGCGGATTCATCACACTTTTAGGAGTCAGCTACACAGATGCAAACAACGGGACGGCTGTTGGGACCTTTGGTGCAATACTACGCACAACTGATGGCGGCGCTAACTGGGTGGATCAGACAGGCGGTGGGAGTGTCGATTATAGGGGAGTCAGCTTCACAGACGCAAACAACGGGACAGCTGTTGGGGACGGTGGCACAATCCTGCGCACAACAGATGGCGGCACTAACTGGTTGGCACAGACAAGTGGCGTATTCAATACATTTAAAGGAGTCAGCTTCACAGACGCAAACAACGGGACTGTTGTTGGGAGCTCTGGCAAAATCCTGCGCACAACTGATGGCGGCGCTAACTGGGTGGCACAGACAAGCGGCGCTACGGAATCACTATCTGGTGTCAGCTTCACAGATGCAGACAACGGGACTGCTGTTGGGACAAATGGTTTAATACTACGCACAACAAATGGTGGCGCTACTTGGGCGACGCAGACAAGCGGCACTACGGAGTCGCTCTTCGACGTCAGCTTCACAGATGCAAACGATGGGACTGTTGTTGGGAGTGGTGGCGTAATCCTGCATACAACAGATGGCGGCGCTAACTGGGAGCTACAAACAATCCTCACGTCAAGTTCCCTCATTGGGGTCAGCTTCACAGATGCAAATATTGGGACTGTTGTTGGGAGTGGTGGCATAATCCTGCGTACGAGTGATGGTGGTGGGAATTAGTTGTTGCGATGGTGTATTGAGAGTGAGTGCGTGAATAGCGACCATTACTACTTCAACTTGGAACTGGATTATTGATGAAGTGCGAGTTGAGTCTAATTGTGATTCATTCTTATGGCATAATCAGATAATAATTATAACTCTGGGAAAATATAACAACGAGGACGCAATGAAGACATTTAATGTAAGAGCACATCGATTCACAACACATCAGTTCATGAGCATCTTGATTGGAATGTTTTGCTTTTTGGTAATATCGACAATATCTGGGTGTTCAAGTCCCAATCCTACTGATTCAAATAACCTTGGAAATGGGTCATCAAGTCCTGCTGGGTGGTTTTGGCAAAATCCACTTCCGCAGGGGAATAGTCTTTTGGGAGTGAGCTTCACAGACGCAAACAACGGGACTGCTGTAGGGGACATTGGCACAATCCTCCGTACAACTGATGGCGGCGCTAAGTGGGTGACACAGGCAAGCGGTACGACAGTTACTCTTAGAGGAGTCAGCTTCACAGATGCGAACATCGGGGCTGCGGTTGGGGAAAGTGGTACCATCCTGCGTACAACCGATGGTGGAGCTAATTGGGTGAAACAGCCAAGCGGCACGACTGAAACACTCTTCGGCGTGAGTTTCACAGATGCAAACATCGGCACCGTTGTCGGGAGTTTCGGTACCATCCTGCGTACAACCGATGGCGGCGCTAACTGGATAGCACAGACAAGCGGCACTACAAGAGAGCTTGACGGTGTCAGCTTCACAGATGCAAACAACGGAACTGCTGTAGGGAGCTTCGGTACCATCCTGCGTACAACCGATGGCGGCGCTAACTGGGTGGCACAGACAAGCGGCACGATAACAAAACTTCGGGGCGTTAGCTTCACAAATTCAATCAATGGGACTGCAGTTGGAAGTGGTGGCGTCGTCCTCGGTACAACCAATGGCGGCTTAAACTGGGTGACACAGACAAGTGGCACGACGGAAATACTCTTCGATGTGAGTTTAACAAATTCAAACAACGGAACTGCTGTAGGGAGTTTCGGTACCATCCTGCATACAACCAATGGTGGCTTAAATTGGGTGACACAGACAAGCGGCACGACAAGTACACTTTTGGGCGTGAGTTTCACAGATACAAACACCGGAACGGCCGTTGGGGGCTTTGGTACAATCCTGCATTCAACTGTTGGTGGAGCTAATTGGGTGGCACAGTCAAGCGGCACGATGGAAATACTCACCGACGTGAGTTTCACAGATTCGAGCAACGGAACCGCAGTTGGGTTTTCCGGCACAATCCTGCGCACAACTAATGGTGGCGCTAACTGGGTGGCACAGACAAGCGGCACGACTGAAGCGCTCGGAGGCGTGAGTTTTTCAAATGCAAATATCGGAACGGCTGTTGGCTCGAAGGGTACCATCCTGCGTACAACCAATGGCGGCTTGAACTGGGTGGCACAGACAAGTGGTACAACAGAAACCCTCACTGATGTGAGTTTCACAGATGCAAATAGCGGAACTGCTGTCGGCAACAATGGTACCATACTGCACACAACCAATGGCGGCATGAATTGGGTGGCGCAGACAAGCGGCACGACCGTATTGCTTGAGGGCGTGAGTTTCACAGATGCAAACAGCGGGACCGCTGTTGGGGGGAGTGGTACCATCCGGCACACAACCAATGGCGGCTTGGTATGGGTGACACAGACAAGCGGCACGACCGAAACACTCGAAGACGTGAGTTTCACAGATTCAAACAACGGGACTGCGGTTGGGGTAGGTGGCGCCATCTTGGGCACAACTGATGGCGGCTTGAACTGGGTGGCGCAGACAAGCGGCACGACGAAAGTACTCATCGGCGTGAGTTTCACAAATTCAAATATCGGAACGGCTGTTGGGAGGAATGGTACTATCCTTCGTACAATCGATGGTGGGGCCAATTGGGTGGCGCAAACGAGCGGCACGATACTTACACTTTTTGGCGTAAGTTTCACAGATGCAAACAATGGGACTGCTGTTGGGAGCGGAGGCGGTATCCTACGTACAACTGATAGCGGTGGAATTTAGTGATTAGTCTTGGAGCAACAGAGTCATAGCCGATATGGCGACCCCAACGGGGTTCGAACCCGTGTTTCAGCCTTGAAAGGGCCGTGTCCTAACCACTGGACGATGGGGTCAATCTGGAGGCGCTCGAGCGGCTTATCAGGTAAAAGTGGGAAACAATTTCCACAAAGCAGGCCAAGAGAGCGTTTGCCCGTCAAACATCAAAACATTACGGGCGTGCCCATAATAGCCATCGGCGATTCAAAGTCAAGTTCTAATGGCCAGAGACAAGCATAGCTTGTATTGCTGTACTATTGAGACAGAACTATTTGACTCAATTACTAGGAATGTTTCGCAAATAGAACCCATCAAAACTACCAGAATAGAGGTCAGTTAGTGTTTCTCTAGCTGTTCTGGGGTTGAATCCGAGCTGAACTCGGGCTTTGGAATTGTCGTAAATCCAGTCATAATCCAGCATTTTGATGAGATCAGGATAGAATTTCAACTTGCCGCCTTTGTTTTTCTGCCTTACACTTTGTGCCAATTTTGCTGAGCCGCGAATTAATCCTAGCGGCAGACCAATACTGCGCGGTGAACGTCCAACCAAAGATGAAAACACTTCTAGACCTTCAGCAAGAGTAAAATTGTCACCAGTTAACAGATAACGCTCGCCGTCCTGGCCTTTTTCCAGAGCTACCAATATGGCCTCGGAAACATCGCGAATATCGACAATGTTTAGTTGATTTGGGAACGATGGCAGTACCGCACGTGACATTAGTTTGTCTATACGTGACTTATCTGCGCCATGCCGTGATGGTGCGACAATGATTGAGGGATTGACGATGATCAATTCCGGATTTGGCGCTGTTTGTGTTTGGGGTGTGTCACTTGCTCCCTCGAGGCTTGTGCGCTCTTGAATAAGTAATTGTTCGGCTTGATACTTTGAGAGGATGTACGGAATTCTTAAATGACTGAGATTGAACTCTGTGTTTTCTGTTAGGGGGGGTTGAGGGTACCGTTCTTCCTGACCGCGAAGGACAGCGCCAACAGCGGCGATAGTTGAGACATGCAGGAATCTTCTAACTCCAGCTTTGATTGCGGCGCGGTAGCAAAAGAGAGAGCCAAAACTGTTGATGCCTGTGAACATTGTTAGACGGTCGCCACGAAAATCAACTATAGCCGCAGTGTGTATCACTGAATCTATTCCGATGAAGGCTTCGGAGAGAAGCTCTTGATTGCGCAGGTCAGCAATTCGTTTTTCTAGTCCATGCGAATCAATGTATGAACAATCTGAACCCTCGCGCACCAAACAGATTGGGCGGATGTCACGTTTGAGACATTCGTGGATAAGTTGGCTACCGAGAAGACCGCTAGCGCCAGTTATGAGTATTTTTTGAGCGGTCATTGTTCTTGGAAGTTAACCTGCATCAGACGTGTCTTGAGATAATCACGTCTATAGGAATGATATGAGTCGTTCGATGTCTGAATTTGCGCTATAGCAATGAGGAGCAATTCGAATTCCACCCTCGCGTTGAGCGCAGATGATATTATTTTCTTGAAGACGCACAAACAGCTCTTGATAGTCATCACAGGTGAACGAAAGAAATGACGATCTTTGTTGGCTTTCGAGCGGACTAAGAACATTGTAACGTGGATTCGACTGTAGCGCTTCAATCAATTTATCTAGCAGTTTATGTGTGTGCGCTTGTATATTTTCTATTCCTATGTCGTGCAGAAGTTGTAAAGATTCGGCGAAGGCCACCAAATGACCTGCTGGGGCTGTGCCGGTGGTGAAGCGTTTGGCGCTGTCATGGATTGGTTTGTCATATTGAAAGAGGTCGAAGAAATCAT
This sequence comes from Candidatus Zixiibacteriota bacterium, assembly GCA_024280835.1. Classification (GTDB taxonomy): domain Bacteria; phylum Zixibacteria; class MSB-5A5; order GN15; family JACZUZ01; genus JAJRPJ01. Next base: position 228,133 of record JAJRPJ010000006.1, on the reverse strand, counting down.
CCCAGCCAACTGAAAGCCAGCTTTGCATGACTGGACGAATCACTTCTCGGGCGCGTGGAGAAACAGCAATCAAACCAACTCCTAGCGGTGAGAGCAACCATTTTTGTCCTCCTGCTGAAAGTATATCGATTTCTAATTCATCAAAGTTCAATGGTTCCACTCCGAGTCCCTGAATTGCGTCAACCACAAAAAAGGCGTTGACTGACTTGGCGAGCTTTGATAGTTCTGCCAGAGGTAATTTTGCGCCGTTGTAAAATTGGACAAAGGAAACGGCAATAACTTTTGTTTTTGAGGTGACAACTTTTTCGAAGTCTTCGATTGTCGGAGCGGCGCCTTTGTTCTTAGCGAAATTGACTATCACTCCCCGCTCCTGCAAAGCCAACCATGGATAGACATTGGCTGGGAAATCTTTCTCGGCCAGAACAACTTCATCGCCCTTCTCAAGAGGCAAGCCGAAAGCTGCGACGTTTATACCATAGCCAGTGTTATAACCGTATGTGACATTATCGATATTTGTATGCAATAGTTTTGCAGATGATTGACGGACTGAATCGAAGGCCTCACCTAGCGCGATATCGCTTGTCCAAGGCTTGTGTTGTGTGATGGCATAATAACTATCTATCGCGGCGCGAGTTCTTTTGGGCATTGGTCCAACCGACGCAGCATTAAGGTATGTGGCATCATCAGAAAACTCGAATTCATCTTTTACGTTCTGTAAAGTAGTTTTGGTAGACATGTTACAAGAGGCTTTGCTTTAGAGTGAAAAGAGTACACCGATTATGGCTAAGACACCAAGGAGACGAATTACCTGTGAAAACATAAGAAACGCCAACGCAACAAACGGAACCTTGTGACTATCACTAATTAGTACGGCGAACGGCAAAGCGCCGACGACGATTGTCCAAAGCGCTATGGCGATTCCAGCTCGTGGGCCTTCCAGCGGCAAGAGCAGATAGAGCCAACTGTATAATCCCATCGGCAGGGCTGCGAATATGAGCCATTGCATGATGAAACGGTTGATAAAATCCATCTTTGATGAACTCTGAGTGTCACTACCGTCACTATTTTCAGTGTCTTGACTGCTGTCACTAGGGGCAGGAACTTTCCATGCTCCACGCGCAATAAGGTTGCGCTCGTATTTACCGAGAGCCCAGTTAACTACTAACAGGTAGATGGCTGTCGCTAGCGCACAATAGGCCATGAGTTCTGGTGGAATTATGATTTGCATGTCATCTTCTCTGTTTGAGGCATTGGTATCATTATGACCAAAGCGGTTTATAGCCAGCCGTGCTCACGATACCAATTTACTGTTTTTTGAGCGCCTTCGGCAAAGTTTGTTTTTGGCGCAAAATCGAAATCTCTTTTGGCGCGCTCGATCGAGATTTCCCAAGTACTTAGAATCTCGCCGGCTTTCTCCAATGTGAGCATTGGGGTAAAAGGTGTCAATTTGCAAAAGCCCTCTGAGAGAGCGCCGAGAATACGAAACAACCATCCAGGAATGGGCATTTTGATTGTGCGTTTTTCTAAGGCCACAGCCATTTGTTGTGTCATCTCGGCAAAAGTTGAGGCGCTCTCCTCAGCTAAGAAATAGCCAGCGCCTGTTGGCAAATCATGCTGTAACATTTTTGTGATACCCGCCACTAGATCTTCAACATAAATCATTTGGATTTTTCTAGCAGTATTGCCGATTGCTGGCCTTGTACCGCGAGCGACAGATTGAAAGAATGTGAAGACTTCCCTGTCACCTGGACCATAGACACCGACAGGTCGCGCGAATTGCAAATTGATCTTATCGGCATAGGCGCTCAGCAAGCGCTCGGCCTCAAGCTTTGAACGTCCATAGGTGGTCACAGGTTGCGGAGAATCTTCTTCTTTGCGCGGTTCAGCGCCAGAAGGACCGAAGGCAGCCAGTGAGGAAACGAAGATGAATCTTTTGACTGAGTTGGACTCGACACAGGCTTTGATTAACGCTTCGGAGCCGTAGGCATTGACTGCAAATAGACGCTCTTTGGTTTTGGCTTTGACTAACCCCGCATTGTGAATCACAATGTCGGCATTTTTTATTAAATCTGGAAGCGTTTCGGGTTGAGTCACATCACCATAGGAATATTCGAGACTTAGCTCTTTAAGATAATCAAGATTGGCTGATTTGCGCACTCCAGCAATCACAGAAAAACCAGAGTCGAGCAAACTTTGGCAAAGCTGGGAACCGATAAAGCCATTGGCCCCTGTAACCAAAACTCGCAATGGGCTCCCGTTTGCTGAGACGGTTTCTATTGCGGGATATTTTGCCATTCAATGAGCTTAATTGAGCTTACGGGTAAGCTCTGTTTAGAATGTCTCAATGTTGAATATGTAAACTTCAGCGCCTGATTGAGCATAGGCCCGACGGGGAAGATTTGCTTTCAGGCAAATAGCGCTTAGAGCTTCATCAATCGATGGATTGGGTTTATCGCAAGCTTGGACTAACTCATCTGGAAACATATAGGCTGAGTTCATATCAAGTTTGACCATGATGCCCTGAGTTAACAAATCAATTGTTTCGAATTCTTTGACACGTTTGAGCGGCGAAAGGACATGATTGACGATTTGGTATTCGGCGAGCTCGGTTTCGTCGATTGTATCTGGTGTTTTGTTGGAATCGAAGAATGCCGAACGAGCTACATCACCTGCGGTCGTCGAAAGCGGCTTGTTGGATCGTAAGTATCCAGCTCGGCCGACGAGAGTGTCGTCCTTATAGATCGAAACAAACAGGCCATAGGACTTGAGTAGTTGCCGTTGCGAAGCGACATCCTTAGGCGCATAGATCATCTCCTCTGAGCTGGCATGCCCTAGAATAGCGCCTCGGGCGACTTTATTGAGAAAGACTCTTACTCCAGTGAGAGTCTTTTCATATCCAGTGGTGTCATCATCGCGCTCAGGTATAAAGCGTGTGCTAATTTTTGAACGAGTAATAACAATTCCGCTATGACCTATCATTTCATCTTTGGAGACTTCTGATTGGCTGTAGGCTAGCTCTTGGACTTCGTCTGTGCCAGTGCGCCGCGCAAAGAAAATTGCGGCGATGATTCCAACTATGCCGCAGGCCTCGACTTGCTTGGCCAGATGTAGATTGATGAGTTGTTCGGCATCCAAACTTAGAATTGTTTCTCTGGTACGTGAATCTAGACGTTCACCTTTGTGTTTGTCGTGATAGTGCGAAAGATCTGTGGCAACGACAATTAGCGCATTGCGTTTCTTGAGGCATGAGTGCAAACAATCGCCTAAAGCGCGCGCTGTTGGAATCTCTTGGTCACCTGTAATTATTGGGATTAACGAAAAAGTCCCCAAGGCTAATTGCAAATGTGGCAGGATGGCTTCAAGTGAGAATTCATCGTCATAGTTTTTGCCTGAATGGCCCTGTGATGATTTCTTGATATGTGGACTGATCGATGTCAGTTCATCGACTAGCTCTTTGTCTACCGAGATTTCTCCGAGTGGAGTTTGGTAGGCCGAGCCATTGTAAACAGAGGCGCCAGCAAAGAAACCGGTATGCGAAGGAGCAATCACAACCACTGTGTCATATTGATGCCCGACCAAGTGATTGATAGCCGAGGCGGTGACTTCACCGCAGCGTCCCATTTCACTATGTGGAGCGATGACCACCAGAGGCGCTTGGGACAGTTTTGAGCTTTTGGTCTGGGCGAATAATTCGGCGAGACGACTGGCCAAAGCCGCAGGGTCCGCTGGGTACATTGTTCCCGCGGCGCTAATTTTTCTGGACTGAGCTTTCGGAGAGCTGACTTTTGCTAATTCTTCTTCTTGCATGATATGACTATATTATACTGTTGAGATTATACTTGTTGAGCATTCACTTGTGCGCTTTGCGCTACACTGGATTTTGTTGAATCCGGGTCGAATCTGGAATCGCCTCTAGGCAACCCCACTTAGACAACTGCGGAGAATCTACGGGCAGATTCATTGATAGTCAAACTATTGATAGTCTGAGACAAGAGGCGTAAGAAAAATGATGGGCAAAAGAAAGCCCACTCCGATTCACCAAGTACATAGGTGGCTTTCGGGGTGGGCAGTTCAATTTTCAATGGCTAATTACTATCAGCCGAAAATACTGTTAATAATGCGTATATCTAACACTTAGGCCGCTGGAGAAGCTGGCATTCTTGCAGCCCCGCCTCCACTTCCTCCATTGCCTAGTCCTGCTCCTTCGACCAAGGCTCCGAGCGCGCTCATGGTTCCGATGGCGTCCATCGGGATGAACATTTTGTTGGCCGGATTATCAGCCAAACGTGGTAGCATTTCCAAATATTTGAGTGTTATCAAAGCCTCAGTTGGTTTGCCTTCATGGATAGCGTTAAAGACATTCTTAATCGCCTCGGCTTCACCTTCGGCAACCGCTATTTTGCGATATTTTTCGGCGTCGGCTCGGGTTCGCACGGCTTCGGCCTCACCCTCGGCCACCAGAATCGCGGACTGTTTGGCGCCTTCGGCTGTATTGATTTGAGCCTGCCTTCCACCCTCTGCATCAAGAATTTGCGCGCGTTTGTCGCGTTCGGCTTTCATTTGGCGACTCATCGCTTCAGCGATGTCTCTAGGTGGATCGATGCGTTGCAATTCGACTCGATTGACTTTGACACCCCATTTATCTGTTGCTTGGTCCAGCACATCGCGTAGCTGGGAGTTGATTGTGTCTCTCGAAGAAAGACATTCATCAAGTGTTAGCTCTCCGAGAACATTACGCAAATTTGTCTGCGCTAGTTTTGTGGCGGCGATTATGTAATTTGAAATTTCGTAACGAGAGCGTACAGGGTCTGTTACTTGGGCGTAGACAATAGCATCAACTTCGACATTGACATTGTCGCGAGTGATGACCAATTGCGCTGGCACATCCAGAACGACCTCACGCATATCAATTTTCATCAGATGGTCGATAAAAGGAACTAACAAGTTCAACCCAGGGCTGATTGTGCGTTGGTATTTTCCGAGACGCTCAACGAGTCCCAGTTCGTAGGGACGGATGATGCGGATGCTCATCGAGCCTAGTACAAAGGCAAAGACGACTATCGCGCCGACAAAAATTATCATTCCAATATTAGATTCTAGCATTTTTGTTCTCCTTTATTTTTTTTGCGAGTCTTCTGGCAATCCTGGACGAACATTTAAGTGATTACCTTCGATACTGACAACAGTGACTTTGCTACCCAGAGCAATTATTGAATCAGCCCGAGCGCTCCAGATTTCGCCTTGAATTCGTACTTGTCCGATTCCCTCAAGGGTGTCTATGTCTTTGACGACTATGGCGGGCTGATTTATTAGTGCATCAATATTTGATTTTTGCGCTGAATCGTTGGAAATTCTCTTGGCGAACTTGCGTGTCATTGGCACTAAGATGATTGATATCACCGCGAACAGTCCTGTTTGCACCATGTAGTCCTCAGGCGCTATTTGCGCATAGACAGCAGCGCCAACTGCGCCAACTGCAAAACAAACAAAAATCAAACCAGGCACGCCGATCTCAACTATTAAGAACACCAGAGCCGCAGCCATCCATATCCAAAACATTGTTTCCATATTCTTTTAACTCCTCTCTTCCGCTACAGGATGCGCATCTTCTGGCAACTTTGCCAATAAAACCGCTTCGGCGAGATAAAGCTTTTTGGGAAAAAGCCCTAAAGAAATTTGCCCTAGAGAAGCGTTTTTGGGAGAATCGTCGCTGCGGATAATTCGACTCTCTCATAATCAATACTTTCCAAAACCGAAGATATTCATTTATTTCTGTGAGGTTCGAATCAACGGGCATTTGTAGATTGAAAGTTGGATAGAGACAATGCAGAAAACTAAGAGCAAGAGCGCAAGCAGGATCACCAAGAAGAATACCGATACGTATGACCAATTCGCAGGGCTGTATGACAAAATGTCCGCTGATAGTCATTCACTGGAAATGGTTCCGTATACTCTGCGGATTTTCAAGCGATTTCGGAATTCAGATACAATTAGTGGATTCAAGAAAGGGCTTGATTTATGTTGTGGGACTGGTTCGGCGACATTGGCTTTGGCTGATGAAGGTTATGCGATGACTGGTGTTGATGGTTCGCAGCAAATGTTGCGTGATGCGAGAGCCAAGCAGAAGTCACTAGCAATTGAAACGACTAAGCGCACGGCTTTTGTTCATGGAATCCTGCCTAATTTTCGTGGTCATACCAAACTTGCTCAAGAAGAGAGTTTTGATTTTGTGGTTTCGTTCTACGATAGTTTGAATTATGTGCTGACTGAAAAAGACCTGTCTGGAGCATTTGTTGAGGTTGCCAAACTTCTTAAGCCAGGTGGGCTATTTGTCTTTGACATGAATGGAGCTGAGGCGCTAAAGGTTATCTGGGGCAGTCAGGTTTATGCAGGGGCTGAAAATGATGTGGCTTGGATTTGGAAGAATCAATACTATGCCAAAGCCAAGATGGCTGATGCGCACACAATATTTTTTGCCAAGGCCAAAGGCGGACTTTGGCACAGGTTTGACGAGACACATACTGAAAAAGCCTACACAGTTCCTTGCGTGCGCCGCCTGCTACGTCAGGCGGGGTTTCAGTCATTGGCCGCTTATCGTTGTTTTAGTTTTGCGCCAGCCAAACCGAAAGACTATCGGTTTTGTTTCGTAGGACGCAAACGCTGACATGTTAATTCAATAACTAGATGGCTTGCTTCATAATCGCCATCAATTTGTCCTCGACATCTTGCGCCATTTCATCGAGATTACTATCTGGAAGCACCATATTTATCATCGTGGGGCGACCGAGTGTCACTGAAACTTTACCGTCAGTCTCAGCGACAACAAACTTGCAAGGCATAAAGAGTGAGACATTAAAATCTTTTCCTAGGGCCTGATGCGCAAAGCCAGCGTTGCAAACTTCGATTATCCGTAATGGCGCACGGTCGAAGCCTTTTTCTTTGAGTGTCTCTTGGACATCATGAATCGCTAAAACGCGAAAGTTGTTTTCTGGGCTGATTGTCTCGAGCGCTGAGCAAACATCCTCAAAGCCTTTTTCGCTTTGGACGGTATAGGCGATGCTATCAACTGGGATTCCTACTGCTTGTGACATAATATTTATTCCTTCCTGTAATTAAAACATTTTCTATGATTCTAAGCGCTATACAAATTAGTGATTTGTTCCTTGTAAGGCTTGGACTTGTTTGGCAAACTCTTGTGGATCACTTGTTGGCAATTGACAGGCATAGTTCTGACAGACATAGCCAGTAGCTCCACTTTCGCTTCCAGATAGTACCACTCTGTCTCGCAATAGCGCCACCCTATCATCAGCCGATTCTGAAGTGGCAATTATTCGATACGGAAAGTATTGGCCGTAGATTGTCTTTAAGAAAAGGTCACGACCTTGCTTCTCTCCAACAATTGCAAACTCAGCTCTCGGAATAAACTCATTATGCAAAACCATCAACGCGCTCATCATGCCTACTGGTGAGCGTTTGATAGAAACGCCCAAAGACTCCAGTGAGAGTTTCACTCTGCCGGAAATTTCTTTGTCATCGGTTACTGCCGCGACACGCTGCGCCGCTTGCAAGAGGGCGCTACCTGGAGCGGGATATGACCCATCAAAGACATCGCTCGGTCGAACCAAATGATCGTCATTGCCTGCGGGTGAAATATACAAAGCGCCAGTTTCATCTGAGAACAATTTCAGTGAACTATGAATTAGAGTTGTAGCAAATTCCAGCCATTGATAATCACCGTCAGCTTCATATAGATCAACCATACCGTTGGCAACATAACCATAATCTTCAAGAAATTGCCCTTTGGAAAAAGCGCCTTTACGGTAGGTGTGTCGCAGAACTTTTCCGTCGTACATCGTTTCTTTGAGGAAGTGTCCTAAACGGCGAGCAGATTCCAAGAAGCGCTCTTCTCCGCTAATTTGGTATCCTTTGGCAAATGCCGTTAGCGCCATGCCGTTCCAACCTGTGATAACTTTGTCGTCAGTCATCGGACGAATCCGTGGCGAGCGAGCTGCAAAAAGTTTGCTGTTTAAGTTAGTCAGACGTTTGCGAATAGAAGTTTCTTCTGTTGCGCCAGATAGTTCCTCAAAGGCTCTCTCATTTCGCGCGAGGACGTTGGTCCCATGTTCAAAGTTTCCACTATTGGTCACAACATAATATTGATAGTAGAAATCCGCATCGGATCCTAAGAGAGCGTCAACGTCTTGTTTGAGCCAAGAATAGAACTTGCCCTCTTCGCCATCACTATCGGCATCAAGCGCTGAATAGAATCCACCAGCGGGGTCAGACATCTCACGGCGCATGAAATCAAGTGTCTCAACCGCTGCATTGAGATAGTCTACGGAGTTGAAGACCAATGAGGCATCGAGATAAACAGGCACAAGCAAAGAATTATCATAGAGCATTTTTTCAAAATGCGGCACCGCCCATTGGCGGTCAACTGTATAGCGATGGAAACCACCGCCGATTTGGTCGTACATGCCATGCGACATCATACCTGTGAGCGTCTTGTTGACTGCTTCTGCGGCTTGTAGGGTCTTCTTGTTTTGGGTCTCAATCTCGATTGTTGAATTTCCTTTGGAATCAGATTCAGCGAGTGTGGACTTATTCAAAACATAGTAGCGCAATAGAGCCGCTAGTTCGGAGGCATGGGGGAATTTCTTGTCGGTACCAAAGCCACCGAAAGTGTAATCAACATGACTCAGTGATTGTTCAATAGCTTGCTCAAAGATTCCTTTGCCGAGACTTACTCTTTCTGATGAAAGTTGCAATTGTTGTTTTACAAGTTTGGTCAACTTTTCGGCCTGTTGATCGACCTCGCCCCGATTCTCGACAAAGACTTTATTGAGATTACCCAAGAGCGTGAGAAAACCTGGTCGACCATAGGCGTCATCACGTGGGAAATAAGTGCCTGCAAAAAACGGTTTTAGATCAGGAGTCATGAAGACCGACATTGGCCAGCCACCTGCGCCACGTGTAAACACTTGGACAGCGGTCATATAGATTTGGTCGATGTCTGGTCGTTGTTCACGGTCAACTTTGATGCTAATGAAGTGCTCATTCAAATAGTCCGCGACACTATCATCAACGAATGACTCATGCTCCATCACATGACACCAATGACAGGAAGCATAGCCAACCGACAAGAAGATAGGTTTGTTCTCATCGCGTGCGCGCTGCAAGGCCTCTTCCCCCCATGGGTACCAATTGACGGGGTTATCGGCGTGCATCAACAAGTAGGGCGAACTTTCACCAACTAGGTGATTGAGTTTTTTCGCTGGGTCATACCATTCTTGAGCCGCGACTTCTTCCTGCGTTGTTGCTTTGTCTATTGAATTATCGGTCATAGCGTTGGCCCCGCTTTTGTTAGTAGAACTACTGGAACATGAGACAGTGTTAATCAACGCCATGGCGCTAAAGAGCGTCATGAACAAGGTGGCTACTTTCCTTTGTCTGGTAATTTTGTATACGCTCATATGTGTTTCTACTTTTAGGATGATTAGATAGTTGAATTTTTGTTTGTTTTATTCTAGCCCATGTCTGCATCCATCTCCAATTGCCCGATTGACTGTCGCCGAATATCGGCGGTAGCCAATGAAGATGATGGACACCTTGGATATAGTATACAATGAATATGTCAGTTTAGCTTGATGTCGCCAGATAGAAAAAGAGAAAAATTCAAACGCAGGTAAAACGAATTTCTGTCTGCATTTTGCAGGTTGCCCTCGTTCTTGATGGATTTCCAGCCAAGCGTGGCTCGCAAAAGACCCTGTCTCCCAGTAGTCGAGCTTCCTGGAAATAGGCTTGAGATTAGAGCCTGATAGTCAAGTTCAAGAGTGGTTGAGCGTTCGACTGTCCCTGTAGGGAATGGCTCAGAGTATGGTTCGCTGGTTACCAGCCATGGTTCAGTCCAGATATCGTTTATCCGTCCCTGTCCTCGTCGTTGGATTATGCTCGAAAGTCTCAGCAAACGTTCATTGCCAAACCAATGCATTAAGTCAAGTTGATAGATTTCAAAATCATTGCCCAGCGGATGAGCAAGAGGGATATCTTGATTCAAATAGCGATTGCGAGGCAGTTTTTGATTGTAAGTGCGATTGGTGACTTTTGTCCATTGGAGTTTTAAGTCTGTTTCGGGAAGCGCGTTATTTAGACGGCCACCAAGAATTAGGCCAATCTCATTTGGCTCTTGGTCACCCTGAGTTACTTTTTCGATTTGAAAATCATCGACAACTAGCTGGCCAAAGAAATTTAGATTGTGTCTTGGGCTAATGTCGTAGTCGATTCCTAGAAAAGTATTGTCGTTGTTGTCTTCGTTGAGCTGGTTGCCATGGAACACAATTAGCGGATTCAGGAATTGCAATTCCAGACCTCGACCTGGCCCTGCGAACAGCACCGACTCAAAGACTCCGATTCGCACAGAATTTGAAACACGGTAATCAACCCGATGCGCGGCCAGATAGCGATTGACAAAAACATTACCACTATCTGTGTCAGGTGATATTGGGTCTAAGCGCGCTATTTGATAACTGAAAGTTAGTTTACGACCTAGTTTATAACGAAATGAGGCGCCGTCTAGTGGCGCCGCTGTTTGGCTTAGTAATAAATTAGTGAATTGCGGTCCCCAGCTTGTTCTGTATCGACCAACTAAGACAGTCAGACGCTCATTGCGATAAGATAGTAGAGCGGTTTCGACATCACCCGCTAACCCACGCCAAACTTTTCCAGTATAGAGAGGATCATCGGCTAACCCTTGATCTAAAAGAAACGAGCTCATCACTGAAACTTTTTCAGAGAGCAAAGCAGTTACGCCGCCTCTGAAGCGAGTGACTGATCCTGTTCGCCGTTCTTGTTCGCTGTTTATCTCGCTTGATGGAGACAGGTAGATACGCAAAGAGTTTTCGCCTGCTACAGTGTTTGATTTGTTCCAGTAATTAAATGAGCCTTGATAATTGTAATTTGACAATGAGACATAGGGCGCTACCTGATAGTCAATAGCGGCGCTGTCACTAGATGTCTTTTGGTGGAGTAGGCGTTGGTAGAACAATTCGGAGCCAGGTTCCCCAATGGGTATGATCTGGGCGTTTAATGACTGAGGCGCTTGCGTCATAGTAACTAACAAAAACGCTGTTGTCAGAACTTTCCGAATTGTAGTTTCAGTTTTCATAACGGCTATCCTATGCCGAACATCACAAAAATATTTGGAAACAGCGTATTGAAATCAATTTATTTATCAGCAGCCAGTGCCCTTTAGGACAGTTGGCGCGGTTTGGGCGATAATCTTTGCATCTAACCAAAGTGACCAGTTGTCGATATACTCAAGGTCAAGCTTCATCCAATTGTCAAAATCAATATTGTTACGACCGCTAACCTGCCAAATGCAAGTCAGGCCTGGCTTAACTGCCAGCTTGCGTCTCTGCCAAGGTGCGAACTCGGCGACTTCTTTTGGTAAAGCTGGGCGCGGTCCGACAAGTGACATCTCACCTTTGAGCACATTGAATAGTTGCGGCAATTCATCTATTGAATATTTGCGAAGGAATTTACCCAGTGGAGTAATTCGTGGATCGTTCTTGATCTTGAACATTGGACCTGACATTTCATTGTCACCTTGCAAAGATGTTTTTCTCTGTTCGGCGTCAACACTCATTGTTCTAAATTTGTAGACTCCAAATCGCGCTCCGTTTTTTCCAAGACGTGTTTGTTTAAACAACGCTGGACCTTTTGAAGTGACTTTGACAGCCAATGCTGTCAAAAGTAGAAACGGTGAGATGACAAGTAAGCCAATCAGCGCTGCAGAGCGATCAACAGTATCTTTGATTAACGTAGTCAGACTTTTGGGCTTAGCTGAGCTATAGACTAAGGCGGGCTGGCCGTTGAAATGCTCCAAGTGACAAGCGCTGATTCGGGTGCGATAAATGTGTGGTAGCACACATACAGGAACTCCCATTTTTTCAGCAAGTTCGAAAACTCGCTGACTGTCTGTCATATCTTCTGGTTCTGCTGCCATGAAAAGCACATCGACCTGCCTATCGAGAACAGTGCGTTCGAATTTTTCTATTCCACCCATAAGCGGCACATCGCGAAAGCTCCAGAGTCCTTGCCTTTGACAGTCAATAAACCCGATAGGTGTGATATCTGATTGTGGATTTTCTGAGAGAGCCTCAACCACGCGCATACCATTATCGCCAGCGCCATAGATCAACGCCTTACGCTGTGCGGCGCCCACATTGGCCTCGTCACTGAGGATACTTGCGTACACACTGTCTTTGATGTGATTGTCTTTAAGGCGGCTTGGATTGGCGCTACGACCTATCCATTGATTTAGTATTACTGGAATATTTTGTAGCGCTGTATTGAATACCAAGTACGTTATTAGGGCCGCTTTTGAAAATGGTATATCAAATATATAGGCATAGGCAATCAAGCCCAGTGAGTACTTTATCTCAGACTTGAAATTGTTCGTCAATAACACAGAATCATCGGCCGACCGTAAACGATCCCGCATTCCACATTGCAGATAGATCAGCGTATGAATCACAGTCATAAGGATTAGCATTTGAACTGTATCACTAAGAGTGAGCGTTTCGCTCCATATCGATTCAGCCACCCAAAGGGCAACAACTGCAAGAGCGAGCTTAAGTGGAAACCCGCTTGCAGTGCGTGCGACAAATCGGAAGTTGGAATTGTTTCTTGTTTGAGCCATTTTGATCAACCATTTTGTGTGAGGTAAAACTCTTCTTCTATTGCTTCATGTCTTGTTTATTGGGCGCCAATTTGTTGGGACTGCAGAGGGTCACTAGCAGCTCACTATACTTTTCTGCTAGTGTCTCTCGGCGATTGTTTTTTGTTACGTAGTCCAACCCCTGCTTGCCAAGCTTGGATGAATGCTCACGGTCACCAAACAGTCTTTCAATTCTTTCGACGAGCGATTCAACGTTTTCTGGCTCGAATGACTCTCCCGCCTGCGCTTCGTGCACTAGGCGTTGTGATTCACCCTTGGCGCCAAGGAGAATCGGGCGCTTGGAGGCCATGATTTCGTATAGTTTTGATGGAATGTTTTTTTCGAAGAGTTTTGTTTTCTTCAACGGCGCCAGACAAACATCTGATGCGGCATAATACTGGGGCACTTCATCAGCGGGGGCTTGAGGCGCAAAAGTTATATTCTCAAGTCCTTTTTGCTTTGCTCGTGCCACAAGCTTTGTCTTTTCGGCTCCATCACCAACCATCATGAATCGAATCTTCTTGTTATCTTTCAGACATTCAGCGGCGTCGATGACTGTTTCCAATCGGTGTGCCATACCATGCGTTCCGATATAGCTGACAAGAAACTCTCCATTGAGGTTGAAACGTTTGCGGACATTTGTTCCATCAGCTTCAGTAAACCTTTCCAGCGACACGCCGTTTGGAATCAGGGCGATCTTTTCTTTTGGAATACCGCGACTTATGAGAATATCGACTGTTCCTTGCGCAACAGCGATTATCATGCCTGCGCGACGATAGAGGAACATTTCGATGGCTTCAAGGACGCCAATGACAAAGCGATTCTTGATAGCTCCTACTGCGACAATTTCTTCTGGCCACAAGTCGCGCACTTCAAAGACGAATGGCGCTCTTTTCAAGACAGATATAAACCATGCAGAGACCGCCACAAAGAACTGCGGCGATGTTCCGATGACGACATCGGCGGGACCACTTCTCCAACTTGAACACACAACACTGGAGACCATAAAGGACAAGTAGTTGGCAATGCGTTTTACGAAACCCTTGTTTGGAGCAGCATAGACATAGCTGCGATGTACATCAATGCCATTGAAGTCTTCGCGCTGATATATTCTTCCAAGGTACTTATCTGGAATGACACCACTTGGGTGATTCGGGAATCCTGTCAGAACTGTTACCGAATGGCCCTTTTTCTTCCATTGTCGCGCCAGCTCAGAGACTCTAATGGCGGGCGCATTTACCTCTGGTGGAAAATAGTGCGAGACATAGTGAATATTCAACGGACCATTTCCCTCGCCCCCAAGTAAGCCCTCCAGCGATGTAGGAGTAGCCTTCTTGGGACGAGGCGTTATGGCGCTTTTCGCGGTATTTGAGTCTTTTGCAGATCCGATATGTTCCATACTAACGCTCCCTACCTATTGGACAGATGGTCCTTTGACAGAAACGATTTCGTTAGTGCGCAATGATTCGACGACAGCAAGTGTCACATTAGTGGCGCTAAACGCCTCATTTGCGATTTGCTGGGCTGACTCAGAATCACGTGTCAGAGTTGTAAATGTCTCCAGCTCCGCTTTATGTCCTTTGTCCTGAGCGCCTGACCATAGTTTGGTCACTTTGCCGCTGTTGTACATCGTTGCTGTTCTGAAATCATCGATGACATATGAGCTACCTGAACAATGAACTTCAAGCGCTTCCTTTGGCAATCCAGCTCCACCTGAAGCGGTGTAGACGATCACTGCAGTTGAACCATCGGTTAGTTTCATAGTCATATTGACATTGTCCTGTGTTAGGAACTGGCTATCAGTGAATCCAACACCCTCAGTAAACACGGTCTCGGTTGTTGCTCCAGAGAGATAGTGGATCAAGTCAATGAAATGACAAGCCTCACCGATTAGTCGCCCCTTTCCAATTGTATCGTCCTGCAACGGACTCTCTTTAGGGATGAAACCAGCGTTGATGCGGTAGATGTACATCGCTGGTGTTTCAGATTGGAGAAGACGTTTCTTAACAGCCAGCGCCGCTGGAGAATAGCGACGGTTAAATCCTACCATAAGTGTGCCCGGATTATTCTCATACGCGGTGATGACACTGGTTAGTTCTTCTTTGGTTGTTGCCAATGGTTTTTCAACAAAGACATCCTTACCGGCTTTGAGCGAATCGATAACCTGCTCTGTATGCAAGTTATGTGGTGTGGCGATTAGCATGGCGTTGATTTCGCGATTAGTCAGCATTTCCTCAAACGAAGTGCCTGCATTGGCGAACCCGAATTGACGAGCGGTACTCATGGCTTTGACGCCATTCGAAGTGACCACAGTATGCAAGTCAACTGTCTTGAGATTTTGCAGAATCGGATAGAGTACGCCAGTTGAAAATCCACCCGAGCCAAGGGCGCCGAGTTTCATGTGTGTATTGGAAGTGGCGCCAGATGGTTTGATTGCCATCGTTTTGACAATTGATGTTTTACTTGATTTTCCAGTTGTGTCTGTATTGTTGGAATCATAGTTGATAACCACACCGAGAAAATCTTTCTCTGTCGCACGACCCATTATCATATCATAGCCCGTTCCCGCATCAGCAATTGGAAAGCGGAGAGTGATGAGATCGCGGACATTGACGGAGCCACAAGCAATCATTTGCAAGAAGCACTCCATGTTTCTACGTTCAGTCCAACGCACATACTCAATCGGATAATCATGACCCTGCTCTTCGTATTTTGTGTCGTAGCGCCCTGGGCCATATGAACGCGAGAGATTCAGAGACAATTCTTTATTGTAGAATGGACGTCTATCGAGATCCATTTTGACAGCGCCGACGACAGTAATATGCCCTCGTTGACGGCAAATTTCCGCGGCCATGTTCAATATAGTCGGTGAAGCGCTAGCGGCAGTGATGATGACTTTATCAACGCCACGTCCACCTGTCAGACTTTGGGTCAGTGACACTGTGTCAGCCGTGTTGTTATTAACAGCATACGCGCAACCCAACTTAGTCGCCAAAGTCAATTTTGAATCATCGATGTCCATGCCAATGACAGTACAGCCATTGGCTTTTAGCATTTGCGCGGCTAATTGCCCTAGTAACCCCATGCCGATGACGGCTACGGTTTCACCTAGAGTCGGGTTTGCTTGACGAACACCTTGCAAAGCGATGGCTCCAAGTGTGACAAACGACGCCTCATCCATTGTGACATTGTCAGGAATGACGGCAGTCAAGTTACGCGGCACAAACACCAAATCGGCATGCGACGCATAGCCAAATCCAGCGGCGGCTACACGTTGACCAACTGCTAGGTCATTGATTTCCGCTGACACTTCTGTAACGACACCTGCGCAACTATAACCAAGAGGGGCTGGGGCATCGAGCCGACTTTTGACTTTGCGGTACGTGTTGAGCATTCCTTCGGTTTTTACTTTTTCAATGACCTGACGAACAAGATCAGGACGTTCTTTGGCTTTTCCAAGAATCGATTTTTCCGCCATCTCGATTATGGCTCGCTCTGTGCCAGCTGAAAGTAGTGAGGCTCTGTTTTCTATAACAACGCCGCCAATTTTCAAAGCTGGTGATGGAACATCTTCGATTCGTAATTCACCACGTTTGGGATACTGTAGGACCTGCTTCATCTTTGTGCTTCCTTTGTTGTATTAATGCTGCTGTTATGTTTTCTACTGTTGTGATCGATAAATATGTTGTTCTGATTTCTTACTTTGTAATCCTGAATAGATGTTTGTCCTCTTTGCTGTTCAACTGTGCTGGATGTGACTTGATAGTATTCACGTGGCGAGAGTGTCATAGCGGCGACAATACTTCGGCAATAACTATATGCGCCAATCGGAATTCGTAGATATGTCTGCTCTTGTCCGTCACGCTCTATTACACAAGTTGTCACGCCATACTTTGCCAATGGAGCCAGAGCCAATTTCGGCTCATGAACTTGAACTAGGATTACGTCTATTGATGTCGGAATAATTGTCACTCTCAATGCACGCAATAAGGCAGTGAGATACACCCTATTTTCACAAACTATATCCATAGCGCGGCGCATTATGTCCTGGCGACTCAAGGCGCATTGCGCGGTTGACAGTGTCAGTTGCGGAACTTGGGCAATAGTGGCTTCTAATTGTGCGATTGTTGCAGGCGCCCCAAGAGCGTAGACCAGAGGCGTTTGTTGAATACCGAACGACTTTGTCATTGATCGAATGATGACCAGATTGTCATGCGTATCGAGCAATGATAGGCAGGTCGCTTTGCAATATTCAAATAATGACTCATCTATCACAACTAGGCTTGTACCAGCGCTTTCAAGGATGTGTCTAATCTCCTTAAGATTGTAGACATCTCCATTGAGTGCATTTGGATTAGCAAGATACAGTATCCCAGTTGACTTTGGGATAGCGCTCTTGATTTCGCTGCGCTTGATGTTAATCAGTGAAGGAATCAATTTGGCGTTGTTATCCTGCACAGGTTGAACCGAATCGGATATAGGGCCAACAATGGTTACCTGCTTGATATTTCGTTCTGAATCTCGAGACAGAGCTTGAATAGGTTCTTCGGCGCTAGTTGCAACAGCTATATTTGCAGTTGCGACACCTGTATATTGCGCTAGCGCTCTCTTTAACGGCAACGTGACATCAGAACTTTGCACATTATTTCCTGCGGTTATTGAATCAAGCACGGCCCGATGTATCTCTGGAAGCATCATTTCAGAGGCCACTGAGTTGTAACAGTTTTGACTCATTGGCTTAGTCATTTCAAACTGGGGCTTACGTATGTGCGTCAACTTAGACATGCTCACCTACCTGATTGTTTGTCTGGCCTACCAATAGTGCGCTATAGCTATCTGTTATTGATTTTGGACTGTGAGCTTCAATCAAATGCTTACGATAATTTTCCAGCATGGATTGATTATCTGAACTTTGGCAATCATCTAGGAACGTGCGCAGTTCTGTTGAGTGATCATTTAGTGAACGACCATCGGCTGTGTTGATTGTGATTGTCTTTTGTCTGCCCTCGAAAAACATCGCTGAACTGTCATCGACGATAGAGGCAATGTTTAGTATTGGTTTCTCTGTGCAAGCATATTCAACAACCTTGCTTGGTAATTGATAAGGACTCGTGTTTCCGATATTGATCAATAGGTCCGCCTGCCTCAATGCCATCATCGTCACTCCCTTGGGCATTAGGCCGTGTAAATGGACATCCTTGCCTAAGGTTGCTTCGAATGAAGCAAACACTGCTTGGCAATCACTGTGTGGGCCAAAGAAGTGTAATTCTATTTCTAGTTGTGGATCCATTTCTTTCAGAGATGCAAACAGTCGCAAGAGGTATTCTGGGTTACGAATAGTCTTATAGAGAGCTCCGGTGAATAGAGCTTTGAAAGCTCCACTGCTTCCCAATGGGACTGCTGATAATTCGTCACCTGCATTACTAGCGCCTAGTGTCACCAAAGGCGGTATCACCATAATTTTCTCTGACGAGCATGGAAACAGTTTGGCATACTTCCGCCTAGTGGCTTCTGTTGTGACACTGACACTATCGGCCTCGTTGAAGATTTTCTTTTCATAACTATAATTGAAGGCACTGTAGAGAATGTGGTTGTTCGTTGGGGTGTCATGTCTGAAACAGAAAGGGTCACCAATATCAACTATCCAGTTTAGTTCTGGGTTGTCATTCTTCAATACGCGCCCAGCGATGTGCGCAGTGAATGGATCTAGACTGTAATTAGTGTCACACTCTCCGAAGGATCAATTTCGTTTAGCAATGCCTGAACTTTTTGTCGCGCTGGTTTCGCCCAAAGCGCCGCATAATCTGGCCAGTAGATGTTCTTCCAAGTTACGTCATGCGCAATACGCGCTATAGTCTTGATTGCACTCTTGCAATTGTTCACTAGGCTACGCGCGACGCTAGGAAGAGCTGGAATTGCTTCTGCCTGTAAGTTGGATTCAGAGCTTCTTTCTTTAGAACGCAATAACCCGCGAAGTTTTTCAACGACGCTAGAGCCAACACGATGGACATGTACGCCATTGAGAATTTCGGAGCTCTGCAACCCTGCTTCCCAAGAACAGACAACATCGACTCGTTTGCCCTCTTCTGCCCATCTTTCAGCAATCGCCGTCCAGCGATAGGCGCGAGGATTGAGCATGGGAGTGTACGAGTGGCTAATGATTATGATGCGCTTGGAATCGCCCGAAGAACTATTAGATAAAGAGTCATCATCATAGGCTGACTTCCTGAGCGTTAGGACACCGCGCTTCACTCTAGAGCTGGAACTACTAGTTTTTTCACTGGAGGCAACGTTTACTAGCCGATTTTCGGTTTTGTCAATAGAGAATGATTTCATGATTGTTCCCCATGTGTGAAACCAGAAATCTTCAATTGCTCTTCTTGGTTGTGCTTCCAATGGCGAGCAACACTGATAAGAGCGCCACTGACAAACCAGAAAAATGTCCCTTGAGGGCCCGAAAACGGCAAGTTAATCTGCCCACAAAACGCAAAAGCTACAACAATACCACAGCCAAGCGCGGTGTAGCGTTTGATGTCTTTATCAGTCGTTGTTTCCGAGAGGCTTTTCAATTCACGGAAGAGCAACACTATGATTACTCCAAATAGTATCCCAGCTAGCCAACCAGCTTCGAGAGTCTTTTGCAATATCTCATTATGCGGCTGAGTTTGAAAACCTGAACCAGTAGGTTGCGAGGTCAAGAATGTTTGTGAGCCAAAACCTGCGCCAACTCCCAAAGGATTCGCGGCGATTATTTTCAGTGTAGGTAACCACATCCTATCGACGCGGTCCTGAATTGATGCAGCTTTGGTTGGATCACCTAGTTCGGCAATGCGTTCGAGTTTGGCGATACCAGATGCTTCGAGTTCTCTCTCAAAGAGCGTAATACCTGAGGTGATAGTGACAACAATGAATGCGCTTACCAGAGCTATCTTGAGGCGTCGTTTCTTTTCAGAGCGTACATACCAAGTTGTCAGTAGCCCAGCGATTATCATTAAGATTGGTGTGCGCTCGAGCGAAAGCGAGAGCAAAACAATCAGCGCTACAATTGTTAACCAACGCACTACACGCCAGCCTTTGGTAAAGGAGACAAATGAATCTCCGATAAGAAGCGCTCCCCATAAAGCCAGTGTGAAAGTGAACTCCATATAGCCAAAGAAAGTTGAGAATGTGCGAAACTCGACACCTTTGATACCAATAGTTAACCAACCATCGAAGCCATGTTTGCCGAACAAGTCATTGAAAGCGGTGGTCTCAAAACCCCAAATTCCACTGATAGCATGCTTGAGTCCATAGAGCGCTGTTACTAGCGTTGTAATCGCAATAATTTTTGTTAAAGCGATTATGTCTTTTTTGGTGTGAATAACTTCACCCGCTAAGAAAAACACCATCACTGTAGGAAAGATGGTTCTCTCAAAACCAGCCAAGCCCGCCAAAGGAGAATTGTGCGGATTGACAATCGCTAAGACATAGACACCGATAAAGAGCGCTATTGTTATATCTAGTTTGTGTTGAAGAGTTTTGCGGTTTTCTATGAGGCGTTTGGCAATGACTATCATGCACAACGCCGACAAATACAACCCCGCTGAAAAGCGAAAGAGGTCAACTGTCGGTTGAGTTTGATTAAGAAAATCCAGATGAAACGCCAATCGCCAAAGCGCTGATTTGAAACATAGGAACACCAAAGAATAGAATGCGGCATTTCGCAAACTGGTAGAGAGAGCAATTGCGAACCCTGTCAATGACAATGCGAAGAAAAGGAAATTGGAGCTGACACCGACAATCGCTCCTAGCGCAGCTAAAGCGCCGATGGCAACTGCAAGCCCACCTTTGCCAAATACAAATGACATCGCTTTGGAGCCAAGAGAATTGATAGAATCAAAAAATGGATTCAGGGCTATAGCTGACATGCAACCTCTCGGTGAAGCTTTTCAACTGCGCCATCTAAGTCAAAGCGGACATTCTTCCACTCCAGTAAATCGAATTTTGCTCGCAACAATTCCTCGCTGCGCTCTTTGCGCTCACCCATAAGATTTGGAAATATTCCCCAAATCAACTCAGTCACACCGCTGGCTGCGTAGAGTAGTGTCTTGCATCCGTCGCGAGAGGCGCCATATTCTGGCGCATATTTGAATGGCTCGACAGTCAATGATGACCCAGCGCTGAAACGTCGAATTATCACTTCGCGCTCTTGGTCTCCTGAAATACCGCAACTGACTTGTGCTGAGTTCTGTGTCTCAGTCGGTGAGTTGGTGATTAGGGCTGATGCAAGTCGCCATTGTGAAGCCTGCTTTCCATCACTTTGGCCTTTTGTAAAGCTAATTTCATCTCTGATTAGCCAAAAGCGAGCGAGTTTGTCGAAATAGACAGAGCGACGAATAATGGGCGCTCCACTGAGACGTTGATAGCAATCGTGCTCGGCTTGTAATAAATCTAATTCACGGGTAGAGAGCCAAGAGGTAACTTTCGGAACACCGTCCTTGCGCATTGAAAATAAATATCCTGGCAGAAAACGATTTGTTTCTAGGCCAGCAATTTGAGCTGTTGAGTGTGATTGCACAGAGCGTAGGCGATTCCGCTCGGTTTCGCTGGCGGTATAGGCAAATGTGCCTGGATCGATAATCAATTGAGTATCGCCCCAGCTGATGGTCATGGCTAATTGATCATTGTGTTTGTGTCCGCCGAGTCCGTTGACACCAATGTCGGCAACACTGATTGTCATACTCAAATCGTCATGCGCCAATTTTACTAGACCAGCGCCCTTGAAGTATTTTGAAACACCAGCGTTGTGTGTAGAGCTGTTATTACTCTGGAATCCATTTTGTAAGCGTCGTCCGCCGAACATCCAAAGTGATTCAGCGGTAGCGCAAGATAGAGGTGAGAAACCTTTCGGTTTGAGTCCTTCCATCAATCCCCAAAACAGAAGCCATTGGGGATCGCGATCTTCTCTATCACAGAGTTTCAACAGACGGCCAGAATCATTATCGCCGATATTGGGTAGAGCGCCTGTCGTATCACGTAACTCAGAAGTGATATCCAAAGAGCTTTGTAATGAACGTACAAAAGGTAATGATAATGCTATTTCGTTTTTGCGGCAGAAAGTTAGCGTGTAGAGATAGAACTCCAAGGTCAACAAGTGATAATTTGCGCTGGACTCATAGCAGAAACCATCTTCGGTTGTTTGCTCTTGGATTTCGACTTCCAATTCGGTAACTGCGAACTTGAGCCACTCTTTGCCATCTGGCAGAAAGTCAAAAAGAGCTCCAAGAGTCAGCAGTCCGATTAAATCGGCGAGATAATGATTTGAACTCATACCACGTCCGCTGTCTTCAAGATTGGCGCGTATATGTCTGCCACTCTGATACAATAAGGTGTAGAGCGCTTTGAGAAACGGAGTTGGAAGAGGCGCTCTTTGATGAAACAACTCAACAGCGGTTAGTAAGTTGATTGAGCGAATGGCAATTTCCATTGCGCAAACCCAGTTTGGTCCAACTGGATACGGATTTTTTCTCTGCCAATCATCAACCAGACTAATGAATTTTTCGCGGTAGCGTTTGTCTCCCGTTAGGACTTCCATTTGCCCTAGAGTCGGGGCGAATTGAAAGCGCGACAATTCCCAAGGTGTTTTGATATCTGACTTGTCATCTGGAAGAACAATAGGAACTTTCAGATAGTGAGACTGTGGCCAAGTAATTCCACATTTGAAATCCTCCAACCAACGCACACCACCAAAGCCATCGTCGAGATCAGTGTATTCTGAGCCCAACTCAGAGAACATGTTCTGCAAACAGGCATCGGCTTTCTTGCTCAGCGCTGCGGAATGTTCTGGAAACTCATTGGCAATGCGTTTGCTGATCAGGTCTGTATGGATTTCTGGAATTATTAGCGAACGAGCGCTGGCATCCTCGACAAACAAGTCAATATCACCCGCTCCATTGGTGCGAAGAATCATATCAAACATTTCAATATCAATTGCGTCAACAGGAAGGTAGGGCCGAACATACCGTTTAAGCCGCGTGACGGCCTTGTGAGCTATTTTTCTTGATACTAGTGTAAGATATGACATTGTCGTGATATTTGCTTTATGGGTCAACGTTTTGTTACGAAATGCTTCGTTCTACATTGTCAAAGCTTTGAGCGCTTCCTCACGGGCGATGACTGTCAATGCGCGAATTTCTCGCTCTCTACCTGTTCCAAAAAGGAATCTCTCTAGGGAGTCCGCAATTCGCTCAGCAGTATGTCCGTCCCAAAGTGGTGGAGGTTGATGAACACCTCTTGACTCTTGCATGAACCTACGAGCATGCTCAACAGCTGAAGTGACATTCAAGCCAATCAAATGGTTTGTGCCATGGGTTATTGTGATTGGACGTTCTGTGTTTGGTCGTAATGTCAAGCACGGTACACCGAGGTAACTTGTTTCTTCTTGCACTCCGCCAGAGTCTGTTAGTGTCACACCAGATTCTTTTTGTAGTTTAAGAAAATCCAAATAGCCTAAAGGTTCTGTAAGAATCAAATTCGATAGGTCGCCCTCGATGAAACGCTGTGCGCGTCCGCCATACGCGACAAAATTATTGCGAGTCCGAGGATGCGCGGGAAAGACAATTTTGTAATCTTCAGCAATTTGTTCAATGATATCGAGGACAGCTTCCAGCCCTGTTGGATCATCGACATTGCCAGGACGATGCATCGTCAGCAATGCGTACTTTTGCGGCTGTAGATTGAAGCGCTCTAAGACATCAGATTTGTCTGCCTCTGGTAAGAACTTTACCAAAGTGTCAATCATGATATTACCAACCATCTCTACTTTTTCACGCGGAACACCCTCACGCTCAAGATTTCGATTGGCGTCTTTCGATGGTGTCAGTAGCAAATCCGACATGCAGTCTGTCACTAGACGATTCAATTCTTCAGGCATGGTTCTATCAAATGAACGCAGCCCCGCCTCAACATGAGTAACAGGAATTCCGCTTTTGGCCGCCGTTACTGAAGCTGCTAGTGTTGAATTGATGTCACCAAAAACCACCACCATATCAGGTTTTCTTTCGGTGAAGACTTTGTCACACTCGATCATCACTTTCGCAGTCTGTTCAGCATGCGAACCTGAACCGACACCGAGATGGATATGCGGTTTTGGGATGCCTAGTTCTTTGAAGAAGACATCGGACATTTTGCTATCGTAATGCTGGCCTGTGTGCAGTATCAAAGTTTCGAAAGTCTCATTACGAGATGCAAGCTCACTATAGAGTGGCGCCAGTTTCACGAAGTTTGGGCGAGCCCCAGCCACAAGAATTACTGTCTTACGCTCGGTTGAACTTGGTTTGGCTGTGACGTTAAAACTCTCAAAGTCTTTTGGATTCAATCTTGATGAGGATTTCATTGCTCTGGTACCCTTTACTTCTTGACCTGCATTTTGCGTCAATTCTGAATACTTTCAAGTTAGACGCTGATGTGTTCTTCTTTTTGTGAGGCTTGCCTTAGAATGCTTCCTGACAGGCGCGGATAGGCTTTGTTGACATCATTTCTTAGCTGACTCAATGAACTATCTTCTGATTCATCATTTCGTCTCTGGAATGATTCACGAATAATCATGAACCCAATTCCAAAGACACCAGCGATGAGCATGGCAAAGACGACTGTCATTGAACGTTGTGGCGCCGATTTGATTAGTGGGATCGCAGGTGTATCTAACGCCTGAACAACAGGTAGATCTTTGCGTGTTTCGCTTTTTGCTATTTCGTATTGCTGAGTGAGTAGTGCAAATGTTTTGGTCTTGATGGTTAGATCGCGTTTACGAATTAGTAAGTCTTTTTGTAGCGCAGGATCATTTGAAAGAAGCCAATCACGGTTAAGTGTTTGGACTGCCTCAAGCGCGTCTTCTGAGGCAGACATCTCGACTTTGCTGACTTCCAGACGAGTACGCAAAAACTCTTCATATTCTGTAGCCCTCGTCTTGCGTTGTGTGCGGTTGAAATTGTCCAGTTCGTCGATGTATGCTTGAGCAACCAAGGCGGAGAGTTCGGGATGTTTGGTCGTCACGCTAAGCGTTATCACACCAGTTTTGAACTCTGAGCCAACAGCGGTAATTTTCGCCAACCCTTTACGAGCCATATCAAGATTATCTTCTCCGAGATATTCTTGCATGGTCATCGCATGTTGCTGACCGTCTTGAGTGAACTGAAAACTTTGTCTTAGAATGGTATTGCGCAAACGAGCGCTATTGAGCGTGGTGGGGAATAGCTCAGAGGAACTTTCACTACTGCCACCAAAACCACCTGCCATATCTAGAACAGATAAACCAGTGATACCTTTCAGCGCTGAAAGCCCCCCACCACTACTTGATGGCAACAGGGTCGCCGTCGATGTGTATTGGTTAGGGCTGAACAATGTAGCAACCGCAGTGACAATTCCTGCGATTAGGACAGATCCAATCAACCAGCGTCGATTGAGGAACATCATGTGTAGAAAAACGAACAAATCGAAGCTAGAGGAATTACTCTCTGCGCCTGATTCCCCAGCTTCTCTTGAATTTGTGTTTGAACTTAGGAGAGCCGATTCGGGCCCACCTTTAAAGCGTAACTGTTTTCTCATTCTTCCAGACCTTGTATCTTCCGTGATAGGTCAACTTCTCCACTCAAGGCATCGCAATTCGAGCGCCGATTGTCCCAATACGAAACCAGCGATTGTAACTCATTGCTATACATCAAATTACGACTTGCGCGAGGCTGAATACTGATACAGACAAACAGCGGCGCTTGAGCTAGGCGGAGAATTATTCCTATTCGGTTGGAAAAAATGTCCCTGAGTTGGATCGAATGAATTCGAGACAGGCAAAAAAATACCGCCTGACGCTAGGAGTAATTTCAGAAATTATTCCACTGCGGCAGGCGGCTGGAAAAGTGAGGATGAGAATCACTCACAAATTTGGCATGTGCGTCATGACTTACAGTTTGGTGATGATAAACACCGATGTAGCGAGTCCGCTGATAATTGAAACAACAGAGCTAACAGACTGCATCACGTTCTTGTCCTTCTTAATCTCTGTCGGAACTATGATTGCATCGCCAAGCTCAACTGTTTTCTTTTTTGCGGAGCCTCCACTAAAGACACGTCCATCGGCGCGCATCAGACGAACTCCATCTTTGTCGGCCTGACGTGTGTAGCCACCCGCTCGATCGAGATAGTAACTCAAGCGTTTTTTGGGTTCATATCTGATTGTACCAGTGGCGCCGACAGCTCCTAGAACAGAAACACCTGGTGGAATTTGCGGAACGTAAATTTTATCGCCTGGCTGTAATGTCAAATCACCTTCTTGGCCGTTACTTTCAATCAATCGCGCCATATCGAGAATAATCCTGTCCAAACTTTCCTTATTGAATCTGACAGGATCAACTTCGCGAATTTGTCCAAGTGAGTCTTCGCGTAATTCTCCGCTGGACTGCACTAAACGATTGAGATTCTGACTGAATGTCGAACCGCTAATTGATTTGCGCTCCAACACCAAGCCCGCAGGAAAGGCCACATCGGTAAAACCACCAGTCCGCTTGAGGGCTGACCAGAGAGTTTCATTGCGTGATGAAAGTGTGTACTCGCCAGGAAAGAGAACTTCACCCTCGATCCATACTCGTCTATTCAATTCCCATTCAGGAATTTGTCTGACAGAAACATTGTCATCTTCATTGAGCTTGACCTGATCTTTGAGATCAGAAGCCAAATCCACATAGCTAATTGTCACAACTCCCAAGCTGTCGGTATGCGCAATTTCAGCGCGATTCAAATAGGCCGCTCGATTCATATTGCCAGCCAAAAAGATGATATCCCCCAAGGTCATTCCTTCATATAGAAGGTATTCACCCGGATTACGAACCTCTCCCCCGATCGAGACATGCTTTGTTCTTTCAATAACTTCAATAGAATAAATATGCACTGAATCACGATCCATCAAGGTCAAACTCTGTGAAGGCCCAGTGGTGTCTTGTAATAAATCAGAGAGGTTGAAAGCTAGCATTTCTTTGTGATTATCAGGATAAGTGCGAAATACATTCAGTCTCTCAAAATAGACATCCTCTGGACGAATTTGTGCGCGTTGCAATAATTCCTTGAGTGTAAGTCCTTCTGAGCGCTCAAACCGACCTGCGTGCTTGACCATGCCACCGACAGCGACATAATTGCGCTGAACGTCATACATTGTTTGGACAGTTACATGATCACCTGCTTGAATCACAAATGATTCATCATAACTCTCGGAGTTTGTATCAAGATCAACATCCAGTAGGCGAGGTTCGTCTTTTTCAACTACACGCTCGACTGTCACCTTGCGTAGGTAACCCTCGGCTGTTGCGCCACCTGCAAGAGTCAAAATATCTGAGCCTGTTTCATCACCGCGTAATTCATAAATCGCTGGACGTTTAACTTCGCCTTCGACCGCAACCTGTGGTCCAACAATCGGGATAAAAATAGCATCGCCAGATTTTAGGCGCACGTCAATACTGTTATCTCCACGTGCAAGAAAATCATAGAGATCAATTTCTTGCTTGAGATTTCCACCACGAAGGAGTTTGATTTTTCGCATTGAGCCGCGCTCTGTCGGCCCACCAGCTTCATAGAGCGCATTAAACAAAGTTGTCAATGAACTAACAGTGTAAGCGCCAGGCTTGTTTACTTCACCAACGACATAGACACGAATAGAACGAATCTTACCAAGTGTGACATTCAACTTAAACTCTGAATACACTGCCGACAAATTGTTGCGCAAGTTTGTTTGGAAATCACTAACTGTTTTCCCCCAAACAACCATTTCGCCAATCGGCGGGACAAAAACTTTGCCTTCGCGATCAACGGTGAGATTTAGTTCACGCTCGACACGTCCCCAGAGGTAGATAATGACATTGTCACCTGGGCCGAGAACATAGTCTTCGGCATTGGCTAGTTCGACGGGGGAAGTTAGATCAGTTGTGCGGCGAAAGAGGTCATACCCAAATGGCCTTAGAGCCTCGCGCCTACTTCTTCTGTTTGGTTGCTTTCCTTCGTTATCTGATTTGTTGAAGTCTCCATCGGCATCAAAGTTCCCACTGGAGAATTCATCGCCAAACTCGGAATCGAATTCGGCATTGTAGCGATTTGCTGAGCCGCCTCGTGCCCGAAGGTCTCTCAATGAATCAAGTTGAGCTTGTTGTCTGTCTCTACTAGACTGCTCACTTGAGCCAAAAATATCTTGTGATTTGTATCGGCGTGTACTTCGCTTCTTGCCGGCGCCTTGCAATAACTTATGCGCGGCTTCGGGGTCATTTTTCAATTGTTTGATTTCATCTTCACTCGGCAGAGTTTGCGCGCTGAGCGGTTTGAACCAATACACCGAAACCAAGACTAGAATCAGTGTGGCCAAAAGTAGTTTCTTAATCATCCCAAAAACCTTCCATTGTAAGTAATTTTCCATCTCGCGAACCGTGACGACAAATGGCGTCTGAGACCGCAATTCACTTTTCCGAGAGATTGCTTATGCACGCAGAGCGCCAGAGTCGGTGCGACTTTGGTTTTCATTATGAAACAACGACTTAGCTATAATCGAGAGACTCTGATTGGATTGAAATTGATTCAATACGGAAAAGTATTCCGATAAGGACGGAAGGAATTGCAGGATTCATCTTCTTGTCCGATACTGTAAGACAAGGAGTTAGGTATCTTGTATAATCATTTTGTAGACATATCTATTAAGAAATATTTGGAGATAAAGGGATCAAGTGGGCAACTTCAAGCAAATGATATTTGAGGATCCTGGGTTTCGAGCTCGGATTGGACGGGGCATTGACGCTCAAGTGGTAACAGATTTCGGATGTGCATTCGGAACAGTTTTCAAAACTGGGGCTGTCGTTATTGGCCGTGATGGTCGTGATACAGGCGAACACTATGCGCGTTCTATTATCTCGGGATTGAACTCGGTTGGTCATGACGTCTATGCGATTGGGTTAGTTCCTTCGGCGACGCTGGCTGTCGCCGCCAAAGAACTGGGCTGCGCTGGAGCGATTTCGATTACTCCAGGAGCTCATGATGCGCCTTGGTCAGGGTTGAAATTCTTCAGCAAAGATGGGCAAGCGCTAGACGGCGCTACTTTCAAGAAACTTCTGAGTGTTTATCGCACTGGTAAATTCAAACATGTGCCGTTTTCTCGTATTGGAAAATTCAAAATGAATTATTCATGCATCGGCCGACACATTCAGCGCATTTCCGAGATGCCAGCTATCGATCTAATGAGCATCAATCGCGCACAATTGCATGTGGTCGTCGATTGCGCCAATGCCTGCGGAACCGCAATTGTGCCAGAATTCTTGCGGTGTCTTGGAGTGCGGGTTACAGAAATGAATTGCAATCTGGGAGCTGAATTTTCCCACAGTCCAAATATTAGCTCTTCCAGCGCAATTGCCCTTGGCAAACGCGTCCGCAAAGAGCGAGCCTCACTGGGTATTCTTGTCGACGCAGACGCTTCGCATATGGCCTTAGTCGACAATCGCGGCAAGATGATTTCGATTGAAGAACTTCAAATGATGTCTTTCAGGCAAATTGTTCGTGGAGACACCAAGGCGGCCAAATCGATCGGGGTCGAAAAAGGCAAACTGCCTTCACTGAGAAAACTAGCGCAATTGCTGAATGTCAAAACCTGGGATTGGCCACAGGCCAAAAATCAGACTAATACTCATGCCAAATCAGCAGTGGGGATTTTGCGCCAGAAACAAGCTGTCGGAGCATTCAACGCTAGTGGAGGACTACTCTATCCTGCGGGGAATCCGACTCGTGATGCTCTGGTAAACATTGCGCTGGCCCTCTCGGATCTGACATCTAGCCGACTCTCTTTGATAGAGCATATTCACTGTTTGCATAAGTCGTTGAGACAATAGTCGGAATAATCTCTGAGATAATGTCCATCTGGGGCCAACTCGGCTTGCCGCTTTCTCAGAGGTAGCCTATATTCTTAGGCCTCGCCTCACTGGGGAAAGACGGCTGCGAAAAGGCTGACGGCGAAATCTTGATAGGCATATATTCAACTACTGTATAACAGCCCAAACATAACAGAAAAACTATGCGCGCTTTAATCACAGGTATAACAGGACAAGACGGCTCCTATCTTGCGGAGTTATTGCTCTCAAAGGGCTATGAAGTTACAGGTATGGTGCGTCGTAGTTCGACAGAATCGAACCAACGAATTGCCCACCTTCAAGACAAGATCAACCTTGTCCAAGGCGATTTGTTGGATCAACTCTCATTGATAAATATCATTGAAGAAGCCAAGCCAGTCGAGGTTTACAATCTCGCCGCGCAATCGTTTGTACCCACAAGTTGGAATCAACCAACTTTGACTGCCGAATATGACGCTGTTGGTGTTACCAAATTACTTGAGGCTATTCGCTATACTGATAAGAGCATTCGTTTTTATCAGGCCAGCTCTTCGGAGATGTTTGGCAAAGTCGCCGAAACTCCGCAAAGCGAGAGAACACCTTTTTATCCACGTTCACCCTATGGGGTCGCCAAAGTCTATGGCCACTTTATTACTATCAACTATCGTGAGTCTTTTGGCATTCACGCCTCATCTGGGATTCTTTTCAACCATGAATCACCTAGACGCGGCTTGGAATTCGTCACTCGCAAAATAACCGATGGTGTCGCCCGTATCAAATTGGGCTTAGCCGATAAACTGGCCCTAGGAACACTTGATGCTCGTCGTGATTGGGGTTTTGCTGGTGATTATGTCGATGCGATGTGGCGTATGTTGCAGCAGGACGAGCCAGACAATTATGTTATCGCCACTGGTGAAACACATTCAGTGCGTGAGTTTGTCGCAGCAGCTTTCGGTTATGTCAACTTGGATTACAACGACTATGTGGTCAAGGACCCTCGCTTTATGCGCCCTGCCGAAGTTGACTTATTGCTGGGCGACGCCTCATACGCCAAGAAGAATCTGGACTGGGAAACAAAAGTTTCTTTCAAAGGACTAGTTCAAATGATGGTTGACTCTGACTTGAAGCTATTGGCCTCAGAGAAAAAATAGGCGCAAGACGTAATCTCCACCAGCTCTCTGGCGCCCTCTTTGGGAACGCTACATTGAAGCGCTCCTCAAAAGAATTCCATTGACATCTTCAACGAACAGCGCAATATCTACTGTAGCAAATAGACTATTGCTCGGCGAACTAGTACAGTGTAATAGATTACCCAGCTTTTATGAAAACTAATCAGCAGAAAAAATCTAGACTAAAGCCTAAGACAGCTCTAATTACAGGTGCGGGCGGTTTCGCAGGTTCTCATCTTGCGGACTTATTGATTGCTCAGGGACACGAGGTTCATGCCGCATTGGCTCCTGCCGCTAGCTCTGAAAATATCGCCCACTTGAAACGACAGGTGAGAATTCTCAGGTTCGATCTTCGCAATCAAAATCAAGTTGCCAAAGCTCTCGCTGATATTCGCCCCAATCAGATTTTCCACCTAGCGGCCTTTTCTTCTGTTGGTCAGTCTTTTGCCAATGAGCGTTTGACCTATGAGATCAATTTCATGGGTAGTTTGAATCTACTTGAAAGCGTATTGGTCAAGAAAACACGCCAACGGTTGGAGAAAATCGTTTTTGTAGGTTCAGCCGATGCTTATGGAATCTTTAGCCCCAAAAATATGACACTTACCGAGGAAACTCCGCTCTCGCCAATTTCACCTTACGGAGTCTCTAAAGCCGCAATGGAACATCTGGCACAATATTATGTCGGGCGTCATGAACTTCCGATTACAATTGTTAGACCTTTTAATCATCTCGGTCCGCGGCAAAGCGAAGTTTTTGCGATCCCTGGGTTCGCCAAACAAATCGCTGAGATTATCGAACGCGGCAAGAAGCCCTCGCTTCGAGTTGGGAATCTTTCAGCCAAGCGAGACTTCAGCGACGTGCGAGATATAGTCAGCGGTTACGCGCTGGCAGCCAACAAAGGTAAGTCTGGTGCGATTTACCAACTCTGCTCAGGGCGGGCTGTCAAAATTGAAGCCGCGCTGAAGACCCTTATTCGATTGTCGGGTAGAAAAATTGCTACCAAAGTTGACCCGCAACGCTTGAGACCCGCTGATATTCCTGTCTTGCGCGGAGACAATAGTAAAGCGATTAAAGAATTGGGCTACTCTCCCCGATATACTTTACAGGAAACCTTGGCTGATACGCTAGAGTATTGGCGACAGAAAATTAACCAAGGAGCTAGGCCCCGCTGAAGAAAATCAGCGCAATTCAAAGTTGAACGGGGTCAGGCAAAGAACTAAATTTGCATTGGCGCCAAGGAGGGCGGGTCATGGAGACAACAATTACAAAAAAGAAATCAACTAATAAATCCAATAACAATAAATCTCAGGGACAGAAAGATAAGCTGGTGCGCATCAGTGTCAGCAACGTATCTAATGGTTCGCTATCTGAGACAAAAGTTCAATCAGTGAAGACAAAGATGAAAAAAACAACCAGTTCAAAAAAATCCTCTGGCTCAAGCAAGCTCGCGGAGAAAATCAGAAACAAAACTGCCCACATCGGTATTGTCGGTTTGGGTTATGTCGGCCTGCCTCTAGCTGTTGAATTTGCAGAGCGCGGCTTCACTGTCACAGGCTTTGATATTTCTAAGGCCAAGATTAAGCTCATCAACGCTGGTAGATCTGATATTGACGACATCTCCAGCGATAGAGTCAAGGCTATGGTCAAAGCTGGACGATTGAAAGCCACAGACAATCCAAAAACTATCGCCAAGGTAGACACTATTTCGATTTGTGTGCCGACACCTCTTTCAAAAACTAAAGATCCTGATATTAGCTATATCCTTGCAGCGGTGACATGGGTGCGTGACAATATGCATAAAGACATGTTGATTGTACTTGAATCAACTACCTACCCAGGTACAACCGATGAAATCATTCAACCTCGCCTTGAAGAGAGTGGTTTTAAGGCTGGTAGAGATTTCTTTTTGGCATTTTCACCAGAGAGAATCGATCCAGGCAATAAGAGTTTTACCGCGGCCAACACCCCACGAATTGTCGGTGGTGTGACACCGCGCTGCACTCAAATGGCGAAGCTGTTTTATGAGCAAATCATCGCAGGTGTCCATCCAGTCTCTTCAACTCAAGCAGCAGAAATGGTCAAATTGCTGGAAAACACTTTCCGCTCTGTGAATATCGGTCTAGTTAATGAAGTGGCGCTGATGTGCGATCGTCTCAAGCTCAGCGTTTGGGAAATCATTGACGCTGCCGCAACCAAACCCTTTGGCTTCATGCCTTTCTATCCAGGCCCAGGACTTGGCGGTCATTGTATTCCAATCGACCCGCACTATCTCTCATGGAAACTTAAATCGCTTAACTACTATGCGCGCTTTATTGAGCTGGCTGGTGATGTCAACTCCAGTATGCCCGAGTATGTGGTTAGTCGTGTGGCGCGTATGCTGAACAATTTTTCCAAGTCACTTAAAGGCTCAAAGATTTTGATTTTGGGAGTGGCTTACAAGAAAAACATTCAGGATGTTCGTGAATCACCAGCTTTAGATGTTATCAAATTGCTGGAGGATGCGGGGGCCAAGATCACATACAATGATCCCTTCGTACCTCAGATTACTTGGAATGGCACAATTCATAAGTCCACAAAACTATCAAAACCTCTGGCCCAAAAGGCCGATTGCTGTGTGATTCTGACCGATCATACCGAATATGATTATCAGTGGGTAGTCGATAATTCCAAAGCAATTTTTGATACACGCAACGCCACGACAAAAATCAAACGTGGACGGTCAAAGATTTCATTGCTTTAAGAGGATTGTTCTAATTTCAATACAGGCAGCTTTCTTCAGCAATCTGCCTACAATTTAGGGGCTACGCTCGAATTGTTTCGAGCGTAGCCCCTTGTGTATCAGCGCTTTAGCTACTACTCACCCTATCATCTTATGGCGTCGCTCTTATCGACTTGGGCAAGTCCTTTTGATCCTTCTTGCACATTATCTTGATTATTTATTCATAACTGGACATTTGTATCCTCTTTCATTCCTGAGACTAAGAGACTCATGCGGTTAGCCGATACATAGCCTATATAGGGGTATCTAAAGTTTGCAAAAAATCTCACTCGGAATTTGAATAATTGCCATGTCGACAATAACTCGTCATAACGTTTCGAAAATCAATACAGATCCGATTCTGCAACAAGTAGAGTCAATCGTTTCGCTCCTCCAGAAGGCAGTGAAAATTGTCTGTCTATATCCAGCTTCCAACCCTACGTGCTCCAAAGCAATTTCGCTCTTCACCAATGAGCTTGATACGTTCCTACAGGTTAATGAACGACTCCTGCTCTATCTCAGCGCGGAGGGTTTCACTTTTGAAGGTGAACTAGTCGAACCATCCTTTGGTGAAAGCCATCGACTCTCCAAAACATGCTATGACTCTGGACTTAGCGAGCTTGAGTTTTCTAATGGTTTCTCATCTGAGAGCGCCGATGAAGTCTTCGGAATTTTCCGCACGGTGATTACAAAAGACAGAGGTGAGTTGGAACTAGGTGAAGCCCTTTGGGGCAAGAAAATACCTGGGTTCGACTTTGAAATAATTGAAGACCAATCCTACCTCGAATTTGATAGTAACCTTCAGCGTGAGTTTTTTGGCCACCAGAATGGAGTTTCTGAAACAGGGTACATCTCAGATAGCGATACTGGCAAAACACTCTTTGACTCTACATTTGAATCCTCTGTTGCGGGCCAGGACACGGACGATCTGACAAGGATGGCTCCCCAACTGACAACGCAATTCGAAAGTGTAGTGTCGACACTTTCAGATGACACGACAACTGCAGAAAAGTCAAAAGCCATCCAAGTTGATTCCACCATCGGTTTACGAGAAATGATGATGAGTGTGTACGACCTCGATAGTCAAGAGTCTCATGAAACCGCTATGGCTCTGGCAAAAGACTCAATGCTAAATTCAGATACAGAGTTGATTTGTCTTATCGATGATCTATTTGAACATAACAAACGCATCACCGAGTTTTCAGATGCCGTTTTGACATGTGTAAAGGCACACTCATATTTTATCGAAAACGGTTCACTTAAACGAGCGACAGAAATGTTGCGCACACTTCAGCGACGGCGCTCTGAATTAGATGATTCTAATTCAAAATGGAAGACAGCAATTGATGAAGCGTTGAGCTCTATCTCAAGCCGAGAGCGCTTCGGAGCAGTGTGTGATATTCTCAATGCTGACGATCGAATCAGCGCCGATGAGTTTTCTGAATACCTAGCAACATTCGACTGGACAGCTTATTCAACACTAACTGAAGCTCTCAGTGAACTTGAATCACAGAAACATCGAATGGCGTTATGTGATTTTCTTGCATCAGCAAAAGTAGAACATGTTGATTTGGTCGCTAGCGGGCTTTATGACAAACGCTGGTATGTCGTGAGAAACACTGCGATTATTCTGTCTAGTTTTGACTGTGACAAAGCGCATCGACATTTGACCAAGGCCATGCAGCACACAGAAAGTCGAGTGCGCATTGAAGTAGTGCGTGGCTGCCAACATCATGCGCAGTCATTCAAATCCTCAATCCTACTGTTGGCAATCACTGATAGGGAACCATCTATTCGCAATTTGGCCATTGAAGTTGCTATGGCGCAATCAGGAGAGGAAGCATTTCCACTTTTTTCAGCGCTCTTTGGTAAACTTCTTTCTGGTCAACTTTCGCAATCATCAGCGGAGCAGATTATCCTCTCGTATTCAAAAACAGGTCAACAACTGGCCGTCTCGAAATTAGCTCTTGTGGCTGGTCACTGGCGTTTTTTTGGTAATAGTCCCTATCAACAATTCAGAAGAGTAGCGATTCTGGCCCTACAAAACAATTCTTCTGATGAAGCCACTAAGGCGTTGACTTTTCTTTCGAAAAGTTGGTCTTCAGAAATCAAGAAGTTATCTCAAGCGGCTCTCAAGGCTCGTGAACTAGAACAGAAAGTGCCAATCCAGTGAACAACGCATCACAAACATTCGAGTACCAAACTATCAATGAGGAGGCTCATGGAGCCTCTGTTAGTGAGATGCGCAGCTCTAGCGCTATTCTGAAATTGTTTTTTGGTATCCCCAAGACACTTCAAGTTGTCGGCAAGGATAATGACACTTTCAAGGGACAATTGGCCAAATTCTGGGAGCGTTTTTGTGAGATCACTTCTGATAGTGGTACCCTGACAATTAAGCTGATCGAAGGCCGTTTCTTCGTCAACGAATCACTGTGTAAAATTACCAGAAAAACTCCCGCCCTTGAAG
The DNA here is from genome assembly GCA_024280835.1 of Candidatus Zixiibacteriota bacterium. Lineage (GTDB taxonomy): Bacteria > Zixibacteria > MSB-5A5 > GN15 > JACZUZ01 > JAJRPJ01. The sequence goes on along the minus strand of JAJRPJ010000006.1, from coordinate 192,138 downwards.
AAGGTATATCCCGTTGGCAGGAACTCGGCGTTGGCGGAGTTGAAATACGCTATACACCAGAGTCTGATTCGCTGGCAATGTTTTTTGAAGCGCTGACGCAAAAAACGGATAGCGGCGCCACAGTAGAACAGTTGCGAGAAATGCTTTTGGACAACGCAATACATGGTATCCGTATCTTCAGCGTTGAAGAAGTTGGAGATGATCAGAGTCTCAAAGAGCAAAGACGTCTTCAAATGCGACGCCAAGCTCGAACGGTGTTCTTTAAATCAATGCGTGTTGTCAACGACATAACTTCTAATAGTTTCGCCAGCAAGGAAATAAAGCTCAAACAAACAAGCTCAGTTGTACGCTCGCTTGTTGACCAAGTAATTGAAGATGATTCGGCTTTGGTTGAAATGACCGCCATCAAAGACTTCGATGATTACACTTTTGCCCATAGTGTCAATGTTTGTATTTATTCACTATCGATTGGCGTGAAGTTGAAGCTTGATAGAAAACGATTGAGTCAATTAGGATTCGCAGCGCTTTTCCATGATATCGGCAAAGTGAAACTTCCGGTTGAAGTCGTAAAGAAGCCAGGAGTATTCAATGAAAGCGATTGGGCGCACATGCGTAATCATCCAGCTATTGGAGCGAAATCTCTATTGACATCATTCAAAATAGATTCTCAAGTCATTCGGGCGGCTATAGTGGCTTTTGAGCATCATATGAATATCGACAACACTGGCTATCCAGTTCGCTCCAATCGCCGTGAGCTAAGCCTATTTACGCGTATCATAACTGTAGCCGATACATTCGATGCACTCACTTCGGGACGTATTTATATCACCGATCCGATTCCACCAATTGAAGTTCTGCGTAAAATGTTGTTTCGGATGCAAAACAAATTTGATCATCTGATACTTAAGGTTTTCATAGGAAATATCGGTCTGTTTCCTGCCGGCTCTTTGGTATTATTGAGTTCTTCGCAAGTAGCTGTTATAGAAAGAAACAATCCAATGACCCCTGGCGCTCCAGTTGTAAGAATTATTGGTGACAGGTTCGGATTGAAAGACGAAGTCGAACTGCTTGATTTATCTACAGAAGCCAATTCACAAATTACAATCAAGCGTTTCCTAGATCCGCAACAATCAAACATCGACCTTAAGCGCTTTGTCTATAAAGATCTTCCTTTGGCCAAAGAATAATCAAACAACTCTCATCCATAAAAAATCTCTTCAAAACAACTGTCTTCTAAAAAACTTAGAATCGCCAAGTAACACTAGCGGCGAAACCAGAAATTGAGTTTTCATCAAACATAACTGGTGCAACATCAAAAGAGAGTTTCTTTTCGGGCGCGGGGAATTTTGCTAGGTGGGCGTCGACAAAAGCATCAATCATTGAGATAAATATAACTGTCCCTGTCATCCAAGCCGACAGATTGCGCTTATCACGCACTGAATCGAATTCAGCAAACAATTGCCCCCGCAAAACTAAATCGTTCTCGGCTTCAAAGGCCACACGCGCATCGGCGGTTTGATTGCGAAAATCCAACCAACGCAAGAAGAGAAATGTTTCACCACCAATTATCAGCGCTGCCTTGATGTGTTTTCTATTTCCGATTTGTCCCAATCCAGGTACAAGCATGGATTTGAACAAGGCCGTGGTGGGACTTTGGCGATGACGCTCTTTGGTTGGCTCACCAGTCCAGCCCTCATAGCTTTTTGCAACTGATGACTCAGAACTATCGGAGCTGGAAACTTCACTGGAGAGTTGTAACTTTTCGGGGGTTGAAAAGGAGCCAGCCACACTAACCCCATTGGCTAGCACACCTAGAGAAATCAGGCAAAAGAGATAGAGTCGGCTAAACATCGGACAATAGCTCTTGCGGTCTTGATGGATGTTCTGGCAACTGTGCATGGGTGACTGTTTCTACATCGACAAACTTATCATGACTCATTGTTCAGAAGACAAACTTGTATTTGATCGGTTTGGATACTGATTTCAAGAAGATTAGTTGGTGTTTCTATCAACTCTCCATCGAGATATAACTTTCTGCCTTTTGTGGAGCCGATAATGACTTCTTCACCACGATACAATCTATAACTTCCTTCGAAACTATAGTCTTGTTTGTAGACACTTCGAATAAATTTTGAGGGCTGTGAATCGTCTTCATTCATATCTAGTGTTATTTCTAGACGACGGTCATCGGAAAGCGCTGTTGGCGATAATTTCAAACCCAAACAATACGGCAAAATACTGACTGTAATCATCTGCGGTTCGAGATCGAAACGGTATGCATCAATTCGCACTGGTGTCTTTTGACGCTCAAGTGTTTCACTGACTCTGGTGGTCAATCTCGACCAGCCAATACCGAATCTCGGCAATGAGCGTCCAGAGAGCGCCTCGCTAAGCGCTGGCAACAAGCCTAACCCGACAGAAGTAAAGAATGGTTGCCCAGAAACTACACCACAATCAATTGATCTGACAGCGCCACTTTTGAATGCTTCAACTGCCCTAGCATACGATGGTTTACCTATCAATGAAGTAAAGAAATCATTGCACTTCCCTTGTGGTAAAACCGCCAAGCGAACATCAGTTCCAATAACAGCTCGCGCAACAAGATTGACCGCCCCATCACCACCAACTGCCACCAGGGCAAGCGGTCTCTTTTGGGCTGCCTCAGAGGCTTGTTTGGCCATATCCGAGGACGACTCAGGTCGTAGTATCGTGACTTCGTGACCCGCAGCGGTCAGTTGATTCGCGAAATTATTAGCTTCATTTGAATTGAAACGTTTGGCCTGACTATTGACGAGCATGATTACACGCTTACGCGGACGGCGTGATTTCCCTCTTAAACTGCGATTACGAGTAGACTTACCCTCGGATCTTCCTCCAGACCTGCGGGGGCCTTTTTCAAACGATCTACGGCGCCTTAGTGGACTGCGCTCTGTCGAGCCAGAGGATTCTTCGGCTCTTGATGCCTGTGAAGTTGGGACTGCTTTACTTGTTGTAGATTTATCGACCATAAAAGCTATTTCTCATTTTCTTGTCACTGTCATAATGCTCAATTTATTATACTTAATGAGCTGCTCTGAGACGACCTAATTCTGGTTTAGTAAGACTATGTTTTTTCTAGGACTATGCTCTCAGATGTTTCATAGCATTGACCACTCCAAAAGACACTTTTGGGGGCGGTCTCAAAGTAACGCTTATTTTGCATTGAATGCTAGTTATCAAGAGCTAAATCAGGTCGAAAATGAGTCTAGGGAAACTCAGACCAAGAAAAACGCCCCAGATTTCAGAAACCAGCAGAAAGAATGTCGAAAACAACGCCAAATAGCCGCAATCAAGTAGTATAGGTCTATAACGATATAGTCTAACTAAGCGGCATTTCAAATTCTATTATCCATGATATCTAATAGCGCACATATCACCATCGATCTCAAGCAGAGATTCCGTCAAGCCCAGTATTCATTTGGTGTTTTGTTCCTTGTCTATGCGCCAGTGTTGGCGGACTTGGTTTCAGACTGGTGGAATGATGCAAATTACTCCCATGGTTTCTTGGTGCCTGTTGTCTCTGGGTATTTGCTCTGGAAGAAAAAAGAGCGTCTTGCTGGCCGTGTCGGTGACAGTTCAAAGTTCGGTTTGCCACTGTTGGCGATGGCCTTGATTCTCTTTGTGGTCGGGAGCGCAGGAGCGGAGTATTTTACAGTTCGAGTTTCATTTGTAATCGCATTGGCGGGATTAGTTCTCTTTCACTTTGGCTCTGGATTCTTGCGTGAGGTTTGGTTTGAACTGGGCTTTTTGCTATTTATGATTCCATTGCCCTATGTCATCTATTATTCGCTCACTTTTCCGATGCAGTTATTCGCGACAAAAGTCTCTATCAAAGCTCTTGAAATCATTGGTGTCCCCGCTGTCCGACAGGGGAATATTATCCACCTCAGCGGTATCTCGCTGGAAGTTGTGGAAGCCTGCTCTGGAATTCGGAGCATGCTTTCGCTTCTGGCGCTGGGGGCAATGTATTCCTATTTCAGCCAAGTCACCGTCCTCAAACGTAGCGTTTTATTCCTTTCAACAATCCCAATCACTGTCGTCGTTAATGCCGCGCGAGTATTCCTTACAGCTGTTTTGGCATTCACAATCGGCGCCGAAGTTACCGAAGAGCCGCTGCACACTATTATGGGGCTTTCTGTTTTTGTGATGGCCTTTGTTATTCTGGCTATTATCAATGCTATTCTCAACCGCTTTCGGTCAAAGAAATGACACAGCGCAAATGACAGAAACTAAAAGAAAGATTCAATTCTCAATAGCCTGGGCTCCGCTGGCCCTACTTGTCATAGGTGGTACACTGGGGCTGTTCATGCGCTACTATGAAGTCAAAGCCGCCCATGGCCCTGATTTCTCTGCTATTCCCATGGAGTTCGCTGACTATGTCGGCTCTGAGAGACGGTTTCCTGAATCGACATATAGTATTCTCAAAGCCGATACAACAACTCTACGTCGCTACCAAGACCTTCAAGGCAATGTCTATTGGCTGTTCATCGCTTACTTCAAAGAACAAAAATACGGCTCGCAAATTCATAGTCCCAAGCAATGCCTACCAGGTGGCGGTTGGCGTATTGACTCGATTGACCCATACTCGCTAACACTTTCGGCTGGACTAACTCAACCAGTCAATGTCTTGACTATCGGCCGCAGAAATACGAAGCAAGTCATGTTCTATTGGTTTGAAACTCGTTCTGGAGCTATTCGTGGGGAGTTCGCGCTCAAGTTTGATTTGGTCAAAAATGCGCTGGTCTTTCGGCCCACCGACGCTAGCTTTGTTCGTTTGACAGTTGAAAACGTCGGCGGCAACACACAAGAAGCCAGAGAGCTAGGAGCCAAGTTCCTACTTGAATTGGACATCCCTCTTAAAACCGCCTTACCGTTCGAGACGACAAGTTCATAACAAATTCTCAACTGGCGAACTACAACAAAACCTATTACTTTTGCGCTGAGATGCTAACACCTTATATCAAACTCCTCCGACCCAGTCACTGGATAAAAAACGGCCTACTTTTTGGCGGGCTAATATTTGGCGGTCAGGCCTTTCATGCAGAGGCGCTAGTTCAAGCCGCATTGGCTTTTGCAACATTTTGCGCTCTCTCTTCATTTGTTTATGTCATCAATGATATGCGGGATCGAGAAAGCGACCGCGCCCATCCAATCAAACGCCTGCGACCACTGGCCTCGGGCTCTGTATCTTTCAATGCTGCAACAGCAATTGCAATTTTGCTAGCTCTCGTCAGCGCTCTAGGGGCTTTTCAACTCGGTCAACTCTTTATGATTATCGCGGTGGGTTATGTCATCAATAGTGTCATGTATTCGTTGTTCCTAAAACGATTAGTGATTCTGGATGTGATGATAATTGCTGTAGGTTTTGTTCTTCGCGCTTGGGCTGGTTCGGCGGCTATTGGCGTTCATTTTGATGCGGGGCTCTCAGTTTGTACTTTCTTACTGGCTTTGTTCTTGGGATTCGGTAAACGTAGACATGAATTGCTGCTACTCAATAAGGAAGACGCCGCAACACATCGCGTCAGTTTGGACAGTTATTCAGCGCCACTTCTTGATCAATTAATTACTGTTGTTAGCGCCGCAGTTGTCATCACTTATATCATGTTCGTCATTTCGCCAGAGATTCAAGCCAAGCTCCACACAACATATCTCTGGCTAACTACACCATTTGTATTCTATGGCATCTTCCGCTACCTTTACTTAGTGCATATGAAGGAAAGTGGGGGCTCACCGACACGACTACTTCTTACCGACCGACCATTGCTGATAAATATCATCCTCTGGCTGGCGGCCATAATTTTGTTATTGTATCCAATTTGATTGTCTCTTCGACTGCTGTAGCAACAATTGTTTTCGGTCATCAGAGTCCTCACATTCATTAGTTTTATTATTGGGGACTATGAGAATTTCAAGAGAGACAAACGGACATTCAATGAACAACTCCTCAAATATGACTCATGCACGCTTAGTCGGAGTGCAATCTAATCCACCTCCTTACTATTTGGACCAAAGTGAAATATTGGGCTTTGCTCGTGAGTTTTTTGCAGGACGGCTAAATGGATTGGATCGATTGTTGCGTACTTTTGAGAATGCTGAAATTGACTCGCGTAATCTTTGTGTGCCTATTTCGTGGTTTGCCGAGCCGAAAACTTTCCAGCAAAAGAACGATACTTACATAGAGCAAAGTGTCGAACTATCAGCAGGCGCTATCAGCAAACTCTTGCGGCGCTTTGACCTCGCCCCTGACGAAGTTGATTATTTGGTTTTTGTTTCCTCAACTGGGATAGCAACTCCTTCAATTGATGCAAGGCTAATTGGAAAGTTAGGAATGCGGCCTAATACCAAGCGCATTCCAATTTGGGGACTCGGATGTGGCGGTGGAGCGGCTGGACTGGCTCATGTCAATGATCTCTTGCGCGGCACTCCCAAAGCTAAGGCCCTTTTGGTAAATGTCGAACTTTGCTCACTGACTTTTCAATTCAATGACTTTTCGAAAAGCAATCTTATCGCCACTGCCTTGTTTGCTGACGGTGTCACTGCGGCGCTATTGGTTGGAGCGGAATCTGAATTGTCTGGTTGTTCGATTATTGCTGATGGGACAACTCTTTGGCCTGACTCGCTGGATGTGATGGGTTGGAATCTTCAAAACGATGGTATGCAAGTTGTGTTCTCGCAGTCTATCCCGACAATCGTTAAAGAAAAGATGCGTGATTGTTTGGATAGTTTTCTTGACGATAATCGCTTGTCACTTGCAGATATAGACCATTTTTTGATCCATCCCGGAGGCCGAAAAGTCCTTGAGGCCTATGTTGAAGCTTTTGGTAAACCACCTGAGGCATTTTCTCTATCGGCGGACATTATACGACAATATGGCAATTGCTCGTCGGCAACTGTCATGCTCGTAATCGAACGCTTTCTAGCCGAAGGCAAATACCAGCCTGGTGATTTGGCTCTGGTGACTGCTCTTGGACCTGGATTTTCAGCGGCAAATCTTATCCTGCGATTCTAGCTCACTACCTGACAACCTCATAGCTTTTCTCAATTATTCACTCCTGAAAACGTGTGGGATTTCGCCCATAGGTAGAGCAATATGTGTTCATCTCTCACCTGAGAGAGCAATAGCTCTTCAGTGGTTCTGGCTCTTCGTCGATACTCATATCAGAGAGCACGATTAGATAATTTAGCCTAAAACTTCACTCAGAGATGTCCAAATGAACGACTCCGAAAAAAACCTCAATCTTAGCGATTCAATGTTCAATTTTGATTTCATACAAAGTGATGATCTAGGTCCAGAGAAGAATCAAACTCCCTCAAACGATCCACCTAAATCAACTAGCTCGTTTGAACAACACTCTGAGTCTAAGGACACACTATTTGATGGCTCTGTAAGTGATTTCGAGCAAATACCTTCCATCCTCAACTCTCTATCCCCAATAGATACAGATTCTCAAAATCGAAATTGTAACTTACATCAAACAAGCAACAACTCCAGCAAGCCAGTTGCCTTTGATGTACAAATGGAAAGTCAGGCAACTTCGTATTTTTCTCTACCTGTCATGCGCGATCTATTGATTGTTCCAGCGCAGTATGATTCAAATGAAAAGACACTAACCATCCTCTGTCAGAACCAGACCGATGAAGAGTTACCTCTGAAATTGGAAGGTTTATTGATTTGTCAATATTCTGTAAGAATTGCGTTGCAATCTGAAACAACCGAGACAATCGAGAAGCTCATACTGCGAATTGAAAACCGTGAGCGTGAAGAACAAAATGATCGACTCTTGGAATCAGCTCTAGCTGATGCCGATTCGCAGTCTCAACCGTTGAATTATCTTTCGAATAATGTTGATAGCCCAATACATAATGAGAAGCCGTCAAGCGATAGTTCTCAAAATGGCAAACGGCAATCCGAGCAATACGAAGTGATTTCTGGAAATGAAGTTAAGTCTCAAAAGATTCTATTTGTGACGCCTAAAGGAGCGCTGAGCGCCCATTTGGTGTTTGCCTTACGAGCGGAGAACATCGTCCCAGTCATTGCTGAAAATTGTGATAAGGCGCTTGAAGAGATCACTAAAGACCGAATAGGACTAGCGCTTATTCACGAGTCTTTCAGGGGTTCTTCACAAGCGCTAAGAACAGGGTTGCAAAATTTGGTCGGTAGCGATGAGCCAATACCTGTTCGATACTTTTCATCCGAAAAAGGCTTGATTACTGGTGATGTTTATGACACTCAGATGATCGACTTTTTTGAGTCTAATCTTCGACTGAACAGCTACCTCTCGGACGTTCCAGAGGAGGCTCTTCACGCACATGCAGCGGCGGTCTCTGATCTATGCGCCAAGCTGGCTGACCACTATTCATTTTCACAGTCACTCCGCATGGCTCTGCTCTCTGCTGCGCATTGGCATGACATAGCCCTGCGAGACCTCAAAGAGCCTAACAATTATAGCCAATCAGATATAATTCCTCTCTCGGCAAGTAGACTTGAGTCTCTCGATTCTCCTTCTGAAGTGATTTCACTATTGAGAATAATGTCACGACCGAGTCAAGAACACAATGATACAGACACTGATTTTGCACTGGCTGGATGTATCCTTGCTGTTGCTGACTACTACTGTCATCAGTGGCCTACACCATCAGCATTGACTAAGGATCAGCTCACTGACGTGAATAGATTCATGCGACAATTTTCACGCTCACTTGCTATACCGAGTGTTGTTAGTGTAGCGCTTGAAATCATTGAAGATAGCGCTGGGTCGCAAGGAGAGCATGGCGAACTATACTCAGTCCACATTCTGGACATGGCAAGTGAAAATGATTCAGGATTCAAATTTCGACTTGAGGGTTCCCTACTATCAGCTGGATTTGGTAGCTCTGCTTCGACTTCAACTACCGAATATTTTCAACTAGCTAATGATACCGATCCGCAGGCTTTGATAATCTTGCATAATGGAAACGTTCAGGAGATTACTGACACACTGTTTGCTCTTGCGCTACAAGGTGTCACATTTGAGAACACGCCAACAATGCTGATTGTTTCTGAGGACAATCTCGATAATGTCATTTGGTCAATAAAGCACGGAATTGAAGATATCTTTTCGATGTCCGTTAATCCAGAAATTCTGGTAACCAAGATAGCTCGCTCTCAGAAACGTTTGAACGATCTATCCCAAGTTCGTCTTTCGGTCTTGCAAGATATGGGCACTCATGGCACACTTGAGGATATGAACTTAATCAAGCTCTTGCAGGCTCTTCGTGATAGCTCCAGACCCCTACAACTTAGTATTACTGCTCACGGGAAAGAGTTGGTTGTATTTGCTGAAGACAATCGTGTCCACTTCGCATCTTGCGCAGAATTAGTCGGCATCGAGGCTATCGCACAGGCGCTTGACTGGAACAGAGGTATTTGGAGCATTGATCCCATTGAAGCAAAAAAATTGCCTCAGTCAAATTTGGGATTAACGATTGATTCGGTGATGCTTGAAGCGTGCTTGCAGTTTGATCTCGCAACACGTGTCGATTCAGACAACTAAAGAGAGCGTCAATAAATGTTAAGCGCTTAGTTACTCTCTTTGTCCACCTCTACCAAAGCCGGCGAAAGAAGAAAGTCAATTGCTTCAATTGTCGAACCACCTGGTTCAGGCTTGATCTCAAATTCAATTGAGGGTGGTGTCGCTTTGTATCCATAGGATTCTAGCTGGTCGTTATCTATGTAAGCACGGTAGCGTCCTGGTAATAGCCCCAGATAATAGAACTCACCGTCATTGAATGAATCAACTTGCGTTACGACATCGCGCGAAACATTAAATATGACGATCTTGATTCCACCAACTCCAACTGGTCCAACATCGGTCACACGTTTGACAGCTCCCATAATATCGCTAGCGGTCACAACTGGCACTTCAATTGAAGTTACCATATTGGGATTAACCGCCACACTATAGTTGTCATGTAGAGGTTTCAACTGCGGATCATCGAGACTATACTCGTCGATTTGAACAATGTAATTATCATATGGACGTAGTCTGTTGTAGTAGTACAAGCTATTGCCCGCTCTGGGAGCGCCTCCTGCGCCGTTGATTTTTGCTCTGAGACCTTGCAACTCTTCTTCGCCCTCATCTTTTCGACCATTGTAGTTGTCATCAAGAAAAGGTTGCACAACAGCTGAACCAAGGCCAACACCATTGTTCCTATCAAAGAGCAAGGAGCCTGTGTTTTAGTCATAACGTACTGAGCCGCGGTACAATTGATTCATGTTCATTCTTCCAGTTGTCGCAATTGAACGGGACGTCATCGACGCAAAATCTGTCAGCAAACTAAATGTAAACATCGCAATACTGGTACCCACCAATGGATTACGTTCGTATGAAAGGGTCACTTGTCCAGTTCTAAAGACACGGCGACCAACAAAAATACCATATTTGGTCAATGCGCCAGCCGTATGGTTGTATTCCACTCTAACCTGAGGCCGTAACCAACGCGATAGCGATATGGTTGCAAACATTTGGCTTGAGATATCTTTTGTACTAGCTGATAGCGACGAACTAATTTTGTATTTTCCAATGTAATTTAGATTAACACGTGGCAATGAGGCATTAAAACCGTAGTTCATATTCGTTGTTTTGAATGTCGGAAAGCGATCTATTGTAGTATGAAAACGAACTCCAACATTCTGGTTAAGTAATTTGAATGGACTCGACACAGAAACCGATAATCTATCAAGTTGATTGAGAATGTTACGTGGCGAACCCTCATAGAACTTTTTGTACGAACCAGCGAGGCTAACTTTTGCCTGAGTATAGCTGAGACCATAGGCAATCTCATTGTTCGGCGAAATAGAAGAATTGAGAGTTAGGTTAGAAAACATTTGGAAAGCGACTTCACCAGCAAAGAGCGCTATTTCGTCAGCTCTAGGTGTTATTGGAAAGTCCACTCCAGCGCCCAAAGTTATTTTTGATGTCAGGCCGTAGGACACGCTGCCGTTACTATAAAGGCGGGAAGTGTCAAAGCGATCTTGTTCTCCAACACCGAAGTCGTAGTCAAGATTTCCACGTGGAATAAGATTGAACGGTATCCGACGGTAGCGTTCTTCGGTTCGTGTTTCACCGTTGGGACCATACATTTTGAGCTCAATCACAGAAGCGCCATAGAAAACATCGAGATTGAAGTCGTAGCGACCCTCGGCGTCCGTGGTTGTGAAATCCTTTAGTCGACCATCGACAAATAGCTCAACTTCCCAATTGGCCCCTAAGTCTCCCGAGAGATTCACAGATTCAAAAAACTTACGCTGCACCAACGGTTTGTTAGTAATGCGTCCACCGCGCAATGAGCGTGACAGACTTGAGCCAGTAAATACGTCTCCAAGTTCAACTTGAGAAATAGCAGGTTTGTCGTCAAAATGCCTACGCCAGCGCATTCGCATTTGGTTTGCGTCAAAACCTTGCCGTGTGTCACCTGCCATGCCAACATTGACATCACCCCCGAGAACCATTCCACCGAGAGTTAAATTGGCAAACTGTTCTCCACCCCCGACTGGGTTTGTTGAGAGCGACCAATCCGCAACACCGCCTGTTAGATAACTGCTAGTACGTGATAGCGTGTGTATATCAGAGAGGACGACTTGTTTTTTGCGCAAAGCTTTTTGAACTAGTTTGCGTTTTATTTTTTGATAGGTCGGAAAACTCTTATCTAACGGCAAGAAAGCGCGAAGTTCGCCAAAGTAGAAAACTACTGGTAAACCGAAAAACTTTTCGAACAAATCTAGTCTAACATACATATCTACACTATTTGCAAAATAGTCAATGGCTGCAAGTTGGCCTTCAAAATACGGTGTGCGAATCTTGTTTCGTGTTAGATCAATTTCAAGCTTTTCTGACTTCGAATTCAAAAAACCTGTTAGCCGGCTTTGTCCCTCAGCAATTTTGATTTGCATTCCAAGAATCTCTAAGATTCTCTTGACAGGCAGGTATATATTTTCGCCGTCATATTGTGCGAAGATATCAGCATTCAGTAATCGCTGAACTTCAAAATTGATAACAATTTCTTCGAATTCAGGAACCGCAACTGAGGCGCCACTTGTTTCGGAACTTGACTGCCCATAAACTGTAGCTTCACTAGTTAGCGTAATAGAAGCAAACGCCAAGAGCAGCTTCAATGCGAAAAAGCGCCGCCTACCAACATTGGTAGTGGATTTGTGTATGGAATACGTTAGAGTCATAGTCAGCTTCCTTCCGAGGGAAGTGTGATTCTCATTTGAGAACCAGCTTTACTGCACTGCTAACGCCTGTGATATTTCATTGCCAGTTATCATATCTTCTGCCGCAATATCTTTTCGACCAGAAGTTGATATCCCTATCTCAACACGATACGGTTTCATAAATGAACCCTCTCGTATTGGCAATTCAACTCGACGCAACAAATTGCGGTAGACAGCTAACTGGACTGAGGCATGACTGATTTCTTTGTTGTTGGCGTCCATGAGGCGGCAGGCGAGCATGCCGATGTATGAGCAGTTACCTGTATTCTTCATGTCGATCATTACTTTGACTTTTTCACCATCTACAGTAGCGCTAGTTTCACCCAGCTCTAATTTTGAGGTCAACTGCCCTTTGCGATATTTGAGCATAATCGCAGTTTGCATGATCATATTGAGTTTGGTGGTGATTGCGCCCTCGGCAGTCGGTGAAGGCAAAGTTGTTTCGCCATCCTGTGAGCGAACTACAACTCGTGCCCAGTATTCACCCTCAGGCAAGTCTTTGGGAGGTGTCGCGCGAAAACGCACAACCTGAGAGCCTTTGGGCTGAAGAATCATCTTTCTGGGGAAGGCTTTGACCCAACCGAGAGCAGAGTTGGGATCGGTAATCAAAGTATCTGTGAGGCGGACAGTGACGTTACCTAGGCTATCCGACTTAGGTAGGCCGAAACTGAAATACACAGTAATTTCCTGCGGCTTGTCAGTTGGGTTTTGGACGGTCATGCGACCAGTCCGACCTTTATCGGAAATGAAGATAACTGTTGGGGCGACTAATACTCCCGCAGCTGAGTGCAGGACCATTACAGCCAGAAATAGCGCGGTTATCAGCGAAATCTTACCAAATACAAATCCCCGTCGAGTAGCGCACAGGCGCCGCTCGGCGGGGATATTCTGCTTAATCAAAGTCTTTTCCAACATCCTATGTCTTCCTTATGTATTGCTTTCGTCGCCGTCATCCATGCGGCTCCGATGTTCCTCTTCGGAACAAATATGTTACGTTTCGAATATCAGGTGTAAAAAAACTTTACACTGATTTTCTCAGCTACCCGATACTAATCGAATCAGGTACCAGTATAGGCCACTGTCAGAATAATATCAGCTGTGTAAGCTCCAGCAGCCTGATCAACTGTCGGTAGTACTTTGCCACCCAAGAATAAGGCTGCTCCAGCGTTACCCAATTCAGTTGCTGCATTGATATTATGCGGGTTTGTGTTCTGCCAACCAGTACCAAATGTTGTCGGTGTTGTGTTTGCAGTTGAATCAACAGAAGCATCTGTTGCGCTAAAAGAAATTACCATACGGTCATCACCTGTTGCTGTTGACATATAGTCTGGCAACTGCATATACATAGCAATCACAGAGCTTGCTTGACCAGTGACAGTGAAGACACCTGCGCCGGCTGCGGCATTGGCGACTGAAGTACTAACACCTTGAAACACATTACCAAACGCTAAGGCTGCAGTTGAAGTCACAACTAACACGGCTTGAACTGTTGCTGTGGCTGACCCATTGGCAACATCCTGCGCGCTGACAGTTGACGGTTTTAGCACGGCTGCGAACGTTACAATTGTAACGATACTCACGAAACGCGCTAAGCTTTTACTGATTGAATTTCTCATTGCTCTCTCTCCCTGGAGTGACCCAAATTAGGAACTTAATATGTTTATTAACTATTATTTATCTGCGTACTTCTTCTTGTTCTTTTTATCTTCTCGAATATTCTACAAAATCACAACACTTACTCAGGTTCCGTTATATGCGACAGTTAGGATAATGTCTCCTGTGTAGGCTCCTGCAGCTTGATCAACTGTCGGTAAAACTTTGCCACCCAGGAATATCGCGGCCTGTCCGCCTCCACCCATCGTAACCGCTGAGTTAAAGTTATGCGGATTTGTATTCTGCCAACCCACTCCGAAAGTCGTTGAGGTTGTATTGGTAGTCGAGTCAACTGAAGCGTCAGTTGTACTGAAAGCCACCACCAATCGATCGTCACCTGTGGCTGTAGACAAGTAGTCTGGTAATTGCATGAAAATTGAAAGACCAGAGGCTCCTTGCCCAGTTATGGTGAAGACACCAGCATTGGCATTGTTATTAGCAATAGTTGTCGGCACACCCTGAAAGATTGTCCCGAACGCCAACGCGCTGCTTGAGGTGACTGTCAATATGGCTTGTACTGTAGCTGTCGCCTGTCCAACTGCAACGTCTTGCGCCTTCACATTCGTTGAAGACAGTACCAGAGCGACCGTACAAATAGCGGCAAATAGCGCTTTCGGTCTGAAATTCCGTTTCCACTCTGTTTTCATCTTACTCTCACTCCGATGTTTACGTCTACGATATCTTAGCTCAGAAAATTGAGCTATTTTCGAATTGCATATCAAAAACTTTTACTTACCTACAAATAGTGGGTCTCCAGACATACATGTTTGGACTTTGCCCACACCCTGTTTAATCGACAGACAGCGCTAAACCTTAACAGATTTGAACAATAATTTCCGCATTTTGCAATACTGCGAAATGCGGAAATCAGCAAATCACTGAAGTCTTGAAGGGTGGGATGGACAATATTTGCAGGGTTTCAAAACGTAAAAGCAACTGACATACACCTAACTACTTGTATTAGAATTACTTAGAGGTTTTGGCGACCCTAGGACGATATTGCGGCATCAGTTGGATCAGGTGGAGAAATTTGAGAGATGGAGCCAATATGTATCAGATTATCGTCGTGGACCACTAGAATTGTTATCTAGATATCATAGTCTTTGATCTTATGGAAGGGTCCCCAAAAGGGGAATATGTGGATGAAAAAAGCGGATATTGCAAAATATTCATTGAAAATCTTATATCAGGTACCGTCATAGGCCACGCTAACAATTACATCGCCAGTATATGCTCCCGCCTTTTGATTTACTGCAGGTATTGCACGACCACCAATATATATGTTGGTTTGGCCACCAGCCCCAACAACTGTCGCCGCAGGAATATTTCTTGGGTTAACATCCTGCCAGCCGTCGCCACCAACCACTGTCGAAGGAGTGGTATTGTTCGTGTCAATTGTCGCATCTGTCGGAGAAAACGCGACAGTCATGCGGTCCGAACCATCGGCCAGAGCCATATAATCGGGCATAACCATGGAAATAGTGATTCCAGCCGAAGGCGCACCAGAGATATTGAAAATCCCTGAAAACACGTCAACATTATTGCCGATCGATTTTGCCACACCTTGGAACATATTGCCAAATTGCAAATCCTGAGAGCCAACTATCGATAGCGTCGCCATAACATTTGCGGTAGCTAGGCCATTGGCAACATCTTGGGCTTCGGCTTTGGGGCTAGAGCCAAAGAAGGCGCAAAGAGTAATAGCAGCAGCGCCGCTGATATTTTTGAGTCTACGTTTTAAGATATGTCTCATCAGTGTTTGACTCCCTATAAACAGTTTACCGAGTATTGAAATTGGACGCTAACTCAAGAATAGAGATTAGTGATCCTACTCTCTGATTCGACTTCTAATAGCTGTGATTAATAGAGATGGTTTCAGTTTATGCTTCGGGGCGGTATTCTGTCACTCAGGTGAGCGAAAAGAGGAAGGCTTCCAATAGCATGGTGTATTACCTATAGCATAATGCTATAGAGAACGCCCTACACTACGTTGAAGTACTAATCAGCTAGTTTCCAGTATAGACAACGGTCATAACGATGACGGCTGTATAACTGCCAGAGCCTTGGTTGAGTTTTGGAATCGCCATACCACCTAGCCAAAGCGTGATTCCGTTGGAGCCGAGACGATAGGTGATGGTATGCCATGGGTCTATATTATCTAATGATGGCGCGGCTTGATCGGGAGTGGAACTTGAATCTAAAGCTGCATCGGTTTCTTGGAATACTAGTTGCATATTGTTGCCAGCGTTATTCATGAAGGTCGGCAAGGTCAAATCGATAGTCAGCTCCAATCCCGCGGTTCCAGAAATCAGAAACTCTGCGGCGGCCCCAGCAATGCGCTTCGTGATTGTCTTGGGGATACCCGGGAAAATAGTACCAAAAACCAAATTGTTATTGACGGTGATGTTTTGAGCTGAGACTTCCGCTGGAGAGTGTAGGACAACCAGAGCTATGAGAAGAACTAACACCCAAGACCAACTTGGTCGCTTAGCTTCTAAGGCTACAGTATGTTTAGCTGTTTGCTTTGTTAGCATCGGTCCACTCCTTCCTACGTAAAGAGATTATACGAACCAGTGGTGGGAGTCAAAGATAAACTCAAAAACTATCAGCCACAGAATACTACATGACTCAGTTTTCGGTGAGAATAATTGTCAGAAGCGGAGCTTCATCGGTAGATTTCAATCTCATTGACTCTATATCAAATTCAACGAATCCAGCCTCATTGGCTCTTAATATAATCCCCAGATCGCCTTCTCGGTCCTGGAAAAGCACAAAGGCTGTTGAAAGCTCAGGCACCATGAGAATACTCTCTGGATATTCGTCTGTTTCGCCCACTCCGAATGGAATAGCGACGCTCGCGCTGGCTCTAATCGAGCCGCTGTAATCCTGTGCTATCGATAATCTTGGAATCAGAGCTGCAATTAACATTGCCATTAACGTAGCCAATGCAAACCACTGGAAAAGTAAAGATGTCTCAATCTGTTTCATTCTGGTATCCGATGTAGACACCCCGCTATCAATTAGCGAAGCGTATACTTCAAGAAGCCAGAAAAATCAGATCTGTCAAGCACAAAGTTTGAGCGCTTTGAGTATCAATTTCTTAGAAAACAGTCTGGAAACAGCAAGAGCGACAAAAGCCAAAAGACTCTTATCGCGTGGATGGTTTTCAAATATTTGAGTGTTGAGTTTCTATCTATCTTGTTTCAAGACAGAGAAGCCCAAAAAACATGTGGCTAGTACTCCAAATCAATTTCCAGTATAGGCTATTGTCATGGTAATATCTGAGGCATAGTCGCCACCTGTTTGCGTTAGTCTTGGAAAGACAGTACCGCCAATCCAGAAATTCATTGTGCCAATTCCACTGACTCTTCTAGCCACTGGTCCATTGGGATCAATCACACCCGAGGGAGCGGCCTGACCTCCACCTGTACCATCATCATAGGATGCGTCTGTCGAAGTGAAAATTATCCTCATTCCTGTAGGATCTGTGGTGTGCTGCAATGAATCTGGCAACGCTATAGTGATTGTAATCTCGGCATTCGGCGTGCCGTTGCTAATTTGCCATTCGCCAGCAAAGCCAGTTGTAGCTTTATCAATAAATTTGCTCACTCCCGGTAAGACTGTTCCGAAGATAAGATCATTTGAACCGATGATTGTGATACCCGCGATTATAGTCGCGGTAGCTCGAATACTGGCGCTCTCTTGAGCCTCTGCAGTTTGCCTGTCAAGAATCCCAAAAGCCGCAGTTAGTATTAGCGTCAATGTAATTACCCGCTTAAACATGGATTTCCCCTTCCAAATTCCAATTCAACTCATAGAAAAATATTCAAATACTTTTTCCCAGAACATATAGAGCAAGCCCAATGCCCGTACCGCTAACTGGCTGTATGCGTGTATGTTAGGCTTAGTTATGGAATCAAATTGGACGAGGTTTGATTCCCATATTATGGGATTCATCCAATAGCTCAGGCGAGACTTCCACACTGCTTTGGGACCCAGCCAATTGCAAATACAAAGCGCAGCTTTCTGGATTAGAAAAATGCCACTTGCTACGAAGACTCATGAAGTATGGGAATTGTCCGATAGATTAGAGGTCAAGTGTGCAAGAATTGGACAGCGCAGGATTGCGCCAGTTTCCAGACTTGCAGAAAGATTGCTATTTTTGAAGAGTCAAGAAAATGTCGAGTAGCTCAAAATTGAATTTGAAGATTGCCACAGCGCAAAGCGCTGGCCGACAATTTTGGCTGACGCTGGCAATAACTCTTGGGGCTGTCACCACTCTTAGTAGTAGCGCGTACGCACAGCGATTGCTCTGGTCTGAAAACTACGGAGGGCAGTTTAATGAGTCTGGGGCGGCTGTGACACTAACAGCCGATGGCGGTTTCGCCGCGATTGGCTCGACATTCTCTTTTGGAGCAGGTGACCATGATATATATATAGTCCGCCTAGATTCTCTGGGTGTGGCGCTTTGGAAGAGAACTTATGGCGGCCCTTTGACCGATTATGGTTATGACATTCAACAAACCAATGATGGTGGATTTATTCTAGTCGGAATGACAAAATCATTTGGCGAACCAAATGGCGATTTGCTACTCATGAAAATAGATTCCTTGGGCGCTGAAGTTTGGTCAAAAACATTCGGAGGCGACAAACGCGAAGAAGGTTGGTCGGTGCGCCTCACTAGTGACGGCGGCTATATTATTTGTGGACTGACAAACTCATTCGGGGCGGGATATTCTGATATGTATCTTATTCGCACCGACTCTCTCGGTAATGCTCTTTGGACAAAAACTTATGGTGGAGTTGGTGGTGATACTGGTTGCGCAGTGCGCATCGCTAACGATGGCTCTTTCTATAGTATTGGTTCAACTGGTTCATTCGGGGTTGGTTATAGTAGTCTCTATGTCGTGCATACTTCAGCAACAGGTGACTCACTTTGGGCCAAAACATATGGCGACCGAGCCGACTTTGGATATTCACTAGAGATGACCCGTGACGGTGGCTTGGCCCTAGCTGGCTCTTCACAGGGCGATATGTATTTGGTGCGCCTCGATGCAACTGGATTTGTGCAATGGCAAACAACTTTCGGTGGCTCCAAAGACGACCGCGCCTATACTGTCAGTGAAACCCCTAATGGTGGATTTCTGGTAGCTGGTGTGACTGAATCGTTCGTAGCAGGAAAAATCGACATACAGGTTTTGCGAGTTGATAGAAGTGGTTGGAAAATATGGTCAGGAACATATGGCGGCAGTGGCTCTGACTATTGTCGCTCGATGTCGCTGATCAACAATCAAGATGTCATCGTTGTTGGACACACTTGGTCATTTTCATCGGGTGGATCTGACATGTATGTGCTGAAAGTTCAAGGTGATGCACTAACCGACGTACAATTGGTGGAAACTCCCACATTACCGACAGACTATTCTCTCGGAGCCAATTATCCCAATCCATTCAATCCCGAAACAACAATTCCATTTGAATTGACCCGCGCAGCCCATGTCACAGTTGGAATCTACAACCTGCTTGGCCAGAAAGTCATGACCCTTGTCGATGAGCGTTTAAGCGCCGGCTCTTACACTGTCCAATGGGATGGGAACTCAGATTCACAGCGTAGTGTAGCCAGCGGTGTCTATTTCTATCGCTTTGGCGCAGTTTCTGATAATGGTGTCCTAATCGCCAATGCTTCGCGCAAGATGCTACTTATCAAATAACTTCTCTTTTTCAATTCGCATTTTATTGATTCCGACACGATTCTTTGTGATTGCGCCAACAACGCCGTATGTTCCCTGCGCAGTATGTTTTCTAGGCATAATTTTGTACTGATTATTCTTGGGAATTGTCTTCTAATTAAATAACTTTGCAGAATCAGTTTCAGAAAGATATACTTGTGAAAATAGCGGTTATCGGTGGCGGGGCGGCAGGATTTTTTGGAGCAATTGCGACAGGCGAAAGCTTTCTGTCGGCGGCCGTTACACTCTACGAAGCAACCAACACTCCTCTAGCGAAAGTCAAAATTTCTGGCGGGGGACGCTGCAATGTCACCCCTAGTTGTTTCGATCCAGCTGAACTTTGCAATAACTATCCACGAGGTTTCAAAGAGTTGCGGGGACCATTCAGCCGTTTTCAACCACTCGATACAATCGATTGGTTTGAGAGACATGGTGTGACGCTCAAAACTGAATCTGATGGACGGATGTTTCCGACTAGTGACAATTCCAATACAATTATCTCAGCTCTAATAAGAGCCACATTCGATAACGGTATCAATATTCAACTTGGTCAACGCGTCAAATCTATCAAGTCCAACAAGACAGGTTTGTCGACGCCAAGCTTTCTTGTCACTCTTCATGATAAGACTGAAGTCCAGTTCGATAGAATTCTCTTGACGACTGGCAGTAGTCCGCGTGGCTACACTTTCGCCAAAGATTTAGGACATACCATAGTTCCGTGCGTGCCATCGTTGTTTACTTTCAAAGTTAGAGATAACCGCCTCGAAAATCTGGCGGGCGTTAGCTTTGGTAATGTAGATTTGTCACTGCAAATCGGAACAAGAAAAACTCTCAAACAATCTGGCCCAGCATTAATCACTCATTGGGGATTGAGTGGGCCAGCTGTCTTGAAGCTCTCAGCTTGGGGCGCCAGAGAACTCCATGAATCTCACTATCGCGCCAATTTGATAATCAACTTTCTGCCAGATTCACATGAGTCATCGATTCGTCTGGCTATCGATAAGAAAAAACAGAGTCAGCCCAAAAAACGTATTAGCGGTGA
Source organism: Candidatus Zixiibacteriota bacterium (assembly GCA_024280835.1). Lineage (GTDB taxonomy): Bacteria > Zixibacteria > MSB-5A5 > GN15 > JACZUZ01 > JAJRPJ01. The sequence goes on along the minus strand of JAJRPJ010000006.1, from coordinate 171,419 downwards.
TAATCCAGTTGCGATCCCAAATCGTTACTGGAAAAGTATTGTTGAATTCATCGGTATCGACAATCAGACGACTTGGGCGAACATCACTGCCAAGTCCATCTCGTCTATAATCACAGAGCTGACCAAAGCGAGTTTCGCAGTTGCTGGCAAGGGCATTTTCAAAGATGAGTTTGTAACTTGCGGTGGGGTTAAACTCAGCGAGGTTGATTTCAAAACCATGCAAAGTAAGATCTGCCCTGGATTATTTTTCGCAGGAGAGATTTTGGATATCGACGGCATCACTGGCGGCTTCAATTTTCAAAACGCTTGGACAACCAGCTCAATAGCTGGCAGCTCAATCGGTTCAAGTGAAGATTGATAAGAGCCTCAAGAAACTGCCTTGCTTTTCTACTATCTACTTTTGATTTTGACGACCTCACAAACAACTGCTTCTGGCTAATGCTTTGCACGATAGCTCTTTAGTAACTTCCATATATCTATACTAAACTTGGACGTAAATTGTCCTATTAGCAGGTCATTGGGATGTCTATTCACTACCGTTTCTTCACCTTATTGTAGCGCAAACCACCACCAAAAAATAATTTTCAAACTTTTTCCCAATTCTGCGGAACAATAACCAGCACAACGTCGGTTTAGAGTAATTGGGACAAGATCGCCATGACATTAAGCCCCATAGGGACTGTCAGAGTCTTCATGGCGCTGTATGGTGTATGACTAAATTGGTGATATCGATTGCCTGACAAAATTAATGTGACAACTAACTGACTCAAGCTAACTAATTCAAGAAAATTCAAAACAGAGATTTATAACTTTCAATTGGTAGGGAGGTGTTATGACACACCGTGCAAGCGCCGTAATCGGCGGAGTTATCCTTTTATTCACAGTGACATCATGCTCAATGATGGGGAGCATGATGGCTCCGATGATGGGCATGGGCGACAAAATGAGCGCCATGAAAAACATGGACAAAGTTTTTGACATGTCGCCAGATGAAATGAAGCAATATGCCGCTGCTAAAGAGCGCGCTTCATGGGAGCATGGCAAAGAAATGTTTAGTGACGCCGAACTTGGTGGCGCTAAGATGGGCCTTTCTTGTAATTCCTGTCATCCAGGTGGAGGCACAACTGGTGGCGAAGCGCAGATTCCTATGCGTAAATTCAAAATGCCAATTCCTACTTTGATTGGCGCTTCGGGCACATTCCCGAAATACAAAATCCCGAACGATGAAGTCATTACACTTCAGCAAATGAACAATAACTGCAACAAGATGTTCATGGGCGGTAGTGGCTTGGAGATGAACTCCACTGACGCATGGGATCTCGAAAAGTTTGTCGCTTCTCTGAGCAATGGTGAAGAAGTTTCAGTCGGCGGACAAATGGCAGAATCAGGTAACTAAACAGGGTGAAGGTCTAGATAAAATGAAACTATCAAACAAAATAACTATCCTCTCGGCTATCATGCTCTCGACAGTAGCGCTGACAGTCGGCTGTGGAACAACCTCGCGTTACAAGGCCGATGAGTTTGGCGCCAAGCAAGAGGGAAAAATGGATGTGGCGCTAGAGAATATAGACAAAGCCATGTCCGATATGGGAGCCACCAAGAAACGGGCGATGGCCAAACAAGCCGAAGTCATGCGTCTCGGCAAAGAATTATACAATGACACAGAGCTCGGCTCCAACGGTCAGTCCTGTAACTCCTGTCATCCAGGTGGTGGTACAACTGGCGGTGAGGCTCAAATCGCTAAGAAGATGGGGCATGGACCATATGCCCTGCCGATTCCAAGCTTGGTTGGCGCTTCAGCCAGATTTCCAAAATTCAAAATTCCGAATGATGAAGTCATAACTTTGGCGCAAATGGATAACAATTGTATTCGCATGTTCCTAGCTGGCAAACGCCTACCTTTGAATAGTCCTGAGTCGTTCTATTTGGCGACCTATGTCTCTTCATTTAGCAATGGTGATGAAATTCAAGTTGCTGGATCTGAAAAATAAATCAGGCAATGCGATAGTAAGAGCATAATTCTGCTCGAGATAACTAGGGCGATTCGGAAATCATTTCCGAGTCGCCTTTTTTACTAATTGTTAGTTATTGTTTTGATGAACTTTTCGTAGTGTTTTTTTTGAACTCAGAAACAAAAACGCAATATCATTGTTCTTAACAATGAGTCACCTAACTCACAAAGAAATCTCGGAGATATAAGACATAGCTAGCAATGACTATCTTGTCTCCCAGCGGTGGCCAGAAGAGCAATTATTAACCAGAAGGAATTAGGGCGTGGCAAAAAACAAAACCTATCGAACAAATGTAGCGCTACGATTAACTTTTACTATGCTTCTAGCGGTATTGTCATCAGGGCTTCTCCAACAGTCATTTGCTGGAGAGCCAGAGAACTCTGCGCACATGAAAGCCGCGAAAGAGTTTGCAGGTAGCGAAATAGTGAAACAAAAAAACTGTGTGACGTGCCACACTATTGGCGAGTCTGGCGGCACAGTCGGACCGATTTTGAACCTCATTTCAAACCGCCGCACTGAGGAATGGTTACGAACTTGGTTTAGTGATCCTAATTCACTAAAACCAGGCACCAAAATGCCAAACTTCGCTTTCTCGGAAGCAGAACTTGATGACCTCATGAAGCATATGACAAAGTTGAAACGACCTGTCAATAGTGAGGAAATCCTGTCGGCGAATTCAGATCCGATTATGGCGGGCGCTGCTCTCTTTGAGGCTTATGATTGTCTTGCCTGTCATCGAATTGGCGATCAAGGTCGCTTTGTCGGACCAAACTTGACTTGGGTTGGAAATAGAAAGTCGCAAGAGTGGGAGGCTACATGGCTGGCAGATCCTTCGGCTTATAAGCCTGGCACATTTATGCCGAATTTTCACTTTTCCTCCGCAGAGATAGATGCGCTAACAGCCTTCCTACATTCACAACAAGGACAAGCCAACGATCAGGCGCGTAAATGGGAAAGCATGACCTCATTTATTCTCGATGCCCGACCGCGTGAACGTGGTCGACTCGTCGCCGAACGAGTCGCTTGTTGGAGTTGTCATGGTGAAGGCCTCACAGGCGGAGTCAAAAACGAAAATGCTCAGCCAGATGGCTTGACGCCCGACATCAGCAGCGCGTTTCTTGATCTAGATGAAGATGTCTTGAAGGACATTATTCTCAATGGCAAAACTGCCACGAAAATTGACCCCGCTGGGGTGACTCCACCTTTTTCTTGTCCTTCATGGAAGGCCGCGCTCACCGACAGTGAACTAGAGGATTTGCTCTCATATTTGGAGAGTATCGTCCCAGAAAGCGCTATGTGGGAGTTTGAATAAACCGTAACTGGATAAAAAGTAATTGCATAAGTCAGTACAATATGTATTGTTTATGAAAAGAGTTGAGCGCCAAATGGTAAGAGCAACAATTAAGTCCTATATTATGAGGTAGAGAAATGACTATCATGGAAACAATCAAAGACAGGCTATCGATCAAAGTCACGGCAATACTAGCCCTCGTAGCGCTAATCGGTGTCGGAGCATTCACACCAATAGCTGTTACCGCTGGTGATAGCGATTATGAAGTGACTACGGTCGATGACGGCGGTTCGATGACGGGCGTTGTGCGGTTCGATAGCAAATATCCGAAGCGCAAGAAAATACGCATCAGCAAAGACAATGAAACCTGCGGAACAATCAAACGCGCCGAAAAATTCTTGGTCTCCAAGGAAAACAAGGGTCTCAAGAATGTGCTAGTGACAATCAAAGGTATCACAGCTGGCAAAGCGCCACACATATCCGAATCTATTACTTTACAGCAAAAGGGCTGTGTCTACGTTCCACATTTCCAAGTGGCAGAGGTTGGTCCCGAGGGTGTGGATTTGAAACTAGTAAATGACGATGGTATTTTTCACAATGTACACACATATCTAGGTGACTCAACTGTTTTCAATGTGCCGCAACTTGGCACGCAGCATGAAATCACACAAAAGCTTTCAGCTCCTGGAGTTATCAAGGTCAATTGCGATGTTCATGATTGGATGTCAGCTGATATCGTCCTGTTGCATAATAGTCCTTATTACTCTGTGACGAACAAAAAAGGTGAGTTCTCAATTGATGATATTCCTCCTGGCACATACACAGTCACCGCTTGGCATGAAGCGCTCGGAACAATGACCAAAGAGGTTACAATCTCCGACGGAGAGAATTCACAATTGGATTTTGTTATTAAGGGCAAATCAAAAAAGAAGAAAAAGTAAGTTGATTGGTAAGTAAGCAAATAAACTCCCTCGAATAGCGCTTCAGATTATTGATGCTTTTCGGGGGAGTTTCTTGTTTCTATTAAAACACAAAGATAACTAATGCGATTTGGAAGCGGTCTGCGCTGAAGAACTAACCCCAAGCTTTCGCAAGAAATCATCCATCAAACACCAACCACTAAAACCAGACTGAAACAGATTTAAACCAACAAAAGCAGTGAACAAGTACCACAGTTCATTTACCCAATGTCCCAGAGCTAATGAGACCAGCAGGAACGCTCCCGCTATCACTCGTATCATACGTTCTCTTGTCATAACCAAGCCCCTTTTTTTACAAATCACCAAACAACAATTAGTTAAACATCATTGCATCTCTTATTCACATCAAAAGCTACGTCGCAAGCGGACGTATAAGTTGCTATTGTCTTGAAATTGGCCAAATATCGTATTGACTTGTTTCCCGCCCAACCAATTGGCGCCAGCGATGATTTTTACATCATCGGAAAAAGTGTACTCAACTGACAGTCGTAAATAGTAGTCCTCATCACTGATTCCCCAAAATCCAAAGAAACTCAATCGAAGCGTTTGATACCAAAGCAACTTGCTCAAACGCAAAGTCGCAGTGTGACGCACTTCGTCTGGGGCTAGCGCCCCATTACTGATAAACGGCGCGGCAAAGGCCTCATAGTCTGTTGTCAATTCGCCAATCCACTGCGCAGAGACCGACAGATCATTGCCCAAGCTTTTTTCTGCGCCGATTAGAGTTCTGATTGATGTGTTTGGAATTAAGGGATTCGTACCTTGGCTGTCTTCTTCGCTATTGTAAATGGCGCCCTCGGCGTTGACTAAAACACCGCGCAGCGATGTCCGTAAAGAAACTCCAACCGATGACATGCGTGGAGCGAAGAGCATACTATCAGCAGTTGCGCCGAGTGGCTGCCCATAGAATCCACGATAACCATAGAGGGCCCATTCTGCTGAACCAAGATAGCCCGAGATGCGAGCAAAGATTTCAGCATTGCCGAGCGTCTTGGCTGGCTCGATTACAGGCGCTGCGTCAGCAAGCCCAACTGTGCGGTTCGAAAACGGATTGAAAATTGAAAACCGCTCACCAGTTGGAAGATTGTCCATAGTGTAATTCGGCGAGATGAGAAATTCAAAAGTTGTGCCGCCTTTGTAGAATGACAGTCGCGCTAAGTCTTGTGGGCGTTTCAAGTATGAGAGTTCTTGCCCTGTGAAAAATGCCACCCAGTCTTTTGCAAATAAGTCATTGACGAAGACCAAATCACCGGTACCCCAAGTTGCCACCTGACGACCGACTTTAACATCCAACCAACTAGCAACATAGAGCTTCAGATACGCCTCACGTATTTCCACAGCTACATCCTTGTTTAGCGCATAGTCTGAAAGAAAATCCATACGGATGAAATACTCATCGCGCTCCCCCGACCCAGAAAGACGCAATTGCGCACGAACATCGCCACGAGGATAGTCGCGATTCTGAAGAGTCAATCCCCCATCAAGGGCATTATTGCTCTCTACACGCAGGGCATGTGTCACTTCAGTAAAGCCGCCAAGGTAGACCTCGGCTGGGGCAGTTGAAGCCCCAAGCGCTACTATCGTCGCCACAGCCAGCGTCGCTTTGTATTTTCTCATATAACTTTTCATCGTCAGTTTCTCTGCTTGGCGCCTCGACCTAGCGTAGTGAACGAGGTGGGTTTTTGAGTAGACGCTCTTTGTAATCTTTTGGTTTTAGTTCAACTTTGAATGTCACGTCATTGAACTCAATGGTCGTGGCATGATTCTTCTTGAGATTTTTTATTGTGCGTGTCACAGCAGTTTGAATACCTTCAATCTCTTCGATCTTATCGATCGTAAAGACGCGAATCAATTTGTCTTTGGAGCTATAATATTCTTCTCTGACAGGTAGTGTGTAGTCAGGATCAACCCAAGTTTTTCGATAGGCATACCCAGACTTCTTGGTGTTGATTGGAGTTGATTTAACAACTTTCATAGTCTTGCCGTTGTATTCTTCATCGGCAAGAAATTCATGCTCATCCAACAACGGCAAACGTCCCGAAACATCTTCATAGGTAAAATCTGAGCCAACAAAGGCTTCCTGTTTATTATCAGAAGCAATACGTTTCACCAAATCCACAGATGGGATATACAACCAACGATCATCATCACCGCTGGCGTGTTTGAGTGTCAGCACAGTTGTGCGTCGTATATCTGATGGTTTCGTAAAGTAGACATAGTAATTTTGATCACCCATGTCCTCAATGTCCGTGCGCAACATCCAAAACTCGCGCACGCGAGTCCTTCCCTTTTTGTCGGTCAGCGTCATCTTGACATGTGCTTTACCGCCTTCAGCGGCGTAGTAGTACGTCTTGTGAACAGAGTCAAGTAACTCGCGCGCTGTGGTGTCGGTTTCTGAGGCGCTTACTCGTGAGAATCCAGCCAGGAAGGAAGCCGAGACAATCACCAGCAACCCTATCATCATATTCCGTTTCATCATTGTTTTTCGAGTCATCATTATATCTCCTTTTATTCTATGACAGACAATCTATGACTGCAAAGTATTTTGTTCGATAGAAGTGTTACTAGCAAGAGCTCTCTTCTTGTGGCCCCAAGTTTGGAAGGCTTTCTCACCACGTAGTCCAACCAACGCTGGCAAGATAATCAAAGCGCCGACCCCTGAGAGTCCCATGATCGCTAGGAAGAACGAACCGACTGTGATGTATGGAACCAAACTTGAAGTCAACAGCGGTGTGAATCCAAGAGCAATGATAACAATATTGCGAGCAATAGCGCGTGACGGTTCACCGAATAGCTCCTTGAGTGTCGCCTGCGCACTACCCAATTGTTTGTATATATCTTGACCACGTTTTAGAAAGTGAATCGCAAAATCAACTGACAATCCCAGTGTCAATGATGATAGCACTGCAATCGGCATGTCATATTGTTTACCAGAAAAACCAACTGCGCCATAGACTAGAGCAATCGTCACCGAGAGCGGAATCATGGAAATCAAACCCAACCACGCTGAGCGTAGCAGGAAAATCATCATCAAAGCCACAATGATAAACGAACCAATCAAAGCTTCAAGCATACCATTGACGATTTTATCCTGCCAAACGATGTTGATATAGCTCAACCCCGCCCATGCGAAACTCATTCCCGCTGGCGCAGGATTGTCCACCACGAACTCATCAGCAGCGCCAATAACACTAGACACCGCACGATTATCACCCTCACGCAGTTGTATCCACATCAACGCTTTGTCGCCTTCGGGTGTGATCAACTTGTACAAGTCCTCAGGATCACCACCAGAAATTTCATAGATAAACAGCTCCTGCGCAATTTCTTCTGGACTGTCTGGAATCGCATACTTGGCGCTGTCTTGACTATGAAGTTCAAAACGTACTTTCTTGATGATATCAGTAACACCAGTAGTTGAACCGACATTCGGAATTGAATCTAGGTGGTCTTGCATTTTCTGCATGTACTTCAAAGTCTCTGCGTTTTTGACTGAACCACTTTCAGTATCGGTGGCGTCAAATTCTAGATAGGTCATGTACGTTCCAGCAAGGTGCTTCTTCAATGTGCGCTCGGCGACACGCAATGGGTGATCATACTTGAACCAGCGAATCGGATTATCATTGACGACGATCTTGCTAATTCCAACCCCGGCCACACCTAATAGAACTGCCGCCACTACAACAATTGGACCCCTTCTGCGCAATGTCCAGGCACCAAGTCGCGGTAACCACTTCGCTAGGAGAGTCTCTTCATCACCTTGAACCCCGAAGTTCTCCAAGGACTTCTTTGAAATCAAAACTGCGTAAGCGGGATTGAAAGTCATCGAAAGTACCCAAGCCACTACCACACCAAAGGCAACAAAGCCACCAAAGACTTTCACTGGTGGAATATCCGCCATCATCAACGAGGCAAAACCAACTAATGTCGTCAGTGAAGTGAATAACATTGGACCGTAGAGATCATCCATCGTTGCCGTAATAGCTTTGCGTTGGTCTCTTGTCTCCTGATACCTGTCATGAAATTCGGAAAGTATGTGCACCGAATCTAGCACAGCAATTGGCATCAGGAATATCGCGATCATTGAACTCATGATATGCAAAGTAAAACCCATAGAAACTAGCAATCCCATCGTCCAAATAACAGACATCATCGCCACAATCATTGGGGCTAATACAACCTTGAGTTTGCGGAAGAACAACAATAGAAGCAGAAAAATCAAACCTCCCGCCATCGGGGCGCTGATTCCCATCTGCACAAACATTTCCTGACCGAACGTATCCTCAGCGACTGGCAGGCCAGCAATATGAGGTGTCGGAAACCCACCTAGTGAGTCAATGTCAGCCTTGATAGCTTCTGAGACGGCATGCGCATAGCTCTTCTCTTCCAGAGGAATATAGAGCGCAACTGTCATGCCCTCTGCCGATGCCAATTTTCCAGCTAGTATCGGATTTTCTGATATCTTTTGGGCAAGTGTTGGTTAAGGACCATCAATGTTCTTACGCGGTTTGTTTAGTCGATCAACAACTAATGCGCCCTCTGCGTTCTGATAGATCTCATCGACAGTGGATGGGGCCATAATATCGTCGACTACAACACCCTCATATTCAGAAATCAACTCAACCAAGACACTGAGTTTCTCATCAAACTCAGGAGTCAGAATTGGCTTTTCATCATCGTTAAACCCAACGACCAAAAAGTCAGAGAGATTGAATTCATCTTTGATGCGAGTATGCGTCAAGCGCACTGGCTCATTGGCATCAAGCATATTTTCAGGATCAGTGTCGATTATCGCATTGGGAATTTGAATTGCAAAACCGATTGTGATCAGCAACGCGACAATCATTATCAATCGCGGATTGTTGATTGAAAATCTAACTAACTTGCTCTTTGTCATCTTCATCTTCCCTTGCTATTTCAATTGACAGGGCCTACCTATTTCCACCTGCCGTATGTGATATATGAACCGCAGTCTTTGATTTGGTCGCAATAATTCTTGTCCTATATTTCTTGCGCCTTGTTTCCTGAATTATTCTTTTGGCACAATCTCCACATAAATTGAGCAACGCACAAGTATAGTGCTTGTACCCTTGTTCAAGACCAATTTCAATAGTAGTGAAAGCTTTGTATATATTTCTAGTTATGCTGCATCCAATGACTAGAAAGCGGCAGGCGCAAGAGGTGCAATACGTTGCAATACAGTGGGTTAAGCTGAGAGGGGCATGACTCTAAAGAGAAACCTGACTACTTCTTGGAATCCTTGGAATCCCATTTCTTCTCGCAGGCAGCGCGAAGCTTTTGGCTGAGAGCCTCTGGGAGTCGTTCCTCTTTGTCCTCACAGTAAATACGGACAGTCTTAGTCAATGAATCGAGCATGATACGGCAATTCGGACAATCCTTGAGGTGGACTTCAAGTTGTTCGCAAAGCTCATCGGCTAGTTCATTATCTATATAGTCAGATAACTCTCCGAGCATTCTTTTACAATCCTGAGCCATGAGCTTTTTCCTCCTTCTGTCCAAAATATGGCGTGAGATGTTTTCTCAACGCCAATCGAGCTCTCACCGCGCGAGATTTTACTGCAGTCTCTGAGAGCCCCAAAGCCTTGGCGGTTTCTCTTGTGGAGAATCCCTCGACATCTCTAAGCAAGAACACTGTCCGATATTTCACCGGCAATTCAGCCAGCGCATCATCGAGTAATTCACGCAACTCCTTCTGCGCGAAGACTTCATGGGGATCCTGCCATTCAATCAACTCCGCTTCAGCGGAGCCATGATTATGCGCTCCCGCAGGAATAACATCGTCCCAATTAATCTCTTGCCGAGTCTTATTCTGGCGAATTTCATTTCGCGCCAGATTCAAGGCAATGCTAACAAGCCAAGTTGAAAACTGAGACTCACCACGAAATTTTTCAAAGCCATCCACCGCCTTTAACACTGTCTGACTTAGTAAATCCTCCGCTCGCTCTTTGTCGCGTGTTAAACGTGTCAAAAGTCTTAGCGCCATCGGCGCAGAGCTTTCAACTAGCCCCCAAAACGCATCACGATCTCCACCTCGGGCACGATCTATCAGCGCTTGTTCTTGTTCTTTAGACATACAAGGCTAATATCGGTCGCAAAGTTTTTTTAGGCAAGCACAACCGAGTCCATCCCAAAGAAATATGTTTGAGATAATACCATTTGTATAAATTTGATTTTAGCGTTCAGAGGAGGGGTGCCGGACAATTTCGCCGCTAATCATGTAAATCACATCTTCAGCAATATTTGTGGCATGATCTGCAATACGTTCAAGATGGCGGGCAACACCTAAGTAATATATCAAAGCATCGATTTGGTCTGGATATTCGCTTATTGCCTTCTTGACATTGCTATACGCCACGCGATTCATCTCGTCGACAATATCATCTTCATTCATCACCGCCTGAGCCATTTCGCCATCTAAATCAATCAAAGACGTCAAACTATTGCGTAACATTCGTTGAGCTACGTCGCCCATTGCAACGACATCGAATGGCGCTAGAAACTCAGGTAAGTTTGCGAGTTTTTTTCCGCGCTTAGCTATATTCGCGGCTAAGTCACCTATACGCTCAAGATCATTGTTGATTTTTAGAGCCGCAACAATGAATCGCAAATCTTTTGCTACTGGCTGATGTAAGGCCATGATCTTCAGACAGTCCTCTTCAATATCGACTTCCCAACGATCAATGTCCGCATCTGCGGCAATAACTTTTTCAGCGATGACAGCATCGCGCTCACTAACAACCGCCACCGCCTGATTAACCTGCTTTTCTACTAATGCAGAAAGCGACAGAATATTTTTCTTAAGTCGCCCGAGTTCTCTTTTTAAATGCGCTGCCATATTATCTTGTCCTTTATCTTTTTACACAAAACTGCTAGCACAATATCAACCAAAGCGTCCAGTGATGTAATCTTCGGTTTGCTTAATCGATGGATTGGTGAAGAGTTCCTTGGTGCGCCCAACTTCTATCAATCGTCCTTCATAGAAAAACGCAGTGCGGCTAGAAACTCGAGCGGCCTGTTGCATATTATGAGTGACAATCACAATTGTAAAGTCTTTGCGGAGTTTGTCAATTAGATCTTCAATATGCGCAGTTGAACGAGGGTCCAAGGCCGAGGCGGGCTCATCCATCAGCAACACTTTTGGATCAACCGCCAGAGCGCGAGCAATACACAATCGCTGTTGTTGACCGCCTGATAATTCAAGTGCGCTCTTTTGCAATCTGTCTTTGACTTCATTCCAAAGTCCAGCGCGTTGCAAACTTCGCTCAACAGTTTCGCTCAGTATCCCTTGATTTTTTTGCCCGTGAATTCTCGGACCATAAGCAATATTGTCAAAAATACTCTTGGGGAAAGGATTCGATTTTTGGAAAACCATACCGACTTTTCTTCGCAAGGCGACGACATCTGCGTTAGGATGGTAAATATCTTCGCCGTCTATAAGAATCTCGCCGGTTACATGCGCGCCTTCGATAATATCATTCATGCGGTTCAAACAGCGCAAGAACGTTGACTTGCCACAACCCGATGGACCAATAAGCGCCGTCACACGTTTTGTTGGAATATCGAGAATGATATCGTATAGCGCCTGCATCTCTCCGTAAAACACCGAGAGGTCCTTAACGCTTACTTGCGGCTCAAGTACGCTTTGTTGTTTCGTGCTGAGTTGTTTCGTATCGTTCATAGTTTTTAATGTTGTGATTTAATTTTTCTCTGGAAGCGACTACGTAAAACTATAGCTCCCAAGTTAAATGCTAGAACTATCACCAGCAAGACTAAAGCTGTGCCGTATTGCATCGGACGCACCAATTCAATTTCTGGATGTTGCGTGGCGAGGATGTAAAGATGATAAGGCAAGGCCATCACCTGATCAAAAACTGAATCTGGAAGCCTCGGCAGAAAAAATGCGGCCACTGTCAATAGAATTGGCGCTGTCTCTCCTGCGGCGCGGCCAATTCCTAGAATTGACCCTGTTAGCATGCCAGGCAAAGCATAGGGCAGGACATTTGTGCGAATCGTTGTCCACTGAGTCGCCCCTAGCGCCAAGCTACCTTCACGATACGAACGTGGAACTGCTCGCAGCGCCTCTTCACTAGTTACAATAATTGTAGGCAAGATCATCAAGGCCAAAGTCAAGCTACCCGCGAGAATCGAAGAGCCAAAATCAAAGAACAATACAAACAATCCAAGACCAAAGAGGCCAAATACAATCGAAGGTACACCTGCTAATGTCACAATCGCCAAGCGAATCATTTCGTTGAACTTACCTTGCTTGCCATACTCTGTTAAATAAATTGCGCTAGCCACACCCAAAGGCAACGCAACAATAATTGCACCCAGCGACAAATACACAGTTCCAACAATTGCAGGTAGTATGCCGCCCTTGGCCCCGCCATTGCTTGGAAATCCTGAGAGAAACTCCCAGCTGATGACACCAATTCCATTGCGAACAATATCAAAAATTATATAGGCAATAACAGCGGTTATTGAATAGGTCACTAACCGAGCCAGAGAATTGAAAAATATTTCAGCGTAGTCACGTTTCATGAGCGATTACCATAGCGACGATAGAACAATCGTGAAAAGATATTCAATGCAAATGTGAACAACAGCAACACAATGCCGACAATGAATAACGCTTGATAATGCTCACTACCAAAAGCTACTTCGCCCATTTCTGCAGCGATGGTGGCAGTCATAGTTCGCACAGACTCTAGAGGCGAAGCCGTGATTTGTGGCGCATTACCTGTAATCATCAAAACCACCATCGTCTCACCAATCACACGTCCCATCCCCAAAGCAATAGCGGCAATTATCCCCGATAGTGACGCTGGCATCACAACTCGCCAAAGTGTTTGCAAACGCGAAGCGCCCATGGCCAGCGAAGCTTGACGATATGACTTAGGGCAACTTTTGATTGCGTCCTCAGAAATAGTGATGATAGTAGGAATCGCCATCAGGGCTAGCAACAAAGCGCCGCTAAGAGCATTCAGACCTGAATAAAGCCCAAAAACATTCTTCACGAATGGGGCTAGAATAATCAATCCAAAAAAACCAATCACCACCGATGGAATACCTGCGAGAATTTCGATAAACGGCTTGAGAATCTCTCTCTCTCTGGGCTTCGCAATTTCGGCAATGTAAACTGCGCCAAGTACACCAAAGGGAATCGCGATTGCGGTTGCTAAGAATGTGACCAACAATGAACCAGCAATCAGCGGATATAATCCAAAGCGCTCATTGACAAATGAAACAGGTGTCCAGCGTGTATCAAATAATGACCCGATTCCAGGGGAAGAAAGAAAGTCTCCTCCTTCTTTGAACAAAAAGAGAAAAATGAGCGCCACCGAAATGACGCTCACTGAGGCCGAACTCATCAGCCCAAACTTTATGGCTTTCTCTTTCCACATAACAATTGAACTATGCTCTAAGACTATTTACCTGTTGCGCTAGGCGGAACAAAGCCAGTAGAGCGAACAATCTCTTGACCCTTTTCAGAGTTGGCAAACTCGATAAATATTTTGACGGCTCCAGATGGCTGTCCATTTGTGTAGAGTTGCAAGGGACGCGCTATAGGATAGGCGCCAGAGGCGACAGTTACATCAGAAGGAGCAATCGCTTTGAGTGAATCAGCGGCGTTGACTTTCAGTGATTTAACTTTTCCTTTTGTGTGGGCAACATACCCCAAACCGACATAGCCAATTGTCCACTGGTCATCTGTAACAGACTGAATGATAGCTGCAGTCGCTGGCATCAAACGAGCGCTGGGTGTGTAATCCTGCTTCTTGAGCACATGCTCTTGGAAGAAGACATATGTGCCAGAGCTAGATTCGCGTGAGAGAACAACAATCTTTTTGTCTGGCCCACCGACCTGTGCCCAATTTGTATATTCACCTGTGTAAATAGCTGCAATTTGATCAAAACTAAGGGCATTGACTGGGTTTTTTGGGTTCACAACAACCGCGATACCATCGCGAGCAACTACGAATTCAACAGGCGTGACATTTTTCTTCGCAGCAAATTTCAACTCTTTGCCTTTGATTTTGCGTGACGCGGCACAAATATCGGTTGTGCCATTCAGTAAAGCTGCAATACCAGTTCCCGAGCCACCGCCAGTAACAGAAACGTCTATGCTAGGATGCTCTTCCATAAAGGCTTCGGCCCAGTTTGACACCAAATGTACCATTGTGTCTGAGCCTTTGATAACCAGATTCTTCTTTTCATCGGCTGAGCTGAATGACGCGCTCTGAGCAATTATGAACGCCACCAATGCTGTTACTGTAATAATACTTTTGATTCTTTTCACTTTTCTTCCTTCTTCCGCTTTGTTGTTTTTGACCGCAATTCTTTCTTCGTGGGGTTCAGCGTAATTCTAGTTTGGGTTTGCTGTCCCTTTGGCCACGGCAGATTATATTCGCACCATGTTAAGATTGTGTTAGCGGGCAATTCAATTCACATAATTTTGTTGACTACAATATCTAAATTATTGACTTTCTCGACTATCAGTAATTCTTATATCTTGAAAATCGCATCGAGTTGGAGACGCTTGTACTTCGTCGTAGTTGAGAGGTCAACTGTGTTGATGAAGTACGTTGCTGCTGCCTGGATTTTTTTGCCGACCTGTACTTTCAAACCCATCTCATGTCCCTGACCATCAGTTCCGCCACCACCAAAATCAGAGTTTGTGAAGACACCCAGAACAGCATCGCTCTCAATTTTGCGATAATTGTAACGTGCGCTCCATGAACCAGTCTTTTTGGAATTTTTGCCGACAGTGAACCCAACTAACCAAGCTGTGTTGTTGTCACTTGGATCTGTATTATTGGCATAGTCAAAGAAAGCTTTCACAGCCATAGTCTTTGTTTTGGTGGCAACCTCGGCAAAGACCTCAAGGATATTGAAGTCATACATGTAATTTCCAGAGCCGTCGAGAGTATTTCCAAAACCTTTTGCGGCTTTGTAAATTGTAGCGCGTCCTTGCAAGTTGCTGTAATCAAAGTAGCCTGCGCCACCAATGACCGAAGTCTTGCCATTTGCTGAGGCAACCTTCACTCTGGCCTGAACAGCGCGTAATCCAGCGTCCACGGCGCTACTTTCTTCATTGACCCAAAATCCTGCGGCCGTAATGTAGAATGAGGCAGCGCCAGATTTGTGTTTGAAGTTCGCTGAAATGCCTTCAGGACGTAAGTCGCTATCCCATATCAATTCGGCCTTACCAGGCTTGTAGAAAGGAACCTTGCTCTTTCCACCTGTAACAGATAGTCCAGACACCTTTTCTGGTGTCCAGTGAAAAGAAGCAATATCAAGATTGATTTGCTTACTAGAGAATCCACCATCTAGGGATTGATTAGTCGAAACTGGATCACCAGAACCACTTGCCAAAAAGAAACTTAATTTGACATCACTGCCAATGTCCGCCGCAATTCCAAAACGAGCTCGAATTCGTTGACGATTACGCTGAACCTTACCGTCTTGGTCAATCAGTTCGTGACGGTAACGTAAATCGCCTTTCACAGAAATATTCTCGCTCAGCTCACCAGCTTGCGCCGATGTTCCCCTGCCTCCACTGACAGCGCTTAGTCCAATTACAATCGCGCAAAACACTTTTTTAGCTTTTTGATTCACTCTTGTCTTTCCTTTAAACATTCAAGTTTACGTGTCTTCTTGGATGCGTTCTCAAATTCATTGTGAAAATACGCTCCAGTCATGAGTAAACTCAGCTAATGTTACGTACATGTTAACATTTGAATATAGAACCAATAATTTTGTTAATCTCTTGTCAAAAATCCAAATCTTATTCTGCCATCGACTGCGGAAGTCTTAATATGAAAACACTCCCCTGACCATGAACACTTTCCACCGAAATCTCACCTTTGTGAGTTAAAGCTATGTGTTTCACTATCGCTAGACCCAGTCCAGAGCCACCTACTTTTCGATTCCGAGCTTTGTCAGTGCGATAGAAGCGCTCAAACAAGCGTGGCAGATGTTTTTTCTCGATACCAATGCCTTGGTCTATAATACGCAAGTGAATATCTGCGCCTTGCAGAGACGACTCAACCCTTATCATAGTCTCTGGCTCACTATAATTAATGGCATTCTCTAGAAGATTTATAAGCGCCTGCTCAAGTAACAGCGTGCTTCCTGAGACCGACAAGCCTTGTAGTAATTTCGTCTCGATTTGGATCTGTTTCGCTTCAGCTCGACTTTGACAAGCCCCAATCGCGCCTACAACAATCGTCTTCACATCTACTCTATCAAAGACAATCTCAGATTCACGTTCAATTCTAGAGAGCGTCAAGAGATCATTGACTATGGCATCCAGTCTCTCTGACTGATCAGAGATGATGCCTAAGAATTTTCGCTGTGTTTGTGTCAATGGTTCCCCGTCCAACAACAATGTCTCGATATAACCTTTAATTGAGGTGATTGGTGTTCTGAGCTCATGTGAAACATTGGCAACAAATTCTTTGCGCACAGATTCAAGTTTGCGGATCTGTGTGATATCATGCAGCGCCACAACCACACCAAGACTTCTATCAGTCTCATCAGAAAGCGCTACAACAAAAACCTGTAAAATTCTACCCGAGGGTAAGATCAATTCACTTTCAGTCGGTTCCGAAGTTTGGCTCCTTAGAGCCTTTAAGACGATTCTCTCCAAGTCACTGTTGCGCGCAGTCTCTTGTAATGTCAGACCCACAATATTCTTTTTGGTGATAGAAAACCACTCGCAGGCGACACGATTAGCGCTGACTACTTTCTCTTGAAAATCAATGGCAAAGATGCCCTCGGTCATGCTTTGAAAAATTGCCGACTGCTCATTCTTTTGGCGAAGCGCATCGGCAAGTTTCTCGTCAAGTTCTGAACCAACCTTGTTAAGCTGCTGATAGGAATCAGCCACGCCAGCTGGGGTCTGTTCCATTAGAGCCGCGGTTGCAACATCAACAATGGTTGAATCCGCGGTTTTACGATTGTGCGCCCATTCAGTTAATGTCTCCAGCGGCTTTGCCAATCGCCGTGCCATGACATAACAAACCAAAGCTGACAACAGCAACCCAAACATTCCAACCAATACAACAGCGCCAATAGTTTGACTAACAAAATATGACAGCGGCATAACTGGTATTGAAAGACGTAGAGCGCCGACAATCACAGAATCCCTATATATTGGCTCAGCCACAAAAAGCATTTTTGTTTGTAACGTAGCGTCAAAACGGATGCTTTGACCCGTTGCGCCATTCAAAGCCGCAGCAATTTCGGGCCGCGTTTTGACACCTAAGAGGTTTTCAAATTTTCTCTTGCTGTCACCAATTATCTCGCCAGTAGGTAAGACAACTAGCATGTGAACATCATCGATTTTCCCGAGACGTTTACAAAGTGTATCTATCGAACTGGACGCAAAGTCACCTATCCAAGGGGCCAACATTCCCTTGATGACTTGCAATTGTGTTTCAATATCATCGATTTGACGACGCTGATACTCAGCTTTGGATCTGACACTAAGGTAAGCGCCTAGGGCGGCAACTACCACCAAAACAGCTAGGGCATAGGATGGATACAGTTGCCTGAAGAAACGCTGTTGCGTGCTCATACTATTAAAGTAGATTTCTTTGAGACTAGTTACAAGAGCGAATCGCTATTTCTGTTGACTCTCAACGAATTCCTAATTTGAGAAACGATAACCAACTCCACGAACAGTTTCTATCAGAGCTCCCGATTCGCCTAGTTTGCGGCGTAAAGAGACAATTTGCACATCCACCGAGCGATCGGTAACAGGATGATTCTCGCCATGAACACTGTCGACAATCTGGTAACGTGTGAAAACCCAACCAGGTTTGCGAGCCAATAAATGCAAAATCCGAAACTCAGTCAGTGTCAAATCCACTGGCTGCTCATCAACCGAAGCAACATGCCGACCAGGATGGATCATCAAAGCGCCCACAGTAATGACTTGCTCTTTATCTGGAACGACTATCTTAGCTCTACGCAAACAAGCATGAGCGCGCGCCAGCAAAACTCTTGGACTAAACGGCTTACTAATGTAGTCATCCGCCCCGAGTTCCAAGCCAGCAACAATGTCGGACTCTTCACCTTTGGCGGTGAGCATAATTATTGGAATCGATTTTGTCTCATCATCGGATTTCACAATTCGACAAATATCTAACCCGCTGAGTCCTGGGAGCATCAAATCCAAGAGTACCAAGTCAGGATGCTGATCGCGAATAGCCGCTGGAGCGGAATCACCATCACTGACGACACTGACTGCAAAACCTTCACGTTCAAAATTGTGCTGAATCAAAGTCGCAATTTCATCCTCATCCTCAATAATCAGGATTCGCTCTTTGGTGGTCTGGGATATGGCGCTCATGATAATTCTCTTGTTACAACTTTCGACATCGAGGCCTAGCGCCTCACATTGTGATATTCGGCGCGAACCGTTAGGATTAAGTTAGCGTTAGACACAGTTTGTGTAAAGAGCTCCAAAAGAGATGATCCAAGATTGTATTTCAATTATTCCTCCCATATCTCCATCTCAACCTAACACCATGCCCGACAAGCGTATAACTCACACAATGCTGCTTTGCGCTCATATTTCATTCACCCTATAGCTTGCGAGGCGCTCAAACTGAGAGTATGTTAATGGCATGCGAAAATACACTCTGATAATACTGGCGCTAATGAGCCTTTCGCTGGCAATAGCCGCCTGTTCGGATTCAGGGTCACAAAAAACCGGAGATTCAAAGTTAGACGTTTCGAAATCAGATGACTCAAAACAAGGCGCTTCTAGACAAGGCGCTTCTAAACAAGGCGCTTCAAAACTAGATAGTGAGTTTTTGACCAAGCATTGGCTCAGACCCTTGCCTACTCAAGGAAAGGCTCCAGCCTCATACACCGAACAAGAGCAATCATTATTTCCCAAGGATTGTGGCGCCTGTCATGTGCCACAATATCAAGATTGGCAGGGTAGTCATCATAGTTTGGCGATGGGAGCAGGCTTGATGGGGCAATTACTAGACTTCGACCCATCAGATAGCGCCTCCCAACAAGACTGCTTGCATTGCCACGCACCGCTGGCCGAGCAAGCGCTAGCGCTTCAAGAGCAATTAGTTGAGGTGTCACTAGGAGCCTTTGACATCAAAAACATTGGCAACGAGAGTAAAGGTCTGCATGAGTACGGTATGACCTGCGCTGCGTGTCACATGCGTGGCTACAACATCTACGGGCCACCACGCAATACAGGTTTGCCGCCGCTGGATACTAATAAAGTTATTCCTCACAATGGCTTCAGTGAGGAAGCTGATTTCGAAAGCTCTAAGTTTTGTGGCGCTTGCCATCAATTCGAACAAGATGGCTTCAGGATCAATGGCAAATTGGTGGAGAACACTCTAGCTGAGTGGCAATCCAGTCGCTACGCAACCGAGGGCATGACATGTCAAAAATGCCATATGCCCGAGAGGAGACATCTATGGAAAGGGATTCATGACGTCGAGATGACTCGCAGTGGTGTCACAATCGAAGCTAGTAATCATCTACTATCTCACGATACACTTTCAGTAACACTTACACTAACTAATACCAACACAGGCCACAATTTTCCAACCTATCTCACCCCCAAGGTTTATTTACAGGCTTACCAAATTGACCGTCACGGAGATATCATTAGCGGGACTTTTCAACAAGAGACAATTGGCTGGGAAGTTTCTAGTACACTAACTGAAGAATACTTTGATACACGCATAGCGCCAGATTCTAGTCATTCATTACACTATCGCGCACCAATAGATTCTCTGGCAGTTGATTTGACACTGCGTGTGATGGTCGACCCAGATAATTTTTATCGAGGCTTCTATGAAGCAAAGCTAGATGGCGGCTATACAAATATCGGAACAGAACAAATCCAACAAGCTCATGCAGCCAGTCAAAAATCATTTTACCCGCTGTTTGAATCTATTAAACAAATCAACCGATAAAAATCTACTAACCAATGAACGCAAAAACAAAATTACGAACAACCTCTTCTTCCGCTACAACACTTGGCCTATGTGCAGTACTCGGTTTTGGCAGTCAAGGAACTGCAATAGCGTTGAATCTGCGCGACTCTGGTTGTGAGGTCATTATTGGTTTACCGACAGGCAGTAAGTCACGGCGCAAAGCCCAGCGCGCGGGATTTTCTGTCACAACTGTCAGTCGTGCCGTTGCTGGCGCTCAAACTATCATCTTCGCCTTCCCTGACCATTGCCACCAGCGCACATTCGCAAGCGCCATAGAACAACACTTACACCCCAAACAAACTTTGGTCTTTTTGCACGGAACAAGCATCAGCTTTTCTCTGGTCACACCTCCCACTGATATGGATGTCATCATGCTAGCGCCGCATGGCCCTGGGATTTCCGTGCGCGAACAATTCGTAAATGGCAAAAATGAAATGTCCGCGTTTTGGGCTATCAAGAACGACGCCAGAGGTAAAGCCAAAAAACGCCTGCTGGCATTTGCCAAAGCCATCGGAATCGTCGGACAGAAGAAACTTTTTGAAACAACCTTTGATGATGAGGCGCTCGGCGATCTTTTTGGCGAGCAGACAGTGCTTTGCGGTGGACTGACTGAATTGATTCACGCTGGCTTTACAACATTAACCGAAGCTGGGATTTCATCAGACAATGCTTATCTCGAAGTTTGTTATCAATTAGATTTGATAGTGAGTTTGATAAAGAGATTCGGCATTGAGGGCATGTACCAAAGAATCTCAGTCGCCGCCAAATACGGCTCACTAAAGACAGGCCCAAAACTAATCGACGCAGGTGTCAAGAAAAGAATGAAAGCCGCCCTGAATGAAATAAAATCCGGCGCCTTCGCCCGCGAACTTTCCGCGCTAACACCAGCCCAACTGAAAATACTCGACAAAGACTTGAAGAAACTGACATCTCCTGAATTCGAAAAAGCCGCAAAGAAATTTGGTTGATTCGTCTTAGAAACTGTATATTAACCGTATGAGTATCACATTGCACAAACATTTCAAGCACATTTTGCCACTAATCGTGATTGCGAGTATTCTCATCTTGTTCACAACTGGCAAAGCTGAACTCTATTCAACCAATGAACACCATGATGCTCCACATGGCGAAAAGGAGTTCTTAAACAACTTCCAACTCGCTTTGCGTTCAAACGACACAAGTAGAGTTGGAGGTTTCTTGGGATATCCGCAAGTGTACTCTTTCGATTGCGAAGATATTGTAATCTCTTCAAAAGAAGAGTTTCAAAAATATTATGACCTAATAATCACTAGCGATATCCGAGAGATGATACTAGCACAGGACTATGATTCTCTCCTAAGAAATTGGCAAGGCATACTTCTTGGAAGCGGCGAAGTATGGCTGATTACTTCTTGTACTGAGTTCTCTGAATCAGGAGAATGTGAGAATTGGAGGACAATAGCAAAGATTAGGCCGAGATTATCCGAAGAGAAGGATTGTCAGCAACATATAATTGATTCGGTCAATTCAATTTGGAGAGCGCTAGCCATCGAAACCGCGCAACGTGGAGACTATTTTTATGGAAGTTGGTCAGTTGTTAGGTCACTTCAAACAGGAATAAGCTGTCTTACGGAAAACGTGATTGATGAGCTAAGACAGAGCCCCCTGTTCTTAGACAGCACAATAATGATTCTCGATAGTGTTTATTTCAAGACGCCAAAGGTTACGTTACAATTAATTCCCTTCGATTCGTTAGTTGATTTTCACTACGGCAGTGGATTCACTTGGCGTAGACGTGCTGGTTTACTATCCGACTCTGTGATTGTGTTGAATGTTACTTGTTCGTTGAACCCTTTGGTCAAGAACCCCAAGACAGAGAGATGTTTTGCCCGCGACTCCTACGAGCACAATTTTTGGGTGGTTAATTCGAACTCAATGATTTGGCCTGTAGGAGGGGCGCTTTTGATTCTTGAAAGAAAAGTCCGAATTGATTAGCAGCCGTTCTTTCCTCTTGCCCTCACCCTAAAAACTCCACCATCTTACAACCCCATTGTAGGACAAAAGACAAAGGCAACTCTGGGCGTAGCAACATGAAGAAACACTACTACAAAAAGAAGAACCCACTCGCCCCATTGGTGGAAAATGTTGCCGCGCGGCTGACTCAAGCCGATAGTCGTTTTCGGCGGAGCGCGGTCAAATGGTCGGCGGCGCTCTTTAGTATTTTCGTAATCTATTCTTTCTTGGCGGGACCATATGGGCTATTCCGTATATCACGATTAAATGATCGCAAAGCCGAACTCATCACCGAAAACCAAGTCTTACTGGTTGGCATCATTGACGCCGACATGACCCGCGCGCGACTTGAAGACGACCCACGCTATATCGAATACGTCGCCCGCACTCGCTATCTGCTGGCTCGCCCAGGCGAAACGGTAATCCAATTACAACACTAAATGTGTTTCAATAGTCATTAACTCTGAAAAACAAGGCACAGCACGCTGTGCCCCTACTCGGAAAACAGTCCAATTAGCGTTGAGAAACGTGCCAGTTCGACCTGCGTTTCGTATATTCCCTGCATGCCCATCAAAAAAACAGAAGCCTTTGTGCTGAGATCATTCAACTGGTCAGAATCCTCACGGACTATCAGCTTCTTTACCCGTGATGAAGGCAGATTGCCACTCAACGACCGTGGCGGACGCTCACTCAAAGGCAAACGCGGCCGGCCATTGAATCTGACACATCTGGAAATCACCTATTACGACTCCGATAAACCCACCGCTGGGCATCTCTCAGAAACACAAGTTCTCTCAAATTGGACTTTCACCAAGGACGGCTCACTCGGACGGCTGGCATTTTCTTCCGCGGCCTGCGAATTGCTTTACCATTTATTGCCCGAGAATGAGCCACATCGGGACATTTTCAGCTATACCCTCAAATACTTCGGCTCAATGGACACAGTTGAGCGAGATTGCCTGCCTTCGGTTTTCTTGGCCTATTTCTTTCGGCTGTGTTCAATGCTCGGCTATCGTCCAGTTTTGACTGGCTGCGCAATCTGTGGTCGCTCGGTGAAATCTCTCGAGTCTGATCGAGCCAGTTTCTCACCAGATCGAGGTGGATTGGTTTGCGCCACTTGTCAGGTCCCCGGCGAACGCTATATTGGCCTGTCGACCGAGGACCTCGTTCGCGCAGTAACTTTGCAAGCAGGCTCGCTCGAAAGCGCTGCAGCAGAAGAAATCGGTTTTAGTCAGTCCTCAAGATTGATTGATCTTTTGTTGGTTTTTCTCAAGACTCAGGCGGATCTCGGCAAGATTAATTCGCTGGAGTTTCTGGAAAAGTTGAAACAAGCAAATGTGTAAACCGAGTGTGTAAGTCATAAGTCTCAATACATCCAAAGCATATATTAGCGCCAAAACTATATCAGGAGTCAATTCATAAATGAACAAGTCAGCCAAATCCAAAAAACCAACTGACGATCGCATGGAAAAAATCGTCTCGCTTTGCAAACGTCGCGGTTATGTCTACCCCTCATCAGAAATCTATGGCGGACTAAACTCCTGCTGGGACTATGGTCCATTGGGCGCTGAGCTCAAACGCAACATCAAAACTTTCTGGTGGGAGACAATGACCAACCGCCGAAATGACATTGAAGGTTTGGACTCTTCGATTTTGATGAGCCCCAAAGTTTGGGAGGCCTCGGGACATATCGAAAATTTCACCGACCCGATGATTGATTGCAAAACTTGCAAAGGCCGTTACCGCGTCGACCAACTTGAACATGCGCGTTGTATGAAACGCCCATCCAAAACCCCTCAGGAATGTGGCGGCGATTTCACCGAAGCGCGTAACTTTAATTTGATGTTCAAAACTTTCATGGGACCACTTGAAGATGAAAGCGCAGTGATTCATCTCCGTCCAGAAACAGCGCAGGGCATTTATGTCAACTTCCTGAATGTCAAAAACAGTTCGCGCCAAAAGATTCCCTTCGGTATCGCCCAAATCGGCAAAGCTTTCCGCAATGAAATCACTCCAGGGAATTTCATTTTCCGCACACGCGAGTTTGAACAAATGGAAATGCAATATTTTGTGCATCCTAGCGAAGACGAAAAATGGTTCGAATACTGGAAAGAACAACGTTGGAAATATTATCTCGAACTTGGACTTGATGAAGACAAACTCCGCTGGCATGAGCATGGCCCCAACGACTTGGCGCACTATGCTAAAGCCGCCTATGATATTGAATATCTCTTCCCCTTCGGCTGGCAAGAGCTTGAAGGGGTGCACAATCGCACAGACTTTGATCTCTCGCGTCACATGGAACACAGCGGTAAAGACATGCGTTACTTTGATGAGCGCTTCACCGAAAAGTTCCTGCCGTATATCATTGAGACTTCCGCTGGCTGTGACAGAACATTGTTAACTGTTCTAGTAAACGGCTATGACGAAGTCGAAATCAAAGGTGACACACGCGTGTTCTTACGTCTCTCACCAAAAATCGCGCCAATTAAAGCCGCGATTTTGCCATTGGTGAAAAAAGACGGCATGCCCGAAGTCGCGGAAAAGTTGCATTCGGAACTGAAGAACAAGTTCAAAGTCTTCTATGACCACGCAGGCGCTATCGGTAGACGCTACGCCCGCATGGACGAAGCTGGCACACCGTATTGCATCACCATCGACGGCCAAACTCTCGAAGACCAAACAGTAACAGTCCGCGACCGCGACACCATGGAAAACCCACGGATGCCACTAGATAAAGTTGGAGAATTTTTGACTGAGAAGTGTGGTTGAGTTTAGCTGCTCCTAGTGGATCAAATATTATGTCAAGTTTAAGAGGAAGGAATAGGCTCGCGTTTGAAAAATTATTCGGGATGTCCAGCGGATATGTTTTGAATTTTTCCAATAGAGAGTTTGACGAGTTCATTGTAGGATGCGTGAATAAGAATATTTACGATGGTGATTGTTACGAGAGCTATGGGACATCAAAAGCGAATAGACTCCGAGAGTTTTGGGATAAAGAACCAAACCACATAGTTGGCAAACTTATGGTGGAAATGCTAGAGTACTCAGCAGACCTAACGGACATTGATTCTTCTAGCTCCCTATACAATTCGTGTATGGCAACAGCACAGGAGCTATCTGATAGCCAACAAGAAATAGAATTGGACGCAATCAATGAAGTTACTGGGAAAGAGGATGTTGATACTCTTGCCAAATCGATACATGAACTTATCGATTCTGGTAGACCTCAAGAGGCGCTAGACCGACTTCATACTTATACTTTGAAATTTCTTCGAGACATATGTAGCAAGACTGGTATCGACACAAGTAAAGAAATCCCACTTCACAGCCTCATGGGCGCATATGTCAAACTCTTGAAAAGAGAAGACCTAATTGAGACAGAAATGTCAATCCACATTCTCAAGTCAAGCATTTCTATTCTTGAAGCATTCAACCATGTTCGCAACAACAAGAGTTTGGCGCACGACAATAACTTGCTAAGTTATAGTGAGAGCATTTTCATCTGCAAAAATGTTTTGTCAACGATAGGATTCGTTCGAGAGTTAAAATCTAAGAAAGATACGCAAGTAGTCTCAAAGGATGATGATCTGCCATTCTAAGAACTTACTTGGCTTCAACTTGACAGTATCACGTTATTTTTAGCGACTCATCACTTGCTTTTGTGACTCTACCAATGACAGCCATGTCACTTGGCGCATTATCTGGCGTTGCAACTAACAAACCGCCGCTGGTCTGTGGGTCGAAGAGGATGTGGAGGATGTTTTCGTCTGTGTTGCCGACAATTTCTAGTGCAGCGCCGACATGTTTTTGGTTGTCTTTGGCTCCGCCTGTTAGGTAGCCCGCTTTGGCGAACTCTAGCGCTTCGGGGATAATTGGAATTGCGCTGGCGTCAATTTCCAAAGTGACATTTGAGGCCTTGGCCATTTCTAGCGCATGGCCCAAGAATCCAAAACCTGTGACATCAGTCATGGCGTGTGCGCCAATTTTGACTGCTTCCTCAGCGGCGTCCTTGTTGAGCGTGGCCATTTGTTGCATGATACGCACAATCAACTCTTCGGGACACGCATCACGTTTGATAGCAGTACTCACTATTCCTGTGCCCAGTGGTTTTGTTAGGTAAAGCACATCGCCAGCCTTAGCGCCAGCATTGGTGATTAGATTCTTAGGATCAATCAGTCCAGTGATAGATAAACCGTATTTGAGCTCTTTATCCTTAACCGAGTGACCACCGACAAGCACCGCGCCAGATTCATTGATAGTTTCTTCAGCGCCTGCGAGAATTTGCGCGAGTATCTTCGGCTCCATATCACCTTCAGGAAAACAAACAATACTCAAAGCCGTAACTGGCCTGCCGCCCATTGCATAAACATCGGATAGCGCATTAGCCGCTGCAATTTTTCCAAACCAAAATGGATCATCAACAATCGGTGTAAAGAAATCCAAAGTTTGCACTAAAGCCTGATTTTCAGATATACGAAAAACACCAGCATCATCGGCTTTGTTAAAACCCACCAACAAATCAGGATGGGAGCTTTGTGTAAGATTAGAAAGAGCTTCAGCCAACACCGTTGGCCCTAGTTTTGAAGCTCAACCAGCGCAGGCAACCTGCGCGGTCAATTTGACTGTGATTTCATCGCGTTTATCGGACATGATTTTCCTAGTAACTGATAAGCTGTGCACGCGCCTGACGCCAACTTACGCAAAGCCATGTAACTGATACACAGTATACTCAGAGACGTTTCAATATGCGATATTCATCGCGCAATAATCGACGAGTTTTTCTGGGTGTGTCGCGAGAGTAAACTTCAAATCCTTTGCCAACCAATTCGATTGTGGCTTTGTCCTCTAGTCTCTTGGCAAGTTGGTAAAGCGCATAGTCAGTTTTGAGGAGATTGATTTGATTGCCTGGATCATCAATTAGTTTGGCGCGGATTTGCAAATATGTATCTCTAGCCAAAGTGTATGTGTTCATTTTTGAGTAACACTGCGCTAGAGGCCAAAGGAAGGTCGCTCCGTTCGAATACTTTACAGCAAGCCCATCGGCTATTTCAGCCGCAGCCAAATATTTTTTTTCATTCATCAGAATAAATATCAATGCAGAACGCGCGCCATCAGGCGCGATAATCGCCTCAGCAACTGCCTTTTCAACATGCTCAATTCCCAATAGACGTTCGTCTTTGATTATCCCACTCCAGCGTAGAACACCGCTCTTGGCTGATTTCCAGTAAAGGTAGGCCCCAACACCGAGGTATAAATCAGGAAAACCGCTGTCGACTGCCAGTCCCATCTGATAGCTATCACGCGCCTGCAACCCTTGTTTGATAGCAGTTACCAACGAGCCAAACTTGGCTTCCCAGAGCGAGCGATAGGTGTGGCAGTTTCCAATAAAATATAATATCAGAGCCGAGTCTTGGGAATTTGCAGTTTGTAGGCGCTTCTCAAAATCAACTTCAGCGCTATCGAGAAACAGTCCCATGAGCTTCTCATCACCTTTTTCTTCGCGAGAAAACATTCGCGCCTGCAAAACTCCAGCGCGAATCAATAGCGCGCACGGTGAGGTTTCATCCCTCGATGATAAACTATCGGCGATATCTCTGGCTCTCTGCCAACGTTCATCAAAGATAGCCGCCGAAGCTGCATGCAGCGCTTGGAGAAATTCTTTCTTGATATAACACTGAGATTGTGCTTCTGAGTCAAAATGTGTCTGAGAATCGGAATTGGGTATGACATTAGCCGCCATGACATTCCCAGCAATTGCAATCGTCGCCAATAATACCCATAGCATCAAAGAGGCAACTTTGAAGTATCTGGCATTTGCCAGATATAGCTGTTTTGTTGTTTTCTCAATAAGACTCATCAGACCACACTCACGAAAATAAACAGAAAAGAGCCAGCTGAAGGGTTGCTGGCTGTCTCCTTTGGTTATCGACTGGTTGGCGATGAATAGAAGGCGCTAATACAAAAAAATCCCCAGTATTTTGTGATAAATACTGGGGACTCAAAGATTGCAATTTGTCTAGGCTAGATTATTCGGAGTCAGTTACCTCAGAGTCAGTCTGGGACGATTCAATATTGGCGTAGCGCACTAACTCGCTCACAGGATAATCTTCCATATGGTGTGGAGTGGTTGCCGCAACAATTATCGCATCTCCACTTATCCAGTACATCAATTCACAACCATGACAGGTATGATTGAAATACTGCTTACCAGCATTAATCGTCACTGGCATATCTGGGAAATTCGCTCCATCGGCGGCCCCAACAAATATCGAGACAGGACTATCGGTCGAATCGCAGAATACGAAGTGTGCAAAGTCAGAATTATCGAGCCGCACGACTTCGCCACCACATAACTCGAGACCAGGAATAGTTTCGTCGAGATTAACACCAAACTTATCATTGATAAAACTGGTGGCGTCTGCGGTGTTGGTCATTGAATTACGATTGTTGATATTATCACGAGAAACATAGTGGGCATTTTCAAAAGCGCCGAATGCGGCCTGATGTCCAAAGAAACTGACTGTGGCATAACCACCGACGAGCATCAAAACAAACGAAGCCGCCATCGCTAGCGCATAGCGAATCGTCACAGGTTTCTGGACTGGTGTAGTAGGAGTCGAAACTCGCAATGGCTGATATTCTGGTGAAAGGTTTTCGGCGCCTTGTGGTTCAGCGTCAATTGCATCCAATTTCGCTGTTAATTCAAGCATAGCCGACTCAGGGAAACAATCCTCACTGGCTTTTCCCCTAATAGAATCTCTAAAACGCACCTCTAGCTCATAAACGGCGCGTAATTCCGCATCGCCTTTGATATACTCTTCAAATTCCTCGCGCTCCAATGCGGACGCTTCATTATCGACAATGGCGTGCAGTATCTCTTTTGCTTTCTTACTGTTCATATATGGTATCTCAAAGGCGCTTTCGCAGATCTTACGCAATGCTCCCAATAGCTATTCGGCAAACATTACTTACAGATTCAAACAATGCTTCTTTCGCAATGCACTAGTATTAACAATCCGCGATATTCAGTTTCTTTCTTCTTTTCTGTTCTTTGGGCGAAGGTAGCCAGCTAATCGGCCACTTATGGACAACTCTTGTACGTGGTCCTTCTTCGTGCCTGTTAATTTGCCTTGTCGTTTCAGCCCTACCATTCAATAACGAAAGACATAACATCTCCGCAATCTGTAACGGAGAGTTGTCAAAACATGTTCCTTCAATAACTCATATTTTCTTTTTTTTTGCCCACCAAAGCAAAACTTTGAACAAAATGCTCTTTCACTCAACTCTAAGTAGCACCAACTTGTTATACAACAACATGTTATCTTGCGGCAAGTCTTGCCGCTATCTATTTTTCTGACTCATCAGCCGCTTCAAAAGCGCCCTCTTCTTTGGGTAGCAAGCCATTTCGCTTGGCATAGTCCCAAAGTGACTTTTGAAGCAACTTTCTACCGCGATGCAGACGAGACTTAACTGTACCGATATTCAATCCCGCTATATCTGCTATCTCCTGATAGCTAAATCCATCAAGAAAACTCAATACTACAACAACCCGAAAATCTTCGGGTAATTCCTCAATCGCACTTTTGACATCATCGTCAAAAACTCGCGCAAAAAACTCCTGCTCAGGATTTGGAGTCGGAGGCAGATTCGCCAGTTGACCATAGAGAAAATTGTCATCGATGTCCTCATAGGCGACAGTCTGAGGAGCTCGGGATTTGCTACGATAGTTATTGATGAAGATGTTGGTCATAATCTTGTACAACCAAGCTCGGGCGTTTGAACCTTCCTCGTACTTATCCCAAAAACGATAGGCCTTTACCATCGCTTCTTGCACTAAATCCGAGGCATCATCCTCGTTGCGTGTCATCCGCAGAGCTGTCCGATGCAGGCTATCCATGTGGATAACCGCTTCTTTCTCGAAGCTCTGACGTTTTTCATTTTGTTCGGAAGTCATTTGCCTACAAATCGTTACTGGCTTTATTAGCGAGAGCGGTTAGTCGTTATTGATTACAACTGAACATCGGATATTCCTTATTCAGGACAGAATCCCTTCGCCCATTGGAAAGTAAGGTTGACAATCTCAATGTCAAAGTCAAGGGGGCTAGTTTTCCATGCCCTTGGAAATGGTTTCCTAGCAATAGCTTAACAATTACTCGCGGTCCATGAAATCCGGTTAAAGCCTGCCTCTAACAAGCCCGATAACTGCAATAAGCATTTGGCCAAATTTATAGTTACATTTTGATAACAAATCATTCAGAATACGATTTGGAAAAACATTACAGATAAACACTTGCAAGAAAATAAGACATTATGAAAAACAACAATAGACTACTAGCGCTTGCCGTAATTTGCCTATTAAGTATTGGCTCCACAATAATTTCGTCCTGCAATGGTTCTCCGAACTCGATCGATCCCACAGGCGCAAACAAATATCTCTTGCAAGCCTACCTATTGCGTGACATGGAACGCAACATTGCAGTTAGTCGCGTCTTCTTTCGCCAGAACAATAATCCTGTGCCGTCGGGGCCTGTCGATATCGACACTACTAGATTGGACTTCGTGCAAATCAGCGGATTATTCCAAAAAGAATATGCCACCGCAAGTGGCATCGACACTGGCTTACATTCTCTCAAACTCCAGGACGAAGGCAGTACAATACTCAATAGCAACTTGCTGATGACTGGCGACTTCAATATTAACGTCAGCTCACCCCCAAACAGGATTTATACTGGCGGAGGTAGTGTTGTTGTAGATGTTTCTACCGCGAGCGCTAATTCAAGCGGCTATATCTTCGCAGCTGTCAAGGTTGGGCAAGAATACACAGGCGCGGGCTGGGCTGGGCTTGTGCCAGCCCTATCTTCATCAGGAACTTTCCCGCCCTCTGTCTTTCAAGACACCGCCAATAATTTGATTACTGGCACCTATTATATCTATATGTATTCATTCCGAGGCGCCCCACGCATAGATTCGATCGACACAGATTTTCCAACTGTTTTGCCTGATAGTGTCTTCTTAGACAACTTGAATACGAGCACAATTACTGGCGCCTTCGGAACGATTACAATCAGCCGTCACGACTCAATCATCGTCCAGCAATTGTAAGTTCTGAATATCAGAATACGCTTTGATTCAGGTTTGTCCGAACCGACTGTTGCATAGGTTGTGTTTTTCGTAGATACTATGTCTTATGCAAAAAGACTTATCAGAAATCATCAAGCGTTTAGACAAGCTCAGTACCGAAGCTCCCAACAGCGCCTCAAATGAACTAGACACACTCTCGGCTCTTGAGATTGCTACACTAATCAACGCCGAAGATAGTCACACCCCCGAAATTGTCCGAAGCGCTCTCCCAGAAATTGCCACTGCAATCGAAATTGCCACCGCAGCATTGCGTAGTGACGGCCGAATCATTTATGTCGGGGCTGGAACATCTGGGCGGCTTGGCGTACTGGACGCCTCAGAATGCCCCCCAACATTCGGCACAAATCCCAATCAAGTAGTTGGATTGATAGCTGGCGGATTTGAGGCTCTAATCCGATCTAGCGAAGGTGTCGAAGATAATGTCGCCCAAGCATTGGCTGATATTGAGCCACTGAAAATCAACAGAACAGATTGTGTCATCGGTATCACCGCCTCGGGCCGCACGCCGTATCCATTAGCCGCGTTAAAAAAAGCCAAAGCCCTTGGCGCCAAAACTGTCCTGATAATTTGCAATTCTGCCAATAATCTAGAGATAGACCCAGATGTTGTAATTGCGCTTCCAGTCGGCCCCGAGCTAATCACAGGATCGACTCGCATGAAATCTGGAACAGTTACCAAAATGGCTCTCAATATGATAACCACCTCAGCTATGGTCAGATTGGGAAAAACCTATGGCAATCTAATGGTCGATGTTCAGGCAACTTCCGATAAACTCTCCGCCAGAGCGAGGAAAATGCTAATTGATATGTTTGATTTGCCGTACGACAAAGCCGACAAGCTGATTATCAGAGCCGATGGATCGGTCAAAGTTGCAATTATCATGGAAACTCTCCAAATAGATTGCCCCTCAGCCCTCAAGATTCTGTCCGAAAATCAAGGATTTGTCCGCAAAGCCCTAGAGTCATCGCATTCGAGTTGACAATCTCTCTGGCTTATGTTAATTGAAGGTTCCCCCACATAGGGGGAACCAGTATTTGGAGAGCAAAATCGTCAAATACAATTTGCTGTTTGAACTAACTGAAAACAGTGAATCCATGAAAAGAAATTCCGTGTAGAGAAAACAAGAACTCTCTCAAACAAGTTAGAATGCGCCATTAGCTCAGTTGGTAGAGCAGTTGACTCTTAATCAATTGGTCCGGGGTTCGAATCCCTGATGGCGTATTTTTTGTTGTCTACTATTTTCTCTTAGTACTGGATTTTCCACGACAATATCCACTTCCCCCATTGATAGATCGCTCCCAATTCCAATCCAAAAGTCGAACTGACACTTTGCAGAAACAGCGCTATCCTCCGCTTCCATTTTTTGCGCCTGTTCCTTTTCGGAATACTGTTGAGCGAAAGCCACAACTAGCGCCCTCATAAGCAATAGCCCTAATGTACAAACGTGACAATCATTGTGAAAGAAATCACAAGATAAATCTGATGCTCCAGATGGTCAAACTCAAATTGACTTATAGACTCTATAGTCTATTACAACAATCTTCAACCTATCTGAAAACGATATGAGAACTTGCACTTGGCGGGTCAACGCTATGTGAGATTTAGCTTTACAAAACGGACCCGATTTATTATTCTATACTTAGTAGGAACGACACCTGCGAGACGTAAGTTTGACTTCATTGTTGTTTATTAGGTCTGCTAGTGTCGTTGTCATTTTCAGTTAACGCCCACCCGGGCGAATTGCCAGATATTTTCTCTCCCCCTCGCTACCCATCCTCACTCGGGTGAACAGTTTTATGCAAAATAATATTTTCTTTTGAGATTTCTTTTAGGAAATAGTATCTTGCGCAGACGTTTCACACGAAGCCTGTCACACCGTTTAACGAAGCAACTAGCGTTTTATTTTGTTCACTAGCATTTTATTTGTAGCAAAATCAATTCGGAGAAAGGTCACATGTTCTCACTGATTCAATTGTCAGCTTACCTGAAACGGAACTTGGCATCACACATTAGTGATACTATATCCAGACAGAATAGTTACAGTTTTGTCATTGGGCGTATGTGGTAAACCATAATCAGTTAAACTCATAACTAAAATCTTTTAGCAAGGAGCGTTTTATGAGTAAGTGCAAATTCTTAATTATCTTTGGCATTGCGTTACTACTAACACTAGTGACGACCACTTCCAGCGAGGCGCGCAATACTCCGCGCATTATTGACCGTGATACTGAATATTCTCATCCTTGGGGTGGAGATGAAAACTCTGGCGGCACAGTTAATTCTGTTGTGACTCCAGTCCAACCCGACGATAGCTACCAATACAAATACATTGACGGCACAAAAGGCGGATTGGTCTTTGGAGCTGTTCAGTTCTTCTGGAAGAACTTTGAAGCCTTCCTGACCTCCTACACTCTTGGAAGTAGCTATGACACCAAAACCACACGTGATGGCTCTACCACTTCTAACAATACAGATTCCGTTGATGACGGTAGAGAGGGTGGGCAGCAATAGTGAACGAAAACATCCACAAGAACACCCACCCAAAGTTGGATTTGCTGCGTAAAGCCGCCGATCTGCTCGAAAATCTTCTGCAACAGAAGAAATTCGCGCAGATTGTTCGGTTCTACGAAGACAATTCCGACTTGCTGTGCGGACAAACTGGATCTGATTTAGCGATGGTCCTTTACTGCACAGCGAGAGCCTATGCGACATCCTCAGACTTGCAAAAGTCATTACAATGCGCAAGGCAGGCAGAATCAGAGCTCACTCGACTTGGCGAAACTGCCCAGCTTGCGCGTGTCTATCTGGTAATCGGCGGCGCCTTACGTGACATAGGCGAACTCAACGAAGCTGAGCGCGCGTTCCGTGATGCAGAGTCTATTTCGCGCAGAATCAATAACCAAGAAGTGCGTGGCAATGCGCTGAACCGTTTGGCACAATTGTGCTGCATGCGCTCAGATATGCCACAAGCGATTACATTCTTGAAAGATTCTCTCGAAATAGCTCATGAACGTCAAGACATTCGTCGCATGGCATTCCTTTACGGCAACCTCGGTAGAGTCCATTCCTTCATTGGAAATTCCAATGATGCTGTTGAGAATCTCAAAATGAATATTCGACTGTCGAATGAGTGTAATGATGAAATCGAAGTCATCAAAGCCAGTTTGTCACTTGGCTATGAGTACACACGGCTAGGAATGTTTACCAGCGCTGATGAATTATTCACAGAAGTAGAAGCGTCACTGTCACAGCAATCAGCGCCACATGAAGAAGCTATCTTGCATGTCTATCGCGCAGAATTAGCTGTTAAGCAAAGACGCTATGACACTGCCAGAGCAAATTTGTCTGAGGCTAGAAGTATTTCAGAGCGTCTGTCGTCAGCTAGTGACATCTTCGGCCGAGTCCTGCGCGGTTTAGCAGAATTGGCTTTAGCTGAAAACGAATGGCGCCGGGCATTGAAACTGGCAAAAGACGCTGAAGCGATTTTTGTTAGGCTCGGTGAGAACATTGACATCGGAGCGCTTTGCCGAATTCAGGCCGAAGCTCTCTATCAAATTGATAGTTCTGGAAATAACAAAACAGTGGTTGGACTATTGCACCGTTCACTCGACTTACTCGAGAACGCGCGCGCAACCGTCGAGCTGGCCGCTACACTAGAATGGGTCGGTAGCGTTGAGTTGTTCTCTGCCCATAAACGTTTGGCCTATTTGTTCCGAGCTGAAGAAATCTATGCTCGGCGAAGTGACAGAAGAGGCGCTGAACGTATCAGCAAATTCATTGCCTCTGCTCCAGAGTTTTCCAGTGGCTATCAAGTAGCCGAAACTTCAAAGAAAACGCTAGAGCCTCGTGTCACTAATTCAGAATTCGAATTCTTGACAGTCAGTCCTCGTATTCAGAAGATAGTCGCACAGCTATCCTTGATTCGGACCAGTGACTTGCCAATCCTTTTGACTGGCGCCACAGGTGTTGGTAAAGGGCGCATGGCGCGTTACTACCACGATATGGTCAATCCAGGTCGACCTTTTGTGGCTCTGAATGTCACTAACGTTCCAGAGACATTGCTTGAGTCTGAGCTCTTTGGTCACACCAAAGGCGCCTATACCGACGCTGTCGCTTCAGCCGAAGGCTTACTTGCGGCGGCCAATGGTGGCACATTATTTCTTGATGAAATCGGTGAAATGCCTCCATCACTACAAATGCGCCTGTTAAACGTAATTGAAGAAAAACAATTCCGTCCACTAGGCTCTACGGAAGTAGTGAAAGTTGAATTCGTTTTGATTACTGCAACCAACCGCAATCTCAAAGAGATGGTCGATAGACGTGAGTTCCGTCGTGACCTGTATCATCGTCTTGATGGATTTTCATTCGAGATTCCAGCGTTGCGTGAGCGCAAAGAAGATATTCCATTTTTGTTGGAGCATTTTCTCAAGAAGTACGGATTGCTCAATGCTGGACAAGAGGTTGATCCAGAATTGAAACGACGCTTCGTGTCACATAGCTGGCCAGGCAATGTCCGTGAACTGGAGAATACAGTTAAACGGATGAAAGCCTTCTCTAGCCTAGTCAAGGCAGGTTCGTTGCTTGAGCTTGTTCAAGGAGCTCTGGACTCTGAGCAAGAAATCGAAACAGTCGATTTGTTTAGTCAGGTCGAACGTTTCGAACGTGATTTGATTTTCGAAGCGCTCATCACCGCGGGCTGGAACAAGTCCGAGGCCGCGCGTCAATTGGGTGTTCATGAATCGACACTCAGGGCCAAGATGAAGCGTTATCAATTGGAAAAACCGACCGACCCGTCAGGTGGTGGATTGCGCATGGTCGGTTGATTTAGGTTTCACAGTTTGAATTATACAGTTTTTTCCTGTTCGAAATTCGTCAGAATCTACGGACAGCGGAAAAAGCTCCTTGCTAGCGATAAGCGGTTGATAATCAACCGCTTATCGTTTTTTTTGCCTATACACATTTCGCAATATCCTACGATTCGAAGATTTGTTGACAGACAAACGCTAGCCGTCAAACAGGCACAACTGAATGACTGTCAGTAGCTTAACCTAAGCTAACACTGCCACCTAACCGAATGGCATAGCTATTGCTCATAAACTAAGCGTGGCTGGTTGATGAGACTGGGGAGAATCATCTACCGTGCGGGTATTAACTGAATATTATCGTTTGCATTTGTACGAGAGCCAAGTTTTGTGAAGTTTTAGTAAAAGTTTTTTTATCCAAAGGGCTTTGGATACGACGTGCACCTCTTTTTCTTTCTTTCTTTTCAGGGTCGGTCGCTCGCGCTCAGAGGGGGCGCGAGCGGCCTTTTTTATGCGCCAAACTTTTCCAGCGCTTTTCGGGCGATTTTGTAATAACTCCCTAAAACAGAAAAATTCTCGTCCATAGATTCACAGCGATTCTATGGGTGATTGCCAAGACGATTGGTTGAGATTTGTTGGAATTAGTAAGTATCTCGCAGATCAATATGCGAAAGAAATAGCGCAAGTATAGGAAAGACTATCAGATTGATCGGTACAATGTAGTGCACATGAATCTCTTGGGCGGAGTATAACTGTATCACATAGACCAAGGCAATCGCCAATAGCCAGTGCACCCACTCACGACCAACGCTGAGACCAATCTCGCGTAGAGTATAAATAGTGGCCAACACACCCGCCCCCCAAGGTATGGCCAGTGATAAATGTATGATCCATCTGGGTATACTCACGATTCCAAGCCCTTGATCAAGCATCAGAAAAAACAACACCAGCGGCTGGCTGGCTATGAAAGCATAGAGGAATCTCTTGGTTCGTTTAGAAGTCATCGCCAGAGAAAGTACGCAATTTCGTCCCATATGCACAAGTGGTACTTCACTTAATGCAGGTTTTATTGCATTAGCCCATAAAGGCGACTTGCAAGATTCTACCTGATTCCCTAGCTTGGCTTTGTTATCCGGTTTGGTCAAATGTGCTATTTTTTTACCAATTGGACACAAGATGAAAATCCGTCATTAATCCCAGAATATCTCTACAACTATATGCTTTCATTACAAAAGAAAGTTGTTGCCGTAACTGGCGCTTCTAAAGGAATCGGACTGGCAATCGCCCGTCATTTTGCCGCCGAAGGCGCCCAAGTTGCTCTCCTAGGGAGAAAAACGCGTGACTTGAAAACAGCCCTGCGTTCGTTCCCCAGAGGAGAATCTAGTTCGCTGATTGTCCGATGTGACATACGAAAGCGAGATGAGCTGAAACAAGCGATTAGGCAAATCAAGAAACACTTTGGACGGCTGGATATTTGGGTCAACAATGCTGGAGTCGGCGCCCATAAGCCTTTAACCGAAACTACTGAGCGCGAGTATGACGCAATGCTAGATACAAACCTTCGGGCAGTTTTCTATTCCTTCAAAGAACTAATACCATTGTTTCGCAAACAAAAGAGCAAAGCAGATTCTTGTAGTGGCCATATTATCAATATCTCATCTGGCGCCGCAAGGATTGGCGCGGCAAATTTGGCCGTCTATGCCGCCTCAAAGGCGGCTCTCAATGCGCTCTCTGAATCTGTCGCCAATGAAGTCAGACAAGAAGGAATTAAAATCTCAGTTTTGTCACCAGCCTCGACTAATACGAATTTGATGCGCAATCTCTCGGCTCAAAAATCTGGCAGAGCGCTGTCACCATCGAAAGCCGCAGTAAAATTGACCGTTGATGAAGTCGCAGAAATGGTCGTGTTTCTCGCTAAGCAAAATAGTAACGCTTGGACTTCAATGGCGGATATTCGCCCACTGCAAACAAGAAAGTAATTATTTATTATGCCAGGGATGACATGTTGGAGTTGCGGAGCTGATACAAAAATCGAAGGTAGTGTCATGCGCTCCGATCAATGCGAAAGCTGTGTCGCGGATTTGCGTAGTTGCCGAGGATGTCGACATTTTGATCCAACACGTCGCTTTCAATGTCGAGAGAGTGTAGTCGCGCCAGTGCAACCCAAAGACAAGGCCAACTTTTGTGATTTCTTCCAGCATAGACTCACTGGTAAAGCAGCGCTTGGAGGCGGCAACTCTGGGGACGATCTAAAAAGCAAATTTGATGACTTATTTGATGATTAGTCTAGCAATACAATACGACAAACAAACAGTATGACAAAAGGATAGATGATGGAAGATTTGAGTTGGTTAGAAAGCGGCAAGACATGGTTCATTGAAAATGGCCCGGCCTATGCAGTTGATATTATTGTATTCATACTCCTACTGATTATCGGCAAAATAATTGTCGGCGCTGTCTGTAGGGTAGCCGACAAAGGACTCTCAAAAGCCGACAGAGTCAGTGACTTGCTAAAGAAGTTTGCATTGGATTCACTGCGAAAAGTTCTCTGGGTGATTGTCTTGATGGTCGCCCTGCCACGTATCGGAATTGATGTGGCGCCGTTGATTGCAGGACTTGGCGTGGCTGGCTTTGTAATCGGATTCGCCTTCCAAGAAACACTTGGTAATCTCGCCTCGGGTGTGATGATTTTGCTCAATCAACCTTTTAAGAACGGCGATTTCGTAGAAGCTGGTGGACATAGCGGAGTGATTCGCGAACTCAACTTGATGGCCACTACTATGACAACTGGTGATAATCGCAAGATTATTATTCCTAACAAGTCCGTC
This sequence comes from Candidatus Zixiibacteriota bacterium, assembly GCA_024280835.1. Taxonomy (GTDB): domain Bacteria; phylum Zixibacteria; class MSB-5A5; order GN15; family JACZUZ01; genus JAJRPJ01. The sequence goes on along the minus strand of JAJRPJ010000006.1, from coordinate 132,366 downwards.
TGGGGTGGTTCAATAGTCAATTTCTCAACCCTCGGTACCCGACGAATCGATTTGACTATGGGAATCGGATACACAGCTGACATAGCCAAAGCCCAAGCGACTCTGCATCGCATTTTGAAGTCACACAAAAACATTCTAAGTGATCCCGCGCCCGTTGTGGAAGTCGTCGAGCTAGCGGATTCTTCGGTGAACTTCGTTGTTAGACCATGGTGTGCCACCGCAGACTATTGGCCACTACGCTTTGAGTTGATGCGTCAGATGAAAGAAGAGTTCGACAAGGAAGGTATCGAGATTCCGTTTCCACAAATGGATGTTCACATCAACGGCGCTCTAACACAGTCCGCTTGATCCGCTCTTGGTGGTCAGCGCCACACATGATTCACAAACCGACTGGAATAACATCCAGTCGGTTTTTTCTGAAATAATAGTGATACTAAAACAAACAATGACACTACAATAATAAAGAAACAACAAATACTCAGCAGGAACCCTGAAACCATGAAACAACAAATCTCAAAATCATTTTTGGTGATTATCATAGCGACACTCTCTCTAACAAACACCAGCTATGGCGAAGAAACAACACAACCAAAACCCGACTCTACGGGCTGGAAACTATCCCTAGATGGCTCTCTGGCAGCGACGCAATCTTCATACAGCTCAAACTGGCAGGGTGGGGAGCTCGGTTCATTCAACTGGACCTTTACGTCAAACTCATCTGCTGAAAAACAATTGTCACCCAAATTCAATCTATCTAATTCACTTAAACTCGCTTTCGGCTTAACCTATTCGCAGAAACGACTATTTGACGGAACAGCGAAATGGCAACGACCAGAAAAGAACACTGACTTGATCGACCTTGAGTCTGTGGTGCGTGTGACACTGAACGGTTTTGTAGACCCCTACTTTGCAGGTCGCTTGCGGACAGAATTCTATGACGGATCAGTTATAGCTATTAAGCGCTTTTTCTCGCCCGCAACAATAACCGAGTCTGGCGGTGTCCTCCGTGTATTCGCCGACGGAAATTCCTCTGAAGCTCACACCAAAGTGACATTAAAGAGTCGTCTTGGTTTTGGTTTACGTCAAATCATCACTTCTGAAATAATCGACTCTGCCGCAGAGACAACAAAATCTAACACAACCAACGATGGCGGCCTTGAGTCTGTAACTGATCTGATTCTCGAAATCGGTAAAGACATGAAATACACAGGCAAGTTGACACTATACAAAGCGCTGTCCTTTTCCGAATCCGATACTTCGCCAAATGATTATTGGAAAGCGGTCGATGTCAACTGGGAGCACATCCTTACAGCTAAGGTGACAAAGTTCATTCAAACCTCACTCTATGTGCAATTGCTCTATGACAAACAAACTGACAAAGGCGCTCGCATCAAACAAACATTAGGAATGGGTGTCTCGGTAAATATTCTGTAATATCTCGAGAGTCTAGTTGTTTTTCTTGGTATTCATTCGCAAAAAGAAAACACTCAGCAATGCTGAGAGATACAGTCCAGGGAAAATAGGTTCGGACAAAAATGGATAATCACCAAATGGGTATGAACCATTCTCCCCAAGATGAGCGAAGACTATCCATGAAATAGAAACAAGCGCCGGAAGAATAATCAGTGTCAGTCCTTGAGTGTCACTCAAGGACTGACGCTTTTTTTTGTGATCTTCTTTTTGGAAAAAGGCAAACAACGCTGGCGCTAGTAAGGCGGGCATAATAACTGAGCCAAACTCCTTCCAAACATCGACAATCGACTCAAACGCCAAAGCAAAAAGCGCCGCTAGTCCTGTCGAGAGCCACAAGCCAATCAACGTATTCCTTTTTAGCGACGACTCAGAAAGCTCATTTTGAGAGTTCTTTGACGCTCTTAACAAATCGAAGCTATAAGTTGTCGCGGCAATAAAAGAGTTCGAATCAATTGTCGACATCACCACCGCCAAAAGACCAGTAACAAACAATCCCAGCGCCACTGGCGGCAATATTTGCAAAGCCAGTTGCGGAAACGCCAACGCAGGGTTGGCCAACTCTGGCAAGAGCGCCTTGGCATACAAACCACAGAACGTGGTCAGAAAATCAAAGAGCGCCCAAAAACCAATCGAGATGATAATCCCTCGCTTGGCTGTTTGTTCGTCATGCGCGGCATAGCAACGCTGATGAAAAGCTGGCTCCACTAGAGCCCCTTGAGCAATGATATACCAAGTTCCAATATACCACAGGTTTGCGCCACCAGTCCAACTCAGATGATCCGCTGGCACATGACTAACAATGAAATCCCAAAATCCATAGTTGACAAACAAGATTGCGAATAGAGTCACAAACCCACCGAACATCAAAACGAACTGCAACTCGTCGGTACGCACTACTGCATTGAAGCCACCAATTGAAACATAACCAACGCTAAACAGAGCCGCGAGAACAATCGCCAGAGCCGCTGGAACTCCCATGAAATATTGAATCAATATACCAAGTCCCAGCAAATAGGCAGTCGGCGCCGAAGTGACAAACACTAACAGCCCCGCAACAAACCCCGAACGCTCTCCTATTTGCTCGGAAATCCGACGTGGTAGTGTCAACGCCTTGGAGCGCCTCGCACGCTTGGCAAGGAACAAGGCGAAGACCAGCGCTCCGATATAGTACGGAACACCAAAAACCACCCAGTTTGAAATGCCATAGCTATAACTATATTCACTGACACCCAAGATGCCGCCATACCAAGTCGTCACTAAAGAAGCGACAAAAGCAGGCAGTGTCAGCGCCCTACCGCCGAGTATAACCTTGGCAGCAGAGCCGCTCAAAGCGTTTCTGTCACGCCAACTCATCGCGATTAACGCTAATATATAAGCGCCGACTATTGTCCAATCAATGAGGCTCATGCTCTACAGGTACACTCCCTATTGTAAATCAAAGGCCAATTGAAGAAAATATGACCGTCCAGCCGATGGAAAGTAACTGCCCCAGCCATTAACTGTTCCTCCGCCAGAGGCCAAATAGTTGCCGCCATAGCCAGATTGGATATAGTATTTGTCGAATATATTTTCAAGCGTCGCTGTGAGTTTCAGTCCTGCCAGAATACCTGATCCACTAAACTTCAATGAACCAGTCAAAGTTGAAACACCAAACCCTTTGATAGACAGCGAGTCAAGGTTTTGGTTTTCGACAAATTGTTTGCCAACACCTTTGAAACGATATGTCAGACGTGCGCTATTGATTTTGTAATCAGCGACGAAGTTTCCAATAATATCAGGAAACCCAAGAATTGTTTTGTCTGAAAAATCTACAGCTTCAGCGCCACCAACTCCACTCCAAATACCGACATTGGTCGTATAGTCACGATAGCGATTTCGGTTGTAACTAAAATTCGCTTCAAACCTTAAAGCTGAGTGCGCCCCAGTGAAAGGTAGCGCGCTTGCATTGAGTTCAACTCCTGAATGATAAGAACTCTTCGCATTGTCCGTCAATCGACTTCCGTCGTCATCAACACCAAAGAACACGACTTCATTGTTGAAATTCATATAGAACAAGTTGAGCCCAGCGCTGAACGCCTGTGCTTGGTAACGGTAGCCAAATTCATAGTCATACATACGCTCAGATTGAATATCAAATTTGGCTAGCGCATTTGGATCATTGGCGTCATAGATATCCTGATCACGCGGTGTTCGGCTTACAACCGAAAAGCTAGAAAACACAGAGTGTCGATTATTGAAAGCATAATTCAAACCAAAGCGCGGTGAAAGAAATGTCCAGCTCAAGTTAAAATTATTCTGTGGGCCTGTCACATAGGCGCCTATCAAGTTTTGATTGAAACTATAACGTACATGTCGTAATTGTAGTGACACTTGCACATTCAAATGCTGTGAGAGACGATAGCGTTCATCTGCAAAAGCGCTGAAGTTTAACTTTTTGCCAAAGTATTCGTAATAATGCTGCCCAAGAATAAAAGCGCTGGAAACATTAAATGTCGAATTGACCTGTCCCCAATGGTTCGAATCAAAATAGTATCCAGCGACTCCGACGGCATGACTACCTTTCTCATGCTTAAGTTCCAAACGAGTGTTGAGCCCCAACTGATTTTTCTTAACCCATTGTTGAGTGACAATATCAACTTCACCATCGGCAGTATCAACGATTTGTGCGTTAGAGATATTGAACTCAAATGGATCACGATCAGTTTTGAATTGCTCAAAATATCCCACACCACGAATGTAGTAGGCAGTTGTATTCAACGTCGCTGATTCAGACAGTGAATAAGTGTTATGCAATTCATAATGCGGCTGAGTAAAATTATCTGTCTCATTGACATACGTCAGAAAGTTCGCTCGACGGTTGGTCTTGTATGTAGCCAAGTCAATGCCATCCCAAGCGGCGTGAGTTTGCTGAGGACCACCGTAGGTGTTGAAAGTGGTTGTCGACTTGGGATCTATTCTTGATGCAGAAATGAAATACGAAGAACCTTTGTGCCAAGAGTTTTCAATATACCCACCAGTTGCTTGCTGTGAGTAACGCGCTTTAAAACTATAGCGGCCATCAACCAACCCCGATGAAAACTGCAATGTTTGCCTTGTGGTTTGCCCTATCCAATTATCGCCATCCTGATATTCACCGATTCCAGTTGTGTAACTCAGCTTGCGTGGTTGATCAAGAGCGTAGGTGACAATATTCACCGAACCGCCAAATGTACCATCGGCATACATTGACTCCCCAACTCCACGCTGCACTTGTATGTCGCGTACATCACTAGCAAAATCAGGCAGATCAATAAAATATGTCACATGGTCCTCAGGATCATTAAGTGGTACGCCGTTGACATAGACAGAGATTCGTTTTTCATCAAACCCGCGGATCGCGATGTGACTATAGCCTAAAATCGATCCACCATCCGACCAAGTGTAAAGATTTGGTGTGCCACTCAACTGCGCAGGGAGGTCACCAATAGTATAGTCACGTTGGATTACATCGCTTGTGATGTCACTAAAGGCCACTGGAGTTTCGCCAGCCCTAGCGCGATTGGCAGAAACTGTAATGCCCTGTTTCATAATCAACGCTGGCTCTAATGTAATTTCTAGCGCAGACGAAAATGAATCCGAATGTAAACTTTGCGCCAAGGGTTTGAAACCTAAAGAGCTAAATGATATCGTCGTAGGATAAGCTCCCGAAGCGCGCAAAATAAATTCGCCATTGTCGCCTGATGTTGTTCCAACACCAGCCACGTCCGTCATAACAGTCACGCCCATCAAAACCTCACCAGAATTATCGCGAACAACACCAGAAATTTCCCACTCTTCTGCTTGCGCAGCTCTTGGCAAGAATAATATTCCAACAGAAACAATAATCGCCAAAATCATAGCGCTACTTGCTGATCTACTTTTTGAATCAATCACTTGTCGCCCCTTGTAATGTATTTTGAAAAATTGATATCTTAAGAAGATAATTCTCCTCAGTACCCGCAATCGGAGGGATAACAATATTGAGAGGCAAAAAACGAATGTAATGGTGGATGTCAGGGAATTGTAGCTGATCTGCGCCATCGCAGATATCGAAATACAATCATCGATTCTGCGACAAATTTTTTACCAAAAACAAAGCCGCTTCTGGCGCTGAGCATTTCCTTAAGGTAGAACTAACTTCTACAGAAAACTCATCAGAGCATGATGCGGCTGTACGCAGGTTTGTTGTGGAAAACATCATGACTTCCACTACAGAAAGCCATCAGTCCCACAAAATTCAATTCCCGTTTACATCCGCCGGTATTATCCGGTTCAAGCCTCAGGAGTATTGTCTCAGGTGAAACACGAACATCGCTGTCCACATTTTTCCACCACCCCCAACGGGCAAATGTCCAGTAATCAACATAGAAAGCTTTCGCGAATATCGCAAGCTCTGAATTCTTATCGTTTTCTCTACAAATATTGCATCTAAACCAATATTGGGAGAATCTTCCGATTTGTGATAATTGAGTTTGCCATAGGGCGCATTCTGCAATATCCTCTACCTCCATGTATGAGTTCGAACTAATAATGGGCTTGCTATTGCTAATAATCGGCGGTCATTGGCTGATTCGCTCCACGGGAAAAATCGCCCTTTCTTTGCGCGTGCCAACATTGATAATTTCACTTGTGCTAATTGCCTACGGCTCATCCAGTCCCGAAATCGCGGTTTCGCTCTCGGCGGCTATGAAAGGCGCTAACGCTATTGTCATTGGCAATGTCGTCGGGAGTAACATTATCAATATAGCTTTGGTCTTAGCTTTAGGAGCTATGATAGCTCCTCTCAAGGCCCATATGGACTTGCTCAAACGCGAAGCCCCATTGCTGTTGGCAGTGACTATCCTGATGGTTTTGGCTTTACTGGATGGTGAGCTTTCAAGAATCGAGGGCATTATCGGTTTGGCTCTAGGAATTATCTACACAGCCTATTTGATATTCACAGCCATGAAAGAGCGCAAAAACAGCGCGACCCATCCAAAAAGCGTAGTCAGCTCAAGCGACCGAAGCTGGGTTCTACATTCAATTATTGGAATTGTCTCACTAGGGGTGATGGTCTATGGCGCTGATTTGTTCGTCAAAGGCGCAATTCAGTTGAGTGAAATACTCGGAATGTCTCCGATGGTGGTTGGTATCGTTATTGTCGCCATCGGAACCTCACTCCCTGAATTAGTGACAACCGTCATCGCTGTCGTCAAAAAAGAAGATGACATTGCTATCAGCAATGTCATGGGCTCAAATATTTTTAACATCCTGATTGTTTTAGGTATCACTGCCACAGTTTCACCAATCTCTCTCGGAGCTCTTGATAATGGATTTTGGATTGATTTGGCAACGATGAGCGCTGCGGCATTGGCCTTGGTAATACTAATTAGAATGCGCTCACATACAATTCAGCGCTGGCATGGCGCGCTATTGCTCATCGGTTATGTGGTCTACACGATTTACTTATTGCGCAGGTAAAATTCGTAACTTGAGCAATTACTTATCAGCGGCGCCACTGCTGAAAATCGCTTCCTCATACTCACAATGTCTTTGAAAACCGAGACGTTCATAGATTTTGATAGCGCTCACATTTTCACTATGCACATTCAGACCAATGCAGTCTATGTGTGTCTTCAGCGCATTCAGCAAACACAAAGAAACTTTCGCGCCCAGCCCCTTTCGACGGAATTCGGGATGTGTAGCTATCGCCCCCATAGCAGCGACACTGTACTCTTTTGAATAAACATGACACCCAGAAAAGGCAACCAACACGCTCTCGCGCCAAATTCCAAAACACAAACCTGTAGCCAACAATCGCTCATCAAAATATGCCCCAGGTGATGCGCTGGCATGAAGCTCTCTAATGCTCTCTATATCACTCGGGCCAAGTTCAACCACCTCGCTCAAGTCAATATTCAATATCTTGCTACTCGCGTGACTCGCCGACCAAACCATTTTGAGGTAAGTTCCAAGTGGTTCAACAGCGCCAGCCTCAACTAGTAAGCTCTCATGTTCTTTACGGTAATGAATATGCGCGCGGTGTGGAGGGTTTTCCATGATAGGCTTTTTCATGATAGGCTTTTTCAAAATATAGCGCCAAAGCGCTGATTGAGCAGGATTTTCTGCAAGACCAATAAGCACAGGAGTTGCAAAAGCCTCATAACTCAATATGGCAGCTTGGACTTGAGAGTTTTCACAGGCCACCCACCAACGTGACTTATCAAAGAAAAATGGATCAAGATCACCCAGTAGGTAAGCATATAGCGAACGCTCTGTTCGAAAAAACTCGGCTAGTAGCGCCTTGTCACGCGTTTCTGAAATTACAAAAGCGCTCATCTGAAATTATTTCTAGTAGTAACCAACTAGTCCTTAAGTACCCATCAACTCAGAAAATTCAATTCCATCAACACCTGTATTGTATCGCGGATTAGAAAAGGTTTCGTCAACTTCAAAGTCAACACCAAAGAACAGCGCCGCTTTGGCTTTCCCGCGCAAATGGAATTTCAACGGCAACCAGATATCTTCCTTGTACTCTTTGAATTCAAGACTCATATCTAATTGCTTGAGCTTAAACATCATATTGCTTTTTAGCTTAGCGGGTCTGAATGAAACAAAGACAGGTCGGGCAGTAACAGTATCAAGATAGAATTCGGCATTGATTCGCTCAACAGTATCTTTTTCGTTTTCCTTGGCTCGCACTTTGATAAAATAGCAAGTATAATCGTCCACAGCGCTATCGACGATTCCCTCATAGGTAAGTGAATAAAACTCAGCGTTCTCAGGCAAGAACACATCGGTCAACAAACGTGACTTATCATCTCCACGCCCTTTCTTGAGCTTCTCGATCTTGTCCTCTACCACTTTACGAAGTTCATCAGCGCTTTGCATTTCGCCGTCTTTGCTATACTCCAAGTACCGCTCATAAACTTCCATCTTACGCGCCGAATCAGGGATTTTGTGGAAATAGATATCCTTAAGGAAATGTTTCTCCTCTTTGATATCGCCATTACCTTTAAGGCGACGTTCAAAAAGCTCACTGTCTAGCAGGACATCCGATAGTTGTTCAGCTTGTCTAGCCTCTGAGGCCAGCAAACGATCTATGATTTCCGATAAAATATTGTCTTCTGCGTAAGCGCTATTTGTATCGACAGAATAGAACGCAAATGTCACTATCGCCAGAAACATTCCGATTGATACTTTGATTTTTCTTTTCATATTTATTCTGCCTTTTTCACTCTACAAACTGCCTGCTTCCTGCTGACAAGTTTCTTGCTGTTCTAATGCCTAATTTGCTGAACCTTCTTGCGAGACAGTCCCTAGGTCACCCTGCTTAATCGCATCAATATTCTGGAGTCCATCAATAACTTTTCCAAAAACTGTATAGCGCGCTTCCAAATGCGGCTGCGCCGAGAGTGTTATGAAGAACTGACTGCCACCAGTGTCTTTGCCAGATGTGGCAATACCAACTGCGCCACGAACATATGAAAGTTGGGAATACTCACAACGAATTGAATACCCCGGTCCTCCCCAACCATCGCCAAGCGGATCACCACCCTGCGCAACAAAATTAGGAATCACCCGATGGAAAACCAAATCAGTATATGTGCAATTTTCTATTAGAGCCAAAATATTCAAACAGTTCATTGGCGCTGCGTCATAGTCTAATTCTATTTTGATTTCCTCAGCGCCGTGTACAATAACAATACTCTTGTGCTCAACTCTGGCTATCGCTAGACGCTTTGAAAGCTCCTCTGCGTCATACTCAGGTTGTGGTTTGTTTATCTTTGCGTCGACATCCATTTTGAAATACTTCTTCATCATCTTCGCAGCGTTCTTGCTTACAATAAAATCAGGCGCCTGCAAACACAGTTCAAATATCTCGCGGACATTAAGCTTGGTTTGCTTGGGCGTATTATCAAAATACTTGTCTGCCTCCCCCAAGTAACTTTCAGTAGCAGTCAGCAGCGCCCGATATACGCCTTGATATTCATACTTACCAATTTGATGTTCATCACTTTCAATCAAACGCGCCAAGGGCAATGCCACATCGAAAAACCAAGGCGACTTGCGAGTTCCAGCGTATTCAAGCATAGCCGTCTTAATAACAAAATCAGTGTCACTAACAATGATTTCCCATAGGACTTTGGCGTTCATCCAGTCATTAGGTTTCAACTCTAACTTTTCATATAACTCATATGCCGAATAGTATGCAGGTCCCGAAGCATGAAACTGGGGAGAATGCAGCATCTCTTCGCAAAGTTCATAAAGGCCCTTCTTGGATACATCCTGATTGACACCATCAAAAAAAGCGCTCAACAACTGTGGGCTGCCATGGCGCAACGTTGAATCCAATAGTGACGATAGTACACCTTTGAAACTACCAGCGAGATATGTAACCACGGCCAATTGCATCCCTAAATCTTTCTTGGAGAACAGGACTTTTTCTGCAAGCTTATCGTCACGCTCTCCAGAGAATCCAGCTAATGCGTTCAAGGCCTGTGCGGCTAATCGACTATCACTTTCGTCCGTCACTACTTTCGTCAAGGCCTCTTTGGTCAGCTGACACTTGAGAGCGCCCAGCGTGACAATTGCTTGTGAGCGCAAATTGACATTCTCGGCTTTTAGAAATGATATGACTCTCGGCGCCAGTGCCGTATCGGCAACTGCAACCAAACCACGCAAGGCGAGTGACTTATGATAGCTATTGTGCCAATCGTCCTTGGTGTCACTTATGTAAGCTAAATAGACATCCTTGGCTTGCGCAGCGCCCAGACGCGCTAGGACATACAAAGCAGTGTCACGCACACTGGAAGTTTTATCAGAGAGAGCGACTCGGGTTAGCTCGAGAGAAGTGGATTTTGCATTGCAGTATAGTAAAGCCAAAGCCGCTCGTGAACGATAGGAGGGCTGGGGATGATTCAACAAAATCATCAGTTTTTGAATTACTTGCGTATTGGCGCTATCGGCGAGACGACCACCAGAGGCTATCGCATTAAGCGCCGCTCCCGCTGGCGCAGTGAAAGCATATTCAATTAGTTTGTTGGCCAAAGCCGAATCATTGGGCAAGAGTCCATAAGCAAAAGCTGTCATCGCAGACACTTCTATCACCGAATCGTGCAAATTCGGCATAAGCAGAGAATCAATTCTCGATAGCGGGGCAGAATCTATACCAATTCTCCCAACCGCACGCGAAGCCAGTCCACGAATTCGCGGCTCGGGGTCATGCAATAACTCCTGCAATTCATTGGTGATTTTCCGAGAATCTTCAGCGAGGATGATAACAGCAACTTTTGCTTCGGACTTGGAGACAGCCACATTATCGCTTGCGGAACATCCAATTGTGGAAGTCACCAATATCGCCAGCGCTAAAATTGGGTTATTGATTTTTTTCATTGAGAGCTTCATGGAGCTCAGCGAATGATTTCTTGAGCTATTCATCGGCGCAAACATACGGATGTATTTCAAACGAAGCTATTGAAAAAGCCTGCCAATAGAACCTAGCGAGACAATACTTATATGAAATGGAAATCAGCGGCTAGAAAATCCCATTGCACAAATTGTCCGCAAGCTATCGCTAACAAGAGTCTCTATGCTAACATTTATCGCCAGCGACTCTGGGGCCTTGAGATCGACTTTGCTCTCAGCTGCCAATGCCACTATAACTTGTTGCTGTGAAACAAGTTCACTGGAATTGAGGTCTTTGATACTCGGAGTCAAAAATGAAATAGCTTCCTGACTGTAAGAGCTCATCTTAGCGGAGCTCCAATCAATTTCGTAGTTCGACAGGTTAGCCGAAGTTCCTGAAGAGATAGTACCATCTGGGAAAATCGAGAAAAGCGCATAGCCAACATCATTCAGACGTTTGAGCTCTGAGAATTTGGCCATTCCATAATTCTGAACTACCAATCCCATTTCTGGGACAACTCCCGAAACATCTCTCTTGGTTGACGTCTCGTTGGCTGGTTGTGATTCCGAATTAGTATCAGCAGAAGTCTTAGCGCCTTGATCACTATCGCTCTTGCCTGAACAGGCAGACAGAGAAACCACACCAATCAACAACACAATTACAGCATACATCCTATAGTTTATACTTATCGTTCGCATCACTCACCTCAAGAGTTTTTTGTTTCTAGTACAAGAGTCACTACAAAGCGATTCTTAACGGTTCAAATTGAAGAATACATTCTTACCGAGATATTGTGCGCTATCACCCAGCTCTTCTTCAATACGCAACAATTGATTGTACTTGCACACTCTATCGGTGCGGCAAAGTGAACCTGTTTTTATTTGGCCAGCGCCTGTTGCCACTGCGACATCGGCGATAGTTGTATCTTCAGTCTCGCCACTACGATGGCTAATTACTGAAGTCATGCTGGCGCATTTGGCCATTTCGATAGTGTCAAGAGTTTCAGTTAGTGTGCCAATTTGATTGAGTTTGATAAGAATCGAATTGGCGCTGCGCTCTTTAATACCACGCGCAAGACGCTTGGGATTAGTGACAAAAATATCATCACCGACAATTTGAATTTTATTACCCAATTTCTTGTTCATCTCACTCCAACCATCCCAATCATCCTCAAAAAGTCCGTCCTCAATAGAGACAATCGGATAACGACCAACCAAATCGTCATAGTAGCCAATCAATTCAGCGGAGTTGAAACTACGACCTTCACCAGCCAAAGTATACTTCTGACTTTCTGTGTCGTAGAACACACTCGCGGCGGCGTCAATCGCCAGAGAGATATCGTCACCTGGTTTGTAGCCCGCAACTTCAATAGCTTTACAAATAATCTCAAGAGCTTCTTCATTGGATTTCAAATTTGGCGCAAAACCACCTTCATCACCAACTGCGGTGCTATAACCTTGATCGGCAAGAACTTTCTTGAGCGCATGAAATGTTTCGACTCCCATCCGTAGCGCCTCAGAAAAAGTATCAGCGCCCAACGGCATAATCATGAACTCTTGAATATCAACACTATTGTCCGCGTGAGCGCCGCCGTTGATAATATTCATCATCGGGACTGGAAGAACTTTACAATTCGAGCCACCAATATATTCAAACAGTTTTCGTCCAACAGAATCGGCGGCGGCTTTGGCCGTCGCCAACGAGACACCGAGAATGGCATTGGCTCCTAGCGCAGATTTATTGTCTGTGCCATCAAGTTTAATGAGGAAATTATCGACTTCAACCTGATCATAGGGATCCAAGTCTGCGTCCATAATCGCATCTGAAATTGTCAGATTGACATTTTCAACAGCTTTGAGAACAGATTTGCCGCCATAGCGGTCTTTGTTGCCGTCACGCAATTCAACCGCTTCATGAATCCCAGTCGAAGCGCCAGAGGGAATCGCAGCTCGACCAATCGAACCGTCACTGAGTGCAACATCAACTTCAATTGTCGGGTTGCCACGGCTATCGAGAATCTGCCGCGCTAAGATATAACTGTAATCTGACATTCTTGCCTATTTCCTTGATCTCGAGAATCATTAATTCACCAGCGCCTACGACTTTTGCGCTTTCGGATTCTACATAGATTTTCCCCCACGGGCAAGCCCTTAAATCAATGACTTGCTAGATTGCCCTCCAGAGGCTTATATTCCAATCAGAGACGTATAAAGTCTAGGAATATCTAAGGTATTTCTAGCTTCTTGACCAGCATGGCTTTTTGACCAACACTCAATATCCCTCACAGAAATTTTCACAACCCAAGGTTTGGTAATGAGATCACAAAATCCTAATCGACCACTACTTTTTCTCTGTACTTTCTGCTCAGTGGGAGTCTTCGTTCTCGCATTGGTCTTCAATATCGCCAGCGCGATTCCTCGTTTCTCCGCCGAACAAGGCGCCGCTTGCACTCAATGCCATTTCTCCCCTAGTGGTGGGGCCATGCGCAATGAGTTTGGCCATTATACAATGTCAGTCAATGAATTGACCTTGCAATCGGTAAAGAAAAAGCTAATGAAATCCTACAAAGGCCCACGGCTATCCGAGTCTGTCCTCGTGGGAGCGGATGTTCGCATGCGGCTTCTCGAAGACGGAACAGTTAACCGTCACCAGACAGACTATTATGCGTCATTCGAACCATTTTCTTCAACGCAATTCAATTTCACATTCTCCTCAGGCGCAATTGACGAAAGCTATTTAATAGTCAGCAATGAGAGACAATCCGCGTTTGTGCAAGTCGGTCGTTTCTACCCTCAATTCGGTTTGCGGCTTGAAGACTTTACAACCTTCGTCAAAACCAAAACTGGAATCTTCCATCGCGCAGCGCTAGAGGGCGCTAATCTCGGCATTACTACAGTCGGCCATAATTTTTCGGTGGCCTATTATTCAGTCAACGACCAAGGCATTTACATGGCCAATCTCAGTCGCTACAGCTCGCTCGGGCCACTTAGTTATTTCTACGGCGCCTCTCTTAGATTCTCTGAGGAATTGGCCAATGGCACACACGGCGGACAGTTCGCTGTCAAAAGCGCATTCGGTGGACTTGGCTATCGGACATTTTCGATTGTCTATGAAGGAGATTTAATTGGGGAATCCAATGACAGCTACGCAACCTATCTTGGTGCATCAGTTCGGATAATCCCAGGTATTTATGCCAAACTTGACTACAATTTCTATGACCCCAACAGAAATATAGAAAGCGGAGTGGAAGAGTTCACAAGAGTCTCCGCTGAGATCTGGCCCATGCCTTTTGTTGAAGTCAATCCTGGAGTCGCCTTCTACACTCGCGGCCCTCTCGACGGCCAAAGTGAATTCGAACTAAGGTTGCATTTGGCTTATTAGTTATTCCAAAATTAAATCTGCGAAAAAACTATGACCGAATCTCCAAAGCATTTCAAGAGAAACATTAGTCTAGCTGCGCTAATTGCCACAATTCTCATCAGTGGTTGCGCTGACTTGGGTGATCCACTTCAACCGATTCCTTCTGAAGATAACACTCCTCCAGCGCTACAACCGATTGGTATGCGTTATACCTCGGTCAATAACCTCTTTCAAGTGATAGTCATCGCCTCTGATTCCGAATCCACTCCGACACTAACAGCGCTAAACCTACCAGCATCAGCAACCTTTATCGATAGTGGTAACGGACATGGCCTATTCAGTTGGACAGCAATGCCGATTCACGCCAACACAACCAACACTGTGACATTCATCGCCACTGATGATTCACTCGCCTCCGCAATGGAAAATGTTGATCTGAGTACCATCGATTACACATATAACAATTTCATTGGACCTGAAATAACTGGATCTTGCGCTATTGCAGGCTGTCACGGCAATGGGTTCACAAGCAGTGGTTTTTCGGCTGAAACTTATCAATCCTTCCTTGCCGGAGGATCACTCGGGAGTGGAGTCGCTCCGCGTGATACAGCTAGTAGTATCGTCTTTCAGCGTCTACAAGGAACAACAGCTGGTTCACAAATGCCTCTCGGCGGTCCTCCATTTGTGCAATCAACTCTTGACTCAATTGCAGTTTGGATTCTCGCGGGAGCTCCAGAATCCTGAAACGCTTGAATAACATAAGTAATGAATTAACGGAGGATTGAAATGAAAAGGACTTTCAATGTAATGGTAGCAGTTATGGCTATAGCTGGTCTAACAGCCTGCTCAAGTGATTCAACTCCAACTGGTGGAAATGGCGGAACTATCACCCCCCCTGCCTCACTCACTTTCCAAGATTTCGTAGGCCCATTGCTTTCCTCAAAATGCACCAATGGAGCTTGTCACGGCTCAACGTCTGGACAAAGTGGGTTCAGTATTCTCAGCTTCAACTCCGTCACGGCTGGTGGGAATAATTCTGGAGGCAAAGGAATCGTCGCAGGAGATACAACCGCTAGTGTTGTCTTTCAAAAAATCGGCGATACTCCTCCATTCGGTTCGCGGATGCCGCTGACAGGCGGATTCTTGCCTGCCTCGACAATCGACTCAATCGCGATGTGGATTCTAGCTGGGGCGCCAAACACACCCTAAGCTATGGCCACAAAAGGCCTTGGCCGCTTGTCCGACAATGACTTGAACTTGCATGATTGACCTGTTTCTGGTATCTAATCTCCGACCAGAGAATCTAATTCCGTCTCGCTGGATATTGGGCGGCTGCTCAGGTCTTATCTTATCTGAGTTCTTACCTAACTCAGAAGAACAAATTGAAAACACAATAGACGCTCAGCCCTTTAGGCCCATAAGAAGGAGTCTCTCAGCATGGAACCCAGTTTCCTTGAACAATTAAGCGCGATAGTCAATGCAATCTCTGGAGTCGTCTGGGGAGTTCCCATGGTCGCGCTGATCATGACTGCGGGATTGGTTCTCAGCATCCGCAACAAGTTCATCCAGTTTCGTGGGCTGAAACACTCTGCAGATTTAATCTCTGGAAAATACGATAACAAAGAAGACGAAGGTGAATTAACTCATTTTCAAGCGCTAACTTCAGCTCTGGCCGCCACTGTCGGTATTGGAAATATCGCAGGTGTCGCTACCGCTATTTACTTCGGTGGGCCTGGCGCAATTTTTTGGATGTGGATTAGCGCTGTTCTAGGCATGGCTATTAAATTTGCTTCCTGCACGTTAGCTGTCAAATATCGTGAAGTCGACGATGACGGTTCAGTTCGTGGCGGCCCGATGTATTTCATTGAAAAAGGCCTCGGCAAAAAGTGGAAACCGATGGCGATATTCTTTTCAATCTGCACAGCTCTGGCAGCGCTGGGCGCAGGTAATGGTGTCCAGTCAAATACAATCGCTGCATCGGTTGTCGACATCATCAATAGCGCCGATTCAACACAAGCCTCAAGTGTCATGATCTGGTTGAAATCATTTAGTGAATCAACTCTCCGCTTGGCTGTCGGTATCATTGTCACTGGTCTCGCAGGTATCGTTATTCTCGGTGGTATCAAACGCATCGGGCGTGTCGCCGAAAAACTTGTGCCGTTTATGTCAATCGTCTATGTCGGTTCAGCTTTGTTGGTATTAGCTCTCAGCGCCGAGCATATCCTTCCAAGTTTCGCCCTAATTTTCAAATATGCTTTCAACCCAGTCGCGGCCACTGGCGGCGCCGCTGGGTTCACAGTTTGGATGGCGCTAACTTGGGGCATGAAACGCGGTGTTTTCTCTAATGAAGCCGGACTCGGTTCATCGCCAATGGCGCATGCCGCGGTCAAAGTCGATGAACCAGTCAAAGAAGGACTCGTGGCGATGCTTGAGCCACTGATTGACACTTTGATTATTTGCACCATGACCGCGCTAGTGATTATCAGCTCAGGACTCTGGGACCCATCAGTCAATGTAGCCTCACTCAATGGCAGTCAATTAACCTCAGCGGCGTTTGAGAGTGTCTTGCCTGGTTTTGGCCGAATCATGGTCACACTCGGTGTCTTGCTTTTTGGTTTCTCAACTATTTTGACATGGTCATACTATGGCGAAAAAGGTATCGAGTATATCGGCGGACACAAAATGAAAACTCCATACAAAGTAGTCTTCTTGATGGCCACACTCGCTGGAGCGACTGTAAACCTTTCACTGGTTTGGTCATTCGCTGATGTAGCTAACGCGCTAATGGCGCTACCGAATATTATCGGATTGTTATTCCTCTCTGGCTCAGTCGCGGCCATGGCACGCAAATACTTCAAAGAGCTACGCGAAGGCAAGCACAAGCCAGTGCGTTGATTTGTTCATTAAACTATAGGTCGGGTTCCTAAGTTCAGCTCTCAGAAAATTAGTTTTTGAAGAGCGAAGGAACCCGACCTATTTATTCAACTATTCCATAGGTAATCACATGGGCAAAGCAAAATCACACCTTTCAACTTTGATAGGTGTCTTCTTGCTCATTGTCGCCGTGCGCTGCTATGTGGTTTATGAATCTGGCATGAGCGGCGCCGACGACGCCTACATCACCTACCGCTACGCCGAGAACATCGCCGCGGGTTCAGGTTTCGTTTACAATCTAGATGAAAAAGTCCTAGGTGTCACCACACCACTCTATGCGATATTGATGGCGCTGTTTGCCTTGTTACACTTACCTGTTCCCGCAATCTCACAAGCTCTCGGAATCACTTGCGCAGGCGCTACAGGAGCTCTTCTGTACCTGTACAGCCGCAGAATAATCCCCAGCGCCGCCATTATTCCACCTTTGCTCTATGCCTTCTGGCCAAATGCAATCAATACCGATGTCTCAGGCATGGAGATGTCACTCTTCACTCTTGGAGTTCTATCTTTTGTCTTTTGTCTTCTTACTGCCCGCTATAGGATAGCAATAGTGAGCGCCTCACTCTTGGCCCTGTTGCGCCCTGAAGGATTACTCATTATCGCTCTCTTTTTTCTCTTCAAATACACTATCAACTCGAGCGGCTTCAAAAAAGACTACCTGCCAGATATAGTGATAGTCCTCGTCTTTGTCTTGCCTTGGATAGTTTTTGCCACTTCATATTTTGGTTCACCAATTCCGAACTCTACAACAGCCAAACTGACGCTCTATAACGCACTGGAACAAGGCGGAACACTAAGTCGTATCTCTGAATTGTTGAATCTCTCAACACTACTCGGTTGGCTAACACTAATCGGAGCGCTGTGGGGTTTGGCCTATTCAATGATGCGTATCTATTGGGGCTGGCTGGAAGCATTGTTCGGCGCCATTCTCCTGTGCGGCTTGGCATTAAGTGGTACACATATTTTCTTCTGGTACAAAGCCCCACTAACTTTGTTGTTGGTTCTCTTTTCAGGAATTGGAATCGCGGGCGCTTATTCGCTAGCGGGTAATTTCCTGAAAAACAAACTCGCACTACAACTCATCAGCGCAGTAATTCTAATCACCGCTTTGCCAGTAGTTGGAAATAGTTTTTCGGTTACCTTGGCTCACAACAAGAGACAGGCCGAAGTCTACAAAACAGAGCGACGACGCGCAGGAGAGTTCCTTAGTCGAGCCACTCAATTATCAAACAATACAGTCGTTGTGGCCGAAGATATCGGCTATCCTGGTTATTACTACCGTGGGCAATTGATTGACCGTGATGGTTTGGTTTCTCCAGAGGCAATCCAGAGAAATCGTTTCGGGGAGTATGCCGAATTTCTGGAAGATTGCCTCAAGAAATATCCCGACCATTGGCTGACTTTCAACAAACTCTCTCCAACAGCTCAGCAAATCATCAATTCAGGCATATTAGACCGGAAATATAAACTCCAAAGCGGCTTTGCTTCCGACGGCTCACAGGATTATCTTATCTATCGCGCATTACCAAACGCCGAGACAGAAGAACGAAGAGAAATACCAAAAGAAAAAAACTAGAGCCGTGAGTGTGAATAACCCAACATTAAAAAAACTACGAGAAGCCCGTGTCTTAGTAACTGGAGCGGGCGGCTTTATCGGCTCGCACCTTGTTGAGTTCCTCTGCGAACTCGGCTGTGAAGTAACAGCTCTATTTCGCTATACCTCGCATAATTCACAAGGAGCGCTGGAGACCGCTACAAACTCAGATAAACCAGCGCCAGAGTTTCGCGCCATCTTTGGCGATATTCGAGACCCTGAAAGCTGCCAACGCGCGGTCGAGGGAGCCGAATATATTTTTCATCTGGCCGCGCAAATTGCAATTCCATATTCATACCTTTCGCCAAGAGACTTCTTGCAAGTCAATGCCATAGGAACCACCAATCTATTGCAAGCCGCCCGTGAAATTGGCTCGCTAAAGCGTTTTATCGCCACTTCAACCTCCGAAGTCTATGGTAGCGCGCAGTATGCGCCAATAGATGAAGGCCATCCGTTGACACCGCAATCGCCTTATGCGGCCTCAAAAGTCGCTTCTGATAAAATGGCCGAGGCCTATGCCAAGAGCTTCAATCTGCCAGTGACAATTGTCCGGCCCTTCAACACCTTCGGTCCCCGTCAATCACCGCGAGCGGTGATTCCAACAATTATCACCCAATCTCTAAAATCTCCCTCTATCCAACTCGGACAAACAACCACCAGACGGGACTTCTTGTTTGTCTCAGACACTGTTCGCGGAATGGCGCTTTGCGCAGCGAGCGCCAAGACAAAAGGCGAGACTGTTAATCTATGTTCTGGAAATGAAACCTCAATTGGCGATGTAGTTATCAAAGTCGGCACAATACTAAACTCCAAAATCACTGTCGTCACCGACAAAAAGCGCGTCCGTCCCAAAAAATCCGAAGTCACACGTCTTCTCGGAGACGGCGAAAAGGCGAAAAAACTCTGCGGTTTTGAAGCCGATATCTCAATCACCGATGGACTAAGAAAAACAATCGAATATTGGCAAGATCAGGCAATTGATAATCCTGCCGAATATAGGATTTGACACCAATTTCTCAGCTCAGTCTCCAAGCGCCGCCACCAGAGCTCTGACAATCAGTCAATACATTGCCATACAACAACTAACGGGTTACACCAAAACTGTCATTTGATCTCATTTTGATATAATTCAAGAAATCAATTGACATTTTCGGCTCGGTTTCTACATTGCTGAGCGCTTAGGAGAATCTTCACAAATTCGTCATAGTATGATAGTTTGGGGATTTTCTCGAACAGTCGTTTTTCTCTGAAAGATGAGACACTAAAAAAGACAAAATAGCGCCGATACGAAACAATTTGAGGCGCTACCTCACATATGCAGTAAGTAGTTTCACCTAGAAGAATACTCTCCGTTGTTCTTCGCTGAAGTTAGAGAATCTTCAGGAATTTGATGAAGCTCTCAATAACTCTTAATTGGATTCAATTCCTTGCCGATATAGAGCATAGGATAAGTTCACGCATGTTATGGTGTTACAGTTGTAACTCCATCAGTAGATTTGCGCGCGACTATTTATGATTTACAACGGAGCTAATAACAGAACATCTTGGTATAGAAGCGGAGAATTATGCGTTATTTAGTCACAGGCGGAGCCGGTTTTATCGGCAGTAATATAGTTACGGAGCTACTCCAAAGAGGAGAACAAGTCCGCGTTCTTGATAATTTTTCCTCGGGTTATCTATCAAACCTCGAAAGTGTCCAATCGGACATAGAAATAATCGATGGCGATGTTCGTGATTACTGGACTGTGCATGAAGCAGTCGCAGGTTGTGACTATATCCTTCATCAAGCCGCTCTGCCATCGGTTCCCCGCTCGGTCAATAACCCGCTGACTAGTAATGACGTCAACATCAACGGTACTTTGAATGTCCTTGAATGTGCCCGCAAAGCCAATATCAAAAAAGTAGTTCTGGCCTCATCTTCATCGATCTACGGTGATTCGGCAATCTTGCCAAAGGAAGAGTCTATGACTCCAAATCCACTCAGTCCTTATGCAATCACCAAACTCACTGGTGAATACTACCTGAAAGTCTTTTGGGAATTGTATCGCCTGCCAACTGTCGCTTTACGTTATTTCAATATTTTTGGACCACGTCAAGATCCAAAATCTGATTATTCCGCCGTCATTCCGAGATTCATCACTGCTCTAGCTGAGGGCCGTAACCCAATTATCTATGGTGACGGAGAACAGTCACGAGACTTCACCCATGTCTCTCACGCCGTCGCCGCCAACATTGCCGCTGCTACAAAACCAGACATTGTTGGCAAAGCCTACAATGTCGCCTGCGGAGGCCAATACACTTTGAATTGCCTCCTCGACAAATTACGTGCAATTATGAACTCCAAACAAGAAGCAACCTACGAAGAAGCTCGTCAGGGTGACATTCGCCATTCCTATGGCTCAGGAGACTTGCTTGTAAAGGAGTTCGGTTTTGCGCCAGAGGTTAGCTTCGAAGAGGGATTAAAGGCTACGGTTAGTTGGTTCACTGCCCAGCAATTGAATCGCACACCAGTCGGCGGTATTCCTGTCAAATAGTCGGACTCTATAGCTCTATTCAAGAGTAACTTTACAAAACCGTCGCAATCGCGACGGTTTTCTTTTGCCCCCAAATCGCTCTATTTACGAACTCCCATAACGCTTTATGCCTACACTCAAAATTGAATAAATCGTAGTGTTTTGTCCATTTTTTGTTATACTGAGAAACCCGCTACTCATGCGGATATTTGCCTAAGAAGACTATTGAATCTGGCTCGCTACCATAGATGACATCACTGACGCCGGAGTCAGACAATGAAACCTCTATTTACCTACCCAAAAAGAAGCGCCATTACCACACTATGTGGAGCAATACTATTATGCGCTATAGTACGCTCGCCAGCATATGCAATCAAAGATGATATCTCAATTGTCAATAATACAAAGCTGGATTTAACTCTTCGCCGGAAACTTCTGGACGCAAAATCCACTGAAGTGGTAACAGTGATTGTCACAGCGCAAGCAACAGCAGGCGCCAGTGATATTAATTCCATTGAGTTTCGTAATTCATTAATTGGCATGACCCGCCAACACCGATACGATTTTGTCAGAGCACACTTAGAAGCCAGAGCCGCAGAAACGAAGCTTACTCTACAACCAAAACTTGATTCGCTAGTTGCACTCAATGAAATCATTTCGTATCGCAGTCATTGGATAATCAACTCCTACACAGTGCGACTTCCAATTGCAGGGCTTCAATCTCTGACTTCAATTCAATCAGTCTCAAAAGTAATACTGCCACCAAAACCAGCTCTTATTTCGACAACTCCTGAGACAAAGACAAAATCTTATAGATCAACAAGTGGAGATTCCAACACAACTGGAACCAGCTCTGTTAGTTCAAACATCGAATCAGTCAGAGCCCGCGCAGTATGGTCACGAGGCTTTACAGGTAAAGGAAGGATTGTTTGCTCATTCGACACTGGCGTTGACGGCTTCCATCCCGCCCTGCGAAAGAGCTGGAAAGGACTCGACGGTGATTCTTCTGCGGCTTGGTTTGACCCTGTTGGAATGACTTCATTCCCACACGCATTTAATAGTGTCTCGCTACCTCAACATGGTAGTCACACGATGGGTATCATGCTTGGACGTGACACACTCACCGGTGATACAATCGGAGTGGCCCCAGGAGCCCGCTGGATATCCGCGGCAGTGATTGATGTTCCAGGCGCATCTATTGTTGACGCCTTCGAATGGGCGGCCGATCCTGATAAAGACCCAAATACAATCTCAGATGTACCCGATGTCATCAACCATAGCTGGGGAGCGCAAAACTCAATTCTCGGCTGTGATGCTTTATTCCATCGACTGATAGACAATACTGAGGCTCTAGGAATCGTCAATATTTTTGCCACTGGCAATGAGGGCCGACAAGGCGAGCAGACAATTCGCAACCCAGCTAATCGCGCATTGGACTCAATCGATTGTTTTGCAGTCGGCTTTGTAGATCACCGCACATCAGGTCAACCGACAATCTCGGGCTCTTCATCCCGCGGACCATCTGATTGTGACGGAGTGAGTGTTAAACCAAATGTTGTGGCGCCAGGTGTCAGTATTCGAAGCTCGGTTCTGGGTGGTTCGTATGGATTTCTCTCTGGTTCTTCCATGGCCGCACCGCATGTCGCGGGAATCGTTGCGCTCTTGAGAGAGAAAAACCCAAATGCCTCACCCGAACAAATCAAGACTGCCCTACTAACAACCAGTTCCGACCTCGGCCC
Organism: Candidatus Zixiibacteriota bacterium; assembly: GCA_024280835.1. Classification (GTDB taxonomy): domain Bacteria; phylum Zixibacteria; class MSB-5A5; order GN15; family JACZUZ01; genus JAJRPJ01. The sequence goes on along the minus strand of JAJRPJ010000006.1, from coordinate 109,347 downwards.
ACAAGGCCCCGACAACGAGCATGGCTGGGGATATATCAACGCCTTGGCAGCTCTCAAAGCTCTACCAGAATCAACAAACCCCGTCTTGCGTGTCACAGCTCTGACACCCAACCTCCCCGACAATACAGGACTTCTTCGAGCCAAAGTAAGAATCCAAAATGTCGGCGAGAATACTTTGATGGCTACTACCGTTCGCGGCACAATCATTTCAACTCCCTCCAGTGTGACGATCATTTCAGGCTCAGTAACATTCGGCTCAATCGGACCCGACTCCTCAGCGACAAGTATCGAAAATATTATTATTCAAATCGACGACACACTTTCAACTGGTAGTGTTATCCCTCTTGATTTTCTAATAGTCGCCGACGATGGAGTGCGGCAGTTGGAACGAATCTATATCCTCATTGGAGATCGAATCGACAGAGAGTTCTATACTCACAGATCAGATAGAATGAGTTTTACTGTTTCCAATTTTGGCGAATACGGTTTTGCTGATGATTCATATACACCGCTTGGATTCGCTGGCTTACGTTTTGATGATGACACTGATGATGATACTCGTTCGAGTTTGTTTGAAATGGCTTTTATGCTCGGTCTCGATGCGAGCCATGTTTCTGATGGCATCCGCAATATCGGTCTTCAACCAGATAGAGACTTTTCTCCATCACCCGGTGGAGCATTCAATATCACTTCCCTTGACACCATAGCTGACATTGTCACCTTCAGCTCTTTCGCAGATACACTAGCCGAAGCCCCACTCGGATTAACTATCCGTCAACGCACTTTCGGCTGGCGTCACGCACCACTCGATAATGTTGTAGTGATTGATTACACCATCGTCAATAATTCAGGAGCGAGTCTCGGCGGAATTTATGCCAGCATGTTCGCCGATTGGGATATCGGATCATTCAATCTCAACATAGGTTCTTTTGATTTGCAAAATGATTTAGGGTACATGGCTTTTATTGATACAGAAGAAGACATAGAAATGTATCGCGGCATCGCGGTTCTCAGCGCCAAAGGACTCACAGGCCACTATGTTCAAGACATGTCTGTCTTCGGCAATTTGCGTAACCCATTTACTGAGTCACTCAAATACAACGCCATGACATCCGGCTTCGCCAAAGCCACTGTCTTCGAACAAGGCGACTTGGCACACTTCGTCACTACAGGCCCTTATTCTATTGGATCTGGAGATTCGACGCATGTGAGTTTCGCTATTGTCGCAGGCTACAGTCTCACAGAATTACAAACCGCTGTCACAACTGTGCGCAGTCGCCTCGATAGTGTCCTCACCGCTGGCGAAGTTCCAGGCTCAACGCTACCTACCGAATTCCGCTTGGAACAAAACTTTCCAAACCCGTTCAACCCCACTACAGAAATCCAGTACGCTTTAGAGGCGCCGGGCAGGGTAAACTTGTCTATTTACAATGTGCTTGGTCAAAAGGTGATTGAGTTGGTCAATCAATGGCAGGAGAGAGATGTTTATACTGCAAAGTGGAACGGCATTGATGAAGACGGCGCTAGTGTCGCTTCAGGCATGTACTTCTATCGCCTCAAGCGCGGTGAACAAACATTGACCCGCAAGATGATTTTACTCAAATAACTCTTACTGATTTTCAGTCTTAATTCCAAATCGTTCAGCTTCTTGCAAATCGCTCAAACCAATTGACGCCAAAAGCGCTGACTCAGCGATAAGCAAATTACGGCTTGCTGTAGCATACAGTAACCGCGCTCGCGTCAAATCCAATCGCGCTTGTTGAACATCCAGCTGTGTCGCCTCGCCAGCTGACTGCGATTCGCGAGAGAGACGATGTGACTCTCTGGCGCGCTCAACGTTCTTCTCTTGAGAGCGTAATGATTCAACTGCTTCAAGATAGCCGCTATACGAAGTACGTATTTCAAAGTCCACCTGACGACGTAAATCCTCCTCAGCAATTTCCGCCTGTCTTACGCGGGCTTTTCCAGCCTGAATACCCTTAACATTACCGAAGAAATCGAAGAGCGGCATACTGGCAGTAGCGCCAATTTCCCAGCCCTGATTATTACTTACAAAAGAAATATTTTGCAGAGTATTAGTTATCGTATCATTGATAAGTCCACTTGCATCAAAGCCACGCCAATCCCAAGCTCCATAAATATCAACTCGCGGCGCCAAACCCGACCAAGTTGTCAGCGCCTCTCCCTTGGCCGCGTTTCTTTGGCTGTGGGCTCTACGCAATTCCGGACGATTGGATTTCCCTGTAGTTATCATTCGTCCAAGTGGCGGCAGAACCAATCGTCTGTCAGTCACCAATGACCCTTCGATAACCAATGAGCTAGCTTCAATGTCTGTCGGATCCAAATCATAAGTTATAAGGTTCGCCAAACGCGCCTTGGTTAAACGGCGGCTATGTTTGGCCTGCAATAAATCAGGAATAGAATTAGCCAATTGCACTTCGGCGCGCAAAACATTAATCTTGGCGGCCTCACCGATTTCAAACTGCACTTTGGCGCGACGCACCTCCTCTTTATTGATATCCACTGCCTCTTGAGCAACATCAACAAGCTGATCAGCCAGCAAGACATCATAAAACGCTGTCCGCACCAACTGTATTGTCGCCAAACGAGTAGCGGCATAGTTGTGCAAAGCCGCTTTTGCTAAAGCTCGGGCCGCCTTGGTTCTCCCATACTGTTCTCCACCAGAGAGCACAGTGTAAGAGGCGCGTAATTGCGCGCTCCTCCGTTCGTCAATCGTCACAAAAGACTCTGTGCCAAAAAGACTCGGATCAAAACGAGCAACCGAGCCAGAAATGTCCAAACGTGGAAGCATAGTAGTGGTCGCCTGCCAAGATGTTGCCTTTGTTTCTTTAAGCGCTTCTTCCGAAATACGCAATGTAAGATTGTCGCTCAAAGCGCGCGCTACGGCCTGTTCGATATTCAAAGTTAATGTTCCATCGACCTGAGCCTGCGCTTTCGTAGTAAACGATGTTGTGACTGACAAAGTTACCACTGCCAAACCAATAACCACGCGCCGCAAATGAGCGCCTGAGACCCGTAATTCTAACGCGCTCTTATTTCTAATGTCAAGTACCATCGTCTTTTTCCTGCCTACTAATTGGATATCTTCTTTATGTGAATATGAACTTTCAAGCATCAAATTCTAGTGTGACTCAACTGCCGCTTCAATTTGTTTCTTAGCTACCACACGTTGAAACATAGCCTTTGATTTTTCAACTGTTTCTACGGCAAATGAAAACACTAAAGGAGTCAACCCCAAAGTAATCAATGATGACAAAGCCAATCCACCGACAACTACAGAACCCAGCCCGCGATACAATTCGGAACCTGCGCCAGGCATCACCACCAACGGAAGCATACCGAGAACCGATGTGGCCGTCGACATTAAAATCGGTCTAACCCGAATACGAACAGATTCTTTAACCGCGGCGCGAGCATCCTGTCCATCATTCATAAAATGTAGAGCCTGATGAACAATCAAGATTGAGTTATTAATTACAGTACCGATGAGAATCACAAAACCAAGCATGGTCAAAACATCTAATTGCTGTGACGGGTTTATCATATGCACCAACCGCAATCCCAAGGCCCCGCCAAATGTCGCCAAAGGCACAGTTATCATAATCACCAAGGGATAGACAAAAGATTGAAACAACGCCGCTAGCAGCAAAAACGTCAACGTTAACGCTATGACAAAGTTAATTCCAAGCGCGTCTTTCAACTTACTCAAATCATCCGCAGCGCCAGACAAACGCATACTATATAAACCACCAATCTGACCACTCTTGCGCATCGGCTCAAAAACTTTGTCTTGAATACTTTGCATCGCAACTTCAAGTGGAATATCCATCGGTAGTGTCGATTGAATCGAAACAGTCCGCTGTCGTTCGACATGGTTGATTTGTATCGGACCCTGACTAATACTAACATCAGCCACATCAGCCACAGTGATAACCCTACCCGAAGGAGTCGCCATTGGTAGTTGAGCAATATCCTGCGTGTGTTGCGCCAAGTCTGCATGCCCCTTGATGACCAAGTCCAAGTCACGACCTTCATGGCGGTAATTTGAAACAACCATACCATCGACAAGCGCGTTGATAGCGTTGCCAATATCAGCGGAAGTCAAACCCATATCCGCCGCACGCGCTCTGTCAGGACGAATTCGCACCTCAGGGTTACCCAAATCAAGCCCAGGAATTGGCCGTGAGTTCGAACCAGGCAGAACACTGGACATTTGCCCAAAGACTTGCAAAGCCATCGGCAATATTTTTGCCAGCTCAGGACCACTAATATCGATTTTCACCGAGCGACTACCAGCAAAGTCTCTTGAGAATAGTGACGACTGCGAAGCAAAGCCAAAGGCCCCAGGCACTGTTTGTAGCGCAGCATTAGCAGGGCCAAGAATCTCTGAAACCCGACTCGGGTCTTTTGCCACAAACCCCATAAATGCTTGCCCAGGAAAAGCGACATAGAAAAAATTTGCCACACCGCCACCAGGAAGCTTCTCCGCCTCCTCGCCTTCGGTTTCCCAAAGATATGAGAGTTGACTTTCGATAGACTCGCCGACACCAACCATCTCATCGAGATTGTATCCCGGTGGTGGAATCAAAATCGCAAAAATCAGATTCTGATTGCCTGTCGGCAAATATTCCGCTGGTGGTAACAACATCCATGAAGCGCCAATTGTTACGATGATAGTTGCGCAAATGGTTGTGATTCTGCGCAATGGACGGGCATTGAGAAAATCAACCAACCGCGAAATCGAATCAGCAAAAAGACCCAACTTGGTTTGTGAGAAATCCTTACTCTTGAATTGACCAGAAACTTTTAGAATCTTCGCCGCTAGCGATGGAATAACTGTTATCGAAACAATCAGCGAAATCGCAATCGCAGTTGAGATTGCAATCGCGATATCACTAAAAAGTTGTGCGGCGCGCTCACGTAGGAACAAGATCGGCAAGAAAACAGCAATCGTTGTGATTGTCGAAGCTAAAACAGCTCCCCAAACTTCAGTCGCCGCATCCGCGGCAGCCTTGGCGCGACTCTTACCCATTTGCAAATGACGGTAAATATTTTCAAGCACAACAATGGCGTTGTCAACAACCATTCCCGCCGCAAAAGCCATTCCCGCCAGAGAAATGACATTGATCGTCCTGCCAAATAGGTACATAGTCAAAAAGACAGTGATAATCGAAATCGGAATTGAAATACCAATGACAATGATTGAAGACGCCGAACGCAAGAAAAACATCAATACCAAAATCGCCAGCAAAGAACCGAGGAACATATTACTGAACACTAAATTAATGGCCGAATCGATATAGACAGTTTCACGATAGACATTCTCAAGATGCAAACCACGAGGGTTGAGAATTTCTTCATTGACTTCCTTGACGGTCGCTAACAGACCATCCATAACTTCGAGAACATTAGCGCCAACTTGACGCTGTGCGTTGAAAGCAATCGAGGGACTACCGAAATGACGCACCAAAGCTCTTGGCTTTTGGAAATCAAGCGAAACAGTCGCAATATCACCAATACGGATTGGAGCGCCATATTTCATTGCTACAATCGTTTGTTCAACACTTTCAATAGTCTCGTAACGCGAAAGTGTCCGTACAACATAGCGACGCTTACCCTCGCCAAAATCACCAGCTGAAATATCACGATTCTCCGAGCGCAGCGCATTTGTCAGTTGAGCAATAGTGATACCCATTGAGGCTAATTGTTGCGCATCGAAATCGACATGTAATTCTTGTTTCAAGCCACCGAAAATATTTATTTGCGCAACTCCTGGCACGCGCTCCATCCGCGGCTGTACCAAATCCTCAACCAAGGTCTTTAACTCTGGCACATAGATCGTAGTGTCTATGGCTTTAATAACAAACCAAGCAATAGCCCCTTCAAACGGCCCAGTGGTGGTCACTACAGGTTGATCGACATTCTCAGGATACGACGGAACTTGTTTGAGCTTGTTGCTAACTTTCACTAACGCCGATGTCAAATCTGTGCCGATAGGAAACTCCAAAGAAATAGTCCCGATACCATCATTGGATTCTGAATTCATCTTCAGAAGTCCTTCGACAGACTTGAGATACTTCTCCTGTTCATCAACTATCTCTTTTTCGACTTCCTCTGGGGAGGCTCCAAACCAAGTGGTCGTGACAGTGATAAATGGCTTCTCGACATCTGGTGTTAACTGAATAGGCACCTGAAACAGCGCTATCATACCACCCAAAACAGCAATCAGGACCCCAACAATAACTGTAACAGGATATTTTATGGATGATGTTATCAAACTCATAGCGCCCTACCCATCACTCTTAGCATTATCTGTCGAATGTTCAGTTTGCTCAGCGCTTGAACTATCTGTGGGCGTAGCATGTGTTTCACCTGCGCTTGATTGCTGATCATCTGTGCGAACTCCTGCACCAGGGTAAATACGCTCATTGCCAAGAACAACTAGAGGAACGCCCTCTTTCAAACCAGGTCCAGAGATTGAAATCATACTTCCAACTATAGAACCGATTGTCACTGGAATCGGAGCGGCCTTGCCGTCGTTGATAGTGTAAACCATTGTACTGGAACCCTGACGAACAATAGCGTCTTTTGAAATTGCTAGTGAAGTGAACTCTTTTTTCAAACTCAAAGTGGCCCGTACTAACATCCCTGAACCCAGACGACCATCATCATTTGTGATTGTCACATACACTGGAAATGTATGCGTCTCCTCAAGAGCCGACGGCGCCACACCAGTCACGGTTCCAACAAGAGGCGCATCAGGCGGTGAACTTCCACTATTACCTGAAATACTAATTGTCACATCACTACCAACTGAAACCTGTCCAAAGTAGCGCTCAGGTAAATCAACAGTGACTTTGACTGTAGATAAATCAACCATTTCAAAAACTGGTGTGCCAGGACTCACCCATTCACCAATATCAACTAATCGTCTGACAGTGTACCCAGCATATGGGGCATCAATTGTGCAATTATCTAAGTCAATCTTTAGTCGCTTGGCTTCAGAGTTCAATCTCACATAGCGCTGTTGGGCCACCACAGCAGCGGCAGCCTCACTGTCGAGCCGACTTTCGGCAATTGTCTCTTTATCAAACAATTCCTGAGCGCGTTTCAAATTCTTTTCGGCGAGTTCAGCTTGTGCTTTGGCTTCAAGCGCCTCAGCTCTTTTCGCCAAATAGGACAAACGGATACGACGTGCATCAATCGACACAAGAGTCTGACCCTTTTCAACAAACGCGCCTTCACTAGCGTTAATCAGCTCGACTCCCCCAGATACCTCCGAGACAATACTGCTTTGAGACTTGGCTTCAGTCCGTCCAATCAGTGTCACCTGATCATGAAATGACATACTGACAATCGGAGCTGTCTTCACCAACGTTGGGGGGGGACCTTGCGCCTGCGCCAACTGAGTAGCGCTAAGAGCAAAAACCCAAGCGCAAGTAGCGCCCAAAAGCGCAGCTAGTATTTTTGGTGAGAGTTTCATCGTATTTACCCTAATGTCCTTTGTTTCTTAATGTACGGCATGGATACTAATCCTCGATACTTGAATTTGTCTCTACTAGGTTGCTTTGACTATCACATTCTAAGCTATAACTGATTTGATTATCACTTTGTCGCAACAAATTCAAATATGTCAGTAACTGCTTCGCATTTTGCTCTAAGTATTCAATTCCCTGTGCGCACTTTACCAATCCCATTGTGCCCTCAAAAACAGCAACCACAAATGCCGCAACTTCGGCCGCCTCAATATCAGGCCTGAGATATCCAGATTTCTTGGCGCACTCAAAAGACGCTGTGACTGTTTCCACCCAGTGTATTGTCAGTCTATTTAGACGGCTACGAAATCCTTCGTCTATCGATGCCATTTCCTGTACGAGATTATTGAGCGGACAGCCAAGATTGAACTCACTCTCGACCATAAAACACTTGGCGTTTTCCATTACCTTCATCGTCGCCTCAATCGGATTTTCAAACTCACGATAAGGCCCCATCCAGTGAGTCAACACATACTCGTGCAAAACCTCATCGACAATCGCATAGCCCAAATCCAATTTGCTAGGAAAGTGGTTGTAAATAGCGCCCTTGGAAACTCCAGCGCTCTCCCCAATCTCATTCAAACCAGTAGCCTGAAAGCCATTGTGGTAGAACAAGTTAAAAGCAGAGTCAAGTATTGCCTTTCGAGTCGCAGTTGGGTTTTGGTCTTTTGCCATACTATATCCGTACTATATTCTGTCCATATCTATGCTCAAATCAGCGGTTCGGGGTATACAATCCAACCGAACATCGTAGCGACAATACATCTACCAGTCCAAAAAGTCAAACCAGTCGGTATTAGTTACGCAAGAGTTCGTAATTGGTTTCATTAGTACTCGGATTAGTTAGTTTATTTCAGAATTGTAAGATTACTCAATGTTGATTCAGTGAAACAAAGAGCTCCCGATACTAAGAGCTAAGCATGACCAATGTCCATTCAATGGCAATAATCGTAAACATAGAACAATGCCTCCAATCACATAAGGAGTGATAGAATAGTGAAAACCAAAATAGTATCTCTAATCGCAGTCTCACTCCTGAGTCTCGTAGGCGTTTCCTGTGGCGGCAATGTGGCCAATAGCGATAGTCTACAAAGTTCTTATCCAGAAGAGTTTCACACAGTCGGAACACAAATTGTAAACGCCTCCAATAGCGAAGCTATTTTTAGGGGCGCCAGTATCGAAAGCCCAATCTTGCTCTCACACTCTTTGCAAGACAAAGCCACCAATGGCCAGTATTATTTTGATCAATACCTCGAATGGAATGAAAACATCTTTGCAACTCTATCAGGATGGGGGGCCACCATTGTCCGTCTCCCGGTCTATCCATCTGCTTGGCGAATTCATGGACAAACCGATTGCCTGCTCATCCTTGATGAGGCCATCGCTTGGGCGGCAAAGCACAATATGTATGTCATTCTCGATTTTCATTCTATTGGCTTTCCAAGCACAGGTGACTACGAATCCAATATCGCTGGCGCCTATGGAGAACTATACACAACTACTGAAGATGAAATACTAGGCTTTTGGAGTGTAGTTTCGGAGCGCTACAAGAACAACAAGACTGTGGCATTCTATGAAATCTTTAATGAACCAGTATTCCCATCTTTTGCAACTTCAAACTACACGCAGTCCACAGCCAATTGGACAACTTGGAAAACCTTTGCCGAAAGAGTCACCGACACAATTAGAGCGCATGATCCCAGCTCAACTATCATTGTCGGCGGACTTGACTGGGCCTATGACCTGTCATATTTGGCGCAAAGCTCGGCCAACGCTGTCAATCGAGAGAATATCATCTACTCTGTACATCCCTATCCAGGGGCGATGGCTCTAATGGATTCAACTGTCACAGATTGGGATGTCGTCTTTGGAACAGTCAGCGCTACCTATCCAATCTTCGCTACAGAAATTGGTTTCCTGCTCGACAATCCCGCAGATGCGCCTTACTATGAAGGACTATTTGTTGGAAATGGATTGTACCGCGACGCGCTCAAATCCTATTTGACCGATAAACGAATCAGTTGGACTGCATGGTGTTTTTCGCCATTCACTTGGCCAAAACTTTTGAACGACAAGAATTACGCTCCTACAGTTGCTGGCGCATTCTTCAAACAATGGCTACAAGAAGGCCCATCTACACCTGTGCAGTAAGCGTGGAGGTCAAAGATTTCAAGAGTATGATGGTCACGGGTGCACAATAGATCAATTGCTAGCTAAGACTCTCAACAGATTCTGACCTACGCCCTATCCACCTACTTCATCGGAACAGCCCCGCCAGCGCCTTCGGCCTCGGGGAATTCAAGATGCCTGCGCACCTGTTTGGTTCCGTCTTTCCAAGCGTCTCGATAATGGCCTTTGTAACGCTCGAAATCTTCAGAGATACAGTAGTACTCTGGCAAAACTGTAGCCAAATACTTGAAATACTCTTCGGGGTTAGCGGTCATCAGATTACCGTGCACATCATAAGGCTCAAAAATCTCCTCGATACTCTGACGACGGAAGAACTTTGTATCTGGTAAGTAAAATTCATCCTCTCCCAAATTCACATTTGCAGATTCGGATTTTGGCTCGCGCACTTTCGCAATACGACGATTGGCGCTACGCACGACTTGTGTGCGAACTTCATGAACATATTCGTTTTGTGCCTGCGCATTTGTCTTAGCTTTCAAACCCAGTGTAATATTGGTTTGACCACCCCGGATATCACCAAACATCTCTAATGCATAAGCATACCAAAGATTGAAAGTACGCTGAACATGGTTAAGCGAATACCGTCCATCCTCTTTGGCGCCATGTTCGATATAGCTAAAGAACATCCCGCGCCCAGTTCCCGTGTGAAAAAATTCCTCGTCAAGCATACAAGCCATTGAGCGACTCATAGGCAAATAGCTCGAAAATGTTTGCATCTCCAGTTGATACTTACCAACCAAGTCAATCAAACACATATACACGCCCGCATCGAGAATATTGCCCCACTTAATATTGAATGCTTCAAGACGATACTCACCCATTTGGATGTTCAGAAGTTTTTCGACAGTCTCTTCACCCGGGTTACTGGAGTGACCAGTCCAAACCCAATTCTCTCTTTGGGAATCAAGCATCCAAATAACCTGATACAAATGCCTTCCCTCTTCAGCGGCGACACGAATAATGTCGGCCTGAACTTTGGGGGGCATCGAAAGCAACTCATCAGAATTAACAGTCACACGATGCTGCTGTACCGAACCAATTTCAGTTTGTCCCTGAACATCCAATATCTGCACTAACCGATCAGCAAAATTATATCCCGCATCACGAGGATTGGTGAATTTCTCATCACCCTCATACATTCCAAATTGGATTCGAGGATAGACACCTCCATTTTGCCGGCCAGTCATTGGGTCGGCTTTGGATGCTTCGTTGACAACGGCCAACTTGCCAGTCATTTCAAAACGTGGTGTACCTTTGAAATACTTGCTCCAGTTATCATGCTTTTGGTCGCTCTGAGTGAGAGTAATATGCTCTGGAAAAAAGTTATCCAACCAGTGACTCAAACGTTGATGTAGCGCTTTGTTGCATTCGACTTTGGTGTAGGGTACCGACATCTAATATTCCTCGTATCTAGCCCAAAACAAGCGGTGTCTTCAAACTATTCCGTTCAAACTATTCCGCCTGTCACAATAACCGCAAATGTTCTCAAAGATTCATTTTGCGCTAATAACCGACGGCAGCGGTCCTCTTTGTCCTGCTATAAATACTCTGCAAAGAGGGTCCTGTCAAATCACACGATATTTCAGCCTCTCTGAAGTGATTTTTTTGACAGCGCCACTCAAAAGAGCGACATTGGCTTTAGCGATTCAGCTTATTTGCCCAAAATCCTGAGAAACCCAAAAGCTGAATCAAATCAATGCAGACTGTTCAAGACCAAGGATAGAAATATATGTCGACCATGCCCCTACCAAAACTAGAGACATTGCTAGTAAAATTCGATGGCTCAACCGCGCTCGTGACGCTCAATCGCCCAGCCAAGCGCAATTCGCTGGATCAAGAATTGATTCTCGGGCTAACTCAAACCTTCGAGGCTCTCAGCGCCGATGACAATGTGCGCGTGATTGTTCTCTCTGGTGTCGGTGGCCATTTTTGCTCAGGGCTCTACTTAAACTATCTCGAAGAAATCAGCCAGTTCGGAACATTAGAAAATCTAAAAGACTCACAGCAGTTCCTAGATCTCCTACTGGCAATTTACCGCTGTTCAAAACCAGTGATAGCCAAAGTGCAAGGCTATGCTCTAGCTGGCGGCTGCGGAATCGCCAGTGTCTGTGATTTGATTATCGCCGACGACAGCGCAACTTTTGGCTACACCGAAGCGCGTTTCGGATTTATCCCTGCACTGGTTGCCACATTCCTATTGCGCAAAGTCGGCGAATCACACACCAAGGATTTATTACTCACCGCACGTTTCCTCGATTCCAAAGAGGCACATTCAATCGGGTTAGTTAACAAATTTGTCAGCGCTGATGAATTGGACAAAACAGTTGACGAATACGTAGCGCTATTAACTAAAAACTCCGCCAGTTCATTAACCCTCACCAAAGGCATGTTTGAGCATCTCGGCTCAATGTCACTTGGCGCCTCCTTGAATTACGCCCGTGATCTCAATGCGCTAACTCGCAACACAGATGACTTCAAAGCTGGTCTAGCTAAGTTCTTAACCAAGAAATAAATCTCAAGAAGTAAGTCTGAATGTTGGGCAACTGACCTTTGCCGAATGTACATTCAGTTGTCATGCAGGAATTTGATTAGTTCTGAAACCTGCGCCTTGCTTGCCCCTCCCGTTTCTCTTCAAATACAGCGCTTCCTCTGTTTGTTCCAAATCGAAACAGAGCCACAAAGCAATTCTTTGCAACACATCCCTCTGTACGCTACAGCCAATCTCATATTCGGTCGATAGTTATAGACAGTAGGGGGCCACTGAATATCAGTTCCTACTAGAATCATTATTCAAGAACAATTTCAACGGATACTAAACATCTGAATCGATTTGCAATTGCAAACAAAAGAGCATCACTATGAAGCAAAAGCCAATAAAAATACGCGCCACCAAAAAACGAAAAACTTCGAACAAAAAAGCCGAACTTGAGAGTCCTCCTGTGGCGATTGTCGAACAGGACATTCAAACTGAATCTTCGCAAAGTATTGTGACACAAAAAGCACAAGACTCCGAATCGGTTTTTGATTTAGTCTCAATGCTAGTTCATGACCTTGAGTCACCTTTGGCTTCAATGAATTACACACTTGAACTCATGGAGTCGGGTCGATTTGATAATTCAAATCCCCTACATCAACGCATGCTTGAAGGAGCGCAAGTTGCTATCAAACGCGCTGAAACTATTGTTGCCGACATGCTCACTACGGCCAAGTCCGAAGAAACTGATTTAGCTGTCAATTGGCAAACAATAAATCTGTTTTCAATTGCCGAGAATGCAGTCCAAATGGCCTCACCATCCGCTGGACAAAATGGCATAGCAGTCGAGCTTGACCAATCATCAGCAGATTGCAAACACGCAACCTTGCAAGCCGATGAGCATTTATTGACTCGCATCGTCGACAATTTAATATTCAATGCCATACGTCACACACCTCCCAAAGGCACAATAACTGTTTCGATTACTTGTGACGATCAGCATGTCTCGATGACAGTCACCGACACTGGCGTTGGCATCCAAGGCATTGAACCATCAAAACTATTTGAAAAATTTGGCCAAATCGAATACCGTAAACAAAAGAAACATCGCGGTGTTGGGTTAGGATTATTTTTCTGCAGAATTGCTGCCGAGGCAATGAATGCAGAATTATTTGCGCGAAACGCACCCGAAGGTGGCGCGCAATTTGGAATCACATTCTCTGTTGCAAGCGCAAACACCGATAACTCTTAGGAAAAGATCATGCAAGTTAAGTCAGAATCATATCTAAAGTCAGGTTCCAATGAGTTACGAGTACTGGAATTCCAGGTGCGTGGGATTTCATTTGGTATTAACATCCTCAAAGTAAAGAAAATAGCCAAGCAACTCGATTGCCATACACAAGTTCCAGACTCACATCCAGCCGTCCGAGGCATGTTCCGCGACCGTGACACTCTAGTGCCAGTTATCGACCTGACATATTTCCTTGACCTCACCGACCACGAAGACTCGAGTAGCTCTACACATCCAAAAGTAGTGGTCACTGAGTTCTTCGGACGATCAAACGGATTTCTCGTCGACGACATCAACTGGATTCACCATTTCTTCTGGGCGGATTTAATTGACGCCGCAGACGCCCTCAAAGGTGTTGAAAGTCCATTTGTCAGTGGCATTGTTCGCTCAGACCGTGATCACGCAGGCAAATTGCTCCCTGACAATCAAAAACGCATAATCTTCATGCTCGATTATGAATCAATCATTTTGGACCTCTGCCCAGAGTTGGAAAAGAAAAGCGACGTCGTCTTTGAGGACACACCCCAAGTAGACGGCTCTGGGATGCGTGCTTTGATTGCTGAAGACAGCCCTGCGGTGCGCACTATGCTAGAGATTGAACTAGCCGAAAGTGGCTTCGACGTAACAGCAGTCTCTGATGGACAATCGGCGCTTGAGGAAATTGAGGCCAACCCTGACTTCCAGTTGGTGATAACCGATGTTGAAATGCCACGCATGGACGGACTGGCGCTCTTAGTGGCTATCCGCGAAAAGTTCGGCAAGAAGATCCCAGTTCTAATTTATTCGTCAATTGGGGATATGGGGATGAAACGTCGCGCGGAATTTCTTGAAGCCAATGGTCATATCACAAAATTGAACGTCAATGAATTGCGCATGATGGTCGGAAAAATTCTCAAAGGTGATGCTATTCCTTCACTCAATGATAGTGACCAACAAATGCAAAACGCGGTCGAAAGCGTTGAGCTTGAAACTGTCGCCTAGCAAGTTATCATCTGTTAGCGGAGATAGACTCTCCAAACCAATTAACAGGCTTGGGCCATGTTCTTTGGTTATGGCTTAATCCAAAGCCACAACCAAAAGCACAACCCTACTATCGGACCGCCAATAAGATAATACTTCGATGACACCGCGCCCGTCACCCTTATCAATAGCGGAACATCCGCAGCAGACGACCTACTAGACAGTACTTGAAAACGACTATCTGATTGGTAGCGAACACTCAACTCAGATAACAGCGCCTGCCAACGTTTCTGAAAAAATACTGTCCGTCCAATTGACAGCATCCAAATCAACGACAACATCGCCCCAACAATACAAAGTAAAGCGACGCCTTCAGCCCCTTGCGGAGCTATGGCATAACCAATTGATAGCAACGCATTCGTCAGCAGAAAATACTGCAGCTTCTGCGTCTTAATTATATTTTCACTTGACCACAGTCTTAACAACTGGCAATAGCTCTGGTAGTCGCGCTCTGCCTCGAAGGCAGCGTCGTTGTAATTTTCTTCTACCAACCCACTGACACTCTAGTGCCAAAGCCTGGCCCCAAGGTCAGAGCGTTAGTAAACAACCGCGCTGTACCTTTCCAATAGCCACGGAAATCAGGATCACCAGCAAATAAGATCACCTGACCTTTGCCTGAAGACTCACGTGTCAAATACGCTGTCTTCGCCCAACGCTCACGCGCCTCAGGCCAAAGCAATCCCGATAAACGACAAGACTCTGCATCAGCTATTCTTCCAATAGTCTGCACTGGCGATTTGGACATGAATGCCGCGCTAGTATAAAGCCCTGTCGGAACATGCTCACCACAACCAAAAGCCAACCAACGCTCATTGTCCAATAACACATCAAAAATCACACCAGTCGGGCTGAACAATGAACGCGCCCGACCATCCTCTCTCTCTCGCGACTCTTTATCACCACTAGGGCCAGATTTCTTGTCGGCTTTGGTGACTGCGGGAGTCTTGTAGTGCCAAACCTGATTTGTATCAACTCGTGGATGTGACTGAAACACTTCCAATTGATTGTCGGCTGTATACTCTGCTTTCTTTTCCAAGACATCACGCAGCAAACGCACTGAGCTAACACCATTTGAGCTATCAGCCGCCCATTGAGCGGCGCCTCCAACACAAATCAAAGTTCCACCAGCTTTCACCCAATTTTTCAAAGCGCTAGCGCCACCAGGACCGATGACACTAGAAGCCGCCGAACCACCACCCCAAATATCTGGTAGAACCAAGACATTGTATCTATCTAAATCATAGCGACCGACTTGTGAGAGATTGAGTAACGAGTGACGTGCGCCCAGCTCTTGATCCATTTGATGCCAAAGCGAAGCATAGCTAGTAAAACTCACACCAGGACCACCAAAGAGACCAATTCGCGGTAATTCAAGATTACGGAAACTATCAGCGCCGAGATCCGAACCCTTGCGAACCAAACCACTATTGGCGCCTGTGATTGTAATCCCCAGCTCGTTAGCTAGGTCAGCTAGAAATTGCTGTACCACTGGATCATTATAGTGACGACGAATCAAAAGCGAACCAGCAGGATATTTGTGGCCACCAGTTGTAAATGGACGTGACGATGATTGAACCTTATAGCCCGCGCTCATAATCCGCAAAGCTGCAATTGGCGCTATATCAGATGTAAAATCAATCACCCAACCGTAACGCGCATCTGGATTAACAAACTCACCAGATGGAGGATCAATCGAAGTAATCACTTCAGTGGAAATTGAAATCCGATTATCGGTCCAAATAACATCGGCGTCATACGCCAAAGACAAAGACCACGAAGAAAACTCATACAAACGTGACCCGCCCCATTTTTCTTGCTCGCGGCGCTCCTCCTCGAGAAACTCTTTGGTCATATGTGGATCAAATTCAAGCATCGCCTTAATCAAAGAACGCAGTGGTTGATTCAGATTGACAATGTAGCTACCTGCGGGAAGATCAAGTTTCTTGTGTGTCTTGCCATAACCATCATGCGCCCCGCCGATTGTACCTGCCACAGTAGTTCGTTCAATCCGCACATCAAAACCTAGCAGAACATTGACAAGATGATCTGCCCGTTCAGGATGTTTACCAGCGGGAATAACAAAACGATGCGGACTTTCATTTTTGCCAGCCTCAATCGCCGTACGCTTCATGGCTACAAAATTGCTCAACATCTCGGTACGGTGTTTGGCGGCAGTAGTAATATTGGCAATTGATGCTGTGAATTGATGTATCACCGCTTCACGATATGTTTGAATATAACCACCACGTTGCTTAGTCGGCAGACCATCAGCGCCTGACTGCTCATAGAGCAAACCGATGGCGCCAATATAATTCGCCCAAGCCGAACCATAACCAGGATACCACTCCTCATGCCACTCCTGCGTGTAATAACTCCAGCCATGCTTATCAAACGCTTCAGCGTGGTCTCGGCTAATTGTTTGCCACCAACCTTTGATAGTATCTGGAATATTTTTGTTAATCGGCTCACGTGGAGGATTAAATAAGAAAGTCGAATTTGCACCCATCTCATGCGCATCCACCAACATCTGCGGACTCCAATCAAGAATCGCCGCAACTTTCCCACGCGTCTCAGGATTTTCCAACAAGATCCAATCACGATTCAAATCATACAAATAGTGATTACCACGTCCCCAAGGCCAAAAACCACCATGCTGCAAAGCTTGCGCGTCAGTCGACGGCACAGCCGAGTTGTGTGATTGCAACATCGACAAATAGCGCTCACGTCCATCAGGATTCTCCGATGGGTCAATCACAATGATTAACGAATCACGCAACATCTTTGTCTGCTCATCCATACCAGCGACAAGCTGATAAGCCAACTCAACCGCCGCATCAGAACCCGAAATTTCGTCACCATGAATAGAGTAAGCTAGCCAAGTCAAAGCAGGATTTGTTTTGATAATGCTTTGCGCATCAGCAGCGGAAAGTCCCGCAGGATTTGCCAAACTTTTTAAGTTGGCCTTGAGCGCCTCAACACCAGCCATATTGGACTCTGAACTAATCACCAAATAAATCAACGGACGGTTTTCATAAGTCCGGCCATACTCAAACAATTGCGCGCGAGGTGATGAAGCGGCAAGTTCTGTGAAGTACGCATGAATTTCATGAATCCGAATCGGACGCGCTTCCGCCGACCGTGGAACCGTTCCCTTTGGCTCAGGTATAGCTGGATCATAAATTCCATTATTGTAGAACGGTTTCTTATCGTCAGATGAATTCTGATAACGCGGAGATTCATGACTCGGGAAGGCGATTACGCTTTTCGAAAACGCCGCAATAGTAGCAATGCAAATTGCACAGACGGCGCTCGTGTTCAGGATGGATGTCCAATTACGATTACTCATAGTACCTCGCTGCTTAATAAATAGAATGTAATTTTTACTTTTTTACGCTTCGGCGCTGTGAGGCCACCGACTTCAGAAATTGCAAGGTAGATAATTCGCTAAACAAGGGCAAGAGCCCACGTCCACAACAGGCCTAACTATCTACTATACAGCCACTTAGAGGTACGTTTGAAATAATCACTATTTTCATGGAACCATTATATGCAGGTATGCGTATATACCTATGTCTGCATGTATTACGACCAAGTAGGCGATAAAAGGAAGACACGGACTATGACTACAAAAAAACAATCAACCCAAGAGATGCCAGCGGCTTTCAAAGCTCTTTCAGATCCAACTCGACTCAAGATACTATTGATGCTCGAGGGTAAAGCACGAACCGTTGGTGAGATAGTAGATTTCTTCGACTTG
This sequence comes from Candidatus Zixiibacteriota bacterium, assembly GCA_024280835.1. Taxonomy (GTDB): domain Bacteria; phylum Zixibacteria; class MSB-5A5; order GN15; family JACZUZ01; genus JAJRPJ01. The sequence continues at coordinate 91,060 of JAJRPJ010000006.1, read as the reverse complement.
ACCCAACCTACAATCACTCGTCACCTGCAAACATTAACCGCTGGAAAACTTGTCACACGCAGGAAAGAAGGACAGAAAGTGTTTTATGAAGTCAACCCTGCATGCGTTAGTGAGCTATGTATGCAACTTTCAGTTTGCTTTCCCTGCGCATGCGTAAAAGTCACTGTTTCACCAAATGAAGCCTGTTGTACAAGCTCCAGTACCACAAGTAAGAGAAAGAAGAAAACAAGCAACAAATAATGCGTGAACGTTTTTGCCTGCGCAAGTTCATGCCTCATGCTAAGAACCCCTAGTCTTCACAAGATATGAAAGGAGCTGAAACTATGAAAAAGAACATGATTCCAAGATGCGCCCATTGTTGCGGCGGCGCCTGACGACCCAAGACTGATACTACTTCAAGGCAAGCCCTGCATTTGTAAGTAGTAAACATGTCAGCGAACTATTGAATCACAACTTTCATTTTCTGTTGAACAACTATAAATGAAAGTAAAAAAACGGGAGGGACTCTCACATCCCTCCCGTTCATATATTCTACCTGCCAATTTCTATTTGCAAGTGAAAGAACTATCCGCAAACATCTTCAAACACTCGCAAGAAGTTTCCGCCAAGAATTTTTTCAATATCATAATCGCTATATTTTCTTTTCACCAAGGCCTCACTTAAATCTGGCATTAGTGAGCAATCCTCAAGTCTGGCAGGCGGCAACCAAATTCCATCAAAGTCCGAACCCAAACCAACAAACTCTGCGCCAACCAAATCAACAAAATAATCAATGTGATCCACCACATCCTCAATTGTCGCATTCACCAAAGCGATATTCTCTGTCCATTTTTTAATAGTCGGCGCTAATCGCTTGTAACGTTCCTCATAGTCTTCACCGCTATACTTGCCAAACAGCAAACCCTTTAGCTCTTCAACAACAGCCGGATTCTCCTCTGCCAGTGACTTACTAATCGCCCAACGACGCTTGGAAATAAAATCACCATGAAAATTAATTCCAATCATCCCGCCATTGTCGGCAATAGCACGAATCTGCTCATCAGTAAGATTGCGAGGATGTCCACAAAGTTCAAAGGCGCATGAATGAGAAGCGATAATCGGTTTGGTAGTCACTTCCAGAACCTTAGTGACACCCAGCGGATGAACATGCGACACATCAACAATCATCCCTACCCGATTCATTTCCCGAACAACGTCACAGCCAAAGTCAGTCAGTCCATCAAACGACGGTATAGTGTCATTTGCCGAGACGCACCACTGACTACTAACATTATGTATCAGTGTCATATACCGCACACCACGCTCATGGTACCGCGCGACATTCTCAAGTTCGTTGCCCAGAGCCATACCGTTTTCAATCGCCACAAAAATCGCAATTTTGCCAGAGTCAACTATAGTGCGCGCCTCACCAGCTGTTCTACACAAAGCCAAATCTGCGCTATTAGTTTCAATACCCGCCAGCGTTATATCTATCAACTCATCTGTGGCGCTGACATGCTCATTCTCTGGAATATCTGAATCAAGAAAACAAGCGAAGACCTGCAAGTTAACGCCACCTTCACGTAAACGCGGAATATCAACATGACCCGTCTCGTGACGTTCAGAGATATCATAGCCACGTTTCATCAATAACGTTGTATCGCAATGCAAGTCCGCGACAAACGCTTTCGAGTGTAATGTCTTGTAATCAGTCATTTGTGTTACTCTACAAATCTTTCTTCAAGATTAATGTTGCTCTCTATGTAATCTACTGCTTAGCCAAATCCTGCAGCGCCTCTCCAGCCAAACGAAAGACTCTCCAGTCTTCCATCGCCACAGCGCCAAGTTTCTTGTAGAAACCAATCGCATCGACATTCCAGTCAAGGACCGCCCACTCGAACCGTCCACAATTTCGTTCTACAGCTATTTGCGAAAGTTGGACCAAAAACTCTTTTCCAAATCCGCGACCACGAAACTCTTCCTTAACAAACAAATCCTCAAGATACAAACCTCGCTTACCCACAAATGTAGAAAAATTATGGAAGAAAATCGCAAAACCAACAGTCTCTCCATCGCACTCGCCAATCAGCGCCTCGGCAGCTGGTTTATCAGAGAACAGTGACTCCCTCAGAACTTCCTCATTAGTGACAACTTCAGAGAGCATCTTTTCATATGTCGCTAGGTCTCTAATTAGAGACAATAATAGCGACACATCCGATTCTTCGGCTTTTCTGATTTGTAGTTTCATCAATACTCCAACAGTAATTACTTAGTCCTGCGCAAAATCCAATTAGCAAGCATAGCGCCCACATAATCAGTGTCGTCACGATTAGTCAGCAAATGATCAGCGCTCTTTAATGTGATGACACTCTTATTCTCAGCAACGGTATCGAAAATGCGATAAGCATTGGCAATACCAACCGTCCTATCAGCCTGAGAGTGAACTATCAACAAACGCTTGTCAAATTGACGTAGCGCCTCTTCAAGATTAATCGAACTTATGTCATCAAGAAATTGCTTCTTAATTGTAAATGGTCGACCAGCAATACTAACAGTAGCTTCGCCCTCAGATTCAATCTTCGACCGCGCTGGATCAAAAACATGCTCCAAATGCTTGGCTCCACTTGGCGCTGCTATTGTCGCCACTGATTCAATTTCAGGAATTAGCTTGGCAGTCAACAAAGCCGCGGCTCCACCCAATGAATGACCAATCAAAACTCTTGGAGCTTGATACTCACGTCGAAGAAAATCCGCCGCCGAGACAATATCGGCGACATTAGTCGAAAGGTTCGTTTCAGGAAACTCTCCTCCGCTCTCACCCAGCCCAGTAAAATCAAAACGCAAAGTTGCAATACCGTTTTCTGCCAGAGCCTTACTCAAACGATTAACAGCAAAATAGTCCTTGCTACAAGTGAAACAATGCGCAAAAATCGCATACAGCTTAACCCGCCCACTCGGAATTTCAAGCGCTGCGGCAAGTTCCACACCTTGAGAGCCTATGAAACTCAACTTAACAGTACGTGTCTTCATTAGGACTCTTCAACTCCACCCAAGGTCTTCAAACGCTCAAGCTGAGCGCTCTCATTTTCAACGAGCCATGAATCTTTAACAAGCTCGTAGTAGGCCTCAGCAAAATAGATTCGGCTTTGCTCCATATCGTTCTTCAATAAGTGCAACTCACCAAGTTCCTCAAAAACATAACCATCACTATTTCCGCTTGCCTTGTTCTCTCGCAAAAGTCGCTCTTGGATAACCAGCGCTTCGTCAACTCGATCTACAAAGCGATAGCCCTTAGCAACGCACCAATAAGCAATATTGGTCCGCTCAACGTCACTACCTTCTAGCCGATAAGCAAGAGCCTCTTCAAATTTCGTCAGCGCTTCGGCATACCTTTCTTGCCCAAAATAATCCCAGCCAAGATTGTTGTATAGTGACCCAAGCCAATTACGCGCTCGCGCATTCTTGGAACTCTCAGCTAGAGCCACACCAATCAAATTCCATCTCTCTTTGTCATCAGCGTCAGAAATTGCAATCGCCACCATATGCGCCGCATCAACCGCATAGAAATCCTCACTAGCTTTCACACCAAGTGCGTAGGCCTCTTCAAATAGAACCAAGGCTTTTGATTTATCACCAGCGGAATTGAATGTCCGGCCACGTTCCAGTAAATATCGAATCCTAACTAGAACCAAACTCTCAGTTAGTTGTGATTCAACCGCATCAAGAATCGCATGCGCCTTGTCAAATGTTCTTTCAAGTGAGTAGGTTCGGGCAATTTGTGTCTGTAGTTCTAGCGAATATGACACATCACTTGATTCACTCAACTTTGACTGGATTTCCTCAAAGCGACTGCGGGTATTTGCAGGCTCAGAATAATTCCAGATTTCGTATAAGTCTGGAAGTGAGTTTTCTTGGGATGTTCCTTGTTCAGCCATCTAAGTATTCTTCTTTTGGGTGCGGCGCTAACTATCTTTGAAACGGAACCAGTCCTAGCTCGCTTGGAGTCAAAACCCGCACCGAAATATAGCCGCGAATTGTCATCAATCAACCCCCTTCCAGTAAATCGCCTCACTGATAGCTTTACCCATAGCGAATTGGATAGAGGCAACCTTTGTTCAACACAGTTTAGTAATCATAAGGTTTGACTTCCCCAGCGCCCTTTCGTAATTTTCGGGCAAGTTTTGCCCCTTAAATGAGTTAAGGGGAAGACCGAGATGAGTACCCCCGAGGAAGCGCCATGAATCTCATATCAGATAGAACAGCTTTAATCCACACCGAAAACGCCTTCAAAATCGGCCCCTATATCCGTGAAGTTGAAGAATCAGGAAAAACCGTTGTCCGCTGCAATATCGGCGAGCCAGACTTTCCACTCCCCGCACATATTCGCGATGAAGTCAAAAGGCAACTCGACCTCGACAATGTCCATTACACCGATCCGCAGGGAATTCTCCCTCTCCGTGAAGCTATTGCCGAATATATCGGCGCCACTCGCAAAATTGAACTGAACGCCGAACAAGTCGTCCTATTCCCAGGTGGCAAACCACCAATTGGTCTTGCTCAGCAAATATACTGTAACCCAGGCGATGAAATCATTTATCCCAGCCCAGGCTTTCCAATTTATGAGTCATTCATCCGCTATGTCGGGGCAATCCCAAAACCCTTGCATTTGCGTGAAGAGTTAGGATTTGGTGTCCGCGCTTCGGACCTAGCAGATCTGATTACAGAGAAAACTAAACTTATCTATCTTAACTTTCCCTCCAACCCCACTGGCGGTGTCGCCTCGCCCGAACAACTCACTGAAATAGCCGAAGTCATCAAAACCAAATGCGACAAAAACGTCCGCGTCTACTCCGATGAGATTTACGAAAAAATTGTCTTCGATGGCGAAGAGCACGTGAGTATTGCCTCAATTGAGGGCATGCAGGAAAGAACTATCATTGCCACTGGGGCTTCAAAAACATATTCGTGGACAGGTGGCAGAATCGGCTGGGCAGTTTTCCCAACCATTGAAGAAGCAAAAATCTTCGTGAACATGAACATCAATTATTTCTCCTGCATTCCGCCTTACAACCAAGAAGGCGCACGAATAGCCATAACTTCGGAACTAAGCGCCAAATCAATCAATGAAATGGTAACCGCCTTCCAAGAGCGCCGTGATATGGTAGTCACTAGATTGAACAGCATATCGGGCGTCACCTGTCAAAACCCCAAAGGCGCCTTCTATGTCTTTCCTAATATCTCTGGAATAGTCGAATCACTCGAGATAGAAAAAGCTTTTGCAAGCCTACCAAAAGACATAAGAGACAAAACCAGCCCCTCAACACTATTTCAAATGTTCCTGCTATTCCGTCACGGAGTAGCAACTATGGATAGAAAATCATTCGGACAAATTGGCTCCGAGGGACAACATTACTTGCGCCTCTCAATTGCCACGGCGCTAGATCAATTACAACTTGCATTAGACCGAATAGAAACGGCGGTAGATGACAATGACGGATTCAATGACTTTATCAAAGCAGGACGACGCCTCTTCTAAAGACGCTGCCAACAGCATGAAACAAGAAACATCCTTTGAACTAAATCTCGCAGAGCGCAACACCTACTTTCAGCAAGTTAACTCCGAATGCAAAGCTAACCTTAGCGAAAAGGCTGAATCAGCGCTAACGTCACTAGACTTGATTTACCGCACACTCTGCGCAGTGATGTTCAACCATTCATCATCAGGCCACCCAGGTGGTAGTGTCTCCAGCGGACGCATTGTCGAATCTCTCCTGTATCAAAACATGCGCTACAACTTCAGTGACCCCAATGACAAAACTTCGGATTACTTGATTTTCACCGCAGGTCATAAAGCGCTCGGCATGTACGCTATGTGGTCATGTCGCAATGAAATCATGCGCATTGCAAATCCAGATTCACTGCCTGATATCCTTCAGCAAATGCGCCTTGAAGATCTACTTGGCTTCCGCAAAAACCCAGTCATCAAAACCCCACTATTTACGAAGTTTAGCTGCAAAGCGCTCGACGGACACCCAACGCCACAAACTCCGTTCGTCTGGCTTTCAACTGGCCCTAGTGGTGTCGGTGTTACAGCCGCAGTGGGAATGTCTATGGCGCTAAAAGACCTCTATAGTGAAACCGCGCCCTATGTGCATATAGTCGAAGGCGAAGGCGGCATGACACCTGGTCGTGTCAGCGAAGCGCTCTCCGCCGCCGCTTCCTCTGGACTCAATAATTTCATCATGCACGTCGACTGGAACCAAGCGGCTATCGATTCCAACTCTGTAACACGTGACGGTTCAGACGCTGGTGACTATGTGCAATGGGACCCGCGCGAGTTACTGCTAACTCAAGGCTTTAATGTCATCAACGTCGCCGACGGATTCGATTTCCAGCAAGTCAACACAGCTCAAAAACAAGCTCTCGCACAATCGCTCAGCTCACAATCTCCAACTGCTATTGTATACCGCACCACCAAGGGTTGGCGCTATGGTGTCGAAGGCAAAAAATCACATGGCGGCGGTCACAAGTTTTACAGTGACGCATATTTTGAGGCACTAGCGCCATTCGAAAAAGAGTTTGGTTTACAGTTTCCAAAATTCAACGGTGAGAAAACACCCGAGACAACCGAACAGGCTTTCTATGATTCATTGCTCGTCATTCGTCAGGCCTTCAAAAACAATACCGAACAAACAGCGCTTCTCGGAAAACTTCTACTAGAGCGCAATGAAGCACACAAATCATCAGCGCCAAAGAAATCCACAGCTTCAAAAAACAGTCCTGATCTCAGTTGTTTATATAGCAACAAAATCACTGTAGAGAACCGCCCCGAAGTTTGCACATATGAGATAGGCTCACAACAAACACTACGTGGAGCATTGGCGCATGCGTTGAACACCATCAACCGCGAAACAGGCGGAGCGCTTTTAGCCGCCTCGGCCGACGTCTATGGCTCAACCAACACAACCGACATCGGCGCTGGTTTCGACTCTGGCTTCTGGCATGCGCAAAAAAATCCGTCCTCACGCATCATTTCCGCTGGAGGAATTTGTGAAGACGCCATTGGTGGTATTTGCTCAGGCATTTCCACAATCGGCGAGCATATCGGCATCGGCTCATCTTACGGCGCTTTCATGGTTCCACTGACTGTCATCAGCGCCCGCACACATAGTATCGCACAACAAACAATCCGCCATCGCAACCCCGATGAAAAATTCAAAACCTTCATCGTCCTCTGTGGCCACACAGGCATCAAGACAGGTGAGGACGGCCCCACACATGCCGAACCAAATACTTTGCAGATGTTTCAAGAGAATTATCCCAAAGGCACAATGATAACTCTTACCCCTTGGGACCCAAGTGAACTCTGGCCACTAACAGTCGCGGCGCTAAAGTCACGTCCAGCTGTCATGGCTCCTTTCGTCACTAGGCCCAACGAAACAATCTTCGATAGAGCCGCGCTCGGTCTAGCGCCTTCCGAAGCTTCAATCAAAGGCGTCTATAAATTACTAGAGTCAAATGGCAAACCCGACGCCACAGTAGTTCTTCAAGGCTCGGATGTCGCCAATGTCTTTGTCGGTGGTGTTCTACCAAAACTAAAAGAGCGCGGACTAAACATCGAAGTCTTCTACATTGCCAGTGTCGAACTCTTCGACTTACTTGACTCAGCGGAGCGTAGTGACATTTTTTCAGATTCAACAGCCCAACGCGCCATGATGATCTCAGGTTTCACCAAGCCGACCACTTACCGTTGGGTTACGTCGGAAGCAGGTCGTAACGCAACTCTCTATCCGCATAAACACGGAGAATACCTCGGCAGTGGCACAGGAGAAATGTGCATCGAAGAAGCTGGTCTAGACGCCAACTCGCAATTAGCCGCAATAGAAAAGTTCATTAGTGGTTAAGCTTTAGAAAAAATACTCTCTAGAACAACCGCAGAAAATAGATCGAGGAAACTTGTGAAGAGTCGCTCTTGTGTTATTGCCATCTTAGGCGTCGTACTCTGTTTTGCCAATGCGAAACTCACTGCTGGTGAAATATTTGACGAACGAGCAATTGTTAAGTTTGATGGCCGAAAGTGGGTCGCTGCGCATGCCTCTGCTTCTCAAGCTCTCCTACTAACAGAGTATGTCCTCGAAGGTGAAACAGTCGATGATTGGTCAGAGCTAGTGACAGCAACCTTTTATCCTTTTACACCCTCAGACGAAACGGTTGCCTTTACTCGTGATCAATATCGAAAGTACATACTTGAAGATTGTGAGACCTTAGTTTGGGAAGAAAGTTTTAGCTCACAAGATTTAAGTATGGTTATTTGGAACAACAATTCTTGTATAGATACTGGAAAATTCGAATACACAATGACATCTTTCATGAATGGTCAGGCAGGTGTGCATTCTGTGAGTTACGCTACTCACGATAGCGCCACATTCGAAGAGCGCCGTCAACAATGGCATGAATTACTGAGTAACGTTGAAGTCTTTGTGCCGGATTCCAGCGCTCAGCTACAGGACTATTTGGTCGACCATAGCAAGATGATCCAAACGCAGTATCGCTATCAATATTCAGCTTCTCCTGATAATTCAAAACTAGAGGCGACACGAGAGTTTTGGCGCTCTGGAAATTCCTTCTTTCGATCCGAGGAACCACGCGACACGGACGGAAATCTGTTGCAGGTAATAATCTCTAGCGAACCAGACGTTTGGATGGTAGACCTCACAAGCAATTCTGCTAAACACTACCTCGACCCTGGACCAACTTTCAATACTATCTGTCCAGTGTTCGGCCCACCTCGAGCTGACGGTCTCAGCGATCTCGAATTCGGAAAAGAGGAAAAGTTCTTCAACTATTATGGCGCTAGAAACATCGGTGCGATTACAACTGACGGCGTCGATTATACTGTCTTTGAATTACCACGTTTGTATTGGGTGCTCCATCTCTACATCAATAGTGAAACAGGCCGGCCCTACAAAATCTCCAGACGGGGCCAAGACGGCGCAACCAGCTCTATTATTTACGACAAATATACCGTCAATCTTCAATTGGACTCCACCTTATTTTTGCCACCAACGGGCCTAGTTATCACTGAAGGATAGTGTAGGGCGCATCGACTGCCTGAGGTCGGTCAGACCAAACACATTGCTATAGCTGCACTTACGGGATAATTGGATTTTTTTTGCATAAACTGAAACTTTTGTGTATAATTTGATGTATATCATACCAACTGGTACGCATGTTCATTCGGCGTGTACAGCCTAAGAAAAGCGAAATTGATCATGAAAACAGTCAAAGCAAAGACGAAAGTCACAAAAAGAGACCCCGACAAAACGCGTGAAGCTATTCTTCAAGCCGCATCTGAGGAAATCTACCTCAATGGATTCCAAGCCGCCAGTTTGGAAAATATCCTCACTCGTGCTGGAGTAACCAAAGGCGCTCTTTATCATCACTTCGCCAATAAACTGGAACTAGGCTATGCAGTCGTCGATGATCTCATTACCCCATTTTTTACCAGAGTCTGGGTAGAACCACTCAGCATAGCTAACAATCCTATTGATACTATCCAATCTATCATCACCTCCATCCCTAGCGAAACTTCTGAGGACTTCACCCAAAATGGCTGTCCTTGGAATAATCTCTGCCAGGAGATGTCCCCCCTCGATGAAGAGTTTCGCCACCGTTTGTCTTTACCAATTGCGGCATGGCAAAAGGCTCTGACCGAAGCTCTTAAACGCGGCAAGGACCAAGGACTTGTAGCGGAATTCGTCAACCCAGTGAGTGTCGCCGCTTTCGTTATCGCAGCTCTAGAGGGTTTTGCCGGACTCGTTAAGAATAGCCAGAGTCACGAAGTTACCAAACTTGCCGCTCCAGAGCTTTTCTACTACCTAAACTCATTACGTGCACAAAACCATACCAAACAATAACCACTCAAAATATTAGATATTTTAACCTATTGAATCACTAACTTATCAACTTCACAAGGAGCATCATCATGATCACCACTACCATACCAACCAGTCGGAATGAAACCTCTGTACAAGGCCGCCTACAAGACAAAGTCGCAGTCATCACCGGCGGAACTAGCGGAATAGGACTGGCAATTGCCCAAGAGTTTGCGGCCCAAGGCGCAAAAATCGTCGTCTTTGGCCGCAATGAAAAAACCAAGCAATTAGTCAAAGATAATCTCAGCGAAAAAGCGCTAGCAGTTCAAGGCGATGTGACCAATATCACAGACTTGGAAAACTTGTTCACAGAAACATCGAGCGCTTTTGGCAAAATCGACACATTGATAGTCAACGCTGGTGTAGCTCAATTCGTGCCTATTGAATCTGTCGACGAAAAGCATTTCGATAATATTTTCGACATCAACGTCAAGGGGGCTTACTTCACCATACAAAAAGCCATGCCACACTTATCGGAGGGAGCCACAATTGTACTGATGGCCTCAGCTGTAACACAAATCGGTTTACCTGGTTCAAGTATCTACAGCGCAACTAAAGCCGCTCTCCGTTCACTGGCGCGCACATTGTCAACCGAACTTCTGCCTCGCGGAATCCGTGTCAATGCTCTCAGTCCAGGACCAATTGACACTCCACTATTTGAAAAATTCGACATGCCAAAGGAAGAAGTTGAAAAATTCGGAGAATGGATGATAGGTCAACACCCCATGAAGCGCTTCGGCTCTTCAGAGGAGATGGCCAAGGCGGCGCTGTTTCTCGCCTCTAATGACTCATCATACATCACTGGCATAGAATTGATAGCCGACGGCGGTATGACACAGCTATAACATCTCATGCTCTCTCGGCAATACGGTTGCCGAGAGGGCGTAATGAGAGCGTAGTGTATGCCACACTAACTCTCACAAATACGAAGCGGAATAAATATGAACGAAATCCCATTGATAACCCCGATAATGATTGGCAATATCATTCTCTTTGCATTGATAGCAAAGTGGTATGTCATGCCACAACTTCAAGACGCAACACTTCTCAACAAGTTCACACCAATCTTGTTGCTACATTCAGCTCGCTTCTTAGGGCTGATGTTTCTCTCAAGTGATGTAGTCAAAGTAGGAATGCCAGAAGTCTTTTCGCTGCCAGCGGCCTATGGTGATTTACTGACTGCAATTTTGGCCGCTATAGCTTTGTTTGCTCTGAGATACAAATCCCAAAGCGCAATCGCCTTAATCTGGCTTTTCAATATAGTCGGAACTGCGGACATGTTTTATGCCGTCACTATCGGTGTCCTTAACAATGCCACCGCATACATGGGCGCCGCCTACTACATACCAGCCGTTGTAGTTCCAGCGCTTCTGGTTTCACACATGATGACGTTCCGATTGTTGCTGAAAAACAAAGCAATCCAAATCACATGATTAACAAAAAACCATTCCCTAATACAAGAAAGCCCCACAACCAAACATGGTTGCGGGGCTTTATATAGGTATCTATATCAGTAACAAAGAAGTCAGCTATCAACGATAATTCCCAAACTCCATATGCACATCAATCGTACTATCCTTGAGAAGCTGCTGAACTTCTTGCAAAACATCTTTCTTAGCGCTAGTGATACGCACTTGCTCATCTTGAATGCTCGCCTGAACTTTCAATTTGGCCGCCTTGATGACTTTGACAATCTCTTTGCATTTCTCAGTCGATATCCCAGATTGAATATCAATTTTCTGACGAACTGTGCCAGAAGATGCGTCCTCAACTGTCCCAAATGTCAGCGCTTTCAAAGGTACATTGCGTTTCACCAATCGAGTTTCAATAATATCCACCACGCTCTTGAGACTAAATTCGCTGTCGCTGGCTATAGCAATATTATTCTCACCCTGATTTAGCTCAATGGTGGTCTTGCTATTTTTTAGATCATAACGCTGGGAGACCTCGCGATTGGCTTGATCGACAGCATTAAGCACTTCCTGCATGTCCACTTTAGAAAGTACATCAAACGAATATTTTGCAGCCATAAACCCTCCCTATTTAGTCGCGCTAACTTTCAAGTATAGTAATCTAGGCCGAATCGTGCTTGCCTAGAAATAGTATCCAATTTGATTGTACTCCGATCTCAATTGATCAAAGCCCCTCAACCAAAGCACATTATACGACAATAAATAGCCCAGCGCCCATTCTGTAGATTACAAACAATACTCTGAGCAAACACAAAACCCTCTCCCTTGAGACCTACAATCGTACAACCGTAATCCGATGTACGACAACTTCTTAACATGGACTCCGCTAGGCTGATTTGCTCTCTTAATGCTTGTATTTGTCCAATGGCCTGATACATATTACCTCCAGAAAACTCTTTGGATATGTCGAGTATTCTCAAGAGGCTACCGCGTGGACACCACGAAGTAGATTAGAAGTGAAAGAGATTGAGCATTTCATATCCAAAAATATATCAGGAACATTAAAACCCCATTCGTGTTTCTCATACAAGGTCTGCAGAATAAGGGCTATATGGTTATCTGAGTTTTTGCAATATCATAATATCAATAGTAACGGAAATAATTTAGAAACGTAAAACACAATACACCCTCAACGATTTCTTGAAAGGAAATTGAGACAATGAGACATTTACGCACCCTAGCAACCGCATTGGCGCTGGCCTTAGTGTCAACGATGGCGCTAAGCTCCCTCGCATCTGCGAAGGGTAATCCATGCAACCCTTGCAATCCCTGCATGATGAAAGGCCACAAATTTGTAATTTCTGGCGCCAAGAACTCCGCCTCATTCACCAGTGACGCTCCACTGGAAAGAATTGTCGGAGTTTCAACAGAACTTTCTGGTTACATCATGTTTAACCCCTGCAACCCCAAAGCTGGCGGCTCAGGCAAATTGATGATTCCAGTCGCCAGCTTGAAGACTGGTATCCCGATGCGCGACAAACATCTAAAGAGCGCAGAATGGCTCGATGCAAAGAACCATCCAAACATCGTCTTCGAAATCAAAAAGCTTAAGAATATGAAAGAAGTCAGCAAGAAAAAAGGCTCAATGACCTTTGAAGCAACTGTTGTTGGCTCATTTTCATTGCACGGAAAAACAAAGTCGATGGAAATCCCAGGGCGTTTCACTTTCCTCAAGGAATCTGGAATGACAAAAATGCAAGCCCCTGGTAATTTGCTTGTTGGTCGTGTCAATTTTGATGTAGCCCTGAAAGACTTCAGTGTCCCATCAGAGAAGTTCGGCAAAATCATTGGCGCCAAAGTTGGCGAATCAGTGACAATCGCGGTTAGTTTCTTCGGCTCAGATAAATCTGGTGGCGGAGGCAATCCATGTAATCCATGCAACCCCTGTAACCCTTGTGGTGGTAAGAAAGCCATGAACCCATGTAACCCTTGCAACCCTTGCAATCCATGTGGCGGTTGATAGAAGAGAAATAGCAATACGCCGAGTAATATAATAGCTCAAAGCAGGACTACTCCCCATCCAATCCAAACATTAAGGATGGGAAGTAGCCTTGCCTCGGCGCTCAAAGTCACATAGTTTATTAGTAGAACTTTATTAGTAAGATTAATTGTAAGAACAAAATGTCAGCAAAAAGATAGTATCAACTGGAACTAACGACATGACAAAACTGCCCAAAATAGTATTCGCAATCGCTACTATACTCACAATCGCGACGCTAATCACTTGGCAAGCAACTGGTGGCGATTCATACACAAAGTTTCAAGTCGTCGAACAAGTCGAGCGCAAGCTAGACCCTGATGATCCTTTAGCGGGAACAGGTTTCTACGAAGACGATAAAGTCACCGAAACCATCAAGCGCGATGAATTTCGCCTTGGGCTAATTCCAACACCAAATGGACTGCTCGATAAAAATGCAATTTCAGTGGCCACCATAGTGGTCCCAGTTTGGGTATTTGCAATTGTGTTTTGGTGGTTCATGCGCCGCCGTGAGTGACGACTAGATATGCTCGCTGACTCTCAGCGTGAACTCAGCAAGTCTTGCTGAACGGCAGCAATAACAGAACAGTAGTAACAAGTTTGATTTTATTAGCTTTTGATATAATCATCACAGCGGACCAAACCCGAGTCCGCTTTTTTTGTGGAATCAAATATACAGAAACCTATATCCTGTTGCGTTGGGTCTTGCAACAGCGCTTCTTGCTGTTGTGTGACCCGACGCTGTCTCTATGAAAAGTGTAAGGTCACAATTTTCACTGTTTCAATATCAAAACAGGCGAAAATCAAGACCTCACACAACAGGGACTTTATCAACAAGCCCTCGGGTCCGCTTTTTTTGTGAAATCAAGTCAGTGGAACTCTAGCGCCTAAGTAGAAGGACTTGGGTCGACATTTGGAAATATCTGTGGAGTAACGCCACCTGTTAGTTGCTCCTTAAAAGAGCTATAGCGTGACATCAAAATCAATCCCTGAAAAAGCGCCAAAGTAGAAGCTAGCATCACGCTCGAACCCAACTCAAAATACAAACAAGCGGGAATAACGAATAGTGTTCCCATACCAAACGCCGCCGCCAAGAGAATTTCATCGGGCGTAACCTGTTTTTTGTGGAATCTCGAAAGAGTCATATGCGGAATTATGAACAACAAAGTTACAGCAAATGATCCCACAAAAGCCAAAACCAGAGCCAGCATGGCAGTACCCAAAGGATCATTCTCGGCGGTCAAGGCAATCGTTAGGAACCCCCAAAATGTAAGATACAAACTCAGCCAGAGCTTTAGAATCCGCTTACTCCAAATAGCCCTTTGCCGCTGAATCGGTCCGTCAAACCCATCTTCATTGCCAACCGAACCAACAGTCTTCGTCTCATTTTTTCTCGAATCGAATATCATATAACTCTATATCGGCCAATGCAGACCAATATCAACAGCCAAGAGCATTGACTGGAGAAAAATATGCTCTATACTCAAAGCCAGTGACTCCCGTGTGGAGAAAATCAAGCTGCCCTGAGCGCGGCGTTAAAACCAGGTCATTACACACTCAAGTCAAACGATGCGAAAACTACATTCATATATCCCAGAGAACCAATTGCAGTCGCTCATTGATCAGGCGCTAGGTGAGGATATCGGCGACAAGAACATTGGCGAATGCGATCTAACAACCAACGGCGCCCTCAGCGATGTGCAACGTCGAAACGCTGTTAAGGCCAAGTTAGTGGCCAAATCCTTAGGAACTCTATCTGGATGTGAAATTTTCAAACTCGTCTTTGAAACAGTTGCCATAAGAGAATCCACAGAAATTACCTGTAATTTTGCAACCGCAGACGGAACAAGCTACAAATCAGGCGATGTCCTCGCTGAAATCTCTGGACCTGCAGGAAGTATCCTTCAAGCAGAGCGTACAGCTCTGAACTACATCGGCCGGCTTAGCGGCATAGCTTCGTTAACCGCGCACTATGTTGCCAAAGTTGCACACACAAAATGCCGAATACTGGATACACGCAAGACAACACCTGGCTGGCGCGCCCTCGAAAAATACGCCGTCAATTGTGGCGGTGGCGCAAATCACCGCATTGGGTTGTATGACATGGTTCTCATCAAAGAAAACCACATCCGCGCCGCTGGCTCAATAACGCAGGCTATCGAAAATGTCCGTAAGTATCTGAAAGATTCAAACAAATCAAATATTGCCATTGAAGTTGAAATCCAAAATTCAACCGAACTAGAATCGGCGCTAGGAGAAAATATTGACCGCGTACTCTTGGACAATCAATCCCCAGAAGAATTACTCAACCTAGTGACAATCGCGCGTTCTCTGTCTCCTGAAACTAAACTAGAAGCCAGCGGCAACATAACTCTGGAGACTGTCGCAAATTATGCCGAAACTGGTGTTGACTATATTTCAATCGGAGCTCTGACACATTCAGCAAAAAGCGCCGACCTCTCATTACTTATTACCTAAATTTTGTTGCAACAAGTATTTCACTATTCGAAGCGAACATCACAATGGACCCGTCCACTCTCGCAGAGCAAATAGTCACTCTCATCCGCCGAACTCCTTCGCGGCGCTTTACTTTCTTACGCCTAGCTGAAAAACTTAACACCGACGAATCAAACATCGCTGGAGCGCTTGAAGTCGCTCTGGATTGGGGCTATCAGTTTCGCACTGGCGTAGGCTGGTGTCAGTTTCGTTCTGCGCCAGATTCTTTGCTGGACACCGAGATTTCCTACGGCTTGAGAGCCAAATCATTTGGCTCCGAGATTCATGCTTACCGTTCAGTAAAATCCACAATCTCTATAGCTAACAAACTCGCCAACGATGGCGCCCCCGAAGGAACAGTTGTTATCGCTGAAAAACAATCGCAAGGCCGTGGTCGTCTCGGTCGCCAATGGCATAGCCCCGAAGGAGTCGGCGCTTACCTGACTTTAATCGCTCGCCCTAAACTGAACCCCGCGGATGCGCCAATACTTTCAATTGTCACCGCCTTGGCCTATGTCGAAGCCATCAAAAGAGTAACTGGAATTTCCGCGCAAGTTAAATGGCCCAATGATGTCACTATCCGTGGACGCAAAGTCGCAGGAATCCTCACAGAGTTGACCACCGACCGTGATCGCATCGCCCATATTCTTGTCAGTGTCGGCATGAACCTCAACCATACCCGTGAACACTTTCCACAAGCACTCCGCAAGAAAGCCTCCTCCTTGCGCATCGCCCGCGGAAAAAAAGTTGACCGCATCGCGATGGTCCAACGCTTCCTTGAAGCTTTTGAACGCCGTTACTTGCAATACTTGAATGACGGATTTCCAGCTCTTCGCAAACGTGTTCTCAAACACTCATCACTCATCGGCCATGACGTTATGATACTCGGCGCTCGCGGATACAAACCAATCTATGGACGAGCGCTTGACATTGATGACAGCGGACGGTTGGTTGTCAAAACGGACAGTGGAACACAAGCTCTCCTGTCCGGCGAAGTAACCTTACAGGAGACATACAAAAATGCCCATTGAAGATTTTTCATATAACAGCACAGTCATGGATCATTTTCAAAATCCACGTAACGCAGGTGAAGTCGAAAACGCAGATGTCACCGCCGAAACTCGCAACCCGCACTGTGGTGACGCTATCCTGCTGGGATTGAAAATTGAAGGTGACACCATCACTGATGTCAAATTTCTAACTTTCGGATGTGGCGCCGCTATAGCGACTTCATCAATCGCCACAGAAATGTTCATGGGCAAAACTATCAGCGAAGCATCCAGCATCACACCCGAAGATATAATCAAAACACTCGGCGGCTTACCTGAACACAAACATCCTTGCGCAAAACTTGCCCCCGAAGCGCTACAAATCGCTCTCGATAAGTATCATGCCAAATGAGTAATAGTCTTGAGCTGAAAGGAGGTAGCCGCTTTGCCTGAACTTCCAGAAGTAGAAACTGTAGCGCGTGGGTTGCGCGAACTAATCCTCGGCCAACAAATTCTCAGCGCTAAATTACTTGGCGCCAAACACAAAGCCGAAAATCCTCGAAACTTCTCCAGTAGAGTCAAAGGCAAAACTGTCACTGCAATAGACAGACGCGGCAAACATCTCTTTATCCACCTCTCAGAAAACCTAACTCTCTGGTGTCACCTGCGCATGACAGGCCAGTTTATCGAGCACTCAGAAAGTGACACACTCGACAAACACGACCACGCACGTTTTGTTTTCACTGGTAGAAAGAATGATAAGAAGTGTACTATAGTCTTTCGTGATGTGCGTAAGTTCGGCTACCTGCGACTGGTTCATACTGACGAGTTATCGTCTCTACCAGAAATCACAGCGCTAGGTCCCGAGCCACTAACTATTAAGGCCCGCGACTTTGTCGCACTTTTCACCGACCGCAAGCGCATCATCAAACCTGCGCTACTAGATCAACACATACTCGCAGGACTTGGAAATATCTACGCCGACGAAGCGCTCTTCGCCGCAGGTATACATCCCTATGTACGGTGCGTAGATGTCAGCGAAAAGTCACTGCTAACTTTGCATAAGGTGATTCGCAAAATACTAAAACAAGCCATCTCACGAGCAGGTACAACTTTCGATAGCTATTCGGGAGTCAATGGAAAACCAGGAAGTTTTCAATCTTACTTAAAAGTCTACGGGCGTGAAGGCCAACCCTGCCATAACTGCGGAACCCCAATCACCAGAGCCACAATCGCCCAACGCTCCGCGCATTATTGTGAATCGTGCCAAACATAGTGCAACTCTCGCAACCCACACATTTTAGTCAATCGGATAACCAAACATTGTAATACCAACAATAAATTCAGTCGCTCTGTTTTTGTTATCGAAACTCCAGAACATACTCCTACCCACATGTATTTCCCAACCATATCTCCCGGCGTTGCCTTCACGTTTGTATATTGTTAGTCCTAATCGAGGTGTAAACAAAACTCCTTTAGAGCTACCTCCATTTGAATACAACAAGTATTCTGTACTAAATGATAAGGTTGGTCTGATACTATTGGTTACCCGAAACCGAAAGACACTGTTAGGTAACAAAAATAGCATTAGGAAAGGTCCAACTCTTTCTTGTTGACTAAGAGAAGACAGGGTACTGTCTTTGCCAAGAAATATATTGTCTGCTAGCTTGCCTATCTCCCATAATCCAAGAGTTACTGGAAGACCCAACGAGTAAATTGTATGACCGTCTATTCGGACAAATCTCAAGAAACTTATCGATGCGCTGAACTCAATATATCCATCGTTATAATCGGCAATCATACCACCATCCATTCCAAATAATTTTGTGTTCTTTGAGTAATCATAGTAAAAATTACTTGAGACACCTGGTAAAGTATATCCGTCAAGAGTTTCTTGTTCTTGGGCGATTACGTTCGGAGCGAGAAACATATGAGTTACAATTAGTATTAATAGTGTTCTAAACATTTTCACACTCCAAGTCGTTTCCCACTCTGTAAATCAAAGAAATGCAAACTGTCCTTCTTGAGATTAAACTTGATGTCATCGCCCGCCCTAAATGACTTAGACTCTGTATAGAAAGTAATCTCGCTCCCAGCAAAACTCATCGTTGCCACACGCCTATCACCCAAAAACTCAACTTCCTGAATACGCCCTTTAAACTCACCCAGCGGCCCGACAATAATTCCCTCTGGGCGAATACCCATCACAAATGACTCACCTGAGCGTAATACAGCGCCTCGGCCCTTTGGATAAAGCGATTCAAATGTCACACCCAGCGGCGCAACAGAGTTCCGTCCAATAGTACCAGTTTCATATGTACAGGTAATGAAATTCATTTTCGGAGCGCCAACAAAACCCGCCACAAATGTATCTGCAGGTTTGTTATAGATTTCATCTGGCGTTCCAAGTTGTCGCATATGACCGTTCTTGAGTACAAGAATTTTATCAGCCATAGTCAGCGCTTCGGTTTGATCGTGTGTCACATAAATCGCTGGTGTATGCAACGACTTCTGCAAACTCACTATCTCGCGACGCATATGCGCCCGTAATTCTGTATCCAAATTAGAAAGGGGCTCATCCAGCAAAAACAATTTAGGCTGACGAATAATCGCCCGACCAAGAACCACACGCTGTCTTTGTCCACCTGATAATTGTGCTGGGCGTTTTTGCAATTGATCTTCAAGCCGCAACATCTCGGCAATCTTATTGACTTTAATCAACTGCTCGTCTTTGGAAACTTTCTTGACCTTAAGCGGAAACGCAAGATTCTGCGCAACTGTCATATGCGGATAAAGAGCGTAGTTCTGAAAGACCAAAGACAAGTCTCTATCTTTAGGAGCTAGTGTATCAATCCTACGTGACCCTAACCATAACTCCCCATGATCAGCGCTCTCAAGTCCGGCAACAATCCGCAATAAAGTAGTCTTACCACAACCAGACGGACCAAGAGCCACCAACATCTCACCTGGTTGCAACTCAAAAGAAACATTAACCAAAGCCTGGTGCTCATCAAATGACTTACAAATATCACGAACAGAAAGAGTCTCGCTCGATGCAGGCGAACCACTCTGGTTTTCGGTTTTTTCAGCTAATGTATCTGTCACAATTTTACTCTTTAGTTTTTCTCTTTAGAAACTTAGACGCCCGATTGAATTACTTCTGATTGTCCATTAGCAACAGAAAATATCCTTGCGCTATCGGCGATTGACTCAGGAGCCTTCAAAGCCGTAGTCACAATCAATTGACCAAGTTCTGCAAACGACTCTATCAACGCATCCTGACGACCAATATCAAGCTCGGCGAAGATTTCGTCCAGTAAAAGTATTGGCGTTTCTTCTTTTCGCTCTCTAAGGAAATCATAGACCGCCAATTTCAATGCCACCGCTGCGCTACGCCATTCACCCTGCGAGCCATGTGACCGCGCAGGGAGATTCCTAATTGTAATCTCAATATCATCACGATGAGGGCCAACCAGTGTCGTCTCGCGCCGACGCTCTAATTCACGACGAGACTCAAGACGCTCTCTAAACTTCTCTTCAAGCAATCCAGATTCAAAATTTAATTCAATCGCTCTATCACGCTCAAGAGCAGATAGTTTTTTGTCACTGGAAGAAAGAATAATTGAAGGCAAATAGTGACAGTTAAAAGCCGCGCCAGAAGAAATCTTGGCGTAATACTCCACAGCCCGCGATTGAGCAAATTTCAAGAACTCATACCGAAAGCTTGTAATCTTTGCGCCAATAGACACCAGTTCATCATCAAAAGGTGTCCCATCGGGTCCAATCTGATACTGACGTAAATGACTATTGCGCTGAGCAATAATCCGTTGATAGCGGCTAAGGTTGGCTAGATAAGTGACACTAGCCTGCGCTAAATGGAAATCCAAAAACTTACGCTTAACAGATGGCGAACCCGAAACAATTTCAGAATCCTCAGGCGAAAGATTCACAAGAGCGAATGTTCTGAATAACTCAGAAGCTCTGGCTGGCTGACCATCGATTGTGATTTTCTTACCGCGCGTGGTCGAACTGCTCTCACATGCCACGCTCAACTCATAGGAGCGCTCCTGACGCTCGATTATACCATTCAGACGGAAGTATGATTGCCCAGACTGAATCAAGGCGCTATCAGAAGAATTCATCCTCTGTGAACGCCCCAAGCAAAGTGTAGCGATAGATTCTAGAAGATTTGTCTTACCAGAACCATTGGCTCCAGTAAAAATATTGATTCGTGGGCTTAGTGACAGGCTTTGTCCATGAAGATTGCGGAAATTATCCAGAGATATCTCTTTTACAAACATAACTTGCTAACGAAAATAGGAGCTTACATAACTAGCGGCTAAGAAGATTCCAAATTAGCGCCAGTTAGAAAACTATTCAGCTAATCTCAGCGGCATAATCAAGCAAATATAATCTTCCTTGCTCTTGTCTGTTCCATAAATAACCGCCGCGGAAATAGGGCTATCGAGTTCAAAAAATGTCTCTTCAGAATCAACCTTACCGAGAATATCATTGATATAACTAGCCTTGTAACCCAATTCGATAGGATCACCCTGATAGTCACAAGCCAGTGTCTCCGTAGCTTCGCCGCCAATATCAGCATTAGCGCTAGAGAGCTTTAGCTTCGCTCCAGAGATAGAAAATCGAACCTGATGTGTCAAAGCGCTAGAGAGTATCGAAACACGCCTGACAGCGCTAGCTAGCTCTTCCTTGTTGACACGCATCGTTTTGGTGCATTGCTTTGGAATCACCTGATCATAATTCGGGTATGGACCTTCAATCAACCGAGTGGTCAAAACTATATCACCCAAATTGAAAGCCAAATCATTATCACCAAATATAATTCCAATTTCCTTTGACGTGTCGGTCATCAATTTGGTCAGCATATTCAACGCCTGAGGTGGCACAATCACATCCTCGTTGAGTCCCTTGAGCTTCTTATTGGAAACCGTAAAACGTGAAAGACGATGACCGTCAGTCGCCACCATCACCATCCTGTCACCCTTGGTCTGCCACAGCACACCATTGAGAGCGGGACGTGTTTCATCGCTAGAACAAGCAAATGTCACATGCGAAATCATACTTACCAAATCAGAACCAGCCAACTTGATTTGTTTTTTTAGATTAATCGCGGGCAATGTTGGATAGTCATCAACCTCAACTGTCGCAATTTTGTAGGAACCGTTCGGAGCTTTCATCTCCAGCTTGTTGCCAGTCAAGTCAAATTTAATTTCAGACTCGGGTAGCTCTTTGACGATGTCATAAAGAATTCGAGCAGGAGCGGCAACAACTCCCTTTCGGGTAACATCACAATCAAAGGAAGCCGTAATTGAAATATCCAAATCGGTGGCGGAAATCTTGAGCTTCTGCTCAAGCGCCTCAATCATGATATTGGAAAGAATCGGTAAAGCTGGCTTGGATGGCGCAACCTGTAAAACCGCCTGCAAATATCCGGCGAGGGTGGATCTAGAAATACTGAACTTCATAATTATTTATCCTGCTGGTTTCTCTAAAGTTTCTTAAAGCTGTTTCGTAGTTTCCAAGAACTGTGAATCGACAATTCTTTCAAAATAATGTTTCTTGAATCCTGTTCTTAGAATCAATGAATCTAACACGTGCGTACTATTTTTCTTTTCGATGCTGCAACTGACCCGATTGATGTCTCGGATATCTTATCCGCCACATATTATATTATAAAAGACTGTTTATATATAAAATATAATAATAATAAGGGCTGTGGATATGTGCATATCTCGGTTCTTTTTGTCCTAAGTTGTTGTTCTGTATCATTGATCTAATGTCTCTATTGTCCACAATCACTATTCACTCTGGTGGGTAAAGAGAGAATAACTAGCCTCTTCTCCACAATTCCCAAACTATAAAATTGCCTCACATTTCATCCACAGACTTACCAACAGAGCTATCAACAACCATTTTCAGGACTATTTCTACTCTAGTTGGGCTGCTATGCCTATCTCAGCATCGCAAAAATCTCATCAACTTGATCTTTGAAAATCGAGTCTTCTTGCATTCTTGAGGCGACCAAAGAACAAGCGTGAATGACTGTACTATGATCTCGACCACCAAAATCATGACCAATTTGTTGTAAGCTTCTGCCGGTTAAATCACGAGTAACATACATCGCCACCTGACGCGCCAAAGCTATATTTGCAGAGCGTTTCTTGGCCTTTAGCATAGCCACAGGCACCTCAAACGACTCAGCCACTACATCCTGAATCAAACGCACAGAAACCCTCAGACGAGAGTTGGTGAGCGTATCTGAAAGACTTCTGGTTACAAACTCTTCATCCACCCGAGTTATCTTTTCAACCGAGGCCTTGGCATACAAATGAGTCAACGCCCCCTCAAGCTCGCGCACATTACTACTAATACGCTCAGCAATAAAATGGAGAATATTCTCATCCACCTGAAAATCATACTCCTCAAGCTTCTTACTGAGAATCGCCACACGTGACTCAAAATCTGGTTTCTGGATGTCAGTTACCAACCCTGAGCTAAAACGCGACAGTAAGCGCGCCTCGAGTCCTTTGATGTCCTGTGGACGTCTATCAGCGGTGAGGATGATCTGTTTTCCCGCATTATACAATGCGTTGAAAGTATGGAAAAACTGTTCCTGAGTAGATTCTTTACCACTGAAAAACTGAATATCATCGACAATCAAAATATCAACAGAACGATACAAAGCTGAGAAGTCCCCAGTTGTTGACTTACCCAGAGAGTTGATAAAGTCAGTTGTAAACTTCTCACTGGTGGCATACATCACTCGCACCCGAGGAGAGTTCTTCATCGCTGTCAAACCAATAGCCTGCGCCAGATGAGTCTTACCCAGACCGACACCACCATAAATCACCAGCGGGTTATACTTAGTTCCGCCTGGATTCTCAGCCACCGCCGCACAAGCTGCATGAGCGAATTCATTAAATTTACCGACGACCAAATTATCAAATCGGTAACGATCATGAAGTCCGTGGTTAATGTTTGAAACGTTCCTACGTGGCGCATGGGCAGGTCGCTCAGTAGGAAAATCGCTGTCTGCGAAACCATTGCTCAACTCACCAAAGCCGATCTCGGTTTGCTCCGATGGAGCTGCTTGCTTACGAATCTGAAAGCTAAATAGAAGCTTAGCGCCAGTTGTCTCCGTTAGAGCTTCTTCAATCAAAGGCGAATAGTTTTCAGCCAACCAGTCAGCTACAAATTGGTTGGGAACAGTTATCTTTAGGAGTTTCGATCCATCAAGAGCTGTGCCGACCACTCCAATAGTTGGGCGTAGCCATGTTGCAAAAGACTGTTTCTTCAAGCGCCGAGACATATAATTCAAAGCCCCACGCCAAGTTGCATCAGAGATGCGGTTATTGGGCTTCGAAGACTGCCGTGTGTTTGAACCTGTTTTTGGAACTGATTCTTTTAACAGTGGCTCACTTGAGTTAGCAGGCGGTTGTGGGTCTAAACGCTCGGCTGTTGGAGCGGGGATAGAGCCCGGTAGAACATCCGGAGCATCTTCCGGAAACAGTGAGGGTCTCATTTCGGACATACTTTCTCCTATAACGGTTCGTTACATTTCTGC
Organism: Candidatus Zixiibacteriota bacterium; assembly: GCA_024280835.1. Classification (GTDB taxonomy): domain Bacteria; phylum Zixibacteria; class MSB-5A5; order GN15; family JACZUZ01; genus JAJRPJ01. The sequence goes on along the minus strand of JAJRPJ010000006.1, from coordinate 66,626 downwards.
ACACAAGTCAATAGAGTCCGAATTGATGAAAATGGCATCACATATCGGAGAGCCCAAAGCAAGCGCCCAATTAAAAAACGCTACTTCAGACAACTATGATGTTTACCACCATCGACCTGTATCATTGTTGGCGACCGCAAACTCAAAATATTTGCACTCACTAACAGATTTCAGAGAAGTACTACTAGAAAGTTGGATCAGAAAAACTATAATTATTAGCTATGAAAATCATATGGTTGCAATAGAGGAGTTCATCACCAGTTCTAGATGACCTAGCTTAATAACTCAATTCTGCGTGTTCCCTCTGTTCTTGGATAGCTAAGACACTACCAAGAATGTTGCAAAAAGCTAAAAAAAGAATTTACCCACCACGATTTATCAACCGCTTGTCAACATCCATGACCATAGAAAGAAAAGGCGATAATTATCCCATTTTCTTCCAAGAAGTAGATGACCAACGCTTCGCAGAGCGTCAGGCATCAATTGGTAATAAGTCCGTGGCGATGAAACACTTTAACTATAATCCAATAAACCAATTCCTAGTTGATGTTCTCACTGATTTTCAACCTTCATTAGCAACAGCAACGCGAAACTCTATTCAACCAGTCCTATCACAAAACTAGGTTTAATATCAATTGATCCACAAAACAGGGGCTAATCTCAGGGACTTAGCGAAAAAACTCAGAGTTGATGAATTGTCCACAGGTTATCCACTACTTGTGCATTAATTTGTGATACTGTGTAGAGTCAACAGCGTTTTGTTACTACAAGTTTTCTGCTGTCCTAATACTGGCTGCAATTTCATAAACATTAACTAAAATCAATATCAATACAAAGCGCCACGCTCACCGACGTAAACACACTATCAACATTGTTAATAACGATGTAACACATGGGGTCCCCATGGTCAACGTGGTTGGTCAGATAATTTTCAAAAAAACGAAACCATATAGCGTACATGCAATTATATGCACAAGACGTTTCGCTTGCTGAAACAACCACCGCTCTTAAAGGAGCATATTGTAAGCGTCAAACGCGTAACTGATACACTTAAGCAGAGATAACAGCTACTTCCGTTTGAGCTATCTTTTCAGCGATTTCAAAATAGACTTTTGATAATTCTGTTTTACCATCTGAAGCGACTGGATTACCATCATCAGAACGCTCACGAATTTCCTGATGTAGTGGCGCTTCGCCTAGAAGTGGAACATTCAAACGCTCTGCCAATTCCCTTCCGCCGCCCTCACCAAAGATTCTAAGCTTTTGGCCATCGACTTCCAGATAGGACATATTCTCAACAACACCAAGGAGCTTCAGCTTAGTGCGCTCCGCTAGTTTGGCAACTCGTCCAGCCACATGAGTGGCGACAGGTTGTGGAGTAGTGACAATCAGCATCTCCGCCGTTGGCAAGGCTTGGGCGATAGTTAATGTCACATCACCAGTCCCTGGAGGGAGATCAATTAGCAAATAATCAAGTGTTGACCAGTTAACGTCGGCTAGAAATTGATTTATGGCTTTGTGAAGCAGTGGTCCACGCCAAATCACTGGCGCGTCCTCGTCGATAAAATAACCCATCGACATCACTTGCACATTACCTTTTTTCAATGGCTCGATTCTATCATTCTCGACCACTGGTTGTCCATGAATACCTGTCATACGTGGAATCGAAAAACCATAGACATCCGCATCCAAAATTCCAACCTGATGGCCCATTGAGGCCAACGCAAACGCCACGTTAGTAGTTGTCGTAGACTTACCAACACCACCTTTGCCTGAGCATACTGTAATAATCCGTTTGGCGATGTCCTCAAGTTTGATATCATGCTTCCAGGCTGGGGGCTGTGTGCCGCGTGACTGTTCGATAATCTTACCGACGTTTTGACGCTGCTCCTCAGTCATCACTCCAAATGAGACACCCACCGAGTCAACCCATTTCAGCTTCTCGATTTCTTTACCGATATCACCAGTGATTTTGTCCTTCAAAGGACATCCTGGAATCGTCAGCAAAATCTCGACAACAATATCGCCACCAGCTATGCCAATGCTTTTGACCATCCCCAACTGAGTCAAAGGAAGATTAATCTCTGGGTCTTCTACCTTCGCCAAGGCCTCGGCAATTTCCAGTCGCTTAGGGTCTGTTTCGGCAATTGAATTATCAGCATTCAAGGCCAATGGAGTGGCGTTTTTCATCGCTGGATTATCGGAAGCCCCGCCGCTTTGAGTTTCGCCTTCGGATGGACGACCATGGAGTTTATTGGCCAAGTCCATGCGCTCTGTATCTGACATTGTTGCGATGGCAATCGTAACTTCCGAGATTCCCTCCATGGCCACCAAAGTTTCCTTAATTGAATCACACAAAACCCCCTCGGTTGGTGAGCCAGGCAGAGGCATTTTGAGTGTTAGGGAAACGGTTTCACTAGAAACGGTAATTTCTCCCACCATACCTAAAGCCACAATCGAATGTTGCAATTCAGGGTCTTTTACTGGCCGTAAGGCGCTCTCTATATCTTTGGCTGAAATCATCTGTACTTCATTTCCTACAATTTTTAATTGGTATGAATACGATTATTATTCTCCAGTGACCAAGAATCCAGTCACTAATACAACAGAGCGGCATCCAAGCTGTCGCCCTTCATAGATAGATTTAATCCATATTTGCTGATTGTCAAGCTAGTGGAACAAGATTCTTGGCGCTGTCTTTCATTATTGACTCTCTCTGAGACTTTCATCAACTCCACTATTGTCAACTTCCGCTGCAACATCTTCACCAATATTCTCACTGGTTTCAGATAACCCCTCTGATTTATCAGTTGGTTTTGGCTGGGGGCGCAGCGAGTACCAGAGCATATACACCAGGGCCACACTAATAGCCGAATCTGCAATATTGAATGTCCACCAACGCTCAAGACGGAACCCCATAATCGCGATATTGAAGAAATCAACATCGATGAAGTCGACAACCTTACCCATTTGAAAACGATCAATCAGATTTCCAATTGCACCGCCAGCAATCAAGGCTAGTGGTAGCGCGATCTTACTTTCATGACGGTTATGCCAGAGATAATAGCCGAGAGCCAATAAAATACCGATTCCGATAACTCCATAAAGCGCTGAACCGCCAAGATTGGTTCCCATTGCGCCGCCTTCATTGTAAACCAATGTCCAGCGTAGGAAATCACCGATAACAGAAATTGATCCACCTGGGATATCGCCAAGGGCTTCAAGCGCCAAATGTTTTGTGAGTTGATCGAAGAATATGACAAAAGCGATGATACCCACCAACCATTTGGTCAATGGTTGACGAGATTCAGTCGGCTCTTCTATCTTCAATGGATCTGAAGCTGAATCAGCATTAACGGTCGAATCAAAATCTGATGTAGGATTATCACTATTCATGGAGGATTCTTGTATTGACGTTTTTGCATTAAGACTGGAAAGACGATGTCTACTAGCGCTACAGCTATCTAGAAACCAAATTTCGCAAACTGGCCACTGGGCGAAAGCATGCGACCTATTAGTTATTCTTGGCTTTCTCTTCAGCGGATTTGCACTCTATACAATACCGCGCATGGGGCACAGCCATAAGTCGCTCGAAACTGATTTTCTTATTACAAGTGTGACAGACTCCGTAGCGATCTTCTTTCAATCTCCGCAGCGCTTCATCGATATTGTAAATGAATCTGCTTTGCTTACTGGCAAACAAGAATGCCTTTTCTCGCTCCTGCATATCCGTGCCGAGATCGGCCATATGATCTGTATGGCTGGAAACCGCCCCCGTCGCATCCTTATATGACGTATCAAGATTCCCTTTGCGCAGCAACTCGACTTGCTTAACAATCTCCTCGCGCCTCTTCAACAGGGCTTTCTCTAATCTTTCAAGTTCGCGTTTTCTCATTTTGCTCTCATGCTTTTCAAAACACCTTCGAGTCAAATCTGCGAGTTTTCCTACCTGTAGCGCCACCTAAAATTCTACAACAACAATTGAAATCTTTACCAACGATTTCGCTGTCTATCTTACACACGAACAAGTGAAATAGTGGCCTTCTCGCCGTTGATATCAAACTCTTGAGAAATATCCTGAGAGCTATTCTCCGCTCCATTGGAGTTTTCCAAATCATCAATCTGCAATTTCTCAGCTAGAGTCTCACGGCGCAAGAGATCTTCATGGATATTGAGAGCCTCCTTGAGTGTCTTAGTTGTTACAATAGATATTTCTATTTTGTCGGTGACTTTGAAGTTTGCTTGCTTACGTAGATTTTGAATCCTATTTACTGTTTCGCGTACCCAGCCCTTGTGTTTTAGGTCATCGCTTATAACAGTATTGAGAGCAATTTTTATCTCTGAATCTGAGTGGAAATCAATAGCCCATCCCTTTACCGAGCGCTTTTCTGGGGGGGTAACAAATTCAGGCTGAAGCGTAATACTCTCTCCATCGATTTTGATCTCTATGGGTTCTTGAGCTTGAATTTTATGTATTTCGCTTGCTGATGCAGTTTCAAGGTATTTCTTGATATGTGGTACTAATTTTCCATACTCTTTACCAGCTTTACTAAAAATTAGGCTAGGCGGCTGGTATCGATAAACGTCACTGGAAATACTGTTCTTGATTTCAATAGTTTCTATGTTTAGCTCATCGGACACATACTCTTGTATTGATTCCAAGAGCATCACATTAGAGTCATTAGATAAGTCCAATCTAGATTGTAATGAAACTGCAAGAAGCATCGTAGCAAGAGGTTGACGGACTTTGATTTCCTCTTCAGCTCTTATTGCCCTTCCCATTTTCACAACTTTCTGCACAAGCCCCATCGTCACTTCAAGCTCTTCGTCAATCAAACTTGTCTCTGGCTGTGGAAACTGTGTCATATGTATCGACGGAGTTTCAGCCAGAGTTTTGCTAGTCGATAGTTCTCGGTAGAGCAATTCAGAAATCAAGGGTGTAATAGGCGCAGTAAGTTTACTGATACCTAGCAAAATCTCATAGAGCGTCAAATAGGCGCGCATCTTGCCCGCATCATCACCCGCGCTCCAGAACCGCTTACGATTACGACGCACATACCAATTGGAAAGATCATCAATGACAAAATCACTAAGCTTGCGCAAAGGACGTGTTAATTCGTAATCATCCAACTCTTTGATTGTATTGGTGACTATCGAATTGTACTTACTGACTATCCAACGATCAATCCGCTCGGGTTTGTCCGCACGTTTCTCGAGATACTCAACTACTGTCACACCTTCAGATTCAGCTATATCTTTAATACCGTCGATATTGGCATACAGCGCCAAGAAATTGTAACAGTTTTTTAATGTATCAAAATACTTACGTAGTGACTCTTTGAGTCCCTCTTCGTCAAACTTCGTTGGTGTCCAAGGACTCGATGTTGTCAGCATATACCAACGCAAAGGATCAGAGCCGTATTTATCAACCATCTCAAACGGATTGACTACATTGCCTTTATGCTTGGACATTTTCTTGCCATGTTTATCGAGAATAAACTCCATGACAATGACATTCTTAAACGCCTGCCCAGTCTGGCAACTTCCAAGTTCTGGATGTCCAGCTTTGAGCATTGTGCCAATCGCTAGCAACGAATAAAACCAACCGCGAGTTTGGTCAATCGCCTCGGCAATGAAAATCCGCTGGGAACGTAATCTGCTCGACTAGTTCCTTATTCTCAAAAGGATAATGCCACTGCGCAAAGGGCATCGCGCCCGAATCAAACCAAACATCGCAAAGCTCAGGAATCCGCCGCATAGTTCCGCCACACTCACACTTCAGCGTAACCTCATCCATTTGAGGCTTATGTAAATCAAGCTCATCGACGCTAGGAGGATTTGTGGCCTCGGACAGTAATTGCTCAACCGAGCCAACTGCACGCACCTTGTCGCACTTCTCAGCCTCGCACTTCCAAAATGGCAAAGGCGTACCCCAGAATCGCTCCCGCGAAATTGACCAGTCAATATTATTCTCCAGCCAATTGTTCATCCGCCCTGAACCAGTCTCTGGCGGTTTCCAATTCACCGCCTGCGAACTCTCCAGCATAGCGCCACGGAATTGTGTCGTACGGATATACCAACTTGGACGAGCAATATAAATCAGTGGCGAATGACAACGCCAGCAAAACGGATAACTATGAACATATTTTTGTTTCTTAAAAAGCTGCCCAGCGATTTTCAAATCTTTGATAATCTCAAGGTCGGCATCTTTGATCCACATGCCCGCATATTTACCAGCTAAGTCTTTGAAGTGACCATTCGGCTCAATCGCCTGCGGTACAGGCAATCCCTCGCGCTTACCGACTTCGTAATCGTCCGCGCCAAAGCCTGGCGCGATATGCACAATACCTGAACCATCATTGAGTGTCACAAAGTCCGCGGCGACAACTGTATATGCCGGCGCCTTAAACTCTGGATAGAAATCAAAGAGCGGTTCATACTCGTCACCAACAAATTCAGAGCCGTTAACTGTTTCGAGTATCTTGGGATCGGGCGCATTCTTGTCGTCACGTTTAAGCATCGCAAAGACCTGCTCAACCAAATCCTTAGCCAGAACAATTTTTTCTGCGCCCTCTTCAGCGCCGATTTGAACAATTGCATACTCAGCGTCGCTCTTAACTGCCAGTGCTACATTCGATGGCAATGTCCAAGGCGTAGTTGTCCAAACTAAGAACGAATAATCTTTGTCACGCGCCTTGATTTTCACATACACCGAAGGATCGGAAACCTCCTCATAGCCCTGCGCAACTTCATGCGACGAAAGACCAGTCCCACAACGCGGGCAAAAAGGCACAGTCCGATGTCCCTGATAAATAAGATCTCTATCGAAAAAGTCCTTGAGTATCCACCACACAGATTCGATATAGTTATTCTCAAGTGTCACATAGGGATTTTCAAGGTCCAGCCAAAACGCCGTCCGACGTGTCAGACGATTCCAATCCTCAAGATACGTAAATACCGAATCACGGCACTGCTGATTGAACTCAGCCACACCGTATTTGAGAACATCCTTCTTATTCTTCAGGCCGAGACGTTTTTCAACTTCAATTTCAACAGGCAGCCCATGCGTATCCCAGCCGCCTTTGCGGTCAACCCGAAATCCTTGCATGGCCTTGTAACGGCAGACCATATCTTTAATCGTCCGTGAGATAAGATGATGAATCCCAGGTCGACCATTGGCAGTCGGCGGACCCTCATAGAAAACAAATTGCTCGCGGTCTTTGGCGGCCTCGGTGGCACGCTCAAATATTCGCTCCTTATCCCAAAACTCAAGGATATCTTCTTCGGCTTTCGGCCAGGTAAAATCTCTATCGAATTGCTTAAAGGACATGAGGTTACGTTCTAATGAGAAAATGTTATCTAAGAAGTGTTATCTAATCTGTGCTATTTAGTCTGTGAGAATCAAACGCCAAGTTGGTGTCAGGGCTTGGTGTCATGGCGTTTGACTGGCGCTCAAATCAACTCGAACACCCTATTCTTCGGTGGCAAATGTAGGCGTTTTGAGAGGGCTTGTAAAGCTAGTTATTGGTAGTCGAACCTTGCGGGAAAACTTCTAAAGCTCATCCTCGTCGTCATACTTGCCGCTGAAACCAGAATCAACTTCAGCGCTTACTTCTGGATTTGGCAATTCCTCAAAATCATCGACTTCCATAACCCTAAAAACCGTCTGACCAGTTTCCAGCATTTGCCGAACATAGGGCAGACAACGCCGGCAATTATCACCAAACTGCACATGCCTCTGCAATTCTGCGACAGTCGTCAGCCCCTTCTCTTCGGCCAAAGTTTTCATACGTGCGAATCGCACACCATGACAGCGGCATTTGAGAAACTCATACATCGTCAGTTACCAATTCGCTAAAGACCGTCTCACCAGTCTTGAGCATCCGCTTGATATAGGGCAGGCACATCCCGCAATTACCGCCAAAAGGAATTTCTTTCTGTAGCGCACCAATCTCAGAAGTTTCCATAGACTCAGAGAGCTTCTTGATTTTCGCGAACGAAACTTCATGGCAAATACAATGTGTGATGAGCATAGATAGAAACCGTTATAGATGCTGGGCTTACTAGTTGATCCCCAAGAATCAGCAAAAATCAGCGAACCAAAATAACATCGATTCGGCGATTTTCTTTGCGACCATAGTCAGTTTGATTATTAGCCACAGGTTTTTCGGCGCCATAACCTATGGCTTTGAAGTCACCTGCAGGACGACCGCTGGATTCAATCAAATACTCCATCACCGCCTTGGCGCGTTTCTCAGATAGTTTGATATTCAGTTTCGCCCCGCCAGTATTGTCAGTGTGGCCTTCAACTACAATATGCGCATTGGCATACAAAGCCAGAGCCTGAGTAATTTTCGCCAGCAATGAATCATGCTTCTGCGAGAGCTGTGCGACACCACTAGGGAATGTCAAACCCCGCAAACGAATCACAATATCCTGCGAACCATTATAGAGAACAATCGCCTCATCAGAATTGAACAATGCTCGTGTTTGACTGAAACGCCTCTCCTTAGCTTCCTTAGAAGAAAGAATTGTCTCGGCGGTTTCTTTTTCGATTCTCAATTCGCTAACTCGCGCGCGATACTGACGGAGTTCACGTTTGCTATCATCAAGCTCACGCACCAATTGTCCAAACTCAGCGCTAAGCGCTGACACATAAGCCTGCTCATCGTCACCTTGTGGGACAGAGATGCCAATCTCATTGAAGACCTCTCTGAAAGCACTATTCACTTGTTCAAGTTTTTCCTGCGCTGTTTGTCGTTCGAGTTTAACATCTACTGTGGCTTGGATAAGATCGGCAATCGCTCTGTCACTACCATCAGAAAAGCGCAATTGAATTTCAAGCGCCTCACCTAAATGTTGTAATTGTTTTTCAAAATTAAGTATTGTTTGCTCAGAGCTTTGCTCTTGATTGGCCTGCGGTATGATTTGGTTAGCAATTGCCAAAGCATGGTCCGCTTCATATTTGGCGCGTGACCTTTCTAGCTTTGCCTTAGCTAGATTGTTGCGGTTGGCATTGAGCGCACCAATAGCTTTTTCATAATACATTTCGGCTCGCGATAATGTCAGAGGGGCGTAACGTTTAGCTCCAGCTTGCTTAGCGCTATTCAAAGCTCTATCAACTTCTACCAAAAAATGCGCCGCAAAAGCCTGCGGTTCAATCTCCGCAAACTCTATGGCGCAATGTTGAGCGCGGCGCAAAAATGAAGAACCATTTGCGTCACGCTGATAGTCAGAAAGTGTTTTTTCGTAATGCTTCTTCCAAGAGGCATATTGCCTCGGAATCAAATCTGGGGCCCGCAAACTTTGCAGTGAGTCATTCCAAAGCGTTACTGTCGACATCGAAATTTCTGGCTCTGAATTAGTGTCTTGCGCTTGAACCTTCAGAGGCAGAAGCGAAAGCAGCAAGGCAGTCACCACCGCAAGTACTGTCGCTGACGAATTAGAATCCTTCATTACATTTGCTCCACACAACCAGCTATAATTCTACGCAATTTTGGCTCGGCCTCACCAGCGATCGCAATCACCTTTTCAATCGAACAGGGTTGCATATTATCAGGTAGCCCCATATCGGTGACAATCGAAAATGCCAAAACCTTGCTTCCCTGATGACGCGCCACAATTACTTCTGGAATTGTACTCATCCCCACAGTGTCACCACCGATAATTCGCAAATACCGATACTCAGCAGCGGTCTCTAAGCATGGCCCCGTCAGCGCCGCATAGACACCTTCTTGCAAATGCAATTGGCGCTCTAGCGCCACCTTGTGAGCCAGAATACGCAACTTGTCATTGTAGAGATTGTGCATATCAGGAAAACGCGCTCCGAGTGTGTCATCATTGCCGCCAATCAATGGATTGGTAGGAAACAAATTGATGTGATCTTTAATCAACATGATGTCACCTTCACTATAAACTGGATTCAAACCACCTGAGGCATTTGAGACAATCAAGGTCTTCATCCCCAGAGCTTTCATCACTCGCACAGGAAAAGTAACCTGTTTCATACTATAGCCTTCATAATAATGAAACCGACCACGCATACAAACAACTGGCTTACCAGAAAGAACGCCAAATAACAACTCACCATGATGTGACTCAACAGTCGAAACTGGCATATGCGGAATCTCATCGTAAGGTATCGCAACCTCCAGCTCCAAACCCTCTACCAATGAGCCAAGGCCTGTCCCGAGAATGATGCCAATAGTTGGAGTTGCCGAAGTCTTTTGGCGAATATGACTGACAGCAGAGTCTATTTGAGTTTTCAGATCTTTCATGATTTTCTTTGTTTCATCAGTGTCTATTTCAATAGTGAATTTTACTTGTCCAATGAGAGCTTTTCTCTATTGCTCTCCATGGACATTATACTGTTACACAGCCGTCCAAAAAGCAAGCCAGAACTCTTGGCAATAGTTGTATTGAAGGGAAGCCGGGCAGAGGAATCGCACGAAAAAAAGAGCGGCGCCGAAATATCAGCGCCGCTCAAGGATAATCAATTTAATATAGGAAATATCAAGTTCCTGTGGTTCCACAGACTGGCGCGCCGCCACCACTAAAGATGCGCGCAATACCAGCGGTTACATCAGCGATATTGAACGAATTATCACTATTGAAATCGGCTTGATCCTGACAGCTTGGGGCTGCGCCACCAGAAAAAATACGCGCGATTCCAGCGGTAACATCGGCGATATTAAAAGTCGCATCATTATTATAGTCACCAGCGGTTACACAGCAACCAGCTGAGGCAAAAGTCTGCAAAAAACCATGATTGACATTGAAATTGGTCGAAGAACCCATTCCAACAGCAGTTTGACCAATCACATTAACCACACCAAAATTGGTCGAAGAACCAGATCCACCACCACCTGCGATTACCTGCCAGTTGATTTGCTCGCCAGCAGCTGGAGAACTCGATGTGGCGCTTGCGCCACTATATTTACGTATCAAAGCCTCAATCTCGGCGCTTGAAGTTCCGTGGGCTTTGTAGAGCTCCTCAGACCTTCTCAAAGACTCCGTTGTATTCGTTACAGTCTTTGCTGTTGTTTTTTCCGTCTTTGCGCTTGAAGAGGTTGTCTCTTTTGAAGTAGTGGCCTTGGTAGTCGATGACTTAGCCACAGTTTTTTCCGCTTTGGCGGCTTCTTTTTTTGCGCCTTTTGCGTAGCTGGGGCTGGAAAAACTTCCAGCAACCAACAAAACTGAGAGACTGAAAAATAAGGTGAGTAACAGAGATTTTTTCATAATACTTCCCTTCGGGGTATTTCGGAGACCAATACTACCCATAGTATAGTTTTTTCTGGATTCAGGTCAAGGACTTTCTTCTTGTTGTGGCTTCTGATTACTGACTCTTCTCCTGTGCCTGATTCTGGCTTGTCGGTGGAGCGCTGCTAACTGGCAAAGAGGACGGAAAGAACATCACCGTAGCTGTTGTCGGTGAGATAAGAGTAACTGGCCAAGCGATGCTGGTGGTCCTGCCATTGAGAAAATACTTGTAAGTTCCCGCGGAGCCGATTGTCTCTACTCTCGTCATGTGAAATGCTGGCGTGGCATTCGTTGAGGATGCATTATCTGGGTCAATAGAATACCAGCTTCCACTTGTGCTTGGAGAACCAGGCGAAGAAGAAGAGTTTCTTATGGTAGAGAGAAGTAAAACACAGCTCCCAAGAGTAGATGTTGTTGAAGAGGCGTCTGCATCGAGCCAATAGTGCCCTTGAACATTTATCATCAGCTGTCCAGGACCTGGGGCAACTATGACGATTGAATCCACGGTAGTGTAGGATGTCGAAGAAAACGTACCAGACAGGGCTGTTATCCCAACCGATGGAAGCGCGGCGCTCGAAAAATCAATCACACCAATCGTGCCATCAAGAATTTCTGAAGTTCTAACTGCGCCTGCGGCAATCTCTGAAGCTCCAACAGAATTGGCGGCCAAATCATTTACCGTCAAAGAATTATTGATAACTTCACTCGATCCAACTGCATTAGCAGCTATTTCGCTGACTCCGACAGAATTGATGGCCAAATCATTTGCCGTCAGAGAATTATCAGCGATCTGATTTCCGCCCAGAGAGTTGTTCTGAATATCCAGCGCGTTTATTGAGCCATCAGCAATGTCAAGTCCCGAGATTGACCCATCAACGATATGTGCCCCACTTATCGAACTGAATGCATAATTATCAGCCCCAATCCCTTGATTGGCAATATCCACTGAGTCAATCGTCCCGTCGACAATCTTGACACCAGTAATACTATTATCAAACACCGTAGCGGCGATACCAGCAGTATCAGAGACAACCGCCTGACGGGCAAATGCCTGCGAAGTGATTCTTGTGCGAGGCGCCAACTCCGCGTCAACACCAATTGTGACCCCTAACCATCGAGCTGTATCAGCAAATAAATTATTGGGAAATACAACATTAGAGCCAAGCTCATAACTAAATAGCCCGTTGACAGTGTTGATATTTTGAAACCCCGCATCCCAAAGTACCGTTCCAGCGGCAGGAGCGTCATATATGACAAACTTCACCAAGAACGCTCCGTCAGCAACGGGGTCTCCCGCATTGTCTGTTAGACGGCCTTGATAGTTAATTGTGTTTGGAGCCGTGGCCAAAACGCTACTTGCTGCAACAATTAGGCACAGACCGACTGTAATAATGAGGCGTTTAGATAATTTGTTCATAAGTTGTTTCCGTCCAGGTCTTTCTCTCATTCGTTTATTTTGTTCGTTCTATTTTCTTTGGCAACGAGTTGAATTGTGAACTCGCTGGTAAAGGAGAGCCATCTGCTACGCTACCGAATGACTGTGGGATGTACAACAGGGAGACAGTAACGTCCTGAGAATTGAAAGTGTCTGTTCCACCTCCTGGATTCTGAAAACCGACTACATTGAATTCATTCCAGCCTTGGCTGACAAGGAACACTTTGTGAAGGTGTATAGGATTTGAGTACAATCCATTGGGTAGTGTTGAAGGCAAAGCCCAGGTGCGACCATCCTGATCCGGGGTCATGAGAAGTGCGCTGTCCAAGAGAAAAACAAAAAGCACGTCCTCATTGCCGTTGAGGTGATTGGCGTTCATACCCATCGACATATTCATCATGACGAATCCGTCCGCGGGGCAGTTAATCGAATCCGTTCCCAGGACATTCAGGAATCCCGTGATAATTGATTCGCCGATATCGAAAATCTGAGTTACTCCTACCATTGATTCAGCAAACAAGGCTGTGTCGGCTCGAAGCGCATGATAGGCATAGGCAGAAGTCTCAAGCTGACTTCTAGGTGATATCTCTGGGTCAATACCAACTGTAATTCCCAAGTATCGCCCAGTGTCAGTAAAAAGACCATCGGGAAGCGCCACATTAGATCCCAAGTCATAAGTAAAGAGTCCGTTAACAGTGGCTACATTCTGGAACCCAGAGCTCCAAAGCGATGCTCCACCGAGAGCAGCGTCATAAATAACGAATTTAATCAAATTGCCACCATCAGCCACTGGGTCTCCAGCCGCGTCCGTCAGTCGCCCTTGGTAGTTAATTGTGTTCGGGGTTGCCGCAAAAATACTAGTCGCCGCTATAGCTAGGCACATTCCAGCTGTAATAGTGAGACGCTTGCAAATCCTGTTCATGTTCTTCCTCTGACTTTTTGTGGGGCGCTTGGTATCAAATAATCATGCATGTTTCAGTCAATACTACCGCTACTCTTGAGTCTGTGTGTCGAGTTGATCTTGCAGTGCATCCAACTTTGCGCGCATAGCGCTAACCTCGTCTTGAATTCGTTTGGTGTTGAATTGCTTCGCTGAAGCCAATTCGGCCTCTGGTGAGTCTTGCCCAATAGGTGGAGCAGGATCCAAATTCGATGTAAAAGATCCATATGCTGTCGGTACAAATAGTAGCGTCAACTGTCCGTCTCGAATCGTCGGGGTTCCCGAACCTGAGGAGGTTTCGTCCGCCTGAATCTTAAACTGATGTGAGCCTGCAGTAACTGAGAATGCGGCAGTAATGGAAACTGGAATTCTGTATGTACCACTAGGAGCGTTACCCGAGATTGTCGGTTCTACATTCGGACCAGCAAACAGTGTTCCGCCGGGAGGAACAATTGCGAAGCGAACAGAGGTGAAGCCACCGCTGATATGGGAAAAATCGACCTGTCCAGAAGCAAATGCAATCACATATCCGTCAGTAGGAGCCGTAATAGTACGAACAAGAATATCTACGTCAGCGCCGCCCGAGACCGCTATTCCGCTACCTTGGATTCGATTGGCGACACCTGCTTCTTCAAGTGTTTCACTTGCGCTAATAGCGCCAATGGGAATTACAACCGATGCATCACCAGTCAGACCACCGTTTAAGTCAATAGTCAAAGAACCATCTCCATCGGTCAGTTCAAGCTCTCCTCCGTCGGACGTATTGGCCGTAAGTTTGACAGTGCGGTCATTAGCAACATCACTGTCGTACAAATAAATTTCACCCCAGCCCTGACCCCAAAGACGAATCTGCTCGAGACCATCTCCGCCGTAGGTGCTAAGTTGTGAAAGACTAACATCAACTCTCAGCGATGTATCAGCACCATCAGTGGCCGTCCAATCACCGCCGTTAAGAACTGCTCCGCTAAACTCAGCGGCATTTCCAGCGGTAGCTGAAGCCACGATTCCAGCGCCTCCGCCGTCACTGAAGAATGAGCCTCCAGCGCCTTGACCAATATGCGTTCCCTGTATTGCCGGTGAAGTGCTGGAAACATCATTATTCTGAAATAGCGCCGCACGACCGCCACCGCTCTGTTGAACATTCAGTCCGTTGCCGATTGAGTTGGCGACAACTGCCACATCTCCTGTAACGGTTCCGCCAGAAGCTCCGTCGATTGTGCTAATACGATTTGAATAAGCGGTTGAAGCAATCCTTGTTCGTGGAGTGATTTCTGGATCAGTTCCGACTTTTACTCCTAAATAGGTATCTGTGCCATCGAAAACTCCGTCACTGATAGATAAGACGGTACCAAGATTTACAGCGAAGAGTCCGTTAGTAACAGTAACAGCCACCTGAACTTCCGACCACAAAACAGCCCCAGCTACCGATGCGTCATAAATCGTGAACTCTATTGAGAATACCCCGTTTTCGGGGTTTCCTCCTGCATCCGTAAGACGACCTTGATAGCTAATGACTTGTGGCACAGCAGCTTGTGCGATAGAACCCAAAAGTCCGAGTCCAGTTAAAGCAATAGCAATAACACGAATAAAGCGTTTCATAATTTTTCTCCTGTGGTGTGGCAAATGACAGTAAAAAATCAGTAGTATCTCGTCTGAACAAATCGGTATATCTTACTAGGTAAGAATGTAAATAAAGTAATACTGTGAATTAATATAGTCCATGTTCAGGTAGTGTCAAGCAATTACTTTACTCTTGAATCAACTTGAAACCAACTCAGGTCGGAAATGTCTTCTAGCGGGGTTGATAGGTCTCAGTGGAAAAATGAGTTACAGACTACTCTGAAGAATCATCAGTTTTTGGTCTGCTATCAGAGGTGGGGTCAACTGGAAGTGAAACAGAAACGGCTCCATAGGCTGTAGGATAATAGACCAAGGAAAATGTCACATCAAAGGTTGACCAAATTGGGCTTGATGAGGTGGTCTTTCGGCCCAAAAGGTAGAACGTATTGGCGCCTGCGTTTACAAAAAATATGCGCTGTAAAGAGACAATAGATATGAATCTTCCTGTATTAGCGCTGGATGGGATATCAACATTCTTGTTCTGGTCACTGGGCAATGACGAACTGGTATTTGAAAGCCCAACAATTGCCTGCGAGGCGGCTCCGAAAATATGATCAACCTTCATTTCAAAACTTGCCAAAGCCATAACATAACCGCTTGCTGGCGCAGTAATCGTCAAAGATGAAACCGTTGTCAGCGAGGGGACAGTCAAGAATGAAGCGCCAGTGACCTGAGCGACTCCTGGTTCATCAAGCAATTCGTTTGCGGTAAAACTGCTGTTTTGCAAATGTGACAGACTAATACTATTGGCTGCAATATTGGCTCCCGTAATTGAACTATCTGCAATTTTTGATGAGTCAATTGTTCCTGCGATAATCTCTTCGGCCCCGATTGAATTCGGCGCCATGTCATTCTTGGTGACAGAGTTATTGGCTATCTCCGATGTCCCGACAGAGTTTGCCGCCAAATCTGTTGCAGTCAGTGAATTGTTTTCCACTTCAGAGCTACCAACAGCCCCAACTGCAATCTTGGCGGCCGTGACCGCATCGACAGCAATCATCTGTTCGGTTATTCCTGATGGCGCAACAGAAAACACTCCACCAGCCAGTTGCAAGCCCCCGCCAGCAGAAAATGATGCGCCGTCATCAACACCATCGGCAAATCCAGACGGCATATTGGTAATACTATTCCAATCCAAATAGAAATTGGGAGCCAGTCCAGCTAACTTGTTTGCATTTACCGCAATTCTAGAAGAGTCAGCAAACTCAGCTAAGTTGGCGCTACCAGATACATTCGCAGATAGCGCCAATCCTGCTACCTGCGCAAATTGCGCCGAGTCCGCCTGATTCGCTGTCAAAGCCGTATGTGAGAGTAGCGCCACTTCACTCGAATCGGTATGTGACGCCTCTAGCGCATAAGGAGCGCTCCTAAAAGGAATCCGTGGCGACAATTCTGCATCAGCGCCAATAGAAATTCCCAAATATCTCTCTGGTCCAGAAAACAAAGTAGCTGGGAATGTAACATTAGCGCCAAGTGTATAGCTAAATAATCCGCCGAGTGTTTGAACGGATTGAGCCCCCGCGTCCCAAAGAACAGCGCCACCGATTGGCGCGTCATAAATAACTAATCGAATAGTATAAGAGCCATCCTCTAAAGGATCTCCAGAAGTGTCAGTCAAGAATCCCTGAAATGTAATTGTTTGTGGTACTGTAGCAAGAAGTGGTGTTGCTGTCACCAAGGAGATAAGTGATACCACCAGAGATAGTATTTGCGCTTTTGAACGGAGAGAGAGCATTAGTTTAAGATGAAACAAGAAAGTAAACCACAACAGTGACGACGAAGTTCGGTAGTTAGTATAGAAGTAACAAAAAAAACTATGCAACAAATTGCAACATTCTCGGTGGATGTCTCAAATAAGCGCCTAGACTAACAGTAACCCAGCAGAGACATGCGCCACAGTCAACATAGCTTAGATAACCAATGTGTCAAGAGATATATTGGTTGCGCAAAGAGCTCTGTTTGCAAAACCTATTTGCTATCGATCTCGCGCAACTCTTCGGCAAATTTGTCAACCACCGAATCAAGTTCGCTGAGTATACGAGCATTTTCCTCAACTGCCTTTTCGCGATCTTCCTTACGCCCAAAAACCACAATCCCATCAGCTCCGCTCTCTAGCGCTGAACTGGACTTTGGCTTTTTTGCTTCTGCAACTGCCTCTTCTTGAGTCTCTTCGACAGTGTCTGTTTCTGAGTTGGCCTGTAGCTCAGGTTCAGTGTCATCTGTTGCAAGCTTCTTGTAGAGGCTTTCGTCTGAATCACCATCAATTGGAAGTGTACTTTCGATTGCCTGAGCAATTGCCTCGGAAGCCGAAGGCGTTGCTAGTGGCGCTAACTCTTCTGGGACAAGACCTGCATCTGTTTCGTCAAGATCAGTTAGCGCCGAATGTAGTGACGGGTTCTCTTCTGTTTCTGTTGTTTCTTGGGTCTCATCAACAACAGATTCAAAGAGTGTCACCTCTTCTATTTCAGCTGGCTCCAATTCGGTTTGCTCAATATCTGAGGAATTGTCTTCAACTATATTGTCAGCGTCAATCGGAAACTCTGCGCTAAATGAAATGTCCTCAATCAATTTCATATGCGATGAAATTGTTTGTTGAATCTTCTCCTGATAATCCAAACGAATCTTATCTAATTCATCAATTTTGTCCTGCAATAACACCGTTTGCTGACGCGCCTGCTCTTCAATAATTTCTTGCTTACCTCGTGCGCGCTCAAGTGACAATTGAACATCCTTCTCAGCATTAGCGCGCATTGTGTCAGCAGTTTTCTGAGCTTCGAGCAGAGTGGACTTGAGAGTATCCTCCATAGCGACAAGCTTGTCGTATTTCACATGCAGCTTATCAAATCGCTCCTGCAAATCGGCTGTCTCGGTCAATGACGCCTCAAGCGCAGTGGCTGTCTTTTGCATGAATTGATCAACTTCTTCGCGATTGAAACCGCGCATCGAAGTTCCGAATTCTGCATTTCGTATTTCGTTCGGTGTCATGCTCATATCAGGTTCCTGAAACTCCAATTCCAACGACGATTCTTGTTCTGTGCTCACTGGATTATGTCCGATCTCTGATGTCTATGTCCAAGGTGTCAGTGGCATTCAGCTTATTGCAATAACTCTTCCGCTGAATTTGGCTACTTACCGCCGAACCGCTACATCAGTGATCTGACAATTAAGTAAGATAGAAACATTCCACCCTACTCTTAAATTGTCGTCAGTACGATGCGCCAAATTCAGCGCCAACCTAACTTGTCTCAATAAATCACTATCATTGCCCATGTCCGTATCTCTCTATCTGCTTGATAGGGAAGACATTAACCTAAGCTCAAATGATGGCCAAGAATATTTTATTCCGTTTCACTATGTTCTTAATTTTGAGTCGCGAGGCCCAAAAATCGACGTTCCGATCCTAATTTCAGTCGATCCCTCAGCAATCGCCAATTCAAAATCCGCAGACATACCCATCGACAATTGCCCGATTGCTTTTTGACCCATTGTCTTTTGATTGATTGGTTCTTGCCCAAGCGCCTCCGCGGCTCCTGACTCTACAACACTTGATCTCACAAAAAATGAATTCAAACTATCAAACAATGTCCTTGTCTCTGCAAAGGCCTTGCGAATAGTGACTTCATCTTCGGTATGCGGCCCAATTGTCATCAGGCCCGCAAGACTGATACTCTTCAAATTACTAATTTGTTCGGCAAGTTCTGGAGCCTCCGAAAAACTAACTCCATATTTTTGCTTCTCGCCAGAACTGTTAACCTCAAGCAAGACCTCCAAAGTGCGATTGGCTTTAGATGCCTGCTCGCTTAGTTTTTCAGCGATCTTCAATGAATCCACAGACTGAACCTGATCAAACAGCTCAATCGCCTTAACAGCTTTGTTACTTTGTAAATGACCAATCAATGACCATTTCGCTTCGGGGAGTCTATCTCGTAAACTCTCAATCTTAGCTTGCGATTCCTGAATACGACTCTCGCCAAAAAAATGCTGACCACATTGATAAGCGGCCACAATCTTTTCAACAGAGGCAAACTTGCTCACCGCCAGCAAAGTAATCTCACTTGCTTGGCGGCCAGCTTTTTGAGCTGCTCTCTGAGTTTGCTCATTTACCAACTTTAGGTTATCGGCGATAGATATCAGTTGTTCTGTGCGCATCGTGTAGTAATTCTTGTGAACAATACTGTGAATAATGTCTATAGTCATTCTCAATGACAAAGTACAACTTGTCACTATGATAAGTAAACAAATCTTAAAGCGTTGAATCAAGCTTCTTGTAACCCAAAAGCTACAATTTTCAGACAATTCATGAATCTCTATGTCACTAGGCACAAAAAAGCGGTCCGCTGGTAATTCAGACGGACCGCAATAGTCTAGCTTGGACTAACTATTTGTTCTCTCTAAGTACCTAAAATCCCAATTGTTGTGGAATAGCAAATGGCTCAATCTCTTCTGGAGCCGATGTCCGCTCTGGGGCCAATGGGTTGACTGCTGCGGTCAGTGGCTCGTGGTCGTCAGATTCATCTGATTCCTCAGGTTGCATAGCCGAAAGCAAAGCTGAAAGCATTGAATTTTCATTATCAGTCGGTGTCTGAGCCAATTGACCCAAGCTGGAGCCATCAATTGAAACAGGAGTCTGCTCCAAAGCCGCCAAGTTTTCATCAACCACAGTCGACTCGCCCCCACCACTAAACTTTGCTTTTAGAGTGTCCAAATTGTTCTCCACCGAATCAAAGAAACTCTCAATTCTGCCTGTAACTGTAGCCTTGGCCGCCTGAACTGCCTCGGGTGAAAGTCCCAAAGATTCCGCCGCCAGATCAAAGTACCGCTCGGCGTTCTCAACCAAATTCGCCTCTTTGTCACTCATATAACTGTCGACCGTATCAAAGAACTGACCGACAACATCACCCGATGCGCTTTGAGCCAAGCGTCCCGCTTGGTCAGAATACTGGCCAACCGACTCAGGGTTCTCTCCAGCAAGCTGCTTCACATGTGACTGAAAACGTGAGAAATGACTAACCGAAAACTGCGCGTCGGTCTTGTATCTCAAAGAAAAGCGGTTAACCGCTACCTGATATTGACCACGAGCGTCCTCTGGAAGCTCTTCTTTTGTGCGCGCCGCTGAACGCTGCAAATCACGACCATGCTCTATATTCTCAGCGTGGCGATACTTACCAATCGCGAGGCCATTGTCGGTTCTAGGGTTATTGGTCCCTGATGTCTGAACCGAAGTTCCTGAGATTTTCAAATCCGCGCTAAAATTAAAACCACCAGAGAATAGACGCTCAAATGATTCATCTGTGGTAGTCGATTCTGAGTCTTGCCGCACACTCAATTGTTGCACAGTTTGCTCAATCGCCTGCATATTAAATTCCAATTTCAACTTGTAGCGAAGATTAGTGAATGAGTTTGAATAAGTAGCGGACTCAGATGGTTCAGAGACACTGTTTGCAGAATCCGAATCATCAACCTCGCTTGGCTGCGAATCCCGATTTTCGCTTTGATAAATATCCTGCTTGGCGCGCTCAATATCACTCGTCGGAGCCTCAAGTGTCGGCGCTTGCGCCAAAAGAGCGCTGTCCTGAATCGGCTCACCAATTTTCGGCTGAGCAAATGTTTCATTGGCGGGATTAGTTGATGGGGAGTCTATCGAAGTGGAAGGTACGCGAGGCCTGCCAAATTGCTCGGCGATACGATTGTATCTGTCGACGTACTGGCTGACCAAATTGCCAAAGAATTGTGACGTGTTCAACATATTGTGACACCTTGTTTACTGGTGAAGGTTGCCGCAGCGTTGATTCCATTCAACTGTCGATTATCCAATAATCACTGAATTGCTACAGGACCGTCTTGTCCTGCCTATACTTTGTATCTCGATGTATCGGCCACAATATGCAAATCATTGACAATTCCAACCCACATCGCTCTGTGTTTGCAGATAGTAAAGCCGGCGCATGTTTCAACTCGAATCAGATTGACTTTTAAGATACACCGCGTTTATGAGCGTACTATCTCTTGCTGTTTGATTCTGAACCTGACACATTGACCTCCATGAAGACCTCGAAGGCCCCGCTCTCATGGATAGAACTCGATTCCGCTGCCCTTGCGCAAAATATCAAATTCCTGCGCGAACTTGGAGGCGCCAATCAGTCTTCTGTCGCTCCTCTAATCTGCGCGCCGATCAAAGCCAATGCCTACGGTCATGGACTTAAAGAAATCACACGCCTGCTGAAAAAAAATCAAGTCGACTATCTAGCGGCACACTCAATTGAAGATGCGCGCGCAGTGCGCAAAGCTGGCTGGAAAGGTAAATTGCTGTCAGTTGGATACATACAGCATACCGACACCGAAGAGGCTCTCGCGCTTTCAGTCGAACCGACACTATATAATATTGAGAACCTCGAAACTTGGATTGTAGCTGCCAAACGCTCCAAAGCAAAAGCGCATGTTCATTTGAAAATCGAAACGGGCGCCAATCGTCAGGGTATAGCTAACAAAGACATGCCCAACTTTATCCAAGCGCTCAAAGCCAACAAACACATCACACTCCGTGGACTTTCGACACACTTCGCAAATATAGAAGACACAACAGACAGAAGTTTCGCCGAACTACAACTAAAGCGCTACCATCGCGCCCTGAAACTTCTATCCAAGAACAATCTCAAACCACAACTATGTCACACAGCTTCTTCGGCGGCGCATCTTGTCGCGCCACAAACGCGCTTCGATATGATCAGGCCAGGTATCTCACTCTATGGCTACTGGCCCTCGCGCGAAACTATCCTATCTTTTAGACATGCTCATCCCGAACTAGACCAGACCGCATTACTAAAACCAGTAGCTTCATTACATTCACGAATCGCACAAATCAAAGTCCTCAAAGCTGGTGAGTCAGTTGGCTATGGCCTAACCTTCCGCGCCGAGCGCGCCACTAAAATCGCAGTCGTTCCAATCGGCTACTACGACGGTCTCGACAGGCGTCTGTCTAATTCTGGCTACGCACTACTACATGGCAAACGCGCAAAAATAATCGGCCGAGTCTGCATGAACAATGTCATGCTCGACATCAGCGCTATCACCTCCGCCAAACTAGAAGATCAAGTCACCTTCCTCGGCCAAAACGGAGCCGAATCAATCACCGCCGACCACTGGGCCAGTTGCTGTCGAACAATAAACTACGACACCCTAACCAACCTAGCTCCCCACCTAAAACGAATAATTCTCTAATACTAACGCCCCCCCGTAGTGGCGTCCCTCGGGGCGCCTTCTCTGACTTAAACGCAAATCTCCGCCCAAAACCACAACCTTGACACTCACCACGCTTCGCTATACTATTTCTATGTGCTATAGTTAGTGAAAGAGTTCACATGCTGCACTTCTCAGTAGCCAAACTACAAGTTGAGATTCACAAATGACGGACACCGAAAACAAATCTGAAGCCCCAGCGAAAACTCGCACGCCAAAACAAATCTCAGACTCAACAATCCATCGACTCTCGCGTTACTTGCGTCTCCTCGGTGCCCTAGAGGCCGATAGTGTTAAAACCATATCATCCAAAGAATTAGCCAGCATCAAACGCCTGACCCCAGCACAAGTTCGCAAAGATCTCAGTTTCTTTGGCTCATTCGGCACACGTGGCCTCGGCTATCCTGTCAGTGAATTAAAAGTCAAAATCGCTGGAATCCTCGGCCTAGATAAGCGCTGGCGCTTGGCAATCATCGGAGTCGGCAATATCGGCTCGGCCTTAGTAGGCCACAAAGAGTTCCCCGAGCGCGGATTCGACATCCGCTTGGTATTCGACAACGACCAGCGCAAAATCGGGAGCAAACACAAAGGCCTCCTAGTCTCGGACATCAAGAACCTCAAAGAAGAGCTACTGGCCCACGAAATCGAGATCGTTGCTCTCGCGGTACCGGCGTCAGTCGCCCAAGAAATCACCGATATCGTAGTTTCAGCGGGTGTCCGTGGTATTCTGACATTTGCTCCGATTCATCTAAATACACCTGAGAATGTCTTCGTGCGTCGTGAAGACATGACCATGGAACTTGAGTATTTAACATTCGCGCTCTCGATCAATGCCGTTAAGTCTCCCAACGACTTAGGCTTAAGCTGATTTCGACATTCGTTTTCTGTGTTTCCCCAATATTTGCCGTAGCATTGTCTGGAATAAATATTGTTTCAGCGCTATATTCTGGGACATTGTCCGCGCAGATAATGCGTGAATAATCAGATACATGAGAATCGCGCAAGCCGTTTTCTGTGTCACTTCTTCTTGAGCGTTTTCTCCTTGGCCCGCTTAGCGGTCACCATCTCGGAGTATGATAGGGAAGAGGGGGAAACAGATTTTAGGGCAGGAATTCCTTGAGGAATAGGATATTCCCAGAGAGTCAATGGATTGAACCCCTGCCCTGTTTATCATTCAGAAAGGCCCGCTCAGAGTTTCTGGGCGGGTTTTTTCTAATTCAGAAATACAAGCGCCAAATTTGATACTAATCTCATAGCCCAACTTGAGGGCTGGCGTGTATAACCGATAACGTAAATTACAACATCAAGACTTACGGTAATTCCTATGAAAGACAATCAGCAAATGCTTCTATCCAAATCAAGTTTCATTCAGAACACTAGAGAAATTCTTAGCAGTCTCAAATCACAGATTGTGATTCTGTCACTTATCGGATTTTCAATGGCGCTCATAGCGTTCTTAGGACAAACTGCCAAGGCAGAAATCAAATCATATTCCACAACTGTTTTATTACAAGAGGCAGGTAGCCTTCTCAAGGCTGGAAAACTCGACAAAGCCAAAGACCTGTATCTCAAAGCGCTTGAACAAGACAGCCTCAATCGCAATGCACTAAAAAATGTCGGTTACATTTTGACAATGAGCGACGACAATCAGCAAGCTCTCATCTATCTAAAGCGCGCCGAGCAAGCTGGTCATTCCGATGGTGACATATACAATCTCCTAGGAAGCGCCTATGGCTCACTTGGTGACACAACTAATTCTTTGGCCAGCTATGCCCAAGCCGTCATACTAACTCCCGAGAATGGAGCCTATCTCAAAAACTATGGTGTCGCGCTTGTTTCTGCAGGTAATTTCACCGAGGCGCTCTCAACTCTCCAAAGCGCTTTTTCTTTAGCTCCCGCTGACGGTGAGCTTAGTTTCTTAATCGGAAACAGTTATGCTGGCCTAGAAAAACCAAAAGAAGCGCTAAAGAGCTATAGAGGCGCCGTGGAACTAAATTACGACACAGGTGACTTGCGCTACAATATGGGCATGGTCTCTGAGTCTATCGGTGACTTTTGGAGCGCAGAAGAACACTATGGTATCGGAATCTCACGTGATCCAAAAAATCTCGAACTCCGCCAACGTCTCGCAGTTCTCTATTCTCGCGCAGGTGTCTACAAGCAAGCCGTACCGCTCTTCAAAGAAAATCTCAGCCGTGATCCAAACTTCATCAACTCACGATTCGGTCTTGGCATTTGCTATGCCTTCCAAGGCTTCCCAGATTCAGCCAATGCAGAGTTGATGAAAGTTCAACGTGTCGATAAGAGCAAATACGAAACAATGAAAAAAATGATAGACGGCGCCACCAAGTATTACAAAGAATCCAGCAAAGAATCCAGAACTAGACCCGATAGCGCTACGACCCGTTGACAAAAAAACCAATATCCAAGTCACTATGACCAACGAATCATCCGCACAACCCAACAGCGACAATAATCTCCGCAAATCATTTCGCGCTGTTGGTCATCTCGTCGACTCTGGAATCATGAAAGAGATTCTCGACACTATCATCCGTGAAGATGGAAAGTTTTCAATTGACCGTTTCGATATTGGAAAAACCAACGACGATCAATCAGTACTAGAAGCCACTTACACCGCAGAGAATGCAACTACACGTGATGCAATAGCGCGTCATTTAATTGACTTGGGTGTCGAAATTGATGTCGAACATTCAGTAAAAGTCGAAATCTCCCCAGCCGATGGCGTAGCCCCCAAAGACTTTTACACTACTACCAATCACAAAACAACAATCACCTACAACGGCCACACCATACAAGTTGACAATGTTCGCATGGATGGCGCTATCGTTGTCTATGGCAAAGACACCGCAACCAAAGCCAAGTGCGTCAAACAACGCGACCTGAAATCAGGTGACAAAATTGTAGTTGGGGTAGAGGGTATCAGAGTTGAAGCCGAATTTGTCGAACGTGACAGATCCGAATTCGGCTTTATGACAGGAGATGTTTCCTCAGAACGTGTCGTAAGAATTGTTGTTGATTCAGTCGCCGAAGTCATGTCTGACCGAACCAAAAAAATCGTCGTAGTCGCTGGACCCGTACTCATTCACACAGGTGGCTCGGGTTCTTTCGGACGTCTAGTCGAACAAGGCTATGTTCATGGTTTACTTTCAGGCAATGCTCTCGCCGTACATGATATAGAAAACCAACTCTTCGGAACCTCACTAGGTATCGACACCAAAACTGGCGAAGCCATCGATGGTGGTAACAGTCACCACTTGCGCGCCATCAACGAAGTTCGCCGCGCTGGCTCGATAAAAAATATGGTTGAGGCGGGATTGTTAAACCGCGGAGTGATGAGTTCAATCGTCAAAGCCAATGTGCCGTACGCCTTGGCTGGTTCAATCCGTGATGACGGCCCATTGCCTGAAACAATCACCGACATGAACGAAGCCCAAACCGCTTATGGCAAAATCCTCGAAGGCGCCGATGTGTGTTTGATGCTCGCCTCGATGTTACACTCGATCGCCGTCGGCAACATGATACCTGCGCGCGTCCTCACAGTCTGCGTCGACATCAACCCCCCAGTAGTCACCAAACTAAAAGACCGCGGCTCTCACCAAGCCATAGGAGTAGTAACCGACGTAGGCCTCTTCCTACACCTACTAGCCAATCGTTTGTGCACTTGAGTCGCAATTCTCTGTTACAGTACCTGCTTCAATATCACATTTCTCCTATTTCGCTTGCGCCATTGGGGCTGAACTTCGTATCTTCATACTGACTGAAGGAAAGCAACCGCGGTCATACCGCGATATAACAATTACTGACCTCTCAGATGGGCAAGTTCGTGACAGACAAGGAAGAAGCGGCAACTGCGAGACTGATTGCGCGAATCAATCGAAAAGATTGGTGGCACGTCCCACCAAGAGACCCCTTGGCCTATCGCAAACGTGGCAAGTTCTATTCTTCAATGTTCGGAAATGCTGAGTTTTGGGGGCGACCTTTGGATATACCCGAAAAGGTAACTGTGCGCAATCCAGTTGTAGGGGATGAGCCGTATGTGCAGACTGTTTTGTTCGGTGGGACTGTGCCAGAAGACAATACGGAGTCGATAGAATGGCGATTCGAGCTAGACGCAAGGATGAAAGAAGGGGCGCTTGGAATGGGATACGATGCAATAGTTATACTTAGTCAACGGGCGTACACAAAGATGAAGACAACAGGAAATCTCCCATTAAACATTGAGTTGAACATCCTTGAGCCAGTGCATTAGCACACGTAATCTAGTAATTATTGCGAGACGAAGCACAACAATAGATAAGCCTCAGGAGGGCAGTGGGTTGTATATCCTACTACAATACTTGGGATGATTGGAAGAGATAACCAATGAAGACGCATTTGATTCAAAGCATTACTCCGGCAGTAAAGATCGGTAATACTACAAAGCTCTTTTTGGGCGATTGCTTTGACGTTCTGCAATCTTTTCACGAAGAAAGTGTGGATATGATTTTTGCAGATCCACCATATAATCTGTCGAATGGAGGTTTCACCTGTCATGCTGGTCGCGCCGTTAGTGTCAACAAGGGGGGGTGGGACAAGAGCAAAGGGGTTGAAGCGGATTTTGAATTTCACAAAAGATGGATTGATGCCTGCCGCAGAGTCCTCAAGCCAAATGGTACGATTTGGATTTCTGGTACATATCACAGCATTTACGCCTGTGGCTTTGCTTTGCAGCTGTCAGGGTACCATGTTCTAAATGACATCTCTTGGTTTAAGCCAAATGCAAGCCCAAACCTTTCTTGTAGATACTTCACGGCCAGTCATGAAACTATTATTTGGGCGCGTAAATCTCGAAAAGGAAAGCACACGTTCAATTACGATGCTATGAAGAACGGGAATTTTCCAAAGGACAAAATAAAGGCACCTGGAAAGCAAATGCGAAGTGTTTGGTCGATTGGCACTCCACGAGCTGACGAGAAAGTGTTCGGAAAACATCCTACACAAAAGCCAGAATCACTACTTGACAGAATAGTCTTAGCCAGCACTAACAAAGATGACATTATTCTTGACCCATTCATGGGGAGCGGCACCACTGGTGTTTCGGCGCAACGTTTTGGCAGGAGATTTGTGGGGATTGAAAAGGAAAAAGAGTATTTTTCTGTTGCCCAACAGCGATTGAAAAGAACTGAGGATATTCAGCGATCTTCACTTTTTGAAAGGGAAGCATGTGGAGCGTAGAGAAGCCATTTCTCGACTCAATACTTTGATCGGCAAAGATCTTGTGCAACTTGCTTCATCATATGAAGTGACGGTGTGGCGAGGTGACAAAATCAACAAAGGTTGGGCGGGGCATGTAATTGAGCGATTCTTGGAATTGCCGTTAAACTCTGCCCAGTCGCCGAATTTTGGCTCTTGGGAGCTAAAAGTTGTACCTCTAAAGGTCCTGCAGTCAGGTAAAGTTGTTCCCAAGGAAACGATGGCGATCACCATGATTGATCCGATAAATGTTGGACAGAAATCCTTCGTAGATAGTCACCTATTTGCGAAATTGCGGAAAATGGTGGTATGTGCTCGAATGTTCAATTCGAAAGAAGAGTTGTCATCACGCTTGATTTCCGTTGGCACGTTTGACCTTGGGGACCAGGAACTATACAACCAAGTCGAAGAAGATTATGAAGAAGTAAGAGATACTATTCGAGCAGATGGTTTTGGTGCTCTTACTGGCAAGATGGGAACTTTAGTCCAACCTCGCACCAAGGGACCCGGACATGGTAGTGTTAGTCGTGCGTTTTACGCCAGAACGGGTTTTGTTGCTACGATTCTCGGACTCTGACATTGTCGCAACGTGGAGTATTACATGAACAAAACCAAGAAGAATTTGTACGAACATTCTATCGACCTCAAAGAGTTGAAACTATTGAATTCAAATCCAGAGCAGTTTCGTAAGGAGTTGGAAAAGATTCCCTACAGAGGATACCTTGTTGAGCACATTTCTGATGGAAGAAAAATTGTTATAGCTAAACCAGGTGGGAAATCGGTCTATGGTCGTCCCAAAAAGGAGGACTTTTTGGTTTGGATATACGATCCCACAGAGTCTTCATTTTGGCAAATTTCACACAAACAAATTCTGACTGATTTGGAACTGAAAGTCGAAGCTTATCCCTCATTGGTAGATGATTTAGTTAAACTGTTTGAGCGAGTGTGCTCAGGTGAAGAACCCGACTCAGTCGCAATCGATTCGTCGCTTCAGTCACTGCCTGGAGAATCACTCGAGGCTGTTCTGAAGGCCTATAAGTGGATTTGGGGCCAAGAGGATGTAAATTATCCCACAGGCGAGGGTAGAGAGTTGTCAATGAAAGGGATTCGCGAACTCAAGAATGGACGCAATTGAGTTCATTCTTCGCCAAGTCGACAAGACAAACTCTTCAGCAATCGTTTGTGCAAGTAGTTACTCTACTTCAACAAAACCATCTTCCGCGAAATCTTTGTTTCACCAGCGTTAAGACGATAGAAATACATTCCCGAAGCAAACTCACCAGCATCCCATGTCACAACATGCTCACCAGCTTCTTTAACATCATCAACCAATATCCGCACTCTTTGCCCTAAAATGTTATAGACAACCAATGACACTTCAGAACGCCTCGGAACCGAGTAACTGATTTGTGTAGTCGGATTAAACGGATTGGGAAAGTTTTGACCCAACGCAAAAGTCTTAGGTAATGTCGACTCCTGCTCCTCATCAGTCACATCAGTCTGAAAGTCACCAAGTATCCGAGCAAAAAACGCCTGCGCCTGCTCCAATTCCCACTCCCATGGACTAGAAATCAAAACATAAGCCGTATGCGTCTCTGGAGTATACTTCACCCCAATCGGCAAACCCTCAAAATCAGAAACAGTGTCACGACCACCAACCCAAGTATAGAGTACCTCCGTGTTCTCCGCGATCGGAAAAATCACACCTTTGAACGGTATCGGTCCTTTGGTTAATTCTTCTGGTGTAACATACAGGCCGCTGTGATGATAAGTCAGATCCGGAAAACCGTTGCCTGCTAATGCCGCCGCTCCTGCTGGACGATAGAATTGATTGACTGAATCAAGCGCTGAATCACCTTTTGGGAAAGGAATCATAATAGCAGAATCTAGTCCGAAAAGTTTTCCGCCGAGATCGAATCTTACAGTATCGGGTGGCAGATAATCGGTGTGCACAAGTTCAGGAGGAGTTGAACTGTTAATGCTGATTTCAAAATTGATTCCAAGATCGACAAGCGTTCCGCCACTACGCGTATAATCCACTATCCAATTGGTTGGCTCATAAGCTCCAAAAGGAGTTTTCCAGCTGCCTCTTATCAAAGGAGAAGTGGCTGATCCATCGACGATTACCATATCGTATTGAGCGCTAGTTTCATAAGTTGGCGGCCAGTCTCTTGGTTCTCTACGAACAGGCTTTCTGGTCAAGAAATCTGGAGTATGAGGGGCCAGTAGGTTTCGATAGAACTCATACATTTCCTTCAACTTTGGTGACCTATTACCTCGAATACTTACTGAATCATGGAGCAAGAATAGAAGTTGTTTCTTAGCTGAGGCATTTGTGTATCCTAGTATAAAAGTAGACAGTGCAGATTCGTTTCCGACCGAGTCTACCGCTGTTATACCATAAGTGTGTTTTGTAGGCGCTCCGAAATTATTAGCGATAGAGATTGATTGCTGGGCGACTTGCGCATATGGCGTGAGAGTGGTGAGGCAGAACAAAACCGAATCACGATTGACACCACTGCAAACCACATCAAGTGGTCCATCGGGGTAAGTTCTGCAAGTGTCTGTTCCGGGAAGTGGTCTTAACTTTTGGTTGATAACAAAATACCCACGCAGAGAATCGTTCAGGCGATACAAATTGAAGTGATCAATATCCGACTCTAGCGTATTCCCACTTAATGACAACGCAACACCGGAATTCACATACTGGAACTTCAATTGGTCCTCATTAAGAAACATTGCGCTATCCCAAGTTGGCGCATGGGGAACGCCATATTGGAAGACAATTTTTTCAGAAATTGGCGCTGATGAGTCCGGCAATGGATGGACTGAGACAGCCACCGAATACCACGCTCCGTCCTCGAGGCCAGTCAAACGGAATGTATCTGTCGCTACTGTTGCAATAATGTTTTCTGGTACAAATAGAGGTGTATCAATCAACGCATACTGACAGAGTACAGCGCTATCGGGCGCCTTAGCAAGATAGATGTCATAACCCTCAACCGAAGGATTAGCGCTGAATAGCCAACTCATCAATGGCTCTTCGCTGTTTTTGTCATCAAGGGTTGGCTTCGGTGGAGCAGCAACTACTTGTGTATTGTATCCTGAGGCATAGAGCGCTTCTGCCGCGGCTATGTTGGCTTTCAAATCTGTAAAGTCAAGTTTGTCATGAAAGGCGCTTGGATTAAGTGGATCAAAAAAATCAGCGAAGTCAGTAGGATTGACATGGAGATTGTCTCCTATTGCGATAGCCACTACAAATACCATCGAATCACCAGGGGCCAGCGAAATTCCTCCCTGTGAAATCAAAAATCTCGCATCAAATCCATTAGCGAAATTCACAGCCAGTCCGTTGTCTGGCGGAGGTAACCAACCAGCAGGTGCATGATCAAGCGCCGTTTCGATTTGATCATAATCTTGCTCTGGATGTGACAGTATATAATACTTATTGGCTCGGCCCTCTGGAGTTCCCAAGAAACCACCAAAATCCCGAAATGGGTCACTCTCTGTTCCTGCCATTCGTGGGCCAAAATCTTTTTCTGGCGTTCCGTTGCTAAGCCACCAATTGAATGATGGAGAATTCAAATCGCCAATACCAGAATGCTTGATATCAAGAATTTTTGCGCCAATCACAGCCCGAGCCGATCTCTCTGTCCACAATGTGTCCGGATTGAATGACGATTGCCCGTCATTATCGGCTATATAGGCAATGCCATCCTCGGGCAGAAAACCAGTGATATCGTCGCTGTGGCGAGACATACTCGAGAGATGGCCAACATCAGCGTCCAAATATAGTCCGACATACAATTCTCTAAGAGTATCAGGATTAATTGATGTAATATGGTATTCTATGATTACAAAATCATTATTGGGCTCTTGGCTCCAAACAAGACTTCTCTGTCTGATGTTGAGACCAGGTGTATACGCCGAGTTGCCGCAATGTCCAATAAGTAAAACGGAGTCGCTATATTGAGTTTCGAAATTCTCACCCCCAACTCCTGAAATGACTCTCACGCCAGGATAGTCCAAAGAGGGAGTCATATTGGCGCAACCATCTGCCCAACCATCAGCGGCAACCGCCACTAAAGTGTCATCTCCGGCAATTGCTCCGACCCATAAGGCCCCCGCGAAGAGGTATTCTATGTTGGAGTTCTGAGGAGACTCAAAACTCGGAATTACCACACCAGTAATGTCATCAGTAAACCTCCCAATTAAGCCAGAACCAATTGTGCCATCATTCGGAACAGTAAATGCAAATGAACCAGTGCGATGTGTCAGAAATATTGGTTCTATAGTAGACGTAATGGATGAGCTTTGACCTGACGAGCTACTTTGTGGCTCAACGAGGTTATGAGCCGAAACAGTTAATGGACACAGCGCAAGTATTCCAATCGCGAACCAAAACGATTGGCCGAGAAGATGTTGAGTATGGGATCTCATTGATTCCATATATGCTTCCTTTCCGGATTGAGCGTCTAGTTACCGGGGGAGAGTAGCTAGCATACTCAATCTAAAGGATTACAAACCTTTGTCAAGATAAGATATTGCCGAGAGCTGGAGTCTCAGATTCTCCAAATATCCAGCCTTAGGCGCACATCTTGACAAACCCCTCATCTTTCCGTCAATTGCCCCCTGAATGAAACCATCCCGAAGATGGAAGGATAAGACCATGCAAAAGAACATCATACTCAAGACCCTAGCGCTCGGAATAATTATGACTGCCACAACCCAAATCCAATCAGCCAACGCCGCCACCACGCTCAACCAAGCTGGTATCGAAAGAACCCAAAAAGTCCTCAAAGAACTCGGTATCGATGGCTGGCTACTCTATGACTTCCACGGCCACAACTCTGTCGCCGTAGAGTTCCTCGGACTTTCAGGTGTCGTGACACGCCGCTCATTTTATTTCATCCCTGCCCAAGGCGAACCCATAGGTTTCGTCCACAAAATCGAAGAGGACAAATTCGTCGATCTGCCAGGTAGAAAAATAACTTATTCAAACTACCGCATCCTAGAAGAAACTCTAAACTCCGAACTAAACTCAGCCCTCAGCTCTACGCCGAAAAAACTAGCGATGGAATACTCACCCATGGGACGCCTGCCGTACATCGGCATAGTCGATGCCGGCACAGTAGAATTGATTCGCTCATTCGGACTTGAGATAGTCAGCTCAGCGGACATAGTCGCCAAACTCGAAGCAGCGCTGTCACCTGAACGTCTTGACTTACATGTCAGCGCCAGCAAGAAAAACATCGCCATCAAAGACGAAGCCTTTGCCTACATCAAGACCAAACTCGAATCAAAAGAACGCGTCGATGAATACGAAGTCGCACAATTCATTATGAGCCGCTACGCCGAAGAAGGCATGGTCGCCGATCACTATCCAATCGTCGCAGTCAACGCTTACGCTGGCAACCCGCACTACGAGCCATCACCTGAAAGCTCAAACGAAATAAAAATGGGTGACTTAATTCTAATTGATATGTGGGCCAAGTTCGACAAAGATGATGGTGTCTATTCCGATCTATGCTGGATGGCCTACGCCAATGGCCCCGAACACGAAAACGCGCCAGAACTCTATATTGAACTATTCAACTATGTCCTCGGCGCCCAACAAGCAGCCTTCGACTATATCAAAGATAACTTCGGCAAAGGCCCGGTCTACGGTGCAGACGCAGATGATGCCTCACGCAAAGTGATAACCGATGCGGGCTATGGCGAATTCTTCACTCATCGTACAGGACACTCAATCACAGGCGATGTCCACGGTAGCGGACCGAACATCGACAATCTCGAAACGGCCGACCGCCGCGCCCTGTTGCCTGGCCACGTGTTCTCACTGGAACCTGGAATCTACAATTTCGAAAAAGGCTACGGCTTCCGTTCTGAAATTGACGTGATGATAACCAAAGACGGCCCAGTAGTGACAACCACACCACAACAAACAGAATTGTTGTTACTGTTCTAACTGTAATGATTCGTTAATCATGTTTGTAACCAATAATCTGGTCACCGAGGCCGAAGAGCTCTATGGAACTCCCGTCGACAAGCACATCACCGCGCCACTGACAGAAGACGAACTCGACTTCATCAAGAAAACCCAAAAGCGTGGCAGAGAACATGATGTCACTTTCCTAATCTTCAACGCCGCTGGGCAAATTGCCGTGATGAACAAACACGGCTATCCCGAAGGATTATACAGACCACCCTCAGGCGGACTAGACCCCGATGAATCATTCACCGATGGAATCAAGCGCGAGTCCTACGAAGAAACGGGATTAGAAATTGAATTGGAAAAGTATTTACTGCGTGTCACAGTAGATTTTACATCAGAGACACGCACACTACGCTGGTACACACACGTCTTCATCTGCAAAGCGCTAAGTCAAACAATAACACCGCATGACACCCAAGAAATCCGCGAAGCCAAATGGGCGGAGATGAGCATCTTCGACGAATTCCGCGAACGTGTCAAAAACTATAAAAGCGGAGGAATCCAATACCGCCGAATGCTACACGAAGAAATTCTGAAGTTACTTTGAGCTCTTGTCGAATCACAGCCACTTCTTAAAGAACCCCAAAATACCCTGATCCCAACCAACACGATGTGTCGTGCCGGTCTTTGATGTCTCAAGTTCGTCCTTGTGTTCTAGATACCATTTGTGCGAACCGATTAACGCGTCTTCATTGGAATACTTTGCTTTCCAGCCCAGCTTAGATTCTATCTTGTCAGTGGAAACATAACTGTCTTTGTCGGCCGTGCCATAAACCCATTTATATAACGGCGAAACACCAATCATCTCAAAAAACGCCAGAGCGGGTTTGACAATTGGAGCCGGGGTGGGCATTATCCGTGCGCCATTGCCAGCAAAGTCACACAAAGCCCCAACATCCTGCCGAACCTCCGCGTACTTCATAGCGCCAACATTGAAGACATCATTGGTGACACTATGATCAAGTGTCCCCGCCAAACGAATCGCCTCAACCAAATCCCGAACTTCAAGCAGTTGGTACTTATTCGCCCCACTACCAATAATCGGAATCCGTTTACCCGAATCCACCCAATCATACAAAATCTGAAATACTCCTAATCGCGCAGTGCCGATAAACGTCTTCGGACGAATGATAGTGACACACAGTCCCTGACTGCGAAACTGCCGACACAACTCCTCGCCGAGAATCTTTGTCTCACCATAAGCGCCAACCCCGACGACATCATCATCCTCAAAAAGCGGATGTTTTTCAGGAACCCCATAAACTGCAGTCGAGCTAATAAAAATAAACCGCTCAACCCCGCAATCGCGAGCGACTTCCAACGTGTTGCGCAGCCCCTCAACATTTGTCGAATAAATCTCATCACGCTTACAAAGCGGAAGCGCGGCGGCGGTATGCACAATCACTTCTATATTATTGTCTTTAATCAAAGCCGTCATCGCCGCCTTGTCACGCACATCCACATTGGCCAACAATGACCCATCGGGGTATTCATCTGACAAAAATCCGGCTATGTCATTGAAGGCCATAAACGAGACCCCCATATCTGGTAATTGTTGGGCAATATGATAACCCAGAAATCCAGCCCCGCCCGTTACTAATACACGCTTGTTCTTCATAACTTACTTGTCTATAACCTGTTTATTTGTAATGAGTTCACGGGTTGGCCGGCCGAATTAGCTAAAAATCCCACCCTATGAGCGAAAACGCTCACTATTATGCCCACAGTATAAGTAAAATCTGTCTTTCTCCCAAATTATTGAATGAGAGAATTCGGTCAACTGATCCTAATAAGTCTTCTATCTCAATAATGTGAACAAGAATCGCTTGCGCCGAGTCATTCTTCGGATGTATCTTCAAATGAAGGAC
Organism: Candidatus Zixiibacteriota bacterium; assembly: GCA_024280835.1. Classification (GTDB taxonomy): domain Bacteria; phylum Zixibacteria; class MSB-5A5; order GN15; family JACZUZ01; genus JAJRPJ01. Next base: position 31,020 of record JAJRPJ010000006.1, on the reverse strand, counting down.
AAAACCATAAAACCAAGCTTATGTCGACTCTCGACTATAGCGCCTACACAAGTCATTTACACAAAGGGGAAGCAAAATGTTGTTCAAATCACTTTCCAAAAAACTATTCACTGGCTTTTGTGCAGTATTGTTGATGGCCACCGCCGTCTCAGCCGGAGATTCAACTGAGGCTCGCGACGGCCACGCTGGCGGAATGCCGCCGATGGGACCACCCGCCGAAATGAAAATGGTCGCAGGGATGGTTGGAACTTGGAAAGCCGATTTCCAAATGCGCATGTCTCAGGAAGCCCCATGGACATCCTCACCATCGACCTTGGTTATCACCCCCGTACTAGGTGGCGCTGCCAATCGTGGAGAGTTTTCAACTTCAGTGATGGGTATGAAGTTCAAAGGCATCTCAATGATTAGTTTCAATCGCAACACTGGCAAATGGCAAAGTACTTGGATTGACAATATGGAAGCTCTTCAATATATCAGCGAAGGTGACCTCAAAGACGGCAAGCTCGTATTCGATGGTACCAGTACATACATGGGTGAGGACTACCTAACGCGTGAAACAACAACCATGAAAAGCGCTACCGAAATAGACTGGACGATGGAAAACTCCCACGACAATGGCAAGTCTTGGTATGTCAGCATGAAAGGCGTCTACACCAAACAGTAGCCCTCGACAATCACCCCATTATCAATTTGACAGCCAGAGCCAAGTAATGCTCTGGCTGTTTTTTGTTGATAGCCCAAATACTCGTAGCTCAATTGTGGCGGCACATCCTGAGGCGGATTAATCGTTTGACAGATACAGATATTGTAGTATTGTTCTTATACCCAACCGCCAATAGGGAAGAGGAGTAGATTCATAATGTTTCAAAGATTTTCACAGTTGACCGCATGTGCGTTGCTTTTAGTGTGCGCAATCCTCATCCCTGATAAAGCTATATCCGAGATCAAACTAGCCAAACTTCCCAATTGGAGCCCTACTTCACTTGCTCAACCGAAGGGACTGTTTATTCGCCCCGCAGATTCAATAAGTAGAACATTGAGCGCCTCATGGAATAACTATAAAGTAATAGTTACTCAGCCAGGTGACTCAACACCAATCTTCAAACATGTCTTTGACAATGAAGTTGACAGTTTACACTCCGTCGTTCTCGGAGATTTCGATTCCGACGGAAAAATAGAAATCGCAATGTTGGTTTTTGACTTCCGCAACTATGCGCGACCTTTGCCTTGGGAGTTTTTCTCAACCGATACCGTTGAACTACATCTGACTGTTCAAGAAATCAATTATCCTGAGAATGCCGATAGCACTGTCTATATAATTGAGCGTGCCTGGAGTTTTGTGAACCTATATGGTTTTCCATTTCCTAATCTGCTGTCTAGTGGCGATTTCAATAGTGATGGCCACGAAAACTTGGCATTTAGTGTTGGTTGGTTAGAAGATCATTCAGTAGCAGGGTTCCCCGTTGAAAATAGCGCTGGCTTCACAAACATATGGAACAAATTTCCGAATCAACTGGAAACGAAAATTCTCTTTCCTGTTTCTTTTCTTGAAGAGAACTATGATGGTCATTCATTTTTTGAAGCGTACAGGTATGCCTACGATGAGTTACAAAGTCCTAATTTGACCGTGCAAAACTCAAGACTTAACATCTATGAACAACTGCACTCTTACCATACATTTCCTAACGAATTCAGCACATGTATCGAAAATGACCTTAACGATAATATCCTATCACAATCATTATTGGTTGCTGGTGTCTCACTGATAGATACAAATAGAAGTGGAGCCCTTATTCACCAAAGTGGAATCAGTAATTGTGAATATCTCAACTATGTCGAAATGTTTGCATTCGACGATACACTGGGCATGACGTCACTGTGGCAGAGTTCTGATTTCAACTTTACCACTTTCGTGTATCATCCCCAACGCCCCAAACGTTTCATGGCAATTCAGGGCACAACAATGTATGAGTTTAACAGCGCGACGGGAGAGGTCATTGATTCCACAACCGAACCCTTGCCGTCAGGAATCCAAGGATGGTATGACCTCTTCGGCGATGGAAACAAATACTTAGTGACACTCAATGACACTTTACTTGAAGCCTATGGCTTTGATTTTGTCACTGATGTTGCAGACGATGATGACATAGCGCTCCTACCCGAATCATTCACTCTGTCCGAGCCGTACCCAAATCCATTCAACCCCTCTGTCTCCTTTTCAATTGTCACTAACGGCAAGACAGAAGTAACTATCAATATCTACAATATCCTCGGCCAGAAGGTCAGTGAGTTGTTCTCTGGCACACTATCAGCAGGGGAGAGTACATTCTCATGGAACGCAGTCGAGTACTCTTCCGGCCTGTACTTCATCCACGCCACAACAAAGAACGGCCTCGCGGAAACCCGCAAGGCCGTTTTGTTGAAATAATTCTGTTACTCTCTCTTGTTACAACTACTTAGCGCTACCAATCACACCGCATGCCAATCTAGCGCCTGCGGCCCCTGTCGGCTGTGATGTCAAATCATCGGCGCCTGCGTGAATAATCACACCACGGCCAATTATTGAATGTGAACCAGAAAACGAAAGCATTTTGTCGACAACATCCATAGTGACCACTCCGTTTTTATCCGCTACCAAATTACCCAAATCACCAACATGTCTAACCGCCGCATCAGGTCCGCCATGTTCAACACCTTCAGGATTGAAATGTCCACCAGCTGACTTGCCGTCAAGTCTGGTACAGTCGCCGAACTCGTGAACATGAAAACCATGCGCCCCAGGAGTCAATCCTGTAACATTAGCGACAACCCGCACACCACCCTCAACAGCGGTAAACTCAATTGTCCCATGCACATCATTGCCCTCAGTCGGCGCCATCACAACAATAGCATGACTCGGCGCATCAACAGTTTCAACTTTCGTGGGCTCTTTGTCGGCTGTGGCACAAGAAGAAACAACTAGCGCCGCAAAACCAAGCGCAAGCACATTTCTCGGTGAAACTACTTTGAATAAACTCATGTAAAACCTCCGTGTAACAACATTGATACTGTTTTGTTCAATATGGGCGCTGATGAGCGCCTGCTTTTCAAACATCCACAACTAGAAACGTACTATTGCCCAACCGCCTGACAAAGAAATGAATTATTGAACTTAAATCAAGTGGAAGAGTTCTGTGTTTCGCAATTCTTGAGGAGATCAATACAACCTAGCGCGTTTGCCAAGAAATGAATACAACGCCGAATCAAAAGGAGTGGAAGTGTCAATCAAATGGTAGTCTATCCGACTTTGGCGACACTGCAAAGCCAAAGTGTCCGTAAAGTTCTTAAAGGCCTCAGAATAAGACTTCTTAATCTGCCAGGGGAGAGTCGTAATTTCTTCGCCAGTTTCCATATCTTTGAAAATCGCCTCATCCCGAAAAGCAAAATCCTGCTCGCGAGGGTCAACTATATGAAAAACAATCACCTCGTGACGATTGTGACGAAAATGTCGCAAACCACTAATAATCTTTTCAGGATCATCCAACATATCAGAAATCACAACTATTAACCCACGACGCTTAATCCGCTCAGCCATCAAATGCAAAGCCGAACCAACATCAGTGTCATTAGCTGGCTTTTGCTCCTGAATTTCAGCCAGAATCTGATTGAGCTGCCCAGCCCGTGAACCAGGCGGAATATAACTCCGAATCTTAGAGTCAAATGTCACCAACCCCACAGCGTCACGTTGCTTAAGATTCAAGTAGGCCAACGAGGCCGCCAGTGATCCTGCATAGTCACGCTTGCTAATGACATCAGACGTATAAGCCATCGACCCCGACAAATCCAAAAGCAAATAACTCTTGAGATTAGTCTCTTCTTCGTATTGCTTGATAAAATATCGGTCGGACTTGGCATAGTGCTTCCAGTCCACTAGCTTCAGCGGATCACCTGGCATATACTGCCGACGATCAGCGAACTCAACTGAGAATCCATGAAACGGAGACTTATGTAGACCAGAGATAAATCCCTCGACCACCATTTTCGCGCGCAACTCAAGCGAGTCCAAACGCGAAACTGTTTGCGGATCAAGAAACTTGTATGATTGGTTAGCCATTGAGCAGTCTTGTCTTCGACTTATTGCGGCTTAATAGTCTCAAGCAAACGACTAATAATTTCATCTACATCAATGCCCTCGGCCTCAGCGGCAAAACTCGTCACTATACGATGACGCAAAGTGGGATAAGCCGCAAATTGCACATCTTCAACTCCAGGAGTCGGACGACCATCAAGCGCCGCATGTGTCTTAGCAGCTAGAATCAAATACTGTGACGCACGAGGTCCTGCTCCCCAACTAACCCACTCTTTCAAAAACGGAGCCATGTCTGATTCGTTCGGTCGTGTCGCTCGAGCCAAGTCAACCGCATATTGCACCAGGTGATCCGAAACTGGAATACGACGCACCAATTGTTGCAATTCAACAATCTCAGCGCCAGTAAGCGCCTGCTCAATTTTGTAATCAGGAATCGCCGTGGTGCTTTTAACAATCTGACGCTCTTCTTCAGCCGATGGATAACCAACTTTGATATGGAACATAAATCTATCGAGTTGCGCTTCAGGGAGTGGATAAGTTCCTTCTTGCTCAATTGGATTCTGTGTCGCCAAAACAAAAAACGGCTCATCAAGTTTGAACGTCTCACCGCCAGCAGTCACTTCATGTTCCTGCATCGCCTGCAAAAGCGCCGCCTGAGTTTTCGGGGGAGTACGGTTGATCTCATCAGCCAATACGATATTTGCAAACACTGGCCCATGTACAAAACGAAAGCTACGCTTGCCCGAACCATGCTCCTCTTCAAGAATCTCAGAGCCAGTAATGTCACTAGGCATCAAATCTGGCGTAAACTGAATTCGCGAAAACTTCAATCCCAATGTCTGAGAGACTGTCGAAATCAATAGTGTCTTCGCCAAACCAGGCACACCAACCAGCAGGGCATGACCACCTGCAAGTAGCGCAACCAATAGTTGCTCAATTACATCTTCTTGCCCGACAATAACTTTTCCAACTTCACGCTTAATTTGCGCTGCTGCAGTGCGGAGTCTCTCGAGAGATTGGGCGTCGCCGGCCGCAGGCGTTACTTCATTTGACATGGGAATCTTTCACTTTATTGGCTATGGACTGAAATAACTATAATTCAAATGACTTGATAAATAGGCATATTCACAAACTACGGATGTTCATAAACATTGCCCACCGAGGACATTCTGTCCTATTATCGGCTGGAACAACAAGAATACGAATAAGTTGCGAGCTTTTCCAGTAAGTTGCCGCAGTAAGTCGCCGCAGTATGTAAATCTACTTGCGTTGATGGATATTGCAGGATAAACGAGGAACTTCCAGCCCGTACCTCTGCTTATACTCAAAACAGAGCTCAACGTTGGAAACCTAGGGCAATATTTGGAATCAAACCTCACGCCTCACTATATATATAGTGATAATATATAGCGATACATCACAAACTAGCGCCTAGTGGAGAGACATATATTCGGTGAGGATCACCACTGAAATGGACTACCTTGAGGTCAAATTATCTGCTACTAGGCATCTGATTGTGCAAAACCGATGTGTATAAGACATAAATCATCTCGAAGAAACACGCATTAACATACTATCGCACAAAGCCCTACGCGGTTATCAACAATTTCACGACTTATGCACAAATCAGTTATTCAGCCAATCTCAGTACCCTGAGTCTAAGCCTTCATTTTTTCTTTAGACTTGCCGGAAAATGGAAGCCCAAATGAGCTGACAGCTTCTTTATCGTTGTCATCAGAACTATCATCCATCGAAATAGCCATTGAAGGCTTACTCGACGAACTGCTTGAACTAGGGCGACTGCCTTCTTTCATCTGACAACCACCACAGCAAACTGCGCCTTGCTCAATTACCAATGACTTGGAGCGCAAATCGCCCTCAACATCACAGTTCGCCTGCAATTCAATTCGCTCACTAGCGACAATATTGCCCAACAAACGACCAGCGATTACCACAGAATTAGCCTCAATTTCGGCCTCAACCACGCCCGTGGAACCGATTGTCACTTCGTCCGAAGAAATAATCTTGCCTTTGACAACTCCGTCAATGCGCAGTCCGCCTTTGACTTCCACTGTACCAGTAAAAGTTGTGTCTTTGCCGAGAATTGTATTCATCTGATCACCTGATTGTTTTGAGCCGCTACTTAACATCGTTACTCTCCTATCCGCTTTTGCTATCTTGCTGGCGTCATCTTTGTCGCTGCCGCCTTTATTGCGCTTGGAAGAAAATATCATCGTCTATTATCCAAATTTGTTGGCCATTGTTCATTAACCACCGCTAGCCGTCAATCAAGCTACACTATCACTTATTCAACGTCACCTAAAAACCGCGCTGGATTCACAGCTTTATCATTTATCAATATCCCATAATGCAAATGCGGAGCGCTCGAACGACCAGTATTTCCCGAAAGAGCCAAACGCCCTCCAGCAATCACTGGCATGCCCTCCGTAACTAATAATTTACTATTGTGACCATAAAGAGTCGAAAGTGTATCATTATGCCGAACAATTACCGTCAACCCATAAACCAAATCTGTCCCCGAAAAACTAACTACCCCATCAGCAGTCGCCAAAACAGGTGTTCCTTCACCAACAGCCACATCAATCCCAGGATGATATTTATTCCCAGCGTTGGTATCACTACCAGATACGCTGTCACTATATAATTGTGACACAAATCCTTGCAAGGGAAGTCCAAATGGCACATTCAAATCACGAGGATAAGCGCTGGCTGAGCTTGACCCCGCCAGAGGATTTTGGTCATCAGCAGCTTGCGCGCTGTCTCTAGCGCTAGAGAGCGGCTCATAATCATATTCCACTCCCGCCATCTCAGCTACCTGCGCCACCATCTTTTGCGCCCGCATCAAATTCGCCTCAAGCTGCATTACCTGAGTTCGATATGCCTGCAAACGATGCTCCTGAGCATTGAGCTGTTTTTGATACCCATCAATCTGGCCCAGTGTCAGCCAATACAAAACAATCGCCAACAACACAAAAACACCCACCAAAGAAAGCGTCACCCGCCCTGGTGGCCAAATCCCAAACTGCGTCCCACCAATAGAGACACTAGTCTTATCCCCAGTAACAATCCGCAAAGATATATGAGCTTTATCCGAAGTTTTCATAAGTATTCTCTACACAAAATCTAATATCGCATTATTATCGCAATTGAGCAATGTCACTCTGAGCAAAGCGAAGGGGCTACCCAAGATTTAATAGCAACGTCACGTAGGTCAGAATCAATTACGCGCTTCAGCGCGAAATTGTTCTGACACTCTTTCCCCAATTACAATGAAAGCATCACCAATGGCAGAACATGTTTGTGGCTAGCGCCCCAAAATGATTCTGCCCTACAATGTCGCGGCAACCTCTTTCGATCTTTCACTCTTTCACAAATACACATTCAACCAAAACACCACATTGTCACTCTGAGCAAAGCGAAGAGTCTACCCAAGATTCATCCTGCCATCATCCATCAAGATACTTCGCTACTCTCAGCATGACACTACTATCTAACAAGAACGAATACAATCACATCAAACGACACCCAATACGTAGGTCGGGTTCCGAAGCCCCATTCATGGGACGCAGAAACCCGACATTTTCGATTCCTGCAAACATGTCGGGTTTCTATGTTCGCTTTCGCTCACGCCGGAACCCGACCTACTAAATTTATTTCGTAGGGTATGTGATTTTTCCATCTGTAAAACCCATTATTAAAGACACGCCAGCTATCCAGCCGTCGGATCGACTTGCTCCCTCGAAATTCCAAAACAGAGTGTGGCCAAGTTGCAAGTGAAGTGACACAGAATCCCAAGATTCGGAATTTGGATAACCCCAAATGGAATAGGAAAGATATGGAGTGTAGCTAATTCCACGAATGCCCCCATTCCCTCGAAAAAACACGAACTCGGTATTGTTACTTAGGCCGATGAACATTGATTTTGTCATTGCAAAGTCATATTTGCTTGTCGGAAATGTCAAAGCGAGTATCAGGGGTTTTCGGTAAATATCATATTTGTCTTCACCTTTATAGATGACGCGAGTTGTAAGAAGGTAAAGTCCTAAATTAATTGGCCCTTGCATACTAAATGCTCCATCATCACCATCGCGCCCTACACTAGAAATACCTCCGATATTATGCGAGATCCTCCATCTGGAGTTTTCGGTTCTACGACGAATTCTGAAATCGAGGCCAAAGTCAGTGTAGCTCTTGCCAGTTGTATTGAATCGAATAACTCCTGTCATATATCTATTGGATATTTCTGACGGGTTTTGATGTGACGGTATTTGAGAATAGGAGGTCATAGGAATTCCTAGTGATAACCATAGAGTAAGCAAGTGGAGTCTCCTGTAACTGTTTTGCATAGTAATTTACCTTTGCTTTGGCCCTGGGAGTCTCGTAGGTCGTGTTCCGAAGTCCCATTCATGGGACGCAGAAACCCGACATTTTCGATTCCTGCAAACATGTCGGGTTTCTATGTTCGCTTTCGCTCACGCCGGAACGCGACCTACTAAACTAGAGACGAAATACGAGATCGTAAAGATTCCCCTTGGAAGGAATGAACTAGTTTCGCTGCTTCCTTGATTTTCATATGGCAAGTTCTTGTACAACTTGTTTTCACTTATATTCTGTCAGGTCCTCAGACCTGGCAGCCACGAATTATACAACCCGAACAGTCTGCAACAACTCCAACAATCGGTTCAAATCCTCAACACCACCATACTCAATCTCAATCTTACCGCGCTTCAACCCTGGCTTAATTCGCACTGGCGCTCCCAGTCGACGTTTCAAATCAGTTTCCGCCGCCATCAAATCAATATCACGATGCTTCGGAATCAAACGACGACCCTTACGGCGCTTAGTCTCACGTTCAACATGACGCACCGAAAGCGCATCTTTGATAACACTCTCAGCCACCGCCAATTGCTCTTCGACGTTACTAAGATTCAACAATGCGCGCGCATGTCCTTCAGACAATTTCCCGCCACGCACATGTTCCAGAATCTGCTCTGGCAAATTCAATAAACGAATCGAATTAGCAATCGCCGAACGTGACTTACCAATCTTCTCAGCCATCTCCGTCTGACTCATACCATATTGTTGCATCAATTGCTTATAGCCCAACGCTGTTTCAATCGGATTAAGATCCTCACGCTGTATATTTTCAATCAAAGCCAACTGCAAAAGTTTTGAATCCGACATTGCCGGCAAAATTCGCACAGGCGCCTTGCTCATGCCAGCCAACCTCGCCGCGCGCAACCGACGCTCACCCGCAATCAGCATATAACCGTCACGCTCCTTAACCACGAGAAGTGGTTGCAACATTCCGTCACGTTTCAAAGAGCTCGATAACTCCTGTATACTCTCGTCATTAAATGTCCGACGAGGCTGCAGGCGGTTTGGAAAAATCATCTCTAAGGCGATTTCAAATGCTTCTTCACCCAACTCAATTTTGCTCGGCGGCGTAGTCGGGGCATTGGCCTGCATAGAGCCAGCCATATTCTGTCTAACGGGTTTCTCTTCGCCCTCGGCGGCTTTCGCTAGCGGCCTACCTGTGGCCTGAGTCGATTGGGTAACCACCTGGCGCATGAGCGCATCAAGTCCGCGTCCTAATACTGGCTTACTCATATTCCTAATTCGCTCCTATAAATTCACTGGTGAATGCGAGATAATTCTCGGCTCCCGAAGAGAGGATATCATATTGGACAATCGGCTTACCAAAAGAAGGCGCCTCAGATAGACGCACATTACGGCTGATAACAGTCTCATACACTTTGTCTTTGAAGAAGTTACGGATATCATCAGCAACCTGCTTCGATAGATTAAGACGTGAATCAAACATAGTCAACAGCGCCCCTTCGATTTGCAGGTCTGGGTTCAATTGCGAGCGCACCAATTCAATAGTGTTAAGCAATTGGCTAAGTCCTTCAAGAGCATAGTATTCGCACTGAATCGGAATCAAAATCGAGTCGGCGGCTGTCAAAATGTTAATAGTCAATAATCCCAGCGATGGCGGACAGTCAACTATAATATAGTCATACTGATCTTTGACCGAGGCCAAAGCATTCTTCAACCGAGACTCCCTCGAAAACATACTAACCAATTCAACCTCAGCCCCAACCAGAGAAATTGTGGCTGGCACAACATTCAAAGTCGGCAAGTCAGTAGCCAGAGTAGCTTCCTCAACAGTCTTCTGACCAATCAAAACCTCATAAATAGAATGCTCAACTGTCGACTTATCGATACCGACTCCCGAAGTGCTGTTTCCCTGCGGATCTGAATCGATTAGCAAAGTTTTCTTCTCTGCTAAAGCTAAGCAAGAGCAAAAGTTGATAGCAGTTGTCGTTTTTCCGACACCACCCTTTTGATTACAAATAGCAATTATTTTTCCCACGGATAAAATCCCTCCCATATTAGAGGCGCCAGGCAAAACCTAGGCTGTTATCTTTTTCATAAACCTAAAGCGGAGTCAACTGTGGTAGCCAATCCGAATAGCTCGAAAATGTCTCCAGTTTCAATAATACACAATATAAAAACCACAAACAGGGCGAATCATAGAGAAAAACAACTGTTTCACGTGAAACAGTTGACAAATAGCATATTGAAAATGTACATGTATAGGTATGCAGGTGAATGATTTGAGACAATAGTGGGAAGCTGGATAGTTACGTCAATCTGCAGTATTGCTATTTGTGCCTAAAAACGGTCAAATGGCGTTTCTCCTGTGAGTCGCCAACAAAACGGTAAGAATAAGAGTCGATCCTGATCTGACCCTTCTCGAGTTTTTGTAATTCTTCGGCTGGGCTATAATATAGGAGGCAATTTGACTTGTCAGCCTCAGATAGCAAAGGCATCGCCCTGCGAATCATCGCAAAATCAGCCTTAACCCAGCGTATGCTAACATAGTCATACTTCGGCACAGCCATTGGGCCACTCGTGGGTAATTCTCCTGTAACTGTTACGATTTGCGGATTATCTACGAATTCACGGAAATTACAATTGAGTACGCGCCCCTTAACGCCCAGCGCCTGAAGAGTCCGCCGCAAAAACATCGCTTTCTTGCCAGTTCGCTCTATCAACGTCAAATCAACATTTTCCATCGCCAAAGCCAGCGGAAATGAAGGTAGGCCCCCACCAGAGCCAATATCCAAAACTTTCGTCCATTTCCGGGGGGTAATCAATTGGTTCCTGTCGCTGAGATATGCTGGAATGAGACAATCGGCTATCAGTCGATAGAGGTCCTCGCGAGATGTTTCACGTGAAACAAGATTGATTTTCTCGTTTTCCTCGAAGAGTATCTCAACATATCTCTCAAACCTGTGTCGACCGCCAAATTTCTCAAAAATCTGATCGACACTGTATTCTTCTAAGCTGCTTTCTTGCAATTGATATTACTCCTTGAAAATCAACTGGTCACACTCTTCCAGCGCTTAAGCGCCACAGCCAGAACCGCGATATCACCAGAGGTAATACCTTCAATTCTGCCCGCTTGCCCCAGTGATGACGGGCGAAAACGCGAAAACTTCTCTCGGGCCTCATTCTTGAGTCCACGTAATTCAGAATAATCTAAACTACCTGGAATAGCTTGAGATTCCATACTCTTGAATCGAGCGATCTCTCGATCCTGTTTGGCAATGTAACCAGCATAACGAATCCGAATCGCCGCGCGTTCCTTCGCTGGCGTAGAAACTCCATTACGCCCAGAATCAAACTGCTCGATATCAGTCAATCCCAATCCTGGCATTCGTAACAAATCTGCCAAACTGAGATTCTCTTTGCGCGGAAAACGCTTCTTGAGCTCGCCAAGTTCAGCGACGCTGACTCTAGTTTTCTCAAGCCTAGCCATTTCTGTCTGTGTCTCATCCTGAAGTCTCTCAAGGCGACCAATATGTCCAGAGCTGACCAGACCATGTTTTCCAGCTACAGCAAACAATCTGTCCTGCGCATTATCTTCTCGCAAAGCCAAGCGATGCTCCGCGCGCGATGTAAACATGCGATACGGCTCTGTGGTAGAGCGAGTCACAAGGTCGTCAAGCATAACTCCAATATAAGCTTGGCTCCTATCCAAAATGAATGACTCCTCACCTCGAAGCTTCAAAACCGCATTGACCGCCGCCATCAACCCCTGACCAGCCGCCTCTTCATACCCCGAAGTTCCGTTGATCTGCCCAGCAAAATAGAGGTTCTCAACACGCTTCGTCTCAAGTGTCTGCTTAATTTGATAGGCTGGACAATAGTCATATTCAACCGCATAGCCTGGGCGACGAAACTCAACTCGTTCAAGTCCCGTCACCGTGCGCATCGCCTGCAATTGAATCTCCTCTGGCAAAGAAGTCGAAAACCCATTGGGATAAATATCGTCCGTACCATTGCCCTCAGGTTCAAGAAATATCTGATGACTGTCCTTATGAGCGAAACGGAAAAATTTATCCTCAATCGACGGACAGTAGCGCGGCCCAGTGGAATTGATTTCCCCACTGAACATAGCAGATGTCGTCATATTCTCAGTCACCAATCGCTTTGTCTCTGCGGTCGTATAAGTCAAATAACAAGAAACCTGCTGACGTTCAGTGGCTTGACGGTCAGGAGAGAAGAATGGTATCGGCGTATCGCCCGGCTGAACCTCACAAACACCAAAATCTATTGTCGAGCCATCCAAACGTGGGGGAGTGCCTGTCTTGAGTCGGCCCAGCTCAAAACCCAGCGAATCCAAAGATTCGGAAAGTCGATAGGCCGCCTCCTCCTTGAACCGCCCCGCTGGAGTTTGTGTATTGCCTATATGTATCAAGCCACCCAAAAAAGTCCCTGTGCAGACAATCACACTATGACAGCTATACTTTTCCCCGCTTTCATCAGCAATTCCGACAATTTTGTTGTTTTCAACCAAGAATGCCCCAGCTAAAGCCTCAATTACCGTGATTTCTGGAGTAGCATTGATAGTATCACAGATAAACTGATTATAATCGCGACGATCACATTGCACCCGAGTCGACCAAACCGCTGGCCCACGTGACAAATTCAAACGCCGAAACTGAATTCCAGAGTAATCCGCCGCCTTGCCCATAATACCGCCCAGAGCGTCTATCTCTTTGACTATATGCGACTTACCGACTCCACCAATAGCAGGATTGCAGGACATCAATGCCAATTTGCCAGCGTCCATAGTCATCAAAGCCGAACGACAGCCCATCCGCGCCGCCGCCAAAGCCGCCTCAACGCCAGCATGACCACCGCCAATAATAATTATGTCGAAATCGTAATCTTGAGTCAATCTAAGTCTAATCAGTTGAACCACAATTGTTTAAGGTGGAAGGGTAGCCATTAGCCACATTAGGCTATACTATATAATATACACAGCCATATGTATACCGCCGGAGCGAATTTTCTTTTAATGAGACAATAGCTTCGATTTGACAGTCGCAAATACCGCTTGCTAATTTAGCGAACATCCATATATTTATCTTCAGTAGCGTCTTTTAGTAAATACTTGCAAGAACTCTGTTTTTCACGGAACACAGCAATATCCAAAATGTCAACTGTAGAGCTATCAAATTGCTAGCATTGTTTGGTTACCTGACCAATCATGCTCGGCAAAGAAGCTAAACGGTATTTGCGAATTCGCTGCGCAACAGTCCTAAGTCCTCTCGCAAAGAAAGCAGGAAGCCAAAATGTTCAGAAATCTAGTCCAACTAGCGCTATTGGTCTCTCTCTGTTCCATGCTTGTACCAGATGTTTTTGCCAGAACTGGGGCCACCGCTACAATAACAGCGGGAGCTCTTTTCGTTGATGATGTCAATGGGCTAGACTTCAAAGTGGGACATACACAAACCTACACTTTTACCGTACAAATGGAATCAGACGGTATTACGCAAGGGGCGACTCTAGGATTCTCTCTCTACAGCCCAGATGGCTCTCTGACAGATATTGTATGGAATAGCGCTCCTCACAATGTTGGACTATGGAACGACCCAAATGTATTTGATTTTGGGGGACCAAGATTAGTTCCTGGAACCGATGTATTCGATGGCACATTACCTAGTTCTTGGTTGAGTGGGGGATTCTCCTCAGATTTTGTTGCTTATGGACCGATTGGTTTAACTGACGGTCTAAGATTTACAATTACTTTTCCAGGTGTTGATGGTGGTATTCTTTGCATTGATTCAGCGTTCTTTCCACCCGCAGGTGAATGGGTAATGGGTACTCCAGATGGAAGCTGTTGCTCACCTGCCGAATGGCAAGCTGGCTCTGGGGACTTAAATGTCGGCGGAACACGAACCTCAGCGCTTTGTGTCACTGCAGTCGATCTCAACAATTCTCCACCAACTCTAATCTGTCCACCAAATATTGTTTTCGTTTCAGGTAGCGCCACAACCTCTCCACCTGCTAGTGTCACTGACGCAGACGCAGGTGACACACATGTCTATTCCTTAGTGTCTGTCTCGCCGCCGCCATTTGGTCCAGTGACTGTCGATCCAACAACGGGCGCTGTCTCCTTCGCACCCGATGATCTTGATGTAGGTGGCGCCGACACTGATTATCTAGTCTGTATTAGTGTCACAGATGGCATCGACACCGATGAATGTTGCCTGACAATGACCGCCATTGGCGTTGAGCCGTTCTGCGTCAGTATCGACCAAACCGACAAAACCGCTCCACTAGGCGGCTCTCTGCAAGGCCATCAAGTAGAAGTTTGCCTCAACTATGACGGCGGGTCTTTCTCCGCCGCTGGTTTTGACTTCCTAATAGAGTATGACAACAGCGCTCTCTCATTCATCGGCGCCACCGAAGGCAACATTTTCCCAGACTACAAATGGGAATACTTCACCTATCGCTTCGGTCCCAATGGCAATTGCACTGGCGGATGCCCATCAGGAAAACTCCGTGTCATTGGTATCGCCGACCAAAACGACGGTTCAAGTCACCCAACCAACAATCAGTTGGTTGTCGGTGATGACTTCGCCTGCCTAACTTTCCTCGTTTCAAACGACCGCAACCTCGCCTGTCAGTTCGCGCCGATTCGCTGGTGCTGGCTGGACTGTGGCGACAATGCCATTTCATCAACAGGTGGTGACACTCTTTACATCAGCCGCAGAGTCTTCGATCATATCGGAACAGATACAGACAATATCATTCATGGCATGCGCGCCGAAGTAACGGGCGCCGACCAAACATTCCCAACTTCAACTGGGGCGCCAGATGCTTGCGATGTCTCAACCGCCAAAGCCGCTCCCATCCGCTTTATCGATTTCAAGCATGGCGGAGTGCAGGTTATCTGCGCTGATTTAATCGACGACCGAGGTGACATCAATCTCAATGGTCTCTCCAATGAAATCGCCGATGCAACAATGTTCACAAACTATTTCGTTGAAGGCCTAAATGCCTTCGGCTCACATATCGAAGGATCAATCGCCGCCTCTGAAGTCAATGGTGACGGTCTACCATTAACCGTTGCTGATCTCGTCTATCTAATCCGTGTTATCGTCGGCGACGCACAACCTTTGCCAAAAGAAACTCTCACGCCAAATGAAACTCTCACGCCAAATGAAATCATCATCACCGCTCGTGACGGAATAATTTCATCTAATAGCGAAATAGGAGCCGCTCTGTTTGTCTTTGATGGTTATGCAGACATAGACTTACTCGCTACCAACATGAATCTCAAAGTCGGCCAAGTCGCTGGCAATACACAGGCTCTGGTTTACAATATTGGCTCCGAAGTCATCAACGCAGGTGATGTCCTGCAAACCAATGGTGTCCTGCTCTCAATAGAAGCTGCCAACTATAACGGTATCGCATTCTCCCCAATTCTAGAAACCGTCATGCCAACATCCTTTGCTCTACACCAAAACTACCCCAACCCCTTCAACCCATCAACAACCATCAGCATCGACTTCCCAAAAACCTCAGAATACTCACTCACCATCTACAACGTCCGCGGCCAAAAAGTAAAAAAATTCTCAGGAACCCAAAGTGCCGGAACTCTTGATATAATCTGGGAACCAAGCGAATTGCCCTCAGGAATGTATTTCTACAAGATCAAAGCCGGAGACTTCGTAGCCACCAAGAAACTGGTCCTACTAAAATAGCTATTGATAGCGTACTATATATAGTATGAAGCTAAATCCACTCAAACACGCGCAGCCAATCGAAATTATCGCTTTCATATTTATGTTAGCGATAACTCCGACTGCCTCTGCGGGATGCCCTCCACCCAAAACCAGTACCCTACCTGGTCATTTCGGAATTGAATTCTATATGTCGCCTGACGATACTGAGTTCGACGGACAAGTCACCTACTCGGCAACAACAACTGGCTCAGGAACTGTCCAAATGGTCGTCGATGGTTTTGGCCTCTATTTCCCCTCCGTTTCCGATATAGGTAAGACAATAGAAATTGAAGTCGCCACCCGAATTGAAAATGACGCAGAAACTTTTTGTGTCTTTGAAATTACCATTGTAAACTCAGCGCCAGAGATTCAATGTCCGCAAACAATAGTGACGACCATCGGAGCATCATTTTCAACACAAGTCACAGCCCGAGACTTAGAGGTTGATCTGGGCATAGGTAGTCTACATTACTCTCTCGGTCTAGCCTCGGCCCTATTCGTAAAAATCACTGAAGACGGATTGCTGAATATCTCTCCCGACAAATTAGAACATGTTTGCGAATCATCAATTGAACTAATCGTCACAGATGACTACGGCCTATCTGATACATGCAACTTGACAATCGGTGTTCAAAACAAACCACCAGTATTATTCAAAATGCCAAGGAACAGCAACACATCGGTCATCTGGGGTGACACAGTATCATTTTCGATGAGAGCTATCGATCGCGACCACGCCACCCAACAATTCTCATACTCCATCATAGACTTTGCCGGCCCCGGAACACCAACTATTGATGATCATGGAAAAGTCAGATGGCCAACCCAACAAACAACCGACTACCTCGGTGACTTCAAGTTCTTCATCAAAGTCACAGATCGAACCGAAACCTGCGAACAGCTCAACCCAAGCAATGCTGACACAAGTCAAGTAACAGCCACAGTCAAACCAGATTTTAGCTTAAGCATTGAAGTGAAAGACAAGGTGTTTCATGGTGAGGTAGTGGACATAGCTATCACTCTCGATGAAAAATATGAATCAGTCCCCATTGGCGGCCTAGATTTTCTTATTGATTGGGATCATCAAGGATTAAGCCTGTTTGGCGCTTCAGCTGGAGGTTTTATCGAAAACAATGAATGGGAATACTTTACCTTCCGTTTTGAACGGAACTGTGGACAAGATTGCAGCCTTTACCCCATAAGAATTGTCGCAGTTGCAGAGACAAACGATGGTTCACATCACCCTCTCGGCTACACAAACTTCAGCGCTGGCTCCAGCAAAATCGTACGATTACATTTTCAAGTAACTGGTAATAGAAACTATGCGTGCACATTCTTTCCTGTGAGATGGAAATGGATTGATTGTGGTGACAATCTATTGTCGTCGACAAGCGGTAGTGATGTATTCATTAGTGATATGGTTTTTGATATAGACTCGACATTAATAGAGCGTGATAGATTTGAATACATACAAACCACAGACCTGAACGGTGTCCTACCTGGGATAAATGGAATTCCAACGTCGTGTTCGGCAAGCTACGGATTTGCAACTCCTCATAGGCAAATCGAATTCTACAATGGTGGGGTACGCTTAGACTGTCCAATCGAAATTGACGACAGAGGTGACATTAACCTTAACGGCCTCAGCAATGAAGTCGCAGACGCCAGTATGTTCATAGAATACTTGGTCAATGGTATTCCCGCTTTCGGTGTACATGTAGAAGGCTCAATCGCCGCATCCGAAGTAAACCGCGATGGAATTCCACTCACAGTCGCAGATTTGGTTTACTTAATCCGCAAAATAACTGGCGACTATATACACGAGGATGACTTGGCTCCTCTATCCAATACGATAAAAGTCACAAATACCAGTAAAGTGATTTCAACAAACAAAGAACTCGGGGCAATACTTTTTGTGTTTGCTGGTGACGTGACCCCAAAACTGTTGGCAAACAATATGACCATGTGGGTCGGCAAGCCAGACGGCACAACACGCGTACTCGTAGCCGACATCGGTACAGAGAGAATTAGTGCAGGCGAAATACTAGAAGTCGACGGAACCTTGCTAGCAGTTGACGCTTCCGATTATGACGGCAAAGTCATGCACGTCGATGACAGCTTCGAACCCAGCCCAGGAACCCTACCAACCGAGTTCGCCCTATACCAAAACTACCCCAACCCTTTCAATCCATCCACCACTATACGTATAGACTTTCCAACTACCTCTGACTATTCGCTAAAAATCTACAACATCAGCGGCCAAACAGTCAAAACCTTCACAGGAACACAAAGCGCTGGGACACTTAGTCTAGTCTGGGAGCCGAAAGACACACCGTCTGGAATGTATTTCTATAAATTGCGAGTTGGAACTTTTGTAGACACAAAGAAACTGCTAATACTGAAGTAATCACTTACCGATACAAAAAGAAGAAAAAATCACACCCAACAAATCATCGGTATAAACTTTACCTGTGATTTCATCAAGCGCCTGCAAAACCGCTTTCATATCAAAGGCAATCAATTCAGGTGATAAACGATTCTTAAGACCAGAGTCAACTGCATCCAGCGCCACAATCGCCTCAGAGAGTTTTTGCTTATGACGTTCACTTGTGATAATCGCCCCGTCAGTCTGATCGCTAAGCAAAGATTCAATCTCCACTAGAATACGCCTCTCTAGAGCCTCAATCCCCTGTTCGGTCTTGCAAGAAATGGCGAGTGTCTCACACTGTTTCCCACCGAAAGTCAAAGTTGTGTCACTCTCAGGTTTAGCCTCGGGTAAATCAATTTTGTTAAACGCAATTAAAGTCTTTGTTTCTGGCGGTGTGTCACCAGAAAGTTCTTCGCGCCAATTCTCGGCGCTACAATCAACCAGCCACAATGCCAAATGCGAAGCATTAGCAATCTCACCAGCAAACTTCTGCCCAGCAGTTTCAATCTCATTAGTCGTCTCGCGTAGCCCAGCTGTATCAGTTATCTCAACAGCAAAACCGCCCAACTCAATCCATTCACTAAGATAGTCGCGAGTAGTGCCTGCAATAGAACTAATAATCGCTCGATTCTTTTTCAGCAACGCATTAAACAGTGAAGACTTCCCAGCATTGGGCCTGCCACACAAAGCAATCTTGAATCCGTCACGAATGACAACTCCCGACCGATACGAATCAACCAACCTCTGCATTGAATCACGAATATCAACAATGTCACCGATTAGACTATCATACTCATCAGGGTCAATTTCCTCTTCAGGAAAATCAACCTGCGCCTCAAATGTCGCCGCAAGTGTCATAGTCAATTTGCGCAGACGGTCAACTTCAGAAGATGTCTTACCAAACAGATTGTCACGCGCCGCAGAATAAGAACGCTGTGAATTAGCCGAAATCAACTCAGCAACAGCTTCAGCTTTTGTCAGATCAATCCGCCCAGCCAAAAACGCGCGCTTAGTAAACTCACCTGGCTCAGCAGGTCTCGCGCCAGCGTCATACAAGGCCCGCAAAATATTTAACAAAACAACGCGACCGCCGTGACAGTAAATTTCCACCTGCTCATCACCTGTGTAACTTTTACCCTTAGGCATCCAGACAGCCATCACCTCATCAAGCGCCACACCTGATTCAGGAATTGAAAACACAGTCAATTTAAGAGAGAATGATTCAGGGAGGGGCGCAGAATTGGCCCCCCATTTGAGAAACGGCGCACAAAACATTCGCGCGCCATCACCGGCCACACGAATCGCCCCAACTCCACCCTCACCAGGTGGAGTAATAATCGAAGCTATCAATTCGTTGGCGTCAATATGTCCATTGGCGGAATTATCAGAATTATTGTCGGTCATGGCAAAGACCTAGATGCAATCAAAGAAAATCTCGTTCGCTAAGTAACTAGCGTGACTTCTTTGACTTTTTCTTTTTCTTGGCGACTGGCGCAGCGCTAATAGCAGGTGCGCCTTTGATCTGAACATGCTCACGAGCTTTCTTACGATTACCATATAATTGCTCAAAGAACGAAAACGCATTAAAGACTGTCCAGTAAATCACCAATCCAGACGCCACCGTGCGGAACATAAATCCAAAAACCAAAGGCATCATATACATCATCGCCTTGTTCTTCTGATCGGCCATACTAACTTTTTGCTGTGCAAACTGGAACCCGACCATGAACAAAACCAAAATCATATAAGGATCAATCCAACCGTTAGCGCCACGTGATAGATCTTCCCACTGCCAAATAAACGGAGCGCCACGAAACAGAATCGTCGTATAGAACACACGATAGAGCGCCAACAAAAGCGGCATCTGCATCAACATCGGCAAACAACTCGCTAGAGGATTAACGCCCGCCTCCTTATAGAGACCCATCGTCGCCTTCTGTAGCGCCTGCGGATTGCTCTTATGTTTTTCCTTGAGCGTTTCTAACTGTGGCTGAAGTTCTTTCATCGCCGCCATAGACTTAACCGACTTGCGAGAAAGCGGCCAAACCAAAAGCTTAACCATAAGACCCAACACAATAATCACGAAACCATAATTCGGAATGATGTCATACATATGCGGCAAGAGCCAAATAATCGGCACTGCAACAATTCGAATCATCCAACCCACAACAGGAGTCGTACCAATGTCAAAAATCTCCTGCATGTCCACGTCATAAGAACTCATCCGCTCCCAGTCGAGAGGACCAACATAAACCGTCAGTGTATCATTGATTTCTCTAAACGTAGCTTTGATCGGCAATGCTAAGCCAGCGAAAATATGCTTGCGAGCAACTTTTTCGCCATGACTGTCCTTAACATTCTCTTTATATCCATAAGCAATCGCCCGCTCTCCAACAGATGAACGCGGAATCAGTGTCGCTGTAAAATACTTTGTCCGAATACCCATCCACTGTACATCATCAGTTTCGGAAACATTGAACCTATCGTCCTCCCAGTCATTACCAAAAAACGGTATACCAGTCGAACCAAATGTTGTCGGACCGCTAGGAAACAATGCCATAGCAAATGAAGCATTATAATCACCAAGCTGATCTTCTTCAGTTGCCTTCAGTGACGTTCCCCAAACAACCTGATAGCTACGATCAAAACCAAAAGTCTGGCGATCAGGAATCACTGTTTGCAAGTCATAAGAATAACGGTCAGGATAAAACGTATAGATTTTTTGAATCACACCACCATTAGGACTGGTGTAAGTAAATGTAATTCTCTGCTCTGATGACTGTGCATCCAGACGAGTCGAACTCGTACTAACTGTATACAATAGATCACTAAGGTTAAACTCTCCACCCGAAAATGATATTTGCGGCTCCGCTTTTTGTGATTTGAACTCCTTCGAATTCGAAATCATCTCAATCAGCTCTTTTTCACCATAGGCATAGTTAAATTTCTTGAGCTTAATAGAAACAGGACCGCCACCCAATGTCGAAAGCGCCACTGTATATAACTTCGTTTCAACTATTATAGTGTCAGCTGAAACCATCTCACCAGTAGCGCTAGTCGTGTCAATCGTTGAATTATTGTTCACCACGTCACCAGCGTCACGCAATGAACCATTTGCGTTTTGTGTATCCGCCATCGGATGATTCGTCGCTTCATTAGAAGCTCTGGACGAGAGAGAATCGGAGACCTCTTGTTGTTCGGCAGCGCGCCTCGCAGTCTCAGATGGTGGATCAACCAAGCCCAAAGAAACCATCAATGGTCCCCAAAAAATAACCAATGCTACCAACGGAATTACTATGATGAGTGTTTTCTTATCCACGACGTCTTACGGCTTCTTTCTTATAGAATCTTTAATGGAATTTTTGTGAGTGTCACTAAGAACCTAATTACTACTATTCTCACGCTCAGGAACTGGATCAGGACCAAATGGTCCCCAAGGATTGCAGCGCAAAATTCTTCTAATACCTAAATACAAACCCTTGAGCGCCCCATGTTTGTGCAGCGCCTCTTCGGCATAATGCGAGCACGACGGCTCAAACCGGCACGACCCACCCATAAACACGCCCAATGTGTAACGATAGAACCAAATCAAAGCAATAAAAAGCCACTTAATCGGCAAACCAAGTTTCGCCAACAAGCTTCTAATCAACACGCCTCTAACCAGCAATGTCCTCTCGGAGCCATGAGCTTTTTCGCTATCAATCACAAGCGTTTCTGACTGTAAATGATTCATTTGTTTTTAGCTACGCTAGAATACATTTCTTCGAGCAATCCCAAAAGCTCCAACTGAAATCCGTGCAATGACTCTTTATCAACTGAATTCTTATTCGTCACTTGGCCGATTACAACTTGCTTCTGCTTTCCAGAATTCTTCTGTTTCTTCTTAAACGGCGCATTGAACCGAACAATAACCTCGCCCTCAACCTGCGCCCGATTCGGCCAAAGCCGAATTGTCTCTCTCAGAGCACGTCTAATCTTATTACGCTTAACCGCGTTACCAGTTCGTTTCGGAATCGCCACCAGCCATTTCGCTGGGCTATTTTCGCTGACTTCTTCAGCGCCACTGTTGATACAGATACGATAAAAGACGGTCAGAGTTCTACCCGACCGCCTTTTTGCGCTTCTGAATAATATCCGAATGCGCTCACGATTCTTCAAGGACAGCGAACGCGGCATAGACCCAAATTTTGCCTGCTCTAGCGAAGAAATACCCGCCAAATCAGATCGAAAGTCATCCGCTCGCTGAATTAAATCCTCATTTTTTCGTTGAAACTGTGACACAAAGCTTGGCCCGACACTTAGCACGACGACGCGCTAGGACTCTTCTTCCGCCTTTGGTAGCCATCCGAGCCCGAAACCCATGATCATTGAGTTTCTTACGGTTCGATGGCTGAAAAGTACGTTTTGGCATAATCACTTATCCTACAATTAGTTGCGGCAGTCCAAAGCGGCAAAAACCACCAAAATCCCACCAACAAACATCAATCTTCTATCGAAAAAAACACTAAAAGAGGCGCAAACCACACGCCCCAAGAAGCCCGACAATAAACACCCAAAACCCCCATCCGTCAAGCAGAAAAGACGGTGATCTGACAATAGACAATCTGCTAATTGTTATTTGGCGTATGTAGAATCCATAGTCATCAGATGGTCATTATGGGGTCATATACTCCTTTGTATGCCAACATGTTATCAATATTGAGAGTAATCGTGTAAGTTCCAGAATGCGGCTTGAGTTGGATTTTGTTCATCGGTTTATCGAGAGTGATTTTTCTTGTTTCTGCCGAAGAAACAAGTTCATAGTCGAATGTGCATTTATCCAGAAGATTCTCCTGATTGATTGTGAAGAGAATTTCACGTCCAAGCAGATTGACGCTCTCTACATAACTCCATCTTCGAAAAAAACATGATGGTACGACACGAACAACTTGAGAATATTGTTTTCTTGTCGAATTGGTCAAACTATTCAAAAGTGTCTCTTTCTCGGCCTCAGACCTGCAACATACATGACTTAGGTTGCTACCTAGCTTGAGTTTATTTGGTATAACTACTTCTGCGCACTTGCAACGAGTGATTTCCTGTCGGTCACCATCCGATGGCGACCCGCTGTCATTGTAAATCTTCTCAATGTCTAGTTTTGAAAGATCCTGAAGATCGTTGTAGGTATTTGTCGTATCGCTGCGGGATAAGTTACCATCGCTGAAACGCATGTCGGTCATGGAAAGTAGAGTCTCAGCGCGAAAGAGCAAATAGATTGGAACGGGGCAACGTGCATCATAGGCAGTCTTACTATGAGATGCTGAGCGAATACCTTCGATATGGAATAACGGTGGGGTTCTAGGTCGAAAATAGAGTCGCACACAAGACTCAACCCACTTTGGTGTTTTATCCAGAACTTCGACGCTAGCTGAGTCTACCACAAGAGAACTTGTATCAATAGCCGATTTTCTTGATAGTAATTCTCCAGATTCGAGAATCTGAACCACATTAGATATGTCTGAATGGTGATAAAGGTAATGTGGTATCCAATCAGCTGCGACGATAGATTTGGCTGTGGCAATGTGAGCGCTGACGAGAGGATCAATTCCCTGACTCACAGTTATACTAGCTCAGGTTGATCAATATTACTAGTTGAGCCAAAAAAATCTAGGTTGGGGCTTTGAGGTTGCAAGTGAACACCCAAAGGAGAATCTTCCGTGACATGAATAAATCGCGTTACAAATGGTAGCTGCGATAGAATCTTCAAAACAGGAGAAGCGTTTGAAATGCCCATGCTTTGCAAATCGGAAGAAAAGCAGCGACCCTTTGACCTAACAAACTGCCAAATTTCTCGCCACCCAACTCCACTTTCGTCGCCCTCTTTAGGAATGACAAATTCATCGTTATTGAGTACGAATCGCGTGAGGTCATCAACAATTGTAACTTGCCAACCATCTAAGACATCACTATTCGAATTGGATTGACGAGCAATTTGTTCTGTCAAATTGCCCCAAAACTCTGAAAATGGATAAGAATATGGTTCAGACATCAACCATCTTTTCATCTCTTTGAGATTTCGATGTTCAGGTGATGCCGATTTTTTAGACACATAAATGTACACATCAATGGGCAGCTTTTTGAGGTACTCCTCCATCAAAGGCTTCACATCATCCCAGTCAAGTTCTCCGTTACCACATCCGAGTTTCGGAAATGCCACAGAAGAAATACGTGCGGCCTCATATGATTCTACAAAAGTCTGTAAACCTAGCCTAATGTATGCCAACTTAGATGGTTGTCGCCAATGCTCTTTTGTTGGGAAATTAAGTACCCATTTGTGTGGTGTTCTATGAATCAAGAGTTTCCCAATCTTAGCATCACCCGATTCACATTGGAGCTGGTACTCCTTGAACATCGCAGGAAAATGGCGCTTGAAGGATAAAGCGATACCCTTTCCCATTGCCCCAACTGTATTGACAGTATTGATGAGAGTTTGTGCGGGCGATTCGAAAAGATCGCCCTCTACATAATAAATCATATCAATCCCATATTTGCTTGTCTGCTATTCCTGCCCACATCAATATAACTTACCTCAATTCTTTTTGTTTCACAAATTTCAGTTTTGCAGTATGTCCAACTCTCCCCTCACCCAAAATCAATCGCAACATCCCGCTTATCGTCCTCAGTAACTTCAAACAAATCGCGCTCGCTATAACCCAACATCCGAGCCATAATCACATCAGGAATCTGCGCAATCCGAATATTATAAATATTCACCGAATCATTATAGAACTCACGCCTATCAGCTATCTGATCTTCCAAATCACTAATCCGATTCTGAAACTGCGCAAAACTCCGATCAGCTTTCAAATCAGGATAATTCTCCGAAACCGCAAACAATGACTTCAGCGCCCCAGTCAACATATTACTGGCCTGCGCCTTCTGCGGCACACTCCCCGCATTCATAAATGCCGTCCGCGCCTCAGTAACTTTCGTCAACACAGTCTCTTCATGTTTCATATACCCCTTGACCACCTCAAGCAACTTGGTCAATTCGTCATGACGCTGCTTCAACAAAACATCAATATTACTCCAAGCCTTATTGATATTATTCTTCAACAAAACCAAACGATTATAAATCGAAACCAACATCCCAATCAGCAAAACAATAACAATCAGCGCCCCAACTCCAATAACCATACCCATATCAAACCTCCTATATTTGCAAAAGCACAGAATTATCTACAAAGCTATCTGCTCTTTTATCTAAAGAGCATATACATACAACCAACAATAATAACAGTTCCGCCACCCAACTGCATCACTATCTTCCATTTCAAAGAATTCAACATTTCCTTCTCACTGCGATCACCAATAAAAAACATCGGCTCATTAGAACCCTTACAAATCAAAGCCTCACCATTCCGCGCAGGATCACTAACCGCAGTGCCAATCAAAAATATTTTCTCACCAAGCTCCAAACAATACTCACGAATCCGTCTGTCACCAGTTGTGTACCAATTGAAACCAGAAGAATCAACTAGCTTCAACTCCTCCATCGGCATAGAGTCAATCACCTCACCAGAAGTAGGATTCCAATTAGTCAATCGATCCAAAAAATTAGACATCCCACCAAAGAACCCCGAATCAAACTTGTACTCGCGATGAACCTCAAGACTGAACTCCGCCTCACTCGGGTCAACCGTAACTTCACCAGTCTCATCAATTGCAGTAAAGAGCGTCTCCCGAACATCACCAGCAATCTTAACCCAAGTGGTAGAGTTCTTCCCGCTCTTACGTAACTCCTCTATCTTGTAAGAATAATACACACATTCAGTTTTCGAAAATGGCGTCACAAGACTTGCGCCAACGCTCGGCCCTTTAACAGTTCCATGAATCTCAACCAGCCCCATCGCCAACGAATTAATATTCGAACGCGGAATATCCACAATCATCGCCCGACGACGATAGCTAACCACTCCCTTATATAATGACACCAATCCAACAAACAGGCCGATCCCTAGTACCAATAATAATTCCATATCAATTCCCAAAGTTATAGCCAAGCCAATTACGAATAAAGAAGACATCTGGCTTCACTATATATACTATGTAATTGGAAGAATATTCAAGCTTGAGCTGTACAGTGACACACACCTAGTTAAAACCGCCAAGTCACAGCCAACCCGCCCTGCCTATGCCCCACAGTAGGAACAACCGACAAAGAGTTCTTTTGATTCGACCGATTACCAATTCGCAATCCAATATAGCTTCCAATAACAGCCCCAGCGATAACATCACTCACATAGTGTTTGTTATCTGCAATCCGCGAGAGTCCAATATATGACGCCCCCACAAAAGCCACGGCGCCCCAAACTTTTCCGAAATGACTATAAATAACACTAGCGCTAGCAAACGAAGTCGATGTATGTCCCGATGGATAACCATATGAACCGCCATTAGGACGTTTGCGATTAACAACAAACTTCATCGATAGTGTCACGAGAGCGTTGTAGCCTTGAACATGAATAATATCTTCACCAAACGCTTGCATCTTGGGCGAATGTATAAGTTTACCAATCCCAATATTCAGCCCAGCCAATCCAATCTGCAAAGTCGCCTGCCCCATCCAATTTCCATACCTAAAAAAGTCCTGCGCCCGAACAGACTCGCCCCATCTTTTATTGAGTGAAACTGATTCGTCATCAAAGAACGATGGGAAAACGTAAGGAGCGGCGCCAATCCCTCCCATCAACAAATAAAAATCAGGCCGACTAGCGAGAAACGAACCGTCATCATAGAACTGCAGAAAAAACGACCGACGTTCATACCGCTTACTCTGCGTTCCAAAGCGTTCGGTTGTAGTTACGGTCTCAACGGAAGAGCTAGGTTCAGCGTCTTTTGCACAGATATTCTGCGCAGGGCACAGAAACAGGCCAAGTGTCAATGCGCATACAAATAGATGTCTCGAAAGTGAGGTAATAAGACCGCCCCTTTAGTTGTTATTAGCTTATAGAAAACAATCAATATCAAGAAACAGTCATCGGCAAAACAAGCCCATTACCAATTGCTTGATTCAAAAATCACTCAATTGCTCTTCCATGTCAAGTATACAATTCCCAGACAAAAGTAGGTCGAAACCCTTGCGGTTTCGACTCTCACGATTCATATTCAACCATGACCAACATCCGCCGCCATTTCAAACAAGGCCAAACCTATTTCCTAACCCATGTAACACATCAACGCAACCCAATTCTAATTGAACATGTAGACCTACTATGGAATGCCCTTGAAAAAACAGGCCTCAACAAATCATACCATCTACACGCGTGGGCAATCCTACCCGACCATTTTCATATGCTAATAGACCCGTTAGAGTTAGACGTGCCAAATCTGATGCGCAGGATTAAGCTAATTTTCTCCGCAGGATACAGAACGAAACACAGTCTCAAATCAGGCCGCCTGTGGCAAAATCGTTACTGGGATCATATCATACGTGACGAATTGGACATGAATAGACATATTGATTACATTCACTACAACCCCGTAAAACATGGGTTAACGAACAATCCGTTTTCATATAAGCACACCTCAATCCACGAATACGCGAAACGCGGAGTCTACAAAAAAGACTGGGGTTGCCAATCAAATCCAACCCACGATGGAGAATACGGAGAGTAACCCATAAAGAAAGTGTCGAAACCACAAGGGATTTCGACCTACGTAA
This sequence comes from Candidatus Zixiibacteriota bacterium, assembly GCA_024280835.1. Taxonomy (GTDB): domain Bacteria; phylum Zixibacteria; class MSB-5A5; order GN15; family JACZUZ01; genus JAJRPJ01. The sequence goes on along the minus strand of JAJRPJ010000006.1, from coordinate 2,710 downwards.
TTTGACAAAAGAGGGCGTGAAGTAAGTAATGAGAAAGCATTCGAAAATGTGTGGGCTCCTACTCATAGCCAGTGGAATATCCCTCGTGACAGTTGAGTTGTTCTCAGGTGTTAACGAGGTGTCTAGGACAATAGCAGTGATGTTTGTAATGCTACCTGTATTAGTCATTGAATTTGCGATATTTTTGATCTCGTTCAAAATCAAACTAGAAAAAACATTAGTGTCAGTGCAATCGCTACTCACAATATTGTTATTCTCAGGTATGGTTTATTACCTAATCCCCCAATGATACTATAGCAGTAGGTCGAAATCCCTTGTGGTTTCGACAATACGATTCAAGATAATATCCACAAATTCCCTACAACCTCACCACAATTTCTCACCAACACACTATAGTGATGGCACATTCAGAACATAACACCACAAATCCAGTGCCTCTATAAACAAAACGAACCCATTTCAACTCAACCACCACTGGAGAATATGGAGAGTAGCCCACAGAGAAAGTGTCGAAACTGCAAGGGTTCCGACCTACGGAACTGTTATTCTTCTACTTCTTGATGGCGTAATTCTTGTATTCAGAAAAACCACTTACCCATCATCCACTCAGCTATTGCGAAAGCAAGAGTTATTCCAACAATTGCTTTCAACATATGACGTAATTCATCGCTCCACGATTCTTTTGAGAGAAACATAGACAGATTTTCTGACTTGGGCGAGAAAATATCCCACAATAACATTCGTAACTGCCATCCGACTGCAAAGATGCAGACAAATGCAAATAATGAAATATAGTGTACGATGTAATCCACTTTAGGTCTCTTATGTACATCCGACTTAGTTCAGTAGTTCAGTAGAACGAAACCCTCGCGGTTTCGACAATACGATTCAAGACGATATACGCAAATTCCCTACAACCTCACACTAATTTCCCATCCCCGCCCCATAGTGATGACACACTCAACCTACAAGATCATTACAACATCACAAGACCAACCACTCCTATATACAAAACGAACCCATTTTCAATGTACTATCAATCAGGAACAGGCACAAAAAAACAGGGAGGCGACTTTTCGTCACCTCCCTGCTCGTACTAAATAATGAACTAACAGACCAAAATATGCGCTACAACTCTACTTTTCGTCATAACGGTCTTCGTACATCTCACGCAGGCGCTTGGCTTCCTCAGGGCTCAAACCCTTCTTCCAGCTATGCTCTTCCTGCAACATCATTTTATCAATTCTATCCTGATACTTTTTCTCCATCTCAGGACTCTTCAAAGCCGCCGCCTTCACAACCGCAGGCAAGAATTTCATATAATAATGCTTAGAAACTTCATACATACCATGCCAATGAGTGTAATCAGGGCCCATCATACTAGCGCCATGACGTGCGCGACGACCTTCATGATGCCACAACTCCCAGAAAACCCATTGGACTTCATGCTCAAACGGAGCATCAGGATTCAATACGCCGTCCTTTTTCAAGTCATTCATCATCTGCTTGGCAGGAATACCAAACTTCTCATTGTACAAATCAACCAGACCATCAAACTGCGTGTAAAAATTATCAACAAAACTACCACTATGACAATTATTACAAGCGCCTTTCATCTTGTCACGTCTCTCATTCCAACCGACAAGCTTAGCAACTGTGCGCTCAACCTTCCTACTCTCCAGCTCATAGTCAACAACCACTTTCTCAGTAGTCATAACCTTGTCGCCAACCTTAGGCAATTCTCTGGAACCAGGATAGTCTTCTTTGAAACCATCCTCATAGATAATCATATTGAGCTTGTTGCTAACAATCGGACGCAACGTCCAACTAATACGCTCGCCAACATCATGACTTGCGGCAACCTGAACACCATCAGCGGTTTTGTAGGCGCTGATATGACAAGTAGCGCAAGTCGGCGCCGCAGAATAATCCTCGCCCAGAACCCATGTATCAGAATCCAAAGCCATCTTGTCACGATTAGCATAGAATGCAATACCGTGCTTCGATTCATTATAGATTTCAATCTGTGGGTGATCAGGACCCATATGGCACTTACCACAATTCTCAGGAGAACGCGCTAGCTTAGCGTCAAAATTATGACGCGAATGACAAGCATTACAAGAACCCTTGGAACCATCAGGATTCAAACGACCAATACCACTATTCGGCCAAGTGTCTGCATCAAGCAAAGGCCTGCCTTCTCTCTTGTCGCGTTTGATCTCGCCTTTGTCGTCTCTTTGGAACTTAACAATACTACCATGACACTGCCAGCAACCGTTAATAGCGTCGGCATTGTTATGTGGCAAACCAGCAACTTTCTCAGCGAGAACATTGTCCAGCGATGCCATAATCTCGCCAGCCTTAGCATGATGACTACCAGAAAACTCAGAGAGTTCTTTATCATGACAGCCGCCACAATCCTTAGGTGTCACCAAAGTTGCGATAAACTCACCCTCATGCATCCAACCATCAACGTCACCTTCATCAGCGCCGTGACAGTCAACACAAGAACCCTCCTCGGCCGCATGACGGGAATCTTCCCATTGCATGACCAATGCCGAATTGTGCCTACTGTGACACGAAACACAATTGCTCTCGCCCGACTTACTTGGCTTGGCGTTAATATCACCACTACCGATACTAGCCAAGGCAATCAAAGCTGGCACAAGAAGAGCGATAGCGAGTTTGTTAACTCTCTTCCATTGTGAAG
>JAJRPJ010000005.1 GCA_024280835.1 Candidatus Zixiibacteriota bacterium | reverse complement strand
CGCTTGATGATTTGTATCAGGATGGCGAAGTGACAGTGGCATTGGATTCAAAGCTTTCACCCGTTGATAATGCTGATAGGTATTATAAGAAATATCAAAAAGGCAGGCAGGGATTGTCTCTGCTTCAGCGTCGACTGGAAAGCTCTGAGCTTGAGATGTCGCGTTTGGATGAAATCGCTGCAGCGTTAGAAGCTGACGCTGATAGCGCTCAAATGCGCTACGCTGATGAGTTGACGGCTTTGTTGCGACTCAAAGCATCTCAACAAGCTGGAACAACAATCAAGCCTCCGCGCGCGCCTTACCGAACTTACACTCTTTCAACTGGATTGACTGTCTATGTGGGGCGTGATGGATCAGATAATGACGACACAACGTTTAAGCATATCAAGCCCTATGAATTATGGTTCCACGCTTCGCAATGTCCTGGGTCGCATGTGGGATTGAAATTCCCGAATAAGTCCTTTGCGCCGTCGAAGATGGAGATTGAAGAAACTGCGGCGATTGCAGCTTGGTTTTCGAAAGCGCGGAAGAACAAGCTGGCTCCAGTCAATTACACCCAGAGGAAGTATGTGCGCAAACCGCGCAAAGCCAAGGCTGGCCTAGTGACGATCGAACGTGAGAAAACAGTGATGGTTGAACCCCAAGAGCCGTCAGCGCAGTAATTCTCGATAGACAGTTTCCATATCGTCGAGATTGTTTTTCCAATCATAAAGCTTGGCAACTTGCTGTTGGCCATGCGCGCCGAATTCCTCGCGCAATTGGCGATCGGAAATCAATTTAGCTAAAGCGCTCGCTAGCTCTTCTGTGTTTTCAGGATTAACTAGGAAACCGCTTTGATTGTCTGCGACAATTTCGCTGACACCACCTGTATTTGAGGCGACTACTGGCAGACCTACGGCCAGCGCCTCAAGAGCTGAAACACCAAATCCTTCCGCTACCAAGCTCGGCATGACCATGATGTCATGTCCTGAAATGTATGAGAGCGCATGTTTGTTATCGATAAAGCCAGGAAATGAGACACGGTGTTCGAGTTTCAATGTTTTGGTGAGTTGCTTTAAGTCGTCTGTTAACGGACCCGCGCCAGCCATTGTTAGTGTCGCATTTTGGAATCTATCGGCGATGCTGGCAAAAGCATAGAGCAATTCCTTGGGACCATAGATTGACTTGTGGCCTTTGAAGAATAATAAGCGCACACGTTTATCAGCTGAATTGTCAGAAATTCTTGCAGAAGAGATCTTTGCAGAAAAGATCTTTGCAGAAGAGATTCTTGCAGAAGAAGTCTTGCTTCTCAGTTTTTGAAGATCAATTCCGAAAGGGATGACTTTCGGCGGAGTTGTGAGATTTAGTGAGAGGCCTTCGACTACTTCTTTGAGGAAATGAGACGTAGTGAGAGTCTGGTCTGCTTGTTTTAGTGACCAGCGGATGAGAGAGCCACTTAGAAGAGTTTGTGCGCTGGAGACCACATCGGTGCCCCAGCAAGAAATAACTAGTGGGCGTATTCCAGAGAAAGCTCCCCAAAGACCGAAGCCTGCGGCATAGTGGGCGTGGATAATGTCAGGCTTAACGGTGGCGACCACCTGACGCATATGGGGGATGGCTTGCAGGTAGCCAAGTTTGCCCGTTTTTTTGCGCTCGATGATATAGGTTTCAATATCAGGTAGGGCATCGCCTCCATAACTTAGGAGAGCAGTTTCCCAGCCGCGCTTTTGCAGCCCATAGACCCAGCGTGTGACATGGCTTGAAAAAGACCACCCAAGATGAAGTACTTTTGGCATAGGCCAAATATACAACGCTCACTGACTGTGCGCCAGCGAGAGGGGTGCAAATAAAGTCTTAGTACAGGCTAGAAATTGTCTTTGATGATGTACTTAAGCGGGTTTTGCGCTTTGCGGTTTTTGGTAACTTCGTAATGCAGATGTGGGCCAGTTGATTTACCGGTTGAACCCATCAGTCCGATTACATCGCCACGTTTGACTTTTGCGCCGCGTTTGACAAGGATTTTGCTAAGATGTCCGAAGCGAGTGACATAACCGAAGCCATGTTTGATGGAAATCATTTTGCCCATGCCGCCGTTTCGTCCAGCTCTGGTGATTGTGCCATCGGCGGTGGCGACGATTGGTGTGCCAGTGTGATTGGCAATATCGACTCCAGCGTGGAATTGAACACTTCCAGTGAAGGGGTTACGTTTGTTACCGATTCCTCGTGAAATCCAACCTCGAGTAGGCCTGATTGATGGCGTATGGTCGAGTTTACGTTTCTTATCGGCGAGAGAGGCCACTACTTCTTCCATCTTATCCAGCTCGAATCTGGCCAAGCGATTGAGTCTGTCAACTTCGACTTCGCTTCGATAGGCCAAACTGCTGATTTCGGATTCAAGAGTTAGTGGGGCGTCACTTGGACCGCCGATACCTAGCATTCTTTGCTCTGGATCGATTTCAGGTAAGTCGAACATGCTGCGGATGGCGACTTCTTTGCCGACTAAATCGTCATACTTCTCGGAGATACCTGTGAGTTCCCAGCTGAGTTGCTCGTATTTATTAGAGAGTTCTGAATTCTCGGCGTGGAGACGTGAGAGCTCTGCCGAATCCGCTCGACTCCCAAGAAAGCTAGCTCCAAAAAATGCATTTGCTCCAAGCAGAACTGCCGCTAAAGCTGCGACTGAGACTGCGGTTGAAATGCGGAAGGAGACATTGCGAGAGATACCCGTAGATTGAGGTATGACGAAGATATCGATTTTCTGGTTTAGTTTCTTGCGTAGTCGTTTCATTGTCAGGTCCAATAATACGTATTAAGCGCTCAAGAGGAAAGTATTAACTCAGAGACTTAACTTTTGATTCTATCGCTTGTAATTAGCGATGCTGTATTTATTCGAGAAGGTCACTTCACCCGGATTGTGTTGTCTTTTCTGGCGTTGGTTCTTGGCTGTGTCTTTCAAATCAGACATTAGCCAATAAGAACCTTGATGTAATCTCGCCGTAGTACCGGGGCGGCAAGTCGGGTCGAACTTAGGCGCCGATTAAGCCGATGTCAAGTTACCAGAGAAGCAATTTCTCGCATATTCATGTTGTACAAATACTGTTTGTACGGATACTGTGTACGAATCCTATCTGCGAAGCTTTCTGGCGCTAAGATCGGTGGGAGAGTTGGTTTGTTGCGGTAGAGGCGCTCTTTGATTACTTAATCAAGCCGCAATCCTTGCGCAATATTCTACTCACAACCTTACTAAATTTCTCCGGACCGAGCATTTGCAAGCTATACAAGTGCCAGAATAGCTTCTTCGGTTTGAGCTTTTCGCTCTTCTTGCTGTTGTCCATAGGAACCTTTGAGTCGTCGAGTTGCATCATCGTGCATCCGTCGTCGCTATTCGGGAATCATTGGGACCTATACTAGGTTATCGACCCCGAATGCGAACGAAATTAGCTTTCAGTGTCCTTAAAAGCATATCTGGCGCCCTTAGATTCAAATCGAAACATGAGATCCTAGAAAAAACGTAGATTGTTATGTAACAATAGGATAGGAGGGGGTAGTATGGCCCCTAAACAAGGGGCCCCAATCAAAATTAGGTAAAGATTTGCTTAAAAAATGTTGGTGAGAAACCAGAAAGTATGGGAATCTGGCTATAATTACCGCGAGATTGGCTATTTCTTGAGGCGAACAAGAGCTTGATCGACTAGTTCGCGATACCCACCACTTATTCCCAGTGACAAGGCCTGATTAAACTGCTCGACAGCCTTCTCTTTATCGCCTGCCTCTTCAAGGGCGGAGCCATACAAGAATCGCTTGAAGGCGTCCTGCGGCTCAAAACGAATGGCTAATTGGAATGCCATATTGGCCTGTTTGAATTTTTTTTCTTTGACGAGCGCCCAGCCGAGAGTTCCGTGCATGTTTCCATTGACTCCACCACTGAGGGCCACAGCTTCACGGGCGATATTCGAGGCCTGTGCTGGCTCGATGTTATTGTTGGCCATTACCCAGGCCAAGTTATTCAGAGCTTCGGCTGAAAATGGATTGATTGTTGTCATCTGCTTGTAAACTGCAATTGCACTATCAGGGAAGCCTTTGGCTTCGAGTAGTACACCTCTTGTTAGCAGAGACGCTTCATCGGTTGGGTCAAGTTTGAGGGCTTGGTTTAGGAATATCTCCGCTGAGTCAATTGCGCCTTGGCGAAGATAGTAGGAGGCGAGTATTCTATATGGCGCTGGAATCTTTGAGTTTCGCTCTTTGGCGTCTTGGAGGTATTTGAGCCCTTGATCAGAGCCATAACGTCTTCCTGCCAAGGTAGCGGCATAATTGTAGGCAGTCAGGTCTCCTGGGTATAATTCGATCACGCGATTGGCCATGTCCAAGGCTGAGACATTGTCTCCTAGTGTGAGATAGTAGTCCGTTTGGATTTTCAGGGTGCGTTTGTTTTGTGGATATGTGCGCACGAGATTTTGAACTGCTTGGGCATAACTAGCGGTATCAGCGGTTTTCCGAGATACATCAATTTTGGCGATTAGGGCTATGAGATCACGGGGCTGTAGTTTTAGCGCTTTGTCGAGATAGACTTTCGCTGAATCGTAGTTCCCGATGGTGGTCATTGTCAGAGCTAGTCCTCGGAGCCACTCAAATGAATCTTGATGCTCATTAGCGATGCGCGCAAAGGCCGCTAGGCCAGAGTCCCGAGCTTGCATAAAGTATAGAGTCTCGGCTCGCAACAATTCGTAGCGAGGGGTTCCTAGAAATGTTGAGCGCGCACTATTCATTTCACCGAGCGCAGGACGCCACTGTCTTAGAGCAACATAATGTTGTGCGAATTGAAGATGTGCGTCATCGAGGTAGTCAACTGGGAAGTTCGCTTTTGAGAGACTATGCAAGACACCATTCATATTGTCTTCCATCAGGATAAAATTCTTGGCGCTGGTTGCAGCGCGAGCTGCGTCGCGGAAGAGTTCAATATTACTTTTCTCAATAGACAGAGAATAGAGATACCATTCTTTGGCCTGCGTGGCTCTGCCTCTGGCTTCGGCGATTGTGCCATTGAGATAGAAGGCGAGTCCGTCGCCTAGGCCATAGGTTTTCATTTGAGAAATTGTGAAAGAGGCGTAATCGATATAACCAAGGCGCAAATACGTGTCAATTGCCAAACGGTTGGCCCAAAGATTCTCAGGGTCCTCTTGGCCTCTAGCTTGATCCAAAAGAGACAAGGCTTTGCTGGCATGACCTGCATCGCTGAAGAAATTGATGGCGGCAGTCAACACATCGCGGCGTTTTTTATTATCCAGCGCCTGATTCGCTAGCTTCAAAGCTTCTTCTGTGCGGCCCTGTTGGAGTAGGACACTAGCGAGAGCTATAGTTACTTCGCCATCTTGGGGAAATGACTGGCTGAGATTGTTAAGTCGTGATTCGGCTTGCTCTAACTCACTTCGCATTTGAAGAATCTTCGCAACGACAAGTTCATAGTTTCTGCTGGCAGGTGTCATTCCTTCGGATCCGTTTGTGTCACCTGATGTGCCGATGGATCGATTTCGGGCATAGAGCTGGATGGTATTCCAGGCCAATTGTGGTTTGCCGAAGCGCAATGCCAAACGACAATAGGCTGTGTAGGCAGAGTCGAAATCAGGCGACAATGAGATTATCTCGAGATATTTTCCCATGGCGCCGAATGGAGAACTGTACAACTCGATTCTTCGGGCTTCGCCTAGTTTGCGCCAGGGGCGACCTGGGTCATTATCGCTGGCCTTTGCAAAAAGCACACGGGCTTGGGCGGTATCACCAGCTTCAAGAGCGCTGAGTCCTTCGGAGAACTCTTGCTCACCTGCGGGTAATGGCTTTTCCCCACAGCCAGCGATAGTGACAACACTCAACAAGCAGAGAAAAAGAAACGCACTTGCGCGCCCGCGTATACTAAAAGATGCGCCAAGGCTATTCTTTTCAAAACCATCTTCTTCAAGGATATTGTTTCTGGTAAACATGTAACTCTCCAAGGTATCTCGTGCTGTCTGGAAATGACGCGGCAAAAGCTGTTATTGTTTTTCTACTATAGTTATTTTTGCGCCCCTAGGTTGGGGGCGTATAGTCTAATGTATCGGCTGTATCAGTGCAATTGAAACTCGATTTGCGCTCATTATTTAAGTATTCAGGCGGAGCTTGACTCGACATCCTTTTACCATCGAATAGTATAAATAACTCAATAAGATGGACGGTTTGTTTGCCTGAATAGTTCGGTCTGAATAATTGGTTTTTTTGAAAAGGGCCCATAGAGGAATGTCTTCTTGGGGGGAGTAGCAATGCGCTGGGATTGTCTTGTGGAGGGTAACTTTTTGAATTTAGACTTCAAGACAAGCAAAATAAGCGCTCAGTTTTCGGATTAGGTCGTCTTTTTGATTGAAAAAAGACATTTTTTCATATATATTTCACTCATTATGGTACAATTGCACGCAAATGACCTAGTTAAGTATTATGGCAAGCGAAAAGTAGTCGCTGGAGTGTCTCTTGAGGTCGGTCCAGGTGAAGTTGTGGGCTTATTGGGCCCCAATGGCGCGGGCAAAACGACAACCTTTTACATGATGATCGGATTTGTTCGTCCGCACTCAGGGATGGTTCGTTTGGGTGAGCGTGAAATTACCTCCGATCCGACTTATAGGCGGGCGCGACTTGGAATTGGGTATCTCGCTCAGGAGGCTTCGGTTTTTCGGGGTTTGACAGTCGAGGATAATCTGTTGGCAATTCTTGAAATGCGCAAAATGACGAAAACCGCTCGCAAAGAGCGACTCGAAGAGTTGCTCGAGGATTTGGCGATCACCAAAGTTCGCAAGTCTAAAGGTTATATGCTTTCGGGCGGGGAGCGTCGGCGATTGGAAATCGCTCGGGCTTTGGTGTCCGAACCGAAATATATTTTGCTCGATGAACCGTTTGCTGGGATTGATCCGATTGCCGTTGAAGATATCCAAAAGATTATCACTGAGCTTTCGTCGAAGGGTATGGGAGTTTTGATAACCGATCATAATGTTCGTGAAACATTGAGCATTTGCTCGCGCGCTTACATCATGTACAACGGCGAGATTCTCAAGTCTGGTGTTTCTACTGATTTGGCTGCCGATGATCAGGTGCGAAAGTTGTATTTGGGAGAGCAGTTTAGATTATAGGCGAGTGTGTTCTTGAAATGTATAAAGTTATACAAGAAGTGTGAATTGCGGTGAAGTCCCCATAGTTTTGCTAGAGAGAATTATCGCATTTGTAGCGAATACCACTGTTTTGTGTTTAGAAAAGTGAAATTATGTAAGAAGAATGAACTTATCCTGCAGTTCGGTTGAGACGTCACGGCAAAGGCCGATATTGAGAACAAGGCGCGAGACTAGTGACAATTTGTTTCTAGGTGAAGTTGTTTTAGTGAGTGTCTGTTATTTCTCAATAAGTCCAATAGTTAACCTGACTGCACTTCGAGCGAGAGAACAACAATGAAATTAAGTCTTAGTATAGGTCTGAGACAGACCCTAGCGCCTCAGCTAATTCAATCTTTGAAGATGCTGCAAATGCCGACGCTCAAATTGGAGCAGACATTGCGCAATGAGTTAGTGGCTAATCCAATGCTCGAAGAAATCGAGATGTTGGAGCAAGAGACTACTGATCAGGAAATGCTAGCTGATAAGGCCAGTGAAGTTCAGGTTGAGGATGATGGTCCTGAGATTGATCCTCGGATTGATAAAATTGATTGGGATGCTTATCTCAATGATGATCACGATTTCAAGATGGAGCGCTCGTTCCATGAGCGCAAAGAGGATATTCTCGAGCAGACTTCTGAGGCGCACGTTTCCTTATATGAGCATCTACTTGATCAATTGCATTTGCTTAAACTCGATGAGCAGCAGCGCATGATTGGTGAGTATATCATCGGTAATCTCAATCCTCGCGGATTCTTGGTTGTTTCGGTGGCTGATATGGCTGAGGAGTTGAAGCTTGAACCACCGATTATTGAAGAGGTCTTGACAGCTATGCACAAGCTTGAGCCGATTGGTGTCTGTGCACATGACTTGCGTGAGTGCTTGGCGTTACAGCTTGAGGAAAAGAAGCTAACTGACACATTGGCCTATCGAGTGGTTCAAGAGCATTTGTATGATTTCGAAAAGAAGTCAGTCATGCAAATTGCCAAGATGATGGGTGTTGGTGTGGAAAAGATTCAAGAGGCGATGGATGTTATTAAGACTCTGTCACCGAACCCAACGCGCGGCAAGTTTGACAGTGGCGCGATGCCAGTTGTCCCAGATTTGATTGTCGAGCGTGTTGGTGATGAGTTTGAAGTATTTCATAATGACCGCAATATCCCGCGGATGCGTATCAATCCCAACTATCGTTTGTTACTCAAACGCGGTGGGAAAACCAAAGAAGACACCAAGCAGTATGTTCGTGAAAAACTTGAACAAGCGCGTTGGCTACTGAATTCGATCAATCAGCGTCGTGACACTATGGTGCGTGTGATGCGCGCGATTGTTGGCGAGCAGCGTGAGTTTTTCGACAAGGGGCAGGCGTTTTTGCGGCCGTTGATTATGGAAGATATTGCGCGGATTGTTGAAATGAATGTGGCGACTATTAGCCGTGTTTCAAATGGTAAATATGTCCAGACACCACATGGAGTTTTTGAACTAAAATATTTCTTCAATTCTGGTATAGTCAGGGATGATGGGGTTGAGGTTTCCAAGCGCTCTGTTAAGGCGCATTTGGCGGAGATAATCGACGCTGAGGATGTTGCCAAGCCGCTTTCCGATCAGGAGATATTCCGTCGTCTCAATGACGAGGGTTATAAATTGGCGCGTCGAACAGTGACTAAGTACCGTGAGGAATTGAAGATCCGACCAGCTAGATTCCGTAAGCGCGTAGGCAATTAGGCTCCAACAACCTTTGTTTGCCACTGCCTCTGAGATTGTTCCCAAGCATTATTTTTTTGAATTTGTAAAGGATAGCCGCATTGCCAGATTCTTTGGCTGCGGCTGATTTTTTGGAACAGCTAGGTGTTTGTCAGCGTAGTTTGATATTGTGACGGATGCTGGAAGAGAATTGGTGCGAAAGAGGACTCAATTGTGTATATTACATAGTGAGTCGTGAGAGCGCTTATCGCGCTTTGATTCCTCATTATTGGACAGATTTCCAGCATTGTCAGAAGATGTTTTTTGTGTCATAGAGAAAACATCAGAAATAAACTAGGGTGGGCGGCCAAATTTGGCGGCTAAATGGAAAAATAGAATAAGAGGACCAATATGGAATTGAGAATCACTGCTAGGCATTTTGATTTGTCCCCAGAGTTACGTAAGCGTGCCATGGACTCTTTTGAACATCTCACGAAGTTTTACGATCGCATCGTTTCTGCGGATTTGTTTTTGACGCTTGAGAAAAATCGTTATGACGTAGAGTTGAAAATGACAGTGTCTCGTGAGGTGATAACCTCAGGCGCAGAGTCTCATGAATTGGGCGTGGCTATTGATAAGTGTATGGATAGGGCCAAAACCCAATTGGTGCGCTACAAAGGCAAGCTCAAGGAAAAACATCCAGAGGAAATTACCGAGCTTTCGGCGAGTCTTTCACGTCCCAATTCAGCTGAAGAAGAGGTCGATGTTTAGTTGAGACTTTCTTGCTTCGGTTAGTATTCAAATTATGAGAGCCCACTGTCTTTGATTGTGGGTTCTTTTTTTGTGTATTCCATCTTATGCAATATTCTGCAAAGTGACTAGACCAATGCAACCTCGTGCAAATTAGCGCATAGGCGCCTTCTTCCAATCAAATCCATACCTCATAACAGTTTAGGTCGTTTCTCAGAGCGCTAAACTCATCTGGCGCTCTTTTTGGGCTTTTAATCGTTTACTATGAAACGATTAGAGCTCAAATCACGAATACTCAGATCCAAAATACTGAAGCTATCTATATATGTAGTAGGGTTTGTCGCATTCAGCTGTGCTCTGCCATCTGTAACTGAAGCTGCAAGTGGTGACCTTAGACTTTCGGGTCAGGTTGTGGATGGCTCTGGAGAGGCGATAGTCGGCGCCACTGTGGTCTTGTTGTACGGCGATTCGGTGGTTAGTGGAACCGCTGGTGATTTTGATGGGATTTTTTCTATTCGCTTAGGTCGCGCTGAATTCGAAAGATATGCAAATCAATATTCTCAGTCAGACGCTACGGAAAGTTGGGCATTGAGCGCTTCTTCGATTGGTTTTGGATCTTCAAGAGTTGGAGTCTCTTTGGCAGAAAAGACTGTTACAGGAATATTGATTGTTCTTAGCGAAGAGCAGGTGAGTGTGGAAGGTGTGACAGTTGTCGCCGAAGCCACTGAGAGTGCAAATTTCAGAAAACAGGCATTTAATGATATTAGCAAAGTTGCTCAGAGAGGCCTATCGGTGACAAACCCGATTGAGGCCGTTCGGGCGCCAGAGGTTTCACGGTCGGGTTCGGCTTTTAGTTCGCAGATTCGTTTTTCGGGATCTAGTCCTGATTACACTCTCAATGGCGCATCTATTGGTCGTGATCCTGCGCATTATGGAATGTTTTCTGTTTTGCCGAGTGTGGCGATTTCAGAAGTGGGTTTTGATGATCAGGCGCTTGACGCGAGTGACGCATCACCTGGACAAGTTGAGTTGAAAACTGATCGTAGTTTCTCTGAGAACTCTTCTGGAGAATTGACGCTATCTGGACTTGAGGCCGTTGGTGGTTATCGTAAAGGAACTGAGCGTTGGTTTGTTAGCGCCGCTTTGCGCAAGTCGGTGATTGATAAACTTGTCGGGCCGCAGGATGCTCAGAGTGAGAAGCGAACAATTCCTCCGACAAATTTTCAGGATGTTTTTGTCAGTAGTGGAGTGAGACTTTCTTCGGCGACTTCCTTGTATTTGGATCAATATCACGCGCAGGATTTTCTGGCATTCAATACTGGCGCGACAGCTACGAATAGCGCAGGAATTGATGCGCTTCAGCATACACGCAATCGAATGTTTGGCGCTCATTTGCGTAACATCACACCTTCGACACTGTTCAACTTGAAAGTTAGCGCCAAGTTCGACAAGGCGGTTTATTTGGCGAATGCGACTGACTCAGAAAGCCCTGAGGCGCTGGCTTTGGACTTGCAAGACAATACGACAACAGTTCGGTCTGATGCGGACATTGCTTTTGCAATTGGCGAAAATCAAATTACATCGGGTGTGACTGTGTCGCATTGGTCGACATCTAACTTGTCTCTTTCTCAGAATAATTGGAATTTCTTACCACCCTATTCTACTAGTGACAATCCGTATTACTATCAAGGATTGGTCAATGCGCAATATGGTGAACTATCTGTGACAAGAGCGGGAACCGATATGGCGTTCTTTACACAATTTGAGCGTAGCGCTGGACCTTGGAGGTTACGGGCTGGGTTGCGGGCGCAGGGCTACGATTATTTGAGTAGTCGCGCCGATGTGTTGATGCGTTTGGCTTTGGCGCGTCGATTGAGTGACAATCTGACAACGCAATTTTCTCTGGGCACATATGCCGAGGCGCCACTTAGTTCTTTGCTGGATCCATACCAAGTTTTGGTGCGCAATAACCTTAGCGCGCTCAGTAGTGTCTCGACAAAGATTGCGAAGGTGTCGCTTTCTGCTGTCACTAACTCCAAGAGTCGCTATGATTTTTCGTTGTTCGCAAAGACGATTGATAACTTGCCTACTTTGACCCCGACTTTTTCCGATGAGTCTCTGGCTCCAGTGTCGGTGGCTATGCAGTCAAATGGTTCGCAGATGTTTTTGGGTTTTACTGCGGCGTATGCTCGGCAGGGAGCGTTGGCTAGCATTTTTGGTGAGCGTTTAGATATAAAAACAGGCTATGCCTTCACAAAAGTTAGCGCTCAGACAAACAACATCGCCACAAACTATAGCGAGGATTCACCGCATCGTTATGAAATGGATGCGAGCTATCATGCTTCATCCGCGGTGCGAATTAGTGGACTGTTTACTATTAGAACTGGCAATCGCTACACCGCGCCGTTCACAAAATCCAACCTAAGCTCTGACTTAGGTAGCGCTTACTATGCTTCAAATGTTGCATCGGAAAACAGCACACGGTTTCCTGCGCACATCAATATGAATTTGTCGATTAGTTACCAAACAGGCTCATGGGTGACGATGGCTAATGTCGGGAATGCTTTCAATCGGGCCAATCCGATTGTTAGCGCGTATGATGGGTTCGTCTATGACGCAGGTGTGTTGCCGAGTTTGGGTGTGACCTACAAGTTCTAAGACTGTCTTTCCAAGACTACCTGCTTTGCAACTCCAGCAATGAATCGACGTAAGCTCCGTCGTCGACCATGATGTATTGAATTCCCCAATCCAGAGTTTGTCTTAGATTTGCGGTGTCTACGTGAAAGGCGATGTAGCGTTGTATCATCTTGCTGTCACGTAAGAATGACACCAAAGAGTCATCTAGCGTTGATTGATAGCCAGCTATCATGTCTGGCTTGAAATTCTGCGGCAGGTAGTCAAGTGTAGAAGCCATTTGTGAGTTGAATCCTTCGAGGACAGTGATGATTTCTGGGTGAGCGTATTCTAGGTAGGCTATGAAAGCCACTCGATGGCTGGCGACGAAAGCGTTATCGGTTAAGTTGTGCTTACCTATGAATTCGGCAATGTCATCGGCGAGCGCTATGACGCTGGAATGACCGTGTGTTTTCATGTCGAAATAGTAGAATAGACTTGTGTCGAATTGTGTGATGACTTCGTTTAGGGTTGGGATAGTATGTTTGGTTGGGTCTGCGAAAATTACGATTGGTTGGTTTTTTAGCTGAGAGACTGTTGCTTCTGAGACAATTTCGATTGATGGGAGCTCACTGCCGCCGAGTTTGTCATGGAAGACTACGAACTGACTGTCGGCGCTGTATTGGATGTCGAGTTCAATCCAGCGGTAGCCGCGTGTTTTGGCATTTGCAAAGGCCGTCAATGTGTTTTCTGGGAATTCCATGGATTGACCAGTGGCGCCACGATGGGAAATTAGGATTGGTCGGTTCATGGTTTGTAGCGTCATCGGTAGCGCTGGTTTTTCTCCGAATCCCCCACCGAGGGCGAGGAAGACGCCGATGACTAGCGCTGGCACTGATATGATTGCAATAATTATTCTCTTGAGCATGTGGCTACCTGATGTTCTTTTGCTTGTGCAAGTTTAGTAGAGCTTGGATATGGTCAGGTAGTGCTAGTCCATGTGTGGCTGCAAAATCTGGTGTTACTGTCCGAGGGTGTCTTCGCAAGTTTGCTAATGCGCCTGCAATGGTTTGGGGTGTCACTTGTTCTAAAATTATTCCGTCTTCTTTTGAGACTAAAGCTCCAGCGCCGACAGCGCTTGAGAGTATGACTGGCGCTCCACACTGAAGTGACTCGATCGCCACCAAGCCGAATGGTTCATAGAGCGCAGGAAGCGCAGTGATGTCAACGGCATTATATAGCTCGGCCATGTTTGTTACGTAGCCGAGGGCGCGTGCGTTTTTGGGGGCGCTAGGTTTAGACAGTTCGTCAACTTGTCGGCCAGCAATTAGTAATTCGTATTGGTCGCTGGGTAATAGTGTTAGCGCCACGAGAAGCGGGACGAGTCCTTTGCGTTGGTGGCCAGTTGAGCAAAGTAGGATTGTGGTTTTGTTTTCATGTATACCATACTGTTTTCGGTAATTGGAGCGCTCTGGCTCTGATGCTATGTGAAAAGTTTTGGTGTCAGTGGGCGGGAAGATGACTTTGACTTGTGATTCGGGAAGTTGGTAGAGATGCTCCAACTCTTCTTTAAGCATGGGTGAATGCGCAACAGTGGTTGTGGCTGTGCTATATGATTTAGTTTCGAGTCTAATTTGTGCTTTGTCTAATTGTGAGGGGTTTAGATTGAGATATGATAGGTAGGCGCGGTGTGTCCCGCCGCAAATTGCGATGTCGACATTTTGAATCTCTGGCAGGGCGATAGTCAAATCAAATTTGTGTTCACGTAGCGTCTTACGCACCGACCTATCAAAGGCATAACGCCTGAGCGGTTTGGGCACCAGCGCATAGTCATAGCGAATAGTCTGGCATTTATCAGAAAGCAGTGGTGGGGCATCAACTTTGTAGCATATCACAGTGACATCATGGCCCGCATCGGCAAAGCCATTCACCAAGTCAAATAAATACCGTTCCATCCCGCCCGCGCGAATGAACTGATTATGGATAAGAGCTATGCGCATGGATGAAAGGGCTAGTAAATTCCTAGACTAGAGAATTATCGTAGTGGCGTCCCTTGGGGCGCCTTATTTTATGCTGAGAAGTTGTCTGCCTGTGGCCAGAAGGCGGGGCGAGCCCCGCCACTACGAATGTTGTCTGTGAGTGATGTCGGTTGTGTCATGAATTGGTTCGCAGAAACCAGCGTAAAGGATTGTCGCATATGTACTTTCTTAGTTCAGACAATTCGTCTTCATTACGGATTACTCGGTCATAGTAGTTTCGCTGCCAAAACTGTCCAGTTCGGCTGAGGTGTTTGTTAATTTCACGAGCCGTCAGGGATTTGAACGCGCCGATAATAGCGCTTAGGCCTTGAGCGCCGTTTGCGTTTTCTACATTTCTCAGAAATAATATACCATGAACATGATCTGGCATGATAATGAACTCGTCTAGCACAACATAGGGAAAGCGTTGAGGTAAAGAGTTCCAGACTTGCTCAAGTATTGCTCCTATTGGATTTAGTTGCATAGTCGGTGTGTCTTCGGTGTCAGTGAGATGTCCGAAGACTTCTGTTCTTATGTTCGCGCATAAAGCGATGAAATATCCGCCAGATGAGGCGTAATTGTGCGCCGCTAGTCTTAGGTTTTGACGCTTTATTGGCGCCGGTTTTATTGTGGGGGCGGTTGGTCTTTCGAAAGCGTTCATGTTTGGTGGAGAAGGCAAGTAAACCCTGCCGTTTCGGGTGACTCTCAAGCGGATTTTGTTGTGCGAAAATGGATTTCGTAGTAGCGTCCCTTGGGGCGCCTTGTTCTATATTGTGCGAATGTTTGCCTGTGGCCAGAAGGCGGGGCAAGCCCCGCCACTACGAATGTTGTTTTGCTTGTGATTACTCCGCTTCGTCTTGGGTTTCTTCTTCTCGGACTACTCGGGCTACGTCGATTACTTTGTCGTCTTCTTTTAGTTTCATGAACCTGACACCCTGTGTGTTGCGGCCGATGGTTTTGATGTCCGAAACAGGGATACGGTTGGCGATGCCACTTTTTGTTATCAGGATTAAGTCATCGTTTTCGACAACTTCCTTAATCGTCACTACCTCGCCATTACGCTCGGTGGTTTTGACATTGATGATACCTTTACCGCCACGATTGGTGATACGATAATCCTCAATCGGTGAACGTTTTCCATAACCGTTTTCTGTGACGACTAACAATGTGCTTTGACGTTTGACCACCACCATACCGACGAGATAGTCTTTGTCAGCCAGCGCGATGCCACGAACACCATATGCGGTGCGTCCCATTGAGCGGACTTTTTCTTCGGGGAAACGAATCGCCTGTCCCATGCGTGAGGCCAGCACAACTTCGTAGCTGCCGTCGGAGATAGCCACTTCAATGAGTGTGTCATCTTTCGGGAGGTTTATCGCGTTGACGCCTGACTTGCGTGGACGTGAGAACAAATCAAGAGCGACACGTTTGATAGCGCCCTGTGATGTGGCCATCACTAAGAACCTGTCATCATCGAATGATTTGACCAGAGTGAAGGCGGTGACGCTTTCACCTTTTTCGATACCAATCAATTGAATAACTGGTTTGCCTTTGGCGAGTTTGCCGCCGCTGGGGATGGCATGAACTTTTAGCCAGTAGCAACGTCCTTTATCTGAAAAGAAAAGGATGTACTCATGTGTTGAGCCGACAAAGAGATGTTCGGTGAAGTCTTCATCGCGCGTGGTTGAGCCGATGACACCTTTGCCGCCGCGTTTTTGTTTGCGGTATTGGGATGTTGAGAGGCGTTTGATATAACCAGCATGCGAGATGGTGATGACCATGTCTTCATCGGCGATTAGATCTTCGATGGAGAGGTCATCGGTGTCTTCTCCAATGACAGTTCGGCGGTCATCGCCGTATTTGTTTTGAAGTTCGGTCATCTCATCACGGATAATTTTCATGCGCTGGTCTTTAGAATCCAAAATACCGCGAAGTATTTCAATAGTTTTGAGTAGGCCAAGATACTCTTCTTCAATTTTCTGACGTTCAAGACCAGTCAAGCGTGCGAGGCGCATTTCGAGGATTGCATTGGCTTGGATTTCGGAAAGCTTGAATTGCTCCATCAAACCCTTACGCGCGATTGTGGTGTCTTTGGAGGCCCTGATGAGTTTGATGACGGCGTCGATATTATCGAGGGCGATTTTGTAACCCTCAAGGATATGCGCGCGCTCTTCAGCTTTGCGCAGATCAAACTGAGTGCGCTTGACTACTATCTCATGACGATGTCCGACGAACTCTTTAATCATTTCGGTGAGTTGCAAGGTGCGTGGAATGCCACCGACTAGCGAAAGGAACTGGATTGAGAATGTCGTTTGGAGATTGGTTTTTTTGTAGAGTTGGTTGAGAACAATCTCGGCTTGGGAGTCACGTTTGATTTCGATGACAACCCGCATTCCATCGCGATCGGATTCGTCGCGCAAATCTGAGATGCCGTCGACTTGTTTGTCACGGACGAGATGGGCGATACGTTCGAGTAAATTGGACTTGTTGACTTGATATGGGATTTCGTCGACGATAATCGCTTCACGGTTTCGCTGGTCGATTTCGATTCGGGCGCGGGCGCGAACTCTGACACGGCCTCGGCCTGTTGTGTAAGCGTCGATTATTCCCTGACGACCCATGATTGTGCCGCCAGTAGGGAAATCTGGGCCTTTGATATGTTCCATCAGATCAAGATTGCTGGCTTTGGGATTGTCGATATAGGCGACGATTGCATTGACTACTTCGGTCAGATTGTGTGGCGGCATTGAAGTCGCCATACCGACTGCGATACCAGTGGCGCCATTGCAAATCAGATTCGGAAATCTGCCAGGGAGGACGCGCGGCTCGGTCATGTTGCCGTCGTAGTTGTCGACCATCAGGACAGTTTCTTTTTCCATATCGGCAAGCATTTCCATCGCGATATGTGTCAAACGCGCTTCTGTATATCGCATCGCCGCGGCGGAATCACCGTCGACAGAGCCAAAATTGCCCTGACCATCGATAAGCGGATAACGCATATTGAAATCTTGAGCCATGCGCACCAAAGTTGGGTAGATGACTTGTTCGCCGTGAGGGTGATAGTTACCCGAGGTATCACCAGCGATCTTGGCGCATTTTCTGAAGCCTTTGCCAGGAGCGAGATGAAGATCATTCATCGCCACGAGAATTCTGCGATTTGAGGGTTTGAGTCCATCGCGAACATCAGGCAGAGCGCGATTGGTAATCACCGACATTGAATAGTCGAGATACGAATTTTTCATTTCCTCTTCGAGGAGGACGGGAACAATGTTTTGTCTTTCGATGGCCATCTATTTTCCTTGCAGAAGTCTTTGACTGATACACGATTATGAGTGTCGAGCTCTTTCTATCAGAGTCGTTTTGAGCTCTTCTCTTATGACCGTCCCTAGTGGACGACTCACTGAACAAAGATAGCTCCAAAGAGAATAAAACTCAACCATTGTAGTCGCGCGAAGGATATTTCAAGGGAGGTTTTAATTTTCCATATCACATCCTCAGGTCAACTCTTTGAAGTCCGTGCCTAATGGTATATACTGCTGTTTACCCTCGCTCAGGAATTTGGGGCGGGGGATACTTAGATGAGAAATTGTGATAAGTCATTGTCGTTGAAGATGATTTACTGTTAGGGACACCCAGTTTGGGGCAATTTTTTTGGGACTAATATTTTTTTAGGACAATTATTTTGGCTATCAAAGATCAAAGCAATTCCAAAGATGTATTGCTGATAAAAGGCGCTCGCGAACATAACCTTGCGAATATCGATGTAGAAATCCCGCGCAATAAGTTTACAGTTATCACAGGACTTTCAGGTTCGGGTAAATCGTCGTTGGCTTTCGACACTATCTACGCCGAAGGGCAGAGGCGTTATGTTGAGTCACTTTCGGCTTATGCGCGTCAGTTTTTGGGATTAATGGAAAAGCCTGATGTGGATTTTATTGAGGGGCTTTCTCCCGCGATTGCGATTCAACAAAAAGGCGCCTCCAAGAACCCACGCTCGACAGTCGGGACAATGACTGAGGTTTATGATTACTTGCGTTTGTTGTATGCGCGTGTTGGAGTTCCGCATTGTGTTAAATGTGGCCGTTTGGTGAGCCGCCAGACAGTGCAACAAATTGTCGATGCGGCTTTAGCGTTTCCTGATGGGGCGAGGATGATTGTGCTGGCTCCATTGGTGGCTGGCAAAAAAGGCGAGCATAGAGAGATTTTTGAAGAGGCGGAGTCAGAAGGGTTTATTCGGTTTCGCGTCAATGGTGATATTCTCGACCTTGAGGAGCTTAGTGACATCAAGCTCAACAAGAAGCAAAAGCATACAATTGAAGCGGTTGTCGACAGATTGATTGTCAAAGAGAAAGTCAAACGTCGGTTGGCAGATTCAATCGAGACGGCGCTTGTTGCTGGTGGTGGTTCGTGTTTGATAAATATTGATGGCGCAGACCATTTGTTTTCGGAGAGTTTTGCTTGTTTGAAATGTGGTATTAGCTATGAAGAAGCAGCGCCGCGTTTGTTTTCATTCAACTCACCTTTTGGCGCCTGTCCGCAGTGTTCTGGTTTGGGATCGCAAATGGAGTTTAGCGAGAGGTTGGTTGTGCCCGAGCCATCACTGTCAATTACCGCAGGGGCGATTGCTCCTTGGGGGGCTGATATGTCTAACCATTATCGATTCCTTTTGTTGGGTGTTGCTGATCATTTTGGTTTCAAGCTTTCCAAGCGGTTTGACAAACTGCCGAAAAAAATTCAAAATATTGTGCTCTACGGCTCAGGTAAAGAAGAGATTCGTTTCAAATATGTGCGCACCAAAGGAAATGGCTCAGGTTCTTACACTTCGGTTTTTGAAGGAGTGATTCCACATTTGAGTCGCCGTCACAAGCAAACCGATAGCTCATTTGTACGAACTTGGCTTGAGCGGTTTATGACTATTATACCTTGTCCCGAATGTGAGGGCGCAAGGTTGAAGCCTGAGGCGCTGGCGGTCCTGATTGAAAAGAAGAATATTCATGAGATCACCAGCTTGTCACTACGTGATGCAGAAACGTTTTTCAAGAATATAAAATTCAACCAACGCCGAGCTACTATCGCCAAACAAATTCTCAAAGAGATTCGCGAACGCTTATCATTTCTCAATGATGTTGGTCTGGATTATCTGACACTAGCGCGTTCGACTGCAACTCTGTCTGGGGGTGAGTCGCAACGTATTCGTCTAGCGACACAAATCGGTTCACGACTTGTTGGTGTGCTCTATGTTTTGGATGAGCCGTCAATTGGTTTGCATCAACGTGACAATCAAAGATTGTTGCAAATGTTATTGCAACTTCGTGATTTGGGTAATACGGTGATAGTTGTTGAGCATGACGCAGAAACAATTCGCGCCGCTGATCATGTCTTGGATTTGGGGCCTGGCGCTGGAATTCACGGTGGGCAAATTGTCGCCGAGGGTACACCCGCGCAGATTATGCGTACTCGCAAGTCTGTCACTGGCCAATATCTTTCAGGCAAAAAAGAGATCCCTGTTCCTGCGGTACGCAGGCGTGGCACAGGTGAGAAAATTCGTCTTTTTGGCGCCAGCGGTAACAACCTCAAGGATGTTAAAGCTGAGATTCCGTTGGGATGTTTTGTGGCTATTACTGGGGTTTCTGGCTCTGGTAAGTCGACACTGATCAATGAAACGCTTTATCGTATTTTGGCGCGCGAGTTTTATCGTTCATCGACTGTGGCGCTACCCTATGAGAGAGTCACGGGTCTTGAGCATATTGATAAAGTTATCGATATTGATCAATCACCGATTGGTCGTACGCCGCGTTCGAATCCTGCAACTTACACTGGAGTATTTACTTACATTCGTGATTTGTTTTCAACTTTGATGGAGTCCAAAGTTCGCGGGTATCAACCTGGAAGATTTTCGTTTAATGTTAAAGGTGGACGGTGTGAGGCCTGTCAGGGTGATGGTATAATTAAAATTGAAATGCACTTTTTGCCTGATGTTTATGTGCCTTGTGAGGTTTGCAAAGGCAAACGTTTTAATCGAGAGACGCTTGAGATTCATTACAAAGGTAAATCAATTGCTGATGTGCTGGATATGACAGTCGATGAGGCGTTGATGTTCTTTATTAAAGTTCCACGTATTAAGAAGAAACTGATTACGCTTAAAGCTGTTGGTCTAGGATATATTCATCTCGGCCAACAGGCCACTACACTCTCTGGTGGTGAAGCGCAGAGAATCAAGCTTTCTACTGAACTTTCGAAGACTGCGACTGGTCGGACTATGTATATTCTGGATGAACCGACCACTGGATTGCATTTTGAAGACATTAGATTGTTGTTGAATGTTTTGCATGAACTTGCTGAACGTGGTAACACTGTTGTAGTGATTGAGCATAATCTTGATGTCGTCAAAACTGCTGACTATGTTTTGGATCTGGGTCCTGAAGGTGGTGACGGAGGTGGCAGAATTATTGCCAGCGGAACTCCTGAAGAAGTCGCCAAGGTTAAAGGTAGTTATACTGGAGCGTTCTTGCGAGATATGCTCAAGAATCATGCCGAAAACGGCGCTGGCAAGAAGAAACGCGCTGAGAAGTTTGCAGTGGCTTTGTGAGCTAGAACGCGGAGGATTAGTCGGGAATGGAAAGTCGCTCTAACGTCAACTCATTAGTGACTACAGCTTTGCCGTTAGCCGTTTTGTATAGCGTCTTTTTGTTATTGTGTTGGACTTTTGATGTTACTCAGGATGATGCGTACATCACTTTTCGGTATGCCACAAACTATTTGGCGGGGCATGGGCTAGTTTGGAATGTCGGCGAGTTTGTCGAGGGGAACACCAATTTTTTCTGGCTGATGTTTTTGATTTTCTTCAAACAGCTTGGCGTTCCATTTATCGTTTTTGTTAAAGTCGCAGGAGCTCTTCTTTCCTGCGGAACAATCACAATTACATATTTATTGGTGAGAGACGCTTGTCGTGAAAGCGCTGTGTCAAGCGCGTCACTGATTGCCTTTGGCGCTGGTTTGATTGTTGCCACTAATTATTCACTAGCGTATTGGACAATGGCGGGATTGGAGACACCACTATTTTCATTCTTGGCGCTTCTTTCGATTTATTTGCACCAACGCCAGTCATTCTTGCTGGCGCCAGCTTTAGCAATCGCTCTTCTCACGCGACCCGAGGGTGTGTTGTTAATTGGTTTTTTTCTCTTGGTGGGGGTGATTCAATCTAAGAAACTTCCTCTATTTGAAATCTCTGTGACACTAATCACGCTAGTGACTATTATCCCGTTCTTGGTTTTCAAGTGGTCATATTTTGGTGGTGTGATTCCTAATTCATACTATGCCAAAACCGCCTGGGACTTTCAACAATTTAAAGACGGTTTCACTTACTTGTGGTCATTGTACAAGTGGTACTTTGGTTTTGGAGTTTTACCGCTTCTTTTGCTTTTCGGAATCAAGGAAACGAAACCTATTGCGCGAGTGTGCCTGTTGTTCTTTGGGCTGTTCTCATTGTATATCGCCTTGATAGGTGGGGATGTGCTTTATGCTGGGCGCTTTGGGTTGCCACTTGTGGCGCCGTTTGCAATTGCATTGACAGTTGTTTCAGCAACAGTCTTCCAGCAGAGAAAATTGCAGTTAGTAGGTGTGGCAGTAGGGCTTGTTGTGACCCTCGTTGTGATTTTGCAATTAGCGCTACCCTATGAATCAATTCGTGGATCGCAAAAGTCAGAACGCGCGCTTTATACGCAGATATATGAAACAGTTTCGCAGTTGCGTGAGGTTGATGATTCCAATTTCTCTGTTGCCGCTTCGACAATCGGGCTGACTGGGTTTCTGTTGATGGGTCATGATGTGATTGATATGGTCGGTCTCACCGATTCAACAATCGCCAGACATCCGCAGGAATTGATCGCTGGATTGAAATCGACTTGGCGCGAAAGGAAATACAATGCAGAATATGTGCTCTCTCGTCGGCCAGATTATTTTCTATTTGGGGCTGGCACAAAACCGTCATCACCTGGTGAGAAAGCGCTATTTTTGTATCCTGCGTTTTTGAATAACTATCGCATAATTCCATTCTATACTGAATCACAGAGACGGCTAATTGGCGTTTATAAAAAAATGTCTGATTCACTGGGAGCTTTGGAGATGTCATTACCTGTTTCATTCATCAATAATTTGCACGAAGCGTTGAGTCAGCCTAGCGGAAGTAATCATCAAAAGGCTCTAGAGTTACTAGGAAAAGCCAGAGCCGCTTTGGATTCAGTTGGGTTCGGGTACCCGTTTATTTACTACTATGCGGGAGTTCGTTTAGCGAAAGTTGGCCAACACTCTTTGGCGATCAAAAATATGCAACGTGCATTGAGTATCGATTCAAATCTCTATGGCGCGCATATGTCACTATATCTTACCTATTACCAACATTCTGAAACACGTGAATTGGCGTTAAAACATCGTGAGCATTTGATGCGTCTGGCGCCTTGGGATGTTCCGAGGTTAGACGCTACCGCTGGTTATACGAAGAGCGCTGAGTAGCTGAATTACAGCAGCGCATTTGAGGCGCTTGGGTTGCGTTTGGCTGTGCAGAAAGAAATTGACCCTTATTCTGTGACCTGATATAGTTTTCCGTCTTCTACTTTGTAGAGTAAGGGCGCAAAGAGAATATTCGGGTAATGCTTGCGGAGGCGTTGGCATTGGTCAATGACTATTTGAATGGCGTCACCAATTGAATGCTCTGGCGCTTGGCGCTCGAAATAAGTTTTGGCTTCTTCCTGACCCCAGCCTGCTTGCGTTAAACCCTCAATGAATATCTCAGATTTGTCGGCGATGTGTGTCATGGCGCAATCGGTGTGGGCCATGATCGCTACAGCGCGGATACTTCTCATAGCCACAGCTGTGGCCAAACCGAAGTGAGAATCCACCAAATTTGCGCCTGGAGTGCGAATGATAAAGGCGTATTTTTCTGGAATTTTGAGTTTGACCCGATAATCCATGCAGGTGCAAATCAGGATTTTGGGGCGGTCATATTTCCGCACCTGAACTCCGAGATTGTGGGATAGTAATAATTCAGCTATCGGGGTTTCACGTAAAGCGGAGAGAATATCCTCACTTTTGTTGACGCATATAATCCTTTTTGTGCACATAAGTATATTCAGAGTAACTGGTTAGCTGATTTTTGAGTTGAGGGTTAATATTCTCAATTGTGAGAGTATGTCTATGGCTCCCCTATTTCCGATATTCTTGTCTTGTATTCTGAAATTGATTTGCTATAATGGCCATAAGTCACTGACCATGACTTTTTTTGTTACGACAATATTTTTGCTACACCGATGATCGAGCAGTAGCTCAATCATTTAGGCATACTACTTAACCATAAGGATAATACTCTATGGACGTCAAGAACAAAGCAACGCGGATAAATCTCTTTAGTCTGAAGACAAGACAGATGAGAGCTTTCCACATGACCTGGTTCTCGTTCTTCCTTTGTTTCTTCGCTTGGTTCGGCATTGCTCCGTTGATGGCGATTGTGCGTGATGAACTTGGTCTCACCAAAACACAAATTGGTAATACAATTATCGCCTCGGTGGCTATCACCATTTTGGCGCGTTTGGTCATTGGATGGCTTTGTGATCGTTATGGGCCACGTATTACTTATACTTGGCTCTTGATTCTCGGTTCGATTCCTGTGATGGGAATTGGTCTGGCTCATGACTATTCGTCTTTCCTGCTGTTCCGTTTGGCTATCGGCGCAATTGGCGCTTCTTTCGTAATCACTCAATATCATACTTCAGTCATGTTTGCGCCAAACTGTGTTGGCACAGCCAATGCAACTTCGGCTGGTTGGGGTAATCTGGGTGGTGGTGTGACGCAGATGGTGATGCCACTGGTTTTCGCAGGTTTTGTTGGTTTGGGTTATAGCGTCTTTTGGAGTTGGCGTTTGTCGATGGTGGTGGCTGGAGCAGTGGTTTTGCTGGCAGGTATCGCCTACTATTTCTTAACGACTGATCTACCCAATGGAAACTTCAAAGAACTGCGTGAAAAAGGTGAAATCCGTGGCGGCAAGTCTGTCAAGGGCACCTTCATGATGGCGGCCAAGGACAAACGTGTTTGGGCATTGTTCCTGATTTATGCGGCTTGTTTTGGCATTGAGTTGACTATCAATAATATGGCGGCTCTCTATTACAAAGATTATTTCGGTTTAGGTCTGGCGACTGCAGGTTTGGTAGCTGGACTTTTTGGTTTGATGAATATTTTTGCGCGCAGTATGGGCGGAGTCGTCGGAGATCGCTTTGCGCTCAAAGGTGGTCTGAAGGGTCGTGTGAAATGGTTGATGATAGCGCTAGCGATTGAGGGCATCGCTCTGATAGTATTCTCGCGCATGACTGTGTTGCCATTCGCTATCGCTAGTATGATTGTCTTTAGTTTGTTTGTGCAAATGTCAGAGGGGGCCACTTATTAGGTTGTTCCGTTTATCAGCAAGAAAGCGCTTGGTTCGGTTTCTGGTATTGTTGGAGCTGGTGGTAATATGGGCGCCGTAGGTGCGGGATTTCTGCTTCGCTCTGATGCGATAACTTGGCCTGAGGCGCTATTGATTCTGGGTGTGCTGGTCTTTGTTTGTTCGGCTGTTACATACCTAGTGACATTCTCTCCGCAAGAGGAGAAGGATGCCAAAGAGGAATATGATATCGCTCTAGCGGAACGTCAGGCTGCGGCAGTCGAGAAGAAACCTTGGATACCTGTACCGCAATTTGCGACGATGATGAAGGATTTCAAACCGATTGATGCGTTGAGAGTTTATCTCGGTATCGCTTTGGTTGTCAAAGGTATTTATTTTGTGATGAACATGCATGAAATTGAGGGCTATGTTGTTGGTTTTGATAATTTCGAAATCACAATCGCTTGGTATGTAGTGTTTGTGCATATTGTTGGTGGATTCACACTGGCCTTGGGATTGGCGACACGTATCGCCTCGGCCTTGAATATCACAGTCCTACTTGGCGCTGTATTCTTTGTGCATTCTGTTGAAGGGTTGTTTTCTAAAGGTCAGGGCATGGAGTTTTCGTTATTTGTGCTCTTTGCTTTGATACTAGTGCTCTGGCAGGGCGCAGGTAAAATTTCAGTTGATCATTATCTCAAACCTCAGGCGGCGGGGAGTAATTCCTAAGTCTGTTTTTGGCCCAAGAATAAGTTATATAAGTTCCAATATTGAGGAGTAAACAAAAAATGGCTACCAATCTTACAAAATGGGATGTCGAGGACAAGCAGTTCTGGGAGAGCACAGGTAAGAGTATTGCCAATCGCAATCTCTGGGTTTCTATTCCAAACCTTCTGCTCGGTTTTGCTGTCTGGATTTATTGGGGAGTGCTTGTTGGGTTGATGCAGGGTGTGCATGATGTCAATCCTGCGTTGTTTAGTTTTAGCTGGGGCAATGACGGCGTGCCTCTCGAAGGCAATGCCTATCGCGCGTTGCTCTATACACTTCCAGCTGTGGCTGGTTTGGCTGGCGCTACATTGCGCATTCCGAACTCGTTTATGATCGCAATTTGCGGTGGCAGGAATGTCAAGTTTATGACGACGCTATTGATGATTCTGCCTGCTGTTGGAGCGGGTTATGCGCTTTCGGCGCCACTTGAGACTGGCTTTGGCACATTTATTATTCTTGCAGCTCTCTCGGGAATCGGCGGTGGCGCTTTTGCTTCATCGATGTCGAACATCAGTTTTTTCTTTCCCAAACGTATGCAGGGTTTGTCGCTGGGATTGAATGCGGGCATTGGTAATTTGGGTGTGGCGGTTATGCAGGTCACAATTCCGCTGATTATTACCTATGGAATCTTTGGTGGTGAATCTAGCATTCTCAAAGGCAATCCAATTTGGATTCATAATGCGGCCTTTGTTTGGGTTCCAGTGTTGGCGTTCTTTGCGATTCTCGCGTTTTTCTTCATGAACAATTTGCCTCAGCATGGAAGTGGTTCTACTCTGGCTTCGATTGGAAAGTATCTGTGGCTCCAAACGCTAGGTTTTGGCGGGGCCGCAATCGCAATTTATCTACTCATCATTCCTTGGGGGGGCTTCCCAATTTTACTCAAGATTTTTGTGATCTTGGTGATTGCGGTACTATGCACCTTAGTCTTTATGAGATTCCTGACTCCGAAAGTCACCAAAGATAGCTTGGTTGATCAGTTTAGTATCTTCAACGACAAGCACAATTGGGTTATGACATGGTTGTATGTGATGACTTTCGGTTCGTTTATTGGTTACGCCAATGCTTTCCCAAAACTTCTTAAGGATGTCTTTGGTTACATTCGTGTTGGCGCTGATGGTTTGCCTCTCCAAGAGTCGATAGTCAATCCTAATGCGCCAAATATTCTGGCGTTCGCATTTCTTGGCGCTGCGATGGGGGCGGCGATTCGTCCCGTAGGCGGTTGGCTTGCAGATAAACTCGGTGGAGCGCGAGTAACGCACTGGGACACGATTGTCATGATCATCGCGGCGGTGGCTTGTGGTTACACTATCAGTTTGGCAAACTCCTCGCCGACTCCTGAGACATATTTCTGGCCTTTCTTGTTGTTGTTCACTCTGCTGTTTGCGACAACTGGAATTGGCAATGGTTCGACATTCCGCATGATTGCAGTGATTTTCGATAAAGAAAAAGCTGGTCCAGTTTTAGGTTGGACATCAGCGATTGCCGCCTATGGCGCATTCTTGATTCCGAAAATCTTTGCTACACAGATTAAAGCGGGAACACCAGAGAACGCTCTCTATGGGTTCGCGGTTTATTATTTAACTTGTTTGGGGGTTAACTGGTGGTTCTATGCTCGTAAGGGCGCTGAGAAGCCTTGTTAAAAACAACATAGTTTCCTTGTTCTGCCGGCGCTAGACGTAGTGGCGTCCCTTGGGGCGCCCTGTGCTGATGAATCGTTTGGTAGGTTAGGCAGTTGTTCGCAGAGTTGTCTAGAAGTGGAAAAGGCGGGGCAAGCCCCGCCACTACGTTTGTTTGGTGATTTTGTTGATTGGGTGATTATGGCTAATTTGTGATAATCGGGAAGAGCTCTTGTGGGTCGAATTTTTGGCGCAATTGAGAGAAATACTGTGCTTTGGCGTTTTCTGCGCCTGTGGTAATCTCAAGAAATTTTCCATGCGAGATTTCTCTTTGGCGCAAATCCTGATATTCGCCCTTGGCCGAAATAGGGGCGACACGGAGCTTGACGCTCGCAATAAAACCAAATAATCCCCACGACGACGAAAAAATATGCCCAAAGTTTTCTCCACCGAGTTGTTTGGCAGAGGGAACGCCAAAGGATTTAGTCTCGCCTGTCGGTGTGGCGACATCCAGTCGCAAGACATAGCGTTCAATTGATATTTGTGGTTCAAATTTTTCTTTGGCGTTGATGTTCAGCTTGGCGTTTGGCTCCCAATGGGTGGTGTTCAAATAGGCGCCCAGTCCGACTGAAATAGCCCCGCCAACTGAGCCAACATAGGATAGCTCGCCAATCGGCAGAAGTAGCCCTGCGGATTCTATTTTGGCGTTGATTTCTCGCAGAGGAAACCCAGCTCCCACCACAATGCTCAATTCACTTTCATTGACATCGATCATTTGACCGAGGAAATCTGTGCGTAAGACAATCAGATTCGTGAAATCATCGCCGATCGGGTCAATATTATTGCCAAATCCAGTGATAAAGAGCTTTTGGCCATGTTCACTGGCCATGGAGATGAGCTTAGCCGCATCAGAGACATTATCTGGGTGAAATGTCGGGATGCCTTTTTGATATGTCAGACTATCATCGGGAAAATTGTCGGTTATTACACTTATGAACTTATCGATTGCGGTCATGGTGGCGCAGTATACGCTCGGGAGTCGATGAAACAAAACCATTAGACGCAAAATCCATCCCCAAGGAATCCATTTATTCATAAAGTAGCTGAAACCATCTGAAATTGCTGGAGTTTTGAAGGATGAGCTATATTTGATTTAGCTCTCAAGTTAAGTTACTATTTCCCTAGAGGTTTGAGTATCTGGGGGCTAGTTTCCAGAGGGACTTCGCCAAACAAACTATATTGTCCGTCCAGGCAAATTCAGGCGAGATTCATAAGTTCTGAGTTACGAAACTGGGCATATTGAAACAGGATAGATTAGAATTATGAACGACCATTTCAAAGCGTTAAAAACGCTCCAAACAGATTCAGGCCCCAAGAAGTATTTTTCGCTGGCGGTTTTAGAAGAACAAGGATTCGGCTCAATGAGTCGTTTGCCATATTCGATTCGTATTTTGCTTGAGGCGGCTTTGCGCAATTATGACGGCTTTGCGACAACCGAGGAGCATGTCAGGCGTTTGGCTGGGTGGAAATCAGTTGAGTCAAACCGTGATGAAACTCCATTTATGCCTGCGCGGATTTTGCTACAGGACTTCACTGGAGTGCCAGCTTTGGTTGATTTGGCGGCGATGCGTTCTGCATTGGCGCGCATGGGCGGTGATCCAAAACTAATTCAGCCGAAGATACCTGTGGATTTGGTAATCGATCATTCGGTGCAAATAGATAATTACGGTGTGGCTGACGCTTTGGCTCGGAACACCGAGCGTGAATTTCAACGCAATCATGAACGCTATGAGTTTCTCAAATGGGGGCAGGAGTCAATCGACGGTTTGCGTGTTGCGCCGCCATCGACTGGAATTGTTCATCAGGTAAATCTGGAGTTCTTCGGAAAAGTTGTCTTTGAGCAGGAAGTTGACGGTGAGGCGCTTCTCTATCCAGATACGCTAGTGGGAACCGATTCACATACGCCGATGATTAACGGACTCGGTGTGATTGGTTGGGGTGTTGGAGGTATTGAAGCCGAATCGACTATGCTCGGGCAGCCGATGTCTATGTTGATTCCAGATGTTATTGGGTTCAAATTGACAGGCAAGCTTCCCGAAGGCGCTACTGCGACTGATATGGTTTTGATGATAACGGAAAAACTTCGCAAGGTCGGGGTTGTCGGCAAGTTTATTGAATTTTTTGGGCCTGGCGTATCGAGTATGTCACTAACAGATCGGGCGACAATTTCCAATATGTCACCTGAGCAGGGCGCGACTGTTGGCTATTTTCCAGTGGACTCCGAGACACTTCGCTATTTGACTCTCAGCGGTCGACCAACTGAGCTAATTGATATTGTTGAGCGCTATTGTAAAGAGCAAGGACTCTTTAGGGGTGATGACAGTCCTGTTCCTGAATACACTTCGGTGGTTGAACTGGATTTGAATTCAGTTGTGCCGTCACTAGCTGGGCCACGGCGTCCGCAGGATAGAATTGAACTTCCAAATATGAAATCCGCCTTTGACAAGTGTCTCACAGCCTCAGTCAAAGATGGTGGCTTTGCTGTCGCCGCAGACAAAGCCCAGGAGCAGTCTCCAATAAATTGGGAAGCTGACAAAGATGTTTCGGCGAACTCTAAGAATCTACAACATGGCTCAACTGTAATCGCTTCGATTACCAGTTGCACCAATACCAGCAATCCATCAGTGATGCTGGCGGCGGGTTTGCTGGCCAAGAAAGCTGTTGAACGTGGTTTAACTGTTCCAGCCTATGTCAAAACCTCGCTGGCTCCTGGCTCACAGGTTGTCACTGAGTATTTGAAAGATGCAGGCTTGCTACCTTATCTTGAGAAACTGGGTTTCTTTGTGGTCGCCTATGGTTGCACAACTTGCATTGGCAATAGTGGTCCATTGGCTGAGCCAATCGTCGAGGCGATACATGACAAAAACATGGTTGTGGCCTCGGTACTCTCTGGTAATCGCAACTTTGAAGGACGAGTCAGTCCGTATACTTCAGCGAACTATCTTTGTTCGCCACCTTTGGTCGTGGCGTTTGCCTTAGCTGGTAAAGCTAACATTGACTTACGGGCCGAAGCGCTTGGACTCGACAGTGATGGCGCTCCAGTGTATTTGAAAGATATTTGGCCGACTAACACCGAAGTGTCTGAGACAGTCACGAAGCATGTGACGCGTGAGATGTTTGTCAGTCGCTATGCCGATGTTTGGAATGGCAATGAAGAGTGGAACAAGATTCCAAGTTCTGGTAGTGAGCTTTATGAGTGGAACTCTGATTCAACTTATATTCAGGAGCCACCTTTCTTCGAGGGGCTGACAGCCGAGACACCATCGATTGCGGAGTTCCGTGATCTACGTCCGTTGGCGATTTTTGGTGATACAATCACAACTGACCATATCTCGCCAGCTGGCGCTATCCCAGTTGACGGGCCAGCGGGAAAATATTTGCAGTCTCTTGGTGTGACACCGCGTGAGTTTAATTCATTTGGTTCACGGCGTGGCAATGATCGGGTGATGACTCGTGGAACATTCGCCAATATCAGAATCAAGAATCGTATGGTTTCAGGTGTTGAAGGTGGCTATACGCTGTATCAGCCAGACGGTGAACAGATGAGTATTTATGACGCTTCTCTGAAATATCGTCAAAACAACACTCAGCTAATTGTGATTGGTGGAAAAGAATACGGGACTGGCTCATCCAGAGATTGGGCGGCCAAAGGCACATTTCTGTTGGGTGTCAAAGCTGTCCTAGTGGAGAGTTTTGAGAGAATCCATCGCAGTAATCTGGTTGGTATGGGAGTTTTACCGCTTCAGTTTTTTCCCAACCAAAGCGCCGATACTCATAAGCTCGATGGTAGTGAGACTTTTGACATTCTGGATTTGAATGATGGACTCTTACCGCAGCAACAGGTTCGAATAGTGACACATAGGGCTGATGGTTCAACCGACGAGTTTGAAGTCATTGTTCGCATTGATACACCGCTTGAAGTTGAATACTATCGTCACGGCGGAATCTTGCATGCGGCGTTGCGTGGTATGGCTTCGCAGGAGAAGTCTGCGGCGACAGTATAGTTTGAAGCCTGTATTCTGTAGCCTGTTGTGTTTTGGGTTTTCAATGATTTGGGAATAATTTGATTTTTAAGGGGAAGCATTACTAGTGGCCGAAGCAACAAAAGAAAAGGCGGGGTTATTACAAACACCGTTCTATGAGTTTCATGTCAAAGCTGGGGCCAAGATGGTTCCTTTCGCTGGTTTTGACATGCCGATTCAGTATACGAGCATGACAGCCGAGCATTTGGCAGTCAGAAATAAAGTCGGGCTGTTTGATCTTTCGCATATGGGCGAATTCAAAGTCACTGGCGCTGATTCATTGGCTTTCTTGCAGAAAGTTACTTGCAATGATGTCACAGCGTTGTCAGTTGGGCAGATTCAATACACTGCAATGCTCGATGAGCATGGTTGTTTCGTTGATGACTTATTGTTGTATCGCATGGATGATAGTTGGTTTCTAGTCGTCAACGCTTCGAATATCGAAAAAGATTTCATTTGGCTGGAGAGTCATCTCTCAGGTGATGTCACGCTAGTTAACCAGTCCGCTGACTACAGCCTCTTGGCGATTCAAGGTCCTGAGGCGGAACAAGTGATGTCACAGATCACTGACTATGATCTCGATTCAATCAAATATTACAATCACTCCGAAATGAATCTGAATGGTGTGCCGACTTTGGTGTCACGCACAGGTTACACTGGCGAAGATGGTTTTGAGATTTATCTCAAAGCCGAGCAAGCCACTGCGGTTTGGGAATTAGTGATTGCCGCTGGAGCGAAGCATGAGATGGCTTTGATTGGTCTTGGCGCTCGTGATTCATTGCGTATGGAAATGAAAATGGCGCTGTATGGCAATGATATTGACTCAGAGCACAATGCGCTCGAAGCCAGTTTAGGCTGGATAGTAAAGTTCGACAAAGGTGATTTTATTGGCAAAGAAGCTTTGCTCAAGCAAAAAGAAGTGGGGCTGACACGGCGCTTAGTGTGCCTTGTTTTTGAAGAGCGCTGTATTCCGCGTCATGGCTATTCACTAGTTGATGAATCAGGCGCAGAAATCGGTGTTGTGACATCGGGAATGCATTCACCTGTATCAGGCAAGCCATTGGCGCTCGGGTATGTTTCTAAGCGACTGACCAAAATTGGATCGCAGGTTGGTATTAGAGTTCGTGATCGGATTATCAAGGGTGAAGTTGTCAAGCCGCCGTTTATTGTTCCTCAATCAAAGCGGAAAAACTAATGCGGATTGATGTCTATTTTACTCCAGACTCGGTGACTCAGAAGAAAATCGACGGCCGGCAGGTGGTTGTTATTGATGCGCTGCGGGCTAGTTCGACAATAGTGACTGCTTTGGCAAACGGCGCTCGCGCAGTAATCCCTGTTTCTGAAAGCGCGATGGCTGTTGAAGTCCGCACCAAACTTGGCTCTGAACATGTCTTACTTGGCGGAGAGCAAGGTGGCATAAAGATCGAGAACTTCGATTTGGGCAATTCGCCATTGGAATACAAGAGTGAAGTAGTTAATGACAAAATAGTGGCGATGAGCACGACAAATGGCACGCGGCCATTTACTATGTTTCGCTACAATCGCGCAGTGCGAGTTGGCTCTTTTCTGAATTTGAGCGCAACAGTCAAACAGATTTGCGCTAGTGGTTTGGATTTGGCGTTTATTTGTTCGGGAAATAACGGAGATTTCTCTTTGGAAGATACACTTGTTGCTGGTGGAATAATAGATAAGCTAGCGGATTCGACAATTAGTGAGATTGAATTGAATGACTCGGCAAAACTAGCTGCGCTGCATTTTAGCGCTAATCGTGACCGCCTTTTGGAGTCGTTCCAAGAAAGCGAGCATGGCAAACGCTTGGTATCTTTGGGATTTTCAGATGATGTTACTTATTGCGCGAGAATCGACGTCTTTGACATTTCGCCTCAGTTTGAGGATGGACAGATTTCAATATCCGACCCTCTAGATCTCTCAGCTGGAGATACGTTGCCTTCCGGAGGACTACCAATCAAAGGCTTGGAACTTTGAAAGAGCCAAGGCAGTATTAGCGTAGGGGGATTGGTCTAGATTTGGAATGTGAGGACATTTTGAATTCCTAATTCCTCGCTATAAGTGCCGCTGTATTACAAGAATATCACAAATAGGTTTTGCATGTCGCTTAATATCAAGATACCAACTATTATGACACGAATTTCTTACACTTTACTCTTGCTGGTGGCAACAGCTCTTGCTGTTTCAAGCGTGAGCGCCAAAGGGGCTCCAACCGTTGTTGTCCAACAAGAGGGGTTGAGTGTCAAGATGAATGTGCGAGTGCATCTTCGTTCGGCGGACAGCTCAAAGGTTGTTTTGGTCGAAGATAGAGTCTGGGATATTCCACTGCAAAAACGCTTTGGTGGTTTTTTGGCTAATATGTCAGTTGAATTGAATGTCGAACGTATTGATTCAATTCGCCTCAATCTAAAAGTCTTTCTGACTACTGTAGGCTCTACTCCTGACTCTCGGTCACGGAGTTTCAACTATGAGTTGGGTTTGCCAGCGAAAATTGCTGGTCTACGGGGCAAAGCGGGTGCGACATACGAAATCACCTTTACACCGCAAAGTTTTGTTGAGCAGACAGCCACAGAGTGTCAATACAACCATCGCGATAGCGGTTCGTTCAATATTGATCCGACTGCAAATTTTGACATACACTATGTCAAAAACTCTCTTGGGGATTACCATTGGAACAAGGTCAAGGAGTTGCTCGAATCCGAGTACCGGCCTTTCAAAAAAGGGTTCGATATCAATCACCCAGGGAAAATACATTACTATTTATATCCTTGCGCAACATCTACAGTCGCTTGGGATCCGCGTTTTGGATTTGCGATTGACCCGACACGCTCGCAAGCGCTTGGGGTTTACAATCACGACTATATGGCGCCTGCTCATTTAGTAGGGATCTTGACACAGGTGATGCGGGTCTATGGTTATGCGCCGCCATTTTTGGCTGAAGGTATTTCGGGTTACTTCTACTTCTTTGACTTTGAAGCTCTCAGCGCTGTGCATGATAGCGCTATAATCCCAATTAGAACTCTACTCACCACACAAGGCTACTACACCGCCGATCCGATTCTTGCGACTTCTGAGGCAGCGTCTTTCTGTCGTTTCCTAGCAGATACATACGGGATTGATCGCTTCCGCAAACTCTATAGTGAAAGCGACGACCTAAC
This sequence comes from Candidatus Zixiibacteriota bacterium, assembly GCA_024280835.1. Classification (GTDB taxonomy): domain Bacteria; phylum Zixibacteria; class MSB-5A5; order GN15; family JACZUZ01; genus JAJRPJ01. The sequence continues at coordinate 87,993 of JAJRPJ010000005.1, read as the reverse complement.
AATTGAGAGTAAAATCAAAGAGCTCTACAAAGTTAGTGTTGAAGAACTTGAACGTCAGTGGGTCAATTACTTGTTGCAACTGCGACCGTCAAAAAAGCAATTTGTCAAACGCGCGCGCCTTGAGGCTGCAGGCAATAATATCGACCTGGCGATAACGGTGATGCAAGGCGCTTTGGTTTGGGATACAACTTTCTTTGATACGTTGGTAACTCTTTCTGAACTGGCAACCTTTTACTCTGAGACAGGCAAATATAAAATAGCTTTGAGAACCTATGAGACTTTATATGCTCGGGCGGAGGGTAATAATCCAAAGCATCTATATTACTTATTGCGTGTAGGGTACTTTCAATCTTTGCTGGGTGACTATGAAGGCGCTGGCAAGACATATAGAACACTGCGTGAATCAGACACACTCTTAGCTTCTGTCGCTGATTTCAATCTTGTGCGTTTGCAAATATTTTCTGGTGACACTGCAGGCGCGATTGAAGTCTTGCAAAACCTTTTGGCCGACGAGACCGATCAGGTTCTTTTGGCTGAAGAGGGCAATGCGCTAGGGTATTTACTCGGAGCGCCTGGAAAGCACAATGACCCCGCAGGTTCTCTAGAGGCCTTTGAACGTGCGGCGGCCGCGGCGCATTATATAGTAAAGAGCTCACCCAGTGATGGCCCAAGCCGTTTTCGACTTGGGTTGGCGTATATGGGGATGGGCGAACTTGACATGGCGCATGACTATCTCAATTTGGCGCTCTTTTTGGAGTTTCGTCCACGCTACATCGGTCGCGAACTGGTGGCCCTCGGTAAATTGGCCGACTTACAGAATGACAGAGATTTGGCGCTGACATATTACCAGCGCGCAGATTCTTTGGACCAATCTATCCCAGGTCAGAAAGCCTCTGGCTTAGGGTTGAAGAAACGTTTTACTCTAAAAGTTAGTAAGCCCGAAAGAGCTACCTCAAAAAAGTCCACATCAAAGAAGTCTGGTTCGCAGAAGTAAGACCTGATGATAATAAGACGCAAAAACAATAGTGAGCGATAATGTTTAGTTTTCTCAATGGCGCAATTCTCGCCGCCGCCGCAACGGCTCTGATACCACTGCTGATACATTTGTTTTCCAAGCGGAAAATGAAAGTGGTGGAGTTTTCGTCATTGCGCTATTTGCAGTCGATGCAAAAGCGGCAGGTGCGTCGGATAAAAATCCGTCAGATATTCTTGCTGGCCTTGCGAACAATGATTCTGCTCTTGGCGGTGATGGCTTTTGCCAGACCTGTCACTCAATCTGGTTATCTTGGTTCGCATGCCGGAGTTTCAGCTCTGATTGTTTTGGATGTCTCGTCTTCAATGTCACAGCAAACTAAAGACGGGCCGCTTTTTGACGCTGCGCGTCGTGAGGCTCTGGAAATAATCAAGAACTTTGGTGAATCCGATGAAGTGGCTTTGATGACATTCGGCGCCGCTGACAATACTATTATCGGATTTGGCTCACCGCTACGGGTTGGTGAGGCGCTCTCTGAAATTGAAGCAACTGATGGCTCAGGTTCGCTAAGTTCGGCGACAGCTAGCGCTCTGGAATTGTTTAACTCCGCGAGTAATTTTAATCGTGAGTTGTATTTGATAACTGATTTGCAGGCTAACAGTTTGCCAGATACGGCGCTCAATCTGGCGAATCAAATTGACGAATCAAAAGGCGCGTTTCGCATCTATCTCTCAAACTTGCAGACCAAAGCCAACTCCGAGAGCGACAATCTTGGCATCACTGGCATAGACTTCGGTGGTCAACTAATTGAGGTTGGCTCGGAATTTACTGTTGGATACTCACTGCAGAACTATTCTGGAGCCACAAAGAAAAATCTAATTGCCTCATTGTTTATAGAGGATCAACGTGTCGCCCAGTCCGACTTTACACTAGCGGGTCACGAACAAAAGCGACTGACTTTCAACTATCGTTTGAGCCATGCGGGAAGAACCTCGGCTCGTATAGAAATTTCAAATGACGACTATGCTGGTGACAATGTTTACTATTTTTCATTCTACGTGCCAGAGGTTTTCAATTTATTGATAGTCAATAATAATGCTGGCGGTGAATACTTGCGCTTGGCGCTAGAGCCGACTACATCGGGAGTGCGGCACTGGATTGTCAAACAGGTCAATCGCAATAATTTATCTGGATTGGCGCTTGAGGCCTATGATGCGGTAGCTTTGGTTGGAATTGACCAGATCAATCGTTCGGAATCGGCGACACTAAGTCGCTTTGTGCGCAAAGGCGGTGGGGTTATGTATTTCCCTGGTCCGACTTTAACAGCCGACAAATTCAAAGCAGGGTTGGCTGAATTCACCGGCTTACAAATGGACGAAGACATCACTTTCAATCCTCCAGGCAGCGGTTTCTACACACTCGCAGAGCTTGACTATTCGCATATCGCCTTGCAACCGTTTGCTGGCTTATTTGAAGATGGTCTGCCAAAGTATCAGTTCTACTCAATACCAAAGTTTGACGCCACAAACGATTCCAAGGTTTTGGCGCGGTTTTCTGGTGGGCATCCAGCTTTGATAGAGCGCAGACTTGGACGCGGTAGGATTATCATTTTTGCAGGCATGTTACGTCCCGATATGAGTAATTTTATGGCGCATAGTTTCTTTGTGCCCTTCGCGATTCGTCTGGCCGAATATACCGCATCGGATTTATCGAATTATGACTACCGTAGATTTGTCGGTGATGTGACATCTATTCCGTTGCCCAAGCGCGCTAACCCCAACGATGTGCTGACACTCTCGACTCCCGACCGTCAACAGGTTCGGATTCAGCCGCGCGCTGAAGCAGGAGCTTATCAAATTGATTTGCCTTCTTTCGGTGAAGCTGGAATCTATAACCTCAGTAGTGGGCCACGTGTGGTTGAGAGCTTTGCCGTGAATGTTAATCCGCAAGAAGGCGCTTTGCAGGCGCTCTCAGCTGATGAAGCTCGTCGTATTTTGGGTGTTGAGCTTGAGACGCTTCCCGCGCGAGCGGAAGTCGCCAGCTTCTTAGAACAACAGCGCACAGGCAAAGAGCTATGGCGAGTATTACTCTGGTTAGCGGTTTTGGCTCTCTTAATCGAAACTGTTGTCTCAGGGGATTGGTTCAATACAGGCGCCAAGAAAGACGCCTAGGACTTCGCTGCTATACTTTCTGTTCTGAACAGACTTACCCGAACATATCAATAGTCACAAATTATAAATCCAATAACGAGCTCAAATCTATTATCATTTGCTATGTCATTAATATCCGCTGAAAGTATCACCAAACGCTTTGGAGACAAGACCGCTTTTGAGCGTGTCTCACTCTCTATCGAACCAGGCGACCGTATCGCTCTTGTGGGTCGCAATGGAGCGGGGAAAACCACTTTGCTAGAAACTTTGGCTGGTGATGTGACACCTGATGAAGGGGCTGTCTATCGTTCAGGGAAATTGCGTATAGATTTTGTTAAGCAAATTGTCGAAGCGGATGCAAATCAATCGTTACGCGATTTTGTTGAAAGCGCCCGAGTAAATTTGCAAAAACTCTCCGCGAGTGTCATTAGTGTGACTGAAGAACTCGCGCTAGATCCAGAAAATACGGCTCTGTTAAAACGCTACGAAGTTCTCAGTCACCGCTTTGATGCAGAGGGTGGTCTTGAGTTTGAGGATGATGTCAATATCTCGCTGGCGGCTTTTGGTTTTGCCAAAGAGCGTTGGGGAGCGCCGTTGAAGTCTTTTTCCGGTGGCGAAAAAAACCGTGCGGCTTTGTTACGTGCTCTGCTGGGAACGGGTGAAGTTCTGTTTTTAGATGAACCGACAAATCATCTTGATATAGATTCCACTGAATGGCTTGAAAAACGCTTGTTGAATCTCAATCGCGCCTTTGTAATTGTCAGTCATGATAGAATGTTCTTGAGCAACTTGGTGAATGTTATTTGGGATGTCTCCTTTGGCACGATGGACGTTTATCATGAGGGGTTCGAAACCTATCTTCGCGAGAGGTCGGTACGTTGGGAGCAGCGCAGAATTCAATATCAACGTCAACGCGCTCACATTGAAAAAACTGAAGACTTCATTCGCAAGAACCTAGCTGGGCAGAAAACCAAACAAGCACAATCTCGTCGTAAACAACTAGCGAAGTTACAGCGCCTAGAGGCTCCAAAAGTCGATGACAATTCACCAGGTATGGCAATTGCCGCTGGGGGACGCTCATTTGCACATGTGCTAACTGTCACCAAGCTTTCGACTGGCTATGGAGATAGTGTTCTGCTCAAGGATGTGAATCTCGATGTTTATCGCGGAGATCGAATTGGTTTGATTGGCAAGAACGGCTCTGGTAAATCGACTTTAATAAAAACCTTCTTGGGGGAGTTACCGCAATTAGCAGGTGAATGTCGATTTGGACGCAATGTCGAAATCGGATATTTTGATCAGACATTGTCCGAACTCGATGGACGTTTAACAGCCCTTGAGCATATGGTCGAATTGGATCCGACAACAAAGGATGAAGCGCTCCGGTCATACTTGGCGCGTTATGGTTTCTATGGTGAAGAGACAGTCAAACCAGTGAGTGTGTTTTCAGGAGGTGAAAAAACGAAACTTTCGCTAGCGCTGTTGATGTATCGTCCGACAAACCTGTTGATTTTTGATGAACCGACTAATCACTTGGATATCGAATCTCGTGAAGCTCTGGAAACTGCTCTGAAAAGCTATGATGGAGCATATATTGTCATTAGCCACGACAGGTATTTTCTTGATAGAGCCACCGAGAAAACACTATCTGTTGAGAACGGCTCAATCTATGAGTATGCAGGGCCTTATAGTTATTATGTTCGCAAGAGAGCCGAACGTGATCAAGCGCTAGTGTCCAAGTCAACTCCCAAGAAAAACGACTATCGAAGTTTCAAAGAATTATCACGCAAGAAGACTGCAACTCAGAAGAAGATTCAAACAACAATTACACAAATCGGCGAACTCGAAAAAGAGTTAGAGCAAATTGAAGAGTCATTGCGTGGTGCTATCCCAAGTTCTGATTGGGAGTTACTGACAGAAACATCCGCGCGCAAAACGATTATCGAACAAACTTTGCTCGAATTGTATCAAGAGCAAGAGGACCTCAAAACAGAGTTGGAATTGTTGCTTGAGGAGAGTCCGTGAGAAACGTTATTCTAGCCAAGCCTGTGAAAGTCCTCCTGATTTCTGGTAGTCCAACAGTCGATGGCTCAACTGAGATTCTTTTGCGAGAAATCGGAAAGAAAATCTGTGACGGCGCTTCGGAGTCCAAGAGCAAAGCGGAAATTGAATTTGTTCGACTTAATGATTTGAAATTTATTGCCTGTCAGTCTTGCGCGCGCTCTCCCGAACCTGAAGTTTGTTTTTATGAAGACGAACTCTGGCCTGTGTATAAGTCTTTGATTGAGTCGGATATTGTGGTTTTAGGTTCGCCTGTATTTTTTGATTCTGTTTCGGCTCAGACCAAAATGTTTATTGATAGATGTAGTTGTTTTCGCCCTCCAGTTTTTGAGAGAGAAGACATCAGCGCCGCCAAGAGCGAAAACCCAGACCATCTGTTTAAGAAAATAGGTTTGCGGCGACGAATCGGAGCGGGGGTTTTGGTGGCAGGTGAGCGAGGTCGATTTGATTTGGCACAGTCGGTGATGAAGGGTTTTTTCAAATGGACCGAAATAGAGGCTCTTGGATTTGTGACCTATGAGTCACCGAGCTTCAATTCTGCAGGTCAGGTTAGAGATTCTGCAGAGGCGCTAAATGAATCCGCTGGCCTAGCTAAGGCGCTATTGGAGAGGTACTTAGGCTGAGGGTAGCTCTTCTGGCTTGCCAAAACCGACTTTTCCGCTATATTACTCGGCTTCCATCGTTCTGCTATTGAAGTTAGAACGTGGAGATTAGTTTGAAGACATTATCATATTTGAAAACATCATTATAGTAGTAGAATAGTTTGAGAAAGATTTGAGGAATAGATTATGAAAAAGGGTATCCATCCTAAATATCATGAAGTCAAAGTTCACTGTTCTTGTGGAAATGAGTTCACGACACGTTCGACATCGAAAGAATTGCGCGTTGAAATTTGCTCGGCCTGTCATCCTTTCTTCACAGGTAAAGAGAAGTTATTGGATAGCGCTGGCCGTGTTGAGCGTTTCAAGAAAAAATACGCCAAGTTCAGCAAAGACGCTAAAGATACTAAGTAGCTACAAATATTTGCAATTCCACTGTGGCTGTGTTGCTCTTTAATGAGTGATGACTTTAAGCCCAGAGTGGAACAAGCCCCATTGCGCCCAGTCGCCAGTGGGGTTTTTTGTATCAGATTGTAGATGTTACTGTAGAGATTGTTAGAGAAGTCATTATAGAATCCGAGAATTAGAATGCTCAATGCGCTAAAAAAAATAGAACGCAAGTACGCAGAATTGCTTGACGATTTGTCCAAGCCAGAAACGCTGTCTAACCCAACTCTGCTAACTGCAAAGTCACGAGAACTAAAGCAGATTGAAGCGCGCTTGGCGGCTGGTCGGACGTACAAGGAGCTTCTTGCGACAGTCACCGAGTCAAAAACTATTTTGGAATCAAGTGATGACGCTGAGCTCAAAGAATTCGCTCAAGAGGAGCTAGCTGAAGCCGAGCCGCAACTAGCCGTGGCCAAAGAGCGCTTGGAAGAGTTGCTGGCGCCGCGCGATCCGAATGATAGCCGCAATGCAGTGTTTGAAATTCGCGCTGGCACAGGTGGTGACGAAGCGGCTCTGTTTGCTGGTGATTTGTATCGTATGTATACTCGTCATATCGATGGGCGTGGTTGGAAAATTGAAGTGCTTTCCTCAAGTCCGACTCCAGGCGGCGGGGTCAAAGAAGTTGTCTTTTCAGTTGATGGTGATTCGGCTTATGGAATTCTCAAATATGAATCAGGTGTGCATCGTGTCCAGCGTGTGCCAGCAACTGAAACGCAGGGCCGAGTGCATACCTCTGCGGCTTCAGTAGCGGTTTTGCCTGAGGTCGCAGAGGTGGATGTCACTATCGCCGCGGCAGATGTCAAAGTTGATGTTTATCGCAGTTCTGGGCCTGGTGGGCAATCGGTCAATACAACTGATTCAGCCGTACGACTGACACATTTGCCGACTGGTTTGGTGGTTATCTGTCAGGACGAAAAATCGCAACTCAAAAACAAAAACAAAGCCTACAGAGTTCTACGTGCGCGGTTGTATGATCACGCGCAACGTGAGCAACATGACAAAATCGCCAAAGACCGCAAAGCTATGGTTGGTTCTGGTGATAGGTCGGAGAAAATCCGCACATATAACTTTCCGCAATCGCGTGTGACAGATCATCGGATTGGTTTGACGCTCTACAAGCTCGACCAAGTGATGGAAGGTGATCTCGATGAGTTACTAGTTGCTCTGGCTCGCGAGGAGAAAGACAAACGATTGGCTGCGCAGTCCGAAGAGAATGCCAAGCGAACTGACGCTTAAGAGCAAGAATAGTTATGAGTTCAGTCAATATGAATAGTCTCATTACCGATGCGGCGATGCGTTTGCGCAAAGTTGGTATTGACGCTGGTGAAGCTGAGGCGGAGATGATACTCTGTCACTTGTTGCTCTCGGAGCGCTTGGAAATGTATCTTGAGGGTGCAGGAAAAATCACACAGGCGACACTCGATAAGTTTGAAGAGATAGTTAAGCGTCGCGAAACTCGTTATCCACTTCAGTATATTCTGGCTGAGCAATATTTCTATGGTCGTAAGTTCTTTGTTGATGAAGCGGTGATGATTCCCACGCCTGAGACCGAGCTACTGTGTGAGAATGCTGTTCGTTATCTTAGCACACTAAGTGTTGAATCTCCTGCTGTTTTGGATATTGGAACTGGCGCAGGTGTTATTTCGGTGACAGTTGCTCTTGAGGCGCCACAGATAACTATGACGGCGCTGGACATTTCGGCTGACGCTCTGGAAGTGGCTCGCAAGAACGCAACTGACCTTGGCGCTGATAAAATCAAGTTTTGCGAGTCTGATCTTTTTTCTGCGCTGGGTGATGGTGAGAGTTTTGATTTGATTCTTTCTAATCCACCCTATATCGCTGATGGTGAGTACGAAGGTTTGCCGCCAGAGGTCAAAGCTGATCCACGAGTTGCGTTGACTTCTGGTTCGCGCGGGTTGGATATTATTGAGAAGTTGATTGATCAGGCGCCGAAGTATCTCAAGCCTGGAGGGAAGTTCATGTTTGAGATTGGTTATGACCAAGCTGAGTGGATAGCTGAGATTGTCGATAATGACAGTCGTTATCGTTCGCATGTGCTTTTCAAAGACCTCAATGATATCGATAGGTTGTATATTCTGAGCGTTTACTAACTTAGTGTTTACCAAGCGGGTTGAATGATAGAAGCTCTGGTTGATAAGAAAAAACGAGCGCGTAAGATTATCACTGCGCTCAAACGCGCTTACCCTGATGCGCAGTGCTCTCTCTCTCATGCAAATCCCTACCAGTTGATGGTTGCCACTATTCTTTCTGCGCAGTGTACTGATGAACGTGTCAATATAGTGACACCTGCGCTTTTCAAAGCTTTCCCAAAACCAACCAAGATGGCCGCTGCGCCAATTGAAGAAATAGAAGAGTTGATTCGTTCGACTGGGTTTTATCGTAACAAGGCCAAGTCGATTAAGAACAATGCTATTATGTTGCTGGCGGATTTGGCGGCGAGATTCCTAAGACACTTGATGAATTGATAAAGCTTCCTGGAGTTGGTCGCAAGACTGCCTCGGTTGTTCTTGGCGCTGGTTTTGGTTTGGCTGAGGGTGTAGTTGTCGACACGCATGTTGTGCGTATTGCCCGGTTATTGGAATTGACTAATAAGAAAACTCCTGTCACTATTGAGCGCGATTTGATTGATTTGCTGCCCAAGAAAGACTGGATACTTTGGACGCATCTGATTATTGACCATGGACGGGCGGTGTGTATTGCTCGTCGTCCACGGTGCGCCGAGTGTCCGCTAAGGAAATTGTGTCCGTCCGCTATTTAAGAAAGTTGGTTTCTGCATGGCTACGTTTAGAGGCGCCTTCAAATTTACATTGTTAGTGACGTTGACTGCTGTGATAATATTCGCGGTTACAGTTGTCTATTTTCTCTTTATGGCCCCGCGCTCTGGGGCGGCTCCTGATGGGACTCGTTTGTCGCAGATTGAAGAGTCTCCGAATTATCAGGATGGCAAATTTCAAAATACGATTCCCACGGTGCTACAAGGTCATGGCCCAGCAGTTATGCTTGGTGCGGGTTATGATTGGCTTTTTGGTGGCGCCGAACGTGCTCCGCGAAATGTTTTGCCTGTTGGTTTTGGCGCTGATTCTCTTTTGGTAAATGACAATTCTATTGTAGTGACTTGGTTTGGGCATTCGACTGTTTTGCTGGAGTTTGAGGGACGCACGATTCTTTTTGATCCGATGTTTAGTGAGTCGGCGGCGCCTGTTCCGTTTTTAGCGAAGCGGTTTCCAGTTGAGAGAGAGTTTGAGATTAGCTCTTTGCCACCGCTTGATGCGGTGGTGATTTCGCATGATCACTATGATCATCTTGACCTTGAGTCGGTGCGGATTCTGGATGCTAAGACTAAGCGGTTTTTTGTGCCGTTGGGGGTTGGGGCGCATTTGGAGAGTTGGGGAGTGGATTTTCAGAAAATTATTGAGCTGGATTGGTGGGAGTCGGTTGGTTTTGCGGGGTTGACATTTAGCGCGACACCTGCGCGTCATTTTTCGGGGCGTTCTTTACCTGCGTCCAATAATACTCTGTGGGCTTCATGGGTGGTTTCTAATGCTCGGATGGTTGGTGAGAGGAAGATTGACGCGACTAAGACAGTGTTCTTTAGTGGTGACAGTGGATATTTCCCAGGGTTTAAGGAAATTGGTCAGCGGTTTGGGCCATTTGATTTTTGTATGGTTGAGTGTGGGCAGTATAGTGAGAACTGGCCAGATGTGCATATGGCTCCTGAGCAGACTGTGCGCGCTTTCCTCGATTTGCGCGGTGATTTACTAATGCCGATTCATTGGAGCGCTTTTGATTTGTCACTGCATGATTGGAATGAACCACCGACACGGATGACACGAGAAGCCGAAAAAGAAAATGTTCGAGTGGCTCTACCAATGATTGGTCAACGATTCACCATCGATAACCCACCGCAATTGCGCTGGTGGGAGGATGTTGATTAAGGTCTTGATTGGGCTACAAAATGGGTTCGTTTTGCATATAGAGGTGTGTGAGTCAAGGATGTTGTAGTGATTTTGTTGGATTGATTAGTTTCATCACTAATGGGAAGTGATTTGATTATGCAGAGAGTTGGTGGTGATATTGTCACGCGGGAGTGAGAGGGGCGAAAAGATTCTATGAGACAACAAATGCCAATAGTAACGAATTCAGATTGCTACGGTAGAGTATTAGTTGTTCTTCTTACTTTCTTACTTGTTGTGTATTCATTTTCGGGTTGCCAGCAGAGGCAGGGTATCGATATGACGCAAGAGCGGATGGAACAGTTTGTGGGTGTCACAATTGCTGAGTTGATTGATAGTATTGGCGCTGAACCAGAAACGTTTTACACGTCGGACGAAGAAGGAAGGTTAATGATGTGCTTGTTGGGCTATCCTTCAGTCGAGCGTTCTGTACTTATTATTGTAAGACAGCCGACCAAGGTGGCCGATTGCATAGGTTGCCAGTTGCCGCTCGTTCAAGTCATTGACGAAGTAATCGATACGATTGAAGTTTCTGATATGACAAAAGACCCATTTCGGGGGCCATAATGATTATAAAAGCAATGGCGCCCCACCCTTGTTTTTGGGAGTAAGAGGCATCAATCGGGGAAGTCGAAACCGCAAGGGTTTGATCTTTGAAACTGGAGCTAGAATTCAAGTGATAAAATTTCTCATTTTTGTGCTAATGATGACCATTAGTACTTTTGTTGGATTGTACGGCGCACGAGCATCGAAGTTGGAAGAAACAAAGGTGGATAGATTTAGCAACGGTGTGATGTATTTTGTTCTGACAACGTTAGCACAAGTATTTATATTGTTTTGTTTGAACAAACTGGGCTATTACCCCGAGTAGAGCAATGAAATGATAGTTACATGATAAAGTTCTTAATATGGATAATTGGAATGGTTGTAGCTATTTCAATCGGTTTGTATGGCGCGCGCAAGTCCAAAGCTGGGAAATGGGCTCTGGGTCAGAGGGAAAGTTTCTTGATATATTTTGTCTTAGCTACTTTTGTCTACGGAATACTCTTGTGGTGGTTAAGAGAGTTGGGGTATTACCCAGACTAGAATGGGCAGGGTGGCCCACTCTTTGGGTGGGAGTATTGTCAATAAATGAGAAGGAAACCCACCTGAAAGGTGGGCCACCCGTCCCGAGACAACCAGTCGGGGCTTTATCAACAAGCGCCAAGCGGATGGGGCCTTCGTGCTACTCAAAACTGGAACTGATTAGTAGCGGCAATCGCTGTTCCATTTCATTTATTCACAGAAAAGTCAGAGTTCATGCCTAGATCGAAATCATTAGTTCTAATTACTCTTCTACTAAACGCTTTTACATGTTTGACTTCATGTTACGGGCAAAGTAAGTCTCACAATGAAAAACAGAGCTCAATTGTATCCATTGGTGAAACTGTCTCAAGAATGGGTACAAGTTTACCAGTTATTTTACAGGACAAGAATAATGACTATTGGTTTGGCGGTAATGGTGTGTATAAATATGACGGTAAAAGTATAGTACATTTTACTGTCAAGGATGGTTTGTGTAGTAACGCTATCATTGGTATACAAGAAGATAATAATGGCAATATGTATTTTGATACACCCGAAGGTGTCAGTAAATTTGATGGACTACAATTTACAACGTTGGATGTAATTGAAAAAAACTCCTCAAAAAATCAATGGAAGTTAGAACCTGATGATTTGTGGTTCAAAATGGGATGGAATAGAAGTGGACCATTTCGATATGATGGCAAGTTTTTGTATTATCTAGAGTTTCCCAAGAACAATCAGGAAATTGAGTTCTATTCAAAATACCCAAATGCATCCTATAATCCTTATGGAATATATTCATTATATAAAGACAGTAGGGGAATAGTTTGGTTCGGCACAGCTTCGCTCGGAGTGTGCCGTTATGATGGCAAATCATTTAGCTGGCTCTATGAAAAACATTTGACTGAGACACCCAATGGAGGTGATTTTGGTATTCGCTCCATTATTGAAGATGGAGATGGACACTTTTGGTTTTGCAATACAAGATATCGCTACGACATCTATTCCGTGGACTCGGTAAAGAACGGAACAGGTCGTATGAGTTATAGAAAGATAAAAGGGGCTGACATATTAAATGGCAGTAATGAAAAATCTTTTCCATACTTTATGTCAATTGTAAAAGACAACAACGATGATTTATGGATGGCAACATACGACGAAGGTGTTTGGCGATATGATGGTGAGCGCCTAACTCAGTACCCTGTTAAAGAGAATAATGAAATTGTTAATCTCTTTTCTATTTATAAAGACAATCAAGGTATTATATGGCTTGGCACTCACAATTCAGGAGCTTATAAATTCAATGGTTCCTCGTTTGAGAAATTCCTACCCCAATATCAGAGAGAATGAATCTTTGATTTCGTTATTCTGAACTGGCAGGGTGGCCCACCCTTTGGGTGGGATTATTGTCAATAAATGAGAAGGAAACCCACCTGAAAGGTGGGCCACCCGTCCTTGGAATGAACCACCGACACGGATGACACGAGAAGCCGAAAAAGAAAGCGTTCGAGTGGCTCTACCAATCATCGGTCAACGATTCACCATCGACAACCCACCGCAATCGCGCTGGTGGGAGGATGTTGATTGAGCGCACGGAGTCATGCAAAAAAATGGGTTCGTTTTGCATATAAGAGGTGCGTGAGCGGTTATTGAATCTGGAGATTCTATCTAAACCCACCGCAAGCGGTGGGGCACCTAGGCCCAATCGGTCCCTTTGTTAGCCAACTTGAACGAAAGTATTAGGATAATCACAATGCTAAAGAGTAGAATATTTTGGCAAGTTACAGCTTTGCTCGTTTTTTGCAGCTGTAGTGCGAAGAGCGCCGAACAGCACGTTGGAGCTAATCGCCAAGATTCCAAGATGGAGATATTGTCTAATTCTCCTAGCGGTGAGTTTGCAGTAAATGTTCTGTGGAAGAGCGTGGATGGTGGTTTAGTATTTACTTTTGAATTGATACGAGTGATTAGTTATGCGGAAAATCAGTATGAAATTATTGACACAATACCAGGGGATCTGGGTGGAGTTGGATTCTGTGGAGATAGCGTTGTCTATTGGATTAAATACGACACGACGAGTTCCAGATTAGGTATGAGTCTTATTCATAATCTCGATTCAACAATCGTAGTTTTTGAAAGGATTTATGACGGCAGAATTGAAAAAGCAGACTTTGCTATAGACGATCGTTCTAAATTTCGCATTGAGGATTCTCTCATTTCTTCTAGAGACGGACTCTGGAGGATTGACAGTGTTGGCACGCCCGTTTCCATTTTGCAAATACAAAACAAACTTCAGGATGCATTTAGCCTAGATGGTTCGGAATATCTGTTTGAAGTTCGTGGTGAACGCGATTCTCTGGGTAACCCATCATTTGAAATATATTCCTTCAGCATAAGTGACAGTTCAGTTACTTATGAGTTTGCAGAGATTTTGGTGTTACCGATTGCAATGAGCTCTCGAGGAATTGGGCAGCCCATTTACTACCTGCAATATTCTCAGGATTACGAATGTTTTATCATTTGGAAGTTTGATAGAGAAACACGTCAGAAAATTATGTTAACTGATCCAACTTCACCGAATCGCATCAGCAATTATGTTCTACTAAGTGATTCATTGCTATGTAGTATTTTTGGTTCTGACGGAATAACAGAGTTCTATAAGACTATCGAGGTGAAGTAGTCAGGGCACCCCACTGCTTGCGGCGGGTTTTGTTAGACTGATTGATGGTCATTTTTTTCTGCATTCGATTTAAGGGACCATTTTACTAGGGTCCAGATGGCGGTTAGGCCGTCTTGGCCTCGGATTTTTTTGCCTTCTTCGATTGAGCGGGGGTAGTAGCTTATCGGTAGCTCGTGGATTTTGATTCCTGAGAGGCCTAGTTTGGCGACTACTTCGGGGCAGAATTCGAATTTTTGGCTTTCGAGCTTGAAAGCCAAGAGTAGTTTTCTATCGATTAGTTTGTAGCAGGTGGCCTCGTCGGTGATTCCGACATCGAAGAGGCTATTGGCTAGCCAAGTTAGGAATCTTCCGCCCCAATAATAACGTTGATAGGAAATGCCGGCTTTTTGGTTGAGGATTCGTGAGCCGAAGACTGCTTTGGCTTGATGTTCGCAAGCATAGTTGAAGAGTCGGGTGATGTCGGCTGGGTCATATTCTAAATCTCCGTCCTGAATTACGACATAATCGCCTTTGGCGAGAGGGAGGGCGGCATTGATTGCGGCGCCTTTGCCTTGGAGTTCGTCATAGTGGAGATAGGTCCAAGTCTGGGTCTGGTTTGTTTGTGAATTGCAGAAGGATTTGATTTTTTCGGCGGAGTTGTCGGTGGAGCCATTGTCGATGATGATGACCTGATAGGGGGCGACAGCGTTTTTGAGGGATTGGAGCAACTCGGCTATTGTGGCGGCCTCATTATAGACTGGAATCAGAACGGTCAGAGTCGGGGAGTTATTGGGGGGATTTGGCTGATTATTGTTCATATGGGCTACTATAATATCATTCTTAAAATGATTCTCAATATGATTGTTGTTTGGCTCATTTTGGTGGCCTCGGGAGGCTCATTCCTTGACATACTTAGTGGTCGGCCGTATTCTGCCGCCATAGGGTTGGGGCGGTCATTGGACTCTCTCTACAATGGATAAATCCTAGTAGTCACAGCGACCAAGACAGGACGAAAATGCGACCTGTGAATTATCGCGACCCTCAAGTATGTTGTTGTTGGATAGCCGCTTACATGCGTTAGTCTTCAGGTTTCGGCTTTGAGTCGACCACGCCGAAGTCAGCTATATTTCCACGACTAAGATAGGTTAATAATGGGTAGAAAAACAACCGCCACAGGGCAAAGAGACGGGCAACTAGATGTAGCGCGTTTCGGCCGAAGATTTGGCCAGCGAATCAGCTTATTTTTTGGGTATTTGCTGGTTGTGGTTGCTGTCTTTGCGGTGTCATTTGTGGCGACGAGCGAAGCTCTAGCCACGGATTATGTGGATTCGACGCGTTATATTGTTGGCCCTGGTGATGAATTTACAATCAATTTCTCGGAGGCTCGGATTGATCCGATTCGGACGATTGTTGGAGTTGAGGGCGCGGCGACGATTGATGGAGTTGGAACATATGCGCTCAACGGCCTGACACTAACTGCCGCCAAAGCAAAACTACTGGCTGGTCTCAAGAAACGATTTGCGGGTTCTGGAATTGAGTTGAGTCTGACAACCGTGCGGACAAAACGGACTTTGGTAGCTGGCGCTGTTGCTAATCCAGGATTGTATGACACTAAAGCTTCGGCGCTTGTTAGTGATTTGATCGCGAGAGCAGGTGGACTGAGCGTTGGGGCATCACGTCGCAATATTGAAATCCGTTCAACAAATGGCGAGAGTCGAGTATCTTATCCTGTTGATCTTGAAATGTTTTCTCTGGTTGGCGATCCTGAGGCTAATCCTGCGGTTTATCTTGGTGACGTGATCTATGTTCCGCTGTTTTCAGACTCGACGCAAAGACGTTATGTCTCAGGTGAAGTGCGCTCTCCGCGTTGGGTGGAATATACTTCACGTGATAATGTTATGGACTTGATAGGACTGGCTGGTGGTTTGACTGGCGATGCGCGAAGAGATTCGGCGTTGTTTTTTGATGGTTCAGACACTGAGAGCTCACAGACGAATATGATTTCCTTGACAGAGACGATGCCGCTGCCTGCATCTAGCCGGATTATTGTTTTGACCGAGAGTGAGAAAGTTTTCAAGAAAGATGTTTCTATTAGTGGGGCAGTTGCTAATCCGGGGATGTATCCTTATGAGATGGGTTTGACAGTCGAGGAACTTGTACTCAAGGCTGGCGGCACAATTGCGGACGCCTATACTGACGGTATCACGCTTTTCAATAACACCAACGATCATGGCGCCTTGGCGAGAGCATTGGTTAATTCAGAGACCAAATCACTTGCTGTGGCGAATCTTTCAGCTCCGACTGGACCAATCTCAGCGTTTAATGTGCGTTCGGGCGCAGACTTGAATCTGGCGCCAGGTGATTCGGTTGTGGTGCCATTCGCAGAAGGATTTGTGAGTGTTTTGGGACAAGTGAAGGTTCCGGGACTAGTGACTTTTAGAGCAGGTCGTTCAGCGCATGATTACATTAGCTCAGCTGGTGGAGCGACCTCTTGGGCGGATTTGAAGTTGTCGTATGTTACACGCAAAACAGCTGGCGGCGCTACGCCATTGGCATCGGCTGGAGAAATCTATGATGGTGATATAATTTTTGTGGCTCGCAAGACTAAGTCTCAGGGTTCTGGAACGCTGGGTTGGCTGAGGGATATTACTTTGATTGGCGCTGGTGTTGCGTTGACGGTCTTAGCAATTGACGAAGTTGGGAAATAAGAGATTGTCGGATTCGAGAACTGAAATAGAACAGGGCACAAACTTTTGGCGTTTGCTGGAAGTTATGGCGCTACAGAAGCGATTGATTCTGACTCTTGTGACTGTTGCTACTGGTGCAGCGATTGTTGCGGCCTTGGTTTTGCCTAAATGGTATCGCGCTGAGGCGTTGCTTTTGCCACCTAAAGAAGAGAGTTTCTCAGTACTCAACTCTGGTAGCGCTATTGCCGAATGGGCTTCGGTGACTGGTGGATTGAATTTGCCTGCGCTGGTGACTCCATCGGATTTGTATGTGCGTATGCTTGGCAGTCGGGCATCGATGGATCCAGTGATCGAGGAGTTTCATTTGCTAGAGAGATTCGAAGCTAAGTCTATGTCTGAAACCTATGCCACGCTGAAGAAACGCGCGGATTTTCGTGTGACTCCCGAGGGTATGATTCAAATTCGGTTTGCTGACAAAGAGCCTCAATTTGCAGCGGATGTGACGAATGCTTTTGTTGAGGAGTTGGATAAGATTAATCGCCGTATATATTCTTCGCGGACAAAGAAGAGTCGTGAGTTTATTCAAAGCAGTTTGAGCTCAGCCAAGTTGGAACTTGATAGCGCACGAGTTGCGTTAAGATCGTTTCAGGAATTGAACCGCACAGTTGACTTAGACAGGCAGACTGGTTTGGCGATTGAAACCGCGGCGGCTTTGAAGACGGCGCTGGCTACAGCCGAGGTTGAATTGGCATTGAAGCAAAGAACTCTTTCGGATTCGCATCCAGATGTCGTTGAATTGGCGACCAAGGTTGATGTGATGAAAAGTAAAGTGTTGGAATTAGAAGTTGGTTCTGGTTCGAGTTCTTATTTTTCATTGCCGATAGCTGAAGCTCCTCGTTTGCGGAGTCAGTTGGCGAATTTAACAACGCGAGTGAGAGTTGCCGAACAAGTTTATGAAAGTTTGACACTAGCTCTCAATGACGCGCGTGTGCAAGAAAACAGGCAGGCCCCAGCAGTGGCGACACTTGATAGAGCCACAGCTCCGCAAATTCGTTACAAACCGCAAAGAACATTGATTGTTGGCGCGGCCTTTGGTCTGTCGTTTGTAATTGCGGTGTTCTTGGCGCTCTTAGTTGAGTATCTCAAGAATCTGAAACATACAAATCCCGAAGATTATCGTCGGGCATTGGTCTTTAGTGGTAGCTTGTTGGGTAGCAAGAAACCCAAGAAATAGAAAAGAAACTAGAATAGTTGATTAAGTAATTATTTGGCGCTGGCGGGCGATTACTGCTTAGTGTCAAGTACGAGAAGAATATCTAACTAGAAGAATATATTTAGAAACATTTAGCGCTTAGAAACGAAATTGGTATAAACTGAAATGAAAAACATTGGCATCGTTGGTATTGGTGATTGGGGTAAAAACCTCCTCAGGAATTTCTATAATCTTTCGTCGGGTCGACTGACACTAGCATGTGATTCAGATGAGAAACGTTTGGCAACTGCTCGGGCTGCATACAGTGGCTTGCAGACCACAAAAGATTTCTCCGACTTAATCGCAGATGAAAGTATTGGTTCGATTGTTATTGGCACTCCGCCTAGCTCGCATGCGGATCTTGCGATTGCGGCCATGGAAGCTGGTAAGGATGTCTTTGTTGAGAAACCATTGGCGCTCAGTGTTGAAGATGCCGAGAGAATGGTAGCGGTGGCTGAGAAGCATCAGCGCATTTTGATGGTTGGTCATATCATGGTGTATCATACTGCGACTTTGTATCTCAAAGAGATGGTTGATTCAGGCGAGTTGGGTGATATTTATTATATGTACGCTAGTCGTGTCAATCTCGGCAAAGTCCGTTCAATTGAAAACGCTTGGTGGTCATTTGCGCCGCATGATATTTCGATAATCTTGTACTTGCTCGGAAAAACTCCAGTGCGAGTTACCGCAACTGGCGCTTCTTATTTGCAGGACGGTATTGAGGATGTGGTTTTCACGACTTTGCATTTTGCTGATGGCAAGATGGCGCATATTCATGTCAGTTGGCTTGATCCGCAGAAGGATAGAAAAATGACGGTTGTGGGTTCGAAGAAAATGGTTGTCTTTGATGACACAGCCGCTGCGGAGAAAATCACAATCTATGACAAGGGCGCAGATAAAAAGCAGGACTATGAAACCTATGCAGATTATCTGACTTTGCGCACTGGTGATATTGTTATTCCAAGAATTCCAGGTGGTGAGCCGCTCGCTGATGAGTGTCGTCATTTCCTTAAGTGTATTGAAACACGTCAGCGTCCACGTAGTGATGGACGTGAAGGTCTGCGGACATTGAAAGTTTTGTATGCTGCGCAAAAGTCGATGGAACAAGGCGGAGCGCCAGTCGAAATTAAAGAATAGGTTCTTACGCAATAAGGTTATTGCGCAAACCATTCTCTAATGACGGATTTGCGCAAAAGGATACTTCATTATGTCTACTTCTATACTCTCAGATTCAGTTTCTCTTGGTGAGAACACTCGTTATGGTGAGTTTTGTGTGTTTGGTGAAAATGTTACAATTGGCTCGGGTTGTGTTATAGGCCATGCGGTCAAAATTCATACAGGTAGCGTCATTGGTGATAATGTGCGCATTGATGACAATACGGTCATTGGTAAGTTGCCTATGAAGGCGGCCAATTCTGCGACAACCAAAGAGCAGACACTTCCACCTGCAACAATCAAATCCAATTGCATTATTGGGACGACTGTCATTCTCTATCGCGGTTGTTCAATTGGCGAGAAGGTTTTGGTGGCGGATTTGGCTACTGTGCGTGAAAATGTTAGCGTCGGTGATTTCACGATTGTTGGCCGTGGTGTGACAATTGAGAATTTCTGCAAAGTGGGCCGTTACTGCAAACTTGAATCAAATGTTTATCTCTGTGCCTATTCGACTCTTGAAGATCGAGTGTTTGTTGCGCCTTGCACCGCGACTTCCAATGACAATTATATGGGTCGGTCAGAAGAGCGGTTCAAACATTTCAAGGGTGTGACTATCAAAAAGGGTGGCCGGATTGGGGTGAATTCGACAATTCTACCTGGCAAAGTTATCGGAGCCGACTCGATGGTTGCTGGAGGGGCTTTGGTGACCAAAGACACTCCTGAAGGCAAGATTGTCGCTGGATCGCCTGCGAAAGTCTGGCGTGAGGTTGATAGCGACCAACTTTTGAAGAATCAGGGTTGGCCTGAATAGAAGCGGATAGAATACGAAAGATATATTACTCCTGAAGTGATACTTCTTTAGATTATTGCGTATAATATAAGTTAGTTGCGCTGGACCCAATTTCAAATTTCGTCCTTTGGGCGCGACATTAGAGTATCACTTTTTTCAGAACGTCATGTTTTCAAAACGTCATTTTTTCGAAACGTCAATTAAGGAAATCAGATTGTGAGCACAAGTAGTTCAGCCAAACCAGCCAGCTCCGCACCCACCACAGCCAAACCACAAGGCGTGCCGCTGTTGGATCTTAAGCGTCAATATGTCACACTCAAAGACGAGATGGACAAAGCCGTTTTGAACGTGCTTGACCATGGCAAGTTTATTCTCGGGCCTGAAGTCAAAGAGTTGGAAACCAAAGTCGCCAAATATAGTGGTGTTGAATACGGAATTGGTGTCAATTCTGGTACTGATGCATTGCTTTTGGCATTGCGCGCGGTTGGTGTGGGTGTCGGCGATGAGGTGATTACCACCGACTTTTCATTCTTCGCGACTGCGGGTGTGATTGCGCGTCTTGGCGCTAAGCCTGTTTTTGTGGATATTGAAGCGGATTCATATAATATCGATCCTAAGTTGATCGAGGCGGCGATTACCGACAAGACTAAGGCGATTGTGCCAGTGCATTTGTTTGGTCAGATGGCAGATATGGATCCGATTATGGAAATCGCCCGTAAGCATAAGCTGTCGGTGATTGAGGATGGCGCCCAGTCGATTGGTTCGAGCTATAAAGATAAATTGTGTGGTTCGATGGGAACGATTGGTTGCTTTTCATTCTTTCCATCTAAGAACCTTGGCGCTCTTGGTGATGGTGGCATGATTGTTATCAATGACGAGGAGACCGGAGATTTGTGCCGGATTCTGCGTCTGCATGGCTCAAAGCCAAAATATTATCATAAGATTGTTGGTTACAATTCTCGTTTGGCGACTATTCAAGCCGCGGCGCTATTGGTGAAATTACCATATTTGCGTGGTTGGACCGAGGCTCGTCAGGCTAACGCAGCTTATTATGATAAGCGTTTTGCTGGTAGCAAAATTGTCACACCGACTGTTAAAGACTATACGACTTTCCATATTTACAATCAGTATACAGTAGCTGTGGAGAATCGTGATGAGGTATTGAAAACTCTCCGCGAGCGCGGTATCGGTTGTGAGGTTTATTATCCAGTGACATTCCACGCACAGGAGTGCTTTGCTGATTTGGGTTATGGCAAGGATGATTTCCCTGTTTCATCGAAAGCTGCCAGTTCGGTACTTTCGATTCCGATTTTCCCAGAATTGACGGAGCCAGAGCGCGAGTTAGTGGCTGATACGTTGCTTGAGTTGGCAGGTTAGCCGTTTTTGCTGCGAGGCAATCAAAACTGTATATTATCCGCTCGGTGTTTATGACACCGAGCGGTTTTTTTTGTCCTAGTATGTGGATGACCAAGGTAAGAAGATGGCTAATATCAAGAAAAATAGAATTAAGCGTAAAGCTCTGAGTGTAGTTTCGCTGGTTGGGGCTCGTCCGCAGTTTGTGAAATTGGCGCCTTTGGCGCAGCGGTTCGCTACGTCTCGTTATCAAGGGAAAATCAATCATTCGATTATTCACTCTGGTCAGCATTATGCGGCCGATCTCTCGGCGGTGTTTTTTCGGCAACTGCGAATTCCTAAGCCAGATTTGAATTTGCGAGTTGGCTCAGGTCTTCACGGTGAGATGACTGCCAAAATGATTAGCGGCCTTGAAAAAGAGTTTGTGAAGAACAGACCAGATGTTTTACTAATTTACGGTGATACTAATACGACATTGGCGGGCGCGATTGTCGCTTCAAA
Source organism: Candidatus Zixiibacteriota bacterium (assembly GCA_024280835.1). Taxonomy (GTDB): domain Bacteria; phylum Zixibacteria; class MSB-5A5; order GN15; family JACZUZ01; genus JAJRPJ01. Next base: position 66,330 of record JAJRPJ010000005.1, on the reverse strand, counting down.
AATGGGAATCGAGATTGCGCATATTGAATCTGGTTTGCGGTCGTTTGATATGACGATGCCCGAGGAAGTCAATCGCCGAGTTAGTGACCATTTGAGTTCACTACTTTTTTGTCCGACCGTTGAGTCGGTAAAAAATCTACGACGCGAACATCCATCTGGCGAAATCATTCGTTCTGGGGATTTGATGTTTGAAACTCTTGTGGGGCTTCGCCCAATCTTGAACGCGAGCGGAGTGCCAGCGCAGAAAGTTCTCGCGGAATACGATTTGCAGGAAAAAAGCTATGCGCTATTTACTGCGCATCGTCCCGCTTTGGTTGATAAACGCGAGACATTGGAGAAAGCGCTCAAGATATTGTCGGCTCTCAAGATGCCAGTTGTTTTTCCGGTTCACCCACGAACTTTGGCGTCATTGAAGAAAAATCGTTTGCTGGGAGCGCTGAAGAAACTGACACACGTTCGGGTTGTTGCGCCTCTGTCATATATCGAAAATCTGACATTGGCGGCGAATGCCAAAGTTGTTTTGACTGATTCGGGTGGTTTGCAAAAAGAAGCGGTTTTCTTGCGGACGCCATGTTTGACTATGCGAGATGTTTCCGAATGGACTGAGACATTGCGCTATGGCAATCACTTAGTGGGGCATTCGGTTGCTCGCTGCAAAGATGTTCTTCGTAGTCTGGGCCAAAGCAAAGCTAAGCAGATGCCTTGGAAAGTTGGTGGCGCAAAACCATCAGAGATAATCGCCGAGCGTATACTACAATTACGTTAAGTAAGCTGAATAAGATGAAAGTTCCTTTCTTCCGATTGCAAGCCAGCGCTGAGGATTTTGGCGCAGTCAAGGATGTCTTGGCTAGTGGTTGGCTGACCACTGGTAAGAAAGCCTTTGAGCTAGAGGAGTTAGTAAAAGAGAGTTGTTCGGCCAAGTATGCAGTAGCTGTTTCATCAGCAACCGCTGGATTGCAGTTGGCGCTGGCGGCGCTGGAGATTGGTGCAGGCGATGAGGTCATCACTACGTCATTCACATTCACTGCTACTTGTTCGGCGATTATTCAAAGTGGCGCAACGCCAATTATTGCTGATATTGATCCGCAGGCGCTCAATCTTGACGCTCAAAGTGTTACTAAGAAAATCACGCGCAAAACCAAAGCGATTATTGCAGTTGATATTGCTGGACTTCCGTGTGACTATCGGGCGCTTTTGGCGCTTTGCCGTCAGCATGGTTTGAAATTGATTTGTGATGCGGCACATTCTTTTGGGTCTGTTTATAGAGGAAAGCATATTGGCGCGATTGGTGATGTGACTGTCTTTAGTTTTTATTCGACTAAGAATATTACGACCGCTGAAGGCGGTATGGTTTTGACACAGAATCAACGTCTGGCCAAACGTTTACGACTTTTGTCTTTGCATGGAATTACTCGCAGCGCTTTGAAACGTAGCGCCGCATCTGATTGGCGTTATGATATCAGTGAGATTGGCCATAAGGCGAATCTTTCTGATTTGAATGCGGCTTTGGGGATTTCTAGGATCAAGCGTTTTGACTCACTGTTAGATTCGCGGGCGCGAAGCGCCAAACGCTACTTGAAAGAATTGAGTGGTTTTGCGGATTATATTGAATCGCCGCCTGTTATAGATTCAGTGAAAGGCGATAGCTCTCAAGCTTGGCATTTGTTTATTATCAAGCTCAATTTGAATCGTTGGAGAATTGGACGCGACAGGTTTATCAAGGAATTGACGAAGCTCGGCATAGGCTGTGGGGTGCATTATATCCCACTGTATCATTTTAGCGCTTATCAGGGACTTTTGAATATTTCATCCAAAAAACCGCGAGAAGTGTATCAAACAGAGAATGCTTTTCAGAGGGTTGTCAGTTTGCCACTCTATCCAGAATTGAAGCGGCGGGATGTCAAAGCTGTTCGCGAGGCGATAGGTACGCTTGTTGAGCGTTTTGGAGAATGATCCTGTTGGCAAATGATTCTGCCTTTGAAGAAATGAAAATTGGTTGACAAGAACGCTATAATAGACCGAAGTTAGAGTATGTCAGAGATAAACCCACTCAAGCCAGATTTTGCTTTTAGTTTTCGCTCAATTGTTTCCGCCCCCGCTGGGGCGCTTGAGTTGAAGAAAATATTTATTGGTGGATTGTCGCTATTAGCGGCTTTGGCAGCATATGATTGTTTGGTGTATTTGGCCGTGGCAGTCGATGGCCTATCAATTAGTCATTTCTTTCAGGCGCATTCGCTGTTTCCATTTTCTGGACTGCGTTTTGTGACTCTGCCGGCCAAGGCGCTTTTTGGCTCTGGGGTTTTGTTGGGATTGTTTGTCGTGATGCACGGTTTCTTGGCGATTGCATTGATAACTATTGAAGAGTTGCGCGGTAATCGTCTCTGTAGCGCAAAAGATGGTATCCGCTTTTCGCTGAGTCGCTGGAAACAAACTGCTTTGGCATTGGGGGCGATGGCATTGTTCTTACTTTTTCTCTTGGGGTTCAATAGCGGCTTGGGATTAGTGGCGCGCATTCCATGGATTGGAGATGCGCTTTATAGTGTGCTTTTTGTTATCCCCGGATTCTTGGTGGCTTTGTTTACTGTAGTGATTGCGCTGGTTTTTGTTTTGTCATTTTTGATTTTGCCCGCGGCGACTGCCGCTGATAGGATCGGCGAATCATTTACCTCGATTGTTGAGACATTTTCGACTTTTCTGCGGCAGCCATTCCGTTGGGTGGGTTACACTGTCTTCTCGTTTGGTTCCGCTAAAGTATGTGTTTGGATACTTTCGGCTTTTAGCGCTTTGGCGCTTAAGAGTTTTCTTTGGTTGTCATCTTTGACTGGTGGCGAGACTGTGGCTCAGACATTTGCAGGTGGCGCGCGGCTTTTGCCTTTGCGTGGCTCTTTGATTGATTTCACTACCAACCTCTGGCCGAATTTACAGGTAGCTGGAGTTGAAATCGGTTTTGATATTGGTCGTTGGAGTAAAGGCGGCTCCGATGGTTTTGCGGCGGTAATTATGGCGTTTGCGCTGGTGATTATCTTTGCTTATGTCTGGGGTTATGGCATCTCAATTTTGGCGACTTCACAGACCTATACTTATGTGATAATTCGCAAACTTCGCGATGATTATGATGTTACCGCTGAGGACCCAATGTTCTTGGATAACGAATGGATAAATCCGCCGCTGGATGACAGCGCCGTGGACAGCGCTATTGACAGTGTGGAGAACGTGGATGATACCGAAGAGACAAACGACAATGTCGCCGATGTTAGCAATCACTAAGTATAGTTAGAGGGATAGGTAGAGCTAAGATGGGATTTTGGGAAAACTTTTGGTTGTTTGTTCCGCCAGTGGTTTTGGTTTGCGCGGGAGCTGTGTTTTTCTTTTTGACTGCTCCTAAGAAGGAACGTCCATGAGCGCGACTGTTATTGGTTTTGTAATCTATTTGATAGTGATTTTTGTCGTCGGACTTCTGACATTCAAACACAACAAGACTATCAGCGACTATGTGCTGGGTGGGCGACGTCTTGGAATTTGGGTGATAACATTTTCTGAGCGGGCTTCGGGTGAATCATCTTGGTTGTTGCTGGGACTTCCTGCGGCCTTGTATGCCAACGGTCTGCTGGATATTTGGGTGGCTGTTGGATGTAGCACTGGTATTCTGGTTTCTTGGATGGTGATTGCCAAACCTTTGCGTTTGCAGTCAGAGCAAGTTGGGGCGATTACACTGCCGCAGTTTTTCTCGAATACATTTAATGACACTACCCACGCTATCCGATATTTGGCGACAGTGATTATTGTTGTCTTCTTTACCTTCTATGTCTCGGCGCAGTTTATTGGCGCTGGTAAAGTTCTGAACGTGACTTTTGGAATTGACAAGTTTGATGGTATGCTTCTCGGCGCTGGAATAATTCTATTCTATACAGTTGCAGGTGGGTTCATGGCGGTGGCTTGGACGGATTTTGTGCAAGCGATTTTGATGATTGGCACGTTGGTGATTCTGCCGATTGCTTTGTTGATGGAACTTGGTGGCTATGATCAAGTCAGCTCTTTTGTCGCTAGCGCCGACCCTGCTTTTGGTTCGTTGACAGGTGGAAAATCTGGTATCGCCGCAGTTCTCTCAGTTATTTCGGGGTTGGCGTGGGGGCTAGGGTATATGGCTCAACCGCATTTGATTACTCGTTTCATGGCTATCAAAGATCCGAACGAATTACGCAAAGGCGCTTTGATTGGAATTAGCTGGGCGGTGGTGGCTTTTTGGGGAGCTATGTTTATCGGGCTTTTCGGCGCGGCGTATTTGGTGAATCAAGCGCCACTGGAAGACGCAGAAAAACTCATGCCAATGTTGGCTAATGATTTATTGCCTGGCTGGTTGGCTGGGATTTTGATATCAGGGGCTATCGCCGCGATGATGTCGACTGCTGATAGTCAACTGTTGGTGGCGACTTCGGCAGTTTCGGAGGATGTCTACCATGGTTCAATCAATCCCAAGGCCAGTGAGAGCTCGTTGGTGTCACTTTCACGCACTACCACGGTGATTATTGGTGTTGTGGCTTTTGGTTTGGCTTGGTATGCTCAGGCCAATGACAAGGATTTCGTTTTTAGCATTGTTGGGTTTGCTTGGTCGGGGTTGGGTTCTGCATTTGGGCCTGCTTTGTTGTTTACGTTGTGGTGGAAGAAGACAACTCGCGAAGGAGTTCTGGCAGGGATGTTGACTGGTTCGCTAGTGACGATTATCTGGCGAAATATTGATTACTTAAAAAATGAAATCGGTGGTGTTGGATTATTTGAGATTGTGCCAGCATTTATTCTAGCGACACTGGCTGTTTGGCTGGTTAGTAATCTGACATATAAGAGCCAGTCGCAGAGCAAGCTTTCGTCGTTATGATTCCCGATAATTCTAAAGAGCAGACAACGAACGGCGGCTCGCTGTTTGTCTTTTCTGACGCGCATTTGGGCGCTAATGATCCGACGCTTGAACGCCTCAAGGCCAATAAGATTTTTGAGCTGTTGAACTTGGTCAAAGAGCGTGGTTCACGATTGGTAATCCTCGGTGACCTTTATGATTTTTGGTTTGAATACAAGAACGCAATTCCCAAACAACAGTTAAAAGTTATTTTCAAGCTCGCCGAATTGGTCGAAGCTGGTATTCCAGTTGATTATGTTAGCGGTAATCATGATTTTTGGCTCGGCGATTTCTTGACGACCGAAGCTGGTATCACTATTCATCGTGACTCACTGGAATTGAAAGAACAAGGGAAACGTATGTTTCTAATTCATGGTGACGGTTTGGCGCCAGAGGATTGGAAGTATCGGATTCTCAAACGCGTGTTGCGTAACCCTGTTAATGTTGCGCTATATCGTTTGTTGCCTGCGGATTGGGGGATACCACTGGCGCGTTGGGTGGCTGGTAGTTCGCGTAAACATACTTCCAAACGCACTGACCTCGGGATTCATTCTTTTCATCCCGCCTATGAAAAATACGCGCGCAGTAAATTGCTTGAAGGTTATGACGCGGTTTTGATTGGCCACCTACATACTCCCTTATTTCACAATTGGGAAGAGGGTATTTATATCAATACTGGTGAGTTCATCAGCAGGTTCAATTATGTTGAGATGTCTGGCGGTGAGTTGGCGCTTAAAGAGCTGTGAGATTGACTTGTTTGAGAAAGCGGCGTTGAGTGTTTCTGATGCGAAGACCAATTCAAATTGCTATTTATATTTCCAGAACAATTAATTCCAAACGAGAATATCTTTTGCTGCATCGAACGCCAGAGTCTGGTGGTTTCTGGCAGGGTGTTACTGGTGGTGTCGAGGATGAGGAAACTATTCTGGAGACGGCCACCAGAGAATTATATGAGGAAACGGGTTTTGACGGGGTCACAATTAGGCAAGTAGAATACGAGGGAAGTTTCCCAGTTCCAGAATCAATGAAACATCACTATGGCGCTGAAGTTGAGCTACTGACTGAGTATGTATTTATTGCAGAGGTTGACAGCGATTCTGAACCAGTCATAGACCCTGCGGAGCACACTGAGTACAAGTGGGTTAGTTATGAGGTTGCGCTCGGTATGCTCCATTTTTTAAGCAATATCCAAGCTCTAAGATTGTGTCAAGAAAAACTGAGCGCCTAGCCGTTGTGGCCTAGGCGCTCAGTCTTTTCTGTGTTTCACAATTTCCTAGATGCGATTTCGCATAAGGTTACAATAAATTAGCTTCCAGTCGTTCCACACTCTGGCGCTGGTCCACCACCGAATATTCTAGCGATTCCGTAGGTTACATCAGCAATGTTAAATGAATTGTCGCCGTCGGAGTCAGCCTCATCCTGACAGGCTGGAGCTGGGCCACCGGCAAATATTCTGGCGATTCCAGCAGTGACATCGGCGATGTTGAATGAGCCATTGTGGTCATAGTCACCAGCTGTGTCACAACATCCAGAGCAAGGGTCTGGTTCAGTTGGGCAGCTATCACAGCCATCTGGGACACCATCGCCATCAGTGTCAAGATTGTCGTCGAATCCTGGGCAAATATCGCAGGCATCACCAACTCCATCTGCATCAGCATCGGCTTGGAAGAAGTTGAAAACACTTGGGCAATTATCGCAGGCGTCACCAACGAAATCGAAGTCAGCGTCGGCTTGCGCTGGGTTGACTATTGTCGGGCAATTGTCGACATCACCGCAAAGTCCATCACCGTCTGCGTCATTGTCGGGGTCTTGAGGACAAGCGTCACAGACATCTCCAATTCCATCATTATCAGAATCCGCTTGGGACGGATTGAAGGTTGTTACGCAGTTATCTGAGACATCTGGGACGCCATCATTGTCCGCGTCAGTGTCACAGACATCGCCAATTCCATCAAAGTCGGCGTCCTCTTGACCGGGGTTTGAAATTGTCGGGCAATTGTCACAAAGGTCTCCGGCGCCGTCACCGTCGCCGTCTTCCTGCCCTGGGTTGTTTGATTGAGGGCAATTGTCACAGCCGTCAGGTAATCCGTCATTGTCGACATCCAAACTATCGATTCCTGTTGGACAAATATCACAATCATCGGGGACACTATCTCCGTCAGTGTCAATTGTATCATCACCGCCTGGGCAAACATCGCATCCGTCTGGCACAGTGTCGCCGTCAGAGTCAATAGTGTCATCAAATCCAGGGCAGACGTCACAGCCGTCGGGTACTCCGTCACCATCGGCGTCCAAATCGTCTCTGAAGCCAGGGCAAACATCACAAGCATCACCGACATTGTCACCGTCAGAGTCAAGTTGATTTGGGTTAGAGTCGAAGTCACAGTTGTCACATCTATCACCTATTCCGTCGCTGTCTTGATCAATCTGAGTGGGATTGTTTTGGGTTGGGCAGTTATCGCAAGCCGAGGGGATGAAATCTAAGTCGGGATCGATGTTGTCATCACCGGCGGCACAGATGTCACAACCATCTGGAACTCCATCACCATCCGCGTCTAATAAATCGTCAAAGCCAGGGCATGCGTCACATAAGTTTGGAACGCCGTCTCCATCGTCGTCCCCTGCCAGAACTACACAAGGCTCGACTTCTACTGCTGGTTGAATACAGCCAACATCTCTGTTTTTAAGTGAGCTATACTCTTGGGGAGTGATACAATCTGAAACAGCGCGATTGAGAAGAGCTCCGTTTGCTGGCGGAACAGTAACATCAACAATATTTGCCCAGTCATCATAATCGGTAATCGTTTGATAGCTGCCACTATCTGTGCAGGGGAATTTGCTGTCAGATACATCAAAGGTTACAAGCCCTGCGTCGATTACACCATTGCAATTCCAATCGTAAGGACCAAAACCCATTCCTACAGATTCATCAAGCGCCGTTTCGTCTAGTGTAATCTGTAGTCCGTGAGAATAGTCAAGATTCTTGAGCTCTACGCAACCATCAGTCACACCGAGACAGGCGGTCTTGACTCTGACACCTGATAGCTGGTAGCGATAGGCCATGACGCTGACGTAGTTCGGTTTGTATTGCGTGATCATGCTTTCGTCTTGGTCCCCAGCATGGTTCAAGCCAAGGTTGTGCCCCAGTTCATGTGCAAAAGTTGACGCTCTGTCAAAAGGTGTGCCTACAACGCCAGTAAACGAGCCCATAGTGACAATGAAATCGTCACCAAAAAGTTCAGCGAGACCGCTTGAGCCTGTGACACCACCGCCAAGGTCGTAATTGTGGCCCATGATGCAGTAATGCCAGCCTGGAACGGCAGCATGATCGAAGTAGGTGTTCTTGATATCAAGGTATTGCCCCGGGGTGGAATTCTGAAAGACTCCGACGCCTCCAGACTCTAGAATTGCTGTTTCTGGAATTGTGTCGCTGATGTCAATTGTCAGAGTTATGCCTTGGCAGGCGAACATTTGTACGAGAGCGTCAATTTCCGCTTGCTTAAGGGCATGGATGTGACTACCGGCGTCCATGATATCGACTTCAATATTTATGGTCGTTATTTGATTGCCTACTGGCGCGATTTTGAGGATGTCTCGCAATTCAGGACTAATTGCCGTCAGTCCGTTTCTAACTGTTCCGACTGATAGTCCGTCTTGGGGAGCGGCGTTTGCATCTCTCTTGGATTCAGCAAAAGTGTGTTGATTGTTGAATATAGAAAACGAAAACAATAAAAATACGACTGCAAGGATGCTTCTAGAACGAGTAGACATGGATGCTCCCTGGTTCTGAGTGAACGGTCTGGTTGATAAAAAACATGTTGTCGAAACATGTTGATGAAGTAGTACTAAAGCTATCAGAAGACTAATATGGAGACAGGACGTTGTCAAGCAGTTAATTATTGGAGGCCTATGTTCTGCGAGAATGGTAAGACATTGAGTTAGTTTGGTTTAGACTTCTCGCCAGAAGACTTTGTGAGGGCCAATTCCTGGCAAGTAGAACATTTCGCCGAGCATTATGAAGTCTGATTTTTCATAGAAAGCAAAAGCTGTCTCTCTGGCGTTGCACCAGACTCGTTTGGCTTTTTTTTCTTTGAGAATTGAAAGTCCTTCATTTAGCATAGCTGTTCCGATTCCGAGCCGCCGAAAGTCGAGTTGGGTGGCCATGCCGCGAATTCGATATTGTGATTCTGGATCAGGCAAGTCTTGGTTTGGATCATATAAGAATGAGGCGATTCCAATCAGGCGCTCTTTGGAAGTTTGAGGCTCATTAACAAAGGCTCCAAGATGGAAAGTTTCGGGCGTTTCGTCATGTGGGTAGACGCATTCACTGAGAGCTTGATGAGGCCGCAGGATATTTTGTCGCAATTCGACAGTTTCAGACGCGGAGATTTGGCGGATTGAGAATTCCATTTGAAAACTCCATTGTCTGGCAAGAAGACTATTTGGTGAGATAGTTGGCGAGGGTTTCGCGGAAGTCGTCACGGTGGATGTCTTGCTGTAGTTTTCCATTGTGAGCTATTGAGATGTGTCCTGTTTCTTCTGATGTGATGATTGCCACAGCATCGGAGAGTTCTGTGATACCGATGCCGGCTTTGTGGCGCATGCCGTAGAGTTTACGGTAGAGTGGGTTTTGTGTTAGCGGCAGAGTGCAGGCGGCGGCCGCAATTTGTCCTGCAGACGAAACTATTACTGCGCCGTCGTGCAGGGGGGTGTAACCAGTGAAAAGTGTCGTCACTAGTTCCACTGAAAACTTGGCATTCATTTCTTTGCCTGTTTCGATATAGTCACGTAGCCCGACTCGACCTTCGATGATTATTAGTCCGCCGTATTTTAGTTCTGCCAAACGGACTGTTGTACGCGAGATTTCTTCAATTAAGAAACGTCCAGTGACATTGCTAAACGGGCGCAAAGGGCCAGAGAGACCGATGTTTGCCAAAATGCCGCGTAGCTCTGGTTGAAAGAGGATTACGAGAGCTAGCAGCCCAAAGGTTGTCAGATTACCAAAAATCCATGATAGCGCGGACATCTCTAGCCAATAGGCCAGCGAGGCCACAACAATCAAGAGGGCCAGACCGATGGCCATTTGCGCTGTGCGTGTGCCACGAATGAGCACGAACATCTTGTAAATCAGGGCGCTGACTATGCCGATGTCGACGAGGTCTTTGATACCAAAAGAAAGAAATCCGATTTTGAATAATTCCATTAGTAAGTTGCTTCCTTCCCAAATGGTGTCGCAGTATGCAGTCCGACCATGATTTCCAAAGCCTGCGCTGTTTCGAAGACATCATGAACGCGCACAACACTTGCGCCATGCTCAACTGCAAAGAGCGCTGCGGCCAATGAGCCACCTAGGCGGTTTTCCGCTCTCGGGGCTTTGGTAGATAGTGTCCCAATAAAAGCTTTACGCGAAGCGCCGACCAATACAGGTGAGCCAAGTTCAGTGAGCGCTGCGAGGTTGGTTAGCAGTTCTATGTTGTGTTCGGTGGTTTTTCCGAAACCGATGCCGGGGTCGAGCATAAGTAGCTCACGTTTGATGCCTTCGGCGAGGCAGAGCTCGCGGCGTTCGTAGAGGAATTGACTAACTTCTTCTACGACATCTGTGTATTGAGGTTTCTTCTGCATAGTTTGTGGTGTCTTGAGCATGTGCATTACAATATAGCCCGCCTGACTCTTCGCCACCAGTGGAATCATTTTCTCATCGAATAAACCAGCTGAGATATCATTGACTATATCAGCTCCACAAGCCAGCGCTTGCTCTGCGACAATGGCTTTGGTGGTGTCTATAGAAATTGTAATCTTTGATTCGGCTCTGATTAGTTTGATGACTGGGATGACTCTAGTCAACTCCTCATCTGTTGAGACTGCTTCGGCGCCAGGACGAGTCGACTCACCACCGATGTCTATTATGTCTGCGCCATCAGCTATCATCTTTAGGGCTTGTGCAAGCGCTGATTCAGGTGGGGAAAACTTTCCGCCATCGGAGAAAGAATCTGGTGTGACATTCAATATACCCATTACCAGTGGGCGACTATAGTCTAACTCGTCACGAGAGACATAGGCGTCTGTGGCGGGTTCGACTATTTGAGAGACTTCTGATTGAGAGATAGTGTTTTCTTGCATGGCGCTACAGATTATCCTAATGACCACGAATCAAAGCGAAGGCTTCGGCGCGAGTTGCATCTCGTCGCATCCCGCCTCGAATTGCGCTAGTGATAGTTCCTGAGCCTGGTTTTTTGACCCCGCGCATGGTCATGCACAAATGTTCGGCTTCGAGAACAACTAATACGCCAATGGGTTTGAGTTTGGCTTCGAGAATATCGGCGATTTGGGATGTCAGACGTTCTTGGATTTGGGTGCGCCGTGACAATGTGTCGACCAAACGCGCCAAAGTTGAAAAACCAGTGGTGTGATTTTGGCGTGGAATATAACAGATATGCGCTTTTCCGAAGAAGGGTAAGAGGTGATGTTCGCATAGCGAATGGAAAGAAATATCACGGACAACAATCATCTCTTCGTTGTTATCTACATTATAGAGTCCGAATTGAATCTCTTCGGGGTCTTCATGCAGCCCGCCAAGCGCATCGGCGTAGAATTCGGCCACTCGCTCTGGCGTGCGGGCCAGACCTTCACGCGTTGGGTCTTCACCAATGCCCTCTAGGATTAGCCGCACTCCGCGCTGAATCTTTTCAGCATCCATTGTTTTCTTGTTGTTCATCTCATCTTCTCACAGTCTGGCGGTGATTGTTTCTTCGCCTACGGATACCCAATGATACAAAAAGATAACGGCGATTGAGTAAAAACTCAACCGCCGCTAGAAAAACATATTATGTAAAGAAATTTGATTGACGTTAAGACATGTTGACTAGACTGTCGCTGACTTTGAGGCTGGCTCTTTTGGGCCTTGGATTTCGGCGATTATCTCGTCTATCTCTTTGCCGTCGATAGTTTCTTTTTCGAGAAGCAACTTGGTAACCTTGTCCAGTTCAGCGCGGTGCGCGGATAGGATTCTGGTTGCGGTTTCTTCCGCAGTCTCGAGAATCTTTCTGACCTCACTATCTATCAATTTGGCAGTTTCTTCTGAAAAATCTTGATGCTGGGCAAATTCACGTCCGAGGAATATCTGCTCCTCTTTTTTGCCGAAGGTAACAGGTCCGAGTTCGTCGGACATACCCCAACTGCAAACCATCCGTCTTGCTAGTCCACTTGAGCGTTCCAAGTCATTGCCGGCTCCAGTTGTGTACTGGTTGAAAACCAGTTTTTCTGCTACGCGTCCACCCATGGCATAGGCCAGTCGCGCTTCGAGTCCAGTCTTGGAATGGTTGTACATCTCTTCATCAGGCAAATAGCTGGTGAGTCCGAGAGCGCGACCACGCGGAATGATAGTGACTTTGTAAACCGCATCGGCCTCTGGAAGAAACTTGGCTACTAGGGCGTGGCCAGCCTCATGATAGGCAACCATTTCTTTTTCCTTGTCGGTGACAACCAATGTGCGTCTTTCGGCGCCCATCAAGACTTTGTCCTTGGCGGCTTCCATCGATTCCATATTGACTGAATCGAGGTCTTTGCGAGAGGCGAGTAAGGCACCTTCGTTTATCATATTAGCCAAGTCAGCGCCTGAGAAACCAGGGGTGGCTTTGGCTAGTATCGCCAAATTTACATCATCACCAAGTTTGATTTTCTTGGCGTGCACTTCGAGGATGGCTTCGCGGCCTTTCACATCTGGCAGCGCTACAGTTATCTGCCTATCAAATCTACCTGGACGCAGTAAGGCAGGGTCGAGCACGTCTGGGCGGTTGGTAGAAGCCAATAGAATCACGCCTGAGTTTTGTTCAAAGCCGTCCATCTCGACAAGCAATTGATTAAGAGTCTGCTCGCGTTCATCATGTCCACCACCGAGACCTGCGCCACGGTGACGACCGACTGCGTCGATTTCGTCGATGAAAACGATACAAGGAGCGTTTTTCTTGCCTTGTTCAAAGAGATCACGCACACGACTGGCGCCAACACCGACAAACATCTCCACGAAATCAGAGCCTGACATAGAGAAGAAAGGCACGCCAGCTTCACCAGCTACTGCCCGAGCCATCAGGGTCTTACCAGTACCAGGTGAGCCTAAGAGCAAAACACCTTTGGGGATTTTTCCGCCCAGTTTCTGGAATTTTTCGGGGTTTTTGAGGAATTCAATAATCTCTGATAATTCCTCTTTGGCCTCTTCTACTCCAGCAACGTCTTTGAAGGTTACTTTCGGACGGTCATCGGTTACCAGTTTGGCTTTGCTTTTACCAAAGGAGAAAAGACCTTTGGGGCCGCCGCCACCTTGCATTTGGCGAATGAAGAATAACCAAATGAAAATCAGCAGTATCCATGGCAGGAAGCCGACAAGCAGTCCGATATAGCCAGAGCTTGGCTCTTTGACTTTGACCTTTACTCCGCTGTTTTGGAGTTTATCAATAATCTGGTAGCTATTGTCGTCAAACGGCAGAGTTGTTTTGAACTTAGTGAACTGCGCTGTGCCATTGCCAGTCGGGAAAGACTTTGCGGCTTTCAAGGTACCGCTGATTTGACGACCTTCGAATGTGACTTCTTCGATATTCTTGGACTCAATCTGTCTGGTGAATTCTGTATAGGTAATCTCGGCCTTTTCGGGCTGTATACCGCCTGTGTAGGTGTAGATTAGTCCAATCAAAACGGCAATCAATCCCCAAAAGAGGATAGATTTGCCTTGACCCCGAAAACCAGGTAATCCGCCACCTTCTCCTCCAGAGTCACCAGAGCCTTTTGGCTGGCCACTGTCTTTTTTGCCAGCCCAATTTGGGAGGCGCGGTCCTTTGCCGCTTTCTGATGGGGGAGGTGTCAGGTTTGGTTCCTGCTTTTTCTCTTTATCTTGTTCTTTTTCAGCCATTTATAACCCTTGAAATGTTCGCGTCTTGTTCTTCAAACGGCAACATTCCCGGTAGGTTCCTTTCTGATTTCAAAATCGGCACAATAATAAGAAAACCGCACTACGAAGATTCACTGAAAATCCGTTGCGGCTTGTTACTTATACGGCAAAAATGGCAAAAAGTCCACAGATGAAAGTCAGACTAATCACTACTTGTTTAAACCGCTTCTTGGACAGCAGCTTCTACTTATCAAATTCGCTGACATGCCCGATGAAATTCAGATTCCGATAGAGTTGAGAATAGTCCAGTCCATAACCGACGACAAACAAATTGGCAACTTCAAAGCCGACATATTTTAGTGGGAATGAGAGCGACGAAGACTCGGTTTTGTGGAGCAAAGTGGCTACTTCAATTGAGTTGGGCTCGTTTATTTTCAGACGTTGGATTATGGCCTCGGCGGTTTTCCCAGAGTCCACTACTCCTTCGACAAAAATGACATCTCGGCCTTTGAGAGAGACCATTGGGGATGGGCCGACTGCGATGGTATCGTCTTGCTGGGTTCCACTACGATAGCTGGCTGCGGAGATAAACTCGATTTCAAGTGGGATAGTGATTGCGCGCGCCAAATCAGCCATAAAGACAAAGCAGCCTTTCAAGGCGCCAATTAGTATGGGAGTTGTATCTGCGTAATCTCTTGAAATCTGCTCTCCTAGTTCAAGGACTCGCTCTTCAATTTCATCACGGCGATATAAGAGGTCGATTTTGCGCATCTCTAAGGATGATTTATCTGCCATTTTCGAGGTCATCAGACTCTTCGCTTTCAATGTGTCGTACTATTTCAATCTCCAGAGCTTCATCTTTTGAAGTCTCAGCTATTTCTTCGGTCTGAGGTTTGATTCTGGCTCGATCGATCCTGACTCTATTATCTATTTGATAGCCAATTACCCAAATGATGCCATTGGTATCGCAGAGGACTGGTATCTCCGAACGTAAGGGAGTTGGAATTTTGAGGTCCGTAAGAAAATCGCCAACAGTTTTCGTGCCGCTCATGCCGAGCGGGTTGAAACGGTCTCCATTGCGCGCTGAGCGGACATGCAGTTTTCCCTTAAGCGCTTGTCGGTTAAGGTGGACGGTTAACCCTCGGTTTTGTCGGGTCAAGATTGCATCTTTGATTGGAATAACCCTCGAATGCAAGAAGCTATTGACTTCGGGCAGTTCGAGAGATGAGTCGATTTCAAAAGTCCGGCGTTTGATTTTGACGTCAATGTTAGTGAAGATGAACATATCCCCGCGCTCGACTTTGGCGCGAAATCCCTGTTGCAAACTGGCTCCGCCAGTTTCGGCTACAGCAATTTCTAGTACACGATCAATTGTTTCCAAACTGACGCCACTGGGAACGCCAGTCATTTCGTCGAGTGTCCAGCGCAAAATCCGGCGTTTGGCCCAGCGAGATTGCTGATTGAAACGCGCCAGGTCGATGATACAGCTTCCGCCTGGTGTGATTGAGACCAGTGACTCGTATAATCGTCTGGTTTCGAATCCTAGATATTCGCTTTCTTCGGTTTGGATGTTGCGCAGGCGCAAGATTGCCTGACGGGCAGTTGGAAAATGTTTTTCAATTTCGGGCAGGATGTCTTCGCGAATAGCATTTCGAGAAAAACGTGTATCGAGATTTGAGCTGTCTTCGCGGAATTTCAGATGCCGTTTCTTGAGATATTTCAGAATCTCCTCTTTGGAAAACGACAACAGTGGGCGGATTATTTTCCCGCGTTGACGCGGTACGCCAGCTAGACCAGCTGGGCCAGTTCCGCGAAACAGTCGGAAAAGGATAGTCTCAACTTGGTCGTCTGCGTGATGGCCGAGGGCGATTCTATCGATTTCGTCTTCGGCGGCGATTTGCGAGAAAACATTATAGCGAATGACTCTGCCAGCCTCTTCAAGGCCCATTTTACGTTTTTTTGCGATGGCGGCTACATTAATATCTGCCTGAATAAATGGAATCTCCAGCCTATCACACAAGTCTTCGCAAAACAAGCAATCTTCATCGCTCTCTGTATCGCGCAATTGATGGTTGATGTGACAAGCGGTTAAACACAGACCCATTGTCTCAGAGAGACGAAGTAGCAAATCTGTTAGGGCCACAGAATCGGCTCCGCCTGAGAGACCAATCAGGACGCTTTCGCCTTCCTCGAAATCAGGCTCGAGTAATTCGGGACTTAGGGCCAGATTTTTTGGCGTTTTCTTTCGTTTTGGACTGGCCATAGAGCGCAATATAAGTCGTTGTTGGTTGTGGCGCATGCCTTGAACGTCGAATAGAGCGCTTTTTGTTGTGTTTCTTTTCGAGAGTGATGAATTGAATGGAAGTTCCAGATTGTATGAAAGATAGCGGCGTGTCTCGAAAATTTGCCATGCTGGAATTGACTGCCACGCTGAACGCCGATATATTTGCCTTTGTCGTAAGCGGCGCCTATTGGTTGCTTGCGGGGATCGGGGTTTGACCAGATTTTGGTTATGTCCTGACTGAACTCCGAAGGATTTTTTTACTAATGATTGTACTCTGAAGAACGGAAGCGCAAAGATGCCCTCCAGTGATACTTTGACAAACAACAATAATTCTACAAATGCAGTCAAGCCGATTGAAGGCGATCCAGAAGTTACTGAGGCTCTTGCCAAAGAGCTGGCTCTTTTGCCAGATGAATTTGCTCAGATCAAAGAGTTCCTTGGACGGACTCCGACTTTTACGGAACTAGGTGTGTATTCAGTGATGTGGTCGGAGCATTGTTCGTACAAGAACTCGATTGCTTTACTGAAGACCTTACCGCGCGACGGTGAGACAGTGTTGGCCAAAGCGGGCGAAGAAAACGCTGGGGCGATTGATATCGGTGATGGTCTGGCGGTTGTCTTCAAAATCGAATCCCACAATCACCCTAGCGCACTTGAGCCATATCAAGGCGCGGCGACTGGTGTCGGCGGAATTCATCGTGATATTTTTACCATGGGCGCAAGGCCTTTGGCAGCGCTGAACTCACTTCGTTTCGGCTCGCTTGAAAATCCTCGTGTACGGTTTCTCCTTGATGGAGTTGTGCGTGGTATTGGTGATTATGGCAATTGTTTTGGCGTTCCGACAGTCGGCGGCGAGGTTTTCTTTGACGAATGTTACACTGGCAATCCTTTGGTTAATGCAATGTCAGTTGGTGTAGTCAAAGTTGACGGCATGATTTCGGCGACTATGGAGGGTATTGGTAATCCGATCATGATTGTTGGTTCCAAAACTGGTCGGGATGGTATTCATGGCGCAACATTCGCCTCGGTTGAACTTAGTAAGGAATCTGAGTCCCAGCGTAGCTCAGTGCAGGTTGGTGACCCGTTTACAGAAAAGCTACTGCTTGAGGCATCACTTGAGATTATCAAAGAAAAGCTGGCAGTTGGTATGCAGGATATGGGCGCGGCTGGGATAACTTGTTCTTGCGCTGAGATGTCTGCTAAAGGCGAAGTTGGAGTTGAAATTGACATCGACAAAGTTCCGACTCGTGAGCCTGGGATGTCACCCTATGAAATTCTTCTTTCGGAATCGCAAGAGCGGATGTTGCTATGTGTCAAAGCTGGCAATGAGAAACGTGTGCGAGAGATTTTTGACAAGTGGGAATTGGACTCGACGATTATTGGAGAAGTTACCGACACTGGGCGTTTTGTAGTGAGAAGCAAAGGACAAGTTGTTTCGGATATTCCTTCAGTCACATTGGCTCTGGGCGGTGAGACGCCAGTCTATATTCGTGAAACCAAGCGCCCTGCGTATCTTGATGAGGCGCATGCTTTCGATATCAATGATTTATCTCAAGATTTAGATTGGAATGCAACATTACTGACTATGCTGGCCTCGCCGAATTTGGCGGACAAAGGCTGGGTGTTTCATCAGTATGATAGCTCGGTGCGTAGCAATACAGTTGTCGGGCCAGGCTCAGATGCGGCTGTTATTCGATTGAAGAAATCACGTAAGGCGCTTGCGATGTCAACTGATTGCAATGCTCGCTATTGTTATCTTGATCCATTTGAAGGAACCCGAATCGCAGTTGCCGAATCGGCTCGTAATCTGGTTTGCTCAGGGGCCAAGCCGCTCGCAGTCACTAATTGTTTGAACTTTGGTAATCCGTATAAACCAGAGGTTTACTATACATTTAAGGCGGCGATTGAAGGTATGAGTGACGCTTGTCTGGCTTTGGAGACGCCTGTTACGGGTGGTAATGTATCGTTTTACAATGAAGACCCTGCGCGCAAAGTATTCCCGACACCAGTGATTGGCATGGTGGGGTTGCTTGATGACGTTGCCTGTGTCACTACCAGTTGGTTCAAAAATGAAGGTGATTATATTTATTTGCTTGGTTCGGCCAAGAACGAACTTGGTGGCACAGAGTTCTTGCATGTGATACATGAGCGCACTGAAGGGGTCCCGCCGCGTTTGAATATGGACGAAGAGGTTCGTTTACAGAAGGTCTTGCTCAGCGCCATCGAGAAGCGTCTGGTATGCTCGGCGCATGATATTAGTGATGGTGGATTTGCAGTGGCTTTGGCTGAGTGCTGTATTGGCGATAGAGAAAAACCACTTGGCGCTGACGTGACTGTTGAAATTCTTGATGGTCTCAGGGCTGATGCGCTCTTGTTTGGCGAGAGTCAGTCGCGTGTGATTGTTTCGGTATCACCAGAAAATCATGGCGATTTCAATCGTTTGCTCACGGATGCAAAACAAGATTTCCACCGTATTGGTATTGTGGGTGGGACACAGATGAAGATCAGTGATATGATTGATTTGCCACTTTCAGAGTTGAGCAAAAACTTCTACGATAGCCTACCCGAACTTGCCGAGCGAGTAGTGTAATACCTTTAAAACACGAGTTTGCTTCTAAGAGAGCCCCAGTGATGTTTGTCACTGGGGCTTTTGTTTCATTGTGAATCAATCCCTTGTCCCAGCCCTGAGAATTTGGATTCTTCCGCAGCGTAATTGCCTGAATTTGCCCCGACACCCTAACCAAACTGAACCATTTGTACCATTAGTTCGTTCATGTTTGAGTATGAACGCCGATACTATATGGGAAAGAGTTTCCTACTCTTTCATGCCTTGCTTCTCTGAAGGTTGTGTCAGGCGGAAACGACATGAAATTTGTCAGTTAAACAAAGTGGGTGGGTTTTGGTAGCTATAGTTCTCATATTTTCAATTATAGTTCAGATTGCAACGGCGGTTGTTACGCTGCGGATGGTCAAAGTTACCGCACTTCGTCTACCTCTTTTGGCAATCTCTAGCGCCATTTCTTTGATGGTGGTACGTAGGACTATTTCCTTGTCCAAGTTATTGAATGACCCTGAAATGTCTTCATCTTCTTTGAGCGCTGAATTTGTAGCGCTTCTGATTTCTGTCTTACTCTTTGTGGGTATCCTTAGAATAGCTCCACTTCTCGTGTCGATAGTTGATTCAAATGCAAAATTGAAAGAAGCTCGCGAAAAGTTGTCCAAGGATGTCGAAAAGCGGAAAAAAGTTGAACAAAATTTAAAGAAAGTGAGCGCAGAGGTATTGAGCCTCTATGAAGATACTCCAGTGATGATGCATTCCTCGAATTCAAAAGGGGAAGTGGTTACTGTGAGCAACAAGTGGCTCGCTGCGACAGGCTATTCCAGAGAAGAGGTTGTTGGCCGAAAGAGTACAGAGTTTCTCACTGAAGAATCGAGAGCGAATGCGTTAGCGCATGGTTTTTCAAAGCTTTTCGAAGATGGGTTTCTGGTTGATTTTGAGTTGCATTTTGTAAAGAAAAACGGTGATATATTAGAAGTGCTATTGTCGGCTGTTGCAAAAAAGGATGAGCATGGAGCATTAGGGTGTACCCAAGCCGTCTTGATCGACGTTACAGAGACACGTCGCTTGCAGGCGCTTGAGTCAAGAGCTTTGCGGCTTGAGACTGCAGGAAAAATTTCTGGGCAAATCGCTCATGACTTCAATAATTTATTGGCGCCGTTAATGACCTATCCCGATTTCATTCGTGAGGAACTAAGCGCCGATCATCCAGCTCTGGAGTTTCTTGATGATATTGAAGAGTCGACCAAGAGAATAGCCGACATAAACCAGCAATTACTGACTTTGGGTCGCAGAGGCTATTACAAGCCTGTGTTGTTTAATCTCAATGACATTGTGCTATCGGTAGTGAAGGAGCAGAAACTGTTCGGTGGAGCCGTTTCCTATTCGACAACTCTTGCAGATGAGTTGATGTGCATATCGGGGGGTAGCTCACAGGTCTATAGAGTGCTGGCCAATCTACTTACTAACGCTCGTGACGCGATTGAAGGCGAAGGTCAAATATCCATCAAGTCGGAGAATAACTATGTTGATATATCAGCAATCAATTTCGGCCGAATTCCTGTCGGTGAATATGTCAAGTTGACTATTAGTGATACTGGTTGTGGCATCTCACCAGATATTATCCAGAAGATTTTTGATCCGTTCTTTACGACAAAACAAACCGACAAACAACGTGGATCTGGCTTGGGATTGAGCGTTGTCGATTCTGTTATGAAGGACCATGGCGGGCACTTGGATATCAGAAGTAGTGTTGGTAGTGGAACAACGTTCTACCTGTACTTCCCAAGCGCACCTGAAGTTGTGTTGAGTGGTGATGATGTTTGCAAAGCTGGCGCCGCTACGGAAACTGTGATGGTTATTGATGATGACGAAATGCAGAGAAAAGTAACTTCTCGGATGTTGGAGAAGATTGGCTATAGGGTCAACGTTGCCGTAAGCGGCGAGCAGGCGATTGCAATTCTCAAAGAAAGCCCGCATGATTTACTTATTCTAGATATGATTATGCCTCCAGGCATGGATGGCGCCGAAACTTACAAGAAGGTGTTGGAGTCTTATCCTAGGCAAAAGGCGATTATTGTTTCAGGATATGCCGAGACCAAAAGAATCCAAATGGCTCAGAGAATGGGCGCTGGTGATTTCTATTACAAACCGCTTACCCAAAAAATTCTTGCTAAGGCGGTGCGTGATGAACTCGGCAAAGTGCGCGTACCTGTTGGTCACCAAGGCTGAGCCCAATGTTTGCCTGAGGACACTATTGACTCAAATATAGAGCTGACCAATACCACTGGCCTATGTTGATGTTAATCTGGTTGGCGTAAGGTTTAATAATCGTTTGCAATGCTTGTTTGGTAAAGTAGTTTTTGAGAATTACATGTGTTGAACCATCAGCGAGTTTTCTCTCTTTGAAAGTATCACTGCTGTCAGGTTTTTCGACAACAGGGCCACCCATTCCCTCTACAAGGTTATTATCCAGAAACAAGACTGGCGCGCCAGTCTTGAGGCAGGTCTGGAGTCCCGATAGGAAGGCTGGCATAAGTTCCTTGGGGATATGTGACATCCAAAAGCCTGCGATTGCTGCGTCGAATTTTTCAGAGTTGAGCGCTTCAGGTAGTTCTTTGAGGCTGTAGGCGTCGTATCGTTTGTGAGTGACGTTTTGTTGTGCGTACTTTCGAGTTCGGGCAATTTCTAGCATGGCTTCCGAACTGTCTAGCGCCAAAATACTCTTGGCGTGAATTGACAGCAACTCTGTCCAATAGCCAGTTCCGCAAGCGATTTCCAAGACATTCTTGCCGCTGAATGACGTTTTGGCCAAGTCCTCTATTTCCTCTAGTTCTTTGCGTCGCGCAGGGTCGGTGAAACCATAAACAGCTTCATACTCAGGAGCTCGGACTTCATAGTAATCCTCGAGAAGTTTGGAATCGGTATTGTTCAAGAATCAATGTCCTTTACTTGGGTTCAAGATGGTTAAGAATTCGATTGCGGATAGCGCTGACAATTTTGTTGCCAGGGTCAATTTCGTGAGCGCGTCGAATAAAGTCTAGCGCATCTCTGGGTTTGCCACTCGATAATTTCAGTTGTGCTTTCATCGCTAGACCTATGACACTCACGGAATCCATCTCTAGGGCGCGTTCAATCAACTTTTCGGCTTCGTCGAATTGCCCAAGCATCGCCAAGTTTCCTCCGCGATATGCCAAAGCCAAGAGTAGGGCTTCACAAAACGGTTCGTTTTCGAGACGTTCGATTAGTTCGGCATACATTTCTGCTGATTTTTCGTATTGTTCTGTATTATGGTAGGCGGCGGCGACTTTGAAGAGGTAGCGGTCATTGGCGGGAGCCAATTGATGGGCCTCTTTGAACTCTCGTAGAGCCTCCCCGAATCGTCGATTGCTATGGTGCAATTCGCCTTTATCAAAGGCGATTTGAGCTTCACTTGAATTGTAATTGTGGGATTCTGGACTCATCTATACTCTAAACTCATATTGATTTATTACTTTGTGGCGTTCAACGAACGGCGTTATCTCTAATATAGGGCTTGACCAGTCGCGCCGCTATCAATAGTTTTTGCCTACTCACTGAAACTATGACTTGTATGTGGTAATCAGATGAGTTTTTTGGAATAGCTAGAATAGCTAGAATTGATTGTGCGGCCTAATCCCTAAGTGGAATGAATTAGATGTTTATAGATTACGTTGAAATAGAAATTGAAGCTGGCCGAGGAGGTGACGGATGTGTCGCCTTTGTTCGTGAGAAGTTTCGTCCCAAAGGTGGACCCGATGGCGGTGATGGGGGGCATGGCGGCAATGTAATTCTTGAGGCCGATTCCAATTTAGGGACTTTGTTGGATTTGCGTTATTCGAATGTCTATCGAGCCGACAAGGGAGCTCCTGGCGGCGCCTGCAACCGACATGGCAAATCTGGCGCTGATATTGTTTTGCGCGCTCCAGTGGGGGTGACGTTGACAGACTTGGTATCTGGAAATCCATTGGGTGATCTCGATAAGCATGGCAAACAGATTCTTGTGGCGCGCGGTGGACGAGGCGGCAAAGGTAATACACGTTTCAAAACCGCTACAAATCAGACTCCGCGAATTGCGAGGCCAGGAACCGAGGGCGCAAAGTTTCGTTTGGCTTTAGAGCTGAAATTGTTCGCCGACGTTGGGTTAGTCGGATTGCCTAATGCTGGAAAGTCGACTTTGTTGTCGCGGTTGTCTGCGGCCAGACCCAAAATCGCGGATTATCCGTTTACAACTCTCAAGCCGAATTTGGGTATTGTCCGCTTGGGTGATTATCGTTCGTTTGTAATGGCGGATATCCCTGGGATTATCGCAGGGGCTTCAGATGGCAAAGGGCTTGGTCATAGGTTTTTGCGGCATATTCAACGGACCAAGGTTCTGCTCTACTTAATCGATATTTCTGGTGATATTGAGGAGACATTGGCTATATTGCGCAAAGAGGTAGGTGATTTTGATCCAGACTTGCTCCGTAGACCGAGTATCATAGCTCTCAACAAAATTGATTTATTGGATGGTGATTCGCAAAATGTGATATCCGTATTGGATAAAGAGAACGTAATTCCAATATCAGGAGTTAGTGGTCAGGGGTTGACCGAACTTTTGCAGAGAATTGGAAATGAACTGGAACGATTCAAAACAGATTGATGAACTGACAGGCTATCTTGCTTTGATGGCCGTTTCTGGGGTTGGGCCTGTGGCTTTGGCAAAATTGACCAAAGCTTTCGGCAGCGCCGACTCTGCCTGTGGACAGTCTCTCAGCGCCTATATCGAAGTTGCGGGTATCTCACGCTCAGTAGCTTCTACAATTGTCGCCCAGCTGGATGTTGACCGCGCTCGCGCTGAGGTTGAAAAAATACAGAAATTCAATTGGGGCGTGATGTTAGATACAAGCGTCGATTATCCGGGTTCGCTGCTCGAAATCAGGGCTCGTCCTCCGATATTGTTCTACCTTGGTTCCTATACAGAAGCAGATATTACAGCTATTGCGATAGTTGGTTCACGTTTGGCCAGTGAGGCGGGGCGCGGCTTGGCGCACAAAATCGCCTCTGATCTTGGACGAGACGGAATCACAGTTGTCTCTGGTTTGGCGCATGGCATTGATCGCGCCGCGCATCGAGGGGCTCTTTCCGGCAAGGGTCGAACTATTGCTGTTTTGGGTAGTGGCTTAGATTACAAGTTTTCACCTTCCGATAGAAAACAAGTTGAGGCCATTGCCGACTCTGGCGCGGTTTTTTCAGAGTTTACTTTAGGAACTCCAACTTTACCTGAGAATTTCCCGCGTCGAAATCGAATAATCTCGGGGCTTTCGCAGGGAGTTGTGGTTGTCGAGGCGGCGAAGAAGTCTGGAGCGCTACTCACAGCTCGTAATGCTCTTGATCAAAACCGTGAGTTATTCGCTGTGCCAGGATTTCCTGGTAGCAGGCAAAGTCAAGGGACTAATGGGCTTATCAAGCAAGGCGCGACGCTTTTCACCGAGGTGGAAGATATTTATCAGCAACTGCCACGCCTACGGCGCGGGGTTAGCGCCAGGCAAGTCAGGAGTTTTGAAAACCTGACACCAGTTGAAGAGAAAATAGTTGAAAAAGTCACCGCTGGGCCACAGCAAATCGATTCACTTTCAGTTGAGCTTGGGTTGAGCGTCTCAGAGACATTGCCAACTTTGTTGGCGCTTGAACTACGCGGTGTGGTGCGTGAGATTTCGGGCAAGCGGTTTTCTTTGTGTGAGTAGTCACTGTGAGTAAGAATTGTGAGTTTTGTCAAACTACTCAAACACTTCATACAATACCTCGTAATAACTTCGATAATCCTTCTCCACCATAGACTTATCACGTAGATTTCCGTATGTTCGCCGTCGATGAAGACAGGATCCGTGACTATAACAAACCGCCTTGGACTCCATGCGCGTCCCTCGGCGATGGTTGTCCAACAGGCCAACAAATTCGAATCAGAAGTCTGGATTGAAAGAGACGGACTGAAAATCAACGCCAAGTCAATTATGGGAATTATGATGCTGGCTGCCGAACAAGGCGCCGAATTGGTGGTTATGACAGAGGGCACAGATGAAGAGCAGGCGCTCAAAGCCATGCAGGAGATATTGGTCTCAGGCTTTGGTGAATCGAATCCTAGCTCCTAAGACAATGTTCACCGTCAACGGTGGGCATTGCAAATCAGAATCTTTGAAATCATAGCTTTTAAAATTTGTCGCACATTGGTGAATTGGGTACAATGAGTGTGTGCGCCGCCCTAGGATTGCGGCAGTAATGACGAATTCGGTTCTCGTGCAGTATCTTAGCCAGACAATTTATGTGTCTATATATAACGATAATTTTCGGAAGCTTTTCAAGCGACAGGTGTAATTAGAAACTCTCGTGGTTAAGTCAACTCAGATACAGGGTGTACCCGCCTCAGGTGGTGTAGCGTTAGGTGAGGCTCGTGTAGTTTTTACTTTAGACTCAATGGCTCCTGAGCGTCCAATACTTCCCGAGGAGATTGAGCGCGAGTGCCAGCGAATCGACAGGGCTGTCGAAAAGGCGGTTCTCGAGCTAAAAGAGATTCGCGAGCGCGCCGGCAAACATGCTGGCGGTCCGGTCACCAAAATCTTTGATGCGCAATTGATGATTGCTGGTGACGCCGAGTTTTTGAAGTCGGTCAAAAAAGAAATTGCCAAGCGTCTTCAATGCGCTGAAGGGGTTTATAGTTCTCTAGTTGCTGATAATACTAGCTCTTTGCGCAAGTCTAAAGATTCCTATATGCGTCAGATGTTAACAGACATCGAAGCTGTCAGCAAAAAAGTTCTCTCGCACCTAACTGGTAATGGTGATAGTCCGAATCATCCTTTTCCACCAAATACGATTATTGTCGCCAAGAAAATATCACCCGCTGAGGCGCTGAACTTTTATGAGCGCGGAGCGGTGGGTGTTGTCAGCGCCGAAGGCAGCGCTCATGCGCATATGGCTTTGATTGCGCGGGCTTTATATTTGCCTGCTGTGGTTGGGGCAGATAGAGTTCAAAACAAGATTCGCAATGGCGATAGGTTGATTGTTGATGGTGGTCTGGGGAAAGTGTTTCTCAAGCCCGATGCGGCGTTGTGGGAAAGTTATCAAAGCAAACAAGGTGGCGATTCACTTGAGTCAATCAAGTCTCTTTCGGGGCTCGATAAGTTTCCGCCTGTCACTACTGATGGCCACACTGTTGAACTAGCTGCCAATATTGAACTCCCTGGACCTCGTGATGCAGAGCTTGCACAGCGCAATGTCGGGGTGGGACTGTATCGCACCGAGTTCATTTATTTGCAGTCGAGTAGTTTTCCTGATGAGGCCGCGCAATTTGAATATTATGATTCTATCGCTGAGCAATATGCGCCGCAAAAAGTTGTTATGCGGACATTTGATCTTGGTTCTGACAAGTATGTCGAAGAGTTGCAACCCTCACCAGAAAGTAATCCTGCGTTGGGGTTTCGTGGAATTCGCACGTCACTTGGCACACCTGCATTGTTCAAAACACAACTTCGGGCAATCCTGCGCGCCTCAACTCGTAAGAACGTCAAAATTATGCTGCCGCTTCTCTCGGACATTGGTGAATTCAATCGCGCCAGACGGATAATCAAGCGTGTGATGGTTGAGTTGCGTCGTGAGAGGCTGGAGTTCGACACAGATATCGAAGTCGGAGCGATGATTGAAACTCCTTCAGCGGCATTGACTGCTGATTGTTTTGCTCGCAATGCCGCTTTTCTTTCTGTGGGCACTAATGATTTATTGCAGTATACAATGGCGGTTGATCGCGACAATATTCGTGTCGCCGACCTATATAAAATGTTTCATCCAGCGCAATTGAAGCTAATTCAAGCCACAATTGACGCTGCTAATCAACACAATATACCAGTAACAGTTTGCGGAGAAATGGCTGGCGATATGTCGGCGATACCATTGCTGATTGGTATGGGAGCCACTGGTCTTTCGATGGGGCCAGCCAATCTCTACCGAGCGGCTTCAATTATCTCGGGACTTTCGATGGCAGAAGCAAAAGCTCTGGCGGCAGAAACGCTCAAAGCGCAAACAGTAAAAGAAACAGAAAACTTAGTGGAAGTATTTCACAATAAACTAAAATCTCGCCTGACAGGAGTATTCAGTGAGCGCACTTGATGATATACAACAGATGAAAACACTGGACGCGCAAGATATGTATGGCGCGATACATGATTTTCCAGAGCAAATGGAGTCCGCTCGAACTATTGGTGAGTCCTGGAAAATCGACAAAGATGAATTTGTGGATGTTCGCAATATTGTCCTTGCGGGCATGGGTGGTTCGGCTATTGGTGGAGATTTGTTGGCGAGTTTCTTGCAAAACAAATTGCAGATTCCGTTTCATGTTTGTCGTGGCTATGAACTACCAGACTACGTCGATGATGAATCATTGGTGATAATCTCCAGCTACTCGGGCAATACCGAAGAAACATTGGCGATGTTTGAAGATGCAATGGATCGCTCGGCGATGTTGGCTTGTGTGACTACTGGTGGTAAAGTGGCTGAGATTTGCGAAAAAGAAGGCATTGTCTGCGCGAAAATCCCAGCTGGACTTCAGCCACGTGCGGCTTTGGCTTATTCGTTTCTTCCATTACTGGGTCTTTTTGAAGCTCTTGGGTTTGCGGGAAGTTTTGCCCCAGATCTATCTGAAACGATTTTGCATTTGAAGGACGCACGTAAACAATTCGCTCGTGAATCCGAAGCTAGTTCCAACCCAGCCAAACAGTTGGCGACTGCCTGTGGTGGCAAAGTTCCGTTGATCTATGCTGGAGCTGGGCTATTGAGTCCTGTTTCTGTTCGCTTTCGTGGGCAATTCTCGGAAAACGGTAAGACCTTGGCGTATTCGAATGTATTTCCTGAGATGAACCACAATGAATTAGTTGGCTGGGCGCATTCGGCGAAAGCGCAAAAAGATAATTTTGCGGTGATCTTGCTCAGAGATGAAGAAGATAACCAGCGTATTGGTTTGCGGATGGATTTGTTTGCAAAACTGATGTCTGATAATTCTGTAACTGTGGAGAGTATCGCCAGTTCTGGCGCTAACCGTTTGACTCGCTTGTTTTCTATGATTCAATTGGGAGATTTCGCTTCATACTATACGGCGGTTCTCAATAATGTCGATCCGACTCCAGTTGAGGCGATTGAGAACCTCAAACTTGAACTTGCGAAGTCGTAGGTCTGCAGTGATGTTGGAAAACATGATGTTGGAAAAAGTAGGGGCAGGCTGTTAGTTGACGCCTTGCGTCTAATTTAGTTCATTGTCTACGGCATGATAAAACTCGCAAGAAATAATTCGGCGGCTAGTCGATCACTTTTCGCTATCTGTTTGTTAGCGGTTGGACTTTGTCTCGTCTTGTTTGTCGGTGGGGAAAGTCTTGCGCAAGACGCTGTCGACACTAGCTTTGTAGATTCAGCTGTGCTGGATTCTGTCGCTGGTGATACTGGTCTAGCTGCGGCCGCCACCGAGAGTGACAAGTCTGAAGAGAAGTCATCGGGTGGCCTTTTTCTGGCGCAACGCTGGAATGCTTTGGTCTTGGTCCTCTTTTTCTCTGGGGCTATAATTTTCTACACACAGCGCGCCAAAGTCGGTAAGTCATTATTTATTCGTAAAATTCCTGGACTAGAGGCGATTGAAGATGCAGTCGGACGCGCCACTGAAATGGGACGGACTGTTTTGTTCATCCCTGGTATTCAAGAGCTCGATGATATTCAAACTATCGCTGGAGTCACTATTCTCGGAAGAATTGCAAAAATCACGGCTGAATACGAGACGCCTTTGATGGTGCCAGTTCGTTATCCATTAGTTTTTGCGGGAGCGCAGGAAACAGTTAAGCAGTCTTATATGGAAGTTGGCAAGAGTGATTCCTATCAGGAAGACACCGTGCGCTATGTTGCTGGTGAGCAGTTTGCATTTACTGCGCATGTCAATGGCTGGATGATGCGCGAAAAGCCAGCGGCCAATATTTATATGGGTGGCTTCTATGCTGAGTCGTTGTTACTAGCAGAAAACGGCTTTGCCGCTGGCGCTATTCAAATTGCAGGCACAGCGGAAACAGCGCAACTACCGTTCTTTATTGTCTCCTGTGATTACACTTTGATTGGCGAAGAACTATATGCCGCCTCGGCATATTTGTCACATGAGCCGCTGTTGCTTGGTGGTCTCAAAGGTCAGGATTTATTCAAAGCCACATTGATAGCCATGATTCTTTTGGGTGTGATTGGTGTTTTGGTCTTCCCAGAGACACTTGGTAAATGGATTACAGCGCTTTGGAACGGGAAGTACGGTTCCTAGGGCTAATCTTAGATTAGAATGTAGAGATAATGAAGAGAACTGTTCCTATAATACTTGCAATTGGCTCTGGCGCCATTTTGGCGATAGTGTTCTTTTTGAATCCAGATTTCAAACTGCTTTTCGGAGTGACCTCCGATAATATTAAGCAAGAAGTTCTTAAGTGGGTGACGATTGTCAGTGGTTTTACTTTGATACTCGGTGTGGTTTCTATTTTCCGTGTCAATATGAAGGCCTTCCAGCAAAAGAAGACCGATCGTTGGTACAAGATGGTGACTATTGTGTCACTATTGGCGATGGCGATTCCTGGAGTATTCCCTGGGCCAGCCACCGAGATTGGTAAGACTCTTTATACATATTTGCCTGACTGGATAGGTGTTTACGGTAGTCAGAATGGTATTATTGTTAGCTGGCTGTTTGATCATCTTGATGCGCCGATGATGGCGACGATGTTTGCGACTTTGGCATTCTACATTGCATCGGCGGCCTACCGTGCGTTCCGAGCCAGAACACTTGAGGCGACTTTGTTGCTGGCGGCCGCGTTGATTGTGATGTTCTGGCGAGTGCCGATGGGTGAAGCGGTTCTCAACGCTATGTCGCCAGATTTGCCAGAGTGGATAAATACGATTTTGATGCGTGGTGTGAATGCTTCTGTTCAGCGTGGAATTATTATCGGCGCGGCTCTTGGAGCGGCGTCAATGTCCCTGCGCATTATTCTGGGTATCGAACGTATTTATCTGGGGAAGACCTGATCCTATGAGCGAGAATTTACGACCAATGGGTTTCTGGGAGAAAGTTTCCAAGCTGGATAGACGCTGGATATATTCAGCTGTAGCGATTACAGTCATTATTCCGCTGATTTGGCGAATTGATTTCCCTGTGGGAATTACACCAGAAGCCAAGCAACTTTTTGATGCGGTTGAGGCGTTGCCTGATGGTTCGACAGTGATGTTGACCTTTGATTATTATGCTTCGGCGCTGCCAGAAACCGAGCCAGCCAGTCGAGCGGCTTTGCATCATCTCTTCAGGAAGAACTGCAAGGTTGTTACTATGACCACTATCCCTCTGGGTGGACCGACTATATCTGAACGGGTGACACGCGATATGGCCAAGCTTTATGACAAAGTCTATGGCATCGACTATGTGAACCTTGGTTACAAAGCCAATTATGTTGCAGTGCTATCTGGGATGGGTTCGTCGATTGAGGATATTTATCCTGCTGATAACTCTGGTACCAAGCTCGCAGACTTGCCGATTATACAGAATATCAAAAACTATGATGACATCGATTTCATTTTTGTCGTGGCTGACAATGCTATTGTTGATTACTGGATTTCGATTGTCAATGCGCAATACAACACGCCTGTCGGCGCCTCGGTCACTGCTGTTTCGGCTCCGAAATATTATCCCTTGGTGACATCGGGACAAATGACGGGACTACTTGGGGGCATGAAAGGCGCCGCTGAGTATGAGATTATGGTTGGTAAAGAAGCGGCGGCTGTTAAAGGCATGAGTGTTCAGTCACTTGTCCATTTCTTAATAATTCTCATGGTGATTATGGGTAATGTTGGTTACTTCGTTTCACGTAAGAAAAAACCGCAGGCTGCATAGATTGACACTAAGTACTTGATACGAAGATATAAGATATGAGTGAATCATTGACATTAGGATCGCACCTGACGATTTGGATTGAAGCGTTTGTAACTTTGGCGCTTTTCTCTTTTTTGTATAAAGACAATCCGATCTACAAGTTTATTGAGCATGTTTTCGCGGGCTTGTCAGCGGGATACTATGCTGGACTAATCGGACAGTCAGTGATTTACCCACAATTGCTGGATCCGCTTTATTCTGATTTTGGCGGGAATTGGATTCTGCTGATTCCGTTTGGTTTTGGCATGATGATGCTCACGCGATTGACTCCGATTGGCCCGATTCCTGATTTGTCGTGGATGAGCCGCTGGGGGCTGGCGATAACTATTGGTTCGACTGCTGGAATCTTCCTAATTTCGCAGCTTCACGGATTAGTGATGCCACAAACGTTGGATACTTTCGCGAGTTTTGGCAGAGCGGGTAATACGGTAGAATTTGCGATGGCGATTTTGACGCTGGTCGGGGTTATTTCAACTCTAGTTTATTTCTACTTTTCTAAAGAGCATGTTGGGGTTATTGGCCGTGTCGCCAAAGTTGGTATTTGGTTTATTATGGTGGCCTTTGGCGCTCAGTTTGGCTATACGGTTATGGGACGTGTCTCATTGTTGATTGGGCGGATGACATTCCTCATCGACAAATGGATAGTCGGCTCAATGGGTTCAATGTTTAACTAAAGGTTGTTCAACTAACCTCTCCTTTTAATCTCCAAATCTAATTACAAGCAAGTCATGAAAATAATAATCCCAGCAGCAGGAGAAGGCCTTCGACTGCGACCACATACACTGACAAAGCCTAAGCCATTGCTACGGTTGGCTGGCAAGACGGTGATTGATTATTTGCTGGAGCCATTAGTCGAACTTGAGCCATCGGAAGTTACGATGGTGGTCGGCTATCGTGGCCAGCAAATGGCTGATTATGTTCGCCGCAAATATGATTTCAAGCTGACGACAGTTGAGCAGGACCAATTATTGGGTTTGGGGTATGCTGTTCAATTGGCTTTGGAGAGAATGTTTCTTGATGAAGACGTTTTGATTATTCTGGCAGATACGATTATTCAGGCCGATTTTGGGGCTTTTGTGAAAGCTGGCGATAATGTCTTGGCGTTGAAAGAAGTCGAAGATCCAAGGCGCTTTGGAGTGGCTGAAACCTCTGGAAATTCGATTACCAAGCTGGTCGAAAAGCCACAGGCGCCAAAATCCAATTTGGCGGTGGTGGGGTTGTATTATTTCAGCAGACCTCGTACACTATTGAAAGCGCTTGTCGCTCTCTCGGATTCCGGCAGACGGACTGCGGGAGAAATCCAATTAACCGATGCGCTCTCTGATATGTTGAAGAGTGGCGAGAAGTTTACACCGTTTTCAATCGATGGTTGGTTGGATTGTGGTAAGAGAGAGACGATGCTGGAGACCAACGCCAAACTTGTGGCTGCTTCTCCGCATACGCCTGATTATCTGGCTGAATCGCAAGGTTTGCAGATAGAAGGCGCCGCTTGGATTGGCGCTGAAGTTAAAATTGAGAATTCGACTATCGGTCCGAATGTCACGATATATGATGACTGTAAGATAAGCTCTTCGCGCTTGCAGAATTGTATTATCGGGCCAGGTTGTGTAATAACAAACAGTGTCTTAACAGATTCTATTCTCGGCGAGAATGTCAGTGTCCATGATCAAAAAGGTGTTTTTGATGTCGGAGATGATGGAATAGCCAAGGTGTTAACGGTTCAAGTTGATTGATATTGAAGAATTGAAGTTGTCAGACAAAAAAATAGGTGTGTACAGTGAGTAATAACAGTAATTCTGATACAAGATTATTTACATCTGAGTCGGTGACTGAGGGGCATCCCGATAAGGTCGCTGACCAGATTTCCGATGCGGTGCTTGATGCAGTTCTTGCAGAAGACAAGAACAGCCGTGTGGCTTGCGAAACTTTTGTCACTACAGGATTGGTGGTTGTTGGTGGTGAGATAACTACCAATGCCTATATCGATTTGCAGAGCATTGTTCGCGAAGTCGTCAATGATATTGGCTACAATAACCAACGCTACGGATTCTCATCTGAGAATTGTGGTGTTCTCAATGTGCTAGATTCACAGTCACCTGATATTGCTCAGGGTGTTGATACTGGCGGCGCAGGTGATCAGGGTATGATGTTTGGTTATGCTTGTGATGAGACCGAAGAGTTGATGCCATTGCCAATTATGCTATCGCACAAACTTACTTATCGTTTGGCTGAGTCGCGCAAGAGTGGCGAGTTGGATTATTTGGGACCTGACGGTAAGTCGCAGGTTTCTGTCGAGTATGAAGGCACAACTCCGAAACGTGTTACTGCAGTTGTTATCTCCACCCAACACACCGAAGAGATTTTGAATCCTGACGGTAAGTCAATTACCGATGATGCGCGTAACGAGCTCAAAGAGAAAATCATTCTGCCGATTATTCCGGCGGATTTGATTGATGACCAAACAGTGTTTCATATCAATCCGACTGGCAAATTTGTTGTCGGTGGGCCGCATGGTGACGCAGGATTGACAGGCCGCAAAATTATTGTCGATACTTACGGCGGTTATGCGCCGCATGGCGGTGGCGCTTTCTCGGGTAAAGATCCGACAAAGGTTGACCGTAGCGCGCATTATATGGCGAGATACATAGCCAAAAATATTGTCGCGTCAAAATTGGCGAGGCGCTGTACAGTTCAATTGGCTTATGCTATTGGTGTGGCCGAGCCAGTTTCAATTATGATTGAGACTCATGGAACTTCAGAGTTCTCCGAAGCGCAGCTTGTCAAACTGGTGCGCGACAATTTTGCACTAACGCCGAATGATATTATCGACTATTTGGATCTACGTCGTCCGATTTATCGTAAGACCTCCAACTATGGTCACTTTGGACGCAATGAACCAGAATTCACTTGGGAAAAAACTGATAAAGCCTCTACACTAGCTAAAGCTTTGTAAGAATTAGATAGCACAGAAACATTCACACAATATTCAAGGAATTATTTATTCATTATGGCTACCAAAAAATTCGACATCGCCAATAGCAAGCTTGCTAAGTCTGGCAAAGCTCGCATTGAATGGGCGGAGCGCAGTATGCCTGTGACACGGCTTATTCGCGAAAGATTTGCCAAAGAGAAACCGCTCAAGGGCATGAACATCGCCGCCTGTCTGCATGTGACATCCGAAACAGCAAACTTGATGCGCACACTCAAAGCTGGTGGCGCCAATACAACACTTTGCGCCTCGAACCCGCTTTCAACTCAGGACGACGTGGCTGCGTCACTTGTGCATGATTTTGGTATTTCGATTTATGCGATTAATGGCGAAGATAATAAGACTTACTATAAGCATCTCAATCAGGCTTTGGATATTAAGCCACATATCACGATGGATGACGGCGCCGATATGGTTTCGACGATTCATGGCGAGCGCAGTGAATTGCTTGAGCATATTATCGCTGGCACAGAAGAGACCACCACTGGTGTGATTCGTTTGCAGGCGATGGAAAAAGACAAAGCCTTGAAGTTTGCGGTGATTGCGGTCAATGACTCCAAGACCAAACACTTCTTTGATAATCGTTATGGCACAGGTCAGTCGACTATTGATGGTATTATTCGCGCGACTAACTATCTAATCGCTGGTTCAACATTTGTTGTGGTTGGTTATGGTTGGTGTGGACGTGGTTTGGCGATGCGCGCCGCTGGTATGGGCGCTCAGGTGATTGTCACTGAAGTTGATTCAGTCAAAGGTATTGAGGCGGCGATGGACGGATTCCGCGTGATGCCAATGTCACAGGCCGCCAAGGTTGGTGATATTTTTGCGACAGTTACTGGTAATATCCATGTTATTCGTCCAGAGCATTTCAAAGCTATGAAAGATGGCGCGATTGTTTGTAATTCTGGTCATTTCAATGTTGAGTTGGACATTGAGGGACTGAATAAGATGTCAAGCAAGAAACGTGAAGTACGTGACTTTGTTGAAGAATACACACTCAAAGGCTCTAAGAAGAAAATTCATATTCTGGGTGATGGACGACTTATCAATTTAGCTGCGGCCGAGGGTCATCCTGCGATGGTGATGGATATGTCATTTGCAAATCAAGCGTTGGCGGCTGAGTATGTGGTCAAGAATCACAAGAAACTTCAGAAGAGAGTTTATGTTTTGCCAGAGAAGCTCGACAACCACATCGCGACCTTGAAATTGAAATCAATGGGCGTCAAGATTGACAAGCTTACTAAAGAGCAACTCACCTATTTGTCTTCATGGGATATGGGAACTTGATCTGAGTCGTCATTGATGACGTAATCAAACGATTACCACAACGGTGTTCTGCTAGTGACAAAGCTGGCAGAGCGCCGCTTTTTTTTGCCTGACGCATGAGTCACTCAATGTGAGATTCGCTCAATTTGATTGAGAGATTGATTTCCAGTATACTCTGACTATGAAAAATACAATACTCTCCAGCCCAACTCTCTCTGTTTCAATCAAACGTCTCTCTGGCGCCGAGGATTTATCTCTGCCAGAGTATCAAACCCCTAATTCGGCGGCGATGGATATTCATGCGGCTGTTGTCGAGACAGTGGTCATTGAACCTAGGGCTATCGCGCTGATACCGACGGGATTCGCTATGGCTGTTCCTGAAGGCTATGAGGCGCAGATTCGCCCGCGTTCTGGACTAGCTGTTAAGCACGGCATCACGGTTATCAATTCGCCGGGGACGATTGATTCGGACTATCGCGGTGAGGTAAAAGTTGCGCTTATCAATCATGGCCCCGAAGCGTTTGAAATCACTCGCGGTATGCGTATAGCCCAAATGTTGGTTGCGCCTGTCTCACGGGTCGATTGGCAAGTTGCCGAAGAATTGCCAACCACCGAACGTGGCGCTGGCGGTTTCGGTCACACGGGCGCTTAGAATCTCTATTGACTCTTTATCAAACTTATTATCTGGTTGTTGAGTTCTTGCCTTGCGTTGAATATATCGCGGATGTCTTGGTAATGTTTTTTACCAACATATGGCGATGTGATACGGAATAGGCGTTGGAGTGAAACTACGTCTCCAATGGATTTAATAGCTGATTGACAGCTACCGAACTTATTTGTGTGCGCCATATCGTCAGGCTTAGCCTGAAGCGACCATTGCTCATTCAAGTGTATGACTGCGATGTCGGTGACAGTATACGGGAAATCGAAAACTAACGGTTTGAGACGGGTTTCTTTGGTAAATGGGTTATACGATTCACCAAAGAATTCTTTTAGCGGCAAGAATAGCCGCTTCCCACCTCCCGCGACTTCATGGCGCTTTCGAATATTGAAAGTCATTACGATCGGCCCGCCTCTGTCCCATAGGCCGCTGATTTGGAGTGAGTCAATTTCGACTCCAATTTGTTCAGGGAAGAGCATCCGTTTGACTTCTTGAACATGATATTCTTCGTCGTGGCGCCAGAGTGTTTCTCTGAGAGTTGTGGCCATCTGTCCACCATAGCGCTCTTTGGAACTTGCGCTCCATCCATCTTCATCGATCGACTTAACACTCAGCGAGCGACTGATTGTGTTCTCACTTTGTGAACTGACTGGTGTGTGGACAAAGAGACGTTTAGTGTCACCGATAATCAGCGCAGCAACTCCTTCGTTTTGCCAGCGCAATTGGCCTGGGGCGAGATAGGGAGTGGATGGGTCATAGGCATCGAAGTGGGCGGAGTCTGTCTGGACCAGTACAATTGTACGGTCAAATTGCCAGGTTGGCAGGCTAGAGGAAAACACTGTACTATCTCTATTGACCACGTATGCCATATGCGTGTTGAATCCCATAGCTTTTAGAGCTTCACAAAACAGTAGATTGACTCCCGTAGAGTTGGCGTCTCTTCGATTGATTAAGTCGTCAATGAAAAATTCTTTGTTCTTCTTTGACTTACGTTTTCTGCGAGAGATACTTTTTCTTTTACGCTTTTTCGTTTGTTTGGCAAGATACTTCTCTGAATACCAGCCATTATAATCGCTGTTCCATAATTGTTGTTGGGTCCAATTATATGCGGCCTCTGGCCACTCATCTCTCGGTATTTTTTTCTTTATCTTCTTGATGGCTTTCAGAAGTTTCTTTTTTTTCGTAGCGACATGAGTTAACGCTTCGTCATATTGTTTCGCCATGGACTCCCAATACTTCTTTGTGTTGTCCAGCTGAGTACGATACATGACCACACGAGATTGCTGGAGTTCTTCTGGAATTGAATATGGCTCTGGTTCAAAAGGGGGAACGTCTGTTACCGCAAAGACTAGAACACTCGGAGAGTTTTCAGGCACAATGTTTGTCGTTGCTTTGCCGACAGTGTTTTGCCAAGCGTAAGCCGTGGAACGCTTGTCAGGAATCAATCGGGAAGGCGTTGGAAGTGTAAAATCAATAACCCCTTTTTCGTCCTTCAAAAGTTCCAATATCATTTGGACAAATTCGTTTTTCTCCAGAATTGATTTTGCAGGATACCAGAAATATTTTGCTGAAAGAATTGGAATCTCGGATTGGTAATACCACCAGTGTGTGCTGCCTTCATAGGTCAGGTAGCGCATATAGTATTCTATGATGCAGCTGTCAGTTACGCCTGGCAGGGAGAAGGAGGTACTTGTGACGTCTGCTCCCTCTGGCGTTTGAATAGATTTTCTTATCACAAGTGACGTATCAAGTGGAATAGTTCTTCCGTCTGGAAGAATTGTTCTGCCTTGAATTTGTAAACTGTCGAAGTAGCGGTCGAAAAAAGTGTAATTGATGTCTGCATAGCTGTCCTTGCCGATAGAATTGAAGATTTTTCGTCGATAGTAGACTTCCATGACCGATACATCACCGCGAGGTTTGTCGACTGTCCTTCTGTAAGCGAAAATTGTTAAGGCATCAGTGGATTCTGTGGAATCAATAGAGACGGCATTCCAGTCGCTATCAGAAACTGGTAGCCATTTGAATTCGTCGCCAAATGGGTCATGAGCGGCTTCATAAATGGCATTGATGGTTGGTTCTTGGAGTTTCTCTTCTCTGGCCTTTTCTTGCTCGTCCATTTTCTTCTTAATATCTACGGGAGCTGACGGAATTGAGAGAATAGGGGTGATACTAGTTGTGGAGTCTTCTTCTGCTAGTGAGACATTGGCGCTTAGCGCAAGACAGAGAATAGTGGCGCAAATTAGATATTTGAATCGCTGTTTGCTAGTGGATTGTTCAGTGTATTTCAAGATTTCGCCTTCCTCTGCTGTCGTCTTGCTCTATTGCTTCTCGGATTCAAGTGTGGCTTTGGGGAGTTTTATTCCAAACATTCCACCAGAACTTTTTGCTAACGCTACGTCGAATTCTTGTGCGAGTTGATATTCATCAACAGACAGCAACTCACCAGTAGTTTCGATATAGGAACGATAACTGACGGTATTTATGTTTGCGGTAGAATCAGAGCTTGCGAATTCGACTTGCGTCTCTCCAACTTTTGATTTTAGCGAGAGTGAGTCGATTGACATAGTGATGACAGCGTTGTCGGGTAGGGTCCAAGTGACAATTGTTTCAGAGGCGGTGGCATGGCCGAACCAAATCGGGTGTTCTCTCTTAGCTGTTGTAAGTTGCCTCTGGCTGGCATTGTCAAAGGGGTTAATTTTACAAATGAGTTCATCGCCTATACGCAAAGCGTATTTCTCATCTTCAAGATGAAAACTAACCACACAGGAATCTGCAAAACACTGGTAGTCAAATTTCGTTAATGTCAAATTTGTCGAAACAGATTTTGCGCCTTCCGCCCAATCGCGGTCAATTTGTAGAATTGATTGATTCTTGAGAGTTTCAGCCCCATACCAAACATAGGCGCCGTATTCAATAATTTCGACATCTGCGCTCATCGAGCCATCAGCTTCGATTGTAGCTGAGATGATAGTTTTTTTGCGCCAGCTACTGGCTTCGGAATATGGCAATTGCACAAATGTTGAGTCGTCATGGTTGGCTAGCAAGGCCGAGGCGCCCATTAGCTGCGCAGGCAGTTTGCCAATCGGGGTGACATGGTCTGTGGGGTCGATAAAGAGCCAGGGTTTATTGTTGATAGTGGCATGCGGGACGAAATTCAAAGAGTCATTCAAGGGTATGCCAACAATACAGTGGTCGAATTGGTACGGACTTGGTAGATATGGGTTAACTGGATGCTTGATACTCGTCAAAGTCGCTACTGACTGCACCCCAGCAACTGTGAGCATCGCGCGAGTGAGAGTAGTTTTGTCTTTGCAATCACCATAGCCATTGGTCATTGTCTCTTTGACGGAGTGAGGCACAAACCTACCATCGCCGAGTGAGACTGAGACATAGCGAACCTGATTGCTGACAAACTCAGCAATCTTGGTCACTAGCTCTGTCTTATTCGAGCTCAATTCTGCAAGACTGTCAACAATATGACGCGCCAGACTATCTGGCGCCGCTATAGGATCGTAAATGTTTTCAACCCAACGCGCTACTGACTGCCAGCCGAGGAATTGCCCTTTGATCGATAGAGAACTACCACTGTCGGCGTTATCTTTTATGTTGACAGCAAAGCTATCTATCAAGGGATTGTAGCAGGCGATTCCGATACGTCGGGATAAGTAATTCCAGCCTGGTGTCAGTGGTTCTTCGGGTTGGTAGGCCAAGTTATTGCCTTTCCAGATATACCACTGTCCATCCTTTTTGAAGTCAAAATCAGATGTCCCTACGCCAGAGGCGTACATTTTCCAACCCTTAGGCGCTTGGGCGCGCAACTCAATCTCAAGTGTCGGTTGCTGACGTTGGATAATGAAGTCCGAAAAGAAGGTTCCCAAATCATTGTCATCAATCTCGAACTCCTGTGCGATAATTGAGCCGATTTGCAGGTTCGCATATTCCATGAAGGCAAAACGGTCGTCCATATAAACAGTGTAATCACGGTCGACAGGTATGTAGCGAATAACTTCCTCTTCGGCTTTGGCTTCTTCGCCGCTGGGCGATAGAGTCCAAGTGCGAAATTTTGAAAGTTTTACTTTGGGGGTTGTTGAACGATAGAAAGAAAAGTCTTTAGTCCCATTGACTGAGAGAATCTTGTATGCTCGGCGGACTTTCATCACTGATCGGCCTTCAGGAGAGTATTTGATTTCGATTTTGTTGAGAAGCTCTATAAAGTCGGCGCGAGGGTCGATGTCTATCTTTAGAGATTGCTTAGCGGCTTTCTTGGCCCAACCAGGGAAAGCCGAAACGGAAGTAGAAAAAAGAGGACCGCAAGCTAACAAAAGCGCCATTGCCAGTGCGCTGACAATAGTTTTGGCCTGATGATTGATTCTTATGCTCACAGTCTCAATAACAACTCCACTGATGTGACTGGTTATTCTTCATGACAATGATAATCGATTTGCTCATAGGAGACAACCGCAATTGCTGGCTTTGAAGAGAGTTTGAAGAGCGATTGAGCTCTTAGGCTTTATATAGTTGCATATATGGCCCTGTTCTATTACTTATTTGCGAGGTTTTCTATAGAGTCACGTGAAAGAAGCCCACTTAGATATTTATGAGCAATATGACCAATAATCAAACCAGCCAATCAGCGGCCCCACGTTCTAGCTTGCTCTCTAAAGCTGTCAAGCTCGGGTTGACGGCTGTGGCGCTGTATTTTGTCGTGCGTCAGGTGCAGACCAATTGGTCAAATGTGGCGGATTATCATTGGACACTCGATCCACTACGGATTGGCGTTTCGTTGGTCTTACATCTGGTGGCCTTTACTTTATTTTCGCAGGTTTGGCGTTGGTTAATTGGCGCCTATGGGCATAATATTCGCCTCAGTCAGGCCTTTCGGGTGGCCTACTTAGCGAATCTAGGGCGCTATATCCCAGGGAAAATCTGGACTGTTTTCGGCATGGCCTATTTGGCCAAACAAATAGGTATCGAGGAGCGCAAGTCGGTTTCTTCATGGATTGTTGCGCAAGTTTATGCGCTGACTTCCTCTTTTGCGCTATGTGCCATAATTGTTTTTGCTGAGCCGAGTATTCGCGCAGATTTGACAGAGATAGTTCCGCAAGGCGTAATCTTTGGCGCGCTGGCTTTGGTTGTGATAGTCACTATAGTCCTCTTGAGCGCTCCGATGTTTGTCGAGAAACTGGTCAATGTTGGTTTGAAACTACTACGTCGATCTCCAATTAGTTTGATAATCAGTCGCGGGCTTTCTGCGAGGTTGTTTTTTGGGTATTTTGTTTGTTGGGCGCTTTATGGCTATGCGTTTTGGTGGTTTACTATCGGAATCAGCGCCGAGAGCAATTTGCCAGTTTTGGTGGGTATTGGGGCCTTTGTGATTGCCTATCAGGTGGGCTATCTGGCGTTGTTTGCTCCTGGTGGTATCGGTGTGCGGGAATTGGCTTTGACAGTTGTTCTTGGGCCATTTATTGGTGAAGCGGCAGTGGCTGTTGCGGTCGCCGCCCGTCTTTGGAATATTAGCGCAGAGATATTGGCGACTATCATCGCCTATCGTATCAAAGCTCAAGTAGGCGATGGAGGATCTGCTAAAGAGAGCTAAAGAGAATTGACTTTTTCTCAGTGATAGTACAAATTACTTCTATCGCGCCCAGATAATTTGAGCGCAGGAGAATATTAGGTGTTTTTTAGGCAGTAGCTGTGAGAGTTACATTAGAAACTGCGGTGAAAATGACGAAAACACCAGAAAAGGGAGTTCTAATATGAAAATGTTTGTAGGCAATCTTTCCAGAGAAACCACTGAGGATGATTTGCGTAAGATGTTTGGTGAATTTGGTGAAGTTACCAGTGTTGCCATTATTACAGATAGGTTGACTGGTGATCCGCGGGGTTTTGCTTTTGTTGAGATGGCTAACCCAGCCGAAGGACAGGCCGCTGTGGCGGCTTTGCCT
This sequence comes from Candidatus Zixiibacteriota bacterium, assembly GCA_024280835.1. Classification (GTDB taxonomy): domain Bacteria; phylum Zixibacteria; class MSB-5A5; order GN15; family JACZUZ01; genus JAJRPJ01. Next base: position 24,879 of record JAJRPJ010000005.1, on the reverse strand, counting down.
GGCAAGGAATTGCACAATATGGAGATTGTAGTCAATGAGGCGCGTCCCCGTCCAGAGCGCTCGTTTAGCGGTGGCGGCGATCGTGGTGGAGATCGCGGCGGCGGTGGTGATCGCGGCGGCGGCAGTCGTGGTGGTTACAATAGCGGCGGAGCTCGTAAGAGGCCGAGTGGCAAGGGTAGCCGCAAAGGTGGACGAGGTCGTGGCGGTGACAAGAGCGGCTGGTAGAACTTGAAGGTTCTTGTACACTCTATTCAAAAAAGACAATAACAAAACAAAAGGCGACGTGGATTGATTCCAGCGTCGCCTTTTTTTTTGGCGACATCCTGAATTAGATATTTTATTTGTTTGAAGCCCACCGAGGAGGGTTCACCCAAAACTCCTTGTGTGAATATTTTTAGAGATAGTCCCTGACCCAGAACCGTTGACTAGTAGGGAACAGTGTGTAGAATACATCCTACCAGCAATTATTCTAAAATTCAATTGCAGAATCTTGATAAATCATACTTATTTAGTGGAATATTAAGGATGCATTAGAGAGTATCTATCGTGTGGAATGTTAGAATGAATAGTAACGAAAAGCCAAAGTTCATGTATTCTAGATGGGATATTGAACAAAAAAACTTGTTGAGTCAACTGTGGAATGATGGGAAATCTTATGAAGACATTGCTATTGCAGTGAATGAACTTATTGGTCGAATTGCAAATGCTCGGGGCTTTGATATTCATCCTGTGCGAACTGCTAATGCCGTAGCTATACAATGTGAGAAGTTTGGTTTTATTACAAAGAGAAAATTGATTAAATGGCAAAAGCTGCAGACTAAATCTCGACAAAGCGCAAGAAGAAATAATCTGTTTCGAGCTAAAAAGGAAGTACAGTCCCGCGACGATCATAAGTGTGTTATTTGTGGAAATGACAATAAGTTAGTGTTTGCTCATATTATACCTTTTATAGAGACACGACAAAATACTGTTATTGAAGCGGTAACTCTTTGCTTTCATCATCACAAACATTTCGATGAGCGCTGTATTAGGTGTGTCAATAAAATTTTTGAGTACATGCTCAAAAAACATTCAGGTTATCAAGATAAGTATGAAATCGAAAATTTATCTCCTTGTAGGAGCAGAATAGTCCAGAAGGTTTCTTGAGCAATGTTACAATTAAATTGACAGTGATTGTAGAGATTTAGGACGCTGGTTGGATGTTGCCACAAACGCCAGTGAACAAGAGACCACAACATTTCTCTGTTTGTGGCAATAAGCGCCGTGCTCTGTGCGCCTACAACGGATTGAACAATTGTCATCCCTAGCTTCTGATATTGACAAATGCCTGTTTCTTGCGCTTGCTTCAGGTAGGGACTATCTCGTCCATACGAGAAAGAAAAGGAGACAGCGCTATGAAAGCAGTTATTGTTAGAGAATTCGGTGGACCAGAGAAGTTGGTTATTGAAGAAGTTGAAAACACCTCTCCAAAGGCCAATGAAGTTCGAGTTAAGATTAAAGCTATCGGTTTGAATCGCGCCGAAGTTGCCGCGCGAGTTGGAAAATATCCATTGCCAAAGAAACCACCGATTCGTTTGGGGTTTGAGGGAGCGGGTGTAGTCGATGCAATCGGTTCGGATGTTAAAGAATTTGCAATTGGTCAACGTGTTTCAATCATACCCGATGGAAGCAGTCACGTTGTCCAAGGAACCTACGCGCAGTATTGCAATATCGCTAGCGAGTGGCTGACACCGACACCTGAGTCATTGAGTGATGAAGAATCCGCGGCGCTATGGATGGCCTATCTGACATCTTGGGCTGGGTTAATCGATTATGCTGGGGCTGTGTCAGGTGATACAGTTATAGTGACTGCCGCTAGTTCATCATTGGGAGCGCCAACATTTCAAATCCTTGCGCGCGAGAAAATGACCTCAATTGCGACAACCCGTTCAAGTGAAAAGGTTGAACGCTTAAGACTTTCTGGCCCAGATTATGTCATTGATACATCCAGCGAAAAACTAGTCCAGCGAGTCAAAGAAATCACAGGCCAGGCAGGGGCTAATATTGCCTATGATTGTATTGGTGGTCCAGGGGTTAAAGACTTGGTTAGAGCTCTTAGTTTTGATGGTAAGGTTCTTTTTTATGGAATGCTCGACAGTCGGCCAATGGACTTGACTCCGATGGCTCTGATGGGGAACCGCATAAGTTTACTTTCTTTCATCATTTTCCATTCTTTGGCTGATCCCGAAATTCGAACTCGGGGAGTTCGTTATGTTCATGAAGGTGTCGCCGATGGTTCATTCAGGCCACTCATTGATAGAACGTTTCCTTTTGAAAAAATATCCGAGGCGCATGAGTACATGCAAAGCAATCAGCAGGTTGGTAAGATTGTGATTACTGTAGGCTAGACTTGATTGTCGCCAGTGTAGGGGAAGTTGTCAGAGTTGACCACTCAAGCGTCACCGGTTTTCGCCGATTCATGTACTAATAGGTTGTGCTTTTGGTTAGTGAATACTTGCAAGTTATTATTGCAGAAAGGCGGATATTATGGCGAAAATTTTGATTGTAGATGATGAGTCGATGATTTGTGATTTACTAAAACGTTCTCTTGAGATGGAAGGCTTTGAAACTGATACTGCTGAAAACGGTTTGGTTGGTCTTCAAAAGTGTACAGACGATTCTTTTGATTTGGTTGTCTCTGATATCTTGATGCCTGAGATGGACGGTATTACAATGATGGAGAAAATAAAAGTTGCCCATCCCGACATGCCAATTATTTTGATTACTGGTTATGCCAAACAATACACAGCTCGTAAAGCGACAGAATCCGGCGCGACTGATTTTCTAACCAAGCCGTTCCGTAATGCTGAAATCATGCGCTCAGTGCGCAAAGCGCTGAATATCTCCGCTCCTGCTTGAGTGATACTAGCTAGTAGGAGCTGAGTTTGATGCTGAGTCACTCTGCTAGCGATTGCTGCGATGGTTAATATCGCCTGAGCCTCGGACACGTTTCTTGACTCGCGGATCACCGTAATAGGTGATATCACCTGAGCCACTGATGCGCGCGTCAATGTAGTCTTCGACTGCAACTTTGACGTCTCCACTACCTTTGATTGAAACATGAGCTTCTTTTGTTTGTAGCTTTCTAGCGTCAACATCCCCTGAACCGCGGATATCAACTTCAAAACTTTCTATCTTGCCATCAAGCTGTATATCACCTGAGCCTGCGATTGAAATCGATAATTCGGCGCCATCAAGATCAATGGCGCTAATATCCGACGAACCACGAATTTCTATTTCTGTCAGTTCGGGCATAGTGATAATCACGCGACTGCCATAACGAGTTCTGATTGAATAGCCCTCAGCAAACGAGATATACAAAGTTCCATTACGAACTTCGGTTTCTAACAATTCCAATAAGTTATCATCAAGCTTAACTTCGACATCAAATGAATCGCCAATCGTGATTTCAATATCAGCGCTACCACTGACATGGATGCCTTTGAAGTCTTTGACGTCTCTGCTTTCGGTGGCAATGTCTCCCGAACCTTTGATTCTCTTACCTTTACCCCAATTCCACCAATCGGCGCTGGCTGGTTGAGCTGTTGAGAGCATGACGGCTGAAAGCAAGCCCAAAAGGATTCCGATTCGCATTTTCCGCATGACTTCTTCTCCTTGCAGTATCTGCTTGAAAGATTATCTGTTTGAACAAATAGCTTTGAAAGCGTCGAAAGTAGGGTAGAGTTGCTTGTAGAGCTCATGAATTAGCCACTTTCTTCTTCATTTGACGGATACAGCAACTAAATGTTTCGTTTTTGTTGAAATGCAACGCCGCTGTGCGGCAAAGCTGGAATTGGATAATGAGATAGGCTCTATTTCGTGAATTATTGGTCAGTTGTAGCTGATAATCAACTCTGGTATAAGAGTTTACGCTCTTCACAGGTTATCAACACAACTAATTCGTGGACTAGAGGATAGGGAAGGTAATAATAATGATATTCCTAATTATTGGAACGGCATAGGGTTAGAGAGAAAATACAAATTATACCACCTTTTGTGTTGACTCGGCGTCAAACAACTATATTTTGTGCCTTTACAGCATCGACGATGCGGATTCGAGAGTAGGTACTGAGAGACCCACCCCCCCACCCGGTCAATGCATGAAAAAAGCTTAAGAGAGTGTGTTCTCCCCTGCGCTGGAGCTTGTTTTGAAGGCATAGTCATCGAAGGATTGTTCAAATGAACGATTCCCTGATAGCGCAGGACACTGGAATTGAGATTTTGTGTCTGCTAAAAAAATGTTTCTTGTACATAATGTCTCTTATTTCATCAGGGATAGTCTTGAATTATCTGCTTTAAGGTAGTTAGTCAGAAACATAGCAGAAGATCATCACTCTTTATAGCCAACAAAAAAACAGAGCTTAGCCTACAGCTTTTGACATAGCGGTTTGATGTAGCGTTTAGAAGTTTTCTGCCAGATTCATGGCAGAGTAATAAAGGCATTTTTGAGAAGATATTTGTTTTTGAGAAAACATTGTTGAGAAGATAATTGTTTGAGAAGATTTTTTTAAGAAAACATTGTTCACAAACGTGATTAGAAATTTGACGAAGTAGGTTTGTTTGTTCCAGCATGCTCAAGTTGATGAAGACGGATTTTCATTTGTTGAGTTCGATATTGATTCTTCACAGTATTCAAACAAATCATTTGAGCCTTTTCTAGGGCGTGATAAAAAGTAATAGCAGTAATTGCAAAGGAGTGTGACACCATATGCGCATAGATCGTAAATACACCTCACCCGGGAAATCCCCTTATGACTCGTTGAATTTTGTCCCGCGACGATCTGAAATTCGCAATCCTGATGGTTCGGTTGTTTTTGAACATGGCGATATTCAAGCGCCTGAGAATTGGTCACAGGTGGCAGTTGATATTCTGGCGCAGAAATATTTCCGTCGCGCTGGTGTGCCACAACTAAATGCTGATGGAACAGCTCAGCTTGATAAAAAAGGCAAACCAGTTTTAGGTGGAGAAAATGACGCCCGTCAGATTTTCAACCGTTTAGCTGGCTGTTGGCGCGCTTGGGGTGAGAAACACGATTACTTTGATTCGAGCTCTGATGCGGACGCTTATGAAGATGAGATGCGTTATATGTTGGCGCATCAAATTGCCGCTCCGAATTCACCACAATGGTTTAACACAGGCCTACATGACTCATACGGCATCACTGGTGTGCCACAGGGGCATTATTTTGTTGATCCTAAGACTGAGGAACTCTCACGCGCTAAGAACGCCTATGAGCGTCCGCAGCCGCATGCCTGCTTTATTCAGCGTATTGAAGATGACTTGGTAAATGAGGGCGGGATTATGGATCTTTGGATTCGTGAAGCCCGACTTTTCAAATTTGGTTCTGGCACTGGCTCAAACTTTAGCGCTGTGCGCGGAGCTGGCGAGAGACTTTCTGGTGGAGGAGTGTCATCGGGGTTGATGTCATTCCTCAAAATTGGTGATCGTGCCGCTGGCGCTATCAAATCGGGTGGCACAACACGCCGCGCCGCCAAGATGGTGTGTCTGGATTTGGACCATCCTGATATTGAGGAGTTCATCAATTGGAAAGTAGTTGAAGAGCAAAAAGTCGCCGCTTTGGTGGCTGGCTCACAAATGATTCGTAAGAGATTATATCTAATGTTCGACGCCGCTCAGGCGCAGACTATGGAAGGTCAGGAAACATATGAAGCAAATCTTAAGAAGAACAAGCCACTCGCGAAACTTGTCGCTCAATCGCTCAGGATGGGCGTCCCTGAGGGGTATATCAAGAAGACGTTGGAGTTGGCATCTCAAGGAATCAATAAACTCGATTTCCAAACCTATACCACGGACTGGGACTCCGACGCGTACTTAACTGTTTCAGGTCAAAACTCGAATAACTCTGTTCGGATTCCCAATGAGTTCTTTGATGCATTGAAAAATGATGGTGATTGGAATCTTACTCGTCGCTCTGATGGTGGAATTTCAAAAACCCTGCCCGCCAAAGACCTTTGGAATCAAATCAACTATGCCGCTTGGGCTTGCGCTGATCCGGGTGTTCAGTTTGATTCGACTATCAATGAGTGGCATACCTGTCCGAATGACGGACGAATCAACGCTAGTAATCCTTGCTCGGAGTATATGTTCCTTGATGACACTGCCTGCAATTTGGCGTCGGTGAATTTGACGAAATTTTTGCGCGAAGATGGTGAGCTAGATGTCGCTGAGTTCCGTCATGCCTGTCGTTTATGGACTATTACTCTAGAAATTTCAGTTTTGATGGCTTCATTCCCCAGTAAAGAAATTGCGCAAAAAAGTTATGACTACCGCACGCTCGGTTTGGGTTATGCCAACTTGGGCACTGTTTTGATGCGTATGGGGATTCCATATGATAGCGTGGAAGGCCGTGCAATCTGTGGCGCTATTACAGCTATCATGACTGGTGAGTCCTATGCTGTTTCTGCGGAGATGTCTGCCGAGTTGGGTCCTTTTGCACGTTATGAAGCTAATAAAGAGCCGATGTTACGTGTGATTCGCAATCATCGCCGCGCGGCATATGCCGCGGCTAAGAGTGATTATGAAGGACTGACCAATTCGCCTGTAGGGTTGGACTCGGCGCATTGTCCTCAGTATTTGATTGATGCGGCTTGCGCGCGTTGGGATGCGGCGCTGGAGCTGGGTGTTAAGCACGGCTACCGCAATGCTCAAACAACTGTTATTGCTCCAACGGGAACTATTGGTTTGTTGATGGACTGTGACACTACAGGTATTGAGCCAGATTTCTCATTGGTGAAGTTCAAAAAACTAGCTGGTGGTGGTCATTTCAAAATCGTCAATCAATCAGCGCCATTGGCATTGAAGAAGTTGGGCTACACAGGCGCTGAGATTCAGGGAATTATTGATTACTGTTTGGGTAAGCAAACCCTCAAGAGCGCCCCCTATGTCAATCACAAGACACTTAGCTCCAAGGGATTTACTCCTGAGGCTTTAGCTCGTTTGGAGAAATCATTGGATAATGCTTTTGAATTACGATTTGCTTTCAATAAGTACACTCTCGGTGAAGAGTTCTGTCGTAATGGACTTGGTTTCAGCGATACGCAACTTGATGATCCGCTTTTTGATATGTTGGTTGAACTTGGTTATTCAGATCGCGAAATTCGCGCAGCTAACAATTTCTGTTGTGGCACAATGACACTCGAAGGCGCTCCGTATTTGAAGAATGAAGATTTGGCGGTCTTTGATTGCGCTAATAAGTGCGGCCAGATTGGTCAGCGTTATATCCATCACCGCGCGCATATCGGCATGATGGCCACAGCGCAGCCATTTATCTCTGGCGCAATCAGCAAGACAATCAATATGCCGGCGGAATGTTCTCTTGAAGATGTTTCAAGTTCCTATTTAGAATCATGGGAGTTATCGGTTAAAGCTGTTGCGCTTTATCGTGACGGTTCAAAGCTGTCACAACCGCTCAGTTCAACCTTTGATCTTGAAATGGATATTGATGAAGAAGAGGCAGTAGTCGCTCCAGAGGCAAGCCCTGAGCCAGTGACAAATGTTGTGGCCGCCAACGGCGCCGCTAAGAAAGCGCCAGAGAGAGTTGTCGCAGAACAGCTTTCTCCAGAAAGAGTTGCCCAAATTATTACCGACCCGAGTGTCAAAATTGGTAGGAAAAAACTACCAGATCGTCGTAAAGGCTATACACAAAAAGCTGTAGTCGGGGCGCATAAGATTTATTTGCGCACAGGTGAATATCAGGACGGAACTCTCGGTGAGATTTTCCTAGATATGCACAAAGAAGGTGCGGCCTTCAGAAGTATCATGAACTGTTTTGCGATTTCGGTTTCATTGGGCTTGCAGCATGGTGTGCCGCTTGAAGAGTTTGTGGACGCCTTTACATTCACTCGCTTTGAACCCAATGGCATGGTGCGTGGTAATGATAAAATCAAGATGACAACTTCGATCATCGATTATATCTTCCGCGAATTGGCAATTTCGTATCTCGATAGAACCGACCTGGCGCATGTCTCACCAGAAGACATTCGTATGGATGCGCTAACAACACGCGCAGATTCTGCTAAGCCAACTCCAACAGCGCCGCCGATTGGAGATATTGCCAATGACACTGCTTCTGACTCTACAGAGACATCTACCTACAAAGATCTGCCAGTTAAGACAGACGACGATGAGACCAATAGCGCCGATAGCGCGAGTCTAGCAATGACCGCAACTGATACTGATGAGGCTGTTTCTAATGGCTCAACCTCTAACGGTTCTGAAGCAAATGGTTTTGCAGCAAATGGCTCTGTCACTGGGTTGCCTGCTGCTGAATCGGTTTCAGTTACTGAGATAACTCCTGTGACACAAACTGCTCGTCATGAGCGTTCGCGAATGGTGGTACAGGCGCAAATTGCTAAGATGAAAGGCTATGAAGGTGATGTTTGTCGAGAATGTGGCTCATTCACACTTGTGCGCAATGGCTCCTGTCTCAAATGCGAAACTTGCGGTTCTACATCTGGCTGTTCGTAATTGTCTGGTAGCTAAGGAAACAATAATATACTTGAACGTAGGGGCACAGCGAGCTGTGCCTTCTGCGTTTTAGGGACAAAAAAATGACTGAACAGAACAACAAACACGACAACAACAAACACAACGACAAACACAAAGCAGAAAAGTGCCAAACGATTTTCATTGATCAAGTATTTCCGTCAATGGTAAATCACTATGACACACTCTTCGGTGGTATCGCTTTGCAATGGATGGACAAAGCCGCTTGGGTGATTTGCACGCGCTATGCGCGCAAGACAATGGTGACAGTCGCTGTTGAGGAGATTATTTTCAAAGAGCCAGTTCCGTTAGGGAGTATGGTGGAATTGCGCGCGCGAGTTGAACGTGTCGGCAAGACTTCCATAACCGCTTTTGTTGAAACTTATTGCGAAAATCCGCTAACAGGCAAGAGCAAGTTGGCGACAACTGGTATGTTTGTCATGGTGGCGCTTGATAAGGATGGCAAGCCCAGTCAGATAGTACGAGCATAATTCTCTAGCTCCGTCTAGCGTCGAAGTGTCCAAATTTGCGGACGCGGTTATGATGAAACACAAACACTATGAGTAACAAACGACACTCACATCGGCGAGCATATTCTGATGGCCAACGGGTCTCATTCTTGCGGAGACATCTAGCTGGCGTCATCGTCACGTTAGTGGTTTTGGCTATCGGCCTAGGAAGTTTCACTTGGTCGGGGTTTTCCGCTGACTCAAATGCTGACTCACATACAAATTTACATATCCCACAGAGAGTGATTTCACTGGCGCCATCGGTCACCGAACTAATCTATGTTCTAGGTGTCGATTCAACTTTGGTTGCAGATACACGCTATTGCAAGTTTCCAGCAGCAGCCGATACACTACCAGAAGTTGGTGGGTTTCTAGATCCGAATCTTGAGTTGATTGTCTCGCTTGGCCCAGACCTAGTGATTCTTCTGCAAGAGCATGACGACTTACAAAACAAACTGAGCAAACTAAATATCCCGATTCTGACAGTTGACCATCAAACAGTCAAAGGGATTTTAGCTTCTTACACTCAGCTTGGCTCACGATTGGGTGCCGAGGCCAGCGCTGATAGCCTCTTAGCTGATCATAGCCAGCGTATCGCAGCGATTGAAAAACTCACCTCGGAATTGAGTCGCCCAAAGACTCTAGTTTCAATCGGACATAGTGACAAACCTGAGACGATTAACAGTGTCTATGCCGCTGGCAATGAAGGATTTTATTCAGAACTTGTGCGTCTCGCAGGTGGAGAGAATGTTGTTGAGACTGATAAAATACGTTATCCCGTGCTAGGTCCAGAATCAATTCGCGCTTTGTCTCCAGAAATAATTCTGGACTTGTTTCCTGGCGCAGAAACTGGGGCGAGCGTCGATGTACATTTTGTACAAAAGCAATGGCGCTCTTTGAGTGATATTCCAGCTGTACGCAACAATCGAATTGTAGTTTTGCGCGGTGGCTTTTTTGTCATCCCTGGACCAAGATTCCTTGAGATTCTTGAGAGATTTGTCTCGGCTATTCATCCAGAAGTCAATGAGGCGCTTTCGACTCCCTGACTTGTAGCTTCGTTCTACATCGGTTTATGTTGTTTCATATCAATTGACGCCATCTACGTGTTTTGCATGCTAACGATTATCTGGTATCTTCTGACTTATGTCTGATAATGCTTTCCAAAATAAAATAGCCCAAAGCGGCTCCTTGCTATCTGTTGCAGAGTTGAATGTTTCCCTTGGTGGAACGACAATCTTGAGCGATATCTCATTCGGCCTTTCCGCAGGTGAGTTTGTCGCTATAGTCGGTCCCAATGGCGCCGGCAAGACAACTCTTTTGCGCACACTCTTGGGCGCGGCCCCATTTTCATCAGGGTGTATCAATCTCCTAGGTAAGAGCGTAGATACATATTCGACAATTGAACGAGCGAAGTTTCTGAGCTATGTCCCACAGTCTCGTGAAGTTCCTGCGGGATTCAGTGTTCGTGAGTTTGTGGAGATGGGCTTTTATGCTCAGGGGTACCGTTTTAGCTCTTCGGGTTCGATCGCTGAGAGTACACAAAGCATTCTGTCAAATGCTGATTTGATAGAATTGTCCGAGCGTTATCTGGAAACTCTTTCAGGTGGTGAATTGCAGCGTGTCTATTTGGCGGCGGCTCTTGCTCAAAGCTCGCAAATAATGCTGCTTGATGAACCCACAACATTCCTCGATCCAGCGCATCAACGAAAACTAGTTTCGATACTCACAAATGCGCGCAGAGAAAACTCCAAGCTTAGCGCCTTGATTGTGACGCATGACTTGAACCTAGCTGTTTCCTTTGCTGAAAGAATCCTGACTCTCAAAGACGGAACTTTGGTATTTGATGGAGCGCCTGAAGAGTTCTGTGATGAAAAACTTTTGCAGGAAATCTACCAAAGCCCGATGCGCTTCTTGGTCGACTCACAGACAGGGAAGAAAGTAATCGTCCCAGCTTTGCTCGACACAGATTTACTTGACACAGAGGGCAAGAAAAAGTCAGAAGGGCAGAGCCGATGAATCAACACAGGAAATGGCTCGGCGCAATAATTGTTTTGGCAGTCTCTGGGTTGGTTCTGGCATTGGCGCCGTTGTTTGGCGCGACAGATATTTCGCTCTCCAATATTCTCTCTGGCGCTATTTCAGACAGTGAGCGGACTATTCTATATGATGTGCGTCTGCCGCGTGTTCTGCTTGGGTTTCTGGCTGGTGGCTCGTTGGCTCTCGCTGGGTTGGTTTTGCAATCATTACTTCGAAATCCATTGGCTTCACCGTTTACACTCGGTATTTCATCAGGCGCCTCGCTCGGCTCAGCGATGTATTTCCATCTTGGCGCTATCTGGTCAGTCTTTGGTTTGACAGGCGCTACATACTTGGCTTTCGCAGGCGCAACTCTAGCCACTGTGATTGTCTTTGCCATCAGCCGAGCTGTAGGGCGACGTAACAATATCACCTTGCTGCTTTCGGGTGTGGCGGTAACATTCTTCTTTTCGAGTGTCATACTTTTTGCCCAATATGCGGCAGATTTTACCGCGGTGTTCAAAATGATTCGCTGGATGATGGGCGGCTTGAGTGTGGTGGGCTATGATGAAGTCTACACTTTGGCGCCGTTTGCTGCCTTAGCGCTGATTGTTGCAATCTGGAAATCTCCCGAACTGAATCTAATTGCCACTGGTGAAGACATTGCCCTCAGCAGGGGAGTGGATGTTAAAGGCGTTGTCAGATTGTTCTATACATCATTGACCTTGGTGATTGGCGCTACAGTTGCGCTGGTTGGGCCGATTGGTTTTGTGGGGATTATGATTCCACATACTGTGCGACTGATGTTCGGAGCGGATAATCGGATGTTGGTCCTGATTTCGTTTGTAGTTGGCGGGGCGTTTTTGGTGGCCTGTGACACTTGCGCAAAAATCATTCTGGCGCCAGCCGAGTTGCCAGTCGGAATAATAACCGCTTTGCTTGGTGGGCCGTTTTTCCTTTGGCTTTTGGTTCGCTCGAAGGGCGGACTCTCAACTCGGTAATTTGATAAGAATTTTATAAGCAAAAAGAATAACAATATAGAGGTCAGTTAAGATGGCAGTAAGGAAGAAACGGTATTGGCTTTTCAAGACAGAGCCATCAGGGTTTTCGATTGAAGATTTACAATCCAGACCCAAGAAAACCGAACCTTGGGATGGGGTGCGTAACTATCAGGCACGGAACTTTTTGCGCGATGACATCCAGAAAGGCGATGGTGTTTTGTTCTACCACTCGAGAATTCCAGAGCCAGCGGTGGTTGGCGCCTGCACTGTCGTGCGTTCTGGGTACCCTGATCACACAGCTTTTATTCCAACTGAGAAACACTATGACCCCAAAAGCGATTCAAGTAATCCGCGTTGGTTCATGGTTGATGTCAAACTCAAGAGCATTTTCAAACGAGTTGTAACACTCAATGAAATAAAACAAGCGTCGAGTTTGGCAACTATGGTTGTTGGGCAAAAAGGATCACGGCTTTCAATTCAACCTGTCAGCGAGAGAGAATGGAAGATTATCCATAAGTTGGCTGGGGCAAATTTGTAATAAAGATATAGGTACTCAATACTAAGGGCTTGTTGATAAAGCCCGAAACCGTTGTGTTGGGTCTTGCGACGGCGCTTTTTGCCGTTGTGTGACCCGACGCTTTCCCTATGGAGAAGTGTCGGGTCACAATTTTCAAAAAGCGAAAATCAAGACCCAACACAACAAATGGGACTTTATCAACAAGCCCCTAAGGGAGAGAAGTATGAATAGATTCATCAAAGTTCTGCCAGTTTATACAGTTAGCTTTGGCTTGTTACTAGCGCTTGTGGGGCACAGTGCACAGGCCCAAGACACAGAGGAAGAAATAATTATCACATCAACCCATGTGGCTGGCAATATCTATATGCTACAGGGTTACGGCGGAAATATTGGCGCTTCAATTGGCGAAGATGGTATTGTTTTGATTGATGACCAATTCGCCAAGGTTGCCGAAAAAATAACAACGGCGCTTGATTCGCTGGGTGGTGGCAAGTTGCGCTTTGTGCTCAATACACATTGGCATGGCGACCACACTGGTGGCAATGAAATTTTTGGCAAAACAGCGACTATTGTGGCGCATGAAAATGTTCGCAAGCGGTTGACTGTGGAGCAGAAGCAGTTTGAGCGAGTAATTCCGGCCAAAGCCAAAGAGGGCTGGCCTGTGATTACTTTTTCATCCTCGCTGTCAATTCATTTCAATGGCGAAGAAATAGAAGTCATACATTTCCCGCATGGTCACACCGATGGTGATGCAGTGATTTTCTTTCCTGAGTCGAATGTTATTCATACTGGCGATATAATGTTTTCGGGGATGTTTCCGTTTGTTGATCTCGATCATGGTGGAGATGTTGCATTATTGACTGTGGATGTGGAGAAACTAATCGAGATGGCCCCAGAAGGTGTCAAAATTATTCCAGGGCACGGCCCGCTCTCGACAATTGACGAGCTAAAGCTGTATCTAACGATGCTCAAAGAAACCAGCGCGACTATCCAAGCTGGAATCGACTCAGGCAAGACGATCGAAGAAATCCAGGCGGCTGGACTGGACGAGAAATGGAGTTCATGGAATTGGTCGTTTATCACGACCGAGAAGTGGATAGCGACTGTTCATCGCAGTTTGACCCAGTAATGTTGGATTGTAGAGACACTTACAAAAAAAATGTCGGGTCACAATTTCCGCAAAGCGAAAACCAAGACCCGACACAACAATTGTAGGCTCTATTGGTAGCTCCCCAGAGTCGGTTCATGCCGAGTTCATAGGGTGGTCCTAACTAGGTCGCCCGTCAGTGGCGACTTTGTTCAAGTCGCTCTGCACCAAGAACCAAACCGCTGGTGAGAAAAACAACCAGAGGACAAATATCAGCCAAAGCTCATAGCGCCCTTGATTCCATTTTGTGTAGAGCTGAGCATACTTGTAATACGAATAAAGCGCCCCGAATGGAATAAACAATAGGACAGTCCAAAGACCTACTGAGGCCTCTTCGTCTTGAGCCAAGTATTGCAATTCGCGGCCTGTGACATAGAACCAATAAATCGCGTAGATCCCAAAGGTGATAATAATCAAGAAAACCTGTGCTAGCATACTCCGATACTTAATTGAAGTGGTCGAGTAAGCGTTACTTACATAACGTTCTTCTGTCATGTTTCCTCCGTGAATTGACATTTTCATTCGTGACGAGTTTGATGAGTTGCTCTTCGAAAGAGCATACTCCTGAAAATCGACTAATCTTAAAACACTAATGTCATAGTATGCTCTGAGCCGTCGCGGTCAACAACAACTGCGATAGTGTCTCCAGCGCGAAATTTCGCTAAAGCGGCCATATAGGCATAGATATCGTCGATGACATAATCACCAAGTTTGATAACAGTATCACCAGTCAGAAGTCCCGCTTTGTCGGCGGATTTGCCTTCGGTAACGCCGTCAACATGGAGTCCTTTTTCTTCCCATGTATAGTCAGGCATTACGCCCAAGGTCACTGAGAAGCGCGGAGATTTTCCAGGGGCGTCATCTTTAGTGCGTGTAAACTCTAGCTTTTCAGCATCGGCGGCAAAACGATCAATACAATCTGTGACAAACTCAAGAACACTGACTTCACCACTGATGTTTATCAAGTCGACATCATCGGAGGGCTTGTGGTACTGCTTATGCGCCCCAGTGAAAAAGAACAGCGTTGGGATGCCGCTATTGTAGAAGGCTGTGTGGTCAGAGGGCCCGACACCTGATTCGCTGGTTGTGATTTTGAAATCACCTGAGTAGTTAGCAAAATATTCCTTGAATTCTTTAGATGTGCCCACACCCTGAACTGGTAGGCCTTTCTCTTCTTTCAGACGGCCAATCATATCCATATTAATCATGAATGACACATCTTCAATATCCATAGTCGGATGTTTGACAAAGTTATTGGAACCCAGTAGTCCTGACTCTTCACCCGAAAAGGTCATAAAGAGAATCGAATAATCTAATTCATCTTGCCTAGCGGCATAGTAGCGAGCTAGCTCAATCACACCTGCGACACCACTGGCATTATCATCGGCGCCATTATGAATCTGTGGTTCTTTGCCAGTATACAATGACCCCGAACCAGCGCCACCCCATCCGAGATGGTCATAGTGGGCGCCAACGACAACTGTTCGGTTATTCTCTGAGTGTTTTCCTTTTAAAAAACCAAGAACGTTATTTCCTGTGGATTTGATTCTCTTTAGATCAACCTCGCCAGAGAATGAAGCTCCTGCGAGCGCCTCGGGTGTGGCATATTTTTCTTCAAATACAGAACGTTTTAGATAGATAATTGGAATATCACGTTCCGCTGGATGCGAACGTTTACTCTGGGCAAGAGTGTCGTCCTGACTTTCGGGAGTAAAGAAGAAAATTCCACTGACACCGTGTTTTGTGGCTTCGGCTATTTTGGCGTCCATTGTCGCCAGATCATAATATACCGAATGTGGCTCGTTACCATCGGGGGCGAAGCGTTCAATCAACACTGCGTGGCCTTCAACATCCTTGCCAGCATAGTCATGATGATCCAAAGTGTCGAGTTCAATGCCATAGCCGACATAGATAATTTTATCGAAAGAGAATTTACCGATATGTGAATTCTTCAAAGGCCTGAAGTCATCGTTGATTTTCAAATCACGTGAGCCAATGCGTAAAGTATTATTAGCGCCAAGCTTAATCTCCGATGTGAATTCAAAGGCCTGTTTGAATGAGCCATTGTCGCCAGCAGGTTTCAGACCAATTTGCTTGAACTGTTCGATGATATATTTTGACGCTTTTTTCTCACCTTCGGTTCCGACCTTACGGCCTTCAAGGCTATCAGCCGCTAGAATTGCGATGTGCTGACGAACTAGCGCAGAATCGAACTTTTGTGTTTGTGAATTGGCAGGCACAGAGGTGAGGAGTAAAGCGCATACCGCTGTTACTACGCCTACGACTGTAAACTTACAACTAATACGTTTGATAGAATCCGCTTGTTGATTGGACATTTTGACTGCTCTCCATATTAAAGTCTTCTTAGCTGCTTCATTGTTGCTATAGTCAATATGTATCAACCACGGCCAGCAAACAAGTTTGACCGCTCCTGTAACCTCAGTTTTTTTTGCTGGAGTTGTTCCGAAGTGGCTAACCTCTGATTTCCTCTTCTAGAACTGTTTCAAGAAGAATCCGATTTGTTTCAGTTTGAGCCAATAGTCCAAAGACGAGTTTGTGGATATAAACTGGTCACCATTTGCGCTCAAGCCAAAGCCACAACCTCCGAAAATAGAGTAAAGACAACTGAAGAGTATGGCCGCTGAGGTTTCAGAGCGTTGCCGTATTGTCTGCCTATTGGGCTGATCCTCAGTGATGAGGCGACCTCAAGTTGAAAAAAATAAAATAGATAAGAAATAAAGTAACTGAACATTTCACCAACAAAAGGGAAGGGTTAAACCATGGGTTCACTGAAACTTCGTTTAACTTCTAAGTTTATGCTCGGTGTTGTCGCAATTCTGGCGATAACAATGGTTGCGAATCTAGTCATGACTAGTTCGCGAGTCAATGAGCAGGCCGATGAGGCCTTTACAGATAAGCTACGCCAGATCACAGGTATGGCTCTAACCGTTCGAGATTGGTCCACCGAACATCAGGAGCTTTACAAAAGCGCCGAACAATCAGAAGACGGAAAGCGCGATATTTCATCTGTTCCTGTTGTACAGGCGTGGCAAATCACAGAGACGTATGCCAATTCGATGAATATCGAATTCCGCACACCTTCACTTGCCCCACGTAATCCTGACAACAAAGCTGTCGGCTTTGAGCGTGAGGCTTTGCTAGCTTTCCAGAACGATCCTTCAATGAAGGAATACGTGCAACGTGAACATGAAGCAGATGGTCAAGAGTATGTCCATTTTGCTGTTCCTGTGTATTTGGATAAGGGCTGTTTGGATTGTCATGGCTTTCCGAAAGGCGAACTTGATCCGTTTGGTTTTGCCAAAGAAGGTATGAGCGAAGGTGATTTGCGAGCTGCTTTCGTCCTAAAAGCTAACGCCGCAACATTGGTGGCCAACGAAGCCAGCAATACTCAATATATGATCTGGTCGACATTGATTATCATGCTCTTGGTTTGTGGAGTTATCTACGGCTTTACTCGTAAGATGGTCTCCAATCCATTGAATGAAGTTGCCGAGAAGATGAAAGCTATCGCGTTGGGTGATATTAAGCAGAAGATCGATTATGAGTCAAACGATGAGATTGGCGATGTCGCACGATCATTCGGCGAAATGACAGAGTATCTCTCTGAGATGGCTGGAGCCGCAGATCAAATGGCCGCTGGTAACCTAACTGTCCAGGTTGATCCGAAATCAGATGATGACGCTTTGGGCAATTCATTCAAGAAAATGGCCGCCTCGTTACGTAATATGATTGTCAATGTCTCCAAGACGTCTGAGTCATTGCTTTCCGCTTCAACAGAAATCAGCTCCAGCGCCGAGCAAATGGCTTCAGGCGCCAAGCAGCAGACAGACCAGACGACACAGGTCTCAACCGCTGTTGAAGAGATGACCGCCACAGTTATTGAAACTGCAAGGAACGCAGGCGAAGCCTCAACAGTTTCGATTCAGGCTTCAGATATGGCTACTGTCGGTGCAGATGTAGTTAAAGAGACAATCTCTGGAATGCAGCGCATTGCCGATGTTGTTTCAAACTCTGCAACCACTATTGGCGAGCTAGCCAAATCAGCAGATCAAATCGGTGAGATTATTGGAGTTATTGATGATATTGCCGACCAGACAAACTTGCTAGCGTTGAATGCGGCGATTGAAGCTGCTCGCGCGGGTGAGCAAGGTCGTGGCTTTGCTGTTGTCGCCGATGAAGTTCGTAAGCTTGCCGAGCGGACCACCAAAGCGACCGCTGAGATTACCAGCATGATCAAGGGTATTCAGCGTGACACTGGTGAAGCTGTCAAATCAATGGAAGAGGGTAATTCTGAGGTTACCGCTGGACGTGAATTAGCTGACAAAGCTGGTGACTCTCTCAACGAGATTCTCGATATGAGTCAGCGTGTTAACAACATGATTCAGCAAATCGCTACTGCCGCTGAGCAACAGTCCGCCGCCGCAGAACAGATTTCGCGCAGTGTCGATCAGATTGCCAATGTTACTCAAGAAACCGCCAAGGGCGCTTCTGAGTCAGCATTCGCCTCAGAGGATTTGAACAAGCAGGCCGAAGGTCTGGCTCAAATCGTCGGCGAATTCAAAGTCTAGCTTTTAATGTCTAGACAGTAAGTATTTACTGCGCATTGCGCAGTATGCAGGCCAGTCTGTTAGCGCTCTTTCGAGAGTTGCTAACAGACTGGCTTTTTATTTGTGGTCTAAAACTTTCCGCTGACGCGTTCCTTGTAAGGCAAGACTTCAAGGCAAGTCGTCCACCAACCACTCAGAATTGAATCAACGAATTCTTTGGGGATATTCTCTTGGCGCATTTCTTCAGCAAGAAGTTGATAGTCATATTCCAGTGGGACAAACTCTATCTCGACTCTACTAGGAAGAGAGCCTTTTTTATCAACTGAGACGATCGAATACCAAACGTTCGTCAGGCCATCATTAGCTGGCCGTCCAATAACCCCGACATTGGCGAATAATTCTCCGTCACCCAAGTCTCTTTGCCAGTGTAGCCCTGTATGAGTCGCCAGAATAACATCTACGTTGTTCTGCTTGCAGAATGACTTCAACAAATGTGTTGGTGTACTTGATTCCCAAAGAAACTCGTTGACTCGTCGCGGGGAGCCATGACAAAGCAATATACGGACGCCATCTATTTCCAAAGAGAGCGTCTCAGGCAGTGTGGCGAGAAAACGTTTATTATCCTCACTGGTGTGGCTCAAGGTGTAATCGTAACTGAGATGCGCAAAGTGATTGTCTTGCGGGTCGGTATAGCCACATTGACAGTCTGACAAGTTTCGTGAAACAGAGTCATCGTAGTTGCCTTTGAGGCAAATTACTTTGAATTGCTTCAAGATAGGGAAGACCTTATCTGGACTAGGGCCGAAGGCTCCCATATCGCCGAGACAATACAATTCATCAATACCACGGCCTTTGGCGTCCTTGCAGACGGCCTCTAGAGCCCGATAGTTATTGTATACTCCACCAAAACAAGCAATTCTGCGCATCAGTAAACTTAGGTCCCGTTAATTAGAATTTCCCGCAGATGAAGATTCTGATGTTGCTGATCTCTCAGCGGCGGAAGTTGTAAAGTTGGCACAGATAGAACCATATTGATAGCAAGTATAACAAGCCTTATGTCGCAACTCATATGCCCCCAGAGAATGTTCTAGAGTGTCACCGAGCCGCGCATCTGGTGAGTCAATAAGAATCGGGCAGACATACACCCCTTTGTCGGTGACCATTCTCGAATTAGAGCACAATAGTTGATTGCTGTCATATTCGACCAGCATATCCTCGCTGACTAGATATTCATCAGGGCTTTTGAAATCAGACTTGCGATATTCACCCAAATTTAGAGCTGGCATGATTTTTATCCGCGCACGGTCATATCCGATTCCACCTAGTAGAGTCTTGAAGGCTTCGAGTGTTTGCAAACGCTCACTATCTGGCCAGGTTTGCACAGCAGTGATAATCGGTAAGAATCCAACTTCTACCAATGCTGTGATACCTTTCAGAGCAGAATCAAATGAACCCTTACCTCGCAGCTTATCATTAGTTTCAGCGGTGAAACCATCCAAAGAAACTCTCAATTCCAATGAATAGATAGTGTTATCAGAGATACGTTTTAGCTTTTTGGCCACTCGTTTTCTAATGACTGTGCCATTTGTTAGGACTGAGACTGGCCCAACTTTCAAGGTGTCCTCAAGGATACCATAGATTTCCTTGTTCAGAAAACTCTCACCTCCCGTGAAATAGAACTCTTTGACGCCTTGCACCTGAGCTTCAGCTACATACTTTCGCACTGTCTCGCGATCCAAAAACTTGAAAGAATCATTTTCTGGTGAACAACTGATAAAACAATGTGAGCATGTGAGATTGCAAATGGTTCCTGCTAATTGGAACCAAAGTGTGTCCATTGATTCTAGCTGGACAGAGCCGACTTTAAATGTTTCTTGATTGTTACTCATAGATTCTCCTGCCGTTTTTCTTACATCGTACAGCTGCGACCTACAACCTTAAACATCGCGGCTGTGTTCCACCTAGCGCCAATATACGCAGGAGCTGATTAGTCGACAAGCGTCAAAAGAGCTGGCTTCTGTAGAGCTTCCGTTTGTAAGTGACTCTTTTCTTGCGTTATTTCTTGTGGTGACATTGTTGAGAGCATCAATTGGCAGCGCCAAAGTCATGATGCTAACATGACACTATCGACAGTCACCATAGGTAAAGTGACGTCGAAAGGCGTGTATATCGCACATTCAGCGCTTATGGAGCATAAAGAGGATGAAAAAAAGATTGCAATAATTCAACATTTTTTCTTGACATGAATTAAACTAAGTGTGTTTTTTAGTATCGGAAGACTTTTTATGGTCTCTGTTGTGATTGTAGTAGTGATTGCTTTCATTAAACGTGATTTTGCGTTTGATGAAAGTGCAAAAGCTATCAGGAATTTGATAGCTCATTATGAAAACATTTGTTGTAGTGATGACACTATCAATACGGCAAATGTCAATTGCACAGCAAATCTGAATAAGATAGAAAACAGATTTGTTGGTCTCGGAGACCAGAACTAACAGAGGAAGGGCCAGCTTATGGCTGCCAAGCGTAAGACCGCAAAGAAGAAAACCGCGAAACGCAAGACTGCTGCTCGCAAACCAGCCGCGCGCAAAAAAACTGCCAAACGTAAGACAGTGAAGCGCGTTGCGAAGAAGGTTGCAAAGAAGAAGGTTGCCAAGAAAAAGGTAGCCAAGAGAAAAGTTGCTAAGAAGGCAACAAAGAAAAAAGTAGTGAAGAGAGTTGCGAAGAAAAAAGTCGCTAAGAGAAAAGTAGCGAAAAAATCAGCAACAGCTCCACGCGCTCGTAGAACTAAGGCTGGCGTAAAGGTCAAAGAGTGGACAGCAAAAGAGATTTCAACGCTCAAGAAAATGTACAAAGGCATGACCAATGTACAGATTGCGCGTAAGTTGAAACGCTCTTCAGGTTCTATTCGAGCCAAAGCTGCAATTCTTGGACTGAGAAAACCAGTTAAGAAAAAAGCTGCGACTAAGAAAAAAGTCGTTCGCAAAGCGGTTCGTAAAGTAGCTCGCAGAAAGCCAGCTGCTCGTAGGAAAACTGCTAAGCGTAAAACAGCTCGTCGTCGCTAGATTAACTTTCTCTAGTAGATAGACGGCTTGTTTCGCAAAAAGAAAAGCCGGACAGTGAAAACTGTCCGGCTTATTGTTTGTCTAGTTTGCGATACTAGCGAACAAGTAAAGTAGCATTACTTCAAAACTGTAGCCTTGGCTGATTCGGCCAAAGTGAATTGCAACATGGTCCCCGCCTCATAAAGCAAATTCTTCTTACCCGTCAAAGCCGCCGCGCCAGTTCCAGCCGCGGCTCCTGCTGCGGCTCCCGCTATTGCGCCTTTGACATCTTTGCCTTTGAGAGCGCCAAGAATACCGCCAACAATCGCTCCACCGCCGATTAATTTCTTATTCCGATCAGCATGGGAGGCGGCTTTATCTTCGATGACATCTGTTTGCACATCCAGATCAGCGATGCTTTGTAAGGTCAATGACATTTCCGCATCGGTCTTTAGACGTCCTGAGGCAACAGCATTGGTGATTTTGCCAGTTACTGCAGTTCCCGCAGGGTAGACAGTTCGGCTACCAATGACAATAGGATCGACCAAGACAGCGCTGAACTCGTCCCCTGAAGCGATTTGTCCAGTCTCGAGCGCATCCACTAATGAAATCACAATATTCATACCCGCTGGAATCTTAACCGTCACGGTCTTTGCTTTGGCTGGTTCATGCGGCTCATGTGGTTTAGGAGTTTGTGTCTCTGTAGTCGTTTCAGTTGTGGACTCCGTTGCTTTTCCCATTGACTCTTTGGAATCTGCGCTGGCTGGCTGTGTCTCAGCTTCAACTATTGTCTCAGCTTCAGCTTTTGTCTCTGTATCTGATTGTTGTCCGCAACCGACCACAAAGCCAATAGCAAAGAGCATTACCAGTGTTCTTGGTAATATCCTATGCGCTGTTTTCATTAGTTCCATCATTTTTCTCCCTTGGTTAAGTATGTGCTGTTAAATTAGCGCTACAATTTACAAATCTATACATCACTATATTTCTAAAACTATTCCAACTGGCGCATGATCTGAAAAACTCATCTCTGGTTTGATATAAGCGTCGCGCAAGGATTTCGATAAACCCTCTGAGCAAAACCAATAATCAATCCGCCAGCCAACATTACGTTCCTTAGCGCGGGATTTCATATCCCACCAACTGTACTGATGTGGCCGACGGTTGAAGACTCGCAATGTATCGATAAACCCGTCGGCCAAGAAATCTGTAATCCATTCTCTCTCTTCTGGTAGAAAGCCCGATGTTTTCTCATTTTGTTTTGGACGCGCCAGATCTATTTCTTTATGGGCGGTATTAACATCACCGCATACTAAGACCTCGATGCCTTTTTTGCGTAACTTGGCGACATACTTGCGAAACGCCCGATAGAAATCCATTTTGTATTTCAGCCGCACTGCGTCTTTCTTTCCGTTTGGGAAGTAGACATTCAACAAACTGAATCCCGCATAGTCGATTTGAATAACACGACCTTCGTCATTAAGAATTCCTGGAAACTTGGTGACAACCTTCTTGGGTTCTATGGAGCTATAGACTGCAACTCCACTATAGCCTTTTTTTTCACCCGATTTGAAATGACTTTGATAGCCATCGATATTGAGTAACTCTTCAGAGAGTTGCTCGCGGTGCGCTTTGGTTTCCTGTAGACAGAGGATATCGGGTTTTGTTTGGTTGACCCATTCAATGAACCCTTTGCGCTCGACAGCGCGGATTCCATTGACATTGTAAGACTCAAGAATTATTTCACTCATTATGCCAGCTTATTACTTTTTGGGTTGTTGTTCTGTTTGATATTGTTGTGAGGAATCGGTCAATCAGTTCCGTTGTACTTGTGGCGGCGATGCTCTCTAATACTTGGTAAGCGGGGCACAATCGCCGCGTAGACAATAGCAATTACCGCGATAACATACCACCCAAATCCGATGGCCATACCAATTGAAGCAGAAAACCAAATTGTCGCCGCTGCGGTCACATTAGCCACAAGACCACCCTCACTTCTCAAAATGATGCCGCCTCCGAGAAAACCAATACCTGAGACAACCTGCGCAGCAACTCTGCCTGGTGATTCAGGAGAGATTGCTTGTGAAATAAATGTGAACATCATCGCGCCGCCTATGACCAATGACTGGGTGCTGATTCCCGCAAACTTGCCTCTGGTTTCGCGTTCGAGTCCCATAACGATTCCGCCGAATAACGATAATCCTAGCTTAATCAAAAACTCTATTTCATAACCTGTCAGGAATTTGTCCATTTGTCTTTCTTCCCTTGGCAAAGCTCCGATTGGCGTACGATTTAGACCCGAGCTAGAAGACAATCTCACCTGCTGGAGGCGCAAATTCAACAATAAAGCCATGATTAGTAAATCTTGGTTTTAGTTCGTCCAAGCCTATTTACGAAAATCCATTGGAACAGATCACCTAGTCTACTGTTATTGCAACCGAGCCACCTGTGATATTCAAAGGTTGCGTTAGTTGAGTAATAGCTCAACAAAGACTGAAGCTTCGTAAATTATTGGGAATTGAAGTTGTCAACTAATCATTACTCAAGGATTTGAACATTTGAAACCGCTACTTCGTTATTCTGGTCTGATCTTTGCCCTAACTGCTACTTGTATGTCGTTAGGTTCAACGTCTGTCATGGCTGTTCAAACAAGACAGAGATCTAAGACGCGCAAAGGCCGCCTGTATCTTTCTTGGGGCTATAATCGCGCAGCTTATACGCCCAGCGATATACATTTCACTGGCCCCAACTATGACTTCACGCTGCACGGAGTCACCGCCAAAGACAAGCCCACCAAATTTAGTTTTGATAGTTACTTCAACCCTCTCAATGCTACAATTCCGCAATACGAGTCTCGGGTGAGCTATTTCATCAGTGAGAGAACAAGTATATCAATTGGTATGGCTCATTTGAAATATGTTGTAGTCCAAGGCCAAGGATCAAATATTTCTGGCTTCATCGACTCATCTGCCGCTACTAGTTTTGCGGGGAATTATGACTTCGATCCAACCACTATTGCCTCAGATTTCTTACGTTTTGAACATACCAATGGCTTGAATTATGAATCAATCGAGATTGAAACACTTATCCCGCTTTCGGAAAGTTCGAATCATTCTCAGGGGCTGTATTTTACAACGGCAGTTGGCGTTGGAATAGTCACACCAAAATCTGATGTCACATTGTTCTCCGAGAGAAGAAGTGACGCAATCCATTTAGCTGGCTATGGAATAAACAGTAAACTGGGGCTAAGATTCGAATTCCTCAACCGATTCTTTGTCAAAGGCTTCGCGAATCTTGGCTATCTCAAATTGCCTAGCATTTTGACTCGCAGTGGAGACGATGGAGATCGCGCTTCACAAAGTTTTTACTTCGTCGAGGGTTCTGTGATTGCAGGTGTTGCGCTTTATACTTTTTGATCGCGAAAGTCTTACTTCACAGCTTTGCATGGCAAAGCTCACTCTGGTGAGAGCTCAAATCCAGTCGGCGCGACTTTGATGATTACTGTGAACTCTTCTGAACCACGTCGGACGCGGAGCTT
>JAJRPJ010000004.1 GCA_024280835.1 Candidatus Zixiibacteriota bacterium | reverse complement strand
GAGTTGGCCGATTCAAGTACAAATTTCAACTTCCATGAATCTTGCTTGTATATAGCAAGGACGGAGGTCTTACAGGTTAATATTTGACTTTTCACTCGCCGTAAGTGACATTCGACATCAATACCCACGGCGGGTTTTGAGTCAGCGGCTTTTCTGCTGTTCTTGCGGTCTCAATCGTCTGTGGCGTATGCCGACAAAACCAGTAGAGAAGAAAGCGCAATTTCAGAGGCTCATTAAGTTGCGAGCCGAAATATGCAAATTACAGATAAAATCCACTGTGCTCTCACTATGAATCATTATCGGCGTTTTCTCACAATCGTTTAAGAATTAGACAAAAGGAGCGCCTAGACGCTATGACGACTTTGCAGACAGATTCCGAATCTTCAAATAACCAAGATGGTTTAAACAACTCATCTGCGGGATTTGATAAGACAAATGCGATTATAGCGATTTTGGTTGGCATAATTGCTACTACGGTCTATTGGATGACCGTCCAGCCGACTGTTTCATTTTGGGACTGTGGCGAATTTATTGCCTGCTCATATATCCTAGGTATCCCACATCCTCCTGGCTCTCCGCTCTTCATTATGATTGGCCGCCTTTTTTCAGTCTTGCCACTCTTTGCTGACGTGGCCTTACGAGTTAATCTGATTTCGGTTCTCTCATCTGCGGCGACTGCGGTTTTTGGGTATTTGATTGTCGTTCGCATGATAAAGTTCTGGTACACATCCGAAGACAGAAATTCGCTGACACGCTATATCGGATATATCGGTGGTTTCACTGGCGCGATGTTTTTAGCTTTTTCGGCCACAAACTGGGGCAATGCCGTCGAGGCCGAGGTCTATGGATTAAGTATGATGTTGACGCTGGCAGTTTTCTGGCTGGCCCTGCGTTTCCATGAGAACCGCGACAAACCCAGCGGTTTCCGCTATATGGCCCTAGCGATTTATTTGGCTATGCTCGGTGTTGGAATCCATTTAACAGTTTTCCTAGTTGTTCCAGTAGCGGCAATTTTCTTCGTCATCAAAAAAGACGCTCCGCAAATAAGTTGGGTCTACTTATGTAGTTTCTTCATAATTGAACTAATCTTAGTGACAATCTTCTCCTTCATGGGCATACCTGGCGGCTATGGAATATTCTTATTCTTATCAGCAGTAATCTTCTTCGTCTTGGCTTACAAGCTATACAACTCAATCAATCTCGCATGGGTGATTGCCCTAGCAGCCACCAGCCTAATCATGATCGGCTTCTGGAAATTCATGATTGGTTTAGCGGTTGCCTCAATTGGCATTGCCATTTACGGTCGGTTTAATCCAAAGGCCACCTGGCGCTCAGCTTTGATAGTTCTTTTGATGGCCTTCATTGGGTTTTCCATAAACATCTTCATCCCAGTTCGCTCTTCGGTCAATCCACGTATCGATGAAAACAATCCCTCGCGAGACTTAACAACTTTCGTCGATTTTCTAGAGCGCAAACAATATGGCTCAATGTCGATGACCGAGCGCATGTTCAACCGTCGTGGTAAATTCGAAAATCAATTCGGCCGTTCACCGCATATGGGTTTCTGGAGCTTTTTTGAAGAGCAATACTCACCTGGTCGTTATGCCTTCGCGCCATTCTTCTTGTTAGGTCTCTTTGGGGTCTACATGATGATTCGCAAACGCATGGAAATCGGGTACCCATTCTTTATTCTAATGATATTAGGATCGGTAGGGCTAGTTCTCTACATGAACTTCGCTGATGGTATGCTCTATAATCCAGCGACAAACGACGCCTACATGGAAGTGCGTAACCGAGACTATTTCTTCACGCCAGCTTTTATTCTCTTTGGCATGTCTATAGGTCTAGGTGTCGCAGGCCTCATGGAGCTAGTGCGCAAGAGTGTTGCCTTGAAGTCCCGTCAAGTTGCTGTCTACGCCACCTCAAGTTTGGCGGCCCTATCGCTTGTGCCGCTCAATCATAATTACTTCGCCAGCGATCGTTCTAATAACTATTTGCCATACGACTACGCCGCGAACATTCTCGAATCAATGCCGAAAGACGGCATCCTCTTCACCTCTGGTGATAATGACACCTTCCCACTTTGGTGTCTACAAGAGGCCTATGGGTACCGTCTGGATGTGCGCACAGCCAATCTCTCATTGCTGAACACCGATTGGTATGTCCAGCAAATGAAAAACCGCTATGGTATTCCGATTGATCTCAGCGACAGCCAGATAGTCTGGAATGAATACGAGTTCCAAGGGCAAACTATCAAACGTCCTGCCAAAATGTTCATAGATCGTGCGCGTGGCGGTCAGAAACGCTTTCTTATTGCCCAGAGATTCAACAATCGGTCTCTGAAAGTTCAAGACATGATGGTCGATGAAATCGCGCTCAGCGCGTATTTCCTCCGCAAGCAGGACAAGCTGGCCGTTGGTTTCACCTCAGAGCCATATGCCGAGTCGCCTTTGAAATTACGGGAGCGGAAAGAGATGATCGGTATGGTAAAAATACTGACCTTGGACCCACCTGCTCGATTCATAAATGTTGATAGATCCTATGACCTCTATATGAATGTCTACAAATTCCGTGGTCTCAATGACCCAGGAGTCTTTAAAGACGACAATGCTACTGGTGTCATGGTCTCTGTCGGCTTTGGCGCTGTGCAGGTGTTCAATGAGTTCATGACTCTGCGAGCAATCTCCAGCCAAATCAAATTGGTGCAAGATGTAAAGAGTTCCTCCAGTGGAAATTGGACTACTGCGCAACAAGCCCAACTAGATACTCTTATCGATTCGATGAACGGTCAAAACCCT
Source organism: Candidatus Zixiibacteriota bacterium (assembly GCA_024280835.1). Classification (GTDB taxonomy): domain Bacteria; phylum Zixibacteria; class MSB-5A5; order GN15; family JACZUZ01; genus JAJRPJ01. The sequence continues at coordinate 75,881 of JAJRPJ010000004.1, read as the reverse complement.
GCGGATTCATTGGTCTTCAAGGAAAAAGGCGAACTCCTCATAGATTCAATGATAGAGCGCTACCCCGAGTTTTGGATGAACTATGTCATCATCGGTGAACACTATCGCCGTGAAGGTGATTCAGCCAAGGCCCTTGAGAAGCTCTATACTGGTGAAAAAAATCTGGAGAAATTCTTAGAATATTCGCCGAAGAATGCCAATCACCTGCAGGATCTCGGTTTGATTAGATTCGAAATCGCTAAAATGCTTGGCGCCTCAGATGACCAAAATCGCATGGAAAGTTCGCTGGAATTAACTTGGGCGGGCTTCAATATCAATCAAAATAGCGGCATGGCCTATCAGAAATTAGTCCAATACCTCTATGAGCGTAGGCGTAATACTGACATAGTCAAAGCCACACAACTGTATGCGGCCTATGGTGTCAATTATTATTCAAACCAAAACGTGCAGGCAATACTTTCTCAGCAAGGTATTGCCCCTCCGATTCCACCACGCTAATGAGTGTCTGTTAACGTGTGTCGGAATAGAGGCGTTTAAGCGCTCTCGGCGGAACCCCGAGGTTGTAGAGTGTGTGGATTGTAATCCATTGCAATCGAGTTTTAAGTAAACCGCTGCGAATCTGTCGTCGTGGTGAAACCACCAAACGTGGTTCAAGGATACGTCTGACAGGATAATTCGCGCGAAGACGTTTACTGAAATCGTAATCCTCCATGATTTCGATTTCCTTAAATCCGTTCAATTCTTCAAAGACATCTTTGCGCACAAAAATCCCATTGTCACCATAGAATCTAAGATTCTTTTCATGGTCGGGATTTGGAGCGCCTAGTGTGAGAAGTTTTCTCAGACGCAGAGTCTTGTCATCCAATCCCACAAAGCGATTATTAAATCCACCTCCAACAAATCCGCCGTCAATATTTTCACGAATAGCAGTCAATGCTCCGACTGGCAAACTAATTGTAGCATGTAAGAAAAGCAGAACTGTCCCGCTAGCGATGCTCGCGCCAGCGTTACATTGAATGCTCTTCCCTTTCGGGGAGCTAGTAAATCTGTCGGACAGATGCGCATACTTCCCAGAGCCATCGCACCTCCCCCCGTCGACAACAACAATCTCAACTGGGCCTTCAGAAACAGCAACCTCACGAATCCGACCAATACATCGCGGTAATCGTTGTACTTCGTTAAGTGTTGGAATAATGATTGAAATTAGCATTGGCTCAGTCTACTTGTGCAATAGTTACTTGTCTCCATAAAACCTAACAGGCGACTAAACGTCATTGTTCCAATTTCTCCCATGGCCTAGGTTCTTCCCGTGAGTCTAGGCCTTGAGTCCGAGTCAAAATCAGGCCTAATCGCCCCCGAGCCATAGACTTGCTTTTTCGCAAGCTTTCCGTTTTCTTTGGGCGCACTGGTATTCTTTGGAAGATTGTCTCTAGGAGATTGTCTTTAGAATATCTTCACAAGACATACACGAACCATATCTATTAACCTGTTTCAGGGGAGTTGTTCATGAGCAATCTTTTCTTGTGTTCACACACACAGTCTCAAAGAAATAGGGCAGGCATCCTCACACCTCGCCATAGTCAATCTAAAACAGTTGAAGCCGTGTCGCTAAGAACTTGGCAGTCTCTTACCTTGCGTCTTGCTCTGGCTGTCCTGATTTTCAGTGGTATCGGAGTTCTTGGGCCATCTGTCCAAGCCAGTTCAGAAACCACACCTCACTATACTATTCGCGATAAAACTCCGACACTAATAGCTCTTGTCAATGCAACGGTGATTACCGCTCCAGGTAAAAGTATCAAAGATGCGGTTATCGTAATTGAAAACGGAACAATCAAAACCGTTTCAGCGGGAGCCAAAATCCCCAGCGGTGCGACAGTCGTTGACTTAACTGGCAAAACTGTCTACGCAGGGTTTATTGATCCTTATACAGAGTATGGAATTCCAAAAGACCCTCAAGGCGCGCCACATTCACGACGCGGCGGTCCAACTCCAACAATTGACCGAGTTGGTGGCAACGCTTGGAATGGCGCCTTTCATGCAGAGAAGCAATGGATAGAAAGTTTCACGGTCAGCGCACCTGATGCCAAATCGCTGATTGAGTTGGGCTTCACTGTCGTTCAATCAGGCAAACGCGACGGAATCTTTAGAGGCCAATCATTTATCACCACTCTAGGCAAAGGTGATCCGAATGATTTAGTCCTTTCAACTAATTTTGCACAACTAGTGTCATTCGATAAAGGCTCTTCCAAACAAGACTACCCAACTTCATTGATGGGTAGCATTGCGCTTATTCGACAGACAGCGATGGATGTCGCGTGGTATCATAAAGCACAGGCAGCCTATGCGCTTAACCCCGCGCAAGAAAAACCGGAGTTCAACGCGACTTTGGAAGCCTTGCAGAATATCAAATCACAACCGATATTTTTTGAAACTGATGATGAGCAGTCTCTCTTGCGCGCCAATCGCATCGCCAAGGAGTTTGCCCTAAAGTTTATTCACATCGGTAGCGGCAATGAATATATGCGTCTCGACGAAATAAAAAGCACTCGTTCGAATTTGATTCTGCCAGTGATGTTACCCAAAAAACCGAGTGTCAAAACTATTGAAGACGAACTCGATGTCACCTTGGCGCAATTGCGCCACTGGGATTTGGCCCCATCGAATGCCGCCATGCTTGCAGATAAAGGTGTCACCTTTGCATTTTCAACAATTGGCTTGAAAAAGAAATCGGTTTTTTGGACGAACGTTAGAAAAATGGTCAAGCGTGGCCTATCAGAGACAACAGCGCTGGCCGCTCTAACAACTATTCCAGCTAAGTTTCTGAAACAGGATAAATCGCTGGGAACTATCGAGCGCGGCAAGATGGCAAACTTCGTAGTCACCGATGGCAACATCTTCGAGAAAGACACGAAGATCCATTCAGTTTGGATTCAAGGTGTCGAAACAAAACTTGAAGACAAACCGCCAACAGATTTACGTGGTACATACTCGTTGACTGTAGATAAGCACAACTTTGAATTACGTATAACTGGCGAAAGTGACAAGCCAAAAGCCAAACTGGCGCTACTCGGTGATAAGGATGTAGTCAAGAAACTAACACCATTTAGCGTAATTGCCAATAAGGTTGAGTTTTCATCAAATCTAGATACGCTCGGCTATGACGGCTCTTTGCGCTTCAGCGCCAGATTTGACAAAGATACTTTGTTCGGCGCCTGTGTGCTACCTGATGGTAGTCGACTGGCTTGGGTTGGACCAAAAACAGCCGCTTTTGATCCAAACGCAGTCGAGGAAAAAAGCGCTGATGACAGTACAGCCTCTGACACGACTGCTTCAGATGCAAAGAAAGAGGCAAGTGACAAGAAGAGTAAGAAAAGCGAGACAGAAGAAACTGACAATGACGTTGTTGTCGCCAACCTTACCTATCCCAACATGGCCTTGGGGGTCACTGGGAAACCGAAATCCCAGAACATCATGTTCCAACACGCAACTGTTTGGACATGTGACAAACAGGGAATAATCGAGGACGCCGATGTCTTAGTGCGCGGTGGAAAGTTTCTCGCTGTTGGTAAGAATCTTGAAGTACCCTCTGGTGTCAAGGTTGTTGATGCTACAGGCAAACACATCACCCCCGGCATCATAGATGAGCATTCACATATTTGCATATCAGGTGGCGTCAATGAATGTTCCGAAGCAATCACAGCCGAAGTGCGCATCGGTGATGTCGTCAATCCTGACGACATAACTATCTATCGTCAGCTAGCTGGCGGAGTAACAGCTTCGCAATTGTTGCATGGCTCTTGCAATCCAATCGGTGGACAAGCTCAGGTTATTAAATTGCGTTGGGGAAGTTCGGCTGAAGGCATGAAATTCGACGGAACGCCACCAACCATAAAGTTTGCACTAGGTGAAAATGTCAAACACAGCAACTTTGGCGATAACTGGACAATGCGCTATCCACAATCCAGAATGGGCGTCGAGACAATCATGCGTGACGGTTTCACTGCCGCGCTAGAGTTCGAGAAAACACGCAAATATTACAACAGTCTTTCAAACACAGAGAAGAGCAAGAGAGTCCCGCCGCGTGAAAATCTCGAGACAAAAGCCCTGCTACAAATCATCGGCTCTGAGATGTTTGTCCACTGTCACTCGTACGTCCAAACAGAAGTCCTGATGCTCATGCGTTTGGCTGAGAGTTATGGTTTTCGCATTCAAACCTTCACACATATTCTTGAAGGCTACAAAGTCGCTGACGAAATGGCCAAGCATGGCGCAACTGGTTCAACATTCTCTGATTGGTGGGCCTACAAATTTGAAGTCTATGACGCGATTCCCTATAACGCTTCATTGATGACTGAAAAAAATGTTATCACTTCCATAAATTCTGACAACGGTGAACTTGCCAGACGTTTGAATCAGGAGGCCGCCAAATCTGTGATGTATGGTGGTATGTCACAAGAAGAAGCCTTGAAGCTAGTGACTATCAATCCTGCGATTCAATTGAAAATTGATGACCGTGTTGGCAGTGTGCGTGTCGGCAAAGAAGCCGATTTCGTCGTTTGGAATGGTAATCCACTTTCAGTGATGTCAAAAGCGGAGCAAACTTGGATTGACGGTCGACAGTATTTCAGTCTGGAATCTGACTTGGTCCTACGCGAAGCCAATAAAGTCGAAAAGAGCGCTCTAATACAAAAAGCTCTCAAGAGTAAAGGCCAGAGTGCAGGACCTGGCGAATCTGCAGGTAAAGGTGCGCATTTGTACGAATGGACTTGCGAAGATGACATCGACTTTTGGAAGGTTGGTAAATAATGCAAACAACCAAGCAAACAGCCGAAAAGATAATCATCAAGACAGTCAAAAAGACAAGTAAAGAGACACTCAAGACGATACATAATCCAATGAAGAAACGATCAATCATAAGCGCCGTGAGCGCAATTTGCCTGTGTGCTATTGTTGTTCTTGCTGCGCCACCTGCTGGAGCGCATGACTACATACCAGGTAAACCACAGAGTCAGCCAATCTTACTTAAAGGTGGTGACCTATACACCGTCAGTTCTGGTGTTTTGCACCAGACCGATATAGTTTTTGAAAACGGTCGTATCACACAAATTGGCAAAAACCTAACAGCGCCAACAGGAGCCGAGGTCATTGATGTCGCAGGCAAAAGAGTCTACCCTGGCTTAATCGCCCCACAAACAGGACTCGGTTTAACTGAAATCGGCGCAGTGCGCGCCACAAGGGATGCCAGTGAAACTGGCTCAATCACTCCCGAAGTGCGCACACACATTGCCTATAATCCAGATTCAGAGCTTTTGCCAACGGTACGCTCAAACGGAATCACTACCGCTTTAGTTGTTCCAGGTGGCAGTCTGATTCGAGGGCGGTCTTCGTTGCTAAATCTTGACGGCTGGACCAAAGAGGACGCCGCAGAAAAACTAGATCTCGGTCTCAGTGTTAGTTGGCCACGAGCGTCAATCATCACCGCTTGGTGGATGACACAGTCAGCCGAAGAACAGAAGAAGAACATCAAGAAGAATCGTGAACAACTTCTGAATGCTTTCGAGAAAGCCCACAATTACTACATAGCCAAGCAGGCCAACACCAAGATTCCTGAAGATCTTCGTTGGGAGGCCATGACCAAGGTTTTCTCAGGTGAGATGCCAGTGATGATTTCTGCCAATGACTATCGCCAAATCGACGAAGCGCTAGAACTAGCCAAGATGTATGATCTCAAGATTGTCATTGTTGGCGGGGCAGAGTCATGGAAAATAACTGAGCGTCTAAAACGCGCCAATGTACCAGTGATCTTGCGCCGAGTGCAGTCAATGCCTATGCGGCAGGACGATGGCTATGACGAAGCGTTCCTACTTCCCAAGAGACTAGCCGATGCAGGTGTGAAATTCTGTTTTTCAAATTCGAATGGCGGCGGTTCAACATGGGATTGCAGAAATCTTCCTTTCCAAGCGGGACAGGCTATCGGGGCTGGATTACCCGCGGAGACGGCCCTGCGTTCATTGACATTAACCACCGCAGAAATTCTGGGCGTTGCCGATCAAATCGGCTCACTAGAAATCGGCAAGAAAGCGACAATCGTTGTTTCTGAAGGAGATCTCCTAGACGCATTGACAAACAGGGTTGTCTATGAGTTTATTGGTGGCCGACGAGTAGATCTTAATAATCGTCACAAAGCTTTGTACAAAAAATATCGCCAGAAAACAGTGTAAGTGATATAATAAACTGTTAGTCAGATTTCTCAGAGTTCTGCGACAGCGCTAAGAAAACCGCAATTTTTTTCGCGCAATTGTGTAGAAGACTCAGAGATACGGGAGGTGACATTTCGTCACCTCCCGTTTTCTATTGTAGGTGTAATTTGTTTTTCGGAGGAGAAAAATATACTTCTAGCGATAGTTCCAAACCATACGTGGCCTATTAGTTGGCTGAAGATTGTCGTTCGTAATAATCGAAATAAGCGCATTGCTTGAGGTAGCGGAATTCTTGCGTAAAGCAAATCCAAATGAGGTTCCTCTATGGTTGCTTTCAGCTAAAGTAGAATCAAGTGGAATCGGAACCGCAATTCCGTCTTCTAACACAACTGTGTCATACAGAACCCCACCAATTCGCCATTCAAAAGCAAACAGAGATATCCGTTTGGCGATAATCAAACCGCTGTCGATTAGCGTACCGCCTCCACCAACATTTTGCCAAGGAATCCCAGAGCTGCGGGCTGTCCACGAAACTTCATTCTCGTTCCAACTTTCGGGCACATCCCACAAATCCAAAACAACACTGTCATTATCAGCGCTAGGCATCGTGCCAAGTTTGACCCAAAGTGTACAAGCGATAATTCTTCTTCCAGCCGCAATACTATCCAAGAACGTAACACTGGAATCCATAATTATATAGTCCATTGCAAGACCATTGTCGTCTCCGCACTTAACCTGACCAAATGAACCTTGCGTTTGCGAAGGGATGGACTCCCTTAGGCGCGAATCCTTCAAAACATCAGCTTCTGGAAAAGCCATGTAGGCAAGGATTATCCCATCGCCGCCAGTGGCGTCTGTTGAAGGGTTACTATTGCAACCGCCGATAAACGGCAAGAGGCAAACGCCAAGCAAACAGATTGGCCTATACAATCCAGCTAATCTCAATTGCAACCTCAATGTGAGAATCTGGTTCCTGTGGAATATTTGTTTATTAAACATCGTTTGACTCATGAGGATAGTGAAATCCAATGTACAATTCTATATGCCCTATTTCGGCGCCTAGCGTTCTACGCTCCAGTCTCAATAGGACAAGCCTCAATAGCATAGGTTGGCAGGTCAAAAATAGTGCAAAAAATTTCAACTTGCCACCCTGTACTCATGTTGTATATTGGCCTTGGCCCCGCCTCACCGGGAATACCGGATTAACCGTCAACAGTTTGACATCAAAGTCTAGTAAATTGGCAAACCCAACCAAGGAGTATGAGGTGAATTCACTTTTTTCTAAAGATTTTTCTAAGAAACCACCTAAGAAACCATTGCATAATAGGCTTATTAGAAAGTCCGGCTTTCTTATTATTGTCTCAGGGCTATTGCTGTTGAGCGCTAATACTGGTCTGGCTGATTCACCGTCTGGTTCAAATTCAAATCCTTCGATAGGCAATCAGGACTCTCAGAATGCCGAGCTTGTTGATGCCATGGCGGCCAATCCTGAGCAAGCCAAGGCGCTGGCTAATGCCAATGGGGTGCACTGGTGCCAGACTCAGATCGTTTACGACAGACGTTTCGCCGCTCTAAATAGTGAATCTCAAGCCTGCCCACAATTGGGAGATTGCGACATAACTTCAAATCGAGACATCGCTATCCCGCTCGCCGGCTCCCCGAAAATGATTATTCGTCTCAAGTTCAACATTTTCCGCAATGACGATGGCAGCAATCCCGCCGCTTCTCAAGCAGATGTCGATGCTCAAGTCGTTCAATTGAACTTGGACTTTGGACCTTCTGGAATCGAATTCGAATACACAACTGAGTTCATAAATAATTCCACCTATCGCTTCTTTTCAGAATTCGAAGAAGGTGGAATGAAAAACACATACGCCGACTTACCAGATGAGCAGCTCAATGTCTATGTTGTGAATGTCAACGCTGGTTGGATAGGAGTCGGCACATTCCCTTGGGATCCAGTGGCTCTCTCTAACATGGGTGGCACAATCATTCATGATGGAACTTTCGGTCCTGGCGAGAAAACCATTACCCACGAAATCGGTCATTGTCTTGGACTCTGGCACACTCATCATGGTGTCGATGAAGTTGCGCAATGTGGCTCCTGTTATGAATCCCCTGGAGGTTCAGCCGGTGACGTCACTGGTGACCTATGCTCCGATACAGACCCAACACCAACAAACTTTAATTGCTCTGGTCCAGGTGGTAATGACCCCTGTAGCAGCGCTCCTTGGGGAGCAACCGACACACAGAATTATATGGGCTATGCTCCTGATTTTTGTTACACCGAGTTTAGTCCGCAACAATGGGGACGCATGAACTGCTGGACTGATGATGTCCTTTCATCATGGCAGAGCGGTGTCAACTTCACTGCCGATACAACCTTTGGTGTCGCTCCGCTGGATGTTAGTTTCGACGGGACAACCAACAAGATAGTGACAGACTGGGCCTGGGATTTTGGTGACGGAACTTTGGCAACCATTCAATCTCCAGTACATCAATTCGGTCCAGGAGTTCGTGATATAGCTGTAAATATTCAATCGTCAGAGGGTCCCTATGGGGCGCTCAAACGCAATTTCGTGGCAGCCTATGCTGACACAATGTCCACTCTTCCAATCGAAGGCGCAGCTGGCGACACAATTGAAGTCTTAGTATATGCCAGAAACTACCTTCCTTTAGACCAAATTCGGATACCATTTGGTTGGGCTGGAGCCTTGAATCTTGAATATATCGACCAATCGACTGTTGGCCTAAGAACTGAGTATGTTGCTAATCAGAGTCTCAGTGATATCGACCCGTTTTTCAATAAACGTGGCACCTATGTAATTTCTCCCAACATCGCAAGCGGTGAATCGGCAATCGTCCCTGGATCGGGTCCAGTTCTTTCTATTCGCTTCCGCATACCAAACAATGCCTCAGGCGGCGAAAACCCAATCTCGCTTGTCACCTATGGCCTGAATTCGCCAAACTTCGTCTTCGGAAGCCGAGTGTATTTGCCGGAAACCAATAATGCCGCTGTCAGTATTTGTACTATCGCTGGTGACGCCGATGGTGGTGGCACTATCAATGTTGCAGATGTGACCTTCTTAATCGCTATGATTTTCAACGGCGGCGTGACGCCAGTACCAGCCAATGCTGGTGACGCCAATTGCGATAGTAGTGTCAATATCTCTGATGTGACTTTCTTAATCGCGAACATCTTCAATGGTGGGCCTGGTCCATGCAATTGCGCACCATAGAATAATTCTACTGAAAAACCTTCCAGCAGAATACGAACGCTTGTATGCCTCAACTATAGCCCAGAGACATACAAGCGTTTCTTTTTTGCTTGCCTTGCAATTGCTTGGTTCAAGGATATTGGTTCAAAAAATGTTGAGCCTCTTCAATACAGTAAGCCAGAGAATTACAAGATTGCCCTTGCCATTCCAGTTGAGCGCCATTACACTTGAATCATGTACTGCCATGTGAAAACACTTTCTTTGACATTGTTAGTAGGAGCTCTGGCCTTAGTATCCTGTGCAACTCCAGATGACAGCTTCACCGTGTCAGGAACCCTCGAGTCCAATGACATTGACCTAATAGCTCCTTTTTCAGCGGAACTATTGGAAATTCGATATCAAGAGGGGGCTCCAGTTAACATAGGCGATACATTGGCTGTGCTGGATACAACTCTAGTAGCGGCGTCCCTTAGCGCCGCTCAAGCGGTAGTCGATGAAGCCAAAGCTCGCCTAGCTGATTTACAGGCCGGGTCTGATATAGAAAAAATCCGAGTCGCCGAAGCTCGCCTTGAGCAAACGAAGTCTTCGGCCAATCAGGCGGCAATTGATCTAAGGCGTTCGGAGAAACTACACAAGCAAGGCTTGCTCGACGATAGATCATTCGAGCAAGCTGAACTATTGAATTCCAACTCAACTCAGGCAGTAACTGTCGCTGAGCAAGTCCTAGCGGACCTAAAACGCGGTGCTCGAATTGACCAAATCAGCGCCGCGCAATCAGCTCTCCAGCGCGCCCAATCAGAGTTGGTTGCGCGCGGTAAGAATTACAGTGACGCGTTCTTAGTCACCCGACATGATGGCGTTGTGCAAATTCTTCCATATCAAATAGGCGAGCGCATACCCCTAGGCAGACCCGTTGTAACTCTACGAAATCCAGAAAAACTTTGGGTCATGATTTATATCCCCGAAAGTGACTTGGATGCAGTCACCATAGGCGCCACACTTTCATTCTCAGTTGACGCATACCCTGAAAGAGAATTCAACGGGCGTATAGTATTCATTTCCAATGAAGCCGAGTTCACACCCCGCAACGTTCAATCCCCCGAGGAGCGTGTCAATCTGGTTTTTGCCGTCAAAGTCGAAGTCGTCTCCGACCAAGAAGATCTACGAGCTGGTATGCCCACTGATTTCGTCCTCAGATGAATTCCGAAAAAGAACATTCGGGCGCTACTATAGCCTCAGCTGAATTCGCTATCGAGGTGCAAGACCTTTCCAAGCATTATGGCGACTTGAAAGCTGTCGATGGTCTAACCTTTAATGTCAGAAGAGGAGAGGTTTTTGGTATCCTTGGGCCAAACGGTTCAGGTAAAACTACCACCATCCGTATGCTTTGTGGCATCCTTCAGCCAACCTCTGGCTCTGGTCAGGCGGTAGGGCTAGATGTTTTGCTTGAGAGCGAAAAGATAAAGTCACGTATCGGATACATGTCCCAAAAGTTCTCGCTCTATGATGATCTAACCGTCGTTGAAAATCTGCGGTTCTACGCTGGGGTGCAGGCTATCCCTCGCTCTCGGCGAAAGGAGCGAGTGCAAGAAATGTTGGCGCTAGCTGGCCTAGAAAATCGTCAAGATCAAATGACTGCCCATCTCTCTGGCGGCTGGAAACAGCGCTTAGCGCTATCTTGCGCTTTGGTGCATGAACCAGAAATGATATTCCTCGATGAACCAACAGCGGGAGTTGATCCTGTCTCAAGAAGACGTTTTGGGATATGATTTATCAAATCTCAGATACAGGCGCAACTTTTTTGGTGACAACTCACTATATGGACGAGGCCGAACAATTCAGTCGACTGCTTTTCATGAACCAGGGAAAACTAATCGCCGAAGGCGCTCCTGAAAGAATCAAACGTGAACATTTCGACAATGCGCTTTGGCGAGTCGAGTGTGATAAACCAGCGCTATCCGCGCGTGTTCTCCACGATCAGGACTTTGTACTCGACGTTTCTTTGCCCGGGAATGTGCTTCATGTCACAACAGCCAAGTCTGATTCAGCGACAGAGTTGATCAAACAATCCCTACAGGCAGCTGGCATAATTGTTCAAACAATTACAAGAACGAATCCAACTCTAGAAGATGTTTTCGTCAGCCTTACAACCAACGGCAATTCCAATAGCCAAGATGCTGGTTAATCCCGAAAGTAACCTGATAGAGAGCGACAATGATTAATTGGATAAGACTATTGGCGGTGATGACCAAAGAGTTCATCCATATCCGCAGAGACCCACTGACACTGGCAATCATATTGGGCATCCCGATTATCCAACTGACACTCTTCGGCTATGCGGTCAATACAAATGTCGATCACATCCCCACTGTCGTTTGTGATCTCTCAAATTCGAGTGAAGCGCGATTGTTCGTCGAGCGTTTGGAGAGCACCTCCTACTTTGAAGTTGTTGGTTATGTCGGAAGTTTTGCCGAAGCCAGAGAAGAAATCGATCATGAACGCGCCAAAGTAGCTGTTCTCTTCAAAGGTGATTACTCACGCAATGTCAAGCGAGGGTCAGCGCAAATCGGAGTTATGGTCGATGCTTCAGACCCGTTGCTAGCTAGTTCAGCCCTCTCGGCTTCGGCGCAAGTCGGCCTAAGTATGAATATAGAAGTTGTCGGCGAACAACTCTCCGCCGCTGGAGGGTCAACAACTCCGTTTGATGTTCGAGTTCGAGCGCTCTACAATCCTGATTTGCGCTCAGCTAACTATATCGTTCCGGGTTTGATTGGTGTGATTCTAACTATGACAATGGTCCTAGTGACAGCCGCAGCCATAGTACGTGAACGCGAAACAGGGGCTCTTGAAGCGCTAATTACGACTCCTGTCAGCAAAGCTGAGTTGATGATTGGAAAAATAATTCCTTACGTTATAGTTGGATTTATTCAGATGACACTAGTGCTACTAATTGCGATGTATGTTTTTAGTATTCCCCTGCGCGGTAGTTTTGTCGAATTATACGCGGTGGGCTTTGTGTTTATCGTCGCAAGTTTGGGGGTCGGCATGGTAATTTCTACCATCGCCAAAACTCAAATTCAAGCGATGCAAATGTCGTTCTTTTTCTTTCTACCGAATATCCTTCTCTCTGGATTCATGTTTCCAGTCTCATCAATGCCTTGGATAATTCAAAACTTAGCCCACGCTTTGCCGCTAACATACTTCTTGGTTATCCTCAGAGGAATCTTACTCAAAGGCAGCGCTCTAGCGGACCTCTGGCAGTTCGTCTGGCCGTTGACACTCTTCGCGCCTGTGATAGTGACTATTGGAATACTCAGGTTCTCCAAAAAGCTTTCCTGAAAAAACCAATATCTTCTTCTGATATTTTCTTCAGAGTTAGTCACCAATAATTTTCACCAAGGCTCGTTTTTTCCTGCGTCCATCGAATTCGCCATAGAATATTCTCTCCCAAGGCCCAAAATCAAGTACGCCATTGGTGATAGCCACCATAACTTCGCGACCCATAATCTGACGCTTCAAATGCGCATCAGCATTGTCTTCACCAGTATTGTTGTGCCGATACTGCGAGAGCGGTTCATGCGGCGCCAATCTCTCCAGCCAACGCAGATAATCATCATGCAATCCTGATTCGTCATCATTGATAAACACCGAAGCAGTAATGTGCATTGCATTGATCAACGCCAACCCCTCGGTGACACCACTTTCATCAATGCAGACTTGAACTTCGTCGGTGATATTTATCAATGCTACGCGTGTCGGAATCTCGAACCATAATTCTTTACGGAAATGCTTCATAACAATTTCTCCCTAGTAGGTATGAATTTCAAATATGATAATTCACTGTTTCAACAAAAAAAGGGAGCTAGATTAACTAGCTCCCCCAAATAACGCTCATTTCAAGAATGTCCTACTATATTGTACAGTTACATACCCGTGGTTCCACAAATAGGAGCTGGGCCACCAGCGAAAATACGAGCGATTTCATAAGTCACGTCGGCAATATTGAAAGTATTGTCACCGTTAGAGTCGGCCTCATCGGAACAAATCGGAGCTGGGCCACTCGAGAAAATTCGCGCGATACTAAAAGTCACATCCGCAATATTGAATGAACCGTCATGGTTAGCGTCACCTGCCACATCACAGCAAGTACATGGGTTCGGTTCAAGCGGACACTCATCACAAGCATCTGGCACACCGTCGCCATCTGCATCCTGCAAATCATCGGCGCCAGGGCAAGCGTCACAAACATCACCAACACCATCACCGTCACTGTCAACTTGTGCGGGATTAGCAACAGTCGGACAGTTATCAACATCAGCGCAAAGTCCATCACCATCTATATCATTGTTAGGATCATTAGGGCAAACGTCACAGAGATCACCAATACCATCATTGTCACTGTCTATTTGGAACGAATTTAACACATTCGGACAATTGTCAACATCGGCGCAAAAACCGTCAGCGTCAATGTCATTGTCGGGGTCATTGGGGCATGCGTCACATACATCACCAATACCGTCCCCGTCTGAATCAGTTTGGTCAGGATTTGGCGTAGTGACACAATTGTCAACATCATCGCAGATATCATCATTGTCGGTGTCGTTTCCAGAAGCGCTGGGGCAAGCATCACAAACATCTCCAACTCCATCACCGTCACCATCAAGTTGGTCTGGATTGGATATATTTGGGCAGTTATCGCAAAAATCACGAACACCATCACCGTCTACATCAGGAATCGGAACTGATGGATCTTCACGTATTTTCAAAATAAACAACGTGCCGTCTTCATTCGAAGCGTAGTACAAACTGTCGGCTCCTGTGAATGGAAAGCGCCCCAACAACCAGCAAATCCAGAACTATTTCCAGAAGGCCAAGTGTCAAACTGGGCAACTTCTTCGGCGCATGACGGCCGAGAAAGATCAATCATATACACGCCAGATTGATAATGTGAGACATAAGCGATATCACCACGGATTTGTACGTTATGGGCCAATTGTGACGAGCCCAAATACTCAGCCACCAGATTCACGTTACCCAAATTCTCGATATTCCAAACTTTGATTGTCTTACCAGGTGTCTCTTCGGTAGTCACCACATACCGACCGTCTTCAGTCGGCCAAATATTGTGGGCGTAACCACCACTGAAAGAAAACCAACGTGTTAGAAGGTTTGGAGCGGCCTTATTAGATAAATCCCAAATTGAATAACTACTCGGTGAGCCTTCAGCGACATAGACAGTATCGTTATTAGCGTAGAAATCGTGAATCGCCGAACCATTACTACCAAAACCGGTCACAAAGACAGGATTCTCACGGTTAGAAATATCATGCACATAAACATTCCTACTCGCGCCTCCACTACCATCGAGATAGAGAAAGCCTTTCAAAGAATCAATCGAGAGATTGTGCGAAGACATTCCTCCCGTTGTGTTGATTGGGAATGTACCGACAAAATGGACACTATCAGGCAGAAAACTCATATCCATCACCATCAAACCATTACCGCATTCAGAAACAGAATAACAGTAATTGTCGACGGTTGCCATATCCTGCCAGACACACGAAGCGCCAACATTAGGAATAGTATCAGCTACTTGCAAAGTCGTCGCATTGACAAATACGATTCCTGCGTCAATTCCCATAATAGCATATTGGTCACCATTCGGAGCTTGCCAGCCCCAGCAATCGCTTCCATGATTAGTGCCGAAACTAAACGTTGCAATACTATCCAAATTGAATCTCGTAGGAGCTTGGTTCGCCTGAGAAACCGAACTCTCTTGTTCTGGATTTGGCATACCCTCGCGCTCAGCTGCAGTCCCTTGAAAAGTAAGAGGTATCGCTAGGACATTGGAGCTAAGTATCATCAAGCAAATAGCGGCGCTACATATGCCGAGTACAAATTTATGTGAGAATTTGCCGCCAGTTGTGGAGGCAGATTTTTTGAAATCTGGGGTTCTGCTAGAAGTAATGTGCATCGATTTCCTATTTTTCTTCACTAATACTAGATTATCAGCTATTCACTATTTGAACGCGGCGCCAAACAGAAGCTATTTTATTTATAGAGTAAAATCAGAGGCAATGGATTCTCGGCCAAGAGTCCAAATATCTCCGCTGTGAGGTCATCTCAAGATACATAAAAGGGTTAGTTTGGCAAGTGAAATCATTACCTAGGCCCTTCTTCTAGGGGGATAAAGACAATGGTCTTCTCGGACCTTGCCATTCATTGAATTCGCCAGTATTATTGTCTGGTAGCGTATCCCATGGGTGGGTTCTGAAATTAATACAGATTATCAGAACTTGTTAGATACAAAGGAGCCCTCATGAAAATCCTTATCCTCGGCGGCACAAAGTTCGTTGGACGCACCTTGGTCGATTCGGCTCTTGAAGCTGGTCATCAAATCACGCTATTCAATCGCGGTAAATCCAATCCAAATATTTTTGCAAATGTCGAAACTCTCGTCGGTGACAGAGACGGAAATCTCTCGGCGCTAGAAGGTCGAACATGGGACATCGCTATCGATACTTGTGGCTATGTACCACGAATTGTCCGCCAGTCTGTTGAATTGCTGAAAGACTCTGTTGAGCGTTACGTCTCTATCTCAACACTCTCAGTCTATGAAGAAGCAGATGCTGATATAGCCGAAGAGTCTCCTCTTAAGAAAATAGCCGACGAAACCACCGAAGAGATAACCGCAGAAACCTATGGCGCCTTGAAAGTCCTCTGCGAGAATGAAGTCGAGAAGTGTTTCGCCAGGCGCTCGCTACATATTCGCCCAGGCTATATTATCGGTCCGCATGACCCCACAGATCGGTTTACATATTGGGCGCTAAAAGCAACCCAAGCTGGTGATGCTTTAGCGCCGAACCCGCCCGAGCGCCAAATGCAAGTTGTAGATGCGCGCGACTTAGCGACTTGGATAATTTCCAGTTGCGAAAAAGATTACAAGGGCTTTTACAACGCTGTCGGCCTCGCCAATCCTCTAAGGTTTGATGAACTATTGGCAACTTGTGTAAAAGTTGCCACGGAGAAAAAATCTGATGCCGCTAATTTTGTGTGGGTAGATGAAGAATTTCTAACGCAAAATGATGTTGGCTTCGGTTCAGAATTACCGCTTTGCTCAGAGTCACCAAAAGATAGTTCAACAAAACGAATCTTCAATAGCTCAAAAGCCATCGCAGCGGGGCTTTCTTTTTGCCCACTCTCAGAAACGATTTCAAACACAATCACATGGGCCAAATCAAGGCCATCAGATAAGCAACTTCACGCAGGCCTCACACTTGAAAAAGAAAGCCATGTACTGAGCGCTTGGTCACAAACTCAGTCATGAATAAACACCGTCCCAGTCAGCTAGTAATTCGAGTCAACAAAACACAAGGACACAAATCGCAATGAAGCATTGTCTCAGCAAGCTTGTCCTAGCTATCGTACTCACCTCACAGTTAATCAACGGAGTAGCCCACGGACAAGACAGGGGTTTTTCAAATAGCGCTTCCTCTTCATCTTTCACCCCTGAGCGCACATTTGATATAATACACCTAAAGCTTGAACCGACAATTGATATCCTTGATGGTCGAATCGATGGAATCGCCACTACTACCCTCAGTCCGATTAACGATGGATTGACTTCAATTACATTCGATGCCGTGGATTTACAAGTCAGTGATGTCACCAATGGCTCGGGACTGGCTTTAGAATATCGCACTCTTGGTGATAAGCTCGAAATCGATTTCGAACGCTCTTACAATAGCGCAGAGACTCTAAGTGTTGTGATAACCTATTCTACGCATCCCCATGACAAAGGGCTGTATTTCATTCGTCCAGACGCAGGTTACCCAAACAAATCTCTGCAAGTTTGGTCACAAGGCGAAATGGAAGAGAGCCGCCATTGGTTCCCTTGTTGGGATTCTCCCAATGACCGCCTGACTACAGAGATGATAGTGACAGTCGATGAAGGGTTCATTGCAATTTCCAACGGCGCTTTAATCGACTCAGTCCGCAATGAGGACAATTCTATCACCTTCCACTGGCGTGAGGATATTTCGCATGTCTACTATCTTGTCTCTCTCGTTATAGGTGAGTTCGCAGTGATTCATGATTCTTGGAATGATATCCCTGTGAATTACTATGTCCCACAAAAAGACTCGGCCAACGCCAAACTCGCTTTTTCAAAAACTACAGACATGATGGACTTCTACTCAAAAAGTATCGGTGTTCCCTACCCCTACGAAAAATACGCACAAGTAGTAGTCCAAGACTTTATTTGGGGTGGCATGGAAAACATCAGCGCGACAACAATGTCGAGCAGACTGATGCACGACAAACGCGCACACCAAGATTACACTGGCCACAGCTTGGTGGCCCATGAGCTGGCGCATCAATGGTGGGGAGATTTACTGACTACCAAAAATTGGAGCAATGTTTGGCTCAATGAAGGCTTTGCAACATATTTTGATTTACTCTATACAGAACATGACCTCGGAGCTGGTGAATTCGCCATGGTTCTACGCAATATCCGCAACTCATACTTTGGCGAAGACGGAGGTCGCTACCGCCGTAATGTCGTCACAAATCTCTATGAAGACCCGGAGCAAATGCTTGATAGTCATTCATACAAAAAAGGCGCTATGGTACTACACATGATACGCGCCAAGCTAGGTGACAAATTATTTTGGAAAGCAATCCGTCACTATGCCAAAACCCACAGAGAAGGCTCAGTAGATACCAATGATCTACGACAAGCGATAGAGGAATCAACTGGCAAACCGCTGGAAAAATTCTTCAAACAATGGATATACTCTGCGGGCTACCCCAAGCTAGATGTTTCTTGGAAATGGAACGAAACCCACCAAACTGTGACTTTGGATGTGAGGCAAACACAAAAAGTTGACTCATTGACACCGCTCTTTGACTTCGAAACAGAAATTATAGTAAATGGCGATTTCGGAGCAAAAACTTTTTCTGTTCAAGTTTCTGAAGAAAAACAAACATTCGTTCTTGCCGTACCGACTCGTCCGTCACGTGTAGAGTTTGATGCCGACGGCGACATCCTCATGAAGTTGGATTTCAAAAAGCCAAAACAAGAATGGCTCAACCAACTTAAGAACGCCAAATCTGTCACCAGTCGATTGCGCGCCGCACAAGCTCTAAAAGTGTTTACGCACAATACAAAAGTAACCGCTGGGCTTTTGAGATCATTGGAAAACGATTCATTTTGGGGAGTCCGAGCAGAATGCGCCAAT
This sequence comes from Candidatus Zixiibacteriota bacterium, assembly GCA_024280835.1. Classification (GTDB taxonomy): domain Bacteria; phylum Zixibacteria; class MSB-5A5; order GN15; family JACZUZ01; genus JAJRPJ01. The sequence goes on along the minus strand of JAJRPJ010000004.1, from coordinate 57,224 downwards.
TCATTGGGACATATCCGCAGCAAAAAAGCGCGTGATGGACTAATCGTGGCTCTCAATGAAACCGAATCACGCGCAAGAAAAGCGATTTGTATAGCGCTTGGAAATTTCGATGATGACGGAGCCGTCGCCAGCGCTTTGCGTAGAGTCTTTGGCTCCGATGATAGTTATCAAGTTCGAGCTGAGTCACTAAAGTCTCTGGCAAAAATCAATGCCGACAAGGCATATCGCGATTGTTTGACTGCCCTCAAGCAAAATTCCTACAGAGACTGGATACGCTCGGCGGCGTTCAGCGCTTTGGTGGAACTTAAAGACAAACGTGGAATCGACTTAGCTCTAAAATGGTCGCAATACGGCAAACCAGAGGCAGTCAGGACCTCCGCCATATCAGCGCTGCCGAAATTGTCCGAGACAAATGACAAGCGTAGTGACGAAATCCGCGAACTGCTAATCGATTTTCTCGATGATCCTAGCTATCGTGCGCGTGGTTCAGCAATCAGGGCGCTTGGCGCCCTTGGCGATCCGAAAGCAATCTCGGCGCTTCAGCGAAGCTCCGAACGTGAACCACATTTCGGTATGCGCAATCGCGCCAAATCTGCCATCAAAACTATTCATACCAAATCATCCAAGGAAGCTCAAATAGCCGATCTCAAAAAAGGCTTGGATGAAGTCAATAAGAAAAATCGCGACTTACAAGATCAAATTGACGCACTCTCAAACCAACTAAATCCAGATAGCGCTACTGGCGACAAATAGATCAATTAGAATCGTGTCCTATTTTCTTAATAAGAAATTAGTCCAATAATCGTGGACACGCATGTCAATGTCCTTTGAGTTGTTAAGAATAGTTAAAAGAATCATCCCCAGCGCAACCTTTTACAAAATACCTGTGTCTAAGTAGTGGATGGAACGGGACAGGAACCTATTTTGGAAACTTCTGGAACCAGAACATCCGAAGGCTGAAGCATTTAGCCGAAAACTGATGGGAAACAGGGAGGACGGCGACGACCTCTATCAGGACGCGTTGGTCTTAGCGCTAACCAAGTTCTCGAGCTTGAAAGAGACCGCCGCTTTCCGCCCCTGGCTCTATCGGATAATCGTCAACTGCTTCAAACACCGCTTTCGGACACCTTGGTACCGAAGAGTGATTCCGCTTTCTGAGGAAATCAGCGCGACACTGAAAACCCCAGATCCGAATCACGGCTTCGTTGTGGGCAGATTGTTAACTAAAGCCCTCGGCGCCATCTCAGCCGAAGAGCGTACTCTAATTACGCTTTTCGAACTTGAGGGTTGGTCAATCGCGGAGTTGAGTCGACTATATCAAAAGCCCGATGGCACAATCAAAGCCCGTCTATCTCGTTCACGGAAGAAGATGAAGACTGCTTTGGCGAAGCATGAATCAAAAAACCTGTCGCCAATTAAACTAAAACAATCTACAAGAAGTGACAGTGCCGTCACTAAGCTTGCAGACAAGAGATATATTTCGCACTCCCCATCAGAGCGCCCAGCAGTAATGTCAAAAGTTTCACAAATGTTTCAAGAGTAAGGGAGGCCAAACTTATGCAAAACCAACAACTAAATTGCCAACAAGCAAAACTCAAACTAGAAGAGTTGAAACGCTCAGGTAACACAGAGTTGAATAATCAAGCTATGTTGAACAATCAAGCTGTGCTTGAACATTTGCTGAGTTGTCCTGCATGCTACTCTGTGGCTACCAGAGAGTTTGACGCTGAAAGCTTATTGTCTCAAGCTCTGAGCAATACAAAAAAATCTCTAGATAGTGCAACAGATAGCACAACAACACCGCTACATTTCTTACGGACTCGCGTCGAAGAGCGTCTTGATGACGCCCAGGCCAACGCGTACCAACTACAGAGGAACTCAATTATGTCTAAAATCTTTTCTCAATTCAAAAATCGTTCACGACTGTCTATTGGTTTGGCGCTTGCCACTGTAGCTTTGCTAGCAGTGACAGTGATTCCATTTAGGTATCAAGATACAATCGGTTACGAAGTTGCTTTTGCAGGTGTCAACAAAGACCTAGCTCTAGATAGCGATAAAATAACTGCGCTATTACTTGAGCTTGGTGTTCAAGGGGCTACTGTGGATGTTAGTGGCTGTGAAACAACTTGTAATCTCAAAATCACAGATTTGAAATCACTCGAAGACGGACAATTATTGATTGCCGCTTTTGAAAGCGGCGGAGCTGTGCATCTAACAAATGAACTAACTCCAATTGTAGACACTGTCAGTGGAAACTTCCTCACAAAAGCTCACAAGGCTTTCTTCGTTTCCAAAGAAGGTGACGTTCCTGCAAGAGGAGAGCTGTTCGAGGTCGTACTTGGGAGGCTCGGTGGAAATCTTGCCAAACTAGAAGCTTGCTTCGGAACTATTCAGGGTGACTCGACATCATTTTCTATTAACTCCTCAGATCTAGATGGCGACATGCAATGGATTTCAGAGGGCGAAGACGGCATGCATGAGCTAGTGTTTTTCGGAGCGGATGCCAATGGCGATTCCATGAATCTGCATGAGATAATTGTTAGTGGGAACACTACACTTGATTTGAATGGCTCTGGTAGCGCATTGCACAAACTGATAAAAATTGGAAGCGGAGACAGCTCTTGCAATTGGGACATGGCAGACTTAGTTGGATTCGACTTTTCCAGTGGACAGTTGACAGATGAACAAATCTCCGATTTGGAAGCCAAAGGCTATACAGTGACAATAACGCAATCCGATGACGGTCTCCAGAAAATCATGCTCAGCAAGAGCTCTGAATCAGATGCCGACGGAGAAACATGCGTCGGAATACTGGACGAAACCGACGCCTTAGCAAAAGATGCAGATTTGTTAAACCCAGATGGACCAGCTGTTCTTCCAGAGGGCTTTGCATTGTCACAAAATTACCCGAACCCTTTTAACCCGACTACAAAAATAGACTACACCCTCGCAACATCAGAGCGAGTGCAAATCGATATCATCAACCTTATGGGCCAAGTAGTCCGGACCCTCGTCGACGAACAAGTTGGATCGGGAACCCATACAGTCGAATGGGACGCCACAGACAGCAATGGCCGACAAGTAGCCTCGGGAATGTATTTCTACCGTTTCAGAGCTGGCAATGTCTCTCAGACTAAGAAAATGACCCTGCTGAAGTAAGATTATTTACATTGAGTAACAAACAATAAGCTGTCGCTCAAGTTCTATTGTTATTGAAATCGACGCCGAGATGCCCCGCCATCTCGGCGTTTTTTCATGCTACTAAACTATCAATTCTGGGCGCCTTTCTCCGAGGAACAAGAACAAACATTGTTTGTTTGAGACAGGTGGGCGTTGTATCTTGGCGTCTGGATATTCATGGACCGATGTATTCTTCTGATGAAGAAGTGTCAGAAATATCAAGAAATCTATCATATAATTATAGGGCTACTATGAAAGCGTCAGAACTATTCCTCCGTTGTCTTGAAGAAGAAGGTGTCGATACAATCTTTGGCGTTCCCGGAGAGGAAAACGCCGATTTAATGATTTCATTACTTGACTCTCCAATAGAGTTCATAATCTGTCGTCACGAGCAGGCTGCAGCATTCATGGCCGACATGTACGGTCGTTTGACTGGTAAACCAGGTGTTTGTTTAGCGACTCTTGGCCCTGGCGCAACGAATCTTCTAACTGGTGTCGCCAGCGCTACATTGGACTATTCTCCTTTGGTAGCGATTATCGGACAAGGCACAACCACTCGTCTACACAAAGAGTCGCACCAAAACATGGACTCAATCGCCATGTTTAAGCCCGTCACCAAATGGGCCTCCTCGATTTATGATGCTGGAAATATCCCCGAGGTTATTCACAAAGCCTTCAAACTAGCGCATGACGAAAAACCAGGCGCAACGCTAATTGAATTACCGGAAGATATAGCCAAAGCCGAGACCGACGTCCAACCAATTAGAGTCTCATCAAACCAACGCCACTTCGCCACAGATACTCACCTGATAGATGAAGCTCTCAGGCTGATTGCCAATGCCAAGACTCCGATAGTGCTCAATGGCTGGGGTGTCATTCGCTCTGGCGCCTCAGATTTAATTGAAGAGTTTGTCAATCGGACAGGAATCTATGCAGCCAATACATTCATGGGCAAAGGCTCCCTCTCTGCGCGCAATCCCAAATGCCTCTATACAGTTGGTTTGGGAACTCGCGATATCGTTCTCGATGCCTTTCAAGAAGCCGACCTTGTGATTTGTATTGGCTATGACATGATTGAATGGCACCCCGAAAAATGGAATACGGGAACTGAAAAAACAATCATCCACATCGACACACGCCCAGCCGAAGTCGACAGTTGCTACCAAACAGACGTTGAGATTATTGGTGATATTCCAGAGACTCTCAGGGAAATGAATAAACGACTTGGCAAAAGTCATCGCAAAGATACTGCTCAGTTTGAAAATCCACGCGAGATGATGACCCATGAACTGACAATCAACGATGCCGATGAGGGGTTTCCGATGAAACCTCAACGGATACTCAGCGACTTACGTTCTGTCATGCGCGATGATGACATTCTTATCAGCGACGTGGGCGCACACAAAATGTGGGTAGCGCGGCACTATCAAACATATGCGCCGAAATCCTGCTTCATCACCAATGGACTATGCTCAATGGGTTTCTCTCTACCATCAGCGTTTGCCGCTAAGCGCCTCTATCCACACAAGAACGTTGTAGCGCTTTGCGGCGATGGTGGATTTCTCATGAATGTTCAGGATCTAATCACAGCCGTAAAATATAATGTCCCACTAACAGTCCTGCTCTGGGATGATAACCAATACGGACTTATCAAATGGAAACAGGAAGCGGCTTATCATAAGCATTCACACATTGATCTAACCAACCCCAACTGGATGCAACTAGCTGATTCATTTGGTTGTCAAGGGATTGAAGTCAAAGCTACAAACGAATTCATCCCAGCTATGAAACAAGCATTTGCCGAAAAAAGTAAACCAAGCATAGTTGTTGTACCAGTCGATTATCGTGAAAACTTGAAACTAACTGAACGTCTCGGAGAATTATTATGTCGTTAAGCCGTAAGCTGTTTATGCAAATCGCACGTACTTGTACTGTGTTCCTCATGGTCGGACTGATAGCTGGTTGTTCACAGACCGAAACCAGTTTCAAGTCAGATATTGCAAGCGATGATACCCAACCAATTTCGTCAGGCTCGTTGTCTGTTACGAAATTAAAATCCCCAGCTGGGTTGTTTGCAGGAGAACCGAATTTCGCAATCTCCGCCACTGGAGAAGTTGCTCTTTCATGGGTTGAAACAACATCGGACAAATCATCAGAAAAAGTGTCAGCGCTATATCTGTCACTAGCTCAAGCTGGCGATTGGTCTGCACCCAAAGCTGTTGCCTCTGGCAAAGATTGGTTCGTCAATTGGGCGGACTTCCCCGCGGTCGCAATCGACAAGAGTGGTGTCATGTTAGCTAGTTGGCTGGAAAAATCCGCCAGCGCTACTTATTCCTATGATGTACATCTAGCGCTGTCTCATAATTACGGAGACAGCTGGCAAGAATCGTTTATACTGCACTCCGACGGCACGAGCACAGAACATGGGTTCGTCTCACTTGAACCATTACCCAACGGTGGCTTTGCTGTCGCTTGGCTCGATGGACGTGAAACAGTCGACACTAGCGCCGCCATGACACTTCGCTTTGCAACTGTGGCCGCTGATGGAACACTCAAAAATGAGACACGTCTCGACCAACGCACTTGTGATTGTTGTCAAACATCGATGACAGTTCTCTTTGATGGCAGTGTTATTGTTGCCTATCGTGATCGTTCCAGTGAAGAACTTCGAGACGCTTTCTATGTGCGTGGTGAAGTCTCAGAAACTGGAGAATACACTTGGAGCGCTCCTGCCGCAGTAGCTTCTGATAACTGGAAAATCGAAGGTTGCCCTGTCAATGGTCCAGCGCTAGCCTCTTCTGATTCTTTGGTAGTGATGGGTTGGTTCACTATGGGCGCTGATGAAAAGCCAAAAGTTTACTGCGCCTTCTCTCGTGATTTCGGACAGACATTCGAAAAGCCGCTTCGTCTTGATGGCGGAGTCCCACTTGGTCGGGTGGATGTTGTGATGCTAGACTCCCAAACAGCTCTTGTGAGTTGGCTTGAAGAAATTAATGAGTCTACCGAAATAATTGTTCGCACTGCAAAAGCTAATGGCGACTTGTCGAAGCCAGTGACTGTCACTGAGTCAAGCTCCAGTCGCGCCAGCGGATTTGCTCGCATGGCCCCAGTTAACAACGGGGCTCTAATCGCATGGACTCACACCGCAGATACATCGCAAGTTCAGACAGCGTTGATTACGCTAAACAAATAAGCCGACAGCTTGCGCTTAGATACACAAGCTGTCGGCTATGAGATAAGATACTATACTAATTCTTGTCTTCAGATAGACTTCTCAAGTAGGCAGCGACCGCTGGTCCTTCGCGGTCGCGCAGTCCGACACAATCGTTGACTTGATCTGAAACTCTAGTTAGCTGTCGCTCGACACCTTTGACATAGCGAGTCGAGTCCATGAAGAATGTGTTGGCTTCCGCCAACAATTCGCCGGAACATCCTCCAGCAAAGAATGGCAAGAAAGTCTTGAACATGGGAGGCATTTTCGCAGTGATAGTCTCATAGTTCTTCTGTAGCCAGTTAAAAATATATTCCTGACTTTCGTCGGAGGCTCTAGCAACTGACCCTGGAATTGTGAATAGTTCTTGTGGGCGAAGTGGGCCTTCAAAGGCGTACCGTAGCGCCTCATCGCGCAGTTCAGGATCTCTGAATTGGCCAAGCGCTCCAAGAAAACGTCTGCGATCGGCTGGTTTCTTGGCGGACTCAAAACGGTTGCGATATTCATCAAACATATCGCGATGACCGCGTAAGGCCGAGACACTAATAGCAATTCCGATTGTTGATGGGGCAACAGAGGTAGGATCGTGCAAATACTTCTTGGCGACCTCTTCGCAATACCTTTGCACTTTCTCGTCATGTCCGCTATTGACCATCATGCCAATAAGTTGTGGCCGAACGCGAGAAATTGTTTCCTCTTCGCCATCTTGCGGATCAAGACCGTAGAGTGTCAAAGCGGGAGACAAAGTCTTCCGCACATAAATGGCGTATTGGTCTTTGAGTTCATCGGGGACAAAAGCTCCTTCAACTTTACCGAGACCAGCAACTACAGCCGAGATTACATTCGGGTCGCCGTCATTGGCGAAGGCTGAAAGCGCTTTGAGATAGTCACCACCACTAACAACTCCTGCATCTAGAAGCGCGGCAAGGTTGCCTAGATAGCCCATTTTTTCAATTGGAGCCAAAGCGCTTGAGGCGTTGGCAATCGCATTGAGCGCCGCGGAGGAGGCCTCCCAACGATAGTAGCCACTGACACCTGGGTTCGGCAATATCCATTGGACGTCACCATCAGACTCCAATTTGAAAGTCATAGACGGCTCTGCGAGAGTGACTGTTTGGCTTCTTGTACCGCTCTTGTCGGCATAACGCAACTCAACAGGGATTGTCCAAAGTGGTGTTTCGACTTGTTTGATACCAAAATTTGCAAAACGCGATTGAGTCAAGGTGACACTACCATCCAGAGAAGTTTCGACTTTTACAAGTGGTACGCCTGGCTTTTCGATAAATGTTCCCATTGCCGAAGTGACATCCATACCCGAGGCCTTAGAAAGCGCGTTCCATAACTCGTCTGCCGTAGCGTTGCCCCATTCATTGTCGGCCAAATAATCCAACACGCCTTGGCGGAATGCATCTTCGCCAACCCAGCGTTCAAACATTTTCAACGTCGCTTCACCCTTAACGTAGATAACACCAACGTTGCCAGTCAGGTCACCAGGGTCACTGACGGGTTTACGAATCGCTTCGGCCGATGGACGCGCGTCACTGCTCATCACGCCACTAGCCCGACGAGCGGTTGAAATATCCATCTGATATTCAGGGAAAACTTCATGAGTGACTTTGTTACCCATCCAAGAGGCAAATGATTCATTGAGCCACAAATCATCCCACCATTCCATGGTCACCAAATCGCCGAACCACATATGCGCCAACTCATGAGCAACGACAGAAGCTAGTCGTCTCTTTTGGGAGACTGTGGCCTCGTTTGGATCAACCAAGAGAATTGTTTCACGGTAGGTCACTGCCCCTGCGTTTTCCATAGCCCCTGCCCAAAACTCTGGGACTGCAAGCATATCAAGCTTCTTGTAAGGGTATGGCCGACCGAAATACTCCTCAAGAGCGGCAAGAATTTTCGGAGTGGCGTTGATAGCTTCTTGTGTCATTGCCGACTTGCCTTTGACTGTCACGATGCGCCCAGGTGTTGACATTCCAGGCACATCGACGAATTCAAGCTCACCAGTAGCAATTGCCAACAGATATGACGGTAACGGTTTCGTTTTTTCGAAAACAACAGTCTTCCAGCCATCTGTTGTTGACTCACTAAGAAAAGGAGTATTGCTAACAGTTTCGTGATTCTCTGGAACAGTTAGTGTTATTTGATAAGGAAACTTAAACATCGGCTCATCCCAGCATGGGAATGCCTCACGAGCGTCATTGGATTCGAATTGTGTAAAACTATAAGATGAACCCTCGACTTCAAGTTTGTAGAGACTTGTGGCTTGTGTATTGAAATCATTTGTGAATTCGATGTCGAGTGTATATGTCCCAGGTTTCATTTCATCATCTGCCGTAATATCAACGACACTACTATCACCAGCATTGGTAACCTGATTAAAACCAACAAATCCATCTGGACCTTTGAGTTTCATTTTGCCGAGCGTTAGGTTTTCGGAATTGAAGCTAAAAGTCTTGGTGGCTTTCTTGATGTCGAATTGGATAGAAACCGAACCGCTGTATTCAGCTTGGGCAGGGTCTAGTTTGAGATTGATGCTTTGAAATGTTGGATAAGCATTCGGGTCAAGTCGCTTGAAATCTGCGAAAGACTGCGAATTGCAGACCAGCAAGGTGGCCAATGTGAGCGCAACATAGCGCGCGGTTAGTGTTGCAGTTTTGCTAATGACTCTACCAAACATGAAACCTCCTAAATGGTGGAAAACTTGATTCTGCAATAAAGCGTTTCTCAAAAGCAATGTATTCGTGAGTTTTGTACCACCCCTGATGATTCCCTACGGGGCTGAAGATAAAAGGTTTCCCGCGGCCAGACAAGCCCCTTGTATCTAGGAATTGGTGTGGGTTGGTTGGGTTTTTGCTGGCTCTAAGTTGGCTTTCAAAAAGGGCTTGACAAACTGCTTCCCGATACTTAACTTAATGGTTAAGTATGGATACGAGACGATTAGACAATACACTTCTAGATAATACTTTTGCGGCCCTGGCCGACCCGACTCGCAGGGCTATTGTAGATATGCTGGCCTCTGGGGAGATCTCGGTTAGTGAACTGGCCAAGCCGTTTTCTATGTCCTTGCCAGCGATTCATAAGCATATCGGGATTCTCGAGGAGGCGGGGTTGATAGCCAGCGAAAAAGTTGGACGAGTGCGGACCTGTCGCCTTAAAGCTGACTCAATGCAGAACGCCGCGAAATGGCTTGAGCATTACAGTCGTTTCTGGGATAACAAGCTGGATGCGTTCGAAGATTTCTTAGAAAACAAGAAGAGACAAAAGAGCAAATCAGAGACAAGGATAATCAAGAGAGGTAAAACAGAATGACGAAAGCAACAGAGACTGACAAAACCAGTTTGACTATTCGCCGAGTTGTCAAAGCGACTCCAGAGGAGGCCTATGACGCCTGGGCTGATCCAGCGATGTTTCAGCAGTGGTTTATGGGACGTATTCGCGATTGGAGCTATCAGCAGGATGTGAGTGTCGGTGGAAAATACGAAATCGTGATGAAGCACGAGGGGAATGATCTGCCTCACTCTGGAGAGTATCGTATTCTTGATCGCCCAAATACGATACAATTTACTTGGACTTCAAAACATACCGATGAAAGAGAAACGTTAGTGACTCTCAATTTCTACAAGCACGAAGATGGAACTGAACTAATACTAACACATGAAAGATTGCCTGAGCCGTGGGTTGAGCCACACACACAGGGCTGGAACGGATTTATTGGCAAAATGGAGTCTTGGATGGAGAAATAGTCACTCAACTGTTGTGTCAGTTTCTGTGAGATAGAGCGATTCATGTATACATGATACAGTCGCAGAGTTAGTGACATACAGATTCAAACAGGAAAACCAGATGCTTTAAGGAATTTGCATGAAAGACAAAGTGAAAAGTACGGGTCATGATATTGTCTCAGGCGAGGAATGGATAGAGGCGCAGAAGAAGCATTTAGTCAGAGAGAAGGAATTTACCAAATCACGTGACAAGCTGAGTGAAGCAAGGCGCAAGTTGCCGTGGCGAAAAATAGAGAATGATTATCACTTCGAAACAGCTCTTGGAAAGAAAACATTATCTGAACTTTTTGAGGGTCGTAGTCAGCTGATTGTCTACCATTTTATGTTTGATTCGTCTTGGGATGAGGGTTGCAAAACCTGTTCGCTTGTCGCAGATAATTTTGCTAAACAAATTATTCACCTGAATAATCGAGATGTTACGATGATATCGTCATCAAGAGCGCCTCTGGATAAACTCAATAAATTCAGAGCGCGCATGGGCTGGGAGTTCAATTGGGTTTCATCCAATAGCACAAATTTCAACGATGACTTTGGTGTTTCGTTTACATCCGAAGAAGTTGAAGAAGGCAAAACAAACTATAACTATGGTACTGGAAACTACCCAGTTACAGAGGCGCACGGAATTAGTGTTTTTGCCAAAGACACCGATGGAAACGTTTTTCATACATTCTCTTCCTACGCTCGGGGGTTGGATATGCTGATGGGAACCTACAATTTCTTGGATATCGTCCCTAAGGGCCGTGATGAAGATGAATTGTCATATACGATGGAATGGATTCGCCATCATGACAAATACAACTAATGTGTTTCCGTCACCTTCGCGTAAGCGAGAATCCTAGTATATCCTCGGCAGGATGTAGAATTGGATGTAAGAAGTAGGTTACTTATTTACAATCTTAAATCTAAGAGTCCTTGTATTATGCCCAACGGGTGAAGTGCAAGGGCTTTTTTTGTGCAGGTTCCAAGCACATCAGATCTCGTCATTCTCGCGTAGGCGGAAATCCATCAACATCGACCATGACTGGATGCCCGCCTTCGCGAGCAAGACGTGGATGGTATTTTGGTTTTTGGTGGGACGCATGAAAGGATGCATACATACAAAAACATTTTCTTGTATTATGGAGCCAAAGTGCCCAGTTTTATGATGGAGAAAAATAACATAAATCTGATTGGAGGATGTTCATGAAAGACATTTTGCTAACTGGTTTACTTGGAGGCTTGTCGCTGTTTGTTTGGGGGATGATTTCTTGGATGGCGCTTCCGTTTCATACGCAAACTCTTCGTCCAATGCCCAACGAAGAGGCCATCTCAGCTTTGTTATCTGAGAGTATCACAGAGTCTGGGGCGTATATGCTCCCTGGGTACTCTGGTGATATGACCGAAGAAGCGGAGACCGCTTGGTTTGAGAAGCATCGCAACGGGCCATTGGTTCCTTTGATGATATTTCATCCAGATGGACGCGAGCCGATGAGTCCGATGGTCTTTATGTGGGGATTACTCGTAGATATTTTGGCGGTTCTGTTTTTTGCTACATCTATTTCGCGCGGGGCTGGGAATCAGAGAAGCGTTAAGCAGACCATGCTTATGGGAGCCGCTTTCGGGGTTATTATCTGTTTGGTAGCCCCAGTCACCTATATGATCTGGGCCTACTGGCCCGCTGGCTACGCGCTAACATTGGGTCTGGATTACCTAGTCGGCTGGACCGCAGTTGGAGCGATTGCCGGTAAGATGTTGAAATAGTTCGAAGCAAGACGACTGCGTATCAGGTTCTTGCGATGTCAACGGAATCTCTCGTCAGGTTCGCTTAAGACTTCTACGTCAGCGAGAGTGCATACGCCGTACTCTCCAGAAAGTGATCGGTAACCGATGAGTGCACGGAAGCCAATATCCACAAGGTATTCAGCAACTTCGGCTTGAATTATTATTATAGGCTCTTCTGTACCATCCTCAACATCTTTGAGAATCGCGCAGGTGGGCAAATCAATTTCGGCATACGGTGTTGGATTACTCTCCTCAGGGATGTAATACGCTGCGCTTCCATCTTTTACATCTTGTTCGGTGGCAATTCTATTGAAGACATGGGGGGTGGTCTTCCAATGTTGCATGTCAATCGGCTCTGTTTGTTGCTCAGGATGAGGATCTTTCTTACCGAAAAATCCAGTGAAGTAAGCTATTAGGCCAATGACGATTAGCGTTACGGCTATGTAATTAAGAGTTTGCATCTACTTACGCTCTCTAGCTCCAATTGAGATGTCGGGTTTCCGCGCGTCTGTGACAAGTGTACCCCACCCCTTGGGGGTGGGCTTTCCACTACAAGATTAGGCAGCGTCGAATCGGGCTTTGTTTTCAGACATCCATTTATTCATTTGGGTTTTCATTTCTTCCTCACTACCGCTATGACTTTTCATAACATCAGCATGGGCCTCGCCGTAATGGGGTTTGAGGGCATTCATCCACTCTTCGAAAGTCTCACCTTGAACTTCGTGATCGCATAAATCGCATTTAAGAGTTTTCATAATACATCCTTTGTTAAGATTGTCTAAAACGTCAAGTCCCTAAAAAGGGGACTTGACCTACTTTACATTGATTCTTGCAAACCACTCAGTTTCCCAAAGACTAGTGGCCGGTGTCGTTTCCCCCACTCCCAAGAAATACGCACTCAAAAGGTCAAATAATAATTCCTCGGAATCTTGCTTAGAATCCGCTTCAAATGTAATGTCACTATCTTTATTGACAAACCATCTGCCATTGTACTTTACACCAATTACAATGTGTGCGATTGAAAGAGAAGCACTATTCAACTTGGCTGAGTCTTCTGTTTTGTATGGCTTGGGCCGCACAAAAAAAGCTATGAACTTTTCGCCTGATTCATCTTTGAATCCTTGAAAGTAACCCTCTGTCGAGATTGATGTATCAGCAATACCAATAATTTCAGAAAGTTCTGGGTCAGGTTCTTTTAGAAGGTACTCATCAATGAGAATTTTGGCGCGCTCATTTGCTAATTCTAGATTTTTCTGGAAACTTTCGCTTCGTACCCAAATGATATCCATCGTAATCGGAAGCATCTCAGAGAGCGCATTGTTGATTGTGCAAACTACACTTCCTTCTACGCAGGAAAAAACGCCTCTCGGATCTTTCGATCCGTTAAATAATGTTGTGTCAAATACAAATTCATTTTCCTGTGAATCAAAGAGTTGATAATGAATCTCACTCCTTTTGGAATTGTTTTCGAGATATATGTGAATACTTGAAAAGTTGACTACATAGCGAACGCTGTGAGATTCTGCGATTCTCAGAAGTGACTGTTCCGTGCCATCTGAAGTATCGGTGGTAGCGTAAGCAAGAATGTCATCGTATTGCATGTAGAAGTAGTGTTGCAAGAATGATTGGGAGACCCATGAGGCGTATTTGGTGAAGTCCATTTCATGCATGAACTCCAGAATGTTCTTGCCGATTATGCGCCTGTTTTCTAGACTGTCGGAAAGGAGTTCCTTCCATTCACTGGTTAGGTCTTTTTCACGAACTTGTTTGCGCATTTTGATTGAAATGCTATCGACTTCAGATCGCAGTTGATTCTCAAAGGAGACATTTGTAGGTGTAAGAATAATCAGCAAGGACTTATAGTCTTGGGTTTTAGCATCGGCTATTGAGCATACCCAGAGCGTGACTATGACTGTAATGAAAAGTATGAGTTTCATTAATGCGACTCCTTCATGTACGCTGACCTTTCATGCCGCACATTCCGAATATTATGTTCGGAGCTTAATTACGACTCTTATGATTCCCTAAAACTTAGCCCATCTAGGTGTTCTCGGGAAGGAGATTACATCGCGGATGTTGCTTAGCCCCGTGACGTACATCAACGTGCGCTCAAAGCCGAGGCCGAAGCCCGAATGAGGCACGGTGCCGTAGCGGCGGAGGTCGAGGTACCATTGATAGACTGCGTCATCAGGGTCTAGACCTTTCTTTTTCATGCGCTCGGTGAGGACATCGAGGCGCTCTTCTCTTTGTGAGCCGCCGATGATTTCGCCGATGCCAGGGACTAGCACATCCATCGCGCCGACAGTTTTGCCGTCTTCGGAGACTTTCATATAGAAGCTTTTGATTTCTTCAGGATAGTCAAAGAGAATCACAGGTTTTTTGAAGACCTGTTCGGTCAGATAGCGCTCATGTTCGGACTGCAAATCTGTTCCCCAGCCGACAGGAAACTCGAACTTGTCTGAGTTTTTCTCTAGAATCTTGATTGCGTCGGTATACGAAAGCCGCTCGAATTGATTGTTGACGACAGCTTCGAGTTTGGCGATAAGGCCTTTTTCTATCCATTGGTCAAAAAATGCGAGTTCATCGGCGCATTCCGACAGGGTGAATTTCAGCAATTCCTTGAGGAAATCCTCCGCGAGGTCCATGTTGTCGTCGAGTTCAGCCCAAGCCATCTCTGGCTCAATCATCCAAAACTCTGAGGCATGGCGCGAAGTGTTCGAGTTTTCCGAGCGAAAAGTTGGGCCAAACGTGTAAATATCGCCGAGCGCGGTGGCCAGAGCTTCGCCTTCTAGTTGGCCTGAAACGGTCAAAAATGTCTGCTCGGCGAAGAAATCTTTACCCCAATCCACTCCCCCGCTTTTGGCGGTCGGTGGGTTTTCAGCTGGCAAAGTTGTTACTCTGAACATATCCCCCGCGCCTTCGCAATCTGAGGCGGTGATAATTGGCGTGTGGATATAGTGGAAATCACGCTCTTGGAAATATTTGTGAATGCCATAAGCCAGTTTTGAACGAAGACGGTTGGCCGCGCCAAAAGTGTTTGAGCGTGGACGCAGGTGGGCGATTTCGCGGAGGAATTCGAAACTGTGGCGTTTTTTCTGGAGAGGGAAATCTACCTGAGCTGCGCCAACCAAATCGATTGTGCTGATATGGACTTCGTATTTTTGGCCTTTGCCCTGCGATTCGACTAGTTCACCTTTCATCCTCACTGAAGCGCCAGTCGTAATTGATTTGAGCTCGGGGAAGTTGTCTGTCTCAGCAACGCCCTGAATACCACTGCGGCAGGAGCCGTCGTTCAGCTCGATAAAGCTGACAGCTTTGCCGATACGGATTGTTCGCACCCAGCCGAGCAAGGTTACTTTAGTTCCGGGTTTCACTTTTTCATCGACGAGGATGGCCGATATTCGTGTTCGTATTTTATAGTCCATCTGGGGTAATCCTTCGTTTGTATATATTTGAAGCTAATGCTTCATTAATAATTTCTCTGGCTAATAACTGGAGTTGGTTCTGAGACCATTTCTTTTCTCCATCGACAACAGTTGCAAAAGTATTCACATCTGCCTCACTATGCAAATACAGAAAAGGCAGATGGTGTGGAGCACGACACTCCATTAGTCGCTGAGATAGAAAATACAGCCCTACGAACTCAGGCGCAAATTATGCGTGAAACTTGTTTGAGATAGAGTCGTTTAATGCACTAGGTCGGACGCTCGGCTATTGGATTCACTTGTTGGACCTGAGAGTTGGCGTTGGACTTGGCGACATAGAAGAGGAAAGAGACAAGGGTTGTGCCTTATATGCAGATCCGAGGCCTCTCGTTTTTGTTTCCATAGAATCTTCGAAAAACAGATTTACGCACGGCCGTTATAGTGAACTGGTTCAGTGGGCCATTGAATCAGTTTCGATTAACGCGCTCCGCTTTGAGGGAAAATTGCAGTGGTGGAACTGGACCTTTTCTTCAAAGACAATCAGGTATTTGTTTGAATCTGGTGGGGTAATACAAATCTGGTGTCGCCACTTAGGTGGTAGAGACGCATTCTTCCCAAGCTAATCTACCTGCTTTGAGGTCGCTGTGACGGATTACAGCGGCCTCTTTTTTTTGTATAGATTTGTTTTGGTTTAGACTGGTATAGACTCTGGGTCTTGAGTTACTTCCAATCAGAAAACAAAGCAGCCCCGATGTCCGCGAAAGTCTCGAAGGCGGTATGGGGGATATTTTCTGAGAGGCAGTATTTTTGTAAATCGCTTTTGGCGAACAGGATGTCTGCCTCGGGAATTGCGCAAATGTCAGAATAGCCGTCACCAACAAAGACGACTTTGCCGTGGAAACTTTCGCGAGATTTGATTGTGCGAATTCGCTCGGCCTTGCAAGCTCCGCAGTTACCGCAACCGTCATTGTAGGGAAACTCAACCTCAAGAGAGTCGGCTTTGAAAACCGCACGGTTAGTGTGTAACTCCAAGCGCTCAAGGCCGTGTTTGTTGAGTAGGTGTTGGATGTAGAAGTCTAGTCCATCAGAGAGGACAATTACATTTCGGCCCTTGTCTGCGACAAACTGATTGAACCGCACAAACTCACTATCAAGAGCGAATCGGTCGACATAGGCGAGCATTTTTTCGCGAGTGGATTTGATACGCTCGACTTCGAGTTTCAGACATTCGCGCGCGCCTATTTTGTGCGTGTTCCATAACTCCTCTAAGTCGTCGTTGCCAGTTATTGAAAAAGAGCTGAGTACTCGGTAGCCAACGTCTACTTCGGCGATAGTGCCATCAAAGTCCGAAAAAATGAGATAGTCTTCACTTGAATCCGAGTGACTCATAGGAAGTACCATTTCACTAAGCCACCGAGGGCCAGAATCACAATTAATGACAGGGCCATCTGTGCGATTCGTTTTTGATTTTCTTTAATCAGCAAAGAAGAGATAACGATTAGCCGAATGGGTGTGGCGATTAACGCTACTATGACCGCGCCGTAGATTAACTTGCGGGAGAAGTCATGTTCTAGGCCGCTTCGCTCAAGAAAAAAACCAGTTATCATCAAGAGGAACAAAAGCGTCAGTAAAGAGTCTGAGACAATTATGAATGTCTTTTTGCTTTTCTTTGAGAGTGTAAACATGATTATTTATTTCGCCAACTCTGCGAGTCCCATAGTGAACATCCGATAGCTAAAATACACTAACATCAGAGAAAACAAAGCTTTGGTGACACTGGATTTAATTTTAACACCGATCATGCCACCGACTCTGGCTCCGACAATCATCCCAACCACTACGGGCGGAATCAATGTCAGGACAGGGTCCAAATCACCGCGAAGAAAGTAGATCATCGCTCCAGCTGTGGCGGTAAGACCGACTTTGAAAGCCGAAGTGCCGATTGCAATTGGTAGAGGCATGCGCAGTCCGAGATAGAGCAAGGGGATGAAGATAATGCCGCCGCCGATGCCGAGCATGCCTGTGAGCATGCCTGTGAAGTATGAAATTATCAAGAAGACCCACATGGTTTTCTTGCTGTATTTGAGGTCTGTGGATTGTGCGCTTTCTTTCTTGAGAGCCAGTGAGATCGCCGAGTAAATCAACAAAGCTGAAAAAATGAAATTCAGATGTTCACTTCGTATGTAAGCGCTGAGGATACCTCCCGATAGTCCGCCAGCGATGGCGCTGACTGCTAGTAACATTCCGACTTCTAGGTCAACGAGGTCTTTTTTCAAGTAGACAGTCGATGAGGACATGGAAGTGGCTATCACAGAAGTGAGTGAAATACCAACGGCTTGTTTGATTGGCACACCTGCAAAAATAGTTAGCGCTGGAATAATCAAAACTCCCCCACCGAGACCCATCACTCCTGCAATCAGGCCAGCGGTAATCGCGCCACCAAAAACAGTTAAAGTATCCATTTGTTAAGCGCCTGCTTCCTTGTTTTGACCTGCAACCTGATTTGTGTCAATCAAGAGAGACGCGGAGACGTTAATATCTGGGTCGTTGGGTAGTGTAATTTTCAAGAATGCTTCTTTGGCTCCATCGCGGCGCTCGTATGACAATTGCGCTAAACGGCGAATAATTTTGTCGCGTTGTAATTCAAAGAGATCGCCTTCTAGTTTTTCGGCTTTACGGAGAATGGCGCTACTTATGCTTAGCGACTGTGGGTCGGATTCGTAGAGCGAGGCCCAGAGGTAGAGTGCGTTGGCTCGTTGTAACAATTTGCTACGAAAATCAAAGCCAGTTTGACTGACTAGGTGGTGGAATTCACTGACTATATCGTCATACTTGTCTTGTTCATAGGCGCTGATAATAATGTCTTGGTAGCGGGCGACGAATTTTGTGAATAGCAATTGAGCCCCCAGCGCCCGAAGCAAAGGTTTGCTGGCTCCGAATTGATGCAGAACATCGGGTGGCAACCCTGAGCCAGAGTCGACTTTTTCTGCGCCTGGCTGATTGAGGTAACGTTCACCAGTGAAATAATATCTGCCGACAGTGAGCTTGGAAGCCGAGCCGTCGTTGAAAGAATGGTACTCTTGAATCAGGCCTTTACCGAAAGTTGTGTCCCCGATGAGTGTGGCGCGACCGGCATACTTAAGCGCGCCAGAGAAAACTTCCGAAGCTGAGGCTGAAAAACGGTTGACCATAATGACAACTGGCGCTCCATCTGTTTGGTCGTCACTCCAACTATAGAATTCACGTCTGCTCCAGCGGGATTTCCCTTTCTCTCCGAGTAAGAGCGTGTTATCGGGTAGAAAATAATCTGCAAGGTCCAGAGCCTCGGAGAGGAGCCCACCAGGATTGTTGCGCAAGTCGATTAGTATACCCTGATTGTCGGGATGAGCTTCGCGTAATGAATCCAGTGCGTGTTTGAATTGCTTGGCTGCGCCAGAGCCAAAGTCATTGAGCCGCACATAGAGCGCTTGGCTGGGAGTGACACCATAGAGTGTGACATGTCGAAGTGGCACTGCCGCCCGAACTATATCTGTGAAGATAGTGTCACTAAGCTCTCTTGAGGCAAGGTCACCCTTTTTACTCACCGCGAGAGTGGTTTGGGGATGTGGACGAATGAAACCAACAGTGACAGTGTCACCTTCTTTACCACGCAATATGTTACTGGCCTGCTGAGTCGTTTTGCCAGTTAGGTCAACAGTATCGGCGCTGATGATTACATCGCCGAGTTTGATGCCAGCCTCTTTGGCTGGGCCGTCTGGATTTACCGAGGCGATGAGCAATCCGTTTGGCTGAGAAACAATTGAAACTCCTACCCCAGCATAAGCGCCAGAATATTCTTCGACAACTTGAGTGTATGATTGTGCTGGCGCAAAACGGCTGTATCTGTCGAGTACCTTGTAGACTTCATCCGATGAGTTCTTGAAGAGATCATCGGTGTTGATTTTGTCAGGGTATTCCGAGAGAACTGCCGCTAAGGTCGATTGATAGCGAGAGAGTTGGCGCAATTGCGGTGAGGAGATGACATATAGAGCAGCGCTAGCGCAAATCGCAAATGAGATTGACAGAAGCATGAAAGCCAGAGAGTTCGCTCCAGAGAATTTCTTACCACTCTGATGTCCAGTTTGGCTGGCGCCTGCGTTATTTGGAGTCGGCTCGCTCAAAGTAGTTTTTTTCTGCGTAAGAGAATTTGTAAATCGTTACAAACTGAGTCATGAATTTCCGTTGGTGTGCGCATGGCATTTATCAAAAGAGCTCGTTTGGGTTCTTGTCTTGTAATTTTTCTAAATCCTGCACGGACACGTTTGAAAAACAATTCGGATTCTTTCTCTAATCTATCAGGATTCTTTTTTCGTCTTGATAGTGACGTCCGCATATCGACATCAAAGACATAAGTCCGATGTGGCGTAACTTTTCCTACGATGCGCTGGCGCAATTGTTCGATAAAATCCAAATCTAAACCGCGACCATAGCCTTGGTAGGCTACTGTCGAATCGTGAAATCGGTCGCAAAGAACAATAGAGCCGTCTTGTAGCGCAGGAACTATAGTTTCGCTGATTAGCTGTCCGCGCGCCGCAAGATAGAGCAATAACTCAGGGTAGTCAGCGATTTCAAGATTTCTATCAAGCAGGATCTTGCGGATACGCTCGGAGAGTGGCGCCGAACCTGGTTCGCGAAGTGTAACTACAGTCAGGCCTAACTTGCGTAGGTAACGTTCAGCCAGACGGATTTGTGAGGTCTTTCCGCAACCGTCGATACCTTCAAATGTGATGAACAAGCCTGTCTTTGTTTTCTTCATTGAGATGTTTCTGAATACGTTAAGTCTAGTTCAATAAAAAACCGGCGGAAGGTTTTAGTTCCTTCCGCCGGCCATAATGCTCATACATCATATCTGATCAACTATAAACCGTCACACCGTTACTTCGTGGCTTTTGTTGTCTTACGAGTAGCAGCGGTTTTACCAGTACGGCTAGCCGACTTGATTGCTTTCTTAACTGAAGCTCGCCGACTTGCTGTTTTGGCAGTTCCGTTGGCTTTTGAGCCATTCATATTGGCTTTGAGCTCTAACTTCTTGGCGGTTTTTACCGTCTTGGTTGACTTGGAAGTTTTCGATGACTTCGCAGCGGTCTTCTTTGACTTCTTACCGTACTTGGCAATGAAGGCCTCTGTCATATCACGCGCAACATCGTCGTGATATTGAACTGGCGGAGACTTCTTGAAGTATGCCGATGGGCCTTCGAGAACACCGCTAATACCATGATCAAGGGCAAGTTTAATACAACGCACTGCGTCAATTACAACGCCAGCTGAGTTTGGTGAATCCCAAACTTCCATTTTCATTTCGATATTCAAAGGCACATCACCAAAAGTTGTGCCTTCGAGGCGGATGTAAGCCCATTTTCTATCGGAGAGCCATTCGATATAGTCCGATGGTCCAATATGTACATTGCCAGCGCCGATGTCATAATCCAACTGACTGGTGACAGCGTTGGTCTTGGAGATTTTCTTGGATTCCAAGCGCTCACGCTCAAGCATATTCAAGAAGTCAGTGTTGCCACCAACATTGAGTTGACTTGTGCGCTCAAGTTTGACACCACGCTCTACGAACAAACGGGTGAGCATCCTATGGGTGATTGTTGCGCCGACTTGTGATTTGATATCATCACCAATCACTGGCACACCTTTTTCTTCGAAACGTTTCTGCCAATATCTTTCGCGACCGATAAAGACTGGGATACAGTTCACGAAACCACAGCCAGCTTCAAGAATCTGCTCGACATACCATTTGGTGGCTTCTTCTGAGCCAACTGGTAAGTAACTGACCACAACATCGGCTTTTGATTTCTTAAGCAATTTGACGATGTCGACTGTGTCACCTGGGGCTTTTTCGATAATCTGCGAGAGATATTTTCCGAGACCGTCATGTGTCATGCCGCGTTGGACTTTGACACCGAGTTTCGGAACCTTTGAGAACTTGAGTGTATTGTTCGGTTTGGTGAAAATCGCTTCGGAGAGATCTTTACCGACTTTGTTTTTGTCGATATCGATAGCCGCTACGAATTCGATATCACGGATGTGATAGCCGCCAAGATTGACGTGCATCAATCCTGGTACGGATTCATCTTCTTTGGCGTTCTTATAATATTCCACGCCCTGAACAAACGAGGAGCAACAATTACCAACTCCGATAATCGCAACTTTCAACTTACCTTTGGCCATCTGGCTCAATTCCTTTCACAACAGCGATGTTGTCTAAAACTATTGTTGTCAAAACAGCGCTGTCAAAACAGTATTGTCTAACAACGTAATCAATTATTTCAATCTATTGGCAAATCTATCGCCTAAGGACAAATCCACCGTGCACAACAAAACCCCGCCGAAAACCCAGCGGAAGAAACCCAATAAAGGGCAAAGATTGGGTTCTGGCAATAGCTTATGTCGTTTGGTGGATATTATTTGGTGGTTTGGGCTGGAAACGGTTGCAGGATGGACGGATATGGTGTTCGATACGCCAACATTGTTACGAATTGCTACAAGTTTTCCGCGAACAGTTCAGTCGGGTCCTCAGACCCGACTGGCGTCAGTTCTGAGGAACTGACGCAACCTCGATTGGCAATCATTGTCTTGGGCGCTATACTCGAATGTCGATCTAAGATATTGACTTCAGGATAGAGGGCTACAATATTTATCAGCTCCATACCATCTCGCAAATCGGAGGGTTGAAAACAGTGAAAATCAGCAGATTAGTATGTCTTCTTGTCGCGGCATTGATGATGGCTCAGACTGCTTTTTCGTCTGATGAGTTTCGTATTGAGGATTACAAGCCAGTTCGGTTGGTTGACTTTCAATGGAAGTTAGAGCCAGGCTTGGAGAGCGACAACAGTGAAATCGGCTCGGATGTGGGCTCCGCTATTCAATTTACACCTGGGACTGACGTCTTTAGTAATTCACTTTTGGTGTTCGGATTGAGAAATACTTTCGATTATTATGATTATTCATTGAAGCGTACTTGGAATATCGTTTTGAGTGTGACTCCATCGTTAGAGCGTCGGAAAATTTCAACCCAACTTGAGTCAGGTACATTTGGCTTTCCTTCTTCAAATCTTGATTTTGAACGTGAGCGTAAGCTTGAAAGTAGCTTACTATTGAGGAGTGATTGGTATGTTACCGATAGATTTTTCCTTACGGGGCAATCTAGATTTTTGGGGACACTTTTGTCTTCGAAAGACGAAAAAAATAGTCAGTCCAGAAGCTCTTCCACTGAATTTGTTCGTAACAGGTTTCTCAATCGCCAAGAGGAGTCATTCAACATCAGCGCCCAGCTAGGGTTCGGAGTCGGAAGAACATTTGATGGACGATTTGGATATTTGGCGCTTGAAGCTATTCAAGAGCTAGAAGAGAACGGGCTTCTTAGTCGTGAGCTTAGCAAGAGTGAATTTGTGGCTCTTGCTGAACGAATGTATCAATCCCTTGAAGTTCACAGTGTCGATTCAAGGCTCAGAAGAATAGATGCGTTAAGCGAGATGACAAATTGGCTATCATCGATCGGAGTCATATCAGAGGCGTCACCTTTGGCGACTTTGCTTTTGCTAGATGTTTGGGAGTTCTATCCACAGGACAGACGGCTGTTTGGAGTTCAGGCTAGATTTAATTTTGGAGCTGCTAATTCTCAAGGCATGTTTAAGAGGCAATATCTTGAAGAGCAATTACGTACGTCGCTTTCGACTATTCCTCCAGGTGACACTATCTTTTCAAGCGCAAATGGCAATGACTTAAAATATTTTCGTCGGCGAGTGATTCCGTTTTTCTCCAGTGATTTTATCTACGAAAAGCCTATCAATCAAAAGCTACAATTGTCACTTTTCGCCTCAATTCGATATAACCTCAATAATGATAACTTCACTAAATCTAGCGAGGACAATATAGTCGGCTTTATCGATAATAGGATTTCAACAGAGCGCTATAAAGGGAATTTTCAAGCCGAATTTAGTTTGAAGTTGAGCAAGATTGTATCTTCAAGAACTAGATTTGATCTTATAGCAAAACTTAGGTCAGTTAATGAAGATTACAACAGTGTCTTCACAAACGTACAAACCGACACTAATTCTGTGGTGACTACCATCGATTCTGAACAATACATCTCAACATATTCGCGGAATGGGGATTTCGCCCTGGCAATGGAGTATAGAATAGCTGTACCGACTACTATCACGGCAGAAATTGGTTTCACTGGTTGGATAGAAAAGCGTTCTTTCACGCAGCGCCAAACTAATGGATCAGTCTTATTTGGTATAGGTGTACGGTCGTACATCTACTAGTCATATCGCCTACCAATTTTTGATTCTCAAGCGCCAACAGTTTCTAAGCGATAACCGTTTTCAATCTTCTTGTAGAGTTTGTTGGCTCGCTCACGGACTAGGTCCTCGGTCATTTCGAAGTCTGGGCCGACGTTTTCTATCATGATTGAACTTGTGGCTCCCGCGAAACAGGCGCTTTTGATTAGGTCTTTGGTGCGGAGGTATTCGAATGTGAAGCCCGCCATCGATGTGTCACCAGCGCCAGTCGAATCAATCAAGTTGACATCTATTGCTGGTATATCCGCTGGAAGCTTTATCTCATCTGGCGGAATATCTACGAAATCTGAGCCGTCATAAATCACTGCGCCAAGTTCGGCGAGAGTTAGGAAAACAATCTTCGGTCCCCAACTGTGAATTATCTTGGCGGCTTCGTGCGGATGTTTGCGGCAATCAAGACCTGTAAGAACTTCGCCTTCAAGTTCATTAGGTTTAACTACATCAAAATTTGCAAGACATTCTCTTATACCTTCTACCGCAGTGTGGTTGATACGTCCGTCACTATCGATTCCGCGAAGCAAACCTTGTGGGTCACAGAAAAATAATCCGTCGAAGTTTTCGCGGATTTTTTTGATTTCAGCAAATGAAACCTCGCCGAGGATTGGGCCAATTAGCACAGCCTTGCTGTCTTGGTACCATTCGGGTTTGATGTCAGTGATGTCGGCGGCTTTGTCAATGATATCCAAAGTGCGATTGCCGAAGTCATCGTAGTAATGTAATGAAAATCCGCCAGATTTTTCTGAATCGATGATGACACTTTCGATTCCACGCGCTGACATGTCGGCCTCGAAACGCTCACGAAAATCTGGGCCGAGCGCCCCGATTAGTCGGGTTTTCTCGCCGAGTTTGCTCAATGCAAGAACTGCATTAGTGGAGCAACCCGAGAGGATGCGTTCTTTGGTGTCTACTTTTTGAGTTTTGATTAAATCAAAAACAGGGTTGCCGATTGCTGTAATCACGGTTGTTTCTCGCTTTTATTATGAAATCTTCGATATGTAGGGGCACAGCGTGCTGTGCCTTTTATTGAGACATTTGTTTTCTGGTGGAGAGGGCACAGCACGCTGTGCCCCTACGGTCTAGTATAAGATTGTTTAGTAAGAAATTTTTTGTGGATTGAATTTTATGTATTTGCGAATGTTTGCTAAATCGTTTTCGTCTCGTATTACGTGTTCGTAAAAACTGCGTTGCCAGACAGGAGCGCCAGGTGTCTTGCGGACTAGGTTGATTTGTCTGGTAGAGGCGGACTTGAATGCTCCAATAATTGTTGAAAGAGAACCCTTTGTCGATTCGCCAAATCCACGTTCCGTAGGGGCACAGAGTGCTGTGCCCTCTTGCGAGATAGGCAAATGATTCTCAATGAGCATAATAATTCCGTGAAAGTGATTCGGCATAACGATGAACTCATCTATACTGACCGTCTCTCGCAACTCCGCAGTCTTGAGCCACTCTGTTCTTACAGCATCTCCCAATTTGTTAAGTACTGACTGGTGATCATGAAATTGGCCGAATATTGGTTCTTTGTTGTGTGTACAAATTGTTACAAAATAACCGCCTGCTCGAGAGTAGTTGTATTCTTTCAGTCGGACTGTGCGGCGGTGGTTGTTGGTATTCATCGAGTGTAGGGGCACAGCGTGCTGTGCCTTCTTTTATTGGGACATCTGTTTTCTGGCGGAGAGGGCTACGGGTGTTGGTGGATGGTTTTTTGGAATCGTCTGGTTATGCTTTTCCGTCGCGTTTGTCGAGTTCTTTTTTTGTGAAGACCATGCGTTGGACTGCGGTGATTAGTGAGAAGACAGTGACAATAATCAAAGCTATCTCGAGGAAGCGTTGATTGGGGTAATAATGTTCTAAAGTAGCGCCAATCATAATGAGGACGAATTTTTCGAGTCGTCCCATCACGCCAACTGCGCAGTTTTCTAGTTTGCCCATTGATTCGGCGGCGGCGCGGGTGTAAGAAGCAATTAACATTGAAAACAAAGCCGCCATCGCCCAGCCGGGGTGAACTGTTTCATGCGAAAGCCCAGACATAGATATTCCAGCGAGGATAAAGAATTCGCCATAGCGATCAGAGACATGATCGAGAATGCCACCGAAGGTGGTGCCCATATTTCCAGCCCGAGCCGTTGAGCCGTCGAGCATATCGGTGAAAGCGGTTAGCGCCATAAATGCCACACCCCAAAGCAGTTCACCTTTCCAGAAGAATCCACCAGCGGCAATCGAGATTAAAAACGAAACCCCAGTAATGAAATTGGGTGTCAGGCCGAGCTTGAGGCAGATTCTACCCAAAAATAGCGAGCGCTCTTCATACATGCTACGTTTCTTTTGGTTAAGAGTCTGGCTGTTTGTCTGGCTTGTTGGCTGTTCTGGTTTTTGAGGTTGCAATGGCATAGGTTTTGGAGCCGCAAAACTGAGTTCTTCTTGCAGGGTCGCATCTTTGGAAGTTGCGCCAAGCTCGGAACTATCGTGGTTTTTCTTTTGGCTGGCTCCGCTCATGGTCTAAAGGTCTCGGTGGTCACAGTTGCTTTGGCGCCTGTCTCAGTACCTATATATAACAGTTATATACAAGCTACACATAGCTTTTCATCATTTATGCGCCGATGTAATCGGGGAAAACAATCGGTGATTGTATAGCGTACGAAGCTCAGGGAAATTGTCAAGTGGAATAGAAGGTCTTAAATGAAGTAAACTGGGTTTGTCGGCGTAACGTATTACACATCAGCGCGTTGACGCTCTTTCGTTGTTGAAGCATCAACATTATCCGACTGGCCATCAAGCGCCCGTGGCTTGCGACTCAATCGTAAAGTTAACTTCTCCAATAAATAGTAGGCTTCATCGACTTTTAGCGCATACAGCCCTGCAAAAAAGACCAGAGCAAAGCCTAGCCCACCAATTCCGAGAACGCCAATTTGGGCGATATGGCTGAGTTCGCGGAAGAATTGATTGGACGGTGAAAGCGTTGAACCGAGTAGAATACAGATTCCTGTTACTGCCGCCACTCTGCCGAATGTCGCCAAACGAGTCAGGTAGGCCCACATGCGTGATTTCGACGGACTCTCATTTTTTTCGAGCATCCACAGGCCGACGAAAAACAGGAATGTGTAACAAGTGACATAGGAGCCAGCTAAAGCGATTGGGCCGTGGGATTTGATGAATAATCCAGCTAGTATTAGCAAGATAGCGTTTGCGAATGATTCAAGAATGATTCGCTCTTTCATACGTTTGGCGGCCCAGAATCCATTGGCAATAGCATTGTTGGCGGCGATGACCATCAAGCCCAGTGAGAAAATACGAATGGTTTGAGCGACATTGGCGGTCAGGGCGGGATTGAAGTCGCCGCGCTCATAAAGCAGAATCACCAGTGGCTCGGCCCAGACAAAGAAAAAGCCACCAAAGAAAGCGCCGAGAATTGCCAGCGCGTTGACACCGCGCCAAAGGATTCGCAACGATTCAGCGGGGTTGTTTTTCGCGTAAGCCGCTGATTGCGCAGGGAATAAGGCTAGGGCTAATGAAATCGAGAGCATCAGAGGAATCGCCGCAATCTTGAAACTGAAACCGTAGACTGCTACCACACCTGCGGTTGCCAACGTGGCGATAATTTGCAAGCCAAGCTCTGCGCCCTGCCCCATTCCGCGCGCCAACGCCATCGAAAGAGCGGTTGAGCGGATCGAAGTCCAAACTTGTTTGGCGCCGCGTAGTGTCAGTGGGAAAGAACTTGCTGAATCATCGGAGCCGAACGATCGCACTTCGAGAAACTGCCAAAGCGATGTCAACGCTGCGCCGACGAAAAGTCCGATGAAGAATGGTTCAAGGCCTTGGTCTGCGACCGCTGTCACTACCGCGCCAAAGGCGATTGCCGTAATCAATGGTCTAGCAAAAGCTGGCCTGAAAAAATGCCCGTCGGCGTTTTCTAGCGCCTGCAAGAACCCCGCAAGTGAAATAAATGGCGCCGCCAAAACCGCCCAGCGTAGGTAAGTCACCAATAATGTTAGTCGCTGGCTGTCGAAGCCTGGGGCGAGAGCGATCGCTAATGGTTCGATTGCAAAATAGCCAATTGTTGTTAGCGTCAGAACCAAGAGGCTCCAGCTCCAAAACAATGGGGCTATTTTTCGCAGGGCGCTGGTGCGTCCATGTGATTCTGAGAGGCGTTGGTAATGGGGTGTGATAGCCACTAGTGAAATTGAGAGGGTGAATTGCCCGAGAAGAATCGGCAATGGCGCAGCGATAAAGAAAGCGTCTACTTCACCTGAGCTTCCGTAAGTCGCGGCCACAAAAGCCGAGACTGAGAACCCCAGCGCCGCTTGGATTATATTGGCAGAGAAAACAGTGAATGTATTTCGCGCGATGCGATGTCTCATGGCATTGGCTCTTTGTTAGCTCTGCTTAAGAAATAGAGGAAACTTCGCGGTGTTCTTGTTTTAGTTCTGAGACGCTCCAGTTGCTTGTCTTTTCTCTTTCACAAACTTCTGCGAGAAAATCAAGCTTTTGACTGTCGGGTTTGAAGTTTTGATCCGCCTCACCGAGGCGTCTGCGGTTGACTGTTTTCATGAACAGTGGTGGATAAATTCGCAGGGTTTGTAAGACAATCAATTTTAGCGACCACCAGAGACACATGCGCGCATAGGCCTGAGTTCCAATATCCAAGATTCCTTTGTGAAATAACTGGCGGGCAATTTTGAATTGCGCGATGTTTGATGAAATAGATTTAGGCAGATTAATCTCACGCTCTTCGACATAGCCAATCAAGGCATCCTTAATCCATTTGCCATGATTCTTCCTTGCGAGTGACCAGAGAATATCCGCGTCCTCACCCGCTCGATAATCTGGATTGTAGCCGATTTCTTTAGCGAGGTCGAGATTGCAGGACATAGTCGGGTGCACAAAAACTTGTGTCGTGTCACTTTCATCCATGACGAAAGTTCTGAGTCCGTTGAGTTCTAGTTTTTCTGAGAGCAAAAATGCATAGGAACAGCAAAACTCAAAACCTTCTTTTCGCGCTTGGGCGGCTTCACTCAAACGCTCTGGCAGAAAGATATCATCAACATCCCAAACCACCATCCACTTTCCCCTGGCCTGCTTGAGGGCATAGTCACGAGCATAACCTCGGCCACTATTTTTTTCATAGCGGAATGGACGTACACGTGGGTCATTGATGCTTTTGAGGATTTCAAAAGTGTCGTCACTTGAGCCGTCGTCAACAATTATCCACTCCCAATCGGTGAAAGTCTGTGATTGTAAGCAAAAGTAACTTCTCAGAATGAATTCGGCGCAATTGTAAGTTGGTGTAACGACCGAAAATGTAGGTTTGTTCGGGTTCATAGATTAATAATTCCCTTTGAGGCTCTTTGTGCTTTAGGTCAATAAGACTGGTAATCCCAATGCCACTTCAATCACGCATGTCTTATGGTTCTCTCCAACAAAAATACATCTGGCGGAATCCAGTTTTGCCCAATCTAAGTTGGCGGGACTTGCGACCAGTGGGCCAAATCCTTATGCATAATTATCGGTATTTGCAGGATAAACTTCAGCGGGGTTGGGAGCTTTCGAGGAGTTTATCGCCATGACATTATCTACTCTCTAGTTTGATATGGATTTCTACTCTGATTTACAGGCAAATAGTCTCATTTTTAACTTTTCAACAACGCTGGAAAAACATTACCCTTGCTGTATCTGCGCTCTATTGATTTGAGCGTATAGTTGCTGGTCAGGTCCTTAACTGTATTTGCTAGGACGTTGACTTGCATGTGAATCTCAAAAATCGGTAGAGTCATTCGATTTAGGTAAGAGCAATGGAACGCATGCCAAATCCAAATATACACCGTCAGCCGCAAGAAAGCGTCCAGATGTCAGCTACAAAGACAACGACAAATACAGAAGCAAAAGCCAGCGCCATGGATTTGCAAGGCAATGTTGAGAACTTCAAATTGCCTGATATTTTCCAACTATTGGCCACAGGGCGCAAAAGTGGGACTCTTGGCATCCAGCGCGAAGATGACATTGTCATGGTTTATTTCGACAGTGGCTTGATAATCTACGGCTATGGACCGCAGCAAATGTTCCATATTGGCCGCCTGCTTAAGGAGTGCGGCAAAATCACCGAAGCGCAACTCGACGAGGCGGTGCTTAAGCAGTCCAAGTCCGAAACAAATCAGCGTTTGGGGCAGATTCTAATAGAACTTGGGCATATAGATAGGGCCGATGTGATGGAAGTTGTTCGCTCTCAGGTTGAGGAGCTTCTGTATTCATTGATGAATTGGCAGACGGGCTCTTTCAAATTCTACGAAGATCAATTTCCCACACAGGAAGAGATTACAGTTGACATATCAGCTGAGAATGTAATTCTCGAAGGACTGAGGCGTCTTGATGAAATGAATCATTTGCGTGACACTCTCCCTGATATGAATTCTCAATTGGCGATTTCACAAACAGGTGACGGACACTCGATTAATGTATCGCTTTCTCCTGAAGAGTGGAATCTGTTGGCGTTGATTGATGGACATCGGACAATTACTGATGTTGTTGATATTTCGAATCTTAGTGAGATAGAAACGCTGAAGAAATTGGCGGCTCTAAAACTCGCGGGATTGATTTGTGTGGTTCGCAAATATGCTAATCTTGGAATGAGTTCTACCGCCAAGACAACGACAGAGTCTCAGGCGGTTGATATGGACAAGGCATTGACGGGGGGAACAGACAGGTTGGAGGGCATGATGACCCGACTTTCTGGTCTGCTGGAAGATTTTTTGCAAGGAAGCGGTTCCCCCTCGTCAACATTGTCTGCATCAACACTGTCTGAATCAACATCGTCTGCGGCGTCAATGTCTGGCGCTGGTAGCTCAACTCGGTTAGTTGGTGATAAGCCCTTGACTGAAATTCTCGCTGAAAGCGCAGTACAAGACACAGCTCAAGGCAAAGTGGAAGACGGCGCTCAAAAATCTGACCCAGAGTCTGATTCAGATGAAGAGAAGATGTGGAATGAGTTTACAGGATGAGTGTCAGCGAGCCAAAAGATAAGGTTGAAATGAGCACTGCCGTCGCCCCAGAGTCACGAGAGAAGACACTCAATCGTCTCAAGGGTAGTCGAGTGGCGCTTGAGTCATTTCTTGAACGATACTCTGATTCACAGTCGACTCGGATTGATGCACTTGAAGGCATAGAGTGGCTCGATAGAATTGTCGGTGAGGCGACGCTAGGTAATTTCGATAATTCCGAGATAGAGCGCTGGATGAGCCAACATCGTGAGCTCGCTCAATCGACAACACTCTCTATTCAAGATAGAAAGCGTATCGCCGCGTTATTGCTCGAATTGCAAAGTAAATCTGACTCTAGTGACACTGAAGCGCCAGCCGAGGAGACTACTCCGGCTGAAACAGATGGCGCTGCGGCATT
This sequence comes from Candidatus Zixiibacteriota bacterium, assembly GCA_024280835.1. Lineage (GTDB taxonomy): Bacteria > Zixibacteria > MSB-5A5 > GN15 > JACZUZ01 > JAJRPJ01. Next base: position 26,116 of record JAJRPJ010000004.1, on the reverse strand, counting down.
ACGTCAGCGTTTTGCAACTTGGAAAGAGCGGTCAGGCTCTGTTGGTGTCAGTTCAGTAGAGAGTCGTCTGAATGTCACTGAGTCTACTTTGCCTATTACAGAAAGTGTCACTACAAGCGCTGCTTCCCTCAGTAGTGTTTCTGAAAAGACCTCTTCTCGAAAAAATACATCTCACAAGAACACTTCTCAAAAAATAATCCTGCGACGCAGAAGTGAAAATGCCGAGATCGGTCTTTTTGAGAGGGTCACTGAGCAAGTCTGGGCGGAACTGGATTTGCTCTATCAAGAATTTGAGACGAGTGAACACGCGCTAACCAAACTTGATCAATTGTTGAAATTGGCGGAGTCCAAAACTGATCCAATGTATCTGCATTTGGCTGGCTCGTTAATCTATTTCTTGAAAATCGAAGGTTTCCGGATGGCGCCCTATGCGGAGCGTCTGCGCAAAGCCGAGAAAAGATTCTCTGGTTCAAGAAATCCAAACACTGTTTGATTCAATCTGTAAGTCATTACTATTCCCAAGCAACCAGATAGATATTTTGCGAAAACTTAGATGATTAATCTCGAAGAAAAAATCAACCTTCAAAAAACTAATCTTGAAAAAGAAGTAGTTTTTCAAGAAAAAGCTCCGCTTGGATTTGCAGGAGTTGCCGAGGCAAATTACCTAGATCGCAAGCAAATTCAGCCTAAGTCTGGTAAAAGCTCTTTTCGCCTAAGTGTGGCCGAGAAGGCTTTTGCGCGCGGTCTCAAAGCCCTGCAGCAGAAAAAATATCCCGAGGCGAAACGTCAACTCGCTGGCTTTCTTGCGCTTATGGGGCAATCAGGGGCGTCTGCCTATGGTTCGAAGCCCCAGCATCAGCCCAAAACATTGCAAGGGATTCGAGTTGTTGTCGAAGCCCTTGAGCTTCTGCTTGCCATCTCCGAAGAAATTACTATACTTGAGAAAGATGGCCGTTGACTCTGGTGGGGATGCTCCATTTCGAGTCTTTGGGTTATGTTAGCAACCGTGGCCTAAGTTGTTCAATTCTATGTTGTATTAAATTGTGTGTGTTGAAGAAGCCTTGAATGTCTTTTTGCGCCGCCGATTCGTTTAGGAGATGTCTTTCTTAGAGAAATCTATTTTTGGATATCTGCGGCAGATTTAGCAATGACGTTCTCGGATTTTTTAACTATGAGTGAATTGTAGAGGAGTTAGTAAGTTATGGCTAAAAAACAAAGTTTCTCAGATAAGGCCTCCAAGAAAAAGCACGTTGATACGTGCCCAGTTTGTAACGAAGCCAAGAGCCGAGTCAAATGGATCCGCGCTGTAAAATCTGAGACTGGTGTGCGTTATCGCACAAGCACTATCGGTGTTTGCAAGTGCAATCAGTCCGAAGTCTACGGGTAATTTACTTACCTGTTGTCAGTATGTTTAAAACGATGTTGTTTTAAAAAGCAATGTTCCCGCGTTAGCATTATTGTTGACGCGGGTTCTTTTATCTAACGATGTTTTTTCGGATACTCTTTCTGGTCTTGATGAGTGTGTGTAGCAATTTATGAATGATGCAGAACAGCAAAAACAATTCGCTTGGTCAGTTGAAGATAAGTTTTTGCCAACGGTGATTAAGCCTGGGCGCTACGCTTCGGTGGAATGGATATGTCCACGCGAAAGTGATTCCAGCTCCGCAAGCGCTTTTGCCTCAGAACAAAAGTCATCTCTACCACAAGCTGTGGTTGTCAGCTTAAAGAGTTACGAACGTTCAGCCAATGATCCGCAGATTTGCGCAATTCGATTGGCCTTGCTTGATTCGGATGTTTTCCAAGTCGGCATGACCTATCCCTTTGGCGTCGAGTCTCTTGAGGCGCTAGAGTCTCTCAATCTGGCGCCATTTTCTGGCCCAGATTTTTCCCCCTTGTCACAAGCAAATGTTTTGATTGTTCCGCTCGATAGTTGGGTGACTCTTTGGGCCTTGCCAAAAGTACTGGATGCCGCTGGGATTGCTATGTCCCGAAAGCAAAGGCAGTCGGCAAAAGCTCCGAAACTTGTTGCGCTCTTGGGCGATGACTTGCAGAGTGATAGTGACACTGCGGTTCCAGATGTAGTCGCCGAAATTTTTGATTCGACTGTAACACTCGCTGATTTTCTGGCCGCGCCTGCGAGGTCTTTAGATGTATCAGAGGTGGCTGATTCCCCATTGCCCGTTAGTCCTTTTTCCCCGAATCGTCCGATTGTGCCGTTGGTTGAGATTTCTCAACATAGAGCGCGTTTTAAGTTTAGCTCTGGCTCGCAGTTGAAGAGCTGTGGATTCGATGAAGCCAGCGTTAGCGCGGCGTTAGTTAAGGCTGTCAAGCTTTCTGGGTTGAAGGAAGTCGAGCTTGAAGGTTGCGCTAATTTACTTGGTTCGATAAGTCTAGCTGAAGTTATTGATTCTTTGGCGCACAAAATTGATGTTCGGCGCTACGCACTCTCGTTGCGTGACCTAGGACCTGAGCAAGTCACACCATTATTGACTGGCGCTTTGGGCCGTTTTCGACGAGTGCGGATTGAATTGTCACTAAATTCGTTATCCAAATCAGCACACTTACGGTCAGGCGCAAATTTCGATAGTGAGAAATTTGTCACTGCTCTGAGGCTACTACAAGTTGAGCCAGTTCAAACACTACACTTGTGTGTCGAGCTAGGGTTTGGTCTTGACCAAGATATTGAAGCGCAAGAAACCAGCGAGTTAATCCTCGTTGGCGCTAAAATGATAAGCCCACAGCGTGGGTTGCGAATCAAATATGTGCGGCATATTTCGCGATTTGATGCGATTCCCAATGAAGAAGAGTTGCAATTACTCTATGAGGCAATCAAGAAGCATAGCCGCGCCAAGGGAGTGACATTTGTTCTTGAAGATTCTTTTGCAAGACTACTGGGCGCTCTAATAGAACGAGGCGCATTTACTACCATAGAAGAGTTTTCTACTTTCGTCAATTCTAACACTGATGCCGACGACATCTATTCAGCATTTGAAGAGCTATTATCAAAGCAATATGCCAGATCCACACAAGATGTATGTGTGCCAGCAATTGATGAGGAGCCAACAGGACAGAACGATACAAAGCAGTGTCAGGCGTTAAATCCCTTGTCTGTTAGTAATGGCGCCACAAATGGCAGCGTTAATGGAGCTTCATTTGGTCGGCGCAAGAAACGCAACGCTGTCACTATTGTTGCAACTCCAACAAAGACTCGCCTACGATTTGCTTGGTCGGTTACTGGGCCTGCGCGTTTTCTTTCGCATTTAGATAACATACGAGCGCTTGAATCAGCGCTCTTACGCAGTGGAATGGAGCTTGCCTACACACAGGGTCAACGCCCGCGATTGAAAATTGCTTTCGGGGCTCCAAAGCCAGTCGGTTTCACATCTGAGTGTGAATTATTCGACGCCTATTTTGAAACAATCCCTACATCCAGTGACATCGCCAAGTTGAACAAATTTCTGCCACCTGGTTACAAGATCGTTTCAGCTACTCAGTCAATGACTAAAGAGTTGTCGATTTTGGAATCGATAAAGTGCGTAACCTATCTCATTGGTCTTTGCGAAGATAATCTAGAAGAGAAACTCTCTGGCGCCCTTGCGCAAAACCGTCTGGTTTACACAAGGCGAAACAAAAAGCGTGAGCGACAAGTTGACCTACGCCCGGGTATTTTTGAAGCTAGAGTTCTAGATGTCTCTGATAATGACCATGCGAAGTTTTTCAATTTTGCGACCCTTGGTCCTGATACTGATGGATTGGGTAGAATCCTCAAACTAACTTTGGCGCTGACAGATACTTTCCATGTGCGCCCCGAAGAGTTCTTGGCTGCCGCAGGGATTTTGTCTCGCGATGAGTCCACGAAAACTAGAATCCATCGGCTGCGTTATGGTTTTGAAACTCCACCGCCACTGAGGGTCGAGAGCGATCAACTTCTGAATGTTTCCAGCTGAAAGTTTGTAAAGAGATAAGTTTGAAAAAGATAAGTTCGTAAAATATGGCACAAGAAAAAAAGACAACTGACTACGATCCAGTGCGTGGTGCGGCAATTCTAGCGCTGTCGGCTTTTGACCAAACAGGTGATTCCTTGGATGTGGCGATTCAAAGCGCCAAGGAGTTGGTTGGAGTTGACCCACGTGACAATCGTTTCTTACTATTGTTGATTAACGGTATAGTGAAAATGCGTCGTCGGTTGGACTATCAGATCCAGTTCTTCCTGACACGTCCTTCTGAAAAGCTCAATGTCAAATTGCAAAACATCCTACGTTTAGGATTATTTCAATTGCAATTCACCGATAAAATTCCCAGTTCCGCTGCAGTCAATGAATGTGTCAAACTAGGCCGTTATTTTTTTGGCGACTCCAAGTCAAAAATGGTTAATGCAGTCTTGCGCTCCTATTTGCGTGAGCCACATAAGGCGGCGTTTCCAAGGTTGGAGGATGAACCGCTACGTCATTTGGCGAATTTCTATTCTTATCCCGATTATTTTGTGAGCTATTGTCTAAAAGAGTTCGGCCAAGAGCAAACGATAAACTTGCTCAAAGCGATGAATGAACCTTCGCGGATGACAATCCGAGTCAATTTGTTGAAAGCCAAAGTCGAGGAAGTTCAGGCAGAGTTGAAAGAGCTGGGCATAGCGTCATCTACTGGAAAATATTTGGATGAGTTTCTGACACTTGATTCGACTGCGATAGATCCTTTACGGGATATGCTCGCTGCTGGCAAAATCTATATTCAAGATCAATCGGCGGGCATGGCTGTCCGTTTGCTGAATCCCAAAATGGGAGTCAATACACTAGATATGACAGCCGCCCCTGGCGGCAAAACCGCTTATTGCGCCGCTCGCATGCGCGGCAAAGGCAAAATTGTCGCGTTGGATAAGTCACGTCGACGTTTGGAGATTCTCACTGATAACTGTGAGCGACTAGGTATCAAAATTGTCTCACCGATTGTTTGTGATGCTGTCAAATTTGAATCTGAAGAACTCTTTGAGCGAGTGATTATCGATCCTCCCTGTTCTGGATGGGGTACAGCTGGTGGCCATGCTGATTTACGTTGGCGCAAGACCGAACAGGACATTGAGCAAATGTCTCGAATTCAACGCAAGTTGCTGGAAAAAGGTGCGGCTCTGCTCAAACCTGGCGGTATTTTGGTTTATTCAACCTGCACAATTCTCCGCAAAGAAAATGACCAAATCGTCGAGGAGTTTCTGGCTCGCAATAAGCGTTATGAGTTGGATTCTGCGGCGCAGTTCTTTGATGATTCTGTGGTTAGTGAACGCGGATTTTTGAAGACGTATCCTGCCTTTGACCGGCTCGACGGCGCTTTTGCCGCAAGAATCAAGCTACGGCCTAATTGATTCAAATGGTTTCATTGATTAAAATGGTCCAAATGATTCAAGTCTTCCCCAAAACTCGTTTTTAACGTCAATTGACGACGTTGGTTAGTATAATATCCAGTGTCGTTCATCTGGGACGAGCAAATCAAATTCATAGGTAATCCAATAGTTCTCGAAAAACTCAGTTCTCAAGAAATCCGATTAGTAATATGTCCGAGTTTACACCAAGACCCCAAAGAATTCGTCAGCAAGCACAGGGTGAGCTATCCAATCGTAAATCAAGCTGGCGTGATAACAAACGAGTCAAAGCTCTCATACTGCTTGGCTACCTTGGTCTAGCCGGAATAGTTCTGTTTGTAATTTTCAATAGTGTCATCATGCCTATGGTGATTCGGCATGGCGATTCTTTTGCCTTGGAGAATTTGGTGGGTATGTCAATTGACGAGGCCACAGAGTTAGTTGAAGAGAGCGGATTGAGAATAGAAGTTACATCTCAGGAGTACAATCCTTCATTTCGAGATGGTTCGGTCTTGACTCAGTATCCAATTGCTGGGACCAAGGTCAAATCCGAACGCATGATTAAAGTCGTCGTTTCGCTGGGTGAAAAAGATGTCACAATTCCGCAAATTACAGGAATCTCAGTTCGTCAGGCAAAACTGGATTTGGAAACCGCTGGGCTACGACTTGGCGATATCGCTTGGACCTATACCGACACCTTGCCAGAGAAGCTGGTTGTCTTTACCTTTCCTTCGGCTGGGGATACAGTCAGCATAGGCTCAAAAGTTAATATTTTGGTCAACCGTGGACGCGGACAAGGTGTGACATTTATGCCTGATCTCATCGGGTCGTCCATAGATGAGGCCCGTGAAGTTTTGCGCCAAAAAGGTTTGAAGGTGGGTTTGATAAAAACTCGCCATGATGAGAATTTTTTACCTGAAACAATTCTCGAACAGTCCGAAGATCCCGCCACCGAATTAGAGGTTGGCGAGGAAATTGATTTGGTTGTTTCATCGACCGACTAAAAGCTCTTGAGTTCAATTTACCTTGGATTCTAAACCGCCTAGTTTGATCTCCTCGCTTATCCCTCATAATCATATAGCAACTCAGTTAGAGAGTTTGCCTAAAATGTTTGCTTAAGAAATTTGCGCCGAAGAGTTGGAGATAATAATTCTTATGAAAAAAACCGCTTTTGTTTTTTTATTTGCGCTGTGCGCCTCGTTGACACTTTCCACTTGTGGCGACGATTTGTCCGGCCCTGGTATCGACCCCGGAGTTGATTCTCTATCTGATTCAGCGGGTACAGTCAGTTATTTCCCTAATGTCCGCAATGTGGTCTGGAAATATGAAATATATGACTCATTGACTGCCAGCGTGGTTGACACTATAACAATCACTATTCGGGGCGAGAGAAGTGTTTCCTCGGGAGGTCTCGCCAGAGTTTGGGAAACATTGCATTCAGCAACAGATTCGACTGATTCTTCATTTGTGCGCATCGATTCCGACAGCGTGCAGTTCTTTGTCTCGCGCACATTTTCGTTTGGCAATGACATATTTTTGATGCCTCTATTTCAGGGTAAGCTCTGGCAGAACCCTGGATTTTTGGGCGCAGATAGTGGTGGTGTTTTGGCAATTGATTCGATTAGTGTTCCAGCTGGTGATTTCCCTGTTGCGGCCCGTGTGCTCAATGGCTGGCAAGCGAACTTTCAGTCCAGCAATGTCTTGAGGACTAGTTGGGTGGTTGATAGCGTCGGCATCATATTGAGGCAAGATTTCTCAAAGGTGGTCATCAATTCAGTGACTACAGTTACCAGCAACACCGTTTGGCGACTGCTGTCTTCGAATCTAGTCGTGGCTCCATAATAATCCTCTTGCTTTTGATTACCAGCGGGAGATTTCGTATACTCTGGCTATGGCAACTATAGCTCCCTCAATACTAGCATCTGATTTCTCCCGTCTCGGTGAAGAAATCGACTCAGCGGTAAACGCTGGAGTAGAAACTCTGCATTTGGATATTATGGACGGACAATTCGTCTCGAATATTTCATTTGGTGTCGATATTTCACAAATGGTGATTGAACGTGCGGCGCCCTTGCCGCTGGACGCTCATCTCATGGTGACAATGCCTGAATACTATATCGAGTCCTTCGCCAAAGCCGGAGCAGATTTATTCACCTTCCATTTGGAAATCGACGCTCGTCGTCAGGCGCTGCCTGGCGGTCGCTGGGTTTATGGCGCCACAGAACTGCGTTACGTTAGTCGAATCAATCATATTATCGACCAAATTCGCTCAGCGGGGATGAAAGTTGGTTTGGCGCTCAATCCGCCGACCGATCCAAAACTGGCCGCGCCGTTTCTTGATAGAGTCGATCGGCTCTTGCTGATGTCTGTTAATCCAGGTTTTGGTGGACAAAGTTTTATTGAAGAGATTTTTGCCAAACTGGAGCGTGCAGCCAAGTATCGCCAGAAAAAGAAACTCAAATTCGATATTCAAATTGACGGGGGGGTCGGTCTGGCTAATATCGGCCAACTTGTTTCTCTCGGGGCGGATAATTTGGTTTGTGGCACAAGTTTCTTTGGCGCCAAAGATTACTCGATGCGTCTCAAAGAACTAACCGCTGCGCTGACTGCAACAAAATAATTCCGTAGCCAGCAAACAACATCTAGAGGTAACTATATGAGTGATTACACAAGTTCTGTGAACAAGCATTATGGCAAAGCAGGTCTATTCGAGAGGATTTCTGATCAAATAGTAGAATCAGGTAAAGATATCTCAGCGTTAACTTGTGATGATTTGTCGTCCTATGATGAATTACATATTGGTGGACGTGGTGAAACACGCAACATGTCGAAACTTGCAGGTATCACTAAGGGCAAAGCTGTTCTCGATGTCGGCTCTGGGATAGGTGGCCCTGCGCGAACTTTGGCTGGTGAATTTGGCGCACAAGTGACAGGGCTGGATATCACCGAAGAGTTTTGCAGGACCGCTAGTGAGTTTACAAAGCTAGTGGGTCTGTCCGATAAGATTTCATTCAAATGCGGTAGCGCTTTGGAAATGCCATTTGAAGATGAAAGCTTTGATGTGGTTTGGACACAGTTCGCGGCGATGAATATTCCCGAGCGGAGCAAGCTCTATCGCGAAATGTTTCGTGTTTTGCGGCCAGGTGGGACTCTAGCGATACATGAGATCATGGGTGCCAGTGACACTCCCATGAAATTTCCTGTTCTCTGGGCGCCTGATGAATCTATTAGTTTTGTTAGGCCTGCAGTCTGGGTGCGCAATGAGCTTGCCGAAGTTGGATTCAAGGAAAATCATTGGAACGATTTGACGGAATTCTCTATCCGCTGGTTCCAGAAGAAGCTCAATATTGGCGAAGATGGAAAAGTTGCACGCGAAAGCGCCTCACTTTCTGGAGCCGATGGTTTTACAGAGCAAGCTTCCAATGTTGTGCAGAATATGCAAGACGGCGCTATTGTCGTAATCCAAACTGTTTGGCATAAACCTAACAAAACGTAATTCAGTTTTGTCGGTTGGCCATGAAGGAACGAAGATGACCGATTACAAGAAGAGATACAAAACGTTAGCGACGAATCTCGTCCATGCTGGCTCACCGCATCCGAACATCGAAGGCGCTATTGCCACGCCTATTTTCCAATCTGCCAATTACTTGATGAGCGATGAGAATACTTATGAGGCAGTTCGATATATTCGCCTGAACAACACTCCCAATCATCACGTTTTGCATAACAAACTAGCCGCAATCGAAAGCGGTGAAGCGGCACATGTCACCTCCAGCGGTATGGCCGCTATTAGCGCCACAATTTTGACATTTGTCAACGCTGGTGATCATATTCTTGCGCAAAATACACTCTATGGTGGCGCGCAGAATTTTTTGGATGAGGACGCCGCTGGTTTTGGTTTTTCGTATGACAATGTTCCCGCTGGCCCTGGCGCTGATGTATCGGCATGGGAAAAAGCGATTAACAAGAACACGAAAATGTTCTATGTGGAGAGCATATCCAATCCACTGATGGAAGTTGGCGATTTGCGTGCTGTTGTTGAATTTGCCAAAGCGCACAATTTGATTTCAGTGATAGACAATACTTTTGCCACTGCGGTAAACTTTCGGCCATTAGAAATTGGTTTTGATTTGGTAGTGCATAGCGCCACAAAATATCTTTGCGGACATTCGGACATTGTCGCCGGAGCGGTGATTGGCTCTGAGGAGAATATTGCAAAAATCAATCACAAACTCCTACATCTAGGTGGCTCACTTGACCCTCATGCTTGCTTCTTACTTGAACGTGGTATGAAAACTTTGGCGCTACGTATTGAGCGTCAAAATAGCAATGCCCAGAGAATCGCTGAGTTCTTCGCGCAACATGATGCAATCCGTAAAGTCAACTACCCTGGACTAACTGATGACCCGTCACACAAAAATGCTAAGAGCGTGATGAGCGGTTATGGCGGCATGCTTTCTTTCTACACGAAAGACTCTGCCACAGCTGAGCGCTTCCTCAATAGTGTCACTATTCCAAAACATGCCGCAAGTTTGGGTGGCGTTGAAACATTGGTAGTACAACCCAGCCGCAGCACGCATATGGGAATACCCGTCGAGGAGCGCGAAAGGCTAGGCCTAACAGATGACTTGGTGCGTGTCTCTGTTGGTATTGAAGATGTCGATGAGTTGCTAGAAGATTTCAAGCAGGCGCTTGAGTAATTCGCGTCTTTGTTGCTCTTACCGTTTGCCAGACTCGCGGAAGAAACTCAACCCAAAAGCCGCCAGCGCCGCTACTAGAGCTAGTGTGAAGACATATTGATAGGCCTCGACTGGACCAACTGTTTTTGAGGAATGCACAAATAGTGCCGCAGAGACTGCCACGCCGAATGTCATAGATAGTGAGCGGGTGGTTGAAAGCGCTCCTGAGGCAATTCCGCGCATATCGTCGCTAACCGAGCCCATCATATCTGAGCTGTTGGGTGTGCCAAATATCCCTAAGCCGATTCCAAATGTTACAAGCGGTACTATCAGTCCGTAGATTCCATCGGCGGGAGTTATGCCTCGCAACAAATAAACACCAATCGCCAACAATCCTAGACCAATGATGCCTGGGATACGCGCGCCGATCTTGTCGGCTACACGCCCTGCGACAGGCGCAAAGAAAAACATCAGCACTGGCGTAATCGCCAAGAACATTCCCGCTTCACGCGCGGAGAGGCCCAATTGTCCCTCCACATAAAATGGCACTAAGACTAGAATACTGGATGTGCAAACAAAGGCTAGAAACATCAAAGCGATTGAAATGCTGAAATTGCGATTGCGGAAAAGCTTGTAGCCGATCAATTGTTTTTCGGGACTGCGTTCGCGCCAAAGGAAAAATGCGACAGCAGCTAGTGACATCGCAAAAAAAGTATACATCAACTCAGAGCTAACAGCAGACTTGTTGATGGCTTTGGTGGCATAGAGAAAAGTTCCGATAGCGATAAAAAGAACCGCGCCAGAGAGTGGACTGATTCGTTTATCAGGATTACTTGGTGTACGCCAACTGTGGACTCTCGGCACCAAGAACAGCGGAAGTATCGAGAGGGGCAAAGGCGCTAAGAAAATCAAACGCCAGTCAATAGTGGAAAGATAACCGCCGAGCAATGGCCCCGCCAACAATCCCACACCAACCAACATCGCGATCATGCCCATGCCTTTGCCGCGTTCCCCTTTTGGAAACGCGCTGGCAATCACCGCAGGTCCGAGCGCAATGTTCATTGAGGCGCCGAGTCCTTGGATGATTCTTCCGACAATCAGAAATGTGAAGTCATCAGAGAAACCAGCTACCAATGAGCCGACTGAAAACAAAGCAAATCCTGTTAGATATATTTTCTTGAAACCTATACGCGTCGCAAGAGCCGCAAAGAGCAAAAGTGTTGGGGCGATTATCAGTGAATAGCAAAGAACTACCCACGAGACAAGATCGATGCCAATATTGAAATGTTTCGCTAACGACGGGAGGGCCACGTTCACCGATGATGTTTCGAAGGTTGCCAGCAGGGCCCCGAGACCGGCAATCGTAAACATTTTATAGCGCTCTGTCATAGGCGCCTAGGATAAGGAAGTGAGCGCCAATAAGCAAACGTCCCAGATGAGACGGTAATCTCTCGGGCCGTATGCCTACTCCTTTGTTGGACTACTTTGGGATTCTGGCTGAAAGTCGCGCTAGTTGCAGTTCCACACGTTTGATTTCACGGGTCACTGAGTTCTTACTCAGCTCCATCCAGTACCAGAGTTTCATCATGCCGATTGCCGAGAGTGAAAAGAAAAAACCACCACCGTAGCCAATTAGTTCAGGCAAGGACTCGGACTGCAAAAACATATAACCAGTTGCGACTGTGATGCCGGTCATGAACCACATTCCTGCGAAAGCCATGATTGTAAACCAACGAGATTGACCGCGAAAACTTTCAACGACCTCGGTGAGCATGTTTTGCTTAACATTAAACTCAGCATGAAGCTCTTCGTCCTCGGCGAGCAGGGCTTCACTTATCTTTTGGTCAATATTGCTCTGGTCGATATTCTGTTTGTCTTTTTGATTCATGATATACTCCTTCTGACTAATTTTTTGAATTTGATACTTGGATTAACTCTCGCAATGCGTTGCGCGCATGATACAAGCGAGATTTGACTGTGCCTTGGGGTATCCCAAGGAGCGTCGCGATTTGTTCTGTCTTTATTCCTTCAAGGTAACGCATGTTCAGAATTGTGCGTTGTTCTCTGGGTAATTTCCGTAAAGCACGTCGAAGCTGAGTAACATCATCCTCTTCGTTGGAATTATTAGGCGCTGTCAGGTCTAAAGGTTGCGCCTCTTGTTCGGCGCTAAGTTCTTCGAACGTTTTGCGACTCTTTTGTTCGCGGCGAATCCAATCGGCGCATTTGTTGGCCGCAACTCGAAACAGCCAAGCGCGAAAGAGCGCTGGGTCGTTGAGTTTGCGAATTCCACGGACTGCGGCCATCCAACAGTCCTGAGTGATATCAGCGCTGGCTTCTTGATTGCCAGTCAAACGATAGGCAAAGCGACTGAGTCGAGTCTGCCAAAGGTTGACCAACTCCCGAAACGCCTCGGCCTCACCGTCCTGACAGCGCATAACCAGCAGTTCGGTTTCGATTTGTTTAGTTATGTTTTTCATCTATGCCAATCTAAATCCAACTTGTCACCATTCTCCAAGACACCCGACCGAATCCGTAGGGGCACAGCGCGCTGTGCCTTCTCTAGATTTCAGCACAATATCTCCAACGGTAGTGGCGCCGTTTCGGCGCCTTTCTTTCTCCAGCAGAGAAAAGGCAGGGCAACCCTGCCCCTACACTTAACGAAAGGTTAGCTACATTTGACCAGTCGCAATGATACAAGTGACAAACGGGCATAGCACGCTATGCCCCTACGGTAAACGATAATTCCTCTTGGAGAGTTTTGTCATCTACTTCCAGTGATAAGGTCGCAGAAGAATAGGTTTGGTTCAAATATAATTTTTGAAACCGAGAGAAAAGTAAGGTAAGGTGTTGTACAGGAGGCTATTAACTAGGGGAATAATGATCAATAGTCCGTCAATTCTTTCGGCATGAATGCCATGCGGAGCGCGTTTAAGACTGCAACTAGATCTATTATCTCCTGCCCAATAGCGCCAGCAACTGGCGGCAAGTAGCCAAAAGCGGCAAGGAACATCCCGACAACTGACAGCGCCATGCCGCCAAGTGCGCTTTGCAAAGCGATATTGCGGAGGCGCGCGCCGATGTGAAAAAGTTCGTCGACTCGGCGCAACGTACTTTCCATAACAACAATATGCGCCGCCTCGGCTGTCACATCACTAGTGGCTCCGAAAGCTACACCAACTGTTGCGGCGGTCATCGCGGGGGCGTCATTGATACCGTCACCAATGAAGAGTGTCTTTTGTTTTGACGTCTCGGCGCGCACGATTGCGACTTTTTCTTCGGGCGTAGTTTCGGCGTGTATTTCGGTGATACCAACTTGCTCGGCGAGATAGCGAACTTCGGATTCTCGGTCACCCGAGACAATCATGATTTTATCGTAGGCGTGTTTGGCGCCAAGATGTTCGATGAATGATTTGCTGCCTTCACGCGGTGCGTCATGGAAACGGTATGTAGCAGCATACTCGTCATCAATCAAGATGATACATTCGAGACCCGTGCCAGTTGGAGGCAACGGTAAGCCACTTAAGCGTCCTTGGTTTTGCAAAATTGAACGGCCTGTAATCTCGACTTTGTGACCATCGACAATACCGCGCATACCTTCGCCAGGGCGTTCGTGAACTTCGGCTACTTCAAACATTGGCAGACGCGCCATATCTATAGCGTCACGAATTGGCGCGGCGAGTGGATGCTTCGAATAGCGCTCGACACTGGCGGCATAGGCCAATATTCGCGCGCGCTCGGCTGGTTCGGCATACATTTCGTCAGTTAGTTGCGGTCTGCCGAAAGTCATTGTGCCAGTCTTATCAAGAATGATTGTGCGGCACTCAGATAATTGTTCAAGAGCCGAAGGATCACGAATGACAATCGCTCTGCGCGCGGCTACTGAAACTGCGCCGATGATGGCAGTTGGAATCGCAATCAAAAGTGGGCAGGGAGTAGCTATCACTAGAGTTGCAAGAAAACGCACAGGGTCACCTGAGAACCACCAAGCCGCCACTGCGATTGTCACCGCCAGCGGTGTGTACCATGCGCCAAGTTGATCGCCGAGACGACGCATTTCTGGTCGGCTCTGTTCGGATTCGCGCATGACCTGCATGATTTTAGCATAACGTGAATCCTCAGTTAGTTTTGTGGCTGTGATAGTTAGCGCTGATTCGCCATTGACCGCGCCTGAGATAACCTCACTACCTGGCGTTTTGGACATCTGGAATGGCTCGCCAGTGAGATATGACTCATCCATCACCCCGCGGCCTTCGATTACTATTCCATCAACTGGGCAAATCTCATGAGGGTAGATGATGATAGTGTCTTTGATTTGGATGTCAGTTAGTCGAACGTCACTAACTTCACCCGATGCGGATTTTTTGTGAGCGATAGTTGGCATGCGCTTGGCGAGTGCATTGAGCGCCGATGAAGCGCGGCCGACCGCATATTCTTCGAGTGTCTCGCCACCAGAGAGCATCAACACCACAATAGCGCCAGCCAGATATTCTTCGAGCAAGACAGCCGTGACGATTGAAATCCCCGCCAGCAAATCCGAACCGAATTGACGCTTAAACATTTTGACAAGAAGTTCGAATACCAGTGGCGCGCCACCAAGAACCAAAGTTATCAAAAGCGGCATTTCATAAGACTGCACAGGGTAGCCGAGACCATACTGCATAATCAAGCTACTGATAATACCGAGTAGCGCGACAACTGTTATGTAGGCCTCAAGCGGATAAGAAAATATCTTTCCGAAGAATATCTTGCGAATGAATGTAGGTTCTGTGTTTGGCATATAGCGCTCCTCTTTGAGAAGATAAGCGCTAGGATTGACTTGAGACAAGTTTCAATATTGTGATGCATCTGCGCATTCTCAATTACACAGAGCGTGTCGGCCAGAATTTAGCATTGGTAATCAGCGCTATTTTTTGTATATTGTATGTGCCTGGGAAAACCTAAATGCATTGCTAAAATGGGAAATTTATGGCGCGTATTTGTAGAATACTTTTTGGTATATTAGGCGTCTTGGCTTTGGTATGGCAGGGTGCTGTGAATGCGACCCCGCCTGGACGTTCGGTTGCTCTTGAGTATACTCTTGAACCAATAGGAGAGGTAAAGTCTGGCGTTCCCGTTAAGTTTTCATTCAGGTATACTCAGGGAGCATTAGGGAAATTCCTCAAAGCAACGACCGTGAAGTTCACTCTGATAGGATTAACGGGACTAAAAGACGTTGAATTCATTGGAAGTCCAGAGTTAGAGTGGGAATCAGCGCTTGAAGATCGCAAATGGGACACGAAGATATTTGAATTCATCATCCCAAAGGACACCTGCGGATTCAAGATCATACTCGATATTGAAAATGATAAAGGTAAGTTGGAGCAGTGGCCAATTATAAGGAGTTTTGTCACTCGCAACGGAATGACGCGAGTGTTTTGGGGTGACGCTAGAGATGTTCCGAAAAATCAATTTGAACTCTATGGGTGGTATAATGGTCCTGATTGGACGGAAAAAGTACCAGTAGCTCATGCAGAGGTCATATACGATTCGGCGTATGTCGCTCAAAAAAGGGAGTTACCTTCGCCAGATAGTTACACGAAGGTAACATTTGCGCCAGCGCCACCTCCGCGCGACGAAATTGAGGAGGCGGAGACACGGCTTTGGGAGATGGAGCAGACACCCAATACTGATCCTAGTCTGGAATATCTCGGTCATTTCGGTAAGTGGTATCTGAGAGAGTCTGGAGAGTATAGATTCCAGATGATTCTAAATGCAGATTCAAGCGCTCCGTGGGTTGGAATGCTAAACGTCTCGGATTCGCTCAAGCTGGCGCCAAAAGCTGAAAGAAGATATTCTGTGATAGTTACGGTTTTTGATTCAGCCGGTTTGTTGCTAGTCAAGACATTCTCGCGGAAGATTCGTCGTTTTAACTATATTGGTAGCTTCAAAGTGTTTCTATCCAGGTCGCAGATTGATTCCCTTAAGAATCATGATGTAAGTGTGAGAGAACTTTCTCCATGACTCAAATCACCGCCAAGGTCAAATAGCCGCGAGCTATCAATTTCTCTTTGTCGCCAGTGACACCATAAATCCAACTTTCAGCTACGCTGAGTTTGCGTCCGCGTTTGATTGTTCGGCCTCGGGCGATGAATCGCTCGCCGAGTCCTGGACGTAGAAGAACTATTTTGAATTCGGCGGATAGCGCACTGTGGTCTTTGTCGATTAATGTGGCCGCCGAGATTCCAGCGGACATATCGGCCAAGGTCGCGATTACTCCCGCATGCAGAAAGCCATTTTGCTGTTGCAGCTCTGGGCGATTAATCACTTGGCAGTCCAGCCAGCCCGGACCCATACCTGCGATTTTCAAATCCAAGAACTTCACAAACGGCATATCGTAGAACAGTTTCTCGGTTCGCTGGCAATATTGTTCATCGGGAGCGGTGAATTCTACATCTGGGGCCTGCATATGTTTTTCTTCCTTATCTGCTTTGACTCATTTCCTGCAGCAGTATACCAGAAGTTAGCTCCACTGACAAAAAAGTGATAGCTGTCTTTTTTATTAAAGTTTGACGAAAGTCCTATGAATGGCCGATATTGATTGAGGAGAGCTGGTCGGTAGCGGGAGGCACATCGTTCGCCACTGTGGCTCCAATATTGTCACTCCGAAACTGATTATTAAGAATATATGACAACACAAAACGCCAATAAGTCATCAGGAGTAGATCGTCAGGTTTTGATTATTATCTTCGCTGTTTTACTGACATTGGCGGTCAATATCTCATGGTGGCTCTACTATGACGGCGCCAAAGCGCAATTCGAATCGTTACTGGATGCGCGGCTTAGCTCGCTGGCGATTTCTGGGACAGCGCTTTTATCTGAGGAAGATGTCAGCGCTTTGCTTGACGGCGATGTGAACGTTTATATAAAAACGTTGGACTATATTGACCATTTAACTGTCGCTGACTCTGTTTCAGAAGTTTTTATTGTCGACCAAAACTTTCGTATCGTTGTCAGCTCACAGCTTGAATCGGATTCAATTTACCTATTGGCCGACCTCAATGGCGCAGCGCTTGATTCAATATTTCATGCCGACTGGCAAGATGAACACCTCGCAACGATTGTCACACAAGGCTATCAGGTCGGCGCCCTAATTCTCAAAACAGCTTTTGCGCCGCTTTATGACACCTCAGGTCAGGTAGTCGCGGCCATGTCGGTTGAGGCGGATGTCAATTACACTGCGACACTCGAACGTCTGCGAAAAAATCTAATGCTCTCGACGGCGGCTAGTGTCTTGGCGGCAATAATATTTGCAGGATTGTTTTTGCTGATACAACGCCGATTAGCCAAAGCCGAGCGCTCTGTTTTGCGCGCCGAGTCAGAGATGAATCTCGGACGGATGGTCGCAGTGGTCTCGCATGAGATAAAAAATCCGCTAGCGATTTTGCGTAGCGCCGCCGAACGAATCCAAAAGAAAACCGAAATGCGCGAAGCTGGATTCTTGGTGGATGAAGTTGATCGCCTTGATAAAATTGTTCGTGGATACTTAGATTTTGCGCGTTCGCCAGAGAGAATCACACTCAATTACACACCGCTGGAAAAAATTCTGACAGACTTGCGAGAGATGTCTGGACAACTTCGCCCAAGATTACAAACTGAGGGTGTGGAGTTTACCACCATTATTTCACCGACAGTCGATTCAGATAATCAAAAACTTTCGGCGCTAATAGATTCAGCGGCCTTGCGGCAAGTGGTCATGAATCTTATTCTCAATGGCGCTGATGCGGCCCGTCAGGCCCAAGCGCAGGAAAAAACTGACACCGCCCAAGCTGAGTTGCGCTTGAGTGTCACTATCGATGGGCAAATCCTAACGATACATGTACAGGACAATGGTCTAGGTATAACAGAGAAATTACAAAAGCGTCTCTTTGAGCCGTTCTATACAACCAAACAACATGGCTCAGGATTGGGGTTGTATTTATGCAAACAACTAGTCGAGCGCATGCAAGGCGAAATCAAAGTTGTCTCGTCGGAAGGCGGACCTACTAGATTCACTGTGACACTACCTGTTTCAGTGTCACTTGCTAACCAAACAAGTGTCAACTAAGCGCAATCAATAAGAAAAACAGTAAGCAAAACTATGCCACTCTATTACACTCCCAAAGCCCTATTGGTCGACGACGAACCACGTGTAACTATCATACTTGACGGCGAACTTAGTGACGCTGGTTTTGATGTGACAGCCACCAATAGCTCGGTGGAGGCAATTGAATTGTTGCAGAATAAACGCTTTGATGTGATTATCACTGATTTGTCTATGCCTGAGAAAAGTGGCCTAGATGTTCTCAAAGCCGCGCGTGACTCAGAACTCAATAGCGAAATCGGAGCGATAGTTATCACCGCTCACGCCAGCATCGACTCGGCGGTTACAGCAGGACAATTGGGTGTGGCTAAGTACATTGAAAAACCATTCAAGAACGATGAGTTAGTTGCTCTGGCCGAGCAAGTTAGTGAATACACGCGCGTGGCTCGAGCTCAAAAAGATTCCCCCGAAGAAGTTCAAGAAGAGTTTCGGATTGTTGCGCAGGGCATTGTCTTTGGCTCAGCGCCAGCGGCCAAGCGCATGAATGACTTGATTCGCAAAGTTGCGCCGACTGATGCCACAGCGCTTTTAACTGGGCCGTCTGGCTCTGGTAAAGAGGTCGCCGCACAAATGGTGCATGCGCTTTCCAAACGGGCCAAGAAATCTTTTATTGCGGTTAATTGCGCCGCTTTGGCGGAAAATTTATTGGAGTCGGAACTCTTTGGACACGTCAAAGGCGCTTTCACAGGCGCGACAGATCTAAAGCGTGGTCGGTTTGAACTTGCCGATGGCGGAACACTGTTTCTTGATGAAATCGGAGAGACCTCTCCTGCTTTACAAATGAAATTATTGCGTGTGCTCGAAGAGCGGAAATTCTCACGTGTTGGCGCAGGTGAAGAAATTACTTGTGATGTGCGAGTTATCACCGCGACCAACCGTGACCTACAGGCAGAGATTCGCAAAGGAACTTTTCGAGAAGATTTATTCTTTCGTTTGAATGTTTTCCCGATTCCGATACCGTCACTAGCTGAACGCAAATCGGATATCCCTGAATTCGTCAATGCGTTTTTGCTAGCGCACAATCGCCAGCCAGAAACAATTAACGATGAAGCGCTGAATGTTCTGCGCGAATATCATTGGCCCGGAAATATCCGTGAATTACGCAATGTCATCGAGCGCGCCGTGATTCTCTCCAGTGGAGAACAAATCACAGTAGAACATTTGAGCGTCAGCGCCAGCCCAAGCAACAGTGATGATTCCTCTGAAATTTCCTCAGGAGCTGGTCTAGCCGACGCCGAACGAGAAATGATTATCAAAACACTCCGAAACAGCGGCAACAACAAAACCACCGCCGCCCAAAAACTAGGTATCACCCGCCGTAAACTGTATTCAAGAATGAAGATTTTGGGAATTGATAGCTGAAAAGTATGTTGAAAGAGACCTAGTGGAGTCTTTAATTACAAGAGCAATGACGACTGATAGAACCCAAAAATATTTGACTAGCTTAGTCTCAGAGTTGTGCAAATCGCCAGCAGAGACTCCGTGGATTGAATTCAAGCACAACAATGGCAAGCCAGACGAGATCGGAGAATACATATCTTCGTTGTCGAATTCTGCGGCTCTTCATGGAAAGGCATTTGGATATTTGGTGTGGGGGATTGACGACCTGACGCACAATATTATTGGCACCAAATTCTCTCCTGTGACAGATAAAGTGGGAAATGAAGAATTAGAAAGTTGGCTTCTACGACTCATAGGGCCGAAGATCTACTTTTGTTTTCGGGAAGTAGTAATTGATGAGAAGAAATTGATTCTGTTAGAAATTCCTCGCGCTCCATTGCAACCTGTTCAGTTCAAAGGGGCAAAATATTTTCGAATAGGTAGCTACCAAAAAGAACTAAAAAACTTTCCAGAAATTGAACGTGAACTGTGGAGAATTTTTGATCAGACTAGCTTTGAAGACCATGTAGTTATTGAAGACGCATCTAGCGATGATGTTGCGCAGCAAATTGATTTTTCCGCATACTTTGATCTTCAAGAGAAGCCACTCCCAGAGACACGAGAAAAGATGTTTGAAATCTTTCATGCGGACTCCATGCTTAATAAATCTGAGTCGGGTTCATGGGACGTGACAAATTTGGGAGCGATTCTATTCGCCAAGAAGTTGGCCCAGTTTCCATCATTACGTCGAAAAGCGATTCGAGTTGTTCTCTATAAGGGGAATGATCGTATGAATTCAATTAGAGAGCAAGAAGGTGAAAAGGGATATGCTTCTGGTTTTGAAGGGCTAATAACATTCATTAATGGTTTATTGCCCTCGAATGAGATTATTGAGCAAGCAATCAGAAAAACTGTACCGATGTATCCTGAAATAGCTGTTCGAGAGCTTGTGGCAAATGCGATTATCCATCAAGACTTTTCAGTCACAGGTGCAGGTCCCCTAATAGAGATTTTTGATGATCGCCTAGAGATTACTAACCCTGGTAAGCCTCTCATTGAGACGGATCGCTTTTTAGATAGCCCTCCGCGATCTCGCAATGATATGCTTGCTTCCTTCATGTGGCGAATTGGTGTTTGCGAGGAACGAGGTAGCGGTGTAGATAAAGTCGTGTTTCAGACTGAGCTATACCAATTACCTGCACCAATCTTTGAAGTTGTGGGAAACAATACAAGGGTCGTACTTTTTGCATATCGGGAGCTCAGAGAAATGGACAAGGATGACAGAATAAGGGCTTGCTACTTGCATGCTTGTTTGAAATATGTCAATAGGAATAACATGACCAATTCCTCACTTCGAAAGCGATTTGGCATTCAACCCAAGAACAGTGCAACGGCCTCACGAATCATTCGAGAATCGGTCGTAGCTGGGGTGATTAGACCTTATGACAAAGATGCCTCAAGGAAACATATGAACTATGTTCCATCTTGGGCATGAAAGTCAATGTTGTGTCACTGATCGCCGTTTCTATTTGATAGCTTCTTGTCAAACAACACTATTCCCCAAAACAAATACTTGTAACTGTTTGATATGTAACAGTTAACAGATTTCAGTTCTATTTGATGGCTATTTGATTAATCAATCCAAATTTTTCCAGATTTGTTGCTAACTTCTCCACATTCCGACCCAAACGGGCCAAAATCGCCGTACCTTCGGGTACACAGCCCCACAAGCTAATCCTGCGTAATTTACGTAATAGACTGCTGTGCAGTGGATTACGTGGCGAGCTCCAAGTTGGCGCTTAGTTTGTATTACTCTAGAATGGCAGGAAGAAGTATGTTGGACGACATATAATATAGTAAGTGAGGATATGATGAAAAGATTACTAAGAGTACACCCCGCAAGAACCCACCAAAGCGAGTCGATTGGCTTGGTGGCGGTTCTCAAAATGACCCTAATAGCGGTTTTTGTTTCAGTTGGCTTGAACTTGATTGCCTTTGATTCGGCCAATGCCCAGCGGTGCGCCGATCGTGTGCAAACCGAGCTTGAGCGTACAACTCAAATATTAGAGAACGTGCGCGACAAAGTAGTCTCAATCGCCCATACCGTGGCCCCAGCGCAATTAGACCGTGCAAAGTCTTTGATGAAGATTGCGATTACGGTACAAGAAGAAGCCATCAAAAATTGCCGTGCAGGGCATCCGCTATTGGCGATGCGTCTGACCAAAGAGGCGCGGGACAAAGCCCACGCTGCTCTCGGCGCTGTGAATACTCGCGATGAAAGCGAATCAGTTGTTTTGCGCCACTTAGAGAAGACTGATGAGCTATTGGCTCGCGCTCCTGAACATGTTGACGGTCCTCCTCCACCAGAAGTGCGAGCTCGTTTTGAGCGCGCAGTCGAAATGCAGCGTCGCGCTTGGGAATTGTACCGTTCTGGAAATCCGCTGATGGCCTTGAAACTGACTCGCGAAGTTGATCGCATTGTACGCGGGCTAATTAAGAATGCTCGCATTGATGGCCGACTCGGTAAATCACTTGAGCGTCAATTTGAAAATATCTCCAATCGCGTTGCCGAATTGCGAGCGGAGATTGCTGATTGCGACAACCCACAGTCGGGCGAACTCTTGAACAAAGCCGAAAACGCTCTCAGAGAAGCCAAGGAACTATTCGAGAACCAGCATCTACAGCAGGCCAGAACAGCCTTGCGTCTCGCTGGCGAACTTGGTCATAAAGCCCAAGCTCTATGCGGAATTGAGACTCGCGCTGGCAAACGTCTGGAGACGTTGAAACGCCGCGCAATAGCTCTAGAAGAGCGGGCCGCTGGCAATGATCAGGCGCTCAAGCTCATTCAATCCGCGCAGTCGAATCTAGCGGAAGCCGAGGGTCTGATTGCCGAAGGTTTAGTAAGAGCGGCGACTGGTCAGATAAAAGCTGCTGAAATGCTTTTGAGACAGGCGCAACGTTTACTTGGAAAGTAACTGTCTCGGGAAATAGCAGTCTTAGAAGCTAATAGTCGTTTGATATATTGTTTACTCAGAAGCTAGAATGGACGAGCTGAGAATTGCAGTCGCTCGAGAGGCAGCTCTCTTGAGCGACTGCTATCGTTTACATCCTAGTGATATTCAAGAGTTCAGGATTTTGAAATGTTCATGCTGTTTGACATTGTTCGAAAACCGAGAGTGACCACAATGAAAAGACGACAAGAGACTATTAGTTGCCATCTAGCCAAGCTCTGGCTATTGGTGTCATGTCTGTCTCTAGCAGTGACCAGCGGCGCTAACGCCCAAAACAGCGCCTTTTCATTTAGCTCTCCAGCGAAACTAAGGTTTTCCACAGGAACTTCCTATAGCTATATTTCGCAAAGCTTCTATGAAACAATCGCCGACACGGCTCTCGATTTAGGGGCTCAGATAAATCAAGAATACCTCAACCAACCTGGTGTCTTCTTGGACATTATCGCCAATCCTTTTGGTGACAGGCGACTACAACTAGAAACATATCTCGAGCAATCCTCAGACTATTTCCGCGGCCGCTTCAATTCCAATGTAACCCTGCGCTCTTCCAAAGACCGCTTCACATTTTCGTCGTCACTGGAAATCCGTCGCCGTAGTAGCGGACAAGTTGAAATTGGTGACGAATACCTCCTTGGCCGGGCCAGAGCAAAGTGGAGTCACTCGATCAGCAAGCGCGTGCAACCGTTTGTCTCAGTGAGAGCTGAATTCAATTCTCTCGATAATGCCAATCTAGCTGATAGCGGTTTGATTGCTTTTGGTAGTGGCTACGAGCGATTTGGCGGACAGGCGGGGTTGGGTATAGATATTGGAAAGCTGGATAGGCTGACATTCAGCGGTACTTTCGAAGGCCGGGTAGTCGCCACCGATACTTCACTGGCCTATCAACTTCAGAGATTTGAAATCGACTATACAGGTTTTCTGGCTTCGTCATATTACTCGTTGGAATTGTCTCTTGATAACCGAGACTACAATATCTCTGGCGACGACAATGACCAAACTTGGCTGCGAGTCGCTGGAAATGCGCAATTCGATTTAGGGTCGAGATTCGCGATTGAGCCGCGTTTGGCTGTCGAGGGGATCAATTATCGGCTCGACACCTCGTCGTTCAATCTTGATCAACAGCGAATTGAGGGTCAGGCCAAGCTCTTAGTTCGAGCTGGAAAAGCGACAATTGGAATTGGACCACGTTTCCAAGCTCTAACTCAATCCGCTGGACCGAACGCTACAAGTCCCAATAGCGCCACAGATGCACTAGACTCGGCTTTGTTAGTCAGTGTGGAAGACCTATCCGAAGAGTATTTTGAAACCGCGACAGTGGTCTCTTTCGAGTATTTTACTCTTAGCTCACTTTTGATGACTTTGGAGAATCAATTCGGCCTACGTGATTATGATGTCGAAAACTCTTTCCAAACGGACTATGCTTTCAATCGGTTGTCGCTTTTATCTACTCTCAAAGTCGCTGAGAATATCAAGCTCGATGTTATCGGTTCTATCGAATGGGAATGGCACGACCAGCAATTCGACAATAATACCTTCTACCTTCTCAATTCCTCCTTTAGATACATGTTTTAGACTGGCCCAACTGACTGCTGTTCAAGGTTTTGTGCGCCTTTCGGTTAAGTCTACCAAATTAGTCCATTCTGCTTGGTCAATAGAACAAAATCTGTTGACATTTTGGAGGATGCTCCCTATATTATTAGCGGCTACTTATCAATCATAGTTATTGGACGACTATGATTACATTACACATCGTTAGAACTGTTCCTTGATTTATTTTTGAAGACTCATTTTGAGAAAAATATCTTTGAGAAGAATATCAAGGGCTATTCTTATTAATTGAAAAGCTAAAAAAATATTCTTCCGAGCTTAGTAGGCTCGCGCTGATCTATAGGGCAAGATTGTCATCTTGTTCTCCTTTTGTTGTTTGTAGTGGGTCAGTCGCTTGGGTGTAATTGTCGCCAGTTATTAATTATAGTCCTATCACAAATATACTTAGAAAACATACTTTCTTAAGAACAACGCTCTTAAAAAACAGCGCTTCTCAAGAAGATACTTTAGCGCTTAGCAGATGGATTATTCGGAGATCATCGATAAAATGGCTACTCACAAAACCTCACAGAACGGCTTTGGCCGTATCTCAAAATCCAATTCACCGAGATGGCAGAGAATCAAGAATTCATTGCTTGCTGTTCTCGGGGTCTTCTTTCTTGCGGGGTCTAGCCTTCAGGCTGCGAATGTCGCCACAGACACCACGCTGTATTCGGCGAATCTAGCCGTTTCAATTGACGGCAATACTTTTGGCCTCAGCGAAGATGTTACTCTCAGGGTCACATACCCAGACGGTTCTCCCTTGTCGGGAGTTATCGGCGATCCATGGGTTGTTTCTTCAAGCGTGCAAGGAGGTTTCCTAACTTCGTGGACAGGGGTCACAGTAGATACTGTAACTGTTTTCCTGCTCAGCGCTGTTGGTAATATTTCCGGAGATTCAACGGCAACGACATTTTCGATTTCGCCGAATAGCCCTCCAAGGCTGACTCTTGATTCTGACACGACCATATTTTTGTGTGGTCCTGAGGAAGTTTGCTTTCAGGCGCATGGAGAAGATGACGACGACGACCGTATTTCCTTGTCCGAGCTGTTTGCGACATCATCATTGCTCAGAACCGAGGAAGACAGCTCCTTTGACACGACTTTTTGTTTTACTCCCGATACATCTGGTGTCTATTGTTTTGAGTTTGAACTCGACGATGACGACAATCTTCGTGGTATTGTTGAAGACGATGATGATGAAGACTCAGTTTGCATAACAATCATAATTGATTCGCCACCTGTCGCGGCCTGCCCAAGCGACACTACTTTGTTCGTTTGCGACCTCAGCGCTATTTGTCTACCAGGTTTCTCGGCCACAGATTTTGACGGCAATCTCATGAGTCTCACGGTAAATGGCGGGGCTGTATCTGGAGGTAGCGCTTGCTTCACTCCAGTAGCTGGAGCCAACATCCTTACCCTGATAGCGACAGATTCTTGCGGTAGGGCCGATACATGTGTCACCACAGTTACTGTAACAGTCAACGCCGCCCCAGTGGCTGCCAGCCCTGCAGATATGGCATTGTTTGTTTGTGATCTCAGCGATATTTGTTTGAGTGGTTTTGGAGCGGTTGACTCTGATGGAAATCTGGCCACCGTTAGCGTTATTGGCGGAACACTTTCAGGTGATACTGTTTGCTTCACTCCAGTTGTTGGCGCCAACGTCATTACACTGATTGCGACAGACTCATGTGGTCTGGCCGATACCAGTGTGACCACAATAACAGTTTCGAACAATACTGGTCCAGTTGTTGCCTGCCCAACAGATTTGTCACTCCTCGTTTGTGACTTGAGTGATATTTGTTTACCAGGATTCAGCGCAACTGATTCCGATGGGAACTTGATGAGTGCTAGTGTTGATAATGGTTCTCTTTCAGGTGATACCGTTTGTTTCACTCCAGTAGTTGGAGCCAACACGATTACAATGATTGCCACTGACTCTTGCGGTGTCGCCGACACATGTGTGACCACAGTGACCATCGCTCTCAAT
>JAJRPJ010000020.1 GCA_024280835.1 Candidatus Zixiibacteriota bacterium | reverse complement strand
GCTAGTGTTGATAATGGTTCTCTTTCAGGTGATACCGTTTGTTTCACTCCAGTAGTTGGAGCCAACACGATTACAATGATTGCCACTGACTCTTGCGGTGTCGCCGACACATGTGTGACCACAGTGACCATCGCTCTCAATGCCGCTCCTGTTGCAACCAGTCCTGCAAATTCGGCTCTCTTCGTTTGTGATTTATCAGAAATCTGCCTGCCAGGCTTTACAGCCACAGACAGTGATGGCAATCTTGCAACTATGACTGTTAGCGGTGGAACACTTTCTAGCGGTACGGTTTGCTTCACTCCAGTAGCTGGCGCCAATACTTTGACTCTAATCGCCACTGATTCTTGCGGACTTGCTGATACGAGTGTGACGACAGTAACTGTGACGGTCAATGCCACTCCAGTTGTTGCTTGTCCGACAGACTTGGCTCTCTTCGTTTGTGATCTGAGCGATATTTGTTTGCCTGGTTTCAGCGCAACTGACGCCGATGGCAACTTGCTGAGTGTCAGCGTCGACAATGGGGCGCTTTCAGGTGATACTGTTTGTTTCACTCCAGTCGCTGGCGCCAACACCATTACGCTAATCGCGACAGATTCTTGCGGAATCGCTGATACCTGTGTTACAACAGTGACAGTTACTCTCAATAGCGCCCCTGTTGCAAGTTCACCAGTCGACGATACACTCTTTGTTTGTGATATGAGCGCCATATGTTTGACTGGCTTTGGAGCCAGTGATGCGGATGGTAACTTATCAGCAGTTTCGGTAACAGGTGGTACTCTCTCTGGCGATACAGTTTGCTTCACCCCAGTGATGGGAGCCAATGTCATCACTTTGATTGCTACCGATTCATGTGGCCTAGCTGATACAACCGTGACTACTGTAATAGTTGCAATCAATAACGGGCCGGTTGTAGCCTGTCCGACAGATTTGTCACTCTTCGTTTGTGACTTGAGTGATATTTGTTTACCAGGATTCAGCGCAACTGATTCCGATGGGAACTTGATGAGCGCGATCGTTGATAACGGCTCGCTTTCTGGTGACACTGTTTGTTTCACTCCAGTAGTTGGAGCAAACACGATTACATTGAATGCCACTGACTCTTGCGGTGTTGCTGACACATGTGTGACAACTGTGACCATCGCTCTCAATGCGGCTCCTGTGGCTACTAGCCCAGCTAATTCCGCACTCTTTGTTTGCGATTTGTCTCAAATCTGCCTGCCTGGCTTTACGTCCACAGACAGTGATGGCAATCTCGCAACTTTAACTGTTAACGGCGGAACACTTTCAAATGACACGGTTTGCTTCACTCCAGTAGCTGGAGCCAATACCATCACTCTCGTCTCAACTGATTCTTGCGGCCTTGCCGATACATCTGTGACTATAGTGACTATCACTCTAAACAGTCCACCTTTAGCTACTTGTCCGTCAGATACGGCTTTCACACTTTGTGGCCCCGAACAAATCTGTGTTGGACCTTTCAGCGCCTCAGACCCTGACGGCAACCTGATGAGTTCGTCGTATACGAACGGTACTCTTGTTGGTAATGATGTTTGCTTCACACCAGATACAGCTGGTGTCTATTCAATAATCTCCACTCTCACCGACTCCTGCGGCGCTCAGTCATCATGCACAACTTTGGTGACCGTGGCCTATACCACACCGCCGCTTATCGCTGATCAGTCATTCAGTATCTCTCTTTCTGATACCGCCACCGTCTGTTTTGTTCTGCCGACAGTAACTGGTGGCTCCGGACCATTTACCTTTACCGCCAACGGAACACCAGTCACAGATTCTGCCTGCGTCTTCTTGGGAACCAACACTACCGTGACACTCCAAATTATTGTCACTGATTCTTGCGGTAAAGCCGACACGTCCGCCATGACAATCACTGGCTCAGTCAACGCTCCTCCACAAATAGTCCTGATTGACACAACAAACGCCTCTGTCTGCGTTACCAGTGATAGTGTTTTTGTTCCCTTCAGTGTCGTTGATCCTGATAACGGACTCAATGGCCTCAGCGGAACCAGCCAACTTGGAATTGTTTCTTTTGTGGATTCAACAATTCGTTTTGCAGTCGACACCTCTGGTCTATACTGTGACCAGCTTATTGTCACCGATAGTTTTGGACTTTCTGATACAGCTCTCTACTGTATAGCGGTTACAGTCAATAGCGCACCGACAATATCCTGTGCGCCAGACACCGCAATCTTCCTTTGTGCATCGGAGCAAATCTGTGTCGGGCCGTTTAGTTCAGGTGATGTTGATGGCAATGTCGCCAGCGTTTCATATAATCTCGGAACGCCATCTGGGTCTGATATTTGTTTCACACCAGATACCGCTGGAGTCTATACCTTAGTTTGCACTATCACTGATTCGTGTGGAGCCAGCGCTTCATGCACAACTTTGGTGACTGTAGCTTTCAACAACGCGCCACAAGTTACTTGTGCAAATGACACCGCAGTCACGCTCTGCTCTGTAGCAGAAATTTGTGTCGCTGGATTCTCCGCCACTGACACCGACGGAAATCTTTTGAGTTCATCAGTGAGCTTCGGAACCTTGGTGAACGGAGAAGTATGTTTCACACCTGATACAGCAGGAGTGTATAGCATCATTTGGACCGCTACTGATTCATGCAATCTCAGCGCGTCATGTACTACTTCTGTAACCGTCGATATGAGTCCCTCTCCGGTAATCGCCGATGAAGTCTTTAATATCGCTTTGTGTGATACTGCAACAGTCTGCTTCCCACTACCAGCAGTTACAGATGGAGCGGCGCCGTTTAGTTTCACCGCCGATGGCGCAGTAATCAGTGACTCGGTTTGTGTCTTCTTGGACATGAATACCTCCGTATCGCGTCAGATAATCGTCACCGATAACTGTGGCAATGCTGATACAGCGACTATCACAATTAATTCAACAGTCAATACTGCGCCACAAGTTACAATAGCTGCAAGCTCAACAACATTCACTTGCAACGTAGGTGACACAGTTTGCACGAAGTTCTCGGTAGTTGACCCTGACAATGGGCTCAGTGGAATCAGTTCGCTCGGTTGGGTGAATATGAATGACTCGACTGCATGTTTTGTTGTGGGTGACACTGCTGGTGTCTATTGTGATCAAGTTACAATCTCTGATAGCTGTGGACTCACAGACGTTGTGAACTACTGTGTGACAGTAACCTTAAATACCGCTCCACTGGTTAACTGCCCATCAGATAAGATAGTCTCAATCTGTGCCCCTGAAGATATCTGTGTCGGGCCATTTAGTTCATCTGATGTCGACAATAATATTGTCAGTGTGACATACAGCTTTGGTACAATTTCTGGAACGAATATCTGTTTCACACCTGATACAGCAGGTGTCTATACGATCTCTTGTGTTGTTGTCGACTCATGTGGTTCCGCTGATACATGTTCAGCAGACGTAACAGTTAACTTCAACGCTGCGCCGTCATTCGCCAGTTCGACATTACTAGAGGACATTGGCTTCACTTGCTCCGCTGGCGAAGCCTGTTTGCCCATCCCAGCGTTAACTGGTGGCTCGGCTCCGATTACCTACACTATCAGTGGCGCTGGAACTCTCAAAGCTGATTCAGTTTGCTTTACCCTGACCACACAAACATCGAGTCAATTTGCGACTTTGATTGCCACCGATAGCTGTGGCCGCGCAGACACCATCGTTATTGAACATAGAGCTACGGTCAATGTCGCGCCTGAGATAACCTGTCCAGCGGCCTTCACATCAACTGTTTGCGATCCATCGACCGCGACTGTCTGTGTGCCTGGTATTAGTGTCACAGATGATGGCAATTTGATGAACGTCACAGTCAACAACGGCACATTGAACGGCTCTTCGGTTTGCTTCACACCTGGAGCGGCCGGAACATATAATATTGTTGTCACCGCTACAGATTCATGTGGCGTCTCCGTTTCTTGCACAACCGTCGTCGATGTCATTCAGGAAGACCTTCTAGTGTGTGGTGGGTGTCCAACAATCACGCTAGAAAAAGCGCACAATATCCTCCAAGGTGAAAGAGTCTGTCTCTCAATTACAACCGAGGGAAGCGCGCGGTCGTTTGGTGGTTTCGATCTCCTGATTGCCTATGATAATTCGGCTCTAGTCGCGTTGGGAGCAGACCCTGGTTCGTTTATCGAGGGTTGCGGATGGGAATACTTCACATACCGCTTCGGCGCCAATGGAAATTGTTCTGGAGCCTGTCCATCAGGCGTGTTGCGTATTATCGCAATTGCAGAAACTAATGATGGTGTGAATCATCCAGCCTGTTTTGGCCCAAGCACAACAGACCCTGTGGAGCTTGCGCAAATCTGTTTCAGTGTTAGCAATGACCGAACACTGGAATGTCAATTTGCTCCAGTAAGATTCTTCTGGATGGATTGCGGTGACAATACACTGGCCGACCAAACTGGTGATACAACATTCGTCAGCGAGTTCGTCTATGACTTCGGTAATCCAAATCCAATCAATGACGCATCCGCTGGTTTCCCAACTTACCTCGGAACTCAACCAGAGTGTCTAGTTGGTGGTGGACCAGGTAAGCCAGCGCCGATACAGTGTCTGACGTTTATCAACGGTGGTGTTGATATCATTTGTGCAGACTCAATCGACGGTCGAGGAGATATTAACCTCAATGGTGTCGACAATGAAATCGCTGATGCGGTCATGTTCACCGAATATTTTGTCTCCGGGTTGGGTTCATTCTCACCGCATGAAGCTGGATCAATCGCCGCGAGTGAAATCAATGGCGATGGTATTCCGCTAACAGTCGCTGATTTGGTCTATCTAATCCGCGTAATTGTCGGCGATGCTCTGCCATTGGCTAAGCTCGCCCATAACACAGAGTCAATCACTTTCAATAGTAACGCTTCAGGAACTATCAGTGCAGACACTGAGCTTGGAGCGGCCTTGTTCGTCTTTGAGGGAACTGCCGATGTGATTTTATTGCAGAGTCAAATGAGTATGGTTGTTGGGGAGCGCGATGGTCGGACCTACGCGCTTGTTATTCCGAACCTCAATGACCTAACGGTAACCGCTCAAACTCTCCATGTCGGCGAGATAGTCACCAGCAGTTCAGTCTTGCTGAGCGCAAGCGCATCAGATGTCGATGGAGCTTTTATAGGAGTTTCAGTTAGTTCGATTCTACCTACGAGCTTTACCTTGAATCAAAACTATCCGAACCCATTCAATCCTTCGACTAAGATTGATTTCAACTTGCCAGAAGCGATGGCCTACAATTTGAGCATCTATAATGTCGCTGGACAAAAAGTGCATGAGTTTAGTGGTGTCGGTGAAGGCGCTGTGACTGTCACTTGGGATGCGCAGGACGTTAGTTCAGGATTGTATTTCTACAAGCTGACAGCAGGTGAGAATACTTCCACCCGTAAGATGGTATTTTTGAAGTAAACTATGGTATTACAGAAGTTCTAGAACACATGTTCTAAGAGCACATTATCTAAAAGCACATTGGTCCCCACCACTGTTCGCGTCACCGTTTGACATTAATGTCAGACAATACTGTGACGCTGAGCCCTCCCTCTCTTTTCCGCAAGAGAGAGAGGGCTTTTTTAGTATTAGTAGACTAATAGCCTTAGTAACTGAATATTCTTAGGAAACAAAAAGTTATTGGAGAGTTATTCTGAATTTAGACAAAAGAAATGGCGCCCAAGGGACGCCACTACAGATACTGCTTAGAACTGATCTAATTGACACTAACTTCGAATCAGAGCCAGCAATTCGTCGCGCTTTTTTTGCATTAGCGACTCAGTGTCAGCTTCGACATTCAGGCGCAAAAGTGGTTCAGTATTCGAAGCCCGCACATTGAACCACCAAGTCTCATAGAAAACAGACAGCCCATCGAGACGGTCAATCTCTCCATCGGTGTATTTAGCAGCCAGCTCGTCAACTTTGGCTCCGCGGTCAGTGACTTTTGAATTAATCTCACCAGAGCGAACATATGGGTCAATCTCGGCAATAATTTCATGCAATGGCTTGTCGCTTTTGGAAATCAACTCCAAACAAACCAGCAAAGCAATCATACCCGAATCAGCAAACCAATTATCGCGAAAATAGAAATGCCCAGAATGTTCACCACCAAAAATTGCATTGTGCTCTCGCATTGTAGGCTTAATCAACGCATGCCCCACCGGCGTTCGCACAGCTTTGCCACCGAGCTTTTCAATCAGCTCTGGCACAGCTCGCGAGCAAATCGCATTATATATGATCGTTTCACCGCTGCCGTGATTGAATTGTGATTGTTCAAGCAATGATTTGGCCACCATAGCTGTCACCAAGTCCCCACCGATTGGTTTGCCGTTGGCGTCAACCAGAAACATTCTATCAGCGTCACCATCAAAGGCAACCCCGAAATCACTTCTAGTTTCGGCAATTGCTTTGATAAGGTCCTGCAGGTTTTCAATTTCGATTGGTGATGCGGGATGATTCGGAAATGAACCATCAAGCTCAAAGAACAACTCGGTGGCTTCAATCATTGGCAAACGCTCTAAGACTCTCGGCAGAGTACTACCAGCGACACCATTGCCAGCATCAAAGACAATCTTGAATGGTTTCAGGTCTTCAGTGTTAGCAAAGGAAAAGCAATTCTCAGTATAGGCTTCATCAATGTTGCGGCGAGCGACATTACCGCGCTGTGGGCGAATCTTGGGTTGATTTTGCTCCACCATATCACGAATCGTATTCAAACCCTCAGCGCCAGAAAGTGGGATCGCTTCAGAGCGACAAATTTTGAAACCATTATATTCTTTAGGATTGTGCGAGGCAGTAATCATCACACCTGCGTCATAACCATACTTTCCAACGGCAAAGTACAACCCGTCAGTTGAAACAATTCCAACATCAACTACATCCACACCAGCGTCATTGATTCCACGAGTCATAGATTCAAATAGTTCAGGTGAAGAGAGTCGCATGTCACGCCCAACTGCGATTGAGCGAGGCTTGAGGTAAACTGCGAGAGCATTACCAATTAGATAGGTGATTTTTTCATCCAACTGTTCGGGATATATCCCTCGAATGTCGTAGGCCTTGAATATTGTAGAGAGGTCTTTGGTCATTAGCGCCCTAAATTATTTGTAAAATTAACGATTCTAACTTGTCTTAATCCGTCCTCAGCTTCAAGTCGCACTTACGACAAAAGCCAAAGTTCAGCCAAAAACTATATCATTGAAAGAGTTAAAGCAACTATGCCGCAAATCCTGAAGACTCAATTGTCGGTAAAATTTTCTTGCCAAAACCAGCGAAAACTAGTACATTTTTGTCAGAGAAATGAGTGTAACTGACTGATTTTTTTCAGGAGGATAGCAATGAGTACTCGCAAATTGTTTATGGCTTTGATAATCGCCTCTGCTGGACTTCTCTCAGCTCCAGCATTCGCCCAAGACCCAGGACTGCCTGATTCAATTATTGTCGAAAGCGTGACAATTTTGCCAGGTCAGCATTTTGGATTGCGGGTTCTTGGAGTTTATGACCAATCTCTCCAAGCCGCTGTAGTTGGGTTAAGTCCCAGTTCAACGACCTTAGCACTGGACTCAGTGACTTTCGTTGGTGGTCTTGTGGGGCAAGAGTTTTTCTCTGGTGATGACTATCTTTCTTTTGTGGACACATCAGGCGCGCCAAATGAAATCATCGCAGGCTTTGTGACTATGCCTCCATTTTTTGTAGCGCCAGGAACCTCACTTCTCTTCACCTTTTGGTACACACCTAATCCGACTGTCACTAGCGAAGTAATCACTATCGATTCGACAGATTATGCTAACTCAGGTCAAAACATTGTTCTGGCAGATGCCAACAATGTGTTAATCTTCCCCACATTCATAGGTGGAACAGTGACAATCGCCTGTTCGGATACCGAAGACCCAGATGGAGATGGACTGCTTGGTTGTCTTGATAATTGTCCCACAACATTCAACCCTGATCAAGCCGATAGTGACGGTGACGGCTTTGGTGACGCTTGCGATAATTGTGCAATGACAGCGAATCCCATGCAAATAGATAGTGACGGTGATGGTGTTGGCGATGTTTGTGATAATTGCCCACAGATCTCAAATCCGACTCAAGCCGATACAGACGGCGATGGTTTCCCTGATGCTTGTGATAACTGCCCAACTATTGCCAATCCCTTCCAAGTGGATACAAATAACGACGGTGTCGGCGATGTCTGTAGTGGAACCACCGCTCTCTGCGCGATACCTGGGGATGCCAATGGCGATGGATCTGTCAATGTGTCAGATATTACCTATCTAATTCGCTACATTTTCATTGGCGGACCTGCGCCGATATGCCCCACATCTGCGCCATAACGCCATAACGCCATAATTGCTCGGTATCCACTTCCAATCTATTGGGAGACAGCTATTGGAAGCCAAGTGTTTGAGCGAGTATTTCAGCAAAACCTTGACTGTAGCAAGCCCCACCGACATATTGAGTCGGTGGGGTTTTCTTGGTTTGCCTATATATTAACCTCCACAACGCGAGAATGGCGGAATTGGTAGACGCGCTAGATTTAGGATCTAGTGTTTCACGACGTGGGGGTTCAAGTCCCCCTTCTCGCATTTTTTTGATAAATACCAGTTTTTTTAGTAAGTATGGTTCTAATAAACATGGTTGACGGGGCTGATATGTCCTAGCGATCATAATAGTCCGTCATGTCGGAGAAACGACTGACAATGCAGATAAGAATTCACGTAGGAAGTTGAAGTAGAGTAGAAATGAATCAGGATATCAGTTCAAAAGAATCAAATACGCCACAAGAGTCATCCAATGGTTTCAAAGCCGAAATTACCTCCAGCGAGGGACTTCGCCGCACTTTGCGCATAGAAACTCCAAGTTCGGCTGTTGAGTCTGCCTTTGATGACGAATTTCGAAAAATCCAAAAGCGCGTGACTCTCAAAGGCTTCCGCAAGGGCAAAGCCCCTCTTTCACATATCCGCAGCCAGTTTGGAGCCGAAGTTCAAGGCGATGTTATCGAGAATCTTGTCAGTTCCAGCTATCAATCCGCGCTGCAAAGCTTAGGCATTCATCCTGCAACTATGCCAAAAGTCACCGATATTACCCTAAATATAGGTGAGCCATTTGTCTGCGTTGCCGAAGTTGAGGTTTTTCCAGAAATAAATGCAGTCGACCTAAAAGGTCTAACAGCTATCGAATCTCCAACAGAGGTCACCGATAGTGACATCGACGGTGTCATCGATTCCTTACGTCAAAGACATGCCGAAATCAAAGATGTCGACAGGCCAGCCAAAGACACGGATGTTCTGACAACAGACATGCGTAAGACTGAGGACAAAGACAGCATAATCGAGGGTGACTTCTTCCCTGATTCGATGATTGATCTCAGCGACAGCAAAACAGTCAAAGAGTTCAAAGAGGCTCTCTTGGGGGCCAGCGTTGGCGACGAACGTCCAGTCACTGTCAAATACCCAGAGGACTACCCAGATAAGGTTTTTGCAGGCAAATCTTTGACCTATAGCATGACAGTTAAGAAAGTTCAGGAGAAAACTCTACCCGAGCTTGACGATAAGTTTGCCAAAGAAATCGCCCAAGCCGACTCTATTGCCGCTCTGCGAGATAGAGTCAGAGAAGGTGTCGGCGACGAAAAACAAACTACTTCAGTGAGAGATTTGAATAATCAATTGATTTCGCAAGTAGTCGCCAAGAATCCTTTGGAAGTTCCAGAAGGCCTAGTTAGCCGCTATGTAGAAGATATTGTCGCCGAATATCGCAAGAAATACACCGACCAGCTAGAGGGCGAAGGTAATGAAGCCGAGGTCAGAGAGCGCTATCGTGTTATTGGCGCCAACCAGCTACGCTGGAAGCTACTGTCTGAGAAAATAATTGAGCAAGAGAATATTGAAGTTCTGCAGGAAGATACCGATAAATGGATTGAGAACTTCAGCGTCCGCAATGGTATGCCAACTGAGCAGGCCGCGGAGTTCTTGCAAAAGAGTGGAAAAGCTGGAGAATTGGGTGATTCAATTCGCGAAGAAAAATTACTGGCTTTTCTGAAATCCAAGGCGACTATCAAACCAGCAAAGTAGCGAGATTATCGGCAATTAGTATTGTAAACAGGGATTGTTCATATATTTTCCAATAGCTCTAATTGAAACAGCGCTGAGAAATACTGCGCTCTTAATGTTCCATTTCTAAGGATTGAAAAACAGCTATGATAGATTTTGTTAGCATGTACGGATACAATAGCAAGAGTGGATTGCAAAAAGCCGGAGAGCGTCTCTCTGGAGAAAACTCAAATCCGCTGGCGGGAATGTCGATTCCAAGATCACAACTTGTTCCCATGGTTGTGGAGCAATCTGGACGTGGCGAACGCGCCTACGATATTTTTTCAAGACTTTTGAAAGATCGAATTATTTTTGTCGGTGGAACCATCGAAGATGGTTTGGCAAATGTCGTGATTGCACAGTTGTTGTTTCTAGAGGCCGAGGATCCAGATAATGATATCTTTATCTATATCAATTCGCCAGGCGGCTCTGTGACATCTGGCTTAGCAATGTATGACACAATGAACTTTATCAAACCAGACGTTACGACAACCTGCATGGGCATGGCTGCGTCAATGGGAGCTTTTCTACTTAGCAGTGGAGCCAAAGGCAAACGGGGCGGACTTTACAACAGCCGGATTATGATTCATCAGCCATTGGCTGGAACGCAGGGACAAATCTCTGATATTGAAATCATGACCAACGAATTTCAGCGCACAAAACAGCGTCTCAACGAAATGTTGGCTGAGAATACCGGCAAGGGAATCGAAGAGATCGCCAAAGACACAGATAGAAACTATTTCATGTCACCAGATGAAGCCAAAGAATATGGTCTCATTGATAGAGTATATCGCAAGAAATCTGACATTGAAAAGAAGTAGTTGCAGTAACCCTGATTTTGCGCTTTGGTTAAAACCAATGCGCCAAAGATAGTAGCAACACAGTAACAGAATAGGATTCTGAAAGTGGCTCGCGACAAAACCTCTGGAGAACCTCCAGATAATACAGAACTTACCCAACGGTGCTCTTTTTGCGGCAAACCAGGCGCGCAAGTAAGACGTCTCTTTGCTGGTCATGAGGCCTATATTTGCAATGAGTGTGTTGGACTATGTTCTGATATTCTCAAATCATCGGCCGATGCAGATTTACCATCAGAGCTGGTGGATATTCCTATCTCTGAGGACATCAAAGCCCATCTTGATACCTATGTTATTGGCCAAGAGCTTGCCAAGCGTTCGGTTGCGGTTGCAGTTTACAATCATTACAAACGAATCAATCATCTTGTCCGTAAAGAAACGTCTCCCTCTGGCGGCAAAGGCGCGTCCGATGGCGCCGATGTCGATTTAGAAAAATCGAACATACTCTTGATGGGCCCTACAGGGACTGGCAAAACTCTTCTGGCTCGGACACTCGCAAAGTTTTTGCGTGTGCCGTTTTGTATTGCTGATGCTACAGTGCTCACTGAAGCTGGTTATGTTGGTGAGGATGTCGAGAATATTTTGGTTCGACTTTACCAAGCCGCTGATTTTGACGCCGCGGCGACAGAGCGTGGCATAATTTACATCGACGAAATTGATAAGATTTCTCGCACAGACGGCAACCCGTCAATCACTCGCGACGTCTCGGGTGAAGGAGTTCAGCAAGGGTTATTGAAAATCCTTGAAGGCACAGTTGCCAATATCCCGCCTAAAGGTGGACGCAAGCATCCCGAACAGGCCTTTGTGCAAATTGACACTTCGAATATCCTCTTTATCTGTGGTGGAGCATTCGATGGTCTCGATAAAATCATTGCTCGCCGTGAAGGCAACAAACGTCTTGGATTTGATGTTAACCGCACATCTATTGACGTCAATTCCACAGATATCATGAGCTATGTCACTCCATCTGACTTGCTCGAATATGGCCTAATCCCAGAATTGATTGGCCGTCTGCCAATTATTGCTCCACTTAATGCACTCGATGAAGAGGCCTTGATGTCGATTTTGACCGAGCCTAAGAACGCCGTGGTCAAACAATATATGCGGCTTCTGGAGATGGACGGAATTCGTCTTTCTTTTGAACCCGAGGCGCTGCAATTGGCAGTCACTGAGGCCAAAAAACGCAAGACAGGAGCGCGCGCTTTGAGATCGGTATTCGAAAGAGCCATGCTTGAACTGATGTACGAGGCCCCATCTATGTCCGATGTCGAAGAGATTGTTGTCACAGCCGATGTCATTCGAGGCAAGGGAAAACCGCAGTTTATCAAGTCTCGCCCCAAGAAAAAAAGCGCCTAAGCTACATGACAACAAGCGATTAGGCGCTAATTACCCTCCATCCCACTGCACATCTTTGCTCATAACAGGCAGTAGACGCTATTTTTAGTCAGCAAATCTCCCAACAACCACAGATAAGTAGAGTGTAGTCCGTGCTTGCAGTTATTTTATCTGACTGTTACACAGGTACTTACGTGTTTTTTTACGTCTTGGTTTTCTATTCGGCCTTAGAATTGCATGGAACTGTCTCGTCAGGGTTACTTTTCGCCTAGCGTCATTCGGCTAACTGACAGCAAGATATGTAAAATTTCTATAATTGGTTTCCATAATACAGGAGTGCATGGACATGCTAAAGACACACAAGAATATATCCATTGTCAGGTCGGCATCTTTAATAATCCTGACTCTTTCTCTCTTGGCGCTCGGTGGCGCGACTTTTGCCTTACCGACGACACCGTTATATTCCCCACCGCCAAGTGGCCACCAGAGTCAAAACGGCTACAATAATGGAAATCACTTCCCAGGCGCTCCATATCTATCAAGTAGCGGCTCTTCTTGGGGAAGTTCTTATGAACATCATGTTGATGAAAACGGCTATGATGATGAAAATGGGTATGATGATGACGACAATTCGGCTCCGGTGCCTGAGCCAGCTTCGGCCCTCCTGATGTCATTAGGTTTGGCAGGCGCAGCGTATTTGAAACGCCGTCGCAAATAAAAACATTTCGAATATTTTAGTGACTTACAAGAACTCTCGACTTTGATTAGTCGGGAGTTTTTTGCTATTATGACAAAGCAGCAATCGTCAGCATCTAGCTGTTCAAAAGAATAAGATAACGTGAACGCAAGCCAAATTGGTTTTTGCAATCCTAGGTTGAAAATAAGATGTACACTAAAATCGAATCATTGCTCGGCGAGCAAAAAGATTTGCTGACATTCAATACCCCGAAAATCTCAAGCGACAGACTGGCTTTGCCTGGCTCTGATTTCGTTGACCGTGTCATGACCGACAGCGACAGAACTCCTCGCACTTTGCGAGCTTTGCAAACACTCTACGGCACAGGCCGTTTGGGTGGCACTGGCTATGTCTCGATCTTGCCAGTCGACCAAGGCATTGAGCATACTGCAGGGGCCTCATTTGCGCCCAACCCAGATTATTTTGATCCAGCCAAAATAGTCGAATTGGCGATTGAAGGCGGTTGCAATGCCGTGGCTTCAACTTTTGGGGTTCTCGGTATGGTCTCTCGTAAATACGCGCACAAAATTCCTTTTATTCTCAAGCTCAATCATAATGAGCTGATGACCTATCCTGCGACATTCGACCAAATTCCGTTTGCTTCAATCAAGAATGCTTTTGATATGGGAGCCGTGGGAGTTGGCGCCACAATTTATTATGGTTCCGATGAATCCTCACGGCAGATTCAAGAAATCTCTGAATTGTTCAGTGAGGCGCATGAACTGGGAATGTTCACTGTGCTTTGGTGTTATGTGCGTAACAACGCTTTCAAAGCCGACAAGGACTACCATGTCGCCGCAGATCTAACTGGTCAAGCCAACCACTT
Source organism: Candidatus Zixiibacteriota bacterium (assembly GCA_024280835.1). Lineage (GTDB taxonomy): Bacteria > Zixibacteria > MSB-5A5 > GN15 > JACZUZ01 > JAJRPJ01. The sequence continues at coordinate 18,844 of JAJRPJ010000020.1, read as the reverse complement.
GGGTGTCACTATTCAGGCTGATATTATCAAGCAAAAACTGCCAGAGAACAATGGCGGCTTTAGCGCTGTGAAATTTGGCAAAACTCACCCCAAAATGTATTCAGAGCTTTCTAGTGACAATCCGATCGACCTTTGTCGCTATCAAGTCGCTAACTGCTATATGGGCAAAGCTGGGTTAATCAACTCTGGCGGCGCCAGCATTGGCTCTGGTGACTTAGCGCAAGCAGTCACCACCGCAGTTATCAACAAACGAGCTGGTGGAACTGGACTGATTTCAGGACGTAAGGCTTTCCAAAAACCTTTGAAGGAAGGCGTTGAACTCCTTAACGCCATTCAGGATGTCTACTTGTGCAAAGAGGTGACTGTCGCCTGATTCAATCTTTCTCCCTACGAAGTTTCCTCTTAAGCGCTGCGCTCTTGATGATAACTCTTAGCTCTTGTTCATTGTCCAATGAGCGAGTTGCAGTATTCTCATGTCAAGTAGTCAGCGCAGACTCATCCAATTTAGTGGTCACCGCTCTCGACTTGGCTGAGACAGTTGGCTATTTCATCTATGACAAACAAATCGATGGACTCTTCGACGACACAGCTGTTTTCTATGGCAATGAAATTGGTGAATTCAGTGGAGTCTTACAATATGCGTTCCCAGTCAATATCACCGCTCCTCGACTGAGAAAGCATGTGCGCTTGTTAATACCTGAATTAGAAATTGATACATTTTTGTTTATCGATGTCTTTAGCACAGACAGTGATGCGCCCGGTGGAATCAATCGATGGCATATCCAGAAACTGCGCAGCGATTCTCCACTAATTGATTCCTTACGTTCAAAAAACTGATAATTAAAGAAACAAACTGCGACTCTTCTTCCCTCACTTATTTTTTTTGAAGCTTCAAAGCGCTATACTTGAATTATGAGCAGACTAACAGAGATGTTGAACCCCGCACAACTCGAAGCGGCGACTACAACCGAAGGCCCTTTGCTAATTGTCGCTGGCGCTGGTTCAGGAAAAACCCGTGTGCTGACCACCCGTGTGGCGCATATCCTCGCTGAGCGCCTTGCTGAGCCGTGGCAGATCATGGCGGTCACATTCACCAACAAGGCCTCCAAAGAAATGGCCGAGCGAATCAATGAAATGCTTGGCTCTTCTCCACAAAACTTGACGATAGCTACTTTCCATTCGTTTTGCGCCCGACTTCTCAGAGTAGAATGCGAGAGGCTTGGTTTTCCGCGAAATTTTGTAATTCACGACACGGACGATAGCAAAACACTATTGAAACGTTGCCTCGAGGAACTCAATTTCTCAGGTAATCAGTTTACACCAAACTCTCTTCGCGCAACAATTTCAAATGCCAAGAACAGTTTGATAGGCGCCCAAGAATTCGCAGAAAAAGCCAATGGCTATTTTGAAACTCGCACCGCCTCAGTCTACTCGCTCTATGACAGACGGATGCGGATTATAGGCGCGATGGATTTTGATGATTTGATTCTCTATAGCGTGCGCTTGCTTCAAGACCATGAAGAAGTCCGCGAGAAATACCGCAACCGCTTTCGCTATTTGATGGTCGATGAATATCAGGATACCAACCATTCGCAATATCTCCTGCTACGAGCATTGACTGGTTCGCATAACAACATCTGTGTTGTTGGTGATGAAGATCAGTCGATCTATGGCTGGCGAGGCGCTGATATTCGTAATATTCGAGATTTTGAACGAGACTTTCCTGGCGCAAAAGTTGTAGTGCTCAATGAAAACTACCGCTCAACACAAATTATTCTCAATGCCGCAGGTTCGGTGATTGCCAACAACAAAAATCGCAAAGAAAAAGAATTGCGCGCCAATGTTCAAGGCGCAGAATTAGTGACTTTGCTAATCTCCGATACTCCAGAAACCGAAGCGGCTCTAGTAACCGAATCAATTGTCAAGAGACGAGTCAACTGCTCTCTCAAAGACATGGTCATCCTCTACCGCACAACAGCCCAGTCACGCGCTCTCGAAAATGCTTTGATTCAACGCAAACTCGCTTATCAAGTAATTGGCAGTCAGGGCTTCTATCAGCTCAAAGAAATCAGAGACCTAATCGCCTATTTGAAATTGATTTCAAATCCCAATGATGATATCGCTCTAGAAAGAGCTATAGGCTATCCGAAGCGCGGATTCGGTGGCGCATCGCTGGCCAAATTGCAACTACTGGCCCGCGCACGTGACAAATCAATCTTTGCCACCGCCAAAGAAGAAATTGCCTCAGGCCGACTTAGTGACACTCTTGGCGCACGTCCGCTTAGTGTGATTGCCGCCTTGATTGAATTAGTCGACGAATATCAAAAACGCTCTGGCGCAACCGTTGCTCCAGTTAATCAAGTTACTACAGAGGCAGAAGTCACCTCCTCTGATGTCGGCACAATCGAAACTGGTATGCTAGACTTAGGGATGACAGAGTCTACTCCTAGTGAAGAACCTGCAACTAACACCGCTGAGCCAAGTTCAGTTCAAGGCGCTATCACTGCACATGTCGAGCAGGTCGATACTCTCATCCAAGACCTCATCCTTGCTGTTGGCATTGAACAGGAAATCAAGAAAGACGCCGAGAACGAAATCAAAGCTCGTTCAAGAATGGATAACGTCGACGAATTGGTGTCAGCGGCTGTTGAATTCACCGCGCAATCCGCTGATTCATCATTAAGCGCTTTTCTAGAACAGATTTCGCTTTATACCAATGCTGACGCTTACAAGGATGTTGACGAGAAACTAACCTTGATGACTATCCATGCCGCCAAGGGGTTGGAATTCGAAGCCGTCTACATTGTCGGGCTCGAAGAGGGCTTATTCCCAATGAGCAGAGCCATGGACGACCCAGCGCAAATGGAAGAAGAACGTCGTTTGTTCTATGTCGCAGCGACACGCGCCAAGCTGAAACTAACGTTGGCCGCCGCACAAAGTCGTTTTCGCTATGGCGCTATCGGCGGCTCACCGTCACGTTTCATATCAGAAATCGATTCAGAATTACTAGAGACAATCGACCGCCGAACGTTTGTCCGTACAGGCGCGTCGTCTGGAGCTTCAGGTTCTGGTTTCAACGGCTCTGGTTCTAGTTTTGCTGGCGCCAAATGGGACGATAGTTCGCAAGTTCCCGCGCAGGCGCATACAATTATCGGCGCTGGCTCAAGTTCGGGCTATGAACTAGAGTATGAGGACGAAGAAATTATCCGACCAGGAAGAATTGTACAGCATCGAGTCTTTGGTCGAGGAAAAGTTGTTTCAGTCGAGGGCCGTGGAGAAAACATGCGAATTGTCGCACATTTCGCAGGAATCGGCCAAAAGACATTGATTGCTAAATACGCCAAACTGAAAATTGTTGGCTAGAAATACTGTTTGTCGCGTAATCTGTTGTAACTCATGATGTTGTGTAGTCGCAGTTTTGGCGCAAACATTGCGTCGAGAGGCGCAGAATGAGCCCTCGTCAGAGAGCCATAATAGTTGTATAATGGGCAATGTGGCAATGGAGCTTTTTGGATAGCCCGAAGAGTTAAGACCCTTGCCTAACTAGTTATCACCACACCAACGTGAGAAGTGGTTCCAGACTTATGAAGATAATTTTGATCCTACGTAAACTTTCAAGAGGCATGGTCATGTTCCTGACTTGGCTCTTGCTAACGATTCCTACATTTGCCCAAGTGCCAAATGAAGTGGGGCCGTCTTCAGGGGCAGATTCAATCAAGCCAGAAAAGGCAGCTGTGGTTACTATGACCAATCCACAGCAAACTACATTTTCATTGTTCAAAGGTGATGAGGTTTTTTACCGACCGGACAAGAATTGGGGATTCAGATTGAACCTAGAAGGATTCAACGACTTACGTCAGAAAGTACGTGGCATGACAATAGTCTGTTTCGCTGTTCGCGAGGATTCAATCGGGGTTACGATAGCACATTTGTTTGTGAACGAATTCAGGAGCGGAGACTCTCTAACGACACCTCAATTCTATGCGAACCGCCTCTTTCAGAAGATTTCAAGAGACACCTCAATAGTTAACAGCGTTGTGACACAGAAACGTAAGTACGGCCTAGAGATATTGGAATACGACCGAATCGAAGTATGGCCGCAGCCTGTCCCAAACAGCCCTGGGATGATGTTTGATTCGACTCTAGTGAGACATCATGTCAATGCCATAGCAACATTTCAAAAATCATGGATAGAACTACATTTGTCAAAAACCGAATATCGGCCAGAAGATTCTGCTGTTTTCGATGACTTGTTAAAGACATTTGAAATTACAGAGAGTTTTGAGCGCCCAAAAATAATTCCCACAAAACTTAAATCGGTAAAGAAACAATGACCAAATCAACTGCCATAAAGAAACCCATGAAGAAGCTGTCATTGCTTGGTAATAGCATTCAAATAGTGACGCTCTCATTGGTGGCTAGCGCCCACCTATTAATCTCTACGTCCGTCAGCGCCCAACAGCCCGACAGTATGACTTTGCTTGTGCCATACACTAAAGCACAACAGTTTGATGTGCCTCGTTCGAATATTGCGATCAAGATCGATATTGAGGGTTTTGAGATGACTTATGACAGTCAACCCGAGGACAGAGTGCTCTTTGTTGCTGGCAACTCAAAACGCCGCATGGTTGTCAAAGTCACCGTCGACACATTGTACACCGATTTGGAAAAGCGCCCAGCGGAGTATAGAGACCTCTGGTGGTATTTCTATACAGAGGATTCAACTTTGGATATTAGCAAAATCAAAATCTGGGAAGAAAATGGCCGTAATTGGTCAACCCATACTATCTTGACCTCCAATGGATTTGAAATTAACGAGCGTCACTATGATTTGTTTGCAATCCAAGACAATTACGCATTCCATGTCTCAATCAAGAGACCATTGTATCTTGAAGGTGATTCGACCCTGATGATGGAAATTCTGAACTCTTTTGAAGTTGTCACAACTAACACTGCTAACTCTGTTGCTCCCGATTCAACTAAGAGTCGATCAAAATAGCGAAAGGCGCGAAGCGCACTCAAATGAAAATTATCCGCAAAGACGAAGAGATAATCATTCGTACAAAATTGCCAGCTCTCCCGTTGAGAGACATGGTGATCTTCCCCTATACAATTTACCCGCTCTTGATAGGCCGGCAGTTTACTATCAATGCCCTACAAGAAGCGATGATGCTCGATAAGCAAGTGTTTCTCTGCGCGCAAAAAAGCCCCGAAGAAGAAAAACCCAAACGCAATGATTTGTATTCTGTGGGAGTTGTCGCGCGCGTATTGCAAGTCATGAAACTTCCCAATGGCACACTCAAAGCCTTAGTCGAAGGCCTTGTGCGTGCGCGAGTCGTTAGCTTCGGCAAATCAACACAGTTTTTCTCAGCAAGGATTGAACCTGTTGAAACTATTTCTGTGCCATCGCGAAAGCTCGAAGCCCTCTCCCGATCGGTGACAGATGCATTCTCAGAGTATGTGCGCCTAAATCGTCGTATTCCAGATGAAGCCATCGGTTCAATATCAAGCGCCGAGGGAGCAGATCATTTGGCGGATGTGATTTCATCGCAAACACTCTTACGTTTAGAATCAAAGCAACGTTTATTGGAATTGGTCGACCCACGAAAACGTCTAACCGAACTAACCCAATTACTAGCTTCGGAAATCGAAATTCTCAAACTTGAACGCAAAATAGATAGCTCGGTGCGTGAGTCACTAACACAAAGCCAACGTGAGTCGTATTTGCAGCAACAGCTAAAAGCTATTCGCGAAGAGCTGGGACAACTAGACGAACCAGCCTCAGATGTCGACGAACTCCTAACGAACCTTGCCGAACTAAAAGCGCCCGAAGAAGTCAAAACTCGCGCAGAAGAAGAAGTGCGCAAGCTTTCACGCATGCACCCGTTCTCAGCTGAAGCGGCAGTGGCGCGCGGCTACTTGGACTGGATTTTCGCCTTACCTTGGGAAAAACTCACCAAAGATCGCGAAGACTTCGATGAAGTTGAACGCCTACTCAATGAAGATCACTATGGCCTAGATAAACCCAAGCGCAGAATACTCGAACATCTAGCTGTCCTGAAAATCTCAAAGAACGTTCGAGGACCGATTCTTTGTTTTGTCGGCCCTCCTGGAGTGGGAAAAACAAGTATTGGGAAATCAATCGCGAGCGCTCTCGATCGCAAATTCATTCGCGCTTCTCTAGGTGGCACACATGATGAAGCCGAAATTCGTGGTCATCGTAGAACTTATATCGGTTCTCTACCAGGTCGTATTCTCCAAGGCTTAAAAAAAGCTGGCTCACGAAACCCTGTTTTCTTACTGGACGAGATTGATAAGATCGGTTCAGATTTTCGTGGTGATCCAGCTTCGGCATTGCTCGAAGCCCTAGACCCAGAACAAAACAAAACATTTTCGGACAATTATCTCGAACTTGATTTTGATTTGTCGCAAGCGCTGTTCATCACTACCGCCAATTCCATTGGCGGAATTCCGCATGCTCTATTAGACAGAATGGAAGTCATTCATCTCTCAGGTTACTCTGAATATGAAAAGCTAGAGATTTCGAAATCATTCCTGATTCCAAAGCTTATCGAAGAAATGGGTTTGAGCGATTACAAAATTGAAATCAGTGATGAAACTCTGGGATATTTGATTCGTCACTACACACGCGAAGCTGGAGTTCGTGAGATTGAACGCAAGCTGAACATGTTGTTACGTCAAGTTGCCACCAAGCTTGCGCGACGGAAGAGTCGCTCAGCATCTCGAAAAACTACAAAGCCATTCTCATTCTCGACCAACGATCTGAAAAAGATTCTGGGACCAGAGCGCTTTGAGGGTTCTGAAGTTAAAGAGTCTCCGGCGCCAGGTTATGCAGTCGGTTTAGCGTGGACAGCCTTGGGCGGGCAAACATTGCCTGTCGAAGTCACTATCATGGTTGGCGCTGGTAAGCTGACTCTGACTGGCAAGCTCGGTGAGGTGATGAAAGAATCAGCTACCGCCGGTCTTTCATACATTCGCTCACATGCCCATGAATTTGCGCTTGACCCCAAAGCATTTGCTCGCATGGATATCCATGTGCATGTTCCGCAAGGCGCAGTTCCCAAAGACGGCCCCTCAGCGGGAATCACTATTGTCGTAGCCTTGCTTTCAGCATTGACAAATACACCAGTCAAAGGCCTTGTGGCAATGACTGGAGAAATTACTCTCACTGGTGACGTGTTGCCTATCGGCGGGCTCAAAGAGAAATTGTTGGCGGCCAAGCGTGATGGTATCAAAACCGTTATAGTGCCTGAGAAGAATAGAAAAGATTTGGCCGAGATGGGCCCTGAGGTGACAGACGGATTGAAACTGCGCTACGTGCGCACACTTGAGCAGGTGATTCGTTATGCTTTCGATGAGAAAATGCAATCACGCCGCAAGCCAATGAAGAGTGACACAAAAAGCGCTGGTCGTCACTCTCATACGCCGCGTGTAAATTAGTTCGTAAAGTCATAGATCATGAAGAACCAACCCAAAGCAGTTTTCAAGCTCTCGGCGTATGCCCTCACGCAAGTTCCGCAGGACCGAAAACCCCAAGTGGCTTTCGGTGGGCGTTCGAATGTCGGTAAGTCTTCGTTGATTAACAAAATCCTCGGACAAAAACGCCTCTGTAAGACATCCTCAACTCCAGGTCGAACACAGGCGCTCAATTTTTTGAAGTCGACGATAAATACTATTTTGTCGATTTACCTGGCTATGGCTATGCCCGCGCGCCGAAATCGGTGCGTGAGCAATGGGGCAAACTCACAGATGAATATCTCGCAGATGGTGGCACGCTCAGTGGAATGGTGTGTTTGATAGATTCCAGACGTGACTTAACAGACTATGACAGGCACATGTTCGAGTGGCTAACTGACAATGAAGTTCTTTTCACAATCGTTCTCACCAAATGCGACAAACTCAGCGGCAATAAGCTAGCTCAAGCCATTCGAAAAATAAATATCGCAGTCGGTGGCGAAGTGATTCCTTTCTCAGCAGTAACAGGCCGAGGCGCCCCCGAACTATGGAAATGGATAAGAGAAGCCGCTGGCCAGAAGTAACGAATGTGAAATTCAATAGTAGCCTCATTTCTTCGCAACAAAACCATCACAAATCAATTTTCAAAAAAAACATAGTCTAAACAAATGCTATTTTCTGATTTGACACGCTCCAGTTTATCACTATACTGTCGTACGGCATAATAGCGCCATTCACCGTTCGGAAGATTTCCGACAGGGGTGAGGTATGCGCCGAAAATACCGAAAATATCAGAAATTAGGGACGTAAGAGTCATGAAAGACAATATCGCAGTAGTGGGTTTGCAATGGGGTGATGAAGGCAAGGGCAAGGTTGTCGATTTGCTGGCCTCCGACATGGACATTATCGCTCGCTGTCAGGGTGGAGCAAATGCGGGGCATACCGTTATTGTGGGCGACAAAAAATACGTCCTGCATTTGATTCCCTCTGGAATAATTCATCAAGAAAAAATCTGCTATATCGGCAATGGAGTAGTCCTTGATCCATTCGGTCTGCTTGAAGAGTTGAGGATTCTCGATAAAGAATCGATTGATTACAAAGGTCGACTATTCGTCTCAGCTTCGGCAAACTTAGTCCTGCCCTATCACAAGCTCCTTGATCAAATCTATGAAGAACGTCGCGGAGGCGCCCCGCTCGGAACAACTTTGCGCGGAATCGGCCCTGCTTACCGTGACAAAGTTGCGCGCTGCGGAATCCGTCTCTCTGACATCTTTGACGACAAAATCCTCCTTGAAAAACTAAACGATATAAAAACCCTACGCGCTCAGATATTTGAGCCATATCAAGATGACGAGCGCTGCGATTATGACGCTGTCTTTGATAAGGTTTGCTCAATCCGCGAGGCTTTTGCCCCGATGCTGACCAATGTTTCCAGTGAAATGCACCGTTTGGATGCAGAAGGTAAGAAGATCCTCTTTGAGGGCGCCCAAGGCGCTCTGCTCGATGTGGATCATGGCACTTACCCATACGCGACTTCCTCAAATACAACAGTCGGGGGCATTCTAACTGGCCTAGGTATTGGACCGCGCATGGTAGGAACAGTTGTCGGAGTGGTCAAAGCCTATTGCACTCGAGTCGGCGCAGGGCCTTTCCCAACAGAATTGACCGAAGAGACTGGTGAATTACTCCGTGAAAAAGGCGGCGAATATGGCGCCACAACTGGCAGGCCTAGACGCACTGGCTGGTTGGACTTGGTGGCGCTTCAACATGCCTGCCGCATCAATGGAGTCGATCAGTTAGCGATTACCAAGCTCGATGTCCTTGATTCGTTCGAGACTATCAGAGTTTGCCTTTCCTATCGAATTGATAGTGAATTAGTGGATACTTTCCCAGTGGATCCGTATGCGCTTGAAAAAGTTGAGCCAGTTTATCGGGATTTCCCAGGTTGGAAGTCAGATACCAGCTCAATTACTCGTTTTGGTCATTTGCCCCAAGAGGCGCAGAATTACATACGCTTCATCGCTGACGAAACTGGAACAGAGATTAAGCTAGTTTCAACAGGAGCCGCGCGAGCGGAAACAATTCTTGTTTGATCCGCTGATTTGAACTGTTGGTTTGATATGATTGTTTGACTCTGAGGCCATTTGGGTCGTATCTTAGCCATAGCCGAAAGAGTTCGCGGTAATTCGCGGATAATTCATCACTCAATATTGAGCGCTCGCTCCATTGGGTGAGAATGTATAAGACTAAATTGCAATAAATTCTCAGAAGGAAATGGCCATGAAAAAAAATCTAAAAACAGTCGCATTGTTGATTATCGGCCTAGCAGTGATGGGCGCAGCTTACACTCTGACCACTGATGCAACAGCTGGTAGCGCAGACTCAACTGGAACCAGAGGCAAAGACTCGACGGCCCAGATGGGTAAGAAAGAAATGAGCAAGATGGAAAAAACAACAAAATCTGATTCCATGACCGCCAAAGATGGAAAAGCCAGCGAAGCCGCTGCCGATACCATCACCACCGCCAGTGGTTTGAAATACGTCATCACCAAAGAAGGCAAAGGCGATGTCGCCAAGAGTGGCCAGACTGTCGCTGTGCATTATGCTGGTCGCTTGGCTTCCAATGGCAAGGAGTTCGACAATTCGTTCAAACGTCAAAAACCGATAGAATTCAAACTCGGTATTGGTAGAGTTATCAAAGGTTGGGATGAGGGTATAGCGGGAATGCGAGTCGGTGAAGAGCGGACATTGATTATTCCATCAGAACTGGGCTACGGCAAGCGTGGGGCTGGCGGCGCAATACCTCCGAACGCTACCTTGATTTTTGATGTCCAATTGGTCGCCGTCAAATAGCCAATATAATTTGACCTCTTAATTTCTTCGGGCTTGACTTGCCCACTTAGATTGATTTACATAACGGCCGGATATGTAGCGTACATATCCGGCCGTTTTAGATTCACATTAGAATTTTCAGTAGCATCCTCAGTTTTCTAACTGAATGCCCAGCATGCCCATAAAATATGGGGGCGTAGCTCAGCGGTAGAGCATCTGCCTTTTAAGCAGGAAGTCGATGGTTCGATCCCATCCGCCCTCACTTTTTCCCCCGACAAACAGTCCCAATAAGTTGCTCGGCTACACATATATATTATATGTAGTAGACACAATCAGAAATGATAATTCGAGTGTAGCTCTATAGTTATGTTGCTCAAGGATGTAGGTTGCTGAACTAACGCTCAATTTGCAATGCCGCCAGAAACGCTTCTTGGGGGACTTCAACCGAGCCGACCATCTTCATGCGTTTCTTGCCAGCTTTTTGTTTTTCGAGCAATTTGCGCTTGCGGCTAATATCTCCGCCGTAACATTTGGCCGTGACATTCTTGCGCATTGCTCTAACCGAACTGCGGGCAATAACTTTACTCCCAATCGCCGCCTGAATAGCGACTTCAAACAATTGTCTGGGAATCAATGAGCGGAGTTTTTCAGTCAAAGCCACACCATAGTGGTAGGCCTTTTCACGATGAATAATCACCGAGAGCGCATCCACTGAATCGCCATTGAGCATCACATCGAGCTTGATAACTTTGCTGCGCTCATAGGAGGGGAGACCATAGTCAAACGAAGCATACCCACGCGAAATTGATTTCAATTTATCATAGAAATCAAAAATAACTTCAGCTAGAGGAAACTCAAAGGTCAAATTGACCCTGTCGGTAGTCAAATATTCTGTATTTTTGAATCGACCACGACGCTCAGTTGCCAGTTTCATAATCCCACCGATATAATCTGGCGGTGTAATAATCGAAGCGTCAACCATCGGCTCTTCGATAAAGTCAATCTCGTTTGCCAGTGGCAATTCCGCTGGTGAGTCCACCTCAATAGTTTTACCTTTGACAGTATGGACAATATACTCAACGTTGGGCACTGTGTTGATAATCGTTTGTCCATACTCACGGCTCAAACGCTCGGTGACAATTTCCATATGCAAAAGCCCCAAGAAACCACAGCGAAAACCAAACCCCAAAGCCATAGAACTTTCAGGCGTAAATGTCAGTGCGCTATCATTGAGCTTCAGCTTTTCGAGCGCTTCGCGCAGCAATGTGTATTCTTCGGATGTCGCTGGGTAGATTCCAGAGAAGACCATCGGTTTGATAGGAATAAACCCTGGCAATGGCTCAGTAGCGGGATTGTCCTGTGAGGTGATTGTGTCACCGACTTTGGTATCAGAAACCTCTTTGATACCAGCGTAAATGTAACCCACTTCACCTGCGCCAATTTCTTTGGTTTTGTGATTCTCGAGTTTGCGGAAACCGATTTCATCAGCGTCAAAGAGTTTATCATGCGAGAAAAACTTCAATTTGTCATGAAGTTTCATAACCCCGTCGACAACTCGCACATAAGCCGCTGCGCCTTTGTAAGGATCAAACATCGAATCAAAGACCAAAGCCCTCAGCGGAGCCTCGCGGTCACCCTCTGGCGCGGGAATCACGCGCACAATCGCTTCCAGCAAGTCAGGAATGCCAAATCCAGACTTGGCGCTGCAATGGATCACATCTTCAATCTCCCAGCCGAGCAAATCAATAATCTGCTCAGTGATTTCATCAGGACGCGCCGATGGCAGGTCGACTTTGTTGAGAACTGGCAAAATCTCCAAGTCATTTTCGAGAGCCAAGTATAAATTTGAAACTGTCTGAGCCTCAATTCCCTGCGATGCGTCAACTACTAACAGAGCGCCTTCACAGGCCGCCAGTGAGCGACTAACCTCATAGGTGAAATCCACATGCCCAGGAGTGTCAATTAGGTTTAACTGGTAAAGTTTGTTGTTCTTGGCCTTATAGTCCATCCTGACAGCGTGGGCTTTGATAGTAATTCCACGCTCGCGCTCAAGGTCCATATCGTCCAGCGCCTGAGCGCGCATATTGCGGGATGCGACAGTATTGGTCTCTTCTAGGAGACGGTCTGCTAAAGTCGACTTACCGTGGTCAATATGAGCGATAATCGAAAAATTTCGGATATTGGACTGAGAGATCATTGGTCTTCTATATATTTCTGGCGCTCAAGAAAGTCTGTTTGTTCGCTTATGTCTCTTGGGACTAGTTATCGGCCGTTTAGTATAAGGCCTAAGAGTTCTGAGTGTATCTGGCCGCTAACGCAGATCGCCGATCTGCGCCGCCAACATAGGGCGCCGGCAGCGTACGGTCAATCAAATGACCTACTTTAGCGGAGACTTCTAGTTGACTGACGGCCAAGAAGCGCTGATTATTAGCCATAATGAAGGCGCCTAGGGAAGCGCCTCGCTAAGGCAGAGAAATTACCACCATTAACTCGCAAGCATACTTAAGAATGTTCTGTCAGAAAACGATTGTCAGCAAAATCACTTATCCGCTTTTTCTGCTGCGTCATGGCCGCCAAGGGACTTTTCGTCATCTTCGCGCTCTTCGCAAGTTGGACTTCAGCCGCCAAGCCGCGATTGATATCCAAGCGCGTCAAGATCGTTTGCTGACTAATATCCTCAATTATGCCTTTGACCACAGCTCTTGGAATCGCCAGCGTTTTATTGATGCAGGTATCAAGCGCGTGGATTTGCAAAGCCCTCTAGTCTTGCAATCATTACCAATTGTCACTCGTGCGGAATTGCGTGAGAATATGGATGAAATTCTCTCAGATGAAATCCCGCGCGCAAAAATGTTATCCTCAAAAACTGGTGGCTCGACTATGGAGCCATTGATGTTCTATCGCGATGGAAATGTACTCGATTATCGTATGGCCTTTGAGTTGTTGCTTAACGAAGCAGCAGGTTGGTGTATCGGCGAGTCGTGGGTGAATTACTGGGGGCATCTCGATGATATTCCATCAGAAGAAGTGATGCGCAAGATTAAGTACACAATTGCCAACGGACTCTCTCGACGCATGATTCCTTTCAATGCCACATTTGTCGAGGATGAGAAATTGGCCGAACTAGCAAGTGTCATTCGCCGCAAACGGCCGACTTGGATGTTTGGTTATCCACGAGCTATCGGGGCATTTGCGAGATTCATAATCAGAGAATCAATCGAATTGCCACCTGTCAGGGGAGTCTTAGTTACAGCCGAACCGACCACACCCGAGGACCACGAAGCAATAGAAAAGTGTTTCGGCGTTCGCGCTTTAGACCGCTATGCCTCAAGGGAACTCGGTATGGTCTCCCAAGAGTGCTCCGCGCATTGTGGACTGCACATTATGACTGACAATGTCCATGTAGAGTTCCTTGACCATGAGCAAGGCAAAGTCGAGTCCGATAGTATCAAACGCATTGTCGCAACAGATCTACACAATCGCGCTATGCCGCTAATACGCTATGAAACCGATGATGTCGCCAGCCCGTTGTCTTTTCCTGATGTCGACTGCGGTTGTCGTTTTTCAGGTATGCCATTGATGACTTCTGTTGGTGGGCGGATCACCGATATGTTTATCCGCCGTGACGGCACATGGTTCACTGGACTGGATGTCCCTGGCATGCGCATGGCCGAAACTGGCTGGGTCAATCAAATCCAGTACATCCAAACCGGTATAGATGAAGTGACAGTGCGAATTGTTAGGGGTGAAAAGTTCACTGACGAGGTTATGCCTTATTTGCAAAAAGAAGTTGACGATGTCTTTGTCAGTTCTGTTAGACTAACTCCTGAATTTGTTGATAGAATCGAGAAAACGAAATCAGGTAAATTCATGTATTCGATTCAAAAGACACCCGAAGAGGAAATTCGTCGTGTAACAGGAGCGCCAGCCCCAAGGTCAACTCCGACTTCCAACTAATCACTGCTCAGTGATTACTTTCTTATGTATATCACAGTCTTATGTTACTACCCTACTTTGCCTACCGGCCGAGTCGTCCTTCACCAGCCTTTTGAGATTCGTTGAATAAATCTTCGATTAGGCAGATGAACCTCAATGTACACCCAAGATAGTTAAGACGTACCGACTGGTACAATTGACTGATAAATGTAGCGTCATATCAATCCGAAATTTGACGTAATTGTCTATGTAGCAGTAGGTTACGCTTGGGTCGCGATTCTTGGCGCTGTATTTGACTCTCTTAAGCTAGGTAAGCACAGGTCTTAGCGCTCAAAGAGAAACCAAGAATAATTCAAATTGTCATCACACATTACGGGAGGTTCAAATGAAACATTACTTTATCAACCAAAACAGCTTGAACACGCGGAAAACTAATGCCGCCGAGAAATTAGGGCTAAAGGGTTATTACACTCTTTCGGTCTTCATCGGAGCGCTTTTGCTTTTGTCGGTTGGTTGTAGCCAGACGCCAATTGAAGCTGAAAACACAGACACTATTAACACTAGCGCAGAATTTGGCGGATTTACCGCTTCTGACGAACAGCCAGCTTTTGGCAGTCCAGAGTTTGCCGCAATCGAGACTGAAGCCGCTGGTGTTGAAGTTGTTGATGCCATAGCGGCTCAGCCGGAAGTTGTCTCCATGGAAGCTGATCCTGAAGCGCGCTCTTATGTCGTTCGTGTTCAGTGGGGCAAGCTTGAGTTTGATTCCACTATCACAGTAGCGACCGATTGGTCAGGTTCAATGACGATTAATCGTGGCGCTGAAGTCGTTCGTCGCAAGATTCATTTTGAGGATGGTCAGGATGAGTTGTTGCCTCGTACAGATCGTCGGTTGATCGAATGGATTTCAAAGACAACTGTTCACAATGATGGTTTATTAGTTGAGGTTTTCAATCCTCGTCGTCCTGATTCTGTTCAGTTTGACACCACAGTGATAGTTGTGACTGATACATCAGTGGTTAATGGCGACACTGTTCTAACTGATAGGAAAGATATCACAGTTGATACGACTGTTTTCGATAGTCCTTTGACAATGACATTTGCAACTGGTCCTTTGACTGTTAGTTTTACTGGTTCGGAATTGATGGCGCTTGACACTATCATTTATGTTCAGGATTCATGCGCGGTTTTGATTCAGTCTACTCGTGTTGATCGTAAGGTTTGTCCTAAGGGTTATCTTGCGGGCAAATGGGGTGTTACTGCCGATGGCGCACAAGTCTTCCGTGGTGTTTGGATGACCAAACGTGGTACTGTCGACGGTCATTTGAAAGGTCACTGGGGTGTCAATGACGATGGTCGTCGGATGTTCTGGGGCAAATGGATTAGCAACAACGGACGCTTCGAAGGTTTCTTGCGCGGCGGCTGGGCTCCTCGCCTCAATGACAATGCTAGTGACACTGCTCGCAGGCATGCTGGCGGCGCTTTCCGAGGCGAGATTTTCAGCTCTGACCGTGCGCCGATTGGTTTCCTGAAGGGGCACTATATGAGCAGCGAGATTCCGAGTGAGCATGTTGGTGGTCGCTTTGCTGGCAAATGGAAACTCAGATGTGGTGACAGAATGACCGACGATGACGGCGGACACGCTGGACGCACACTTGGTGACGACGAGTTCTAAAGAACCGACCTTCCCCAAGTAAGAGTTAGCTATGAAAGCCCAGTCACATCAATGTGACTGGGCTTTTTTGTGTGGCTCACCACATTACTCTGCAATAGTGTGTGGGCCTAGCAGTATCCACGGGTCATAACCTAGTCCAGCTTCTTTGCGCTTGATGACACTGCTGTGCACTATTCCAGTTTTTAATTTACTTGTTAGTATGCGTTCTCTTTTGCGATATAGTCGGCCAAGCAATCCTTTGGTTGAATCGTTCATGAAACCAGCCGGTTTGGGATTCAAAGAGATTCTATGTTTGGGGTAGATTATTAGGCCCTTGGCGAAGGCTTCGTCGACCATCCACTCCAGAGAAATATCCGAGAGGTCACGTGACTGATACCCTCCACCGACATCAGTGTGTACTCCAGAAAACCAAACTTGTTTGACACACTGTGCAGTAGGTTTGTGAGATTCATCCCAGAGGGTTGGGTGGAAGGTTTTGCGTCTGTCGTCAATTGAGAGCGCGTGACGGCCACAAAGGACACAGTCGCTTAGCTGAGTGTCATGAAATGTGTTGCGGCCCCAGTGCATGAAATCAAGAACTTTGATTGGTAGGCCCAGCGCACTGACTGTGTCCCTGACACCGATGAACTCGATTTTGCACCACATATTGTGGTGTTTCTTGATGAAGGCTTTGGCTTTGCGGTCTTTTTCTTCTGGGTCTTTGGTTTTGTAGATTTTGTAGGCGCGTTTGATTAGTTCGGGGCGAGATTTGGGAAGGATTCCAAAGTGGTGCATGAAACCTGATAGACTACGAACGGTGAAGGCACCGCGACTGAAACCGAAAAGATAGATTCTATCACCAACTTCGTAATTATCGAAAATAAACCTGTAGCAGTCTCGGACGTTTTTTGAGAGGCCGAATGCTCCGATGCTGCCAGAGACTTTATGGACATCGGTTCCCACTCCTCGGTCATAGAAAGCGATTTGTCTTTCAGTTCGATCTTCAATCATATTGAAGAGACGGTAGACATTCGAGTTGACACCGACACCGCCCTCTTGCGCGGTGCCGTCAGAGAATACGACTATATTTTTGCTCATGCTGGCCTCATGGCGTTTTGCTTTGTTTCATATGTACCAGTGTTTCGTTGTGGTCTAGCGCTCTTTGGTCAAATCCATCCGAGTTTTATTAGGGTTTTGTTGACCTTTAACGAGAATAGGCCAGCTAGGATTATTAGAGCCACTGTCAATAATGGGTCATAGGTTTCATAGACTTGCAGACCTAGAATTATCAAGGTGATTACGACAAACAAGCAGATAGTGGCGAGCTTTTTTCGTTTGGCTCGTAGCGGTTTGAGACGGGATAGGAAATCTTCGGAGGGTTTTGTCTCAGGCGTAAGGGTGTTCATTAGCGCCTCGATACTCGGCTGAAGACTGAGGTGGACATACGAAAGGAGACATGTGAGGACAAACAGCAGGACGACCTTTGCCACTATTATCCAGCTTGTCCACAGCGTTTCGAAGCCGAGCGGACCGAAATGGAGTAGTAGAAGACCTGAGATTAGGACTGACGATTGAAACACGAAACAACGCAGCGCTCCGCGGCCAAGAATGTTTTCCATGTAGCGATCTACATGATAGTTGAACGAGAGATTCAGCGCGGCTCGTTCGTTGACAACGATCAAATTGAAGAGCGGGATGGACATGAATACGAAACTCATGACGTGTGCGAATAGTAGGATGTTATTCAGAGCTTCCATATTTAACCCTCGCTTATCTTTCCTAGCGCTAATGTCGAAACGCTCAGGGGTTTCGATTTGCGGAACTTATGAGTATGGTATATGCAAAATGGGTTCGTTTTGTATATAAAAGTCTGCGGTGTTGGAAGGTTGTAGTGTTTTTGATGACTCATTGTATAAGGGGTGTGAGTTTGATTTTGGTGTGGAGTTGTTGGGTTTTCTCTAGGTATGATAAGGTCGGGGACAATGCGTTTTGTTAGGCTAACGCCTATTTACTAGAGTTTGATGTTCTTGAGACACTCGATTATTACATCTTCGGCTCGCTCGTTGGCTTTGCTCAATTCGGGAGAATGGAATGCTGGTTTCCAATCAACCCACAACTCATCACTGATAACTAGCAGATTGCAGACCTTTATCTCTCTGTATGTCCCTAGTGCGTACATGGCCGAGGTTTCCATCTCCACTCCGAGGACGCCCATCTCTCGATATTTTTTGACTTTCTTCCTGAGTTCGCGATAGGGGGCGTCGATTGTCCACTGAGTACCGATTCTGGCTTTGAAACCCAACGATCTGGTCGCTGATTCTAGTTGTGACATTAGATAACTGTCAGCGGCTATTGTCGTGTCCTTTTTTTTGTAATGGGCTGATGTGCCCTCCTCGCAAATACAGTCATCGGGGATGATTAGCGATCCTATCGGTAAGTCTGTCTGCAAACTGCCAGCCCAACCCAATCCGAGAAACAATTGGGCTCCACAAGCAATCAACTCCTCCATCATCATTACCGTTGCTGATGCGCCAACCGACAGATTGGCAAACGACACTGCTTGGCCGTTTACAGTTCCTGTGAACAGGTTCTCCCCACCCTTGACCCAATGTTTCTGGGGAGTGGCGCCACATTTCTTGGCGAGTGACTTAATCACTTGCGAGGACCATGAGACCACGACGATTGGGGCTACGTCGATTTCGGAGATTGAGATGTTCTTTGTTGAGGCATAGTAGCTTATGTAATCTTCTGGGTTGATGTGCACATCGGACATGATAGTACTCCTTCAGAATAGACTTGAACCAGATGTGCCCTCGTAGGACGCTGAGCTCTTGTTAAGGCAAAATTGGTTCGTTTTGTATATAAAAGTCTGTGGTGTTGGAAGGTTGTAGTGATTTTGATGACTCATTGTACAAGGGGTGTGAATTTGATTTTGGTGTGGAGTTGTTG
>JAJRPJ010000019.1 GCA_024280835.1 Candidatus Zixiibacteriota bacterium | reverse complement strand
TTTTCTCTAGAATCTCTTTGGCTTTACTAATATTGTCACCATAGCCAATTCCAAAAACCAAGTCTACTCGCAGGAATCCTTCCGCCGAATAATTAACAATACTGTCACCTGTCACTTTACTGTTGGGAATGATTACGCGCTGGTTATCAAGTGAAACCAGAATAGTGTTGAAAATATGCACCTCTTTGACAATGCCAATATGACCGCCCGCTTCTACTAGGTCACCGCTCTTGAGCGGACGAAAAGCAATCAAAATGACACCCGACGCAAAGTTCGCCAATGAACCTTGAAGGGCCAATCCAACCGCCAAACCGGCCGCACCGATAAGCGCTATGAAAGATGTTGTTTCGACACCAAGAGTGTTCAAAGTCGCCAAGACTACAAAAATCGAAAGTGTGATTTTGGTCACACTACTAACAAAGCGTCGCAATGTTTCATCGACATTGACCTTCTCCAGCAGGCGATTGAGAAGGGAAGTCAGAATACCAACGACCAATCGACCGATTATCAAAATCGCCAATGCCCCAACGACTTGCATGCCATACAAAGCGCCCCATTCAACAAACTTATCAGTCAATCCTTCCATAATCGCTTCCTTTCATCATTGTGCCACAGATTATTCTCTCTCATCTCAACTCTAATAGAGTACAACTCGACAACGAATTCCACAAACTGGTTAACAACTGTACAAATACAAAACGATTGGGAGCAAGCATAGTTGCTGTATATGCCAAATGCGCCCAAAAAGAGAAACGCCGAAGAAAGACAAGGGGAGGGAGCCGCTTGGCTTACAAGGAACAACAGCTTAACTTACCTATTAGCAAGACGCTAACCATTTTAGTGTAACAATATGATTGAAACTATGGCCATGAGAGTCGAACTAGACATAAGTCAAAATATACTGAATCAGTTCTGCATTGTCTTTGGAGTCAGTCCGCAGTGTGGTCGTATCGCCATGGATGAAAAGTTGGGAGTGGGGCAAATGTATTTGTTGGAACTTCCGAACAAGTTGGAGTTTTACCACTACACCAGCCAACTAATCCACCCACTTGAATTAACTTCGATCAACCCAAGGACCAGTCAATGGTTCGGATTGATAATCAACATGTCTGATTCCGAAGTCACGAAAACAGTAAACAATAACCGAATAAGTCTCCAACGGTACTTGGATTCAGGAGTTCTGATTTACTTGCCTGGGGCAATCGTTGAATCTACTCTCCCAGCGCATCATTTCTCAGAATCTGTGTTCATTCGTTTTCACCATGATTTCTTGACTACATATTTTGATGTCGAGTTTGCTGCATTGCAAAACACTACAGGCTTGGCTCTCTTTGAACATCTTGACTATCAATCAGAGAACCTCATCAAGCAAGCGATAAACGCGAAGTCCGATTCCATGAAAGTTCATGTATGCATTTTGGATTTCATGCGGCTCTTCTTCAACAAGCTGAAGAGGCGTGAATCAGGCGCCACATCGGAGAATTTGCATGCCGAAGATATGAAAGGGTTGTTTCGAGCCTCCGCAAAACTTCGGAATCCGGTTATCGATGAGATTCCTTCGCTTGAGGACTTGGCCGAAACCGCAAACATGGGTATGACAAAATTCAAATTGTCATTCAAACAAGTCTTCGGGAAGGCCCCAATTCAGTACCACCAGCACGTGAGAATGGAATATGCGCGTGACGAGCTTCTCGCCAAGCGAAAGACTCCATCGGAGCTCAGTTATGAGCTGGGATACTCTCACCCTTCCAAATTTACCAGCGCCTTTAAGAAGCAATTCAACGAATTACCCTCGCAAATCTAACTATGACGCCTTCCGAGGCTAATGAGATGACTCGTGCGGATAACACACTGTTTACGTTTGCAGTAGACTTGCTTCAGGCAATCTATGAAAGGCGTAAAACAAATGAACATTTATCCAAGAGCCCACTGGTATTTGCTACTGGGTCTAGCCATCGCAATAGCAGGGTTCGTGCCCTCATACTGGACTAGGAATCTTGAAGGATTCAGTCTTGAAATCCATATTCATGCTCTTACAGCTACACTGTGGTTCATTACCCTCATACTGCAACCGTGGCTAATTAAATCAGGAAACATACGAGCACATAGACGCTATGGTACTTTTGCGATTTTCGTTGCAATTGCCTTAGTTGTCACAGCGCTAGTCATAACACCCAACAACCTAAACCTAAAAGTTCGCAATCCTGACCTAAAATACATGTTCATTTACTGGGATGTGGTGACCACAACCTTCTTCGCTGTCTTCGTAATACTAGCAATCCACAACCGGAAGAATGTCCAGCTACACTCAAGATATATGATAGCCACCGTCTTTGTTCCCATGCTACCAGCGCTCGCGCGTGGACTTTTCTTTTATGGTATCATGGACAACTTTGTTTCAGCTATCTACGTAGGCAATGCGCTAACTCTGATTGCGATTTCACTTCTAATCTACGACGACTACAAGAAAGGAAAGATATATCTACCGTATGTAGCAGTGTATTCGATGTTAGCGCTGTTGGGGTTCAGCGTGGAGATTGTCGGCTCGGCAAACTGGTGGCAGTCGTTGATGAACATGGCGGTCACGCCATTTATTTGGACAATATTTCTAAGTAGTATTATTGCCACTTATGTCATACTAGTCAGGATCGGCATAAAGAAAAAACGTGAAGTGCGCCGAGTGCTAGATAAGGTTGATTTTGGCCCCTTAAGTTAGGCGGACTAAATGTGCTTCAAATACTCTCGCACGCTAGCGGCCAGCTCGTTGCAATAGCCGCCTTCTAGAACCGAGAATGTTGGCTTGTCCAAACTCGCTATCAGTTTGGCTATAGCGCCGAAAGTCTCAGTCTCAAACATCATGTTGGCGATTGGTTGGCCTTTGTGAGCATCAAACCCCGCAGAGACAGCAATCAAGTCAGGATTAAACGCTCGAACCTTCTCCAAAGCCAATTCAAACACTGGTAAGTAGTCAGTCTCTGTGGCTCCCGAAGGGAAAGTATAGTTCAAACAATTGTCGTGACTCTCAAGCCCCGTGCCAGGGAAGAGCGGACTCTCGTGCGTCGAGAGAAACAATACTCGACCGTCACCAGTGAAAATATTCTCGGTGCCATCACCATGATGACAATCAAAATCAATAATCGCAATTTTCTCAACCCGCTTCAATGCCTGTGTCACAGCGATTGCAATATTGTTGAAATAACAAAACCCACTAAGATTGTCGTGACCAGCATGATGGCCAGGTGGACGCATCAAAGAAAATGTGCTCTCACCAGCAAGTGCAATTTCCATTGCGCGCACAGCAGAGCCAGCAGCCAATTTGGCCAAATTGAAAATGTCTGGAAAAACAGGCGTATCAGGGTCACTAAAGGCGCCATCTCGAATACTTTCAAACAATCGTACGCTATGTGTTTCAAGAATCACAGAATCTGACGCGCTTTCAGGAGTCACAAAGTCGTAGTCGTCTCTTATCATCTCATAAATAGAGCTAACTCGTCGCGGAGACTCAGGATGATCCACTTGAGAGTAGTTAAGGCAATCTGAGGAATAAACAATTTTCATAATGCTGTTCTCATAATGCTGTTCTTACAATGTCACTACCAACCTTTACTAGCCAAAAGGTCAGTGATATGTTTCAAATGATTGTCACAGTGGTTATAGTAATCTTCGACTAGCGACTGTAATGTAACAGGGCCAAGTTCAGGATGTTGCGCAGTCTGTTCAAAGACACCGTCGTCAAGCGAATTCAGCATGACACACCAACGTAAATGCAAGCCGCGTAGAATGTTCAACGAAGGAGCGATGTCTCCTGAGGCTCCATCGGCAGTTTTCGCCCAGTCAGTTTGCTCGTAACACCTAAGTAGTGGGTTGGTCTCAGTTACAATAAGTTTCATCCGAATGAAGGCATTCATATGCGAGTCTGCCAAGTGATGTACAAGTTGACGCACTGTCCATTTACCTGGTCCATAAGGAGTGTCAAGGCGCTCATCGTCAAGTGTCCCAACTACAGCTTCAAGCTCAACGGGAAAACGCCCGAGTCGCGCTATACGTTCTTTATTAGTCATCAATACCCTCTAAGTCTTGCAAGATAAGTGTTCTTAGATTTTATCCCAATCCCAAATTGCGTAGGACATTGTTTGGTCAAGTTTATGACCACTTTGCTTCAAGGTCAGCAAAATACTACCTCGGTGGTGGCTCTCGTGCGCTACAAAATATGAGAGAGTTGTGAACAACCCGCGCTTAAAACTGCGGGCTTTACCTTCGCCAGTAATTATGCGTTCAAAAAACGACTCAATCCGCTTTGCAGAGTCAACCAATTCTTTCTTCAACTTCTTCTTGGTCGGTTCCTCTTTCGGACCAAACTTATACATCCCCTTGGCAAGGTCTTTAGCTCTCGATTCCAATTGCCAGAGCCGCACATTGTGTATATGCGTAAACTGCCGCGCGACACTTTTGCCGCCCCGAGTGGAAAGCGAACATTGCATTCCTTCAGCGCTAATCTTATCAATCAGAAAGAGATTGATTCGATTATTGGCCCGCCATGCCTCAAAAAGTTCATCCTGTAACGAGTTCTTGTCTTTCATAAATAGAATATGGACTCTAATAGACACTTCGCCAATATTGTTTTGAGGATTAGCAGAAGTTTTTCTGCGACCGAATTGGAGTCAGCTTGTCTTATGTATGATGCCAGTGGAAAGGGCGACTTCGTAAGGAGCCCGTTCATGGGGCGCTGGTGTCATTTTTTGATGATAAAATGTAAGAAAAGATAGTGTTAATACAGGAACTGGAAAATAGAAGAGGAAATAGGGACATGGATAAGAAAAAAATGATTGCGGCCTTGAACGGGGATCTAGCTGGTGAACTCAGCGCAATAATTCAATACATCACCTATGCCGCAAAAGCTACAGGGCCATATAGACCACAGCTAACTCAGTTCTTTTTGGCTGAAGTCGCTGACGAACAATTACATGCGCAGTACCTGGCGAACAAGATTGTTGCTCTAGGTGGAGAGCCTATCACCGAAGCGCGGCCTGTGCCTGTGGCCACAACGAACCGCGCAATGCTTGAAGAAGTGTTAAAGGCGGAGTTGCAGGCAGTTAAAGATTACACAGAGCGGGCCAACCAAGCGGAAGAACTTGGCGACAAAGGTCTGGTCATTCAATTGGAGGATATGGTACGAGATGAAAGTGGCCATAGTGAAGAGACCGAGATGATGCTCAGAGATTGGCCGCTGTAAGAGAGAGCTAAAGTACGATGTCCTTTAGAGCTATTATATACAAGAGACTAGCTTGACGATCATTGAGGGGAAAGCTATTTGTATGACAAGTTATTGTATGGCAAATAGCGTGAGACCGTTCTCGGTAGGGAAGCCTACCGAGAACGTTTTTTTATTTGGCGGAAGAGCAAGTCATTAGCTACCCCAAAATGTTTTCTGCTATGTCACTCCATAGATGAGCAGCTGCAACATTGTGGCCCAGTAGTTTCACAGCGGTCTTAGGGGGGTAAGAGACGCATCCTTATTGCGGATTGTCATGTCACAAAACTTGCGAAGTATATTGAATGTCGAACTTGCACATGGCTCTCGTGAGTTCAGGCTTGAGCGCCCACAGATTCATTTGTGTCGACGAAGTTCTGGCTGATAACAGCAAGAAAGAACGCCGCAATGAATCCCGTTTGGCTCCACATCCAACCTGCTTCAAGAAGCGTTGATAGTAAGAACAATGCGCCGACAGAATACAGGCCAAGAGAAATTGTAAGTCGCTCAGAAAGATGTTCTTGCCGTAGAACATTTCGCCAACTTCTTCTTGCCATACTAAACTGTCTCCAAAAGAGAGCCAAGATAGTTGAGCCGCCGATAATACCCGTTTCGGCGAGATATTGTAGTAAAAGATTGTGCGCCGAAAGACCTCTAATCCATAGATGAGCGGCATCGAGATGTAGAGTTGAATAGATATTCCCAAGAAACTTGAAATTCCCTGGTCCAATACCAACGAGCGGGTTGTTAGAAAACGCCAGCAGGGCCGAACCCCATAGAGTCAAGCGTAGCCTGAAAGTTCCACCTGGGTTAAAAGTCAGTAAACGTTCGAATCTAGTGAGCGCCGCTGACAATACATCTGGTGAAAAGAGTAGGATGACTAACGCAAACGCAAAAGAGACCAGCAAGATATTTCGAATGTGCTTTTGAATTTGAGTTGCAACAGTTTGATGCAGATTTCCCATTGTGGGCGCCTGTGCCATGAATTGGCGCGCTGCCCAAAATGTGAAGGCAATTCCGAAGACAGCGAATATAATTGGGGCTCTTGATTGGGTGGCCACGAGGCCGCCAAACGTGACCACTAATCCCATCGCATATAATGAGCGCCTGTTCTTCTTCGCTCCAAGAAAAAACGCCAACCCCAGTGGCAGCGCCAACATCGTCAATTCGTCCAATGCGCGACCCGTAAATCCGAATGTGCGAATGGCTCCTTTGGCAGCGATGAAAGGACCAAGAGCAAGCAGAGAGTGGACCACTGCCATCCAGAAATAAAACTTCAGCGCTTCTAACGGCTGAACATATTTCAATAGGCGTATCAAAGACAAGAATGAAACTAAGATGAAGATGATGCGTAAGAATTGGCGGATAGAGAGAGAAGGATCAAAGGCAAAGATTCCAGCGATACCAACAGCTACTAGAATTGCTAAATAATGGTAGGCAAGTGGTCTTGCCGAGCTTGCCTTGGCGCTGGGTCTTGCGCGAGTGAGTGTGTCGAGAATTGCGGCGCCCATAAGTACTGTGGCGCTGAGATCGACAAGAGTAAGACCAGGAGCCAAGACTCTGTGCAGAAATAAGACTGCGATGAATTGATACAACGCCAGTCTGGGGGAGCAGACGATTACCAACGCCAGTGGTATTGCCAAAACCATCGCGCTATACATATACTTGTCACGCATGAATAGAGCTCCAGCCAAAGCCCCAAAGAGAATGAGAATGCCGAATAGCGCCAAAAATAGTTGCTTCTGGTCAGCAGAATCAGAAGGACCTGAAAAGATCGGGCCGAGACGCCCTGCAATTGCCGTATTCATAATTGAGAAACTATGCAAAACCGACAGGCAAGTAAAGTGACAGCCAGAAATCATCTCTCGGGCTGTTTTGTTCTCTTGGCTCTATTTTGCCTTGTCCCTAGGCAAAGTCCTTTGGCAGCGGCGGGGAAGCATGATACGGTGGTCAAAGGTGTTGTTATAGATAGCTCTTCGGGTGAACCGATACCTTTTGCCTCAATTAGTATCCTCAACACTTCGCGTGGTTCGGTGACCAATGAAAGCGGCGAATTCAAAATCTACCTGCATCCCAATGATTCACTAATTACTATCAGCGCGATTGGGTTCAATAGTCAAAGACACTTGATTCCCCATCAGCCAGAAAAGATACTTGTAATCAAGGTGGCTATGGAGCCAGCTCTCCTCAAATTGACTGGTATCGAGGTTTACGCCGACGGACTGACTGAGGCCGAGCGGATAATTATGCGCGCAATAGAACGGAAAAAGGAGATACTGGCGGCGATAGATAATTATTCATTCAAAGCCTATACCAAGACCATAGTCTCATATCAAACCAAACACGACACAGCTTTTCAAGTGGCTTTCATAGCCGAGACTGCCAGCGATGGATATTGGCGGCGCCCCAATGATTACAAAGAGATTATTGTCGCCCGCAAACAAGGCGCGACTCTCTTGCCAGAATGGAATACAATTGGTGTCGATGGGATACCGAATTTCAATCATAATACTTTGCGTTGGGACGGCGAGGATGTGCCCACACCTACAGCAGAAAATGCGCTTGAAGTCTATCGCTACTGGATAGTAGATACATTGTACATGGACAGCGTTGCGATTTTCTATCTAGGCTTTGAGCCAAGAAAGGACTCATCGCTTTTCAAGGGTGTTATCGGGATTGCTAATCTGACCTATGAAGTCCGTGAGGTTGATGTCTCGCGACTCTCGGATATCAATGGGACAAATCAACAAACGGATGTGAGATATAGTCAACGTTTCAGAAGATTCTCTGAAGATCATTGGATGCCAGTGGATTTGCATGTCATGGGCGAACATCCAGACGATAGCACTACTTGGGGGTTTGAACAGTTCATAGCTATAGAAGATTATGAAATCGATAGTGATTTGCCGAGCGGAATATTCGACCGTTTTCGCTTAGAGGTAGCTGAAGACGCTGACGATTTTGATTCAACCGCTTGGGGGGAAAGGCAGACGATTCCTCTCTCAAAAAGTGACAGCGCTGGCTATGAACGCACAGTTTTCCTGAAAGACAGTGTCCTGGCGCACAATACTGCCATAAGAGTTGGTTTTGGAATATATCAGTTCAATAGAAATTTGAATCGTTTTATAGATCGCTACCACCTCAGCGCTATCGCTGATTGGTATCACTACAATTCTGTTGAGGGGAATTATTTTGGCGCTGGATTTAAGAAAACGATCTATGAGACAGGCCTAATTGGAAAACTTAGCGGTGGTTACGGTGTCTCTAGTTCGCGATGGAATTATGACCTTGAAGCTGGTTATCGTTTTGATAAATATCACGAAACAACAATTAGTGTTTCGATATCTGATAGAGTCTCCCCAATCGTATACCATCCAGGTGTGACACCCCCTGGCGCGACTTTCCAAGCGTTGGCGGTTAAGCGTGACCCAGAGAACTACTTGATAGAGAAGGGTTGGGAGGCCAGTCTGGATTACCGGCCTTTAGCAAAATGGGAGTTGAGCGCCAGATACTCGGCGTTTGAGCAAAGCTCCGTTGCCACTGGAACAAACTTCACCTTGCGCGGCAATGATGTCTTCCGCGAAAATCCGCCAGTGACACATGGAGACTTGCGTAGAATTGATGTGACACTAGAATATGATAGCCGTGACTATCAACGCACAGGCAATGATATCTCGTTGGCATTTAACCGCAACTCAACCAGATTTGTTCTGGCGCATGAGAGAGCAGGATATGGAGCGCTAGGCGGTGACTTTTTCTACAATAGGTACTATGCCGAGCTGTCTGTCAAACGCCATTGGTGGCTAGGTTCAAGCGGTCTCTCATTGCACTATGGCTATGCCGATGGTGACTTGCCGCCGCAAGCTTTGTTTCGAGCGGGGACTAGACGTGGTCTGACTGGAACTTCACAGAGACTGCGCACAATCGGCTCCGCAGAATTTTTTGGTGATCGCTACGCGCTTGCTGGTTTCAATCACATTTTCAAGTTGGATCCGTTTAACTATATCCCAATTCCAATCATTCATAGTTTCTCGGGCAATTTAGGCCTGCATGGAGCCGCAGGATGGACAGAGTTTAGTTCGCGGCGGAGTGAATTTGATTCAGAAATATTCCCTGACGCATCGCAAGTGTATTTTGAAGCGGGATTCGGGATAGCTGAATTCTTGCCAGCTGGAACTATTTGGTTCTCTTGGAGATTGTCAGACTTTGACGTGAACAGGTTCAGTATAACACTGACTCTCTAATGTTGGTAGATACGAATCCCTGCAAGGAAGAAGCCAAAATTGGGACGGGTGACACCAGTGAAGGCCTGACGGAACCCGACTCGGGCTGTTAGAAAGGCATTTGTAGAAATACGCTGTTCGACATCGACTTCTCCACCGACTCCAAAGCCAAAATCAAGATGTTTGTTGGATAATGTGCCGGTCTCACCGGTAACGCCACCTGAGCCGCTTTCAAAGACCGCTTCCGATGAGACTGCAATATCGAGCATCGGAATCAGCGCCAGTCCTACTGAAAAGTTTAGTGCGGACTTTCCGCCTCCAAAAGCCCCCAGACGATAGGTGATTGGAATATCGAAGTAACTGAGAGAAAGGTTGGCGCCAGTGGTTATCCCCAATGCCGTTCTCAAGTCTGTAGAAACATCGATTTGTGTGTATTCCAAGCCAAAGCCCAAAGTTGTACGTGATGTGTGTTCGGCGTATTCGAAGGCCAAATGACGCGGTCGACTATAAAGTGCGCTGGCGTCAGTCGGGGCAAGAAAGGTATTTGCGCCAATACCTTTTCTGGAGCCAGAGATGACTGAAGCCCCAACTTGCAGAGAGAGGCTACTCCATTTGTTGTCCTGACCAAAGCGATAGCCAGATCGTTGCGCAGCATTTACCTCAGTAGCTAGACTCAGAGCCAGAATCAGAACCAGCCAAGTGTAGATGGCGGCTAATATCACTGTTTTTGAGAAAGTAACTCGCATAGAAATGTTATCGGCGCCGATGGCGCTCTTGTCCAGATGGCAGCCAGTGTTAGAGAGTGGGGCTGTCTGCTGAGTCTTGAAGAGGTATCGTTTGTAGAGTTTACTAGTTTACGCCGCCCAGCAGGCAGATGAATTGGAATAGAGTCTCTCTGTCAAACTTTTTGCTCTTGCTTCTCATTGCCTTGAGGACTGAATAGGGAGTAGCTGGAGAACCATGGGAATAGGAGTTGGTACTTTCGTCGTAATGGTCGCAAATCGCCACTATGCGGCTACTGAGGGCGATTTCTTTGCCTCTTAGGTTATGAGGAAAACCTGTACCGTCAAGCCGTTCCTGATGCTCTAAAACTGGTCGCAATGCGCCATCTGTTAGTGTCTTCGATTTTAGCAGAAGCTTCTGACCTATGGCGGGATAGTTCTTCAAGCGGCTATGGATGATTTGTGGACCGTCTCCGCAGCGGAGGTAGTATTTGTCGTCTAGTACAGATTTACCAACTTCATGCAATAAGGCCCCAGCTCCAATGTCTCGTAATTCTTGTTGATCTTCAATTCCGCAGCGAATACCCAGTAGAATCGAAAGATTGCAGACACTGATAGCATGAGCTAGAGCGGGCGGCGCCTTCGATTTTGTCGTCTGCATTTCTTTTTGGGAATCTCCACCGAGTAGTGCAAAGATAACATGATTTTCACTTTGCTTATAGACCGCAGAAATCTCTTCGGCAGAATCAGGCGCTCCAACAGCGTTCGCGAGTATCTCTGCGGAAGTTTCCGTTAGGGCTGACATTTTCTCGGTAACTGGGATTTGAGGGTCAGAAAGTGTTTGCTTTAAGTGCGAGCTCATATGCTCATAGAATGCCGTTCGTTGATTCTTGGGGACATAGAGAATCTCGCGGCCAGCAGCCAGCAGCTTATCAATATCGTCTTGAGTAAATGGAATACTTCTATGGCGGTATAGCCGAAAGGAACCTTCTTCCAGTTGAAACAAGTCAAAGCCCAGCGCCTTTTCGATGGCCAACGGACGTACTCCAAGTGATATGTAGTCTTCTGGGTTATTCATTGAAAAGGCATTCCCGCCATGGACGTATTTGGAGACTTTGTTGATTATGTTCTTAGACTATGTTTCATTATTAGTTTCGGCGCTTCAACTCCCAGCTTTTGTCCGCCAAGTCAACCAAAGTGAAACTGTGCAATTTCTTACCGTTGTGTCGGGAATAACCATATCGATTTCTTGTTTACAGCTTCGGTGGTGGAAAATCAATAGAAGTTGCCAAGCGTTCTTGTGAGATAGTCTGATGAATTCGTTTGAGTTTGCCAGTCGCCTGATAGGGGAGTATATTCTGCCAGTTTCCTTAACCTGAGCTGGTGTGGCAGGGGTCTGTGAGAATCCAAGGATTGGAGTATTGAGTAAATGGGTGTAGAATTCGTCCTTCATGGTCTCTTAGCGACAGGGCTAGTCATCATTTTTGGTCTTTTCGCGGGAAAACTCTCAAGCCGCCTACATATTCCAAAAATCACTGGCTATCTCTTGCTTGGTGTAGCTATCGGTCCGTCTGGTTTTGATTTGGTGTCGCATGATATGGCACACAGCTTAGAGGTCGTCAAGGACTTGGCTCTCGGGATGCTACTTTTTGCAATTGGGGCAGTTTTTGAGCGACATCGGCTGCGAACAATTGGAGCTAAAGTAGTTAAGCTGACGTTTGTCGTAGCTATAGTAACTTTTGCTCTAGTGACATTCGGGCTCTATGCGCTTGGTGAAAGTCTCTATTTCTCTGCGGTGATGGGCTCTATTGCAATCACCACTTCTCCTGGAGCAGCACTGCTGGTCACACGCGAGTTTAATTCTGCAGGACCACTGACCGAAACGCTCATTCTGGTGGTCGGTATGTCTAACGTATTGAGTATTCTGGCCTATGAATTGATGGTTTCGCTAGGGCAGGTTTCTGTCGATGCTACATTATTGAAATCACTTGGTTGGCTGGTTACCGAGATAATAGCTTCAGTCATGATGGGTGCGGTGGTTGGAGCCTTCTTGTCATGGTGGGAGAGTATTGTAGAAGATCAGGCTGAGTTAATTTTGGCATTTATTGCTGGAGTAATTTTAGTTACTGGTCTGGCGAAGTCGATGGACATCAACCCGCTATTGCCAGCCTTAGTAATGGGCGCCGTGACCACCAATATGTCGATGATGCACCGTTTGATATATGTTGAAATGCGACAAACAGAGCAGCCTCTCTATATCGCATTCTTTGTTCTCAGTGGTGTTGCCCTGGACTTGCATTTGTTAACAACACTCGGCTTGGCTGGCGTCGGTTATATGGTTCTCAGTGGAATCGGAAAAATTGGCGGCGTGCGCTTCTTCTGGAAGCAACTAAAGATTGAAGCGACAGTTGGGAAATATCTGGGACCGTCGTTATTGGCGCAAGGGGGAGTCGCTATTGGGTTGGCTATGGGACTCAAAGATGAGTTTCCTGATATGGCCTTACGTGTGAGTTCGATTATTCTGACAACAGTGATAATTTTTGAAGTTATCGGTCCTTCAGCTATCCGTTGGTCATTGATTAAAGCTGGCGAGACTCGCGACTAGGACAATTAGTCGTTGCGTGGGAGCATAGCTTTGTAGAGAAATGCTTCGTAGGGGCATAGTGTGCTATGCCCTTTTTCGATTCCAGCACATCAGTCACATTTGTAGGGGCGTCGTTTCGGCGCCTTCTTTTATTCAATCGAGATAAGGCAGGGCAATCTTGCCCCTACAGTTTGGTGGGATTTGATTGTATTGTTGAGAAGGCACGGCGCGCCGTGCCCCTACGATAGTGAGGTTATGCTTGCTTTGTGTTGGCATGCTTTGTAGGGGCATAGCGTGGCTATGCCCTTTCTCGATTCCAGCACATCAGTCACACTTGTAGGGGCGCCGTTTCGGCGCCTTTTTTTTGAATCGAAGTGAGTGTCAGAACAATTCCTCGCTGGCACTCGCGATTGATTCTGACCTACGTCCCTACGTTTGGTGGGATTTGATTGTATTGTTTAGAAGGCACAGCGCGCTGTGCACCTACGATAGGTTGTTTGTGGATACTCAAAAACAAAAGACCCCCTCGCCAAGGGATTGGCGAGAGGGCCTTTTGAAAGAGCTCCTTAGGTGTTGGTACGAACACCTATTAGCTGTTGGACGAGCTTATTTCAGGAGCGCCATCTTTTTAGTAGCGATCTGCCCATTAGCTTTGACCGACGAGAAGTAAATTCCCGAGGCAACGCTAGAAGCATCCCACTCTAATTCGACAGTTTCATTACCCGCATAACCGGTGAACTCTTTAACCTTTTGACCAGCGACATTGTAGATGGTGACCGTGTACTGGCCAGCTTCAAACATGTCGAATTTGATCTTGGTTGAAGGGTTAAACGGATTCGGGTAGTTCTGGTAGACTGCAAACTCGGTAGGACGGACAATCATGTCGCCCGGGCTTAGCAAGACACCATTGATGTCGGAAGCTTCGACTGAAATCAAAGCGCCAGTGGATGAAACAATCTCTCCGGCAGCAGCGGTATTACCATCGATGCTGTAGACCAGCGCGTGGGTATTACCGTCGATTAGACCAGTTTTGATTGTCATGCCAACGGAGTGCAATATAACATCTACATTACCTTCGAAGACAAACACGGCAGCGCCGAGTTCAACATCAGAAGAAATCGCATCACCACGAGTACTGAATTGGACAGGTCCGCCTCCAGGTACTGATTTTGGCAACGGCAATGCGTCGCCAACGATGACACGAATCAAGTAAACGAGATCAGCAACTGTTAGCGGAACTCCGTCACCGTTAATTTCGGTAGCGGCGATCTGGCCTTCAACACTGATATCGAAGGCATTTAAGCCCGCGATGAAGTAGTTAGTGAAGACAACAGCATCGGCGATTTCGTTAGAAATACCGTTGAGGTTGACATCACCACGATCATCAATTTCTTCCGGACAAATGATGCGTACTGCGCCATTCTGGAAGTCAATACCAGGGCAACGTAATGGCTCTGGTTTGCCAGGTCCGCCTGAAACATCACAAGCCAATGGAGCGCCCGTAAATGACGGGAATCCACCATCAGCGTGAATCGAAGCGGCTCCGCCGTCGCCGAAGTTATTGTCCTTCGTAGCGGCGTAGACGTAACGGGAGATAAACAAGGAATCACCAGAAACTGATGAAATCGAGTTATCACCACAATCGTACCAGCAGAAGTTAATTGCAGTCTGCTGGCAACCGAGGTTACGGTCATTGCTGACCTGGAAATGTAGGACGGCCAACTCATCAGAGCCACCGCTTACATTTGTGAATCCGCTCGGGTGAGCCATTCCGTCGTTGGTCTCTGCAAGAGCAACTACACGGAACTTACCCGTCGGACATCCACTTCCACAATTGCCGTTAGGGCCAAAGCGGAAAGTGAAGTATTCCCATGCATTACCGAGCAACATCCCGCCTTCGCTGGCGCCTGTGATACTCAAGGCTGAAGCGTCGTACTGGACTAAGAAATCAAAGCCGGCCATTTCATAGGACTCATAACTACCATCAAGAGTAATCGGCACATCAACCGAACCACCCTGAATTACGCTATCCACATAAGCAATCTCGACACGGAAGTTCGGGACAATGAGGACATCGAAAGAACAGGTATCGGAATTTGATGGACTACACGGGTCACAGATAGCGGCTCCATCGGAGACGACGACTGTAATCGTGTGGGTACCGATATAGGCGGCGTCTTCCTCGGTATTCCAAGTGACTACGCCATTGCCATCAACTGTTGGCGCTGGGCCAGGGCCCGGCCAGTCGATGACTGAATAACTAGGGCTAACTGGCCCGTTATCCGCGTCAGTTGCGTCAACATCACCGGTAACAACCGATCCCCAGCACGTACGAATAAGATCTGCTGGGCAGATTGCGACAGGTGGGGTGTTCTGGACACATACATTAAATGTACATGCGTCAGTAGCTCCACACTTATCGGTAATAATAACTTCAACTGAAGCTTCACATACGTCTCCACCCAAAGGAGAAAGCGTTACGACGCCAGAAACTGGGTCGATTGACGCATAACTAGGGGCGGCTCCCAATGAGTACAACAGGTTTTCACAACCGTTGGCATCATCTGGATCTGTGGCTGTAGCAGTCGCAAATGACGACGTGCCCCAATGCATGGTGACATCGGCCGGGCAAGTAATTGCCGGGGCGCCGTTATCGACGGATACTGTGCCAGCGTTGACAGTTGCGACGACTAAAGCGCCTGAAGCACAATCAACGAACTGACTCGATGCTGTTACTGGTGTTGAAGGACAATTAAAAGTACCGCCGGCAAAGCCCAAGCTTCCGCTACAGACATCATCGGTTGTGTATTCAATTGTTGCTACGGCAATGCCGGTTCCGGCTGCCAAGCAGTCTGTTCCGCCAGTGTTATCTAGCGCATAAATTCTGATTTGTCCTGGGACAGAAGTCCAGTCTGCGCCACGTAATCCAAGATTGGCTAATCCTGCATCAAATGTGACATTTGTGACTGTTCCATCTCCCGACCAATCCAAGACGATTTCTAAACCTGAAACATCTTGAGATATGTCAACAGAAACGTCCACGGTGTTTGTGACACAACGAAGTGATGACTTTGATTCGACATTCACTGCGTCCTGCGCAAACGAAGTTGCGAACGAAAACGTTGAGAGCAGAGACACCAACAGCAAAGATGAAAAAATCGATCTTCTTTGCATAATTACAATGCTCCCTTAATTAACTTAAGGTTTCGAAAGTAGCGGAAATGTCCGCCACTTCTTGAATTCGCTCCATTTAGAAGCTCTACAATTCCTTTCGGAATCAAAGGGCCTCTCAGTTTTCCGAACTTGGGCTACAGAGGCGTTCGGTGGCCTCACAGCGCATGAGCATGAATCAATGAAATCCCAAATACCTTGATCGTAAAAGACCTTGACTCGGGATAATCCAGAGAAACTGTTCGCTATAACTAGTGGACCTCAGCCGCAGAGTTTGCCGATTAAGGCGCCCAATACGGATTGGACAAGATCTAATAGTCAAGAGCGAATAATGCGCTTAGAGTTTTTGGAAAGCTTCATGAAAATTACAAAGAGTAATGACTTGTTTATAATAATATGAACTGAGTTAAAGTCAGGGCTCATAATCCCCGAAATCGGTACAGAACATAAAAAACCATTAACTTTTTGTGGAAGCTTCTTAGGCGAGTGTGATAAGCGAGTTCACAGCTTTACTCGTACAGCGACTAAACTTTCAGAGCGAAGCTAAAGGTGCGGGGCAATCTTAACAGAGGCATTCTAATCTGAACACGACCATTCCCTAGACGAAGGCAAAGGTAATACACGCTGTGGGATTGTCAAGGAATATTTGCAAATAGTCGGAAAATAGTTCCTCTACGTTACGTAGATGTAAATTGAAGGAACTTCAAGAAAGGGGATAGTACTCAAAATCCAGCATGTTAGAAGGCTGAGTAACCACTTTTGGGTCAAAATGTTAAAGCCATAAGTAGCGAAATTGGAGCGGGAGAGCTGCAGTGAGTGGGGCTCGAAAAGACGTAAAGGGGCACATAGACTAAGGTCAAGATACACAAAATACGCCTTCTCAGGCAATCTGGTTGGCGGCAAAACTGGGTCGCAATTTGATGGACTCAAATGTCGAAAACGGTTCCTGAGGACAGGTATAAAGTTATCTCAAAAGTATGACCGAGGTTTTGGTTGAAGTGGTTTGGTCGGCCAATAAATTGGTCGCTTGTGCGAAAATCTAAACCACAGAACTTAGGTTTCAAAGCATCACATATGGCTACAAAGAGCGGCAATGTAGTGAAATATTTCACAAGGTAAGTCCGATGGTGTGTGAGTTGGGTGGTAGGATACGCGGGCTATTGTGATATTTTTCACAAGGGTTGTGCCTGTCGAGTCCAATGAGCATGCTAGAACTGGCTGTAGGTAGTATCTAGAAGGCAATCTTTAGGCTTGTGTTTTGTAGCCTCTGTTTGCTGCTACAGGCGCGTTTTGGGGTTAGTCGTTTGTAGCGGTATGTGAAATTAATCACAAGTTTGGGCTCGCTCACTGCTTGACTGGCCGCGCAAACGGCCAGCTACTGGGTAAGTATAATGCAATACATTGTGAAATAGTTCACAATGGAGAGTAGGCTCCACGGCCAATGGAAGAGTTGGGATACACGACAAGGTTATTTGCCGACAGGCTTCCTCTTCGATTCGCTAGTTAGGAGAGGAGTGTCTTGTGCTTTGGCCTAGCAAGTGGATGAACTGTGAGTATGTGAATTGTTTCACAATGCGGTCGCGGGTCCAGCCCCAGCAATTCGATTAGAACGTATCTTTGAAAGGCGAGAGATAGTGAAAAAAATCACAATGAGTTAGGGTGAAGTGAGCCAGAAGTACGCTCAGATGATTGACATTTCGGTGGTTTAAGGCTAGTATGAGTTAATGACTGGTTGGCGCTAAGATGCCTTTTTGGTTGTCTTGGTAATTGGTTGTCTTGGTCAGTGCCGCAGTCGTAGCGCTATTGTGAAAAGACAATCGTGTAGAGACAGCGGGAAGTTTGCCCTAGAGGTGTTTCGTGGACGGTTTTGTCCGCAATTGCCGTCTTGGGCAATCGATATTTCTTGAAAACGATACTTTCGTCTTGATTGACGGAATAACGATAAAGGAGCTGACCTGTGAAAGTTTTCCAAACCAAAGAAATCCGCAACCTTGGACTTGTAGGGCAAAGGGGAACTGGTAAGACAACCCTAGCCGATTCACTGGCTTTCGTAACTGGAGCTAATTCGCGGCAGGGGAGTGTTGACGACGGCTCCTCTATTTCAGACTTCACGCAGTTGGAGATCGATCACAAAGTCTCCCTCTCGGCAACCCCACTGGCTCTCATCTGGCAAAACACAAAACTAAATCTTCTAGATATGCCTGGTCATCCAGATTGTGTCGGCGAGGTAATAACTGGTATGCAGGTAGTCGGTAATGTCTGTATAGTAGTCGATGCCGCTGGCCTACCAGATTCTGGCGCTGCTGCTAATTTCGAGATTGCCCAAAAAATGGGCAAACCAGTGATGCTTTTCGTCAACAAGTTGGATCGTGAGAATATCAGATGGGAAGAGTCTCTGGCGGCCCTCAAGGAGCAATTTGGCACAAGAGTGGCCCCAGTCAATATCCCTGTGATGACAGGCGATAAGTTTACTGGCTTGATTGACCTTCTCCATATGAAAGAAATTGAGATTGACTCTACTGGCAAACGAATCGAGCATGACATTCCTGCCGACCATCTGGCCTTTGCTGAAAAATGGCGCGAGAATCTGATTGAACAAGTCGCCGAAACCGACGATGAATACTTGGAGAAGTTCTTCGCCGAGGGCTCTCTCTCAGATGATGAAATCCATGACGGCCTTAGAAAGGCCTCGATCAATGGCAAAGCCTTCCCACTCTTTTTCGGCTCAGCCAAAGAGGGAATCGGAGTGCGGTTCTTTGCGGACTTCATGGTTGACTACCTGCCGTCCCCGTGTGATTTCCCGCCGATGCACTTGAACAAGACCGACTCAGATGAGCAAATTGAGGTCTTAGTGGATAGCTCGGGTAAGACTATCGTCTATATTTACAAGATATTCTCTGAGGGCCAGTCTGGAGATATGTATTTCTTCCGTGTCCTTTCGGGAAAACTGACTTCTGGCACAGAGTTGATAAATCAAACCCGCCACAATGCCGAGCGTTTTGGGCAGGCGTATGTAGTGATTGGCAAAGATCGGTTTGATGTTGCGGTTTTGAACGCAGGTGATCTCGGCGCTTTGGCCAAACTCAAAGACACCAAAATTGGAGATACACTTTCACCGAAAGATTTTTCTGTGTCTTTGGAACGACCGGCTTATCCTGAGCCAGTGATGGATGTTTCGATTCGCCCCGCCAAGAAGGGCGACGACGAGAAAGTCGGCGAAGGGCTTAATCATCTTCATATATATGACCCCAGTTTTAAGGTGGTCCATGACTCAGCCCTGAAGCAGACACTGCTCTACGGTCAGGGCAATACTCAAATAGAACTGCTGGTGGATAGGCTTAAGAACGATTATCACGTCGAAGTTGAGTTGGATAAGCCCCGTGTCCCATATCGTGAGACGATTCGAGGCAAAACCGAGGTTCGCCACAAGTACAAAAAGCAGAGTGGTGGCCGAGGCCAATTCGGTGATGTGCATTTGCGATTAGAGCCAATGCCAAGAGGTGAGGGCTTTGAGTTCAACAATGAAGTCACAGGCGGTGTTATTCCAACAAAGTTTATTCCTTCTGTGGAAAAAGGTGTTCGCGAGGCGCTCGAAGAGGGCCCACTTTCCGGATCATCGGTTGTAGATCTCAAAGCCACAGTTTTCTATGGCTCCTATCATGCTGTAGATTCTTCGGATATGGCTTTTAAGATGGCGGCCTTAATGGGTTTTCGTGAGGGCTTTTTGCTTTGCAAGCCGACGATTCTTGAACCGATTTACAATGTGACAATTACGGTTCCAGATACATCTACAGGTGATGTCATGGGTGATGTCTCCTCGAGAAGAGGCAAAATTCTTGGAATGGAGCCGAACGGCCATTTGCAAATAATTCGCGCGCAGGTGCCGCAGTCTGAATTGCACAATTATACTGTGGATTTACGCTCTATGACTGGTGGGCTTGGACGTTTTTCACGCGAACTCTCGCATTATGAAGCGGCTCCTTCTGATGTTCAGACCAAGATCAGGTCTGAGTTTGAGGCTGCCAGAAGCGAAGCCTAAGTTTGTCTGTTTAGTTTAGCTAAGTTGGGCGTCCCAGAAGGTTGACTTCGGACGCTCCACAAGTTTTATTCGTCGAATCAATCGCAGTTTGATTGATGGCCTAGTTTTTCTCTGGTTCTTTTCTCTGGATATTTTCTCTCCCCTGTGAAAATACCTGTGGCGGTTAGGACTGAATGTTGCTTGTCATAATGGCGTTTGCCATAGTGACGGTGATACAGTAAGAGGTCGTTATATAAACCGCTGTATTTGCGAATCATAGACGCCCACTCTTCAGAGTTATGTAAAAGGTTGTGGTAGTAGTAGCTAATAGATGAAAATAGACAACAATATATAGTTGAGGACAATGGTAGTGGAACAGCATAACAACAGTCAGCAGGACGCGAATATGAGTAACAGATTTTTCAATGCAATTCGTCTTCAGGTTATGGCCCTCTTGTGTGCTGGAGCCGTTGTGGCGATAAGTGTGACACCAGCTCAGGCTGGAATTGATGAAGAGGCGCTTTTTGAAGTTAGTTTTGGGGCGGGGTTCGCAATTCCTGTAGGTGGCTTTAGTGATTTCTGGGACACACTTGGCGCAAAGACTGGTCTTGAGATGGATATCTCAGGTGGATATTTTGTTACGCCGAATCTATCATTGGGTTTGGCTTTTGAATACTCTCAATTCAGTATAGACAACCCCGCTAATCCACAGCGCTATCGGTTTTATTCGATTGGTGTCTATGGGAAGTACTTCACAGGGCTTGATTCCAAAGTCTCACCTTATATCCGTGTTCAGGGCGGACTAACACTACCGAACTTCTCCGCTCCTGTGACAATTGACCCACCCAAGATTTTTGATGAGATAGAGTTTAGCGCAAAAATTGATGCGTTAATTGGCATTGGAGCTCGCATCTCGACAAGCTCAAAGAGCGGTGTCTATTTTGAAGCTGCTTATCGCTACAAACCTATTGGTGGCTCCACGGGCAATTTCGGGTCAGAAATCATAGAACTGCCCAGTGACGCTCCATATATTCACCTAACTGCTGGTATTGGATTCGACTTCGGTCCCAAACAGTAATTCGATAGGCAGGATTCTTTTTCTAGAACATGATTACTGCTAGAAAAGAATTATTGCTAGGAAAGAAGTGTTTCTAGAACAAAAGTGTTGCCAAACAATATGAATCCTCGGTGATTATTTTCGCCGAGGATTTTTTTGTTTGTTTCGCATACTGACAATGATTGTGTATAGTTGCTTATGACTTCGAAGACTACGTTTACAAAGAGATCGCAAGAGGCAACAAAAGGGCACGTGAAGCTCATGTTCGTCGATGATGAATCCTCCCAGCGGGAATTGGTAGCGGGATACTTTGCTAAGAGAGGCTATGAAGTTGCTCAGGCTGGTTCTGGCATTGAGGCCTTGGAGGTTTTCAAATCATACCGCGCTCCTGTAGTCTGCGTCGATATGAAAATGCCAGGTATGAACGGTATTGAATTGATTGGCAAGTTGTTGGAAGTTGAGTCCACCACGCAGATTATTGTCTTGACGGCATTCGGCACAGTTGAGACAGCCGTGGTCGCCATGCGCGCAGGAGCATTTCACTACCAGACTAAGCCTGTTGATTTACAAGAGCTAACTATCAATATCGAAAAAGCATTGGAGCATTACAATTTGCTTCGCGAAGCTGGCAGAACCAAACAAACTCTGAAAGAGACACTGGGAAGTTACGAAATCCTTGGCAGCTCACCTGCAATTCAAAAAGTTCGTGAGTTAATAAACGTTGCTGGACCATCGGAGAGTTCTGTTTTGGTAACTGGTTCATCTGGTAGTGGAAAAGAGTTAATCGCCCAGGGAATCCACAAGCGTTCATCGCGCGCCGAAGGGCGTTTTGTGGCGGTTAATTGTGGCGCGTTCCCCGAATCTTTGCTTGAATCTGAATTGTTTGGTCATGAGAAGGGCGCTTTTACTGGAGCTGACCGCAAGAAAATCGGTCGTTTTGAATTGGCCGATGGAGGGACATTGTTCCTCGATGAAATCGGTGAGGCTCCGATGACACTTCAAGTCAAACTCTTGCGCGCGTTAGAAACCAAAGAAATAGAACCGCTTGGTTCTGAGAACTCTGTTGGAGTAGATTTTCGGTTGATCGCCGCGACAAACAAAAATCTCGAAAAAGCTGTCGCAGAAAAAATGTTTCGCGAAGACTTGTTCTATCGTTTGAATGTCATTCGGATTGTCGCTCCAGAGCTTGCCGATCGCGGCGAAGATATCGTCGAACTGGCGCAGGTGTTCTTGGAGCGTTTTGCTGCTCGTTCTGGTCGTGGTGAAATCGCTTTTTCCTCAGAGGCCCTGCAAACCCTTCAAGCTTATAACTGGCCTGGGAATGTGCGTGAATTGCAAAACATGATTGAGCGCGCAGTTATTTTGACAGCTGGCGCTGTAATCAATGCCGAGGCTTTTATGGGGCTATCGGCATCGACCAGCCGACAAAAGCGTCCTACAACTATGGCCGAAATGGAAGAGCGACACATTCGTCAGGCTCTGGAAGAACACAATTGGAGTATCGGAGTCACCGCCGAAGCTCTGGGAATCCATCGCAATACTCTGACTCAGAAAGTCAAAGACTACCAGCTCAAAAAAGACTCCTGAGCGCTCCACCGCCTTTATTCCTTCAACAATCTTTCAGTTTCGCACTGTTTCTGTGCGTGAAAATCAAGCCAGCGCCTGATTATTGGGCAAAAAGCCAACAAGTTGCACATACTGTATCTGTCGTATGTACTGTAAGCGTCTGATTGCTAGTGGGTTAGCTGTCTGCGCCAATTCTTGGCGCTGTTTTGGCATACAGTAAAGGTAGCCGCAGAGATTGTTGCGCGGTATTAGGAGATTCACGAACAGGATCAAAACGACAGTAACAGGGACCGGAAGTCGAAATATGAAGGATATGAAAATGAACAAGAAGCTCAATAAAGTCATCAATCGAAGAGCAACTCAAGGTTTGAGCTTTATAGCTGTCATGGCTTTGACAATAGCTACTTTTGGTTTCACAACTGGTTGCGAAGATAAGATTGTAGCTTTTGATGAAACACCAGTGGCGCCGCAAGGTGTTTATACTGTTCGCGCCGATGACACGGTTTTTGTTTATTGGTTACCAGTCGAGGCCGATGATTTTGACCATTACAATATCTATAGCGCTTTTGATTCCAGTAATGGAACAGAGTTCACTTTGATAGGAACATCCACAGATGAGTCATTCATTGACACTGATGTTGTCAACGGTACGCGGTATTTCTACGCTGTTACCGCTGTTGATTTCGCTGGCAATGAGTCACTAGAATCTGCCGAATATGGCGGCGCCACTCCGCGCTTTGCTGGGCGAGTAGTATTGCTGATCTCAAATATTGATTCAGCCAATTCAGGTTTCAACTTTGCTAGTGGATCACCAGTGGCATTCAATAGTCCCGTGGCAGATATTTGGATTGATCGCGATGGCTCAGGAGTCCTCTATATCAATGCCGATTCGATTGCCAATCCAGAGCTAGGTGATGTTCAAGATATGGGCTTCACTAGTAGTTTCGATGAAATTGGTAGTGCGCCATTGGATGGATGGTCGGCGCTTGGTTTCTCTGAGTTAATTGTGGGACACACTTATGTCATCTGGACACAAGATGACAGATATGCCAAGGTGCGTATCTCCGAAACAAATACCACTTTTGTGATAATAGATTACGCCTACCAATCTGGAACCGCTATTGCTGGTGGCGGTGGTGAGCCAGAGTTAGTCGCTCCCAATGGCGATATAATAGACGCATCCGAATATGATCGCTCAACAGGCGACCATCGCACGGATTTCTCAGTGCGCGCCAAACAGGCGCAAGTGGGTGTTGTCCAATAGTTGACAATAACAACAGGTGGAAGTAGCGCATCTTGCAAGAGACGCTGCTGTTTGCCTAGAGAAAAGAGGTAAAATATGTATAGAAACAATCACACAAAAGAGAGCCAGAGTTTGATACGAACCCTTTCCATGGCGTTAGTTGCGCTCTTCGTTAGCTCTTTCGCCGCCACAAGCGCAATCGCCCAACAAGGCCTGATGCGCCAAGGTCATGACGACGATGGTCAGTATGAGAATTTGAATCGCGGTGGATTCATCGAATACGACCCAACTTTGGATGTCGAAGTTTGGACTGACAATGAATCAGGTGAGTTTTACGAAGGTGATGAAATTCATATTTATTTCCGTACTAATCGTGACGCCTATGTCGCAGTTTACAATATCGACACCGAAGGAAGAGTCAATTTGATCTATCCGTTTGATCAGAACGACGATCCATTTATTGAAGGTGGACGTATTTATCGTATCCCAGGTCCTGACGCTGACTATGACTTACTAATCGACGGTCCTGCTGGATCTGAGAACATTCAAATCATCGCTTCGCGCAGGCCTTTCCCGATTCCAAATTGGTACGCTGGCACAGGGTTGGTTGCTGACCGCGACAGATATGATTTCATGGATTATATCAACAATATGTACTTTGGTTGCAGAAGTGGTTGTCCGCGCGCTCTTGATAATGTCTCCTATG
Source organism: Candidatus Zixiibacteriota bacterium (assembly GCA_024280835.1). Lineage (GTDB taxonomy): Bacteria > Zixibacteria > MSB-5A5 > GN15 > JACZUZ01 > JAJRPJ01. The sequence continues at coordinate 4,360 of JAJRPJ010000019.1, read as the reverse complement.
TTGTCAAAGAGTGGGACGACTATTATTATCGCCCCGTCTATAGCAATCCGTGGCCTGTCTGGGGTTCATATGGTGGACTCTATGTTGATTACTATTGGGGTTCGTCGATTTATGTCGATGGCTATTACTACGGCATATCGCCGCTATACTTGCCGCGCATAGGATACGGGAATCATGTCGTGACAGTTTACGATAGTTACGGTTACGGCTGGGAAAACTCTGTGCATATTAATAATTCGTCAGCTATCCATCTGGACAATTCGATTATTCGTACAACCGCTGGCACACATTCACGGTACAGTTCAGTGCGCAAGACTGGTTACCGTAATCCTACGAAGCATGGTTATGCCGATGTCAAGATTACTTCAAAGTATCGTCCAGAGTCAATTGTGCGCAAGACCTCCAAAACTCGCACAGTGGTTAGCAAGAATGGAACGACAACTAGAGGTAGAACTGACAAAGTAGTCTCGCGTGGATTCAATTACAAGAAGAATGATCGTGCCGCTACATCGCGAAAGACTACTACTAGGACGAAAGTCACCAAGAGCACAACCACTAAGTCCTCTAAGAGTAGTAAGCGCTTGAAGGCTTACAAGAGCGCTCCAGATGATGGCTCAAGAGCGCGTGTAGGTAAATCTACCAAGTCTCGTTCGTCGAGTAAGAACTCAGCGAATAGGACCAAAAAATCCACAAGACGTTCAGAGTCGTCAAGAGCTACATCTTCTCGCTCAAGTACACGAAGTTCTAGCTCTGGGAAAGTCAGTGGACGCACAAATGGTAAATCCACTTACAAACGGAGTGGCAAGAAGTCAACTTCTAGTAGCTCTTCCAAGGCTAAACGGTCGAAGTCCTCAAGCAAGTCTAGGGGTAAGTCCAAAGCGTCACGTTCGAAAACAAGGTCTGGCTCGTCAAAGTCTTCGTCAGGCGCTAGGCGTTCGTCGGGTCGCTCTGGCTCGTCGTCGCGCGCGACATCGCGCTCATCTGGTTCACGCTCTGGCAGATCAGGCGGTTCGTCACGTGGCGGTCGCTCAGGCAAGTCTGGTGGCTCTAGAGGAAAGAAGAAGTAACGCCTGATGATGCTGTGGCGCTATCGATAGTGTCACCAATGAATTAATAGGGAAGACAGGACTATGTTACGGAAACAATTGACCGAGAATATGGCAAGCGTAACGCAAGTGACGCGCATGGCGCAACTCGGAACCCGCTTAGGGCGCGGGTTCCGGCGCCTTGTCGTCTTTGTGATGGTAGCGTTGTTTGGACTAATGACGCTCGGAGCGCCAGCGAACGCCGTTGAGAAAAAGAAGAAATCCAAAGCCAAGACTAGTGTTACGCAGAAAAAACGCTCCAAGAAATCAAAAGCCAAAGCTACGAGAAAGACAACTCGTAAAACAACTCGCAAGACAACCCGTAAAACAACAAAGAGAGCAGTGGCTCCTACGCGACGCTACAATAATTTTATTGACAAAGATCGCAACGGTATCGACGACCGCACCCAAAGAAGAGTCAACAAACTAACCAAGCCGTCGAAACGCACCACCAAAGCAAAAGCCACAGCTAAGAAGTCAACCAAGAAGTCTTCATCAAAAGCCAAGAAGACCACAACCAAGAAGTCGACCAAGAAGAAGAAAAAAGATAAGTGACGGCATACCGCTTTCGACGAGTTCCAAAGTCAAAGTGATCTCACGTGAATCTGTAGAGGTGTCCCTTGGGGCGCCTTTTTTTCTGATTCGCTAGTGAATACTCGCCGCAAACAAGGCAGGGCAAGCCCTGCCACTACGATTGAAGGTGATATCATGCCGTGATTCGTAGGGGCACAGCGTGCTGCGCCCTCCTGGATATAAGCACAATGCCACGAATCAGTAGGGGCGTCGTTTCGGCGCCTTTTCTCATATTATGACCAATGCCACGAATCGCAGAAAGGTGGGGAAACCCCACCCCTACAATGCGACGTTCTTGTCGTGACTTGCGAAAGGCACAGCGCGCTGTGCCCCTACGGTATTGGGATTACGAATATTGCTTGTGCTTGCGCAATCTGTTGGTTTTCGCTACTATCGTCTTGTCGGCGGAGTTATTGTCCCCGATTTTGTGCTTTATGCGGGAGTAACTCAGTTGGTAGAGTCACAGCCTTCCAAGCTGTTGGTCGCGAGTTCGAATCTCGTCTCCCGCTAGGCGCTGTTAGCGCTTTTCAATCTCTTATCGTGACTTTATCCTTAAGTAATGCGAACATTTATAGTTGCGTCAGGTCCTCAGACCTGACGCTAACTCCCGAACATCAAAAACTAATCTGTAGACTTAGGCCAGGGGCTGAGTAGCACGCGAAATATGTCGGCGTGAGTCGAGTGATCGCTTGGCTATTGCGACTATTATTCTTGTGGTAGTATCACATATTTCAAAATCCGCTTGACGTGGTCAATCTAATTGCTAGGTTGTGTGTGTTACTAGAATTATCTGGTGACTAGCCCTGAAAGGGGGTCTCTATGGAGTATATTTTTGACTCCGTGATGAAACCCCTCCTAAGTAGGAAGTCGTAGCGTCAACTGCGGTAGCAGCTTGGCAAGGGGTTAATTCAGTCGACAGAGCGTCACTCCTGACACGAAAGGCGATAACCTCATAGAGGGGACCGTCGGAAACGGTGGGCCCAAACCATTGACGTGGTGAGGGTTAAGCGCTGATGGGGCCTACTGCCAGTGCACAGGAGCGGTGACAGGTAGCTAAATGAGGCTAGCTGGTGACGTGGAGTGCATTGAACCTATTTACTCATCCGTCGACACTTTATTGTTGCGTCAGGTCCTCGGACCTGACGCTTTTTGTTTTAAGTCTCAGGGTTGAGAGTCTGAGACAATTGCTGCGAAATTTCTCGCTGTGAATCTCTGTCAGCTCCAGAACATCAAAAACTAATCTGTAGACTTAGGCCAGGGGCTGAGTAGCGCGCGAAATATGTCGGCGTGAGTCGGGTGATCGCTTGGCTATTGCGACTATTATAGGCCTTGGCGGATTTGCCTGCGGTTAAGATGTCATGGACGGCGCTGATTGCTGTCGCCGAAAAGAGTATCCCAGCTACGATGCCGGTCTTGTTGCTGTTTCTTCGAGTACGCTGGCCGGAGAATGAGAAATACTGATCTTGAGTTTTCGGCAAAGCCAGAATAACGCCCCCCGTGAAGGAAGTGGCTAGGCGGATGCCAATTCCAACGGCGCCCTTACCAGAACTCTTGGCATAGGAATGTCCCACAGATGGGCCGAAGGTGATACCAAGAAATCCGGTGGTGAGACCGACAGCAGTCAAGATTTCGGAATTGCCATCTGCGGCGAGTCCAGCCAAGACCATGCCGCCGCCCGCCGCTAATGGAATCAAGGTTGAAAACAACGAGAGTCGGACTGCTTTTTCGGGAGACTTATAGTCTATGTCAAAGGGAGTTAACGGTTCGTATGTAGTTTGGGCCGTGGCTGGTGAAGTCGCCAAAGCGAAGACAGAAAGTATGAGAAAAATACTTGAAGTTGCATTTGCCGTAATGTGTTGATGAGTGGCCATTTGTCCGCCTCCAGTAAGAGTGATTGTTTGATATGGTTCACAGAGGGGAGATAAAGACAGAAAATTCTCTTCACAGGGATTGGATCAAAACAAACCGAACTGCTTAGCCATTTTTGCTCCTTCCTTCAATATAAGTATACATGTTCGACGTGCGTTATCAAAGAAGAGTATTTTCGTGATTTTGGGGAGAAGACGGAGAATAAGGAGCCCAATAAAATGGCTTTTAACCAATTTTTGAGAAATATGAAAATATATTTCTTAGCGGACCGCAAAAGCTCTTGACAAAGCGTCCTGAATCGATTTTACTTGCCTTTCCTATTGGGCGAGGTACGTCTATCGCGTACCCCGCCTTTTATAGGAATGTGTAAATGTCAGACTGAATTGACATGACATTCGCGCCAGCTAAGGCGCTGCAAAGTAAGTCACTTAGAGCTGATCGATAGAGTCAGTGAGGTGGACACGAGGATTGGCCCAGATAGCTCAGTCGGTAGAGCACATCCTTGGTAAGGATGAGGTCACCGGTTCAATCCCGGTTCTGGGCTCTTTGTTAATGGAGTTGTAGTGGGTAATTATCCAAGGTGGATTCTTATCAGAGGTGGGTTATACCACAGTACTATAGTTGTATAAGAATTGATGTAGAAGATATTGTGAACGCATGCTTCACTCTAGAAGCGTTTGTATTTTTTGAATTAGCATGATTGATAAGGAAAGAGCGTAGAGAATGGCCAGGCAGAAATTTGAGCGGACGAAACCGCATGTAAACGTGGGTACGATTGGTCACGTCGATCACGGCAAGACGACTTTGACAGCTGCGATGACGATGGTTCAGGC
>JAJRPJ010000003.1 GCA_024280835.1 Candidatus Zixiibacteriota bacterium | reverse complement strand
TGTGTTATCCTGATCAACACAGGTAAACGTAGGAACGTAGTTCTTTGAAAGATCTACGCCAGACATGTCAATGATCTCGTATGGGACAGCTAGTTTCTGCAATACCTCTCGGGCCATTGGCTGGGCATCATCCTGTCCAAACAACGCTGCCGACGCATCAACTGTCGGAAGTGGTTGGAGGGCGTGACCGCCATCTGGTAACCCAGAGAATACCGCGGTGTTCCCGAAGAGCATTATGCCCAAGGTGAGAACACCAGTTAACAACTTTTTAGACATCTATTTCCTCCTTAAGAGCTAGGACACAATTCGTCTTTTTTAACCATCCGAAATGAATGACCAAACCAGTCGCCTTCTTCGAGTCTCCCCGATTAAACAACGGTCCTACGGCCTTTCTATTCAACTCCATCCTGTCTAGGGAATAAGGTTTGAAAGTGGAGCTTGTCATGGTCAACGCAATTGTGCAAAAACCTATCTGTCTCTTGGAGTAGAGACTTACTTGCGGGAACATTTCCCGCAGGTCCAAGTCATGTTTTTTGATTAGCTTTACTGTACCTACAAACTCAGGAGCCCGAGTTCGAGGATTAGGTAAAATAGTCGCTTCTGTTTGCTTATCAATTCGCAAATTATTTTGAAGTAATCCTCCAAAATTGGATTGTTGGTTTACATACAAGCGGCTCGAAGATTTATCTGATGGCAACAAAGATATAGCCTCTCCACTAACACCAGAGGCGCTATCAGAGAATGCTGTAATATCCGAATTACTCATCAATTGTGGTAAAACTTCAAACATTTATGCCTGCATACGAGCGTAGAAGGGTACCAACACGTGGGTGAATAGGAGGGTATTGATTTTCATCAATTTGGTATGGAATCGACAGTCGAAGATTTTGTATGGGCTAGTTCTTTGAACTCGATTAAGAGAACATCAAAAAGCAAGATTTCCGTAAGAAAGCCGTGGCTTCGGCTTTTTTCCATCTGAGGCATCGTCCCCTCAAAGGCCTATGCCCTTGAAAAAGATCAACAATCGGAACACCCTAATGGCTAGGATTCACACTTTTCAAAACGATTCAATACAACTACATTTTTTGCCGTAACGCCTTAGTAGGCAATAGCTTACATGGCGATAGCGACCCAATATAGGTCGGACCGTAAAAACCATTAACAATTTTTTCGACTTCTTAAGTTTAGAGGTAAGTTCGTAGTACTCAAGGAATTATCCAAGGGTTGATTTGGCTCTCAAACCCAAGTAACATCCAGTGAGAAAACACGCACTCAGGGGTGAATAAACACAATCCAGCCAGAATGTCAAGAGAAATCTGCCCCTGAATCACGAAAAACCCACCCAAATCGGAACTTTTTTCCGCAAAATGGAATATAGCCTATACCTCTACGGATCCGTTATACCACAACTAGCTTGCCTTCTGGTTCAAAAGACGTTGCTCCCATAAGGTTGCAAAAGGCGCCCCAAGGGACGCCACTACGTGTATTTCGACCAGACTCTGCTCTATTACATCTCCTGCATCTCATCCCAAACTTGCCACTCCCCATTTAATTCCGTACCTAAAGTACTGAAATACGTAGGGCCGAGCCAGTCGTAGTGGCGTCCCTTGGGGCGCCTTGCCCACTCCGACAATTACCGACCGTGCAATCTGACAGGGCAAAAGCCCTAGCACAACAATAGCTGACATACAGGTATCTTAATCAATCATGTCCGACAAAAAGAAAAAAACTGCATCCAACTCCGAAAACCAATCAGTCGGACATTCTGGATATTCAATTCAACCTGGCAAAGACACTATTCTCTCAGGCATGCAACCCACTGGTGCGCTTCATATTGGTAACCTAGAGGGCGCTCTGCGCAATTGGGTGGCTTTGCAGGACACACACGAGATGTTCTGCTGCATCGTCGACTGGCATGCACTGACCGCCGACTTCAAAAACACCTCCGAGCTAAAGCTCAAAATCTACGAAATGGCGGTTGATTGGCTCGCCTCGGGACTAGACCCGGAGAAGTGTGCAATTTTCATACAGTCCGATGTCAAGGCACATGCTGAGCTGCACCTCTTGCTCTCTATGCTCATCTCGGTCCCAACTCTCACTCGCCTACCTACTTACATGGAGAAGAAAGACGAGCAAGGCATGGACAGCTACGGTTTCTTGGGCTATCCCGTACTGCAAGCAGCGGATATTCTAGTCTATGGCGCCCATAAAGTGCCAGTCGGCAAAGATCAATCCAAGCATATCTGGCTCGCCAGTGACTTGGCTAAACGCTTCAACCACTACTATGGCCCAACTTTGGTAGAGCCAACGACATTATTGACCAAAATCCCGCTAATTCCTGGCACAGACGGCAAAAAAATGTCCAAATCGCAGGACAATCATATTGCCATCACAGCCACCGAAGAAGAAACTACAAACAAACTCAAACGCATGTTCACTGACCCGCAGAAACTTCGCAAGAATGACCCAGGTCGCCCAGAAGTCTGCCCTGTCTACAAACTCCACGAAGTTTACTCGACAGCAGACAACATTGAAGAGTCAATTGCGCCTCAATGTAAGTCTGGCGAACTGGGCTGTGTGGATTGCAAAACGCGTTTGATAAAGAATCTAAATCAAACTCTCGCGCCTATTCGTGAAAAAAGGGTTGAACTCGAGAGCAAGACTGGCTATATCTGGGATGTCCTCAGGGATGGAGCTGTTAAAGCCAATGCGCGAACCGAACTTGTTATGGACAATGTTCGCAGCGCTATGAATATGAAATATCACGACTAGAAGACTGCCATCAACAATATGCCTGATACAACAGCCACAAAAAAAGCCGAAGCGACACAGGAAGCGCAAACAGCCAACGCCGAAGAAGACGTTTCTGTAGAAGACACTTCTGCAACGACTGCTGCACAACCTACTGCAGAGCTACCAGATAACACCCCGACATGGGTCAAAGCTGCCATCGATGAAGGTGGCGCCAATCAATACCTAGTCGATTTGGATTTGTTCCATGGCCCAATGGAGTTGCTACTCTACCTCATCAAAAAAGATGAGCTGGACTTACATGACATCCCAGTGGCAAAGATCACTGCGCAGTATTTAGAGTATGTTGAAGTGATTCAGGAATTGGATCTTGAGACCGCTGGCGAATTCATTCTGATGGCGGCAACACTAATCCGCATCAAGACGCGCATGCTTTTACCACGCGACGAAAATGACCCTGACGAATTAGATCCTCGTGAAGAGCTAGTGATGGCGCTACTTGAGTATAAGCGCTTCAAGGAAGCCTCAGAGTCACTACGTGAATTACGCGAAACTGAAGAAGCTGTCTTCGTTCCCGAACGTAAGCAAATCAAATACAGTGACGGCCCTGGCGTCCTGTCGAATACTGTTTATCAATTAATTGAAGCGTTCAAAGAAGTCATGATTCGTGTCGAGAATCAAAAAACCGAGCACGTGACACAGCTAGAGCCAGTGAGTGTCAATGAACGTGTCGAGCAAATCACCACACTTCTAAACAAGAGCGAGAGCGCGACCTTCGCAGAACTGTTTGCGGACGCACAAACTAAGATAGTTGTTATAGTAACACTGATTGCTCTACTGGAAATGGCCAAAGCGCGCCGCCTGACTTTTCAGCAAGTAAACTCATTTTCTGAGTTGCGTGTCTATCGCGGAGAGTCATTCTATGACGAAGGCGAAATAATCGTGGATGAATGGGAAGGCGAACAACACGACGCCGCAGTGACACTATAGTCACTGCTGTAGTCGAATCGTAGTCGGACAATTTTATTATCTGACAAAACTTCCCACAAAAAGAAAACAAATGAAATATGACTGACGAAAAAAACACCGAAGCTTCGACAGAAGCTAAGACCATAGACGCTCAAGAAGCAGAAGCCACGCCGTCAACCGAAACGACAACTGAGGTCGAAATTAGGACGGAACCGATTAATGACACTCCTGTTAATAATATTGAGGACAGCGATCTCGCTAACTATGTCGAAGCCATGATTTTCTCCAGCGCATCTCCCCTACCGTCTACAAAGATTTCGCAAGCGCTAAATTGCGGCGGCGTCAGTCGTATCAAAAATGCTATCGCTTCTCTCAATGAAGCCTACGAGGCCACAGGACGCGCGTTCCGTATCCGACAAGTAGCTGGAGGATATCAATACTATGTCCTTCCCCAGTGGAGCGACTGCCTCAAAAAGCTCTTCACAAAAACCCGAAAAATCCGCCTGACAAAAGCCGCGCTTGAGACAATGGCAGTCGTAGCCTATAACCAACCTGTCAGCAAAAACCAAATTGAGTTCATCCGTGGTGTTGCCGCCGATGGCGTGATCCATAACTTGCTTGAAAAAAACCTGATTCGCATCTCTGGACGTTCCGAGGGCGCAGGTCGCTCATTGCTCTATAGCGCAACAGATGAGTTCTTGAGATTCTTTGGGCTGAATTCATTTGACGACTTACCGCGCATTGCTGAAATCGAAGAGCTAATTCAACAAATGGAAGTTGAACGCGCCGATAAAGTCACCAGCGCTATCTCTGACGAGGCTGAGACGGAGGTAGAAATAGATGACCTTGAGACTGCTGTTACCGACAGCGATGAAGCCACTACCACACTCACCGAAGACGATATCGCTAGTGACAGTGAAGCTGACACCGAAGAGGACGACGTTGACACCCCAGACGCCGACACTGATCCTACAGTCATTGATGACATAAGTGACAGCGTTGACGAAGAGATTGAAGACCAAGCCAAAGAAACTCCCATTACTTCACAGTCTTAAGCGACTATGCTCACCTCCTTGCATTTAATTCATATATCTTCTGATACATGTCAAACCAATCTCGCATAAATAAGTTTATCGCTCTCTGCGGTGTCTGCTCTAGGCGTGCCGCAGAAAAACTAGTTGCCGAGGGCAAAATCACTCTCAACGGTCGCTTGTTAACTGGCGACGATTTGTCGACAATAGTGACTCATGACACCGACATCGTAACACTCAACGGCCAACGCCTAACACCAGCGACTGAAAAACGCTACATCCTACTCAACAAACCACGCCTATGTGTCACAACCGTCACTGACCCGCACAATCGTACAACCGTCATTGAGATACTACGCCGCAAAGCCTATTCATCGCCTCCATTGACAACTCGTATTTATCCTATCGGAAGACTCGATTTCGACACTGAGGGAGTCCTGCTATTAACCGATGACGGCGACTTGACGCATCGCTTGGCACATCCACGCTATGAGGTCAAGAAAGTCTATCAGGCTTTGATTGATGGTATCTTTACACCAGCCGATGGCGCACGTATTGCAGAAGGAGTAGAGCTGGAGGACGGACACATCGGCAAGGCCCAAGCCAAACTCCTCCGCAAGGACGGCTCTGGTTCTATAGTCGAATTATCTCTACACGAAGGCCACAAGCACGAAGTTAAGCAACTACTCGCGGGCTGTGGCTACCAGACACTTTCACTCTCGCGCGTAGAGTTCGCAGGCATAACTTGCGAGGGTCTCAAACCATCCGAATGGCGCGACCTCACTACTGCAGAAGTAAAATCTCTACGCAAATTAGTTCTCTAGCAACTTCACATTACTATTTTTTCACTATTAGCCTGAACATTCTATGGCCGACAAGTGCGGCAGGGTGACAGTCCTTCATTGAGCGGCTGGTTACGACTCTCGAAGACCCTCAGCGTCGCAGGTGGATGATTATGCACCGAACGGCAATTAGGGCGATGGAAGCGCAGCGAACGCTTGGTAGTGACATAACGCTCCTCCTCGGCGCGCTTGAGAGACCACAGCCCTCTACGCTCACTCAGGGCAAATCGCTGAGCCTGCAACAATTCAGCGACTAGCTTAGTAATAGATGTATCTTTGATATTATCAGGAAACAAATAAAGGTTAGCATAACCGCGCCGCAGTAATTCAAGATTGACATTCAAAGTATCAACAAACAAGGTCGCCAACAATCGCCCATAGCCATCACGTTTGCGTTTACCAAATCGCAAATTACCAAATTGTCCTAGCGCTAGCTCTTTGACCAGCGCAGTTGCCGAATCATAGTACGGCTCACCACGCTCAGGTGTATCAATAAACAACAAACGCAATCGCTCACCATCTGTTAGCTCAACAGTGTCACCATCAATAACTTTCACAACTTGAAATCGAGAATCTGGCTTAACATCATTACCAATCTCAGCGACAAACCGCACCAACACAAACGCCGCAACCACCAAGGCGCCAAGAGTAACTCTCCAGCGCCAACTACGCCAAAACGGCAAACAACTAAGAGCATGCAATGCCCTCTGCAAACGTGTTCTTGTTGTATAGGGTTTCATAGAAGCAACTGCCACTCATAATCGAATAGTTTTACTCGCCAGCTATAATAAACAAAGGCTGATTTGCAAAACTCTTGTATTTAGGTCTCAACCTCTCAGTATTGTAATGCTGTTGAACATCAACAAACTTCTTTGAGCTAGTGACAATCTCGATAGGCACATTATCATAGCGGCCATTCCGCAAAACCACTAGCCTTCCTGAGACACCCTGAAGTATCAAATCCACCGCCAAGTTTCCATAGGCCATGGGTACAATAGAATCAATCGCATCAGGATCACCACCGCGAACAAGATAGCCCAGCTTCTGGCTAATCACATTAACCGCACGACCATTGTTGCACTTTGGCGAAAGCTCTTTGACTTTGCTGGAAACAATGTCACCAATACCGCCGAGCTTGGCATGCCCATAGGCGTCTTTATGCGAATCCGAGAACATCGTCTCAGCGCCCTCAAATGTAGCGCCCTCCGAAACCAAAACCACAGCATAGTTATTGGGGTTGCGCTTACGGTCATAACACAGCAGCTCTGTTAACTCACCAATGTCGAACTTGTATTCTGGGATAACACACCTATCTGCCGAACCAGCCAACGCTGGTAACATCGCAGTGAACCCCGCGTAGCGGCCGAAGACTTCCAAAACCAGAAAACGTTCATGTGACGCGGCCGAAGTCCGTAAATTATTGGCAATCATAATTGTGCGTGTGACACAAGTGCTAAAGCCAATGCAATAATCCGTGCCAGGCACATCATTGTCCATCGTCTTGGGAATTGCGATAACCTTGAAACCTTCTTTGGCAAGCCTGACACCATAGCTAAGCGTGTCATCGCCGCCAATCGGTATGAAGTAGTCTATATTAAGAAATGCTAGATTCTCCAATACATCAGGAGTCAGGTCATTCACTTCGGAGCTGTATTTCTCGCGCAAGTGTTCTGGGACATCGTCAGCGCTAACTCGCGACGGATTAGTTCGCGAGGTATGCAAAAAAGTTCCACCACTGCGGCCAATGCGGTTAACAGCTTCTTCGGTTAAGACTTGGTAATTCTCGCTATTGTCGGCCGCTTTATCTCGCACAAGCCCAATGACTCCAGCCCAACCGCGGCGAAACCCAATTACCTGATAGCCCTCATTGATAGCCCGTATTGTAATCGCTCGAATCGCGGGGTTCAAACCTGGCACATCACCGCCGCCAGTGAGGAGCGCGATTACTCCTTTATGACCTGATTTGTTCTGTTTGGTATTGTTCATCAAAACTCGTCCATTGAAGAGTTTGCTTTCCATCATATCGCAAAGCGCAAGTCACCAGAATAAGCAACACACTTCCACCAACTATGTAGCGAAATAAAACGCCTACAGCAAACACTTGGCAATAGGATCAAAGAGGCAATGAATCTTGCGGCAACCGCTGAATATTCAACGTGTACAACTCCATCTGCTGTCCATCAGCAGAAACTACTTCCACAACAAATATATTCCCCCCAATAATCAGCGAGGTGGGACCATAAGAACTCGCGTTATCCACATTGAACCGCTGACCGACGAAACTCGGATCATGCATAACTACGCTCGCCAAAGTGTCTGCCGCTTGAGGAGTTATTACTACTGAGTCAGTAGCAAGTCCGACAGCCACCGCATAGGAGAATGTACCAGCAAGAAAAGGAACGGGAAAGCCAGAAATTGAAGTGCTCAATGAGACAAGCGTTGCATTCTCCCCGATTTTGGGTCCAGACGCAATAAAACCATTTGTGTCACTGCAAGCGCTAAGAGTTGAACCTCCAATATAAAGCGCAAACAAGACAAGAACCCTGCGGATAATTACAAGTTTCAATATCAAACCCTCGTGCCCTCTTGCCAAAAAGTTGGGGTCTCGTCCCTAGTCTTGTCTAAACACATCTAAGTAGGATGAGTCCTCAACTAATTAGCTACTCAAGCGCAACCATTGCCAGCTAAAAACTCCAGCAGTCAACAGCGCATAAATCAGTGAATCGAATTGCACCTTAACTATCTGAGACCAAGGCCTGCCAAACCAAATTGCATCAGGAATTATCGCGATGCCATATACCAGCTATGAAACTACTCCAGCCAAGGGGATATGGCAACATTTGTAAACTAACGAGCAAATCAGAATTATTTATGTTCCTCTCGACGTCAACAATTCCGTATCCTCATGACAGTCAGTGTGATATAAGTTCTCATTGATGAATGTCGGACAAGCAACAGAACCATGAAAACCAAGAAACAACAACAAGACAAAATACTCCGAATTGTCGAAGAGCTACTTCGCGGCAGGTTTTCGGTAACCGCCGCTGGAACTATGGGTGAAGAAGTCATGGTCAGAATCGAACCGCTCCTCTCGCCAGAGTCTCCGCTCTCACCTCTTGAGAGTATAGAACTCCAAACAATCACACATAAACTCAACATCCTGAAATATGAGTCCACTTGGCTGGAAAACCAAGGCGGGACGTACTTGCGCGTTAGGATTCCAGTTGTTTCCAAAGTCCCTTGGACAAACATATTTCTCTTCTTGGCAACTATTGCCACTGTCTTTTTCTTTCCTCAATATTCAAACTACGCTATTGAGACAATCATCGACCTCAACCAAAAACCATTAGGCTTTTTGGATTGGCTGATGCAACCTTCAGCTTGGCAAGTCGGTTGGGGCGCCAGCTTCACTTTCTGGCTACTTGGAATTCTATTGGCGCATGAATTTGGCCATTATTTTGCAGGCAAGCGCCGCAACTTACGCCTGACACTTCCATACTTCATTCCCATGATGAATTTCATCGGCACAATGGGCGCGGTTATTCGTTTCAAATCACCAATAGAAAATCGTCGTGACCTAATTGAAGTCGGCGCCGCAGGACCTATTGCAGGATTTGTAGTGGCTGTAATTGCAATCTGGGTCGGTTTGCTCAACACTGACCCAACGATAGATGGAATGTTTTCTTTTGAAGGTGAGTCATTGCTCATGACCTTCATGGGCCAGATGATCCTTGGCGAAAGCGCATTCGGACACACACTTCGCCTCGCTCCTGCAGCCTTTGCAGGATGGGTAGGACTCTTAGTGACAGCGCTAAATATGTTACCACTAAGTCAGCTCGATGGCGGACACATCACCTACGGACTTTTCGGCAAACGCCAAAGACCTATCGCGCTCTTAGCGCTTGGCGGCCTGTTTTGGGCTGGCTTCCAGTGGCCTGGCTGGTGGGTCTACGCGGTCATGGCCATAATCTTCAAGCCCTTCCACTTCCCCACTCTCGACGACAAATCCCCCGTCCCCACAAGCGCTAAAATCCTAGGATGGATAGCGCTAGTAATCTTCACCCTGACATTCATCCTCAATCCTTTCGGGATATAGAGAGGCGTTGTCACAGTACGTTTATTAGTACTATAGAGTCACTCAGGACTCTTATAGCGATTGATATATTCTGCTATTCGGTTTTCGTCATACTGTGAAACAAAAGTTGAAAAACACTCAACGCCGTACTTCTCAATGAAAGAATCATCTACAAGTTTCACAAAACAGTCAATCGCTCTTACAATTTCGATTAGCTCTCCTGTCGCAGGCATTGGGACTTTTTGACCTAGTGAAGTATTCTTCGAATTCGAATGTTTCAAATATCGAGTATTCGCTCTCCCCCAATTGTGAACTAGAACGTTTCTCAGTAAGACACCTTCGTGAGCTTTTTGAACCACGGAGTCTTCTATTTCCAATGTTAAATCAAAAGTCTTTCGATAAGTAGAGACAATTTTTTTGGTTCCTTCTTGCAAGAGTTTATCGCTTAATTTCCAAGAATATGCCTCGATAAACTCTTCCATAGTGGCAAAGCTGGTTACATAGCTCACTTTAACTTCCTTGTCGGTCGATCTTTGGACCAAGTGTGGATTGCTAATAAACACATACGCACCAGCTATCGCTAAGTAACAGTGAAAGTTGTCCACAGCCTGGACAATTCCGATTTCATTTACGAGAGCCCCGATCTCAGGGTCACTATGTGCTTCTAGAAGGTAATTCAAATTTTTTTCAAACATCTCCACCCTGTCTTCTTGCAAACCCTTCAAGACAAATTCTTTGTATCCATGCTTGCCAAGACCTAAGCCCGTAGAGACAATGTAGGAAAGCATTAGGGACTTCTTGAGATTGTACTCCCAGAAAATTTTTGTATTGCTAAGGCGAATTTCCATACTCATCCCTCCTCAAACATCAACATGCTCAACACCAGCCGCATCACCCCATGAAGCAAAATCCCATTTGTTTTCTAACTTCAGCACGCCACGCGGACAAACATGCGCGCAAATCCCACAACCGACACAAGCCGCGCGTTTGAAATCCTGATTGTTCTGCGCGTATTGACGCACATCAATTCCCATCTCGCAATATGTACTGCAATTACCGCAAGAAATACACATCTCATCTTTAACAGTAATCCGAAAACGTCCAAACTTCTGTATCAATCCCATGAACGCCGCCAGAGGACAAAAGAACCGACACCAAACCCGTGAACCCATCAATGGATACAATCCCACACCAAGCACACCAGAGAGAATTGCTCCAACCAGAAAGCCATAAAAACCTTTTACTGGTCCAGCGATTTTTGAAAAAATCGGATAGACGACGCTGAATTCATCACCAGTGCGCGACTCAAAAATAAACGACGTCACCACAATCACCGTTGTCACTACTGCAAAAAGTAGGACAATGTGTATGGAGTAACGTTCAAAACGCCAAGCCTTTGTGGTCTTGCTCGAAAGATGCCTGAATGAATCACCAGCAGTTTCAGCAAGTCCCCCACACCCACAAACCCAAGAACAATACCAGCGTTTGCCATAGAAGAAAGTCAAGACTGGCACAAGTATAAACGCGCCGATCATGCTATAGAGAATAAATGGCAAAGGCTGACTTGCTATAGTTGAAGGATAGAAAGCGCTGTAATTCAAAGGCCAAAAATATGCAAAATTGTAACCTGGCGTATCGAACATCTCCATCACATGCGGAAGCGCAAAAGCAAACACGACTTGAAAAAACATAATCGACAAAGTACGAAGTCTTTGGTAAGGCGTTTGTCCATGTCGCCTTAAGAACACTATGCCAAATCCAACAATGAAGATTGTGTACAATGTTCCATACATCCCCCACTTACCACCAAGATGCAATTGGGCCGCTATTGGGGTGAAGAAGTCGGTAAAATATATCAACACATAAAAAGTAAGTAACGCCCCCGACATCACCCAAGCTATATAGCTTCGGTTAGAGACACTTTTCTGGTATGTATTCAACAATCCTGTTTGCATTATGTTTTCTTCCAGTCTCCTACGTTAATGCAGGAGCTGGCTCCGTTACTTTGAATTTCGGCGAAAATTCTTCGTCGAAACACGCTTCATGCAAATGCTCCAACACCCACTTGATATCGCGCTTCTCCTCAACCCATTTGACCAGCGGCCGATGATCCCACCGACTACCGAGCATATTGAATCCAATCACTGCCCCATCGGGCATATATGTGATCCGTTGTGACGTCTCTTTTATCGAATCACATTGATACCAGTCACGTTCTCCGTCAAAATTGAAATTGACATAACCAGCAGTTGTATATTCAATATCAAAAAACTTCGCTGAATTGTAGAATGTTTTCCGTTTGTAATCTTTGCGCTCAGATTCAGTAGCTAACATATTGAAACCAGCAACCTTCCCTTGGTCCCGACCTGTGTACCAAAGTTGCTCTGGCCTACGAACTCCATTAAACCAAACCACCGCAGTACAGTCTCCAGCCGCCCAAATATCCGGAACATTGGTAGCGAGTTTTTCATCAACAATAATCCCGCCACGTTCTGAAAGTTCGATTCCTGAGTCTTTCAAAAACTCGGTCTGCGGTATAACACCGATTGCAAAAATAATTAAATCCGCCTCAAGTGTTTGACCGTCTTTTGTTTTTAGGCCTGTCACACTTCCATTCTCGCCAACTATTTCGTCGGTCTCAGTGGCAAGCATCATCTCCGCGCCATGATTTCGGACATGTTCAGTAATCATGTCACCCTCAGGCTTGGAAAAAGCAATCGGCCAGAAAGAGTCCTCACGAACTACCATCGTAGTCTTGATTCCCGCCAAGTGCAAAATCTCTAGCGACTCAATCCCAATCAATCCACCACCCACAATTATCGCTTTGCGCGCGGTCTTAGCTTGCTCGGTGAGCCATTCGAGATTTTGCCAAGTGACAAAATTACCAACACCGTCTAGATCAATCCCAGGATAGTCCACCATAAACGGCACAGAACCAGAGGCAATCAGCAGACTATCAAAAGAGACAACTTCACCGCTGGTCAACGTTAGTTTATTAGCGCCACTGTCGACACTAGCAACTCTACCGCGCACTCGATCATAATTCGTGCGCGCATACAAATCGCGCTCATATGGCTCAACATCCTCAGCTGACATCTGCCCACAAAAGACATACATCAAAGCCGTCCGCGAAAAGAAATGATCACTCTCAGAAGAAATTATCGTAATCTTCGACTCAGAATCGCGCATCCTGACACTGCCTGCGGCGTTGATGCCTGCAACACCATTGCCAATTATCACATAGTGCATATGAACCTTCCAAATTCCACTTTCTATCCCTAACGCCCCCGAAATTCTATAACCTTACTCAGGTTCCGTAGTCAGTAACCAACTAATAGCGATAATTGTTCACTTGCAAGATAATAAACTCTGTACGGACGGCCTCTTGAAATGCTCCTGAGAAACACTCCTAAAACAGACCAGTATTCTCACTTCCATTCAGTTAACACTTGAGTTTCTCTCACAAAAGAAGCATACTGGCGCCGTGAATCCTCTAGCCATCAAATATCTGAGCGTCATATACTGGAATGTCCAACCAGACCTTTTCCAACTCTGGTTCTTGCAGCCCCGTTGGTATGGGCTTTTCTTTGCAGGCGGGTTCATGCTCGCCTATGTACTTCTCAATAAAGTTTTTCTCCGCGAGGGTATCTCCGAAGAAGAAACCTATCGAGTGTTCATTTATGTATTTCTCGGTACCCTCATCGGCGCGCGACTTGGGCATGTTCTTTTTTATGACCCGATTTATTATTTCAGTAACCCACTTGAGATCTTAAAAGTCTGGCATGGCGGACTAGCCAGTCATGGCGGCACACTCGGTATCGTCATCTCGCTTTGGCTTTACGCCAAAAATACCAAAGGCGTCAAGTTCCTCTGGATCGCCGATAGAGTCTCATTGGTATGTCTGGCGACAGCGGCCAGCGTACGCATTGGTAATTTGTTTAATTCGGAAATCATCGGCAAAGCCACAGACCTGCCATGGGCTTTCGTTTTTGAGCGCATCGACAATGTCCCACGTCATCCCGCTCAATTGTACGAAGCGCTATGCTATGTTGCCATCTTGGGACTCCTCTGGCGCCTTTACAACAAAATCGGGACATCAATCGCCCTTGGCAAAATCACTGGAGCTCTATTTGTGATGGTCTTCTCAGCTAGGTTCTTCATTGAGTTTATCAAAGAAGTCCAAGAACCATTTGAGCGTGGCCTGCCCCTAGATATGGGGCAAATCCTGAGCATACCGTTTGTACTAGTTGGATTTTGGTTATGGTTCACCGCCAAAGAGCCCAAAAGCGAACGCTCACAGAAAAGCTCCAAAGCCAAGAAAGCCACACATTAGAATTATTCTAGGCAAACTAGAAGTAGCCCCCACCCCGACAACTCACTACTGGCCAATGTATTACATGTCCTGAGACTAGAAGTCACATAGTTTCTTTACTAATAATTCCTTTATGGCCCACAGCCCACCGAAGCCACGTTCAATTCACAAAGCAGCTAACTTAGCTATTGCCGAACCCCGCTCATATTGTTATACTATAGATAGCAAATGTAAGACCTGACCCCATGTGGTCAATAATTAGAAGATTTGAAGATTACAATATTATTGCTTGTTTTGTAATCACGATTTTTGAAGTCTCAGTTTCTTGAAATTATTGTTTCTTGCGACTAATGCTTCTTGGAATTGCAGATTTTGTAGTTGTACAAAGCGTGTGACGGCCAACGGCCCATTGATGTGCATTGCTTCAAATGATCGCTTCAAGTGAATTGTATCATTTGGCGTAAGCGCCTTGCTCATCAATAGTACCGTCACATACCCTCTCACTCTACTGCATGAGTGGAACGGGGATAGCTCCTTTTGAGCTATCCCCGCTTTCTATTGCCACAATATTTCTTGAGAATTCTTGATTTCTTTTGAAAAACGCGGGTCAATTAGGCGCAAGAGTCAAAACAGATTCGGAGTTCTTCTTCGTTTCACCATAATCCAATGAGAGCCTATGGTATGCTCCAGCCGCCCACATCGAATTGAAGTCAAAGAAGTGTTCACTAATTGGATTACCAGAAACGCCCGCTGGTAAACACATCAATGAGTGGGTCGGATCGGACATATCTATCAAGAACCGCCAACTCGGAGCCGCCAGCGTGTGAAAGGCGCCAGATGTGTCTGTGCGGTAATACGAAGCATTTATTGACCCACCACTTCCACCACGGCTCCAAGGCCCGCGTGTCAGCCCCAAGGCCCCATTGACAACAGGGACAATCGACATCGGATGCTGCATCACCAATGAGTGCAATTGCCCCCAGTTCTTACCAGCGACTTTTCCCAAAGTTACTGCCAAGGCCTGCTCGGTGATTGCGGTCCTATCTTCAATTGTGTCTTTTGTGTTTATATCATCAAACCAAACCGAACTGTCTTGATGATAGATTTGATCAACCCAAAGTCGTTTCAAACGAGAAATGGATTTTCCTAGTTCATCTTCAAAAATACTATGCTTCAATTGCAATATGAATTCCGCAATTATTGCAGTCGGAACAGACAGTGAATCAGTTACACCATCCCAATTTCGCATTAACTCCGACAACGAATCTTCACCGCGATTATGCAATAGCACAGTCAATTCTTCCTGCCAGCGCATGAAATAACGGTCGCGCCTATCAAGTTGTAGGTCGCGCATATCATCCAGCGAATATTTGTCTTTCGCTGAAAGAACTTCAGTAGCTCGTAGTATTCGATCTGAGAAAAAGGACCCAGAAAGTGGATACCCTAGGTTCGGCTGGTCTTGTTTATTATTACAATTCGCCAACCAGCCCTGCGGAGGGTTGTATGACGCTGGAGTCTCATCGAATGAGCGAAACCCTTTCCATATAGATTCTTCTTCCCAACCCTTGATTGCAAAATTATCCCCAGCGCTGCCACTATTCCTAACTGGAATCGGCGCGCCAAGCTGATAACCGATATTGCCAGCGGTATCAGCAAACATCCAGTTTGCATTGAGAGCCCCGAACCTCGTAACAACCTCGCGAAACTCAGCAAATTCTTGCGTCTTGGCAATTTGCAATGCCGAATGAGCCGCTTCAGTTAAATCAATATCAAAGCCTGCCCAATGATATGAATACGCATGCTCTAGTGAGTCAATATTCTCGAACATCATTGGGCCATGCACAGTATTCTTGATTGAGACAATCAGAGCGCTGTCTTCCCCAGCTACCGTCAAAGTCTCGGTAACTATCTCGAACTCCTGCCAGCCATCTGCAGTGCGATAACGCAAACTGTCGTTAGGATCAATCTCTTCAAAATAATAATCTGTTTGATCAATACCCGCAGCAGTCATCGTCCAGGCAGCCTGACAGTTATGCCCCATCACAAAGAACGGCAAACCGGGCACAGTAATCCCTAACGCATCAAGCTCCCCGTCTTTTGAATGAATTCCAACCAAATACCAAAACTGCGGCAACCTAGTAACATCCAAATGCGGATCACCAGCCAATAGCGCTCCACCACTTGAGGATTTTTCAGATGAAACCACCCAACCATTCGACCCAGCGCTCATCGAAAGACCATAGCAATTATTGGCAACTACCTCTTTTGCGACTCGTGAACGGAAGTCAGTCAATGATAACTCTGTTAGTGATAGGCTGGTTGCTTCAAGCGCTTCATGGTTCACAAACACATCATGATTCACGAACACATCACCTGCGCCATCACTATAATCTCCTCCAAGCTCTCCGGAATCGTCGTCACTATCACTGCTCTTGAATTCGCCAAGTATCTTGTCGGTCGGCACAGTATAGAGTCCCCAGTCAGGATACGGTAGCGCCAGTGTCTTGGCTTTTTCGATTCCGACATTCTCGGCTAGCAAAACAAAAAACTTGTCCCGATTTTGAATAGCATCCGAAAACCAAGTCTGAAAACTTAGGGCAGTCAAACAATCATAAACACTCCACTCTGCAAACTCACTGCGCAAAAGCAAATACTCAAAAGGTAACTCCGCGCATGAACCAACATAACTATTGACTCCAGCGGCATAAGCCTCAAAGAGTTCCTTATCATGCGCGTCAAGCCGCGCCAGCGCATCTTTGGCCAGATATTTGTGACGCATCTTGCGTTGCAAAATATCTATGTCGATTGTCACCGACCCAAGGAGTTCAGAAAGTCGCCCCTGCGAAACATGCCGAACAATGTCCATTTGAAAGAGACGATCAGCGGCATGCTGATAGCCTAGCGCAAAAAGCGCATCTCTTTCACTCTCCGCCCAAATCTGCGGAACACCCAATGAGTCAAATGTGATTTCAATTGGTTTCTCCGCGTCAGTCAAGATCACACTCCCTGAAACTTGCGGCAGAGAATCTTGAACAGACGAGTAGAAAAACCAAACTGCTCCACCAACCGCCGAAAATGCAACAGTGAGTATGAGTACTAATACATTTCTCTTAGTTATGCTTTTCGTTATGCTCTCGCTGATGTTCATTAAATGTTTTCCTGAATTATCTTATCGTTTGGCTAAATCATATAACCCAAATTACTGAATGAATTCTTCAAGAGCGGTGTCAATATCTGGATGTTTAAACTCAAATCCAGCGGCCAAAGCTTTTGACGGCACAGCGCGGACACTTGCCAAAAACATTTCATCCCCCATCCCCCCAGGCGCTAGGCGTAACAAGAAACTCGGGACTGTCATAAAAGCAGGACGATTCAAAGCCGCGCTTAGTTTCTTGGTATACTCTGCATTAGTCAATGGATTCGGAGCCACCGCATTCATAGCGCCTGTTAGGCTTTTATTCTTTAACGCAAAGAGTATCATCCGCACCAAATCTTCACGCGTTACCCAACTCATATACTGTTTACCAGAACCGAATCGCCCACCCAATCCCAAACGAAATGGGCCGATTGCTTTTTGCAAAGCGCCACCAGCTGGGTCCAGCACGATTCCAATACGCAAATTGACAACTCTAATTCCCGCCTCGCGAGCAGGCTCAGCAGCCGCCTCCCAAGCTAAACAAGTTGAGGCTAAGAAACCTTGACCATTTTGATTGTCCTCTGACAACAGCACGTCCCCGCAGTCGCCATAAAAACCAACCGCCGAGGCGCAAATCAATGTTTTGGGAGGAACTTTGAGAGCAGCAAGGCCCATTGCCAAATTCTTAGTGGCCGTGACACGGCTCTCATATATACGTTGACGCTTGGCGGCGGTCCATAACCCGACAATAGATTCACCAGCCAGATGAACAACCGCCTCTACTCCATCGAGGTCTGACAAATCGCACTTGGAATCCAACGGATCCCAAAACACATTATCAGACACATTTCCAGCGCCAGCCCGAATCTTTTCACGCACAAGTCGAAGCGCATTGATCCCCATCTCCTGCAAACTCGTCATCAACGCTGAGCCGACAAAGCCACTAGCCCCAGTGACAGCCACAGTCAATGGCTCTTGTGAATCTATATCTAAAGTAAATTGGGAAGTTGTTTCTTTCAACATTCATCTAATATCGAAAATTGGAGCAAATATACAAGTCCAAAGCCAGACCTGAGCACGGTCATTGGGTTCAACTAGGCAAAGATTCAATAATGCGCAGCGAGTTCTCCAAACAATCGCTGACACCAATACCCCGATAGGCATTGCCTGCCAAGTGTAAACCCGGTAAACTCTCCAACTCGGCATCAATATCAGCGAGAATATCCATATGCCCAAGAGTGTATTGTGGAATTGCGCGCGTCCAACGAAACATCTTAACCAATTCAGGAGCCTCGCTGATGTTCATAATCTCGCCCAATTCTTTACGGCAAACCGCAACCAGTTCATCATCAGACCTATCTAACATCTGAGGATTCGCGCCACCACCGAGAAGGACACGCAATAAGACTTTACCATCTGGCGCTCTATCAGGAAATATCGAAGATGTCCAAATCGCTCCCAGAATCTCACGTTTCTCCGACGGCGGAATCAAAAACCCAAAGCCATCGAGCGCCATCGGCGCGGCTTCTTCAGAATACCCCAAACAAACAACTGCTATCGGCGCATATGGAATTCTTCCAGTAGCCTGCGACAATTTTTGTGACACATTACTCAAGATACTCTCAGCTTGATACGAAGGAATCGCCAAAATCAAATTATCACATTCAACGTCTTGCCCTTCGTCAAACTGAACAACATAGCCGTTCCCCGAAGCCCGCTTCACAATATTGCTAGCACGTGCTCCAGTTTGCACGCAATCAGCATAGGACTTAGCTATCTCTTCAATCAACGCCTGCACACCAGTCCTCTTCAAAGACAACAACCGCATTGAACCTTTTCGCTTGGTAGTATTCTCGTCAATCTCACTCGAAGCAGTTTCGCGTTTCTTGCGCTTACGACTGGCAAGAGCCCCACGTATTAAAGAACCAGACTCTTGGTCCAAATCATAAAGCGCAGGAAAACAAGCGCGCACAGACAGTCGCTCAGCTGAGCCAGCATAAATACCCGTCACCATCGGCTGAATCAAATAGTCCGCTACTTCCTTACCAAGATGCCGAGAGGCAAAACTATAAATCGATTCATCATCACCAGTGGCTGAAGATGTAAACGGTTCCATAAATATTCGTAATTTACCAGCGGGAGATAAAACTCTAGAAGTGATAAAAGACATCAAAGACATCGGAGCCGCGCGCAGTTTTCCACCGCGCAAAATGAAACGTTTCTTGGCGCTATCATTGGCCGACTCAAGCAACCCATCGGCGCCAATGTCTTCACAAAGTTCACGAGTCAGTCCACTGCGATCAAGAATCCCATTAGGACCCCATTCGCAAGAGTAGTCGTCAACAATGTCTGTGCCAATCACACCACCAAGACGATCCGCGCCCTCATAAAGATGCACCGACATAGACGGCCGCAGCTTCTTCAAATAGTGAAGAGCCGCCAGTCCAGAAATCCCGCCGCCAACAATGACTGTCTCAAACTTCATATTGCTTATATAGCCAATACTATCTATATCGTACGCGAGAATGTCAAAGGACGTTCGGCTTCTTGTTTCTTCAAGTATTCATCGAAGACCATCGCGATATTGCGCACAAACGTGCGTCCCAGCATCGTAACTTGCAAGACCTTACCATCGTCGGTCAACATCCCATCATCAAAGAACGTCTGCAAATCATCAAGAGCGCTACCGAAATATTCTTCGTAGGTAATTGAAAAACGCTTCTTGAATTCTGCGCGGTCCAAAATAAAGTTACACATCACCGATGAAATCACATATTCACGAATGACATCGTCTTTTGAAAGGCGCAACCCGCGAACAGTCGCAAACTCTCCGGCATTGGTCTTCGCCAAGTACGTGTTCATATCAGAACTATTCTGCGCTAAAGCCCCACTCACCAAGCCGATAGATGAAATCCCCATACCAACCAAGTCAGTGGCTTTATTGACAGTATAGCCCATGAAATTGCGCATCAACTTGCCCTTGCCCTGAGCGATAGTCAGCTCATCATCAGGAAGCGCAAAGTGATCCATACCAATTTGAATATATCCGCTGTCAGTAAACAGCTTCAAGGCCACGTTGAACAAGCCGTACTTTGCATGCAAACTCGGCAACTCATCTTCTTTGATCAACTTCTGATTACCGATACGTGTTGGCAAAAATGCAAAACTATAAACGGCGACTCTATCAGGGCGCAAACCAATCGTCTTAACAATTGTATCAGTGAATGTCTCAACAGTCTGCTTTGGTAACCCATAAATCAAATCCAAATTGACACCTTTGAAGCCACACTCTCGCGCATAGTCCACACACTTTTTTGTGCGGTCATATGGCTGAACACGACCTATACTCTTCTGAACATCATCGTTGAAGTCCTGAACGCCCATAGAGATGCGATTAAAACCACGCTTCGATAGAAACTCAAAATGCGCTTTGGTAGTCACCCGTGGATCAACTTCAATAGAAAGTTCTGCAGTGTCGAGAAAAACAAACCGCTCCTGAATAGCATCCATCACCTCGGTGAACTCAGGAACAGACAAATGAGTCGGCGTGCCACCGCCAAAGTGCAATTGCTGAACTTTGTTACGGCCTTTGAGTGCATCAGCGGTTTTGGTGATTTCAAGTTTCAGTGTCTCAATATAGTCAGTAACATGCTGGCGACGACGAGGGATGAAAACATTACAGCCACAAAAATAACAACGCTTCTCACAAAAAGGTAAGTGCACATAGAGTGAAAGCGGCTCCTGAGTTTTTTTGCTAGCAACCTCTAAGGCCTTCGCATAACTCTCGGGACCATATTTGTCAGTCCATGTTGGCGCAGTTGGGTAACTTGTATAACGCGGCCCCGGCCGATCGTATTTTTCCAAAAGCTCTAGCGGCGCGACAACTATCTTGACCTCTAGGCTATCTTTTCTAGCGCCATTACTACTATTGGCGTTTGTACCATTGGCGTTAATATCATTATCTCTCATTTTTCTCGCCTCCTATGACCTGAACGAATGGACTGTTTCAACAAAAGCGCTCACCGATTCAATCGGTGTCGGTGGCAAAATACCATGCCCGAGGTTGGCAATCAAATTATCATGTGAGTCGAGCGATTCAAGCATCATCCGAGTTCTGCGGCTAACCTCTTCTGGGTCGCAAAACAAAATATTCGGATCAAGATTCCCTTGAATCGCTTTACCTGGCAGCGCCCTTTGCGCCATTGCCAAATCCATCCGATAATCAACTCCAATAACTTCGCAGTCTAGCTCAGCCACCAGATGAATATACGGAGCCAGATTATTCACAAACAACAAACGTGGAACATTATAGCTCTTCAACGCTTCAAAAATCCGTGAAGTATACTTCAAAGACCAAGCGCTATACTCGCCTACCGAAAGAATCCCGCTCCAACTATCGAACAACTGCACACCATCAGCGCCAGCTTTGATTTGCTCTTGGAGGTAAACGATTGTTGCCGATGTAATCTTATCCAGTAACTCTTCGGCGGCTTTGGGATGCTTATACATGAACTGTTTGACAGTATCAAAAGTTTTCGATCCATGCCCCTCTATTGCATAACACGCCAACGTAAATGGCGAGCCCGCAACACCAAGCAACGGCGTCTGTGGAATACTCTCTTTAATAGCGCGAACACCACCAAAGACATAATCCATTTTCGACGCCACATCATACTCAACCATGCGCTTAACATCGTCTGGTGATTTGATAGCGGGTGTCACCTGCGGGCCACCTTTGGCATATTCCAATTCAAACCCCATCGGCTCCAAAAGCGGCAAAATGTCCGAGAACATAATCGCCGCATCAAAACCAAACCGCTTAATCGGATCCGAAGTCGCCAAAGCAACATGTTCAGGAGTGCGGCACAATTCCAAAAACGAAACCTTCTCTCGCAAAGCGCGGTACTCAGGCAAATATCTTCCCGCCTGACGCATAACCCAAACGGGGATACGTCCCTTGTTCTTACCGAAACAAGCGCGAATAAAGGCGCTATCAGCAAGCGAAGCGGCGCCCACTGGCGCTATCGAACATGCTTTGGATTCTGTCGTCATATATTTTGCCTCAATCGTCTCTTTGATAATAGTCTCTTTGATAATATCTCAACTAACCAATCAGTTTGAACCGCCCATAATTCCACCCAGAACTTCAGCGGCGGTTAGTAATTGCTCCTCAGTATGAGCAGCGGAAATAAAACAAACTTCAAAACCCGACGGCGGCAGATAATAACCGCTGTCAAGCGCACTACGAAACCGTTTATTGTAACGATCAATTCCAGCGGACTCAATTCCTGCCGCGCTTAGCGGCATCTCATCTTGGAACACCACCCAGAAAATCGACCCAACTCGCGCAATCTTGAAAACCGCGTCACCCAATTTTGCCGTTAGCGCGTCAACAAACAAAGCCCCATTCTGCTCAAGTCTCTGGTAAACTTTACCATCAGCTAACTTGTTCAGTGTCGCCAAACCCGCAACCATCGCCAATGGGTTACCCGAAAGTGTGCCAGCTTGATAGACTGGTCCGTTGGGTGAAAGCTTGTCCATTATTTCCGCACGACCACCAAATGCACCGACAGGCAGTCCGCCACCGACAATCTTGCCATAGGTAAGCAAATCCGGAGTGACACCATACATGCCAGCGGCGCCTTCCATACCGATACGGAAGCCAGTGATGACCTCATCAAGTATCATTAAAGCGCCATGCTTTTCAGTCAAATTACGAATCAATTTCACAAACTCAGGACGTTGAATCAACAAACCATTATTAGCAGGGATACCCTCAATGATAACCGCAGCAATCTTTTCACCCTGCTCAGCGAAACACTTCTCCAACGCGGCGTCATCATCAAGCGGCAAGACAATTGTCTCGCCTGCGGCGCCTTTGCTAATTCCAGCCGAGGATGGCTGGGAAAATGTCGCTAAACCCGAACCAGCTTTTACTAGCAAATAATCACTATGTCCATGATAACAGCCATCAAATTTGACCACTACATCTCGACCCGTGTAACCACGAGCTAGGCGCACTGCCGACATCACCGCCTCGGTTCCCGATGAAACAAAGCGTACTTTATCAACTGCATCAATATGCGAAACAATAAACTCAGCGAGGTTGAACTCATATTCAGTCACCGCGCCAAAAGTCGAACCACGTTGAACTTGCTCAGTAATCGCCTTAACAATATCAGGATCAGCATGACCAAAAATCAGCGGCCCCCATGACGAACAAAAATCCAAATAACGATTGCCATCCACGTCAAACATATATGGACCTGAACCGCGCTCAATAAAACGCGGCCCGCCGCCGACAGCCTTAAAAGCTCGCACAGGTGAGTTCACACCACCTGGAATAACAGCTTCGGATAAACTGGTTAATTCTTCGGAACGTGTAGTCTTCATTTTTGCAATTCTTGCTTCGTCAATAATGTTTGTAGTCTTGCTTTTCACTATACCATTAGTCATTGAGCCAACCATTCTTCAATATATCGCGTGTGTGATAGCTGAGAATAATCGACGCCCCAGCGCGTGTCATCGCTGTCAGGTTTTCAAGTGTCAGCGCCTTTTCATCACCAAGTCCCGCCTGAGCCATCAACTTAACCGCCGTATATTCTCCAGAGACATTATAAGCCGCAACTGGCGCAGAAGAAATTTCACGGAACGCAGCAATAATATCAAGATAGGCCAAAGCTGGTTTAACCATCACAATATCGGCCCCTTCAGACAAATCCAACTCCAATTCAACCAACGCTTCTTTGGTATTACGGAAATCCATTTGATATGATTTTCTATCACCAAATTTCGGTGAACTTTGCGCCGCCTCACGGAAAGGACCATAATAAGCCGAACTATACTTCGCTGTATAAGCCATTATCAAAGTATTCGTGAATCCATCCCGCTCAAGCGCCTGACGAATCGAGCCAATCCGTCCATCCATCATATCCGACGGCGCCACACAATCACAACCAACACGCGCCAAAGTCAAAGCCATTTCAGTCAAAACCTCAACTGAGTCATCATTATTGACTCCCTCATTCTCAAGCAATCCACAATGCCCGTGATCGGTATAGCCACACAAACAAACATCCGCCGAAACGAATAAATCTTCGCCAAACTTTTGCTTCAATTCACGACAAGCGCGAAGCGCTGGGTTATCATCAGAAACAGCGCTCGAAGCCTGCTCATCTTTACGATCAGTAACACCAAAGAGCATAACCCGCTTAACACCCAACTTCATATCTTCGGCAATACTCTCAATCAGCTTATCGACTGACTCGCGATTGATACCTGGCAGTCCCTTAATCTCTTCACGAATATCCGAACCATCGCAAACAAAATACGGCTGTATCAAGCCATCTGGATTCAATCTTGTCTCGGCAACCAAATCACGGATAATGGCATTACGCCTCAAGCGACGCGGACGGTGTGCTGTGATTATTCTATCACTCATAATTCTCTCAACTCTAAGTAGTTCTCTAAGTATTTTGCTCAGTGCGACGCTCTGAATAACCTCTGCGAACTAGATTTCATACAAAGCTCTAAAGCAAGTTGCAAATCCGGCTCAGTCAAAGTCTCTGGAGTTTTCCAACCCAGCTCCTCAATAGCCTCAGCGGTTATCGCCCCAATCGCAATTATTCGCGTCTTAGGAGCGCCAAACAATTCAGCAAACCTCTCAGCCGCCTTTGGAGAGGTAAACAATATACTGTCTTCGGCGGAAAAAGTCCCGAAAATCCCTTCAGGCGTCTCTGTTTTTTCAGCCCGATAAACAATTAATCGACTATAGTTCACAGGCAATCCAACAAAACGCTCCACAGGATCAAACCGCACAACCTCGGCACCCACATAAACAATATTCTGACCAACTTCGTCAGAGTCGTTCAACAAACGAATCAACTCCTCAAAAAGAGCCTCGCTTATAGTTGTTTGTGGTTGAAGATTGGCGCTAAACCCCTGCGCCAGCAGAGCTGTGGCAGTTTTTGCGCCGACAACTGCAAATTGTGTGTGGGAGGACACAGTCTTGGATTGCTTGGATAAAGTCTCAAAAAAACGCTCAACACCACGAGCGCTAGTAAAACACAACCAATCAATTTCCGCCAAGTCAGATGACTCTAATCCAAATTCAACTGTCACATAACTAAACAGTGGCAGAGGGACAATACGAACACTCTTGTCTTGATTCTGGGAGATAATTTCCGCTAGCTCTGCCCCAGACCGTGTGATTGCTAATTGACTAATCCTCTGATTCATTGTCGCGACTCCATGTCTTCGCAATAGGCTTGAACAACGGTCTAAAGAAGCGCCCTACATAACTTTCATTGCCGTCAGAGCCGCGTAAGACTCTGCGACAAGCGCCTCAACGTCACTTCCAGTGACTTCAAGACGACGTAGTTCAGGAGAACCATTATCACCGACAACACCTAACGCCGAGACAAATCGATGCTGGCCGCCAAGATTAACTTCGCAAAAAACGCCAAGCGGCAATGAACAACCCGCGTCAAACTTTTTCAACAAGCCACGTTCAAGCGCAATCTCGACGACAGTCTTCTCATCAGAGAGAGAGCTAAGAACTTTGTTTAGCTCAGTATCAGTCTCGCGGGTTTCAATCGCAAGTGTCCCCTGTCCAGGAGCGGGCAGGAAAACCTCAGGGTCAAGCTCAATCGCCTTCAAACCACTCAAATCAGAATCAAGGCGCTTAACACCCGCCAAAGCAATCACTATTGCATCATAGTCACCACTCTTTACCCGTTCGATTCTAGTAGGCACATTGCCGCGAATATCCTTGATTTCCAAAGTCGGATTCAAATATTGAATTTGGCTTTTCCGCCGCGCCGAACTTGTGCCGATAGATGCCCCATCATTCAGCGACAATGCGCCACCCTCAAAATAGGAATCCTCACGAACCAACAGCAACTCGCGACGATCCTCACGAAAACCAATTGTCGGAACTGTCAAACCATCAGGCAATGTTGTCGTTAAATCCTTTAGCGAATGCACCGCAATATCAACCTCACCGCAGAGAATCGCCTCTTCCAATTCTTTGGTAAAAAACCCAATGCCTGTCATTTGATCAAATGACATGTTGGTGATACGATCACCAGTGGTGACAATAACTTTGATTGTCGCTGTTATATCGAGCTTCTCTTTGAGAATGCGTTGAATAAAGTTCGCCTGCCACAACGCTAAATCCGAACCTCGAGAACCAATTACTATATCACGCATAAGCAACCTTCTTTACTGGACACTGTGGTCTATCTGCTGATTCGCCCGGCTTGGAAGGCTCCGCCTTCTCTGTCCGCGCTTCTGGAAAACAATCACGTCTGGCTTCTTCGCACATGTCGGTCAATGTATGGTCACCAGTTCCTTGGCAAAGATGAGCCGAAACCGCATGCCCAAACTGGGCCGACGAAAACCCAACTACCTTGCGCATAAGAGCCTCTATATGAGCCTGAACTTCTGGTGGTGAATCAACCAAATGCGTCGCCATTAACTTAGCGCTTGTCTTAAGCGCAAACTCCATTGACAGATGATAAGACTCTTTGAGAGCGGGACGAATTGTGCGCTCAATATGCGAACGCTGAAACTGGCTCACAGCGCCATCAACTATTTCTCTAGCTTTGTCGACTTCACGAAACTTTTTGTGCAGATTAGTGTCTTTCTTACTCTGCAAGTCCGAGATACCAATCAAGTGAGTTTTTGTCGAACAATCAAATGTCTCAGTGAAATCGCGTGGAATCGCCAAGTCAATACAATACACGTCTTGCTCTACCGAATGCAGTCGATCATGAAACTCCTGACCAAACAAAGCCTGAGGCGCGCTAGTGGCGCTAACAATCACATCCAGTTGAGGAGGAGCGGCGAGGAATCCTTCGATACAAATAGCCCGACCACCAAATCGCTTGGCCAATTGCTGAGCCTTGCTAACTGTCCGATTGACAAACAGCACATCCTTAACCTTAAACTTCTTCAAGTAGGTCGCAACTTTCACAGTCATTTCGCCGCTACCGACCAATGCCACCCGCGTTTCGCCATTGAGAACACCCTTCTCTTCCAGCTCCCCCATAACCAAGGAAGCCATCGAAACCGAACCACGACCCAAATCAGTTTCATTGCGCACCAAACGCGCAACCTGTAATGCTTCAGTCGCAAATGGCTCAAGACGCGTGCCAATAATTCCAAGCTCAAGTCCCTCTTTCAAGGAATTCTTGAATTGACCAGTAATTTGCGTTTCGCCAACAACCAATGACTCAAGCGCCGAAACTACCCGAAAAACATGACGCATCGCAGCGGCGCCATTGGCAATCTTCAGATCCGAGGGCTGAAATTGAATATCGCGACCTGAACGGAAGAAATAATCTAGTAGACGATTACGAACATCAGTTGCTGCAAGGTCCTCATGAGACGCGACAATAAACTCAACTCGATTGCAGGTAGCCAAATACAGAAGCTCTTCAACGCCGAGCTCAGCTTTCAACTTCAATAGCTCTTCACTGCGCTCTTCGGGTGCGATTGTCAGACGCTCCAGCAACTGCATATTGCCGCCGCTAATACTAACTCCTATCGCGCGAATTATCGTATTCGCCGTTCCACAAATAGGAGTGATCTTTGATTCTGCCGTTTTTTTTGTTAGCTCTGTCACTGCCAGTACTCCAAAAATTATCTTCTAATAACTGCTCTTGTTCTCTTAATTATATGGGCCTAAATCATCCGCGCCCTGATAAGCCCATAAAACTGTTCAATCGGTTTTGTTTGTCAAAGTTATGTCACAGCATTCATAAATAATCTACTTATAGGTCATTTTCTCTCTATTGAGAACCAGCCCCCAGACAGGCGCCTAAATACTGTTTAGCAAATCCTCTATACTGATAGATATCGGCGCCCAGACCCTCCAAAACAACTCGAAACAACTCTTGATTTCATCTATTTCCGTGACGAAACTATTACAATTCTCTATCTTAAGTTTTGTACTCTCAGTGTCGATTCGAGGAAAGAGTGTTTATTCCTCCTCGAAAAACAAAGATTGGTTCAGTAAAATGACAAAACAATTCGTCGCAGAAGAACATGCCCAGCGCCAAAACACAGAGCGTCAAAAAACGGAGCGCAAAAACACAGAGCCCGCTGCGCCCCGCTCAACAGGCGCCCCGCTAGGGATTTTACTGCTAAACCTCGGCACTCCAGACTCTCCAACAACTGGCGCAGTCCGTCGCTATTTGCGCCAATTTCTCTCCGACCCGAGAGTCATGGACATCAGCCCAATCGGACGGTTCTTCCTCCTGAACTTTATTATTTTGCCCCTTCGCTCACCGAAATCAGCCGAGGCCTATCGATTAGTCTGGACAGAAAACGGCTCACCAATTATCGAGCATGGCAGGAACCTCACCAAGCTTGTCCAACAAAGCCTAGATGCAAAAACACCCAACGGCTACAAAGTCAAACTGGCCATGCGCTATGGGCAACCCTCAATTGAAAATATCATGCAGGAGTTTCACGACGAGGGCATCGACTCAATCAAAGTCGTCACCCTCTTTCCACAATATGC
Source organism: Candidatus Zixiibacteriota bacterium (assembly GCA_024280835.1). Lineage (GTDB taxonomy): Bacteria > Zixibacteria > MSB-5A5 > GN15 > JACZUZ01 > JAJRPJ01. Next base: position 85,492 of record JAJRPJ010000003.1, on the reverse strand, counting down.
CTCGGCGACAATCGGTAGTTCGATAGAAGAAGTTTACCGCGTAGCCAATCAGCAGTTAAACATACCAACTATCACCGCCACACCAGCCTACTACGATCATCCTGGCTACATCGGCGCTTTCGCCGAGGTCACAACCAAGGCCGTCGCTAATGAAGACGTCGCTATAAAAGACTATGACCATTATCTCTTCAGTTTCCACGGCCTTCCAGAGCGACACATCCTCAAAGCCGAGCAAGAAGACAACCCCGATCAAACAAAACATTGCTTGATCGATGGAACCTGTTGCCAAGAAATCACCGCGCGTAATCGGAATTGTTACCGCGCGCAGTGCTATGCAACAGCGCGCGGCATAGCGCAAGAACTAAATCTCGCTGATGGAACTTGGTCAGTAAGTTTTCAATCTCGCTTGGGCCGTGAACAATGGATCGAGCCATACACAGATGTCCGCATCGAAGAGCTTGCCAAGAGTGGTGTCAAATCGATGGCAATTCTTTCACCAGCTTTTGTTGCTGATTGTTTAGAAACACTCGAAGAACTCGGCATCCGCGGGAAAGAATCCTTCATGGAGGCAGGCGGCGAGAAATTCATAATGATTCCCTCGCTAAACACAAATCCGCGCTGGGTGGAAACAGTAGTAGATATAGCAACCACCGACCCGAATGACATAGCCAACAGCGCAAGCCAGCAAAACAACGAACCGCGGCAATCCCAGCCTTCAAAGTCACAGGAACCACAAAAGGAAGTAAAGAAAACTATGAATACAAAAGCAGCCAACATGTTAGAACCAGCGCTAAGCCGCAAAGGACTTGTGATACTCTCTGGAATTGTTTGGGCTTTGGCGGGTGTGATGTTATTCGTTCGCGCATCGTTGATGGTCGAAGCGCTAACAGCAACTTCGGTGGCGCTAATAGTCGTCGGTTTGGTAGTCGGAACACTCAAAAGCAAATTCGTACTCTCAAAAGTCGCCCGCAAAAACATCGCGCGCATCAAAACCATGTCACCTGACAAAGAGAAAATCTGCCTCTTCGCCTTTCAACCTCTGATGTCCTATATCCTAATCGGAGTCATGATCGGCAGCGGCGCGACACTGCGTCACTTCTACCCCCACTCAATCTACGTAGCCAGCCTCTACTTCGCCATCGGCGCCGCCCTACTATACTCCGGCCTAGAATACTTCAAAAGCGCCAAAACCGTCTAAGCCAATACACCAACAACCTCACCACCAACCGTAGTGGCAGGGCTTGCCCTGCCTTGCTCGCCAGGAATCATCTACCCCGAATCAAAAAAGGCGCCCCAAGGAACGCCACTACGATTACTTAATAAAACAAAACTTCGATTACCGCGTAGGTCATGTCCCCTTTTCAGGGACTTGACACCTCACCAACAAAGAACCCCATCCCAAATATTCCACACCCTACCCAACATCACCCCACACAACATCACATCCCTCCATCGTCATGCCCGAGAAGTCGGGCATCCACGCACAAAGAAAAGACAACTCCAAACAACCAAAACACATTTCAAAGAATAACAAAAACTGGATTCCCGCCTACGCGGGAAAGACGTGGGAAAATATCAATAGGATAGGTCACCTTACTTACCGTCCCAGAAGTGGCTTGTCTTGAACCCCGGAAATTTTCTGCCATTTTCATAAACAACACCATCAGTGTTTGTCAAAAAGTCTTGTGGCACAATTCCAGACAACTTCGACATGAGCTGAGTAATTAAAAACATTACAAGCTCTCTATTTGCGGAAGCATGTTCATAGTCCAACCCCATCGCGAATTTTGGAACTTTGGAAATCGGCCAGAAGTTTTGTGGAAAGTCATCTTCGATATAGGAAGTAGCTTGACCGTCATCACCAGCGACCGATTGTGTAGTTACCTCAAGCCTTCTTTTAATAATCTTACCGTGAACCAATGAGTTACGAATTTCAATATATTCTAGCAGTAGTAACATTTCATTACACTCGGGATCAAATATTCTTGTAGGATTCACGACCTCAGGCGAACACATGCTTACCAGAAATAGAACTTTCTCAAACAATGGCCACCAAGGCAATGAAGACTTCTTCAGAATTTTCCTCTTCATTCCCTTAGGTCGATAGCTTTTCTTTAGGAACTCTTCGGGAAATTTCTCATTTGTCCAAGAACCGTAATACTCATAAATACTGTTGCAAAATGCCTCCAACCCTGCGATTGACATGATGAAACAAGCTCGAGAAAAAGATTTCTCTTGATGCCAAACATTCCTATCAAACTCTCCCTGTTCGGGGTCGTGAGACTTTCTAAGTTCATAGAGGGGTTTAGCCAATCCTAGAAAGACTTTTGCGTCTTGCAGAAGAAAAATGAAGGGCTTTTCTTGATTGTGTAATTCTAGTTTGGAAGGCATGATAACATTGAACTTTTACTGTGAAAACAGATGGAACATATATACTCTCACAACCCAGCCTCGCGCCAGCGCTTCAAAACAAACTGCGCGAAATCAGAAACCTTCGTCACTACCTTTTGATGATATTCACGAGAAGATTCAAGATTGTCAAAACGCGGCTTGCCAGCATCAGCGCTAGCAGTCAAGATTGTACCGGGGATAGGATAAATATCAGCGCCAGGAGCGAAAGTGTAAACCAAATCATCGGAATATTGATCGGGAAATCCGAAATCAGGATTGATAGCCATCACCATCGCGTTTTCGTCAAGTCCAGCGTGGCCGCCAGATTCGCCGAAATGCTCATGAGTAATCTCATCGCACATTTGCCACCAATGCAGCGCCGCCACATTCAAGCCCAGCTGATGATTCGCCTCGCGGACAACATCCTTGAGCGCATTATTATTGCCACCGTGCCCATTGAGAATAATCACATTCTTAAACTTCGAACGAGCAAACGATTTCATAATGTCCATCAAATACCGAACAAAAGTTTCAGGTTCAATAGTAGTCGATCCAGGATAAGAATAAAGCGAGCGCGTAATACCATGATTAACAATCGGCGCAATCAAAGCATTTGTGCCCTCAGCAATACCATCAGCAATTGAATCGGGAATGTAATTGTCAGTGCCAATGCACGAAGCGCCATGCGCCTCAACTGTGCCAACTGGCAATATAATAGTGTCAATTTCTTTGGGGACCAGACGCTGAATATCGCGCCAAGTTCGGGCCTGTAGATGTCGTTCCATTTGTTCTACCTAGGAGATGGCAGAACATGTTCACTCCTAGAGGCGTGAAATGATTCTGCCCTACGGTTTTTGTCCTACAATTCTAGTTTAGACTTCGGTTTCGGCCAACAGGCGCGAAAGTGTCAATTCGGTTTCATGAGCGGTAATCTCATCGCCAGTCAAACGGAACTGATTGATATCACGAACCAAATACTCCAGGTCCTCAGGATGCTCAACCACATACCACATCTCAAGCTCCGTCCAATTCAAACCCTCAGCCGTGAGAGTATTCGAAACATCCGAATAAATTGTCGGCTCAGTCCAATCAAATTGTGTCAGCGAAGTATGATACTGCCCGCGCATGCCCATCAAATAGTAACGACCTTCAACAGTCGGCCCAAAAACCGCATCAAAATTATCAAGCTCATCAATCGCCTGAGTTATCAACTTAGATGTCAAAGTAGGAGCGCGGCTGCCGAGGAAAATAACTTTCTTAAACCCTTCGGAAAAACAATCTTTGATAGCAGTCTCCATCTTGACACCCCAGCGATCAGCAGACAATTCAACATCCAAAAACAAACGCTGATCTACAGCCTTGCCATTCTGTTTGGCCAGACGGTCTTGCACATAGCTGACTATCTTCTCCACCGATGCCACGGTTTCAGGTCCATCACCATAAAACAAACGCACCGAAGCCCCCGGAATCGACAAAGCCGAAACTAAAGTATCTGCGGTGAATGACTGACTGAGCAATTCTTTTTGACGGTCATCAAATCTCCCGTCAAAATTCAGATTGGAACCATCCTCGGAGGTTTCCTGAACACAAATAGCAATAACTGTGTCTGAGTAGTTCTTCTTTGAGTTGTTCGTCTTTGAATTATTTTTCTTTTTCGCGGCCGACATAATAGTTTGATTAACGTTTCGATTAACGCTTTTCCTATGGTGGACGTTTCTGCGAATAGATTCTCCAACAATCACTCCTAGAGATACTCCACACGCTCAATCAATGGTAAATTGCAAGTATTCTTGCAAATAGCAACTTTAACTGGAATGGCGCCTCGGCAACCACCAAGACCTCAAAGCCAGAAAACAGTCGCTAAAAAACATACAATGGCTATGCGCGAGAGTCAACTAAGCTGAAAGTAGGATTTGGGAAATGTGAAATAGTGAAATCGGGGAACAAAACAACTTTCAAGGACAGGAAAAGTACGAAAATCAAGACCGCTCCTTCAAATAAGCCTTGATTTCCTGCTGAATCAATTGTGCAAACTTATCTGAATTCAATTGTTGGACAAGCCGCTCGGCCACGCGACGCGCAACAGCATCCGCCATTTGTTCTGAGAAAACATTGGCCACTGAATCAATCGAAGCAGGCGCATCTGACCATTCAAAGACCCCTTCATCGGCGACACTCTTCTCAACAACACCGCCATCAGTGCTAGGTGAAGCAGGCGCGGACACTTTCTTTGGCTGAGCTTTAGATGGTGTAGCTCCATCGCCCTGCATCTCTGCGGCAAACCATTCGTAATCATGACTGTCGGTGTCTTTGCTAGGACTCCCTTGCGGCGCCTGAGGAGTTGCCTGCTGGGTTGCCTTTTGAGCTTCCTGTTGGTTTTCAAATTCTGTCGATGCAGACGCCAAATCTAAATCAGAGCTATCAGAAACTTCTTTCTTTGAAGCAGCCATATCACGTAACTTGTTCTGCATGAAAGCCAAATCGATTTTTGAAGTGTCAGTAGTAGCCTTTTGAGTGGTTGTGACACTAGTTATCTCCGCGTCATAACCAACCAAACTTTCGCTCTTAGCAACTGTGCTTATCTCTGAGGAATCCTTAGCGCCAAGGACTTCGGATTCATGCACATCAATTTGATCAAGCCCAAAGGCCTTGTCCAAAGCCCCGTCAACTTCATCATCAGCAAACAGTGACGAAGCCTCGGCAGTATTAGTAGCAACTGGGGCAACGCCAGAGCCGGTGAATATCTCAACCTTCGTCAACAAATCTTCGGGGGCAAAAGGATAACGCACAATCGCTTCATCTGGTAAATCCGATGCTGACTCATTTTCAGCGCACAATAACAAAAATGGCGCTCCCGCTCGTTCAGGATTCTCCGCCCAATTCTGATAGAAAGGGACATTGTTCTCGCCCTGAACTTGAATCCCAACTACGGCTAAATCAAACCGAGAAACAGTCAGGATACCTTCAGCCCGAGCAGCCGAATCAACCGAAACCACTTCATAGCCAGCCTGACGCAAAACCTTTTCCGCCTCGGAGCGAAGGGCTGCATCTGGCTCGACCAATAGTATTTGCTTGCGAGAAGTCATAAGTATAATATCGACAAAAACTAGAGATTATTTGCTGTTGAATATTACTTGCTGTTGATTGTATTTGTTGAACACGACAATTGCGCCCAATAATTGAACGCAATCGTAAATACTACATTTTCGCCAATACGGCAATAGCTACATGATAGACAATCACTTAGGACGCTTGTCGTCGGAGAGTCTTTCGCTGGCGTCCTCAAGAAACTTCCTGTCCTCGGCGCTGATATTCTCCAATCCAACTGAGTTGATTTTGTCTAAAATCGCATCAACTCGCTGCATAACATCCTCAGCCTGACGACGATTGGCCTCAAAACGCTCGGTCAGTTTTTCACTCTTGCGCCTCTTAAACCAGTTTTTAATCGTGCCGCTCGACTGTGGGGAAGCTCCAATACCCTGCCCCCCCATCGCCCCAACAGCCGCTCCTCGTGAAAGAAAATAACCTATAAGAGCGCCACCGAGATGAGCAAAGTACGCGACATTGCTACCAGGAGAGACAAAAGACCAAAGCATAGGAAGAATCAACAAACCCGGAATCGCATAGAGAATCTTAACTGGGATAAAGAAGTACAGATATATCTTACGCTGGGGGAAATATCTCCAATAGGCTGCCATTATCCCAAATACGGCGCCCGAGGCTCCAATTATCGGAGCATAAGAATTGTAATCCAGAATGAGCGAAAACAAAGCCCCACCCAAACCAGAAAGCAAATAGAAACGCACAAACTTACGCGTTCCCCACATTCTCTCAAACTCTGTTCCGAACATCCAAAGAATAAGCATATTGAACAGAATGTGCATGAACCCGCCATGCAGGAACATATAGGTAAATGGCGTATAGAATCCATTCGGGAAATCTTCACCAAAATATGCCGCGGGAGTAAATCCAAAAGTCACTGTTAACGGTGTAATTTGCTGAATAATAAAGACCACAACGTTGACAATGATAATCCATTTGATCGCTGGACCTATCCCACCACTGGGACCAAAACGCAATCCTGAACCGCCACCAAAGCCACGGCCACCCGAGCCAAACCCGCGGAAACCGGAACCAGAATTTTCTGAGTAATTAGTCATTATCTTCTATACATCGGAAAAGCATTATAGTTTGTTAATCAACAGAACTTTTATGTTTACTGTTTTGGCCCACAATTCTCATCTAAGCCTCCTAGGCGCCAGATAGAGACGTTAGGCCATAACAGGCCACAGGAAGTAACCGACTAGACAATAGGACCTTACACAGCGCTAGGCCCGTTTCAGCGCTTTCCTAGAAGGCCTCTTTCCCAAGTGACCTACACCAAACGAACATGCTCTTTGAGCATACAAAGATTCATAACCACCGTCAGACCCGACTCTTTGGCCAACTTGAAAGCCTCAGGAGAGATAATGTCCTCTTGAAACCAAATCGCCGAGGCTCCAATAGCTATCGCCTGCCGAACAATTTCGGGGGCAAATTCGGACCGACGAAACACATCAACAATATCAATCTTCCCTGGAACCGAAGCTAAATCAGGATAGGCCTGCAGTCCAAGCGGAGAAGTTTCTTTGGGATTAACAGGGATTATTTCATAACCCTGAGAAAGAAGATACGCTGCGACACCATTGCTAGCTCGCGCTGGATCTGAGGAAAGTCCGACAACAGCAATCCGATGCGACCTTTCCAGTATTTTTTCAATTTCATCAGAGCTGGGGTTAGACCAGTCTTGTGAATTTTCACTGTCGCTGGATGAATTGTCAACATCTTTACTACTAAAACCATCAAGACCTGATTCGTCAGGGTCACTCATCACTTATTCATCTTTCGTTAGAGATGTTTTCATTGAATAGTATTCTCTCTCAAACATAAAGCCTATGCCTACTCAAGAAATCTTACTGGAGCCTTGCTCGAAAAAACTCAAAGAGGCGCCACCAAGAGGGGTGGCGCCTTCAATGAGGTGTCAAACTTATATTGAAATCTTAACCAAAGTCTCGTTACTAAAGCCGTAGTAAAAGAGTCTGCTCTAAAAGTAACGCCTAAGCAAAAACTTTGTCGATCTTCTCGATAAGTTGCGCCTTGGGCACAGCGCCAACCATTTGCTCAACCATCTCACCGTTCTTGAAAAACAGTAGTGACGGAATAGACATAATGCCGTACTTCTGAGCTGTGGCTTGATTGCTGTCAACATCGACTTTAGCAATCCGAACTTTACCATCTAGCTCCTTGGCGACTTCTTCAAGCATCGGCGCAATCATCCGACACGGACCACACCAACTGGCCCAAAAATCAACCACCACAGGAACATCGGACTTCAAAACCTGCTCCTCAAAACTGCTGTCTGTTACTTGCTCTGGTGCGCTCATAATATATCTCCATTCTTCTTATCAGTGGCCAAACCAGCCCACTAACCTTATTAGTTTCACTTCTGTTTCACAGCCCGAAAAACAACCGCTCTCCTATTGACGCCCTATCAATAATCGACCGACATTGAACCGCAAATCTAATACCACAAAAACCCTCCAACTGTTCCCGAACCACTGATCAACTTATGACCAACAAAAACAGCCGAAGACATAACCAATATACAAGTTTTGTAGCCTCAGGAAAGAGTCAAAGCAAGTTTGTTTCAACACAGCATTTCAACACGGTGTTTCGGCATTGGTCTTCGGTCTTATCTTTCAACATTGTCATTGCCCCTACAAGTCGGTATCATCAGTCCTATGCGTGCGCTAGTCCAAAGAACCAGATCCGCCTCAGTGACAATAGAAAACCAAATCGTCGGAAGTATTGACTGTGGACTGATGATCCTACTAGGCGCCAAAGCAGGTGACTCCGAAAAAGATGTCTCATATCTAGTGGAGAAAATCTCCAATCTACGCATCTTCGAGGACGGCGCCGACAAAATGAATCTATCACTACATGACCTGCCTGAATCATCCCGCTCAGCATTGGTCGTCTCGCAATTCACCCTCTACGCCGATACCCGCAAAGGCCGCAGGCCAAGTTTCAATCAGGCCCTGGAGCCAATCGCCGCTGAGAAACTATACGAATCATTCGTCGCCAAACTATCAGCAAGTGGAATCAAAGTCCAAACAGGTCAGTTCGGCGCAAAAATGCTCGTCACTCTCGAAAATGATGGTCCCGTGACTATCATGGTCGAAAGTCCTTGACCAATGCTCATAGCGCTCACTACCAATCTTTGAATACCAAGAGAATGTCCCTACCAAAGCTCGTAATACCACCCATGAACTATCTGCGCCGACTAAGCGCAATAACTCCTATTATTCTAGGCTCTGGTTCACCGCGCCGCAAAGACCTCCTGCAACAAGCCAAAATCCCTTTCACGGTCAAAACCGCCGATATCTCTGAAACAATTCCAGCAGGAGAGGCTCCAGAGCAAGCTTCTAGGCGTCTCGCAGAACTAAAAGCTCATGCGGTATCCAAGTCCATTCTCACTCAAAACTCCCAAGAGCCACCTTTTATAGAACCATTCTTGATTATCGCCTCAGATACAATAGTCTGGCATAATGGCGACTGCCTTGGCAAACCAGTGAACATTCCCGAAGCCCGCGAGACTCTCTGGCGCTTGCGGGGCCAGAAACATCATGTCTACACAGCTATCTCGATGCTCTTGCACAATTCATCAACTAAGGTATTCTCCGAACAACAAGTCGCCAAAACCGCCGTAACCTTCAAAGACGATTCGAAGGTCTCAGACGAAGAAATTGAGCGTTACCTAGCAACTGGAGACTCCTTGGACAAAGCTGGAGCTTATGGAGCGCAAGAACTTGGTTCTTTTTTAGTTGACCACTTGGAGGGAGCGCTGGATACTGTCATCGGCTTTCCGCTTTTGGTTGTTGATGAACTGGCCGCCAAGTTTTTGCAAACTTTGGGTCAGTCCAGTCAGAATCACTAGAAGGCCAAATGACAGGTCACACTCCAATCTCGTTCTAATCTGACGGGAGACAAATTTTTATGTTCCCTATCTGGCGAAAACCCTCCAGATATAGTCGGGTTCATTGAGATGCCTGTCGATAACACAAAAGAATAGAAGTCAGCGCTAAAGCCGTGAACAAACAAGAAGGAATCTGCGTAAGATAGATTGTCGCCAAGGATTGACGGCTTTATCAACAAACGCACTTAGTGAAACTAAGGTTGAATCACTGGGTAAAGCATTGATTAAAATAGTTTTCCTACTATAATAAAATCACTGCGACGGATTTCTAAGAAAAAGTAGCGGCAGGACAACACAGGGATATGTTCAAGACAAAAAGTGAAGAGCCAACGCTAAGCGTTAATCAACAAATCGGGTCAGTCTTACGCGATGAAAGAATCGCACAAGGACTCTCCAGCGCCGAAATCGCCAAGGACTGCAAACTGCAAGAGGTCTTTGTTAGGGCTATTGAAGAAGGCCACACAGACTATTTGCCGTCGAATATCTACTTCCGCATGTTCGCCAGACTATACGCTGACACCTTAGACATCAACCCCGATCAACTCCTCGGCAAACTCTATCCTGAGCTACCGTCCCCAGAGAAACCAGAATTCGCTGGCGCGGCCTATCAGGCTCAAGCCCGAAACGCCGCACAAACCACCGACAATCCGCAATCAAACACCACAATCGGTGGGCACGCTCTTGTCCAACCAGCGGGAGCGATGCAGGGCCAATCCAACTTTGATATGAGCGGCCTGACCTCACAGACGGGGACTTTGACTGCCAACAGAAAAAAATTGATGACTCGCGCAGGCCTCGGGCTAGCCGCTATCATGGCTCTATTTTTTATCGCCAAGCATACATTCCTCAACAACGGCTTCGCTGGCGAAAATTCAAACCCAGCGGGACAAACAACCGAGGATATCTCAACAGGTGACTCCCAGTCTGAGTCCACAATCCCTGCCTATCAACCTCGTGAACAACTAGAGTTAACCATCAAAGCCAAACCTTCGGCCAAGAGCTCAGTCGTGGTCGTCATCGCTGATGGCGATACACTCTTCAACCGCGAAATGCGTGGTGGTGAAGTCTATACCTGGAGTTCAAATTATCGCTTCAAACTAGACATCGCCGACAAAGACCAATTCGAGATATTTATCGGTGGTCAACGCCTGCAAACTCCTGATGGCTCAAGCAAACGTGTTGCCGGACTTGAGATTACACAGCTGAACTACGAAGAGCTACTGGCTCCCTTGTCAGCGGCTTCTCCGACAGAAACGTCGACACAGAAATCAACAAAGTAAGGATAGACTTCCCCGATGGGGCTGAAATCTTTCATAGCTGGTTCAAAAATCGGCTGGCGCAAGCGACACTACACTAGCTCTGAGTTCTCTTTTTCAGCAGAACTGGCCGCAAGCTCTGCTGTCCTTATCTGCCTTCCTGAAGGACTCAGAGAACTAACCACAGTCAAACCATTCTTACCTGAGTTCGGCGATATCTTCTCCCCCGCTGAAATGTTCCTGCTGGCCTCCCCTGGTTCCCATGTCGCCAATGTCTTTCCGCGCAAAGGTTATCGCATTATCGCCCCCAGTATGAGCCAACGCACATGGACTGGCCTTCCAAAGCCTGGACTACTTAAAACACTGCACGCTAACAAGTTCGACCTAATCATCGACCTAAACCTGCGCCAAAACTCCTTCATAGAGTTCATCCTACTCGACTTCCCCGATTGTGTAAAAATTGGTGTCGGTGACCACCTCGGCGACCCATTCCACAATATCGAGATCAAAACTTCATATATGCGAGACGAACGCAATATCTACCGTTCTTTTATTGAAACCATCAGCCAATTGAAAAACCCATTACCACGCGGCTTCGTTGGCCAAACACGCCTCTCAGGATTCTAGAAGTCACACCATCACACGGCCTGTCGTACCGTGACGCTTTTCGCGCTACCACAAAAGTGACTTACCGCATCAAAACTCTCTTTCAATTCGTACTTGCCAGACAATCTTCAGCCCTTCACAAAAAAGATTCTTTGCAAAAGATATTCTTCACAATAAAATACTTTCCACAAAAGACACTCCTTACGAAAAACACTCTTTACAAAAAACGCTGTTAATCGATGTTTGTGCGTTTGATTGATTGTCCTATACCCTGCGATTGTGTACAATATGCTATGAAGCCATTGGCGAGTATTTGCCATGTTTCCATGGTTCCGTTAACACTTTTTATTTAACTTTCGTTAAACATACTTCTCCTGCATTAAATCTTGCACCGCGGCTGAAGAAATGTCATCCTTGTAAAGCTACTTTCGCACGGGCGATACATCACAACTTGAGAAGCGTAACTAAACATTGTTATTAAGAACATTGCGATTAAGAGACTACCACTAGAGATATGCGATTAAAAAAACTTGATATAGTTGGTTTCAAATCATTTGCCGAACGCACCCATATTCACCTTGTCGATGGTGTTACTGCCATCGTCGGCCCTAACGGATGCGGCAAAACAAACATCCTCGACGCTTTGCGCTGGGTGATGGGCGAACAGCGTCCAACTCTACTGCGTGGCGGAAAGATGGAAGACGTCATCTTCAACGGCTCCCAAACACTTAAGTCTCAGGGTATGGCCGAAGTCACACTTACCATCGAAAACAATCACGGTGTCCTGCCTTCCGAATATGATGAACTACAAATAACCCGCCGCCTCTTCCGCTCTGGCGAATCAGAGTACGTTCTCAACAAAACAACCTGCCGCTTACGCGACATTACCGACCTCTTTGCTGATACTGGCATGGGCGCCAACGCCTACTCAGTCATTCAGCAACATATGATTGATGCGTTGATTTCGGATAAGACCGAAGATCGACGGATTCTCTTCGAAGAGGCCGCAGGTATCACCAAATACAAACAGCGCAAACGCGCCGCGATGCGCAAACTTGAGACCACAGAAAACGACCTCAAGCGCCTTTCTGATATTGTCACCGAAGTCAAAACACAGGTCAACTCACTCAATCGGCAAATGAGAAAAGCCGAGCGTTATCAAAACACACATGTAGAGCTAAAACACCTAGAACTCGGGTTGGCAAAAATCACACTTGACGCCGCCTCTCAGGAAGATTCAGAAAAAAGCCAAGCCCTCTACTCCGCTCGCGATCAAGTCAGTGAGTCAGACACCAAACTTGCCAGCTCAAACGCAGAGCTAGAGGAACAGCGTTTCGCCCAAAGTGAACTCGACTCAAAACTCTCAATAGTCACTGGCGAGATGCAAGCCAAAACCGAAGAAGGTCACGCCCTCGATGTTAGAATCTCTGGCCTGAAAGAGCGTTCACTGACTCTCTCAGAAACACGCGAGCGTAATATTGTTGAGATGCGCGCCTGTGATGTCCGTCTTGAGCAATTACTCAGCGATGAAGCCAAGCTCAAAGAAGAATTGCAGGGCCGTGAGGAAGCGCTTGGAACACAGCTAGCAGAGATAGCAAGCTCGGAGCAAATCTCGCAGGATGCCGATACTGAGTTATTGACAGCGCGTCGCAATACTCAAGACTCAACTGAGAAACTGATGGCGCTTGAGGGTCGAATCTCCTCAGGTAAAAGTGACACACAAAACCTCAGTGAGCAAGAAAACGAATCCAAAGAACGCATCGAAGAATGCCTACGCCAACTCTCAACGCTGACTAACCAAATTGCCTCCACCAGAGCCGAAAAAGACAAGTCTTCCGCTCAGGCCAAACAAGCCGAAAACAATATCGCTGACCTGACCAATCGCATCAATGAAACCAATCAGCGTATTGAAGAAATCAACGCAGACATTGAAGTCGACACCGAGAATATCACCGACTTATCTGCGGCTCTAGAGGCCACAGGAGCTCGCTTGCGTTTGCTGGAAGAGATGATGGCGCGCCATGAAGGCTTTGGAGTCGGAGTTGCCGCGGCGCTTGATAGTCGTGAGCGTTGGCCAGAATTGCTTGGACCAGTCGCAGACTTAATCGTCCCGCGTGAGGGTTATATTCGCGCTATTGAAGCGGCCCTGGACGATGTCGCTGGCTACCTAGTGACTAGTGAACGTGGCGCAGCCGAAAAAGTCATCAACTTCCTCTCTTCAGAGCAAAAAGGCTCAGCCGCTGTTTTCACTCTCGATGGTTTCACCGCCGAAAAAGCGCCAGAGACTAACTCAAGCGACAACGCTGAATCAGACACCAGTCAAAGACGTCCGCTTGAGGAAGCTGGCTTTGTCGGCTGGGCGGACCGCCTAGTGAATCCGCATCCAGAGGCCCACGCCTTGGCACAGTCACTCCTATGTGACACAGCTGTTTTTGATGATAGCATTGACACACTAGCGACAAGCGAATTGCGTTCTCTACTCGAGCGCCTACCTGAATCAACTCAGGTCGTCACAACATCTGGCAAATTGTACCGCGGAACAACAGTCTTAGCTGGCGGCTCTGCAGAACAAGCGCCACGTTTCGGCCGTAAAGAACGCGCCGAAGAGCTTCAAGAAAATATCTTGCGCCTAGAGTCTGACTTAAACACAGCTCGTGAGAAAAAAAGCGAACACATCGCCGAAATCGCTCGCCTGCGCGCCAATATCTCACAACTCGATATTGAACTCGGAACAGAACGCGAAGAGAAAAACACAGCCGAAAGAAAACTCAGTGAGTTAACAGTCACAATCGCTGGCCAAGAACGAGACCAACAGCGCTACACCCAAGAGCAAAACTCTGCCACAGACAAACTCGAACTCCTCAAACATCGACAGTACACACTAACTCTCGATGTCGACCAACTCTCTGGTGAAAAATCACGACTCTTAGCGCTAGTCGAAGAGCGCAGCCAAGCTCTAACAGCTTTAGAGGAAAAATCACAATCTGCCGCTGATAGCTTAAACAAACTGCACGTCCGTCTCGTTGAAGACAAATCCGCTGTCAATCAGATCACTGATCGTATTACCCATCAACAAGAGTTGCGCAGTGAAATAACCCAAACCAAAGACAGCAAATTCGCCGAAAACGAAACGGCCCAAAGAGAGATTGAACTTTCCGCCGAGACAACCAACGAACTCGAGGAGCGTCTCAAACTTGTCTTTGACCAACGCACAGAACTTTCTCGCTCAGAGGCCGATGTTCGCCAACAGCGCGATGCTATCGTCTCACTCTTACGCGAACGTGAAGAAGGTCTCAAAGAAATTCGCAATGTTAGAGAACGCGCGTTAAAGGAATCACATCAACTCGAATTAAGACGTTCGCAAATCGAACTTGAGACCAAAGCCCTCAGCGAAAGAATCTTCGAAGAGTACTCAATTGATATAAGCGAATATCAACCGGAAACTACAGAAGGCGAAGACAGCCCTCAGCAGTTTGAGTCTGAAGAGGATCGTTCCACTGCCCGCGAAACAGTCAGCGCCCTCAAGCAAAAGATGAAATCATTCGGCGCAGTCAATTTGTTGGCTATTGAGGAGTTCACCTCCGCCCAAGAGCGCTATACCTACTTGAGCGCCCAGTATGAAGACCTAACCAAAGCCCGCGCGACCTTGCAGTCAACTATCAACAAAATTAACAAAACCGCCAAAGAGAAATTCCTCGAAACCTTCTCCCAAGCGCGTAAGCACTTCAAAGACGTCTTCACCGAATTATTCCAAGGCGGCGAATGCGACCTCAAACTCATCGATCCGACTGATCCACTTGAGTCAGCCATCGAGATTATCGCCAAACCCAAAGGCAAGAAACTCGTCACTATCACTCAAATGTCTGGCGGCGAACGCGCCCTAACCGCAATTTCATTGCTATTTGCGCTCTACTTGGTCAAACCGTCACCATTCTGTATTCTCGACGAAATCGACGCGCCACTTGATGACGCCAATTGCCATCGTTTCTTGCGCATGATTCGCCGTTTTGCCAACCGCACCCAGTTCATCATCATCACCCATAACAAAATCACTATGGAAGCCGCAGACACCCTCTATGGCGTCACCATGGAATCACCAGGCATCTCAAAGCTCGTCTCAGTGCGCTTTGGAGATGTCGCCGATGATGGACGCATCACTCTGCGTAACGAAACAATCGAAGACGAAGACTATGAACCAGAGCCAATCATTCAAAAACCAGTCTCCCAAAAACCAATCGCACCAAAGCCTATTGCCAATTCTAAAGACACCTCAGGCACCAACGAGGCGCTATCCGAAGAAACCGTCGAGGATATAGAAACCTCCGAGGCTGAAGAACTGGAAGACACCGAAGTCCCAGCGGTCATTATCGAGAGAATGCAATCAACAACTGTCTCCGCATCCACAGACGACACAGACGCTGCGCCAGAAGCTCCAACAGACGAGACATCTCTCGTTGAAGCGACAAGTGAATTGCAAACTGAGACTAATCGTTTCAACTCCAACTTCACCGATGACCAAACCGACACCTCATCCGATAACGACTGACAATAATCACAATAACTATTAGCCCCAACCTGTGTTTTCTCGACTTAAAAAGCTCAAAGACAGTCTAGTCCAGACCAAAAACTCAATTTTTGGTAAACTAGCTCCTCTAGTAGGCGCTAGAAAACTTGACGAGGAGCTCCTAGAGGAAATCGAGGAAACATTACTCGGCGCAGACATCGGTGTCGACGCCACCATGCGCACAATCGATGCCGTACGCACAAAAGCTCAGCGCGAGAATCTAACTGACGGCGATCAGGTCATGACTCTCCTCAGAGACGAGCTGCGTGACATCCTGACCGCCAAACAATCCAACTCAATCTGGGACTCCTCTTCCCGTCCGCTAATTCTCCTAATTGTCGGCGTCAACGGAGCTGGTAAGACCACTACTATCGGCAAACTAGCGCACCTCTATTCTACTCAAGGCCACAACGTCATGATAGCAGCCTGTGACACCTTCCGCGCCGCCGCTGTGGAGCAATTGGAGACTTGGGCACAAAGATCAGGCGTCGATTTTCTCAAAGCTGGTGACCGCGCTGACCCCGCCTCGGTGGCCTATGATGCTGTGGTCTCAGCCACTTCAAAAGGAACCGACTTATTACTCATCGACACTGCAGGCCGCTTGCACACTAAAACGCATCTCATGCAAGAGCTCGGTAAAATCCGCCGCGTTGTCGAGAAAGCCAACCCCAGCGCTACTGTCTTGAGCCTGCTGGTCATCGACGGCACAACTGGTCAAAACGCCTTATCACAAGTCAGAGTCTTCACCGATACAGTCGGCTGTGACGGCCTGATTGTCACCAAGCTCGACAGCGCGGCCAAAGGCGGAGTAATTATCGCCATCGCGCAAGAACTCTCGGCGCCAGTTCGCTTTGTCGGAGTTGGTGAAGGTATCGACGACATCCAAGAGTTTGACCCCGCTACCTACGCCGCCGCATTGCTTGAGTAGTTTTCAGTCCGTAACAAATTCACGCAAGCGCTAGACGCAGCGCTTACCACTTAGGTCAGCCTATGAAACGCTTTTCACTACAAACATCGACTCGCAACCAAATGCTCGACATCCTGAGTGATGCTCAAAAAGCGCTTGATTCAATCCTAGCTGAGTCCAATAATCAAAACTCCAATGGCGCATGCTTAATCTATTGCCCGCACACAACCGCCGCCATCACCGTCAACGAAAACTACGACCCCGATGTCAAACGTGACATGCTCCACAAACTGCAACAAGACATACCCAAAGACGACAACTACCACCACGCCGAAGGCAATTCCGATTCGCACTTGAAAGCCTCACTCATCGGAACTTCCAAATTGGTCCCAGTCGAAAATGGGCAAATCAAACTCGGCCATTGGCAAGGACTGCTTTTCTGTGAATTCGACGGCCCTCGCCAAAGAGAAGTCTGGGTTTCTTTTCTATCCGCTGGCTAGACCTAAGAGCCGACAAACAAATACAATGCTAACCATCCGCATAATTGCCATAGGCAAAACCAAAGGCGACTGGGCCAAAGCCGCCCAAAGTCATTACCAAAAACTCCTGCAAAAATATTGCAAACTGGAAATTGTCGAACTACCCGAAAAAGCTACTTCAGGCGATGGCTCAATCGACTCGTTAAAATCCGAAGAAGCAACCCGAATTACCAAACGCCTCTCAGGCGCTTATCGTATTTGTCTCGACCAACGTGGAAAGTCTTTCTCTTCCGAAGCGCTAGCTAAGAAACTCTCAACCACCATGAACGCAGGCCACAGCGCTATCGACATCGTCATCGGCGGCGCCTACGGACTCGACACCAACCATCGTGAATCAAGTGATCTAATCCTCTCATTGTCTTCACTAACCCTCTCCCACCAAATCGCCAGAGTCACACTACTAGAACAACTCTTTCGTAGCTTCTCAATCCTCGCCAACACTCCATATCATAAGTAACCCTTTGACGCTCAAAACTATACCCCACAAACGTTGTCACACAAAACAATAGACGCGGCCAACATGGCTCGCGTCTATTAGTAATACCAATCTATTTGTCTTTTTTATGTCTTCTTCGAATCTATTTCAAGAGCAACATCTTCTTCGTCGCCGCAAATCCGCCAGCTTTGACTGAGTACAGATAAACTCCCGAAGCTACTGAACCACCGCCCTCGCTCTTACCATCCCACTCGACAAGAATAACACCTGGGTCGTCTTCGCCAGTCAACTTGCGAACCGTCTGTCCCAACATATTGTAAACAGTCACACTCCAAATAGACCGCACTGGTAACGCCAACTCAATTATTGTAGTTGGGTTGAACGGATTGGGATAATTCTGAGATAGAGCAAATGTAGTCGGAATAACCTTCTCGACAATCCGTCCATGAACAACCTGCCATCCCTGCACATCAGAGAACTCTGCGCTAACCAATTGCAAGTCTCCCTCATATCCAGCTGGCAAATTAACCGTCAGCAATGAAGACTTACCGCTGGCAATTGTCTCACCAGAAGCTTCACTCGGACTCTCATGCACCAACACCCGAATCACACCCTCTTCAATTCGATACATCAAATCCATATTGTTAGCGTCTTCGCCAAGCGTGATGCTCTCTGGCGCCGCGCCCTCATAATTGAAAGTTAAGACCGCCGCTCCAAACGCAATATCAGCGTCAGAGGTTATGGTATATCCACTTTTCTCGCGAACCAACGAGACAGTCGGCTCATTGTTATGGTAAGCCAAACGTGGAATCGGCGCCGCATCACCAATCAAGACGCGCACAAGATGCACAAGATCGGCAACGGTCAATGTCGCGCCATCTGCGTTAATATCCGAAGCGGCCGTCTGACCTGCAACACTGAAGATGAACGCCTCAGTACCCGCCACGAAATAGTTCGTATAAACAACCGCATCGGCCACTTCGTATGCCAGACCGTTAAGGTTAATATCACCTCGGTCATCAATCACATCAGGATCAATAATACAAACACCACCGTTGACGAAGTCCACACAACGTGATGGCTGTGCTTTGCCGCCTATCGGACAGGAAGCGTCAGCCGCTCCGAGTCCAGTCGGACGAGAGCTCTCAGGGAATAATGCATCATCAAATTCATCCCAAATAAGCTTATTCTCAGGATTAAATATCCGCGAGTCAATAAACAGATTGTCACCACCTGGATCAGAGAACGCATTATCACCGCAATCCAACCAATAGAAACTCACTGGCACAAACTGATTACCCAAGGACTGGTCATTAGCAATCCGGAACTTCAGCGTCACCAAAACACCCTGCGGTTCAAAAGCCGAATCAGGCGGATGATTACCACCATCATTGATATCAGCAATCGCCACCAACCGTAGCAACCCACTCGGGCAGGCGCCACCACAAGAGCCGAACGGCCCCTGCCTAAACGTGAAGTATTCCCAATCAGAGACACCAGAACCAATATCAGCGAACAAGAACGCCAAAGCGCTTTGGTCGTAGGAAATTAACATGTCATATCCACCGATACGCTCACTAGTCTCAGCTACAATATTGACCACAACCTCCTGATTAACTGGTGTACACTCAGGTCCAATAATCGAAACTGTCAAACAAACTCCGCAATCACTAGTCGGGAACAATGTCACAAAGAACGACTCGGTACGTGTATGACAACCATCGCTAACCTGAATACAAAACTCATAGACACTATCAACACTAGTCGGCTTGAAACAAAGCTCGCCAGTATTATCAGGTTGCAGACTAAGTTCACCAGGGCCACAGATTTTGGTAATCGTAAATGGATCACCTTCAGCATCGGTAGCGCTTATTCCTGAAATACAGATTGTCGTCGTATCATCAGGACAACGCGCAATCATCACTCCAGTTGGCACCACCAACTCTGGCACAGTGTTATTCTGTATGTTAACTTCAAATCTGCAAGAGTCACTACCGCAAGATGTGCTAGCCAAGACGTCAAAGACATACAAACCAGCGGTATCCACAGGAAATGTCACTTGTCCGTTACTGTATGTTCCAAACGGACGAACCTCAATCGTGCCGCCGCTGGCCATAGTTCCAACACTAACACTAAACGAATCCACCTGACCAACACAAACCAAAGTATCAATTCGGCCTGGGCAGGACAATTCAGGAGTCGGGGTAATTTTCACATCCACTGTAATCTGGCAGGTAGCGTTGCCACACGGCGCAAAAGCCTCCATATCAATCACATATACACCGCTCGTATCAGCAAAGAAGCACAGCTCTTTGGTAGCGGTATTGTATGACCCGAAACTCAGTGACAGCGAATCAATTCCAGCCGTAACCGGAATCAATAGACAAACTGTATCAGGTGTACATAGTGAGGCCTGTTGAATTCCCTCAGGGCAAACAATTCCAGCCAAGATTCCACTTGTAACATTGACAGCCACAGTATCAGCGCCAACCAAACCGCAAGAATCAGTAGCGGTCATAACAATTCTAAACTGACCAATTGTCGGCGGGACAAAACAAACCACACCGCGAGCCGAGTCATAGACACCCTGACTGGCTACCACCGAAATAATATTATCTTCATCATCACTTAACTGTACTGGAATGCAAATCGTATCAAAGACACATTGGAAGACATCTAAATCTTCTCCCATAGACACTTGAGGAGCGTCATCTAAGTCTGTTGTCACTGTAAATGTGCATGACGCCTCACCACAACTAACACCAGCTGTCAGGGTCAAGGTCATCGTCGTATCACCAGTAATCGGAATACAAACCGTCGAATTGGCAAAATCAATATACGCAGGAGCAGTCACCGAAGGGAACGCATCAGACGGCGACATAGTAAATGGCAAACAAACAGTATCAGGAGCGCAGGAATACAGAACTTGATCAGTCGGACAAGTAACAGTCGGAGCCGGTAGCAATGTTGCACGAACCACCAGTTCGCAAGTATCGGCGCCACAATCATTCTCGGCAATTATCTGGACCGAATAAACGCCAGAAGTGTCCAGAGCCACACAAACCGAATCAAGACCATTTGAATTCGTTACTGTTCCACCTATGGCGCTGAGAGTCGCGCTGACTGGACTGAACTCAATTGGAAAACATCTGGTAAGCGGAGCGCAGAACTCAACGTTTATAGTGTCAGAGCAGACAATCAACGGAGCGCTATCGGCCGTTACAGTAACCGCGAAACTTTCAATCACGCTGGCGCCACATGAATCAAATACCTCAACCCAGAGCTGATAAACACCAATTGTATCTGGCGTAAAGCAAATCGATGAAGTCGTCGAATCAAAACGCGCTGGGGAAGGTGTTTTGTAGGAGACAATCGCACCATCAATGTCGCTGGCGTTAACTGGCCAACAGAACTCAGTATTACCCAAATCACACAAGAACACTGACGTATCAGCAATTGGGTCTAAAGTAGGCGCGGTATTGAAAGTCACATTGACTTCAAAAACACAAGTATCAACACCGCAAGGCGATGATGCAATCGAAGTTATCGTATAGAGACCCGCTGTATCGGCGGTGAATGACACCATACCAGCGTCATAACTTCCAATCGGGCTAACACTCACAACAGCGCCGCCAGTTATCACACCTACAGGTCGACGCACAAGCCCTGGCCCGCAAAGGAACTCGTTAGAAGGCGGCGGACAAGTAAACAATGGCTCCGCGCCAATAGTCACCTTAAAGACAACATTACAGCTATCAGTTCCGCAGCCACTGCCAGCCGAGAGAGCCACATCATAAATACCAGATGTATCAGCAAAGAAACATAATTGACCGTTGGCATAAGTTCCTAGTGAAACATCTATCAGCGAATTAAACGGCGAGACATCTATTATTTGGCAAACTGTATCTGGACCGCAAAGCATCACATTGATCGTATCAGGCGGGCAAGTAATCGTCGCCTGTGGCACAATCTCTGGAGTAATCCAAGTCGTATCGACTCCAAATGCGCCACAACTGTCAGTAGCAATAATTATTACCGCAATTGAACCAGTATCTGTCGGCGTCAGGCAAATCGTCCCTCTAATTGGATCATAGGAGCCAAAAGGCAGAACTTTCACATCCAACAAGTTATAGTCCGCATCAGAGACCCCGACAGGAATACAGATTTCCGAAAGATCGCATCCACTAACAGTAGTATCCACTCCAGCAGTCACAAATGGAGCGCTATTGATACGCACATCGACAACCACCGTCCGACTCACAAACAAACCACAAGAATCAATCACTGTCACTACAACCGGCGTAATACCACTAACTCCAGCGGTGAAGCAAACCGTCCCAGCAACCTCATCATAACGAGCGCCGCCAGATGTAGTCACTGTCATGATATTATTGTCTACATCAATCAGCTCAATCGGGAAACACACTTCACCAGGGGCGCAGATAAACGCAATCGAATCAATTGGATCCACAAAATCTGGTGGACTATTGACAATCACCGAAACCACCACAGTATCGGCAGCAACCAAGCCACATGAGTCAACCGCTGTAGTGATTATCGTATACGAATCACTACCAGTCGAAGGCATGAAACAAACTGTACCATCGGTCTCATTATATGTTCCGAAGTTAACACCAACCGAGAATAGATTGCCATCATCGTCACGAGCATCCACATCCAAACATATCTCAGCGGGAGCACACAGGAACACAGAAGTATCAGCTGGGGCAATAACTATTGGCTCCTGATTGACAACCGCATTAACATAAATCGAGTCCACGTCACGAGCGCCACAATCATCTGTGGCAGTAACTGTAAAGAGATACAATCCAGTAGTATCAATCGTCACACAAACTTTTCCTGAAATTGGATTGTAGGAACCAAAAGGCAAGACATTTATCCCAGAGACATTGTAATCAGCGTCCGAAATTCCAACCGAGAAACAAACATCGCGTGGACCGCAAAGCAGTACCGCAGTATCGGGAGCGGCAATTACCAGCGGATTGGAGTTCATCGTCACATTCGCCACAAAGGAACAAGTATCAGCATAACAGCCGTTGGTGACAATAATCTCTATGTCTTTAACTACTGAACAATTTGTATAGAAATAAATCTCATCAGTCTCGGCGTCATACCAAACCGACTGAGGAGAAATACTAACCTCTGCGCCAACTGGAATGTTCAATCCACCTAGACTCGCTCCGCCAAAACGAAGCGTATCGGGCTGACAAATGAACACTGAAGTATCAACAGGACAGTTAGGCGTGAAGTCGGAGCCGATATTAACAATCACAACAATCGAATCACTAGCGCTTACTCCACATGAATCCGTTGCGGTCACAATCAATGTCACAGCGCCATCACTTTGTGGCGTGAAACACACTTCGCCAGTTTGAGCATTAAGAACACCACCGACAACACTTATATCAGCCCAATTACCGTCAACATCGCCAAAGGCCACAGGCACACAAATCTCGCCAGTGACACACTGCAAACTCAAAGTATCAGTTTCAAATGCCACAGTCGGTGGCGCATTTTCTATAACAGTCACTATCGTCGTATCGACACCAACCAACCCACAGCTATCAGTAGCGGTCAACGTAATATAATATGTTCCAGCGCTATCAGGGTCAAAGCAGACTTCATCATTGACATAGAAAATACTGGCTCCACCGCCAGCGACAACACTGACTATGTTGCTATCCACATCCGAAACACTAAACGGCAAACAAACCGTCCCGCCACCACAACCAGTAATAGTCGTATCGGCCGCGCCAATCACAACAGGCGCACTATTAAGATCGACATTAACCACAGTCGTATCGGCCGTCAAAGCCCCACATGAATCCAGCGCGTTAATCACTACATAGTAGGTCCCCGATGTATCAGGCGTAAAGCAGACTTCATTGCCATTATCAATTCCACCAGTGACAGTCACCGAAAGCAAATTGTCGTCACGAACCGAATAACCGAAACACAACTCAACAGGCACGCACAAAGCCGTGTCGCAAAGCTTCTTACTCATAACCAATGGCGGCGCATTGAGAGTAACATCAATTGTAACAGTATCACTAACACTAACACCGCAAGAGTCAGTTACAGTCGCGATTATCGTCTGTACGCCAGTAACATTCACATCAGCGCAAATCTGACCATTGGCATAAACACCACCGACAACATCAATTGTTACAATGTTGTTGTCGATATCATCAATAACAACTGGGAAACAAATCGAATCCGCCGAACAAAGGGTCAAAGTCTGATCAGCTCCCAAATCAACTTGTGGTGGGCTGTTTTTAGTAACAGTCACAATAGTCGTATCATAGACAGTCAGACCGCAAGAATCAGTAACCGACATAGCAATCAAATAGTCACCATCGCGGGTAGCAGTGAAACAAACAGTGTCATTGGTGATATAACCGATATTAGTTGTAATTGACGCGATATTGTTGTCTGGATCAAGGGCAGCAAAATGGAAGAATAGCTTTTCATTATCACAGATGAATGCTGTGGTATCGCCAGGCCCCACCAACTCTGGTGGACTATTGAAAGTCACAGTCGCCTGCAACTGACAACTATCAAAACCGCAAGCCGTCTGCGCAACAACACTGATAGAGTACACTCCAGCAGTATCAGCGATAAAGCTCACAAATCCATTTTGATACTGCCCAATCGGCGAAACAGTCACCTCGGCGGCAGAAGCCATCAAACCAACTGGCATAATAATTTCAGCTCCAGCCTGACAGGCAAACACCGCTGTATCGGCAGGACAAGTCAAAGCCGCATTCTCGCCAACTGTAACGGCAAAGACCAACAAACAACTATCATCTCCGCAAGAAGTTCCAGCGCTCACTGTAATTTGATAAAGACCACTGGTATCAACTGCGAAACTCAAAACGCCGTTATTCAGAACTCCAAAGGAACTATTCAAAACAGCATCCACCGGACTAAATGTCAGCGCATAATGAACTGAATTAGCGCCGCAAACCGTCACCGGAATTGGCTCAACTGCGCAAGCAATCGCAGGCTGTACACCATTCTGAACTGTAATCGAGATAGTGTCAACACTAGTAGCTCCGCAACCGTCGGTTGCCACCACAATCTGCTCAAAGACACCCTCGCGAGCAGGGGTAAAACAAATTGTCTGCGTATTCGGATTATAAAAACCAATCGATGGAACCACGCTAACAAGATTCGTATTGCCCGCAACATCAAACACATTTACCGGCAAACAGATTTCTGCCAGTGAACATTGGAATATCGTAGTATCAGCGCCAAGAGCTATCTGCGGCGCCTGATTGAAACTAATAGTAACTAAGACTGTGTCGGTCGCAGTCGAACCGCACTCATCGACAACCGAACCAATAATCGTGTAAACACCAGCGGTATCCGGCACAAAACAAATCTGGCGGTTGAGAGCATCATAGTTTCCGATATTTGCGCTAACAATCGGCGCAACACTATCTCTATCGCTAGAGACAAACGAAACACAAACAACCTGCGGAGCGCAAAGCTCCATCGCCAAATCAGAACCACCGACAACTTCAGGAACGCTATTAATCGTAGCATTGATAACAATCGTATCACTCGAGCTAGCGCCACAAATATCAGTAACTGTTACAACAGCTTGATAGACACCGGTAGTATCAACATCCAAACAGACAGTACCTTGAATCTCGTCGTAAACACCGCCATTACTCACAGTCACTGTTGTAGCATGATAATCCAAATCAGAAACACCAACTGGAAGGCAAATTGTCGCTGGCTCACAAAGGAAGGTATCCAACGCAGGAGCCGCAATAACCAACGGCTCAGAGTTCATTGTCACATTGACATTGAACACACATGTATCAACCTGACAACCATTACTAACTATCGCCGTCAGCTTCTTATTGACACTACAATTAGTGAAGAAACCAATCTCGCCTGTCGCGCTATCGTAGTAAGCCGAATTCGGTAAAATTGTTACACTAACATCTGGGCCAAATATCCCAAACGGTACGCGGACATCTCCAGTGTCACAGACAAAAACGCTAGTATCAATCGGGCAGTTAACCTGAATCGGCTCTGGCGCGCTAACGGTCACAATTACCGAATCAACAGCGCTAAGGCCGCAAGAATCAACAGCTGTTACTATAGCGGTAAAGACTCCCGCGCTATCAACAACAAAACACAACTCACCCGTTTGAGGATCAATAACTCCAAGATTGGTTGTAATTGAAGCAAGGTCACTATCAATATCTGCAACAGTCAGCGGCACACAAATATTCTGTGGGCCACAGCCACTAATCGCATATGTAGCTGGCAAAGAGATAGTTGGTGAATTGGCAGGGAGAACAACAATCAGTATCGTATCGGTAGGTATCTCCCCAGCGAATAATTGCGTATTACTGCGAATGCAACTATCTGTAATTTGGTAGACAAACTCAAATGTCGTAACCACACTCAACTGGCCTGGCACAAAACAAGTGACACCAGATGTGTCAGTGGTCATCGAGAAAGAACCCAATCCGCCGATTTGCGTGATTTCAACACGGTCACCATAGTTTGGATCAGAGCCGCTGACAGTAAAACACAAAGTATCAAAGCCACAGACGCTAAGTGTATCAGTATACCCGAAAATTTGTGGCGGATCATTTAGCGAAACCGTCAAACAAATCTCGCGCTCATCGAAACCACACTCATCGCTGGCTTTGACCAAGAAACAATAAACACCACTTGTGTCAGCGGCAAAAGTAATCAATCCGTTTTGATCTATCGAACCGCCACCCGATGTCAACGACCAAACTATCGGATCGAAGTCGCCATCAAATGCCGTCACCTGATGCTCAAGAGTAGCACCTCCCAAACAAACGTTGTAAGTGCGATCATTAACTATAATTTGTGGATCAGTATTTATCTGAATATCAACATTACTGACACAAGTATCAGCTTTCCCATCTGGGCCTAGGCAAACAAGCTCAATTCTGTATGAGCCAGATGTGTCAGCAAAGAAACAGACACTGTCGCCACTAAATGTTCCATAGTTCACGGTATTAGTGTAGCCCGCGCCTGATGTTGCTGAAAACGATGTCAAACATATTTCTTGAGGTTCGCAAATAGTTAGCGCAGTATCGGCGGGACATATCACCGGTAACGGCGTCGAGCAATCACCAATAGTTAGCGGAAGGCAATGGCTCGAAGCGCCCAATGTGACACATGAATCATCCGGAGCATAGTCAACACAGCTAATTGCGGCGCGGCCAAGACATGTATTAGCTGGCTGGACACCCAAAAAGCTTGCGTTAATCGTGTAATTGCCTGTATCAGGCGGCAATGCCAGACGAGCGCAAGCATTGCCATTTGCATCTGTGGTGACAGTAATATTCGAGCCACTTAAATCCTGTCCAGTTCCACAAGAGCCGTAAGAAATAGAGAAAACTACTTCACGACCACCTAGACCAAATGATCCTCCACCCACACATCGTTCAGTGAGATTCGCACAAACATCAATCGAATCGCCGACAATAGTGGAACATATTGTTGTATCAAATGCAGGTGATGTGAATTCAAGATATGTATTTCCATTCGAGAATGACGTTTGAGCGCTAAGCCCCGAGACGTCACCATTAGCATTGACTATCAGAAGTTCACCAAGAGCATTGTCATAAGGCAAAGCCCAAGTTGTTTGGAATGACCCATCAACACCAACAAGCACAGTCCAGGGAGAATGTCCCACTCCAGCGGTTGGATCAACGCCATCGCGCAATACTTGCACAGTCACACTCTCACCAGGCTGGAAATTAGCGCCAGTAATCGTAACTGTCGAACCCGGTGTGTAATCCAAACGATCAGTCGCCAAACCCGCAATCACAGCAATCACTGTTCCAGCGGTTGTGTCCGTCACTTGCGTGGAAGTAGCTCCAGTCCTCTGAGCGAAAACCGAACCCGAGCTGGCCAATAGTGACATCATCGAAAAAAGCAGAACAAGAACAAAACGCCCCAACGCAGATGACGACCCTCGCCTACAATAAGAAACAATGTCAATTTTCTTAGGTATCACGCTCTTCATATAATCATTATCCATTGATGTGTGGTCTATAGTGGAACTCATCCGCATAACTCCCTGCTGTATATCAAATCTGAGACTAATGGAGCGCAGTAAATACTCTGCAAAGCTCTCGCAGAACATCGCAAGTCAGAAAACTGCAAGTTAGAAAACCCTGTATCGTATGGGGACACTCTAGGGGATATTTCTAAGGACTTTTCTAGGGACATTGCCTGAATTCCAGATTGTCTCGCAAACCCGCTCAAATCACATGCGGAAAACTCTTGACTCGAGACAGATTCATGATACGCACAGCCCATCGGGATGTACATATCTCTGGTATGAAAATAGTGACTGACAGTTGTCTTCGTAAGGGCGAAGTAATTGCTGCAAATATCGTTGTAAAGAATGCTGTAAACGTCCGTCTGGACAGAGGTTAATATACTACATCTGGCCCCAGCGTCAACGACTATCTCCGACAATGTCACCGACCACAACGCCACCGTCGATTTCATTGACTCAAGAGAACTCTCAACTATTTGCTTTTCGTAGACTATCATTTCTCTATTTTCTCCCAAAAACTATGCACTCCCAGATATTCCGACTTTCTCTATTTAGAGGACCCAAAATCCGCCAATTGATACCCTCTGTCGCTAATCTTCCCATTTCCGACTTCACAATACCCAAATCTTCAATAATTCTGCTCTCATGCGGCCCCTCAATTGCGCAAAACCTTTCACATACGGGACCACAATTCCATATTTGGGTCATTTGATTTCGCATCTCAGTCAAAAGGCAACCTCTTATCTTCTAACACATTGCACATTCGCAGGCATGAAAACTCAGAGTTCGAACTAATTTGATAACATCGAACTACAACAACATCCGCAAAATCTATGCGAACATTTTGACCACAGGATACGTAAGTGAAAATGTTAGTGAAGATTGGACCCCAAGCGCCCTTGCAGCCGAAGTCCTTCAAAGAAATCTTTCAAGCTAGTCTTAGCCAGCATGTGAATCAAAAGAAAACAGATAACAAAGCGCAATGTATCCATATTTCCGAACATGAATTCGATTATTGCGGTATATTAACCAAAGGTTATGATAAGAGAGACTTAGATCGGTTCAGAAGAACTACTAAATCGATTCTCACCAAAACAAACATAGCAACAAACATAGAGTATGCCATCCACAAGACAAGCAAGGAAATTACATGCAGAAGTCTTTAACTAAAACCAACACCGTTAACCGCCGCCTGTCCCCCCTCTCTCTCTCTTTCACCATTTCCAGTTTCTTAATGCTCTTGTGCTTGGCATTACTATGGAACCCAAAACAAACGCTGGCAGTCCCTCCGGGCTATGACTATAAGGCGCCAGATGTAGACCAAAACAGCTACCCTGATAATCAACCCTTCTATCGCGGCAGCTCTCAGGCACAAAGATACTCACTAGACAGCCTTGCAACTTTCCAATTCACTAACACAAACGGTAGCGACACTTGGGGCTGGATGGCTCCCAACGGCGACCAATATGCAATCATGGGGGTTGCCGAAGGTATCGTCTTTGTCAATGTGACTACCATGACTATCATTGATACAATTCCCGCCGTGGGTGGCACATGCCTCTGGCAGGACATCAAAACCTATAAACATTATGCCTATTCCGTCTCTGAATGTAGCGGCAACGGCCTGATGATAATGGATATGAGCTTCCTGCCAGATAGCGTCCATTTTGTCCGCTCGGTTCCGATTGCCAGTGACGGCGAAAATACGCTAATGTCTTCGCATAATTTATCGATAGACACCGCTACTGGCTTTGCTTATGCGGAAGCTGTTGGTGGTGGCATTGCAATTCACGATCTATCTGACCCAGAAAACCCAGTTCTGGTAGGCTTCATGGGTAACACCCAAGTTCATGACATGCACGTCAGAAACGACACCGCCTATGTCGCCGAAGCAGGGGCAGGCACATACTCAATCTGGGACCTCTCCGACAAACAAAACGCCAAACTATTAACCCGCTGGGGACCTCCCCAAGCTGGCTATGCTCACAATATATGGCCCACAGATGACGGCAAAAAAGTAGTCACCACAGAAGAAACACCCGGCAAAACTGTCAAACTCTGGAATATCGAAGACCTGAACAATATTGTCCTCGAAAATGAGTTTCTCGGCTCTAGCAACCTCGCCCATAATGCGCACATATCCGGCAATCTGCTCTATGTCTCGCACTACGAGTCTGGCGTGATTGTCTATGACCTCACAGAAAATTGCAGCGAGCCAATCGCCCAATTCGATACTTGGCTACCTAGCGACAGAGCATCTTTTGCCGGCAACTGGGGAGTCTTCCCACACACAAAAGACTCGCTGGTCTTCGCCTCAAACTTCGATGGTCGTCTGTTTATCCTTAAGTTCAATGAAAACCCTGACGTACCGATTCCAGACAGTGACGCCGATGGCATCCGTGATCTTTGCGACAATTGCCCAACCACACCGAACCCTCTGCAAACCGATGATGACTTCGACGGCATTGGCGATGTTTGCGGCGCTCCACTACAAGTTACGATCGATGACGAGCTAGCAGTCAATACTGTAGTGCGCTGGATTTACAGCTCAAGTCCGCTAATTACTGGCTATGATGTTTATCTCGCGCGCCTCGACGACTCAGCTCTAATCTGCTACATCCCCAACGAACAACCAGTCTGGACTCCAGCGCACAAAGTCAACTCAGCTCAAGTCACAGTCGGCGAATACACCTTCACCGACTTGGTCGACGGAGCCGTTTACGCAATCGGTGTCGCAGTCCACTTCAACGAAGGCAGCCCAACAATCTCACCAGCGAAAATCTTCCGCTATGGCGTACCACACACTCCTATCTGGAACAACAATTACACCAACGCAGATCAAATCGCCAACAATTACCTTAGCTCTGGCTCAACCATACAACTAGCTTGGACACCAAACAGCGCCGATAATGACCTGCTGACCTACAACATCTATCGCTTCAATGAAGGCGACACAATCCCAACTTGTCTCAGAGATATAGCTCCCTATGCCAATATCCCCGCGTCAATGATTGATTTCAATCAAGCCGTCAACCTCTCTTCCAAATTCACCTACATACTAACTGCGATAGATAACAATGGAACCGAATCGGCTCCAACAACTCCAGTCCAAATCTACACACGCCCCGAAATCCAAAAGGAAATCGCTGTAGTTGTTTTTGATACACTACGTGGCTCATGGACACATGGAGACTCGGTCTTTAACTATTACAACAACCAACTCAGCGGCTATCAAGTCGACGTGATTCCACAAAAAGAGCGCAGAAAACAATCAACTTGGCCACCAGAGTACTCAGAGATGGGCCGTTACAAGACTCTCTTACTCGATGGAGCCGACCGTCTTTCCACCTTCCGTGGAAACTCACCCCCAGGACTCGGAGACCATGACTGGCTCCAAGACTTCACACGCAGTGGAGGTACAATCGTCTACATCGGCAGTGGCGTCGCTATCGGCTCTTGGTCACTGACCTCCAACGTCATCACAACCTCTTTCGCACCAAACACAGTCGCCAGTCAAATGTTCGGCATCGAAAGCACGTCACTTTCTTCGCTCGGAGAACACCTCATCAGCAATTCAAGTGACTCCCTTTATCGTTTCTTCAATCCCCAAGGGCCACCAGCTGAATTAGAAACAGGCTTCCCTGATCTAACGTATAGCCATTCGCGCTTCTATCGTCTTGAAGATTTAAGCGAAGGCCCAATACCGCTCAAGGGTATCATAACTCCCAGAGCCAGCGCCCTTAGTGACATCTAAGTCCTCTACCGCTATGTCAGCGGCAGAGACCCTGTCTCAGGCTATGACGGCGGCATTGTCGGCATGAAATATTCCGCGCCAACTCACACCGCCTACACCTTCATCATGCACCCTTGGGAAATGGACCCACCACAACAAATCACATTCTTCGCCGCCTTGCTAGGTGACATCCAAACCGACATCGCCGACGACAATGACAATTCCACCTTGCCAAAAGTCTTCGCGCTAGGACAAAACTATCCGAATCCATTCAACCCAACCACAACCATACAATACACACTACCACACAAAGCCAATGTCAAACTCACCGTCTACAATATCCTCGGCCAAAAAGTCACGACCTTAGTGAACACCGAACAAAGCGCCGGAGAATATTCAGTAAAATGGGACGGAGCGCTTGCCGCATCAGGAATGTATTTCTACAAACTAAACACTGGAGAAACCAGCATCTCAAAAAAGATGATTCTCCTAAAGTAACTCCCCAAAGAAAACAGGCGTCGCCTGTCTTCACCTAAGGCCTGCACCTAAAGCCTACATCACAAGAAAAAGCCCACGAGCCAACCAAGCTCGTGGGCTTTTTCTATTCTACGCGCGCACCACCAACCGTTGCACCCGCCAACCAACCGTAGGGGCACAGCGCGCTGTGCCCTCTCCCCATCAAACCAAGAATTCCCATCAAAACAACCCCGCCACCAAAACAAAAAGGCGCCGAAACGACGCCCCTACGAATTGAAATATTTGCCATGAATCAAAAAAGGCACAGCACGCTGTGCCCCTACCAAATCACGACATATCCAACGCCACAACATATCAGCCGTTGCATCTCGAATCAGACTCGAACTATCCAAAGGTTGTGTCAGGTCTTGATTTCCTTCCTGCGTTGTGTCGGGTCTTGATTTTCGCCAAGCGAAAATTGTGACCCGACACCCTACAAGTTTGACATCCCCCCAACCATCAGCAATGTTCAAACATATGAAAAAGACATAAACACCGTCGTAACCGACATAAGAAATAGGACAAAAAATATCCATGGACTTCTCACTAACCGAAGAACACCTGATGATTCAGGAAGTCGCTCGCGAATTCTCACAAAAACGCCTCGTCCCCCGCGCTGAAGAATTCGACCATACCGGAAAACTCGACATGACCCTCATCCGCGAGATGGGCGAACTAGGCCTGCTCGGTGTCTTTGTCCCCGAAGAATACGGCGGCTCAGGCATGGACCACCTGTCCTATGTCCTCGCGATGGAAGAAATCTCCGCGGGTTGCAGTTCGCACGCCTCAGTTGTCGGCTTGCACAATTCCCTCTTCGCCTACCCTCTACTAAAATTCGGGACCGAAGAGCAAAAGAAAAAATACCTCCCCCAAATCTGCTCAGGCGAAAAACTAGGCGCCTACTCACTCTCCGAAGCTGGCAGTGGCACCGACGCCGCCTCGCTCGTCTGCTTCGCCGAGGACAAAGGCGATCACTACCTCATCAATGGCACAAAACTATGGGTCACCGATGGCTCAATCGCCGATTGGGTTTTGCTTTTCGTCCGCACCGACAAAGATGCGGGCGCGCGCGGCATAACCGCCATGATCGTCGAAACACCTTGTGACGGCTACTCAGTCGCCCCCAGTGAAAAGAAAATGGGTTTCAAAGCCTCACCCACCAATGAAATCTCATTCAATAATGTCAAGGTCCCCAAAGAAAACGTCATCGGCGAAGTCAATCGCGGTGTTAACATCGCCATGGAAACTCTCAACTCAGGCCGCGTCTCAGTCGGCGCCCAAGCGCTGGGAATCGCCAGAGCGGCCTATGACATTTCTCTGCAATATGTCCAAGAGCGCAAACAATTCGGCAAACCCCTCGCGGCCTTTCAACTGACCCAAGCCAAACTCGCCGACATGCAAACCAAACTGCACGCCTCACGACTAATGATTCACTACGCCGCTTGGAAGAAAGACCAAGGCCACCGTGTCGTCCACGAGGCCTCGATGGCCAAACTCTTCGCCAGCGAAGCCGCCACCGCCATCACCCACATGGCCGTCCAATTACTAGGCGGCTACGGCTACGCCCGCGACTACCACGTAGAACGCCTCTACAGAGACGCAAGAGTAACCGAAATCTTCGAAGGCACCTCCGAAGTCCAACGCTTAGTAATAGCCCGAGAAGCCCTAAACCCACGAGAGTAACATATTTACCAATTGGCATTCGAACCTTACAAAAGGCTGGGTGTTATAAATAGGATGAATGTCTGGATCATCGTAACAATGGACAGTTTCACCGGAAATCTTGTAGACTGCTGAGAAAGAGTCATGAATCGAATTGGGATCACCGTATTGTTGCTCTTATGTAGCAATGTTTTTATGACTTTCGCATGGTACGGCCATCTGAACAAACTTTCAAACAAACCGTGGGTTATCGCTGCATTGATAAGTTGGGGAATCGCTTTATTTGAATACTTGTTCCAAGTGCCAGCGAACAGAATTGGGCATCAAGTCATGTCTGTCGGACAGCTCAAACTTCTTCAAGAAGTAATCACCCTGCTTGTTTTTGTTCCTTTTTCTATTTTCTATCTCAAAGAAAAAATGTCGCTTGATTATCTTTGGGCCGGACTATGTATTCTTGGCGCCCTATTCTTTCTATTTCGGAGAAAGCTCTTTGGTGGATAAGCTGGGTCGCCCACAGCTTGCTGTGGGTTCCCTTCCCACATATACTACTCTATGCCAAATCTACGCCATTACGACAACGAAGGAACCGCCAGATTAGTAACCTTCAATTGCTACCGAAACTTACCCTCACTGAACAACAACCGCGCAAGAGAAATCGTAGTAGAACATCTAAACCGAGCGCGAACAAAACATAAATTCAAAATCCTAGCCTACGTAATAATGCCCAATCACGTTCACCTCGTGCTTCATCCTACTGAGGTGATGAAGCTCGGCATGGTCATAGGCGAAATCAAATCACGAACAGCCAGACAATGGTTTGCAGAATCAAAAGTAGCTTCAAACTCTGGCAAAAGAGTATTCTGGCAAAGTCGCTGCTATGACCACAATTGCCGATCTAAAGCGGCAGTAATAGAAAAAATCAATTACTGTCACACCAATCCCGTCAGGAGTGGATTAGTAAAAGACCAAGGCGACTGGAATTGGTCAAGCTACAACTGGTATCAAGGAAAACAACCAGTTCCGTTGATAATGGATGGAGAAGAATTCTAAGCAGTAAACAACAATCGCAACAACCCCACAGCAAGCTGTGGGCGACCCAGATTGAGACAACATGAAACAATAAGATTGGAGTATGATGATGTCAATTCCCAATTACACAAATAGAAGCGCAGATGACATCATCTCACAAATGATTTCATTCGACTCTGTGGGCTATACTTTTCGGGCGTTATCTTGGCTAGATATCGCAAAAAAGCGGAACAATGTATGCGCGCTGCAGTATTCTGCCTATGATACAAGACAGGCAATTGAAACTTGGTTTTTCGAAGCAATAGTCGTAAGTGTAGGTACTAACCAAGATCAAGATATGTATGAGAAATGCAAGGGGAATGGCGCAAAATTACACAAGATACTTAATAAACTAAGTCCTAGCTATGAGAAGCTCGTCGAGTTCACACAAGCACTTTGCTCAGTCGAACCTATTGCACCCAATATAGTTGATTTTGACCGTAAACTGCTAATGAAGCATTGGGGTAAAGTGTCAAACTACATGCATTGGAGCGGTAGCACTACTGATACAGTTGAATCTTCAAATTGGCTCGAAAAGGGAATTGAAACTGTTGAAACCGCGACCAATTACATCTGGAGCAAGAAGACCGCAGGGTACACTGGCATATTGAATATAGAGCGCATGATTCCAGAGACTAAGGAGATATGGGATAAGTATCAAGACGGGAAAATCGACATTGCAACGGTAAAGAGAACGCTAGAACTGGCGCGTCCTATATTGAAGAAAAGAGTTAGATGAATTATCTATTGTGTCAGATTCCTTGACCTGACACTTAACTCGGGTCGCCCACAGCTTGCTGTGGGAAAATTTCGATTATACAGCGCTGTTGCTCATCAATTTCACCACAACCAAACCTCAATTTCGGCCATTGGAGGTGTGCGCTACCTCGGCCTGCTATCGCAGACAAGAGTCGTTGAGTGATACTGAAAACTTGTCAATCAGTCTATATCGTATGTGACTTTCAATAATCTGCTACTATCCACGTGTTCAAAATCTTTGCCGTAGATGTGGAGCATTGTGGTCTCTTCATATTCCAAGCAATTGCCTTCTACACTCATGAGCATGTGGAAGGATTTGGTTGTAGCTTTGTCGGCCATGAAAGGTGACTGTTGAATGCCAAATGTTTCGCTTCCAGCTTTGGACTCAACATCGAAAATAGTCTCATCACCGTCTATCTTGACAGTTCCCCCTGCTAGCAAGCACACCGCGCGAGGTATCGACAATGAGTGCATTACAAGTTTTGTGCTGGGCTCATAAATCCAATGCCCAATTTGGTCATGGAAAATAAGGCCATTTTCGCGCTTACGTACTACATGATGATACTTCACTGATACGAGCTGTTGCTCTTCGGCATTCTCAGCTGGGCCGGAAACCGTAAATGTCAGTTCGTCACTGTAGGCGCTATTGTCGGGATCGGCGTTTGCATCTGGAGCAATGTCCATTCCTTTTTCGCCAATCCATTTACCCAATAATTGCGCCAATGGCCCATAATCAACTCCGTCTATTATCTGGTTCACTCTGTGCTCCTTTGCTCCACATTTCTCATAAACTTCACTACGTAGGAAGTTCTTTCCATTTATAACGTCATATCTCTGGCAGCCCCCTTGCGTCCAAGCCGAGATTCTCTGCCAGTGTTAAGTATAGATGCCAATCCACCAGCCTGTCAATCCACAAGAGTCAATGCTTCGAGCTTAGCTAGGCTGGGTGGCCGTGACCTTGGTCGCGGTTTCAATCTACATTAGCATGGGCGCCCAACCGCTCACGGCAAGATTAGCTACAAATTTACCGCAATCAAACACCAGTTTCCCCAACCACCCACATAAGTGATGACACACCTACCAACCTACAGAATCACTACAACATCCCTCCACCAACACCCTTATATGCAAAACGAACCCATTTTCGCATATTTTCCAACACGAACTCTCAGGCACAAAAAAAAGAGACACAGCGAATGCTGTGCCTCTTCAGTACTTCCTGTTCTGGGAACAGTTTGTTTACTAAACAAATCTATCTGTCACTACCCAAAATCAAAGGCAAACCATCTTTGCCAGAGCCAATAATTACAGTCTTGGCATTCGGTGACTTTGCAAGATTCTCTGTGGCTTCAATGCCTTTCCAACGTAGGAATTGCGGCGTCAAACCCGACGAAACAATCTTTTGGAAATCGGCAATACCCTTGGCCTCAATGCGTTTTCTGTCGGCCTCAAGCGCTTCTTTTTGAAGCACAAACTCCATCTTCTCAGCTTCCTGCGAGGCCTCAAGTTTGGCATTGATAGCATCGGTGATTCTCTTCGGCAAAACCACATCACGGAAAATTACATTCTCAACGAGAATAAACTTATCCACTAGGGCCACACTCAAACGCTCAACCACTTCACCAGCAATCAAATCTCGTTTCGACGAATAAATCTCCTCGGGCTTATACTGCCCAACAATAGAACGTGCCACACCTCGCAGATTCGGCGCAACAACCTGATTATAGAAATCACGCCCAATCCCAACATGCAAACTATCAATCTTAGTAGCGTCTACGCGAAAAAGCATGGACACATCCAAACGAATTGTTGCGCCATCGGACGAAAGCACGTCCAGCGTTTCTTTGCGCTCCTGCAACTGAACATTGTAGAGGCGGAAGTTATTCCAAGGGAAGTGCCATGTAAATCCTTGAGGATAAATGGTACCCATCTGGATACCACCACCAAATGGTTTATCCAGCACACCTTTTTCACCAGCGGCAATTCTTGTGCCACAACCAGTTGAACCAAACGCCATAGCCATCAAGACAACCAATAACGCTAAACCTGGGGCCTTCTTCTTTGACATATTACCTGTCTTCTTTTCTACTTCTACTCTCATTCTTTCCTCCTTGTTGGGATAAGAGATTTTTATTCAAAACTATTATGCAACCATATCGAAATGTTGGTTCTCTACCACACAGTATACACTGCCAAAGTAGAACAACCAACTTTCAACCCATCTACTTGTAGAGAATGACTTAGGTGGTGGATTTTGTTGTGGTAAAGTGGCCCTAGCGAACGGAGTACGGAAAAACCCAGAGATCTTCAAGGACCAATAGAGTATCTGGAGGCAGGAGGACCGAATCGTATATCGTCTCAAAAAGCGTGTCGACTATTGTTGTGTCTGGGACCACTGTCGAGCCTGTTAACAATGTATCAACTGAAAAAAGTTCTTTCTCGATACAGACATCCAGATAAAAGGTATCTAGGATTAGAGAGTCCGCGCAGGTATCGTAGAGGATAAAGGTTGTATCGAAAAGCGTGTCAGGAACTAAGACAAAGACAATCGTTGTGTCTGGTGGGATTATTGGAGTTTTTTTTATGAAAGCCACAAATACATTGTAGTCCGTTGAATCGATCGCTTCCTCAGGACCGATCTGGAAAGTGATGAGATGATAGAATTTATTCTGAGGGTCTGCTGGAGGTGTCCGAAATCCATAAGCGAAATTGTTGGTTGAACCCGAGGAAGTACGTTTACCCGACAATTGTCGAAAGCCAACATTAGTGTTCGCAAAGATCGTCATTGGACCTCTCTTGGTCTGTATGTCTATAGAATCACCTGCATCGACAGATTTGATGTCAAAAATGAATGTGAAATTGCGGAAATCAATTGGCAGACCAGTTTCTTGACTCTGATTGCTCAGGACAGTTGGGAACCCGAGACGAGCTGGGATTTTTCTAATCGTCACGAACTCCGATATACTCCCAAGAGGCTTGCCGAGATCAATACCGATGAGTTCCCATCCCAAGAACGGGTCCGCGTCACTCCCGAGTTTCAAGAACAATACTTCACGAGAAAGTCGTGCGTCATATATTGTGTCAATTTGACGACCAGTTGGTCCATTCCGTTGGGTAAAGCTACCAAAAAAATCGTCATCCCTTCCGACCGTAGCAACAGGAGCTTGCCCAAAAGAAGTTGTTATGACGCCATTGCGAGGAAAAATCCTGTAGCTACTTACTTCTCGACTATCAATTCTTGCGACTCGAAACGCCAAATCACCACTATCAAGCACGAATGTATCACTAGCATATATCTCTTGTTCAAAGAGCTCGTCAATGTCCTGACTCAGTTCCATGAATCGACCTAGCTCTGATCTATCGTCGCTCTGAGAATTGTTGGGCTGTGTACAGCCATGCACCAACACAAAACCACCCAAGGCTCCACTGATGAGCATTAAGCGAACGAAACCACCATTATTTATTCTACGTAGATAGCGTAACATGTATTTTTTCTTATTCTGCCGACAGCAGGCAGTCCAAATAGTTCAACATCCCAGCCCGTAACAGGTTCCGAAGTAGTGGGCGCTAGTAACAATTCTAACGTCTAGCTCGGATTTTGCCTTTTTTCTTGGCGCGCTTGAATTCTTCTTTGATCTTGTTGGCCTCATCTCGTGCCAAAGCCGCTGTCTCGAAATCGAGGTTTTCTGCGGCGCGTTTCATTTCTTTGAGCAAGAAGGTCAGTTGGTCTTCACGAGCCATTTGCTCAAACTTATCTGGCTTCACCAAAACTGCCTCATCAGCTCCAGTCTTGGAGTCGGCGAATCTTGTGGCACGCAGAATTTCTTCTTTGGTCTTGCGAATCGCTTCAGGCGTGATGCCCATCTTTTCGTTGTAGGCCAATTGCTTAACCCGCCTGCGATCTGTCTCATCGATGGCTTTTTTCATCGAATCGGTGATCTTATCAGCGTAGAATATCACCTCGCCATTGATACTTCTCGCGGCGCGACCAGCGGTTTGAATCAAAGACCTAGCGCTTCGCAGGAAGCCTTCTTTGTCGGCATCTAGAATCGCCACTAATGACACCTCGGGTAAATCTAGTCCCTCGCGCAATAAATTGACCCCAACCAAGACATCAAATTCACCGAGGCGCAAACCACGAATGATAGCGGTTCTATCAATCGCATCTATTTCACTATGCAAATACTGTACCCGCATCCCTGCCTTCTGCAAATAATCAGTCAGGTCTTCGGACATACGTTTGGTCAAAGTCGTAACTAAAGTCCTCTCAGAGTTTTGAGCCCGTTCTCTTGCTCTAGCTAGGAGATCATCAACCTGCGTTGCCAATGGCAAAACGGTAATCGAGGGGTCTATCAACCCAGTTGGCCGAATCACTTGTTCGACAACAACTCCCTCGCATTTCTCAAGCTCATAATCAGCGGGAGTCGCCGAAACAAAGACAGTTTGCCCTGTCACTTGCTCGAATTCCTCGAAGACCAAAGGACGATTATCCAGCGCAGATGGTAAACGAAAACCATGCTCGACCAAGTTACGCTTTCGAGCCTGATCCCCAGCGAACATAGCTCGCACTTGGGGGATACTTTGGTGAGATTCATCAACAAAAAGCAGAAAGTCATCAGGGAAAAAATCAAGCAAAGTCGACGGCTTCTCTCCTTCAGCGCGACCGGCTAGATGACGTGAATAATTTTCAATTCCTGAGCAATAGCCAATCTCTTTAATCATTTCTAGGTCGTAATTGGTACGCATATCCAAACGCTGACATTCGAGCAACTTGTCCTCATCGCGGAAATATTTCAGACGGTCTTTCATCTCAATATCAATGGCCTTCATGGCCCTGATTAGTTTTGGACGAGTGACCACAAAATGCTTAGCTGGATAAATTGCAACTTTGTCACGAACGCTGAATACTTCACCAGTCAACGGATCGAACTCCTGAATTCTCTCGATTTCATCACCGAAAAACTCAATTCTGAGCGCAGTTTCTGCGTAAGCGGGTATCAATTCTAGTGTATCTCCCCGAACTCGGAAATGTCCTCGGCTGAAATCTATGTCATTGCGAGTATAGTGAATCTCAATCAAACTTCGAATCAAAGCGTCACGATCAACTTCCTGACCAACCTCTAGGAATTGAAGCAAAGCTTTGTAATCCTCAGGTGACCCCAAACCATAGATACAAGAGACTGAGGAAATAATAATGACGTCTTTTCTGTCCAACAAAGATGCCGTGGCGCGGAGTCGTAACCTATCGATATCCTCATTCATCAAAGTGTCTTTTTCGATGAATGTATCAGTGGCGGACATATAGGCTTCGGGCTGATAATAATCATAGTAGCTGACAAAAAACTCGACAGCATTCTGAGGGAAGAAGCCTTTGAACTCGCCGTATAGTTGTGCGGCCAGAGTTTTGTTGTGCGAAAGAATCAGAGTTGGCCTGCCAATATTTTTGATGACATTCGCCATTGTAAAAGTCTTGCCCGAACCTGTGACACCCAGCAGAGTCTGATACTGGCAGCCACTTTCTATTCCTTCGGTCAGCTCTTTGATTGCTTGGGGCTGATCACCGCTGGGGCTAAAATCAGAGACTAACTCGAAATCTTGCCCTATAGCGTTCTCAGATTGGGATGTGTTTTGCTTGATTTCAGTCATAGGTATCATAGGTAATTGTCAAAGGATTCGAATTATAGCGCCCAAAAACGGGTCAAAAAGGGATTTATTCCCATTCTCCAGTACAGTATACGTCTCAGGATTGAATTGGCAATCGCATTTTAGGCGATTCAGCTTTATTGGGTAATGTACCCGTATTCCTACTCCTGTTGTTGGAGTCGCAATTTGGCCTCCACAAAGGTCTCCAGAACTGGATACAGCGCGGGCTAACTTTGACGGGAAGTTTTATTGGAACTGCGTTGGGGCATATAGGTTTAACGGCTGTGAATGGCTGGGTGTGGGGATGCTGATAATTCCTTCAAGTCGTTGAGAGGAATTGGCTTGACAGGACGGCCAGAATCAGTACCTTGGACGCTCCTCGGTTGGGTATCGAGGACGCCCATAAAAAGGCGTAGATAAATGAGTGTCAGAACCCAACTTATCGCATTGAAGGATAGCTTAGTAGGTTATATAGTAGAACTTCGGCTGTGGGGGTCGAAAGTATCTTACAAAAGTGTCCTAAAATTGTATCAAGCGATCGCTACACAAAAAATATGACACGCAAAGTGTGTTTTTTACAGCACAGTGATTCAGTAATCTAACGGGTAATACGAGGATATAGTAAGATGTATGCAATTGTAGAAACTGGTGGAACACAACACAAGGTCAGCGAGGGTGACATCATTCGCGTTGAACGTCTTGAAGGAGCGGTTGGTGGTGAATTGACGCTCGACAAAGTTTTGTTCATCAAAAAAGGCGATGAAACACTCATCGGCTCTCCTTATGTAGAAAACGCGACAGTTACACTAGAAACTGTCGAAAATGGACTCGCCGAGAAGGTCATTGTCTTTAAGAAACGTCGTCGTACAAAATACCGTCGTCTCAATGGTCACCGGCAGCACTTCACTGAAGTGAAGATCAAGAAAATTAGCATCAATTAAGTTTATCTTTGCTGGCGTATCTGGAGGATAGGCTACCTAGAATAATTACTCTGGTAGCAGTCTTCTAGGGCCGTCGAATCTTAGCGCTGACGCCTCTCCCTGTCATATGTACCGAGAACCTGATGTCGTAGCGGTTAACGCCAGCTACATTACTCAAAAACAATGTTGCCGACTTGCCATCACTGCTTAGTTACAACACTATCTAAACAATCATAGAAATAGATAGACCAGAGTTCGAAAGTATCCAATAGAATGAATCCTCGGAGACCGTCTGTAATTTCGTATTTTTCTTCACAACAACGCTCCTCACAACACCGTTTATCAAGAAGACGTCACTCTAGAAGACATTTCTCGAGGCAAAGTTTATCCCAGCGCATAGCGTTTGTCTTGAGTGTCTCACTGTTGACACTCCTGATAAGCGGCTTGTTGGGACCAGCGCCTCTCAAAGCACAATCGCAAGCTCAGGCACAAGCGGCCCCGCCGACTATTGTTGAAATTGAAGTTGTCGGGGCTATCATCACTTCTACAGACTTAATCAAATCTGTCGCTTCAATTCTTCCTGGGACCGCGCTAAGTTAGGGTTCCATTCGTGACGCCACACAGCGTTTGGACGGACTGGCGCTCTTTGATGATATTGCTTTTCTCGTTGAGGAAGTTCCCGACGGTGTCAAACTTTACATTTCAGTTAAAGAACGTCCTCGGCTAACTACCATCACTTTCGATGGCAATGACCAACAGAGCGATGAAGACCTTGAAAAAATCATTAAGCTACGGGCTGGCGCCTATATCTCGAAGTTTGTTGCTTTTGACAAACGCAACGCCATCCTGCGCAAGTATGCCGACAAGGGTTATTTTTTGACCGAAGTTTCTGACTCTTTGACTTACAACGATGATAGCACAGAAGTTTCTCTGGCTTTTTACATCACCGAAAATGAAAAAGTCAAAGTGCGCAATGTGCATATCAATGGCGCCAAAAACGTGCTTGAAGAAGACTTGGTCGGAGTTATGAGTAATCGTAAGAAAGGATTTCTTAAGAGCTCAAATTACAATCTTGATAAGTATCAAGACGATCTCGACAAGGTTATTGCCAAATATCACGAAAACGGTTTTATCGACGCCTATTTAATCTCTGATTCGATTTATGTCGACACACCTGTCAACCGTGTGGACATCTTTCTGGATACCTATGAAGGTCCACGTTATTATTTCGGCAAAGTAACATTTACTGATAATGACATCTACACCGACATTCAGCTCGGTAGCGCCCTAAAATACAATAGCCTTGAAGTTTTCGATCAAGAAAAGTATGACGAATCAATTTTCGAAATCTACTCCGCCTATCAAGAACGCGGACACTTGAACATCCGTGTCATCGACAACAAGAGCTTTGAAGACAGCATCATCAATATCGACTATCAAATCATCGAAGGACTACCGAGTAAAGTTCACTTGGTGAAAATCGTTGGTAATTCAAAGACCAAGGACAAAGTTATTCGCCGTGAATTATCAGTGCGGCCTGGGCAGGTGTTTCATCGCTCGCTTTTGATGCGCTCCTTGCGTGATGTCATGGCGTTGAACTTTTTCACGAATGTCGTCCCTGATGTACAAAACCTTCCCAACGGCGATGTCGATATTGTCATCAATGTTGAAGAGAAACAAACAGGCCAGCTAAACGCTGGCGCTGGATTTTCGGCGCGTGACAAACTTGTCGGCACCTTCGGCATGGGTATCCCGAATTTCCGTGGTAACGGACAGGCTGTGAATTTCAATATCGAGTTTGGTGGGCGACGCAATAGTTCACGGGTTAGTTTCACCGAACCTTGGATGTTCGGCAGACCGACTCTTGTCGGAGTCGACATTTTCAAACTAAAGCGCCAATTCATCGGAATTTACCTCGAGGGTCGTCGCGGCGGAAGTCTTCGTTTGGGGAAACGCTTGCGTTGGCCAGATAATTTCTTCCGTATCTCGGCAAGTTACCGAATTGAAGGTGATAAATTCTCTGATTTTAGTGATAGCTATAAGTTTAATAACACAATTACTACAAGCACGTTCCATTTCCGACAAATCGTAACGTTTGATACTACCGAAATTAACGGTATTGATGTTATTACTCCAGGAGACTCAATAGTCTTTGTTGGTGTAGACACTCTGACTAGAGACACTATCGCCAACTCTCTGCTCGACTTCAAAGAGAAATGGCTCACAGCTTCGGTACTCTCTCTTTCAATCACA
Source organism: Candidatus Zixiibacteriota bacterium (assembly GCA_024280835.1). Lineage (GTDB taxonomy): Bacteria > Zixibacteria > MSB-5A5 > GN15 > JACZUZ01 > JAJRPJ01. The sequence continues at coordinate 41,134 of JAJRPJ010000003.1, read as the reverse complement.
AGAGACAGCCGCAATCTTCCCGAGTTTGCCACTTCAGGTAGCCGTTTTCAATATACACTCGCCAAGGCAGGCGGTGGTTTTGGCGGATTCTGGAATTATACAAAACACACCGCGGAATTCACTCAATTCTTCCATCTTTATCACGGAATTGCTCTGGCAGGTAAAATACAAATGGCTGCAATTGACGCACCCAACGATAGGGGCATACTAGCAACTGAGCGCCTCTCACCTGGCGGAACATCCTTCTATGGTGTAGTACGTGGCTATACTGATGGTTCCTTGACACCAGATACTTTATCAAAACCGTTTGACAACAAGTTTTTTAGCGACACACTTTTCTTGGATAGTAACTTTACCTTTGGAGAAGACACGACACGCGTTGCTCTTCAAGGTGTTATCCGCGTACGGGCAAAATACATGATTGTCACGAACTGGGAACTCTCGGTTCCGTTAGCGACAAATTCGATTTACTTTTTGACCTTCTTTGATGCGGGAAATAGTTGGCTCAACTGGAAAGATATCAGACCTTTCGGAGATTTGTATCCCAGTGTGGGCATCGGATTCCGCCTAAAGGTGCCAGGTATTGGAACAATCGGCTTCGATTTTGGTAAACCATTGCGCAACAGGCAGCGAGCCGATGGGACATTCGCTGGAAGAGGTTGGCATACTCATTTCCAAGTCGGGACAATTTTCCGCTAGTTCACTATTATCGTTCGCTGTGGACCTAGCTCTCGGCCTAGCTCAAGACTGATTCAAAAATACTTCAAACTGTGGCGCACACCCTCGGCATGGTGTACATTGTTCTAGTATGGTTTATTATAGCGAAGGTTGTTCATAGAGTATATAATCTCAAATGGCTATAACATCATAATGCCTCACGGGGAGCAATTGCCCTGCTGGCGCTCAAATACAAGAAACTAAATTCACGCAAAGGAATACATGATGACTCTAAAAATCAAAAACTCTCTGGCCAGTGGCGCCATTTTAGCCGTAGCAATAATTTGCTCAACAACATTCTTCAGCTCCGAAGTCCATGCTCAATCAATCAAAATCGGCTACCTCGATGATCAAAAAGTACTTGAGAGTTATGACGCTTGGAATAAAGCCAAAGAGCAATTTGCAACAGAGATGAAAGCTTGGGAAGACGAAGCCAACCGCATGATGCAAAACTATGTGCAGGATTCGGTTGAGTATGAGAAGCAGAAACTTATCCTCTCCAAGGAACGCCGCTCAGAGCGTCAGGCTGAAATCTCAGCCAAACGAACTGCGCTTGAAGCATTCACAAAAGATGTCTTCGGACAAAACGGTCAGGCTGAACGCAAGAATACACAACTAACCAAGCCGTTACTTGATAATATGATGGTAGCGGTGCGGACTGTCGCCTCAGCAGGCAACTATGATGTGATTTTCAATTCATCGGCGTTGGCTTATATCAACCCTGCTTTCGATATCACCGAAAAGATAATCGAAGCCTTGGCTAACGAAGGCTAGTTGAGATTTAGCGCATAAAAGCTAGTAATGTTTCAGCTAATCACCGATGACACTCGAAGAATTATCCAAGAATCTCGACTGCGAATTACGCGGATCTGGCGGGACTGAAATCACCTCTGCTGCGCCGATTGAAAGCGCCGTCAAAGGACAAATCAGTTTCATTGCCAATCCACGTTATTTGAAATATCTCGAATCCACCTCCGCCTCGGCTGTGATTCTCAGCGTGGATGAGAAATTTGATCGGCTGCCGAGTTTACGGGACAAGAATCCATATTTACTCTTCGCAAGAGTCATAGCGCTTCTCTATCCAGACGAAGCTTCCACTTCCACTATAGCAAAAAGCGCGATTGTCTCACCTTCTGCGAAAGTCCATCCAAGCGCCTCTGTAGGCGAGTATTGCGTTATTGAAGGCGGCGCCGAAATCGGCGCAGGCACAATCATCGACGCACATTGCTTTATCGGCCAAGATGTTCGTATCGGAGAAAACTGCCGTCTCTTCCCTAGAGTGACAATTCGTGAACGCTGTACACTAGGTTCGGAAATCATTTTACAGCCAGGTGTAGTAATCGGTGGCGATGGTTTCGGTTATGCGCGCAGTGAAGCGGGCTACACTCGCCTGAAACAAATCGGCACAGTCACAATATGCGACCGTGTGGAGATTGGCGTTAATTGCGCTATTGATCGTGGCGCTTTGGGTGCGACAATCATCGGAGCTGGAACCAAAATTGATAACTTGGTACAGATCGCTCACAATGTCGAAATCGGCGAGAATTCTATTATTGTTTCTCAGGTGGGAATCTCGGGTTCTACTAAGCTCGGTGAATGGGTGACTCTGGCTGGACAAGTTGGTGTCATTGGTCACCTGAATATCGGCGACAGAGCAGTCGCCACCGCCAAAGCTGGCGTCACCAAAGACATACCAGCCGATACGACGGTCTTTGGTCGACCAGCTAAAGAAATACATGCCGCCCAAAAGATTGCTGCGGCCTGCAATCGTTTACCGCAATTAGGTAAACGAGTCAAAGCTCTTGAAGAAGCACTCAAAGATTCATAAAGCAGCATCAAGTATTCTTATCGATTCAATAGAATCGACCTACAAATAGAAAAGCGCCAACCCAGACACAGTCTGAGTTGACGCTTTTTTGCTGCTTGCCATTCGGCACATTCGAATAAACTGAATCTGCCAATACGGGATGGGTTTGGTAATGACTACCTAGAACGGTAGATCATCATCTGAGGAGCCATTGGAACCTCCCTGTCCGCTTGGACCAGTTGGACCAGATGGCGCGCCGCCACCAGCATTGGCGGGGGCGTATGAACTCTGCCCACCACCCGATGAAGACGCAGAATCTCGGCCACCGAGGAATTGCATCTTTTCACCGACTACTTCGGTGAAATAGCGTTTGTTTCCATCTTTATCATCATAGGTGCGAGTTTGGATACGACCCTCAATATAGACCGAGCGTCCCTTGGCGAGATATTCTTTGGCGACTTCAGCAGTTCGGCCCCAAAGGACAATATTATGCCATTCGGTGCGCTCTTGGCTGTTGCCGTCTTTATCTTTCCATTTGTCTGTAGTCGCAATTGAAAAATTCGTCACAGCGGCGCCAGATGGAGTGTATTTCAACTCAGGGTCTTTGCCTAAGTTACCAATCAGTATAACTTTGTTAATTGAAGCCATGATTCCGTCCTTATAGGTTGTAAGATTTCCTGTACGGGGCACATTCGCCAAAGGAGGTATTCTGGGCAATTGCCACATTACCGCTCTTGACTTTGCACACAAAAAGTATAACCATTAAGTAACTGAAAGACAACAATGGGGGGCGCCCATTCACTGTCTTCCGCGGACAATTTGTGATTATTGAAGTTCTTGATTCGACCGCGGGGTTGTAGTAATAATGAACCATTCGTTTACGACTGGGGTTTAATTGTCGTAGCTTGCGATGTTCATTGGGCGAGACACGTTGAGTATAATTCATTTGGCAGAAATGCCAAACCTATTTTGTATCTAGTATTAGAGTAGATTCCCTACTCTAAGAGGACAGATTTGGTAAAGATGGCAGAAAAAGCTACACAAGAAAAGAAGAAGACAGTTTCATCCAAGTCCGAGATGAATCCAGCTTTGAATGATTTGAGTATTGATGCAACCAAGACAATCGAGACACTTGAAAAGTTCATACGCGATTTTCTCACGGAGACTGGCTTTGACGGTTATGTCATTGGACTTTCCGGTGGAATAGACTCTGCTGTCACCGCCGCTATTGCGGTGCGCGCAGTTGGTAAAGACAAAGTCAGAGCGCTGGCTATGCCCTACAAGACTGGTCTTCATGCAATCAAGGATGCAAAGAGCGTAGCTGAATGGCTCGACATCGATTTAGTCGAACTGGATATCACCAGGATGATCGACTCATACTATGCAGATACTAAGTCTGTTAATCCAATTCGTCTTGGCAACAAAATGGCTCGCGAGCGGATGTCTATTCTCTTTGACCAATCTTTCCAGTCACGCTTATTAGTTCTCGGCACAACCAATCGCACCGAGATGGCTTTGGGTTACTTTACTTGGTTTGGCGATTCAGGTTGTTCAGTTAATCTTCTGGGACAATTGTACAAAACTCAGGTTCGCCAAGTCGCGAGAGAGTTAGGAGTTCCACAACCTATTATCGACAAAGCTCCTTCAGCAGACTTTTGGCCGGGACAGGTTGACGAAGAAGAATTGGGACTGACCTACGAAGAAGTTGATCATTTGCTTTATCACATTGTCGATAAAGGAACCTTGAGCAAAAGCGCCTTGGTGAAAGCTGGCTTTGACGAAATGTTAATCACACGCACTCTAGCATTCGCCAACCGACTTTCATTCAAACGTGAGTGTCCACGTATCGCCGAACTCGGCAAACCACGTATCCCAGACAATATTGTTTTGAAGAAATAAACATTGTCTTGAAAAAGTAAGCCCCTCTCAACGATAGCCTCATCCCAATACAGGTCACATGGGAATAGATTCAAACTCAACAACTGGCACGCTTTTCCTAGTGCCTACGCCTATCGGCAATATGGACGACATCACTGTCCGCGCTCGTAAGACTTTGGAGCAAGTGGCTGTGATTGCTTGTGAGGATAGTCGGGTAACGGGTAAGTTACTTGCTCGACTAGGAATCCAATCACGACTTATCAGCTACCACAATTACAACGAAGAGCAAAAGTCAATCACGCTTCTAGCGCTACTCAAAGCTGGAAAAGATGTGGCTCTGGTGACTGACGCTGGCGCTCCAGGGGTTTCTGATCCAGCTTATAGAATTGTCGCAGCCGTCATTGCCGCTGGGATAGCATTGGTTCCACTGCCTGGCCCAACCGCCATTATCCCTGCGCTAACTGGCTCTGGATTACCTATGGATAGATTTTTCTTTGAAGGATTTTTGCCGCGTACAAAGTCAGGTCGCAAGAAACGTTTCACTGAATTGAAAGAACTCTCGCACACTTTGGTGTTTTTTGAATCACCGCAGAGAATAGATTCAGCAGTTACAGATGCCTTGGGAGTTTTTGGCGCGAGACAGGCCTGTATAGCGCGCGAAATATCAAAACTACATGAGGAGTTTCTTCGCGGCTCCCTTGATGAACTGGTAGCAATATTGCAAAGCCGAAAACTAAAAGGCGAGATTGTCTTCGTGATTGGCGGCAAACAAAAAGTCAAACGGGTTAAGGTCAATAAGTACCCACAGGATTGAGACAATATCCCCTCTGAGTGAATTCATTTCTGAATAGAGCATCTACACATGAAACGCCTCAACCCTGTCGACAAGGTAATCCTCGTAAATATGTCCTATATTGCCCTTCTGGTGGCGATTTTTGGACGACCATTTTCTGACTATACCCAAATCTACATTGGCAATGCTCTAGTCGCAATCATGATTTTTGCTTGCGCGCGCTGGGCGCCAATCGGAAAGTCTAGATTCACAGATTTTCTACGCGCCGCTTACCCCGCACTGTTATTCGGCTACTTCTATACTCAAACTGGCGGCCTGATGCGCCTTTTCTATCCTGAGTTTCTTGATGCGGGATTGACAGCATGGGAGGCTCAGGTCTATGGAGGCAGTGTCACTATCTGGCTGGACCAAAACTTCCTAGGCGGAGGAACGCTCACAACCATCACCACCGAAATTCTTAGCGCTTGTTACTTTGGCTATTACTTGATGATGCCCGCTATCATGATTCCTTTGTTGGTTCTCAAGAGGTATGACCAAATCGGTGAGATGCTGACTGCCGCTTCGATTACATTCGCAGTTAGTTTCAATTTGTTTTGGTTCTTTCCAATCGAAGGGCCGCGTTGGTTTTTTGCACAAACTTTCACGCATGATATCAATGGTCCCATCTTTCGCGAAATGGTGCAATTTGTCATCAGGAACGGCGCTGTTCATGGCGGTGCAATGCCCTCGACACATACGGGTGTCGCGATTGTTTTCCTTGTGTACCTCTATCGTTATTATCGGCGCTGGTTTTATGCCTCTTTGCCGATTGTCATAGGAATTGCAATCGGCGCGGTCTATGGACGGTTTCATTATATCACAGATATAATTGTCGGAGCATTGATTGCCGCTGTCTGTATTGCCGTGACAATTCGCTACTACCCCAAATGGCAAAGCGCCGCAGAATAACCTCACTACAAACAACCCCATCAAGCTACGTCACCAACATCACTACGCCAGAGAAGTTTAGAGTGTGTCCCAATCAGCGGAGTTTCTATCTGTGGATGTTATCACTTTTCAGATTGCATGTGTTACTCATGTAGCCGATCTGGTGATTGCACAAAAATTGAGCTAGTTGTGGCGGAAAACTTTCCAGACCCAGGACTTGCCGAAGTGCTTGCGGGCAATTATAGAAGAGTCTATGATGATAGTTTTTCTCAAATTTGGCAGGTCAATTCAAGATGAGAATCAACGCAGAGATTTATAACAAAAAAACGGCTGGCGCCTTTTCCTGATTAGGAAACAGCGCCAACCGTTTGAACTATGCAAGATTCACACTCTCTGGCGTGAATTTGTAGTAACTAAGTCTTCGAGCAGTGTCTTAGATCAATGAATTTCCGCCGTCAACGACAATCGTTTGACCTGTAATCCAGCGTGACTTTTCTGAGGCCAGAAAATCAACCACATCGGCAATATCTTCCGGAGTTCCCAGACGTCCCCAAGGTGTTCGCTGTAGCACATCTTCTTTGATTTGCTCGTAGGTTGGGAAAAGTTTGAGAGCATCAGTGTCGATGAATCCACCACAAACCGCATTGGCCGTGATTTTTCTATCGGCCAATTCGACCGCAAAATATTTTATCAGATTCTCAATCGCGGCTTTGCCAACTCCGATAGAAGCATAGCCTGGAATGTATTTGAACGAACCCAATGACGAGAGTCCAATTATACGTCCACCTTCAGGCATAATAGGAACGGCGCATTGTGTACCCAGCAAAAAGGCATAGGCATTTGTGTCAATCGAAACTTCCCAATTGCGGCGAGTGACATCCAACATATCGCTGTACATTCCCATCGCGGCGTTCGAAACAAAAATGTCGAGCTTGCCGAGACGATCATTAATTTCAGAAAAAAGATCAGGGACTTTTTCAAACTTGCCCATATTACAACGCACTGCAAAAGAGTCTTTTGAACCAAGCTCTTTGAGTCTATCAACAGCGACTAAAGCGGCATCACGGCTCTTGAAATAATTGATTACAACTGTTGCGCCTCGTTCAGCCAGACGCTGGGCGGTAGCATATCCTATGCCTTTGGTGCCGCCTGTGACAAGAGCGACTTTACCTTCGAGATACTTTTCCATCATACTTCAAAATCCTTCTATAGTCTGCTATTTAATATCCTATATAAGTCCTGATTAAGCTAACCACGGACAGGTTGAATCAGCACAGTATGAACCAGCGAGGTTTATCTGTCAACCCTCAGGCCAATATGGCCTTTCAGGGCGTTTTTTCACCTTTGTACTAGACTAACAACGTGGATACCCAGAATCCATTCTCGCAAACAGAGGCTACAATCAGAGACCGTATGCAGAGCCACTAGACGTGCCCGCCGCCTTCCTGTGATTCAATATTCTCAGATATCTCATCCAGCGTAATTGGGGTGAAATCTGTCTCAAATATGCTACAAAATGCCTTTGTGAGCGAGGCCCCAAACTTTATCCTATCTATCTGCACCCCTGTCAATTTTGACAATGTGGTCATAATCTCCGGCTGAAGGCCACAGGGGTTAAAAGTCTTAAATGCTTCCAAATCTGTCTCAAGGTTAACAGCCAATCCGTGATATGAGACCCATTGCTTGGCTGCTACTCCTATTGAAGTAATCTTTCGCTCTCCGTCATCGGTGTCAACCCAAACACCCGTCAGGCCCTCCACCCGCTTCCCTGAAACATTATAGTCGTTCAAGGTATCGATAACAGTTTGTTCAAGAGAACGAATATGCTTGTGCAGATCGCGACCTCGGGCATTCAAGTCGAATATCTGATAACAGACCAACTGACCAGGCCCATGGTAGGTCACATCTCCACCACGCTCAACTTCGACTTGCTTCAGAGAAGTATCGATATGCGCCAGATTGGCAGGTTTGGTTTGTCGACCCAGCGTAATCACTGGCGGATGTTCGACGATAATCAACAAGTCTCGAATCAGGCCGCGTTTGCGCAAAGAAATCAGCGATTTCTGCCAACGTTGGGTCTCTTCGTAACCGCGAACGCCAATATCTATTACCCAGCCATTATGGCCGGCAATCTTCATACCAGCGCTGTCCCGATCTATGGGAATCACAATCTAAGGTTTCTTATGCGTAAACCAGCATATTCGCTGGGTCGTTTAACAAACCACAAACACGATGCAAGAATTGGACGGCAATATGACCATCAACAAGTCTGTGATCGAAACTCAAACCGAAATTGATGATGCGGCGAATTTGAATCTCGTCACCATCTTTGGTTTCTACCACCCAAGGCATTTTGCGAATATTGTGTACACCCAAAATACAAACTTGCGGCTGACTGATAATCGGCGTCGAACCAGTGGCGCCAAACATCCCTGCGTTAGTGATTGTGAAAGTGCCACCCATCAAGTCTTTAGGATTGAGCTTATTGCTATTGGCATTGGCGGAAAGCGTGGCCACTTCATCGGCCAATTGCAGAATTGATTTCTTGTCGGCGTCATGGACAACTGGAACAATCAGTCCAGCGTCACGACCAACTGCAATACCGACATTGTAGTAATTTTTGTAAATTATTTCGGTGTCGGTCATCGAGGCGTTAATCAATGGAAACTCTTTCAAAGCGACGCAGACAGCCTTAACAATAAATGGCATGAAAGTCACATTGACTCCAAAGCGAGCCATGATGTCGGCCTTATGCTTGGCGCGGAAATCCCATAGCTCTGTCAAATCACATTCTTCAAATGTAGTTACATGCGCTGAGGTACTAACACTACGCACCATATGTTCGGCAATCGCTTTTCGCGGTCCAGTCAGTGGTTCGCGACGTTCGCGCTCACCCTCGGCCAGCGGTACAAAGCTCACCTTTGGAACAGCTGCCGTTGGCGCAGTCGGCGCAGCTGCGGGAGCAGAGCTCGGCGCGACTGTTGAGGCCGTTGCAGATGGTGTCACTGTTGAACGCGCGGCGACGAAGTCCATAATGTCTTCTTTTGTCAGACGACCATTGGGGCCTGTCGGTGTAATTTCTTTAGGATCAACACCATATTCACGGACTAGCTTGCGTGTTTTGGGGGCCATTTTACCAGAGCCCTTGGCGCCTGTTGAGGAGCGACCATTGCTGGCTCCAGTTGGAGCGGGGACAGTAGCAACTGCTGTAGCGCTGGCGGCTGGCGCGCCAAAACCAATTGGAGCGGCGGCAGCTTTTTGAGCTGGCTTGGCTTCTACTGCTGGAGCGGCAACTACGGCGCTTGAAGTTGTGATTGCATCAGCGCTTTCGCCCTCGTCGAGAATAATTGCGACCTTGGCGCCGACCTGAACTGTCTCACCTGGTGAGGCCAACAATTTGCCAACAATACCCGAGACTTCTGATGGAATTTCGATATTAATCTTGTCGGTGGCTAGCTCGACCAATGGCTGATCTTTGACTACTTTGTCGCCCTCGGAGACTTTCCATTCAACAATTGTGCCCTCAAGCACTGATTCACCCATCTGTGGGACAAAAATATCCGTTGCCATAACGCAATAAATCCTTTCTAAACAGTTCTTCAGGTGATAGCATTAGCTATCGTATTGACTGTCAACATCTTAGCTTTCGCCTCAAACAAACACGCCCCTGACAGTCATGCCCCCACAGTATGGGAATAATGAGAGCCAAGGTCAAGCTAAGAGTAGCCAAGAACAAGCTTGAATATTGGATTAGAAGAATCTTGTTATTTGCAAAAACTGAAGATGAGACAAAGTGAGAATCTAGCTGTTAGTAACTTCTATCATGCGCTCAAGCGCTATTTTGGCGTTGGCTTTGATTCGCTCGGAGACACGGATGGGTTTCATATCCTGATAGTTTTCGACTGTGTAGGCCAAGTCGTTGAGCGTGGTGCGGTACATATTGGCGCAGACAGGACAGGTCATACCTGAAAGTTCGAGAATCGTTTTGTCAGGGTGTTCATGCGCCATGCGGTTGATGAGATTTATCTCTGTGCCAATTGCGATAACTGATCCAGCTGGTTGCTTGTCACAGTACTCGACAATGAATTTGGTTGAGCCAACTGCATCGGCTTGCGAAACAACATCCCATGAACATTCAGGATGCACGAGAACCTTGATATCAGGATATTTTTGACGCAATTCTGCGGCATGGCCACCCTTGAAAGTCATATGCACGTGACAGTGACCTTTCCAGAGAATCAATTTGGCTCTGTCAATTTGCTCAGCAGTCAAACCACCCTGCGGTTTTGAAAAATCCCAAACCACAATGTATTTTTCTGCGTCTTCATCAGTGAAGCCCATTTTGCGCGCGGTGTTGTAACCAAGATGTCTATCGGGGAACAAGAAAATCTTCTCGCGTCTATCCCAAGCCCAACGCATGGTTTTTTCGGCATTGGAACTTGTGCAAATCAACCCGCCATTTGCACCGCAAAATGATTTCAGCGCCGCCGCTGAATTCATATAGGAGATTGGTGTAATCGCTTCGACCCCTCCAAATGACTTCAAATCATCCCATGCCGAAAAAACATCGGCGATTTGCGCCATGTCCGCCATTGGACAGCCAGCCAGAGGATTCGGCAAGAAGACGCTTTGATGTGGTTTCGCGAGAATATCAGCCGACTCGGCCATGAAATGCACACCACAAAAGACTATCGTTTCGGCCCTCTCAAGTTCTGCGGCCATTACTGACAGTGCATAGCTATCACCAATATGGTCACCAAATTCGACAATCTCGAGACGTTGGTAGTGATGCGCCAAAATCACAAGCTTATCCCCCAGCTTTTCCTTGGCGCTTAGGATACGCTCTTTGAGTTCAGCGTTTGTCGCTTCGCGGTATGTCTGTGGTGTGGTATTGTACATTCTCTAGCCCTTTTTGAAACCTATCAGATAGTACAGATAATCAAACTGTACTAATCCATACTGAATTATACAACCATGTTGCAAATTGGGCAAATAATGCTATTCGGATATTTGCGTATGTGGTGGAGATTTAGAGCTATCAAATGAGAGTGGTTTCTATTGGTAAGTCTTGCCACAGACAGGCAGAAGGCCGCCAGAAAAAATAGTGGCAATAGCATACGTAACATCAGCAACATTGAACAAATTATCTCCGTTGGCATCAGCGGCATCTTGGCAAGTAGGTTCCTGCCCGCCAGCGAAAATGCGAGCGATATTGAAAGTCACATCACCTATTGTAAACATTCCGTCACCATCACTATCCCCAGCGACAAGGCAACAGGGCGGGCAAACCAGCACAGTGTCACAAGGCGGAGCAAACACTAGTCGGGCTCGGCCAGTTCGGACACGTTCGCCGCTTTGGATAGTTGTATCTTTCCCTGAGAGCCAAAAGTCTATGACATCCGTGGAGTCAGTAGTTGTTAGTATTCCTCCTGCGCGCTAGGCAAAAGGCACATTCGTCCATGGGAACTGTCCTCCCTGAAAAACCACACCAGCAGTATCCCAGTTCACACCACCGTCGATACTTGAAGCCAGGAACAACTCCGAAAGCTCGCCATTGGCTCTGGTTTTTGTTGTGGTCATCAAGAGAATTAACTCATCGCCACGCTGCAAAACCTCAGGATGCCACCAATCCCATTTTGATGTATCCATCGGCATAAAGTCATACAAAATTGTGTCTTCAACCCATGCGCCGTCGGGACTAGCGTCAGAACATGACCACAGAGCCACCCTGTTGACAGTATCAAGTGTACCACCTCCATAGGCGTTGGTATAGACACCCAGCATCCGATAATCACCAGCTGGTTCTTGCCAAATAGCTGGCGACCACATTCCACCTTTGACAGGATCTCCTCTGTCGGTGTTAACAATAATCTTTGGTGTGGTCCAAGATAATCCGTTATCGGCAGTCGAAGTTGCCACTATTTGATATTTCGATGTGACAACAGGATCAACAACCTTGACTCTAAACACTAACCACAAAACACCATCGCCAGCAAACAATATATCTGGGTCGGAGAGATGAACTATTTCATTGGTTCCCCAAAAGACAAACTTCTCCATGCTCCTCGGTGACCAAAGTGGATTGGGAATTGAATCAGAACCTCCATCGTTCCGCATCAAGACTTCGCTCCAACTACTGCCATCATTGGAAAAAGCCAAGTGAGGGTTTTCATCAGAATTCGTCCGAAATGGAGTGTAGCACATCATAAATTTGTATGGCTGGTAAGCCGTATCAAGCCAACCATCTGGAACGCGCAGAACCGAATGGTGAATTACAATAGCGCTATCATTCCAAGTTGAATCAAGAATATTGTGGACAGGGATTTCTCGCAGGACGGTATCGACAGTAACTTCAGAGACAGTCCAATCCAGTCTCAGGCGGACCTGATTCGTCTGGGGAAAAGCATCAGTAGCAGTTATCGAAATCATTGCTATAACCGCCAATAACAAACTGGCCCAAATGGTCGAGCAGTACTTCAGATAATATTTACTGTGAAAAGTAAAGCGCATAGAAACAGGCCGATTCTTCGAAGGTTGTGGGCGTTTGGGCCCAGGCTATGGTTTTCAAACAGCTAGTTTTCAAACAACTGGTTTTAAAGCAGCCCGATAGGCAGATAAGTAATCGTAGTATGTAGGTTCCGGAGAAAAAACCGCCAACTGACACAAATATACCGACTCAGCAGGATTCGTCAAGGAGATTCTCCTAGAGCGGAAAGGCCCCATAGGGTGAAATAGGTTGCGAAAACCAAAGAATCTTCAGAACCCGAAGAAAGCTGGAAGAATTGGCGCTAAATCATGTATAATCTGCCAGTCTCAATGAGTTAGGTGGGACGAAAGAATCTGCCCACTCGCAGAGCTGTTACAAATGCTTACCAAAAGGACACCATGAGTTCACTTCAAAGAGAAAAATCAAGCCTCAGCCACTATCTAGGCGGTCTTTATCATCGTATTGGCAAACATCATGTCTTTCTGTTTGCCAGCGGAATTTCGTTTTCGGTGTTTCTTTGTGTGATCCCTTTTGTGTTAATCATTTTCGCTATTGTCGGCCGATTGGTGGACTCCAGTGAACTACAAGATAGCGTCAATCATTATATCATTGGCCTAATTCCATATGAAGACTACGCGGCATTTGTTATTCGCTTTGTCGGGTTACGCATCGGAGAGTTTATTGCTTTTCGAGGTATAGCGGGAGTGGCTGGTTCGATAGGACTATTGTTTGCCGCCAGTGGTTTGTTTTCTAGCATGCGCACAGCGCTAAATACTTCGTTTCAGATTACTAGCGGCCCGCATGCTCTATTGCGTAAACTCAAAGATCTGGGCATGACACTGGTGGTGGTTCTCTTTGTCATGCTCTCGGTTTTTGTCATTCCTGGTCTTGAAGCTCTACAAAACTTCTCGACAAGCTCAAGCGCCAGCCTATCAGGCTTATTCAGTTTCTTGCGGCATGGGGCTACAATACTTATCGCCTTGATGATTGTCTTTGTGGTTTTTCTGGCGCTCTATCGTTATGCGCCTGCGCGATTGATCCCTTGGCGAACCGCAATGATTAGTGCAATTAGCGCCACCATACTCTGGTTTCTCGCCAAAGAGGTTTTTGGGTATTACATCTCTCATTTCGTGACACTACAGCGCGTTTATGGCGCTTATCTCTTTATCGTGGTTATCGCTTTGTGGTTATATTACAGCTCATTGGTGCTGCTAGTGGGGGCTGAGATAGGGCAGTTGTACCGCGAACGACACGAAAAATTCAAACTTCCGAATCCTTGACCAGATCACGATAACGTAGCCCCCAAATAACAAGCGCAGCAATCACACACAACGAGGATATCGCCAAGTGGAACGGACGTGAGCCAGTCCAAATATCGCTAGTGACTCTGGTGGACAAACCAAGGAACATCAAACTAACAAACCATTTGAGTTGTTTACTGTGTTCGTTCCACATGGAAGTCAATGAGCTGAGAGCTTTAGCCGAGACTACTTCACTAACCAAGAGTACCGACAGCCAGACATAGCCTCCCACAAATATCATATGTTCGAATGCGATTCGATATTGTATCCAAAACGCTGGTAAGAGAAGACCAAAGAATATCGTCCAAAGCACATACTTGATTGACTTCGACTGACGCCAGCTCTGTTTGGTCTGGCTGAACATGTCCAGCTCAATTAGTATTATCCAGCCAAAGAATAATGCGCGAAAGACATGCGCTAGGATTCTTGAATCAAAAAACCAAGGTGTTTCTGAAGTTGGTGTAGTTGACTTGGCGCCGAGCACGAAAGTCATAATAAAAAGCAACGCCAAGAGTGTCCGAAACCAGACAGGCGCTCCTTTCTTATCAGTTCCAGCAGATGGTGTGTCCTCCCTGCCCAACACTGCTCCGCTTAGTCCTAAGAGACACAATATTGGGGCTCCTTGAAACTGGATACCATCGGCAACCAAATGCCAAAACCACCAGTTGGCGCCAACAACATCTAAAGCCACCAATAGCGACAAGCAACCGCCAGTAACTGCCGCCAACAGAGCAACGATAATATACGAATATGCGCCGACGCTGGCGACTTGCTTGATGGGAACTCTTCTGATGACAAACACCAAAGCGCCACTGTTGAACATAACAAACAGTGACAACGCCACAGGTGGACTGATTGACGCAGAAACAAATAGCGCAAAAGCGTTGAACAAGAAAAGAGCCATGAATATTGGTCGTAATCCAGGAACGCCCCAACGTCGTGGTAGCAGATAAAACAAGAGCGCCAAAAACGCCGAAGGGGCAAAGACAGAACTGAGGACATCGGCATGTGCGCGCCCAGGATAGGGGTAATCAGGAATCACAAAAGCAAACACCCATTGCAAAAGTCCATGCAAAAGGAATAATCCCGCCAGAGGTAGGAGAACCTGCAGTGGGTTCCATGCGTACTTTCTTGGCTCTGGAGTCATGGTGATTTACAGATAAGACATCAACGTTTAATATGCTAGCTATGCCCTGGGCTGAGCTTGGCCTTAGGATCCAAATATGTCTTAGCATGGTTAACAGCCACCGCGATTTCGCCACAGCCAGTGGTGATGAGATTAATTTTGCCTTGATGTGTCACTATATCACCTGCGGCATAAACCCCTTCCAGATTTGTGCGCATGAACTCATCGACAATTACATTATTGCGCGAGATTTTCACTCCCCAATTTTTGATCGGCCCGAGGTTTGCCAAGAAACCGATGTTGAAGAGTATCGCGTCAGTTGGGAAGTATTTCTCTACACCTGTTTGAGTTTGAATCGCAGTTAGAGCTTCAACAGAGCCTGCGCCATGAACTGCCTTGGTCTCCCAATAGGGATAGTGCAAAGTGACATTTGAGCGCTTAACTTTTTCAACAGAATCTTCATGCGCGGCAAAACTAGCGCTGCGGTGGATCATGTCAATCGACTTGGCCAATGGTTCCAGAGCCAGCGCATAGTCAAAGGCGCTATCTCCACCACCGACAATCACTACCCGCTTATCGCGAAATCGTTCAAAATTCTTAACTGCATAGAAAATGCCTTTGCCCTCAAGCTCACGAACATTGGGCACATCCAACCGCCGTGGCATAAACGCCCCCATCCCACAGGCAACAATTACTGTCCTCGAATAATGAATCTCGCGCTTGGTATGCAATTCAATTATGCCATCGTCACGCCGCAATATGTCCTTTACACGTCGACCAAGCGCAAAACTCGCGTCAGAGGTCGCGGCTTGCCTGTAAGCCATCTTGACATACTCTTTGGCCAAGACTTTTGGGAATCCAGCGATGTCGTAGATATATTTTTCTGGATAGAGCGCTTTCAAGGCGCCACCAACTTCTGGTAACGCGTCAATAACTTTTACGCGAGCGCCGCGCAGTCCAGCATAGAATGCGCCATAGAGACCGACAGGGCCAGCTCCAATGATTGTGATGTCATAGACATCCTCTGTTTGCGAACTCATTATCGTCGGCGGCTCTTTCATAATATCTAGAAACTATTAAATCAATGCTCGTCGTCTAGACTCTCTTCTCAGAACTGCAAACATATCCTGCGTATGGCGCAAATCCATCAGCAGTATTTCTTGAGAGCGCACAAATTGGGCAGTCATGCGGATTCCCCCTGTCGGGGAACACTACTCCACAGGCGGTGCAGACAAAATAGGCTATTTCTTCTCGGACAATGCTGTCTCTTGCTATACTCTCTTGTGCCATACTCTCTTGCCTTCAACCAGACTCACGAAGACACTTCTGTTTTCTTGGAGTTAATATATTCAACGGCTTTGCGCATACGCACTAGTGTTTTCTCTAGCCCAACTGTCACTAGTAGATCAAATAGACCTGGCCCGACGGTTAGACCTGAGACAGCAAGACGTGTTGGATGAATCAAAGCCGCACGTTTGATTTCAAACTTCTCTGCAATAGTATCTAAAGCTTCTTCAAGGGACTCCTTATCGAAAACAGATTTCGTCTCGAATTCATTGGCCAACGCAGTCAAGCGCTCTGCCGCTTCAGGAATAAACTGTTTCCTGTCACCCTTTTCGTCATAATCAAAATTATCACCAAAGAAAAATCCAGCTGAAATGACAAAATCATCAATCACGCGCAGACGCTCACGCATTAGATCTATCACTGTCTCCAAGTAACCTCTGTTCTCAGGATTTTCAAGCCAATCGCTAGTAATCAACCCTGCGATTTGCATTTTAGGAGCAATCAACGACACCAGTTGTTCGATCGGTGACATCTTGATATGATCTTTGTTGAATGCCTGAAGCTTTTGAATATCGAAAACAGGATTGTTCTTGTTAATACCTGCAATATCAAAGGCCTCTTGAATCTCCGCTATTTTCATCACCTCACGACCATCTTTGGGAGACCAACCTAGCAGACACAAGTAGTTAAACATCGTCTGCGGCAAAATCCCCTCAGCTCCATATTCGGCGACATCTTTATCGCCGAGGCGTTTACTGATTTTGCGTTTATCTGGACGTAACAAAAGCGGCACATGCGCAAAGTTTGGCTCAGGTAATTCCAAAGCGCGATAGATATGAATTTGTTTGAAAGTGTTGGTGATGTGGTCATTACCACGAATCACATCAGTGACACCCATCTCATAGTCATCAACGACAACAGCAAAGTTATACAATGCCCTACCATTGGCTCGTGCGACAACAAAATCTTCAATTTCGACATTCTCGCGAGTTATGTCACCGAGGACCATGTCGGTGTAGGTAGTGGAACCGTCGGGTATAGAAATGCGAATTACTGACGCCTCCCCCGCTTCGAGCTTGGCTTTGACTTCTTCGGCGCTAAATTGTGCACAGGCGCGGTCATAACGCGGCGCGCGTTTTTCTTTCATCGCCAACTCACGAGCTGCGGCTAGTTTTTCTTTACTACAAAAACATCTATAGGCGCAACCAGAATCCATGAGCTTGGCGAGATATTTTCTGTGTAATTCATCGCGAGTCGATTGGAAAACGATTTCCTCGTCTGACTCCATCCCCAACCACTTTAGAGCATCCAAAATCGGTTGCACCAAATCCGACTCGCTGCGCTCAATGTCGGTGTCTTCAATTCGAATCAAGAACTTGCCACCACGCTTGCGCGCATACAACCAATTGAAAATTGCTGTGCGAGCTGTTCCAACATGCAGGTAGCCCGATGGTGACGGCGCAATACGAACTACACAGGGCGTATCTGAGTTGGATACATTTTCTGAATTGTCAGCTGAATTATCGGTGTTCATGAGCTATATGACGCTTTCATTTCTTGTGACTATCTTATGTTGAACCTGTTTAGGCTTTCTTACGCAAAAGGAACCGTGCGTCAACAACGCAAGACTCACCCTTCTTGCTTGAAGCAATAAACGGATTAATATCTATTTCTGAGAACTCATCAAAATCATTCACCAATTGTGAGAGGCGCATCAAACCCGAAACCAGAGCTTCTTTATCAACTGGTTTTGAACCACGGAAACCAGCCAACAACGGATATGATTTTATCGACTCAATCATTCTACCAGCGGTCACATCACTAACAGGACAAACTCTGAAACTGACATCTTTCATCACTTCGACAAAGACACCACCGAGACCAAACATAATCAACGGCCCATAAGTCGGATCGAGTGTCATGCCCATCACAGTCTCCACACCACCACGAATCATCTTTTGCAAGACAACCGAGAACTCAGAGGCCTTCTCGTGACCTTCAACTTTCTTTTCCATCTTGGCATAACACTCGCGGACTTCGCTCTCTGTGCGCAAATCAACTGCCACTCCACCGACTTCAGTCTTATGCAATATCCTTGGAGAATCAACCTTCATAACTACAGGATAACCAACTTTGCCAGCAACTTTAACCGCCTCATCAACTGACTTAGCGGAAAAATACTTCGCAGTGGTTATGCCGTAGGCCGCAACGATTTCTAGGGCCTCGGCTCCGACAATTTCGCTCTGGCCAGCGGTCTCAGCTTTCTTGATAATCTTACGAACCTTGGCGTCATTGACTTCATGAATATGTATTGCCCCTGGTGGGCGTTTAAGCCAATCGCTGTACCATACCAAACGCTCTAGCGTATTGCCAATCGCATCAGGAAAACGATAGACAGGCATGCCGTTCTCTTTGAGAACCTCAACACCTTCGGAGCCAGACTGCACACCCATGAAACAACTCAGGATAGTCTTCTTGCGCCCTTTAGTGCCATTGACGATCGCCTGTGAAACATCCGAAGGGTTCACAGTAATCGGTGGCACAAAAATCGGGATGATTGCATCATAGTTTCTATCGGCGTTCAATATTTTCAACGCCTTCTCAAACTCTTTGGGTCCAGCTCCAGCAATCAAATCCAATGGATTTGAAAAGTTTACCTCTGGCGGCAGAGTGGCCTGTAGCTTCTTCTTGGTGGCCGCAGATAATTGCGGAGTTTCCAAACCTTGCGACACCAATGAGTCCGTCGCCAGAATCGCAGGACCACCAGCGTTGGTAGCTATCATCACCCGCCGACCTTTGGGAATTGGTTGTTGTGATAGCGCAGATGCAACATCAAAAAGCTGTTCGACCGTATCAACGCGAATGACTCCTGTCTGTTCAAAAAACGCATCGGCGCCGACATCGAGTCCGGCTAAAGCTCCTGTGTGGGATGAAGCTGCACGCGCTCCTTGAACAGTGCGACCAGATTTTACAACGACAATAGGTTTGGTGCGACTTAGCTCGCGAGCGATTCTTATGAATCGCCTTGGGTCGCCGAAGTTTTCGATATACATCAGGATAATTTCGGTGCTAGGGTCTTCCGCTAAGTATTCCAACAAGTCATTGCCAGAGATATCTGCTTTGTTACCGATTGAGGCAAACATCGAAAACCCGAGATGCGCTTCCTGTGCATGAACCATGATCGCCTCACCCAGAGCGCCAGATTGCGAAACAAAAGCAATATTGCCGCGCTTGGGGAATGTCTTGCCAAAAGTCGCATTCAAGCTAACTCCTGGCTCTGTATTGACCACACCAAAACAATTTGGCCCAATCATGCGCATGCCATAGCGTCGCACAATCGCAACTACTTTTTGCTCAAGTTCGATACCTTTGCCACCCGCCTCCTTGAAGCCTGCGGATATGACAACTATCCCCTTGACACCCTTCTGACCACATTCTTCTGTGACACGAACGACATGTTCACGCGGAACGATAATTATCGCTAGGTCGACTTGATCGGGAATGTCCATAACCGACGGATAGGCCTTGATAGAATGAATCACTTCGGCGCGTGGATTAACTGGGAAGACCTTGCCCTGAAACTCTCCTTGAATGAGATTGTGTAGAATTTGGCGACCAATAGTTAGTTTGGTCGATGAGGCGCCAATCACTGCCACTGATCGCGGCCTAAAAATCCCATTGAGTGAGGCTGGTGTTCGGCAAATTTCGGAGCCAGTAACACTCTTCGACTTCTTGGAAGTCTTCACATTCTTATTGCCCTTTTTCGGGGCTTTTGACTTTTTCACCATTACTATGTCCCTGTCAACTCTTCTAGATAAAACTGCTTCCCACTCTCCCCACAGCATCTTTAGATAACGTCATAAGATAGCTTCCAAGTGGTTATGAAATAATCATGGCCTAAATGGCCCCGATACCTGCTTTGATATAAGTGAATGGGTCAGATGAAGCAAGATAACGCTTCGAATGCGAGCAGTTTGTTGCCCCCACAAATCCGAGGCCAACAGAAAAGTCCCAAGAAGAAAAAGAACCCCTCCGAGTGGGACGGAAGGGCTTCTTTTCTTACGATTTGCCTTGTTTGGGGGTCTCCCTTTTGGAGGGGAGCGCCCCAGTAGACTTTGCAGTTAAATGTCTAATCCCCATTTTGTTTGCATCACTATCTCCAACACACAAGAGCGCTGAAGGTTCCCCAAACTAGTCTCCCAAAGACAAAGAAATTGAGAGACAAAGTGATATATAGACTATTTCTTTTCGGCTACTTTCTTGGCAGCGGTCTTGGTAGCAGCCTTGGTTGCAGTCTTTTTCTTAGCTGTTTTTGCCGCTGAAACTTTTTTCTTGGCTGTTTTCTTAGGCGCAAGAGCTGTTTTCGACTTTTTGGTAGCGCAAGGGCTCTTGTCGTTCATCGCAGCATGGGCCGCAGCCAAACGAGCTATTGGAACTCTAAATGGCGAACAGGAAACATACTCCAAGCCCAACTTATGACAGAAAGCGATTGAAGTCGGATCTCCGCCATGCTCACCACAAAGTCCAATTTTTAAGTCAGGATTGCCAAGCTTGCCGCCTTTGACTCCCATTTCAATCAGCTGTCCCACACCTTCTTCATCGATAGTTACAAACGGATCAACAGGAATAATCTCTTGGTCAATGTACTCCCAAAGGAACTTGCCAACATCATCACGAGAGAAACCCATCGCCATTTGTGTTAGGTCATTCGTGCCAAAACTGAAGAAATCAACTTCGGCTCCGATTTGTTCGGAGGTCAACGCAGCGCGCGGTATCTCAATCATTGTTCCTACCTTGTATTCAAGGTTCTTGACATTGTAGCGACTCATAACTTCACGAGCGACACGATGAACAATTTCGCGCTGGTTTCGGTATTCATTGACATGCCCAACCAGAGGAATCATTATCTCAGGCAAGACTTCTTTGCGATTCTTCTTCACTTCACAAGCCGCTTCAAGTATTGCGCGCACCTGCATTTCGGTTATCTCAGGATAAGTAATTCCAAGGCGACAACCACGATGGCCCAACATAGGATTTTGCTCTGCCAACTCTTCAACCCGACGAAGAGTCCTTTTGTAACGTTGTAACAATTCATCGTAATCATCGTTAGTTTTTTCAAGTCCTTCAAGACGCTCAATCGCTTCTTGGCGCGAGGGCAAGAACTCATGCAATGGTGGATCTAATGTTCTGATAGTTACTGGGTAACCATTCATAACCTCAAAGAGAGCTTTGAAATCAGCTTTCTGGAAAGGCAACAGACGATCAAGCGCCTCTTGACGTTCGTCGACGCTCTCAGCGATAATCATATCCTGCACTGCCAAAAGTCTGTCCTCACCAAAGAACATATGCTCGGTGCGGCAAAGCCCAATACCAACAGCGCCTAGTTCAAGCGCTTTTTTGGCGTCGCGCGGTGAGTCAGCATTGGCGCGAATATCCAACTGTCGAACATCATCCGCCCATTCCATAAACTCATCAAATTCATCGGTGAACTCTGGATCAATTGTCGGGGCTTCGCCGAGAATCACCTCACCAGTTGAACCGTTGAGTGTGATTATCTCACCCTCTTTGATTGTCAGCTTGCCGACTTGGAAAAGTTTCTTCTTTTGGTTAACTCTAATCGTCTCCGCTCCAGCCACACAACAGGCGCCCATGCCACGCGCGACAACGGCAGCATGAGAAGTCATGCCACCACGGGAGGTCAAAATTCCCGCTGCAGCTTCCATACCTTCAATATCATCTGGACTGGTCTCTTGACGCACAAGAATCATCTTCTTGGCGCCTTTGGCAATATTCACTGCATCCTCAGCAGTAAAACAAACAGGCCCTGAGGCCGCCCCAGGTGATGCTGGCAAACCACGAGCAATCACTTCAACTTTAGCTGTTGGGTCGATCCAAGGATGTAGAAGTTGATCCAAGTCATGAGGCTTGATGCGCCTTAGCGCTTCATCGCGAGTAATCAACTTCTCATGAACAAAATCCACAGCGTTTTTCACTGCGGCGGCAGTGGTTCTCTTGGCTGAACGAGTCTGTAACATATACAGCTTGCCATCTTCAACCGTGAATTCAAAATCCTGAACATCCCGGTAGCGTTTCTCCAGCTTGGCTGTTATATCCTTGAGTTGCTTGAAAGCTGAGGGGATATCTTTTGCCAAATCACTAATTGGTTTCGGTGTCCGTACTCCAGCGACAATGTCTTCACCTTGTGCGTTTTGCAAGTACTCACCAAAGAACTCATTGACACCTGTCGAAGGATTGCGAGTGAATCCCACACCAGTGCCCGAGTTGTTACCGCTATTACCAAAGACCATCGCTTGGACCGTCACAGCGGTGCCTATATCCGATGGGATGTCATTCATGCGACGATATGAAAGCGCCCTTGGGTTGTTCCAAGAACGAAAAACCGCATCACGGGCCATGCGTAACTGTACAAACGGATCATCTGGAAAAACCTCTCCAGACTGACGCTTAACTAATGATTTGAACTTGGTGATAATAATGGTCAGATCTTTCACTTGTAGTGAAGAATCCTTCTTGACCTTGCGCTCAGTCTTAATCTTAGCGACAATCGCTTCAAATCTATCCTTATCGATTCCAAGAACCACATTACCAAACATTTGGATCAAACGACGATAATTATCATAAGCGAATCGAGTATTGCCTGTCTTTTGTGCCAGACCCTCAAGAGTTTCTTCGTTGAGTCCTAGATTCAAAATAGTGTCCATCATTCCGGGCATGGAGAACTTTGCGCCAGAACGAACTGAAAGCAGTAATGGATTTTTCGGATCACCAAAGGCTTTGCCAACGGTTTTCTCGAGCGTTGCAACATGCTTCTCGAGCTGTTTATCGATCGCCTCTGGAGTAGTCATACCAGCTTCATAAAACAAATTACAAACCTCGGTGCTGACCACAAATCCAGGTGGCACAGGTATCCCAGCTTGGCTCATTTCGCACAAGCCAGCGCCTTTGCCACCCAATAAGTCAATATCAGCGCGACTGCCTTCGGCCTTACCAGCGCCAAAATGGAAATAGGATTTTGAACTACCAGAGCTCCGACTTGTTGTCGATTTGGTAGCTTGCTTCTTCGGAGTTGTAGTTTTCTTGATTACTTTTTTCACCGTTTTTGTAACTTCCTTAGCGGCTTTGGCCCCGCTGGCCTTTTTTGTGGAGGCCGTTTTGAGAGCTGGCTTCTTTGAACTAGATACTTTTACTTTTTTCTTCATCTCTGTCCCGTGGGTTGAGATTCCTCTGCCATGCGCCTAAATCATTACAATTCGCGCAATACTGGACGGCCCCTCACTATCATAAGTGTCTCCATAACAACAACTTACACATATAGCGAGGACTCGATCCCCATTTAACATAGTCAATCTACATGAATCTGGCAAGTCACGCATTTTAAGCGACAATTAGAGGACTACGAGGCAATTCCAGACGCCACAATTGCGCCAATATTGCCTCAAAAGAAGACACCTGAAGTAACTTTGACAATATCAAACTAAGGACCGCAAAATAAAGACAGGCCAACTCTTTTCTATCCGACTCCAAGCTGCTGGGTATTCAGCGCTACAGCAAGTCAGCAGTTGAGCTAATAGTAAATCATGACATGTGTAGTTCAGCGTATCGACTTGAACTAATAGACTCATGGCCTGACGGAGCGCTAATATTCGTAAATACTAAGACGACAAAAACGTATTTGATGATTTCGTTGCAATTGCAACGACAAATTGTAATTTCGACTACAAGCCCACCTTAATCAGAATGACAAGAATGTTATTGGGCTTAGCTGGTAAACAGCCTACATGGTGAACATTTTTTCGCCCGAGAGAATATCCCGAATAATCTTCATGGCTTTCTCTGGCGGTGAATGCATCAAGTCAGCGGTGTTGTAGGTCATTCTCGTTTGTTCACGTGGGCAATCAAAACTGGCCTTACCACGTCCACCGCGAATTTTCTTCTTATGGGTCAGATTGTACTGTCGTTGATATTCTTTGGCTTTTTCTTTGTGCTTCTGATAGTACTGGCGTTGATACTCGCGTCTAATATCACTTACGACTTTCTTGCGCTCTTCCTCGGTCAGACCTGTCATATCGACTTCTGAGAGAGTCGTTGGCGCTGCCGCTTTCTTACCGTCCTGTTTGGCCAAGACGTTTCTACCAGTAACCAGAGATGAAGCCACTGTTTCTGGAGACATGCTTTCAGCATTGAGACGCGACTTGGGGCTAACCGAATCTTGTCGTTTGCTTTCCCTGTCCAGCTCTTTCATAGCGTTCTTTTTCATCCGTAAAACCTCACTTGTTGTTGTTAGTCGCATGAGGCGAATTCGTGTTGTCCTGACACAAAACTCATTACATCAAGAAAATTGAAAATTATTTCTACCAGAAGCTTCAATCGCGCTCACCTTGCGTTCCATACAAGTCGAAAACAATTTCTTTCTGGCTATTATGACAGACAAAAAACCCATACTTGGATCCAAAGCCCTAACTGCAATCACACAAATGCTAGCGAGAGTAGTGTCCGATGTCAAGCGATTCAGAGAATTCTCTTACAAGCGCTCCCTCATAAATCACTGCTATAGACAAACTTACACCACACTCGAAACATAGATTTTGTAACATACTGCCAAGCAGGAGCTTATGCGCGAATTGACGTAGTTCCGATAAGGCCATGCACGGCAAAGAGATACGAAATCTCGCCGCTGGGCGCAAAAATATTGTGGGGATACACGGTTCCACACACTATATGCCATTTTATAGCTACTAATGTCAATAAAAAACTTTTCTTGTAGACGTGATTTTTGTACGCGCTTAGTGGGAGAATTAACGAGTAAACAAAAAAGTTGGCGCTAAGCCACAAGAAAACTTCATCTCGTCTCAATGCGGCGATACAATTTGAGTTAACTAAACTGGTAGCGCATCATAGAACAAGTGGATATGGAAGTGGAATAGATGGGACTGTTTCAAAAGGTTGATTAACGAAAAGAGTAAGTTTAGTTCAAATCGGTTTCTGTTTTGCCTTTGGTGCGAATCAAATCAACCACGAGGAGTCCCAGCATACCAAGTAGCACGACCCAATAGATAGCGGTATAGGAGCCACTACCCTCTTGATGAACCGAACCAACTGAGTTGATACGCCATTGATCGAGAAACTGAACACGGTTAATGAGCAATGAAATACGAGCCATGACTGTGGCGCCAAATGACGCTCCGAAACCAAGCATCAGCGTCCAGATACCAACTGTGGCGACTCCACCAAACCAACCCTTATGCTCCTTGGAGAAGTAAAAGTAAATCAGGGCCGCGAGTGTGCCAATAATCACCAATAGCGCCGCAAATGAGTTCGTGTAATTCCAAAATCCACCAGCAAGTAAGTCGTTCCATTGGATATACACCATCATTGCTTCCAGTTGCTCGGTGACTTTTGTTTGCATTTCCAGCGGAATTGCCAACCCAGTGGCTATTCCAATATAGATTGCAATAGGGTACCTAGAGACCCACGACAACTTCTTATTGAAACGAGTCCACATCAAAACACCCAACACCAACGGTATCAGATAGACCCATTCATGATTGATAAGTTTTTCAACAAGTTGTGTCTTTAGTGAGCCGTAGTAGAGAATAATTACAAAATATCCAGCTGAGACACCGACCACTAGATGTTCGGCAAATTTGTAAAGCGGATTATCTTTATAGAGGAATGAAAATGTCGCCAGTGTCAGAAACGCGGCAAAAGTCATCCAGAGGTAGTCACCAAAACTAAGAAGCGGATTCATTAGAGTCCCCTCTTTTTGCGTGTTCCAAAATAGCCGATATTGGCGATCAGGATGAACAGAATAATTGTAATATGAGCCCAAACTTGCACTTTCATACCATCCATCGCCAGTCCTGGGTTGTCAGCTAGGCTCTCATATTCCGCTGCGCCAAGTAAACCACCCATCAGGCCGAAAATTCGGCCTGAACCAAGGTAGGGATAGTAATCTGTCATCATGACACCAGTGAGGCCCAGAGCCAGTTTCACGTCATAGCGAGCAGCGGCATACTTAATCCAAGCGTCAACCACATTCGACCCAGAAATATCTATCACCATTTCAATATCATCGTAATTCTGCACGTCTTTCATTATCGGGATAGAATCCAACAAGACATCATAGTAGTCTCTTGAGTAAAATGTGCGGAAGTTTTGGCCCATACCCGTGATGACCAACTCAAAATAGGCTCGGTAACCAAGGAAACAGTAATCAACCCCATTGATTATCTCTCGGCCTGGGTAACTAACACCATTGTACGTTCTGGGTAAGGCCGTCGAATCGACGATATCTAAGATCGCTTGTTCGGCCATACCAGGGCCATTTTGCGAAAGTGACGTGATTATCACACCAACCTTCTTGCGGAAACACTGCTCTAGAATCGCGTAGGTCATCGGATGCAATTCAGCGAGAGCATTCGGGTCGTAGTCAATCGCCAGAAGAATCTTGTCGCCTTCTTTGAGTCCCTCAACAGCATCATAAATCGATCGTACTTCAGTCGAAGCTGGCACTGGAACTTTCATCGGGATGTAATATGTAGAGACCACCACTAAGGCCAAAACCAAGAATACCCAGCGCCTATCAAGAAGCATGAGACGTTCTAAGAAGCTTAGATTCGAGTTGTTATTTGTTTGATTGTTACTCATTAATCTCTACCAAGATAAGAACGTTCGATACCCAGAATTACCTTCAACCCAGTGGCGACAATACCAAGTCCAACACCCATCCAAATTGCGCGTTTAGCTGCCAAGTTAGGAACATTGATAATCCAATCCGCCACAGGACGTGTGTACTCCGCAATAAAGGGGAAGAATCTAATCATCACTATAATAGCGCCAACCAACAGGATCGTGGCTAGGGCTGAGCGAGCGCGAAAAGCGCGATATGCCGCTGAGGCAATAAAGAACGCCAAGAGCGAAAACATTGTTGAGAAGATCGGAATCAGAATGTCGTCAAAGAAGTGACGAAACATATATGACTCTTGGCCTTGAAACATTGAATCTGCTCCGCCGAATTTCAGTCCGAAGACTATCATCGCAAACAGACCAAAGAGCGTGACAATACTATAGGGCCAATCCCGTTTTTTGTATTGAATCTTGTCGACATTAACAGATATCAAGGACCAGATTCCAAGCGCCAAAGCGAAAATACCAATGATAGCTGTCCAATCCAGCAAATTTTCATTGATTTTCTGTGCGCCCTCAAGTGGGATAAAATACAAAGCCAGCATCAACCAGCCGAAGAGTATTACAAGCGCTAATGGTATCTGTCGTTTCATATTCTTCTCTATAAGAATTCTATACTTATTCGGCCTAAGCCACAATCATCAACTAACAACTATCAACCAACGACCTTAAAAGCCTCAGCAAACCATTCATATCCCATGCTTGTCATAATCACACCAATAATCGCCAAGACCACTATCACCGCTTTGGCATAATCTTGAGCCTTGAGAGCTCCAAGTAAGAGCGGTTCACGGCCAAGATAGGCCGATGCCGCATAGAGTTCTTCACCAATCAATGTATAATCACAAGCCACAACAAAGAATGGCAACTGAGCGATTTCATCAGTGCCAGCTATTTGAATTGATCCAGCAATAGCCCCAGTCTCGGCCAAAATCAGTGACTCGGCGAAAAACTTACCCAAATAGATATTTGTCGCAGGGCGTTCACGTAGAATCGTGCCATTGACCGCCGCGACATAGGCGAACTGTGCCTGCGTAACAAAATAAACTTGTTCATCACGGTAAGCATCGGGACGGCCAGCGTCCATATATCCAGAGCGCACAGTCTCCTGAGCAATCGTAAAGACAATCGGATCATAACAAGGAACAATTACATCTGTTTGATATTCAGCGACTTTGCGTGAAACTCGTCCAAGGATTGTGAATGAGGCGATGGTGGCGATATCAGACGCCGTGCCAAGCCCAAGAACATACAGAATCGGTTTGCCCATTTCTGTGGCGCGGCCGATAGCTTCGTCAACTGCGTCAATTCCAGCCAGTGGGCGAATATAAAGAGAGTCACCGCGTTTTCTGGCGACATTTAGAAATACCAACGTCAATATAGTAAAGAACAATACGAACCAAAAAACTGGACTCCGTCCACTATTCCACCACTGCCCGATTCCCTGCACAGGACCAGCGATTTCTGATTCAGCGAATAATGCTGTGTCGACTGTCATCGAACGGACACGGTAATACAAGTCTGTCTCTGTCGGGAAATAGTCAGAGCTGGTAGTGTCACGACCACCTGCGTCTTTGAAAGTCATAATAGCAGTAGTATCTGACGGCATAGCGCCAACTTTTTTCCAAGGCCCATCCTGCGAAAGCGCGCGATGGATTTCGTAGCTAAGTGTCAACGCCTGATCTTCACTCTGTGGCACGGGTGCAGGAACAAAAGTCACAACAACAGCCCGACCAGCGTCGTTCGGAGCGTCCGAAGCCGTCACAGAGCTTACACCCACTGGCGCTACGAGAGCAGAACCTACTGCATCTTCTTCAACGACTGATTCCTGAGCAGAAACATTCAAAGTCGCACAGGCCAACAACAAGGCAACCAATAGGGCCGTAGCGTTGGCTGGCAATAATGCTCTAGTTATCTTTTCTGTGTAGTAGTTCATGAAATTTTTTGAAAAGCCATTTTCAGATGACGGTCTCGTTCCGCCGCTGTTAATAACCGTGTTCAAGAATCATTGCAAGATAAAACACAAACGGCCAAGTTTGCAAACTAGCCAATTACTCCCGCCCAATCACGGAAAAGGAAAGTCAATCGACCTACTAATAATGAAACACGGCCCATCACAGTATAGCCAAAAGCGGCCCCAAAAGTGACCATCAACACCCAGATTCCGAGGCGCGAGACTCTGCCAAACCAACCTGTATGCTCTTTCGAGAAGAAAAAGTAGACTAATCCGCTAATGACACCAATAATGATGACCCAATTGGAAAACATCTTGACGAACTGGCCTTCGTAGCTCAAATCAAAGTTCGACAAGAAATCCCCGAACCCTGTCCAGTCAGGCAAGAGCGGCAAACTCATAGTACTAGCGATTTGCGCGATAAAGTTGGCCTGTAGGTTAGCGGTAATAAACAACCCTGCAGTGGAGGCGACAATAAACGCCAGTGTCCATTTGGAAATCCAGCCGATTTTCATGCTTTCAGGAAGTAAGCGGGTCAATAGAATTAGCCCCAATGCCACAGGTATCCAATAATGCCAAATATAACCCAAGAACGGCTGCCCAAGCGCCTCACTAAGTGATTGTGAAAGATGAGGAATCGCTTGCTGAGCGAGGTTTGACCAGAAGCCAACGCACATCCAGTAGGCCGCTGAGATACCCACATAGAGGTGCTCAGCGAATTTGTAAAAAGCATTGTCCTTATAGAGGAACGAGAAAATCATCAAAGTCAGGAATCCACCTGCGGTGACTTCTAGCGCTTCCCAAAGTTCATGTGTCCTATCGGCGCCATCCCAGTCTAATTTCAAAAGAACAAATCCGATGAAAACAATTATTGAGGCTATTGGTATTAATACTTTGCGGTTCATGCGCTAGCCCCTTTCCTCTTTTTGGCAAGGAAGTAAGAGATGTTGGCAAAGACGATAAGCAACATCAGGAAGACATGGGCGACAGTTTGCGGCCCCATGATTTCAGTAGCCTGCGCTCTGGAGCTTTTGAATTTCGGATAGACTCGGCGTAACATTTTTTCATACTCAGAGGCACCTTTTGAACCACCCATCATACCGTTCATTTGCTGAGGATAATATGGATAAAGTTGCGGAGCCGAAACCGCCGCGGCGCCACTGCCCATCAAGGCCCCCGATGGCTCGACAACGTACTCGACCCACTCTTTGATTCCAGGCCGACCACTACCAATCGCAACGATATATTTGAAATCCGCGCAGTTAAGAATACCATTCATCACTGACAAACTATCGAGCGAGGTTCCAGAGACATCGGTGGGGAAAGTCTTGCGGAAATCAGAGGCAATCACACGGAGCACAGCTTCATTACCAGCGCGATAACCGACATTACAATAATCATCGCCATATACTAAATCAGGGAAATCCACTTTTGCCAACGCAATCACATCAGTAATCATCGCGCCACCTGTGCCCCAGAGTGTCATATAGCAAATCTTCAGTTTTTTCTCGAAGCAATGCTGGGAAACAGCTTTGGCCATTGGCTCAAGTTCTGGGGCTCCCGACGGATCATAGTCAAGTGAAAGTAGAACTCTGTCACCTTCACTTAAACCCTCAATAGTATCAAAAACATTGCGCACAACTGTTGTCTCTTGAACTGGTAAAATAATCCCAGCTAAGACAGCGCCTGAGACAGTCAGTCCCATAAAGAGAAATATTATACGCCGCTCAACTTCACGTCCAGTAATAGACATCCACAGAAGCCATCCGAGACCTGCCGCGAAAGTAATCCAAAAGAACCAACTAAATACAGGTCCAAGACCCTGAGTAACCGCTAGTAACATGCTTATTCGTCTCCCCCGCTGAGATGAGTGCGCTCAATTCCAAGGATCACTCGTAGTGACATCGAAATAATGCCAAGAGCGATACCAATCAAAATCGCACGTTGACCAGCGAGATTCGCTTTGGCGAGTAACCAGAGCGAGAGGTTTTCAACTTTGAAGAACGACATCCATTCAGGCATCCATCCAGTGGAGACAACTCCGACAAAGGTTTGCCCAAGCAAAATAATAAATGCCGAGACAAGCAAAACAGTAGCGTCAGAGTTCTTGGCTCGAAAAGCGCGGTATGAAGCCGAAGCGATAAAGAATGCTAACAACGAATACATACTAGCTGAGAGTGGCGCTTTGACCGCGTCAAAGACATTCTTGAACCATGAGCCACTGGCATTCAAATCTGCAGCGAAGCCCAGATCAACCATTTCAGGATTACCCATTTTAAATAATCCAAGCGCTAGCATGATGAAGAATCCAACTAGTGTCACAATAGCGAACTGCCAATCCTCACGCTTACGGACGACCTTTTGGCAATTGATTTTTAGTAGTGAACCGCCTCCAAGGAAAAACGCAAAGACAGCAATAATCTGGAAGTAAATGAGAACATGCTCACGCAAAATTGCCCATGGCGGAATAAACTCCGCCAGAACAATTATTCCACCCGTAATAAAGGTTATCAGTATAGGAATAGTGCGCTTCATTTATCTATTCCCCGCCCCCAAAGACACCCCAGAAAGCATGAAATGCGCTATTGAAGGTCTCGATGTTCATACCTTCTTCGGAGCCAAGAGTCGCCAGAACTGCGCCAATCAGAATGGCTGCCATCGCGACAACTTTGCCAACATCCTGTCCCTTGAGCGAACCCATTTGTTTGGGATCCTCACTGAGATAGGCTGAGGCGGCAAATAGTTCTTCACCAATTAGTGTATAGTCACAAGCAGCGACAAAGAACGGCAACTGAGCCGGCATTGCGGTTCCTGCGATTTGGATAGCGCCGATTGAGTTGCCTGTTTCAGCCAGAATTAGTGATTCGGCAAAGAAAGCGCCTAGATAGAAACAGGTTGCTGGTTTGTCACGGGTCATTATTCCATTAACCGCCGCGACATAACCAAATTGTTCGTCAGTGACATAGTAAATATCATCCGAGCGATAGGCATCAATACGACCCGCAGTCATATAGGCTTCGCGGACTGTTTCACGCGCGGCGGTCATCGCTAGCGAAGCGCGAGTCGGAACAAAAATACGTGACTCGTATTCGGCAACCTGTTTGGCGACTTTCGCAAGTATAGTCATACCCGCGATTGTTTGCACATCATCCATATCATGAATACCAGGGATGAACAATATTGGCCGTCCCATTTCGGTGGCGCGCCCAATGGCCTCTTCGACAGCTTGCAGCCCTGCAATCTTGCGCAGGAACATCGGCTTGCCTTTTTTGGCATGATAGATAAAGTAGGCAACCGAGCCAGCAATTATGACCAGTAGCAAGACCTGCCAAAACTTGTCCCCATCAAACCATTCCTGTTCTGTTGTCACTGAATTCGATACCGAAGTTTCAGAGACGGCGCCAGCAGAGGTGTAAGCAGTTACCGCATATTGATAACTTTCGCCTTTGGTTAAGCCAATATCGGTCAACGAAGCAATTCGCGAAAACACAGCGCCTACTGAATCAAAATCTGAGGCTGTATCAAGTCGACGAGATATGATATACCCAACAACATTACGCAAGCCTGTAGTATCATCAGGTGACAACTCCCAACTGACATCAACTTTCTCGCCTATATCATAGACATGATCTTTAGCTTTAACATTTGCTGGTCGAGCTGGAATGGGTACGAGATTCTCCAAGGTAGAATCAATTACAGAAGTCTCTGCGTCTTGGGCAAAGAGAGTTTTTGGAGAACTAGCAAGTATGGTAAATAAAAACAGCGCAGAAAGTAGTGTAGGAAAGATTTTACAGAATGGTGAGTTTTGGTTCGGTTGGCTCATAGATTTCTTAGATAACACTCTTAGATAGTACTCCTAGAACATCTGCCCGAAATTTGTCGCCCAGCTATTGAACAAAAAGTCCATGCGCCCAATCAATAGTGACATACGACTCATAACTGTATAACCAAACGAAGCTCCAAACGTGACCATCAATACCCAAATGCCTACTTTGGCGGCGCCGCCAAAGATGCCTTTATGCTCTTTTGAGAAGAAAAAGTAAATCAGACCAGTGATTGTTCCTATGGCGATAGTAAAAGACCCTAATGTCTCCAATAACGAGTCCTGAATCAAAGGCTGCATTGTAGATTCAATTTGCTTCATCGCGTTCGACACAAAGAACAGCATCATATATAAACCAGCAGTAGCCCCAACTATGAAAGCCAATGGCCAGCGGGACAGCCAATTTATCTTGGGGATCATCCGACAAAGCATCAATGCTCCAAGTATCGCGCCTCCCCACAGGAGCAAATCTGCTTCAACTCCACTTCCCGCTGGAGGAAAAACACCAAGCCAAAACTTACGATACAATGCGCTATAGAAATATTCGACAGCCCAGTATGCCGCCGAGACACCGATAAAGATCGCCTCGCAGACCTTATAGACTGGGTTGTCCTTATACAGAAACGAAAAAATACCCAGCGTCAATAGACCAGCTATGAAAATTCCTATTGGACTTGCATCAGGCATACACTAATCGTTCTTTCTTTTCCTAGTTCGGAAATACGCAGTATTACCAATGATGATAAACAGAATCACTATTGCGTGTGTCGAGATTTGCGAGAGCAACATTATCGAACCGTTGCCTGGCATTGACAGAGCCTTCTCAAATTCTGCAGCCCCGCTCATTCCGCCGAGCAACCCGACCATTTGTTTTGCCCTCAAGTAAGGATAAACTTGGGGAGCCTGAACCGCTGTATTGCCAGCGCCAAGACGAGCGCCAAACCTGTCAACAGCTATTTGTACCCATTCAATTGTGCCTGGCTTGCCAGAACTGAAATTCATTACGAAGTCGATGTTGCTAAAATTTACAATGTTCTGCAAAACAGGAATCGAATCATAAGGAGTCTGACGCTCGTCACGCGGAAACATGGCTTTGAAACCAGAACCCATTCGTTGAATTACGAACTCATTGCCAGATTGAAATCCAAGGTTGACATAATCCTCACCATAGATTGGGCCAGCTGCCATCACGGACGAATCTAGCAAGGCAGTGGCAATCGCATCATTGGCTTGTTGAGGGCCTTGCGGCCATAAGCCCACAATTATTACATCCAGTTTTTTCTTAAAAGCAAATTTGAAAAACGCTACTGCCATTGGCTGTAACTCAGGAGCCGAAGGCGGATCATAATCAAAAGCCGCCAAGACTTTTGAATGAGGAGGCAATTCTTCAAGAACGTCAACCAAAGCTTGCACGTCGGGCGTAACAGTTACAGGCGGTAACAAGTCCATGAATAACGGCAGACCTGCGGCCAGCGCCACATAGATAAACACAACCCGCCTATCAACAGGGTTACCTGCGATTGTTCTGTAAAGAACATAAATCAAACTCAATCCAGTGAGTACAAGCCCTATTAAAGCCAGATTATGAGCCATCTAGGCGTCACCTCCAATATGTGAACGCTCAATACCTAGAATAATACGTAGTGAGCTCGAGGTTATACCAAGTGCAATACCAATCATGATTGCTCTTTGACCCGCCGCATTAGGATAGGTCATAATCCAATCCGCCACTGCGCTGAAAAATGCGAAGTCAGTGATTCCAGCCCAAACTAGAATTGGGTCTAACAATGGAACGCGGCCGACCATTACAAAGAATGCCGTGACTAACAGCAATGTCGCTTCGAGACTTCTGGCGCGGAAAGCGCGGTACGAAGCCGAGGCCACAAAGAACGCTAACATGGCAAACATTGTCGCGCTCAAAGGAGAGAAGACGTAGTCATACATCCACTTTAATCCAGTGCCTGGATCCATATGTGGTGTGTCAGTATTTATGGCGTGGTAAACAGAGCTAAAGCCAATGACCAACATCAATAGCATTGAACCAATCACTATCAAGGCATAGTTCCAACCTTCAGACTTGCGGATGACTTTACGAAGAGAAACTTCAGCGAGGTTAAACATTCCCAGCCAAATCGCAAAAGCCGAAACAACACTCATCCAATCGCCGAATATGTTTTCAGCGTCGCCAAACGGCCAATGCGGAATGAAGAAACTAACCGCAAAGACGATTCCAGCGATGGAGGTTATTAACAGTGGTATTTCGCGTTTCATATTCTCTTAACTACTTTTCTTAACTATTATTCTTTAACAACTAATCTTCTTAAACAACAAATCCTGAGTCCTATGCAACTCAGTCAATACTGAAGTATTGAGCCAAGTACAACCAATCAGGCACTTTGACAACTTCACCAGCCAGTACAATAACCAGCCCAATCATCATCGCGACCAAGAAAAGCGCCTTACCAACATCCTGGCCTTTTAGCGAGCCAAGTTGACGCGGTTCACGCGACAAATACGCCGAGGCGGCAAATAGCTCTTCGCCAAGGAGTGTGTAATCACAAGCTGCCACAAAGAATGGCAGTTGCGACGGCATAGCGGTTCCAGCGATTTGTATCGCTCCAACTTCATTACCTGTTTCAGCCAAAATCAACGACTCGGCGAAAAACGCGCCCATAAAGAAAATAGTGGCAGGCTTTTCACGAACAAACATTCCGTCCAAAGCCGCCGCATAACCAAACTGATCTTCTGTGACAAAATGAACCTGTGCCTCCTGATACATCTCAGGACGACCGACTCGTGAGTAGGCCTCTTTCATTGTCTCTCGCGCTGTCACCATCACCATCGACTTACTAACCGGAACTTCCAGCCATGTCTCATATTCTGCGGCCACTGCTGCAATACGGCCAAGAATCGCCATTCCAGCGATAGTCTGCACGTCATTCATATCCTGAATACCAGGAATGAAAAATATCTTCTTACCCATCTCGGTGGCGCGCCCTATGGCCTCTTCAACTGCTTCGATTCCACCGATCTTACGGAGAAAGATTTCCTCAGTGGAGAAGAAATCTTTGATAAACAGCGCCAGTGTGATAGCTACAATCACTGCAATGACCCATGAATATAGATATCCGAGAAGAATTATAAAGAGGATGTTCACCATCCAAATCTTACTTTTTCCACTCTGAGCTTGGCTGATGAATTGTAAAATCGAGAAAGCGACAATCAGGAAGATAAAGAGCATGATGCCACGCTTACCATGAAACCACTGCGGGCTAGTAGTTATCGGCCCCCATACTGTTGACGGAGAACCGACCAACAACTTACTCCCGTCAACTGCGACTTCGGAGCGATACATATCAACGCGATAGAAATATTCTACACCGTCGGTTGCGTTATTATCCAATGCCTCAGTCTTGCCAATTGTGACATTGCCAACTGTATCGACAAACGGTCCCGACGGAGACTCTGAACGCAAAATTAGATAGCCATCAACAATTCCACCGATAGTGTCCTCCGGAGACAAGTCCCAAGTGACAGTCGCCGACTTGCCCTTGTCATTCGGCGTGTCTTCGGCAAAAACATTCGAAGCTGGCGATGGGACTTCCTCAAGTACACTACCATTTGAATCAATCGCGGTTGAATCAACCGATTCGGTGTCTTGAGCCAAGGCGCTTGTCGATAACAACAATCCCGTGCACAGAACAATTCCAGCAATACCCAACGCCAACGACAAAGACGTTATAGTAGCCAGACTACTATATGAGCGCCATTTCGCACGGCTGTTGGATTTCGCGATTACGATAGATTTCATCTAAGAGAGCTTTTCGATTGTCCGTCAAGCTGAATAGTTCCGCGAGGGAAAAACTTCGGACAGCCAAAAGTAGCGGAAGCAAGTTCGAATGTCAAGGGCAAGACAATTCTATATAAATCAAAGGCTTATGGCGAGGGACGCTGAGCTATTACAGCGCGCGAAACACTTCTTGGGGCTAGCTATTTGCGCTTTGCAACACTTCTCTTTTTTGGAGATGTCGCTCGCTTCTTGGCGGTTCTTCGGCGTGGTGGACGTTTTGGAGTTCCTTCAGGTTGGATCTTCTTGCCAGTCTCGTCCATTAGGGGTTTGACGTCGCAGAAACGTATTTCCCACTTTATCTGGGCTGGGAAGAGTGATTCCCAAGCGCTGAACTCTTTTGAGATGTCTTCGTCGCCATAGAACAATGATAGCAGAGTTACGCGATATTGTTCGGCGGGTAAGTATTCCCAGAGCTTGATTAGCTCTAAGCGATTGTCATTGGAGTTGGCTTTGATGATTCTCTGGATGTCCGCGCGCTCCATTATGTAGCTGGGGACGTTTTGGAACATGTCGATATGCGCGTATTTCGGATGACGATCACGCCAGTCGAAAATGAAGTGCTTCTTCTCTTGGCCTTCCTCGGCAACCAAGTCATCGGGGCTGACTCCAAGGACATCGGAGATTTTGCGAAGCTGGACATGGGTCGGGTTGATAGTCTCGACAGTCTCGTAATAGGCGATAGTTCCGCGATTGACTCCTGAGCGGAACGCGAGCTCTTTTTGGGTTAGCCCTTTGGCCAGACGGATTGCTTTGAGGTTCTTGACTGCCATACTGCTTTAGTATACTACTAAACGACCCAAAAGTTCAAGCATTTCCGCTACTTATTTGCAAATATCTCTTAAAATGTTAGTAAACTTGGCTAATACTTCCGCCATCGAGCATTATTGCCACCGTTGACGTTGACATGGAAGTTTCGTTGTGTTAGTATATTTACACAATATGTCTTCGCGAGAAACAGTAATGGAGATAACGGTACGGAGATGAACTAATAACAAGAAGAATAACACTGGACTAAGATTTATGGAACAGGAATAGAGTGGGCGGCAATGCACATGTCTGTTCGGGAACACAATAACCATACGAAACATATTAGCATTAAAGGGAGAATCACAATGAAACAGGTATTTTTCTTGATAACCGCACTGGCAATTAGCGGAGGATTGGTCAATTGTTCCAGGTCAATGTCGGGGCCTGGAAAACAACTCGTCTCAGTCTCAGCTGTGGTTCTGGACAGCGCTTCGGGGACCCCATTGGATAGTGTTGTCGTCAACTTCAGAGACACGCTGACGCTCCCGTCAATTGCAATTACAGACAGCTCAGGCGCCTTTGGCCCGAGTGCGTTCACCCTTCCAGTGACTCTTATATTCCGCAAGACTGGCTATGAGCCCAGAGCAGTTACTGTCAGCGTCAACACCAACACACAAGAACCCATGGCGCTGACAGTTCTCATGGCGCCATAAATGATCGGAGACGATAGGAATCTTGACGCAGTTATAGCTGCCCTCTGAAACTATGACATACCAAAAGCGAGCCCCCAATTGGTTTTGGACTCGCTACGTCTTAGGCTCTGGCGCAAGAAGCATCCGAGCACTCCTGGAGCGCTTGACCGAGGAGCGTACAGCGAGGGATATACACATCCACACAAACAAGAAAGGCGGCGCCGGTCTGAACTTGGCTCCGCCTCACTTGTAGTTAGTTCTATGAACTTGGTGTTGTGGGATACTAGCTCTGTAATGAGGGAGCCAATTGGTAGCTGGTTTGGGTTAGGCCTTCGGTTGTGAAGTAATTGTTGGCTAAGGCCAGCATTTCGGCGGACTCTTTTTGGTTGAATAGGCCGGATTCGGCGGCGCAGAGACGGGTTTTGGCCACCTCATAACCGTGTGGGAATTCGGTGTAGAGTTCTAGCGCTTCCTGGTAGCGCTCGCGAGCGCTGTCTGGTTTGCCAAGTTCAACTTCGGCTTGCGCAAGAACACGTTGACAGGCGCCGATTTCTATGCGCTCGGGGATCCGTCGAGCCACGTCCAGCCCCGCGAGACCACATTCATGCGCTTTCTGCCATTGTCCTTTGGCCAAGTGTAATTCAGCCAAGAGACGATTGACTTGGGAGACCATGTCACTGCGTGAGGAAATCTCCGGCACAGCCGCTAGGGCGCGCTCGAATGATTCTTCGGCGGCGGTATAGTCACCAACAATCAGTTTTAGCAAGCCGAAGTATTCATGATAAAGAATAGTTTCGCGCTTGAGTCCATTGAGTGTGGCCAGTGAATACAAACGACTCAAGTCAGCGCCAGCTTCCTCGAAACGCCCAAGGTGCATGAGCGCAAAAGCACGTGCAGCGTGCATCCATGATTGACGGCTAGAATTCTTCGTATTCTCGACGACACCATCTGACAGAATTTCTAAAGCTGCCTTGAAGCGCCCCAAACAGTTCTTGGTATACGCACGATTCTGCGTATTACTTTGGTGTAAATCTGGGAACTCCTTTGGAGATAGATTCTTGCAAGCATCACGAAACATCCTGTCAGCTTCAAGAATCTTCCCTGTATCTAAGAGAATCAAAGCTTGTCCGTTGACAGCCATAATCTGGCCTCTTGCATCACCAGATATCTTAAATGCAACAATGGCTTCGTTGATAAAGTCCAGAGCCTCGTCACAACGACCAAGACGATGCAAAGTCAAGGCCTGAACCTGCCGCACTTTGCTGAATAGTCCTACATCTCCTCTATGTCCTTGATTGGCCTGAATGGATTTTTCGGAATACGACAATGAAGTTGTGTAATCTCCCATGTAATAGTTTATGATGGAGAACCATCTAAAGAGGTGCGCCAACTCGAACGAGTCGTTCACAGAATCCAGTTCCCCTTGTATTGTTCTCAACTCGCGCAAAGCGCTTTTCAAATCTCCCGAACGAACAAACTTTTGAACGTCCGAGAATATCTCTAGCTCAAATTCTTGTCTATTAGTTTTCATAGTCTGAGGGAGTTGGGGTTGAGGTTAGGTTCCAGTCGAGAAACAAATAGGTTTTCAATTGCTCAAAAATTGTGTGGTAGTAGCCAAAGGAGGTCCATTCAAAGAAAGTTACACCAGTCGCTCCACCACCATCATCTGACTCGCCTCCATTGTAGACAGATGCGATTGGGTTTTTACTCTTACTCTTGCCCTTGCCAATTACTGCAGTGATTCTTTCGACATCACCAGCCCCAGGGCCACCGTCTATAACACCTGTTGCTGTACCGTTTCCACCGCCATTGTTGGAAATTCCTATCTCGGCAGGAGACTGAACTGGTGTATTTTTGGCAAAGGATGTTTGGGGAGGACTTAGCGCTAGAGCCAGCGACAAAATTAATGCCGTTGTCCAAAGCGTTAGTTTTCTTAACGGCCGCGGTAAGGACGGGGCTGTTAGTTTAAGTGTGTTCACGGTATCACCTCTACTCTACTACTTTGTACGTTCGAGTATTTTTTGTTTAGGTTTTGATTTTCTTAACAGTTTTTGGCAAATATGTATTGATCACTAGACTGCTGAGTCAAATGTCGGGTTTCTCCAGCGCTGAAGCGCTTTCGGAACCCGACCTACGGACATACAATACTAAAAAATACTACAATAAGCTTGCGCCCCATTAAAACCTTCCTGACTCCCAATCTACTCCATTTGGTAAACAGCTGTCAAGGGCTATTTCAAGTATCTTATGGCCATAGATGTGGATAACTCTGTCTAATTGCGCGTGGCTGGGCCGTGTTGACGGTTTGATGTGGTGTAAATCAACCATATTGAGGGCGAAATCGCTTGAAAATGGGTTCGTTTTGCATATACGGGTCTGCGGGTCATGGATGTTGTAGTGATTTTGTAGAAATATCGGTTTGTCTGTTGTGTCGTCTCATCACTAGGGTATTAGGGGGGAATCTGGTGTGCGTTTGTAGTGAATTTGTCTGGTTGAATTATCGCAAAGCCAACATAAACGCAGGTAAACGGAAGATATTGCCGTTTTCTTGTTGACAATGCTTTGCGGTAATGTTAGTATCATAACTGTACGTTCAAACGCGGCCCGTCCGGCGGCGCGAGTCAGTCCTTTGTTGTAACCTGTTACAAGTAGGGGCCACGCTGACCGCGCCGCTGGGCAACTTTCCTGAGTTAAAACCACCGCGAGAGTTCGGACAGGGGAGCTTGTTCGAGTTGTAATTGACACTTGAGATAGGAGGAAGCCAATGAAACAGTAGCCTAGCCGCAGAAGTGAGCAGTTTGAATATTGAATAAAGCGGCGAACGCTGGGTATATCTTTTGAGGCAATATGGTTTCAGAGTATTGTAGTCTCAAAAAGAGTATAGTCTCAAAAAAAATGGCGCGGCGGAGTGTTAGTACCACCCCACCGCGCGAACATCAATAATTCCAGAACCGACAAAGGCGCGATACGCCACGGTTCTAGACTTGACAAGAAGCAATATAAGGAGTACTCATTATGTTAGCAAGAGTAACTAACTG
>JAJRPJ010000001.1 GCA_024280835.1 Candidatus Zixiibacteriota bacterium | reverse complement strand
GTACGAGAGGACCAGGTTGGACAGACCGCCAGTGCACCAGTCGTCACGCCAGTGGCGCCGCTGGGTAGCTGCGTCTGGAACGGATAAGCGCTGAAAGCATCTAAGCGCCAAGCCGACTCCAAGACTAGATTTCCCTAATCGAAAGATTCTAAAGACTCCTGGAAGACTACCAGGTCGATAGGTCATAGGTGTAAGTGCGGTAACGTATTGAGCCGAGTGATACTAATCAGTCGTGAGACTTAATCGATTTATTATTTTCGCAAATGGATTCCGTAAACTCTGGTATAACAAGACAGGGAATACAAATCACGGATTCATTCTGCTTGATTTACACAAGTACCCAAAGGTCGTAAATGTGCAATCTATTGGGTGATGTCTGCCGCAATTCTTCTTTGAATAATACTGTTCACATGAATTGCTGACAATGACAACAACTACAGAAAATCATGACTGAGTAGGTCAGGAGCCATGTGCTCCTGAAAAGCTCCGCCAAACAAAAGACTAACAAAGTTTTCACAAACTCAAGTTCATCACCGAGCAATTTGGTAGGTCGAAACCCTTG
Source organism: Candidatus Zixiibacteriota bacterium (assembly GCA_024280835.1). Lineage (GTDB taxonomy): Bacteria > Zixibacteria > MSB-5A5 > GN15 > JACZUZ01 > JAJRPJ01. The sequence continues at coordinate 9,660 of JAJRPJ010000001.1, read as the reverse complement.
TGGTTTCGACATCTCGATAAAAAGCTTTCCGGTGGCGATAGCGTAGGGGTCACACCTGTTCCCATTCCGAACACAGAAGTTAAGCCCTACTGCGTCGATGGTACTGCACGGGAGACTGTGTGGGAGAGTAGATCACTGCCGGATTTTAATTAGAAAGCCCTCGCTTCATATACGAAGCGAGGGCTTTTTTTGTGTGACTAGGATTTTAGCAGTCATTGCGAGCGAAGCGCGGCAATCTCGTAGATACAAAGATACAAATCACCGAACTGTGGCCTGCCCCTCTGGAGCAGGTTTCTAGTTAAGTAATTGAGAATTGTGGCTTCATATTTGTATTCAGTGTTGCTTGTCTACTAGAAACCCGCCGCAGAGCGGTCGGGCCACCATGCCCTTCTAGCAATACTCTCTTGTCATTTCTAGTTGTTTACGTTAAGAACATGTGGTATTATGAGTGAAGAGAGTTTGGGCAACATTAATAGTTTAGTAAGAAGATTTTGCTAGAGTCGCGATTGGAATGAATAATGACAAATAGTGAGGTTATACAGGGATTTCTTCGAAAGAGGAAACAACGGATTTGCGATGACTGCCTTTCAAAAGTGTTGGGGATATTACCGAGGCAACAAGTCAATCAGATATGCAATCGCCTTAGCCAAGCTGGCAATAATAATAGGAGCAATGATTTCTTATGCAATTGTTGTGACAAGCCGAAACTCACAAACTTTGCATAATCAACGTCATAGTATTCTGCTACGCTCAACTCGTAATGCACTAATTGGTCGAAATTGATTCGTAGCAACAGGAGTATGAAAATGAGGATCAGAATATCAATAGGCATGTTCCTTCTCGTATTGGGAGGAGTAAGTTGTCAGACAGAAACTTCGAGCAAAGATGTTCAAATTGATTCAAATAATGGATCAATTCCGAAAGCAACTTCTGAAGCGTCTCGCCCGTTCACCCCAGACGGTTTCAGAGGGTTCGAATGGGGGGCTAACTTGGAGGATATGGAAAGCTCTTTAGGTCTGTTCTTCATCGGTAAAGATGAGGCAGTTAGTCATATTGATAACTATGGTTCTAATATTTCAGTGCTCGGCAGCGCAAAAGTAGATGAATGTGTGTTTGGTTTTTTTGGAAATCGATTGTGCAATGTTTCAGCTAAGACTGCTAATTGTCTAGATGCCAAAAATCTTCTAAGGTCTGCAACGGTTGTCTATGGACCTCCAGATGACGATCCTAGAACAAATGTAGATTTGCCAACGATGCAAACGAGAATGTGGATGCACGAAAAAACTATTCGAACATTTTCAAAATTTTTAAAGGAAAAGAAGGGTTGTGAAGGGGCTTTCTTTATGCTTTCAAAGAGTCTCTATGGTGAAATAGAGAATTACACGAAGAATAGAACGAAAGATGCAAAGAGTGATTTCTAGCTTCCCATCCCATTGAACTCCGCAACACACTTCTGTCAGTGGCGAAATTAGCTATGCGTATATTAAAGGTTGTAGTTTGATCACGTGGTCGAGACCACGCTCTTTGCCCACTCAGCAATGCGTCGGGGTGAGTCTGGCAAGTCAAAGCAAATACTTGCATTCTTCTTGAATAAGCCATTCGTGAAGTTATTCTGTTTTCCTGTTTTTATTTCGCCAGCACAGTTTTCTCTAACATCGTTGTTTTCGAATAGAAGGCATTTGCAAGAATCTTGGTCCCCGATTATCCAACGCATGTATCTCTCAGTGTATGCAGGACTTTTCAATAATAGCTCAGTTTGGTATCCCAGCCCTTTGCCATCGCCGAATCCTATCCTACCGTGGCTCGACTTGTGGTACTTTACTTCTATGAAGAGCAGCAATGGATTGTCTATGTTGTTCCAGCAAAGTACAATATCACTGATGTTCTTGCCGAATATGACAATCCAAGACTCGTTAAGAAACGTGGGCAATTCTGCAACTATCCATCGTCTGAATTTCTCTTCGTTCTCAAATTTCATCGATTTGTCTCTCATAGTCTTGCACCGGTGCCCCATCCGCTTGGGGTGGGATTAGTTAAGCTCTCAATCAAAAACCTAACACTCAAGACCAGCCAAGTCAACCAACCCTGCCGCTTACTGTCAAACCCAATCAGTTGTCGAATCGCATTCAATATCCCGTTGATATCAGCGTCCTGACCAACCAGCCTCCTCTCAAGCTCCGCCAATTTCCGCGCCAAACGTACGAGAGATAGTGGGGTTTTTGCTGTAACTTAATCGTTAGTTCCTCGTAAGTTCAATAAGTGGGTGGGCTTAATACTCGAGCGTATCACAATACGCCAGCTCTTCAACTCTGGTGCAATAACATATCCCAACAGAAAGGATTAGGGCGGGTGGGGCTCCTGTGGAGATGTGTTGCAAATCATAAAACTATGACTTAACTTCTGGCATAGATAAGTCCACATTGTTTGACTACACGCACTGTGGCATTGTATCCGATTCACAAATAGAGGCTTGCAAAATTAAGCAACTCATCTATTTTGGGCAAACGTCCAGAATAAGACAAGTCCTAAACTAGAGGTAGGTGTTGGTTTGAGCAAATTGGAAGCATTGATTTTATCATTGGTCTTACTAGGTGGCGCCATATACTCAGTCAATTACTTTTCGCTCCAATCTAGAATGAATCAGATTATTGATCAAGATTTTCAGAACAAAGGTATCATCATGGATGCCCACTATGAATATTACCTGCATCCAAATGTAGTGGTAATTGATTTGTTAGGGGTTTCGCCCTTAAAGAGCAAGTCGGATGTGTTTCGAGTTTTGCTTCAATTTGCAGAAGAACTCCATGATAATGAGTACGGCAAAATTGTTCTTGCTCATAGAGGTAAGGTGAAGTACTTCTTAGAAGGTTCATACTTCAATATCCTTGGTCGAGAGTACGGAGTACAGGACCCAACCAACACTATGCGCACCTTCCCCGAAAACCTGTTTCTGCCAAGCGGCAGCAACGCATTTACAGGTTGGCAAGGAGGATTGTCTGGAGTACTTGAAAGACAAATGGATGATTTTAGTGAATTCCACAACAACTGGTATATAACAGATATGAATCTTAAAAGATGATTGAAGCACGGGTGCCCCATCCGCTTGCGGTGGGAATAGTTAAACTCTCAATCAAAAAACTAACACTCAAGACCTGCCGAGTCAACCAGTCCTATTGCTTACTATCAAATCCAATCTTCTTAGTTCGCCAGATTTTAGTTAGAAAGCCCTCGCTTGTTAATTCAAGCGAGGGCTTTTTTTGTCCAAATGAAGTGTGTATACTATAATCCTGTGAGCAGGATTCTTGACGAAAAGAATCAGGGGATAATAGTCATTAATTGATTCATACTCGATTTCAGGAAAGTCAAATAAAATGAAATTCATGCTAAGAGCTAAGGGATGGCAGTTATTACTGTTATTCTTAGTTCTCCCAATTGTTTCTGATATGATCTTCGTAGTTGAAGACAATCTTAAAATAGACGCGGGACGTATGCTTTATCCAGATATGTTGAGCTGGGCATTTGTGATATTGGGCTGGGCTACTTGGCTCTATACCATAACTTACACACTCAATGGATTGATACGAGAGGACATTAGGCCCAAGCACAAGCTCTTTGGCCTAGCATTCTGGTTCTCAATTTGCATGTGTGTTGTCACGTTTGCCCACGTAGTCTTGGTCGTTGAAGGCTATCTCGATAGATGGAGTTTTGAAGATATGCTTTTCCTCTATGCGCTACTTTGGGGACTTGTATATATTGGTAGCATATATATGATGTTATTCTTTGCAAGAAATCTCAAGACTGCAGAGCAGAGAAAAGCGCAGAGGTTTAGAGATTACGCTGGCGTATTCTTTTTGTTCTTTCTATTCCCTTTGACAGTTCTGTTTGTACAACCTAGAGTGATATCTCTAATTTCCACAACAGATGCCCATCCCGAACACAAAACTTAAGCCCTACAGCGTCGATGGCCCTGAATGGGATCATTCTTCTCAAAATAGCAATGCGGGAGAGTAGTCCCTGCTGGCTTTTGTGTCTGACTAATACTAATATTTTAGTGGTCATTGCGAGCAAAGTGCGGCAATCTTGTAGAAATAAAGTTGCAATTTGACGAAATGTGCCCTGCCCCATAGGGTCAGTTTTCTAGTTAGGTAATTGAGAATTGTGGATTCTTATTTGTATTAAGTGTTGCTTGTCTACTAGAAACCCGCCACAGAGCAGACGGGCCACCAGCCATAGTGAAACGCCATGTGAATTTGGAGCCAACGCCTGAATGGCGTTGATATTTTGTTGGGAGCCGATACTTAGTTGAGGATCAAATATAGCTTGAGATATGTCGATTTTGTTAAGTTACCGTAAGGCAGCGATATAACGGCATGGTAATCACTGTTGACGATTGAAGTTATGGCAATTGATTGTGTATATGAACGTGGCGCTCTGGTTGGCGCTGACAAGAGCACATTTCTACTCTTCGATAAATGGTAATTCGGACAGGTGAGTTTACGTACTGCTCTAAGCGCTAAGGCGTTGATTGAACAAAGGCGCAAGTGTTCTGCAAACAACTTTTGAACATGGACCTATGTTGACTACGGGATGATGATGGGCTATTGTTTATGTGGAAAATCACCAAGTTAGCAGGGAAAGAAACTAGATTGTTATGCGCCTCACATCAGTTCAATACGAATACCTTAGAGCCACTTCAAGATTGTTTAGTCGGCAAGTTACAGTTGTGTTTTGTTGTCTTTTGGGCGGACTTTTCCTATTGGGAGCTAGCGCTCTGGCGGACTCTGGAGAGCTTGATGCAACATTGTCCATTGATCCGTATCCTTCGCCATTTGTAAGTGATTGGGCCGCAGGTGTGTCGATTGGTCAGGCCAGTGTTACCAACAAGACAGATACGAATCTAACTGTTCGTGTGTCTGTCCGACTTGTTAGGTCTGGATATGGCCAGATCGCGAGCGCTCAAAGTCAGGCGCTAACTTTTGGGCCTGGCGCTATTACGACAATCAACACCGATGAGCTGACGGATTACGGAACATATGATTATGATAATTCGCTTAAAAGCCAGATTCAGCAGACTGGTCGATTGCCTGAGGGTGATTACGAATTCTGTTTGGACTTTGAGGACGAGTTTGGGGTAGCTTTGCTCTCTAATGTCTGTGCGACATTCACTATTGTTGATCCTGAAGCGCCGGCTTTGTTGTTCCCTTTTGATGCCGAGATCCTAGAAGATCAGTATCCAAGTTTTCAATGGACGCCTATTCAGGCTCCAGTGTCGTATGGCATAAGATACCAGCTTAAGATTGTTGAGCTACTTGATGGACAGGTGGCGTCACAGGCTCTGGCGGCGAATTTTGCACATTATCAGAACAGTACATTGACTGAAAGCAATTTGGTTTATCCGATTGACGCTATTGAGTTAGTCAGAGGGCATACTTATGTCTGGCAGATTCAAGCGTTGAACGAAAATAATCAACCTGCGACAAGCAATAATGGTTACAGCGAAATCTGGACTTTTGTCTTTGCAGAAGATGAGACTGAAGAGACAACAACAGGTGAGACTTATACGATTGATATAGCTCCAGCAGGTAGTTTGGTTTCTGGAGTATCGTTGCCTGATTTAGATATTTCGACTTTTGAAGAGGTGAGAGATAGCTGGAACTCTTTCAAAAGTGGAGAGGCTGTCACTATACCTATTCCTGGTATGGGAACTTTTGAGAGATTTAAAGTTCCGAATGTTCAGGTGGCCATAAACGATACGTTGAAGATGATTACATTTCGTGGCCGAACGGAGCGCTTCAATGAGCCAGCGGCTGATGTCCTTTTGACGCTACGCTGGAAGGGGTTGAAATCAGCAGCGACAATCTGTGTTAAGTTGCCGAGTTTCTCATTCGGTGGAGCCTTTGTTGAGTTCGCATCATATGGAAGATTTGAAGAGTTAGCGTTAGACTTCTCTGTTATAGGGTTTTCTAATCGCAACGAGAAACTGTCATCGGCGATATTCCCTGAATCTTTCGCCGATTACTTTGGCGATCAAGAGGTCGAACTCAAACCTGGCATGAACTTTCATGGTGTTATCGCTTTGGATCGCACGCCTTGGTTTGAGCGTTTGGTGAATGTTGTCGGGATAGAAGACAATAGGGTGATTCTCAAGGGGTATGGCGGGCCTGTCAAGAATCTCCTGACAAAGAAGACGGCCAAAGACTTTGAGCTGTCACTATCTGCGCAATTTCCGGCGATTATGTCAAAAGGATTTAGGTTGTGGCTTAACTCTAGACAGTATGAGCTAGAGGGCGGTATCAAACGCGCTTTGGATTCAACCAAGACTGCTGACACGCTTGGCAAGAATGACACTACTGTCGCAAAGTATACACCTTTCTTGAAATTGACTGAGACCTTAAAGGGGGGCTTTTTTGAAGACCGTGAATTGACCTTCTTTCGTTCTTTGGAATTAGAGAAGACGATTGGCGATAGCTCCTCAAAGGTGACAGTGCAATACGGTTCGAAAGACGTACTGCATTTTGGTGTGCCTTGGCTCAACATTCGCGATATTACTCTTTCTCTTGAAGGTGAGGATGAGAAAGCGAGCGCTACACTTACTGGGGCGATTGATATTGGTTCAGTGAAGCTCGCTGATAGTGTATTGATTGGTATTGGTTATGATAAGTCCAAGACCGACACGAGCACAGTAAACAAGAATGAAAGTTCACTCAAAGGTCGGTCTGTCGGTGGTTCACGCTCTAAGGGGAAAACGAAGTATCGCTTAAAGGCAACTTTGAGTAATAACTTTACTTTGAGTGACATCGCCAAAATCGTGAAGACAATTCACCCTGAGCCGTTTCTTGATATTGGTGGTGGAGGAGGCGGTGGACTCAGCGAGTTTTTTGATATTTCTGACTTGGCATTTGGCATGAATGGTGGGGAAGAGCGTGAGATATTCTTCAGCGGAAAGACTGTACTTGGCCCAACTGAGACGGACTTGTTGATTTCGTTAATAAAAGATAGTTATGGCAAGAGATTTTTTACGCTGGGTGTGAAGCCGATCAGTTGGAAACTTACTGAAGTTATACCTGCACTGTCGAACCCTGTATTGGACAATGTTGATTTCTCAAATGTTGGATTTGTTTTCACTAATAAAGAAACACGAATCGAATCGGCTGACTTGGGAATTGATACTTATGAATTCTATCAAGGTGTTTATGGGGGGATGGAGAATTATTCACTACGTCTAACACCTGGTATCAACATTGTAGCGGTAATTCCACTTGAGGATATACAGCCAGATGATCCTTTGGCGGTAGTTATGAGCCATCTTGGTATGGAGGCCCAAGTAATTATCATGCAGGGTAACTTGGGTGATGCGATTGGTCTTATCAGTGGTAAGTCAGGTGGCGCTCTTGGCGCTATTAAGGATGTGCATATCAAGGCAGGGTTGCCTCCAATCAAGCCACCAGGTTCACCTGAGTGGTTTGTTGAAGGCGAAGTGGCTTTGGAAGTTACGGGTTTGCCTTCTGTTGGTGTGGTTGGTTCGATTACTGTTGATATCAAGGGAGATCGTTTAACATTTTATGTGGCTGGTAAGATTTCAAAAGATATGGCGGGAGTGCAGATTGGGATGGTCGGTGGCTTAGAGACGGAGAAGCCATGGGAGGCGCCATTTGGTATCAAGTTCCTGACAATCAATAGCGCCGCGGTGAAACTTTCGGTTAACGCTGTCGGTAATTTTGGGCTTGGTTTTGCTGGTGACTTGGTGATTGGCGAAAAGGATATTGATGTTGCAGTGGCGATTATGATCAACGCTTCAGGTGTTCCAGTTAATGCGATCTTTGATGGGGAGAGTGAGGCTGGAGTTGGTATGTCCGATTTGGTAATGCTGCAAAGCAAGATGGCTGCGGCCGTTCATGGTGGAGAGCCACGTATGTTGCCAGTCAGTGCGATTCCAGATATGGCTTTGAAGCAATTGAAACTTAAGTTTGCTCCGAAGGATGAGCCTGATTTGAATGTTGAACGCGGCATGGCGCTTGGCGGTAATTTCTATCTGGCTACAAGTCCTGGGGAAGATATGAGTTTGTTTGCCGCTGTTGATTGTGAGATCAGCGAAGAGGGAATATTCGCTTATGGTTCACTTGCGGAGTTCTCGGTTGGGCCATTGACTTGGAATGACGGGCTATTGGATTTTGCATTGGCGCTCGGTGAGTCACGGTTTATTGTCGACGGCGAAGTTGAGCTTTTTGAATCACATAAGCAGATCAAGTTGCAATTGACTCGCGACAGTTTGGCATTTCATACCGAGACTGATATTCAGGGACTGTATGCCTCTGAGCTTGATGTGCGGGGTATATTTGATTTCAAGAAGCCCTCATTGCAAGTGCATGGCAAAATGCAAAGCCAATTCTCAGAGGCCCTTGAGAAGCCTTTGGCTGATGGACTAGCGCTATTTGCTAGTTCTACCGAAGTTGCAATCGTTAAGGCTCTCGAGGCCTACGAGACGGCCGAGAAGCTACACGGGCAGGGTCAGCAAGCGGTTGATTCACTTCTTACGCTTTTGAGGCCTGCAAAAGATTTGGCTAGAGGAGTTATGCTTTCGGCGAAAAAGATTGCCACCAATGCATACAATGTCAAGATGGCGGCTAAGCGTGCGATGAACGGGGCATATAGGTCTTTCCGAAATACACCTAGAAGAAAGGTTGCTTTGAAGGCGCAACGCTGGAGAGGGTTTGTGGCTAAGCGTTCAGTTTACTGGAGGAAAGCAGCGATTCATTCGGCAAAAGTCACTGCCTATAGATTGAAAATAGCAGCCTACAATTCAGTTCCTGATCCTGATAATGGTCCAGTGATTAAGGCGCTCAAAGGTAAAGCTGATGAGCTTTGGGCCGAGCTTCGGCGCCAGAAAGTGAATCTTGAAAAGCTAAAAGCATTGATTGCCAAAATCAATTCATACTTGGAGAAGTCTGGTATTCCAATCAAAATTGTTAGCGCCGAGTTTGACGCTTCCATGCGTGACTTGATTGAGCACAAGGGTGTATCAATGCGCATGGAGCTTGAATACCTTGGCGAGCCACGAACTCTTGAGATGCAATACTCTTTTGGTGATGTCAAAGGCGGAGTGCAAGAGATCGTTGATGCGCTCTTGGGGTCCTAAGACGGTAAGTGAGTAGTGTGTGGAACTAGCCCTAGAAGTTACTCTTAAATTGTTCAGTCAGTAGAAACACCGACCAACCGCCACACAACACCACAACCCACTGACAAATCACGTCAGTCACTTCACCGTATCTCACACAAAAATCAAAAGCAATCAACCAGCCAATACTTTGTGTAAATGTACATCTTGCTGTGGGAATGGGATTGAGACGCCTTGATTGTCGAATGTACGTTTGACCTGTTCAGTCACGCCGAAATATACTCCCCAATAGTCTTCAACTTTAACATAAGGCCGAACAACAAAGTTTACTGAACTATCGCCAAGCTCAGAGACAGCCACAGTAAAAGGCGGGTCTTGCAAGACTCTTTCGTCATCAGCCAGAATTTTCTCTAGAATCTCTTTGGCTTTACTAATATTGTCACCATAGCCAATTCCAAAAACCAAGTCTACTCGCAGGAATCCTTCCGCCGAATAATTAACAATACTGTCACCTGTCACTTTACTGTTGGGAATGATTACGCGCT
>JAJRPJ010000018.1 GCA_024280835.1 Candidatus Zixiibacteriota bacterium | reverse complement strand
TACTGTGACACGAAACACAATTGCTCTCGCCCGACTTACTTGGCTTGGCGTTAATATCACCACTACCGATACTAGCCAAGGCAATCAAAGCTGGCACAAGAAGAGCGATAGCGAGTTTGTTAACTCTCTTCCATTGTGAAGTGATTTTCATTTTGCCTCTCCCCTTTTAACAAACATTTTCGATAAATATTGAATTGCTAGAAATTAACTATAACCTGCGAATAGCCCCAGATACCTGATTGGTTATTCGCAAAACCAGCAAACGAATCTTTAGGAACAAAGAACGAAACGCCATTGACAATCTTGGCGCCCTTAACACGAGTAGTGACAACAGTGACGTCAACTTCAATACCAACATCGCTGGTCATTACACTATTGAAATCAAGGTAGTCCTGAGCGGTCTTAAAATAGTGTACATCAGCCTTGACTATCCAACCATTGGTTGGATTAAACTGACTACGGAGTATCAAATCCATCAAACCAGCCGTACTCGAAGAAAGGAAATAGTCCATATATCCACGGAACTTATGACCGGTATAGTACAAATTGTTATAGGACTTGAAATCAGTGTCAGTGGCATTGTCATCACCAGAAGACAAATCAGCCGCAACAGCGATTCTTGCTTTGCTCTTGCCTGAGAAAGTGAATCCGACTTCACCTGTCACCATATAGGCTTTGATGTCCAGCAACTCCAAAGCGCCAACAGAAATAGTTCCACCCTGATAAACAGCATTGGCCATAAAGTCGAGTTGATTCTTAGTGTGCTTAACAAAACCACCAAGGTTGAAACGATTCAACATCTTCTTGCCTGCAACATCACGTTTGGCGTTACGTTCAAGAATTGCAAAGAAACTAGCGTTGGCTTTCTTGAGATCAACACTATAACCATACAAATCAAAATCACGATTACCAGTCATATTCATCGCTTCAACAGCCTTCAGCGCCCAACCAGTGATTTTCACCGATGAATTGGTATACCAATGGCTCGCGCCTTCCCATGACCGACCGACGTTATCCCAACCAACTGCGCCGAATACGCGTTGATTACCGAAGTTAACCTCAAAGCGTCCTAATTGAGCTCCCCAACCCTCACCAAAGATATTGTCGAGCTTGAGATAGGCTTGGTGAATATCAACGTTCTTACCATCATTGAGACCACCACTTTGGTTGCCTCCAAAAACAGTCTTATCGCCAATAATACGGCTGTCCTGAAATTGAATGAAAGCATGAGCGTTCTCATTCACTTCAGCGTTAATATTGATACGGGTGCGAAGAAAAGAATATGTCTCCGCCTTGTAGAACGAATTAAAATTTCGACGGTCAACTTCCTTGCGAAAGCGAACTTGGCCACTAACATCCACTTTCGTTTGAGCGCTTGCGACTCCTCCAATAAGCAATGAAACCGCAATTAGCGCCAAGATTGGTAAACGCATTGTTAGAGATTTTCTCATTCCATTTCCTCCTAGTTTAACTCGCAGCCAACAGAATTATCGGCCCATTTGACTATGGATATGCTATAAAACTTCATTCCACGAGCATATTACGGATATTTAGACCGTAATGTCCAGAATTATTGCAAGAAAACGTGATAATTTATAGGAATTTGCTTCCTTCTCGTAAATAGGAAAACTACTGTTTATATCTATGTTGTATGGTGTTACGGGTAGATTCTGAGGCGCATTTTCATCATCTGGCAATCAAAAGGCGATATTGCGAGTGAAATAGTGTAGACAGAATCATGCGCCGGAGATTAGCTCTCGAAAATGGACTTTTCCTCTTCAAAAGAATCCTGCAATTCTGCAAGTATAGCCACAATCGCTTCGTCGTCAATCTCCAAAAATTTGGCGGATTGTAGCTCGGTTAGACTCTCAGGGGGAGCCTGACCAAAATCGGCCCCAATGCTCTTTGCCATGGCATTGGCTAGGTTAATTATCGCCGCCAGTGATGAATCTGATTCGATAGAGCAAGACTTCTCTGGTTTGTGGTGATCGGCGACTCCATCAATCAGTTCTTGGGGAAACGACCATTTAATCATCAAGATTGAACCGAGAGAGGAATGAGTAAAGCCAAAGGATTCTAGCTCGGTTTCACTAAATGTAGAGCTTCCAGATTCGACTTTATTTACGATTTCGAGGTACATTTCTGGCATCTTCTGCAAGAATATCAATTTCCCTATATCATGCATTAGGCCGCCAATAAATGCCTCTTCTACATTAGCGCCTGGAGTCTTTTGGGCAATTATTCTAGAAGCAATTCCAGTTGCCAAAGAATGCACCCAGAGTTGTCTCTCAGGGCTGTTTGGAATGTCATCTTTGAAAAGCGCATGTGTTGAAGTCGCGATAACCAAAGATCGTAAAGTGAAGAAGCCGAGAATCATAACAGCTTCCTCAAGAGTCGCTACACCTTGCGCCCTACCGTAAAACGAGGAATTCGAGAGTTTCAGTATCTTGGCAGTTAGAGTTTGATCTGCCGAAAGCGCTTTTGAAAGCGCTTTTATATCAGAGTTGAAGTCAGAAGTCATTTTCAAGACGAGATTAATTACTGCTGGCGAGGACGGCAACTCACCCAATGAGTTAATAATTTGATCCATTTGCCGGTTGGCTGTGATTTCAGACTGTGAAACCGATTGCATACTTTTGCCCTTTCCGAATGTCTCGGTGTAGCTAAATAGTTGTATAGTCCAGTTGTTTGCAGGGGAATCCCCTTCTATAAGGTATATCGACAAGACTCGGTGGCAGTTGAGCGGGAGTAGAAGATATAAATAGCGCTGTTCATGAAAAGGCTCGCTTATTGGAAAGGTTTTGATCGGACTTCAAAACCATAATCAGATAATCACATTCTTTCTCGGACCACATATACACTTAACAAACTATGAGCAAAGCGAATAGTTCTGCCTCTTGCATTAGTGGAAAGGTAAAGTGAGGCATACACAAGAAACTTGATGTAGGAGCAGTGAGTGAAACTCAATGAACGATTGAGTGTTAGCTGCAATATAGCGTGATGCAACAAGGCTTTGATTCAAGTTCAACATAGAGTTTATGGCGCTTGCCGTGAGGAGTTCTATACCAATAGTATGTTCTGCCAAGCAGTCAGGACAGACAACTGTTGACAATTCGGTTAAACGGCTCTATATTCTCCTTTGGACGATTGGTACAAATAACCCTCAGAAGTAGACCTTACATTCAATTTGCGACAGGACATTAAAAGAAACTCAGTTTACGCAATTATTGGTTGTAAGTATCATTCCGATTCATTGAATTATCTAAGTTTTATCTAAACTCTAATTACTTCTTTACTGGCGACTGCGATATTCGGTATTGTAGTTGCAGATTGCAACAGACGGTAGTAGCTGCATTTTAACCCAACCCTCTTCGGGTTCATTGGCTTGCGCTTGTTTTTGTGGCATGAGATTTGTTGCTCATCCGCTAGAGACGCTGAAGCGAGTGGTGTCTCGAGGCGGTAAATGTGTATTGACGATGTGTAGTGGCGTTGTCAGCAAGTAGCGCATAGCCTGAAATGTTGAAACTGCGAGAAACATTTCTATTATTTTAGAATAAAAAATGGCAGGTAATTCTGCCTTCTCGAGTGGAAGTGACAATTGTCGATACTAGCAATAGTTGTCTGTCGACTTGTCATGACCTGTTTCACTGACTTGTTGCAAATCACAGTGAAGTTTAATTAGGAGAACTGATAACAATGAGACGAATGAACCACTCACTATCCGCAGGGTTTTGCGCCTTATTGGCGACCTTAGGGCTAACGTTCACTTTGGGAGTCACCCGAGTTGAGGCGCAGCCAGCTTTAGTTGTGGATGTGATTGACACTGTTGCATTGCCGAACACCCAAAACGCTGTCATATCCATCTTTGTCGACAACTTCTCTGATACGGTCGCAGGTGTTGAGCTCTGGATACAGCTTGACAGACCTGACGTGATCGTTTTCAAAACCAATATAGACACTATTCCCGATACCACTCTCTGGCTCTGTTTGGCGGGGGCTTTTCCGGCCTGCACTGACTCGATTCAAGTTTTCGATACTATTCGTTATTGGTCATGTCAGAATCCGATTGGCGCTGTGCCACCAAATTGTTTGGACTCTATAGAAGTTGCCGACACTACTTTGGGATACGATTGGTTTACAACTAATCCCTATGATTTTCTGCATGTTGCGGATTTGGAAATTATTCTCGGTAGTTTCGATACCTCTGGGACGCTAATGTCGGGTTGGGAGTTTGTTGACGCTCGTTCACTTGGAGGTCAGGGTTTTGATATTAAGATATCAGCCTTGGCAAATCAGGCGGCTTTGCCACAAACTCCTGGTTTTGGACCGCAGACGGACGGTGTGCTTATCAAGCTGTTAGCTGATGTTATCCTAGATGATACAGCGACAGACCGTACAGTGACAATGCGGATTGTTTCCTCTACTTTGAATAATTTCTCATTCTCTGATGAGCTGGGAAACTCAATTGGTATTGTGACCGATTCAGTTGAGGATACCGCCTTCTGGTTTTGCGAACAATGGAATCCTTTCTCTCCATTTAATTGCTTGAGTTATATTCGCGTACCGACCCCACCGTTTGATTCAACCTCTATTGACACTATTCTTGTCGGTCATTTGGATACTACGAAAGTGTTTTTGTCAGACGGTTCGTTGACGATTCTTGCACAACCTCAGTGTATTTGCGGTGATGTCAATGATGACAATAAGAAAAATATCGCGGATGTAACGTTTATGATTGCTCGGGTATTTACTGGCGGGGCTGCTCCAACTTGTGGTGGAGTTGAAAGCAATCTGGGGGCGGATCCCAATGGTGATTGCAAATTCAACATTGCAGACATCACATATATGATTGCTTGGATATTTACAGGTGGGTCTGGGCCAAATGGATGTTGCCTCCAATAGCTTGGTGACTGTCTAAAAGCAAACAACAAAGTGATAGTTAAGCATTACGATTTAAGCGAAAAGAAAAAGAAAAATGAATAAGAAACGTCGGGGTGTACGTCAGCGGAAGAATATGGCTTCTATTTGTGGGATGTTTTCCATGGATAGTATGTCTTCTATTCAACTGCAGGGAGTTTTCCTCTCGCTTCATTTCCGACATTCAATCGCTAACACGTTTGAAAAAAGAGGAGGAAACGCTTAAGAAGAGGTAGGTTTTGTCTTACTGTTTGATAATCGGTGGCTCTCTGTATTATCAAACACGAGATTTCCTTCTGAAAGATTTCTTACAAATCTGCAGAAGACAAACAATTGCAAATAAAACATGAGATTATATCTTTTGATTTATTTGTGAACTGTAATACGCACTCAAGAGAAACTTAATAATGATTATGCGACAATTTGAAATCACCAATCATGTTGGGCAAGGGCGGTTTGTGGCTCTCACTGTCTTCTCATACATGGCTGATTCGTCAGTATGCATGCGTGCATTCTTGCGAATGAAATCAAATAGTCAAATAATCCATACACTTAAAAGTAGGAGTACGAGATGAGTCGTAAATTACTTACTCTTGTATTGGCTTCTTGTATGTTATTTGCTCTTGGGTCAAATGCTTTGGCTCAGACTGGCGCTGCGGTGTCAATAACAAACGGGCCAACTTTCCCAGATATATCTGGAAACGGACTTGATTTCCAAGTCGGACATGCCAGTACCTATGAGTACACAGTGCAGTTTGAGTCTGATGTTAATGTAACTGGCGCCACGATGGGCTTTATTATCTATAGCCCAGATGGCTCACTTACTAACATCACATGGGTAACACCGCCTGCTATAGGCGTTGGTGTCTGGGGTAACAATGCCACATGGGATTTTGGTGGCGCTAAATTGACATTGGGCGCTGATGCTTTCAGTGGCTCATTGCCAAGCACATGGCTCTCCGGTGGTGTATCCTCTGGAGCGGCTGGAACCGGTTATGGCCCAATTGCCTTATCCGATGGTCTTAAATTCTCATTCACTCTTCCTGGTATTGACGGCGGTATTCTTTGTATTGACTCCGCTTTCTTCCCACCAAGTGGTGAGTGGTTGATGTCACCTGCCGCCGCAACTGGCTGGTCAGGTGGTGGTGGTGATCTTAGTGTTGGCGGTTCACGCGACAACGCTCTTTGTGTCACTGCTTTTGTAATTCCGGATCAAGATCCGGTTTGTGATGCTGGCAATACAACATCAGAAAGCACCAATCATTGTGATGCTTTGAATTTCTCGATTACGCTCACCGATCCAGATCCAGAAAATCAGCCAATTACCTATTCAGCGACAACTACCGGTACAGGTACTGTTTCTGTTGACGGTTCTGGTAACGTTTCATACGTTCCAGGCGCTGGTGAGAATGGTTCTATCACAATTACAGTCAATGGCGCCGAGCCAGATGGCCCGAACGCTGACTGTGTTGTTAATGTTGAAGTCACAAATAGCACTCCGGCTCTCGTTTGCCCACCGAATATCGCAGTTGCCAAAGGCAACTCTGGTACTTCTCCGGCCGCTAACGGTTCCGATGCTGACGCTTGTGATGCTTTGGTTTACTCACTCGTAAGTGTTGCACCAGTTCCAGTTGGTACCGTGTCTGTTGATCCTACAACAGGCGCTGTCACATTTGCTGCTGACAATTCCGACGCTGCTGGCGCTGATACTGACTATGACATTACCCTCTCAGTTACAGATGGTATTGAAACAGTCGAGTGCACCATGACAATCACTGTATTGTTCACCGAGCCTTTCTGTGTCAGCATTGACCAGACTGACAAGACCGACCCATTGGGTGGTTCTTTGCAGGGCCATCAGGTTGAGGTTTGCCTTAACTATGACGGCGGTTCGAATGAACTTGGTGGTTTTGATTTCTTGATTTCTTATGATAACAGCGCGCTTTCATTTGTTGGCGCGACGGAAGGTAATATTTTCGCGGATTACGCGTGGGAGTACTTTACCTATCGCTTCGGCCCGAATGGTAACTGCACAGGTGGTTGTCCTTCAGGTAAGCTTCGTGTAATCGGTCTTGCTGAGCAGAATGATGGCATGGCTCACCCGAACAACAATTTGTTGGTCGTTGGTGATGACTTTGCTTGTTTGACATTCTTGGTCTCAAACGATCGTAATCTCGAATGTCAGTTTGCAGCGATTCGCTGGTGCTGGATTGACTGCGGTGATAACTCACTGTCGTCATCTGGTGGTGACACCCTTTATGTCAGCCGTAACGTCTTTGACTACATCGGTACAGACATGAATAACGTCGTCAGTGGTTTCCGTTCGAATATCACTGGCGCTGATCAGTCATTCCCGACCTTCACAGGCGCACCGGATGATTGTGATGTTGCTACGCCTAAAGGCGCTCCGATCCGTTTTGTTGATTACAAAAACGGTGGTATCAGAATTATCTGTGCGGAAGAAATTGATGCACGCGGTGATATCAACTTGAACGGTCTCTCAAACGAGATCGCGGATGCGACAATGTTGACCAACTATTTTGTTTCTGGTCTCTCAGCTTTCGGTACCCACATTGAGGGTTCGATTGCCGCATCTGAAGTTAATGGTGATGGAATTCCGTTAACTGTCGCTGACTTGGTGTATTTGATCCGTGTCATCGTCGGTGATGCTCTTCCTTTACCGAAACTCGCTCATAACGCCGAAGCTATCTCCATCACTTCTAAGAGTGGTGTTGTTTCTTCAAGCGTTGAGATGGGCGCTGCGTTGTTCGTATTTGAGGGTGAAGTTGATGTAACTCTTCTTGCCACCAATATGGACATCGAAGTTGGTGTTGTCGATGGCAACACCCACGCACTGGTATTCAACGTTGGTTCAGAAGTCATTGCCGCTGGTAATGTCGTCTCTTCCGAAGGTACATTGGTTTCTGTCGAAGCCGCAGACTACAATGGTGTCGCTTTGTCACCTGGTCTCGACGTCGTCATTCCTACCAGTTTTGCCGTTTACCAGAATTACCCGAACCCATTCAATCCTAACACCAAGATCACTTTCGATCTCCCAGAAGCCGCTAAATACTCAGTTCGTATTTATAACGTCGCTGGTCAGCTCGTACGTGATATCACTGGTGAGCATGAAGCCGGTTTGGTAAGTATTGATGTTGATCTTGCTAGTCAGTCAACAGGAATCTATTTCTATAAGGTTTCTGCTGCTGGTGGCAAGTACACAGCAACACGGAAATTGGCTCTTGTAAAATAGTCATTTCTTGCTTTATTTCCCGTCCGAGGGAGGATTTCCTCCCTCGGTTGGGACTTTTATTTTAAGCGTCTCACGATGATTCATAGTATCACTGCCTTACCGTCGTTTTCCCCCATCTGAAGATTAACTCCTTAATAGCTAAGAAATAGCTAAGAGCGAACCTGCTGGTTTATTGACAAATGTCGACTGACATTGTCTGTGAAAAAGAGGTTGGTGAAATATAGTTAAGACCTACAGTGTCAAATGGATAAATGAGTCAATTTAGTCCTGAAAGAGGCGCGAAAACCTTTGACGAAAATGTGGATAAGTAGTATATTATTCGCAGGTCAGTTGGATACGATTTCCCTCGCACATCCGTCAGCAAGATCCTATCAGGAATCCTGGTTCTAGTGTCACAATAAGTAGGGAATAGGCCACCACCTGAGGGTGATATTGATGTGTATCGTAACCGAGACTGGAAGTTTAGGCGCCGAAGCAACGTCGAAGATTGCAAATGGAGTAAAGCAATGCAGCATAGACGTTAGCTAAACGCGCAATTGTTTGCGTGTCTTGCGTATGACAGTGTAATAATCTGTATTACTTGCGTTTCATACCTTACCGCCTCACGTATACCTAATGTCGTCAGAAGGACTCAGCTAACGAGGAAACGAGCTTCAACCTGTTGTTTGGCCATTATCGGCCATCGTTTATCAGTGGGAAAGGCCGTTTTTCTGACTTAAGCGATTATTGGACAAGGATTTTCCGTTTATAATCGTATTTCGGGTTTTGAACCTACCCATGATCCGAAATGGTTGTGCGACAATTGAACAGGATACTCTTCCACCTTCGATAGTATGGCAGATTGGTCTGCTTATTGCTCAAACGGAATTGGAGGATTTGCCGTAAGTCGCTCTGGATTTGATTATTGCTAACCAGAGCGTTTGTCGTACGAAGGTTCTCTCTGGCAGGAGTCCAAAATAGAGATTATAGCAAAGAGAATAGAAGCTGGCGAAGCTGCACTGACCCTGATAGTTATCGCCAAGTGATTACAATGTTATTGATTACGCAGCTACTGCTTACAAAGCAAGAGTAGTAACGAAAGAATAGAAAAGAGCGATTGCGCTGAAAACTCGAATCGAACAACTCCTATCGAACAAATCAAACAATCTGCGTCCAACTGGACAGCTGACTGGATTGACCTCATCTCATATCTGTGAGATGAAGTTTTCTGGGCTGACTAGGTTTGCGGCTATGCTTGCGGTTGTTTTGGTATTCTTGTCTGTGGGTTCGTTACTAGTTACAAATCAGGTAAGCGCTGCCAGTCCGCCAGTAATTGAACCGTTGGGGGATGTATATCTCAGCGAAG
Source organism: Candidatus Zixiibacteriota bacterium (assembly GCA_024280835.1). Lineage (GTDB taxonomy): Bacteria > Zixibacteria > MSB-5A5 > GN15 > JACZUZ01 > JAJRPJ01. The sequence goes on along the minus strand of JAJRPJ010000018.1, from coordinate 124,644 downwards.
GCCAGACAGTCTCAGTGACTGTCCGTGTTGCGGACGCCGATGGCGATCCTCTGTCATTAGCAACTATTGAGCGTCCGATTGGTTCGATCTTTAGCGATAACGGTGATGGCACAGCGAATTTCTCATGGACCTCCGAATATCTTGGGCCTCTTTCTTCAGCTGGTTCACCTTTTACGGTGATGTTTGTCGCCTCCGACGGAACATCGCAAAGTTCAGAAGCTCTGGTAGTCCACGTTCAAAACAGGAACCGCGCTCCAATTATTACATTAGTTGATTCTGTTTTTGTCGAGGTTGGGGATACAGTGAACATCCAGCCGACAGTTTTTGATCCTGATCAAGACAAGATAACGTGGTCAATGGCTGCAGCTCCAACTGGACTTTTGTTGCGCAACGCAGACGGTCCTGCCCCAGCAGATTTGAAGTGGGCGCCAGAGCAAGCAGATAGTGGTTCGAATACAATTGTGCTAACGGCCACAGACCAGTGGGGGCTTTCTGTTAGCGCTAGCGCTACAGTAGTAGTTTCGATTGGGGCTCCGTTTTCGGTTACTATTGCAGTTGACACAGCGTTTCCAGGTGAAGTCGTTTCAATCCCAGTTTTACTAACAAACCGTAAGTCGATTTCTGGGTTCGAGTTTGAATTGCATTATGACCCAAGTGTGATGGCATTCATATCTATTTTCAATGAGACTGCCAGGACCTCAGATTTCGAGTCACTAACCTTTCAGTTGGGATCTCCGTCCCCTGGTGATTTGAAAGTTGTAGGCATCGCAAATACATCAAGTCCAAATGGAGCGGGAGTTATCCCTCCAGGCGACGGGATTTTATTCACCATCAATTTCTTTGTGTCTTCTGAAAACAATTTGGCGGGTCTATTTCTGCCAGTAATTTTTGGCTTTGGTCCTTTTGCTCCACCAGCCTCAAATACACTAATAGATACGGCGGGCAGCGTAATTGTCTCAGACTCCATAGTGTTCACTAGCGGTGGTGTTAAAATAGTCAATCAGTCAGATATTACACGTGGCGACATCAATCTCAATGGCGTGCCTTTTGAGGTCGCCGATGCTCTTCGATTCACAAATTACTTTATTGATCCAGTGAGGTCTGGATTCAACGCGGAGCAATTTGCCAATTCGGATGTCAACTCTGACGGTATTGTGGCATCCATTGCTGATCTTGTGACATTGCTCTCGATAGTTCTTGGCGATGGCGCTGCAAATCCAAGAATTGCACCTGGATACTCAACCGAAATTAATGTGCTTTTTGAACGTCAAGAAAATCAAGCCGTTGTCCGTTTCAGCTCTAATAATGAGTATGAAACGAGCGCTACCACTGTTGGCGGCGCATTGTTGACGTTTGTCGCTCAAGCTGATGGTGTTCTTCGGTCACTGAAGTTTGATGAAGGCGGTCTGCCGAATGGTTATGAGGTCAAATTACATCAGAGTGGTGATACTCTTAGGGCCTTGATCTATAAGAGCGTTACTTACGATCGATCTTCAAATGAAAACTCGGCGAGTCTTTCCGAGGCTCTGTTCGTTTCGACGAATAGCAGCGTTGATTTTGAAAAGCTAGAGCTTGTCGCTGTAGAGTTAGCGAGCGCACAAGGCGCTACCCTTCAAGCGAATTTGGTGAAGTCTGGCTCAGTGGTTTTGCCAACAGCATTTGAGCTTGAGCAAAACTATCCTAATCCGTTTAACCCGACAACTGAGATACGTTATTCGTTGTCGAATCAGGCCAATGTCAAATTGGTCATTTATGATATCCTCGGTAGAACTGTCCGGACATTGGCTCAAGGAACATTTGAGTCTGGCGACTATGTCGCACGCTGGGATGGAGCTGATGAACAGGGTTCGACAGTTGCTAGCGGAATGTACTTTTATCGTTTGACTGCCAACGGATATGCACAATCAAGAAAAATGACGCTTTTGAAGTAATATGAATATGATGAAGATTGACACTCAAATACGTAAGCCGTTAAACTGATGACTGTCATCAACGGAAACAATAAATACGAAGACACCATGACTGATACTTTGAGGTATAAAATGAGACTGCGACAAACGCTGTTACCCCTATTAGTAATCCTACTTGCCCTATTTATGCCGCGAGTGTCGAATGCGCAGATATTCGAATGTGTCGAAGGCGTCAATTATAACACCTTCGTGCCAGATACGATGCGAATTCTTAGTTTTCAAGGTATGCCAGGTGACACTGTTGAGATGCCGCTATTCTTGAAGGCTGATTCTACATTCTTGGGGCTGACTGCGAATGTTCGGTATGACTCAACTTTACTGATTCCGCTTCTTTTTTCAGATACCGTAATTGACACTAGCATAAATAATACTGTCATCCCACCAGATACCACAGTTGACACGGTCATAGTCGACAGGTTGGATATTCGTGAAACGGGTCGTGGAGCTTTGACTCGAACCATCTTTGTTAACGGTTTCCAAGTCATTGATACGATTGATTTGTTTCGTTCAAATTCGGTAAAGGTTCGTGATAGTAGTATTCTGAAGATTCAATGGCTCTCGAAAATTGCTGGTGAAACAGTTGCTCTGGATTCTATTCTTGGCGGAAACAGTGAAATCGCGCGCGTCAAGTTTGTGGTCAGACCTACGAACTTACCAGTCGGGACACTCAGCCCAGTGACATTGCTTCATTTACCAGTAATAGATACAACAGTGTTTCCTCCTGTTCAACTTTCTTGCGCTCTGGTTGCTACCGCTCAAAACTGGGTGGTTACATTTGATACCACGCAAGAGGTTTTGTCTCTTTCGCAGGTGCCAGTATTGGCGAGTGGATTTTTCAAGATAGATACGCTGCTTGATAATGTAGAGTGTACAGGAGCTAGCAATTGTGCGCCAATTAGTGGTTTTACGGTGGCATGTGTGGGTAACAAATGTGTTTATACAGCCATCCCGACTTGTACATCATCAACTCAGTGTACTTCTCCTCCAACTGGTTTCAAACTCCCTGGAGTTTGTGACGGAAATGGGAATTGTACTTATACAGCAATACAGACTGCTGGGCATGGGCCTGTTATTTCTCAAGTTACACCTAGTGTAATTACAGTCAAGCAAGGTGAGCTGGTGTCGTTTAGCGTTAATGGAACTGACGACACCGCTTCACATGTTATCACTATCACAGCGTCGAATCTGCCATCAGGGGCCACTTTCAATTCAACTCCCAGCGCGGCTGCCGCTAGTGGGTCGTTTAGTTGGACGCCGACTTTGAATCAATCTGGTTCGTTTGTAGTCTCTTTTAACGCGACTGATAATCCTGGTGGCAATGCTTCTAATACTGTTTCGGTTACTATCACAGTCGAAAAGCTTGAGTTTGATCAGCTCTTTACCACTTCGGTGAGAGAAATGTCACCAGCAGGTGGAATTCCAGGATTCAATCCAGTTTTGTTTCCGATTGATTTGATCAGTTTGAAAGACAGCGTTTTTGGTGTGCAGTTTGACTTGATGTATCCACATCGTCAAATCGAAATAGATTCAATTATCACAACCACCAGAACAGGAACCTTCATTGTCGATTGGTTGGCGATGAATGACAGTTTGATTCGTGTTGTGACACTTGGTCTCAATAATGAAGCGATCATACCTGATGCTAGTTCTGCGGTTCTGCAAATTGTGCTACGCATTGATTCGACAGCTTTGCCAGGAACTTACGATATGATTCTTCTGAATGGTAGAGAGTCAATTGATCCAAATCCTGCAATTGGTTCTGTGCAATTGCTGACGCTTCCAGGAATTATTGATGTCGATCGTTTCGGTGATGTAAACCTCGATAAGCTTGTTGATGTTGCTGATCTTGTTAATGTCGTGGCCTATATCATAGGAAACTTCGGTTTGCCAGCGCGTCAGTTCGCCACAGCCGATGTATCATTGAACGATACAGTCGATGTTATCGATCTTGTCGGTATCAACAATCTCATTTTTGGATTACCGATTATCCCAGGACCAGCCCCAGTTTCAGGTGGGCAGTTGGCTAGTGTTGAATTAGACCCAGCTGATATTAAGACTGGCGAATGGAGCAATGTTTCAATGTTCGGAGATTTCCCAGAGGATGTCGCTGGAATAGAGTTCCATATCGACTATAATCCTTCCACAGTCTCTGTACTACCGCCAGAATTGACCGACATATCTAGTAAGTACCGTTTGCGCTATAACAATGACCGTGCAGGAACAATGCGAGTGGTGATTTACAATAGTTCGCCTTGGAACACAGAGACTCTGATTCCACAAGGTCTATCTGAGATACTGCGGATTCCGGCTTTGATGTCAGCGAATTCCGTTGAAGACGATATTACGCTGAGCAATGTTACGCTCGCGAGCCCGAATGGCGCTAGAATTGAAACAGAAGCGCTGGCGGAAGTTGTTTTGCCGGAAACGTTCGCTTTGAAACAAAACTATCCGAATCCATTTAATCCCACCACCACAATTTCGTATTCGATTGGTGTTGATGCAGATGGTGGTAAGGTTCAGGACGTACGTTTGGATATTTTCAATATTCTTGGCCAAAGGGTTAATACCTTAGTTGAAAGTCCTAAGGCTCCAGGTGAATATACAGTGGAGTGGAACGGACGTGATTCAAATGGTAGTTCAGTGGCGACAGGCATTTATCTATATCGACTAATGGTCGGCGCTACGAAACGTGATACAAAGAAAATGATTCTGCTGAAGTAGTTTCAATAGTCGAGAGGCATCAGGGAGATATATCAAGCATATGTTTATCAAAAAAATAGCGCTTTTAACAGGGCTGGTGTTTTGTTTGATTTCGGCAAAGGCTTTAGCGCAGGCGAACAATTTGCCCGTGCTAAGTCCGATTGGCGCACAAGCTACATCTGAGAACGTTCTGCTCTCGGTTGTAATCTCTGCTAGTGATATCGAATCAATTCCAGCGCTGACAACTTCCGCCCTGCCGACTGGGGCGGTCTTTACAGATAATCTTAACGGCACTGGTTCGTTGTCTTGGACACCGACGTTCTTGCAATCAGGTGTTTATAGTGTGACTTTCTTCGCGACTGACGATTCGCTGGCTGTCGATAGTGAAGTGGTTGCTATTACAGTTACCAATGTCAATCAGGCTCCAATTTTGGCTTTGATTGGTTCGCAAGCAGTCAACGAAAACGTACTATTATCCTTTGGCACAACAGCTAGTGATGCCGATGGAACCACACCGACTCTAAGCGCGACAGGATTGCCGCTTGGTTCTAGTTACACAGATAATCTGAATGGCACAGGATCATTCAGTTGGACACCAGACTTTACTCAAGCTGGTGTGTTCAATGTGACCTTCTTTGCAACTGATGGCGCCGCTACAGATTCTGAAGTGGTAGCTATTACAGTTACCAATGTGAATCAAGCTCCAGTACAAGCGGCTATCGGCCCACAGGCAGTCAATGAAAACGTACTATTATCCTTTGTCACAACAGCTAGTGATGCCGATGGCACAACACCGACTCTAAGCGCAACAGGATTGCCACTTGGTTCTAGTTATACAGATAATCTGAATGGCACAGGATCATTCAGCTGGACACCAGACTTCACTCAAGCTGGAATCTTCAATGTGACTTTCTTTGCAACTGATGGCGCCGCTACTGATTCTGAAGTGGTAGCTATTACAGTTACCAATGTGAATCAAGCTCCAGTACAAGCGGCTATCGGCCCACAGGCAGTCAATGAAAACGTACTATTATCCTTTGGCACAACAGCCAGTGATGCCGATGGCACCACACCGACATTGAGCGCAACAGGATTACCACTTGGTTCTAGTTACACGGATAATTTGAATGGCACAGGATCATTCAGTTGGACACCAGACTTTACTCAAGCTGGTGTGTTCAATGTGACTTTCTTTGCAACTGATGGCGCCGCTACTGATTCTGAAGTGGTAGCTATTACAGTTACCAATGTGAATCAAGCTCCAGTACAAGCGGCTATCGGCCCACAGGCAGTCAATGAGAATGTACTTCTAGCATTCGGAACAACCGCCAGTGATGCCGATGGCACCACACCGACATTGAGCGCAACAGGATTACCACTTGGTTCTAGTTATACAGATAATCTGAATGGCACTGGTTCATTCAGCTGGACGCCAGACTTTACTCAAGCTGGAATCTTCAATGTGACCTTCTTCGCTAGTGATGGCGCCGCTACCGATTCTGAGATTGTTGCTATTACAGTTACGAATGTTAATCAAGCTCCGGTATTGGCTTTGATTGGCGCACAAGCAGTTAATGAGAATGTACTTCTATCCTTTGGAACAACCGCTAGTGATGCCGATGGCACCACACCGACACTAAGCGCAACAGGATTGCCACTTGGTTCTAGTTACACAGATAATCTGAATGGCACGGGTTCATTCAGCTGGACGCCAGACTTCACTCAAGCTGGACTTTATAATGTGACGTTCTTTGCAACTGATGGCGCCGCTACTGATTCTGAGATAGTTGCTATAACCGTTACCAATGTTAATCAAGCTCCAGTACAAGCGGCTATCGGCGCACAAGCCGTCAATGAGAATGTGCTTCTATCATTTGGAACAACTGCAAGTGATGCCGATGGCACCACACCGACATTGAGCGCAACAGGATTGCCACTTGGTTCTAGTTACACGGATAATTTGAATGGCACAGGATCATTCAGTTGGACACCAGACTTTACTCAAGCTGGCCTTTATAATGTGACTTTCTTTGCAACTGATGGCGCCGCTACTGATTCTGAGATAGTTGCTATAACCGTTACCAATGTTAATCAAGCGCCAATTCTGACGGCCATTGGCCCGCAAGCGATTGTCGAGGGAAGCAATCTGGCATTTATCGTTTCTGCGGCAGATGCAGATGGACCAATACCAGTGTTGACAACTAACGCATTGCCGAGCGTAGCAAGTTTCACTGATAATGGTGATGGAACGGGTAGTTTCTCATGGACGCCACTATTCAACCAGTCTGGCGCTTTTTCAGTCACGTTCTTTGCAGCAGATGGTTCCGGTGGATTAGATTCAGAGATTGTCTCTATTACAGTTACTGAGTTTGGCAATCATACTCCAGCGCTGTCGCTTATTGGCGGTCAGTCAGTTACAGAAGGTGTGAACCTCTCCTTTGCGACAGCGGCCACCGATTCGGATTCTACGATCGCAGTTATGACGACCTCTGCGCTACCAAGCGGCGCTACATATATTGATAATGCTGATGGGACTGGTTCATTCAGTTGGACACCAGATTTTACTCAAGCTGGCTCTTATAGTGTGACTTTCTTTGCTGGTGATGGTCTGGCTACGGATTCTGAAATCGTAAGTATCAATGTTTTTGAATCAGGGAATCAGGCGCCAGTTCAGGCTGCAATTGGTATCAAGTCTGTATCTGAAGGAGCGGTCTTGGCTTTTGCGACATCAGCCAGCGACCCAGATGGAACAATCCCAACACTGAATGCAACAAACCTTCCAGTTGGCGCCAGCTATACAGATAACACGAACGGCACGGGATCATTCTCATGGACGCCAGCTTTCAATCAGGCGGGAATTTTCAATGTGACGTTCATATCCACCGATGGTGTGCTGGCCGATTCAGAAATCGTCGAAATCACTGTTCTTGAAGCTGGCAATCAGTCGCCAGTTTTGAGCGCTATTGGCGCACAAGGAGTGGCCGAGGGTTTGAATCTGAATTTCAATATAAACTCTACCGACCCAGACGGTACAATTCCAAGTGTCAGTGCCTCCCCTTTACCTGCGGGAGCAACCTTTATCGACAATGCCGATGGTAGTGGAACATTTGATTGGTCACCGACATTCGTACAAGCAGGCGCCTATATAGTTACTTTCTCTGCAAGCGACGGCACAGTCATCGATAGCGAAGTCGTCACCATCACAATTACCGAAGCAGGTAATCAAGCCCCTGTCTTGACTGCAATTGGTTCACAGAGTGTGACTGAAGGTGCAGCGCTGTCATTCGCAACTTCTGCAATAGACCCTGATGCGACGATTCCGACGCTTAGCGCCACTGGATTGCCAACTGGCGCTACTTATACAGACAATCTTAACGGTACTGGTTCACTGAATTGGACACCGAACTTCATTCAGTCTGGTGTATACAATGTGACCTTCTTTACTTCCGATGGTTTATTGAACGACAGCGAAATAGTTTCAATCACAGTTGTCGATGCGGGAAATCAGCTACCAGTTTTGGCGATTATTGGACCGCAAAGTGTTACTGAGGGTATCAATTTGAATTTGCCGCTAACGGCTACGAATTTAGACGGTCCCGTTCCAGCGCTCAGCGTTTCAAACGCGCCGACGGGAGCTGCTTTTATCGACAATGGCAACGGCACTGCCACATTCGATTGGACACCGACATTCACACAAAGTGGAAGTTACTTGGTGATATTCATCGCCACAGATGATTCTTTGACCGCCGATAGTGAGACTGTTTCTATTACAGTTAATGAAGCCGGAAATCAGGCGCCGATTCTATCAGCAATTGGAGCCCAATCTGTAATAGAGGGCGCTCTACTGTCTGTGAGCATCAATGCCGCTGATCCTGACCTAACAATACCAGCGCTTAGCGTCACTGGTTTGCCGCTTGGAGCGAGCTTTACTGATAACACTGATGGAACAGGGACACTCAGCTGGACTCCGAGTTTTGTTCAAGCGGGAGCATACAATGTGACCTTCTTCGCCAATGATGGTGCGCTATCAGATAGCGAAATAGTCACTATTACTGTTAATGACGCTGGGAATCAATTACCGGTCTTGGCGGTGATTGGGGCACAAGCCGGCGCCGAAGGGTTGCAATTGTTGGTGAATGTGTCAGCCAGTGATCTCGACCAGACAACTCCAGCGCTAAGTGTTTCGACATTGCCTTCTGGAGCGGCCTTCACAGACAACCTCGATGGAACTGGTACATTGGACTGGACACCTGGTTTCGTTCAAAGCGGTGTGTTTAATATTACATTCTTTGCCGCTGATGGGTTTGCAACTGATAGTGAAATTGTAACAGTCACAATCGTAGATGCGGGGAATCAGCTTCCTGTCCTGGCAAGTATTGGAGCGCAGATTGTCACAGAAAATATTAATCTGACGTTCGGAACTTCCGCGACAGATATTGAAGGCGCCTCACCCACTATGAGCGCTACAGGAATTCCTGCTGGCGCATCGTATCTCGATAATGCCAATGGTACAGGAACATTTAGTTGGATACCAGACTTTACGCAGAGTGGCAATTATACTGTCACGTTCTTTGCTACTGATGACTCGCTGGCTGTTGATTCCGAGGTCGTCACTATTACAGTCACTGATGCGGGAAATCAAACGCCTGTTTTGGCCGCGATTGGGGCACAATCAATTCTTGAAGGAACTCTCTTGAGTTTCAGTATTGCCGCTTCAGACCTAGATGCGACAATTCCGACATTCAGCGCTTTGCCTTTACCGACTGGCGCTTCGTTTGTCGACAATCTTGACGGAACTGGAACATTCTCATGGACCCCAGATTTGACCCAAAGTGGTGTTGTCAATCTGACTTTTAGCGCAACTGACGGCATTGCTACAGACAGTGAAGTTGTCGCAATCACAGTCATCGAAGCCGGTAATCAGTTGCCAATTCTAGCGAGTATTGGCGCGCAGACTGTTGCCGAAGGAATAAATCTAAATGTGCCTGTCACAGCAACTGATCCCGAGGGCGGCTTGCCGGCTTTGACTACAACTGCTTTGCCGTCTGGCGCAACTTTTGTCGACAATGGCAATGGCACAGGAGTCTTTGACTGGACGCCAAGCTTTGTTCAAACGGGCATATACAGTGTCACCTTCTTCTCAACTGATGATTCTCTGGCAGTTGACTCTGAGGTTGTTACCATCACTGTTACTGAATCTGGAAATCAAGCTCCAGTACTAGCTGCTATCGGGCCGCAAAGCGGATCTGAGGGCGCTCTGCTAACATTTGCAACTTCAGCCAGTGACCCTGATGGTGGTTTCCCGGCGTTAACTGCTTCTTCATTGCCGGCTGGCGCAACTTTCACAGACAACGCCAATGGAACTGGAACATTTAACTGGACACCAACTTTCGCACAGAGTGGCACATACAATGTCACCTTCTTTGCCTCTGATGGATTCGCCAATGATAGCGAAATTGTGGCGATTACAATAAATAGCGCTGGCAACCAGGCTCCAGTTTTGGCGGCAATCGGAGCGCAGAGCGTAACAGAAAATGTTGTGTTGGCCTTCACCGTCACTGGTAATGATCCAGACTTGACCACGCCGAATCTTAGCGCTACTTCGCTTCCAGCTGGCGCTACATTTGTAGACAATCTTGACGGAACCGCGTCGTTCTCTTGGACACCAAGTTTTGTTCAAGCTGGCGTTTATAGTGTGACATTCTTTGCTTCCGATGGAGTTTTGAATGATAGTGAGGTTGTATTGATAACAGTCACAGAGGCTGGAAATCAAATTCCACTATTGGCGACGATTGGTTCACGGTCAACCACCGAAGGTGTAAATCTAAACTTCTCCAGCTCAGCGACTGATCCTGACGGAACAATTCCGCTGTTGAGCGCATTGTCTTTACCAACTGGAGCCAGTTATACAGACAACAGTGATGGAACAGGTGTATTTGATTGGACACCAGACTTCACACAGTCTGGTACATTCTTGATTATTTTTGTGGCCTCCGATGGAACAGTTTCGGATAGCGAGACTGTTTCGATTACTGTACTTGAAGCAGGTAATCAGCGGCCAGTGCAATTGGCAATCGGCGCCAAGAGCGCTCTTGAAGGCGCGACGATGAGCTTTGTTGTCACCTCAAGTGACGCTGATGGAACCTTCCCTGCTATGACCACAACTCCACTACCGATCGGCGCTGTCTATACAGACACCGGAGACGGCACTGCTGCATTTAATTGGACTCCTAGTTTTACTCAGAGTGGCACTTACAGTGTGACTTTCTTCTCCTCTGATGGATTATTGAATGACAGTGAAATAGTCTCGATTACAATTAACGAGGCGGGTAATCAACCACCAGTGTTGGCGACTATTGGTTCACAAAGTGTTTCTGAGGGCGTCCTGTTGAGTGTCGCGATTTCGGCGACAGATCCTGATAACATCAATCCAGCTTTGAGTATTGTTGGTTTGCCGGCTGGCGCTACCTTTGTTGATAATGGCAACGGTACAGGATCGTTCGATTGGACCCCGACTTTTGTTCAAGGTGGAAGTTACAATGTGACTTTCCGTGCAAGTGATGGAGCCATAGTTGATAGTGAAATTATTATCATCACTGTGACAGAGTCTGGTAACCAGTCACCGGTTTTGGCGGTTATCGGTTCGCAAAATGTTAATGAAGGAATTGCGCTATCTTTTGTCACTAGCGCTACAGACCCTGACGCCACCACTCCAACTCTAACAACAGGGCCTCTTCCGACAGGCGCTATATATATAGACAACGGCGATGGCACGGCAGCCTTTGATTGGACACCGAGCTTCACGCAAAACGGAATCTACAACATAACTTTCTTCGCTAATGACGGACTCCTCTCCGATAGCGAAATTGTCACTATCACAGTCAATGAAGTTGGCAATCAGTCGCCATTGTTGGCGACCATTGGTTCGCAATTTACGACAGAAGGGGTTCTGCTTTCGTTGGTAGTGACTGCCTCAGATCCTGATGCGACCATTCCGGGCTTGAGCGTCACCTCATTACCAATAGGGGCAACCTTCGCAGACAATTTTGATGGAACTGGAACCTTGTCTTGGACTCCGGGCTTCACTCAAGCGGGTGTCTACTCGGTTACCTTTAAGGCCTCCGATGGAATTCTCTTGGATAGCGAAATTGTTTCGATTACAGTAATTGAAGTTGGTAACCAAGCGCCTGTTCTGTCGGCGATTGGCGCTCAGTCAACGACCGAAGGACTTAGTTTGGCTTTCGGAGTTGGCGCAACTGATCCAGACGGAACAACTCCAGTGCTGACAACATCAGCGTTGCCGAGTGGCGCAATCTTTGCCGATAATGGCAATGGAACTGGTTCATTTAGCTGGAATCCAGATTTTGCTCAAGGTGGTACTTACAATATTGTTTTCCGCGCCTCTGATGGTGTCATCACCGATAGTGAAACAGTTGTCATCACGGTTCTTGAAGCCGGCAACCAACCGCCAGTTCTAGCGACAATCGGCGCGCGAGGTGTTCTTGAAGGCGCCAATCTTAACTTTGGAATATCCGCGTCAGATCCAGATGTAACGATTCCGACATTGAGTGTCACTTCTTTGCCGACTGGCGCAACATTCATCGACAATCTCGACGGAACAGGTGTCTTTGATTGGTCGCCGACATTTGTTCAAAGTGGTACTTACTTTGTAACCTTTATAGCTACTGACGGACTTAGTTCCGACAGTGAAATTGTTACTGTCAGTGTCAACGAGTCTGGCAACCAAGCGCCGATTCTGGTTTCAATCGGCTCAAAGGCAACTCTTGAAGGTGTCAATCTCAATTTCGCAACTGCGGCTTCAGATCCAGATGCAACAACACCGACACTAACTGCCTCTGGTTTACCGATCGGAGCATCCTATATAGATAATGCAAATGGCACAGGTGTATTCGACTGGACACCGGACTTCACACAAAGCGGAACGTATGCAATAACTTTCTTCGCTTCTGATGGCGCTTTGGTTGATAGTGAAGTTGTCACTATCAGTATTAATGAAGCCGGCAACCAATCTCCGATTATGGTGGCTATTGGCGCACAATCAGTCACTGAAGGAGCTTCGCTGGCTTTCGGAATCAATGCATCTGACCCTGATGGCACAACACCAGTTTTGACTTCGACCGTACTACCAGGTGGAGCAAGTTTTGTTGACAATGGTAATGGAACAGGAACTTTGTCTTGGTCGCCTGATTTCACACAAAGTGGCAGTTATACTGTAACTTTCTTTGCTTCTGATGGTATTCTCAAAGATAGTCAGATTGTTGCGATTACCGTACTCGAATCAGGTAATCAAACACCTGTCCTAGCCGCGATTGGCGCTCGGTCAACCAATGAAGGCGCTCTGCTGAACTTTGGTCTTTCCGCTTCAGACCCAGATGGCACAACTCCGAGCTTCACATCTTCGGCTTTGCCACTTGGCGCAACTCTAATTGATAATGGCGACGGAACAGCAACATTCGACTGGACTCCAGACTTCACCCAGAGCGGAGCATATTCGATTACTTTCTTCGCTGGTGACGGCCTAATATCTGACAGCGAAATTGTTTCGGTTGTTGTCAATGAAGCCGGTAACCAGCCTCCAGTTCTGGCCGCCATTGGCGCTCAGTCAATCACAGAAGGCGCCTTACTATCTGTTAGTATCACTGCCATCGACGCCGACGCGACAATCCCTGGTTTGAGCGCAGTTGGTTTGCCGCTTGGCGCTGCGTTCGTAGATAATCTTGACGGCACAGCTAGTTTGACTTGGACTCCGCTCTTTACGCAGGCGGGAGTCTATTCAGTCACTATTAGAGCGACTGACGGTCTAGTGACTGATAGTGAGATTGTTTCAATTACAGTCATTGACGCAGGCAATCAGATTCCTGTTCTGGCCGCAGTTGGCCCACAGGGAACCAATGAGGGAATCTTGTTGTCTTTCGCAGTTTCGGCCTTGGATCCAGATAGCACAATCCCAGCATTGAGTATAGCTCCGATTCCGACTGGAGCAACGTTTACAGACAATGGTGACGGAACGGGCGCCTTCAATTGGACGCCAGACTTTACGCAGAGTGGAAGTTACTCAGTCACAGTTTTTGCTTCTGATGGTGTCACACTTGATAGCGAAATAGTTCTCATCACTGTCAACGAACTCGGTAACCAAGCCCCAATTCTTGCGACGATTGGCGCGCAAAGTGTCACCGAAGGCGTAGCGCTTGGCTTTGCAGTTTCGGCGTCTGATGTCGACCTGACAATACCAGCTCTTTCGACTTCACTATTGCCGCTTGGAGCAAGTTTTACAGACAATCTTGACGGAACAGGAAGTTTCAGTTGGTCGCCGACATTCGTTCAGAGTGGTTCTTTTGCGGTCACTTTCTTTGCTTCTGATGGAGCATTGATCGACAGTGAAATAGTAACTATTACAGTCACTGAAGCGGGTAACCAACTGCCGATTCTTGCAGGCATCGGCGCGCAAAGTATTACCGAAGGATTAGCCTTAGCAATCGCAGTTTCAGCCAGTGACACCGACGGAATCGCGCCAACTCTGACAACTATCGGCCTACCACTTGGGGCGACTTTTACAGATAATCTTGACGGAACAGGATCGCTGTCTTGGACTCCTGATTTCACTCAAGCGGGAACATTCAATATCACGTTCTTTGCTACCGATGATTCTTTGGCAGTTGATAGCGAAATCGTCACTGTCACTGTCTTCGACGCTGGCAATCAGAATCCAGTTTTGGCTCTTATCGGACCGCAAAGCATAGTTGAAGGCGCTAATCTGACTTTCGGAGCGAGCGCCACTGACCCTGATGGAACAATCCCTGCGTTGACTGCCACTGGGGTTCCGGCAGGAGCGAGTTTCACAGACAATCTTAATGGCACAGCTTCATTGAATTGGACGCCGACATTCACGCAAAGTGGCAGTTATTCAATGACAGTGTTTGCCTCGGATGGAGTCGCGATTGACAGTGAAGTAGTTTCTGTGACTGTCAATGAGGCAGGTAACCAGCCGCCAGTTCTGGCAGCGATAGGTTCGCAAAGCGCCAATGAGGGCGTCACGTTGAGCTTTGGAATTTCTAGCTCCGATCTCGATGGCACAATTCCGACACTTAGTGGCTTACCACTACCGAGCGGAGCCACATTCACAGATAATCTTGACGGAACAGGTACATTTAGCTGGACTCCAGACTTTACGCAAGCTGGAATCTATCTGGTTACTTTTGCCGCCAATGACGGCGTAGTTGTCGATAGTGAAGTAGTTTCTATCACTATCAACTCTGCAGGGAATCAAGTTCCTATTTTGGCTCTCATTGGCCCACAAAATAGTAATGAGGGTGTCAATCTTAACTTTGCGCTTAGCGCAACAGATGCCGATGCGACAATTCCTGCGCTAGCTGCAGTTGGGTTACCTACTGGCGCAAGTTTGACAGATAATCTAAACGGTACAGCCACCTTCGATTGGACGCCAGACTTTACACAAGCGGGTAGCTATATAGTAGTCTTCACCGCTTCTGATGGCGTGGCTATTGACAGTGAAGTTGTGACTATCACAATTAACGACGCTGGCAATCAAGCGCCAGTGTTGACGCTAATCGGCTCACAAAACGTCACAGAAGGCGCTACGTTGGCATTCTCTATCAATGCCGCTGATGCCGACGGAACTATTCCATCATTGAATACGACAACTTTACCGCTTGGAGCCACCTTTGTGGACAATGGCGATGGCACAGGTGCATTCAACTGGACTCCTGACTTTACTCAAGCAGGTGGATTTAGTGTGACCTTCCGGGCCTCTGACGGTGTAGCAATCGATAGCGAAGTGGTCACAATCACAGTTCTTGAAGCTGGTAACCAAGCGCCGACTCTGGCGGCAATTGGCCCACGGACAACCAATGAGGGTGTGGCGCTGGCAGTTGCGGTTTCTGCCTCGGATCCTGATGGTTCAATTCCAGCGCTGACAACCTCGGCTTTGCCGAGTGGTGCGACATTCACAGATAACACCAACGGCACAGGCGCTTTTGATTGGACACCAGACTTTACGCAAGCTGGAATCTATGTCGTAACTTTCTTTGCATCTGATGGTCTAGTGATAGACAGCGAACAAGTGACAATCACAGTTAATAGCGCTGGTAATCAAGCGCCAGTCTTGGCGGCAATTGGCGCTCAGACAACTACCGAAGGTATTTTGCTAAGCTTTGGCGCTAGCGCCACAGATGCCGATGGCACAATTCCAGCATTGACAACTTCGGCGCTACCTCTAGGGGCGACCTTTACAGATAATCTTGACGGAACAGGTTCGTTCAGTTGGGCGCCAGATTTCACACAGGCGGGACTATATAGTATTGTCTTCCGCGCCTCAGACGGAATTGTTAATGATAGTGAAATCGTTTCAATCTCAGTTGGTGACGCTGGCAATCAGGCTCCAGTTCTGGCAAGTATTGGACCACGTTCAATAACTGAAAACAATTTGCTTAGTTTCATAATTTCTACTAGTGATCCTGATGCAACGATTCCGGCTTTGACAGCCAATTCATTACCATCAGGAGCTACATTCATTGACAATGGTGACGGCACAGGAACGTTTAGTTGGACTCCTGATTTTACTCAAGCTGGTGTCTATAGTGTGACCTTCGTTGCCTCCGATGGCATACTGGATGATGTAGAGATTGTCAACATCACTGTCTTGGAATCAGGTAATCAATCACCAGTCTTGGCGGCGATTGGCGCACAGGCGATTGCAGAAAACGCTCTCTTGAGTTTCACAGTCAACTCCAGTGACCCAGATGGCACATTCCCAGCGCTAACCAGCTCGGCCTTGCCAATTGGCGCTGTATACACTGACAATAATAATGGCACAGCGTCATTTGCTTGGACACCTGACTTCACACAAGCGGGTATCTACTCAGTGACATTCTTCGCATCTGATGGTGTCTTAGTTGATTCCGAAGTAGTTCAAATCACTGTTGCTGAATCTGGTAATCAGGCTCCTGTTTTGGCGGCGATTGGCTCACAGTCATCGACAGAGGGACTGAATCTAACATTTGGAGTCTCAGCAACAGATCCAGATGCGACAATCCCAGCGCTTAGTGTTGGCACATTGCCGATTGGCGCGGCTTTTGTCGACAATGCAGATGGAACTGGTACTTTCAATTGGACTCCGAATTTCACTCAGTCGGGCGTTTATTCAATCACCTTCTTTGCAAGTGATGGCGTGGCGCTTGATAGTGAAATCGTGACTGTCTCAATTAGCGAATCTGGCAACCAGATTCCTGTGCTGGCGACAATCGGTCCACGCACAACAACTGAAAACATAAGTTTAGCCTTTGGCCTCTCAGCGTTAGACGCTGACGGTACAATACCGTTCTTTGGAGCCACTGGTTTGCCGCTCGGTGCAATTCTAACCGACAATGGCAACGGAACCGCTAACTTTGCTTGGATACCAAACTTCACTCAGAACGGAGTCTATTTTGTAATCTTCACAGCTTCTGATGGTGTGGCGATCGACAGTGAAACAGTTTCTATCACTGTCAATGAAGCGGGAAATCAGATTCCAGTCTTGAGCGCTATTGGCGCCCAGAGTGTCAATGAGGGCGCGAACTTGAATTTTGCGATAACCGCCGTTGACCCTGATGCGACAATTCCAACACTGACAACATCGACTCTACCAACTGGAGCAACTTTTGTTGACAACGGAACTGGCTCTGGAACATTTGATTGGTCTCCAAGTTTCGTTCAAGCTGGAGTTTACTCAGTTACGTTCTTTGTCTCAGATGGATTACTAATCGACAGCGAAGTAGTTTCTATCACTGTCAACTCGGCTGGCAACCAAGCTCCTGTTCTGGCGGCTATCGGTCCTAAGGGTGTTAGTGAGGGCGCGAATCTGAACTTTGGGATTTCTGCCACTGATGCTGATGCGACAATCCCGACTTTGTCGGCTACCAATGTTCCTCTAGGAGCAACTTTCACCGACAACGGTGATGGAACTGGTGGCCTTGATTGGACTCCGAATTTCACGCAGAGTGGAACTTATGTTGTAACATTCTTTGCCTCGGATGGAATCGTCTCAGACAGTGAAATAGTTACTATTAGTGTCAGTGAAGCTGGCAACCAAGCGCCAGTCATAGCGCTTATCGGTGCGAAATCCGTAACTGAAGGCGCGGCCTTGAATTTTGTGGTCAGCGTTACTGATGCGGACGGCACAATTCCACCTCTGACAACCAGCGCTCTTCCCGCTGGAGCAAGTTTCATTGACAATGGTGATGGCACAGGTGCATTCAGCTGGAATCCTACATTCGTGCAAGCTGGTGTCTATTCAGTGACCTTTGGCGCATCTGATGGTGTTCTGACAGATTCTGAAGTAGTTGCAATCACTGTTATCGAAGCTGGTAACCAATTGCCGGTTCTCGCTGCAATTGGCGCGCAAACAGTTGCTGAGAATGTCGCTCTTGGTTTTGCTCTTTCGGCAACTGACGCTGAATCAATTCCAACGCTGACTACTACTGCCCTGCCAACTGGCGCAAGCTTCATTGACAATGGCGACGGCACAGGAGCTTTCAACTGGACTCCAACCTTTACTCAATCAGGAGTTTATTCAGTAACCTTCTATGCTACCGATGTTTCCCTAGCTGTAGACAGTGAGATTGTTACAATCACTGTTACAGAAGTGGGCAACCAATTACCAGTTTTGGCGGCTATTGGCGCACAAACGGTTTCTGAAAATGTCGCTTTGAATTTGGCTCTCAGCGCCACCGACGCCGAAACAATCCCAGTGTTGACTTCTAGCGCATTGCCATTGGGAGCAACGTTCGTAGATAACGCCGATGGTACAGCCGCCTTTAGTTGGACACCGACATTCACTCAAGCGGGTATTTATTCTGTGACTTTCTTTGCCACTGATGCAGTTCTGGCCGTTGACAGTGAAGTTGTTGTAATCACGGTTACCGAATCTGGCAACCAACTACCAGTGTTAGTGACGATAGGCGCTCAATCAATTCTTGAGAATAATGCTTTGAATGTTGCCATTAGCGCAACGGACGCAGAATCAACCCCAACATTGTCTACTTCGGCTCTGCCGACTGGAGCAACATTCGTCGATAATGCCGATGGAACAGGAGCTCTTTCTTGGACACCGACATTCTTACAGTCTGGTGTCTATAATGTCACTTTCTTTGCCACTGACGCCTCGACTGCTGTTGATAGTGAAATTGTCACAATCACAGTTATTGAAGCTGGCAATCAGTCGCCTGTCTTGGTTGCTATTGGAGCGCAATCAATACCAGAGAATACATTGCTGAGTTTCATAGTCAGCGCCAGTGACGCAGAATCAATCCCAGCCCTGACAACTTCGGCGCTACCATCTGGCGCCACATTCAATGACAATGGTGATGGCACAGGGACATTCAACTGGACGCCAACATTTACGCAAGCAGGAATTTACAATATCAACTTCTTCGCCACCGATGATTCACTGGCGGCAAGCGGTGAGACTGTTACTATCACTGTTGTGGAAGTGGGCAATCAATTACCGATATTGGCCTTCATTGGTTCTCAGTCTGTTAGTGAAAATGTTACTTTGAACTTCCCCGTTTCGGCAACTGATCAAGAGTCGACACCGATTCTAACGACCACTGCGCTTCCAATCGGAGCAGTCTTCACCGACAATCTCAACGGGACTGGCTCATTGACTTGGACTCCTGATTTCACGCAAGCTGGAATCTATTCGGTGACCTTCTTTGCTACAGATGATTCGCTAGCTGTTGACAGCGAAGTTGTGAGTATCACAGTTGTTGAGGCTGGCAATGCCGCGCCGCCATTAGCTGTTGCTGATTTGAGCGCGTTGATTGCTTTGGATGCTATGCAACTAGATTGGTCACCAATCACGCTCGATACAGGCGGTTTGGCGACAACTGTAGATCATTATGTAATCTATCGTGGCACAAGCGCCTATTTCACTCCGACTGCTTTGGATTCGATTGGCTTTACAGGAACAGCCACGATTACCTTTACAGACAACAATATCGGCGGGGGTAATGTCATCGGTGACACATTAGTTCAGTACTTCTATGTGATTGAAGCTGTTGATGGTTTTGGTAGACGTTCGGCGCTCTCAAATCGTGTTGGCGAATTTGACTATCAAATAGTAGTGACTTCGACTACGAACTTCAATTTGATTGCCATACCATTTGCCAATACAGGTATCACCACCGCCGACCAGCTAATTTCGGCCATCGGTTCAAGCAATGTGCTGACTTTGAACAATTTTGTGGCGGCCTCGCAAAGCTTTGAATCTCGCTTTGCCGCTGGTTTTGGAGTGAATTTTGCAGTAAGCGTTGGCGGTATATATCAGGTAAATGCATCGGTGAATACTGTCTTTAGTATAGCTGGGGCGATTCCTGCTCCTGGCGCGGTTAGCTATCCGATAATTACGACGGCGACCAACGATTTCAACTTCCTGATGATACCATTTGAGCGTCAAGTGGACTTCTCTGTAGCTCAGGACATTATCAATAATGTCCCTGGAACGCTCAATACAGTGAATAATTTCGTGGCTGGCTCGCAGAGCTATCAGTCGCGTTTCTCAGCTGGATTCGGAACTAACTTCCCAGTCACGCCAGGAAAACCATATCAGGCGAATGCCGCCGCTAATGGGAGTTTCCCCAGCCCTTAACAGGTAGCTGAATTGACTCAATTAGAGGCAAATAACAGAAGATAGATGAGACAGAGAAACCAACAGATAAGTGAAATTCAAGTCCTTGCTCAGGCAAGGGCTATTGCTGTGTTTGGTTCAAACGGTCAGCTTGAAGGCAATCAGTTATTGAGCAACCATCTCTTAAGTAATAAATGTGCATATTGCGCGAGTTTATGCGCAAAATATTGCATTTGCGCTTTGCTACTTGTTTCTGTTGTGCCGTCTTGGGCTTTGGCTCAGGGATCTATTTTCGGCAATGTAGAAAAAGCTGATTTATCTATTCCAGTAAATGGCTCTGTTTCTTTCTTCGGATTCATCAATGGCTCCGACGCTGAAATTCGTACCGATATTTCAATCGGCGCAGGATATGACAATGGTAATTGGTTCGATGATTTCCAAAACTATCTCGCTGAATCACCAGGGGCTCTATATGCTTATTACTTTTTGCACGCCACAAGCAATGAAGGTGTGCAGCTCAGCGGTATGATTCCGAATAATTCTTTTCAGCAAGAAAATATTACACTTACTCCAGTGTTATGGCCGTCACAACCAACTGGACTAACCGTCACCAATGTAAGCGTCAGCCAAGTAAATCTACGCTGGGATTATGACTCGTCATTGACATATCACATTTACAGACGAGCCCAAACAGCGGCTGGTTCATTTTTCCGGATCGATAACCCGTCAGGCGCATTATCGGATCAGGGCATCGCTGATAGTGTCTATATTGATACCGCAGTCGACGGTTCCACAGAATTTGATTATCTGATTATTGGAGAAAATGCGGCTGGCGTTTATTCGAGTCGTTCCGAGATTTCTGTTTTTGGGAGTTCGGGATGCTGTCAAACTGCAGGAGACGCAAACAAGGACGGAAAAAGCAATATTGCAGATATTACTTTTCTAATTTCGTTTATTTTCACTGGCGGCTCTGCGCCTGAGTGTCGTGATCAAGCCGATGCCAATGGCGACAACAAAGTTAATATTGCCGATGTGACATATTTAGTCTCATGGATATTTACAGGTGGTTCATGGCCCGAATGCGGGACAACAGGATCGATAAACCCTTCAGCTACATTTAATACTAACGGTTCATTTACAGGAAGTTTATGATGGAAGAAATTATAGGAAGAAAGATGACACGAACTAAGCCCACAGAGCGCAGACGATTTTGTTTGTTAGCTTCTGTCTTTGTGTTTGCGATGATGATGTTTGCTCCGCTTTCAGCATTTGCGCAGGGTTCAATTTTTGGCACAGTGCAAAACGCAGACTTGAGTGTTCCCGCTAATGGTCAAATGACATTCTTCGGGTTCACCAATGGCACAGACGATGAACTAAGAATCATAACTTCAGTTGGAGCTGGTTATGACGCTGGTAATTGGTTCGATGACTTCCAGAACTACCTGACTAAAGCACCAGGAAACCCCTATGATTACTATTTCCTGAATACTACCAATAATCAGGGCTTCCGTCTGAGTAAATTAATACCGAACAACTCATTCCAGCAGGAGAATATCCTGCTGGCGCCAGTCACATGGCCAGCGCAACCGACGGGCTTGAACCTCCGTGTCGTTTCCGCATCGACAGTCGTAGTGACTTGGACACCTCAACCGAGTCTCACCTATCACGTTTACCGTCAGGTCGCTACCTCGAATGGTTCATTCTTCCGTCTGGACAATCCCGCTGGCTTACTGACTGATGCAGGTGTTGCTGACAGTTTCTTTGTGGACGCTACAGTTGATGGTGTGAACTCCTATAATTATTTGATTATCGCCGAAGATGGCTCGGGCAGTTTTTCACAAGTCTCAGCGATTTCAACAGTTAATACATCGATTATCAGTGCGCCACTTTTGACCGGAATTACTCCAAACAATGGCGCCTCATCTGGTGGGGCTACTGTTACTATTAGTGGAACTGGTTTTGATATCGCTGGCTCTGGGGCGACAATTGCCGGTTCAGCATTGACCGGTGTCACAGTCACTTCGCCATTCTCTTTGACTGGCGTGACTCCAGCTGGATTAATTGGTCTCGCTGATGTGGCTATGACCAACACCAGTTCGGGCCTGGCTTCAAATACTTTGGTTGGAGCCTATACATATCAAACTTCAAACTTGCCTCCAGTTTTGGCGGCAATTGGTCCGCAGGCAATTACCGAAGGCGCAGCATTGAACGTTCCTGTCTCAGCGACAGATGTTGAATCAATTCCGGCTTTGTCGACTTCGGCTCTGCCAACTGGGGCGACTTTTGTTGATAATCTCAATGGAACAGGAACACTAAGCTGGACACCTAGCTTCACTCAAGCTGGTCTATTCAATGTGACCTTCTATGCTACTGACGATTCATTGGCTGTTGATAGCGAGGTCGTGGTGATAACAGTTACTGAAGCTGGCAACCAATTACCAGTTCTAGCGGCAATCGGAGCGCAAACTGTCGCTGAGGGCGTGGCGCTCAATGTGGCCGTATCCGCCACAGACGCAGAATCAATTCCTACCTTGACGACCTCAGCGCTACCGTTGGGAGCGACATTCCTTGATAACGCCGATGGCACAGGCGCCTTGGCCTGGACCCCAACGTTCTTGCAAGCGGGAGTTTATAGTGTCACTTTCTATGCCACTGATGTGGTCTTGGCTGTTGACAGTGAAGTAGTTTCAATCACCGTCACTGAATCAGGTAATCAATTGCCAGTTTTGACGGCAATCGGCGCGCAGGGAGCGGCCGAGAACGCAATTATCGCATTTGGTGTCTCAGCGACCGACGCCGAATCAATACCCGCTCTATCGACAACAGCTTTGCCGACAGGCGCGCTATTCACCGACAATGGTGATGGCACAGGCGCCTTCACTTGGACCCCGAGCTTTGTACAAGCTGGTGTGTATGGCGTGACTTTTTATGCGACTGATGCGGCTTTGGCGGTTGATAGTGAAATAGTCACTATCACGGTTACAGAGTCCGGCAATCAATTGCCAGTCTTAGCGGCGATTGGCGCACAAAATGTAATTGAAGGATTAGCGCTGAATGTTGCTCTAACAGCGACAGACGCAGAATCAATTCCGGTCTTGACGACCTCAGCGCTACCGTTGGGAGCGACATTCCTTGACAATGCTGATGGCACTGGTTCACTAAGTTGGACGCCGAGTTTCGTTCAATCAGGTTCTTACAATATAACTTTCTTTGCCACCGATGCGGCTTTGGCGGTTGATAGCGAAATCGTTGTCGTCACTGTCACCGAAGCTGGCAACCAACTTCCAGTTCTGGCGGCAATTGGCGCGCAAAGCATCGCCGAGGGCGCAGCCCTAGTTGTTGCGCTAACAGCTACTGATGCCGAAGGTGGATTACTAGCGTTAACTTCATCGGCGCTACCAACTGGCGCCACATTCCTAGATAATGGCAATGGAACTGCAACATTGAACTGGACTCCTGTCTTCACAGCCGCTGGTGTTTATAGTGTGACTTTCTTTGTAACTGATGATTCACTGGCGATAGATAGCGAAGTTGTGGCTATCACGGTTACCGATGCTGGAAATCAACTTCCTGTGCTGGCCGCGATTGGCCCGCAATCAACCACAGAAAATGTTCTCTTGGGCTTTGCGGTTTCCGCAACTGATGCAGAATCAATTCCGTCATTGACAACTTCGATTCTGCCTGCTGGCGCTACTTTTACTGATAATGCTGATGGAACTGGAGCCTTTAGCTGGACACCGGGCTTTACGGACGCAGGCACATTCAATATTACGTTCTTTGCCACTGATGGCAGCGCCGCTGTTGATAGTGAGGTTGTGGTAGTCACTGTTATTGATGGTGGTAATCAATTACCAGTTTTGGCTTTGATTGGCTCACAAACAACTCCCGAGGGTGTCATTGTAACATTACCAATTAGCGCTACTGATGCTGAGTCGATTCCTATATTGACGACTTCTTTACTTCCAGCTGGCGCAATATTCACCGACAATGGCGATGGAACGGGTGTCTTTGATTGGACTCCTGGTTTTAGTCAATCAGGTGTTGCATCAATTACGTTCTTCGCTACTGATGCGGCTTTGGCGGTCGATAGTGAACTTATCACAATTACTGTCGCTGAAGCAGGAAATCAGACCCCAGTACTGGCTGCTATTGGAGCCAAGAATGTCTTCGAAAATGTGAACTTGAATTTCATAGTTGTAGCTACCGACGGTGAGTCAATTCCAGCTCTAACAACTTCTGCTTTACCATCAGGAGCATCGTTTGTAGATAACGCTGATGGAACTGGCGCCTTTAGTTGGACGCCGAGTTTTACTGACGCTGGTGTTTATAGTGTCACTTTCACCGCCACTGACGATTCTGGTTCCGTGGCTATTGAGAT
Source organism: Candidatus Zixiibacteriota bacterium (assembly GCA_024280835.1). Lineage (GTDB taxonomy): Bacteria > Zixibacteria > MSB-5A5 > GN15 > JACZUZ01 > JAJRPJ01. The sequence goes on along the minus strand of JAJRPJ010000018.1, from coordinate 99,953 downwards.
AATCAGCGTTACTGTTACTGACGTAGGAAACCAGCCGCCAGTTCTGGCGCTGATTGGTCCGCAATCAGTAGTTGAGAATGCAAATCTCAATTTTGGTGTTATAGCTACCGACGCTGAATCGATTCCAGCGCTGTCAACCTCTACCCTGCCAACAGGCGCTACCTTCATCGATAGCGGAAATGGCGCGGGATCGTTTGATTGGACTCCAGGATTTGCTGATAACGGTGTCTATAACATTACGTTCTTTGCGACAGATGCTGGCCTAGCAATAGACAGTGAGATTGTGGTTCTGACAGTCGTTGACGCCGGCAACCAGCCACCAGTTCTTGCCACTCTGACAGATCAAGCTATAAGTGAAGGCGCTTCGCTGAGTTTCTTGGTTTTCGGCTCTGACCCAGAAGGTATTCCAACGCTGACGACTTCACTCCTGCCGACTGGCGCTACATTCATCGACAATCTCGATGGAACTGGTCAATTCGATTGGACACCAGACTTCATTCAAGCTGGAGTTTACAGTGTTACATTTACAGTCACTGACGCGGCCTTGGCTATCGACAGTCAAACGATTTCAATCACTGTTACCGAAACAGGTAATCAAGGGCCAGTTATCACGCAGATAGCTGATACCTCAATTGCTGAGGGTAGTGTTTTGACCTTGGTCATTACAGCGGTAGATCCAGACGGGATTTTGCCACCGACATTGACGGTGACAACCAGCTTACCAAATAGTGTTTTTGTAGATAGCGGCAATGGAGTTGGTGTTTTGACTTACAGTCCGTCATTCTTGCACGCTGGTATTGGTTCATTCACAGTCTTTGCCACAGACGATGGGATACCTTCAGTAACAACCCAGTTGAGCGTGCAAGTTGCTACCCTAGAATCCAACCAGCCGCCGATAATAGCTCAGGTTGATCCAGTAGGTGTTCTCATTGGCCGTACTGTTTCTTTTAGTGTTAGCGCTGTGGATTCCACGGATCAAAATATAGGAAACAGAATTACAATGTCTGTCGCCAATCCGCCTCAGAATTCAAGTTTCACTGACAACTTGGATAACACTGGATCCTTCTCTTGGACTCCAGATAGTCTGCAAGCTGGTGTTGATACGATTCGCTTCTTTGCTGTTGATGAAGGTATACCGCCATTGTCGTCGACGATGGATGTTATTATCACGATTGTGCCTGATAATATTCCACCGGTGATTGACTCAATCACTCCAAGTCCAGTGACTGTTCTTGAAGGTAATACAATTACTGTTCGTGTTGCCGCTAGTGATCCTGATGGAGGATTCCCTAGTTTGTCTGCCCGGGACTTGCCAGAGAACGCTGTCTTTATCGATAGTGGCAATGGAGCTGGAGCATTGACTTTCACTCCTAGTTTCACCCAAGGCGGCTCTGGTGGCGCTGCGCAGTTATATGCCGTGGCCTTCATCGCCTTCGATGGTGTCGATAATGATCGTAAATTATTGCTGATACAAGTTAATGACGCTGGTAATCAAGCCCCAGTCTTTGATGTGGCGGTTGATACAAATGTTGTCGAAGGTCAGATTCTAGATTATACAATTGTTGCCTCCGATCCTGATGGTTCGATTCCGACCTTGACGGTTGATTCATTGTTGCCACTTGGTGCGTCATTTGTAGATAATGGTGACGGCACAGGTTCGCTGACGTTCGCACCAAACTTTGTACAATCAGGCGCATTTATTATCTTCCTGACAGTCGATGATGGATTCCTGACTACTTCAGTCTCTTTGGTGATTACAGTAATTGACGCTGGTAATCAAGCGCCACAATTACCACTTGATACATTCATGGTGCAACCAGTTATTGAAACAGAACTAATCAATCTTACAATAGTGGCCACAGATCCAGATTCAACAATTCCAATCATTTCGATGGTTCCGCTGACTCCGCTACCTGCCCAAGTAACATTTGCAGATAATGGTGATGGATCAGGTACTATCAATTGGTTGACCCAGAATCTTGAAGCTGGGGTCTATGACGTCCTCTTCTTTGCTACCGATCAATTCGACCCAGCGCTGAGGGATTCAATGTTGATAATCTTTACTGTCACCGACAGTAATGTCGTACCTATTCTCTTACCTGATCCGTTTGTGCAAAATCAGACAGTCGACGAAGGTCAGGTGTTGCAATATGTAATTCGTGCCTTCGATGGCGACGCCACGTTCGCCACATTAACAATGGACACATTGAGCTTCGTCCCGAATCTTACATTTGTGGACTCTGGAAATGGTGTTGGTGTGATGACATTTGCTCCAGACTTTACTCAAGGAGCCCCGAATCCTGGAAGTTTCTATGTGGTTAGCTTCACTGCAGTTGATGCGATTGATACGACTCTTAGTGATCAATTAAATAACAAGCAGTTCATAGTTATGGATATCAATCTCGCTCCAGTATTTGATGCGTTACCTTCGCCGGTTACGGTTCTTGAAGGTGACACTGTTAGCTTTGTTGTCCAGGCCAATGATCCTGATGCGGCGACTACATTGACTTTCCCGATTGTTACTGGTGAAAACCTACCGCTCAATGCCTCCTTTACAAACATCGGTGGTTCAAGCAATCAATTACAGTTTACTTTCACTCCTGATTTCACTCAGTCGGGGAGTTATATCGTTCGCTTTATCGCTACAGATGGAATACTACCAGAAACGACATTGGTACAGATTGATGTCATAGAAGCAGGTAACCAAAATCCAATTTGGTTGACGACTTTGACAGATACAACTCTGATTGTTGCTGGAACCCCACTTGTGCTTCCTTTGCAAGCGACAGATGCAGATCTCGATTTGCTGGCAATAACCTCAACACCGACACCATCTGGCGCGGCGTTAATAGACTCTGGAAATGGAGCGGGTACATTTATCTACAACCCCTTCCCGTCAGATACTGGAACGACAACATTTATGGAGTTCTATGTCACCGATCCAGCAGGGGCCGCTGATACAATTAGGACAGTTTTCCAGATTCAAGGCTTCTTACGCGGTGATTCAAATAGTGATACTAGAGTAGATCTGACCGATGCGGTGTTCCTAATCGACTTTATCTTCCGTTCTGGAAGATTCCCAGCTTCACCTGATGCAGCTGATGTCGATTTCAATGGCAAGGTTAATGTCACAGATATATCGTTCTTAATAAACTATCTGTTCAAGAGTGGCCCGCCTCCACCAAATTGATCTAGAAGGCAATAGCCGATCAATTGTAGGAGGGGCTGATGTCACCTAAAGAGCCCTTATAAAGTCTTCACAAAGCGTCGATCTCGTTGATTCATAACGAGATCGACGCTTTTTCTTGTGTTAGAGCGATTGCCATGATTAGTGGTCTATCGACTAGTGATATTGTTGCAAAAAAAGCTAGATTATATGTAGCCACGAGTCTATCAGAGTAGTGCGGCCCATTAGTGATTGTGAGTGGCATTGCTTCGAATGTCATTGTCTTGAATGTCATTTGTTTCGCGAGCGGCCTCTCCAGTTGTGAATATTACAATCTACTTCTATGTGATAGCGCAGTTAGCCCACGAATTGAATTGAGATTTCTACTAAAGCGCTAATGCGTAAGGCGTTGTCTTTCTTCAGGCGCCAACGAAAAGTATTGGCTCTGGGCTTTGATTCTGCCAGTGAGTTTCAACGCACATTAGTATTAGTCTTGTAGGTTTAATGCTGTTGAATCGATATTTTCATCTAAGTCTTTGGCTAATTGCATTAGATAGATAACTGTTCAAGCATTGTATTTGAACCCATCAGCGTAGCGGGGAAGCATTTTTTGTCTTTGTTGCCTAGAGGTTACATATATTCATATGCACGGTGAACTCGGCAATCGGGACTATTTGTTTCAAAACAGGCAATTGTCTATTGCTCCATCTCATCAGGGGCGATAAAAGCGCCTTTTTAGCAGTTTGTCGCAGATTTTGCGCCAGGTTTGCCTCAATACTTCTTGACATCGCCGTCCTAGAGTTCTACTTTCTAAGTGCGGGTTTCTTTGGGCCGATTAACCATTGAGACCAGCCAAAACTACCTATTTTTTTGCACATCTGTAATATAGCTCGTGTATGGACATCAAGTTCAACGTGAGTTAATACTTAGAAAGATGGTGGGATTTGTTATTCGCCTTACAATAGAGGCGGGCTTGGGTTGCGAGCTCATTATGTTGCAAACCGAAGAAACTTTCTATAACTATTGTGAGATACCATCTAAGTTTGCTGTAAGTGTAGAATTACCTCTCGTAAATGCACAGTAACAACTGATCGAAAAAAAATTAAGAAACAGTAAATTATCTAAGAGTTTTTGGACTGGCCCCCTTATAGGGCCGATTTCCCTACGCTAGCAGTGTAGGAGGGAGGAGAAAAGGGAAGCACACGAAATCTAAGTCTTCGATCGCTATCAATCACATTCGGTTTGTCGGTACGGACAGGCGTAGCGCTCGAGTAGCTCAGTGAAGTCAGAGCTTCAAACAAAGATGATACAACAGGTACGTGTAATAGGTTTCGTTTTTGTTATAAAAGAATGTGTCGAATTAAGAAAAAAGTTCAGGAAATAAGTAGATCGTTTTTAAATCTTAATGAAAGGAGCGAGTTAATGAATAGGAATATCTTAACTAAGATTTCCCTTACGTTATCGCTTGTGGCCCTCGTCGGAGTGCAGTCATCGTACGGCATCGACAACGACACAAAAGAAAAAATTCGTTTGAAAGCAATTAATACGGTGAAGTATGCCTTGCCTTCTGACGGTCAAGTACAAGCCGGTGGCTTTATGGGCGCAGACCGCACTCAGGGTTCGTACATCGGCGCAACCTCTAGCTCTTCAAGTCTTGGTTGTACGCCTGGAATCGAAGATGCGGTTAGAGGTTTGACGATTGGCTGTACATTCTATGATTACCAACGTAATGGTTCGATGAACAGGCTCATTGCTACTAGTGAGCCAGATCATGGTCTAAACTTTACTTGGATGAATCAGGACAACAACTCCGCTACAGGCGGTCGTAATGTCAAGTATGAGGGTTATGACCCAATCACTGGTGGCCTTACTGACGGTACAGGTGGTGTTGATATTGGTGGTGACCTTATTCCACCGAACCGTTCTGGTTACACATCTATTGCTTCCCGCGGCGCTACTGGCCTAGTGGTCAATGCACATCACTGGGATCCAGCTTTGGAGCTGGCGGAAGGTTCGATTCTTGGGCTTTCTATAACTTCACTCCAATATTGGCTGACTTTACTGGTGTGATTGTCGATACCCTAATCACCCTTCCTCTTTTGGCAGGTAACGCGACTGCGGTTTTGTGGCCTCGTGTTGCTTATACAAACGATGGCACCGGACTTGAAGTCACACATTTGTTGATTCATAGTGATCGTACTGACGCAGACGGCGAAGCTTTTTATGTCCGTAAGGTTAGAGCGGCGTCAATAGACAGTACTGCAGCTTCTGGTGTATGGGAGACTCCGATATTGGTTGGCTTTGGTGGATTCAACCTCAGCCCAGCAATGACCGCCTCTCGTAAAGTTGGTTCACAAAAAGTAGTTATCGCCGCTTCTTTTGGACGTGGTGATGGAACACAATTTGGTGGGGTCATTTCGCGCCCTAATGGGGGCATTGGTCAGAATGACAATGACTTGTATTACATGGAGTCAACCGATGCGGGCGCTACATGGGGACAGTTGACAAACGTCACCATGCGTCCTGATTCATTGGTTCATGAAGGTCACCCAGTATTCGACTTTTCTGCGGGAGCCAAGCTTGATGTTCTTTATGATCAAGCTGACAACTTCCATGTCGTCTGGCAGGCGATAAAGTGGGAAGGCTATGATGGCCAATTCAGCGCTGCGGGTCGTCTCTTCCATTATGATCCTATCAGTGACAAGATTCGTGTTGTCCATGACTTTGTTTGGGATCAGACCGAGTGTGGTGTTGGCGCCTTCAACTTGAACGCTACCAACCCTCAGATTTCAGAGTGTGACAGCAAGTTGTATGTCACATTTACTCAGTTCAACGACGTCCCGGCAGGTCTTGAGGATGATTGTGCTGAGAGAGCTTCAACTGGTGCAACAGCAGGCGCATCGAACGGTGATATCTACGTCACTGTTTCTGATAACGCTGGTTTAAACTGGGATCAGAAACGTAATCTAACCGATACATATACACCTAACTGTGACACAATTCCAGGTGGTCTTAATCCTGATTGTGATTCAGATATGTGGCATAGCGCGATTCGCTATGGTATTGATATCGATTTCAATGGTGACACTTTCGACGCTATTGCGGATTTGAGTGGCAACATCGGTGGCTACGTTGGTCCTAACTATATCTTTGTGCAGTATGTTAATGATTCCGATCCGGGTTCAGCTATCCAAGCTGAAGGTGCGTGGACAAACAGTTCACTCAAAGTCTTCCGTTTTGGTTGTGTTGAGAAAATTTCGAATCCGCTCTTGGCTAGCTCAATTCCTGTTGGCCAAGCAGTAGAAGATCCAGCATTTACTCCTCCAGGCACAGATTCAACCCTTGCTTGGACATTAACTAATGTTGGTAACGCTGCTGCGACCTACACCATTACCATCACCAATCAGACTCCTCCTGGTAACGTTGCCCTAACAGGCGTCGCCTCTGGATCGATTTCTGAGGGTGACCCGAACTTTATCGGTCTATCTTTGACTTTGAATGCTCTCCTTGAGACGACCGTTCAGCACGCTCACGCTGACATTGAAGTGACTGGTAACTTTGCCAACTCACCACTCAACCTCGCAATTGACTATACAATTGCTAATCTTGAGCTTCGCAAAACTGATACCTTGGCTAACTGCCTAGTATTTGCGAATACTGGTGGTACTGCTTTGCAGAACAATGGTGGAGCTGGTGGTTTGACCATGGACTTCCAGAATGTTCCCGCTTCATCTGAAGTTGATACGACTGGAAACGCCGACAACTACTTGTTTGATGGTTCACCTATCGTTTCGTATCCAGTAGCTGGTAACAACATCGTTGTTTCTTCAATGTTCAGCACGAGCATTGTTGATAGCTTCCAGTTCCGTCCTTTGACATCTCCGTCAAGCGACGACATTTCCAATGTAGACTGGTCTCTCGGAAATTCAGGTCAATTCACGACGCAGGATTCTACTCTCTGCTTCCAAGTTGACTATTTTGCTCCGAAAGCATCACTCTTCAATGATCCTAACTGGAAAATCGTTTTGGCTCGTGTTTGTTATTACAACAACTCAGCCTCTTCGCTTGACAGTGTCTTTTGTGCCTATGGCTGGGATTGGGATGTACCATCTGATTCAGGTTCACGTAACACATCGAACATAGACGCCAGCAACTTCCTCATCTCTTTACAGGGTGGAGAATGGGGTCAGGATACAGGTAATACAGCAATCTTGCCGAATGATGAGCGCTATGCGGCGTCCATCTATATTCCAACATCTACCAACGGTTTGCCTGATTATACAGTTGGTGGAAGTGGTGGAATGGGTGTTGGCTTCTATGGTATGTACACTCGTGACAATGCCACATATGTTAGCGCCGACTGGGATCATGCGAAACTGGATACAGCCCTGCACGATCTTAGTGGCTTCTCTAAGTTCTCCAGCCCAGCTCCAGATAGCGCAGAAGTCGATTTGCACATGGTGCTTAATAGCGGCGCGTACACAATCGACAGCGATGATTCACTCTACATGTGGTTCATTATGGTCACAGGTATTGGTGATCAAGCTGCCTTTGACGCTTGTGTCGCTACTGCGAAGACCCTTGAGCCACCAGTAACTCCAGCCTTTACTCTTGGCTGTTGTGTTACTCCTGGTGATTTCAACCACGACAATACTTTCAACATCGCTGATGTTACCGCTGGTATTGCTCGTATCTTCGCTTCCCCGCCTGGACCAGCTCCATCCTGTCAGGATGAGGCCGATTTCAACAGCGATAACACCTTTAACATCGCTGATGTAACCGCTGGAATAGCGCGTATTTTTGCCTCTCCTCCTGGCCCAGCGCCAGCTTGTGGAAATGCAGGGATTTAGTAGGAATTACAAAAAGGGTATTGTAGCAATGATACCCATTCAGTTGACGCTCAATGTTATGAGCTAGACTGTAATACATTACAGTGGGAAGGCCGATTTGATTTAATCAAATCGGCCTTCCTTTTTGTTGTATTCTGATGAGTCAGGTAAGTTTGATGAGGAAAACTGGTTCTATTGCCATGATCGATTCAGCAAGTGGAAATTAGTCGAAATCGCTAGGAAAACTACAAGAAATCATAGAAATCTTGGCAAATAATCTTTTTTGCTTGACGAAACAACCGCATGTTGACTATTCTTAAGCGATTGTCTCTGGCGGCGGATGTTCCCCAAGAAACTATAGTCGCCACTATGTTACATGTCCTCACGCCATACTTACGGTTTGATAAAGAAAATTGAAAGATCGATAATGACAATCCACCATATCGATTTGTCAAAATGAGTGCGGAGGGTGTATTGACTCAACGATAATTGATGCGTACTTTCCTGATATTGCGTCGAATAATTTTGGCGGAGTGGGATCCATCGGATTCTGTTATAGTACTGTGAAAATATAAATAATGATTAAGTCTATTTTGTAGCAAAGAACAAAGGAAGGATCAAACGAATGAAACGTATTTTAATGATTGTATCTGTATTGGTTTTGACGCTGGGGTTTGGCTCTAGTGTGAAAGCTCAGCCAAGCTTGGCGGACAGTGTCTACTTAACCATTGATGTTACCCCAAACCCGTCTGGAATTCAGAGTTTTGTTGTTAATGTTTTTCTTACAAACAGCGGTGCAAACATGACTGGATCCACGTTTGGCATTACCTGGGATCGTCACTTTACCAGCTCAGCCGCTCCACCACGCTCGACCTCTGACTGGCAATTCGATTCATTAGTCTATCAAGGCGTTTTCGCACCCGGTGGAGCCTGGACTACTCTTCCAACGTCAGATGCCACCGCAGATAGTGTCGGCGCGGTAATCGTTGGTGGGTTCTCATTTACTGGCGGTGTTCCAGCTGGTTCGAATCGATTGATGGCGAGAATATACCTGAGCTTGGCCGCTGGTAATTCATGGGTGGAAGGAAGCACAGTGACACTTGATTCGACGTTTATCCCACCTGCAGGTGATTTTGTTATTGGCGACGCTTTAGGAGGAAGTGTAATTCCCACATTCTTAGGAACCAAGGTTGTTACATTTACCGATATTAGAATCGACGATGGCAGTGTTTTGCCAACTTCGTTCGAATTATCTCAAAACTATCCGAACCCATTCAACCCGAGCACAAAAATCAATTACACATTGGCGAGTAAGTCACTTGTGACACTTGAGGTCTATAATGTGCTTGGCCAGACGGTCAAGACCTTGGTCAACGGCGCTCGTGAAGCTGGCGCCTGGGAGGTTACTTGGGATGGCGACAGTGACAATGGTTCACAAGTTGCTAGCGGCATGTACTTCTATAAGTTGACAGCCGGTGATTTTGTCCAGACTCGTAAGATGCTCTTGATGAAGTAACTCTACTGTCAATTAGAGAAGCTTAATAACAAGAGAATGTACTTTTAGAAGCCCTTGGCCTTATGGCCGAGGGCTTCTCTTGTCTACGTCCCCAAGAATGCCAAGAACAGGCCGCTGAGCCAGTAACGTGTTGGATGGCAGCGGGTTACGGGCGACGATTTGACTTTAGCGCCAAAATAGTGTAATTTATATCAAACAGCAGAAGACTGTTTCACATGATTCATCAAAAGCCAGTGAAAGACTGAGTTGTATATGTTTGAAATCTCTGAAAATAAAATATCCTTGGGCAAAGAGGATATCTATGCTTTTGCCGCTGAGCTACATTATTTTAGACTCGAAAAACGCTATTGGTCGATATGCTTCGAGCGCCTAAAGCGCGCAGGAATCCGTCTCATTTCAACACCAGTGCCTTGGAATCTTCATCAGGATAAGTCTCGAGAAATAGACTTTCTTGGCTATGATGATTCACGCAAGGATCTGACAGTCTTTCTTGAATTGGCTCGCGAACTGGGATTCAAAGTGATTTTGCGCCCTGGGCCATATATTGGAAATGACTGGCCCAATGGCGGAACTCCTGAGTTTGTCACCAGTGATTTACGCTCACTTGCCCGTGACCATAATGGTGATGAGATTCCTCTCAAAGGAGCGCCTGGAATCAAAAAGGCTGGATATTTGGCCAGCTATATGAGTCCTGCTTTCCAGAATTCACTCAAGCACTATTTCAAGACTTTCGTCGATGCGACTCGCAACTACATCCATCCTCGCGGGCCCGTAGTGATAATTGAACTTGATGATAGCCCTAGTTTCGGTGGATTGATTGACCCCGCTGCATCTGATTACAATGAAGATATGTTGGCTCGTGAGTTTGCTCCATTCTTGATGGGACGTTACGATGACCTCAAGTCCCTCAATAGCTCGTACAAAACGAAATTCAAGGATTTTGATGAAGTTGAGCCACTGCGCGAATTTGAGCATGCCGACCACAAGAATCTTCCGAGAATGTTCGATTGGTATCGTTTCAAAGAGCATCTCATCAAGCGTTACTTTGAGTCTCTAAGTTCTATTTACGAGCAATACACAGTTCAGCCACTTTATTCACGTTCGAAGTTTTTCACGCAAAAGGGGTTGGTGCCGTTCTATGATGTTGGCTACTCAGATAGTCAGAATCTCTCTGGTTGTGAAATATCATATCAGGACAGTTACAACGAAGTTGTTCGCCGTGGTCGCTATTTGCGTGGCGAGACTTCATTGCCATGGAGTTCGGCCTATCCATTTGGTCGAGCTATTGAAGATCCTAAACAAAGCGAAACTCTGGCTCCAATTAGTGATGGCGAGAGACGTTTCATGTTGGCTTCGGCTCTCGGATCCGGATTCAAGGGCATTGACATGAAAATGTTTGCTGATCATGATCATTGGTTTGGAGCCCCGCTGAAGCGAGATGGTTCAGTCACTCCAGGCTACGAATTCGTCAAACGAATTGTTGAGTCCTCACAAAAGATGGGCCTTGATGAATTAGTTTCAGATAGTAAAATAGCTGTTGTTGGCAATCGACTCTACCAGTGGTTTGCACAATTGCCGAATCCAAAGGACTTTGAGTATATACAGCGCTTGGTCAACGAAACGGCTCCAGGTATCTGTCGTGATTTGTCCCGCCTAAAAATTGACTACGATGTTCGTGACTCTAGTTAAATAGAGGGACTCACAAATTACAAACTGGTAATCATACCATCAGCTGAGTTCATGCCTGAGTCTGAGCAGCAAGCTATTATTGATCTCTACAAAGCAGGTGTTTCGGTGGCTGTCGTTGGTATTCTTCCACGGCTCGATGAGAACATGGCTGCTTGTTCGGTATTGGCGAATTTTCTTAAAACGAAATCGACACTTTTGAATTCGATTGACACTATCAAAACCAAGACTGTCGAATTTCCCGCTCATGTCTTTGGCGTTTTGAAGTCGACAGACACTCGCATCAAGAAACTTGCGAATGCTGGTAACTCACTGGTTGGTGTTGCTACCAACAAGCAAAACGCTACTCTCAATTTCTTTGGATTTGATATTGCCAGTGGGTTTGACCATAACAAATTGACTTTCTTAGAGTCATTCCTAGCTGAAGAGGATATCAAGTCTGCGGTTTATTGCAGTGATCCGATGATTGATGTAACTGTGCATAGCTCAGCCAAGAAAGTTGTCATCTTCCTGATGGCCCCGCCTGCTGGTGAACTTGGTGATAGAGTAGAAACTCAGGAAAGAGAATTTTTCATCAAGGTTGATCTCAAGAGAATCGGTTTCAAAGCTCCAAGCATCACTATGGTCGACTTGTTTGAGCCTGAAGAAACACCGCCTCTGAAACTCACATCAGCTGCCTTGGCTGTTGGATTACACTTGCGTCTTAATTATCCAGACGGAAAAGTGTTCTATATTGAGCGTCGTTAATTGAGAGATTTTGTAACAAGCAGTTATCACCGATAAACTCTACTAGCAAATCCAGCTAGTAGAGTTTATCAATTGTGACTGCGGTGTAATAGCGTTTGATGATATCCTGATAAGTGTAGTTAGTCTTAGAGCGCGCCATACCTAAAGCTCCCATTTGACACAGACCAACTCCGTGTCCGTAACCGTGTCCGCTAAAGGTTACAGATGTCACTCCATCACGTGGACTTTGTTGAATCGCGCTAAGCGTGAAATAGGCTGACTGCAGTATCTTACTTTTGTCTGAACTACGTCGTACAACCCATCGAATACGATCTCGTACATAGACGAAGCGACCTGCGTCTGTCAGGAATATCAGTTTTTGGGTGCGGAGACCCTTGCTTGGCGAGGCTGGTTGGCTATTGTCGATATAGATGCTGTCAATTCGTCCAATAGTGACGATTTCTCCAGAGGCGGTTTCAAAGTCGGATAGCCTCTTGGCGAGTTGCTTACCGGTAAATGTTTCCTGCCAGTTGTAGTATTTTGATGGAGAACATGATTCATGGCAATCAACGCCCTTTAGATATGGCGCCGGCGCTTTTGGCCAAACATTTTCTATATTGTCTGTTCGACCGCCGCAAGTTGAATGGTAATAAGCTTTGATAAAATTACCGTTATAGCGAATCACTTCGCCAGCAGTGGCTAGCACAGCTTCTGATATAAAGTCTTTCTCAACTCTCATCCCACGGTAAAGTTGATCGGAAACTTCGGCAGTCACATCATAGCTCCTACCACCATACTGGCCAAAGTGCGCCATAGTGTATGTCCGAGCCGAAATCGCCTGAGCTTTAATTGCCTCCACGTCTCTGAGTTTGACTGGGCCTATTTCAGGGGGAACCACTCCCATCAAATATTTGTCAATATTCAATATATTTGTGATGATGATAGCCTTGTCTCCAGCGGTCAGTCGCGCCATGCCACGGTAGCTGTTACCGTCTATCAGTAATGGTTGTCTTTGGCTACGAGAAGAAATAGTGATAACATCCAGTCCTGACTCGATTTCTTCACCGCTTGAGTTTAGCAATGACAATGATGAGTGGGCGAACTTCGCATGAATGCTACGTGGCGAATAGTAGACGAATTTCTCATCACCTCGAACACATTCAATTGCGATGGAATGCAAACCGCCGATAGTAACTGATTGCGCATCATCGCTAAGCAGGACTCGCACAAACGGCAACTGTATATGAGCTGCTTCACGATTACCTACGCTGACTCCTCCTGGAGCGCATTGCGTAACAAATTGTGTGATGAAAACTGCGCCTAGCAATGTCAGCGCTGTTAAGCGTGCGCGTCGTGCGAATTCACCACGTAATTTATGTCGAAAATCTGATAAAGTCATAATTCTAGCTTTGCTCACTGGTTTGGTACTATTTACTTGACTACTGGAGCCTGAACAATTCGCCCAAGTATTGGAGATAGTTGATAGCTTCTTTTTGCCAACCTCTTAGATGTTGATGAAGTCTTAAGTGTGTTTGTTGTTAGTTGTGTCGGAATGCCGTACAGACACATCCAGCCCAAGACGGCAAAACAGGTTGCTTCAAAAGAATCAGGATTCATTCCAAGAGTTGAAATAGAACTAACGTTCCAAGAATCATTTGCCTCTGTTTTAGAAAAGATATTACGCAATCGCCTAACTAGAAAAGTGTTCTTTGCGCCGCCACCAGTAAGGTATATCCCTTGCAGGCTTTTGTCAGCGCTCAACAGGGGAGCCAGTCGTTGATATATCTTCAATGCGGTTAACTCAGTGAGAGTCGTCAGAATAGAATTATTGTCGACTCTAAGCGTTTTTGCGCATTTGAGAATCTTCTTGATTGCCTCGGCGCCATATTGCTCTCTGCCTGTTGATTGGTTTTTGTGAGTATGATTGCCAATAAAATAATTGCCCTCTAATAGCTTTTTCAGCAAACGCTGATGAACTACTCCTGATTTTGCTAGGGAACCAGATTTGTCGAATGGCTTGTCGAAGAGGGTTTGTGTGACCTGATCTAAAAGTAAATTTCCTGGACCAATATCTTCGGCAAGGGGAGCCTCTGTTTGTTTTCTCGCTGGCAGATAGAAGAAATTCGCAATCCCGCCAATGTTAACTATCAGGCGACTTTGTTTCTCTGTGCCTAGGCTACGGTGGACCGCTTCAGTGGTGATTGGAGCCCCTTCGCCTCCAAGAGCTGTGTCGGCTTGGCGAAAATGAGAAACAACAAGACGCTGTGTTGCAGCCGCAATTCTCTCTGGAGAGCCGATTTGTAGTGTTGACCGGACAGATATGTCGGCAATCTTTGTAAATTGGGGATGATGACGCACTGTTTGCCCGTGAGAGGCAATAAAATCAACTTTAATACTATGTTTGTGGCAGAGTTTGATGAACGAGACAGCCGCTCGCCCAATGAATTCTCCAAGAGCTTCGTCGAGCAGAGAGAAGCGCTCCAAGGATGTTGTTGGCTGGGATGCTATGTCCATTAGCTCGGTGCGCAATTTTACAGGAAACGAAACTGATCGGTGTTTCAGTGGGGTAATCTGTGAGTTACCTTTTTGACTAATGCGCACAATTGAAAGATCAAGTCCATCGATAGATGTACCAGTATTGATTCCGAGGACTGTTACTGTTTTGCGGCGCAATAGCGTCTCAAGGTTGGTCATGCCACAGGCTCCAAAGTATTTCGCAGTGCGTCTATCCTGCCTAAGGCCTCAGAAAATCTCTCATCGGAAACCGTTCCAGAATCAAGTCCGAGAGACAAGGCAGAAATACCTTTGTCGATAGTTGTGTTGGAACGTGCTAGCAGTAGGTCATGCCCACAATTGAAAGCTGTCAGGCAAACATCATCGGCGCTGCCAAATGTTTTGAGAGCGCCCATATTCAAGTCGTCAGTAATGAGCGTCACATCCTTGGGTAATTCTTTTCGAATTACTGTTGAGACAATCTCTTTGGAGAAAGTAACTGGCAAAGAGCTATGCTCCCGAATTAGAAAGTGCGATGTCATAATCATGCTCGCTCCAGCAGAGCAACCAGTGCGGAACGGCAAAAAATCTCGTTGGCTGAATTCTTGAGCGGACAACGGACTGGCTCCTAGTGTGAAGTGTGGATCGGCTTGAACTGAGCCAAGACCTGGAGCGTGTTTGAGACAGCAAAGAAGATTATTTTCCTTTCCTACCTCGATAGTTACTTTGGCGAAAGCTCCAACAATATCTGGGTCGGCGCTGAAAGTTCTTTCGCTAAGCGCTGATGATTCTTTGAGGTTGTCGAATTGTGGTCGTAAATCGCAAACTGGTCCCAAGAGTAAATTTATTCCCAACTCCGACATGTAGGCGGCGGCCAAACCAAAATCAACTCGATAGCGTTCCAAAGCTGACTTTAACTCGTATGAGTCCTGTAAGTTCTGAGTTGAGTTTTCGCCATAGCTTTCGGCTGACAAATATTCAATTGGAGGACCTTTCAGGCGACAGACTCGTCCACCTTCTTGATCAATTGCGATAAAGAGAGGTTTGTCAGACAGGGCTTGAAGTTGTTCAATTGAGCGACGTAGCTTTTCATGATTGGTGCAGTTTTCAGCAAAGAGAATAATTCCGCCTAGGGCCTGTTTTTCAATTTGAAAGAGTAGCTCCTTTGGCGGCGTTTCGCCGAAATAACCAGAGATGAAAAGTTCTCCGACTCTGTCTTTGGATAAGCGCATAGCAACAAATCTATGTTTATTATGTGAGAAGTCTATATAAAGAGGGCGTAAGCAAACTAAATGCTCTGAACTATATTACGGCCACTTCCTTTCGCGCGATAGAGCGCTTGGTCGGCCAATTGGATCAAATCATCTTGCGATTTGCCGTTTTCTGGGAAACTTGTTAGCCCAACTGAGACTGTAACCATTTGACGCGCGAGTCCCTCTCCGACATGAAACCGTGTTCTTTCAATTGACTCACGAATACGACTGGCAATTTGCTGTGCCTCGGATAACGTTGTCTGCGGTAAGATAATACTGAATTCCTCACCTCCATAGCGAGCAAAAACATCCGTGTCACGCACACAACTGTAGGCCACTCTGGAGAGTTCTTTGAGAATCAGATTTCCCGCTTCATGCCCAAAAGTATCATTAATTTTTTTGAAATGATCGATATCAAGCATTATCAACGATAGTGGTTGGTCGTAGCGGGCCGCTCGGCGTTGCTCTTCGGCGAGTTTGTCTGTGAAGTAGCGATAGTTGAAAGCCCCTGTTAGATCATCTGTAATGGTTAATTCTTCCATTTCTTGATGAACCAAAGAATTGTCGATGGCCATCGCCGCAGAGCGAGCAACTACCCAGAACATTTTCTCATCGCGCTCAGAGAATGCGCCTTTGACAGTCGATTCGGCTACAAGAATTCCCAATGTCTTGCGACGAACTGTCATTGGAGCCATCATCACCGAACGTGTATCTGGCCGCAGAGCCGTGTAGTCATCACGGTTCAAAATATCTGGAATGCAGACAGTCGACCCGAGTTTGCAAACGCGTTGCAGAAAATCGACAGAGTCCTCAGGCGCAGTTTTCAAGAGAAGGTTTATCTCTTCGTCGACAACACGTCCACGGAAGAGAAATCCGGTTTCTCCTTGACGCATCAAGAGAGCCGCAGCTGGGTATTTTAAGACACTATTGACAATTTGCATGACCGCTTTAATGACTTCATCGACATCGAGAATACCAGCCAAAATGCGAGAGTTATCATAGATTGACTCTAGTTGGGCTTGAATTTTCTCTAACTCGGATGTGCGCTTATTGAGTGTGTCGAAAAGGTTGAGCATACGTGTCTCTGAACGACGAAGATGCTCGGCGACATGAGAAATCACTGCGACGAAAATCCAGCAAGGACTAAGCCGCAGGGCAACGCTTAACCAATCACGCAACGAGTGCATCTCTGGCCACAGGACAGCAACAAAGGCGATACTAATCAAGCCAGTTGTGACGAGGGCCGCTCTACGAGTTAGTAGGTATGATGCAAACGAAACAATAAGATATAGCCCTAAGTAGAAAGGTGAGGAAAGACCAGAGTCAAAACTTATCCAAACCAATGTAGCGATAGTATCTAGAATGATGGCTGTGAGATAGAGTTTGTTGATGTGGTTTGTTTTGCGGCGACTAAGTGTTAGTAGCGTAAGGAAGTGGAGTGCAAAGGCCGCCAGGATGACCTCCGCCAAGAATGTTTTTTCGTCAGGAACAAAACCAAGCACAAGCCAGCCAAGGAGTGTGGTCAGCGCCAAAGCCCGCGTTTGCAGGTAGATGGCGTCTATTCTTGGCAGAAATGTTTTCGAGCTGTTAAAGAAGATATTCATATTTTCGTTGCCGAAGGCATTGTACTCGCTGCGAAAAGTGGTGTGAACGTTTTAGCCATTTTGAGCAAAATCTACCGCGTAGTTCAGCGCCCTAACCTCAATGGTTAACATGTACTGTTGCTATGCTTTATATCGGCGAGACAACGATTTTATTGCGGATTTAATTGAATGAGAATAGCTGTTGAAGAGTCGTTTCAAATGACTACCCACATGGACAATTTGATTAGGGGCTAAGGCTGTTTCATTGTGAAAACATAGCCAACTGGACCGAGGCTATTTTTTTGATTTTTTCCTAGATAGCTTCAACAAAGACAGATTGTCTGAGGCAACTATCGGTCTTCTTTAGACGTAAATAAATATCTACCAGCTTTCTGAAACAGCTTGGAATTGCCCGCTGTAGAAAGCGTTGGGGATGAGAGTACCGAATAACCAGTGAATCCAAAAGAACGCGTGTATTTTAGATTGAACTTCTTGGCCTGATTCACATATCTTCGGTTGATGTGGCCATCGTACATTAGAATTGAGACAGAGAAGAATTGAGCAGAGCCATCCAAATGAGACAGCAATCAACAATCTTAAAAGATAGAAAACCACAGTCCCCTAGGATTCTCGTTTTTTTGAGCAACTTCTCCAAAATTGCTGTGGCCCTGTTGCTTGGATTGATTGTTGTTCAGCCAGTTTCGGCCACAATTATTCGTGGCGGCGACAAGGTGATTTTCGCTGAAGATGAACGAATTGATGATGACTTGTTGCTTTCGGCAGGTGTTTGCGAAATTGATAGTTATGTCGATGGTGATGTTCTCGCCTTTTCCAGAGTCTACCGCATGAGTGGAACTATTTCGGGTGTCGGAGTCTTCTTCTCGGAACGCGCCACACTCAACGGGGATATCTCCCATTCATTACTCTCATTTAGTCGAAGGATTCTCTTGAGTGGAACCGTACGTGGTTCAAGTTACCTGTTTGCTCAAAAAGTAGAAATAGACGAAGAGGCTCTGTTTTCTCGTGATGTGACAGTTTTCTGTGATAGCCTATTTATGGAGGGCAGTGTTTCTGGTGGTTTGCGGTGCTTTGTTGGATCAATAGCAGAAATATCAGGAAGCGTAGTTGAAGACTTGGAAATAGAAGCAGACAAGACTTTACGCATTTTGAAAACCGCACACATTGGCGGTGATCTCATTGTCCATGGAACTGTCGAGCTAGAGATAGAAGATGGCGCTGTGATTGTTGGCGAGGTAGTCCGACTTGACGATGAAGAGGTCGCATCGGATGGATTTTCATTTGGTACCATATTTAAGTTTTTCTTCACTCTTAGCATGCTCTTCACTTTAGCTGGAGTGACATTGACAGTTTCACGGAGCCATTTTGAACGCAGTACAAGAGCCGTAACAAAAGAAACATTGCGCAGTTTTGCCTTTGGATTAATAGCTCTAACAGCTGGAATCGTTGCCACTATGGTATTGGCAATTACTCTCGTTGGGATTTTGACTGCGGCAATTTTGTTCATCATTATCGTTTTCATCGTAGCTCTTTTGGGGCCGATTTATACCGCTGGCGGTATCGGAGCGTTGATTGTTTCGTCAAAGAACGGCGCAGGTATTGGGGTCATCCTCGTTCGACTATTCATTGGTCTCTTCATACTACTTCTATTGACTTCGATTCCATATCTGGGTGTTGTGATATACCTATTGGCGGGCATGCTCGGTTTTGGTTCCTTCATCATCGGAGCCATGTCTCCCAAAGTCGTTGTTAGCAACGTTGTTGTTAGTAAAGCAGTGTCCAGCGCTCCCCCTCGACCAGATCGCCCAAGCGCTGAGACAGACAATTGAGAAAAGACTCTCCCAAAATAGACTCTCCAAAATCTTTGAGAACCCATAACAATGTTTACACCAAACAAATTCAATAAAAAATTTACTGCAACTCTTCTTGTTCTTTGCCTAGCGTTAGCTACGCCAGCTCAAGCTGAGGAATACAATTACACTTTTGGAGCGGGTTACGCGCCCCAAACTCTCTCAGGTGGTGAGAGTGGTACGACCGAGCCTTACTTTGTAGCTAGTCCAGGATTCATCATAAGCCTAGGTCGTCGTCTCGGTCAGCGAGTGCGTTTTCGTATGGACTATTTGAAAGCCACAATCTACAGTGATTCAAGCGCCACCTCAATTTTTCAATTCAATTCCGAAAAACCTTTTCGTGTCAGTGGCTTTAGTTCACAAAGGGTAAGCGCCGCTTTGCAATACTTCCCGCTTTACGGTCGACATAGAATAAATCCCTTGATTGGATTTGGAGTGGGAATTGATTTTTGGAAGTTCCAAGACCCTCAGACTGGCATAACCTTGGACACTCTAAGTGACAAGAACGTACCCACAAAATTTGACGCGCAGGAGTTGGTCTTGACAACATTCGCTGGGCTGGAAGTTGCTTTGGGTTCGCGAGTGGCTCTGACTCTGGAAGGACGAGCTGACTATCTCTCAAGTCTAGGAGCTGAATTTGCTGATATCGTCAATAGCTCACGACCGCGCTTGGCGCTTTCTTTGGCAACTCGCCTGCAGGTTAGTTTCGGCTCAACCACAAAAAAGGAACATTGGAATAGTGATAAGACATGGTCACAGACAGCCCCGACTTTGACAAGTAGGTCAGGTCGTGCGGCTCGGGATTCCGACGGTGATGGTGTTGATGACGATTTGGACAAGTGCCCGTCTACTGTAGTTGGAGCGATTGTCAATTCGCTTGGTTGCGCAATGGACACAGATGGTGATGGAGTTTTTGACGGGCTTGATGATTGTCCGCAAACTCCACCGGGGGCTCTTGGAGCAGTTGATATTTACGGTTGTCCTATTGATAGTGATTTTGATGGCATTGCGGATTTCATGGACGCCTGCCCAGCTAGTCCAGTGGGCGCTCATGTCGATGATAAAGGATGTTTGATAGACAGCGACGATGACGGTGTTGCGGATGGCTTGGATGACTGTCCTCAAACTGCGTCAGGTTTGTTAGTAGATGAGCGTGGCTGTGTGGATGTTTCACTATTCGCGCAGGCTATGATTCTCAATATCAACTATGCCTCTGGGTCATTTGAAGTTGATAAGAAAAGTAAGTTGAAATTGAAGCAACTGGCATTAATGTTAAAAGCGGCGCCGAATGTTCACTTGGAAATTATTGGTTACACCGACAATATCGGCGCGGCAAAGGTCAACCGAACCCTATCTGAGAAGCGCGCTCGCCGAGTCCGAGATTACCTCAAGGGATTGGGGATTTCAACAAAGCGAATGACCGTTAGGGGACGCGGTGAAACGAATTTTATTGCTGATAATGCTACTTCGAAAGGCCGACAGAAAAATCGAAGGATCGAAATTCTTTTCCAGAGGAAATAATACACAAGAGGGTGATAGAATCGACAATTTTATTGATTAATTGGTCTATTATGTGTAGAAAGAGTTATTGCGATGATAATGTGAAATTGCAATCAGTTGCAATCAGTTGCAATCAGATATCCACCATAATTACGCTTCTAGCCGCCAAGCTGAATTCAACCTTTGAAGCTACACTTCAAAAAATCTCTTTCAATAAACTGGATATATGGACGGATTATAGTCATGGTTTATTGTCCGATTCGGATTGTTTTGCAAAGGACATAGAATCCATCAATATTGGGCCATAAGTTGCTCTGTAACATTTTATAGGGAAATAGGTTACGCCAGAAACGAATTGGCTTGCTTTTGAGTGCCTTCGATGGTACCTTTGCCAATCGTTGGGCGTTTATGATATGAGAATACTAATAATAACACAATATTTTCCTCCAGAGAGAGGCGCTGTTCGGCGCCTATTCGAATTTGCAAAAATCTTTCAGGAGCACGGTCATCAAGTTACTATCTTGACGGCTATGCCTAACTATCCTGATGGAATACTCCCTGAGCGCTATAAAGGGAAGTTCTTGGTGCGTGAAAAGCTCGACGGTCTTGATGTGTTGCGCTCATACGTTCTCCCAGCCTCAAACGCCCATCCCAGACGGAGGATGGTAGGCTTCATAACATTCTTGATTTCATCGGTGATCAATTCATTCCGCCTCAAAGGCAAATTTGATTTGGTCATAGCCTCTTCCCCCCCCGTGACAACTCCTGTAGCTGGTTATCTCATCAGCCGCTTAAAAAGAGCTCGTTTCGTTTTGGAGTTAAGAGATTTGCAACCAGAGTCAGGCGTTCAGTTCGGTAATCTTGATGAGTCGCTATTCACAAAATCTATTCGTAGAGTGATGAGTTTCCTCTACAAACGTGCTGACAAGATTGTTTCTGTCACAGATGGAATCAGTGAATTTCTGCACGAATATGGGATATCGCCTAAGCGTGTCGTCACTGTGAAATCTGGTGTTGGCGAAGACTTTATTTTTGGACACTCCAATGGTGTGCGTAAGAGATTTGGCTGGAAGGATAAGTTCCTAGTCACATACTCTGGAACACTTGGACTGGTCAGGCCACTGGAGACAATCATTGAAACCGCCAAGAAATTGGCGCATGAGAAAGATATCCATTTTGTTTTCGTTGGTGACGGCCAAAAGAAGGCCGAACTTGAAGAACTAACCGAGCGCTACAAATTAGCGAATGTTTCATTCGCGGGTATTCAGCCGCTTGATGATATTCCATTTTTCTTGCGCGCTAGTGATGTGTTGGTCGAATGTCTCAAGGATGTGGACGTAGCGCGCATGGCTGTCCCTTCGAAGATGTTCGAATATATGGCTTCTGGGCGACCGATTATCTTGGGTTGTCCCGATGGTGAAGCTAGCGCCATGCTGGACAGCGCTGGTGGAGCGCTAACATACGAATCGTGTGATTCAGACGCTTTGAGTGAGTTGATTCTTAGATTACGTTCGGGCAAGATTGATGGCGATCGTTTGGGTCAGGGATACCACGAATATATTCGTGATAACCATTCGAGAAATCGCTGGGCAAGTCGGTACCTTGAGGTAATCGACGAGTTATAGTTGCATGCCCTGAAAAGCTAAGCAAATACTGTAAGTGTTTTAAGTCCAAACACCTTTTCAATTTCATCTGCCTGAGTTTGACTTTCTGTCAATACTACAATCTCACTCCAAACACTCTTCAAATCAATATCTCCCAAGACCCTCCATTCTTGCTCTTTTTCCCATGCTGCAACTTTCGATTTTTCTGAGTCTGAGAGTTTAGTTCTGCCGTTGGAGTGAGTAAACAATTTTTCTTCTCTAGAGAATGATTTCATTTCAGTGGTTGAGCAGTATTTGATTCTTCGCGCGCCAACGGATACAGCGAATTCATGTGGAATCGCGATTGCAAAAGGTTCAATTGTCATCTCTCGATAGCGGGCGCGGTATTTCATCAGACTCACGGATTCAAAGAGTGAGGCCGCTGTTAGCGAGACCATCGCGGTAGAGTTTGGCATGTGTCTGGCAGAGCCGCGGATTCGTTTTTCACTTAAGATGCGCTGTAGTGTGAAGAATGCTGAGCGTGGATAGGATGTTTGAGCGTTGGATAAATCACGATAAAACTCCCAGCGTTTTTCACTCGGCCAAGGATGATTGGAAGTCCGAGTCCAATGAATCAAATAGTTTTCTAGATAAGCTGCAGTATCTAAATCGATTTGATGATTCTCGTAATTCTGTTTTATTGTCGTTTGGATTTTTTTGTAGGGGACTCGAAAACGTTGGTCAACTTTTGTAGATCGGTGTGCGGCGCCACTAAGTTCAGCCTCCCAGAAACCTTTCGAGCGAATCGAGATTGGGATTATCATATCGGCTCTCTGGAGTATGGCTTTATCTCTGATATGTGATGAATTACTTTTCTGTGTTTCATCATCTTCGATAATCAGAATTCGTGTTCGCTTTGTCTGCAATTTGAATTCAGAAGCAAGGTAGCGATTGAGTGACTCTTCATCTTCTGCGCATTTTTTCATTTGATTCTTAGTCAAAATGATTTCAATAGTGACACCGGCCTGAGCCAATTGGTACAGAGTCATTTCATATGTCATCTCATCAAGTGAAGCGATAAATACACAATTGCTATCGGTGGCAAGTGTTCTGATTGCATCGGATGTAGCTTGAAGCCATCCGCTGGCGCCTGTCGGGCGTAGAGCTTGCCTGGAATTGATGATAGCGATGTGTTGCATTTGGGTGACAGGCTTAGGATTTTTGTGGCGGTTCCATTTTTGGCGCGCTCAACTGAACTGTAAGCACGGGAATGTCTACCTCATGACGTACTCGTGAAGATGTCTCACCAAAGACAATATCTCCTAATCCCTGATGACCATGTGCGCCGAAGACCATGAAGTCAATATTCAGTTCACCAACTACTTTGATGATTTCCTCGGCAGGATTTCCTTGGCTAATACTTATGTCCACCAGAATATCGCGCTCTTCTATCTCAGCAGCCAAACTCTCTAAATACTCTTCATCCTCGCGCGAGTGTAAACTGTCGCTTTCAGACCCAAGGACAAGAGCGCCTGGAGTTTCAACAACATGAATCAGTGTCAAGGAAACAGATTGTTGTTTAGCCATGGAAATAACAGAGACAGCCGCAGAGATGATTTCCGCGTCACCATCGCTATGCTCCAGCGCCACGCCGATATGCCTGTATTTGACTGGCCTTATTTCGCTAGCGATACTTTCGATCGCGAATGTCTTGCGGTCTGCTTCTACCCAGTTGGTGGAGGTTCTTGAGAAAGAACGATACGTGATATATGACAAGCCAGCGAGAAGTAACACTGTCACTGGAATCGTGCTAAACCAGACCCAGAGAGGTTCATCGGAAAGCCAGCCAGTTAGTTCATCAAAAACGAGCTTGAGGTTAAGAGCGATGATAATCGCCGCGATAGTCCAAGCCACTATTTTGAGCCAGAGCTTGCTGGCGAATTGGCCCATTTTGTTCTTGTCAGATGTGAAGTGGATCAATGGAATAATCGCAAAGGGCAATTGCAGACTGAGTACAACTTGTGAAAGAATCAACATTTCGTAAATGCCCTCGTTACCATAAAGTGCGATGACGATCACCGCTGGGATTAGAGCCATACTGCGTGTTAGCAGACGCCTCAGCCAAGGGCGGAGTCTGATATTCAGAAAACCTTCCATGACAATTTGGCCGCTGAGGGTTCCTGTCAATGTTGAGCTTTGTCCAGCGGCAAGAAGAGCGATGGCAAAAGCGATAGGCGCTATTTTATTGCCCAGTATCGGAGCCAATAGCTCATGCGCCTGTTGAATCTCTGTCACTTCGATGCCACGACTGAAGAACACCGCCGCCGCCATCACTAGAATAGAAGCGTTGACGAAGAAAGCGGCATTTAGAGCGATTGTCGTATCAATCAGGTTAAACTTACACGCCGCGAGTCTTGCCGAAAAAGTTTTGGAAATCTTACGCGATTGCACCAATGACGAATGCAGGTATAGGTTGTGGGGCATGACTGTTGCGCCGATGATTCCGATAGCGATATACAGGGACGAACTGTCAATGTGAGGAATGAAGCCGCTGGCGATTCCCCGCCAGCTCGGCTCGGCAAAAAATATCTCTATCACAAAGCAACCCCCAATTGTCGCTACTAGCATTACAATAAAGGCCTCCATGCGCCGAACTCCCAAACGCAGAATAGCTAACAACAAGAATGTATCGAATGCCGTGATTGCTGCGCCCCAGAGTAGTGGCATACCGAAAAGGAGGTTGAGGCCGATTATTGTTCCGATTACCTCCGCAAGATCTGTCGCGGCAATCGCGATTTCCGCCAGAACCCACAAGAAGAGGTTAACTGATTTTGGATACTCACGACGACAGCCTTGTGCAAGGTCGAAGCCAGTGACAATTCCCAACCGAGCCGAGAGTGTCTGCAAGACCAAAGCCATCAAGTTGGACATCAGGATTATCCACAGCAAGGCATAGCCAAACTTGGCGCCGCCTTCGATAGAAGTCGCCCAGTTGCCAGGGTCCATATAGCCAATACTTACAAGGTAAGCTGGGCCAAGGAATGAAAAAAGGCGACGAAACCAACTGCCCTTCTTAACAGGCACCTGTCCGCGTACATCGCTACTCATTATTGATATCTATCATCTCTAATCTCGTTTATTGTTAGCCCAGCATATCTGGGCCAGACACGCTCTGTTTGTTACCTTAGGGTAACAATTTGCAAGATGATAGCCCATCTGGTTTGAATTGTCAAGGTCAACCTATATCGCTAGCAGATTTCAATGTAGAATAACCGCAGTTTTGAATTGGCGATGTTCTCTCCCAAAGGTGTATAAACTGTGAGACCGTAGGATTTCAAGAAATTGATTTCACAGAAATGGAAACAGAATCAAATTTATGAGGTTTATGGTATTGAAGAATGCGATGTCCTTTCAAATCTCAATCGAACATGATACACATAGAATAACTCTTTAGAATAAATACATATGAAACCTGCAAACATTCATAAATGGCCAAGACGATATTCTGAAATCGTCCAGATTCAAGAGAGCTTTTTGGCGCCGAAAGCGGACCTATATGGCTCCGTTTCCGATAGTGGTCTAGTTTTGGGGATAGAATGTGCTTTTAGAGAATCTTCTCACAGGGTTTACTGCGCCGCGGTTCTTTTTCGTTATCCAGTTCTAACTGAAATTGAGCGTAGCTTGGTATCAGCGGAGATTCCTTTCCCACGTAATCCAGAGATATCCTCTTTTCGAGAGGGACAGGTTATCACTCAGGCGCTGGATAAGATTGAAGCGCATCCAGATTTGATAATGGTACATGGTGAAGGAATTAGCGGCATTAACGGAATTGGTATCGCAACTCATCTTGGAATTATGTATGATATACCAACAATCGGCTGTTCACGGAAGATTCCGCCAGCTGAGAAACCGAGAGTGAGGCGGCAGAAGCATTCGCAGTCTAAAGTTGTGCGAGATAGTCGAGAGATTGGCGTTGCGCTACGCGCCAAAGAGGGTGTCAAATCGATATATATATATCTCCTGGATACAAGATCGGTTTGGATGATTCAACACAATTGGTGATTCGGATGCTACGTGGGTTCCGCACACCAGAGCCAATACGTATCGCTCATTTGCTGGCTACAAGATTTCGCTCTCAATCTGAGCGAGAGCGCAAAGAAAACGAGACCTAACTAAGACGCAAGAGTGTAGCAAGACTAAAGAGGATGATGAGAGTGGCCAAAAGAAACAAAGTATCTGTAAAACAAATATCTGCAAAACAAGTATCAGCTAAGCAAACATCTCTCAGCCCAGCCGAACTGGACTCACTCATTCTCAAAGAGGCCAAGGCGCTACATCCGTATTTGGTAGATGTGCGTCGGCATCTGCATCGCAATCCCGAATTATCCAATTATGAATTTGAGACGACAAAATATCTCAAAAAAGAACTCTCCAAGTTTGGACTGAAGCCT
Source organism: Candidatus Zixiibacteriota bacterium (assembly GCA_024280835.1). Taxonomy (GTDB): domain Bacteria; phylum Zixibacteria; class MSB-5A5; order GN15; family JACZUZ01; genus JAJRPJ01. The sequence continues at coordinate 73,299 of JAJRPJ010000018.1, read as the reverse complement.
TTTTCTCTGAAAGCTCCCACAGGAATTTTGACCGAACTGACAGGCGCAAAATCAGGCCCAACGATTGCAGTGCGCACCGATATTGACGCTCTGCCGATTCTGGAGAAAACAGGTTTGCCGTTTGCGTCAACTAAGCCAGGTAAAATGCACGCCTGTGGACATGACACCCACATGGCAACAGTTCTGGGAACTGCAAAGTTACTTTCTGGAATAAATGAACATATCTCTGGCAATGTCCGTTTTCTGTTCCAGCCCGCCGAAGAAACTCCGCCTGGTGGCGCTAGACCTCTAATTGAGGAGGGAGCGCTTATCAACCCAACTGTTTGTTGCATACTTGGATTGCATGTTGACCCACGGGTCAAAACTGGGAAGATTGGTCTACGTGATGGCGCAACGATGGCCTCGGTAACCGATATTGACGTCACAATTACTGGCAGTTCGGCTCATGCGGCGCGGGCCTATGAAGGAGTTGACGCTATTGTCGTGGCAGCAGAAGTAATCACTACCCTGCAGCGAATAGTCAGTCGCGAAATAGATCCGCTTCATCCAGTTGCAGTGACAGTTGGAAAAATTGAGGCAGGAACAGCTAGAAACGTCATTGCCGCCAACGCCAAACTGACTTTGACTTTGCGGGCGATGCATGACGCTGACGCCAAGAACGCGCTGAAGTCTATCAAACGCTGTGTTAGCGGGATATGTAAATCCTATGGCGCCACAGGGTCGGTGGATGTGATTGCAGAATATCCATCACTTTCAAATACACCCCATGTCAATCAGTGTTTCGCCGAATCTTTTACGGCGCTATTTGGTAAAGGCCGTGTTGTAGAAACCGATCAAGTTCTCGGGGGGGAAGATTTTGCCTGTTATCTTGAGCATGTTCCAGGCGCCCAAGTGCGTTTGGGAATTCGAAATCCATCAATCGGAGCTACCGAAGGCTGGCATTCTGATCGTTTCGTTGTGGACGAAGAGGCTATATATTATGGTGTCGCTCTGATGACGAAAACAGTTTTGGTGGCGCTGGAGTCTTACGCTTAGTCTTCAAAGAGAAACTCGCCAAAGAGCAACCCACCGAAGAAAAAGCCACAAGAAATAAACAAATCAAATTTACCAGAGCGGAATAATCAGAAGCGTTAGCATCCATGGTTTTCAATAGAAAAAATCTTCAGAAGAAGCTTTGGTCCGATTCTGTGAGAGAGTTACGACATCTGCGTGTGGCGTTAATAGCTCTAGTTATTACTGCGGGCTGTTGGTTGATTCCAAAGGTTAGCCACGCGCAGTGGAGATCACTAGATACTTATCCCAAAGACTTTCTGACTATTGGTTCATACAACAATACGACTGCAATTACGACTACTGAGTTCTTTGCCTATTTCGGTGGACCTTCTGGCATCTTGCGCTACGACATTATCAACCGTGAATTTATTGAGCCACTTAGCATGAACAACGGCCTAGTCGGAACAGTTATCCTCCGCATGGCTGTATCTTTTGATGATGAAAAATTGTGGGCGGAAACAGAGTTTGGTGTCTTTCTCTATGAAAGGGTTTTTGGATATTGGGTGTCTAGCTCCAGAGAATCGATGCCTAGAGCTACAGGCTCATATGTAGATTTTGAACCAATTCACAATCCCCCACATGGCTATACATATTTTCCTGACGGCATTCTGATGGATGCTGTAGGTCGTCAATTTATTATCGATCCCCCCTATAGGGACAAATTTGGCTACCTCTGGATGAGTATCCAAGGTTTCGGCTTGGCGCGTAGTGAAATCGATGGTGGTGATATAGAGTTTTTGACTTTTGGTATATTGCAGGACCAGGTTAGCTCATTATTGGCAGTGGATCAGAGCCTCTATGTTGGCGGGTATCTCGGCTCCTCATTGCAAGGTGGTATTACACGTGGCGGACTAGTTCGAAATGGTATAACCAGACTCGATCTAAGAACAGGCGCCTTTGATTATATTGAACAAGGCATCACTTATAATTTCCCAGAAATTGATATTGCCTCTCTGAGTGAATCTCAAAGGTCGATATTTGCAGGTTCAGTATATGGGCTCCATGAGTTCAGCAAAGACAGTCACACGCTTTTGGCCTATTACGACAAATCCAGCGGGCTACCGAATACACAAGTCAATGACGCTATTGGTTATGGTGATACTATCATTGTGGCCACTGAATCAGGATTGGGCATATTATATAGCGACACAACAGGAGCAGTTTCTTTGCAACGGAGTTATCTGACTAACTTTCATGTGTTTGCTTTGGAGCCGGAGTATTTCACCAGCAAGCTCAAAAAAAGAACAGTTAGCAAAACGAGACCACGCTATATCTGGATTGGCGCCGAGAATGGAGCCTATCGCTTAAACGTCAAAACTTTGAAATTGAAGAAGATGACAGACCCTGAGTTGATTCTCAGTGGATATGTCTATGAAATACGAGTGCATGGCTCAGATATTTGGTTAATGGCCGATGGAGGTCTGGTCAGAATCGGATTGCAAACAGGTGAGAGTGAATCCTATCTCGAAATCAATTACTTCACCGATCATACTTCAATGGCGATAAACGATGAACTCGTTGCCATCGGGACTAGGTCTGGTCTTGTGCTAATTCCCTATAGTGATAGCGATGGCAAGAGAAAGAAATTCATCGATGTGAGGTTGACCGAGACTGATGGTTTGGCGTCGAATGATATCTCTGCGGTTGAGTTCGCCGGTGATTATCTTTGGATAGGGACAAACAGAGGATTGAGCCGTTTTTGGTGGAATAGCCCAACTAGAGTTTATTAAGGCCTAATTACAAGTTTTATTGACGCCATGGCGACAATAAAGACGTATGAAAAGAAGCGCCAGATAGTAGTTGTTCAAGCGATGCTTATTGAAAATGGTTATCGAAAACGATTACTGAAATTAGAAGAAAACAGGAAATTGACCTTGAACTTAGTTAAGTGTGTAATTCTTTGATTAAGTTTACAAAACATTATATTCTCTTAGTTATGTTGTTTCAATCACAATCACATTCCAAATCTTCGCGCCCACCTTTGAGGCGCCTATACAAACAGCTAGGAGCTATTGGTTGTCTTCTCCTCGGGCTGATGTTGACTGCTATATCTGTGACAGAAGCGGCGGATTAAGAACAATTTGTTGTCCGCGAACTTTCAGTTGAGGGCTGGACACTCGGAACTCTGATCGGTGATTTCAACGGTGATGGTCTTGGCGACGTGGGGATTATCTATCTTCCGACAAAAATACGTGACCATCGTCGATTCTTAGGTTGGTTCCTGCAAGATAAAGCCACCGGCTTCAATTCGTCGCCAACCTATGTGAGTCCCCTGCCGTCCTCTGCCGCACAGTTCCAAGTTGCCAATATCGATAATGATAAGAGCGACGAAATAGTCTTTTTGGACAACAATGGGGTTCGAGTTATTGAATTGAGTGGCTCAAGTCCTGTTTCTCCCAAGAGAATTATTCGCAAAGAAACCATGTACCGCGCGTCAGACTTTCGCGGGGCGTTGATCTTGGACTTTGTTTTGGAGCTAAATGGCCTGCCTGGTTTTGAGCTAGTCATTCCGACTGCTGATGGCTTTTCAATCTACGAATTATCCGAAGACAAGAGCTATGCCCTGTTGGCCGATATCGAGTTAAAGAGCGCCGCTTCCGATTCGAGACTGGAAGAGATGTTTTTCCGCAGACGGAAACGAGCCCACGCCTACGTTGTCGAAACACCGGAATTGATTGCAGCTGATGCAAATCTTGATCGTCGCATGGACCTCTACGCGCTATACGACAATCGGTTGTATCTTTTTTTGCAGGACGAAAACGGTGGTTTTTCTCGAACACCAGATAGACTATTGGAACTAACAAAAATCTCTGCCTCAGAGTCCTGCTTGCCGATACTGAAAGATTGCAACGGTGACGGTCGTCCTGATTTGGTTGCTTTGCGAATGCGCGGTGGAGTCACAGCGCCTGAATGTATGGTTGATGTTTACTTGAGCGATGCATCAGGCTACTTAAGTCTGACACCCAGCAAGACGCTTTATCTTTCACAGGCGCGCAGCTCAATAATGCTTACAGACATTAAGGGAGATGGAACTCCTGAGTTGGTTTTGCCAGCTATTGAACTCGGCGCTGTAGCGACGATCAAAATGATGATGCAAAAAAAAGGCGCCCTCGATTTGCTCATCTATGACTTGGAAAACGGTATACCATCAGATGAATTTTCCGCCAGAAAAAAATTCCCTTTCACATTGGATTATGCAGCCGAGAGTCCTGATAGGGAAGTTATTTTTGACTGGTCAGCTGATTTTAACAATGACGGTATAACTGATTTAGTCTACACTGATGGCGCCGATCACTTAGAGATATACTACGGTTCTCGAGCAGACTACCTTGAGAAAACAAATGTAATAGAAGTCACAATTCCAGACGCCGCTAGCATTATTACTCGCGAACTAAACCGCGACGGCAAAATGGATTTGATCATAGAAAAGAAAAACATAGGCAAAATTAACGGAGTCTGGACTTTAGTAACTCGAAGCTCGTCATAGAGTCCTGAGTCACCACAATAGTCATGCTTGCAAATCTACCACTAAAAGCTCTGGCGACAGCTCTGGCAGTCATACTTTGGCTGCATGTTGTTACCGATAAAGTCTATGAAGTTGAGCGAACATTTCCGGTTAGTGAAGTAATAACTTCCGAGAGTAGGGCGCTCGCCGAAGCTCCACCCGATTCGTTAAAGGCGCTTGTTTCGGCTACTGGCAAAGCATTTTTGCGTGGCGGATGGCAGGAAAAAGGCGTTTCCATTCGGATAAGCGAGACCAGAATAGGTCGCCGTGAATTGGAACTGACAACTGAAAATGTTACAATTACTGATGGAGCGGGCGTGACACTACAAAGCGTGTTGTCTCCACGAAACTATCGCTTCAATCTGGATGTCCTCGATAGTGTGACCTTACCCATCAAGAGCCGAATCACCGTTATTCCTTCGGCTGGATTTGTCGTTGGGCCTGTTGATTCTCTTGACCCCGCTGTTGCGTTGGCTATCGGACCTAAGAGCGCAATTCAAAGGTTGATGTTCGCAACCACAGAGAGTCGCATTGAACAAAACATCAGCAATGATTTTGAAATGCGAGTAACACTAGATGCGCCAGAGTCCTACGGTGTCCGTTTCCTGCCAAAGCAGATAAACTATCGGGTCAATGTTACTGCTGTGCGCCAAAAAGCTCTGTCGGATGTGTCGATAGCTTTGTTGAACGCTCCTGTTGAGGCCGCTAGTTTGAGGCCCAATAAAGTCAACCTAATCATTTCTGGCGCTATTGATGAAGTTCAAGCCCTGAGCGCTGTGGATGTTAGTGTCACCGTTGATTTCCTTCAACGTGACTTAAACGGCTTTGCGCCTATAAATGTCTCTCTTTCTCCACGGCTAACTCTTGTATCGATGTCCGATTCGTTCACTCGTGTCTCTATCCCTTGAGGATTACTTTGCGATGTCATTTCTAACTCTTGGTATTGAAACCTCCTGCGACGAAACTGCAGTGGCTGTGGTTGCTGAAGGCACAAAAACGCTTTCAAATATTATCCTCAGCCAAGCCGAGCATGCAATCTTTGGTGGAGTAGTTCCAGAGATTGCCAGTCGCAAACATGTCAGCGCTGTTGGCCCAATTTACAAACGCGCCTTATCAGAGGCGAATGTCTCACTAGCTGACATTGATCTTATCGCAGCTACTAAAGGCCCTGGACTAATCGGCTGTCTGTTAGTTGGATTAAATTTTGCACGCGGTTTGTCGTTGGCGTCTGGAAAAGCCTTTGCCGCCGTCAATCATCTTGAAGGACACATCGCCGCAAATTTTCTAGCTTATCCTGAACTTGATCCACATCACCTGACATTGTTGATTTCTGGTGGTCATACACTGTTGGTGGAAACCAAAGGTTTTGGCAATTATGTTGTTCTCGGTCAAACCCGCGATGACGCAGTTGGAGAGGCCTTTGATAAAGTGGCCAAATTAGTGGGGCTTGGTTATCCTGGCGGAGCCAAAATTGATGCACTTTCCAAAGAAGGCAATCCGCAGGCTATCAAATTTCCGCGGCCGATGGCTCACAGTGGAGATTTTGACTTTTCATTCTCTGGGCTGAAAACTGCGGTGGCTTTGTACTGGAAGTCAATCACCGAGGAACAGCGAAAAGCCAGCCTAGCTGATATTGTGGCTTCATTTCAGGAAGCGGCGGTGGATATACTAGCGCGTAAGACAGTCGCCGCAGCTGAAAGACTTCAGGTCCGCTCAGTAACACTATCGGGCGGGGTTGCCGCTAATAGTCGGCTTAGGGAGTTATTGGGAGAAAAACTGGAGCAAAGAGGTATCAACTTTTTCTACCCCAGTCTGAATCTCTGCACTGACAATGCCGCTATGATAGCCGCCGCTGGACATTTTCAGTATCACAGAATCGGTTCATCGGCTCTCTCCGAGGATTCTGATCCATCTCTAAGACTTGGATGTTAAGGCGACCCAATAAATACATAGCTCTTATTGTCGTAACTAACTGTCACATAGCAGCTTAATACGTTCCGCCTTCCATCCCGATTGGCTTGACAAACACAGTAAAGTCAATGCTTTAGCGTAATGTCTGTGTCTTGACATTTGTCTGGTAGGGCGCTACTTTTGGCAGTCGAATCGCGACCCTACCGCCATGAAGAGGTTTGATTCAAAAACAGGTATTAAAGAGAAGTAAGGGAGTTTAGCAAATCTCGGCAAGAGAAGTTCTTTGAGAGGGTAGCGTGTGGTTCTTTGTTGCTAGCAGCGACAATGGCCTCTTCCGGGGAGGACTCGGCATCAGGAAATTCACCAGGGATTTACCGGAATTCAAAGTGACAATTTAGCAATCCAGCGTCTAGATATGTGATCAGCATATTTGAATAAGCGTCGGTTTCATTTCTTTCTGGATATGTGTCAAAGCTGATTCGATTAAGACAATCTGAATAGCGCTGTTGTGGTTGTCTACTGTTCCTCTCGTTGTCGCGCCTCACTCCCCGTTGTGTTTTTTCCATTGCGTTTTTTTGAAGTGAAAGTTTTGAATGCAGAAGATATTGTTAACTCTAAAGTATTCTGCGGAGAAGTTCTTTTTGTAGTAGTTTTTTGTGAGATAAATAGAGTTTTTGTGAAACATAGATTGAAGGTCGTGGACTTGCACAGGATTACTGAACAAATGACAAGTATCGTTAGAAGTAAACAGCCGAGAACAAAGTCATCGGCAATGAGGTTTTCAATGAATAAAGCTCGATTATATATCATTGCCTTAGGGTTAGCGCTCTGTGGAACTGGAAGTGTCTTGGCAGCAGGATACGACTATGGCACAGGGATCAAGGCCCGAGCGCTTGGTGGCGCCTTTAGGGGGATTGCTGATGATTGGTCTGCGGCCGCCTACAACCCCGCTGGCTATGCAAAACTCCAAGATAACCAATTCGGATTTGCAAATACGTTCATGCACAATCGCTATACATACAACTCTAACTATGAATTCGGAACCAACTTCGAAACAGGCTTTGCCACAGGAACCGATATTCCGAATCGCAATGAGACTATCTCCACTCCCGAAGGTAGCATAGTTATTCGCACGCCTTTTTGGGGCGAAACTGTTGTCGGATTCTCGATTTACGAATCAGGAGATCAGAACCTGTCTTGGACGCTATTTGAGGGTATTCAAGGTTACAGTTCAGTACAATTCCCAGTTGATCAAAAACAGTTCTCTATCAATCTTGATATTGTAAACTTTCAGGCAACATTTGCCCGCGAATTTATTGAAGACAAACTGTCAGTCGGAATTGGTATTGCTCTTGTACGAGCAGATTTGAATTATAACAATCTGGTCTTACGCAACAATCCACTTGATCCTGCTCTGGTGGACAGACCGTATGAAAAGATTCCTGAGTTGACAAGCTCTGATGGTAACGGTTGGGCGCTGGGTGGTCGTATTGGACTACTTTGGCAGGCCTCCGAAAAAATTAGTTTTGGCGCTACCTTTGTACCGAAAACAACTATTACGGTGGACGGCAGAACAGCCTTCGAAATCTTCTTGCCAGCCGACAGTCAACTACAAAGATCTGAGGGGTTCTTGCGTGGCACTGACGAGTTTTTCTTGACCTCTGGTTTCACTCTTCAGGCGACCTCAGATTTCACTACAAAGATTGTAGCGCCAGCTAAGTTTGGTGTTGGTGTGGCTATCGACATTTCAAAAAAACTGACAGTTTCAATTGACGGCGAATACACACTTTGGTCACAATATGAAGGTATTAACTTAGCTTTCGGTACATTCGACAGTTTGAATATTACCATTCCGCAAGGGGTGGCAAATCCGTTCCCGCTGCTCAATGGTTTAGTTAGAACCGATTTATCAAGCCCCGCAGTGTGGGATGATGCTGGCAGTGGCATGCTCGGCTTGCAGTTCAAAGCTAGCGCGGCTACTACTTTCATGGGTGGGTTTAGAGTTGACCAAGCCATAACTTCAGACACTCGTACAACTGTTCCACAGTTCTTGAACAACGGCACTTCTTACACCTCAAGCTTGGGTATCTCGATTGACGTTGAGCGTTGGACTATTCAAGCCGCAGCAAGCGTTACGAGTCAATCTGACTTGACCTTTACCGAGGCTGCCGATGTAAACGGAGATAGCATAAACGATAATCTGCCCGCTACTATCAGTGGGAATAAGTACCAATCAGTATTTGGCATTGTCTATCACTTCTAGTGATAAATTGTAGAGTTGGAGACAACATTCAGTCGATTAGAAGAGTAATATGAAAAACAAAATTACGACACATCGTTTTATGACACAAAATATGAATAGCAGATTGAAAAGAAGCGCCGCTCTCTTGATGTTGGTCGGTGTCGCTGTCTTTGGGTCACTTATTGCCAGTTGTACAGACCGCGGCAATCCAACATTTAGGGCAGAGCCACCAGAGGGTATTTCTACTTGGACTAGGAATCACTTTTTCATAGAAACAGGGTTCTCCCAGTTTTCCGATTTGGTAACTACTAGCCTAAATATCTATACTCCACCAGGATATGACGACAAAGGATTCAACCGTCCCTATCCGACATTGTTTATGTTGAGTCCTTTTAGAGGAGATCAATTCTTCTACTTGCACAATAATTTGCAAACTGTAATGAACAGAATGATTGAGAGTGGCGAAATCGAACCTATGATAGTTGTAACTGTCAACGGCACTAGTAATCCTTTCGGTGGATCTTTCTATAGCAATTACGTCACCAATGGACTTTGGGAGAATCTTATTTCCCAGTCGTTAGTTGCTTTCATCGACACGCAGTTCAATACTTTTGGAACTGTGACCAGTGACCCGCTTGAGCGCAAGAACCTGAGAGCCGTTTCTGGTTATGAAATGGCTGGCTACGGCGCTATCCGCGCGATGATTGCGCCTGACCCATTTACAGCTAGCGCTGGCGCTACGAATTTTGGTTCGGTTTAGGCAATCTCGGCGCCACTGTACTTTAGTGATAATACCTATGGTTTCCCTCGAATCTTCACGCAAGCGCTGGGTGAATGGGGTTCTTATAGCGAGATTGATTCATCTTCCTTTGCTCCAGCAACTAGTTTTCTCATAGCCGCCGCTATCGGATTTTCCCCTGAGGATACTGCCTATAGCTTCGGTGTTGATGGGGCTGGGAAACCTGTAGTCGATTCGATTAACAAGATTTACGACAGCACTGTGATTGATACAAACATCAATACAACAGTTGCGCCACCAGAGACGACATTCGCATACAATCCACCTACAGATATAACTTTTCCAGCATTCCCGAACATTGTAACAGGCGAAGACGCCACATTGCGTATGTTCCTGCCGTTTGACTCAACTGGAGCTCCCTACAATTTAATATGGGACCTTTGGAAACGTCATGATATGGCGAACGTTGTCGATTCACTCGGTTCGACTATGCTCAGTGAGCTCTCTGGTAATGTCATGATTATGGCCACGCAGGATGCAAAGTTCAATCACTTTGACCAAGACACGATGTTCGTCAATAAGTTGCAGTCATTGCCAACTCCAGTAACGACTATCTTTGAAGAGTATTCGGGTTATGATGGATTCGCTGACGAGGGTGGCTCGCATTACATATTCGAAGTCTTGCCTTCAATCCTCAAATTCCATTCTGATAGAATGCACCCGTTTGTTCCAGCTGATTTGCAGGTAAAGAACTACAAAGCCAAGTACTAAACGAACAATACTGATTGTTAGCTAAGAGAAATGCTTATGGCCGAACGGGATTCCCCGTTCGGCTTTTTTTGTGATAAAAAGACACTATTGTATGAGTTCTAAATCGCGAGGAGCGTGATACTATTGGAATATTAGGTTCTGTAGTTGAAGAAAAAACTTTTTCGCTACGGAGTAGTATCTATATTGCTATCGAATGGGTGGAACCTAAAATTGCCTGACTGCAATAGTCTCTGCAAAAGGAAGTCAAAAATTTATGCCGAATAAAGATGTAGCAAATAGTTATGATGTGCTTGCGATTGGGGCGCATCCCGATGATGTAGAAGTTGGCTGTGGTGGATTGATTCCAAAATTAGTTGAGCAGGGCTATTCTGTAGCTATTGCAGTCTTCACCAAAGGTGAAATGGGCACAGGCGGTACAGTAGAGATACGTGAAAAAGAAACCGAATCAGCTGCAAAAATTCTAGGCGCAGACCTAATTGAAGTCTTCGACTTTGGTGACACTCAATTGATTGATACTTATGACAAGCGCCAAAAAGTGGCTGAACTCATTCGCAAAGTCAAACCGACTATTATCCTTTGCCCTTACCCCATAAACACCAATGGCCGAGCGCAGTGCCACCCTGACCATATCGCCACAGGGCAGATAACTATCAACGCCGCTGGATTGGCGCGACTGGCCAAGTTTGAATGTGGTCTGGCGCCACACCATACTGACCGGACGTTTCACTATTTCTTGCCCTACTCACTGGCTCCGTCTTTTGTCGTCGATATTACTGATTATTTTGAGACTTGGATGAAGGCTCTTAAAGCTCATGCCTCGCAGTTCCAAAACCCTGATAAACAGGGTGACTATATGCACTATATGGAAACAATGGCGCGCACTTACGGACAGATGGGGCGCTGTAAATATGCTCAAGGGTATTATTCATTTGAGCCGCTGATGATTGATAATATGATGGACCTTGCAAAAGTCAAAGACACTGTTCTTAGTAGACACAGTATCAACAGCGGTAAGAGAACAAGCAACCGCGAACATGACGCTGGATACTAAATCAACGCGCTATTCATGACTGTAAGTTTTTGACTCTTGAACCTGATTGATAACAAGAAAGCCGAGAGTAGAAATATCTACTCTCGGCTTCGTTTGTTAAACTTCGGTTTATTAGGCGGAAGCGACTTCTGATTGGGCAGACTTGTTTGCACTTTGATAAACTGCAAGCGCTTGTTTCAAATCATTTACCAAATCTGAGACGTGCTCAACTCCAACAGAGAGACGTACCAAACCATCATCAATACCAAATTTCAAACGAGTTTCACGTGGGATAGATGCGTGGGTCATGGAAGCTGGGTGATTAACTAGAGACTCGACTCCTCCCAAAGATTCCGCAAGCGTGAAGATTTTGGTCGCCATCACAAAGCGTTTAACTTGCTCAAAGTCTCCATCGAGATTGAAAGAAACCATCGCTCCGCCAGATTTCATGCCATTGAGCAACGGTGAGCCATCTATGCCAGGATAGAGGACACTAGTCACCGATGAAGCTCCCTGCAAGAACTTCACAATCTCTTGCGCATTAGCGCATTGACGGTCTAGGCGCACAGCCAGAGTCTTGATACCACGCAAAGCCAACCAGCAATCAAATGGCGCCATGACAGCTCCAACTGCATTCTGATAGTAGGCCAACTTTTCTCCGAGAGCTTTATCTTTAACAACCAACGCTCCGCCGACAGTGTCAGAATGTCCACAAAGATATTTTGTCAGAGAATGCAAAACGATGTCTGCACCCAAATCCAGAGGTTGCTGCAAGTATGGCGAAGCAAATGTATTGTCCACCACCAACAATATTTTGTGTTTGATGGCTATCTTCGAGATAGCGGCAATATCGTAAGTTTTCAAAAGCGGATTTGTCGGTGTCTCAATCCAAATTATCTTTGTCTTTTCGGTCAGCGCCTGTTCGATGTTGTTTGGGTCACGACCATCAACATAGGAAAATGAAATCCCAGAATTGGGCTTGTGGACATTTTCAAATTGACGAACAGAACCACCATACAAATCATCACCAGCAACCAAATGGTCGCCATGTCGGAGTAGATTCATAATTGTGTTTGTCGCCGCCAAACCGCTGGCGAAGGTCAGTCCCTGCGAGCCGTTTTCAAGTTTGGCGAGCGCATCCTGCAATAAGTCACGAGTTGGATTAGCGCTACGAGTATAGACATATCCCGATTCATCACCAGGAGCTGGAAGTTTGAATGTCGCAGTCTGATAAATAGGAGCCGAAACAGCGCCAGTTGCAGGATCAGATGGATGACAATGCACAGCTTTTGTCTCGATGTGTAACTTGGTAGTGTCTAATGGTTTTGAGTCGCTCAAAATTTTAGTCCTTTCTCGGTCATCCAATCGTCGCTATACATCTTACTGACATATTTAACCCCGCTATCAGGCAGTATAACAACCATCACAGCCTCGGCTGGAAGTGTTTTGGCGTGTTCAAGAGCAACTTTCATCGCCGCTCCAGAGCTACCACCTGCAAAGATACCTTCTTTACGTGTCATCGCGCGCGCGGCGTCAAAGCACTCTTGGTCAGTCACCTGATAAATCTTATCAATTGTCGACATGTCCATCGACTTACAAATCATGTCCTCGCCAATACCCTCAACCAAATAGGTACTTGGCTCAATGACTGAACCGTCTTTGTGAAATTGATAATAGATCGAGCCAAATGGATCTGCTGCGACAACTTCTACATTCGGGTCCTGCTCTTTGAAATACCGAGCGCAACCACTAACTGTACCGCCAGTGCCGATGCCACCAACAAAGCAGGTCATTTTGCCTTCAGTTTGTCTCCAGATTTCTGGGCCAGTGGTTTCATAGTGCGCGTCAATATTCTTGACGTTCTGATATTGCTCAAGGAAAAAACTCCCTGGCTGTTCTCTATGCAAACGTTTTGCGGTTTCATAGTAATTATCAGGTGAATCAGAAGGCACATCAGTTTTGCAAACAACTACCTCGGCGCCGAATGCGCGCAATGTATTGAGTTTCTCTGGTGATGTTTTATCAGGAGCAGTGAGAAGCGCTTTGTAGCCATGCGCCGCAGCGAACATCGCCACAGCGGCCCCTGTATTGCCCGAGGTGGCTTCTATTATTGTTCCGCCTGGTTTCAGTGACCCATTGGCAATTGCATCTTCAATCACAAATACAGCCATACGGTCTTTGACCGAACCGCCTGGGTTCATGAATTCAAGTTTTGCCAAAACGGTACAGGAGATACCTGCCTCGGCGGTGAGATTGCGAATCTTCACCAACGGTGTGTCACCAATCGCGCCGCATATATCGTTAAAATATATCATTGATTTATCTTCTATTACTTGTGCTTGTTTTGTTGTTTCCATCAGATAACTTCCGTCTATACAATAGCTAATATTTTGTCTTCCGCAATAGATAAATGCTTCGCCTTGGGCCTCTAAAAAGCTTCAGCAAAAGCAAACGGCGCTTATGTAGTCTACAGTTGAGCAGTGGGCAAAGTTGATAAAACAGTCAGAAAACTGGTACAATCATCATGACTATCAAACTAGAAGAATATCCTTCGGCGCATTGTTACTGCTACCTACTCGTCGCGGCTAATCTCCAGAATCTTGTAATGCAACTTCCCGATAGGGATTATGATTTCAACTTCATCGCCGACACCTTTGCCAAGCAGGCCAGCGCCGATTGGAGATTTTACCGAAATCTCATCATTGTCGACATCAGTTTCTTCGGCGGGTTTTAGATAGTAAGTGATGTCTTCTTTGCGGTCGAGATCACGGACTTTGACTTTGGCAAACAAGTAGGCCTTGTCAGTGGGTATTTTGTCGAGGTCAATAGAGCGCACTCGCGAGAGTTTATCTTCGAGCTCACCGATCTTGCGTTCAACATGCTTTTGCTCTTCCTTGGCGGCATGATATTCGGCGTTCTCTTTGAGATCGCCCATATTCGCTGCACGTTCAATCTCCCCGACAATTCTGCGACGCTCAACAGATTTGAGTCGTTTCAGTTCGGTTTCGAGTTTGATGCGGCCGTTTTTTGAGAGGTATATCGGTTCGCGGCTCATATGGTTATCAGTATCCTTCTTGTCAATTCTGTTACTACGATTGGCGCTCAGCCAGCTAATTCAATCTTGAAGACAACAACAAAACAACGCTACGCAAAGTTCTCTTTGTCGTTATCTCAGTTATTTCGCTGACATTGTTTAATTTTTTGCGAGAGACGAGTACCGTTCTCGTTTGTAAATATACGCTTATCCATGATTTCAGGCAATACAGGTTTGGGCAATTTGACCGTCTTATTCTGAGACTCCCCTAGAGAAAGAGGCGAGCAATTGGCTCCTAGCATGTTTGGCCTAGCTCAATTCCTCGAATTTCGAGCCAGATATGAGTTTTTTAACGTTTCGGGGCATAACAAAGTTCCAGTTTGGGGAGTGCAATAAACAGCCCAATGATAGATTATTCTTTCCAGAGACCTCAGAAGATGAGATATTGAACTTTCTCGTGGAGTCGTTTGATAACTCAAAATGAGATCAGAGTTTATGAATAGATTCGGGCCCACAGAAACTCAACGAGTAAGAATATGTCAGAAGAGCAAGATCCGATAAGAGCCCTTGAGGAGCAATTGCGCGAGCATGACCTAGCCGCTCCCGCTGACAACCGAAGCGCCACAGTGCGTTTGGTTGACTCTTTTCGCAAAATGAGCAATACCAGACGCCGTTATCAACTGCGCAGACTGGCGGTGATCGTCTTTGGCTTCAGTATTCCGTTGCTCTTGACTGTCTTCGCCTATTGGCTGAAAAGCGCATTTGTGATTGAGAAGGTTGATGTTTCCAAAGAATTTGTAGGAGACTTTCCTATACGCGCGCAAATTAGTTCCGAATTCAATCAGCTTCCAGGCGGTCCGCCACGTCTGCGGGTTTCATCACAAGCCACGTCAAATGCTGAATGGATTACGGTTTTTGAGGTCATAGCGCTGAAGCCAGAGTTACTTGATGAGACCTATGCCGAATTTGTCACAGCAGAAATCGCCTTTGCGCTTTATGATACTCTTTACGCAATCACTACCAATGGTGGCTACTCATGGAATATCTCAGTCGTACATGATACTTTAACCAAAGAAGCCCTAGTCATTGATGGTGTTATTCTTGATGAAAGAGGTAGCGGTTTCCTATTCCCGCCTGGGGTGAAAAGCTTTGATTCTTGCTGGACCACTGAAGACTTCGGCCACACATGGCACGCGCCATAAATTGTTCCTTTCCTAGTCCTCGCCAGTAGGGCTTGTTGATAAAGTCCAATTTGTTGTGTTGGGTCTTGATTTTCGCTTTTTGAAAATTGTGACCCGACACGTCTCCATAGGGAAAGCGTCGGGTCACACAACGGCAAAAAGCGCCGTCGCAAGACCCAACGCAACGGTTTCGGGCTTTATCAATAAGCCCTGTAGACTGGATTATTGCGTAACAAAAAAAACGGCGCATCTATCGATTTAGATTGAACCATCTAAATCGATAAGGTGCGCCGATCTATATTTATTTGCAGTAAACGTAAAGCGTCTATTTTCTGGCTTCGAAAATCAAATTCAAAGGTGTCTCAGTGGCACGACGGAATTTTGAAAGTCCGCCTTCGTTGATGACTTCACCGATTCGTTTCTCGCCCGCCTGCGCTCCGAGCCCCAAGCCGACATCCTGTGAAAGCGAACAAGGCACACAAACCTGCGCTGAGAAGCCATAGTACAAGCGTCCCAGCGGATTGAGATTGCCCGCAAGATCATCCTGTGCAAATGGTTCAACCACCATCAAAGTTCCGTCATCATTGAGTGAGCGCTTCACATTCGCAACTGCGCCAACAGGGTCTCCCATATCATGCAGGCAATCAAAGAAACAAACCAAATCAAGACCGTCAGCTTTGTATTCTTGAGCCGAGCTGACTTCAAAACTAACATTCGTTACACCTGCCTCTTTAGCGCGTTCACGCGCCGCATCGATTGACGGGCCATGCAGATCAATACCCACAAATGTCGACTTGGGAAATTTCGTCGCCATGATGATAGTCGAGGCGCCATAGCCACAGCCGACATCCGCGACTTTTCCCCCGTTAGTGAGTTTGTCAATTACACCATTGAGCGATGGCAGCCACTCCTCGGTCAAATGCGCTTTGTATGAAGTCTTAAATAATTTTTCTGTACCACAGAACAAGCAACCATTGTGTGCGCCCCAGTCAACACCTTCGCCTGATTTGTAGGCCTCAGTGATATTTGCCTCGTCGGCATATAAGGAAATGAGACTGTGAAAACCTCCCGCGAGAAATACAGGGCTATCCTCATTGGCCAATCCCCAAGATTGCTCAGGTGTCATAAAAAACTTTTCGCTGTCGCCGTCATAAGTGATGTATCCAGAGGCAGCTTGATTGGCAAGCCATTCACGAATATAGCGCTCATGGGTGCCTGTCTTTTGGGCAAGCTCCTTTGAATCAAGAGGACCATCGATTGAAAGTTTCTTATACAAGCCAAGTTTGTCACCAAGGACTACCATAGTGCCCGTTACGGCCGCTCCATAATCTACTACTAGTTTACCCATGAACTCTTGGAGCTTGTCCATATTGATATCATTTGGATTCGTTGCAGCGTTGAGCGGGGCGGTTGAATTCTCTGACATGGTTGAGGCCTTTCAAGGTTTGAGAAATAGGATAGTAGTGGTAGGAACAGTGTTTTGCGCTAATTACAATTTGTCATGGTTAGAATAAATGTACATGAAAATAGTTGCTCTTTCTTAATAGCAAGCTCATCTAATGACAGTCAATTCCATCGAGTCAGACAGTCCATATTAGGCGCCCGCGTCAATTATGTCAAGAGAGGTGTCACGACCATCCCCGAATGTTGAAATCATCAAATAGGGCAAGAAAGTGATGCAAGACTATATTGTTGAAGAGACTGCAGTTTGAAGAGGATAGAAAGTTTGTGTTTAGAATGATACAAAACAGCAGTAAGCACGCTTGTGCTACAGACAGTAATTATTGCGTATCAAGTGTATCTCTATTAGTGAAATGAAGTATACATGTGGCCAGACTTCATCGAGAGCTTGACAATGCAACGGCTATTTCTCTTTTTCTCTAAAACTAATTCTCGGAAAAGGGTTAACAATAGCGCTGGCAACATTTGTCAAATGCGAGTTTATGCGTTTTAGGAAGCGCACATACAAAGCGATAGCGACAACATTTGTTCTTGATAAATCTTCTGACGGATCAGTCAACAATTGGTCGACAATCTTGTCACAAAGGTTTCCGATCTCTACCTCGGCCTTCATAACTTCCCGCCCAATGGAAATATCCTTCTCGGAAAGTGTCAGCGCCACACGCTCAAAGTTCGGAGATATGAAATCTTCGATTTTCTTCAAGTCACTTTCGTATTTTTGTCCCTTTAGACGTTTGGGATGTTGGCGCGCCAAGCCAACTATGTTCTTGGCATAGTCCCCAATACGCTCAACATCAATCACGATTGAGGCCAGGACTAGCCCAGGCACCAAATTGGCCGTACCAGCGACAGTTAGATGAGTTAAGACTTTGCGGCGAACATCTCTGAGATGCTTATTGACTCGCCGATCCATTTTTTTGAGATCGTCCTGCAGTTCTGCTGTGTCTGAATCTCGCAAACTTTCTTGCGCAATATGATACATCTTGGCATCAATCTCCAGCATCTTAAGGGTCAAGCCAACAGCTTCATCAAGTAGGTTATGTTTATGGAACAGCTCAGTATATTTTTCCAGCATGATCTCTTGTTACCTCGTCATAGAAATTAATGTTCCAGGAAGAACAAAAAATAGAATCAAAATATATAGTATCGGAATAACTCGTGACTTCTGGGAGTATTCCGCTAGTCGTTCGGCTAAGAAAATAGGTATTCGCTTCAAGGGCCAAAAAACAGCTGTGCCATAGACATTAAATAGGAAATGCGCAAAGGCCACACCAACGGCCGCATGAGAACCAGTGGCTATAGCCGCTAGAAAGGCAGTTACGGTTGTTCCTATATTAGCTCCCAAGACATAGGGATAGATTTGTTGGAGCGTAATGATTCCAGCGGCTAACAAAGGCACGACCAAGGATGTTGTGATTGATGATGACTGCACTAGGACTGTCAGGATGATACCGAGTGTAAAACCCAGCGCGGCATTGCGGAAGATAACGCGCTCAAAGAATTGTTCAATATTGGACATAATCATTGAACGCATAATCTTGGTCAGATATTGTAATGAAAAGAATAGAAGCACAAGCGCTATCAAGGCCGCCAGCCAGCCCGTGTTTCCGATGACGTCAATAACCTGTGCGACAACTGGCTTTGTAATCATCTTCAATGGAGATTTGAAAGACAGACCACCTGAACCAGCCACAAAGGGTTCAATGAATTTCGCGGATTTAGAAATGAGGCCGAATTGAATTTCCAGTGGAAGGAGCAAGGTGATGGAGCAAAAATTAAAGAAATCATGAACCGTTGAGCCAGCGAACGCTCTCTTGAAATCCTCTCCGCGATTGATACTTGCCAGTGAGACAATTGTGTTAGTAACCGAAGTACCAGCGTTAGCTCCCATGATAATTGGGATTGCTGTAACAAAGCCTAACCCCCCAGAGCCAACCAAACCAACTACTATTGCCGTAGTGGTCGATGAGGACTGAATAACTGCGGTAGCGAAGATTCCAATTGCTAGTCCAACCATCGGGTTTTCAGCAGCGCTGAAAAGAGAATGGACAACATCGGCGCCCATCAGTTTGAACGAGGCGCCTAAGAGCGTAATAGCCAGAATAAATAGATACAAAACTCCCGAGAGATAGAAAAGCTTCTTGATGAGTTGCAACTTCCCTTGGGAATCGACAGAGGTTTGTAGTGGGTTTGGGCGTTCGGTATCCATGATGTAGTGGGTCGAATTATGAGTCTAATAGTCTTTTCAAATTACCAATGTCGTACAACAATCAATTGCCATTCGATAGATATTCGAAATATCGAAGATTGATCATCTTGCTAAAGAGATGAAACCCTTTTCGTGCGTCAAAATCAAGTCAAGACAGTAGGGTGGTCCTGAGCGCCGCAAATACACAGTTACTCGACTGGACCTAGACTGGGGAAATGCAACAAGTTTCAGAGTAATTGTTATTGGAAGAGCCTGAGGACAGTTAGCTATATGTGGTCAAGATTATCACCCTAGACCCAAAAGCTGGTTATCTGCCACTGAACTCAATTTGAGATGTTTAGGAATTATCTAAATAGAATCATTATTGGTAGCGGGGGGAGGATTTGAACCTCCGACCTTCGGGTTATGAGCCCGACGAGCTACCGAACTGCTCCACCCCGCGATCAGGGCGACAAACATACGTCGCCAATATTGAGATGTCAATTGTTCTGACGATCAATATTACTTTTCAAGAACTTTCGCAATACATAGCCACTCTCTTTGAAACAACGCTCACTGGAGCCACTCTTCTTAAAGTCACTCTCTTGAGGTATGTCAAGCTCAATTACTGCAAGCCCCTTTAGCTTGAAGGTGTCTCAGTCTGAGTTTCGGTGGTTACTTTTTTGTCTTCGGATTTCATCAAGCTCCATTTCAAGGCTGGGGGCGTGACCAAGGTTGTGACCATAACCATAATCACAACTGCCGAATAGACTTCAGGGGAAATCACACTTTCACCCGCAAGAACCAAGGTGGCTCCGATTCCAGCGAATATGAGCCCGACTTCGCCTCTGGGAACCATGCCCAAACCGACAGACATTTTGCTAATTGACTTATCTCGAATAACCACCCCACAGACTTGTTTACCGATGAAAGCGACAAGAGTCAAAGCACCAGCGAAAGCCAAGACCTCCATCTTGCCGAAATGTGTGACATCGACCATCATGCCCATCCGCACAAAGAATATCGGCACAAGAAAAACTGCAATCGGGTCTATCAGTTTGTCTATAGAGAAGTCTTTGAAAGTTGGATGGACTTGATAATGAACTTCATCGAGAATCAGTCCAGCTGCAAACGCTCCGACAATCGGAGCCAGACCTATTATGGCCGCTACCCACGCCAAGCCGAAACAAATGAACAAAGCTACTGAGAGCAGAACGCCAGAGACTCTCATGCCCTTGACTACAAAAAATATCTTTGGTGAGAGATAGTGGCCGATGGCCAGAGCGCCGACGATAAACCCGACTGCCTTGAGACAAATAATCAAGATTTCCGAAGAGGCCAATTCGCCGCCTTGGTTTTTGGCTAGGATAACGCCCTGTATGACTGCAAGAATTATGAGTCCCATGATGTCATCGATAACAGCGGCGCCCAAAATTACTTTGGCTTCTTTGGTGGTGCTCTTGTGTAAATCTTTGAGTACACGCGCGGTTATTCCGACTGATGTTGCTGTCAATGTTGCGCCGATAAAGAGGTGAATCAGCAAATCACTTTCAGGGTAGAAGTAAACCGAGACTCCCCAGCCGAGGAAAAATGGCGCTAGGACACCAGCTAAGGCAACCATGAAGGATGTCGCGCCGACTGAGAGCATTTCTTTGATAGATGATTCAAGTCCAACCTGGAAAAGCAGTATAATAATACCGATTTCTGCAAGGACTTCCAGAGGCAAAGAGTGTTTGAGCGGCTCAACACCATCAATACCAAGCAAAGATAAATTGCCAAGAAAAATTCCAATAATTAGTTCGCCAAGGACAGCAGGTTGATTCAGGCGTTCAAACAAATCACCACCCAGCTTGGCGGCCAGAAGGATGACTACCAACCCCAGTAGAGTTTGGGTTACCTGTTCGGCCTGTTCGCCCCCAGACCCGTAGGCCTCCATAGTCGAGAAAGTCAGATAGAATATCAAGCCCCCAAACACCGCTAGCGCTCGCTTGCCTGAGAAGAATCTCATAGGACCGTTTCCGTTATTGCTCTGACTAAGTAATTTCATTGAAATTTGATTTCTGTTGAGAGATTTAGGGAGTTTATTTTCAATAGACTTTCTTTGTAGTCGTCAAAAGACTGTATGGTCTTCAAAAGACTCTGGCGACATGGGATTGTACACTTGCCAAGCCTTCTGGAGCCAAATCTATATCCGAAACATTGCAATCGCAAGCGTCAATCCAGCAGAAAGACTGTCGAAACCTCCAGAGCTTGACATAGTGGTTTTGTGGAGTAGTTTCTGGTCGACAATCAGAGTCTGCCCTCCTAATGTTAGGTAATTGCATTTTGGGCAGATAGGAGTTGAAAGCGCCCACTTACGATAAATTGTTTTCTATGACCGACACTCAAATATCGATGACTTTTCAAACTCGCAAGGCAGGTGATCCAGGCTTGGATGCCTTTGCAGAGCGTTTTACGAACTCAGTCAATGTGCAGCAACTGGTCAGTCGCGCCCGAGCCTCTGAGGGCGCTGGACGCTTTACGCTATCAGTCAGTGGTCTGGTAGGTTCGGCTAGAGCATTCTTACTCAATTCGTTTCTTAGTGAACTAAACAAGCCCCTGCTCTACATCTGCGCGCAACCAGAGGATGGATTTTCTCTAGCACAAGACCTTGAGTTCTTACCCTGTGCCAAAGAAACACACCATTTTCCATCTCTCGGTGTTCATCCCTATGACTTTTCCGCTCCGTCAGGAGAAATGCTTGGTCGTCGTATCTCAGCGCTGGCGGCGATGAAAAACAAATCAGCGGGAGTGTACATCGCTTCGCTGAAGGCCATGCTGGAGCCGACAATCTCGCCAAAGGAATTGTCGCGACAATCGGCACATTTGAAAGTTGGTTCCGACTACGGGCTCGACGAATTGGCTGAGTTTCTTGTCGGGCTGGGTTTCAGGCGTGCGGCTAATGTTGAGGAAGTCGGTGACTTTTCTCTGCGTGGTGGTTTGATTGATTTCTTCTCTCCTGGGTCAACCTCGCCATTGCGAGTGGAGTTCTTCGGCGATACGGTGGACTCGATACGCACTTTCGATGTTGGCGATCAACGCACTCGTGATCGCTTGCAGGAATGTCATCTCTTGCCCCGCCGAGAATGTTTCTATCCGACTGAAAAAGTCGAGACATTCCTTGAGTCTGTTTCTCCAGATGAGGATGAAATACTACGCTCACGGTTCGTCAATGATCCTGAAGCGCCAGGCCTTGAGTGGCTCTCTTCCGCATTTGGAGGATCACAGGCTTCGGCTCTTGAGCATTTTCCCCAAAATGGAATTATTGTCACTGACAACTTGGAAGCCTTGAAAGAAGAAGCCAAAGAGATTTTTCAGGATGGTGTGAAGCGTCAAGAGCGTATGGAAATCTCGTTGCCGTCGTTGTCAGGCTTGAAGCCGTTCTATAGTATTCCAGAAGAGCTTCTAGCTCAATCCGAAAGCCGCTCCAAAATTGATATTCGCTTGTTTCGTGGCGCTGCGTCTGATGTCATAGATCTGGGTTGTCAAGAGCCACCACCAATTGTCGCTAAAATGGAAAAGCTGGCGGAAGTTGTTTCGGCTTATCGTGTCGCAGGAATCACCTATGTCATTTGCGCCGATAATCTTGGACAGTCAGAGCGTCTCACCGATTTGATTCGTGACAATGTCCCTGGCGAGGATCCGCAGGTTGTTGTGGCGCTATTACAGGGTGGATTTTTCCTACCTGACGCAAAGTTTTCAATTCTAACAGATCATCAAATATTCAAAAGCGCATACCGACGTCGCAAACGCAAATATTTCAAAGAGGGTGTGACTATCAGCAGTTACACTAATCTTGAACCACGTGACTATGTTGTCCACACGGAGTATGGTGTTGCGCGTTATTTGGGGTTGGAGACGATTACTCTTGATGGCCGTCATCGTGATTGCTTGTCACTACAATACGCCAAATCCGACAAACTCTTTGTGCCGATTGAAGAATTCAATCGTGTCAGTAAGTACGGCGGAAAAGACGCCGCTCCCTCGCTATCAATTCTTGGCGCCCAAGGCTGGGAGAAACTCAAGAACCGCGCCAAGAAGAGTATCGAAGAGATGGCCGAGCGTTTGGTGCGTCTGTACGCCGAACGAAAAGCAAATCCAGGGCACGCCTTTGGTCCAGACACAACTTGGATGCGCGAACTTGAAGCATCATTTCCTTATGAAGAAACCGAAGGCCAGCTCAAAGCGATTGTGATGGTCAAAAAGGACATGGAAAAAGAGTCACCCATGGATCGCTTGATTTGCGGTGATGTTGGTTTTGGCAAAACCGAAGTTGCCGTGCGTGCGGCGCTCAAATGTATTGAGGACGGCAAACAAGTGGCCGTCCTAGTCCCGACGACAATCCTCGCCCAACAGCACTACAATACTTTCAAAGAGCGACTAAAGTCTTTTCCATTACGCATCGATATGATGAGCCGTTTCCGCACTGCCAAAGAGATGAAAATCTCCGAAGAAGGTGTGAAGTCAGGAAAGGTGGATGTACTAATTGGGACGCAACGAATTCTCAATAAGAAAGTAGTGTTCCGTGATTTGGGATTATTAGTAGTTGATGAAGAGCAACGCTTTGGTGTCAAACACAAAGAGCGTCTACGTGAGTTTCGAGCGAACGTAGATACGATTACACTTACTGCCACTCCTATTCCTCGCACACTACAAATGTCGCTCTCTGGCGCTCGTGATATGTCATTGATTTCCAGTTCACCCAAAGGACGCCTGCCAATTACGACAGTGGTTAGTGAGTTTACTGCGGAAATTATTGTTGAGGCGGTTCTGCGGGAAATTGATCGCGACGGACAAGTGTTCTTTGTCCATAATCGTGTGCAAACGATGCCCGCTGTGCAGGAATATTTGAAACGCCTGCTACCGCAAGTTTCGATGTTAGTTGGTCACGGCCAAATGCCTGAGCGTCAGCTTGAAAAGGTGATGATGGACTTTGTGGATAAGAAAGCCCAGATGTTATTGTGCACTTCGATTATTGAATCGGGTTTAGATATTCCCAATGTCAATACTATCATTCTAGACCGAGCCGACAGATTCGGCATGGCGCAATTGTATCAATTGCGTGGCCGTGTCGGTCGCTCCTCAGAGCAGGCCTATTCATACTTACTGACACCTGGCTATAGGCGAATGACCGAAGACGCACGCAGACGCCTCAAGGCCATTGAGTCACACACCGAACTTGGTAGCGGTTTCGCACTGGCGATGCGCGATCTTGAAATCCGAGGCGCAGGAAATATGCTCGGAGCCAGACAGTCGGGTTTCATTGATGAAATCGGTTTTGACATGTATACGAAATTGCTCGAAGAAGCGGTGGCTGAGTTACGTGGTGAGGCCTCAAGCGCACTGCCGGAGGTGACACTAGAAACTGATTATGAATTACATCTGCCAATAACATATATAGATGTCAAGCAGCACAAGGTTGATATTTATCGTCGTCTAGCGCAAGCGAAGAATCTAACTCAAGTCTGGAGAATCCGTGACGAAATGATTGACCGCTATGGCCGTCCGCCACAGCCAGCGGAAAATTTGATTGAAGCGACTTCAGTCAAAATCCTAGTAGCCGAGCTAGGTGTTGAAAAAGTTAGGGTCAAATCCGGAAAAGTTGAATTACATTTTGAAGCTACCAAAGCGCTCGGCAGGTCGGATATTGAACGTCTGCGCCAAGCGATTGAAGAGCACATGGAGTTTTCATTCTCGCCGCATGCAAAAATTGTAATAGACCATCGCGCAGTTTCAGAAGACGATCGTTTGCATCATTTGCGGCTTGAATTGGAAAAAGTAGGAAAAGATAATTAGACGGCGTGACACAACCATGACAACCGCGAGTCATGAGATAGCTACATCTAGCCCTGTGATATATGTCAAACTATTCAATGGGAGTGAAGTCAAGGATGATTAGAAATTTTGAACTCAGGATATTTGTTTTTCTCACCTTACTATGTCTGGCAACCGCAGGGGCAGTTCACGCCCAAAGTCTTGACCATAATCCTGACTCGACAATTGCGCTCACGACAACCACCACAAATCACATTTTGAAAAAAGAAAAACGCTTTTCCAACATGAGGCAATTAACTTTCGGCGGCGAAAACGCCGAAGCCTATTTTTCTTTCGATGGTTCCGAGCTAATTTTTCAAACCACTCGCGATAGTCTCAAATGTGATGTGATTTTCCGAATGGATGCTGATGGCGATAATGTTAGTCAGATTTCCACAGGTAACGGTGTCACCACTTGCGCTTTCATCGCTCCCAATGGAAAATCAATTATCTACGCTTCCACGCATCTCGCAGGCGACGATTGCCCACCTAAGCCAGACCATAGTCGTGGTTATGTGTGGCCGATTTATTCGAGCTATGATATCTTTGCCGCAGATCCTGATGGGTCAAATATCAGGCAATTGACCAACACTGCAGGTTATGACGCCGAGGGAGTTATCTCCCCTGATGGAAGCAAGATTATTTTCACTTCAGTGCGTGACGGTGATTTGGAATTGTACACAATGAATCCCGATGGCTCCGAACAGACCAGATTGACACATACGCTTGGCTATGACGGCGGCGCGTTTTGCTCTCGTGACAGCAAGAAAATAGTTTGGCGAGCCTCACGTCCTGAAGGTGAAGAACTTGAAGATTATCAGGCTTTACTAAAAGAAGGGCTTATCCGGCCAAGCAAGTTGGACATATATATAGCCAATGCTGACGGTACAGATGTGGTGCGACTCACTGATAATGGTAAGGCGAATTTTGGCCCCTATTGGCATCCTTCGGGGGAGTACATTATTTTTGCCTCAAATATGAATGCCCCTAGAGGTCGCAACTTTGATCTCTACACTGTTGATGTCACTACCAAAGAAATCGAACAAATTACATTCAATGAGACTTTTGATGGATTTCCGATGTTTTCCTATGATGGCACAAAGTTAGTGTTTTCTTCAAATCGCAATAATAGTAGACGCGGCGAAACAAATGTCTTCATTTGCGACTGGAAACACTGATTATCAATTCGTATTTTAGGATTTGATTTCAATCTCTACTTCTCTTCGCCAATACTTCTTTTAGTGAATATTGTTTTTGGTGAATATTGTTCTTATTGAATAAAGACATATGCGCAATCCTCTGCGCATATGTCTTTTTATTGCGATTATTGAATCATATTTGCAGGGTTGCAATATTTGGCCCACTTGTTTCCGTTGTGTAGTTCTCACTACCACTCTCAGCGCTATCTTGCGTCGTAACAACAGCTTACGTCATTGTCGCTAGTAGTCATTCTTGAAACAGGCTTTCTGGAGTATCAGGGCGCTCTCTTTGCATTTAGATCGTTTGGTTAACGGGAAGAGATACGCAAAAGGAGAATGACTACTATGATTGACGGAAGACATCAGCGCGGATTCACCAACGAAAGGCTAACTCGGGTTGTCGAACCGCGTGTACGTGAAGATGAGGGTGGATTCTATGTCCAAACTCTCTCAGAGGACGTGAAAGTCTATTTTGATGACTATTACTGTTTCCTCGAAAAAGTCTATGAAAATTGTTCTGAACAAATGAGTGTTGTAGAGCAGAAAATTGAATTAACTCCGACAGAAAACGCAGAGTCGCTAGCCTATTTTCGGGCTAGAATGATAATCCTTAATATTGTTCGCAAGGCTGCGCTAAACTTCTACACAGACAATTCAAACTTCGGTGTAATCATGACACCTTGGTGTTTTGGAACTGTTACTCTTGAAAAAATTGAAGTCTACCGCGAGAGACTCGGACGCGGAGAGACACGTGACGATCTAGTCCCAGACTATCCTTACTATGTTATCAAATACATCGATGAGATTTGCAAAGCCACACTGCTTGGACTATTTGATTTCCCAGACCAAGCTTTCAAAATGCGCTGGCAATATAGCGAACTGTTGAGACGCTACGCCAAAGCGCTTGGCAGCATCAATGAATCCTTAGAGACAGTACTAATGCGTATCAAGAACTATCAGCCATAACTAATGGCGCCCAATATTGCAGTAATGTTATTACAGCAATTCTACATTTTTTGTGCGACACCGTATCGATTGGTAAAAGTTTTTTTCTCCCTTCCCTTCTCTGTAGTCAAGCCGAACTCCGACTTCTCCCCGGAGTTCGGCTTTTTCTTTCCCAAAAACCTAGCTATTTACCTTCTCATAGGCGACGAACAATTGTGCACAATTTGGGCAGGACCGCAGAGTGATTGTTGACGATATTATTACTTATAGATAGGCTTCTTCTTCAGCAGAAAAAGTAATGCAATATTAGTGTGACTAATGACGACTCTACAGGCCAGATTCTCCAGTTCTTCTAAATCGAAACAACTTCCGTTTGTTCCAATTCACTTGGAAACACTACGGCTAGATGCGGTTCTTGATTTTGATTTGTATGTCAAACGGGATCGTCAAATGACACTCTATCGTGGCGCTGACCTACCTTTTACGGAACAGACCCAGCGCAAACTACTCGAAAATGGTGTTGATGTTCTTTTTATAGCTGGGGCCGCTAGCGGAGCTTTTCAGCGCTATCTCGAAAAAAATCTTGATGTCATTTTGGCAAGTCCAGACTTACCTGCCTCCAAGAAGGCAGGAATTCTCTATGAGTCCAGCAAGGCTTTAGTAGAAGAAGTGTTTGCCAATCCAACCTATGGCGAAAACATTCGCCGCAGCAAAGACCTTGTTAGTTCCACGATTTCATACTTAGTACAGGGCCGAGACGCATTTATCAATTTGCTGAAAATCACCAATGTCAATTATTCGACATATAGTCACTCAGTCAATGTTTGTACGTTGGCGCTGGCGCTGGCCAATCAAGCGGGGTATACAGATCCAAAGTTTATCTACGACTTAGGCGTGGGAGCGCTATTGCATGATGTCGGAAAGTCCAAAGTCTCCGATAGGATTCTCAGCAAAACATCTCGCCTCTCATTGAAAGAGTTTGAAATCGTCAAACGCCATCCTGAATGGGGCATAGATATCCTACGCTCTAGCAATGAAATCACCGAGGAAAGCTATTTCCCTGTTTTACAGCATCATGAGCGCGGTAATCGTCGCGGCTATCCTCATAGTCTCGATTTTTCAGCAACGCACATCTTCAGTCGTATTGTAGCTATTGTCGATAGCTTCGATGCCATGACTTCCGACCGTGTTTATCAGGCTGCCATGAGTCCTTTCGATGCGCTGAGAGTCATGTACGCCGAAACTGATGCGTATGATCCAAACCTCTTACGAAGTTTTACAGTTTTGCTCGGTCCCGATAGTGATCAAAACTCTCCAAAATCTGAGCCAGAGCAAGACATAGAGATTGTCAGTGACACTTTTGGTGTCTCCAACGATGAGGCTTGTTGAATTTCAATTTCTGATGCACAACGCTCAGATTGCCACTCCCTAGATACCCGTATACACACATACATCAGATAATTAACTCGAAGTTGACATTGTTTCGGCAACAGGACTTCTTTGTTGTTGTGTTGATTTGAATATTTACTTATTCGACAATCAACTATTCTGAGGAATCAATAAAATCAGCAAAATGAGACTGAACAAAATTGAGGGTTACAAACCATGTCCAAGACAATCATAAAGACAAACGAAGCCCCATCGGCAATTGGTCCCTATTCACAGGCGGTACAAAGCGCTGGAGGACAAATGCTGTTTTGTTCAGGCCAAATACCACTTGACCCAGCCACTGGAAAAATTATCGGCGATAATGCGACTGAACAAACCAAGCAAGTTCTCAAGAACCTTTCGGCCGTGATAGTCGCTGCAGGCGCAAGTCTAACTGATGTGGTCAAGACAACTATTTATGTCAAATCAATGGATGATTTTGCCGCTGTCAATGAGGTCTATGGATCGTTTTTTGTAGAGCCATACCCCGCACGAGCGACTGTTGAAGTGGCACGTTTGCCTAAGGACGTTCTTGTCGAAATTGATGCAGTTGCAATTAGTGGATAAAACGTATAACGACACGAGTGTTTCTCTCAGGAAAAAGCGCGTTCTGAGTGGCGCCAGTGTCAATGATGACCGATAAAGATAAGGACGCTGAAGGAGTTAGAGCGCAATTGGAAATCTCCTGAAGCAATTATCACTGGAGACAAGACTGTTTCAATTAGAAACATTTCCAGCTTGATTCAGTGTTTTAGCAGTCCATACTTGAATGTTCAGTATTAGGATAATCTATAGATGACAGACATGGTGTTCTATCTTCTTGCAACTCTAGTTGTAAGCGCAGCGCTAAGTGCGGTGACCATCAAATCTCCGAAAGGCGCTGTCTTTGCATTTTCTCTGTTTTGTTTGGCTTTGGGTGGAATGTTCTACTGGCTTTCGATTATTTCATTAACAGTGGCGCTAGGTGTTATCGGAATGATTGCGCTAGTAATCTATCAAAAGAAATTCAAACGTAGTGGGGAGCGGGCTGATGACAAGGTGAGCATGCTGACAAGTCCAAATCAGACTGTAGCTGTGTTTGTCTTACTGTGTTTCTTGATGACAGTTACGCCTGTCTGGATTTATAGCATTTGGAGTTCGCACACAGGTGAAGCTCCAGCATCAATCGACATAGCTCTTCTTGAAAAACTCGGCGCTCATTATTTCCCAGCCTTGATTGGTTGCTTGGCGCTCTTGTCAATGGTGGCGCTTTTTGCTTTTCAAGTTAGGCGTTCGAAAGTTTCTATACTAGAAAGTAGCTCTGTAGTTGAAAAGGAGCGCCAAGGCTAATGGAGATCGTGCGTTACATGGCTCTCTCTGGAGTGCTCTTTTCTATTGGTGTCTATGGGGCCCTCACTAGGCGTTCTTTTGCTGGCGCCCTGATGTCTCTGTCTATTTCGGCTGGAGCGATAGCTCTGGCTTTTGTGACATTCAATCGTTTAATACAGCCAACTGAAACGAGCGGATACTTCTTTGCACTGGTTGTTCTGGTATTGTCGATAGCCTATGGTGTTTTCGCAGCTCAATTTGTCCGTCAGGACAGTCAGAGAATAGTGGAAGCTTCAAAGAGAGAAGAAACTGACTCAGAGAATTTGAATCGTAATTCCGCCAAGGTTACAACGCAAATCGGACATACTCGGCGACGAGGTGAAGGTTTTGTCGGCGTCGTGTCATTCACTGATAGTTTTGCATTTCAAGTCTCGGTGATGATGGTCTTTGTTGTGGGTTACGTATTGATGAAACTTTCTATGGTAGCGGCGTTGGCGTTTGTTGTTGGTGTTGGGATATTGACTCACATTTTGTATCGCCGAAGACGAGAGGAACAACTCAAAAAACAATCAACGGCCAACCTTCAAACGACAATGCAAGCGTCGGTGAGTAAAATATGAACCCTGTGGACGCAACATCAAGTTTATTGGTCTGGCCATCGCTTGCGAGTTTGAGTGTCATGGCTCCGACATTGTTTCTTTTTTGTGGAGCGGGCCTGAGCTTCGTATTGATGCGATTTGTGGGTGATTCGAAACGTTCGCACATTTCACGCATGTGGACCATCACTATTTTGTTAATAGCAGGCTGGATTGAATTGCAGACACAGTTCTCATCGCAAATGGGCGCCATTTTGTTGCATGATCCGTTTAGCAGATTTTTCCGACTAGTGGCAGTTAGTGGTTTTACGCTCTTAGCGATTTTCTTGCCCGCCTCTGCGGACAATGTCAAAACCCCTCGCTTGCAACAGCGCGTTTTAGAACTAATTTATCCAATCCTACTTCTAAGCGTCGGTGGAGTTTTCTTCTTAGCGGAGGCCTATGACCTAGTGACTTTGTTTATAGGAGTGGAATTGTGCGCGATTCCACTGTATCTCTATTTCAGAGGAATCACTCACATAGCAGAAACAGAAGCATCGCACGGCGATACAGGCGCCAATTTGGAAATCGCCAATGGACTTCGAGATAAATTTTTGCGTTTCTTCGGCTATGGAATTTTCAGTTCCTTGATTTTTCTCTTTGGATTGGCAGTCCTCTATGGCATTGGTGGCGAAACAAATTTGCTCCAACTACGTGTGAACATTTCAATCGTCTTTTTGACCTACAAGAAAATCGGCCCTTCAATGATCTTGGCTGTGGCTCTACTGAGCGCTGGGCTAGCGGCAAAAATGGGCCTCGCGCCATTTCACTTATGGATGGGAGAGTTTCATGCCTCCAGAAGGAGTGGCGCTCTACCGCTGGCGATACTCACAGGCATATTGACTGGGTCGATTACTTTCTTGAGAGTCTTCGACAATGTCTTGATCGCATTTTCTGGCGATGTCATGGCCCCCTTGGATTGGGCCCCTGCGCTAACAATCATACTCACAATTTCAATGTTCCTAACTGTAGCCGCAATTTTGCGCGAACGCTCTGTGCGGCGAATGTTGCTATGGATTGCTTTGGCTCAAGGTGGGTTTGTTATGATTGGGGTTATCAGCGCCAATTCAGCGGGTCTCTCGGGAGCATTGATACAAACAATGTTTACTGTTTTGTCACTGTCCATGCTTTTGCCGTTGATAGAGAGGATGGCGCCAGTTGGCTTTGGAGATTGGCAGTCAAGTGGACGAATCGCCGAGGTTGAGCTATCAGACCTTAGAGGTCTCGCTCGTCGCTCTCCGTTGATAGCTGGGGTTTTGACTTTGGGTTTGGCTTCACTGGCGGCGGCGCCATTTACTGGCGGATTCGTCGCCAGACTGGGACTGGCTGAATCTGCGCTTGACTCTCAACAGTGGTGGGCGTTTTCACTGATAGTTGTGGTTTCATTAGTAATACTGTTCTCAATCGGGCGGTTGGTTTGGAGCTTATTCCAAAAAACTGAATTTGCAGAGAAACATTCTGAGCCAGGTTTAACCATGTCAATGAGACTAGCGGCGGCGATAACCTGCGCAATCCTAATCTATGCTGGAGTTGCTCCATCTGTTGTTGAGGTTCTTACTGTGCAGGCTGTCAGCGTTTTTGGGTTATAGAATATCTAGCGCTTGACAGAGGCTCAGGAATTTTTGAATAATGTTAGGTGTCATCCAGTCGCCGCTAAGTCGACCGTTGGATGAATTGTTGTTACGCATATCTAACTAAGTATTCATTTCGTGTTGCATTAGTTATCTGGAGAGCTTGTGCCATTATTTTACCGAATTAGAGTCGTCCTCAAACGGAACTTCATTTCTGGGGCGTTGGTGGTTGCGCCACTAATCCTTACTTTCATTCTACTAAAATTTCTCTTCGAATCAATCGACGGTATCCTAGCCCCCTTGGTAACACACCTTGTCGGCTACAGTATCCCTGGCCTGGGTCTGATAACCACAGGCCTGCTAATACTACTAGTTGGTATTCTGACTCGGAATCTCGTTGGCTCAAGATTACTTCGCTGGGGAGAAGCATTCCTCAATAATTTCCCTGGTGTGAGGACTATCTATGGCGCCGCAAAGCAGCTAGTCGAAGGGGTCAGTTTACCAAACAAGCAAGCCTTCAAGCAAGTGGTCTTGGTGGAGTATCCAAGACGTGGCGTTTACGCGTTAGCATTTTCTGTGAAACGACCAGAGCTAGTAATTGATGGAAACTCAAGCCCAATGGTCTGTTTGTTTGTTCCTTCGACTCCCACTCCTGTTTCTGGTATGGTGATTTTGGCTCCGGCGGAAGATGTTGTATTGTTAGATATGACAATTGAGGAAGGATTCAGATTTCTAGTTTCGGGTGGTATTGCATCCCCCCAGTCATTGAATGGTAGCTTACTGGCTACAGTTGACTCGAAATCTGGTTCCGACTTACAATCAGAAGTGTCCAGTGAATCAGCCAATACAGACAATGGTGGTGATGGTGTAAAGGAGTCGACATTATGATGCGCCTAGCGACACTTCTGAATCCAGAGTTTTTGATTCCAGATTTGACTGGTTGTGGAAAAGTCGAGGCGATAAATCAGCTCTTGGAGAAAATATCTGATCACGATCCAACCATCGACACCGATGAAGTTATGAAGAAGGTTCTTGAACGCGAAATGATAGAGGATACTTCTTATGCGCACAATTTTGCCTTTCCTCATGCGCGTACAGAGGCCGTTTCAAAAATGTATCTCGCAATGGGGGTCTCACATAGAGGGGTTGAAAAGTGCCACGATGGTAGCCAGCTTGAAGTTGTCTGCTTGTTATTGACTCCCTCAAATATTTCACGTCTCTATTTACAGACCTTGTCAGCATTGGCAAACTTTGCGCGTTCAAAAGAGAATATCAATCAACTCAAGGAAGCTCGCACTCCCTATGAAATGTTGGATGTCATTTGGCAGTCTGGAGTTATGGTCAATAGGGAGATTACTGTTGCGGATTTGATGAGGTACAACCCCATTACAATCGCTGAATCCCTATCGCTCAGACAGGCGGCCAATGATCTCTTTCGTTATCGACTCTCGGCTCTTCCAGTTGTCGATGATGCGGGAAAACTTATTGGTCAGATTTCTGACAGAGATTTGCTGACCGCCGCTTTACCCGATTATAAATCTCTGGCCACTGCTCCAGATCACGATTTACCAGAAGAGCCCTTTGAAGAGCTGCTCAAAAAGGCTGACAAAATCCCTATTTCGCAGATTTTTCAAGTCGATCATGAAATTGTGACTCCAACCGACAATATTGTGACTGTCGCTGCGGCTATGATAAAAAGCGATTTGAGACGTGTGTTTGTTGTCGATGCGGACAATAAGCCGATAGGTGTCTTGCACCGTAAAGACATAGTCAATATGATCTTACGCGGATAACAAGAGAAGTCAAATTCATCATTTACAATCTGGGTGCATGGCTAAAATCTGGCTTGCATTTTGCTCAATGTTTAGCTGGGTTCCCGAGTTTGAGGGAAAATCGATAATTCAAGTCACTGGTTGACAGGTTGAAGGCGTTCTCTATATTGGCTGTACGGCCTAAAAAGCCACAGTTGGCAAAAACCATCTACAAGAAAATTCTTGAACAACTGAACTACAATAATACTCATGCTCCGCCATAAACTACATACTAACTATGCGCCACTGCGAATTGCTATTATTGCAGTCTGGATATTGTCGTTGGCAACTGTTGGTGTCTCTCCGCTATATTATGTCTCAACTTCCAGTTCAAGTTCCGCTGTAGCAGAGTCTCAAACCGACTCCGTAACTGGAAATCAGATTGAAAATGGATCAGAGAATCAGCGAGGAGCTGTAGCTCTTCGTCTGACATATAATCCTTTTGTTGTCGACTCGCCAAACGGTCTTTTTGATAGTGACGGAGGCATGACTCACAATGAGCCAGTCGGTTCGCCAGTTGTTCTTTGGTTAGTTAGCGCTGGCGCCAGCTTAACTATCTCCTCTTCTAATTCAACGAAAGTAATTCGAACTTCCCACCTATCGACTATAGCTGATATTCAAAATCAACATTCAGCGACTGGCGTATTCACCGCCACTCCAATTACTGCTGAACATCCGACCAAGCGCTTTGCCGCAACCCTAGTCGGACAAAAACCATCTGGTGTCAGCTAGTAATTATTATCCTCTTGCTATTCGGCCTGCAATTCAGCGCTCCAAATTCACATGAGCCTGTGTGTGCATTGAATAGCATCGAATTTTTTCCGAAGAACAAATAGAACAACTCTTACAAGGCTAGCGGTGAAACTGTGGCTTGCAACAGTTTCAGTTAATTGGTCTTGAAGAGAACAAGTAAGAATTTTTACTAACGACTAATGACTTAGCGCCATGCGAGTAAATTCTCGTCATGGCACAAAAGAAAGGGAATTATCCATATGGGTAAGCAAAAAGTGGGAGTGATAGTGACTGTCTTGATGATAATCATCAGTCTTATCGCTTTTAGAAAAACTTTTATGCTCTGGTCGATGGACGACAGTGCGCGCCAGACGTTAATTCAAACTGATCCAGATGAATACAAAAGTTTGGTGGCGGGCTCTATGCGCCTTGGCTTAGATTTACAAGGCGGGATTCATACCGTTGTCCGCGCCAAAATTGAGAATCTTCCTGAGAATGAACGCGCCGATGCTGTTAATCGTGTCAAAGAAATCATTCGTAACCGTGTTGACCCTGAGGGAGTATATGAACCAATTATCCAAACACAGGGTGTCGATCGAATTATTGTAGATTTGCCTGGCTGGAAAGATGAAGAACGCGCAGAAAAACTGATTGGTGGAACTGCGCGTCTCGAATTCAAAATGGTTGAAACCATGGAAACCGCTACCCAAATTATCAGAAGAATCGATAGTGTGGTAGCTGCTGTTCGTGATAGATCAGGATCTGACGAGGCTTCAAGTGAAGCTGTGGGAGAATCTTCAGAGACCGCAGACAAAGCTGATGCCGCAGACAACAAAGAATTACTTTCAGAATTGATTGGTGACCAAGCTGATACAACTGTTGATCCGTTTGCAGATGAAACAACTCCTGAAGAGGAGAAACCATTTAGTTCGACTTTCTTATATGGCAGTAGTGTTAGTCGTTTGAATGTTCCTTGGCCGACAATCA
Organism: Candidatus Zixiibacteriota bacterium; assembly: GCA_024280835.1. GTDB lineage: Bacteria > Zixibacteria > MSB-5A5 > GN15 > JACZUZ01 > JAJRPJ01. The sequence continues at coordinate 37,715 of JAJRPJ010000018.1, read as the reverse complement.
CTATTCCTGTAAGCGAGAAGAAAGAGATACAGCGCATTTTGAAAATGCCTGAAGTGCAGAAAGTAATTACCAAAGGCACAGTCGTCCTATTTTCAACTCGTGATGCAGTCGAGAATAATTTGGAAGTATTCAAGATTTACTTCCTCAAAGACGAAGTGCGTTTTCATGGTGAAGACCTTGAAAACATTCGCGCCAACCGTGATCAAACAGGTGGTTCAGTTGTTAATTTTGAACTATCAGGTCGTGCGGCAAATAAGTTTGCCAGTTTGACCAGCAATAATATCGACAAACCATTTGCAATTGTTCTTGATGACAAAGTTGAAAGCGCTCCGTTTATCAATGGACGTATTCGCACACGTGGACAGATTACGCTCGGTGGTACGGCAAGCGCAAAGGACGCCAAAGATCTTGAGACTGTACTAAAAGCTGGCGCACTGCCAGTCGATGTTGAAATCATTGAGAAGAACTTGATCGGACCAACATTAGGTTCGGATTCAATTAAAAAGGGCTACGAAAGCTCACTTTGGGGGTTATTGGTTGTTATCGCATTTATTGGAATCTACTATCGACTCTCAGGGGTGATTGCTGGTATTGCGCTATTGTTCAACCTTTTCTTCTTGTTGGCTTTCATGGCTGGCCTAGGCGCTACCTTGACTATGCCGGGTATTGCGGGAATTATTTTGACATTAGGTATAGCGGTCGATGCCAATGTTCTGATCTTTGAGCGTATTCGAGAAGAGTTACGCGCTGGAAAAAATGTTCGCTCTGCAATTGATGCAGGATACGAAAGAGCATTCCTAGCGATTGTTGATTCGCATGTGACAACAATGATAACGGCTGCGATGTTGTACATCTTTGGTTCTGGAGCAGTTCGAGGATTCGCAGTGACACTGTTCTTGGGTGTTGGTATTTCTCTGATAACAGCATGGTTCATTACTAGAATGTTCTTTGCTCTACGCAAGAATTACAAGACACTCAGCATCTAGCGTCTTCTAGGTAACTGAGAGTTAGAGCAGAACAAAGAAAGCCACATGCGCCTAAAGAGTGCGTTTGTTAAAGTTGCATACTCAAAGGATTAAGAAACGGATAACAAAACATGTTTAGAATAATTGGAAAAACAGATATAGACTTCATTGGGTCTCGCAAAATTACTTTTGCGATTTCCTCGGTCTTTATTGCTCTTGGCATTTATGCCTTTGTCATGGTTGGGCTTAACAAGGCCAATATGGGAATCGATTTTACTGGCGGAACAATGATCCAAGGAACTTTTGAAAAGGATGTAACGATTGATAGGCTTCGGTCTGTTGTTGAAGGCGCTGGCTTTGGCGGCGCAACGATACAGCAACTTCAATCTCGGGATACACGGAATACCTTCTTGATTAGAATCAAGCAAACTGAAAAAGTCGACGGCGTCATTGCCTCGAAACGACTCCAGAGCGCTATCGTCGAAGGGTTCTCCGACAACACTTTCCGTAAGGACTCCGAACATACTATCGGACCTTCAGTTGGTGAGACACTGCGCAAAGATGCCTTTTGGGCGATTATTGCTTCGGTGCTCGGCATCCTCTTTTATATCGCGATTCGCTTTGACTTCCGCGGAGGTGTTGCTGCAACGATTGCGACCTTCCATGATGTATTGGCAGTCTTGGGAGTTTTTTATATTCTCGATATCGAAATCACATTGTTGATAGTGACAGCCCTGCTAACTATTGCAGGTTACTCACTAACAGACACAGTAGTCATTTACGATAGAATCCGTGAGAACTTAAAGAAATTCCGCAAGAAGGCAGAGTTTGTTCCTGCTATTGATTTGTCGATTAATGAAACTCTTTCGAGGACATTGATTACATCATTGACAACTCTTTCAGTTGTCACTGTGCTCTTCTTCTTTGGTGGAGAAGTGCTTCATGACTTTTCACTAGCTTTGATATTGGGTGTGATAATCGGTACTTATAGCTCGGTGTTTGTAGCTAGCCCAGTCATCGCAATTTGGGAGTCACGTTTCCCGAAGCGTTTCAAATAGTTTTCAAAGACATTCACGCCTAACAACGGTCATGTCTAAAATGTAAGTGTATTAAATTACGTATAAAAAAAGGGGAGCGTCATCAAAGATTGATGACGCTCCCTTTTTGTTCATTATTCTAGTTCAGAGTTGAATGCTATCTGCTCACAATTGTCTCTAGTAAAGCCTCAAGTCCAGTTCTTTAATTCTGCGCGCTTGCTCACCTAGTGTTGAACAAGTAAAGATGCTGGAAATTGCCTTTTGGGTTTTCTCCCATTGCTCGTGCAGTGGGCAGGGTTTTTCCACGCCACAACCAGGCAGTCCCATCAGGCACCCTTCAAAACTACGTGGCCCGTCAACGGCTTCAATCAGTTCGTCCAGAGAAATATCATCAGCGTCACGAGCCAACGCCACACCGCCATGTGGCCCACGGAATGATTTCAGAATACCACGATGAGTAAGCGACTGGAGAATTTTTGCCAAGAAATGAAATGAGATATTAAGTCTCTCAGCTATATCGTGAACTGGCACATATTCGTCCGGCGGAAGTGTTGCCATATACAGGGAGGCCCTGAGAGCGTAGATCGAAGATTTTGAAAGTAGGTCTGCCATAATCGGATTTAAGACTCCGTTGTCCGAATAATAGTCTCTTGAATGCTAACTGGCAAGCGAATAAAGCGACGTTTACGTAACTAATTGTGATACAATACGTTATGTGAATGGTGACTTTTGAGCAATTCCTCTACAAAAGTTGTCGTGGCTAGGTGGGTTCAACCTGCGTCCTATCGCTCGTTGGACTGGCAACTCCAAATAACACCGACCTGTGAGCCAACTTTGAGAGTTTGTTCACATCGTCGCCCCCATGTGCTATAATCTCTACCTGAATCAGCCCCATGATTTGCTGAGATAAGAGCGCTGATTGCACGGAATAACCACACAGAAACACAGAGTCCAGAAACAATGACAACAAAATCAACCACACAAGTTTTTCAGCCCGCACAATTTGGTTCATTGCATCTGCGCAATCGTATCGTCATGGCTCCGATGACAAGGCGGATGGCTCAGGACGATGGCATTCCGACCAAGGAAATTGTCGCTTACTATCGACGGAGAGCCGCTGGGGAGGTTGGACTGATTATCAGTGAAGGAACTCCCGTGGATTCGCTCCACGCCTACGATACATTGACTGTCCCCCGTTTTGAAACAGATGAGCAAATATCTGCTTGGAAACGTGTTGTCGACGCTGTGCATGACGAGGGAGGAGCTTTTGCGCCGCAACTATGGCATACAGGACGAATGGGAGCCGACCCGATCGGTCCTTCAGCGGTCACTCTTCCTCCCCGAGCTGATGGAACAACTCGTTCACCAGTGCGAGAAATGGATAGTACCGATTTTCAGCAAGTGACTGAAGCATTTGTAAATGCGGCGCTTTCGGCAAAACAGATTGGTTGTGATGCTATAGAATTGCACGGCGCTCATGGCTACTTATTGGATTCATTTGTTAGTCCAGTGAATAATCAGCGCACAGATAAGTATGGCGGATCACTTGAAAACCGCATGCGTTTCCCTTGCGAAGTGTTGGCGGCAGTTAGAAGAGCAGTTGGTCCTGACTATCCGATTATTTATCGTTTCAGCCAATGGAAAGTAGATGATTTCTCAGAGATAAAATTCGCCGATTCAGCCCAGCTCAAAGTTTGGACCAGCGCTTTAAAAGAGGCTGGCGCCAGCATACTGCATGTCAGCGCTCGTTCGGCAACAGATGTTGGATTTCCAAATGAAGATAGCTCTTTGACTCTGGCTGGTTGGAGCAAACGAGTTTGTGATTTACCTGTGATAGCTGTTGGTAAAGTTTCAGTAACTCTGACAATGGACCAAGCTTACGGCGAAGAAGCTGACACGGTCACAGACCCGTCATCTGCTTTTGAATTACTCGAATCTGGTGAAGCGGATCTAATAGCGGTTGGCAGAGCATTAATTGCCAACCCAGATTGGGTCAAAACTGTGCGGGACTCGAGTTGGCGAAATCTAAAACCATTTGATAAATCGCTACTTGCGGAACTGTATTAGCTGTGTTGGTGATTTGTCAGAGCGTTAATTCTTGCTCACGGCGCTCTGATTGTGTATCCTAAAAGCGATGTCTAGACAACGAATTGAATACCGCACGAAGTTGTTAATCTTCTATGTCCTTTGGTGGGCGCTTTGGGCCTATCAGCCATGGGATATGCCTGACTGGATACTTGAGAACATTCTGCCTGTTCTCTTTGTACCAGCGCTAATTTGGACACGTAAAAAATTTCGCTTCAGTAATATTTCCTATACTCTCATGCTCATCTTTCTTTGCCTGCATGCAATCGGTTCGCATTATACATACGCCGAAGTGCCCTACGAACAATGGACAGCGACTTTAGGGTTTTCTCTCAACGACATCTTTGGTTTCACACGCAACAATTTTGACAGAGTAGTGCATTTCTCTTTTGGATTGTTGCTAGCCTATCCTGTCCTAGAAATTTTTGCCCGTGTCGCTGATACTCGTGGGGCTTGGAGTTATTATTTTCCGCTTGAGTGGGTGATGTCGCTCTCTATGATCTATGAACTTGTCGAGTGGGCGGCCGCAGAGACTGTTGGCGGTGACTTGGGCATGGCGTTCTTGGGTTCACAAGGTGATGTTTGGGATGCACACAAAGATATGGGCCTGGCGACACTTGGCGCTTTGGTAACTGTGCTTGTTGTAGCTTGGTTCAATGTTCGCTATAATCGTGATTTCCGCAAAGAACTTTCTGAAAGTGTACGTATTAAGCATGCAGAGCCACTTGGTGAAGTAAAATTACGCGAACTCAAAGACAAACATGGAGGCAGTGATGAGGCTTGAGGAAGTGGCGATATGGGACCAGAACTCTACAATGTAAAACCACTGGCTGGATTTTCTCCTCGTATCGGAGCTTATTTGACGATGATGGATGATGTCAGTGAGCGTATCGAAAAGTATGTTTCAGGAATGGTTGACCAGCAATTAGCGTGGTATCCGAATCAAGACTGTGAATCAATTGGGACATTGTTGCTACACATAGCAGGTGTCGAACGCTCATGGATTGGTGAAGACATTGGACGAAAGCCCATGGGTGAAGAATGGATGCCTGCATTTGCACTCAGGTTTAAACTTCCGCAAATTTCTGGCAAAGACCTGCCGTACTTCTTGAACATTCTCAAAAAGACGCGCGCCGAAAGCAAAACAATCCTTGCGAAACTAACCGATGCTGACTTGCAAAGAGAAATAATTCCGCTCGACCCTGGTGACGACACAAACGCCAAAAAACGTTTTACGATTGAATGGATACTCTATCATGTTTTAGAGCATGAAGCGCATCACAAAGGCCAGATAGCAGTGATGAAGAGATTACTGAAGAATATAACTTAACGAGGTCTGATTCCGTCGAGGCTTGTTCCACCATCAGGAGTATGAAGTATATTGCCATTCCATCCCACGGCCCAGCCATTGTTGTTGTCAATGAAATGAATAGCATGGAGCGGGCCAACACCATAACTGTCTCCAGTCCATGTCAGACCGCCATCAATGGTCTTTTTGAAGACCCAGTCTCCACCTCCAGGAGTTACAACCATCCAGCCATGCAATGAGTCAGTGAAACTTATATCGCTTATGAGCGGCCAATCGCCAGTGATTCCATAAGCGCCAGAGGCCACACTCCAAGATGCTCCCCCATCCTCTGTTCTTAGTACAGTATTGCCTCAGCCTGCTATCCAACCGTGGCGTGAATCGACGAATGTTACGCTAGTGAAGCTTTGGCCTGGGTCGGGGTTTTCAATCAACATCCAAGTTCTTCCGCCGTCAGTTGTCCGCATAATCTCCCCACTACCGCCTACCGTTGTCCCATGGAATTCATCGATGAAGTACACGGAGTTTAGATACACTTGGGGCGTGCTCTCAGACAAAGTCCATGATTCCCCTCCATCTATTGTTGAATAAACTCCTTTGAACCTGCCGACTGCCCAGCCGCGTTTCTCATCGACAAAAAATATTTGAACGATATTGGGAGCGCCAATGATTTGGTACTCTGACCATACAAGGCCACCATTGGTAGTTCTCAGCACTGTTCCGTTGGACCCTGCGCACCAGCCATGCGATCGGTTTATGAAATGTACAGAGTGAAGAAACTCATCAGTACCACTCTCTTGTGTGAGCCAAGTTTTTCCTTTGTCGCTTGTTGTGAGTATCTCTCCCAATGCTCCGACAACCCAACCCTCAAAACGATTAACAAAAAACACGTCTGATAGGTCATAGAAAGTAACTCTATTTGGTCTAGACCAAGTCTTCGAATTAGCGCCTCGCACAAATATGTGACCGTTCCTTCCGACAGCGCACAAAGCTCCACTTGGAGATATTGCAAGAGCGTCAAGGTTTTGCTGTCTTGCTGTAGCTAGCGACCAAGAAGAGCCGCTATCTTTTGACTCCCAAACTCCAGCCCACCCAACGAGGTACAGAACACCGTCAGGTGAAGACTCCAATCCAAAACTCCGAGATGGCATTGGAGGCCTAAGAATGTCCCAGCTAATCCCGCCGTCATCGGTTCTAACGAGGATGTTGCCCCAACCAATAACACTTACATGTAAGCTATCTGTGACGACTATGTCTCGGAAGAAGCCATCCCAAAAATCAGTTACCCCAGTAGGTAGTCGCTCCCAGCTATGGCCCCCGTTGGTAGTCTTCAGGACGGTACTTCGTTCGCCTACTGCGTATCCGATCTTGGAATCTGCAAATTCGACGGAGTGTAAGGCGCTGTATGAATTGTACGTGTATTTCCAAGTCAGCCCCCCATTGTCAGTAACTAGGATTGTTCCAGCGTCACCAACAGCGCAACCATGCTCTCTATCTGTGAATTTGACAGAGTTCAGTGCGCGTGTTGTTTCCGAGGTCTGTGTCTGCCATGAAATACCCCCGTCAGTAGTCCTCATGATTGTGCCATTATCTCCGACAATCCAGCCATCTTCTGAATCAATAAAATAGACATCGCTTAAAGAGAGATTAACGTCAATGTCAATCTTTCTCCAAGTAGTTCCTCCGTCAATAGACTTTACAGCAACACCCCTAGCGCCAACCGCCCACACCAGAGTCTCTGTAACGAATTGAACGCCAGTGAGATTTCTTCCAGTTGTTGTTGGGTTCTGATACTGCCAACCTTCTTGGGAAACTTCTGTTGGGTTGAAAGTGTCTCTACCAATGGGGGATGTCGAGCAGGTTGTAAGGGCCAATACGCCTACCGCCGCAAGGAACGTTGTGACAATCTTGGAATAGATAACATGCTTCATAGTCGAGAACCTCTACGAATAGAGCGTTGGGCAACTGACGGTACGTTAGAATAAGGTAATACATTTTCCATAGTTGACAAGTAGGATATGGCCGCCGTGCTTGTAGGCTCTAAGAGAGAGTGGCCAAACGTCTTGTTGTTGATTACCTTAGAAGGGCATAACGATGCAGCTTTCAGAGAAGAAACTAACAGTCGGTAAACATGATCAATCTAAAGAACATATCCAAATCATATGATGACGAGGCAACATTCGCTGTCGACAGTATCGATCTTGAAATCAAGAGTGGTGAACTACTGGCTCTTGTTGGTGAATCTGGTTGTGGTAAAACCACAACCTTGAAAATGATTAATCGGTTGATTGAGCCTAGCGCAGGGTCAATCGAAATCGATGGCGAAAACATACTCGCTCTTGATCCTGTGACTCTCAGGCGACGTATCGGCTATGTCTTTCAGGAAATCGGTTTGTTTCCACATATGACAGTCGCTGAGAATATATCGATTACTCCACGTTTGTTGGGCTGGAGCGCTGAGAGAATGCACTCACGGGTGACAGAGCTTCTGCAAATGGTTGAGCTAAACCCTGATGGGCTGCGCAATAGGTTTCCGCGTGAACTCTCTGGTGGACAGCAGCAGAGAATTGGTGTCGCTCGGGCTTTGGCGGTTGCTCCATCGGTGATGCTCATGGATGAACCATTCGGGGCGTTGGATCCATTGACACGCTCAGGACTCCAGAAAGAGTTAACTCGACTTCACAAGCTAATGTCAATGACAATTATCTTGGTGACGCACGATATGAGCGAAGCGCTGACACTTGCCGATAGAATCGCAGTTATGGAGAAAGGCAAAATAGTGCGTCTCGACACACCAGCAAATATTTTGCAAAATCCTGGGCATCCCTATGCACAGCGCCTCCTTGAGACTCCTGTCAATCAAATGAATGCCCTTACTAAACTTCTGCAACAATCCGAAAGCGCAGATAGTCAATGAGCGAACGTCTTGCCGAACAGTTGGCGTTATTACCAAACTACCTCTCGCATCATATCGCACTGACACTAACAGCGCTAGCGATTGGAATAATCATCTGCTTGCCACTGGCGGCGCTAGTTACACGTGTCAAAGCCTTGCAATGGCCAGTGATGACTATCGCCAGCATTCTGCAAACCATACCAGGCATTGCCATGTTAGCTTTGATGGTGCCATTGCTCGGACAAATTGGGGCTTTGCCTGCACTGATAGCTTTAGTTCTCTATAGTATGCTACCGATGATTAGAAACACAGTGACTGGTATTCTTGATATTGATTCCTCTCTAACAGAAGCGGCGCGTGGGTCAGGCATGACCTCAATGCAAATACTGCGACTCGTAGAATTACCACTTGCCGCGCCAGTTATCATAGCAGGAATTCGCACTTCTGCAGTCTGGATAGTCGGCACAGCAACCTTGGCGACACCTGTCGGAGCGACTTCTTTAGGCAACTACATTTTCAGTGGCCTGCAAACACAAAATTACACAGCAGTGATTGTCGGCAGCGCCAGCGCTGCGGCTTTGGCGATTATCCTAGATCAATTTATTCACCTGATTGAATACGCAGCCAGCCAACGAAAAAAAACTCTAGCTATCGGCACCAGTGTCGGCCTGCTTCTATTGGCTTTGCTGGGGATGTCTCCACTATATGAGCGATACAATAGCAACACTGGCGCAGAGCGTATAGTTATTGGCGCCAAAACTTTCACCGAACAATATGTACTCTCTGAAATGATGAGCGAAATTCTGACCGACGCTGGTTTTGAAATCGAGGTTCGCTCGGGAATGGGCTCAACGATTTTATTCGAAGCGCTAACCAATAATGAAGTCGATTGTTATGTAGACTATTCTGGTACGATTTGGGCCAACTACATGCAGAGAAAAAGCGTTCCCAAAGGTGACACCGTACTCGTGGAGCTAACCAAATGGCTGATGGATCAGCATCAAGTCCTTTGTCTTGGAGCTTTGGGCTTTGAGAATACATACGCTTTGGCTATTCCGCGAGAATTCGCTGAGAATAACAAAATTGTAAGTGTCTCGGATTTGAGCTCCTATTCACGAAATATGAAAATGGGCAGTGACTATGAATTCTTTGGCCGACCAGAATGGGTGTCGTTGCGTGATACCTATCGTCTCAATTTTACTGACTTAGTCAGCATGGATCACAGCCTAATGTATGCCGCAATAAATGAAGATGCCGTCAATGTTATCGCCGCCTATTCAACCGATGGCAGCATCGCCGCCTTTGATTTAGTAACCCTCACCGATCCACAGCAGGCCCTACCCCCATATGACGCAACTCTGTTGCTTTCACCGCGAGCATCGAGTAATCAACGATTGATTGAAGCCCTGAATGTCATCATCGGAAAAATTACCGCTGAAGAAATGCGCTCAGCAAACAAGGCCGTTGACCTCGATAACCGCTCTGTCAGTGAAAGCGCTAAACAATTACGCCGCGCGATTTTCAGTCAATAGACTCTCAAGATTGTGAAGCAAAAGTGATTGCCAGCGCTCACCATTTGGCTTTTCCAAAGTATTATTTTCGCGGGAACGATTTTTTGAAGAATGATTGTCTGAGAGCGCTTGACTGATGAAATTTATTTTACCAATATACAAAAGCAGAAGGATTGCTGGGAAACCAGGTATACAGAACAGGTAAATGACATGTCGCAAGCAATTGAATCTATCGACCAGTGCCGCAAAGAACTATTAGAAGAGTTCAAGGCTGTCAGGGCGCAAACCAAGAAGCTGGCCGCGCCCCTGCAACCAGAGGATTGTGTTGTCCAGTCAATGGACGATACGAGCCCCGCTAAATGGCACTTGGCGCATGTAACGTGGTTCTTCGAGCGAGTAATACTCCAGCAGTTCAGCCCCAATTACCGCCCCTTTAACGAGAAATATTATTACATCTTCAATTCTTATTATAATTCGCTTGGCCAACAGGCGGATCGTCCCCTGCGTGGAACATTGTCGCGTCCAACTGTTCCAGAAATAATGGAATACCGTGCGGCGATAGATGAGCGAGTAGAGAAATTTATTGCAACCGTTGCTGAAAAGTCATGGAACGAAATATATTCTCTATTCAAAATTGGTTTTAATCACGAGCAGCAGCATCAAGAATTGTTACTGAGTGATATCAAGCATGTCTTCGCTTCAAATCCCCTACAGCCAGCTTACTTAGAGCCTGTTGCGTCAACTTCAAATGATAAGACACCTTTCCTTCGTAATCATTATCTGACCTTCAAAGGCGGCCTAGTCGAAGTCGGAGCCGATAACGCAGACTCCAGCGGAGCAAAGTTTACCTACGACAATGAATCGCCACGTCACAAAGTATATCTTGAGGACTTCAAGCTATTGCCTCGCCTAGTCACCTGTGGGGAGTTTCTTGAGTTTATCAATGATGGCGGATACGATAACCCTAGTCTCTGGCTTGCCGATGCTTGGGGGAGGGTACCGAGCAAGATATGGCGCCATCCGATGTATTGGGAAAAGACAGAATCAGGTTGGACAATCAATACACTTTCGGGAACGCGGCCATTGAACCTCGCTGAGCCAGTCTGTCATGTTAGTTACTACGAAAGCTGGGCTTTCGCCCGTTGGGCTGGAAAACGCCTACCAACAGAAATGGAGTGGGAATTCGCCGCCGAGACTCTTGATGAAATCCAACGTGATGGCAATTTTGTTGAAAAAAGCATCTTACATCCGACAGCCGATAATCCAGTTTGCGGAAAAAACGATATGTCACTTAGTCAAATGTTTGGTGATGTTTGGGAGTGGACTGCTAGTTCTTACTTAGCATATCCTGGTTACAAGCAAGAAGCTGGACCATTGGGTGAGTATAATGGCAAGTTTATGTCCGACCAGATGGTTCTTCGCGGTGGGTCATGTCTGACACCTAAGTCACACGTGCGCACAACATATAGAAGCTTTTTCCAATGTGACAAACGCTGGCAGATGACTGGAATTCGCTTGGCAGACAATGTTTAAGGAAGATTCAATTTAATTAAGGCTCAGTTCAAACTTGGCTCAATCTGAAATTTCAAAACAATATACATCTGATTGAGTCATCTCAAATCCCGCCCAAACTCACAAATCACACTCAAGAGAATAAGTAACGGCACATGTCTATAACATATAAGAAACTAGACCCAAAAGATTTTGAGGACTCATTCGACGCCAATCAAGCTTTTGCGCTTGATGTCTTAGTCGGTTTGTCTGAAACTCATAAATCTCTATCATCAAAATATTTGTATGATAGCGCTGGAAGTGAATTGTTTACTGCCATCACTAAGTCGCCAGATTACTATCCGACAGATTGTGAGCGAGAGATTCTGGTCAAGTACGCAGACGAGATCGCCCAACAATTCAACGGTGTAGCTTTCAATTTGGTTGAACTCGGCGCTGGCATTGGCGAAAAGACAAAAATACTCTTGAAGAGGTTCACCGAACTTGACCTTGAATTTCAATACGTCCCAATAGATATCTCTGAGGGAGCCATGATAGAGTTGGTCAGTGACCTAAAAGAGACAATGCCTGAAGTAGAGACCAATGGCCTAGTTTCAGAATATTTCAATGGTATCAAATGGCTCAACAATCGCAATGAACGACGCAATTTCGTCTTGTTCCTTGGCTCAAGCATCGGGAACTTTAACCATGCGGGCGCCCGAACATTCTTGCGCAATGTTTGGAACTCATTGAATCACGAAGATTGTCTCCTAACTGGTTTCGATTTGAAGAAAGATATTGAAGCGCTACTACTAGCCTATAATGACGTAGCTGGTGTCACTGCGCAATTCAATTTGAATTTGCTTGTCAGGATCAACCGTGAACTTGGTGGAACATTTGATTTGAATAAGTTCCGACACTATGGAACCTATAATGTCTTCAATGGCGCGATGGAAAGTTTCTTAGTCAGTATGGAAGATCAGGATGTCTATATAGAGACAATCGGACGTTCTTTTAGTTTCCGCGAATGGGAGCCTATTCACACTGAATATTCCTACAAATATCTTGAGTCTGAAGTCAAGGTTCTTGCTGCCGAAACTGGTTTTCGAGTGAACAAAATGCTTTTCGATTCACGGCGTTTCTTCACTGACTCCATCTGGACAGTCCACAAGCCAGGCGCATAGTACTATCTGCCATACAGCCCGAATGCCAATTTCTTGGTAAAATACCCAGCAATATTGGTCAAATAGACACTTATCATGTGGCTTTTTTGAGAAGCTGTTTTAGGGTCCTCCGGTAACTTGCTGCAGGACATGAGATTGGCGCTTCGCGGGGTGGTAGGCTTGAGTGTGGTAACCTGCAGAAAATGCTTGACCCTCAGAGTCCAATCCGCATATTGAATATAGGATTACAACAGTGAGCTCTTGGCTCACACATACCTACATTTGCACGTTTTTGCACCGTCAATACTACACTTGTTGTGTGAACTGTGACTATAGTTTGCAATTCGCTAATTTGATGTAGTTAAAAGCAAATAAGATGAACCCAAGGTTGAGCAAATTGGGGGCAATTCCGCTCAGTCACTATTTAGTCAATTTAGTGAGAAAATAATTGATTTGTTGAAATGATTGCTGGTACCGTTTTAGTACGGACAATCACAAAGGAGATGAGCAGGGTGAAAACAGCTAAGTATTTTGTAGTGTGGTCACTGTTACTGGGGATGGCTCTAGGGTCAGTAAATCTGGTGGCGGAAGCAGTAACACAAAAAAGCAAGCAGGCAATGCCGATAGACGAATTAGTGGCTCTTTGGAAACAACGTGCCGCTGAGTCACAAGCAGAGAAAGTCGATCCAATAGTTCAAGGCGATACCCAAAATCAATCCATAACGGCAGCGGGCCCAAACGCCTTGGTGCACGGAGCGCCTCCTTCGCCTGCAGGTGAGAATAACAACTCAAGTGTTTCATGGAGTGAGACAATCGCTGGCGAAGTTTACACCACCTTTAACGAGCTGGCAGGGCCAGGCCCAGCGGCAATATCAGTTGGGCATGCGTTCTCAGCTGCAGGTGGTGTGCCTGGTTCTTGGATAAATCTTGGTCCCGTGCCACCAGCTTTCTTTCCGCTTGAATACAATGCTACAATTTCGGCTCATCCGTTTGGTGGATTCATGTCAGTCAGTGTCGCCTTGCTAGTGGCGCCACCTGTCCAATTGGGAGCCAGTGGGATTCAAATCAACGCCAACGTTGGTGGGGGAGCGCCTTTTCCACCTCCGATTGGCCCTCCGATCATGATGGCTGCTGGTGGAGTTGGCCCTGGTACCGATTGGGTGGATTACCCATTTATGGTCGTCAATGACGACCCTGCATCACCGGCTCCAGAGTTTGGTACAGCACACATGGCTTGGGTGCATTACTTTGATGGCGACGGAGATCCCGACGGAGATGGCAATCCATTTGATGATCCTGCAGATACTTATGAAATAATGTATGCGTATTCAAACACGCTCGCTGGGGCTATTCTCTTTCCAGCCGTTTCTCTAGCGGTTCCAATATCTCCGATACTACCGATAAACGCTCCAGTTCCGCAAGACCATCGTCCCGCTGTGGACTTTGCTGGACCAGGCGGAACGCCTCTGGTTCCCGCTGGTGGTCTCTATGTGGCGCACTTTAGCCCGCTTGCAGGGGGAATATTCTTGCATGCATCACCAGCGCCAGGCGCTGGCGCGCCATTCGCCGTGCTACCCGCCGGTCCGATAGCAGTTCCCATAGGCCCTCCAATTCCTCCTGTGATTCCAGCTGGTCCACCGATTTTGGCGACCAGCGGTGTCGGACTTGTCGTTGATAAGTTCGGACCCTGCCCAGGAAGCGTTTACATTTGCTGGGCGGACATGACACTTGGCGATGGAGACATTTGGTTCAGCTCATCAGCCGACGGTGGATTGACATGGAAGCCTCCAGTCCGAGTAAACTGTGACCCAACTGGTACTGGCGCTATGCAATGGGCGCCAAAGATGGTGCAAGATCCCAACACGGGAGATATTTGCATCCTCTATAATGATCAACGCAGCGCCCCTGGCGCAGGCGTGGAAGTCTGGGCCTCAACTTCGAGAGACTGTGGAGTCACTTGGGTTGATGGGCTGGTCTCCGATATGGGTTCGGTTCCAGCTCTGACTACTTTCGCAGGTCCTCCAGGACCAGCGGGCGCTGGATGGGCTGGTGATTACTTAGGAGCTGATTTTGGGTTTACTTTTATGACACCCCCAGCTTTTTCATTCAACGATGCTCGCAATGGCGCTGACCAAGATGTAATCTTTGAGACAGTCAAAGATATAGACTTCGATTGCGATGGGTTCCCGAGTTCAATTGACTGTGATGATACCGACCCAACAATATTCCCTGGAGCTGTTGAAGTCTGTGATGGCATCGACAATAACTGTGATTTAGTTGTCGATGAAGGTTTTGACGTTGACGGTGATGGGTTTACAACCTGCGCAGGTGACTGCGACGATGGTGATCCATCTGTTTTCCCAGGCGCTCCAGAGATTATGTGCGATGGCATTGACAATGATTGCGACCCTGCTACACTAGATGATGTTGATGCTGATGGTGACGGTGTTAGTGTTTGCGCTGGTGACTGTGATGATTCCGATCCAACTGTCTTTCCTGGGGGCACGGAGGTCTGTGATGGAGTAGACAATAACTGTAACTCACTAATTGACGAAGGATTCGACGCAGACAGTGACGGTTTTACAACCTGCGCTGGTGACTGTGATGACGCTGATCCGAGTGTCTTCCCTGGAGCGATTGAAATCTGTGATGGTCTGGACAATGACTGTGACGCTATTATTGACAATGTTGGCGCTGTAGGCTGTACGCCGTATTTCACTGACGCAGACGGTGACGGATTTGGTGATCCAAGTAGTCCGCTGGGTTGTTTGTGTAGCGCTCCTCCGAGTAGCTCGACTAATAACACCGACTGTGATGATTCCGATCCATCTGTTTTCCCTGGCGCGATAGAAACCTGTGATGGTCTAGACAATAATTGCAATTCCTTGATTGACGAGGGTCTTCTCTTCACAGACTATTGGCCTGATTCAGATGGTGACGGTTTCGGTGATGCCTCAGCTTTGGCTACCTCAACCTGCTCAGGTCCACCAACTGGCTTTGTCGCCAACAGTGTTGATTGCGATGATTCAGATCCTGCGGTCAATCCTTCGGCTACTGAAGACTGTGGTAATGGAATTGACGATGATTGCAATAGCTTAATTGACGCAGCAGATCCTGCTTGCGCAACGGGCTGCTGCGTTACTCCAGGCGACTTCAATCATGATGGAGCTTTTAATATCGCTGATGTAACAGCAGGGATAGCGCGTATCTTTGGTGGAGGCGCTGCTCCATTTTGTCAGGATGAGGCCGACTTCAATAGCGATAATACTTTCAATATCGCCGATGTAACCGCTGGTATAGCCCGCATATTTGCTGGTGGAGCTGCTCCAGTGTGTGGCACGACCGGTACTTGATGAAGTTTTCAGAATTTGATTGCGAGAGCAGGGTTAGGAAACTGACCCTGCTCTTCTTGATTTCTTGTATGTGAGCCTATGGGCCAGTCGACGAGCTGGGAAAAATGTATTTGACCTTTTACGGGGCGTTGAGTATAATTTGACGGCAGAGAAGTCTTAGACCTGTCTGAATACTAATTGTTTGCTGTAATTCTGAGTCACTCCGGTCTCAGGATAATTTTCCTCACAGAAACACTTCTTCACAAGAACTTACCGATTACGGCGCTCAATATCATTGTTTTCGAGCGGAGCTGATTGCTCCTTCTAAAGACATTCTTCGACCAATTCAAATTATGATGATTCACAAACAGACACTTCTTACAAGAATGATTTCAAGCGTTGGGGCCATTTCTCTGGCTCTGATGTTCAGTGCAAGTAGCTTATGGGCGGCTGGTAATTTTGATGATTGCGGGTCATTGCGACTAACCAATGATGGCTGTCTTGTTTTTGCACCAGATCATCACCCAGGAATCTACTCGCTCGATAATTACTTTGGCTTTGGCGCAGGCGATCGAGTGCACGTGACTGGTCGGCATGACTCAAATTATTTTTGCGGTTGTTCGAGTCGTTGTATAAGGCAAAACACGATAACTGAAGGTTGCTCTACGTTATGTAGTTCTGTTCAAAATGACGTCAACAATGATGGCCGCATAAATGTCTCAGATATCGTGGCTCTGATAAGCTATATCTTCCTAGGCGGGGAGGCCATTGAATGCCTCGAGCAGGGCGATTGTAACAGCAACGGCCGCATAGAGATAAGCGATGTGGTTTGTCTTATCGATGTGATTTTCTGAGATTTCTTCTAACTACTTACTCAAATTGGTCAAGTAATTAGATTAAGTTGGCCAGATTTAAGTTGTTATTGGACATAGCGTTGGCCAAGTAATTGCTTATTTAGACGTAAGGTGTAGAGGGCAATGAATGGGAGTGCATAATAAATCTGTCCAAATTATGACTCGTCGGAGATGGAACCGATCACTCCTATTTCATGTATATAATTAGTCGGTGTTAAGGTATGGCATTGAATTAGGTTGCCAAAAGCGCTCCGATTGCCGATATATACGATAGCGGTGTGAAAGTGAATTTCGCGCCGGAGTTTATGACAGTGTAAAAGTTGTTAAGAGACACGCAAGAAAACATAAGATGAACAAGAGTATCTTCACATATTTAAGAACTTCGACGCTACTGCGCGTGTTCTCAACTATAGCTCTCGTTGCTTTAACCGCTTCGTCGATTGTAGCTGGTTCATGCGGCGGTTGTTCTCTCGACGCCCCTGTCGTAGAAGTAACTAGTAATAGTGGCTCATGCCCTATGTCTCAATCTAATAGAGCGTTCGATACAGAGCGTTCTTCTTGTTGTTGCTCGAATTCTTCCCAAGAAACTAAAAAAGTCGAAGTACAAAAAGTCAAAACATCAAAATCATCATGCTGCTCAACTGGCGAAGCTGAAACAGCGCAATTGCGGATATCTGATGCCGACCCCATCTCCCCAATTCTAGGCTTGCCGGCAACTACAAATACCAAACAAGCATCCTGCGACCATTTCGGCTCATGTGCTTCGCAATTGCAGAATGATACAAAATCAATTCCACCACCTCCGCCACGTAGTCTTGAGCAGGAGCGGCAGAACAATACGATCTCAACCGTCCAAGTTTATTCTACTTTGGCCGACGCTTCATTCTCTGTAAGAGATTCCAAGTGGACTTTCTCGATCCTTCCAGCTGAACCATCTATTCTCTCGGGTATCGGTTCACAAATGCTTCGTTGCTGATCCTTTTCCATATTTAACTGGTTGTTCTTTCTTGTGTAACTATTATTGCGAATGGGGACACGAGATGTTTTTCAATTTGTTGGGAAACACACGTATCCATAACATCATTCACTGATGATTGTGGTGGCGAGATTAACAGTGTGATGCAATGCCGCATCATGGAGAGGAAAGAAGTGACTGTGTTTATCACAAAAGTCAAAACCGAAAATTGTTTGAAATACTATTTGCGAAGTGCGATTGTTCTCGGATTGATGCTGATTCCGTTTGTCTATGGAATTGCAAATGCGCAGCGTTTAGACGAAGGTTCGATAGCCCTGAGTGAAGAATCGACATTGTCGGATTATTTGTCCTATGCAGATGAGAATTCTCCCGCTATCAGCGCAGCTTTCCATCGCTGGCAAGCGGAATTGGCGCGTGCGCCCCAAGTGGGCGCTTTGCCAGACCCGAAGATTGGCTTTGCTGAGCAATTTGAGTCTGTAGAAACTCGGGTTGGAGCGCAGCAGCGCAAATTTTCTCTGAGTCAGTCAATGCCTTGGTTTGGAAAACTTGGATTGCGAAAATCAGTCGCTCTCGAAAAAGCCAATGCCGCTGAGCAGAGATATATTGCTCGTAAATTGCAATTAGAAGCTCAGGTTACAAATATATATTTTGAGCTTTATTATATCGATAAATCAATTGCGATTGTTCAAGACCACTTGTCACTAGTCAACGAATGGGAAAATGTGGCCCTAGCGAAGTATAGTTCGGCCCTGCTCTCACAAGGGAAATTGGCGCAAGTGCAAATTGAGCAAGCGCGTCTATCGGATGATTTGCAAACCCAGAAGGAACGGTATGCCACTCTCTTGGTGGCATTCAATTCTGTTCTAGATCGTCAGCCCAATGCAATTGTAGCGTTGAACACCGAGCCAATAGTTAGGTCGATGACAATTAGTGATGATGCGGTATTGGAACTGGCGGTTGAACGCAGCCCAGTATTACATGAGCGCGACAAGTTAGTTCTCGCTACAATCGCTGGCATGAAATTGGCCAATCGTGGAGCGGCGCCAAATCTGACTTTTGGTGTCGATTACATTCAAACCAATGACGCTCTGAATTCAAGTGTTTTTGAAAGTGGCAAAGATCCGATTATTGCAAAAGTCGGCTTGAGTTTGCCAATTTGGTTTGGGAAATACAAAGCTGAAAAGCGCGAAGCCAAGTCGCGTAATCGCTCGGCGCTTGAATCTCGGAGAGAAACAGAGAACATGCTCTCTGCAGAGCTTTCCGCCAAGCTATTTATGTATCGCAATGCTTTGCGAAAAATTGATCTTTACGAGAATGCCATGATTCCCCGAGCGACTCAAGCGCTGACAGTTACCCAGCGAGAGTTTCAGACGGGAAAAACGGATTTTCGTAATCTAATAGAATTGCAAAGAGAGCTGTTCGGCTATTTACTAGCATTAGAACGCTCATTGACAATCCATAGACAAAGTCTCGCCAATATTGAGGCGCTTGTTGGAGCCAAGCTAACCAATTAATAGAAACGTTTGGTAATCTGATAGTTTTACGAAATACAAGAAAGAAATATTAAGATGAAGAGAATTATGAAACAGACAGGACGCGCTCACAGCGCGATAAGGGTTTTAGCATTGATTGCCGCTATCGGTCTAACAGTCTCCTTGAGCGCATGCAGTTCAAGTGACAACGATACCCAATCAAAATCTAACACTACAATGCTGGCCGACAATGGCGCTGAGCAAGCGACAGTTTGGACATGTTCAATGCACCCCCAAATTCGTATGCCAGAGGCTGGCGCCTGTCCGATATGTGGCATGGATTTGATACCAGCGACTGTTAGCGTTGATGACGGCGGCGAACGCTCAATTGTTCTCGGAGAAAACGCCCGTCGGTTGGCAAGCGTTCAAGTTACGCCAGTTGAGCGTCACGTTGTCACTCGAGAAGTGCGTATGGTCGGCTTAGTTGAATATGACGAAACCAAACAAAGAAATATCAATGCTTGGTTCCCAGGTAGAATCGAAAAGTTATTTGTGAATTTCACAGGTGTGACTGTTAAAAAGGGCGAGCCAATGACGGAAATCTACAGCCCTGAATTGATCTCAGCCCAAGAGGAACTCCTTCAGGCTCTAGTGTCACGCGATGAGCTACGTGCCAGTCGTCTCGCCGTAGTGCGTGAGAGCGCAGAAACTACAATCGCCGCTGCCAGAGATAAATTGCGTTTGTGGGGTATCACAAAAAAGCAAATCGCCAAACTAGAGAAGACTGGTGTAATTCGTGAGAGTATAACAATCTACTCCCCACTCGAAGGTGTAGTGATTACTCGCAATAGAACCGAAGGCGATTATGTTAAATCAGGAACGAGAATATTTACTCTGGCTGATTTATCAACTGTTTGGCTATCGCTTGACGCCTATGAATCAGACTTAAATCATCTGCGTCTCAAGCAAGAAGTAACTTTCACCACCAATACTTATCCTGGAGAAACATTCGTAGGCCAGATTACTTTTATCGATCCAACATTGAATCCTAAATCACGAACTGTACGAGCGCGTGTCGAAGTCAACAATGAAAACGGTCGTCTCAAGCCTGGTATGTTCGCCCATGCTATCGCCTATTCGGACATCGAAACTGCAGAATCGGGTATACCACTAGTGATTCCTGCGAGTGCGCCGTTAATAACTGGCAAACGAGCGCTTGTCTATGTGCAAGATGCAAATAAGCCGTCGTCATTCAGTGGACGTGAAGTGGTTCTCGGAGCGCGTAGCGCGAACATGTATATAGTCAAAGAAGGACTTGAAGAAGGTGAGCTGATTGTCACTAAAGGCGCATTCAAGATTGATGCGGCTATGCAGATTCAAGCCAAGCCAAGCATGATGTACGCCTCTGGCGGCGGGCCTAAAAGTGGGCATGACCATGGTAGTATGGGCAGCAACAGCAGTATGAAAATGAGTGATTCAACTGCCAGTCGGAAGTCTAACAAAGCGTCGAAGAAAACTTCGATGAAATCAATGAAGTCGATGAAAGCGCCGAAGGACTTGAGTCCAGCCTTTGAAAACTATTTTGACTTACAAGAAGCTCTACGTTCTGACGATTTTGAGGCGGCACAATCCTCCAATGGAAGTTGATGAAAGTGTTAATGGATTTTACCGTTGACCGCTCAGCCGCCCAAGGCAATTCAACCTTCGACTCTCTCACCAACCAAGCCCTCAGAGCCTCAAAATTGGTAGCTGGCTCAAAGGATCTTAGCTCAACGCGGGTGAACTTTGAACACGTGACCATGTCTATCACTGCCTATGCGGACAACTACGGTGTAGGTGACAATTCTGTCTATCAATTCTTCTGCCCAATGGCGTTTGATGGCGAAGGCGCTCTATGGCTCCAGAGAGACAGTAATTCGCAGAACCCATACTATGGGACCAAAATGTTGAAGTGCGGTATTTCCAAGAGAGTCTTCAAAGGCACAAAAGAATCAAACACCAAAGCAACAGACAACAAAGTAACTGGTCAAGAGCACAAGGATCACTAGTATGGCTGAACCAAACAATAACGCAAACCCTGTTGAGGAGATTGTTCCCAAGGGTTTGATCGGCAAACTCATCCTGTTTTGCATTGACAATAAGTTCATTGTTGGCGCTTTGACAGCTGCGTTGATGCTTTGGGGAGTGATGGTAGCGCCATTCGATTGGGATGTCGGTGGCTTGCCTCGTGATCCTGTCCCTGTGGATGCAATTCCGGATATTGGCGAAAACCAGCAAATTGTTTTCACTAATTGGCCAGGTCATTCGCCGCAGGATATTGAAGATCAAGTTTCGTATCCGCTGACGGTTTCATTGCTAGGTCTGCCGGATGTAAAAACTGTCCGTAGTTTTTCAATGTTCGGATTTTCATCGATCTATGTTATTTTCAAAGAAAATGTAGATTTCTATTGGTCACGTTCGAGGATACTTGAAAAACTTAACAGTCTTCCGTCGAATACACTACCGCCTGGCGTGTCACCAGCTCTAGGCCCTGATGCCACAGGTCTTGGACAAGTATATTGGTATACACTGGAAGGGTTTGATGTCGAAACTGGCGAGCAAACTGGTGGCTGGAATCTTGATGAACTTCGTTCAACACAGGATTTCTATGTCCGCTATGGGCTACAAGCAGTCGATGGTATCAGTGAAGTGGCCTCAGTTGGTGGCTATGTGCGCGAATATCAAATTGACGTCGACCCGGATGCCATGCGCGCCTATGGTGTGAAACTCAGTGATGTCTTCCATGCCGTCAAAATGGCCAACAATGACGTCGGTGCACGGACAATCGAAGTCAATGGCGTTGAATATATCATTCGGGGTTTAGGATTTATCAAGAACCTCTCGGATATAGAAAACGCTGTGATTCGAGTCGAAGGCACAACGCCAATCTATGTCAAAAATGTAGCTCAAGTTGTCTTTGGGCCTCAGCCAAGACGTGGCGCTCTTGATAAAGGTGGAGCCGAGGCAGTCGGCGGTGTCGCCGTTGTGCGCTATGGAGCAAATCCGTTGGCGGCTATCAAAAATCTAAAACAAAAGATAGCCGAAATATCGCCAGGTTTGCCGACGAAAACATTGTCCGATGGAAGAGTCAGTCAATTAAAAATCGTGCCATTCTATGATCGTTCAGAATTGATTCACGAGACACTGGAGACTCTGGATGAAGCGCTGACACTAGAGATTTTGGTGACCATAATAGTGGTCATTATTTCATTGATGAGTTTGCGCAGCTCGTTGCTTGTTTCAGGACTCTTGCCGATTGCCGTCTTGATGTCATTTGCAGCAATGAAAGTCTTTGCCATTGACGCTAACATTGTCGCTCTATCAGGAATCGCGATTGCTATAGGAACGATGGTGGACATGGGGATTGTCATGTCCGAAAACATAATTAGTGGCATCTCGCGCGCTCCAGCTGGCGCCGATATGCGCAAAGTTATTTATGAAGCAGCCAACGAAGTGGGCAGCGCGGTTCTAACAGCAGTCGCAACAACGGTTGTGAGTTTCTTGCCTGTCTTTACAATGGTTGCATCTGAAGGCAAGCTCTTCAAACCTTTGGCTTACACAAAAACATTCGCGCTCATCGCGTCTGTAGTAGTGGCTTTGACTGTCATTCCTGCATTTGCCCAAGCGCTGCTGGTTATACGCAAGAAAGCACAAGGAAAGCAAGTCTCATCGCGAGTCAGATTCACAATGCCAGCTTTGTTTGTCATTGTTGGTATAGGGCTTGCCATTTACGGCATGTTGTGGGCAGCGTTAATCTTAGTAGTCGTCGGCGTCTGGAGAATAGTATCTCATCGTCTCCCAGCGAAAGTGGTGAAATACACGCCTTGGTTCGCCAATGGAGTGGCAGCTGCGATTGCCATGGGCTTGTTAGCGAAAGAGTGGTCTCCTCTGGGTATTGAAGGCGGACAGATTATCAATTTTGCTTTTGTTCTTTTCCTAATGGGTACATTGCTCTATGCGTTCGATTTGTTAAAGCGTTACTATGTTGCGATGCTAAACTGGGTACTCAACCACAGACCATTGTTCCTTAGCGCAACAAGCGCCTTGGTGTTAATGGGAGTTATGGTTTGGATTGGATTTGATGGAGTCTTCGGCTGGATGCCGCGCGCAGTGAAGACCGCGCCAGGCATAAGTTCAATCGCGCATGCCTTCCCAGGTCTTGGCAAAGAGTTCATGCCGCCGCTTGAAGAAGGATCGTTCCTTTTCATGCCGACGACAATGCCACACGCTGGAATAGGTGAGGCCAAGGACATGCTCTCAATACAAGATGCCATGATTGCTTCAATCCCAGAAGTTACTACGGTCGTCGGAAAACTTGGACGAACAGAAAGTCCATTAGACCCTGCGCCAGTTTCTATGTTTGAAACAGTTGTGAACTATCATAAGGAGTATTACACGGATTCTGCGGGTAATGCGCTTTTCAAATACGATGAAGACGACAAGGATCTCTTTCGAAACCTCAAAGGCGAACCTGTTTCCGCCCCAGATGGGGAGCCGTACTTAGTGCGTGGAAAGTTCTTGCGTGATGCATCGGGTAGGCTAATCCCAGATGAAGACGGATTCCCATTCCGCCTCTGGCGCAAAGCTCTCGACCCAACGCTCAATGATGACCGAGAGGCATGGGCGGGTATCACGAGTAGCCGTGACATTTGGGATGCTTTGATAGGAGTCACAGAACTTCCGGGTGTGACATCAGCGCCATTTTTGGAGCCGATAGCCGCGCGTTTGGTGATGCTCCAAAGTGGAATGCGCGCCCCGATGGGGATTAAGGTCAAAGGTCCCAATTTGAAGGTCATTGAAGATGTCGGTGTCCAAATGGAGCGCTTTCTCAAAGAAGTTCCATCAGTCAATCCACCCTCTGTCTTCGCAGATAGAATAATTGGCAAGCCGTATCTAGAAATCGAAATTGACCGTGAGGCCATTGCCCGTTATGGTATCAAACTCGATGATGCTCTGTCGGTCATTGAAGTGGCTGTGGGCGGCAAGCCCATCACGATGACGGTCGAAGGTCGTGAACGTTATCCTGTTCGTGTGCGATACTTGCGTGAGTTGCGTGATGACTTAGAGAGCTTGGGACGCATTCTGGTTCCGACCAAAGATGGCGCTCAAATACCACTTGAACAACTTGCGACCATCAATTATGTTAGTGGTCCACAAAACATCAAGAGCGAGGACACATTCCTAACTGGCTATGTGCTTTTTGACAAGAAACCTGGCCATGCCGAGGTGGATGTTGTTGAAGAGGCACAGGCATACTTGCAATTGAAAATAGACGACGGGGAATTGATAATTCCCAATGGAGTAAACTATAAATTCGCTGGTTCCTATGAAAATCAAATCCGCGCAATGAAAACCCTATCTCTTGTGGTTCCGATTGCGCTCTTGGTAATCATGTTCATTCTGTATCTACAATTCAAATCAATTTTGACGACACTACTTGTTTTTGCTGGCGTCTTTGTTGCTTGGTCGGGTGGTTTCATCATGATCTGGCTCTATGGTCAGGGCTGGTTTATGAATTTCAGTTTTTTTGGCGAAAACATGCGAGAACTGTTCAACATGCATCAGATTAATCTGTCTGTTGCTGTTTGGGTGGGTTTCTTGGCGCTTTTTGGAATCGCCACAGACAATGGAGTTGTCATTTCAGCTTTCCTAGATCAAAGTTTCGCACGCAACAAACCGAAGACAATCAAAGAAGTTCGCCACAGCGTTGTCGAAGGGTCGCAGCGCAGAATAAGACCGGCGTTGATGACCACCGCCACAACCTTGTTGGCGCTTCTGCCAATCCTAACCTCAACTGGACGTGGGTCAGATATTATGATTCCGATGGCCATCCCGTCATTCGGTGGCATGACAGTGGCGCTACTAACAATTTTCACCGTTCCAGTTTTGTATTCAATAATCGAAGAGCGCAAACTCAAACGACGGCTAGCCTTGAGTCAATAAATATTCAAGGTGAGAACCTAATTCGTTGTGAATAAATCTGAGGCGTAATGCAATCATTGCATTGCGCCTCAGTCATTTTTGCTTGTGGGTTTCTTTGACGCACTAAGTGGATGGAGGAAAACTGCGCAACAATTCTCTGGCGACAGCTTCAATCATCGGAGCTGGGACTGCATTCCCAGTTTGACGGCGAGTTTGTGTATAACTGGCTGTAACTTGGAATGAATCAGGAAAGCCCTGCAAACGCAACAACTCACGCTCTGTCAAACGTCGCTCGCCATTAACCAATAAATAATTATGGCTGGAGCCTGAACGTAGCGCACAGGCAAAAGGATAGGCCGAAACATGCCCTGATTTGTTTTCATGGTAAATTTTGGGTGAGCTATCTGCTACTGAAGCGCTATTGACGCTAGCTTTGCGAGAAGCGCGGATTCGTTCACTAGTATAATATTTCTCGGCGACACCCTCTTCCAAGATAGTAGCCAATGGTTGCATTGGAATTTTCTTTTCAGGCCACTGAAACGCAGTGGCGTTGTCAGAAAATAAGTCATTACGCCTGCCAACAAAAATTACCCGCTCACGCTTTTGTGGTAATCCAAAATCACGTGCATCGAGTGCACGAAACTCCACAGAATAATCCAAAGAACGCAGGGTGTCCAAGATCACAGAGATAGTTTTGCCACCATGATGCGTCACTAATTGTTTGACGTTTTCCAAAATAAACAAAGCGGGGCGTTTAGCTTCAAGAATGCGAGCAATGTCAAAGAACAAAGTACCGCGCGTATCGTCAAAGCCGCGCATCTTACCGAAGACACTAAACGACTGACAAGGAAATCCAGCGCAAAGCAAGTCGTGGTCAGGAATATCCTCTGCTGTGACTTGAGTAATATCACCATGAGGTTCAACGCCAAAATTAGCTTGATATGTCTCACGAGCCCAGCGGTCAATATCACAAGCCCAGACGCACTCGACATTTTTGTCAAACTCTGAGGCGGCGTTAGTGACGCCCAAATGAAAACCACCGATACCACAAAAAAGATCAATAATGCGAATTGTATCTTTTGCTTGATCGCTTGGCGCTATGTTCGTGCTACAAGCAATTGTGGAGGCGTCTTGTAACATGTTCATGAAGATTCCAGTTTGGTGATTACTTTTTCAACAACTTTCTCGTGATTTGTTTTGAGATCACTTTCCCAAATCCGAATAACTGTCCAACCTAACAAGCGTAGTTCACAATTGTTTCTCTTGTCGCGAATGATATTACCGCTGATTTTCTTAATCCAGTAAGCGGAATTATTGACCCGACTCATTTGCGCTTCCAAAGAAACAAAGCCACGCTTTTCCCATTGGCGCCCATGCCAATAGTCTCCATCAATAAACAATGCAATCCGCTTTGAGGGAAACACTAAATCAGGTTTCCCTGGAAGAGTTTTCTTGTGTAGGCGATATCGAAACCCTCGGCTCCAGAGAGCTTTGCGAAGCGCCAGCTCTGGGGCTGTGTTTTTGCTGCGCACTGCGCGCATAGCCTTACGAACAGTTTCTATTGACCGTCGCTTGGATACTCTTGATGTCTTTGTCTCAAGGCAGGGTTTCATTTTCTTACAGAGATTCTTTCAGCGCCATCTTCAACGAATATGATTAGACACATCAGAGTCCTTGTCAAGCTGAGTCGTAACAAACTACAAACAAAAATCCCTCCAAAATTGCTTTTGGAGGGATTCAGTGACTCTCTCTGTGTCAAAAAATATGTAGTGTTTCGAGAATTATTGAGCGTACCAGCTCACTTGAGCGATTCCGATTTCGCTATCATCCTGCAATTTCATGAAATTCTTCAAACGTTGGTCATAATTCAGGTTCAATCCGTTACCCACCAGCATACCAATGTCCGCCGCGACGATTGAGCCATTGACTATCATCTTGCCTGTAGTATTCGACGCTTTGCGTGACAACGCAAAGATGGAATTGTTCGTATACATTAGGCCATCGATTTGGAATGGTGTCCCTGAAGGCCGTGTGGCTTCATCGGCAATCCACATATCCTTAAGTTGAGTTGGTGATATCCAATTGTTCGATGAACTGAGAGCGTTAATAGTTGCGCCAGTCAATTGTGGATCTCCAGGGTTGAGCATAGTTAGTGTATTAAGATCGTAACTACTTGTGTGCTCTTTACCCTTCCAGCTCATTGTTACTGGATCAAAATATGTTCCCTTTTCTTTACCCTTAGAATCCTGGTAGCTCTTGTTAAACATATAGACAGGGTCACCAGGATTCATGACATAATAACGTGGTTGATATGATGGCTCGAATGTTGGGTTTGATTGCATCGAGCCATTGACATCTGGTAGCGTTGCTTGTGTCTTGGCCCATTCACCTCTGTTGAAGAGCGTGACCTCAGACATGGCAAATGAAAACTGTTCGCCGCCAGAGAGGTTTCCTGGATCGATTACACTGTTATCCAGAATGTCACCCTTCTTGGGTGTTAGATAATCTCCAACGAGAATGTTATTTCCAGCGGCTATGGAGATAGTATTGGTAGCGCCGCTTTGCTGTTTTCCAAATGTACGAGCGCCTGCAATGTTGCCGTCATTGTATGTCAGATCCCCAGTGATATAGACATTTCCTCGAGCGATGATTTGACCAGTTCCTTCGACTTTGCCTTGGATAATAACATCTCCATCGACCGCGATTACACTGTTGAGATTGATCGGGTTTGCGTCAGTACCGACCAGAATTAGATTGCCGTTGTAGCTTCCACTAACACTGGCTATGTTTCCAGCTCCTGGCAGACCACTTCCAGAATATGTAGAGCCACCTGAGACACCATAAATGACACCTCCAGTTATCATACCAGTGGACGCAGCGGCTACATCGTCATACTCGGCGTCATCAACATATTTGTTACCGTTGATATCTGGGAAAGGCGGTGGGAACTTGTCTGGCAAGTTTCCATCGGTCATATCTGCCGCATCAGTCGGGTAGTTCATGTAGAGGTTTCCGAATGTTGGCAGTGGTGATCCTGTTGCATCGCTCAGTTTCACTGCGGTCATTGGCTCAACAATTTTTCCATCAGTGCTGTTGAAGTCAAACCCATCTAAACCCATGCCAGTGGGGGAGAGATCAGTTATCGGATTACCCGCCTTGTCAGTCACTATTCCACGAGTGTATAGCGTTCCAGCAATTTTGGAATCTGCCTTGCCGGCGCGCAAGAGCATGGACTCAAGAGAAGCGATTTTAACCCTATCATAAGTTCCCTGCTGTCCAACATCTGTGTTGTAGACACGGTCAACATTGTCAAATGTTGCGTGACACATGATGCAATTGATATTGTTTGCTAAAACTGCAAACTCAAAGCCCTTAAAAGCGCCACCCTGAACACGCAACATAGATTTAATCACCTGTTGTCCATGTTCGTTTGAACCGCCGACAGAAGTGACCAACAAGTTGATACCACCGTTTTCATCACGGCGCTCAACATAGACCGAGTCAATTCTGTCATGTGCGCTAAGATCCATAGCCGAGGCCAACAAGATTTTACCACTATCTGGAAGATTTAGTGTAGTCAAAAACTTTTCATAGGTGGACTTATTACCTGCTTGTCCAGCGGTTTTTGGTGGACTCGTCGATGTCCAGTTCAAATAGTCATTCCACAATTGCGAATGAGCCAAAGCCACTCCAGACTCGGCGGAGTACAATGCGCGTGTGGCATCCTGATTATTAAATGAAATGTTCATATCATCACTAGAGACAGCGAACATCTGCATGGCGACAATTGAAGCCATAAGTAACACAGAGATTGAAACAATCAGTGCGCTTCCGTTCTCATTCTGCAATAGCTTGCGAATCCTACTGTGTATTCGTTCATGTAACATAGTTATCGCCTCCTAATACCGTTATACTTCCGAATGTCTTAAATGCTA
This sequence comes from Candidatus Zixiibacteriota bacterium, assembly GCA_024280835.1. GTDB lineage: Bacteria > Zixibacteria > MSB-5A5 > GN15 > JACZUZ01 > JAJRPJ01. The sequence goes on along the minus strand of JAJRPJ010000018.1, from coordinate 8,731 downwards.
TACCTATTGAATGTGATTCCTAATTGTAACTTCTGAATTGAGCGAACGATGACGGCGTCCGTCATTGCCCAGATCTTTCATATCGTGGTCGATTTGCGCCGTATGTGCGGACATCGAGACAAATCCAATGATGGCAGTATCCGCTGGAGTCAAAGTTGTCACTGTGTCTAAGAGGGTACGCAAGAAACTCATCTGGAAGTCGCTAATGTTGTCCGCATAAACTTCTGGTGTTGCCCCATTGCGCTGCTGCATAAAGAGCGGATTGGCTGTATCCGCATTATTGATAAAGTACTTCAATTCGTTGAGTATAAGTATTTTGTCGCCGACTTGTGGATCTTCCAGAAACGCTTGTCCTTGGTGATGAATCTCTTCCCAACCAACACCGTTATTGGTAGAAATTTTTGTGATTGTGAACCACTCTGGCGTACTACTGCCGACATGCCACAATTGTACTTTCATACCTACTTCAAACATGCTCAGGTCTGAGCCCTTGGCTACATGAATAGGAGCCGCTTGCTTCTTCTGAGTGTGGTCGCCGACACTCAGAGCGCCTCCAAATGGCGCATATCGTACTGTCAAAGTGTCTGGATTAGTGTCACTCATTTCCAACGCCTGAATGCCATCTGGCAGATTAGCGCCAGCGTTGCGTAAGTGACGAGTTACTTCGTCGATACTAGCGCGAAGATTCTGCTGCATATCCGAAACATTCTGTTGCGTTATCAGGGAGTTATGCTCGGCAGCATAAAAATTGAGCGCAGCGATTCCAATTATGCTGGTTAGGAACGTCGCTAATAGAACTTCGACAATAGTGAAGCCACCCTCACTATTTCCAACTATCTTTTTTCTCGTTTGCATATTCATCATCATATTTTCCCCTATGACTTAGGTTTGAAAATTGAATAGTCTAGTGAACGACTCTTTTGTTTTGCGTCGACCCATTCAATCTTCACGCTGAGTTTGTATATGCCAGATGGAATAGATCCAAGTACACTATTGTCATCAACTCGACGACTCACACGAAAGACACCCGAAACTGAATCGCGAGTATCGGTCATTGGTAACGAGCCATAGTTTGGTTGAGCCACTAAAGATTCAATTTCTTTTTGGGCCAAGGCATTAGCGACAGTCAATTCATTTGCATATGAATTATTGTGTACAGCGATTCCAATCAGTGGAGCCAAGCCAAGAATACCAATGGTCAGAATCAAAATGCTGATCATTACCTCCAGCATCGTGACACCCTTTTGGCAATGGGCTTTTTGATGCATGGCGCTGAGTGGTGATTCGCTCTCGGGAAGCGTCTCTGTTCGTTTCATGCGGCTGACCTCATCTTCTAAACGAATTATATTCTGAAAGAATTATTCTGTGAAAGAGCAAATAGCCCAGTTCTCATCATTACCTGCTTTACAACGTGTCAATTCGACTGCCCAAATCACAGAATAAGCCAAAAGTTACTAACAAAAACACATAGCAAAGCTGCAAGCTCTGTTAATGCGTTGTTCGACAAGCGCTTACTGCTGAGCCGCCAATTGATTTGTGGCGCGGATATGCGGTTGATCCCTGGACCACTGGCAATGATTATCTGGCGATGTGCGAAAAAAGTACAGGGAACGCCCCATAGGTATGGGTGATTCCAAATTGAAACAGTGTTTTCGCGTTTCTGGGCGCTCGTAATGTCATGGGGGCTGAAATGGTCAGAGTTGCGCTACTAAACTCTATCTAAAGACCTTTTCAAGTTTTATCGAGAATCTTAGGTGAACCTGCAAAAAATCCAGTCCATTTTCCGATTTTGATAGTATATTATAGTGTATGTTTGTCTCTGATACGAAACCAGTTACAGAACCAGCATTTGGAATATCAACTTTTGGAAAATAGTATGAAAACTCGTTTTGCCATTCTTTCAAGCACGCTCTACTTCTCTCTGGCATTGTCCTTGGCATTGTCTCTGGCCAGCCCGATTCAGACTGTTGCTCAGGGGAAAAATGGGACTGATTCAGCTCCAGCAGCGGTTTCGGTGGCGAGGTTACATTATACGGGCGGTGGTGATTGGTATTGGGGTTCTTCGGCCCTGCCTAATTTCCTACGTTTTGTTCGTGACAATACCAATTGGCCAGTAGATACGATCGAGGGCCGTGTGGCGATCTCTGATGCAGAATTGTTTGACTATCCGTTTTTGTTTGCTACAGGTCACGGCAAAATGCGATTCAGTGAAACCGACCGAGAGCGCCTACGCTCCTATCTTGCCGCGGGAGGGACCCTGTTTATCAATGACTCCTACGGCATGGCCGCTGGTGTCAAAGACGAACTACAGCATCTATACCCAGATAGAGAATTAGTAGAATTACCGTTTTCACATCCGATCTATCATTCATATTATGAATTCTCAGATGGTCCACCGAAAATCCATGAGCACGACAATCGCCCAGCACAGGGATTTGCGATTTTGCTCGACGGACGAGTAGCGGTCTATTTTCTCATCGAATCAGATATTGGCGATGGCTGGGAAGATCCACAAGTGCATCATGATCCGCAGGAAAAACGTCTTGCGGCGCTAAAAATGGGCGTCAATTTACTGGCCTACGCCCTAACAGAATAATGTTCAAAAGCATAAAGTCGTGAACCTCTAGCTGTCGATATAGGTTATAGGACTAGAGCCGGCTTACGACATGTTTGCCCGAGTTACTAACAAAGATTATTGATTCAAAAAGACTGTTGATTCGAGTTTGTTTTCGTCTTAAGGAATAATAAAGAGGTCGCCCCCAATGGAAAACGCAAATAAAAAACGTCAGTGGAATAATATTGAGCAACTAGTCAAACGATTGCGTTCGTTGCTTTGGACTCAAAGACTAATTGGCGCGGTCGCTGGCGCCGTCTTGGCTGTGGCTATTCTCGGAGGAATTTGGACAGTCCTAGCGCTAGTTGCAGCGCTAACAACATTGCCTGTTTGGTTCAAAGTTTCGCTTTTGATTCTGTCTATCTCAGTTTTGGCAATTGTCACTTGGCGATATTCTTTGGCTCCTCTAAGTCGTGGTGATGTCGATGCCGTAGCCACACGTTTAGAGAAACGTTTCTCACAGCTCAAAGGTCGCTTGATAGCCGCTGTGCAATTTCAACGTGACCCATCAGCCTTACCAGCGGGAACCAGTCCTGAATTGGTTGACCTCACAGCCCGCCAAACACTCGAAATCACAGAAACCATCGAGCTAAACAAATCGCTAGACTACAATTCTGTCAGTCGTTTTTGGAAACCATCGCTGGCTCTAGCTGCGCTAGTGACACTTATCACAGTCTTTGCGCCAGAATACTATTCGCATGCTCTTTCAGTCTATACCCAACCGCTGGTCGAGGTCACTCCACCTTTGGGATATACACTAAGCGCCAGCCCACTGGCCAGTGATGCGATTCGTTTCCGCGATTTAACTTTGACTGGCCATGTGCTCGGCGCAGATTTCCCCAAGCAGGGCGCTGTGCATTTCCGCTACGAAGGCGGGACTTGGCAAGAAGAAGAGTTTGATCTCAGGAAACTCCCCAAAAACCAACAGACCGTGGAGACAGTCTTGCCTTTAGCGCCCGACTGCGTGAAGTGCGTCGCTCGCTGGAGTTCTATGTCAGCGCAGGAGGCCGTCAAACGGAGCCAATTCAAATTGATGTAGTAGACTTACCACGTATCGAAAACATAGCTATCTCGATTGTCGCTCCAGCTTACACAGGACTGGAACCAGTCCTGCTAAATGAGAACACGGGCTCTTTTGCCGCAATCGTTGGCAGTGACGCCAAATTACAAATCAAAACCAATGTGCCCCTCTCAGAGGCGCAAATAACCTTTGATGATGCAGAATCTGGTAATCAAGCGCTGGCGCTATCACCAATTGGAACTTCACTTAGCGCAGACTTGACAGTCAAAGAAAATCGAAGCTATACTCTCATACTAACAGACTCACTAGGAGAGAAAAATCCAGATCCAATCGAGTATTACATCACTGCTATTGAAGACAGGAACCCTGAAGTAGTAGTCATAAAGCCAGGCGCTGATATTGACCTAGATGAATCAATGCTCCTACCACTCAAAGCCCGTCTTTCCGATGATTTTGGCTTTAGTTCATTGGCCCTAAAGTACACTGTGGTTTCAAATACAGTGGTTTCAAGCGGTCAACAAGGTGAAGAGAACGTTATCATTCTTCACTTCTCCGACAATATCAAAACCGATGGTGAAATCGAGTTTACTTGGGATTTGGAAGATGTGGCTATTGAGCCAGGTGACTATCTCTCTTATTATTTTGAAGTTTTCGATAATGATGCTATCAACGGACCTAAACAAGGCCTCTCAAAAGTCTACCGTGTGCGTCTACCGTCAATCGAAGAGCTCATTACAGAAATGGAACAAGAGTCCGAGGATAGGATTTCAGCCACTGAAGAGGTTATCAAACAAGAGCGTCAGTTGCGTGAACAAATGCAGGAAGCTCAACGCAAGCTTCAACAGTCCGATGAAAATAAAAAACTGGATTGGCAAAAGCAAAAAGCGCTTGAAGACATGGTTGACAAGAATGAAGAGTTGATGAATCAAATGGAGAAGCTCGCTGACCAAATGAAGAGTCAGTTGCAAGAGAAAGAAAACTCCTCGCTGTACAACCAAGAAATACTAGAAAAACTCAAACGCATCCAAGAGCTCTACAATGAAGTCGCGACTGACGATATGAAAGAATCGCAAAAGCGTTTGCAAGAAGCTCTTGAAAAAATGGACAAAGAAGAAATCGAAGATGCGATGAAAGACTATGAGCTTTCGCAAGAGGAAATGATGAATCGCCTTGAGCGCACTCTCGCCCTTCTCAAAAAACTCCGCGTTGAACAGAAAATCAATGCCATGACCGAAGCGGCCAAGCAACTTCTCGATAGGCAAGCTCAGAATAACGAGAAGACCGAAAAAACCGAGACAGATAAGCTCGCAGGCCTAGTTCCCGAAGAAGACAAAATCAAAAAGGGACTCGAAGAGCTAAAAAAACAAGCCGAAGAGCTAGATGAAATGCTCAAAGATCCAGAGTTGAGCGAAACACCAGAGGCCAAGAAGTTCAGCGAGTCTGTCAAAAAAAGTGACGCCGATCAGGACATGGCCGACATGTCAAAATCATTGAGCGACAAAGAAAGAGAACCATCCAGTAAAAGTGGTGACAAAGCCGAAAAGAAGCTCAAAAAGATGCTGGACGAAATGCGCGAACAGCAACAGGCCATGAGTGGCGCAGGATCACAAGAGATGAACGCCGCAATTCGACGTGCAATTGAGGACGCAACATATCTCTCGACAGAGCAGGAGGATATTCTCGACGAAACATCAGAATTAAATCCTACCTCAACCGCATTGCGCGGTTTAGCAACAGGACAAATAACACTTCAAGAAGCGGTAGTTGGCTTTGGGGATCGCTTGGTGAAACTCAGCTCCAAGAATCCATTCCTTTCTTCGGAGATACGCACACTGGTCAATGACGCGCTCTACAATATAGATGAGTCAGTGACAAATCTCGGTCAAACCAAGGGCCCAGCGGCTTCTTCATCCCAGCGAAATGCTATGTCCAATCTCAATGATGTAGCGCTCAAGTTATTGCAAAGCCTAGATGAGCAAAGCCAATGCAACAAAGGCGGCAGTTGTGACAAAGCCGGCCAAAAAATGCAATCACTAGGTGAGCGGCAAAGTAAATTAAATCGTGATACGCAAAAAAACATGGGTCCTAATCCCAAGAATGGTCCGGATGGCGCCAGACTACGTGAACTTGCCGGTGAACAAGAAGCTATTCGCAAATCACTCAAAGAGCTAGAAAACGAATTTGGCAATCGCCAAGAATTACTCGGCGATCTCGATGGCATCAGTAAAGAAATGGAAAAAGTCATTGAAGAACTAGCCAGTGGGTCGGCTGGCCCAGCGACTGCCGAACGTCAATTACGAATTCATTCTCGTATGCTCGAATCTATCAAAGCGTTAAATCAACGTGACTTCACACCAGAACGTCGCGCGCAAATCGGACAAGATTTCTTCCGCCCATCACCTGCTCTGTTGGACAATGGCGCTAATTCTCGTCCGTTCGAAGATCGTTTGCAAGAGTTTCTTAAAGAGGGCTATCCACCAGAATACGAAACCCAAATTCGCAATTATTTCAAAGCGCTAAACAATCTCAATGACGGCGCTAGTAAGTAATAGCTAATTATTACTCGAGTATAAGAAGATCAGGCTGGCCGCATAAGATACGTAATACCACTTGGCTCAAGCTTGAAGTATATGAATTCTAGAATTAGATAAATTATGACTCTCACGAAGAACAAAAAGTCACTCAATCGTTTTCCAATCGGGTTGACACTTGCTTTGGCATTGACATTTGCCGGAGTGATGAACGCTCCTGTAGGCGCTCAAAAATTGATAGACATCCGCCAAGAGGATCCAGATGACAATCTCCTCGATAGGTCTAGGTTGTCAGTCGCTCAACGCAAAGCAGCGTTACCGGCCGACCAGATGAAGCGTCTGAGTGTCGCTCGTAAACAAATAAAGCAGAGAGACTTTGATGGCGCAGCGGCGCTGTTGGAATTGATTTATCGAGACTATCCACAAGACCCACGTGTGATTCGCTTGCTAAATGACTGCTATGTCCAACTCAAACGCTACTATAGCTCCATAGAGATTCTCAGCGCCCAATCAGCAACAGATCCACTAAACATCACGCCGCTGCTTGATTTGGCGGATGTCTATTTCAAGGCTGAAAAACCTGATAGCGCATTGATGAAAATAGACCGAGCAATGGGTTTTGTCGTCAACCCTATTGATATTTCTCGCTATGGATTCGGGATACGTCGCGCCCTAAATACTTTGCTGGAAAATCAGCATGATTCATTGATTTTAGCCTACGCACAGCAAATGAGAACGATTACCTCCGACAGCTCACTCTATGGTGACATCGTTGCCAGCGCCTTGGAGCGCCGTCAGGATTACGCTGGAGCAACACTCGAATGTTTCAAAATTATTCGCGCAGATTCAAGTCGCGCAGGAAGAATGCGCCGCGCTGGTGATCAAAAACTCGCACAGTTAATCGAATTTGAGGAAGCTCAGAATGAAGTCCAGTTAACGATGGAGCAAATGATGAGGGCTACGCCGACCGATACTTTGGCGCTAAAATATCTCGGTGAACTCTATATGAAAACCGCTCAATTTGCGCCAGCATTTGATATGTATGTCGGCTACGATTCCCTGACTTCTAGTGATGGTCGTCAGTTGTTTCACTACTTGCGTGAATGCTATGACCGCAAACTCTATGACCGCGCCCTGTCGATGAGTGACTATATTCTGAAGGAACATAGCAAAAGCCCTCTTGTAACTACAGTGCGTTTCTATCGAGCACAAGCTCTGTTGCGATCTGGCGCTCTACGTGAAGCGATCAGCGCTTACCGATTGATCCTTGATAAAGACCCCTCGCGTGGTGACAAAGCCGAAGCGGCTTTTGCTATTGGAGAAATATATAGTGACAAACTGCAACTCCCCGATTCCGCCAAAGCCATGTTCGAGTTGGTCACTACAAAATATCCATCTGGAGTAGCTTTCTGGAAAGCGAAGTTTGCGCTCTTCCAAATTGATATCATCGACGGCAAAATGCAGAAAGCGCGGCGGGCCATCCATCAGCTTGCCCAAATGCGCCAAACAGAAGATCAAGGTGAAAAAGTTCTCTACTATCAGGCGCGCATGAATCTTATCGAAGGGAAAATCGATTCAGCCGATGTTGAATACAAGAGGATTATCGAGCGCTACCCTAAGGGATACTATGTCAATAACGCCTTGCGAACTCTGATGATTTTCCAGCAGGGAGGTGAGGCGGACCCAGAGTTGATGAAACTCTACAGCAAGTCAGAATTATATCGGGAAAGAAGGATGCAGGACTCACTCGCGTCTGTCCTAGAAAAATTGGCTCATCACGAGGACACAACTTTAGCTGATATAGCCATACTCGAATTAGGGAAGATTTATTTGCAGCAAAGCGATACAGCTCGCGCTCTGGAATATTTCAACATGGTTAGCGAGCAATACCCTGGGAGCTATTTTGCGCCCTATGCTAGTAAATACAAAGCAGATATATACTTTCAGGATGAATCACGCAGAAATCAGGGCGTGGCTATTTATCGCTCGCTCCTGAAAGAATATCGAACCTACCCCTTCGCCGCAGAGCTTCGGCAAAATCTCAGGGATATTGGCGAGTCGACCCAACCCAATGACAAGAACAAACAGAGGAAAGCAGTCTCCGAGGCCTAAGAACCGCTTTGGTCAGATTCTCAAGAATCTGCGGACTCCGCTAAAAATCGAGTGGCTGACGCTGATTAGTCAGATTCTTGATATCTCGTTCGAGTTTCTCAATTCGATTTTGCGAGTTTTCGAGTCGTCCACGTTTCTTCAAAGTTGTCGTACGTACTAGTAAGCCAACCGAAACCAGCAAAAACATCACAGAATTCACCTGACGAAAAATCTCGCCAAAATTGAAGATTGAGTCGATAAATGCGAACAATCCCAGTCCAAATAAGACAAATACCCAGAGAAGCATAGCGCTACCTTTCTATTTTTCGGCCCGAGTTGGCCGATTCAAGTACAAATTTCAACTTCCATGAATCTTGCTTGTATATAGCAAGGACGGAGGTCTTACAGGTTAATATTTGACTTTTCACTCGCCGTAAGTGACATTCGACATCAATACCCACGGCGGGTTTTGAG